>NZ_JAXHBT010000001.1:0-2297500 GCF_042768335.1 Ruegeria meonggei | reverse complement strand
GGTGACGGATCTCAGAGGTAGTTCATCCTTATCGGATTGAATGGGCTGCTGAGAGGTTCCTGGAAATAGCCCTCCTATAAGACCGTACCCTAAACCGACACAGGTGGACTGGTAGAGAATACCAAGGCGCTTGAGAGAACGATGTTGAAGGAACTCGGCAAAATACCTCCGTAAGTTCGCGAGAAGGAGGCCCGGTTCCTAGGCAACTAGGGGCTGGGGGCACAAACCAGGGGGTGGCGACTGTTTATTAAAAACACAGGGCTCTGCGAAGTCGCAAGACGACGTATAGGGTCTGACGCCTGCCCGGTGCCTGAAGGTTAAAAGGAGAGGTGAGAGCCTTGAATTGAAGCCCAGGTAAACGGCGGCCGTAACTATAACGGTCCTAAGGTAGCGAAATTCCTTGTCGGGTAAGTTCCGACCTGCACGAATGGCGTAACGACTTCCCCGCTGTCTCCAACATCGACTCAGCGAAATTGAATTGCCTGTCAAGATGCAGGCTTCCCGCGGTTAGACGGAAAGACCCCGTGCACCTTTACTACAGCTTCGCACTGGCATCAGGATTGTGATGTGCAGGATAGGTGGTGGGCTTTGAAGCCGTGACGCAAGTCGCGGTGGAGCCTCCCTTGAGATACCACCCTTCGCACTCTTGATGTCTAACCGCGGTCCGTTATCCGGATCCGGGACCCTGCGTGGCGGGTAGTTTGACTGGGGCGGTCGCCTCCTAAAGCGTAACGGAGGCGCGCGAAGGTTGGCTCAGAGCGGTCGGAAATCGCTCGTTGAGTGCAATGGCAGAAGCCAGCCTGACTGCGAGACTGACAAGTCGAGCAGAGTTGAAAGACGGCCATAGTGATCCGGTGGTCCCGAGTGGAAGGGCCATCGCTCAACGGATAAAAGGTACGCCGGGGATAACAGGCTGATACTGCCCAAGAGTCCATATCGACGGCAGTGTTTGGCACCTCGATGTCGGCTCATCTCATCCTGGGGCTGGAGCAGGTCCCAAGGGTACGGCTGTTCGCCGTTTAAAGAGGTACGTGAGCTGGGTTTAGAACGTCGTGAGACAGTTCGGTCCCTATCTGCCGTGGGTGTAGGAGACTTGAGAGGAGTTGCCCCTAGTACGAGAGGACCGGGGTGAACGATCCACTGGTGGACCTGTTGTTGCGCCAGCAGCAGTGCAGGGTAGCTATGATCGGACAGGATAACCGCTGAAGGCATCTAAGCGGGAAGCCCCCCTCAAAACAAGGTCTCCCTGAGGGCCGTGGAAGACCACCACGTCAATAGGCCGGAGATGTAAGCGCAGTAATGCGTTCAGTTGACCGGTACTAATCGCCCGATAGGCTTGATTTGATCCAGTAATGGAAAGACAACCCACCGCCTCAAGTAGCGAAGCGGTAGGCGAACAAATAAGCCAAAAACATACACCTCATTAAACATGGATGGCTGTGTCGCGCCAAGCGGCACTGTTGATTGACATAACAACCGAGTGGCAACGCGCATTTGCACGCAAATACGCCGCCTGCCACTCGTCGCGCTTTGCAAAGCAAAGCCGCGACGGGGATTTTCCTCGGTTTGGTGGTCATAGCGCAAGCAAAACACCCGGTCCCATCCCGAACCCGGAAGTTAAGTGCTGCCGCGCCAATGGTACTTGGGCTTAAGCCCCGGGAGAGTAGGTCACCGCCAAACCTAGAAAAATCCCCCTCTCTCAAAACGATCAATAAACACCTGGCGCGGGGTGGAGCAGTCCGGTAGCTCGTCAGGCTCATAACCTGAAGGTCAGAGGTTCAAATCCTCTCCCCGCAACCAAAATCCAAACAGCCCGTTCGATCTACAAACAGTCCACTGGACTGTTTGCTTCACGATCAAACCTCGTCAGGCTCATAACCTGAAGGTCAGAGGTTCAAATCCTACTCCCGCAAACCAAAATAAAACACATCATCACACCCCACTAACGCCCCAAGGGGCGCTGTCCGCGTTTAAGGCCATCCCGCCCGGTGCTGCACCTGTGCTAGGCTGAGCAACCTACAGAAACGTAAACGCTGCAAATCCCAGCCTCGCTTAGCCCGAACCTCGACCCAAAAGAAATTCCAAAACATAGTCGTCGATCGCACTGTCAGCCGACGCGGATGATGCCTAGTAAACTTGCTGAGAAAACGACGATGGACGAACTGGCCGCGTAAGGCCAACAAGCAAACAATAAGGACCCTCCGCGAGACGGGGGAAACTGGGATCTCAGGTCAAATTGAATGCACGGCCGGTTATAGCAGCCGAATTCACTGTAAATCTGATTTTGCGTCTCCGCCTAACTATGTGTTCGGGTTTTCTTGGGGTCATAGATGGGGCTGGACACGATTTTGGAAGTTGTATCGAAACCGTCTCCTGCGACCTCTAGCGATGTTCCGAGCGGTAGATCGGGGTGGACATGGGCAAGGGCGAGGGACTTCCCCATCCGGTGTGAATAGCAAGGGCTATTGATCACGCCCACATCTTTGCCGCTGAGTGAAAGTGTTTCACCACCAGCAACCATGTCGGGGTGGTCGATGTCCAGGCAGACGTTGTTGACCTGCTCTTGTCCGCGCGCCGCCAACAGGGCGGCTTTACCGCGAAAGTCGCCTTTTGACCTGCTGACCGTAAAGCCCAGGCCGGCTTCCCAAGGTGTATTTTCCTCGGTCATGTCATAGCCATAAAACAGAAGACCCGCCTCGATGCGAACCTTGTCCAGCGCCGTAAAGGAGCATGGTGTGACGCCTGTGTTTACCAATTTGTCCCAGATATCGGTGATTACAGCCCCGTTGGCGAAAACTTCATACCCGCGCTCGCCGGAGTAACCGGTTCGCGAGATACGACAGGCGTGACCAAAGAGCGTCGCAGGCGCGTGTTCGAAATAGGCCAGTGCAGCCACGTCGATATCTGTATGAGCATTTAGGATATCCAGCGCAGCTGGCCCCTGAACCGACACATCATGCAAGTCATCGGTGAATTCGATTTGAACGCCGCGCCCTATTGCTGAGGCTTCCAGAAGCGCCATCGTATCACCAGATCCATGCACGATCATCCATTCGTCGCCGCCATTGTTTGACACAATGGCATCGTCCGCAATACCGCCCGCTTCGGTCAGCACACAAAGATAGGCCGCCTTGCCCGGCGGTACTTTTGACAGATCGCGCGTCGTCAAGTGATCCAGCACCGCCTGAGCCTCAACGCCACGCACAAACACTTTCTTGAGCGGCGACATGTCAAACATGCCGGCCCTGTCGCGCACGGCGTCGTGCTCGTCATTCGGGTCAGTATTGTAGGTCCAGGCAGTGCCCATTCCGTTCCAGTCCTCCAACCCTGATCCAAGCGCGGTGTGTCGCGATGCGAGGGCCGATGTGCGGCTGAGTTCCTTGGTCATGTCATGTCCCTTTTAGTACCATTCGTCCGGCATCGCCGCCTTGCGCTCAGCAACGAAATCCTCAAGCGCGGCACGAATGTCGGGGTTCATTTCAGGTTGTTGGTAGTCATCCAGCAATTGCTGCCAGCGCGCGGTTGCCCGTTGATCAGCGGTGAGTGAACCGTTCTCGACCCAGGCTTCATAAGGTCCAGCATCGGAAATCTGCGGTTCGAAATTGGCCGTTTTGTAATGGCGCAGTGTGTGGCTGGTAGAAAGGAAGTTCTCGCCCGGCCCAGCCTCGAGATAGGCATCGCGGCCATAGGTTTCCTCGTCAGTGTCGAAACCTTGCAGTAATTTCAACATTGCACCGCAGTGATCGACGTCCATGATGAATTTCTCATAGGACATGACCAGCCCACCTTCGAGCCACCCCGCGGCATGCCAGACCTGATGTGCGCCTGACAAAAGCGTGGCCCACATCGCGCCGGTACTATCCTGCATGGCCTGTCCGTCGGGCGCATTGGACGCGGTCATCTGCCCGCCACCCGACCGAACGGGCACACCAAGCCTGCGCCCCAGTTGCGTCAACGCCATTGTGGCCAGGTTCGCTTCGGGCGAGCCAAAGGTCAGCGCACCGGAGCGCAGGTTCATCGTGGAATGGAACGAACCAAAGACAACCGGGCAGCCTGGTCGAACCAGTTGCGTCAGCGCAATGCCTACCATTGCTTCGGCCAGAGTTTGCGCTGCGACCGCCGTAAGTGAAAGCGGCCCCATGGCACCCGCAAAGATCGCCGGAGAGACGCAGACGCATTGGTTTGCCCCGGCATAGATCCGAAGCGCGTCTGACATGGTATGATCGTAGACCAACGGCGAATTAACGTTGATATTGCCCTGCATGACCGCGTGGCGTTCCATGACGTTGTGCCCAAAAACCAGCCCGGCCATTTCGATGCTGTCGCGTGCGCGCTCGGGTGCGGTGACCGCCCCCATGAAGGGTTTGGTGGACAGGGTAAGATGCGCCAGCATCATATCAAGGTGGCGCTTGTTGACCGGCACATCTGTCGGCTCCACCACAGTGCCACCAGAATGGTGCAAGGCGGGTGTGCGGAAGGCGAGCTTCACGAAATTGCGGAAGTCTTCGAGAGTGGCATAGCGCCGGCCGCACGCCAGGTCGCTTACGAAAGGTGACCCATATCCGGGCATCAGCACGACATTGTCGCCACCAAGCCTCACGGTGTGCATCGGATCGCGCCCATGCAGATCAAATTCTTCAGGAGCGGTAGAGCACAGTGCGCGGGCTTGCCCGGGCTCAAAACGAACTCGTTCTCCATCGATCCGGGCGCCCACTTGTTCAAACAAGTCCAGAGCGGTCCTGTCTCCTCTGAATTCGACGCCAATGGTGTCCAGAATCCAATCCGCCTGATCTTCGATTCTGATCAGGTCCTGATTGCTTAGAAGATTGTATGCCGGAATCCGGCGTCCCTGGAATGTCGGATGCAAAGTGGAAGAGCTATGGCGCTTCATACGTCTGCGCCGCGCCCTGGGGCGACCACGTACAGAAGTGCCAGGAGTATCCGGAGTGTTCAAATGACCCAACGCTCTCTCTCCGTTTGATTACCGTTAGGCAAATAAACACGGCGCAGAGGCGTTGGAAAATCGAGTTTTTCTTTTCACTGCGTTCAAAAAATTTATACTCATGCCCATGAAATCACGCTTCCGACATCACGACCTTCTCAGATTGTTTCTAGAGATCGCCCGCCACCCGAGCTTTTCGGAGGCCGCGGCATCTCTGAACATGACAAAAGGGGCCGTCAGCTATCAGATCAAGACGCTGGAAGCCGAATTGGGTATGGTTCTGTTCCGACGCACAACGCGCGGCGTGGCGTTGACTGGTGAGGGGGTCAAGCTGAAGGATGCTTGTCAGGGCCACTTCGATGGAATTGAAACACAGCTTTCCGCCCTCAGAGGGAAACTCGCCCGGAGTTTGACGGTGGGGGTCTCAACCTATTTTGCTGCGCGATGGCTCTCGCCGCGTCTGATGACCTTCATGCAGGCGCATCAGGACGTGCAGTTACGCATACAGCCGATGATCGAGTTTTCAGACCATGAAGTGCAGGACATCGATCTTGCGGTCAGGTGGGGCAATGGCGGCCGGAACAATGGTGTTGTGACACCTTTCTTGCCATCGCCTGCCTACCCTGTCGGCAATTCCGATACTGCCCGCCTTGTCGATGAGCTGGGTATGGAACGTGCCATCTCGCAGTTGACGTTGCTGCGGGACCGCGATGACAGCAACGCGTGGTCGGACTGGCTGGAGACCACCGGGCTTCCCCAGCAGACGCGGCACGACGTATTGATTGTTCCGGACCCCAACGTTCGGGTGCAAGCTGTGGTTGATGGTCAGGGCATTGCTCTGATGGATGATCTTGTCCAAGACGAACTGGAGGCAGGGAAGTTATTCCGGCTGTCTCCGGCAGAGCTTTCTGACTACGGCTACTTTATCGTTCAACCAAGCTATGCTGCCGTGACTGAACCCGCCCGGGTCTTTTCTGACTGGCTGCTGAGTCAGGCCTGACCTGTCGTGCCTTTCACTTTGAAGCCCAAGAACATCCTAACCAGAAGAACGAAAGTTGATCAGTCGGTTCCAGCGATGGCTGTCGCGAGAATAGGTGCTTAGCCATTTGACATGAGACAGCTCGACCAGGTGAAGGCAGCCGCGTAAAATCTAAAGACTAGGGACGAAGCGAAGGTTCCTTTTTGCCTATGCGACCTAAGAGACATTTCCCGAAGCGAATTGATCCCGCAGCCAGGCTTCAAACAGATCAACCTCGGGACGTGTTACGCGTTTGGATGGGCGACGCATCAGATAATGCGCGTCCGGAAAGGGAATGGGCCTGCCCACCGGAGTTATGCCAGAGGTGAGGCCGCCTTGTTTTTCGACCAGACGACTCAGGACCGTCGCGTAACCGCCTCCGCTCGCTACCAATTGCAATGCTGAAATCGTGGTATCCATGAAGTACTGCGGCACCACCGGCAGCATGGAACAGCCGTTTGCACCGAAATACCTTTCCCAATTGCCCTCGTGTCCCAGAATGTGGATCAGCGGGCCGTGCAGAAAGTCTTTGGCTTGCCTGACCT
This sequence comes from Ruegeria meonggei, assembly GCF_042768335.1. Taxonomy (NCBI): domain Bacteria; kingdom Pseudomonadati; phylum Pseudomonadota; class Alphaproteobacteria; order Rhodobacterales; family Roseobacteraceae; genus Ruegeria; species Ruegeria meonggei. The sequence goes on along the minus strand of NZ_JAXHBT010000001.1, from coordinate 2,290,995 downwards.
TATTTTTGCTGTTTGCGGCGCAGATCGGAATGATCGTTTCGTCGGACAGTTTTTCCGACTGCGCATCGGTCCAGTCCCCTCGGCCTAGGCGTAGCTCAACATCAACCCCTTCCAGATTTGTCGCCTCGGTCCAGATATTCGTAACCACCCGCAGATCAATCCCGGGATGTTCTTGTCTGAACTCGGGCAATCGGGGTGATAGCCAAAGCGCCGCCGTCGAGATCGGAGCCTTTATGGTAATCGTTCTGGCGGCAATCGGTCCGAACAGGCTTGCCGAAACCAAGTCAATATCCGCAAAAGCCTGCCGCACCGTTGTGGCATAGGCTTGCCCCAACTCTGTCAAAGTCAGGTGCCGTGCACGCCTGTGAAACAGGTTGTTGTTGATCTGCTGCTCAAGCGATCTGATATGCAGGCTGACGGCAGTTTGCGTCAGGCCAAGCTCGACACTGGCATCGGTAAAGTTCATATGCCGTGCTGCGGCCTCAAAGCTGCGCAACCAGGTCAGGTTTATCGGCTTTGCGGGCATTTATCACCAAATATTTTTTGTGGTAAATTCATTTATTTATCATTTTCGAATTTGGATCAAGCGGGTGATAAAATGGCTGACGCTTGTCTACGGTATTGGTGAGGGTTCACTTTCGGAAATCAATTGCCGGTTTTCGGCTCAGCAGAAAAGCTCAGGTTAACCCTACACACTTACGGAAGGATGAAATGATGAAGGTTGGATTTATTGGTCTTGGCAATGTCGGCGGCAAGCTCTCTGGCAGCTTGCTGCGGAACGGGATTGATCTGACCGTGCTTGATTTGAACAGTGATCTGATGGACGTGGCGGTGGGTAAAGGCGCAAAGGTCGCGGAAAATGCTGCGGCGCTGATGCGCGATTGCGACGCGGTGATCACCTGTCTGCCATCGCCTGCGGCATCGGATGCGGTCATGAAAGAGATGTTGCCAGAGGTGAAAGAGGGCAAGATCTGGCTGGAAATGTCGACCACGGATCAGGCCGAAGCCGAGCGCCTTGGTGGTCTTATGATCGCGGCAGGTGGGGCTGCTGTGGATTGCCCGGTATCCGGTGGATGTCATCGGGCCGATACCGGAAACATCTCAATCTTTGCCGGCTGCGACCGGGCCACGTTTGACCGCATCCTGCCGCTTTTGACAACCATGGGTCGGCGCATCCTGCATACCGGAGAACTGGGCAGCGCCTCGATGCTCAAAGTGTTGACCAACTATCTGGCGACCGTCCATCTTGCCGCCAATGCCGAGGCACTGGTAACCGCAAAGGCGGCCGGAATGGACCTGAACACGGCATACGAAGCGATCAAGATCTCATCGGGCAACAGCTTCTCTCATGTCACCGAAAGCCAGGTCATCCTGAACGGGTCGCGCGATATCTCGTTCACCATGGACCTTGTGAAAAAGGATGTAGGGCTGTTCCAGAGCATTGCTGAACGCAATGGCGTGCCGTTGGAAATCTCTCCTTTGATCTGCCAGATTTTCGAGGATGGCATCGCACGCTATGGCGACCGGGAATTGTCGCCCAATATTATCCGCCGTCTGGAGGACGCGACAGGGCTGTCGATCTTGGCCCCGGGTTTCCCGCCCGAAATGACCGATGATGAACCAGAAGAGCCCGGATATGAGGTGATCCCGCAAAGTTTGGCCCCGACATCTGCCGCTGAATAACCAGGCAAACGCCCGGTCGTGGCAAACTGAAGGAAATGGCTGGCACGTAGAAGGTTCATGGACAACTTCTCAAAAATCTAGATTGGGGGCGAATGGGTCAAGCCATCGTCAGTTCGTATATTTCCCTTTCTCACCCCAACGACCGAGGCGACAGATCCGATGTCGACACTGCACGGCAGTCCAGGCGGCGAACGAGTTCCCGCAAACCAGCGGGCAAGCGCGACGGGACCTACTTGAGCGTCAGTTGAAAGAATCCAAAAGGCGCGCCGGTGATCCTGCTTGGGCCAAGAGAGGGGGAATGGGCGCGCCAAACACCAGTGGACTTACCTCTTGGTTGGGATCCACCAGTCATATCCGCGCGGGGTTGTAACATATTCGGGCCAGCGAAAGTCGAGCGGCGGCTCGTAATCACAAAGCGGAGGAATCCAGTTCGCCCCTGCGATACCTCCCCCTGTGCGTTTGACAAATTCGGCCATGGCAGCTGTTCGGGCGTCTTCATCTTCTAACAGGCGCAACGCCGAGGCTGCACATATTTTGGCAGCGGTCCGTACCATCGGGTTGATTGTCTCGGGCATTCCGCCAAGTGCATTCATCGCCCAGGCAGGCATTCCCGCGCCAGCCGGTGCGCGCAGGGCAGGGCGCGCGACGTAAAACCGGGCAGTCGGCGTGTGCCAGCACATATCGGTATAGTCATCTGAGGTTGAATTCTGTTGTTCCGGCGGCAGCGACTGGCGCAGGATAGCTTCGGCTTCGAGTGGATCCTGCAATCGGGTCAGCGCATCAATGAACGGGTTTGGGGTGGGGGCAAACCCCAGATTGCGCTGAACCTCGCGCCCCAGTTCCAATCCTTCTTCGGACCAGGCTGGCGCGCCGACCTGCTGCATAACATCCCAGACCAGATCCGCCATGGCGTGGTTGGCAAGACCGGGGCGCGATTTGGCGACCCAATGCCGTTCATAGCGGCAGCCCGTCATGTCCGCAGCGGCGCGGGCGTTGCGGTCCAGAACCTTGACCACCTGTTCAGCCATCTCAATCGTGGGGACGCGCATCATGTAATTGATGTCAGCCAAGGCAGCTGGCAAGTTGTCGGCAGTGGCTTGTCCCGCGGTCAGGATCGCCTCGGAGATAGACCAGCCACCAGAGTGAGGCAGCATCGAGTCGCGCAAGGATTTTGAGCTGGTATACATCAGGTTCAACGCATCATTGGCCCCGGGCGCCCGTACCGCGCTATGCGCCTGTGGAATGGGAGCACCATCGCGCGCACCCCAATGTTCCGGCTGATCACAGATAAACCGGTAGATGACCGAATAAGCGGCCCCGCAATGGGTATCCCGGCGCACCGTATTGCACATTGGCAGCATGTAGAAAGGGTGGAATGACAACATGCCCGCCAGCCCGTCATAGTATCCTTTGGCCGCGTGAATGGGCTTGGAGCCGCGCACCTTTTCGGCCGGTTCACCGGTAAAGCGCAAGCCGCCCTTGATCCCGTGTTTCTCCATCGCGGCTTTGGTTGCCAGAAGCCCGCCAAGTGCACCAATGCCCAGCCCTGAATGCGGGTCCGTGTGGCCGCCTGCATGGATGTTCAGGCCCTCGCGCGGTGCTTGATATGGAACCGCTGCCTGGCAATTATCTGGAATGCCGTCATATTCGGCGTACATTCCCACTACCGGTCCCGCACCATTATGCCATTCAGCGCAAAAGGCGGTGGGCATGCCGCCGGATCCTTCTTCTACCGTGAAGCCTTCTGCCCGCAGCCGCTCAACATACCAGGCCGCCGAGCGGTACTCGCGCCAAGCCGTTTCACCGTAGTCAAATATCGTGGCGCACCAGCCCGACAACTCGGGCATGCGCTGATCCACATAGGATTGCGAAGTGTGTTGGGCGGCGGAGAACAGCATGACATCACCGGGAATAGGTAGGATATGAACGCTCCGGCGAAGCCACCGCCGGAGAGGTTGTTTCAGGTGATCAGGGCCGCTTAGAACAGCAACCCGGGCAGCCACATGGCGATTTGCGGGAAGGCCACAACAAGCGCCAGGCCAAAAATCTGCAGGATCACAAATGGAATGGCCGACCAATAGATGTCACCGATTGTGATGTCTTTCGGTGCGACCGAGCGCATGTAAAACAGGTTATAGCCGAAGGGTGGTGTCAGATAGGCCGATTGCATCGACAGCACGAACAGCACTGCAAACCATGTGGTGTCATACCCCAAATCCTTTACGATCGGGACAAACAGCGGGATGGTGATGAACAGGATCGCAAAGTCATCGAGGAACATGCCGAGGATGAAATAGGTGGCCAGCATCGTGATGATCACCCAGATCGGCGCCAGGTCGTTATCCTCGACCAGTTCGGTCACGATCTGACCTGCACCTAGCCCCACATAGATCTTGGAAAAGAAGACTGCCGCCAGGGCGATCCACATCAGCATGCCCATGATCTTAGTGGTGGACAGCATGACGTATTTCAACATGTCCATGCTGAGACGGCGTTGGAGCGCCGCAATTACCAATGCGCCGAATGCGCCGATGGCTGAAGCCTCGGACGGAGAGGTCACTCCGCCGATGATGCACCCCAGCACCGTGGTGATCAAAAGGCCGGGTGCGATGAGGAACCGTAAGGATGCAAGTTTTTCCATCGCCGAATAGGTCTCGGTCGCGGGCGGGCCCATTCTCGGGTTAATTCGGCAGCGGATCAGGATATAGGCAATATAGATCGTTGCCAGCATCAGCCCCGGCACCAGTCCGGCGGCAAACAGCTTGCCCACGGAATCGCGCGACAGAAAGGCATAGATGATCATCAGAACCGATGGCGGGATCAGAAAGCCAAGCGCGCCGCCTGCCATGATCGTCCCGGTTACCAGCCGCTTGTCATACCCGTGTTTCAGCATTGATGGCAGCGCGATGATGCCCAGCGACACAGTGGCGGCGCCGGAAACGCCCGCCATCGCCGCGATCAGCGCGCAGATGACTACTGTGCCGATCCCCAATCCGCCCGGCCATTGCCCCATAAGCTTATGCATCATCGCAAACAGGTCGTCGGTGATGCCGGATCGCTGTAGAACAAGCCCCATGAAGATGAACATCGGCAAAGCCACCAGCAGGAAATTGTCCATCGAACTGAAGGTGGAGGTAATCAGCAGGTCAAGCCCGCCCTCGCCATAAACCATATAGGCCATGACCGCGCCGCAGGTCAGCAATGCAAAGGCCAACGGCGATCCGATCGCCATCAGCACCAGCATCGAGGAGAACATGATCAGGGTAATTACAAGCGGGTCGAGATCAAGCATTGTCTTTACCGGTTGGCTTTGTGGATTCAGCCGGCTGATCCGGCAGCGCTTCGGCGGCGAGCACCGGGTCCGCGGGCTCATCTTCTGCGCGCCGGGGATCGTCGTATTCGATGCCAAGCGCGGTCAGGACTGCCCGCACCAGTTCCGCCAATACCTGCAACAGCAGCAGGCCAACGGCGACGGGAATAACTGTCTTGATCGGGTAGAGTGGCGGCTGCCAGATGCTTTTGTTTGAGAATTCGCGCGCCGCCCAGCTGTCAGCAGCAAAGGCTATGGCCAATTTCAGGAATATTGCAAGCACCACCAAAGCAAGCGAGAACGTCACGACATCGAGGCCTGCCCTGACACGCGGTGGCAATGCGCCCCAAATCACTTCGCTGCGCACATGGCCCTGATGGCGCAGCGTATAAACGCCGGCCAGAATGCAGAAGCCACCATACAGCATGGTGCCGGTTTCATGCGCCCAAATCGTCGGGCTGTTGAAGAAATACCTGGCAACAATTTCGAACATCAGCACGCCGATCATCGCCAACGTCAGCCATGAAATGACCTGACCGAGAAACTCGGACAGGCCATCCTGAATGACAAGATATCTTGTCACAATCTGCATTAAAGCCGTCCCTGAGCCTTGGCGTTTGCCACGATCAGGTCGATCAGCTTCTGATTTCGCTCGGAACGCCCGGCCTCTTCTGCCCAGACGCTTTGCGCCGCTTCGGTCAACGCCTTGGTGTCTTCGGCTGGCAGGGTGCTGAACTCAAAGATGTCATCGGGGAAAGACTTGTTGCCGTCGTTCAGCCACGCTTCGACATTGGCAGCAAAGTTGGCAAGCTCTTCTTCCACAATGGTCCGCTGCTCATCGCTAAGCTTGGCCCAGGTATCAGGGTTGGCCAGATATGTTTCAGTCCAACCCGGGGTCAGCATGTTGAGGCGGGTGTAATGCTTCGCGCTCTCGTTCAGCTTCAGGTGATGGTAATCCACGGCGCTGCCATAGATGACGCCATCAATAACGCCAGTCGACAGGCCAACATATAGTTCCTGCCCGGGCAGGGACACGGTCGGGATGTCGAATTGCTGCAGAACTTTGGCCACATTCGATGTCGCGCGGATCTTGAAGTTCTTCAGGTCGTCCAGGCTGGTGATCGGCTCTTTGGTCAGCAGATCATAGTCCGAGCCATAGGATTTACCCAGAAACACAGTGCCAGCTTCGGCATAAGCTTCTGTCAGCAGCGCCTGTGCCTCGGGCGTGCCCAGAACTTCCTTGGCCTCCTCGATTGTGGTCCAGGCGCCCGGAAGCCCAGTTTCGATATTGCCGATGTCCACCTGGCCGGACCAGTAGCTGCCGACGCCATGGGCCATATCGATGGTGCCTTTGGCCACCGCATCCACCAGCTGGTCCGACGGCACCAGTTCGCCGCCGCGGAAGTACTGAATGCGCACTTCGCCATCGGTGCGGTCTTTCACGGCATCGCGGAAATCCTTCGCGATATCGTCGATTTCTGTGCCGAAATAGGTATGGAAGCGCAGGCGCACCGTGTCGGCCGATGCCGCCGCCCCCAGGGATGCGACCACAACCGCGCCTGCCATTGTTCCAAAGACTGTTCTGCGTGAGATAAGCGTGAAGTTCATGATATCCTCCTTATCGAAACTTCGTCTTGTCGTTTGTGCGTAGGGCGCAGGCCGCCAGTTCAACCGGGGCCTTGGGCGACCTCCAATTCGTGTCTGATCTGTTCGGCGGTGATGGCGTTGGCATATCCGATGCCAACGATGTCTGTTCGGGGCACTCCGTCCCAAGTGCCTGATTTTGCGAAATCAATCCGGGCGCCGACCTTGTTAAAGACGATACGCTCTGTCGGGAATTCGTCGCAGTAGACAATGCCCTTGGCCCGGTACAGCGCGCCTGACATGCGTTTCAGACTGGCTTGCAGCCTTTTGTAGGACACGGGTTTGTCGCTGGACCAATGCGCCGATGCAAACTGATTGGGCAGCGCAGCCTCGGGCGCGCTGATCTGCTCCAAGCGGCCACGGCGCTGATCCAGCAGGACCGAAACCGGAACCGCGCCATGGATCGCTTCAAGCACCGGCAGGTCGGCAAACAGCCAGCGGTCGTAAATTGCACTCCGGGTCTTTTTGTCGACCAGATCTGCCTTGGTGGCGATGATCAGGTCGGCGGCCTCGATCTGGCTGCGCACCAGATGATGCGCCTCGTCCGACAGGCCGTCGATATTGGCCACGTCGATCAATGTGACCACGCTGTCCAACCGCGCAAAACGGCTAAGCTGTGGATAGCCGAAAACCGATGCAATGCGGCGCGGTTGCGCAACGCCGCTGGTTTCGATCAACAGGTATTCCGGCGGATTGTCCGAGGTGAACATGGCGTGCAACTGGGCGACCATATCGCTTTGGATCGAACAGCAGACACAGCCATTCGACAGCTCCATCACCTCGCGTTCACGCTTGATGATCAGATCGGTGTCGATATTCACCGCGCCAAAGTCATTCACCAAGACGGTAATGTTGCGCGCCCGATCAGACTGCAGCAGCTGGTTGATCAGAGTGGTTTTGCCGGCCCCCAGAAAGCCCGAAATGATGGTGACTGGAGTCCGGTTGTCCATCTCAGATCACCACCGGGTAGAAATCCGGAACGTCCGAGGTGACCCGGCACGCCTGTAGACTGTCTTTGGCCCAGCCGTTGGGATCATGCACCACCGCGCCATCCAGCATGGTCATTTGCACTTGGGTTTTGTGAAGCTGGCCTTTGGGATCAATTTCCAGCAGGTTCTGATCCAGCACGATCAAATCTGCCGTTTTTCCTGCAGTGATCGAACCGGATTGATCCTCGATCCCCATGGAATAGGCCCCGTTGATGGTGAGCATCTCGATCGCTTCAACGATGGTAACCGGATCGCCCAACTGGCCGTCCATCTCGCCCCAGGGATTCTGGCGGGTTACCAACGCCTCGAACCCGATCCAGGGGTCGATGCTGCTGACGGGCCAATCTGTGCCCATGACCGCCACGCCGCTATGATCCAGCACGCCGCGCACGTTGTAAGCCTTGTGCAGCTTGTCGCCATAGGCCGAACGGGCCCCGATGGTAAAGTTCGACGGATACCACCCCACCGGTGAGAATTCGGCGATCACGTCTAGCTCTTTGAACCGCTGCAGGTTGGCGTCGTGCAGAATGGTGCTGTGGGCACATTGGTGACGCATGCCCGGCCCGTTGCGGCGGCGGCATTCTTCGACTGCATCCAGAAAGATGTCCGACGCGCCGTCGCCAGTGCAATGGGCCACCACGCGGATGCGCTTGCGGTCCAACTCGGCCACCATATCACAGATATGCTCGGGCGTCAGGTTGAGAGAGCCGCGCCACTCTTTCTCATTTGGCCAGGGAGACAGGAAATACGAGGTTTTGGGCTCGGCGGTGCCGTCAAAGTGGAACTTGACCGCATTGGCGTTCAGCCTTTTAGACCGGTAATAGTGACGCTCGCCCGACAGCAACTCCCAACGGCGTGCAACCGGAAAGATGTCATCTTGCCAGCTGATCGCGGCTTCAACCCGCAGGGGCAGCTCGCCGCTGATGTCAATTGCCCGCAGCGCATCGAGGCGATTTTCGCAGACATGTAGGTATTTGGTCGCCACCACGCCACGGGCGGATTGGAACCGCGCCCCTTCGCGATAGGCGCGCAGCAGCGCATGCTGCGGCGGGGGCGGCATCGCGGCCATGATCATGGCATAGGCACCATCGACCAGAATGCCGTTGGGCTCTCGGGTCAGTGGATCGCGGACGATATAGCCATTGTTGGGATCATGCGTCTCGGCGGTGACACCGGCCAGTTCCAGCGCCCTGGAGTTGGCCATGCAACTGCCCCACATCCGATCCATGATCGCAACCGGACGGCCGGGGATAAAGCTGTCCAGCCAGTCGCGGCATGGCTCAATCCCGGCCTTACGGAACGTGTAGTGGACAAAATGCTTGCCAAAGATCCAGCCGCCATTTGCGACATCCGCTGGATGCGCATCCGCATAGGAAAGGATCGCTTGTTTGACCTGCTCAGGCTCCGGCGTTTCCCACCCGACATCCAGATAGTCCGAGTATCGCGGCCCCAGCGCCAGATCGGGATGGGTGTGCATGTCGTAGAGGCCGGGCATGGCAAAAGCGCCGCCCAGATCCCTGACATAGGTCTCTGGCCCGATCAGCGGCTGGACGTCTTCCTTAGAGCCAACCGCCAGGAACCGGCCGTCCTTGACCGCGACCGCCTCGGCCCAGGGCTGATCGACGTCAACGGTGTAAATCCGGCCGTTGGTGAATACCAGATCCGCCCCCAGATCACGCCGGGGACTGTTGGTTGAGATATATTGGGCGGACCGCGTCACTTGGCCTGCCCGTCGGACTCGCTGTTGGACCAGCGGGTCTGGCGACGTTCGCCCTGCCGACGCGCCCGCGCTTCGGCCAACAGGCAAAGCATCTCGAAGGCGGTGCCCGCAGCCAGGCAGGCGGACATGCCCGTCGGGTCGTAAACCGGGCTGAGTTCAACCAGATCGGCACCCACGACGTTCACATCGTAAAGACCGCGAATGATATCGCGCATCTGTTCGCCGGTCAGGCCAAACGGCTCGGGCAATGTGGTGCCGGGCATGATGGAACAGTCGAACGCATCGGTATCAATCGACAGGTACACCCGGTCGCTGCCAACCACGCGGCGGGCTTCCTCCAGCGCGTATTCCACGCCCTTTGATTGCATCTCTTCGGCCAGCATCACCCGCATGCCGGCTTGTGCGCCAAACTCGGCGCGAGGCACTCCACGCCCGCGCAGGCCGATCTGAATGGTCTTCTCCGGGTCGATAAACCCTTCGACCGTAGCGACCTGGAACAGGGTTGCATCCGACACGCGCACGCCCTGAAAGTTGGTGGCCGTGTCCGCATGGGCGTCGATATGCACCAGCGCCAGCGGGTCCTCGCCATTGTTGCTGAGCGCCCGCAGAATGCCATAGGTACAGGTGTGTTCGCCGCCAATGCTGAGAGGGGTCACATCCTTTGCCATCAACTGGTCGTACAGCGCGGTGATGTCATCCAGACAGGCATCCAGACTGTAGGGATTGGTCGAAAACTCCAAATCCCCCCAATCGGCAATGCGACACAGGTCAAAAGGGCATGTGCGGGTGAAATGGTTGACCATATTGCGGTCGAGCGACCAATACCGAACGGCCTCGGGCCCCTTGCGTGTGCCGGGGCGCGGGTTGGGCACACCCAGATCCAGCGGCAAGCCGATCATGGCCAGATCCAGCGCATCCAGATCCTTGCTGTGGGGCGCGCGGAACATGCCCAGCGTGTTGAAGTTGTTCGAGATCATCTCAACCCCTTCGGCCACTGCGCGCCGCAGGAAGGGGCCGAAATCCGGATCCTTCAGGTCAAAGAGATCGCGGTTCGCCAAAGCGACATAGCGGTCCAAACGGTTTTGGGAAAGGCGCGGCATGTTTGCTCCTGCTCACAGTTCTGGCAAGTTGGCGCACAAACTGAGCTAGAGTTTTTTAATCGTCAAATGAAAGGTTTTCGGCTATATCCGCAAAATAAATTCAACTAACTGGTTTTAAGGGTAGGAACCGGGCCGAACACGGGAAAGCACAATGGGCCGCAAAGCAGCTGATAGCCAATGGAAACGCTACCCGTCTATGACCGCATTGCGGATGTTGGATGCGATTGCAAAACTGGGCAACATGCAGGCGGCTTCGGGCGCGCTGAATGTCACGCCCAGTGCGGTCTCGCATCAACTGCGTCACCTGGAAGAGATGCTTGGCGTCAAGCTGGTCCACCGGGCTGGGCGGCGGACCGAACTGACCTCGGCGGGCAATCGATATCTGCATGAGGTGCGCAAAGCGCTTGAATTGATTGAGGCTGCAGCGCATCCGCCGGATGCCGAGCCGCGTGGGAACCTGCGCATCAATTGCCCTTCGGGGTTTGGAACCTACTGGTTGGCCCGCGAGATTGGTGAATTCTCGGCCCTGTATCCCAACATCACACTTGAGATCACCAGTGACAGCGGACAGGTTGATGTGCTTACGAAACAAGCGGATTTGGCTATCCAATATGGGGATGGCGCATGGCCCGGGCTAGCGGTTCAGCACCTGTCAACGCCGCGAACCTTCCCGGTCTGCAGTCCGAAACTGATCGAGCGTCTGGGCCAGATACGCAGCCCCGATGACCTGAAAAATGCCCCTCTGCTGCATCACAACACCACCAGCGATTGGGTGATTTGGCTGGCGGCCGCAACCCAAAACACTATTGAAGTGCAGCGAGGCACAACCTTTTCGGATATGACCCAGCTGATATCGGCCACCATGGCGGGCAGCGGTGTGGCCATCAGCGATTCCTTATTGGCGGAGCAGGCGCTGGACGACGGCAAGTTGATCCGCCTGTTCGAAACCGAGGTACCCGCGCAGCAGGCGTATTATCTGGTCGCCGAGAAAGACCGGCTGGAACGGGGTGTCACCCGCATAGCGGCTGAGTGGTTGACCCGGAAGTTCCATGAATATGCCGCGCCCGATCCGCTTTGACGGCCCGTGACCTTAAAATGTGGGCGGAGTGCAGGCGCTGACGATCACGCAGGGTACAGGACCGACCTGACGAAACCGGTGCGGCTTGCGGCTATCGAACAGGTAGGCATCACCCGCCCCCAGGATTTTGCGTTCGTTGCCAACGCTGATCTCGATCCGCCCGGACACCACCACTCCGCCTTCCTCGCCATCATGTTCGTACTTCTGTGCTCCGGTATCGGCATTGAGGCCGTAGGTCTCATGCAGAATTTGCAGGGAACGCCCCAACAGATTGCCCCCGACCTGCTTGAGCGACAGCTTGCCCTTGCCGATCTCTTGCAATTCTTCGGCAGCAAAGAACACTTTACGATCCAGGTCGGGCTCAAACGCAAAAAACTCTGACAATCCGATAGGAATACCATCCAGCACGCGCTTCAGCGCCCCGACTGACGGGTTCATCCGACCCGATTCGATCAATGATATTGTGGAGTTCTGCACGCCGACCCTTTTGGCAAGCGCGCGCTGGGATAATCCAGCCATTTCACGCAGATAGCGCAGGCGCGGCCCCAATTCGATCTCGTCAGAAGGCGTCGTGTCAGCTGTGTTCATGGTGTTCATCATAGTGAACATTCTACGAGCGGCCTTATATTTTTCAATAAGTTATGGATCGTCACAAACAGACTTTTTGCAGCATCCAAAATCATACAGATTCCGCCCGAATTCATATTGGCCGACAGAGCTGGACAACAGGATGCACAAAATGAACAACGCAGATATCGCAATTCGCCGCGACAACACAATCGCCCGTGGTGTCGGAATGATGACGCAAATTTATGCTGATCGTGCGGAAAATGCCGAGATATGGGATGTCGAGGGCAACCGCTATATCGACTTTGCCGCCGGGATCGCCGTGGTCAATACCGGTCACCGCCATCCCAAGGTGATAGCGGCTGTTCACGAGCAACTGGGGCGTTTCACCCATACCTGCCATCAGGTTGTGCCCTACGAGAATTACATCCGCCTGGGAGAGCGCCTGAACGAAGCTGTGCCCGGTGATTTCGACAAGAAAACCGTTTTTGTCACAACCGGCGCGGAAGCTGTAGAAAACGCGATCAAAGTTGCACGCGCGGCAACCGGTCGCCAGGCTGTGATTGCCTTTGGTGGCGGGTTTCACGGCCGCACCTTCATGGGCATGGCCCTGACCGGAAAGGTCCAACCCTACAAGGCGGGCTTTGGAACGATGATGCCCGATGTCTATCATGTGCCCTTCCCGGTCGATTTGCATGATGTGTCCACCACGGACGCTATGACGGCGATCAACGGCTTGTTCAAATCCGATCTGGATCCCGCCCGCGTTGCAGCGATCATCTTTGAACCGGTGCAGGGCGAGGGCGGCTTCTACCCCGCGCCTGCAGAGCTGGTGCAGAATATCCGCGCATTGTGTGACCAGCATGGCATCGTGATGATCGCGGACGAAGTTCAAACCGGTTTTGCCCGCACGGGCAGCATGTTTGCTATGTCCCGGTATGACGTTGCCGCGGATCTGACCACTATGGCCAAAGGTCTGGCTGGCGGCCTGCCACTGGCGGCGGTGACCGGTAAGGCAGAGATCATGGATGCGGCTAATCCCGGCGGCCTTGGCGGCACTTATGGTGGAAACCCACTGGGCGTTGCAGCGGCACACGCGGTGCTGGATGTGATCGAAGAGGAAGACCTTTGCGCACGGGCAAATGAGTTGGGTTCACGTCTCAAACAGCGCTTGCAGGCGATCCGCGCCGATGTGCCGGAAATCGCAGATATCCGTGGCCCCGGTTTTATGATTGCTTGCGAATTCAACACGGCTGATGGCTCTGCGCCCAACGCGGATTTTGCAAATGCGGTGCGGGCCGAAGCGTTGACGCGCAACCTGATCCTGCTGACTTGTGGCACCTATGGCAATGTGGTCCGCTTTCTGGCGCCGATCACCGTTCAGGACGCAATCTTTGCCGAAGCCCTGGATATCCTCGAAGCCTCAATCAATGCAGTGAAAGGGGCAAAGGCATGAACCTGAAGGATAAGTCCCTGCTGGAATCCCGCGCCTTTATCAACGGCGCTTGGCGCGGGGCCGCCACTACATTTGATGTCACCAATCCGGCCACCGGTGAGGTGATCGCACAGGTGGCCGATTGCGCGGTGGAAGATGTCAAACGGGCCATTGATGCAGCCCATGCGGCGCAAAAGGCCTGGGCTGCGAAAACCGGCAAAGAGCGCGCCGCCATCCTACGCAGGTGGTTTGATCTGATGATGGCGGCACAGGATGATCTGGGTATGATCCTTTGCGCAGAAATGGGCAAGCCGCTGGCCGAAGCCAAGGGCGAGATTGTCTATGGCGCGTCCTTCATCGAATGGTTTGCAGAAGAGGCCAAGCGCGTCTACGGCGACACCATTCCGGGCCATCAGCCTGACAAGCGTATCGTTGTGCTGAAACAGCCTGTCGGCGTGGTCGGTGCAATCACGCCCTGGAATTTTCCCAATGCGATGATTGCGCGCAAGGTCGCACCGGCGCTGGCGGCTGGTTGTTCCTTTGTGGCGCGCCCGGCCGAGCTGACGCCGCTGTCTGCCCTCGCCATGGCAGTGTTGGCCGAGCGTGCTGGCATGCCCGCTGGCGTTTTCAACGTGGTGCCCAATTCGCGCGCTGCCGAAATCGGTCAAGAGATGTGTGCCAACCCGAAAGTCGCCAAGATCACTTTTACCGGTTCCACCCGCGTAGGGCAGATTCTGATGCGACAGGGGGCTGACACGATCAAAAAAATGTCGCTGGAGCTTGGAGGTAATGCTCCTTTCATCGTCTTTGACGACGCTGATCTGGATGCGGCAGTCGAAGGCGCCATGATCGCCAAATTTCGGAACAATGGCCAGACCTGCGTATGCGCCAACCGCATCTATGTGCAGGACGGTGTCTATGACGCCTTTACCGACAAATTATCCGCCGCCATCAAGGGTTTGAAGTCGGGCAATGGCATGGACAAAGGCGTGACCAGCGGCCCGCTGATCAACGAGGCTGCTGTTTCCAAAGTGCAGGAGCATCTGTCAGACGCTCTGAGCAAGGGCGCGCGCGTTATTACCGGCGGAAACAGGCTTGAAGGTACATTCTTTGAGCCTACTTTGCTGGCCGATGTGCCCGCCAGCGCCAAAGTTTCGCGCGAAGAAACCTTTGGCCCTATCGCCCCTCTGATCCGGTTCGAGACCGAAGACGAGGTGATCGCGCTGGCCAATGACACTGAGTTCGGTCTGGCGGGGTACTTCTATGCCAATGACCTGTCCCGGGTCTGGCGTGTCGCCGAGGCAATCGAGACCGGCATGGTCGGAATCAATACCGGCATGATTTCAACCGAGGTCGCACCATTTGGTGGCGTCAAGCAATCCGGGCTTGGCCGCGAAGGATCAAAGTTCGGAATGGATGATTACCTCGAGCTGAAATACCTCTGCATCGGGGGGATCAGGTGATCATGCGGACCGACCCAGCTTAAAAAGTCTGAACGCCCCTTTGGTGAAGTAGCCCGCCTTTGTTGTCAGGAATGCGGAGGATTTGGGTCGGCTATAAAGAGACCAGGGTCAGAAAAGGCGATCGTGAAATTGCAAGAGGTTGAAGGTCAGATGGGCCTGGCCGCTTCGGATTGATGCGACCAGACGGATCGGGATGAAGGGGCCTATCTGTTACCGCCGGTCGCGTTTTTCCATGCCATCAACCCGCGCCGATCAGGAACGGTATTTCCTCATACTTCGTTTCTGTATTGACGCATTCGTCTTTCTCGGGCACTCAATCTTCAGATGGTTCCCGATGGTGCGCCCAAGGGATGAAAAGGGAATACGGTGCGGTTCGCCAATTGGCGCCAAATCCGTGACTGCCCCCGCAACTGTAAGCGGCAAGCGACGCCAAACAGCCACTGGCCCCAGTGCCGGGAAGGATGGCCAAGCGACGACCCGCAAGTCAGGAGACCTGCCATCATTTGTTTAACCAACCCGGGGCGGGGCGTCCTGGAAGGAGGCATTGATGGCACGTCTGACGCGTGTTTGCACGACTGGCACCGACTGTCTGCTCTTGAACCTGATCGGGGCGGGCAATGCCAGACACATCTGACCATTTCCTTCTGATCTGTTCGACCTGCACAGGCGCGTTGACCAATGACGATCTGCGCGGTGCGCTGACAGGCAAGCTGCCCGGTGGGTTCGCCATCCGGACTGTCGCCTGCATGGCCGGCTGTGATCGGCCAACAACCGTGGGTTTCCAGGCTGTTGGCAAAGCCCAGTACTTGTTCGGCGACATACAGACCACGCAGGACATGGATGCGTTGGCCGCATTTGCGCTCCAATATAGCAACAGCGCCGATGGATGGACCAATGCCACGGACCGACCGCGCGGGCTGATGACGAAAACTCTGTCCCGAATGCCATGCCTGGGCTCAGAGGTGCCGTCATGACGGGTTCGGCGTTTTTGACAGCGCGTAATTTGGAGTATTATGCGTTGAACGGTGATGTCCTGCTGCAGGGGGTATCCTTCGGGTTGGAGGACGGGGCGATATTGGCGATTGCCGGGCCGAACGGGGCCGGAAAAACAACGCTATTGA
The DNA here is from genome assembly GCF_042768335.1 of Ruegeria meonggei. Taxonomy (NCBI): domain Bacteria; kingdom Pseudomonadati; phylum Pseudomonadota; class Alphaproteobacteria; order Rhodobacterales; family Roseobacteraceae; genus Ruegeria; species Ruegeria meonggei. The sequence continues at coordinate 2,274,885 of NZ_JAXHBT010000001.1, read as the reverse complement.
ACCTTCTGTGTGGGGCGAATGAACTGGCGCTGGGCGATGTTTTGATCAAGGGCCGCAGCCTTCGCCAGATGACCGCGAAAGAGCGTGCCCGGATGATTGCCGTTGTCAGCCAACAAGAGCTTCCGGATGGCCGTCTTCGATTGCGCGATTACGTCGCGCTGGGACAGATCCCCATCCGCGCTGACCGCGCCGCCGAGGATCACGCGCGGGACTTGGGTCGAATTCTAAAACTTACTAATCTTAGCGCCCTGGCCGACAAACGGATGGCGGTGCTTTCGGGGGGCGAACGGCAGCGCGCGCATATCGCCCGGGCTTTGGCGCAGAACCCGTCGCTTTTGTTTCTGGACGAGCCGACCAACCACCTCGACCCGGACGCCAAGGGGCGAATGCTGTCCTTGGTCGCCGATCTGGGCATCACTGTTGTAATGATCGTCCACGATCTGGTGATGATCCCCGAATTCGCCACCCATGTGGCGTTGATGAAATCCACACGGCTGACCGGATTTGGTCCCGTGTCCGAAGTGCTGACCCCCGAGCGGGTCCGCGACACATTTGGCGTCGACTACCTGTGCTTTCAGCACGACGGGCGGGTTGTCCCGGCGCTTGATATCCGAAGAACCCCTGTTTCACATTAACTGAAGGAGATTTCCCAAATGAAACACATCTGGTCCGTGGCGCTGGTCGCAGCCATGGCGACCGGTGCTGCCGCGCATGAGGTCACAGTTGACAATTGCGGCGAGCCGCTGGTGTTCGAAACTCAGCCCGAGCGGCTGGTCGTGCATGACATGAACATGACCGACATGGCCTTTGCTTTGGGCCTGCAGGACAAAATCGTCGGTCTTACCGGCATCACCGGCTGGTACAAGACCAGCCCGGAATTCGACACTCTGCGTGGTGATATTCCCGAGCTTGCGCCGAAGTACCCGACGGTCGAAAACCTTGTGGCGGTTGAAGCGGATCTGTTCTTTGCTGGCTGGTATTATGGCATGAAGCCGGGTGGCGATGTGACCCCTGATACGCTGGAACCGTTTGGCATTAAGACGATGATCCTGACGGAAAGCTGCGTTCACCTGGATAAAACCCGCCCCGAGGCCAGCATGGATTTGTTGTTCGGCGATGTCCTGCGCCTAGGTAAAGTCATGCATGTCGAGGACAAGGCAGAGGCGCTTGTAGACGGCTGGAAACAAGAACTGTCCGCAATTCAGGCGCAGACCGCCGACCTGTTCAAGCCACGGGTGTTCTTGCTGGATGGTCCGGCTGACGCGCCTTTTACGGCAGGCAAGTTTGCCATTCCCGACGCGATGATTGCCGCGGCTGGTGGTGAGAATGTCACCCATGACATGGACACAAGCTGGGGCCGTTCGTCCTGGGAGGCCATCGCGGCGGCGAACCCGGAATTCCTTGTGTTGCTGGACTACCAGACCGGAAATGGGGCAGCGGATACCTTTAAGTTCTTGCAAGAGCATCCGGTGATGTCACAAACGGATGCCGTGAAAAACGAGCGTTGGATCGGTCTGCGCTACGAAGAGCTGACCCCCGGACCTGCAAATATCAAGGCAATCGCGAAAATGGCGAATGCCATGCACCCGGACCTGAACTGATATGGGCCGATTGGGCCTGACATTCTTGCTGGGGGCGGCTGTCATCGCCGCCCTTTTGCTGGTTTCGATCGTCTACGGAACCACATCGATCCCTGTATCCGACACAGTCACCGCCATCCTGCTGGGAACAGGGCTGATCGAGGGGGACATGTCGCCCCTGCATCGGATCGTGTTCGATCTGCGCCTGCCGCGCGCGCTGTTTGCCGCGATCATCGGGGCTGGTCTAGGCATTGTCGGTGTTGTCCTGCAAACCACAACCCGCAACGATCTAGCTGATCCGTTTCTGTTTGGTCTGTCCTCGGGCGCGGCGGCGGGGGCCGTGTTTGTCATCACGGTAACCGGAGACATTCTGGGATTTTGGACACTGCCACTGGCTGCATTCTGCGGCGGCTTGGTCGCATCGGCTATCGTGCTGGCGCTGGTTCACGGATTGCGCACCAGCGCGCCGGAAAAGCTGATCCTTGCCGGTCTTGCGGTTTCTTTCCTGTTCTCTGCGATCACCAACTATCTGATCTTCGCAGGCGACAATCGCGCGGCGCATTCGGTCATTTTCTGGATGCTGGGCGGTCTGGGCCTGGCCCGGTGGGAGACATTCCCCCTTGTGTGCGCCGGGTTGCTGCTGATCCTGATCTATTCGCTGTATCGCAGCCGCTGGCTCGATGCGCTGCTGACTGGGGACCTGACGGCCTCGACCCTGGGCGTGCCGGTGCAGGGGTTGCGATTCAGCATGTTCTTTGCGGCCGCCCTTGCGACGGCGATGTTTGTGTCTGTGGCAGGCGTGATTGGTTTTGTCGGCCTGATGGTACCGCATATCGCCCGCGGGATCGCCGGGCCGTTGCATACCCAACTGTTGCCGACAGCAGCCATTGTTGGCGCGGCCTTGTTGACGGGCTCAGATATCCTCAGCCGGCTTTTGCTGGCCCCACAAGAGCTGCCCGTGGGGATCGTGACCACCTCAATAGGATCGCTGTTTGTATTCTTGCTGCTGTTTCGAACTGTGAAGCACTAAGCCGGGCAGGGTATTCTCAGTAACTCGCAGACAGTGCGATGCCTGCGCCAAGGACTTGTAATACAAAGGCGATGCCGCCAGAGTTTCCCACAATAGGGTGGAGCATTGGATGCCCCAATGCGAGCAGGGAGCAAGAGAATGTCATTAGAACTGAAAGAGATGTGCAGCGGGCTGGGGTTTCCGGAAGGCCCGGTCGCAATGGATGACGGCTCGGTGCTGTTTGTCGATATCAAAGACCAGATTCTGGCGCGCCTGTCGCCGGATGGGACCGTCAGCACCGTGGCGAAGATCGAAGGCGGACCCAACGGTGTTGCCATCGGCCCGGATGGGGCGGCGTATGTCTGCAACAACGGGGCCGTCTATAGCTTTGTGCCTTTTGGCCCTGACCATATCACCGTGCCTGCCCCCATCCGGCCGGATTACCAAGGTGGGTCCGTGCATCGTGTCGATCTGAAGACGGGCGTCGTAACCACCCTGTTTGAGGACTACCAAGGCAAGCGGCTGATCGCGCCTGATGATCTGGTGTTCGACAAGTCTGGCGGGTTCTGGTTTACCGACACCGGTATGCAAGACGAGGAATCGACCCGTTACGGCGGGCTGTATTACGCCTCTATTGATGGCAAAACCCTGATCAAGGCAGCCACGATTCCGATGCCAAACGGGGTGGGTCTGTCCCCGGACGGCAAAACTGTTTACGTCTCGGACACGGTGTATGGGCGGCTCTGGGCGATGGAGATTACGGGGCCGGGCCAGGTCAAACCCGGGCCGATTCCCGGAATGCCGGGGAATGTGGTTCAGACATTGCCCGGATATCAGTGGCTGGACAGCCTCAAGGTCGAGGAAGACGGGCGCGTCTGCGTCGGCACGCTGTTTACGGGTGGCATCACGGTGTTCAGCCTGAATGGCACCACCGAACACGTAGAAATTCCGGATATGTTCACCACCAATATGTGCTTTGGTGGCAGCGATATGCGCGATATCTGGATCACCGCGTCGAGCACCGGAAAAATCTACAAGGGGCGATGGCCACGTCCGGGGCTCAAGCTGGAGTTCTCAGCCTGACGGGTGGCTCGGCAGATCGCGTAGCAATGTCTTTATTATACAGGGCTATGCGTGACATTTTCGTTGCCATGTAAACGAGTTTTTCGGTTTCCATAGCGGCAGATACTAGCGGCGCGCGGCGCGGTGCTGTAAACCATTCTCTGACATGGCGGATGGAACAGAAAAACCTGCACAGCAGACAACGGATCTGGGGCAAAGGCGCCAGGTGTCGGTACTGTTCGCCGATATGGTTGGTTTCACGGGTATCGTTGCCGGGCTAGAGGAAGAAAAAGCCTTGGGTTTTGTGCGCATGGTCTATGACACGCTTGTTAGGGCAGCGGAAGGTCATGGGGGCACAGTCCGGGATTTTGCCGGCGACAGCATCATGGCGCTGTTTGGGATTCCCGACGCGTTGGAAGACCCGGCCTTGCGGGCCTGCCGTGCAGCTCAGTCCATCCATGCAGCGTTCCTGGCTGCCGCTGGGGAGTTTGACGCCCGTTTCGGCGTACGCCCGCAAATGCGGGTGGGGATCAGTTCGGGCACAGTTCTGATGGCCGCTGTGCAGGGCGAGGGCGGCCCGACCACTGCCGTTGGCAGCACTGTGAATTTGGCGGCGCGTCTGGAAAACCTTGCTCCCTCGGGTGGAACCCTGCTGTGCAATACAACGCGCGGCTTGGTCGAATGGGTCACCGAGCTAAGCTTTTTCGGCGAGCACCAAATCAAAGGCCTCTCCACGCCGCAAAAGCTGTGGCAACTGCATTCCATTCATGAAGATGCGGCCCGTTTTGACGCCTCGGTGGCGCAGGGGCTCAGCAGCTATGTTGGCCGCAACCAAGAACAGCGCGCGATGTCAGCGGCGCTGGAGCGGTCAAAGGCGGCGCGTTCCGTTGTTGATTTGGTGGCTGAACCGGGGCTGGGCAAAACCCGCCTTGTGTTTGAGTTTCTTCAGCAGCTGCAGGCCGAAGAAACCGCGATACTTACTGGATACTGCTTTGCGGACGGTCAGCAAATCCCGTTTCTGCCCTTCCTCGAAATTATTCGGAATTCCTTTCAGATCCACGACACCGACAACCCTCTACGGGTTCAGAAGAAGCTGGAAGTCGGGCTTGAGAAATCCGGGTTGTTTACGCTGCAGAACCTTGGGCTGATGATGAGCCTTCTAGGGATCAAACCGCCCGCGGGGTCGCTGGAGGGTCTGGACGGTGTCTTGATCGGTCTGCGCATTCGCGAGTTGCTGCGCGAGATGCTGAAGTCTAAGTGCGCCCGCGATCAGGTCGTGATGCTGATCGAAGACAGCCATTGGATCGACAGCGCCTCAGAGGACCTGCTGGGCATTCTGATTGCGGATACTGATCTTTCGAACCTACTGATCATTCAAACCCGGCGGCCGGAATATGCGCCACCTTGGCTGGAGCAAAGTGGTGTGACGACCGTCGCCCTGAAACCTCTGGATGCCTCGGACTTCGCCAGTCTGGCGCAGAACCGTCTTGATGTGACAGACCTGCCTGACGGGTTGGCGCAGCAACTGACAGAGCGCGCCGGTGGCAACCCGCTATTTGGTGAAGAGATCCTGAGTTTTTTGCTGGATCAGGGGTCTTTGCGGGTCGAAGATGGCAAAGCCCATATTGACGCAGATATCGGGGACAGCGGACTGCCTGTCACCATGCGCAGCCTGCTTGCGGCCAGAATAGACCGCCTGTCGCCCGAGGATCGCGAATTGCTTCAGGCCGCCGCCGTCATCGGCCGCCGGTTCGACCCCGGATTGTTGTCGCAACTGGTCGAGAATGCTGACGAGACCGGTACCACCCTGCAAAGGCTTCAGGCGCAGGATGTGCTGTTTCGCGAGGCGAACTCCTCTGATTACATCTTCAAACATGTCCTGCTGCGGGATTCGGTCTATCAAAGTATGGTTATGTCGCGTCGGTCCGAATTGCACCTGGCCATCGCCGAAGCCTTGGTTCAGCGCAATGCGAACCGCCTGCAAGAAGCGGCCGAGATGTTGGCCTTTCATTACGGACAAACTGACCGTCGGGATCAGGCATTCCGCTACAGCGCGATGGCTGGCGACAAAAGCCTGGGTGTTTATTCACTGGACGAAGCCAATAGGTATTTTGTCACTGCACTAGAGATGTATCAGGCCGACCCGGACTGCGCCACGAATGAACAATTTGCCGAGTTTCTCGCCAGTTTCGCGCTGTGTTCAAACATCTCTTTGCGAGTCAAAACGGTTATTGATCTGGCAGGTACAGTGCGGCCGATCTTGCAACAGGTCGGGGACAACCGGCATCATGCCCTTTTCCTGCACCATTACGTGTCCTGTCTGGTATGCAACGGCAAATACCACGAAGCCCACTGGGTGCAGCAAGAACTGACCGATATGGCCAAACGCCTAAGGGATCCTGCGTCCCGGGCCTATGCCATGGTCAACGAGCTATCCGTGTCGATCTATCATTCACCCATCGACAACGCGCGGTTTGAGGCCCGAAAAAAAGAGATCGAAGCGGCGCTGGAGCAGATCGACGATGCCTATATCCAGAATTTCTTTTTGGCGACGGTTGGGTGGAATGAGCTGACCCGCGGGCGCGTGGCCCGGGCTCATGCGACCTCGGACCAGATGATCGCCCTGGGTAAATCCAAGAACGACCCCCGCGCGCTGGGCTATGGCAAGGCGATGAAGGCGCTGATTGCGATGGTGTCTGACGACCATGAGCTGGCGCTGAAGATGGCAGAAGAGGCGCGTAAGGAATTGCAGGTCGAGTTCGAACTAGCCATCGCTGAGGCCGCCCGTGTGGGCGCCATGGTGCCGCTGGAAAAACCGGGCGCGATGGAAGTGGTTCAGGAGCATATCAAAGATTGCGAGGAAAAGGGCTGGACTCTGTTCACCTTTGGCCCGGCGACAATGCTGGGTGTGGCCTACGCCCTGAAGGGTCAGGTGGCAGAGGGGCTGCGCCAGATTGAAGACGCGATTCAGAAACGCACGGATGAAGGCACCATGGTGTCAGCCGACTGGGCGCGCCTGTTCCTGTGCGAGATGTATCTGGCTATTCTGACCGGCGAAGGTGGTGGGTCCTTTAAGGTCCTGGTCTTAAATTTCTGGTCCATCCTAATGGTCATGCTGTTTGGCGAAAAGCGTCTGAAGGCGATGATTGAACAGGTGCGCGCAAACCCTCAATTCGATGAAAAGGGGCATTACATCGCCCGCTGTGACATGATCATAGGCCTGCTGTACAAAGCGAAGAAAAAGAAAGCACAGGCCAAAGACCACCTGACCAAAGCCCGGGTGATTGTCGAAACTGCCGGACAGTCGCCGATGCTGAAACGCATCGACGCGGCGCTGGCGGATTTGGCTTAGGTCGTCAGCTCGGACAGATACTTGATCGCGGTCAGGCTGGGCAGAAAGGTATAGGCCCCACCGCGCGTGTAGATCAGGCGTGGAAACCCGTGCAAACGAATTGTGCCTCCGTCCGGCAAGGTCATGTCAAACCAGCTGGTTTCGGGTGTATTGGCCCCAAGCAACGGGTCATTGGCACCGGTAATACGCGGGTCCTGCAGGCCCAGGTTGATCCAGTCGCACATTACCGCTTCGAACTGCGCACCGATATTGGCCCCGATGAAACTGCCCAGCAGGCCGCGTTCCTCGGTATCTGGGTTTTGCGGATCGAAATCAGGTCCGTAGGACATCCCGCGCCGTACCAGACGCCGTGTATAGTTGGCGATACGCTGAACGATTGGTCCGCCGCGGGGGTTACCACGCCGCAAATGAGATCCCGCTGGGCAGCGTGATGTATGGGTATAGTCGAAATTGGTGGGCGAGACGGCATCATCGGGCCATTGGGCATTCGGTGACAGCTCGTACGGCACCCCATTGCGCCAGCGTCCACACATTTGTGCAGCCACGACCTCGCGCAGCGCGCCCCGCAAGTCGAGCCCCTTGCCGATGCGATCCAGATTGTTGGGATCGACCAGCTGATCGCGATCCGGGTGGTCCATCAGCTCATCTGCGGCCTGATCCAGATAGGCTTCGAACCCGGCGGCGTCCTGCGCCAGAATGCGGAAGGCATTGAATGACCCGTTGAACCCAAGCGAGCGGGGTGACGGAACACGGAACCAAACGCCCTCCTGCTTGGTGGGATAACCCAACAGAGCGGTGCCCAGCGGGTCGATGGGTTCTTCGACACCCTTTTGTTCCGGGTCATAGACCTGTTCAAAGCGAGGCTGCGAGATGCCGTCGACGTAGCCAAAAAACACCTTGCCTTCGGGCAAGTTGCGCCCGTTGCGGACGCCCAGAACGGTGAAGGCCTGGGCGGCCTGCTTTTCGACAATATCCAGATGTTCGGGCACATCTGAATGCACTGACGCAATCAGATGCACTCGGTCCGGCTGATCAAACGGGGCAGGCCATTTTTCCGGCCCGCTTGCTCCGAAATCTCCCAGTTTCATCGCGCGTTTGGTCATGCCCTGTACAAATTCTGACGGGAAGGTCTTTAGGCTGTCGGATGATGTGCCGAGGGCGCGAAGCCCCTCATAGGTGATGCCGATGTTAAAGCAGAAGGGTGGCTTGACCTCCCACAGAACACCGCGTGTGATTTCGGGAACAGCGTCGCTGCCACCGTCGACTGCGGCCCCAAGGAACTGTCTTGCTGCTGTGCGGTCCGTGACCTCAAGGATCAGATGGCGCACATATTCGCGGCGATAGCCACGTAGAATATTGCCCTGAATGTCGGCGAGATCGAGTTTTGTATTCACCAGCCCTGTCCGAATTTTTGGCGCACTTGCGCGGCTGAAATTCCGGGATAGGCGCGGTAGCCGCCTCCCAATGAGATGTTGCGGTTGGCGTGCAGCTGCAGGACAAACTCGCGCGGTAGCGTCGCCAGCATATGGGGCGGTTCGTTGGGCGGCAGCCCTTTGGCCGCATCCTGCAGACCAAACAGATCGGTCGGGAAATCGGCTGCCTGAAACAGGTCATGCTCTTGAACCCAATCAATGAATTCTTCGACATTGCGCTCGGTTGGGATCAGGTGTTCGGCCCCGTCGACCAGCGAGATGACGTCGTCAAACACACTGCCGATCGTGGTGATGAAATCCCGGATGTAGTTGCTGAAGTCGCCATCATAGACCGAAATCATGCAGATATTATCGTCGATCAGCAGGAAGCGGGCAAAATGCACCGTACCAACATTGTCCAGCCCGGCAAAGATTTCTTCCACGTTTTCGGCGATGGCAAGCGTCGCCCGCGCGCGTCCGGCAGGTGAGGGGTCTTTCAACGGCATGATCAGGTTCATCATGCGCTGAACGTTTTCACTCGGCTGGGGCGAGGGGCGCGGTCCGCCGGGCAATTTTGGCTTTGGATCGCGCCAGTTCCAATAGGGCACGACGATGTAGCGGGACAGGAATTTAAACCAGCCCCGTTCCGGCAGGCTGTTGACGTAGCTGTTAATCCAACTGTTTTGTTGTGACATTCTTTAGCCCTCCGAGAACGGGCAGGGTGATCCGCCACGCCATGCACTTGAGGTTTTGTACGTGTCGATCCGTATCTTCAGAACCGGGTCGTCTGAGGCCTCGATGCCGGGGGTTAGAAGACCTGGATTGAAACTAAGCTTTTCTGATTGCGCAATCTGATCTTCGGGCACCGTATTGACGGTCAGTGTGCCCATCATGATGCGTTTGCGATGCGGCGGCCAGGGGCGCGACGAATTGTTGAAATCGTCACCGACCTCACCCACCATCATCATCAGGGAAAACCGGGCCGAGTCCTTGGATAAACGCTCTTTCAGTTCGGCCCGTAGAAAGTCATCGTCAGGCGTTTTTTCAGGGTTGGTGTTCAAAACCCCCGCGATCGGTTGCCAGGAAAACCGAACCCAGCGGCGCACACCGTCCGAACCAGTGACGATGAAGGTATGCACCGCGTGATAAGCCGCACGCACATAACTGGTTGGCGCGCCGATCTGCGCCGCCTGCATCACACCCAATTGGGAAAAAGCGTATTTGTCCGCATAGGCGATGGCACCGTCGTCGGGGCTGATGGTTTCACCGGGATAGGGATCGCGTTTGGGCAGGATTAGCTGAAGGTAGTTCCAGATTTTCTGCCAGGGCGTCTCGCCTTCATAGGGTTTTGGCGCGGCCTTTTCGGCGAACTCCAAAAAGGTTTCCGGAGTTGGCGCAAAAAACTCGGGCAGGGTCATAGCGATCAGGTCGGTATCGGTGCCATCGGGCAAGTGAAACCGAACTGCCATGCCGCGCACATCCGACCAGCCGTCATGCACTACGGCGCAACCCGATCCGTTCGAAAACCTGACGGATACGTCCGTCTTGTCGGTGTTAAAATGCTCGGCGACGCAAAAGTTGCGGGCGATCGGAGAGGGCATGAAATACCCGGTCGCGCCGATGCCAATGGAGTGCACGGGACGCAGGGCCAAGTCACCATCCGGGCGTTGCAATGCCTTAACCAGCTTCTCGGCCATGCCGGGATCGCTCATACTTCTTCCCCCAAAATGCAGACATTAATAATGCGTTAAGAACTGCGCGTTAACCATACGCGGTCCTGTTTCAAAGGCAACAAAAACGACTGGGACGGAAGGGTGAAAAGCCAATTTATGGTAACAGGTCAGTCAGTTGCGAGCCCATCCGCGCATCATCTTGACAGCGTTTGCCCAATAGGTGCTTTGCTTGCTTGCCTGATATGCCTTGTCCATCAGCGTATAGGATTCAGGTTTATGCGTCGCCAATCCCACCACTTTCGGAAGCGGAGGGTTGATGCGTACCAGCCTGTCCTTCAGCACCAGACGCGCCATCCAATACTGGTTCTCTGCTGATGTGTTCAGCAGCAATTCGATCAGGGCGCCACGTGGCGCATTTGAGGTGATCCCGAACCATTTGAGCAGACCCCAGTCGTCGGGGTTCTTGACCATCTCTTCGGAAATGTCTGTAGGTTGTTGGCCGGTGCCGATGGACAGAGCCTCGACATCCTCAAGCCCGTGTGCGCGGTTTGTGGCGATGGCGACATTGATCCCGTTCATCACCGGATTGTTGGCAAAGGTTCCGCCATCTGCAAAGTACCCATAGTCCTTGCCGCCAGCCTTGATCTGGTGTGGCGGGAAATAGGACGGCGCGGCCGAGCTGGCCAGCGCAACATCCAGCAAGCGGACCGCGCTCATGTCCAGCCAGGATTCGTGTTCCAGATTCTGGTTGGTTATCGTGAACGGAGCCCAACCAATCTTGTCGCTGCGGTGCAGACAGGTTGTGTTGACGGCCAAAACCATATCCGTGGACAGTGACCCGATGGTTCGGTCCTCGACGAGGGAAAGCCCGATCTCTGCAAGCCCTGTGGCATTGTATTGCGACGCTGTTATGCCGGGGCCACCCCCCAGGTGAAAACGTCTGAGCAAATCATCCAGCGCCTTGTCCAGAAAGTTGCGCTCGTTCTCGCGGAATATCGTGTCGGCGTCATCGCGGTAATGCGCGGCCAGATCGGCGATCAGCTTTGCCATATCCTTGCCCTGCGTGCGGCCATCCGCCAATGCAACAGCCATCAGGCCGCCGGTGGACGTTCCAGCAAAGCCATCTGCGGTGTCCAGGCAACCGGTCTCTTCATGAAGGCCCTGCAGGATCAAACATGTCAGATACCCTCGAATTCCTCCGCCATCGCAGGAAACCAACTTAAATACCATGTGGCGCGCCTCGTGTCCTTTTATGCCCCAGTGATTACTGACCCGGGTTAACCCCAGTGCCGATCGCTGTGTTTTTTACTGTCCGTACCTTTCTTGAGGAAAATGCGGAGTTCTGCAAGATCGTGCCGTTTCGCAAACCCTCCCTTACGCTCGATTTATGCGGAGGTCTTTCTTTCGTGGCTTTGGTGACTAAAAAACACTTCGCTCGCCTGAACATCAGAACGGAAATCTGCGGCCCGGCCTGACAAGGCAAAATAGAAGCGGCGCAGACCAGGCTCCATGTTTTCGGCCAGTGCAACGCAGTCCTCACATATTCTTTCGATCTGATTTTGCGGCTTTCGCTGCCTGATTGCTGACACAAGTGCATTATGCGTCGCTTCAAGGTTTTGGAACTCAGAGGTTGCAAGCAGGTCCTGATTTCCGACCAGCACAAAAACGGGTTCCAGATCGGATTTTCCCTTGAGGTCAACAAACCCCGCCTCAAGCATCGCCATTTCGTGTTTTGTTTTTTCGTATACTGAATTGGAAACGAGAATGTCGTAATCCACATGGCGACAGCTTTGCTCGATCCGCGCGGCAACATTCACCACATCTCCGATGACAGTATAGTTAAACCTACGTCGTGACCCGATATTGCCAACACAAGCCTGACCGGTGGCGCACCCGGTTGCCAGTGCAATTGGCGGTCGGTCCTGCATCACGTCAGAGGTATTGAAGTCAATCAATGCCTGCCGCATCAACAGCGCGGCCTGCGCGGCACGACAAGGGTGGTTTTCGACCGGCAGGGGCGCGTTCCAAAACGCCATGACCGCATCGCCGATGAATTTGTCGATTGTCCCGCGTTCCAAAAGGATCTGATCGCCGACCTGCGAAAACAGCTCATTCAGCAGGGCCACAAGATCGGTTGCCGAAATCGACTCGGACAAGGGCGTAAATCCCCGGATGTCCGAGAACATCACCGTGATTTCCTGAGTTTCCCCCCCAGTTGCAGCTGATGGCCCGACACTTCCATTTCGTCCAGAATCTCTGGTGCGACATAGTGTGAAAAAATCTGACGGATCACGCGTTTCTCGCGCTCGGTCGAGATGAAGAGATAGCCTGCCAGCAGACCGAAATTGGCCATGCCGCCCAGCATCGGAAAGGTGACGTCGAACAAAACGAGTTGGTTGTCAAAGGCCAGCCAACTGATCCCCAAAACAACCGAGGCCGACACGCCACCCGCGACAAACGACGCCACTGCGCCAAATCTGGCCATCACAGCGGTCACCACCAGACCGAGGATGACAAAAGATAACAATTCAAGCGCCGAAGTGACGTCCGACCGGCTGAGCATTTCGCCTGTCATGATCTGTTCCAAGACCTGCGCATGGATCGATACGCCCGGCACGGATTCACCCAGGGCGGTCTGATGCATGTCGAACAAGCCCGCAGCCGAAGTGCCGACCAGAATAATCCTGCCTTCGATTTCGGCGCGCAGGTCAGGGTTCTCTTCGGGCTGCATAACATCGTCGGCCGACAGGTAGAGATCAGGATTGTCGCGCCTGTACCTGACCCACACTTCACCGTTTTCGGTGGTGGGCAAGCGAAACCCTCCGATCTCGACGGCCAGCATGATGCCAGCCTCGTCTTGTGCCCCCTCGGCAATAATGATGGATTCACCCAGCGCCACTCTTAGGGCCTCGACCCCAAGGCTGGGCATTGCACCATCGGGGCCGGCCCACAAAACCGGCACCCGGCGTACAACGCCCGTGCCGCCAAGGGGCGAGACATTGACCCCTCCGATCCCAGCTGCATTTTGATCAAGCGGAGGAGCCAGCGGTGTCCAATGCGGCACCGTAACCAATCCGGCCGTCGGTACTTCGCCTATTTCAATGATCCCGGCCATGGGGAAGACCACGCCACCTTCCTGCGTCAACCGGGCGGCGGTTCCCAGAACGACAGGCCAATTGGCAATTTCAGAAGCGAAGGTCTGGTCGTTGTCCAGGTTTTCCGCGCCCGGATCCACGGTCAACACCCCCGCCAACGCAGGGTCATTTAATATCCGCGCCGGAGAGTACCTGTCAGGTTCTACCAACAACATGTCAAATGCGATGGCCGCTGCGCCATAATCGCCCAGATTCTCGACCATTTCGGTCAGCAGAGTCCGCGGCCATGGCCATTGCCCCCAGGCGGCCAGCGACCTTTCATCAATATCCACAACGCGCACCGGAAGGTCCGGGTTGTAGTCCCGCGGCGAGATACGTTGCAGAATGTCGAAATAGATCAGCCGCGACATCCGCACCGGATAGGGGTCCAGCACGCGGATAAAACAGCCCAGCAGGATCAGGCATAATCCCACAATCTGAAAGCCGCGCCGTCGACCAGTTCGTTCTTTCGGCTTTCCGGTCACGTTAGTCTCCAAACGCCGTGGTCTCCGCGGCCCGAGCGCGTGAAGCTGTTTTGGCAGGGGTGCATAGGTACGCTGTCTGTGCTAGCCGCCGCTATTACCCCCATTTCCGCCAGCGCTGCCGCTGCCGGCATTGCCGCCACTGCCGCTGCCACCGCCACCAATCGTTCCACCGCTGCCATCTGAAGAACCGCCACTGACACCACCGATGCTGCCACCCTGACCGCTACCGCTGCCGCCGTCGCTCCCGATATTGCCGCCGTTGCCGCTTCCGCTGCCGCTGCTACCGCCGACGTTTCCGCCGTTGCCACTGCCAACTGATGACGGTCCGGGCGTTGACGGCCCAGGCGATGGAGGCTCGGGCGAAGGAGATCTGGTGCTTGGCGCAGACTTTTGAGCGCTCTGGACCCCTGACTGCGCGCGGCTGGGTTCGGGGGCGTCTGATTGCTGTGGTGGCAGGGGCAAGGCATCTGTCCCGCATCCGCCGTAATCGACCTGCAACGGCGCTAGCAAACTGTCCTGCGACTGAATGAAGGGGAAACCTTCCTGCAGGGCCTTTTCATATTGCGCCTGATCTGCAGGTCTGCCGACACCGCCCTTCTGAGTTGTGGCAAACAGGCTGCACTGCCGGCCGGTTGCCTGGCAGCTGCCATTCAGGCCACACATCTCGACCCGGCCTTCAAGAACCACCATGGCGCTTTGCGTACCGGGCACGACCCACATGTCAAAAGTTGTGCCCCGAACGGCCATGGTCGCCGTGGGGGTCTGGATGGAATAGGCCCGCTTTTTGCTTTTGCCCGAGATAAAACGGAAACTTCCGCCCAGGGCCTGAACCGCAAAGTTCTTGGCTTTCCTGTTACCGCGCAACATGGTTACGTCCAGCGTCATTTTCGCGTTGGGACCGACGGCGATTTTCGTCTCATCAACGAAAACCAACTGCACTACGCCACTTCTGTTGGTCGAGATGGAATCCCCCGACTGAACATCCATGCCCACGCGCAACGGCTGCGACTTGCCCCCGCGTGTGATTTCGGCGCCTTGTTTGACACCTATGACTTTACCGATATTGGCAAAAAGCTGCGAAGGAAGACTCAATACGCAACACACAACAACGAACAATCTAAACCAGGCCAACTCTTAAATCCCTTCCCCAAGAGGTACACTTCAGGCGCGATACGCCTGCTGCCCGGTTTTTGCCCCTATAAATTCATTTGCTTGAATTTTTAAAATAACTCTAGGCAAATATGCCTTAAACCTTATGTGTTTGGCAAGTTTCCTGTGGATTTGTCACTGCAATCACTTCGGGCGGGGTCGTTTGAACGCGGAAGATGACCCGTGATCGCAAGCCAAACATCGGGCTGGAGAGCTTTGCGTTGACGCGACCCAGCCACTGTTGCGCCCAATTTGAGAAAAATGCCCGAGGCAGCGAAAATCGTCTTGTATCCGGTTAACAGGCAAGGATATACCGGCCAGCGGAGACGTGGCCGAGTGGTCGAAGGCGCTCCCCTGCTAAGGGAGTAGGCCCGGAAGGGTCTCGAGGGTTCGAATCCCTTCGTCTCCGCCATTACCCAACTTTTTTCGATTGCGCTGGTTGTTGTTCGGCCCCTAACGGGGCTGTTTTTGTTGATCTCATGCATTCATTTTGCTTTTGACCGGTCTTGGATCAGATCATGGTGACAAATGGCGCAGCCAAAACCGAATTGGGGGTGATGCCAACGAAGCCAAGGAATCCAGGGCAGTATTGCATGGTGGGTGGCGATACGTCGGGCGTTCTTGGGTTTGTTGAGGCGACCAAAGTTCGCAAGCTACAGCGCGTCTTGCCCTATTCCCAGGCTAGATGTGAAGTATCATTGCCGCGGCCGGGCCGGTGCAATGCAGCATTTGAACACGCTCTGCGCCCGCCGTTTCTGCCAATTGGCGCAGGTTCTGACAGTTCAGGAATGTGCCACGCCCTGAATTTACAATAGAGTGTCGCAACACTCGCCCCACCAAAGAAGGCGTCGGACGTTCGGCGCAAAAAACCAGACAAACATGGCCGCCCGGCCGCGTCACTCGAACAAATTCTGTCAATGCGGGCCAAGGGTCTGCCAGGGTCTCGATGCCCCATGCGCAGGTGAGCAAATCGAACTGATCATCGTCAAAAGGAAGGCATTTCATACAGCCCAGCACACGCTCGGCAGGGATTTCACTACACCTGTTCAGCATCCTTTGCGAGGTATCCAACAGCACAAGATCGACCTGGCCGTTCACCCCCATGAGCAGGCGCCTGGCAACCGCGCCCGTACCGCAGGCGGCGTCCAGCATGCGCATGCCAGGGCGGAGCAGGGCGCTCACTGCGCCCTCAAACGCGCATTGGGCCTCGCCCCCGGCGAAGCGAAGCCACCGCGCATGAGACACCGAATAGGTGTCCGCAGTTACATCATAAGCGTTACGTGTTTCGATCAAGGACATTCGACTGGCCACTCATCGCTGTATATGGTCAGTTAAGCTGACTATCAGTGTACAGAAAAATAGTCAACTAAATTGACTGTAAACTTACAGGCTGTGTTGATTGACCTGAGCAGGTTCGCGCGAGGTATAGCCCCCCCGCCTTTCGACCTAAAACCCGTGGGGATCCATGATGTTTGCCACCTGTTTCAGCTTGGCTTTCACAAGATTAAGGTCTTCGCGGCCAATCTGCGCGCCCAGTTTCAGTTCCAAGTCCTCAAAATACAGCACCGTTGTCTCGACCACAGCTTTGCCCGCGTCGGTGAACTGGATAAGGGATGCGCGGCTGTCATCAGGGTCGGGGACACGTGTAACAAGCTTCTTTCCCTCAAGGTCCTGCACCAGTTTGCTGGTTGCCTGTTTTGAAATTCCAAGCCGCAGCGCCAAGGTCGTAATCCGGTTGCCCTGCGATTCCAGTTGAACAAGCACCGCCTTTTGCGCCCGTGTTGTGCTGATGCCTGTTGAGGTTTGATTTGCCATATCGGCCTCAAGGCCCAAAACAATGCGCGTGATAACACGCCCAAAGGAGTTAGAGCGTCGCTGGTCGAGTGTGTTTTGTGTCATTTGTCCCCAAAACAATAAAGTCAATTATATTGACTAACTGGAGCAATGCTCATATAGTCAACTTTATTGATTATAGTCTTCGCATTCTCAAGGGCAACATCCGGCTTGCCATCGAAAAGCAAACCCATGGATCTGCTGTTTGGCTACATCGCGGGCGTTCAATCGGGCTGACCGGAGTACCCTGTCCCAGCTTGTGCTTTCGTCGGGATCGGTTCTGATGCTGCCCAAACTTAACGCGGGTTTTGCCTCAGTCATCGCTGGGTCTGCCTGCAGCACCGGCGCTTGCATGGACCATGTCGGAGACGCGGGTCTCGGTTCCGCAATGTTAAGGCAGCCCACAAGCAAAACCCTAGCGCCGCTACGCAACGCCAACAGGAATGACCTCGACCCAGCAGCAGAGGTATTCTCTGGAAACTACTTATCTTTTTGCTAATGTGCAGCCATATTGAGGACCATCTGCAATCGTTATGCAGAGCATGTATCGGAGCTGCCTTTTGATCATTCCATTTCATGTGCGGGAAATGCTGCGACGTATCAAAGCACGATATGATGTGGACAGCACGCCGAAACAAATGGCCCCAAGCGATGAAGAGTTTTCACCCTTGCGCCCCTCTCGCAAGGCAGATCCAAAGACGGTTGCGCGGTTCTGGGATCAGCTGAAGCCCAAGGCCAGCGACGCGGATCAGGCTCAGATAGCGGATCCCGCAACGGTCGAAGCCTCTGAAACTTACGGCGCCAATATCGAGAATTTCATTGGCACCGTTAAGATGCCGGTTGGCATTGTTGGGCCGTTGCGCCTGAATGGTATGAATGCAAACGGGGATTTCTATGTGCCTCTGGCCACGACCGAGGCCGCGCTTGTCGCTTCATACGCGCGCGGGGCTTTTGCGGCGGGTCGGTCTGGCGGCGTAAG
This sequence comes from Ruegeria meonggei, assembly GCF_042768335.1. Classification (NCBI taxonomy): domain Bacteria; kingdom Pseudomonadati; phylum Pseudomonadota; class Alphaproteobacteria; order Rhodobacterales; family Roseobacteraceae; genus Ruegeria; species Ruegeria meonggei. The sequence continues at coordinate 2,257,217 of NZ_JAXHBT010000001.1, read as the reverse complement.
TACGGCTGTTCTGTACGAAGGTGTTCTGCGCACGCCTGCGTTTGTGTTCGAAAGCCTGTTGCAAGCAGGGCAGTTCGTCGACTGGGTGGTCGAGAACATCGATGCTCTCAAAGCAGCAGCAGAAGCCACAACCCGGCACGGCAGGCTTGTCTCATTGGAGCCTTTTATCGACACGAATATTGTCTTTCTAATCTGCCGATACACCACGGGGGACGCAGCCGGTCAGAACATGGTTACCATTGCCACGGATGCCTTGTGTCGCGCCATTAACAGCGATTGCACAGTTCCTATTGAGAATTGGTATATCGAAGGGAATTTTTCGGGCGACAAAAAGGCTTCGGCGCTGGGTTTGGTGACTGGTCGCGGGCGCAAAGTCAGTGCGTCGGTCACCTTGCCTGGGGATATCGTAGAAAAGACGCTTGGCACCACTGTAGATGCCATGTTGGGTTATGGCCGTGTCGCCAATCTTGGCTCGCATTTGTCGGGCCAGCTGGGGGCGCAGGCCCATTATGCCAACGGGCTTGCGGCCTTTTATATCGCCACCGGACAGGATGCGGCCTGTGTCGCCGAAAGCGCGATGGGGGTGACGCGGATGGAGCCCAGAGGAGGGGATCTTTTCTGCTCGGTGACGCTGCCGAATATCCTGGTTGGTTCTGTGGGAGGCGGCACCGGATTACCCAGCCAGACGGCGGCGCTGAACATATTGGGGCTGAAGGGCCCAGGCCATGGCACCGCCCTGGCAGAAGTTGCAGCTGCCATTTGCTTGTGCGGAGAGATTTCGATCGTCGCTGCAATCGCCGCGGGGCATTTCACGCGGGCTCATGAAAGTCTGGCCCGCCAAAGATGACTTTGCTCGCCCGATTGTGGACCTATCAGTCCGAACGCTTCCCGCTCAAGAAGACCATACCACTTTTGCTGGTTTTTTCGGCTGCAAGTATTTGCGTCTCGGCCCGACTTGCGGATCGCCCATTGCCCGAATGGCCTGCCTTTCTAGTGGGGTTTGTGCTGGCGATGGCGTTGTTCTTCCAGATGCGGGTTTGCGACGAATTCAAGGATGCCGAAGACGACCGCCGCTATCGACCAGAACGGCCTATTCCACGCGGGCTGGTATCTCCGGCTGAGGTTCTGGTGCTGGGTCTGCTGACCTTGCCTATGGCGGCCACCGCTGCATGGCTTTGGTATACACCCGTTTTGTGGGGTCTTCTTGCGGTCTGGGTGTGGCTCGCGGCAATGACTGCCGAGTTTGGGGTGCCGACATGGCTAAAGGCGCGACCGGTGTTTTATCTGGTCAGCCACATGGCGATCATGCCGCTGATCGACCTGCTGCTGACCAGTATCGAATGGCTTCCAGCCGGCGGTGCCGCATCGAAGCTGTGGTTGTTTCTGGCCCTGTCCTTCATCAATGGGTGCGTTCTGGAGATCGGGCGCAAGCTTTGGTCACCAGAGAATGAAATTGACGGGGTAGACACCTATTCTGCCCTTTGGGGGCATCGCCGCGCCGCCTATGTCTGGTTGTGCTGTGTTGTTCTGTCCTTTGGGTTTCTGGTGGGCACGGGATTTGCAACAGGCGTCGGTTGGGTCACCGTTCTGGTCGGGGCAGTCGCGTTTGTGCCTTGTGGCTTTGCGGTGCGCAGCTATGTGCACGCGCCAACACCAAAGGCACAGGACCGAATGGACACTATCGCTGGGCTGTGGGTGTTTTTCTGCTATGCCACAGCGGGCTTTCTGCCGTTCCTGATCGGAGGCCTCACTTGACCCTTATCGTCCGTCAATCCGATGCAACTGACCCGACAGTGGTTGGTGGTAAAGCGGCTGCGCTGTCAAATCTTGCCCATTTCGGTTTCAATCCACCGGTGTTCTTTGTCATCACCGAGGACGCATTTCGCCCGGGCAAAACCGGGCCCGTCGCGGTGCGCGGGCTGAACGTTGCGCTGGGCGCTGCGTTGGATGCGCTGGGTCCTGGGCCATATGCGGTGCGCAGTTCCGGTCGGGCCGAAGATGGTGCCGAACACAGCCACGCAGGTCAGTTCGATACAGTCTTGAATGTCGCTGGCGGCAGGGTGCTGCAGGCCGCAAAACAGGTTTGGCAATCGGGGTTTTCGGAAACGGTTGCCACCTATCGCTCTGTAAAGTCCGGGGGTGGGGCCGAGGCCCCCTCAATCATCGTACAGCGCATGATTAATGCGTCAGCTGCTGGTGTTGCATTCTCGGCCGATCCCGTCACCGGGCAACGAAACACGGTTGTTGTGTCTGCCGTCAAAGGCTTGGGCGATGCGCTGGTGTCAGGTGAGGTGGATGGCGAGGATTGGACCATTGATCCGGCCGGGCAGGCGGAGTGCGCGCAAGCATCGCCTGAGGTTTTGACACCCGATCAGGCCCACAAGATCGCAGCACTGGCGCGCAAAGCGGAACAGACCTTTGGCGTCCCGCAGGACATCGAATGGGCGTTTGATGCGGATGGGTTGCACATTCTGCAGGCGCGGCCGATCACAACCGAATTGCGGCCAGTGGCGCTGAAGGACGACAGGCTGACCATCTTTGACAACTCAAACATCGTCGAAAGCTATCCGGGCATGGTCAGCCCATTGACCTATTCCTTTGCCCTGCATGTCTATTCTCGCGTCTATCGCGCCTTTGTGCAGCTTTTGGGAGTGTCTGACAGCGCCGTCGCGCAAAACGCGACCATATTCGATAACCTGCTTGGGCGCATTGATGGGCGCGTCTATTACAACCTGGTCAACTGGTACAGGGCGTTGGCCCTGCTGCCGGGGTTCTCGCTGAACCGCGATTACATGGAAACGATGATGGGTGTTTCCGAACCCATGCCGCGCGAGATCACGGATGCGATTGGTCCTGCCCCGGCCAAAGGTGCGCGCAAGATGGTGGAATACGCCAAACTGGCCACAGTTGCGGGTGGGCTTGTCTGGCAAGCCGTGCGTCTGCCACGCACCCGGCGGAATTTCTATGCGCGGCTGAACGATGTGCTGGGCCGGAACCTGGATATCAACGCCGCGAATGCGACCGATCTGGCGGCAGAGTATCGTCATATCGAAAGCACATTGCTGGATCGCTGGGACGCCCCGCTTATCAACGATTTCCTGTGCATGATCGCGTTTGGTGCATCACGTAACCTGCTGCACAAGTGGTTGGGTGAAGATGGTCTGTTGCTGCATAACGATGTCATGATCGGGCAGGGTGATATCGTCTCGGCGGAACCGGCACAGCGTATTGCCCGCATGGGCCGATTGGTTCGCGACGCCGGGATCGCTGACCAGCTTGGCGCGGAATGCCGGATCGAAACCCTTGCTGCCTATCCAAATATCGAGGCCGAGGTTCAATCCTATCTGGACAAATTCGGGGATCGATGCACTGAGGAGTTAAAGCTGGAGAGTATTCCGCTGCGCGACGACCCCTCAAGCCTGTTGATGGCCGTCGCAGCCAGTGCCGCCCGTCCAGAGGGTAAGCGACACATCGGAAATGAACTGGACTGGAAAACCCAGTTTCCCGCCAATCCCCTGAAACGGCAGCTGTCCAAATGGATTGTGGGCTGGGCAAAGGCCCGCGTGCGCGACCGCGAAAACCTGCGCTTTGAACGCACGCGGATCTTTGGCCATGCCCGGCGTGTCTTTCTGGGGATCGGTCGGGAGTTTTCAGCCCGGGGGCTGCTGTCTGAACCCCGCGACGTGTTTCACCTGACCACGCATGAGGTCTTGGGCGCAGTCGAAGGGTTCAGCCTGTCGCCGAACCTGAAAGCCATTGTGGCGCAGCGCCAAAGCGAAGACGTAGCCGCATCCCAGAGCCTCGATCCACCGGAACGCATCGAAATCCGAGGGCCTGCCATCGCCCCGATCTGGGCACAAAACGCTGAGGCCGACAATGATCCGGAGCGCGCAAAAACCGGTACCGGCTGTTCGGCTGGGCATGTGACCGCACAAGCCCGCGTGATCCGCGACCCGCGAACCGAGGCACTGCAACCCGGCGACATCCTTGTGGCGCGTCACACCGATCCCGGTTGGATCGCGGTGTTTTCGAATGCTGCAGCCATTGTTGTGGAACGGGGGTCCCTACTTTCGCATTCCGCGATCGTGGCGCGCGAGTTGGGTATTCCATGTGTCGTGGGCCTGAAAGGGGCCACGCAATGGATTAAAGATGGTGAAACACTGTCCGTCGACGGGGCAAGTGGCAAAGTGGAACGATGCGATGGGGCATAGTGAAATCGAAGGCAAAGCCGATTTCGATCACATCCGATACGCGCAGTTGTGGGAAGATGCGGACGTTTTGACCGACGCGCTGGGCAATTGCGCAGGGGGCACCCTGGTTTCCATCTGCTCTGCCGGGGATAATGCACTGGCTATGCTGACACTCGATCCGGCCAAAGTTGTGGTTGTTGATCTGTCGCCGGCGCAAATCGCCTGCCTAAAGCTAAGGATCGGTGCCTTCCGGTCGCTGACACATTCCGAATTCCTTGAACTGACCGGATCGCGTGCCAGCACAAGGCGGTCTGCGTTGCTGGCGCGGGCATTACAGGACACCGACCCTGAAACACACGCCTTCTGGACCGCGCTTGCGCCTGACGTGGATCGTTACGGGATCGGTGGGGTCGGAAAGTTCGAGCGGTATTTCCGTATCTTTCGCACCCGGCTTTTGCCGTTTGTGCATCCCCGGCGCACGATTGATGACGTCTTTTCCCCCCGAACCCCCGACGCGCGCAAGGTATTCTTTGACGCGCGTTTTGATACTTTCAGATGGCGGCTGTTGCTGAATGTGTTCTTTTCCCGCTTTGTCATGGGGCGTATGGGCCGCGACAAAGCGTTTTTTGATCACGTCGAGGGCAGCCCTGCCCAGCATGTAGCCCGCCGCATTCGCCACGCGGGTGTTGATACCGACCCTTCGCAAAATCCCTATTTGCATTGGATACTGAAGGGCACGCATGGCGACGCGCTGCCCATGGCCTGGCGACCCGAGCATTATGATACGATCCGCGCCCGTCTGGACCGCCTGGATATCCGCCCAGGATCGTTGGAGGCCTTTGTCTCGACCGGTGAAAAAGCCAATGGATTCAATCTGTCGGATATTTTTGAATACATGTCGCCGGACGTATTTGCCCAGGTCTATGGATCAATTCTGTCAGCCGCCGCACCCAAGGCCCGGCTTGTGTATTGGAACATGATGGCACCCCGTCGCGTGCCCCCACAGTTCCGCGCGGCTGTTGAGACGCGGCACACCACTGAGGACCGCCTGAAAGCGCGCGACATGGCCTTTTTCTACTCGGACTTTGTTGTGGAAGAGGTGCTGGAGTGAGCATTCTGTTTCAAGTCCTACTGGCCATCGCCTCGGTTTTGACCCTGCTAGGGTTGATGATGATCGTTCGGCGGGTGGCGAAAAAGGTTGATTTGAACCCAGAAGTGCAACGGAAACTGATGCATGTCGGGACCGGACTTTTTGCACTGGTTTTGCCGTGGCTGTTCCCGGATCGCTGGCCGGTTTACCTGCTGATCGGGGCGACGATGATTGTCATGTTGGTCTTGCGCCTGCCACGGTTCTCAAGCGGTCTGGGCGCAGCTTTGCACAGTGTCGAGCGCACCTCGTACGGGGATTTCCTTTTGGCGCTGTCCGTTGGATTTTGCTTTTTGCTAGCCCGTGAAAACACCTTGTTCTACGTGCTGCCGATTGCCGTTCTGACATTGGCCGATGCCGCCGCCGCCCTGGCTGGAACCACCTATGGAACAAAGCGTTACGTGGTCGAAGACGGCGAAAAAAGCATCGAAGGGTCGGTGGTGTTTTTTGTTGTTACGCTGCTGGTCGCCATCATCTGTTTTTTGTTCCTGTCGAAATTGCCGCCCTCAAACATCCTGATGCTGTGCGTGATGGTTGCGGCTTTTGGCACCCTAGTCGAGGCGCAAAGCTGGCGGGGCTTCGACAACTTGTTCTTGCCGCTGGGCTTGCTGGTTTTTCTGAACGGTCACAATCACAGTTCTTTGGCTGAGCTGGCCCTGTTGGCTGCAATGTTCTTTGCAGCCCTCGTCAGTTTCGGCATGGTCGGTGCAAAGCTGGGCCTGACCAAACATGCGACCCGTGTCTATGTCGTCGCGGTTTTCTTGATTCTGGCGGCTGCAGAGCTCCAGAATACTGTTCTGCCCATTTTGGTTCTTGTCGCGCACGGCTGGGCCCGAACCGTAAGCCCATGCGACAGTAAATATCCCGATCTGGATATCGTCGCCGCCCTGGGACTTGTAGGATTTGGATGGCTTGCATTGGGAACCGCAACGGGATGGGATGCGATTTCCTTTTTCGGGCTGACCGCAATGGGCTTGGTGATGGGCCTCAGCGCTGTGGCTCTGCGGACTATTCCAATAGCGATACCCTTTGTTGCCGCGTTCCTGTTCCTGACCCGGATCTGGTCTGTTTCACAGAATTCGGACCAGTCGAACTGGGCGGAACCACTGACCTGGCTATCGCTTTTTTCCCTAGCCGTTATGGCGGTTATGCCCTTTGTGTCGCCACTTTTTCCTCAAAAGAACCGTGTGTCCAGATTGACGGTATTGGCGCTGTTGCCACCGCTCTTGTATTACATCTGGTCTATCGTCGGGCCTTTGGGTGAAGGAATTTCTGTCGGGGTGTCATCATGATGAAAGAAACCATTCATACTGATGGCGCCAAGCTGTCTGTCTATCTGCAGGGGCCTGATTGGGATGGCGCCCCGACCGCGGCTATCGGCGATTTCTCGTGCAAGACGCCTGATTCCGGGTTGCAGGCCCTGCGCGCAGGGATTGCGTTGATCCAAAAGGCCGGGATCAACCGGGTCGTTGGGCCGATGTCCGGTGATACCTGGCACAGCTATCGGTTTGTGTCCGAAAGTGACGGCTCTGCACCATTTTTGATGGAGCCGACAAATAAATCACATGACCCCGACGTGTTCCGGTCGGCGGGGTTTGCCACGATCAGCAAGTATTTCTCGGCGCGCGTGCCGCTGGCCCATGCGGCCACATCGTCGCCAACTGCAACCGATGCGTTTGAGGTCGTACCTTGGGATGGAACCAACCCGGAAGAGTTGTTCCGGCAAGTATATGAACTGTCTGTTGAAGCCTTTTCCCAGAATGCCTTTTACAAACCCATTTCCGAACCTGATTTTCTTGCCATGTACATGCCCGTGGTTCCGATGCTGAAACCCGAGTTGATCTTTTTTGCCCGCCGTCCCGATGGCTCGTTGGCGGGTTTTCTGTTTGGTATTCCGAACTATGCTGAAGGCCCCAACCCAAAGGCTGCTATCTTAAAGACCTATGCAAGCCTGGAACGTGGTGCGGGGCGGCATTTGGCCAGTCGTTTCCACAAATCGGCCCTGAAACTTGGATGTGACACGGCTATCCACGCGCTGATCCACGATGACAACCAATCCGCCGATCGCAGCGTCGCTGAAGGGGCCACTGTCTTCCGGCGCTACAGCTTGATGGGGCTGCGGTTGGATGGCTAACCTGCTGGATCACTTTGCAGCGGCGGTCGACCGACACCCTGACAGGATGGCCATCATCGAAGGCACCGATCGCACGATCACCTTTCAGCAGCTGCAAACCCGTGCCCACCAGCTGGCCCGGAAATGGCACCACAAGGGAATTGGTCATGGGGACCGTGTCCTGCTTGCGATGCCGGTCAATGCTGATCTTTATGCCAGCCTTGCTGCCCTGTGGTCGTTAGGCGCAACTGTGGTCTTGCCAGAACCTGCCATGGGTCTAGCCGGGTTGCGTCATGCTGCCCGGTCGACGCGGCCCAAAGCCTTTTGCGCATCGGGTTACTTCGCCTTGCTCAGGGTCATGGTGCCAGAGCTTTGGGGGCTACGTCTTTTGGTGCCGGGTGACGGGCGGGGCGATCTGCCAGCAGCGGCTGTTCAAGACAGTGACGTGGCCCTCATTTCCTTTACGTCCGGGACGACGGGCCAACCTAAGGCAATCCCGCGCAGCCATGCGTTTCTGATGGCTCAGCATGATGCCATCGCACCGCTTCTGGACAGCGACACAGTCGAGCGGGATCTGGTGGCGTTTCCTGTGTTCACATTGATCAACCTTGCGGCCGGGCGCACGACTGTTTTGCCCAACTGGAAAATGAGCAAGCTGGATCGCCTGGACCCAAAGCAATTGTCAGTCTGGATATGTGATCAACAGGTCACGCGGGCTCTGCTTCCTCCGTCTTTGTGCGAAAAACTCGCGCAGTGCACAGAGGTCGGGGCGTTGCACACGGTGTTCACTGGCGGTGGCCCTGTGTTTCCAGACCTGACCCAACGGCTGCGCGATACTGCTAATCTGAACGTAACCTGCGTCTATGGATCAACCGAGGCCGAGCCGATCGCACATCTTGATGCAAGGGACATCTCTGACAGCGACCAGCAGCTGATGACTGAAGGCCAGGGGCTTCTTGTCGGGTATCCGGTCGAACGGATCAAACTGCGTGTTCGCGATGACGAGATTCAGGTCGCGGGTGCCCATGTGAATGAGGGATACCTTGATCCGGCGCACTCGAAAGAAAACAAGATCCACGAGGGCGCGATCATCTGGCACCGCACAGGTGATGCGGGCAGGCTGGATGAGCAGGGGCGCCTGTGGCTGTGGGGCCGATTAGGCAGTGACGTGAAAACTCCAATGGGGCGCATATTCCCGTTTGCCATCGAAGTCGCTGCTCGGCAATGGCCCGGCGTGACGTGCAGCGCTCTGGTGAGCATTGGTGGACGCGCTGTGCTTTGTGTTCAGGGGGACGTCGGTCACTTGTCGACGTGGCGCAAACATGCGCATGGGTTCGGCGTCTCAGACGTAAACCACGTAAACACCATTCCGATGGACCAACGCCATCGGTCCAAAGTGGATCGCGCGGAACTGATACGCCGAGTTGGTTCCTAAACCCAAATAATCCAACCCTTCGGTTTTCGGCGCCTCTAGGTGCCAACCCCTCAATACCCAGAGATGTCGCGCGAATATTGATGGTAGATGTTGGGATCAAAGATCGAGTTCGTCGCCAACTCTCGGCTGGGCAAAAGATCGGCTGGAAAAACCCGCCCTGCGGTGAACACATCTGGTGTCAGAAACCTCAGATTGGCCGGAAAGTCACCCAACCGAGCGTCTGGTTGATTGCTGGCCAGGTTGAATCCCCAGACGCCGAAGGACGGGATCGACATCTGATAATTCACCACTTGCGGAAAAATCTCGGACATCGTGTCCGATATCGTCCAATAGGTGTGCGGCGTAAAAAAGGGTGAGCTGCTTTGCGTCACGATCACTCCATCCTCAGCTAGAATGGCCTGAAGCATGGCGTAGAATTCAATCGCGTACAGTTTGGACAGCGCCTCGTTATGCGGATCAGGAAAATCGACGATAATCCGGTCATAAGATTGATCTGCCGATTTGACAAAGTTGAACGCATCGGTGTTGTGCACCGTCAGCGCCGACGCCGCCATACTGTTGCCGTTGAGGCGAACCACAGGGGCAAAATCACGCCCCAGCTTTGTCATCTCGGGGTCGAGGTCCACCAGATCGATCTGCGTAACGCTTGGGTGTCTGAGGATTTCGCGCACCGCCAACCCATCACCCCCGCCCAGAACCAGCACAGATTTCGGTGCGGCATCGCCCCAGGACAGGGCTGGGTGAACCAGTGCTTCGTGATAGCGGTATTCATCCGCCTCGGCGAATTGAAGGTGGCCGTCGATAAACAGGCGCACCTCGTTTTTCTGCCAGGTATTGGTGACGACCAGCGACTGATACTGCGATTGTTTGCGCCAGACGATCCGGTCGAAATACAGGTGATCCTGTGCAAAAGCGGTAATGCGACCTGCCAGCAAGGTCAGGGCAAACAGCAACACGATCGTGGCAATGGAACAGGCCAGCATCCGCTTGGGTGCATCCAGGTAGTCACGCAGGTACAGGACGCTCAGGAAGGCGACGGCGGCGTTGGTCAGCCCTATGGCAAAGGACGATGAAATCAAACCCAGCGATGGCAGCAACAGGATCGGAAACATGACCGAGCCGACAAGCGCGCCGATGTAGTCCAGAGACAACACATCAGCGATGGATTCCCGAGTGGTGCTGCGCTCGGACAACACCCGCATCAACAGGGGAATCTCCAACCCGACCAGAAATCCGATGGCCGAGATAAAAGAGAACATGCCGACGGTGTAGAACCAGGGGGCAAAGGGAAACAGCATGAACAGCGACACACTGCACAGGCCGCCGACCAGTGCTAGGATCAGCTCAACCCAGACAAAGATCTGGATCAGGTTCCCGTGGAAAAAGCGCGAAACATAAGATCCGACGCCCATGGCGAACATGAAAAAGCCGATGGTCAGTGAAAACTGATAGACAGAATTTCCCAACAAATAGCTGGATACTGTGCCGATGATTAGCTCGTAAACGATGCCGCACAGGGCGACCACAAGGATAGCGCCCAGCAGGACCATCGCCTGTCGGCGCGGCAAGTCGGTGTAACGAAGTGTAGTTGTGTCGCTCATTCTAAGGTCCGAATGACAGGAAAACCCGGCACGGCCAGCGCACCGGGTTTTGATTGGATTTGACAGGGTTGCTGGTTACTTGCCTGCACGCAGACCGCCGGAACGTGAGCTGCGCGGGGCCGCATAGCTGGTGCGCGGCGTGACCGAGCGGTTGTTAAAGCTGGAAGCCTTGATACCGGCTGAGCGCTGACGGCTAAGCAAATTGCCCAACAAGGCACCCGCCAGAAAACCAGCACCGGAAAAACGCAGGCCCGCAGATTCGCCGGTTGTGTCGGTTGCGATCAGGCGGTTGTTGGCCTCATCAATCTCGATCGTGAAAACTTCGCCCTCATCCGTATCCCGGACGTTGTTGGCGTTGGCATCTGCAAAGCCCAGGAACTTGGCGTCGCTTTCGATTTCGATCCCCAGCGGCTTGTCATAGAATTTTGGATCGGAATTCATCACTTGCGCCAGATATCCGGCAAACTCGTCTACTTGCTCGTTCGAGGCTTCGGTGATGCTGTTTGCATCCAGGTATTCCTGATATTTGGCAATCGTGAACTCTGTCCGATCCAAAACCTGACCCAGATCGGCCGTCTGCTCTGATTTAGGGGACAGAAAGACCGAGTAGGCCACAAATCCCAACACGCCGATAATGACGATCCCCTTTAGTTTTCCAAACATCTTTTACTCCTATTTCTTTGGCTTGATGTCATGCTTCTGTCAGGTCGCGGGTCCACCAACATTGGTGAAGACCTGCGCCGTAAAAGTCCTTGAGCGTACCGCACAGATGCAGGCCGTGATCTTTCAGGGCTGCGGCATTGGCGTCCGATAAATCCGAGGGTATGGCCAGAACCGCCATGCGGTAGTGTTGCTGCTGCGCCAGAGCCAGTTGCTGGTCCAAACCGCTGAGACCCTCAGTGGTTTCGGTCCAACGCAGCCCAGCCACGTCATCGGTTTCAGCGGCCTTGTGGATTTCGGTGATGGCAAGGCCAGTTGATGCAGTGGGCTCGGGCGTGGCCATTTCTGGCGCTTCGGGGTTTTCCAGCCCATAGATGATCTTGGCCTCGGTCGGGCTGTGATAGGCAGGAACGGTCAGTTCGACCGCCGCGCCAAATTCTTCGTACAGTCGATGGGCCGAAGCGTATATCTTTTTGCCGAACTCTTCGTAGTCACTGGTTTCGACAAAGATCTTCCGGACACCCTGTTGCGCCAGTTTACCCAACAGATCGTTGAGCATTTGGCTGCCCAAACCCTTGCCGGTCTGCGCCTGATCCAGATAGGTCCAGGACAGCCAGGCAAGATCCGGCGCCTGTTCATCCAGGTCAAAGCCAATCACACCCAAAACTCTGCCTCGGTCCTGCAGGACAAACATGTTTTCGACGCCATCATCCAGAAATGTGCCTTCGGCCTCATGCGCGTCGTCTTCATCGGTCTGCGCAATGATCGCAATCACAGGCGAGACGTGGTGTAATTCCATGGGTTTGAGCACGGGACCCTTGGAGCCAAACAGAGAATTAAACATGGCAAATCCTGCGCCGATAACAGCGGCTGTAATATGGGTGAACACGGCAATCTGAGGCCGAAGAAAGAGGTATTCGGCGCTCAGTGCCAAAGCGATCAGGGCAATCGTGACGATGCGCCGTTCCGGCGGAGCCGTGATCAGCACACCATGCGCGACCAGACCATAGGCGGCGGCGGACAGCCCGACAAAGCCCGGCCCAGCAACGGCCAGCTCTGCGCCGGTCCCAAACAAAAGACACGTCATCGCAATTGCGGCTGTCTGCCACGACCCGACACGCGGTTCCGTCAAAGTGCCGCCGATCAGGATCAGTAAGAAATTGAGCGCCAGATGACTTAGATCGCCATGTCGAAAGGCCCCGATCAGGTGGTCGGGAAAGGATATCAGATTGCCTGAATACCGAACCGGCCCCCAGATCGCGTAACCCGCTGCCCCAAGTAGGATGAGTGATATGGTGACAGGGCATCTGGAGAGTTCCTTCATCCGCCCTTCAGAAACCTGCCGCGGCAAGCCCGCGCTGCGTTTTGCCGATAAACCCGCGCGAAATCATCTGCACTTCGGCCCGCGCAGGTTTGAAATAGGCTTTCAGAACGTTCAGACTGAGGCGTGGATTGGCGTCGCCACACATGAAGATATCTACCGCGGCATAGCCATGTTCTGGCCACGTGTGAATCGAGATATGGGATTCGGCCAAAAGCGCCACGCCGGTGAACCCGTCACGCGCGCCAAAATCGTGTGTTTTGACCTCAAGAACATGGGCGCCGGCAGCCAGTGCCGCGCGTCTCAGCACATCTTTTGCGGGTATCGGATCAAACAAAGCGTTTGCATCAAACAAATCAGCCACCAGGTGTGAGCCCAGTGAACTTGAAAAGTCGTCCATGTAAAATCAACGTCCTAGAGCAGTAAATCGAGGTCAGAAATATCGAGTTGATAGGTCGGGTCAACCGGGGCATTCAACCTTTGGCTTATCCTCAACCCCTTGTGTGGCAAAAAAACCCGAACCCCTTGGTCTTGGGGGTGGTGACGGGCTTGCCTGACCCAGCTTTGACGGTGAAGCGGCGGAGTTTTCAGATCGAAAAAGCGTTCGCTCACTGCGATTTGCCTCCCGAAAAGGACGCCAATGGCAAGCGCGGTATCATTACTTGTAGTTATGAGTTTTCCAGACAATTTTCACCGTGTTTTCAGCCTGGGGGTTTCCTTATTTTGCAAGGCCTGAACCGCTCATCCCGTTGATCGCAATGGGCCAACAAAGGAAACCTCATGGATCTGACAAGTTACATCAACGATGCACGCCGTGGCTTGATTGAGTTGCCGCAGGTGGATGAAGCCAAGATGCGCATTGAGCGGCTGAACCGGTTGCAGAGCCAACTGGCAGAGAATGACCTGGGTGGCATCCTGCTCTATGATCCGATCAACATCCGCTATGCGACCGATTGCCGGAACATGCAAATCTGGACGATGCATAACGCCGCCCGGTATTGTCTTGTTCCGACCGAGGGCAAGGCCATCATGTTTGACTTTGTCAATTGCGGCCATCTGTCGAAAGGTCTGGATACGATCGCGGAATCACGCCCCGGGACCTTGTGGTATCACCACACGTCAGGTGATAAACGCCCGGGTTTGATCGATGCCTGGGCCGATGAACTGGCTGACGTCATTGCCGAGCGTTGCGGCAACACGCGCATCGCCATCGACAAACTTGAACCAGGTGGACGCTCGGCACTGACCGAGCGGCAGATCACTACTGTCTTCGGTCAGGACATCATCGAACGGGCCCGTTGCATCAAAACCCCCGAAGAGCTGAAGGCTCAGCAGCATTCAGCGCTGGTGTGCATGACGGCGCTGCGCGCGATGCGCGACATGACCGTCCCCGGCGCGACCGAGAATGACCTTTGGGCGGTTCTGGCCTCGATGAACTCGACCCTGGGGGGCGACTATATCGAAACAAAACTGGTTGTCGCCGGCAGCAACACCAACCCTTGGTATACCGAGGCCAGCAACAAAGTCCTGCAACCCGGAGAGTTTCTGGCCATCGACACCGACATGATCGGCCCGTTCGGCTATAACACCGACATCTCGCGCACCTGGCTGTGCCAACCCGCACAACCAACGCCCGAGCAAAAGACCCTGTACCAGACATCTTATGATCAGGTTCACACCAATATGGGACTGATCAAGGCGGGCGTCTCACTGCGTGAATTTGCCGAAAAGGCCTGGAAGATGCCGGAAAGGTTTCAGGATCTTGACTGCCGTGTTTTGGTGCACGGGACAGGGATGTGTAACGAATACCCGCAAGTCCCGCCGCTCGCCTTCTGGGAGCGCACCGGTTATGACGGCGTGTTTGAAGAGAACATGACCCTGTCCATCGAAAGCTATATCGGTGAGGTCGGGCGATCCCACGGTGTGAAGCTCGAGCAAATGGTGCGTGTCACTGACAAGGGCTGCGAGATCATCGCGGATTTCCCGTTTGAAGAAGAGCTGCTGAACTAACGGTGCAATTCCCGGCCAGCCCTGATCATGTGTTCCGGCAGCTCTGTCGAATATTTGCACTAACCAATTGGAATCTGTTCCATGGGCAAATCTGTCTTGGGCGACGGTCTGCGCGCTGATATCGGCGGCGGCACCATCACCAAACTTTATTCTTCACAGGCGTACCTACAGGGCCATGATCTTACCGTTCGATGGGCCGACCTTAACTGCCGGGTTATTGCGGACCGTACGGCTGAAGCCCTGCGCGCAGATCGCAAACCTCTGAAAACGCGTTGCGCACTTACCGATGCCCGGCTGACACCGCGTCCCAGTCCAGTCCAAATTTCTGCAGGTATTTCCGCAACCTGTCCGCATCATTCTGTGTCTTCCGTTTTTGTCTTGAAACGGCAAACAGCATGCGCCCCGCCGCGCTGATACTGGGTGCGTGTTGGCAAGTGTGGATGACCTTGGCCAATTGCACCATATCGAACGGGTCAACATCACTGGCAGCGCTACCCAGCACGTCTTTGACCAGGGTGAAGTCCGTATCAGACGTGGATGTCCGCCAGTCCGTTTGCAGGCTTTGAACCTCGTCTTCTACCATGGCACAGGTGATCCGTCCTCGCGGGGCCAGGGTACAGAGCCGTTTGACCGATCCGCTAAAATCCCGAAAATTTCCGGGCCAAAACGTTGCCGGGTTGGTTGCAAACCGCAGATAAGCCTCGCGCGCGTCCGCATTGAACCCGACCTGTGTGCCCAGTTTGCGTTCAGAGCGCGTCAGCTCGAACATCAGGTTGGCTTCGATATCCTCGCGACGTTCCCGCAGGGCTGGCAGGTGAAAGTGCCACATGTTCAGGCGGGCCAGCAGGTCCTGACGAAACTGGCCTTCGGCGGCTAAAACCCGCAGGTCGCGGTTGGCACCTGCAATGATGTGGAACCGGCTTGAGACCTCGTGATCCGAGCCTAACGGATAGAACCGCCCGGTCTCGATCGCATGCAGCAGGATGGATTGCTCGTTCCAACCCAATTCGTCGACCTCATCAAGGAACAGCACGCCACCATCAGCCTCGCGCAGCAGCCCGCCGCGTTCCGTTCCTGCCTGACCCAAATAGCTGCGCCGTTGGCCGAACAGGGTGGCCATTGCGTCCGGTCCATTCAATGTAGCGCAATTGACGTGTACCAGCCGTCCTTTGATGCGACGCCGGTCCAGTTTGAGGTTGTATATCCGTTCCGCCAGCTCTGTCTTGCCAGTGCCTGTTTCGCCCAGCAGAAGGATCGGATCGTCAGAGTTGCCAGCGATCATTTCAATCCGGTCGATCAGGGCGTTGTATTGCGGATTGCGGGTTTCGATCCCGCCTTTCAACTGATCACTGTATTCGCGCGACAGCTGATCAAAGCGCTGTTGCAGCGCGTTATACCGGCTGAGGTCCAGATCAATGATGTCAAATTTCGGTGTCTTTTCCTCTGGCCCGGGTGGGCCGGTTTGAATCAAACGCGCCGGGACATGGCGGCTTTCGGTCAACAAGAACCAGCAGATCTGTGCCACATGGGTCCCGGTGGTCAGGTGGACATGATATTGTTCGCGGTCTTCGTCAAAGCCATAGCCGCGGGCAAAGTCGAACAGCTTGCCGTAGACCTCCTGAAAGTCCCACGGATCGGTTAGATCCATGCGCTGCAACAGTACTTCGGTTCCAGGCGAAAGCTCTTCGATCTCGCGTTTGAGCTGATGGGCGAGGCGATTGAACTTATGGTCGTGCAGCAGTTCAAGGCGATCGACGTCGAAATGGTCGTGCAGAAACAGGCTGGGCGTCGGCTTCCAGCGTCGTTTCTTGCCCATATCCAGCTGCGTTCCGAGGAATCCGATGACCACATTCTTCATGACGTATACATTTGTATAATTAGCGATACAAAAATATCGTAGGTTCAATCACTCTGACTTTCAATGGTGATTTTTACCAATTAAAAACAGTACATTAAGTGAGGATACGATTTCCCTCCGCATATTGGATCCGCCATGCAAAAACATCCTCACAACAAATGAGGAAAAGGACATGGCGAACAAATCCGTGTTTGCATCGATTAAAGGCCGGTTGCTGCCAAAAGCAACCGCACAGAACGCCCACGGGGCGCCGGCCAACGTGTATTCCGATGCCCATGCTCTGGCCCAGGTTGCTGTTACCGGCACCTTCGGGGGCATGATCTATCAATCGCCGCAGGATGAGCTGGAATACGTTCTGGATGTCGCCGAGGCGGTCGAGCCGACGTTTCTGGCCCAGGCGGCGATCTATGCCCGCCAGTCGGGATACATGAAGGATATGCCTGCTGTGTTGCTGGCCATTCTGGCCCGGCGCGACCCGGTTCTGTTTCGCGCGGCCTTTGGCCGTGTGGTTGATAACGGCAAGATGCTGCGCACCTTCGTGCAGGTCATCCGGTCGGGTCAGACGGGGCGTAAATCTCTGGGTTCGGCGCCAAAAGCGATGGTCCAGAGCTGGTTGAACACCGCGTCCGACCGGGCGCTGTTGAACGCCAATATCGGCAATGACCCGTCTTTGGCGGACGTGATCAAGATGGTGCATCCGAAACCGGCCACGGCCGAGCGGGAGGCGCTGTTTGCCTGGATCGTCGGGCGGCCGTGCAATCTGGCACGGCTGCCACAGGCCCTGCGGGACTGGATTGCGTTTCGCGAAACCGGCAGGGGTCCGGTGCCGGATGTGCCGTTCCAGATGCTGACGCAACTGGAGCTGTCGGCCGAGCATTGGGCGCGGATTGCACGCAAGGGTTCCTGGCAGATGGTGCGGCAGAACCTGAACACGTTTCACCGTCACGGTGTTTTCAACGTGACCCGGAACGTGGATCACGTGGCCGCCTTGCTGCGCGACCCGCAGGCGATCGCCCGCGCACGTGCGTTCCCGTACCAGTTGATGGTCGCGGCGCAGAACGTAGCGTCTGATATCCCGCACCCGATTGTGGACGCGCTGCATGATGCAATGGAAATCGCGGTGCAGAACGTCCCGAAGGTCGCAGGGCAAGTGGTTGTGTGCCCGGATGTTTCCGGCTCGATGGCCGGGTCCGTGACCGGGTATCGCCCAGGGGCAACCTCGGTCGTGCGCCATGTGGATGTGGCGGCGCTGGTGGCGGCGTCTTTCCAGCGCGTGAATCGCGGATGTCAGGTGCTGCCGTTTGATTTTGACGTGCGCAATGTGCGTCTGCAGCTGCGCGACACGATCCTGACCAACGCTGAGCGTTTGGCCGCGTTGGCTGGCGGCGGAACCAACTGTTCCGCCCCTCTGGCCTGGCTGAACCAACGAGGTCGCGCGCCTGATCTGGTGGTGTTCGTGTCCGATAACCAATCCTGGGTCGATGCCGGGGGCGGCGGGCAGGGCACCGCGATGTTGAAGGAATGGGAGGTGATCAAACGTCGCAACCCCAAGGCCAAACTGGTCTGCATCGACATCGCGCCTTACGGAACCACGCAGGCCCAGACACGTGCAGACGTGCTGAATGTCGGTGGCTTCTCGGATGCGGTCTTTGACCAGATCGCGCGCTTTGCCGCCGGTCAGACCGGCCCGGATCACTGGGTCGGTGAGATCGACAAGATCGACGTATGAACAGGTTCCGGGCGATGTTTCGCCCGGTCCACAACACAACATCAGGCAGAATGCCGTTGGGACTACATCGCTTGAACCGATACGCACCCTATAAGGGCCGTAGGTCTCACCCCCACTTGTCTGCCTGACCCGAATGAAAAGGAACTGTCTCGGCGAATGCCGGTGGAACTACAGAATGTTAATCTCCGTGTCGCGGGTTCGAATCCCGCTCGTCCCAGCCCCTTGGGGGAGGGATGGTAGCTCAGTCAGGTAGAGCAGGCGTTTCACCAATTCTTGTCGTCGAGGCCTATGAACAACAGCAGAAGGAATGCCTGCGGGACTACATGTAGACGCGACCCTTCGGGGTTGGAGGTGTAAAACCTCCGTGTTGGTTCAAGTCCAGCCCAGGGTCTTGCTCTGGTGGCGGAAACTGTCTCGCAACTCGTTGTCCTTCTGACCGGAACAGTAAGGAACACCCCGGCGAATGCTGAAGGAACTACATTGGCACCACAGGGACAGGTCGAGCGGGTTCAACTCCCCTCCATGCCGGCGCCCGGATGGCAAACGCATCTGCCCATTCAGATGCGGGGCGGGCCTCCCACCTGTTTCTTCTCCCCTTGTCGCTGGGGCCTGAATTTGAATGATTAAAAGATGATTACGGAAGATAACACATATGACCCGGTAACCGGCGGCCACCTGAAGGATTGGGGGCATCGCCCGGGGCAACACTTCCCGGCCCTGTTGGCGCGCGCGAATGAGATGCGGGCCGAAGGGTTTGGTTTGGTGCGCATCCGGCAGGAGCTTGAGGGCGAAACCCCTCTGGCCCCGGTCACGATGGCACCGCACGCACCCGGTGAGATCACGTTTCACGAAAACATCGACGCCGTGCGCCCCGATGAAGAAGACAACGTCGCAAAAGTGCGCGAGACGATGACTGCGCTGATGCAAACTCCGACTCTTGAGGTCGGGGCCATCATGCCGGATGCCTGCCCGGCAGGACCCGTCGGTACGATCCCGGTTGGCGGTATCGCTGCCGCGCGCAACGCGATTCACCCCGGTATGCACTCGGCCGATATCTGTTGCTCGGTGATGATCACCGATCTGGGCGATGCCGACCCCAAGGCGGTGCTGGACGCGGCGCAGTCGGTGACGCATTTCGGTCCGGGCGGGCGCCCGCAGGGCAAGCGGTTTACCACGTCGCTGAAACTGCTGGATGCGTTCCGCGAGAACCCGTTTCTGAACACCCCCAAGTCCATTCGCATGGCACAGGAACATATGGGCACGCAGGGTGACGGCAATCACTTCCTGTTTGTGGGCCGCTCGCGCAAGTCCGGGCGCACGGCGATTGTGACCCATCATGGATCGCGCGGTCCGGGGGCTGTTCTGTATAAACACGGGATGTATGTGGCGGAAAAGTTCCGCAAAGAGCTGTCGCCTGAGACCGCCAAACAGAATGCGTGGATTCCGACCGATACCGAGGAAGGCCGCGACTATTTGGATGCTCTGCAACTGATCCGCAAATGGACCAAGGCCAACCACAATGCGATCCATCAGGCGACGGTCGAAGCCGCGCGCGTGGGTGACGTGGGCGCGCGGTTCTGGAACGAGCATAACTTCGTCTTCAAACGGGATGATCTGTACTACCACGGCAAGGGGGCGACCCCTGCCTGGAGTGATTACGCAGCGGATGCCACGGGTCTGACGCTGATCCCGCTGAACATGTCCGAACCGGTTCTGGTGGTGCGCGGCAAGGATGCCGATCATGGTCTGGGCTTCAGCCCGCACGGGGCGGGGCGGAACAATTCACGCTCGGAACACAAGCGCCGCATGGGATCGGTGACGCCAGACCAGATGCTGCAGGCCGAGACAGAGGGGCTGGATATCCGGTTCCACGCTGGTGGTGTTGACGCATCCGAGCTGCCGTCCAGCTATAAAAGCGCTGACAGCGTTGTGGCGCAGATCAAGTCCTACGATCTGGCCGAGATCGAGGATTACATCGATCCCTATGGCTGTATCATGGCCGGTGATGTGCCGCCATTTTGGATGAACATGAAGAAGGGGCGCAGATAATTGCCTCTGCCCGGTTAATTAGACGCCGTCAGCCCGCCGGTCTTCCGGTGGGCTGCGGCACGCAATCTGTCGACCAGGCTTTTGTTATTGTACGTTTGCCCTTGCACCGTATCCTGGGTTTTGATGCTGTCTGCATCAAGCAAAAAGGTCGCACGCATTGGCATAAGGCCATCAACAACAACCATTTGGCGGCTCGACGGGGCAATTGTCAGCGTTCCGGTTAGCTGAACCTGTTCGTGCAAATAGGACGGGGTCCAGTCGTCGTTCAACCGCACCCGGATCATTTGGTTTGGCGGTGGAGATGCCATGTGACTGCACATCCCCAGCTTTGGCACCAGATAGGCAACGGCATGCCCATCTGGGTCGGGTGGCGCCGGGATCGCGAAACCCACAAGGGTGACAACGCGGCCGTCAAACAGTGGATTGCCCGACGCGCCCGCTAATTTTCGCCGTTCAGTGACGGCTTCTCGCTGTGACAGCAGCCAGTCGACATCAATGTCGTCAGTGGCCAGCGCGTCTTCGGTTTCGACCAGAAGCACCTGCCATTTCTGCCGTTCTTGTGCCGTGCCACCTGTGCCTTGCAGGCGGCTTCGCAGGCGCAGGGCAAAGACAACGTCGTCGAATTGTTCAGGGCTGAGGTCGCGATAGGGATCCTCGAAGACTTGAACTGAGGGATCGGGAAGCTCTGCCCATTCCACCACAATCCCAGCAGCAAGTGGAGTGCCGCAGAATGCAAGAACCACGGTGGCCAAGCTTAGAATTCGAAACCGGTTACGCAAGGCGATGCCCTTTCCCAATTCCCTGACTATAGTTTAGCCCGTCGATAAGTTAACCCTCTGCCGCCGCATTCAGGTTAAGGATTTTCGTCGAACCAGGCAGGACAAGACAGCAAATTGAAATGGATCGTGATCCCTCTGATCTCGGAATTTGTCCGCGCCTTTCCCGCCGTTGATGTGACCGCGCGCACCTTGGCCACCCAAGACCTGTTGCCGCTGCTCTAAAACGGAGCGTTCGATGTCGGGTTATTCACAGCCCGGGAATTGCCGCCTGATCTAGCTGGCCACGAAATCTTTGAAACCCGGATCGGACTGGTCGTGCCGGACAATCACCCGTTGGCCGATGCAAGCGCCACCACTTGGCAGGTTTTGGAAAGCCTCAAGCTGAATCAACAAGAGCCGACCTCTGCAACCCGGCATATATTCAATTCTGCGACCCAGCTGCAGCGGGTGAGGCTGACAACGATCCTGGGTCTTGGGTCGTGGGGGTCAATCCGAACGCTGGTCAATTCCGATGTTGGTATAGGCGTGGCCTTTGAACAGGAATGCGCGGACGAGCCCGGAATTCGCTTTGTGCCTGTGAAGGATAAAAACCTTGTCGCAGGACACTTTCTGACATGTTTGCCAGCCATGCGGCAGACCGCAGCAGTGGCCAATTTTTTTTGGATAGCAGAAGCTTTGCATCGGGGTGAGGGCTTGGTGCCGAAAGGCTTTGGCAGTTAAGTGACTTGACTTTGATGAATGATTATCTGATATTTCTGTCATGACAGAAATATCAGATATGTCGGATTCGTCCTCTAAATCTCAGTTTATCTTGTATTGGGGGGATATGGGCAGCCAGTGGGGTGTAAATCGCTCGGTCGCGCAGATCCATGCGTTGTTGTACCTCAGCGCCGCACCGATGAATGCCGAACAGATATCCGAAGAGCTTAGGATCGCACGGTCGAATGTCTCGAATTCCCTAAAGGAACTGGCGGGCTGGCGGTTGATTCAGCGCGTTCCTGTGCCGGGGGATCGTCGGGAGCATTTCGTCGCTGAAACAGACGTGTGGGAAATGGCCTTGCTGATCGCAAAAGGGCGCAAAGAGCGCGAGATTGACCCGGCGATCCGGGCCATCGACATCTGTGTGCGACAGGCGAGCACCGAATCCGACCTCAGCCCGGTAGTCCTGACCCGGATGAAAAACATGCACGAGTTTCTGACAACGGCTGATCGCTGGTCTGATCAGATGCTCAACGTGCCAAAATCGAAACTCTCAATGTTGATGAAAATGGGGGACAAGGTGCTGTCATTGCTCAAAATTGGCAGCAAGTAGAGCTTTTTTTGCCCCATTAATTCTCTTCATACAGAAATAACCGTTATAACAGTAAGAGTGCCGCATGAGACAGCTTCCAACGACGGACCACCACACAGCCCTTGCAGACAGCAGGTTTTCGTCGCTCTTGGGGCCAAAATCCTGGGCTGCCTTGCCCATGGCCGTTCGACAAAGGTTTGGGCACCGGCTGTCCGACGGGGCAAGCGTGGTTTACCAGGGCAAGGTAGTGGAAATGCGCTTCAGCCGGGTTGGGTGGGCCCTGGCGCAACTGGCGCGTTTGGTTGGCGGACCGTTGCCTTATGACGGAACCTGCCTGAACCAGCCCGCAGTGGTGGCCGTGACCGAAGACTGCGTCGGGCGTGGTCAGTTCTGGGTGCGGCAATATGGGCGGGCCTGCGGGTTTCCGCAGGTCATTCACAGCTCAAAACGGTTTGCGGGCCCCACAGGGATTGAGGAATATGTTGGATCCGGCATCGGCATGGCTCTGCGCGTCAGCGCGGATGTCTCGGGCCTCTATTTTCACAGCGATCACTATTTTTTGCAGCTTGGGCGTTGGAAGCTGCGACTTCCGCCCTGGCTGCGCCCCGGTGCGCTGACCATTGCGCATAAAGATCTGGGGCGCGCGCGGTTTTTGTTCTCGCTTACCCTGCACAGTCGCCTGTTCGGAGAGTTGATCCGTCAGGACGCCATTTTCCAAGACAGATAGGAAGTCTTATGGACAGTTCATTCCTTTGGAGCCTGATTGCCCTGCAAGTTTTCATGGGCGCATTCGACACGCTGTTTCATCACGAGGGGACCGAGCGGCTTGCCTGGCGCCCATCCCAAAAGACCGAACTGCGCCTGCACGGCGTACGCAACGCGCTTTATGGGGCGATCTTTCTGTGCATCGCCTGGTTTGAGCCGCATGGCGTGTTTGCCATGGCGCTTGGTGCGGTTCTTCTGATCGAATTGGTCATCACCCTGTGGGATTTCGTCGAAGAGGACCTGACCCGCAAACTGCCCGGCAGTGAACGGATCAACCACACCTTGCTGGCGGTGAATTATGGGGCGATCCTTGCCATGGCGGGACCATACCTTTGGACGTGGTCGTTTCAGCCCGCAGCGATGGTCCCAGTCAGCTATGGCTGGTGGAGCGTCATGGCGACACTTTCGGCCATCGGCGTTGGTCTGTTCAGCCTTCGTGACCTGCTGGCCGCCGCCCGCAGCGATCGCCTGACCCGGGGCAATCCGGCGGCACTGGTTGATGCACTGAAGCCACGGCAGAGCATCCTGATCACGGGCGGAACCGGGTTCATCGGTCAGCGGTTGGTGTGGGCGCTGGCGTCGGCGGGCCACTCTGTCAGTGTCGTGACGCGTGATCCCCGGAAAGGCGATACACTGTGCAAGCCTGTCCGCGTTCTCAGCAGTCTTGATCAGGTGCACAGCGAAGACCGGTTTGATGCCCTTATCAATCTGGCGGGTGAGCCCGTGGCAGGGGGGCTTTGGACCACAAAGCGGCGCGCCAATATCGTACAATCCCGCGTTCAGACGACGCGCGCGCTAGAGGGGTTGGTCAAAAGGCTGACGCACAAGCCAGACTGCCTGATCAACGGCTCAGCTATCGGCTGGTACGGTCTGCGCGGTGACGACCCTCTGACCGAAGCCGATGCGCCCGCACCTGCGTTTACCCATGATATTTGCGACGCGTGGGAGCAGTCGGCCCGCAAGATTGAACAGCAAGGAGTGCGTGTCGTCCTGTTGCGCATTGGGCTTGTTTTCGGTGTGGACGGCGGAATGCTTGCCAAGCTGCTGACCGCGTTTGAATTCGGCGGCGGTGGGGTTATGGGCGATGGACGGCAGTGGATGTCTTGGATTGAACTGGATGATCTGATCCGCGTGATTGCGTTTGGTTTGGCTCAACCCGATCTAAAGGGACCTGTGAACGCGACAGCACCCAACCCGGTGCGCAACACCGATTTCACGCGGGCCCTGGCTGGCGCTTTGAACCGACCGGCGATCTTGCGGTTTCCCGAATGGCTTCTGGCTGGTGCGCTGGATGATATGGGGCGCGAGACGATGCTGGGCGGTCAGCGGGTTCTGCCAGCGCGTCTGTTACAGCTCGGGTTTGTGTTCCGGCATCATGACCTTGCCCCAATGCTGCGGGTGATTACCGGGGCTAAGCCGGGGCGAAAGGCTACTTTCCCAGCCAAACAGGCCCCTGCGGAATGACAGCAGGGGCGGGGGCTACGCGGCCCCCGCCCTGGCTATGCCCGAAACGTCCAACCCACCGATTTGCGCCAGCAGAGTCACGATCTCGGCGACACCTTCACGCTCACGCAGGGATGAGAACACAAACGGGCGACCATTGCGCATTCTACTGGCGTCGCGATCCATCACCTCCAGTGAGGCGCCCACATGCGGGGCCAGATCGGTCTTATTGATAATCAGCACATCGGACTTGGTGATTGCAGGACCGCCTTTGCGGGGGATCTCTTCACCGGCGGCGACATCAATTACATACAGCGTAACGTCGGCCAGTTCGGGGCTGAAGGTTGCCGACAGGTTGTCGCCGCCACTTTCGATAAACACGACTTCGATATCCGGATGACGGGCCTGCATTTCAGCCACAGCGGCAAGGTTGATCGAGGCGTCCTCGCGGATGGCCGTATGCGGGCATCCACCGGTTTCCACGCCAATAATCCGGTCCTGCGGCAGGATTTGCATGCGCATCAGCGCCTCGGCGTCTTCACGTGTGTAGATGTCGTTGGTGATCACTCCCAGTGAAACCGTGTCACGCAACGACTCGGACAAGGCGGCGGTCAGGGTGGTTTTACCAGCGCCCACCGGGCCACCGATGCCAACGCGCAGAGGGCCATTCATGCTGGTCATGTTCGGAACATCCTTGAATACTGAGTTTCATGTTTCATCGACCCGATATCGGACAGGAACGCGGTTGATCCCAGATCCTCCAGACTGGCCTTGATCGCGTCCGCGGCAACGCGTTGACACAGTGGCGTCAGATCGCGGATCAACCGCTGCGCATCGGTCTGGCCCAATGGTACCAGCCGGGTCGCGCAAGCGACCAGATTGGACATGAAGGACTGCAGGAACATCTGGGCGGTCAGATGCAGCGGCAAAGCCTGTTGTCGGGCCGCGTGGCCAACGGCCACCGGATAGGTTAGCGTCTCGATCTTCAGCGCCCAGACACTGGCCGTCACGCTGCAAAAAGCCTCTCCAAGCAGTCGCGTTTCCAGCAACCTTTCGGACGATGGGCAAAAGGCGCGGGCTGCGTGGTCGACCTGTGCCAGATCTATGGGGGTGTCGGCCCTGAAAGCTGCGGCCAGAAACACGCAATCATTGCGGCCCGTGCCATGGTCGATCACCTCGGTGATCCAGTCGCCCGTGTCGGGCGCGTTTGCGACGCTGCCGCATTCAACCGCCCATTCTAACCCGTGCGAATAGGCGAACCCGCCTACCGGATAAGCGGGTGACAGCCATTGCGTCAGGGTTAGGATGTCAGTGGGCATGGCCGTGGGTCCTGCCGTGGCCATAAGCGCCACCTTCGGGCGTAAACGGCTCGCGCACTTCGCGCAGGGTGGCACCAATTTTCATCAGCATGTCGCGGATGACGTGATCCACCTGAATCAACAGGCGTTCCCTCTCGATCTGGCAGGGGGTGTGGCGATTGCCGATATGCCAAGCGATGCGGGTCAAATCTGGGGCGGTGACCTCAAGCAGAGGTTCGGGCGCGGCCAGGATCTCAACCTCGCGCCCGTCTTCAAGGATCAGCGCACCGCCGTGATCCAGCGACGTGGTCTGAGACAGATCGACCAGAATCTGCGCGCCGCTTTCGCAGGTCAGAACCTTGCGACGCAAGAACCGGTCTTCGTAGGTCAGCGTCAGTTGGTCGTCTGCGTCGCTGTGTGTGTGGTCAGAGTACCGCCGCGCGGTGCAGAGCAGGGCGTTCATGCGCACGCCCCCTCAACCAAAAAAGTGGTCAGCGCCAGATGGAATCCGCAAAGACGTGATATGCGATGCGCTCGCGCGTCAGGCCGCGCTGATGCAATTCTTCGTCGCTGAGCGATTGAAGGTGCTGAAATCTCTGGGTGCGGGACCGTGCCTCGGCCATGCGGATCAGTGCTGTGTAAAGCGATGCGCCAATTGCGCGGAACAGTCCGGAAATCGAAAAGCCTGCGCGTGCGCCTGTTGTGGTATGTGCCATTTGGACCCTCGTAAACGTACGAAACGTTGGTCCTCCCTTGGGTTTCATAATGTGTCATCTTCACCCTGCTGAGTAGTGTGCGTTTTGTCATGGCTGGCTTGCGTATGCTGCAACGTGGCGTAATTTCTGGTCAAAACAAAAAGTACCGCTGTGCCATTGGCAGAACTTCGGCGGGTTGGCAGATCAACAACTCGCCATCGGCGCGGACTTCATAGGTTTCGGGGTCGACCTCAATCTGCGGCGTGGCGTTGTTCAGAAACAGATCCTGTTTGCCGATGTTTCGCGTGTTCTGAACCGCGACCGTCTGCTTGGCCAAACCCAGAGTGTCACCAATCCTTTCGGACTGGGCTGCGCCCGAGACAAAGGTAACCGCCGAATGTTCGACCGAGCGGCCATAGGCCCCGAACATCGGGCGGCTATACACCGGCTGCGGTGTGGGGATCGAGGCATTGGGATCACCCATCTGGGCACAGGCGATGGAGCCGCCCAGCAGAACCATCTCGGGTTTCACACCAAAAAATACCGGGTTCCACAGCACCAGATCAGCGCGTTTGCCTTCCTCGATACTGCCGATTTGATGGCTGAGGCCATGAGCGATGGCCGGGTTGATTGTGTATTTTGCGACATAGCGGCGGACGCGTAGATTGTCGTTCTCACCGGTCTCTTCGGGCAGACGCCCGCGCTGTTTCTTCATCTTGTCGGCGGTTTGCCAAGTGCGGATCAGAACTTCGCCCACGCGACCCATGGCCTGACTGTCGGACGCGATGATGCTGAACGCGCCCATATCGTGGAGGATGTCTTCAGCAGCAATAGTTTCACGCCGGATGCGGCTTTCGGCAAAGGCCACGTCTTCGGGGATGGATTTGTCCAGATGATGGCAGACCATCAGCATGTCGAGATGTTCTTCAACCGTGTTTAAGGTGAAGGGACGCGTCGGGTTGGTTGACGAGGGAAGAACATGGTTTTCGCCGCAGATTTTGATGATATCCGGCGCGTGCCCGCCGCCTGCGCCCTCGGTGTGGAAGGCGTGGATCGTGCGGCCTTTCATGGCCCCGACGGTGTCCTCTACAAACCCGGATTCGTTCAACGTGTCCGTGTGGATCATAACCTGCACATCCCACGCATCAGCCACACCAAGACAGCAATCGATTGCAGCAGGGGTTGTCCCCCAATCCTCATGCAGTTTCAGGGCGCAGGCCCCGGCTTTGACCTGTTCCTCAAGCGCGGCGGGTAGTGACGCATTGCCCTTGCCCGCAAAAGCCAGATTCATCGGGAACGCGTCGGCCGCCTGCAGCATCCGCCCAATATGCCAGGGGCCCGGCGTGCAGGTGGTGGCCAGCGTGCCATGGGCCGGGCCAGTGCCGCCGCCCAGCATGGTGGTCAGACCGGAATGCAATGCGTCTTCGATCTGTTGCGGGCAGATGAAATGGATATGGCTGTCGAACCCGCCCGCAGTCAGGATGCGGCCTTCGCCCGCGATGGCTTCTGTGCCCGGGCCGATGATGATGTCGACGCCGGGCTGCGTGTCAGGGTTGCCGGCCTTGCCGATCCTGGCGATACGCCCATCCTTCAGGCCGACATCCGCCTTGTAGATGCCCGAGTGGTCGAGGATCAACGCATTGGTGATGACGGTGTCTACAGCACCCTCGGCGCGGGTGACCTGGGATTGCCCCATCCCGTCGCGGATCACCTTGCCGCCACCGAATTTGACCTCTTCGCCATAGGTGGTCAGGTCACGTTCAACCTCGATAATCAGATCGGTATCGGCCAGCCGCAGCTTGTCGCCCGTGGTCGGGCCAAACATGGCGGCGTATTCTGCTCGGGCAATAGTCGTCGCCATCAGAGCGCCCCCATGACCTTTTGATTGAACCCATAGACACTGCGCGCGCCACCGATCGGGATAAGCGAAACTTCACGCTTTTGGCCCGGTTCAAAGCGCACGGCGGTGCCTGGTGCAATGTTAAGGCGCAAACCCCTGGCGGCGATCCGGTCGAACGCCAATGCCGGGTTGGTTTCGGCGAAATGGTAATGCGAGCCGACCTGCACGGGGCGGTCGCCCGTATTGGCAACCATCAACGTAATTGCATTGGCACCCGCGTTCAGGGTGATCTCACCCTCGGCCGCGAAAAGTTCGCCGGGGATCATTTCGGCAGCTTTGAAATCAGAACGGTCGCGATCACAGCAAGTACGGCCAGACCCAAGCCCAGGGCCGCATAGTCAGAGGTGTGGGCGTGGAAATGGGGTTCTGTATGGGCGGCGGCGGGGCCAGCAACGATCAGGGCAGGGAACAGTATACGGGTCATGGAACTATCCTTTGCAGATTATCGAATGGGGTTGTGAACGGTGACAAGCTTGGTGCCGTCGGGAAAGGTGGCTTCGACCTGAACCTCGTGGATCATTTCGGGCACGCCCTGCATGCATTGATCGCGGGTGATAACCTCGGCCCCAGCCTGCATCATGTCGGCGACCGAGCGGCCGTCGCGCGCACCTTCGACCACCGCATCGGTGATCAGCGCGATGGCTTCGGGGTGGTTCAACTGTACGCCACGGGCCAGCCGCTTGCGGGCGACTTCGGCGGCGACGGCGACCAGCAATTTGTCTTTTTCTCTTGGGGTCAGGTTCATCTTAAATCGTCCAGCATCGGGGAAGCGTTTCGTTGTTTAGCCGCCGCAGGACCGGCAACAGCGTTTTGCGCAGGGCAAAGCTGTTTTCGGCCAACAGCCGGATTACCAGCATGTCGCCATGGATCAGAGTGGCCCCGGCGGTGTCGGGCAGTATCAGGCGAATTGGATCCAGATGGGCCTCGGCTGTTTGTGATACAAAGACGACCAGCGCCATTGCACCTGCGCCGTCCGCAATATGCGGCTTGGCCAAATGCGTGTGCAGGTCGCCGGAATACTGCGTCGCATCCAGAAAGACCGGTGCGCCTTCGCGCCGGATTTCGATCCGGTCGCGCAAGCGGATACTTGTCAGTGTCTCGCCCATGGCTGCGCGCCCAAAAACCAGCGGTTCGACCAACAGCAAAGTTGCGCCGGGGGCCATATCGATCCGCAGCTGACGGTCCAGAGCGCTGCCATTGAACAGAATCGTCTCCTGCGGCAACCAGTTCAGGCGCGCACCTGTCTCGACGCTCAGATCGTTGGTTACATGGCCAGAGGGGCCGGGTTGAGCCTTGTACGCCCGCTCGCAGGCCTGCGTGGTCAGGGACAGGGTGGTGCCCTGGGCAGCGTGTCCGTTGAACCGGAAGACATCGCCGCCAGTGATCCCGCCTGCCGTGTTCAAAAGCACGGCCTCCAACCCGGGTACTGTAGGCCGAGGGAACAGGCACCTAAATGACCCGGATTGGCGAAACCCACCTAATACCGACTTGTTGCCCAATGG
Organism: Ruegeria meonggei; assembly: GCF_042768335.1. Lineage (NCBI taxonomy): Bacteria > Pseudomonadati > Pseudomonadota > Alphaproteobacteria > Rhodobacterales > Roseobacteraceae > Ruegeria > Ruegeria meonggei. Next base: position 2,227,431 of record NZ_JAXHBT010000001.1, on the reverse strand, counting down.
CTTTGCATTCAGACGAATCGCGCCTTTGGCACGCGGTGGGGCTGCGTCCAGCCTGAGCATTATGGAGGCATGATGAGTAATAGCGCACCTGCTGATCAAAGACATGTGCCGCTTGTTTCACTGCTCTGGTGTTGGAACTCTATTGCTGGGTGGCGGAAACGGGCCTTTTACCCAAGCACATGACTAATTTTTGACCACCTGATGAAGCTGAGGATTAAAATTTAATCAACTGCGACCGATCTCTGGAAATGATGGGTCAACCAATTTGCCAAGTTCTCTGCAATGCAGAAACCGTATGGGTGCCCGCCGCGGATTTGACCTTGGGGGTGTGTGACGGCTGCGCGAATTGGACCTCGGACACAACCGCCACACGGAACGCAACAACAGTTGCGGGGATCAGGTAGAAGAAGATTGCGCCGTTGCGCAAGCCCTCTGCCGCGGAACCCGCCAGGAGGACTACATGACATTTCTAAAATCCACGCTCGCCGGATCGGCGGTCTTCGCGGCCATGGCGACGGCAGCATTGTCCGCCGAAGACACCATCAAGGTCGGCGTGCTGCATTCGCTGTCAGGCACCATGGCGATCTCGGAAACCACGCTGAAAGACACGATGCTGATGCTGATCGACCAGCAAAACGCCAAAGGTGGCCTGCTGGGCAAACAGCTTGAGGCCGTGGTGGTGGATCCCGCATCCGACTGGCCGCTGTTTGCCGAAAAGGCGCGTGAGCTGCTGACGGTGCACGAGGTGGATGTGATCTTTGGCAACTGGACTTCCGTCAGCCGCAAATCGGTGCTGCCGGTGATCGAGGAACTGGACGGCCTGTTGTTCTATCCGGTTCAGTACGAGGGCGAAGAATCGTCGAAGAACGTGTTCTACACTGGTGCCGCACCCAATCAACAGGCGATCCCGGCCACAGACTATTTTCTGGACGAGCTGGGAGTTGAGAAATTTGCCCTGCTGGGCACGGACTATGTCTATCCCCGCACCACCAACAACATTCTGGAAAGCTATCTGAAACAAAAGGGCATCTCGGATGACGATATCTTTGTGAATTATACGCCCTTCGGTCATTCCGACTGGTCCAAGATCGTGTCCGACGTCGTGGCGCTGGGCGCGGATGGCAAGAAGGTCGGGGTGATCTCAACCATCAACGGGGATGCCAATATCGGGTTCTATAAGGAACTGGCCGCAGCTGGCGTTTCGGCGGATGATATTCCGGTTGTGGCTTTCTCGGTCGGGGAAGAGGAACTTTCAGGTCTGGATACCACCAACCTTGTGGGTCATCTGGCAGCCTGGAACTACTTTCAGTCTGCAGACACTGACGCCAACGCGGAATTCGTCGAGACATGGAAAGCCACCATGGGCGACGACCGCGTGACCAACGACCCGATGGAGGCCCATTACATCGGCTTCAACATGTGGGTGAATGCCGCAACCCAGGCAGGCTCGACCGAAGTCGACGCCGTGCGCGGCGCCATGTACGGGCAGGAATTCCCGAACCTGACCGGCGGCATCGCTGTCATGTTGCCGAACCATCATCTGGCCAAGCCGGTTCTGATCGGAGAGATTCAGGACGACGGCCAGTTCGACATCATCAGCGAAACCGACGTTGTGGCAGGTGATGCCTGGACTGATTTCCTGCCGGAATCGGCGGTGCTGAAATCGGATTGGAAAGATCTGGGCTGCGGTATGTACAACACCGAGACCAAGACCTGCGTTCAGACCCTGTCGAACTACTGAACATTTCTGCAAGGCGGGTGTGATCATCCGCCTTGCCCCAAAAAGACACTCGGGTTTTAACTACATGTTACGACTATTTCTAGCGGGCTTCGCAATCCTGTGCGCCTGCCTTACCGCCAACGCACAAGAGGGCGGTCTGCAACCGATCCTGCAAAATCATCAAGAGATCATTGCCAAAAGCTCTCGCAAGACGATCAAACCGGCGATTGATGCGATTGCGACCAGCGGCTTGCCTCAGGCGCAAGCAATGCTTGAGACATGGGCCGCCAAGAACATGTGGATGCGCAAGACGGATGGTCAGTTCTTTGCCGCGGAAAAGGCCGAGGGGCGGTCGTACATCCTGACCGATTTCGATACCGGTGAACCGGTCGGAGCGTACGAGAAATCAAATCTCAAGCAGTTGAAACCCAACAGTGGTGTCCGCGCGATGATTGCCACGGCGCTTGTACAGTTCCAGTTATCGGACCCGGACCGCGCAAAACGTCTGGCTGCGCTGCAATCCATTCAACGCGACCCCGAGGGTGCGTTGTTAGAACCTTTGCGCGCTTCGATCGATGGCGAGCCTGACGCTGATCTGAAAGTGCAGAAACACCGGCTCGAGCGGTTGCTGACCATTGGGTATGACGAAGACAGCGCAGCGCGCGTTGCCGCGATTGAGGAAATGACCGACGACCTGGGTGTTGATGTCCGCGCGGCGCTGAACCCCCTTGTTGTAACCAGACGGCAAGCGGCAGTGGAACAGCCCGTGGATCTGAATGTCGCCAAAATGCTGATACCCGGTTCAACTGCGCTCTCGCGGGACGACGCATACGATCTGCTGGTCGCAAACAACCTCGCCACGCCCCGCGTAACATCCAACGACATCCGCAACGCTCTGGCTGGAAACATCAACGGGGGCCGCGTCGGTGGCGTTCCGGTTGCGCAACTTGACAACGCCGCTGCCCGTACTCGGGCGTATGCCGCTCTGGCAGAGGCCGGAACGGTTCCCGCGTTGATCACGCAAGCCGACATTGACGCCGCACTGGATCCGCACGTGTTCTTTGAAACCTATGCCGAGCCCTCACCCGAAGTGACAACTGCCGCGCAACAGGCGCTTGAGCGGATTGAACTGAAGGTCGGCCTGAACCAGACGCTCGACCTGACGCTGGACGCGATCTCGCTGGCGTCGATCTATTTTCTGGCCGCCATCGGGCTTGCCATCACCTTTGGCGTGATGGGCGTGATCAACATGGCCCATGGCGAGTTTATCATGATGGGCGCCTATACCGGTTATGTGGTGCAGCAGTTCATCCCTGATCACACGCTGTCGATCATCATCGCTGTCCCAATGGCCTTTGCCGTCACCTTTGCGATGGGGGTTGCGATGGAACGGTTGGTGATCCGCTGGCTTTATGCCCGCCCGCTTGAAACGTTGCTGGCCACGTTTGGCATCTCGATTGCGCTGCAACAACTGGCCAAGAATATCTTTGGTACGCAGGCCCGTCCGCTGACCGCGCCAGGATGGCTGGACGGGGCCTGGGTCCTGAATGATGTGGTTTCGATCAGTTACATTCGGATTGCGATTTTTGTGCTGGCACTGATCTTTCTGTTGCTGTTCCTCTACATCACGAACCGCACAAGGTTGGGGCTTGAGATGCGTGCCGTGACCCAGAACCCGCGCATGGCGGGCTCGATGGGGATCAATCCGGGGCGTGTGAACATGCTGACCTTTGGACTGGGCTCGGGCATTGCCGGGATCGCAGGTGTCGCCATTGGTCTGTTTGCCAAGGTCACGTCGGACCTGGGCAATGATTACATCGTCCAGAGCTTTATGACTGTGGTTGTCGGTGGGGTCGGCAATATCTGGGGAGCACTGGCCGGGGCGGGGATGATCGGTTTCCTGCAAAAGGGGATCGAGTGGATGAACCCCTCAAACACCCTCGCAGCCCAAACCTACATGATCATCTTCATCATCATCTTCATCCAGTTCCGACCAAGGGGCATCATCGCCCTCAAAGGTCGCGCGGCGGGGGATTGAGCCATGGACCGCAGCTTTATAGCCAAAAATCCGTCGGTTCTGGTCTTTCTGGCCATCCTGTCGCTGTTCACTCTGATGGTCACGGTCTTGTCCGAAGGGTTCGGGATCGGCGTGATCTCGACCAGTTTCGTCAAGACGCTGGGCAAAACCCTGTGTCTGTGCCTGATCGCGGTGGCAATGGATCTGGTCTGGGGTTTCACCGGCATCCTCTCACTGGGTCACTTCGCCTTTTTTGGGCTGGGCGGCTACACGATCGGCATGTGGCTGATGTATGAGCGTACGCGCCTGATCGTGGTCGAGTCACTGGCGCAGGCCGAAATCCCACCCACCCCGGCTGAAGTCGTGGATGCCATCGGCAACCAGATCTTCGGCGTGGTGGGGTCATCGGATTTTCCGCTGATCTGGGCGTTCTCGGACAGTCTTTTTCTGCAACTGGCATTGGTCGTTCTGGTCCCCGGACTGCTGGCGCTGATATTTGGCTGGCTCGCCTTCCGCAGCCGGGTAACAGGCGTCTACCTATCGATTCTGACGCAGGCGATGACCTTGGCGCTGGCGCTGTATCTGTTCCAGAATGACAGCGGGTTGCGGGGCAATAATGGCTTGTCAGGATTGCAGAACCTACCCGGTGTTACCGCAGGGCAAGACATGGTGTCGATCTGGTTCCTCTGGGCGTCAGCACTGGCGCTGGGTCTGGGATATTTGCTTGCCGCTTGGATCGTGTCGGGCAAGTTCGGGTCAGTCATTTGCGGCATCCGGGATAACGAGGCGCGGGTGCGGTTCCTTGGATACTCGGTCGAAGTATACAAACTGGCCGTCTTTTCACTGACCGCCTGCATCGCCGCCATCGCCGGTGCGCTCTATTACCCGCAGGCGGGCATCATCAACCCCGAAGAGATGGCCCCCATCGCCTCGATCTATCTAGCCGTTTGGGTTGCCATTGGCGGGCGTGGTCGATTGTACGGTGCTATGATCGGCGCGGCGTTTGTCAGCTTGCTCAGCACGTGGTTCACCGGCGGGCAGGCTCCGGATATCCCCTTGGGTTTCTACACGATCAAATGGGTCGATTGGTGGCAGGTTCTGCTGGGAGTGTCCTTCGTTCTGGTCACTCTGTTCGCCCCGCAAGGTATCGGCGGGTTGTTCGATCTGTGGGCCAATCGTCGCCCGTTGGATCGTCATGGCTCTAACCTTGGCCCGGATGACGGGGCCCTTCGCGAAAAGGAGGCCACGGAATGAGCACTTTGTTAGAGGTCAGCGGCGTCTCGGTCACCTTTGACGGGTTTCGCGCCATCAACAACCTGTCGTTCCAGATCGGCAATGCCGAATTGCGCGCCGTCATTGGTCCCAACGGCGCGGGCAAGACCACATTCATGGACATTGTCACCGGCAAAACCCGGCCCGACGAGGGTCGCGTAATCTGGGGTGAAAAGTCTGTATCCCTTCTGAAGATGAGCGAGGCCAAGATCGCGCAAGCTGGCATTGGCCGAAAGTTCCAGAAACCCACGGTGTTCGAAGATCAGACCGTACAGGAAAACCTGCTGATGGCGCTGAAGAACATGCGCGGTTGGCTGCGTGTTCTGTTCTACCGCCCCTCCGGTGACGATTTCCGAAAGGTCGAGGATCTGGCTGCTGAAATCGGTCTAAAGTATGAGCTGGGCCGCAAATCAGGCGAGCTGAGCCACGGCCAGAAGCAATGGCTGGAGATTGGGATGCTGCTGGCGCAGGAACCGCGTCTGCTGTTGGTCGACGAGCCTGCCGCGGGCATGACCCCGCAGGAACGCGAACATACTACCGACATTTTGGTACAAGCCGCCAAAACCCGCGCGGTTGTGGTGGTGGAACACGACATGGAATTTGTCCGCCGCCTGAACTGCAAGGTCACAGTCCTGCACGAAGGGTCTGTTCTGGCTGAGGGCAGTCTGGACCACGTCACATCAAATCAGGACGTCATCGACGTCTTTCTGGGGCGCTGAGCGATGCTGAAGCTAAACGATCTGACCCTGCATTACGGGCACTCGCAAATCCTGAACGGCGTCTCGATGGAGGCCGCTCTTGGCGAAGTAACCTGCGTCATGGGCACCAATGGTGTTGGCAAAACCAGCCTGATCAAGGCAATCTCGGGCACGCATCCGCGCTCGGGCGGTGCGATGGAGTTGAACGGCGAAGCGTTGGGCATTTTGCCCGCACATCGCATGGCGTGGAAAGGTGTGGGCTATGTTGCACAGGGTCGCGAAATTTTTCCCCTGCTCACTGTGCGTGAGAATTTAGAAACCGGCTTTGCCTGTTTGCCCACCAGTCAGCATTTCATACCAGATGAGGTTTTCGATCTGTTTCCGGTGCTCAAACAGATGCAAAACCGCCGCGGTGGAGATCTGTCGGGAGGCCAGCAACAACAACTGGCCATTGCAAGGGCGCTGATCACGAAACCCAAGCTGTTGCTATTGGATGAGCCGACCGAAGGCATTCAGCCTAATATCATCCAGCAAATCGGCGAGGTCATTTGCCACCTCAGAACCAAAGGTGAGATGGCGATTGTGTTGGTCGAACAGTATTTCGATTTTGCCTACGACCTGGCGGATCAGTTCGTTGTGCTTAGGCGGGGCGCGATTTTGATGTCCGGCACCAAATCAGAGCTGTCGCGGGATCAGGTCTTGCAAGGTGTCACCGTATAAGCACCCGCACATCGTGCCCTGCGGTGGGTTACCAAAAGTTGTAAACGCACACCTTCAGGGCGCGTGTTCTGCGTTCATTGCATTGCGCTCGTTTACGTTCTTTTGTGCTCTGTGTGCATTTATTCAAATAAATTTGAAAAAAAAGGTGCAGCAATCTCAAGGCTTTCTCTGGGTCTACGGGAATCCCCCAATACCGTCGCGCGAGCTGATTCGTTAATCATAATCCATCGAAAGGGTCATTTCGGACCATACCACTTTTCCCCTGTGAGGGGCTGGCTACTTACCCCCTCGGCCGGCCCCTCAGTCACCGAAATCCCGCGATCTTCCCATGCCCGAATCCGTCTCCCATTAGCGTCAGTATCAGACGGCTTCGTCCTGTATGTGCAACAGCTCAGTGACCAGGGTGGGCAAGCTATCCCAGTCGTCATAGCGGGTTGTGTGCGGTATCTGGTCGATCGGCGTTTTTCGGTAGCCCCTAGTAAACAGCAGGAACGGAACCTGCGCGCGCCGGGCGGTTTCGGCGTCAACTTCGCTGTCGCCGACAAACAGACGCGGACCGGCTGGGGGGGCGGCCTCAAAACTTGCCTCAAGATGGGCCGGATCCGGTTTGCGGGTGTTCAGGCTGTCTCCGCCGAGGACGCAATCGAAGTAATGCGCTAGATTCAGCGCCTCAAGAACGTGGCGCGCCGGAGTTTCGGGCTTGTTGGTGCAGACGCCCAGAACGCACCCCATCCCACGCAATCGACCTAGTGCCTGTGGCACACCGGGATAGACAACGGTCTGATCGCATGAGGCGGCGTTGTAGTGGGCCAGCGTTCTTGCGGTCAGGTCTGCATGATCCGACATCGGTAAATCACAATGGTGGATCACACGCTCGACCAGTTTTGGCAGGCCGTTGCCGACAAACGTCTTGATAACATCCTGTGGCAGAGCGGCAACTCTGACATCCCGCAGCATCCTGTTGGCAGCCGCCGCAATGTCCGGAAGGCTGTCTACCAATGTCCCGTCCAGATCGAACATGATGGTCGCGCTCATTGTGTTTCCTGCCTGTTTGAGTGTCCGCACAACAGGTAACTTGCTGGATAAAACAGTGCAACGACGCTGCTGTTACATATTCAACCAGAACGGGGATTGACATACCTGAGTAAATTAATCAGATTAAGGTGAAGTCAATCAGCCAACCCTTGTTCGGGTCAGCCACGTTAACTGAAAAGCGAACAGAACACGGCCTTTCGCCCGAGAACCTCTGGAGTTGTCCTGATGAATATGCAGAACCCGAATCCCAGCCAGTCCTATGCGGTGTCCATGCTTCCGGCCCATAAGGCGGAAGAACTGACCAAGGGCGGGAACCTCGCCCATATCGAGCTGGGCGACCAACTGTACACGTTGCGCATCACCCGCGCTGGCAAACTGATCTTGACGAAATGAGCAACCCTTCGACGCGAGGCGGGGCGGCCGTGGGCCGCCTGTCCGACCTGAGCCCGCTAGAGGCAGGCGCCGTTATGTATCTGCGGTTGTGGGGGGATGGCACAAATGGTCGTGCCGATGCCGCAAGCGATTTCGAAATAGCCTTGGGTGCCGATTGTGGGCGGGCTGCAATGCTGACTTTGGACCGGCTCTGTTCCCTTTGCGCCAATTATGGGCGGCGTCCGCTAATTCGGCACGGGCTGGGATGTTCCTGCCTTGGCGCGGACGAAAACTGTTTTGCCCAGATGATCGCGTCCGCCTCGGAAGGCGCGCGCGAAGACGCCATGATGATGGCGTCGTTGATTGTACGTCCGGATTTCGCGCCCGCTCTGGCCGCATTGTCCGAAGAAATGGGTATGCTGCTGCGCCGGATGACCGCTTCGGTGCCGTTGCCAACAACCGAGCATAAACCCCCTGAGGCCGTGCTGCATTAAGCACCAGGCCTCCGACAAAACCCCGGCTTGTTGCGCCGGGGTTTTGTCGATTCAGCAGCAACCGCAACCTGCGTGGTGATGGTCATGATCACAGGCTGGGGCAGGGGCATAGTCGCCGACTTCAGCCAGCACATCCAGCAAGGCCCACAATATCATGTCGACATCATCAGCCTCAATCGTCAGAGGCGGGCGGATTTTCAGGATATTGTCCTTTGGCCCTTCGCTGCCGATCAGAATGCGATGATCGCGCATCCGGTTCTTGACGTATTTGCAAATCTCCGTGCCTTCCGAGCCATCAGGATTGATCAGTTCAACACCGAGAAACAGCCCCATGCCGCGCACATCGCCGATACAGGCGAAATCACCTTCGATCTGACGCAGCCCGTCCATCAACCGCACGCCCATTGCGTGTGCGTTGTCCTGCAGCCCTTCGTCATCAACGATGTCCAGCACCTCTTTTCCGATCCGGCAGGACAGGGTTGATCCGCCAAAGGTCGAGAAGAATTCGATCCCGTTGTCAAAGCTTTGAGCGATCTCTTTGGTGGTGACCAAAACACCCAGCGGGTGGCCGTTGCCGATGGGCTTTCCCATCACAACGATATCCGGCAGCGCGCCCTGATGTTCAAAGCCAAAATAATACGCGCCCAGACGCCCCAGGCCGGTTTGGACTTCATCGGCGATGCAGACACCTCCGGCGGCTCGGATTTTCTCGTACACGGCAGGCAGATAGCCTATGGGAGGGATGAACTGCCCCCCGACCGAAGGGAAGGTCTCGGCGATAAAACCGGCCACGCCCTGTCCCCTGTCCTGCAGCGCTGCAATCGCCGGGTCGACCAGATCGGCATATTTGCTGGCGCGGTCAGGATCGTCACGTCTGAACGACCCACGGTACTCGTCCGCGACCTCAACCAGTTCAACCCAATCGGCCTGGCCAATCCCGCCTGGTTTGTTGAACTTATAGGCCGAGATCGCCACAGCAGCGTTGGTGTTGCCATGATAGCCATGATCCGGTGTCACAATGCCCTTGGCGCCGGTATGGGCGCGGGCCAGCCGCAGGGCCAGTTCATTTGCTTCGGTGCCCGAGTTGACGAAGAAACACACGCTGAGGTGATCTGGCAGTTTAGACAGCAGTTTGTCGGCAAAGGCCGTCTGCGCCGGATGCAGGTACCTGGTGTTCGAGTTCATCCGCCTCAGTTGATCCGCCGCCACCGCCTGAATGCGTGGATGAGCATGCCCCACATGTGGCACATTGTTATAGGCGTCCAGATACGGGCGACCCCATTCGTCGAACATGTGATGTTTCCAGCCACGCACCAGCATAACCGGATCGTCATAGGTCAGACTGAGGTTGCCGCCAAAATGATCGTGCCGCCCCTGTAGGATCGCCTGTTTGTCGGTTGGGCGATAGAACACTTTGTCGTCTGGCAGGTTCAGCAGAGCAGCGGGGTTGGGGCAGAGCGCATGCCACAGCTCCATCTCATCAGGATCACCGACGCCGGGCCAGTTTGTCTGCATTCCACCCGTGGCCAGGGCCAGTTGGAAATGCACATGAGGAGCCCAACCTCCGTTCTGCGCCGCATCCCCCAACTGCGCAAAAGCAGCCCCCTGCGCCACCGGATCGCCAGGTTTCAGCCGGTCGCAAACCTCGGGGTCCAGATGGCCATAAAGGGTATAGAAAGCATCCCCCTCGGGTGTTTCGTGATGCAAGATCACAACACCGCCGTAATCCAGATGTGCGTTCCTGTTCTCCACCGCTTCGACCCGGCCGCTCATCGGCGCATGTAGAACGGTGCCGGCGGGGGCAAACACATCCACAGCCAGGTGAACGGTGCGTCGGTCCGAGGCTTTCCACGGCCCCTTGCGGAACTCCGGTTCCGCGTAAATCAGGCGGGGTTCATTGTAATAGCCCAGCCACACGCCTTCGCCGTATTCCTCACCCACCCGCGCGGCCTCGGCCAGTGGCATTTGGAACGGGTTCTGCGGCCATGTGCAGTTTTCGACCGAAAGCGAGCCCATCGGCACATCGCTCAGGTCCTGTTCGAACAGCTGCGCGAACTGGCCGCGATGCTCAGACAGATAGGCGTGGATACGCTCTGCCCCGTCGGTCACTGGCAAGCTGCAAGCAGCACGCAATCGGGCGGGCATCAAGCCGCCATTGATCTCTGTGTTTTCAAGGAACCGCCAGGCCGGGGCCTGACTGATGGTCACGTACGGATCATCGGGGTTCTCACCTGCCATCAAGGTGGAATTCACAACCGAGACCGCCAGTCGCATGCGCAGCAACGGCCAGATCAGGTCGACCTCATCCGGACGCAACCGGTTAACCGCGTGATAGCCACGCACCAAGGCCGCCAGCGCATGCTCGGGTTTAGGGTGATCCAACACCACATAGGCCCCCGCAATCGCCAGATCACAGATGCGCGGCGCAGCACACATGTCACCCAGATCGATCAGGCCGGAAACACTCGGGCGTTTATCCAGCGCGCCTTCGACCAGTATGTTGTAATCATTGGCATCATTGTGGAGGGCCTGTTTGGGCAATCCCACCAATTGGCCTGAAATTGCCGCGAACCCGTCGCAGATTTCGGCTAACAAGGCTCGGCGTGAGGGATCCGTAATCGCGCCCAACTGATCCGCAACCCAGCCCGCTTGCATCAGGTCCCACTTGAACCCGGCGCGCTGTAATCCGGCATGTGAGAACCGCTCTAGCGCGCGGTCCGTTGCACCCAAAACGCGCCCCAGTTTCAGGATCAAATCCTCCAATTTCGACGCTACCCGCGCATAGCATTTCCCCGGCAGACACTCGAGCAGCCAAACCAACCTCATTTGCCCGTCCGCGTCCGCGATTTCGGGTAACAAAACACCGCTCAGATCAGGAAACACTCTGGGAAATGGCAGCCCCGGAGCTTCAGCCGCAAGGTGCGCCAGCGCCTGAACTTGCAGGTCTACAAGCTCGGCCTCGCATCCCGCGCGCATGACTTTCAGAACGTAATCCTGGCCATTTGTGGCGCAGGCCCGAAAGTTCAGATCATACTCGCCATCCAACCGCTCCAACCGGGCATCCAATCCCCAGTTTTGGCGCATAGCTTCTGTCCAGAATGCACTCATGTCGCTCATGCGACCTCCTGCGAAAACGTCACGATGATCCTCTTCATCTGGCCACAAATATCCTCGGGGGTGAATTGGCCCTCAGGGTCAAGAGGGGGCAGACAGCCCCCTTACCCTCAGCCCAGCGCGCGCAGGCGTTTGATCAGAGACGACGTATCCCACCGTCCACCGCCCAGTTTCTGCACATCCTTATAAAACTGATCGACAAGCGCAGTCACCGGAAGCGATGCGCCGGTTTCATTGGCGGTGTTCAGGCAAATGCCCAGATCCTTGCGCATCCAGTCTACCGCAAACCCATGCTCGAAATGATCGTCCAGCATGGTTTCATAGCGGTTGGCCATCTGCCAACTGCCTGCAGCACCCTGGCTGATCACCTCAACCACCGCGCGGCCGTCCAGACCGGCCTTTTCGGCGAAATGCAGCGCTTCGCTGAGGCCTTGCACTAGGCCCGCGATGGCGATCTGGTTGCACATCTTGGTCATCTGCCCTGCGCCGCTGTCGCCAATACGCCGGCAGATTTTTGAGTAGACCTGCATGACCGGTTCAGCCGCATCATAGGCCACCTGATCCCCGCCACACATGATCGACAAGACAGCGTTTTCTGCACCTGCCTGCCCGCCCGAAATTGGGGCGTCCACAAACGCGATCTCCTGGTCTAGGCCTGCCTCATAAAGTTCGCGCGTTACCTTGGCTGAGACGGTGGTGTGATCGACAAAAACCGATCCCGCGGCCATGCCGTCAAACGCTCCGTTATCGCCGGTACAGACCGCGCGCAAATCGTTGTCGTTGCCGACGCAAGCCATGACAAACTCAGCGCCCTCAGCCGCGTCTTTCGGCGTGGTCGCCATCGCGCCGCCATGCTGTGCAACCCAGGCTTCGGCCTTAGCAGTGGTGCGATTGTAAACGGTCACGTCGTGACCTGCGGCCTGAAGGTGACCAGCCATGGGATAGCCCATAACGCCCAGGCCCAGAAACGCGACTTTTGCCATTTTGTGATCCTCTCAGCTGTTCGGTAGCCATCTCGATCAGAAGGCCGGAATGTCTAGCAGAGACAAAGCAAAGCTGCGCCCAAAGGGCAACCCCGCGTCAGGGCTTGCCGCCCAAATCCTGCAGGATCGGGCAATCGGGCCGGTCATCGCCCGCGCAGGCATCGATCAGATGGCTCAGCGTGTCGCGCATCGCGTTCAGATCGGCAATCTTTGCCTCAATCTGTCCCATATGCGCGCGTGCGACCTTTTTGACATCGGCGCTGGCCCGGGTTTCATCCTCATACAGCGCCATCAGGGTTCGGCAATCCTCGATCGTGAAACCCAGCGCGCGAGCGCGACCCAGAAAGTTCAGCTTGTGCAGGTCCTGGTCTCGGAACCGACGATAGCCATTGTCATCGCGCAAGGGTTTGATCAGACCGATATCCTCGTAATACCGGATTGTCTTAGCGGGCAGCCCGGTTCGGGTTGCCACGTCGCCGATATTCATGTCGTCACCGTTTGGGTTGTGTGATCTTGTTTTGGTTCTGGCAGGCTGGCCCGCACCCGACGCAGACGCAGCGCGTTTGCGACGACAAAGACGCTCGACAATGCCATGGCCCCGGCCGCAAGGGCGGGGGACAGAAGATGCCCGCTGAACGGATACAACGCCCCGGCCGCCACAGGGATCAGCACGATGTTGTAACCAAATGCCCAGCCCAGATTCTGTCGGATGTTGCGCATGGTGCGGCGGCTGATCTCGACCGCGTTGGCCACACCGCGCAGGTCGCCGGACATCAGCACCACATCTGCCGTCTCAATCGCCACATCGGTGCCCGTGCCGATGGCCACGCCGATATCCGCTGCGGCTAGGGCAGGGGCGTCGTTGATGCCGTCGCCGACAAAAGCAAGCGCGCCGAACTGGTCGCGCAAGGCCGTAATTGCGGCAAGTTTGCCATCAGGCAGAACCTCGGCCGTGACATGGTCGATACCCAGCGTGTCGGCCAGGGCCTGCGCGGTGCGGGCGTTATCTCCGGTCACCATTGCCAGGGTCAGGCCCATTGCATGTAAACGGTCCAGCGCCTGCACAGTGCCGGGTTTGATCGGGTCTGACACGGCAAGCAGAGCAGCCGCTTGGCCGTCAATGGCCACATACAAGGGGGTTGCCCCTTCGCTGGCAAACTGATCGGCCTCGGGCTTCAGGTCTGTCAGGTCGATCCCGTTCTGCAGCATCAGGCGGGGTGAGCCGATCAGAATGTCGTGGCCGTCAGCCACAGCCTGCACGCCCAGCCCGGTCAGCGAGGCAAACTGAGTCACAGGTGGCAGTTCCGCCGGCCCGGCCCGCGTAATCGCTGTGGCGATTGGATGTTCCGAGTGCGCCTCGACCGCTGCGGCAAGTCGCAGGAGGTCAGCGCGTTCAAAGCCATTGATCGTGGTCACATGCTCCAGCTCGGGCCGGCCCAAGGTCAAGGTGCCGGTCTTGTCCAGCGCCACTACCTTGGCCTGCTGCAATTGTTGCAGCGCATCGCCCTTGCGAAACAGAATACCCAGTTCCGCCGCCCGTCCGGTGCCCACCATGATCGAGGTAGGCGTGGCCAGCCCCATCGCACAGGGGCAGGCGATGATCAGAACCGACACCCCTGTGACCAACGCCATCGGCAGCGCAGGTACGGGGCCAAAAATTAGCCAGACCACAATCGTCAGCAGCGCGGCACCGATCACCGCAGGCACGAACCAGGCGGTAATCCGGTCGACCAGCCCCTGAATTGGCAGCTTGGCCCCTTGCGCCTGTTCCACCATCTGAATGACCTGTGCCAGCACGGTATCGGCCCCGACCCGCGTGGCGCGTACCCGCAACGCACCGGTGCCGTTGACAGTGCCGCCTACGACTTGATCGCTTGATGATTTTCCGACCGGAACAGGCTCCCCTGTGATCATACTTTCATCAACGTAAGAGGTGCCTTCCAATACCTCGGCATCGACCGGCACGCGCTCTCCGGGGCGGATTTGCAGGGTATCGCCGACCATGATGTCGGCGATGGGGCGGTCGATAAAGATGCCGTCTACCTCAACCCGTGCGGTCTTGGGTTGCAGGCCCACCAGCTTGCGGATCGCGGCCCCGGTCCGACCCTTGGCGCGGGTCTCCATCATGCGGCCCAACAGGATCAGGACAACGATGACCGAGGCGGCTTCGAAATACACATTGGCGCTGCCCCGCGGCAGGATCTGCGGGGCAAAGGTGGCTGTGACCGAAAACAGATAAGCTGCCCCAGTGCCCAACGCGACCAGTGCATTCATGTCAGGCGATCCACGCAGCAATGACGGGATGCCTTTGGCATAGAACACCCGCCCGGGGCCGATCAGCAGAACAGAGGTCAGCGCGAATTGGATCAGGTGGCTGGTTTGCGCGCCAATTGTCCCGTGCACCCAGTGATGAAAAGCCGGGATCATATGCCCGCCCATTTCCAGAACAAACACGGGCAGGGCCAGAAGGGCAGCAAGCAGCGTTGCACGGGTCAGGGCGTGGGCCTCTTCAGATTTGGCCATATCAGTCTGATTGTTCGCCGCATGGGCAGGATATCCGGCATCCGTCAGGGCCTGAGTCAGCGCACGCAGGGGCGTGTCATGGGTGACCTGCGCGGTTTCGGTCGCGAAATTGACGGCAGCATTGGTTACGCCCGGCACATTTCGCAATGCGGCCTCGACACGCCCGACACAGGACGCACATCCCATGCCGGTGATTTTCAACTGCGTTGTCTGTGGCGCGGCCATCCAACTCATCCTGTACTGTCTTTCTCCTTCCAAATGGGGGTTCCAGTCACAGGAAGGTCAAGGGGTATAAGCAGGATTTGAAAGAAATTCTCGGGGAATCAATCGGACGACCTGTCCAACAGCCGCTCCAGTAGCAACGCGTTGTAGGAGGCCGGCGGCGCGCTGCGGACCGCCTCGGGTGAAGCGAAGAACGCCAGGGCCAGAGCTGCGACACATAAAATCACGCCAATCAGGCAGGTGAGGGCGATATCCAGCCTTAGTCTTAACATCGGCGAACGCTCCTTGTTTGGCTGACCAGGATCAGGACCGTTTTGCCAATTCCTGTTTCAATCTCTCATTTTCCGCCTGCAACTGTCCCAGCTGCTGCCCGAAAGAGCTTAGGTGAGGTTGCAGCTCGGCCTCGGTAAAGCGTGGCGTGATATGGCGGGGGCAATTCCAGTCCAGCGCTTCGACGCTAATAATGACGGCACGCTCGGCCAGCGCGTCAGCGCCTTCGGGATACAGGCTGGCGGCAGCGACCTCACCTTCGGTGAAGTCCACGCGGCCCAGGATCTTGAGCCGCCGCTGATTGACGTAATCCATAAGGATCATTGCAATCCGGTCATTCCCGTCCAAGTTCCCGCGCGAGATATACTGTTTGTTCCCCGAGAAATCGGCGTATCCGATTGTGCGCGGGCCAAGAACTCTCAAAAACCCTGCCGGGCCGCCACGATACTGGACATACGGCCAGCCGGTTTCCGAAACAGTGGATTGGTAAAACCCGTCCCGCGCTTCGATAAACGCCTTTTCTGCGGGGCCGATCTCATGCCCTTGTTGTGGTCCGCCCTCAAGGAATTTGGCATAGGTCTTTGCTGATCCGTTGCGTTCTTGATGGGCGCGAACGGCGGGTGTGAAGGTCAGTTCCGAAAAGGCGCGGGGCATGCTGTGTCTTTCTTAAAGGCCGAGCTCGGACAGGCCCGCATGGCCATCGGGGCGGGCCCCCAGTGGCCAATGGAACAGGCGGTCGGTCTCGGTTATCGGTAGATCGTTGAGCGAGGCGTGACGGTTGGCCATCCGGCCATCTTCGGCAAACTCCCAATTCTCGTTGCCATAAGACCGAAACCACTGGCCGTCGCCGTCGCACCATTCATAGGCATAGCGTACGGCGATGCGATTGCCCGAATAAGCCCATAGCTCTTTGATCAGGCGATACTCCAGTTCCTTGCGCCATTTGCGGGTCAGAAAAGCATGGATGTCTTTGTGCCCGCTCAGGAACTCGGCCCGGTTCCGCCATTGGCTTTCGTCGGTATAGGCGGGGGTCACGACATCAGCATCGCGGCTGTTCCATGCGTTTTCCGCCATACGCACCTTCTGCGTGGCGGTGTCCAGGGTGAAAGGGGGCAAAGGGGGGCGGCTCATGTCGGTATCTTTCAGGTCAGAGAGACGGCAATCAGTGCGATGGCCAAAAGAAGCGGGACGTACTGGGCTGAGAAAGGGTTGGGTCGGCGGCGCATCTGATCGCTCCAAGGTTTACAGATCGGTACATCTTTGGATTAATGTGTACTGATCGGTAAAGTTTTGCAAGCGAGATTTTCTTACGACTGCGGGATCTCGATCACTCACCTGGTGATTTCGATGTAAATCAACGGCTTGGACCATCCGGGTTGTCGCCCGGGAAGATGCGCATTATGTACTGATCTGTACACTATGGAGCCGAATCATGCGCCCAAACAAACGTGACGAGCTGGTCCGAAAGGCATTGCAGGTCTTTTACAAAAGCGGTTTTCACGCCACGGGCATGGACAAGCTGGTGGTGGAAACGGGCGTTTCCAAGACCTCGATGTACAAGCATTTCCGCACCAAGGAAGAGCTGATCCTGGCCGCATTGCGATTGAGGGACGAGAATTTCCGGAACTGGTTTCTGCGTCGTGTCCAAGAGTTGGCGGATACCCCGGCAGAGCAATTGCTTGCCAGTTTTGATGCGCTGGGCGAATGGTTCAATGAAGACGGCTTTCGCGGTTGTATGTTCATCAAAGCCGGGGCCGAGTTTCAGGAAAAAGAACATCCGATTCACGTTCAAGCCGCTGAACACAAGCGTGCGCTGCTGGAGTATTTCACAGATCTGGCGCGCAAGGCCGGTGCCCGAAATCCAGAGGCGCTGGGTTGCCAGATCCTGTTGCTGAAAGAAGGAGCGATTGTGACGGCGGTTCTTCTGAAGTCCTGCGATCCGGCGCGCGATGCGAAAGCCGCAGCGCAGGTCCTGCTGGATGCCGCGTTGGCCTGAACCAAGGCGCAAACGTCGAAAAGACGTTGCGTAGCGGCGCTGTCGATGGATTGGATTGCGATAAGTCCGAAGATACCTTGACGAAAATCTGCAACGGAGGACACCCATGTCGCTTTTTACCGCCACTTCCAGCTGGGCCACTGAAGAACACCAGATGTTTGCCGAAATGGCAGACCGTTTCATGGCCGATGAGTTGGAGCCCAATATCGAAAAGTGGAACGACAACGGCGTCGTAGACCGCGATTTCTGGCGCAAAGCTGGCGATATGGGGCTGATGGCCGGGGCGATCCCCGAAGAATACGAGGGCGTCGGCGGCGGGCTCGGTTTTGATGCCGTCACGATGTACGCGCAGACCTCGCATGGGGATTCGGGCTGGGGGTATGCCATCCAGTCGATTGTTATTCACTATATCACCGCCTACGGCACCGAAGATCAAAAGCGCAAATGGCTGCCCAAGCTTGCCTCGGGTGAGATGGTCGGTGCGCTGGCCATGACCGAACCCGGAACCGGCTCGGACGTGCAGGCCATTCGTACGACGGCCGAAAAGGATGGAAACTCCTACCGTCTGAACGGGTCCAAGATCTTTATCACCAACGGGGCCACGGCAGACCTGATCCTGGTGGCGGGCAAGACTGACAAGACAATGGGCCCAAAGGGCGTGTCGCTGATCGCTGTCGAGACCGAAGGCGCCGAAGGATTCCGCAAGGGGCGTAACCTCAAGAAGCTGGGCATGAAGGCCAACGACACGGCCGAGCTGTTTTTTGAGGATGTCAGGGTGCCCATGACCAACCTGATCGGGTCGGAAGAAGGGCAAGGCTTTTATCAGATGATGAAGCAATTGCCCTGGGAGCGAATGACGATTGGCATCGGTGCGCTGGGCGCGATTGATTTCGCAATTGCCGAGACGATCAAATACACGCAGGAACGCAAAGCCTTTGGCCAGCGGGTGATGGATTTTCAGAACACGCGGTTCAAGCTGGCCGAATGCAAGACCAAGGCAGAAGTTCTGCGCAGCTTCCTCAGCGACGGCATCGCGCGACTTGAAGCGGGTACTTTGGATGCGGCGACCGCGTCTATGGCAAAGTACTGGGGATCCGAAGTGCAGAACGAAATCATGCACGAATGCCTTCAGTTGTTCGGCGGATACGGGTTCATGATGGAATACCCGATAGCCCGGCTGTATGCCGACGCGCGGGTGCAGATGATTTACGGCGGTACGAACGAGATCATGAAAGAGCTTATCGCTCGCTCACTTGACAAATAAGGACGCTGCGGGACCTCCCGCCCGTCGTCGAGGTTTCTGTCGAAACATCCCCTCCCGTTGAGCCAGGCAGGCGCGGGCGTAGCCCGCGCCTGCCTGGCCCCTTCCCGTCCGCAGGACGCAAGGCCGAAGGCCGCGCAGGTATTGAAGTGCCGTCAGGCGAACGGCGTGGTCAGCGGTTGGGCTATTTCCTGCTCTTGCCAGCTGGGTTTATCTGGCACTCCAGCCACAGTCGAAAAGACTTCAGTGGTTCGGATTCCGCACGCGATTGCGGCCACACCAGATAAAAATCACCCAGGCTAACCCCCGGCCCC
Organism: Ruegeria meonggei; assembly: GCF_042768335.1. Classification (NCBI taxonomy): domain Bacteria; kingdom Pseudomonadati; phylum Pseudomonadota; class Alphaproteobacteria; order Rhodobacterales; family Roseobacteraceae; genus Ruegeria; species Ruegeria meonggei. Next base: position 2,208,420 of record NZ_JAXHBT010000001.1, on the reverse strand, counting down.
TGCCAGGCCTGGACCAGTCGCCCGGTCCGCAAGTCCTCTTCGACCAGATAGCTGGGCAGAAGTGCCACGCCCAGCCCGTGAACCGTGGCCTGGCCCATTGTCGAAAACTGATCGAACAGCATTCCGCGTACGCCCGTAACATCCCGGCCCTGACCCGCAAACCACCTTTCCCAGGCATCGGGTCGGGTTTCCAGGTGCAGCAGCGGCGCCCCTGCCAACCATTCGATGTCATCGGGATTGTCTGGCAATATGTCCGGTGCGCATACGGGCAGGACAGTTTCACGCATGATCGGCAGGTAGTTCACCCCGGCCCAATCACGTTGACCAAAATGGATGGCGGCGTCGAAATGCTGGGTCTCGAAATCGAAGGGCCGCAGGCGCGTGTTCAGGTTGACCGTCACTTCCGGGTGGCGCCGGGCAAAATCCTGAAGGCGCGGGGCCAGCCAGTGCATCCCGAACGCGGGCAGGATCGACAGATTCAGCGACCCACCCGTTGGGTTGGCCTTGAGCTTCAGTGAGGCCTGCGCCAGCTGGGTCAGCGCCGCACGGGCAACCTGGACGTATTCCTGCGCCGCAGGGGTCAGGTGCAGCCGCATCTGACTGCGCTGGATCAGGTCGACGCCCAGCTGCTGCTCCATAGATTTGAGCTGCCGGCTGATCGCGCTTTGCGTCAGCGACAGCTCTTCGGCTGCGGCCGAGGCACTGCCGAGGCGGTCTACGGCCTCAAGCGCCAATAAAGAGGGGATCGAGGGCAGGAAGCGGCGGGGGGCGATCATATGACTAATCCTCATACCTTTCGGAAGGAATATCACTGGCAATTGCGATGCGCCAGACCGATACAAATTCAGGTACTTCTTTTGTGTGGCCGTCTGTAAGCCCGCATAGTGCCACCGAAGAATATGCCAGACTGTAATGAGAGAAGACCGGGGAACACGCAATGGATCGCGCGCAGATCGTTCATGAGAATTTCCTGAAACGGGTCGCCAAACGCGACTATCCTAAGGGCGCGACCCCGCGCGATGAGCTGAGCGATACCGACGCCGTGTCGCTGTTCCGGTCGCAGGTCCTCAGCCGAGCACTGGACCGGACCAGCCGCGCGATGCAGAAGGCGGGGCAGGGGTTCTATACAATCGGGTCCTCTGGCCACGAAGGCATGGCTGCCGTGGCCCATGCTTTGCGCCCAACGGATATCGCATTTCTGCACTATCGCGATGCGGCTTTTCAAATCGCACGGGCCGAGCAAGTGCCAGGCCAGCAGATCGCATGGGACATGTTGCTAAGCTTTGCTTGTTCGAGCGAGGACCCGATCTCGGGCGGGCGTCACAAGGTGCTGGGGTCCAAGACACTAACAATCCCGCCGCAGACTTCGACCATTGCCAGTCACCTGCCCAAAGCTGTTGGCGCGGCTTACGCGCTGGGCGCAGCGCGGCGGTACCCGCCCGAACATCGGGAACTGCCGCTGGATGGGATTGCCATGTGTTCTTTTGGGGATGCCTCAGCCAACCATTCCACGGCGCAGGGCGCGATCAACACCGCGGGCTGGACCAGCGTGCAGTCAACGCCTTTGCCCCTGCTGTTCGTGTGTGAGGATAACGGGATCGGCATTTCGGTCAAAACACCGAAAGGGTGGATTCAAACCTCGATGGAGCATCGCCCGGGGATCAGGTATTTTGAGGCCAACGGGTTGGACATCTATGAAACCTACGCAGTGGCACAAGAGGCCGCCGCCTATGTGCGGACCCGCCGCAAACCTGCCTTCCTGCACCTGAAAACTGTGCGCCTCTATGGCCATGCAGGGGCGGATGTGCCAACCACCTATCTGTCGAAATCCGAGGTTGAGGCGGACGAGGCCCAGGATCCCTTATTGCATTCGGTGCGGCTGCTAGATCAGGCCGGGGCCTTACCGCCGGATCGGGCGTTGGCAATTTACACCGACACCTGCGCCCGCACTGACCGGATAGCAGCCGAAGTCGCAACACGTCCGCATCTGTCCAGCGCGGCCGAAGTCATGGCCAGCCTGATCCCTCCCAAACGTGCCTGCAAGCCCACCAACGGCCCAAGTGTCGAGGCCCGCGCCAAGGCCTTTGGCGGCGATATGCGCGCGATGGCTGATCCTCAGCCCATGAACCGCCTGATCAACTGGGCACTGACCGATCTGATGCTGGACCATTCCGAGATCGTCTGCATGGGTGAAGATGTGGGCCGCAAGGGCGGAGTTTATGGCGTGACGCAAAAGTTGCAGCAGCGCTTTGGCCCCGACCGGGTCATCGACACGTTGCTGGATGAACAATCCATTCTGGGTCTGGCCATTGGCATGGGGCATAACGGGTTCATTCCGATCCCGGAAATCCAGTTCCTTGCCTATCTCCACAATGCCGAAGACCAGATCCGCGGCGAGGCGGCGACGTTACCCTTCTTCTCGAACGGGCAGTTTACCAATCCGATGGTGCTGCGGATTGCCGGGTTGGGGTACCAGAAAGGGTTCGGCGGCCATTTCCACAACGACAACTCGCTGGCGGTGCTGCGGGACATCCCCGGGATCATTATCGCCTGCCCTTCAACCGGGGCGGACGCGGTGCAGATGTTGCGCGAATGTGTTCGCCTTGCCCGTGAGGAACAGCGGGTGGTCGTCTTCCTTGAGCCTATCGCGCTGTATCCGATGCGCGATCTTCACGAGCCGCAGGATGCGGGATGGATGGACACTTATCCTGCGCCGGACAAACGTATCGCACTGGGTAATGTCGGCGTGTATGGGGGCGGTACAGATCTGGCCATCGTTACCTATGGCAACGGGCATTACCTTTCGAAACAGGCACTGCCCGCGCTGGAAGCTTCCGGGCTGCGAACCCGCGTTATCGATATGCGCTGGTTGGCGCCCTTGCCAACTGAAGCGCTGCGCGAGGCCACAGAAGGGTGCAAACACATCCTGATCGTCGACGAATGCCGCCGCACCGGCAGCCAGTCCGAGGCGCTGATGACCTTCTTTGCAGAGGAAAACACCACAGTTCCAACCGCGCGCGTTGTGGCTGAAGACAGTTTTATCGCAACCGGCCCGGCCTATGCCGCGCCCTTGCCGTCCAAAGACGGAATCATCGCCGCCGCCTTGACCCTTACGGGAGTCCCATCATGACCCGCACAGCCGTTGTCATCTGCCCCGGTCGCGGGACCTATAACAAGCCCGAGCTGGGATATCTGCACCGTCATCACCCGGACAAGGTGGCAATGTTTCAGGGTTTTGACGCCGTCCGGGCCGAGGCCGGGCAGAAGACCGTAACCGCATTGGACGCCGCCGACCGATACATGGTCAGCACTTATTCGCGCGGCGACGTGGCCTCGCCTTTGATTTATGCGGCGTCGCTGGCGGATGCGCAGGATTTGGCCGAGGATATCGAGGTTGTCGCGGTTACCGGCAATTCAATGGGCTGGTACATCGCGTTGGCTGCAGGCGGTGCAGTGTCGGCCGAGGCAGGATTCACCATCGTCAACACGATGGGCACGTTGATGCAGGACCATCTGATCGGCGGACAACTGGTCTATCCCTTCACCGGTGAAAATTGGGCAAATGACCCTGCGCGCAAGGCCGAACTGTTGTTGGATGTCGCGCGGATCAACGGGCAAGAGGGTCATGATCTGGCATTGTCCATTGATCTGGGTGGGATGCTGGTTCTGGCCGGGAATAAGGCAGGCCTGACCGCGTTCGAGGCCTCTCAGCCCATGGCGCAGGATCGGTTTCCGATGCGGCTGGCCAACCATGCAGCCTTTCACACCCATTTGCAGGCTCCCGTTGCGACCGAAGGCCGAGCGCGCCTGAGCGCGGATCTGTTTGGTCAACCAAACCATCCGCTGATCGACGGGCGTGGCAAGATCTGGTGGCCGGGTGCGACGGATACGCAGGCGCTGTGGGATTACACGCTGGGGCACCAGGTGACTGAACCCTATGACTTCACCCGCGCGATCCAGACCGCAGCCCAAGAGTTTGCCCCCGATCTGTTCATCGTCACCGGCCCCGGAGCAACCTTAGGCGGCGCGGTCGCGCAATCGCTGGTGCTGGCGGATTGGCGCGGCATGTCGGACAAGGCAGCGTTCCAGGTCCAACAGGATACACAGCCTGCCCTGATCGCAATGGGCCGTGCGGACCAAAGGGCGCTTGCAACCGGTTGAAACTCCCCAGATGATCCGCGCACATTTCAGGAGCCCTACATGAGCGATCACGACCAGTCCCTCTGGCGGAAAACCTGCCAGGAGCACGTCGAAAGCACATCGTTAAGCGCGGATCTGACCGTTGACCTAGCTGTAATTGGCGGTGGCTATACTGGTTGTGCTGCCGCACTGACAGCGGCGCGTGCAGGGGCGTCCGTGTGCCTGCTTGAGGCGCAGGAGATTGGCCACGGAGGGTCGGGTCGAAACGTCGGGCTGGTAAATGCAGGGCTGTGGCTGCCACCAGAGGACATCCGTGGATATCTGGGTGCGAATGCCGGTGATCGTTTGATCGACCTTCTGGCCGCTGCCCCGTCTGCGGTGTTTGATCTGATCAACCAGCATGGTATCGCGTGCGATCCGGTGCGCAAAGGAACCCTGCACTGCGCACATTCGACGGCAGGGTCCCGGAACTTGCAGACCCGATATGCGCAACTGACTGCCAGCGGCGCACCGGTTAAGTTGCTGTCTGCTGAGCAGGCCCGCCAGCGCACTGGTAGTGCTGCGTTTCACGAGGCTCTTTTTGATCCGCGCGCGGGTACGATCCAGCCGCTGGCTTATGTCCGGGGCCTGGCCCGTTGCGCCACCGAAGTTGGGGCACAGGTGTTTACCAACAGCCCGGTCCAATCCCTAAAGCACACGGCAGGTGTCTGGGAGCTGAAGACCAGCAGCGGCACTATACGGGCGAAATCGGTGATGCAGGCGACAAATGCCTATCACCAGCATCTGCAGGCCTCGGCCCCGGCCTATGTTCCGGTCTATTATTTCCAGTATTCCACTGGGCCTTTGTCCGACAATCTGCGTGCCAGCCTACTGCCCGGTGGCGAAGGTGCTTGGGATACCGGGCTGATCATGACCTCGTTCCGGATGGATTCTCAGGGCCGCCTGATCATCGGCGCGATGGGAGACCTTGGCCATGTCGGCAGCGGGGCACACAGTGCATGGATCAGGCGAAAGATGACCGCGCTTTACCCGCAACTGGCCGATCAGGCGTTGGTTGAGGGGTGGCACGGACGCATTGCGATGACCTCTGATCATCTTCCCAAGATCACACGGATCGGTCCCAATGCCCTGTCTGTTCACGGATTTTCCGGGCGTGGTATCGGTCCGGGAACGGTTTTTGGGCGGATGATGGCGGAAAGCTTGCTGGCCAATGATCCTGCTTTGTTGCCAGTTCCGATCGTTTCCAGTCATCGCGAAAGCTGGGCAGGCCTGCGCCGCGCCTATTTCGAAACCGGCGCGGCGCTGACGCATTTGATCAAGGCGCGGTTCGGACCTTAAACGGCTCGTGTAATGCCACCGTCAACGCGGATGTTCTGGCCGGTGATGTACCCGCCACCCTCAGAGGCCAGCATGGCCACGACCGAGGCGATTTCATCATAACTGCGTCCATAGCGGCCCATTGGGATGCGGGCGCGGAACTCTTCCTTTTCGGGCAGGCTGTCGATGAAACCGGGCAGGACGTTGTTCATGCGGATATTGTCAGCGGCGTATTTGTCAGAGAACAGTTTGGTAAACGCCGCCAACCCGGCGCGGAACACGCCAGAGGTCGGAAACACAGGGTCCGGTTCAAACGCAGCAAAGGTCGAGATGTTGATGATCGATCCGCCGCCTTGTTCCTGCATGATCGGCGTGACCAGGCGGGTTGGGCGCACCGCGTTCAGGAAATAGACATCCATCCCAGTGTGCCAATCTTCGTCCGTTAGCTCCAGCACCGGTGCGCGGGGTCCGTGCCCGGCCGAGTTGACCAACACATCGATACGCCCCCAATGGTTCATCGCAGTATCTACCAGTTTTTGCAGATCGTCGGGCGATTGGTTCGAACCGGTGATGCCTACCCCACCCAGTTCATGGGCAAGTGCTTCGCCCTTGCCGGACGAGGACAGGATGCCGACCTTGAACCCGTCTGCGGCCAGCCGACGGGCGGAATCTGCGCCCATGCCGCTGCCACCTGCCGTAATTAGCGCCACTTTTGTCATGTGATGTCTCCGTTTTGTGGTTGCCTTCAAGATGGGCGCTGAAACCGGGTTTGACCAATCAGTTCTTCTGTCTCTATGCTGTAGGAAATCTACTGGATGAATTGATGACAGCACTGCCCCCCTTAAATGCATTGCGGGCTTTTGAAGCCTCGGCCCGGCACCTGAACTTTCGCCTTGCGGCTGAAGAACTGGGTGTGACGCAGGGTGCGGTCGCCCAGCAGGTGCGCGGTCTTGAGGCGCGTTTGGCGGAAACCCTGTTCGACCGTTTGCCACGGGGTCTTGCGCTGACCGATGCGGGGCGACGGTTTCATGCACCACTGCGCCGAGCCTTTCGCCTGATTGAAGACGCGGTACACGAGCTGTCGGGGGACCGTCAGATCACACTGTCCGTCACGCCCAGCTTTGCGTCGAAATGGCTGGTCCCACGCTTGCCGGACTTCACCGCACAACACCCCGAGATCGAAGTTCGGATCGATGCGCGCGAACAATTGGCCGATTTCCGGGGCGATGGCGTGGACCTTGCTGTCAGGCAGGGCCGCGCGCCATTTGGCCAGGGCCTGACGGCCGAGCCATTGTTTTCCACCAATTTCATTCCAGTCTGCAGCCAGGTGCTGGCGCGTGAGATCAAGCAACCCAAGGATCTGTTGCGCCACGTTTTGCTGAATGACACGCATGGTTTGTGGCCATTGTTTTTGGAACGCGCCGCCGTTGAGGGCAAAGCCCGTGTCATGAACTTTAGCCAAACCAGTCTGGCAATTGATGCCGCTTTGTCGGGCCAGGGGGTCGCGCTGGCCAACGAAGCCCTTGTATCGGCAGAGCTTGTATCCGGTCAGTTGGTTCAACCTCTACCCGAAGTGCTGATCGAAGACGTCGGCTTTTACGTCGTCACGCCGAAAGATTCGCGCCAGCCTGCGCTTGTCACGGCGATGAAGGACTGGCTGCTGACTCAGTCCTGAAGCGCCGCGGCAAGCGCTTCGATCCGATGGCGCAGCCAACGGTGCGCTGGGTCGTTGGCTGACCGTTGGTGCCAGACCATGTAGATTGAAACCGGGTCACAGGCAAAGGGCAGCGGCGCGCAGTCAAGTGCTGCAAGCGGACCGCGTTTCATTAGCGCCGTGTCAGTTGATATCAGGTCACTGCCTTTCACGAACGGTGGAATGGCGTTGAAATGCGGCAGGGTGACAGTGGCTGGTTTGATCCGGGTCTGATCCACGCCCCGCATCACCACACGAGAGCTGCGCCCATCCGCAAACCGGACCGCGACGTGATCTGTGTCGCAATAGGCTTGCCAACTTTTTGGGGGCGTGCGCCGCTCCGCGTCATAGAAGATCATCAACGGGCTGCTTAATACGCGTTTCTGAAAGATATCCGGTCCATCCGGTGGCAGCGGGGTCAGCATCAGCTGGCAGCGGTCACTGCGCAGTAGATCAGGGTCCGGCACACCCGAGGGGATAAAGCCAAGTCGAAGCCGCACGCCTTCGGCCCGGGCCGCGCGCACCAGCGGGGGAAAAATCAGTTCTCGCGGCATATCATTGGTGGCGATCTGCAGGCTGATCTCTTCTGACAATGGGTTAAACGGGCGATCCTCGGTCAGGGCGCGCATGCCGTCCAGAACCCGCTGGGCCGGGTCCTTCAACGACAAGGCGCGCTCGGTGGGTGTCAGCCCCTGACCGGATCGAACGAAAAGCGGGTCACCCAGGACCTGTCGCAGTTTGCCCAACGTGTGGCTAATGGCCGATTGCGTGACCCCTAGCCGGTCCGCCGCTTTCGAAACCGAGCTTTCCTCGAGTATGGTCAGGAAGACGCGCAGCACCTTGCCGTCCAGATCGGTGAAATCAGTTTTGCTCATACCGTCTATGACTATTCATGAATAGATTTGCTGTCCACCGCAGGATAGGAGACAGTCAGCAACTGGAGGCACGCGATGGGGACCCGCTTTTTCTCAGACAAGAACCGGCCGGTCCATATGGGCTCCTATCCGCTGGAACGGCTGGAGCGGCAAGGTCAGATGCCGGATCTGAGTTTGGTGCAGCCAATGCCGGTGCTAAGCTTTCATCGCCCCGATCAGCCGGACAATATCGTCAATGCGATGGGGGAGTTCCAGGCGATGATGGATACCATCCGCGACGGGTTCGTGAACCCGGTGCCGTCGGATGTGCCGTCTGACCCGACCGAACGCGCCAACCACCTAAAGGCGTTTGGGTATTTCAACGATGCCTCGATGATGGGCTGCGGCCCCCTACCGCCCGAAGCGATGTTGAATGAGCCCCGCCGCAACCCTGATATCGACCGTCTAGCCCACGCGTTGAAGACGCGGCAGACCAAGACGCTGGCCTCGGGGATCGATCTGATCATGGCGGATCTCAAGGAGAGCATGGAGGCCGCACCCAAACCAATGGCCACACACCGCCACGCCATCGTGTTTCTGTACGAACATAACCGCGACCCTGATCCGGATGAGCCGGGGGCAGACTGGATCGCCGATGCGCAGGATCATCGTGCCTGTTTGCTGGCGACCGAGAATGCGGTGGTTCTTGCCAATTACATCCGTCTGCTGGGGTTTGACGCGCGTCTGCACACGGCGATGTCGTCCGAGGTTGATCTGGGCAAGCTGGCCGTTGCCGCAGGCTTGGCCTCGGTTGAAGACGGAGAGGTCGTGGTGCCGTGGCTGGGCAAACGGTTCGGTTTGGCCGCCGTAACAACCGAGATGGAGATTACCCATGATCAGCCCTTGGTGCCGATGGACCAGCAGCCGTGGTTTCGCACGCAGGGGCCTGCGTGGTGGCTGGGGACAGGATTTGCCAAGAACGCGCTGAACCGCGATCCTTATGCCAAGCGGCGTTACATGGACGGGGCACATCCGTTCGAAAAACTGAAACGCGTGGATACTCCAACCACCTATATCGACGAGGAAAACGTCGCCCGTGTCCCCAAACGGGCGGACATGTTCGCGCGGGCGCAATTCGGGGATATGGGCAAGGCGCTGCAGGACGCAGCAAAGGGCGGGCATTACGTACGCAAGGCCGCCCCCAGTTTTGCCCAACGGCGGGCTCTGGGCGCCTTTGTGCTGCTGCAGGATGGAGAAACAGCGGATGTTGCTCCGCCAACCGATGCCCAGCGCAATGCGGCCAATATCAAGGCCGCAACCTATTTCCTGGGTGTGGATGCGGTGGGGCTAAGCCGATGCCCAGACTGGGCTTGGTATTCCCACGACGCGACCGGCGAGGAAATCACGCCGCCCCATGATCAAGCCATCAGCATGATCATCGATCAGGGCTATGAAACGATGGAGGGGGCCAGCGGCGACGATTGGATCAGCGTTGCCCAATCCATGCGCGCCTATCTGCGTTTTTCTTTGCTGGGCGGGGTGATTGCGCAACAGATCCGCAACCTCGGTTACAAGGCCAGGGCGCATACGGTAATGGATGGCGAGGTGCTGCAACCGCCGCTGCTGCTGTTATCGGGCCTGGGTGAGGTCAGCCGCATTGGGGAGGTCATTCTGAACCCCTATCTGGGACCGCGTCTGAAATCAGGGGCGGTGACCACGGACATGCCAATGGCGCATGACAAGCCGATTGATTTCGGCCTGCAGAGCTTTTGCGAATCGTGCAACAAATGCGCGCGGGAATGTCCGTCCGGGGCCATCACTGCGGGTCCAAAGCTGATGTTCAACGGCTATGAGATCTGGAAATCCGACAGCCAGAAATGCGCCACCTACCGGATCACCACCCCAGGTGGCGCGATGTGCGGGCGGTGTATGAAGACCTGCCCGTGGAACCTTGAAGGGATCTTCAAGGAACGCCCGTTCCGATGGGCCGCGATGAACCTCCCGTCCGCCGCGCCTGCATTGGCGAAACTGGACGATATGGTGGGCAATGGCGGGTTGAACGACACCAAGAAATGGTGGTGGGATATCGAACTGCAGGCTGACGGGTCTTACCGCCCGACGGCACACCCGCTGAACCGGCGGGGGCTGCAAACCGATCTGGACCTGAAATACGAAGACCAGACCCTGGCCGTCTATCCCGCCTATCTGGCCCCTCATCCCTGGCCCTATCCCTTTGCGATGGACCGCGAGGCAGGGATTGCCGCCTATGAGGCACTGGTGACCGCCGACGATTACAAGGCCCGCAAAACTGCCGGAGATCAATCTGTTGTCCACCGCTATACCATTGCCGGTGACGCGCCGGTGATGCGGGTCGAATTGTCCAAGGTTGACCGGATGACGGCGGATGTGACGAAATACGAGTTCGCAACCCTTGATGGCACAGACCTGCCCGGCTGGACCGCCGGGGCGCATTTGGATGTGCTGGTCGCGCCGGAATTCCTGCGTCAGTATTCGATGTCTGGCGACCCTTCTGATCGGTCTACTTATCAGATCGGCGTCTTGCGTGAGGATGAGGGACGTGGCGGGTCAGCCTTGTTGCACCGTATCTTTAACGAGGGGCGCAAGGTCTTTATCTCAAAACCCATCAACCATTTCGAACTGGACGAAACAGCGACCAAATCATTCCTGATGGGGGGCGGTATCGGGATCACCCCGATGATCGCTTTCGCTCAGCGTTTGCATGCCCTGGGCAAACCTTTCGCTCTGCACTATTCCGCCAGCACACGGGCCGGGGCCGGGTATCTGGACGATCTGGCGGCGATGCCCTGGGCAGATCATGTGCATTTCCATTTCTCGGTTGAAGGCACCCGCGCCAATTTGGATGCGATCCTGTCGGGCTATCAAGAGGGTTGGCACGTCTATACCTGTGGGCCCGACCGCTATATGGACGGGGTCATCCAAGCGGCACAGCGTGAGGGCTTCCCGGACGAGGCACGTCATCTTGAGTATTTCTCGGTTCCCGAACAGCCGGAGTATGAGAACCACCCGTTCACCCTGAAACTGCGGCAATCCGGTCAGGAACTGACTGTGCCAGAAACAAAGGACGCCGCGCAGGTGTTGAATGAGGCGGGTATTCACGTCGATGTGAAATGCTCGGACGGGATTTGCGGGGTCTGCAAATGCGGTGTGATTTCAGGTGAGATCGAGCACCGCGATTTTGTCCTGTCCAACAAGCAACGCGAGGGTGCGATCATCCTGTGCCAGAGCCGCGCGGCCCAACCGGGCGGAGTGATCGAGATCGATCTGTGACCTGAGGTCAGGAAACGACATTCTGAAACGCAAAATTTGGTCGTTCCAGCCATGGACGCCGTTGGGTTGCTGCACTAACGTCCCCTGCGAACCCCAGTGAATCCTGATCAACAGGTGCGAGGTATTTTCATGGACTATCACAGCCCCGCCAGCTTTGCCGAGGCGTCGGCACTTGCCGCGAACGCGACGGGCACCACACGGTTTTTGGCAGGCGGCACCGATGTTTTGGTGCAGCTGCGCTCAGACTTGGTGACGCCTGATACGCTGATCGACATCAAGAAAATCAACGGCGTGCAAGACATCACCCGCAATGCCGACGGCAGTTGGACAATTGGTGTCGCCGTCACCGGTGCCGAGATGAGCGAACACGCCGAACTGGTCCGCGACTGGCCCGGCGTGGTTGAGGCGATGGACCTGATCGGGTCCACCCAGGTGCAGGGCCGCGCGACGCTGACCGGCAACCTGTGCAACGGATCGCCTGCTGCAGATTCCGTACCGGCAATGGTTGCCGCCGGCGTGACCGTCACGGTGACCGGCCCGGATGATAGTCGCGAGGTTGCCGTTGAAGACATCCCCACCGGCCCCGGTAGAACCGCGCTGAACAAGGGTGAGCTGATATCGGCTGTGAACATCCCCGCACGCGGGGCAAACGGCGGTGACGCCTATCTGCGTTTTATCCCACGGACTGAGATGGACATCGCCGTGGTTGGCGTCGGCGTGAACCTGCGTCTGGAGGGTGACACAGTCACCGAGGCGCGCGTCTCGCTGGGGGCCGTGGCGCCAACCGTTTTGCTGGTTGAAGACTGCGCCAAGGCCATCATCGGCAGCACGCTGGATGACGCTGCGCTGGGCGCGTTGGCTGCGGCTGCGTCTGCTGCCTGCAACCCAATCGATGACAAGCGCGGAACCATCGCGTTCCGCACTGAGGTATCCGGTGTTCTGGCAACACGCGCTGCGAAAATCGCCTATGCCCGTGCCAAGGGAGAACAAGCATGAGCAAATTCCACGTATCCACCACCGTGAACGGGGACACGGTCGAATACCTGTGCGATCCGCGCGAAACCCTTCTGGATTGTCTGCGCGACAAGCTGAACCTGACCGGCGCCAAAGAAGGCTGCGGCACCGGCGATTGCGGCGCGTGTTCGGTCACGGTCGATGGCCGTCTGGTCTGTTCCTGCCTGATGCTGGGGGTTGAGGCTGACGGCAAGGCCATTGAAACCGTCGAAGGGATCGCAGAAGGCGACATCCTGCATCCGCTGCAGCAAAAGTTCATCGAACACGCCGCGCTTCAGTGCGGTATCTGCACGCCGGGCATTCTGGTTGCTGCCAAGTCGCTGTTGGAGAAAAATCCAAACCCGTCCGAGGAGGAAACCCGGTATTGGCTGGCAGGCAACCTCTGCCGCTGCACCGGATATGACAAGATCATTCGTGCCGTGATGGAAACGGCGGCAGAGCTGCGGGAGGCTTCGTAATGGCACTCGACGATCGTAAATCAGGTTTCACATTTGTGGGCACCCGCCCGAACCGTCCGGATGGTTTGGACAAGGTCACTGGCCGCGCCAAGTTCGGGGCGGATATCTCAGCGCCGGGCATGCTGTTTGGTGCGGTTCTGCGCTCACCCCATGCCCACGCGCGGATCGTGAAGATCGACGCGTCGAAGGCTGAGGCGCATAAGGACGTCAAAGCTGTCGTCACACGCGCGGACTTTGCCGATGTACCGTTCAAACCCGGTCTGGAAGGCGAGTTCTGGAACGTGCTGGAAAACGTCATGGCGGGTGAAAAGGCCCTTTATGATGGGCATGCTGTGGCGGCTATCGCTGCGACCTCGGCGCTGGCGGCACGTGATGCACTTAAGCTGATCGAGGTTGAGTATGAGGTGCTGCCCCACGTCACCGACGTGGACAAGGCGATGGCCACTGATGCACCGGTCATTCGCGAAGGCGCTGCGGACTATTCCGTGCCTGAAGGGATGCACCCGAACGTCGTACGCTATCACGATAGCGGCCACGGCGATGTCGAGGCAGGGTTTGCCGAAGCCGATCTGGTGACCGAAGACAGCTTTGTCACCGAGGCAACTCATCAAGGTTATATTGAGCCGCACGCCTGTCTGGCCATGTTGGGCAATGACGGCAAAGGCGAGCTTTGGTGCACCACCCAAGGTCACTGGATCGCGCAAAAGACCTGTGCCGCGTTGTTGGGCATCGAGACCTCGCAACTGCGTGTGACTGCGTCCGAGATTGGCGGTGGTTTTGGTGGCAAGACCACCGTGTTCATCGAACCTGTCGCTCTGGCGCTGAGCCGCAAGGCCAACCGCCCGGTTAAACTGGTGATGACGCGTTCCGAAGTGTTCCGGGCGACTGGTCCGACCTCCTCTGCGTCGATGGATATCAAGATCGGGATGAAGCAGGATGGGACGATCACGGCCGCGCAAGGCGTGTTCCGCCTGCAGGGCGGCGCCTTCCCGGGTGCGCCGGGGGACATGACTGCCATGTGTGCATTCGCGCCCTATAACCTGACCAACGTCAAGCAGATCGGTTATGATGTGATGGCCAACCGCCCGAAACAGGCAGCCTACCGCGCGCCGGGTGCGCCAATGGGAGCCTTCGCGGTCGAGTCGGTGATTGACGAGCTGTGCAAGAAACTGAATCTCGATCCGGTCGACGTGCGCCTGAAAAACGCAGCGCATGAGGGCACCAAGGCCAGCTATGGCCCGCGCTACGAACGCATCGGTCTGGTCGAAACGCTTGAGGCCGCCAAGGCGCATCCGCACTACTCGGCCCCGCTGAAGCCGGGGCAGGGGCGGGGGATTTCCTGTGGCTTCTGGTTCAACCACGGTGGCGAGACATCGGTATCTCTGGCCCTGTCCGAGGACGGCTCGGCGCAACTGATGGTCGGCACGCCCGATATTGGCGGGTCGCGCGCCTCGATGGCACTGATGGCGGCTGAGGTTCTGGGCATTCCCTACGAGAATATCCGAGTCACCATCGCGGACACTGCGACGCTGGGATACAATGACGTCAGCCACGGCTCACGTGTGACCTATGCCAGTGGCCTGGCAACCATCAAGGCTGCGAAACATGCGGTTGAAAAGCTCAGTGAACGGGCTGCGGCCAAATGGGGTATCCCGGTGGATGCGGTGAAATGGGAAGATGGCTGCGCGGTGCCCTCGGGGCCCAATGCGGGTGATTTCGATCCGATGCCACTGGCCGATATCACAGCAGACATGGGATCGACCGGCGGTCCGATCTCGGGCCATTTCGAGGCCACGCCCGAAGGCGCAGGCGTGTCCTTTGGCACCCATATCGTCGATGCAGAGGTCGACCCGGAGACCGGTAAAACCTCGGTCACGCGTTACACGGTCATTCAGGACGCCGGCAAGGCCATCCACCCGACCTATGTCGAAGGTCAGTATCAGGGCGGTGCCGCACAAGGCATCGGCTGGGCGCTGAACGAGGAATATATCTATGGTGACGATGGCCGCTTGCAGAACTCGATCTTCCTCGATTACCGCATCCCGGTTGCCAGCGACTTGCCAATGATCGACACGGTGATTGTCGAAGTGCCCAACCCCGGCCACCCGTTTGGTGTACGCGGTGTCGGCGAAACCGGCATCGTGCCGCCACTGGCGGCCATCGCCAATGCGGTGTCGCATGCGGCCGGTGTGCGCATGCGGCAGCTGCCGATGTCACCGCCGCGTATTCTGGCGGCGTTGAAGGACAATGGTTGAGGTCCACCTATGGTCCGGCCTCCGGTCTTTGACCGGGGGTCAGCAGCTGGTTGAAGTTCAGGCCAAGACCACCGGTGATCTGCTAAAGGAACTGGTTCGTATGCATCCACAGCTGCAGGGGCCGATTGATGCAGGCGTGTCCATCGCCATCGATGGGCGCGTCATTGCCACAGGATTGACTGAACCGATCCCCGAAGGCAGCGAAGTCTACCTGATGCAACGATTAAGAGGCGGCTAGACTTCCGGCGCCCAGGGTTCGCGCCCGACCATGCGGTCAGCTTCGGCGGTGAGGTCGTTCATATGCTGCTCTAGGCTTTGGCGCAAAACCTCGATCTGTTGTTCGTCAGCCTTGCGCGGCACCGGATCAGTCCATTCACGACAGATAAAGACGCCCTCATTCCGCCAGGGTCGCGGCATCAACAGGCGATCCCATGTCCCGGCCTCACGCCCGTGTTTGGCCGAATAGGTGATGCCAAATATCCGCTTGCCAGATGTTCGTGCCCAGATCAGCGGCACGGTTGACGATATCCGTTCCGGCCCGCGTGGTCCGTCGGCGGCGATCCCAATCGAGACGCCTTGTTTTATCTTGCCCAGCACTTCGCGCGACAGGGCGACGTGGCGTTTGTGGCTGGACATGGCAATCGTATCCATGCCGAAAAGCTGCTGCACCCGACCCACCATGCTGCCCGCCCGCGCGGCTGAGGTGATTGAGCAGATACGCCCCTTGTCCAACGGAAAGAAATAGGGTGACTGCGCCAACCGCTGGTGCCAAAGAACCACGATGACCGGCTCGCCCTGCTCGGCAAGTTGATCCAGCTCCTCGTACCCGATGCGTTGCCAGTTTGTGTTGCGATTGACCATCCGGATATAACCCGCAATACGCCGCGCCGCCCAGTTTAGAACGGCTTCGCTGTCGGCGATCTTTTTGCGGATACTCACGGATAGTGTCCCCTGGTCTGGCCAAAACGTGTCTTATAGAACTCATCGCCGCGCGCAACTTGTTTGTCGATTGCACAAGGGTGGTGGAAAATGAAAATGCCTCTTGAGTCCGCCGCACGGCTGGCATATCTGATGCACACCTTAGGGGTATAGCTCAGTTGGTAGAGCGACGGTCTCCAAAACCGTAGGTCGCGGGTTCGAACCCTGCTGCCCCTGCCATTTACAATCAACCACTTGTACCGTTTCTGCCCATCCCAAGCTATAACAGTTAGATTTTTAACCCCTATTTCATACCTTTCCAGCTTACGGGTTCTTGATTCTGCCAACTTGGCATCAAGGATCGCACCAACGTCTTTCAGGCTGTGGCCTTGGATGTCGTTAGGTGAAACCCATCTTTCTGGGCAGCCCCGGGCAAGCATAACTCGCGTTTACAGTAGCTCTGTCTCCGCAGCGTGAATCGCCAATACCATGCAATAGAGCCCTGCTACTTTAGTCCTCAGAGTATCGGCTTCGCCAAAGTCGCGTAGCAGAACGTTCGAACCGGTTTCGTAAAGTCGCAGGTGCAATGGGGAGCTTCGAAAGAGCCACGTGCAGCAGATAGTCGGTATACTCAATTGCAGAGCCGATTTTTGTACGAGGAAATTGCTTTTCCCGCTCAAGGTCGGCCAGTAACTGCTCATTTTCTTCTACAACTGTTTCGAGCTCTTTTTGTATCCCCTTTTGGGCATTCTTAAATCTGTCACGTTCGAACAACAGCCCCTTTGCTTTTTCTTTCAAGACTTCGATTTCGCCAGATTTCAGTTGCGAGTTGCTCGAATCTTGTGCGTCTAGAGAGATGCCGATATGCCCCCAGAAACTTGCATCGAGTGAGAAGTCATCTGCAAGAAAGTCGCAGATTGCCTCAGGTTTATCTCTGTCTATGTCGAAAATTAAGAACTTACCGTCGCAATCGGAAAAATATTCATTGACTTCATGGTGATGCCGATGCCAATCCGCAGACCATTGCTGAATGATCTAATCTTGGCTTAAACCGTACAGCTCTTCGAAACGACGTAAAAAATTGCCGTCACCGTGCCGCAGGCGGCTGGAGATCCAGTCCTTGATATTCCTTGTGTTAAGAATGAAGTATGCGTCTGGATGCCATTTGTGGAAAGTTTGGAACCACCTTTGTGCCGCGATGTAGCCTGTATCACTAACGAACTCCATGTCCGTAAATGCGGTGTATTCGGGAAAGTCCCCAATCAGATCAAGGCCAGCCGCCATGTTCTTTTCGATTGATTTCGCCAGTGCCCCACCCGCATGATGGACCGACTTAACGCCGTTGATCTCAAAAAAGTTATTGAAAGTTCGGGTGCTGCATTTGTTGAAGCCCATCTGAAAAATCTTTGGCTGGCGTTCCTTAAAGTTCGGTTCGCCTTCCACAGTTTCTTGGATGTCATCGGGCATTCCTGAGCTCCATCATTGATCGATCAATAGTTGTTTTTATCTGACATCGGGTGTCTCGAATGTGGAACGGCAATGGTTCAATTTGTTGCGCTGACAATAGGCGCAGCATAGTTTCCGCAGGTTGCCTATCCTGGAGATGGAGGCGAAGGGCTTCCGCTTTTAATGGGTTTTCTGTTGGCAATTTGGGGGGAGTTCCGAACTACCCAAACCTGCCGCGATAGCCACGTCTAATTTTGACAGAGCGGGGCCTCCAGCACGCATGGCGAGCGCCCAGCAAAGTTTGCGAGTTCCATAAAGGGTTTAGCGAAGGTAAGCAGCTTCTTGACGGTTGGGAGATGGCGCGCAAACCTATTTGGGTATAGGCGTCGTTTTTCCTAATCGGGCAAAAAACACGGTGTTTTCATGCCACTTTAAGGGCCCCCAAAACCGTTGGTCGCGGGTTCGAACCCTGCTGCCCCTGCCATATCCCGGAAATCACAATGCAAGCAGGCGCTTTCGCAACGCAAATTCTCGCGGGCCTTTCAATGGCGGTTTCCTCGATCCTGCGAATGGAATACTGTCCGCTGGAACGTGAACAGACGGATGGAGTTACATGTCGCGCTTTGATGGTTATTTCCTGCGGCAACTGCTGATTCTGTTCGGCTTTTTCACCCTGGTTCTGGTGGGCGTGTTTTGGATCACGCGATCCGTTAGCCTGTTTGATCGTGTGATCAGCGGCGGCCAATCGGCCATGGTGTTTCTGGAGTTCACCGCGCTGACCCTGCCGACACTGATCCGGACTGTCATGCCCATGGCGGTGTTTGCCGCTGCGGTCTATGCCACCAATCGGTTGAGCCGCGAAAGCGAGCTTACGGTGATGCTGGCCACCGGTTCCAGCCCATGGCGCTTGGCGCGCGCGGTGTTTCTGTTCGGCCTTGTGGCGGGGTTGATGATGGCTGTCATCAGTGTGTTTCTGCGCCCTGCTTCTGTTGAACAGCTGGAACAGCGCCAAGCCGAAGTTGCCGGCGACGTGACAGCTCAGCTGCTGAATGAGGGCGAATTTCTGCACCCGACACAGGGTGTGACCGTCTATATCGGTAGGATTGACCTTGACGGCACGTTGCATGAGGTATTCGTTTCCGACCGTCGTGTCGGGCAAAATCCGGTCAGCTACTCCAGCAAAACGGCCTATCTGGTCAACAACGGTGCCGGTATTCACCTGGTAATGGTGGATGGCATCGCCCTGCGTCTGGACCAGCAGGGCAGGGTATTGTCCTCGACCCTGTTCGAGGATGCGTCATACGATATTTCCGCGCTGACCAATACCAGCAGCACGGCTGAACGCAGTCTCGAGGCGGTTCCCACGCTCGAGCTTTTGCAGAACCGCGACACCATCAGTGCCGCCGAAGGGTTTACCGAGGGTGAGCTGATCGACGAGTTACATCAGCGGTTTTCCTGGATTGCCATCTGTATCGCGGTGGCTATGGCGGGCTATGCAACGCTGATGCTGGGTAGTTTTTCCCGTTTTGGGCTGTGGCCTCAGATACTGGGCGCTTTCACGATCCTGATCTTGCTGGAAGGTGTGCGCGGCTTTGTCTCGCCGGTGGTAATCGATGACCCAAAGCTCTGGATATTGTTATACTTGCCTGCGATTATGGGCATTCTGATTTCGTGCTTTTTTCTGCTGATCGCGGGGCGCCCTCTGGTGCCGGCCAGATCGCGAGGGGCAAACGGGGCGGTGCCTCAGGCCTGATCGTCTTTGCGCAAATCGGTCAGGCAGGTCAAAATGTCGGCCGACGTAGTGCTGCCTTTGCGAGTTACCAGGTAATGCGGTAGCAACAGCTCCATTGCCCCGGCGACGGGGGCAAGATCACCTGCCAATATCTGATCGCGGATGACATACTCCGGGAAATACCCGGTTCCACCCCGGCGCAAGACATAGCGCAGAGCCATCATGCAATTGCCCAGAAAAACCGTCTGTCCCGTGGCACGCCGCGCAGCCGAGCGGACGTGATCCTGATAGATCTCGCCCAGTTCCAGATTGACGAAAACAGGGTCGACCGGGACAGGCGTTGTCACCAGTATCAGGCGTTCCGGGCCCAGGTCATGGGATTGAACCCTCGGGTCCAGCGGGCGTTCATGGGTCAATGCCGCGTCCAGAACATGGGTGGCGACGGCTTCGACCATGTTCAGATCATGGTCGTAATTGAGCGTCAGCAACAGTTGACCAAAGTGTAGCTCGAACTGCACAGCCAAATCGACCAGCAGGGGGTCCCAGATGCTAAGCTGTGCGCCAAGACGCAGTGCGGTGCGGTTTTGCGTCTGTGTAGGCAAATCCCGGGATGCAAAGGACCAAAGCGATATCATCTGCTCGGCATAGGGGCGGAACTGTTGACCGAACTCAGTCAGACTGGTGCCCCCGGCCCCTCGGGTGAACAGGGGTTTTCCGGTTTCCTCTTCGATCAGCCGGATGCGGGCGCTGACCGCGGTTTGGGTCACGTTCAGTTTGCGAGCTGCCGCATGGAAGCCGCCGGTATCGGCGACGCATAGAAAAGTCTCGATGGCTTTGATCTGCATTGTGACAGTATTTTTTGATCAAGCTGATAAAATCAATTCATTTTTTTTAATACCGAAACAGCGATACGTTCGGGCCAGCAGATCAGCCAAAGGACCGCGCCATGCTGGACAAAAGCCATAAACCCACCTGGACCAGTTTCGAACAGGCGACCAAAGCCGACTGGGACGCCGTGATGGAGTATGAAGAGGCGTATAACGCCGCCCTGCCGGATCGCATTTTGGATGCGATCCGCTCTCTGGATGAGGATTGGACGCCGTATCCAATCAACCGCTACGAACACAGCCTGCAAGCCGCGACCCGGGCTTATGAGGATGGTGCCGACGAAGAACTTGTGGTCGCCGCGCTGATCCACGACACCGGTGATATTCTGTCCCCCTACAATCATGGTGAGTTGTCAGCGGCGATGATGAAGCCCTATGTCAGCGAAAAAACCCATTGGATCCTCAAGCATCACTGCGTGTTTCAGGGTTATTACTATAATCATCACCTCGGCGGCGACCGCAACGCCCGCGACAGGTATCGCGATAGCCCCTATTGGGAGGATTGCCGATACTTCTGTCACGAATACGATCAGAAAGCGTTTGACCCTGAGTACCCGACCAAACCGTTGGAGTTCTTTGAGCCGATGCTGCGCCGTGTGTTGAACAAGGGTGAAGGGCATATGGAGCTGAACGAAAAAGCTGAGGGTTAGCAGGCGGCCATCAGGCGATAGACGATCTGCGCGGCGGTAAAATCCCAGGCGGCGTTGCCGTTGGGGGCCAGCTCGACCACATCGAAGCCCACGCATTTGCGGTCTTTCAAAGCGTGTTCGACAAGGCGCAGCGCCTGATAATACCCCAAACCTCCGGGGACCGGAGTGCCGGTGGCGGGCATCAGCGCCGGGTCCAGCCCGTCGACATCAAAACTGACATAGACCAGCTTGGGGAAATCCTCGGGCAGGTCGACTGCGTGGACGTTGCCGGTGACCAAGTCCTCGGCGTCGACGTGGAAGACGTGGTTTTTCGAGCGGCTTTGTGCCTCTTCGCTTGAAAAGGCACGCACGCCGAACTGGGCCAGTCGGACGCCTTCTTCAGCCAGCAGATGCATGACCGAGGCATGGCTGTGTTTCTCACCCTGATAGGCATTGCGCAGGTCTGCGTGGGCGTCGATCTGGACGATGCCGAGCGGTTGCCCCAATGCGCGGGCTACGCCCATGACCGCGCCATAGCTGAGCGAATGCTCGCCACCCAATGTCACCGGAACCTTGCCCGCCCGCACCGCCGCCTCGGTGCGTTGGGCGAGGCGTTCCATGATCTCGGACAGGGCGGCGTCGCAATCCACGGGAGTTTCGGTGAAAATCCCTTCGACGCATGGCTCGGCGTGGCCAGTGATGCGTTCCAACTCATTGCTGGCTTCGATAATTGCCTCGGGGCCTTTGGCGGTACCGGACCCATAAGAAACGGTGCGTTCCAGTGGCACCGGGATCACGCGAAACCGGGCGCCTTCTGAGCGTTCAGATGCGGTCAGTTCACTGTCGAGGAAAATGCTCATGAAAGTCGGTCCTTGAAGTCGTCATAGCCGAAGGTTCTGATGATGTTGAGCTCGTCGGTTTTGCTGTTCCACAGGGCGATGGTGGGCAGGGGGACGCCGTTGAATGTGTTGGTTTTCACCATCGAGTAATGCGCCTGATCGAGAAAGGCAAAGCGTTGGCCGATCTGCAACGGTTGGTCCCAGGTGTAGTCCCCGATGACATCGCCTGCCAGGCAAGACGGCCCGCCCAGTCGGTAGGTATGGCCGGGTTCGACCTCATCCATCAGGGCGGGGCGATAGGGGGCTTCGATCACGTCGGGCATGTGGCATGTGGCCGAGATATCGGTGATCGCGAGGTTCATTCCATTGGTCGGCAGGTCGAGGATTTCACCGACCAGAATCCCCGCGTCCAAAGCGACGGCCTCACCGGGTTCAAGATAGACTTCGATCGCGTGTTCTTCGCGGATTGTCTTGATGAAGGCGATCAGCCCTTCGCGGTCATAGTCGTCGCGGGTGATGTGATGCCCGCCGCCGAAATTCAACCATCTGAGCTGCCCCATGAAAGGTGCCAATTTGGGCGCGACGGCCTGCCATGTGCGTTGCAACGGTTCGAACCCCTGCTCACATAAGGTATGCATATGCAGGCCATCGACTCCGGTTAGAACCTCTTCGGTCAATTGACTGACCGGGGTTCCCAATCGAGAGCAGGGCGCGCAGGGGTCGTATTTTGCAATCTCGCCCTCGGAATGTTCCGGGTTGATGCGCAAACCGACCTGCACACCTGCTGCTTGGGCTTTGGCCAGGAATCGATCCTTTTGAGCTATAGAATTAAAGATGATGTGGTCGGACAATGACAGGATCTCGTCGATGTCAGCGTCTTTGTACCCGGCGCAGAAGGTGGCGACCTCACCGCCATATTCTTCACGACCCAGTCGCGCCTCGTAAATACCGCTGGCGCAGGTGCCACCAAGGTGCCGGCGGATCAGCGGCGCCAACGAGAACATCGAAAACGCTTTGAGTGCGCTGAGGACATGTGCCCCGGACTGCTTGCCGATCACGGCGAGGATGCTCAGGTTGCGCTCGACGGCTTTTTCGTCGACCACAAAACAGGGTGTTGGCACGCGGTTGAGGTCGAAATCGCGGAAAGCACCGGCATCGCCCGCTTGAGTGGTCATCATGTCGGACATAACCAGCATCTCCGTTGAATGGAGAGGTCGGGGGCTCTGCCCCCGGACCCCCGGGATATTTTAGCCAGATGAAGCAGGGCGGTCGCGCTGACCGCGCCGAGGGATCAGAAGTCGACCGGGCCGTCTAGCTCGTGGACCTGCCATGGAAGTCCGTGTTCGTTCAGCATGTCCATGAAGTCATCCGGATCAAGCTGCTCCATGTTCCACACGCCGGGTTGGGTCCAGTTGCCTTTCAGCACCTGCGCCGCGCCGATCATGGCAGGAACGCCGGTGGTGTAGCTGACGGCTTGTGATCCGACCTCGGCAAAGCATTCTTCGTGGTCGCAGATGTTGTAGATGTAGTAGGTCTTTTCGCCCGCGCCATCCTTGGCCTGGCCCGTGGCGATATCGCCGATACAGGCTTTGCCCTTGGTCTCTTGACCCAGATCGCCGGGATCGGGCAGCAGAGTTTTCAGGAACTGGATCGGGATGATTTCTTTGCCGTCATGCATCACCGGATCAATGCGGGTCATGCCGACGTTTTCCAGCACTTTGGCATGGGTGATATAGGCGTCGCCAAAGGTCATCCAGAACCGGGCGCGCTCGATCTCGGGGAAGTGAGTGCTGAGGCTTTCCAATTCCTCGTGGTACATCAGGTACATGTTCTTTGGCCCGATGGCGGGGAAATCATATTCGACCTTATGGGTCATCGCCGGGCTGTGGTGCCATGTGCCGTTTTCCCAGTGGCGGACTTCGGCCAGCACTTCGCGCAGGTTGATTTCCGGGTTGAAGTTGGTGGCGAATTCCTGATCGTTGGTGCCGCCATTGGCATCCAGCACGTCGATCTGGCGGATCGTGTCCAGCTTGTGTTTCTTCAGCCATGTGGCGAAGACGGACGTGACGCCCGGATCGAAGCCCGAGCCGAGAATGGCGGTCAGACCAGCCTGTTTGAACCGCTCCTGATAGGCCCATTGCCAGTGGTATTCGAACTTGGCCTCATCCTCGGGTTCATAGTTCGCGGTGTCCAGATAGTGGATGCCGGCCTCAAGGCAAGCGTCCATCAGCACCAGATCCTGATAGGGCAGGGCAAGGTTCACAAGAAGTTCAGCGCCGGTTTCACGGATCAGCTTGACTGTGTCCGCGACCTTATAGGCGTCCAGCTCCGCGGTGGCGATGTCAACACCGACACGTTGTTTCACTGCCGTGGCAATGGAGTCGCATTTCGACTTGGTGCGGCTAGCCAGCGTAATCTCGGTGAAGATGTCCGAATTCATCGCCATCTTGTGCACGGCCGCGTGTGAAACGCCGCCCGCACCGACAACCAGTGTTTTGCCACTCAAAGTGCCCATGGGGTCATCTCCTCTCAGGGGGTTATTCGTAATAGGTGTAGCCGTTGATTGAGTTGCGATAGGCGCTCATCAGGGTTTTTCGTTCACTGGCCTTCAGGGTACCGGTTGAGATCGCCTCGTCCACCATTTTACGGAAGGCAGCAACGCAATCGGTTGGATCGAACTCGACATAAGACAGAACCTGACTGATCGTGTCGCCCTCTTGTTCATGCAGCAAGTCAAAGCCACCATCAGCACGCAGGTCAATGGTGACCACATTGGTGTCTCCGAAAAGGTTGTGCAGATCGCCCAGCGTTTCCTGGTAGGCGCCGACAAAGAAGACGCCCATGAAATACTCGCCCGCTTCAGGCAGGGAGTGCACCGGCAGGCTGGGTGAGACGCCATCAGCCAGAATGAACCGGTCAATCTTGCCGTCGCTGTCGCAGGTGATGTCGGACAGCACCGCACGACGATCCGGGGTTTGGTTCAAGCCCTGCAGCGGTACGATTGGGTGAAGTTGGTCGATGGCCCAGACGTCGGGCAGCGATTGGAACAGCGAGAAGTTGCAGTGATAGATATCCGCCACTTTCTCAAGCTGTTCATCCACATCCGTGTCCAGATCATCGCTGGCGGCCAGCGCCTTGAGCCGCGCCATCAGAGACAGGTAGATGCGTTCGGCCCGGGCCATCTGACGCAGGTCGACATAGCCACGCCGGAACAGGGCGCGCAGTTCGTTGCGATAAAAACTGGCGTCGTTCCAACATTCCTGCAGGCGGTCGCTGCTGAGGTATCCGTGCACGGCGGCAAGGTCCGACACCATGTGATGGTCCTCTGGTTCCACCTCGGGGCCGTTTGGCGCGTCATAGAGCGTGCTTTCGAGCACGTTGAACACCAGCATCGAAGAAGTCGCCACCACCGCGCGGCCGCTTTCAGTGACCAGCGTCGGATGGGCCACGTTGGCCTCATCCATTGCGTAAGCCACGGTTTCGACGACGTTGGCACAGTATTCCTCGACCGTGTAGTTGATCGAGTTTTCTGCGGCCTTTTTCTCGCCGGTATAGTCAACGCCCATGCCACCACCAAGATCCAGATGGGTCAGTGGAACGCCTTCGCGCGTCAGCTCGGTGTAGTAACGGCAGGCCTCACCCACTGCGCGGCGCACATCGTTGACGTCCTGTACCTGCGATCCAAGGTGCGAATGCTGCAATTTCAGGCAATGCAACAGGCCAGCTGCTTTCAATTTGTCCACGACGGCAACCAGTTGATCCGTATTCATGCCAAAGGCGGAACGATCGCCCGAGCTTTCTTCCCACTTGCCGCTGATCTGGTTGGTCAGCTTTACGCGCACGCCGATCAGAGGTTCAATGCCCAACTCGTTATAGACCTCGATCACCGTGTCGGCCTCTTTCGGGCTTTCCAGAACGATGACCGTGTTGAACCCGATCTTGCGGCTGAGGATGGCCAGCTGAATGAACTCGGCATCCTTGACACCGTTGCAGACGATCAGCGCCTCACTGGCCAAACGGTGCGCCAGCGCGACGACCAGTTCAGGCTTGGACCCAGCTTCGAGCCCATAGTTGTACTTTTTACCGAACTCGACGATCCGGTCGACCACCTGCGCCTGCTGGTTCACCTTGATCGGGAACACACCGCGATAGCTGCCTTTATAACCGACGCGCGCGATGGCATCGCGAAAGCTCTCGTTGATATGCGCGATCTCGTGTTCCAGATAGGAGCTGATCCGCAGGATCATTGGTGCCTTGATGCCGCGTTCGTCCAGATCGTGCAGAATACCGGGCAGACTGATCGCTGTAGCCTCGGGGACCAGGGGATTGCGCAGACCGATCTCGCCCTGTTCCGTCACCTCGATGAGGCCTTTGCCCCATTTCTCAACCCCGTAGATGGAATGCGGTGCGTCGGGCGTCTGTTTCAATCACGTCAATCCTTGTCGGTCAGAGGGTCAGCTTCGCGCCCGCCAATACGGCAGCAATTTGATTCGTCCAAGCCTAAACTATGTGGCGGGGAAAACCGAGATTAAGCGGGTCCGCGAATGGGTATCAGGTGATTGTCCCATTGGCATCGCGGCTGGGCAAAGGTCTTGGCCTTGCCGTTGCGCAGACGCCCAACAAGCCCAGTGCCGGTCGTATAGACAAATCCGCCGGGTCCGGGTCCGAGACCGCAGACATCCTCAAGCGGAAAGACACCAGAAAGCTGACCGTCGTCGACAGTGAACCGGTGCAGGGCATTGCCACGCGGGCAGGTGATCGCGACGGTTTGGCCGTCCCCGGCAAAGGCGATACTGCCGGCATAGCCCTGCAGCGTTGAGTGATCGGCCACGGGCGCCGACAGCAGGTGCGGCGCGTCACCCTGCCGGTGCAGGCCCAGCAAGGGTGGGTGTTGTGATGTCTCACCCTGCCATTGCATCGCGAACCCCACCAGCCCGTCCCGCCGTACGCAGAGATGGCGGATCGAGTTCTTATGCATCGCACGAGGCAGTTCCACCTGTTCCAGCACCCTTCCGGACAGGTTAAGATAGCTTAGCCGGGACCGCATAACCGGTAGGTTCAGTTTGCTGCGCCCAGTGTCGGGGTGGGTTTCAATGCCGCCGTTTGCGACGACCAAAGTCTGGCCGTCCGGCATCAGGCGCATGTCATGCGGACCGACCCCGCCCGAGGGGAACTCACCCAAGCGGGTGTAGCTTTGACTGTCCCAGATGCCGATTACACCCTCACCGGCCTCAAAGTTGTTCTCGGTGGTGAACAACTTGTTCCCGTTTGCGGAAAATACGCCGTGGCCGTAGAAATGGCGGTTTTTGGGCGCCTCCAGCCGGGCGGTTTCCCTGCCGGTGGTGCAATCAATGACCACCGCGAATGTACCGGGGCGGCGGGCAAAGGCCACCGCTTGCGCTCGATGGGGATGGGCCGCAGCCGCGTGTCCACGAGCGGGCAGAGGCAACGTAAACAGGATTTCTCCGTTCACATCCAACCCGGCGAGCCGATAGGACCCGTCCGGAAACAGCGCAGCCGCCAAATAGTCCGGTGCGCCGACCGACGCCCAGCCGCGTACCGGCGCAAGGCTTGCAGCGGCCAATCCGGCCAGAAAGTGGCGGCGGTTGGTCAAGGCTCAGTCCCCGTCCAAAGAGTTGAAGCCTGCGTTAATGCCCAGTGTCGGCCCAAGCTCGGCCGAGGCAATAGTGCGGATATCGTTGATGGATTGCTGCAATACCTCAACCCGGAATCGGCCTTGTGGGGTGGCAACCCCGGCCAAGGCGGGATCGTCCAGCGATTGCGCACTGGCGATGGCCTTGGCAAAGGCTGCGCCCAGATCGGCTGCGATTCCGGGGTAGTCCGCCGACAAATGCGCGGCCAGATCACACAGCGCGATCAGCGACAGCTCCACGTGGCGCAGAGACCGGTCCGAGCGTCGCGCTTCAGCGCGGTTGGGGCGGGGGCGGTCGAATGTGCCCATGGGGCGACCAAGTCTAGTGTCACCGGTGAATTCCAGACCGGTCGTCAGGACCCGATACAGCTCTTGCATGGCCTCGTCTTCGGACCGGTAAGGGCCGCTTTCGCCTGGTCGGGTCAGGGTTATCGCGTATATAGCCCAATCGGCATCAATCGCATGGGCGTTGTTGTCGATATCCGTGGCGATAGCCTGGATCAACGCACAACGGTACGGTGCCGCCCCCTGATCCGTGAATTTTGGATCAAACAGCATCTGTTCCAACGCAAAAAAGCCGCGCCCAGCGACCGAGGTTTCGGCAAACTCTGCCGGGGTTTCAACGGACGCGTCCTCGGACGCAATCAGACCGGACAGTGCTTTGGGAGTAAAGCCCTTGGTGTCAGGCCAAAACGCCAGTGAAAAGGCACGGTCCTGCACTTCAGTGGGGCCGAACCGCAAGTGACTGACCGAAATCCAGCTGTCAAAAGCGGTGTGATAGGCCGCCTGCATTCTTGCTGAGCCCGGCGAGCAATCTGTCTGCGCTGCCTGTGTCAGTGCCTCGGTTGCCTGTGAAAGCACGGCAAATCCCGGCAGCACATGGGTTTCGACCGTGCTGGTCAAAATCTGCCCGTGATTTTGCGCATGTGCGTGCAAGGGCAATATCAGAGCAAGGGCTAAGGCAAGGGTGCGCATGGGTCAGAGGCTCTCCAAAAAGCGGATAAGGGCGTCGCGGTCGGGTTTGGGCATCGAAACGACGGTATCGCGCGCCGCCTGTGCTTCACCCCCGTGCCACAAAACGGCTTCGAGCAATGATCGCGCGCGCCCATCGTGCAGAAACTGTGTATGGCCCGAAACCTGCTGTGTCAGACCGATCCCCCACAGCGGAGGTGTGCGCCATTCGCGGCCCGTCGCGCGCGCTTCGGGGCGGTTGTCCGACAGACCCTCGCCCATATCGTGTAACAAAAGGTCTGTGTACGGCCAGATCAACTGGAAACTATGCTCGGGTCGGTCCTGCATACGATGCGTGACAAAGGCGGGCGTATGGCAAGAAACACATCCGGTTTCATGAAACACCTCCTTGCCGCGCAATACCTGTGGATCATTTGCGCCCCGTCGGGCCGGTACAGCCAGATTGCGGCTGTAAAAGGCGACGAGATCCATGCCGATCTGATCAATCTCAAACTCACGCGCATCCCCGTCGCCATGAGGCGCTTCCACGCAATCCGCCTGCGCTTGCGTGCAGTCCCCGTGCCCGGCCGGATAGAGCGGGCTTGAGATGCCGATATCCCCGGCGAAGGCCGCTGCCGATTGGTCCATGATCGTTGGCATGCCGGCCTTGTGGCCGAAGCGACCCAACATCGGTTGGTTATATTCGACCGACCAGACGATATTGGGCCGTCCGGAAATCCCGTCCCCATCCGCATCATCCGGGTCGACATTGGCCAGCAGATCCTCGACCGGGATCGCCTCAAGCAGACCCAGCCCGATCATCTGGGGCGCTACTCGTGGGCTGAGCATGGCATCGGGATGCAGCGGACCGTATCCCAGATCAGCTGCCATGTAGGTTGGGTGGCGCAAATTGACGGTCTCACCGTCCGACAGTTTTACGGAGGTCTCTTGGTATGTAATGTCTAGCCTGTATTCAGCCGGGTGGCCGGGCAGGGCCAGGTCCTGCATCTGACTGCCATAATTCGGCTCGGGTCTGGTGGCGATATAGTCCTCGATCTCGGCAAACCCGTCATTCGCGTCGCCGGGGATCGAGATACGCAGGAACATGGAAATCGCGTTGTCGTCTGGGCCGTTGGGCGTATGGCCGCGCCCATCCTTGATGTGGCATCGCTGGCAGGACCGCGCGTTGTAAAGCGGACCCAATCCGTCAGAGGCCAGTGTTGATGATGGCGCAGAAACCCAGATTTTCTTGAACAGCCCGTTGCCGACTTTGAAATCTAGCTCCTGCTCAAAGGCGAGGTTGGCCGAGGGCTGCGAAAACGCGTCTTCATCCGAACGTGCACGGACGGTAGCGGCCCCGGCGGGCAGGTCTTCGAACCGTTGAAGGGTGGTGAAGTCCTGCGGCGGGGCAATGGCCCGGTCTATCCGGGACTGTTCATCCAAGGTTCTCGGCTGAAAATTCAGATGAAGGTCCTGCAGTTCGGCTGACAGGCAAGGGGTGGCCGCCAGAGCGGCCACCGAAACGGCGACAAGGCTACTCTTCCTCGTCCATTTTCGATGCATTAAGGTGCGCATAATTGGCTTCGCCAATCCTTTCATACAAGTCGAGCTGCGTTTCCAGAAAGTCGATATGGCTTTCCTCATCGCGGATCAATTGCTCGAACAGGGACATTGACGCGTAGTCCGCCGCTTCTCTGCAGTAATCCCGTGCCTCTACATAAAGCGCACGCGCATCCTGTTCCGCTGCAAGGTCACATTCCAGCGTTTCCTTCGGGGTTTGCCCAATCCTGAGCGGGTCGAGCTTTTGCAGATTTGGATGGCCTTCCAGAAAGATGATCCGTTCGATCAACTTATCCGCGTGGCCCATCTCTTCGATGCTTTCCTCGCGGCTTTTCTTGGCCATGTGACCCAGGCCCCAGTCCTCCTGAAGCCTATAGTGCAGCCAGTACTGGCTGACCGCGGTCAGCTCATGCCGCAGGGATTTGTTGAGGTATTCGATGACTTTGGGATCGCCCTTCATATTCACTCTCCTGTGTTGCTTCGCTGCGAAGCGCACGAAGCTGCATGGGGACTTCCAGCCTATCGTTGGAGCGCATGGAGTCTAGGAAAAGCGGCATACACCCGCCGCAATCCGCCGATTTTCCAAGCGCATGATAGATCTTTCCGGGTGTAATCACCGTATAGGGATCCGAGGCACGCATCCAGTCGATGGCGGCGTGAATGTCAGTGTCCGAGATATTGGTGCAGTGGCATACGATCATGGCTGAGGTGCTTTGATTTTTAATTCCTACTATAATAGTAGGTTATTTTAGAGATGTCCCGCGACAAACTGTCGGCGGGCATCCACGCTGACGAGACGCGGCATGAAAGCGCCGCGTCTCGAAGGGGGCGGTTTACTGGAAAACTGCGTCGGGATTGTCGAGGCTATCAGAGCCTTCGAAATCGATCTGATCCAGCTGCATCGTGGTCACGATCCGCTCGATGGTTTTGGTCTGATCGATAAAGCCGTTAACGCCGCCCATGATAAGCAGCTCGCCACCTTCGTTGCCCCGCTCCAACATCTGGTCATAGGCAAATCCCGCTTCGGCAGTGGATTTCATAACGCCCAAAGCCTGCATTGTGTTCGCCAGTTTGACTTTCATCTCGGCATCCAGAGACGGGTCGCTGGCGATCACCAGATCGGACAGAGAGGCACCGTCGACAGGGGTGCCGTCAATGCGCGTATAGGTGCCCAGATACACATTCTGAACGCCAACGCCATTGTAGTAGTGGTCGTTATGGGTGTTGTCTGCAAAGCAGGAATGCTCTTCTTCGGGGTCGTTCAGCATCAGGCCCAGGCGCATACGCTCACCTGCGGTTTCGCCGTAGGACAGCGACCCCATGCCGGTCAGGATAGCGCTGACACCAGCAGCTTCATCTGCGGTCAATGCAACTCGCGCCGCGCCACCTTCGGCCCACTGAGCGGCCATCCATTCCAGATCGCTGACCAGCAGATCGGTCGCCGCGCTCAGGTACTGCGCGCGGCGGTCGCAATTGCCGCCAGTGCAGGCGTCGCCCTGTGCATAATCGCTCCAGGGGCGGTTGCCAGCGCCCGTGCCGTGACCGTTCAGGTCCTGACCCCACAGCAGAAATTCAATCGCGTGATAGCCGGTGGCCACATTGGCTTCGATTCCGTCGGCTTCGTGCAGGGTCTCGCCCAGCAATTCCGGGGTGATCTCGGCGGCGTCAATGGTTTCGCCCGACAGCTCAAAACTGGGGTTGGCAATGACGTTCAGCGCGGCAAATTCGTTCTCGTCAGTCGGACCACTATAAGAAGAGTCCACGTAATCGATCAGGCCTTCATCCAAAGGCCAGGCGTTCACTTTGCCTTCCCAATCATCGACGATAGCGTTTCCGAAACGGTAAACCTCGGTCTGCTGATAGGGCACACGCGCCGCGATCCAGGCGGCACGGGCTGCATTCAGGGTTGCGTCCGACGGATCGGCGATCAGGGCGTTTACGGCCGCTTGCAGCGACTTGGCCGCAATCAGGCTGTCATCGTAATTGGCTTCGGCAATGTTGGAGTAGGTACTCAGAACATCAGCCTTCGATGGCGAATCATCTGCTATAGCAGCAGAGGCAATTCCAAGGGTGAGGACGCTGGTAGCAGCAAATAATCTGGTCATGGGGACGGCACTTTCTTGTCAGAAACAAAGTCTCAGGCGTCGTCTGAGCGACGCGTACGGCTCGATAACTGAGTGAATTAGTCGACTATGTCAACCTGAGTTTTATTGTCAGGTAATGGATAAAATGCCCTATTTGCTCTGTTTTCCGTCATTTTGCTGTAGTTTTGGAAGAAGTGGGGCAATTGCGTAGGGGTTGAATCACATTAGAATGACAGGCGTGATTCCCAGTTAGGTGGTGCCCGGTTATGAAACTCTCAGTCCTTGCCCTGACCCTGATCCCTTCGATTGCATTCTCGCAATCACAAGCCACGACGGTGCATGAGCACGGAACCGGGCATGTGGTCATTGCTATGGCAGGGGCCGAGTTCTCGCTTTCGCTGGTCGTTCCGGGGGTTGATATCGTCGGGTTCGAAGGCCCGGCGGAAACCGATGATGACCGCGCCCGTGTTGCGGTGGCGATTTCCGACCTGTCCAACCCGCTGGAACTGTTTGTCTTGCCCGAAGCTGCGGGCTGTTTTGCTGCATCTGCCAACGTCACCCTGTCCGGCGAAACGCTGGGCCAGGACGTCGAAGCAGCGCAGGAAGTCAACCATACCGAGTTTCAGGCTGACTATCAGATACAGTGCCAGGATATCGACGCGCTGGACGGTATTGAGTTTGCCTATTTCGACCGCTTTCCAAAGGCCAAACGGTTGAAGATACAGGTATCCCGGTCCGGAGATGCCCGGTCGCAGGAAGTCACGTCCGACCAGCGCAATTTGGCGTTCTAGGCTTTTGCGCGCCAAGGATTGAGCAGGGCTTAAGCGGGTCGGTTAAAGTGCAGGTTCAGCATTATCCGCCAATCAACCTGGGCACGGCCAGTGTCAAGGCTGGGATCAGCAAGATCAGACCAACCCGAACGACCTCGGCGCCTAGAAACGGGACGACGCCCTTAAAAACAGTACCCATCGACGTATCCCGGGCGAGGGATGAGATGATGAACACGTTCAGGCCAACAGGAGGTGTGATAAGCCCCAGTTCCACAACAATCAGCGCCAATATCCCAAACCAGAGTTTCAGGCTGTCGGGATCCATGCCGAAAGCCGCTGTTTCGGCGGTGACGTATTCACCTCCGTTCAGGGCAATCAGGGTTGGCCAGAAAAACGGAACGACCACAAGGATCATTGCCAGGCTTTCCATGAAGCACCCCAGGACCACAAAAATACACAGCATGATGACAAGTATCATCATCGGTTCCATGCCACTGGTTGCGGCCCATTCAGACAGGGCCTGCGGCAGCTGGGTTCGGGCAAAAAACCCTTTCAGAACTTCGGCCCCGAACAGGATCAGATAGATCATGCCGCTGGTGATCGCGGTTGCGCGAATTGCTGTTAACAGGCCCGAGAATGCCAGACCTTCGCCCGTCACGGCCCGCAGTACAAACCCGTAGGCTGTGATTGTGAACACACCGATGCTTGCGGCGGGCGTGGGTGTGAAAAGGCCAAATCCCAACCCCAGGATGATGGCGCCAAAAATCGCGACAACCGGCCACAAGCGGCGGATCGCTCTGCGTTTTTCATCCGGGTCCATCTGCGTGGGTTCTGGTGCCAAAGATGGGTTGATACGCACCTGAATGGCGATGACAGCGATAAAGCCAAAGACGGCCAGAATGCCCGGCACGATTGCGGCCTGAAACATCCTCAGGATCGAGCCTTCGACGATGATTGCATAGATCACCAGCGCAACCGAAGGCGGAATAAGAATACCCAGCGTTCCCCCCGCCGCCAGTGACCCTGACGCGAGGCTGGGCGCATATCCCAGCTTTTTCAGTTCGGGCAGGGAAACGCGCCCCATGGTGGCGGCTGTGGCCAATGATGATCCGCACACCGCCCCAAACCCGCCGCAGGCAGCGACCGCAGCCATGGCAACGCCGCCGCGCAACCGGGACATCAGCGCCTCGAGCCCCTTGAACAAGTCTGTGGACAGCCGCGCTTCGGCCGCGACATAGCCCATTAGAACAAACAAAGGCACTACGGACAGATCATAGTTGGCGACGTTCTCCCAAAGCAGGGTTTTGAACTGTTTCAGGTAGGGAACAAACCGGATGTAGCTGACCGATTGGCTAAGAACCCATGTCCCACCAATGCCCACTGCGATCATCGCAATGCCGACGGGCATCCGAAGCAGCAGCAAGACAAACAGAACAACCAGCCCGATCACGCCGATGGAAATTGGATCAAGCATTGGCCGCATCCCCAAAAACCTGATCCGCCGCGATCAGCGCCCACAGGATCATGGACAACAGACCGGGGATGTAAAACGGCCAGTTCGGCCAGCCCAGAACGCTGGTCACCACCTGATCCGAACGCACCTCGAGCATGCCAAAGATCATCCAATAGGCCAGAAACAGCGCAACAGCTATGGTGACGCCTAGCCACAGCAGGTCGATTGCGCGCTGCAGGGCTTGCGGCATCCGGTTGGTCAACAGTTCGACAGAAACATGCCCGCGATTGGCCTGACAATAGGGGAAAAACATCAAAGCAGCGCAGCTGATTGCCAGCTGAACGAAATCCTCATAACCGGGCAACCCGGCCACGTCGGTACCGAACAGCCCCGCGATCCGATCGAGGATAAAGGCAAAGGCATTTGTTGTCGTGACGGCCACAATCGCAAGAAGGATACCGCCCCCGAGCAGTGCAAACGCATCTGCCAGACGTCTGAGAACCACGCTCATGCTGTTTTCCCTGAAAGCCTTTTGAATGCCGGGGGATCGGAATCCCCCGGCTTTGTCAGATCAATTGCCGGAATTGGCGGCGGCAATTGCGGCGCGCGCGTTTTCAACCAGAGCCGCGCCATCAATACCTTTTTCGCCCACCTCATCAATCCAGCGCTGGACGATCTGTTCGCTGACAGCGTTGAATTTGGCGGCCTCTTCGTCGGACAATACGATCCGCTCGACCCCGGCGGCCTCAAGCGCTTTTTCACCTCCAGCCTCAAAGCCTTCCCACATGGCACCGACATTGCCTGCGACATTGGCACCGGAATTGGCGTCGATGACGGCCTTCAGATCGTCGGGCAGGGTATCATAGGCGTCCTTGTTCATGGCGACCATGAACGTGGCGGTGCCAAAGCGGTCGCCGTTCGGAAGCTCGGTTATGGACTTGTCCAGTTCCTGCAGTTTGAGCGGCGGAACGATTTCCAGCGGGATCAGGGCCCCGTCAACCACGCCTTTGGACATCGCTTCGGGCAGGGCAGGAACCGGCATTCCGACAGGCTCTGCCCCAATACCTTCGATGATCCAGGCACCTGTGCGGCTGGGGGTGCGCAGCTTGACACCTTTTGCGTCCTCAAGGCTGGTGATCGGGTCTGACGCGGAATGGATCACATTGCCATCGTGGGTGTGCAAAAAGATGACATGCACATCGTCGAAATCCTCGGCTAGCATATCCATCGAGGCGTTCATCGCGACTGTCGTGTCAGTGGCCGACCCGGCATGAACCAGGGGCAGTTCAAACACCTCAGAGCGTGGGAACACACCCGGCGTATATCCCAAAACCGTCCAGACAATATCGGCTGAGCCGTCGCGCACCTGGCTATACAGCTCGGGCGGTTTTCCACCCATCGACATGGACGGGAAGATCTCGATGGCAATTCGGCCATCGCTGTCTTCAATAACTTTGTCCGCCCATGGCTGTAGCATACCTTTATGCGCCGCGGCGACAGGGGGCAGGAAATGATGCATCGTCAGCGTCACCTCCTGTGCCAGGCCAGCGGTCGCTGAAAAGGCCAGCGCGGCCAGCGAACTCAGCAGGGATCTCTTCATCGACATTGGTTTTCCTCCTTCAGTGTATCGCAAAGTCGCTGTTCAGGTTTCAGCGTATAGGTCCAGCAAGAGCGGTGCGATCATTTCCGCCCCTCGCCAATTGAGGTTATCTGCGTACAAACTGTGACGGCTGCGGATAACGACCGTGCTGTCGTCTTTGCCATATTAGGCAGGATCATCCATTCCAAAGCCCAAGCGCTGCCCGACCTTTCCT
This sequence comes from Ruegeria meonggei, assembly GCF_042768335.1. Taxonomy (NCBI): domain Bacteria; kingdom Pseudomonadati; phylum Pseudomonadota; class Alphaproteobacteria; order Rhodobacterales; family Roseobacteraceae; genus Ruegeria; species Ruegeria meonggei. The sequence continues at coordinate 2,172,644 of NZ_JAXHBT010000001.1, read as the reverse complement.
GTTCATGCAAAAGGGCATGGTGCATCCCCGGCAGTTGCGTTGCGTTGTAGCGGGCGAGTGTGACCAGCAGCTCTGCCAAAATGGGGTTCTGTTTATGGGGCATTGCCGATGATCCGCCACCGCCTTTCAGCTTAATCTCATCCACACCCTGTTGTGCCATCAGGCTGATATCCTGACCGATTTTCGCAATGGAACCTGAGATCAGGGATAGAAGCCCCGCGTAGTCTGCAAGCACGCCTCGGGTGACATGCCAGCATCGCTCCGGCAGATGCAGGTTCAAAAACTCTGCCAGAAAAGTCGCCATTTCGCGGTTCTGTGCTCCAAGGGTCTGGCTGTCGCCAACGGGGCCGCCCATCTGCACGCATTCCACGCGGGGGCGTATCTGGGTCAGTCGGGTCAGGTGGTCTGTCAGTGGCGTGATCCAGGTCTCTAACCGGTGGTCGACAGTGATTGGCAGAGCGGCCTGCATACGCGTTCGTCCCATGATCGTGTTCGATCCATGTATCGCCTTGAGCTGCTCTAGTTGATCTACCAATCGAGTCAACCGATCTGACAACAGGTCAGAAGTTTCGCGCAATGTCATGGCCAGCGCGGTATCCATGACATCTTGCGAAGTTGTCCCGGTATGGATCGCGCCGGCGAGGTATCCCGCCTCAGCTTTCAGGCTGCGAACCAGCGCCGGGATTGGCAGCCCGTCCTGCACCGTGCCCGCACGCAAAACGGTCGGATCGAGAGTGGCCTCTTCGATCCACTCCGCTGCAGCCTGCGCCTGATCTGGGGGCACAAGGCCAACGGCCCCCAGCCCACGTGAATAGGCGGCTTCAAACGCGAGCATATGGGTTAGCGACCGGTCCGGCGACCAGATCGCGTCGGCATCGGCATCACCGAACAGGCCTGAGAACCAGGGGTGTTCGAATAGATCGCTCATGACGTGGATCCCGGCCAGGATCGGAGGTTTGGGTCCTGAGCGTCCGGGTATCGGTGCAGGGTAGGAGGTTTGCCAACAGCTTCGGATAGGAGGGTGAGGCAATGAGTCCGTGACATCAGGCAACTCCCTTTCGCAATCCGAGGATTGACCGTGCCTCAGCCGTAGTGGCGATGGGGCGCTTATAAGCGTCGCAAAGCTCGACGGCTCGTGCGACCAAAGCCGCATTCGACGGGGCCAGGGTATCGCGGTTCAGGCGCACGTTATCTTCCAGACCAGTGCGTACATGCCCTCCTGCGGCAATGGACCATTCGTTCACAACGATCTGGTTCGCGCCTATTCCGGCGGCGCACCAGGGGGCATCCCCCAACAGCCTGCGGATCGTGTGCACGTAGAAATCGAACACCTCGCGATCCACCGGCATAGCGTTTTTCACCCCCATCACAAACTGAACGTAAGGCACATCCTTGATTTGCCCGTTTTGGTACATCACCGCGGCGCGGAAGATATGGGACAGATCAAAAGCCTCGATCTCGGGTTTAACATCGTGCTTGACCATTTCGCTGGCCAGCCAGTCGATCAGATCGGGCGGGTTTTCGTAAACACGGGTCGGGAAGTTGTTTGACCCAACAGAGAGAGATGCCATGTCCGGGGCCAACGGCAGCATGCCGCCGCGTGCGTGCCCCGCACCCGACCGTCCGCCGGTCGACAACTGTACGATCATGCCCGGACAATGCGTCTCAATCCCCTGTTTGAGGTTAGCGAAACGAGTCGGGTCAGAGCTTGGATTGCCTGCGTCGTCCCGCACATGGCAGTGCGCGATTGTGGCACCGGCCTCAAAGGCCTCATGCGTGCTTTCGACCTGCTCGGACAGACTGACCGGAACGGCAGGATTATCCGCCTTGGTGGGCACGGACCCGGTGATGGCCACGCAGATGATGCAGGGGGTTTTTACGGCTGTGTCAGACATCGAAGAACACTGTCTCGTTATCGCCCTGAAGGTGAATGTCGAATCTGTAACTGTCACCATTCTTCTGGGCGATAAGGGTTTTTCGCCGGCTGTCCTGCTCAATCAGGTTCAGCACCGGATCGTTTAGGTTGGCGGCCTGTTCATCGGCAAAGTAAAGCCGGGTAGTCAGCCCGACATTGATCCCACGCGCAACCAGCCAGAGGGTGATGTGCGGTGCCATCATGATGCCCGACCGCCCGGCGACCGGCCCGGGTTTTACCGTGTCGAAGGACCATTCTCCGGTCTCGAAATCCGGAATGACGCGCCCCCAACCGCGAAAGTCGGGCGCGACTTCGCCGCAACCGGGATAGGTGCCCGCCGCATCAGCCTGCCAGACCTCAATCAACACGTCTTTGACTGGCGTGCCTGTGCCATCCAACACCTTGCCCCGCACGCTGATCCGGTCGCCTTTAGCCTGCGCGCCCGCGATATCCCGACCCAATTCCGGGCGGTAGATGTCAAACCCTGCAACCCCGGGGGCCAAACCGATATGGACGTACGGCCCGGCTGTTTGCGAAGGGGTCTCTTTCAGATAATCGAGCTTCTGAGCCATGATCAGTTCCCCTCGGGTCGGTTTTCGAAGTAGGTCGAGCGATACCCGCGCAGCACAATGTCGAACTTGTACGCCAGACTGTCCAGCGGCACGGTTGCATTCAGATCCAGCGCCGCCACCAGTTGATTGATCGCGCGCTGATCCGGGATGGTGTTCACGATGGGGCATTTGGCGATCAACGGATCGCCTTCGAAATAAAGCTGCGTGATCAGCCTTTGCGCAAAGCTGGTGCCAAAGACCGAGACGTGAATATGCGCCGGACGCCAGCTGTTCACCCAATTGCGCCAAGGATAGGCCCCCGGCTTGACTGTTCTGAACGAGTAACAGCCGTTTTCATCCGTAAGCGTGCGCCCGCAGCCGCCAAAATTCGGGTCGATAGCTGCCAGATAGGTGTCTTTCTTGTGCCGGTAACGTCCACCAGCATTGGCTTGCCAGATTTCCACCAGAGTGTTCGGAACGGGCCGCGCGTTTTCATCCAAAACCTGGCCATGCAGGATTATGCGCTCGCCAATCGGATCACCGGTCTTTGCGTAGTTCCGCAACAGATCCTTGTCCAATGGATCTACGTCATTATGCCCGAACGTCGGTCCTGCCGCCTCGCTTGGGGTGGTTTCGAGCGACAGCAGTGCTTTACACGGGGAACGGGTCACGCTGGTCTTGTAGTTTTGTGCATAGGCAGGCGGATGCCACTCGCGATCCCTCTGGTACAGATCCGGGAACTGGGTCATTCGGCCTCGCTTTCCATTTCGGAAAATGTTTGTTTGGCCAGCTTCACGGCCTGGTTCGCGCAGGGCACACCCGCATAAACGGCCGCGTGCATGAACGCTTGCATCACATCCTCTTGGGATGTTCCCGTGTTGGCGCAAGCCCTGACATGCATTGGAATCTCGTCAAAGTTCCGGGTAGCCGCCAGCAAGGCCAAAGTGATCATGGACCTTTCACGGGGCGAGATCGTGTCGTCGGCCCACACCGTGCCCCAGGCTGTTTCTGTAATCATGTTCTGAAACGGGGCATCAAACGCGGATTTCCCAGCTTCGGCGCGATCAACATACGCGTCCCCCAGAACCCGGCGCCGAACAGACATTCCTGTGGCATGACGATCTATCATCGAAATCTCCTTTTGTGCGCCCATCAATACGGCAATCCGACATAGTTTTCAGCCATCGCCTTTTGCGCGGCCGTGTTGGTGCGTAGAAAATCAATCTCTGCGCGCTGTATCTTGAGGTCAAATTCCGACTGATCCGGAAAGCGATGCATCAGGGACGAAAACCACCAACTGAACCGCTCGGCTTTCCAGATCCGGGTCAGCGCGTTTTGGGAATAGGCGTCAATGCCATCGCGCGATCCGTGATCGTAGTAATCGCGCAGCGCATTGTGCAGGTAATACACATCCGAGGACGCCGTGTTCAGTCCCTTTGCACCAGTGGGCGGCACGATATGGGCTGCGTCGCCGCATAGAAACAACCGTCCCCATTGCATCGGCTCGGTCACAAAAGACCTGAGCGGAGCAATCGATTTTTCGATCGAGGGCCCGGTCACAAGGTGGTCGGCGAAGGTCTTTGGGATGCGGCGTTTAAGCTCGGCCCAAAACGCGCTGTCGGTCCAGTCATCGGGGCTGTCCGACAGGGAACACTGAATGTAATAGCGGCTGAGGTTCTCATTGCGCATGGAACACAAGGCAAAGCCGCGACGGGATGAGGAATAGATCAGTTCGTCATGCACCGGCGGGGTTTCGGACAGAATCCCAAGCCAGCCAAACGGATACACTTTCTCGTACTCACGCCGAACGCTGAGCGGGATGGCCTGTCGACTGACCCCGTGAAACCCGTCGCAGCCAGCAACAAAATCAGCATCAATGCGCTGTTCCTGCCCGTCCACGCTGTAGGTGACAAAGGGGTGGTCGGTATCCGCATCATGAATTGTGACATCTTCGGTGTTGAAAATCAGCGTGCCGCCTGCGGCCTCCCGCGCCTCGTACAGATCGCGGGTCACCTCTGTCTGACCGTAAATGACTACTGGTGTGCCAGTCTGAGCGTTGAAATCGATCCGAAAGCAATCATCGTCAAACGCAATCAGGGTCCCGTCATGTTCAAACCCTTCGGCGTGCAGGCGATCAGCAACGCCTGCTTTTTCCATCAGGTTGACAAATCCCTGTTCCAGAACACCTGCACGAATGCGCCCCAGAACATAGTCTTTGGTCTTCCGTTCCAGGACGATGCTGTCGATTCCGTGGACATGCAGCAGCTGCGACAACAGCAATCCTGAAGGCCCGCCGCCGATCACTACGACCTGTGTGCGCATCTGATCCTCCCCATCCGACAGGAGGCATGATCGCATTGGTTAATCCTTCATGTAAAATGATGATTTTTTCGAAATAGTTTCCAGATATGGCAAGTAAAGCATGACATCACGCGGTTTGAAGCTGAGCCTATGAAGAACAGTGCGTCACTGGGCAGACCTCCCGAACCTGACGGCACCAGCGCTGTACCGGGTAACTGACCCAGGTCAGGAGCCGCGCGAAATCTACGCGTCCAAGCACAAGCGCCAGGTCCTGGAGGGGCTGATGCGGTCTGCGTCTGTGCCTGGAGCGTATAGCGCCCACCAGGAAAGACGCTCCAGTTAACTTCGACCTTCCCCTATAGGTTCTGCTGAGGACGCCTCAGAGGCTGCTCAGGCGGTTCTACAGGCTGTCTCTGATGGAGAGGTAACCCCTTTGGAAGGCGCAACCGTCATGGGGCTGGTGGAGCAGTACCGGCGGGTTCTGGAAACGACAGAACTTGAGCGCAGGATTGCCTCATTGGAGGTGCAGAAATGAGCATCAGAAATCGATTGGCAGCGTTGGAAAGCCAGCAGGTAACCAAGTCGGTTGCCAAAAGCGGAGCTACTTCTGAGTTAATGAAACAACTTCATGCCGTGGCGGAGCGAATTCGCGGCACACCGCTGTGTGACCTGACCTCGGGCGCGTCCCCCGTGACAATCGCCGCTTTAATTTTAGACGGACGCGTTGATGACGAAGTGGCTCCGAGATGTGTTGAGCTGTCTAAGCAAACTACCCCGAGCGCAAAACTGTTCCAATGCTTCTTGGACGCAGCCGGATGCAAACATGTAAATCTCACGGAGGAAGGATGATATGAGCATCAAACGTCGACTGGACAAGTTGGAATTGGCAAATTTCAATGACGTGGAAACGAAACCCCTCTTTGTGAGCATTGTGCCTGCGAAGGATGGGCGGCAGTGCGGCCCTGCCGTTATTCATCACGCAGTTATTGCTGGGACTACGTTCGGGAAAATCATGCGGAATGAAGCTGAGACCGAACAGAGTTTTGCGCGACGCGTTTATGCAATGGCGGCAACTGAGAAGCACGTTGAAGACGGCGGGCAGGCCATCGTTGGCAATGTCGAGACCGGGGGGGCAAGAAATGAAACAGGCCTCCAATCCCATGGAAAGCGCACACGCGGCCCTTCGGTGTAAGGCGACGTCAAAACGCAGCGGCCTGCCCATCAAGAACCCGGCGGTTCGCGGTTGGTCGGTTTGCCGGATGCATGGCGGGTGGCGGACAAGGCCCTGGCAAGGCGAACCCTGCCTACAAACACGGCATGCGAAGCCGCGAGGCACAACTCCTGAGGAAAGCTATTAGTGAGCATGTACGTGCGGCTCGTCAGCTTGAGCGCGTGATTAACGAACGAATTGATTGAGCGGCTTTCAGTGCAATTTCATCGATGTTTGGCAAAGCAGACGTTGATGTCCAATGTAACAAACTATTTGGCCAAAATTCACAATTCGCAGCCACCCTGCACCATTACATGTCGTGCAGGAGGATTGCCTATGCCCAGACAAAAAAAGTCCAAAGGATACTGGAACAAAGAGCGCTGCCATTCAGTTGCTCTCGGCTATGATACTCGGTCCGATTTCGCACGAGGCGACAAAACAGCGTACAATGTTGCAGCAGATGCCGGTTGGCTGGACGAACTCTGCTCTCACATGCCCAGGAATGCCAAGGGCGGCAGTCAGTCCTGTCCGAGGGAAGAAAAAGCTTAAGGCAGAAAAAAGCGGGCTACGGGGTTTCCCCAATATCGGTCAGATGAATCTACAGGTACGTTTTGGTTAACGGATAACGACTACCACTCCGTATACCCCCTTGAGTGAGGGGCTGGCGCTTACCCCCTCGTCCAGCCCCTCAACCACCCTCCCTTCAACCTATTTGCTCCTGATGGTGCACGTATTGGTTTTTGGCTCGGGCAGGATCTTCAGTTCGACGCATCCTTTCTCTTTAGGCTACTCGCTATTTCTGGGGATGTTGGCGAGGTGATTGTTAACGAGACATTAACAATGCGTTTCTGACGGGTTCATTGGCCTTCTTGCATATTGGCCATCAGTCGTTATTAGCGATGAAAAGTCGACAACCTCCCAAGTAGTGAGATTGGAAGTTCAGATGTCAAACTACGTGCTGTCTCTTTCCGCAGTTTCAACGTGGGTCGTCATTGGATTGTTGGTTGGCACAATCTTGGCCTAGACGACAAGGTCGGTGCACTAGCTAGGTGAACTCCAGAAATCCTCACCTTCAGTCTTGAGGAAAATCCATCCAGTAAGTCAACAGTGCTGCTTCCGCCAGCTCACTGTGATTTGGATTGTCGGCAAGATGGTACAAGAACTTCTGAACGGTTTCCTGTTGTCCAAACGTTTGATAGGCCATTTTGAAAGGGGCGCTTTGTCGTGAAGATTGTCAGCTACATCCGGGTTTCGACTGCAAGGCAGGGGGCGTCTGGGCTGGGCCTTGCAGGTCAGACTACCGCCATCGAAGCATACGCCGCCGCTAACGCGGCTCAGATCGTAGGCGCATTCACCGAAGTGGAGTCAGGCCGCAAAAATGACCGACCAGAGCTTGCCAAAGCCATGAAGCTTGCGCGCGTGACTGGTGCGACGTTGGTGATTGCCCGTCTTGACCGTCTGTCCCGTTCGGCTGCGTTTCTCCTAAGTTTACAGGAGTCCGGCGTTGATTTCGTCTGCTGTGATAACCCTCATGCGACTCTGCTGACAATTGGTGTGCTGGCGTTGGTAGCCCAGACCGAGGCAGAAGCAATCAGCGCGCGTATCAAGGCGGCATTGGCAGCGACAAAGGCCAAAGGCACCAAGCTTGGCAATCCCAACGGCGCAGCAGCCTTACGCCGCGCAGGCAAGGGCAATTCGGCATCCGTGCAGGTCATGAAAGACCGTGCCAACGCGCGCGCGAACGACCTAGCAGAAGTAATTGACGACCTCGAAACGCATGGGTTCCGCACTCTGAATGAACAGGCAAATGAGCTAAATAAACGAGGCATCAAGACGGCCCGTGGGGGTCAGTGGCATCCGTCCAGCGTATCCAATCTGCGCAAGAGACTAGCTCAGGTAGCTTAACAGCGTATCTGGGCGGGTATGGGCCGCGTTGGCGGCTTAAAAGGCCACAGGTAAACTCCATGGATCACGCAACGCTAAGTAATTTGTAAGCTATTGTATTTAAATAATAATATTGGTACCTAGATGGGGGTATGTAGGTACCTCAAAAAACAACCCCGTACCCGTCCCAAGACCCCGTGCAAACTTGCGGAATAAAGTTTACAACACCGAGTTGCAGCGAGGGTCGCACCGCTCGTGATCGCAATTTCCCCCTATCCGTTTTTCTTTTTTGTCCCGAAATTTGACCCTCATAAAGTTTTGAATTTTCCTCAAAAAAGGTTGCAGTAGACGGCTTTGAAACAGCGCATGATCTCGGTAGGTTTGGGCTCATTGCAGACATTTTCAGTGGCTAGCTACGACTGATGCTAAGAGCCCACACCCGCCATTGCTGCGATTTCATGCATTTGCAGTCGCGGCATGATGGTCGGCCCATACCGGACCTCCGAGGCAAGTGGCAGCGATGTAATGCGGCTTCCTGAAGCGGCCATTCGTGCGCCCGGCAGCATCTTGACAGGCTTGATGACCAATAGGCAGGTTCTATCTAGAGAAAGATCGTCTGAGGGCGTGGTCTCATTCCGATAGAAAACACTAAAGCTGCCCTCGGGCGGTTCTTATCTTTTCATTGATTTGGCCGCCTTTGCAGGCTAACCTGCTGAAATTATTATTAATCTATAGCAAAGGTCTCGACATGGCTAGGCGGGTGACTCCATCTCAATACAACGCTTTGGTGAGACAGCATAATGCCAAGGTTAAGCAGGCCGTAAATAAAGCTAATCGAGAAAATAGAGCGGCTGTCAATAAATATAATGCTGACGTCCGGCGACATAACAGCGAGGTGAGAAAGCAAAGACAGGCTCACAAAAATGCCGTTGGTCAGTACAACCGTGCTGTAAACACCCTCAACGCCAAAGTTCGATCCAATCGGGCCAAAATTAATCAGCAGATTTCTTCGCTTCAATCGAGCAATTCCACACGTTACCCAGAAGTTCGTAGTGCCACCGTCGATTTGCTACAACGCTTCGAGCGGGTAGCGGATGAAAGCTATGGTTCTGAACAGCACGAGGCTCTGGTTCGCTTGGCTGAGGTGGAAAGCTCAAACAGTGCAGACGTTGCAGAGAGTCTGTTGGCTGACGCGCCAGCAGACGACATTGAGGTGTTGGAGGAAACAGGCATCCTAGAGTATTTGTCAGACCTATCTGACGACCTGCTAGACCGATGGCGTGGGGCCATATTCTCGCTAAGCCCTAACAATCCGGATGCTGGGCGGCACTTTTGTACTAGTGCTAGAGAGATATTCACCGACATACTGGAGAAGTGGGCGAGTGATAAAGAAGTAAAGGAGGCCGACCCAGAATGCCAGATGACTCCGAACGGCAGTAAGCCAACCAGGCGTTCGAAGATTCAATACTTGCTCAGGTTGAAAGGCGCGGACACTCCCGAGATGATAGGTTTCGTGGATGCAGATATCGAAAACGTGATCCGGCTCTTTGATGATTTCAATGAGGGTACTCACGGACCTGCAGGTAAGTTCGGCTTTAGTAGGTTGCTGGCGATACGAAAACGGGTTGAGGGAGGAATTATGTTTTTGGCCACTATCGCCGCGTAGACTCCGCCACGAGCGAAAGAAGGGAAAATTAGAGGCCTAAATCCTGTTACTAAAATCCACTTTTGTCTCCGCTTCCATCACACGCGGCCAAAACCTGCCGTTGACTGAGAATTCTCACTCAGTAATGCAGCTTCTATAGAGAGGCCGTTCGCGCAATCGTAGAATTTTTGGAGATAAATAGCCGAATAAAATCACAACACTGCCCAGCTAATGAAGTTGTTATCGGCTAAGATACGATGTTACGGTCGTGCCTATTGAAAGAGAATTATTGAAGGAGATTGTTTTAATTGGTTGGGTTGGACATACGAATCTGGGAAGTTGGTGCAGGACTATGTATTCACATTCGCACACCGAACGGTCAAAATCACATCATCGACGCTGGGAAGTCAGACGATTTCTCCCCTGCAGAACATATCCGAGACAGACATTGGTCTGACGGTGATGTTCTCAACTACCTGATCATAAGCCATCAGGACGCGGACCACGTTGGTGATCTCGAAAACCTCAAAGCCTACTTGGGAAGTCCCAAAATTTATCTTCGCAACAAGAGTGTGCCCGACAAAGAGAAATACGGCCTGCTTCAGCGAATTTATCAACAGGTGCTCAAACAATTCGACAAATCTTACACCACTTCAATCACGTGGGAAGAAAGCCCCCGCAACCCCGATCTCAATGGCGGGGTTCGCATTAAGTATGCGTTTCTTGATTGGTCCGAAGCACAAACTATCAACAATTCGTCGATCGTTGTTGCCTATGAATATCAAGAAACGGTCATCATATTTCCCGGTGACATTGAAGAATTTGGCTGGGAACGGCTTATAGCGAAGAACCCCAACCTGTTCAGCGAACTGATTTCTGACACCTCCACTGTCATATTAGTTGCACCTCATCATGGTCGAAAAAGTGGCTATTCGCCCGGCATGATCGACTACTTCAAACCTGACCTGGTAATTATCAGTGATGGGTATGGTGCAGGCGAGACTGACCCGAGATTCCGTACCTGTGCTTCGGGTTTGTATATCGATGACATTGAAAAGAAGTTTCTTACGACAAAAACCAACGGAAGAAAGCGCATTTCAGTTGCGGCTAACGGCGCGCTCTACATCGATGAAATGGGGTAGTCAGATCGCTTCTGAGATGAGTTCAGGATTGTGCTGTTGGAGCACGGCAAGGGTTACTTGCTGACCCCTCTTCGAAAGCTTATCGATCCACGCTTTACTCATTGGTCCAAAATTAGTCGGGTAGCCAGAGACTTCATCTCGTTTTATGAAGTTTGCGGGAGCGTGCGTTAGCCTATCGTCTGCCTGACCAATATAGGGCAAGACGATTGCTTTGAGGCGCCCTGCGGACTTAAGATCATATAACCGTTTCAGCGCCGCATTCTGAGATCGGTCGAAAATCGTATAAAAACTTGCGGTCATGCGTGTTACCATTGAATTGGCTGGTCTCCCGAACCTCAAGCCGTAGCCCGCACGACAAGTGATGATGACATTTGGCACCGGAATGTCGACACTTATTTTCGGGTCGCGGTCAGGCCAAAGTGGAGATAGGCCAAGGTTGTCGTAGACACCCCCATCCGTCAAGGTAACCCTTTCAGATCTAACCGATCCGTCCCGGCGATTGAACGCAAAAACTTCATCGAGCGCTGGAAGAAATATGGGATATGCGGCCGACGCCGTTACAGCGCGTGCAATTTTTATCTGACCCGGATTCACCTTACCGAACCGCCAACAACCGCTTTCACCGGGTGTGAAGTAAAACGCTGAACCAGTCCTCAGCTCTGCCGCCACAGAAACGAATTTCTGAGGGGCATTTTCCAAATCCTTCAGGGTTTTGCCTTCAAAGAGGAACTTGTCCAAAGTTCTTTCTAGAATTGTGGTTCGGCTTGCAAATCTTCTAGGCGAAGTTGTTCCGATTCCGGTCGTGAGATCAATGTTAAGTTGGCGCGCGAAAACGTTTGCGACCCAATACAACGGCAATGAGATAAGCTGAAGAATTCTGTACGCCAGAAGAACTAAGCTACAAAGGACTGCTTTAAGACCTTCAGAGGTTGTAAATGCGGTTTTAATCGACTTCGAGACAAGACCTTGCTCCAGCAGCAAGCATATTTTGTCCTCGAAGCTCTCAAACGAGCCTTCATGCGCGACGTACATCGCTCCGATAACGCTTCCCCCCGAAACACATGAGAGTGTCTTGCTTCTTTGAAGTATCCCCGTTTGATGAAGGGCCTTTAGACACCCCAAATGAAAAGCGATTGCCCGCGCCCCGCCGCCTGACAATGCGATCGCTATACTTTGAGCTTCCCTAGTTTCTTTCACGTGTTGTTTGCTCCCTCAAACCAACCTTAACTAACGCAATACACATCGCCAAGCGCCACCAATGTCCGCTTCGCAAGTAGTCAATGTATAGGTTTTCTTTTGTGGCAAATGCCCTCTTCTGCTCTCCCGAAGGATCGTTTTGAGTGTGCAGCACGATTTTCGCAGATGCAGCGAACGGCAGCTCCGTGGCCTTGGATACGTCGCTGCGAGCCCTTTGCTGCCGTTAACTATATCGCTCAATCTAGAAAATTTGGCTACTTATCGATGTGCATTATGTGTCGAATACTTACCCACATATTTTTCGGTGAAGCAGACATTCAAAGGATTTTGACTGGAGGTACCAAACACCAAAAAGTTCTTTTTTCACATCATCGCGTCCATAGCAGTATTGGAGAGCGGTATGATTTCTGAGAGGATCAAGACTGGGATGGCCACCCGCAATGCTGCGGATCCTGATGTGAAGTGGAGAGCAAAGCACTGGTTTCTGAGCCATCCCAACCGCCAGAAGTAAATTCAGAGCCTTTGTAACGCGGGCGAGTTTCACCTCGTCAGCCGGGCCAAAGGCGGTGTGATGGTCAAGAATATGACTGCCGGTGCGCTATTAGCTGACCTTAACGCGGTCGATCCTGATGAGAAGCCCGTGAAGAACACGGAAAGCACTCGCCGCTGTTTGCGTGAGGGTACAAAGCGATTAGACTACAGCGTTGATTCTAAAACAGATTGAGGGTTGAAGGTTTGATACTTGCCGACCGCGAAATAGTGAAAAAATATCTGAGTGAAAACTCTATCAGTGAATTGAGGGAGTTGTTCGAAAGGTTGGCTGCCCAGCGTCTCCACACCATGCGTTTCGGTGAACCTCCTACAGGCTTTAATGTATCTGACAAAATTCGAGCATATGGACAAGCCAACCTATGGCGATGCCTTCAGCTATGCGGAGGCGCCGAAATGCTAAGACAAAATAGTAGTGGTCTATCTGCTATAATCCTCTCTAGATCGGCTGTCGAAACCGTTGCTGCGTACTCCCATTTCGCGGTCCAACTGCCCAATAAATTGAAACCACTGAAAACCTCAGCGGATCTAGAGAGGGTTGACGAGTTTGTTCTTAAGAGATCGTTTGCAACCAGAGAAAAGTCCGCAGCGAGTTTCGTCGCGTCCGACGGTGTTGACGTCAACTCTGTGAGCATACTTACACAAATCGGGAAGCTCGAGAAACGTCATCCCGGTCTTAGCAAAAAGTATGAAATTTTGTCAGACTTTGCACACCCAAACGCCTTCGGAACACTGAACTGGTTTGGAAAAACCAGCCGTAAAGAGGGAAGAATTAGGTTTTCTGATGATTGGGATCACTGTGAGCAAGAGGCACTTGGCTGGAGCGTTATAGCAATTTGGCTATTAGAAACCCTCGAAGCAGACATTGCCAAAGTAGAGGATCAACTTCCTGCTCTTTCGTGCTTCGGCCACAAGATGATGAAACTTCAGTAAGAGGAGGGCGAATTGGATCTGGACAAAGTGTACACCGATTTTGGACCCGGCAGCAAAGAGTTGGTCGATCAAGCTAGAGTTCGACTAAGGTCAGTTTCTCTTGATGAGCTATCATATTTTGTTTGGCAGAAGGGTTCAATTTTAAGTACTTGTAATTCTAAAACAAAAGGAATTTTCGCCTTAGTTAAAGCGGAATTGGAACGCCGCGCAATCAAGCGGCAGAAGTATCTCGCACTGGGCACTACCGTTTTGGCTGGGTTGCTTGGTATTCTGGGTGTGATTGTGGGTGTCTTTTTAGGGCAGGCAATCGACAATTCTTCTCTGAAATCGGCCACCGAAAATTCAGTACCTGTAGGCGACTAACGGGAGCGGTGACGGATCGCACGGAAAAAATAAAATCAAATGGTTAGATATGGTTGGCGAAAGATACCAAACAGCCCTAAATCGAGACGATATCTCGCAGTGGCTTGTTCACTTTACCAAACAAGGATGGAGCGGATCACAGTTAGAACCAGCAGATGTGGTGTTAAGGCGCATTATTAACAGCCGATCGGTGCAGGCCTCAAAAGCTGATGCAATCACAAGGTACCATCCAAGCGGAGCCGCTTGTTTTTACGATGTGCCGCCCCAAAACTGGACAGAATTGATCCAAACAAATCCTAGCGGTCGGCAACCGTATGGAATAATCGTGAGCAAAGCGGCTTTTTGGGCTCGCGGCGGGCGTCCGGCGATCTATACGGAGAACCCACTCAACCCTATGTGGCCTCAAAATGAGCGGTTCCGGTTAATAACGACAGCGTTAGATCAACCAAATCCAATTGACTGGACTCACGAGCGGGAATGGCGAGTACCTGGTGACTTACCTCTTGATTTTCAATCCCTTTGGTGGTGGCCATGTGTAGCCCAAATCCGTGATGCACTGCTGTTGTTTCGAGACTTTTCTCAAGGCAACGTTAACGCGGCCGTAGTAATTAACAGCATCTATGTGATCGAACTAAATAGAACAATTCTTCGTAGCGAACTCGACTAAATTGAAAATTCAACAATGGGGAGCAGCACGTCATGAGGTTTCAAGTTCGTTGGCATTTATATCGAAAGCCCATTTTTTTGCTTGGTCGTGATGGGCGAGATTACCGCCTTCGGCGGATTAGAAGAGTGATGGCCAGCAACATGGGGCAAACCATTGTCAGGTTCGATGGGGCAGTCTGCAAACTTTATTCCGCAGAGAAGCTGAAAAAATTCTATCGGCGGAAAACTGGCATGTTTGGAAGAAGATCAGCGAGATCAAATGCACCAAGATTTCTCTTGGACTCTCGGGAGGTGGTCGAAGACGAACTTAACCTCCCCTTCCTGAAGCAATGGGAAGCGTCGCTGGGACCATATGGTTAACAAATAGGAGTGGAGTCACATGAACGGTTATTTGTTTGAAGTAAAGGTGAAGGATCTTACGGGAGGTGGAGTTTCGAAAGAGCAGTTTTATGTCGCGGCTTCTAGCGAAGAGGTCGCGCGACAGCGCTTGAGTGACAGTAAAGTCCTTACCGATGAAATCGTAACACTCCTTCGGGTTCTCAATAGCTCAGAAGTCGCAGGCTTAAAGCTCGCGAACGGGGAGGTTCGGGAAGTTACTGTAGATCCGCAATAATGAGCCGTTTGCGTTGTTGAATGTCCGCTATCGTACCGCCAAGAAGGTCTCGTAGTCCGGGCAGCATCACCAGTCCGCATTCAAATGGGCGAGTGTGCGCCTGCAGCGAAGGTCTGCTTGGTGGCCAACTCAACGAAACATCGCGTCATCTTGTTCGGGAAAAAACACAAAACTGTCCGAAAGCTGTTGCAGCGCTACGAAAACCCGTCATTGACGAAGTCGCAGGCGGCGGGGGCTGGATGGATAGGAAAGTCCGAAAAAACTGTCCGCTGGTGAAGATCCGCAAGAAGTGAATGACCACCAATGCCGCTGACGCGGGTAATCACTGAGTCGCTTTGCAACCATTTAGCCGTCTTAGCCGTCCAATTTTCCACTCCTATTCCACTCCTACATGTGCGAAAACCCCAAATTTTGACGACTTTGACGTGCTTAGACACGCCGTGCCAACCTACATTGAGCGACGGTTCGGGTTGCATAAAGCCTTTGATTTATTGGTGTTTTATCTGTGTGGGATTTTGGTAGCGGAGGAGGGACTTGAACCCCCGACACGCGGATTATGATTCCGCTGCTCTAACCAACTGAGCTACTCCGCCATGAGTGAAAGGCGATTTAAGGGAGGGGCCGGTGAGGGTCAAGAGGGAAAAGGCGCTCTCAGCGGGATTCTTTTTGACTGTCGATGCACCCTTTTCCTTCTTCGCTCAGGCCTTGATGCGTGCGCGATCAGAGATCCCACGGATGAACGCGGCGCAGGTGTCCGGCGCGGTGATCGGGATCATGTGACCCATCCCTTCAAGCTGTTCGTAGCTGAACCCGAATTGGATCATTGGTGCCCCATGTGCGGCAGGCGACAGGATTACGTCCCCGGCGCCGAACAAGACGCCACCGGGCAGGTTCAGCTCGCCATAGCGTTGCGATTGCGCCCCTATGCTGGCATCGACACCGATTACATCCTGCGACGCCGAGATAAACGCCGAAGGGCGCAGACCCAGCGCACCACCGGCCCGGTCAAGGAAATCCGCAGGCGCTGGTTCGGGATCAAACACAGCCCCAATGGTCTTGGGTGCTGTTTTGGTTGCTACGGGCACAGCAACTGTATTTCCGATCACCGTCCGCAACCACTCGGCCCGGATTTCAAGCGGTTTGAATACCGACGGAGTGCTTGGCATTTCGTGCGTCAAAGGGGCCAATAGAGCCAGACCTGCAACCTTGTCAGGATAATCCAGCGCCATGGCCAGAGACACCGCGCCCCCCATCGAATGGCCGACCAAAACGGGGTCAGAAACGCCTTTCTTGTCCAGAAACTCCATGATCATGCGGGCCTGTTCCGGCAAGCGGGCAAGATCGGCTGTGTCGCGTGTGGAATATCCGCTTCCGGGCCGATCCACCGCGATGACGTGGAAATCGTCGGTCAGCCTGTCCATCAACGCATAAGTGTAGTGCTGCAGTTGCCCGGCCAGCCCGTGGATCATGATCAGGGTCGGGTTCGCGGGATCCCCTTTTTCGACATAGTGAATGCTGCCGCCGCGCACGGAGACAACCTCACCTGGTTGCGGAACCTTCTCTGTGCCCTCTCGGGTCAACTTGCGGGTCCACAGATGCATGCTGACAAGGAACACCGTGATTACGAAGAGGATTATTAGGATTGTGGTCATTTCAGCGGGCTCCGCCTTGGGGTGTGACAGGGGTGTATTGCTCTAGCCCGGATTGGGCCATGCGTTTTTCGAACTCTGCAACAGTGCCCGGCCAAAGCGTTGTGTTTCGGCCATATGCGCCCTGATACCAGGACGTGCAGCCGCCGGTCTGCCAAATGCTGTCAACGTGCCGGTCCTGCATCTCTTGTGTAAAAGCGGCCTGCTTCGCCGCGTCTGGCGCTATGACCTGCAGCTTGTCACGGCTCATCTGTTCCAGCGCCCGGCCGATATGGCTCACCTGGGCTTCAATCATCAAAACGACCGAGTTGTGGCCCAGACCCGTATGTGGGCCCAACAGGATGAAGAAGTTCGGGAACCCGGCTATTGCGGTACCCAGATTGGCCTGCATCCCATCGGCCCAGGCATCCCGCAGTGCCAGGCCGTCGGCCCCGGTGATGTCCAGCCGCTGAACTGCGTCGGTGACGTGAAATCCGGTGCCCCAGATCAAAACATCGACCTGCCTCTGGCTGCCGTCGCTGGCAGTAATCTGATCCCCGTCAATTGAGGCGACCCCATTTGGAACCACCGTCACATTGTCCCGTGCCAGCGTGGAGCACCAATCGTTCGAGCTTAGGATGCGTTTGCAGCCGATCCGGTAGTACGGCGTCAGGGTTTGGCGATCCTGCGGGTCGGTGATTTCTTTCTCAAGCGCATCGCGCCACATTTTCATGGCTAATGCTACCATCCGCTTTTGTCCGCGAAACACGCGGTGGCGGTATTCGAAGAACATGTAGATCAGCTTGCGCCGTAGCCGAGCTATTGGCGGGACCCGGCTGTAGAGCTTGCGCAGCCAAGGGGCAATGGGACCGTCCGGTCGCGGTAAAACATACGGGGCCGCGCGTTGGAAAATCGTGACCTGAGCGGCGGTTTTCGCGATCTCAGGGACAAACTGGACGACAGATGCCCCAGTTCCGACAACTGCGATGCGTTTACCCGCAAGGTCTACGTCATGGTCCCATTGCGCTGAATGAAAGCAAGGGCCGGGAAAGCGGTTTGCGCCGGGAATGTCGGGAATACTTGGCAAGTGCAGAGCGCCGATTGCCGAAACAAGAAAACGTGCGGTCCAACGCTGTCCTCCGTCGGTTTCAATATGCCAACGGCCCCCGTCCCATCGCGCGGATTTCAGCTGTTGGTGGAAATGGCACAGGTCATACAAACCCTCTTCGCGGCAGATCTTTTGCAGATAGGCCTGAATTTCATCTCCGCCCGCATAGGCGCGGGTCCAGTCCGGGTTTGCGTGTGAGGCCATCGAGTACAGGTGCGAGGGAATATCGCAAGCGACGCCGGGATAGGTGTTTTCGCGCCATGTGCCACCGATGTCCCCTGCCTTTTCAAGGATGGTGATATCGCTGATGCCCCGCTT
Source organism: Ruegeria meonggei (assembly GCF_042768335.1). Classification (NCBI taxonomy): domain Bacteria; kingdom Pseudomonadati; phylum Pseudomonadota; class Alphaproteobacteria; order Rhodobacterales; family Roseobacteraceae; genus Ruegeria; species Ruegeria meonggei. The sequence continues at coordinate 2,154,621 of NZ_JAXHBT010000001.1, read as the reverse complement.
GCGGGCTTCAATCGCCATGGTCAGCCCCGTGAATCCGGCGCCGACGATCAGCATATCCGTGCTGTGTTCCATGCGTCCTGCCCTCCCGAAGCGACCGTGATGGTCGGTTCGGACTATAAACCGAGAGGAGCGCGTGAACAGCTTCCCGTTGAGTCAGGGGCTGATCACGGTTCGATCAGCCGCGCAGGATTTCGCCTTTGGGATCAAAGGGCGGTTCCCGCAGAATGACGGCCTTGTGAGGTCGTCCCAGCACCATCACTTCGACTTCGTCACCAGGCTGAGCGTTCTTTACGAAGCCCAGAGCCAGCGACATGTCGACCGAATAGCCATAGGCACCCGACGTCACGCGGCCGATGCCGATCCCGTCCTTGAAGATCGGCTCGCCTCCTGTCGCATCAGCGTCAGAGGCGGTCACGTCGCCCTCATCAAGATGCAACAGAACAAGATTTTCACGCGGCGGTGATTTCAAAACCTCCATCGCGGCGTCCTTGTTCAGGAAATCCTTGTTGAATTTGCACAACCGATCCAGCGCCACCTCATGCGGCCAGTATTCGGGGCTGTATTCGCGGCTCCAAGAGCCATAGCCTTTCTCAACCCGCAGGGACATCAGGGCGCGGCTGCCTACGGGGCCAGCTCCAAAGGCTTTGCCCGCCTCGATCAGCGCATCATACAGGCGGGGCTGATCCTTGGTGGCACAGTGAACCTCCCACCCCAGATCGCCGGTGAAGGACACGCGCAGGGCCAGAACCTCGACCCCTGCCAGTTCGATCCTGGCTGAGCGCATGAAGGGAAAGTCTTCGGTGGCAAGCGACACATTGGTCAGGCGCCGCAGAATTTCGCGCGATTTCGGACCGGCGATGTTGAAGCCGCACATTGCCTCTGTCCGGCTTTCAAATGTGGTGCCATCAGGCAGGGGCACCTGTTTGAAGAACCGTTTGTGATAGCGTTCCGCCATGCCGGAACCGATAATCCAGAATTCCTCGGCCCCCAAGCGCGTCACGGTGAAGTCCCCGGCGATCCCGCCACGTTTTGAGATCAACGGCGTCAGGCAGGACCGCCCAACCGTCTTGGGCATCCGGTTGGCAAAGACCGCGTTCAGCCAGTCTTCGGCCCCCGGGCCTGTGCAGACATATTTGGCAAAGTTCGAAATATCGATGATACCGGCGCGTTCACGCAGCATCTTGCATTCCTCGCCCACCGGACCCCACCAGTTCTGGCGGGTAAAGCCGTTGGTATCACTGGCACCGGGCGTGTCGGCAAACCACAGGGGATGCTCCCATCCGGCGTTCAGGCCAAACACCCCACCCATATGTGCTTGTTTGTCATAGATGGGCCGTGTGCGGGCCGGGCGACCTGCGCTGCGTTCTTCGTTGGGGAAATGGATGGCAAAGCGGTGGGCGTATTGATCCTGCACCCGCGCTTTGGTGAACGCTTTCGTGGCCCAGCTGTCAAAGCGGGCCATGTCCCAGACGAACATGTCATACTGAGTCTCGCCTTCGACGATCCATTGCGCGGCCATCAGGCCCATGCCGCCGGATTGCGAAAATCCGGGGATGATGCCGTTACAGCAGAAATAGCCGTCCATCTCGGGCGCCGGTCCCATCAGCACGTTCGCATCCGGTGACCAGATCATCGGCCCGTTGATGACCCGTTTGATCCCGGCCTCGCCCACGGCGGGCAGGCGTTCTATGGCGTTCATCATGTTCTCTTCGATCCGCTCCAGATCGTCAGGGAACAGATCATGGGCAAAGTCCAGCGGCGTGCCATCTTCGGCCCAGAACTTCATGTCTTTTTCGTAGGCCCCAACCAGAAGGCCCTGACCTTCCTGTCGCAGGTAGTACTCACCATCCCGGTCGCTGACCGAGGGCAGACGGGTGCCGTGCCCGGCCACATCGGTCATGGTCTCGGTAACGAAATACTGATGCTCGGTTGGTTGCAGAGGCAATTCAATCCCGGCCATTTTCGCCACCTCGCGACCCCACAGGCCGGCAGCGTTGATCACCCACGGGGTTGCGATATCCCCTTTGGGTGTCCGAACGATCCAGGTACCGTCGTCCTGCTGGTCTGTCGCGGTGACGGGGGTAAAGCGATGAATTTCAGCCCCGCGCTGGCGTGCACCGACCGCATAGGCGTTGGTCACGCCCGAGGGGTCCACATTACCGCCATCAGGCTCAAACATCACGCAGCGGATGCCGTCATAATTGACCAGCGGGTTCAGGCGCTGGGCCTCTTCGATGCTGACCTCATAGAAGTTCATGCCATAAAGCTTGGCCTTGGCTGCCTGCAGCCTGAGTTGATGTTCGCGTTCTTCGGTCTGCGCCAGATACAGCGAACCGGGTTGAAACACGCCGCAGCTCTGGCCGGTTTCGGCCTCAAGCTCTTTGTACAGGGTCATCGTATAATGCTGAATGCGGCTGATGTTGGTGCTGTCATGCAGCCCATGGATGTTTGCCGCCGCGTGCCAGGTCGACCCGGAAGTCAACTCATCCCGTTCCAGCAGAACAACATCCGCCCATCCCAGTTTGGTCAGATGATAGAGGATCGAACACCCGATCACCCCGCCGCCAATCACCACCGCCTGTGCCTTCGTTTTCATGAGCCTGCCATATCAAAGTTGGGTTCGCTGCCATGTGTCACCATCTCAATCGCACGGGCAATGGGCATAAATTTCATGCTGGGGTGAATGAGTTTAACCCAAGACTAATCCGAGAAATTCAACCGATGCCCGCGACCATGGGCAACAAGCCTTTGGTTCAATGCGTCCGCCTCTGCCGCGCCACATTCCAAAGCAAAAACAAAGGCATGGGTCAGGTAGAAACAGGCCGCGTCGATGTCCTGCGCCTGCTCGCAGGTGTCGGCGGCCAGAGTGTAATAGCGGATCAACGCGGCATGATCATTGCGATCATGCGCGTCCAACAACAGGCGATCCAGTTCGGTTTTGTCCATCGGGTCCCCGTCTGAGCCAGTCGAAAGAGCCGACCAGCCCATTGCCTTACTCGGCGCGGCCGTTTTCGATTTGTGTCGCGACCCAATGGTGGAAATTGTGCGTCGGCCCGTCCATCGCAGGCGAGAACCGTCCACCATCGAACAGCATCCCGTGGCGCCCCTTTTGCATGCCTTCGACCACGAACACATCCTCTTCGAAAACCGTCTTCCACAGTTGCGCGTTCGAGGCGCGCAGCCCGTCATATTCGGGCGTGTCTTCGATGCTTTTCGCATAGTAGAGCTCAATATGTTCGACCGTGTTTCCTTGATCCACAGGTTCCAGCACGATGGCAAAGCTATGGTCGCGCTGCACGCCGAACAGGACATTTGGATACAGCGCCACATATTCCGCGCCCTCATCCCATTTGTCGCTGAGCCCTTCGAAATCCGGGAAGGTCGCGCCGTCTTGATCGGTCAGTTGCCGGTAGACCAGCGTGCCTTGCCCAGAATACTGACCACGCATTTCGATATTGTAGTGATCTTCCAACCGGGAATAGCTGTTCAGGCCCGGATGGACCCACGGCAGGTGGTAGCTTTCGCAATAGTTCTCGACCGCGAGTTTCCAGTTGGTCTTGACTTCCAGCTTGAACGAGGACGTTTCGCCGCCGTGAAAGATCGGTTTGTCAAAATCGCCCCAGCGTTCCATCAGCGCACCGTGGACTTGTTCAAAGGCGGGCGCGTTGCCGTCGACATTCACAAAGATCACGTCACGCCAGACAAAGGATCGTACCCGTATCAGGCCCAGTTCATCGCGATGGACGTCTTCGTGCTTGTTCTGACCCGGACCGCCCACATGGGGGGTTGCGCGCAACTCGCCCTTCAGGCTGTAGCACCAGCTGTGATAGGGGCAGCGAATGGCGCCTCCAATTTTTCGCGGCGTGTCCACAAGGATCATACCCCGGTGCCGACAGGTGTTTTGGAATACTCCCACTTCGCCATCCCGGTCGCGCACGATCAGCAGCGGCATGCCTAGAAAATCGACCGGCTTGGCGTCACCTTCCTCGGGGACATCCTTGCCAAATCCGATCCCGGACCAGTTGGCAAAAAGCACAGATCTTTTCTCCTCGGCAAAAATGGCCGGGTCGACATAATGCTCGTTCGGCAGACCGTTGGCGACGGTTACATCGGCCAGAACGGAAGACAGCGCGCTATGCTTGTTCATCGGGCTCTCCTGAGGTTTCGCTAGATGCTTCCCCTCAGTATTGACGGATGGGGTGGCTGTTTCTCAATATCAGAAAAGCTCATCAGTGGGTGATTTCACCTAAACCGAAACGTTCTCAACCTCTTGCAGGATCCATGTTTTCAAAGCGCGGGCACTGTCCGAGAGTTCTTCATCCGGACGGCCAACAAGGTAGAATTGCTTGGGCGCTGTCAGGTGGTGCGGGCCGACGGCCACCAGTTTGCCGGATTGCAGCATAGGTTGAATAAGGCGTTGCCAGCCCAATGCCAGACCGGCCCCTTTGCGCGCCAGTTGCAGGGCGACAGAGTAACTGTTGACGCGGGATTCGATCGGGATGGTGTCATTGCAGCCCAATTGCCGGAACCATTCCGGCCATGTGGTCCAGCTGCGATCTTCCGAGTCCAGATGGATCAGCCGCTCAGCCGCCAACGTCTCCAGACTTGCCCCAATCAGCCTTTCTGCCAACTCTGGGCTGGCGACGGGGACCAGGTGGTCTCGAAACAGTGGTGTGTGGGACAGATTCGGGTCGCTGTCCTGCCCGTAGCGGATAAAGAAATCCACATCAGGTCGATCACGGAACGGGCGATCTTGCGACAGCTGATCCACGTTGACCTCGGGCCTGTCACGCCAAAACCGGATCACCGCCGGGGATAACCACAGGGCTGCCACTGCGGTGGTTGATCCGACGGTGACCTTGCCGCCGGAGGTGCGGTCGCGGATTGTGGCTAGCACTTTTGAGATACGCCCGAAGGAAGAAGACAGTGCCTCGTACAGCGCTTTGCCATCCTCGGTCAGGTCAACACCGCGATGCTTGCGTTGAAACAAAACGGTATCAAGATCACCTTCCAGCGCCTTAATCTGGTGGCTGACAGCACCTGGAGTAACCGACAACTCTTCGGCGGCGTTTTTGAAGCTTAGGTGACGGGCTGCTGCCTCAAAAGCCGACAATGTGGTAAGCGGCGGCAAATTATAATGGCGTCGGGACATGAATTAGAACGTCTTGCTGGCTTACAGGTTAGCTGATTTCAACTGAGTATTAGATTTTTTCGTGTTGTGCACCAGAGGAAACTTTTCAAAAGGTGATTTTGAATGACAGGTTTCCAGTAAGGGTCGTCGGCTTGTGGAAATGTGTCGGTTTTGGTTGGATCGACGTGCGGTGAAGCCTGTAGGCAATTAGATCAAGAAACGTTGGGTATCGCAAGATTTTACTGCCGCCGAGTAAATCCGTCGGTTTTCGGCCGGAGATCGCCAATGACGGGTACGCGACCGGATATGCGGAAAGGAAAGGAGAAAGGGCAGTCGGGAAAGTAACAAGGTTGGTTCGTTTGCATCGCACTGACGCCAGCGTCGGTTGAATTCCAGCATGTTGGTTCGCAACTTCATATTTTCTGAAGCAAACTAAAGTTAATTGAGTTTGACTGATATCGCCCTGTAGCTGCATTCTGCCTTAAATCGAAATTGGCGAATTTGGAGCCTGACGTAACCACTTCTGAACCTGATCGCGCCGTATCAGTTAGTGGGCAATGCGTGCCCGCTGGGCATGAGTCGCCAGAATTCCGCTAGGGCAGCCGTAGTGCTAACCGCCACGCTACTAGAGAAGATCAGCACGACGGTCTGAACCAATAACAAACCGGGAGCATCATGCAAATGCCAGCTTACCGGCGCAGACCCAAAAAGTGAATGTGACAACCGGGAGGAACCTTATGTCATTACCTGAGCCATTTACGGACCTAGAGATAGAAACGGCGGATGCCGGTTTCTATGAAAATTACAGCGTTCCCATAGCGCTGATCAGTAAGGCCATCATGGTTGGACTGGTGCTTTGGGCACTTGTCTTCCCGGCCAATGCCAATAGCACGCTGGGAAGCTGGAACAGCAACATTCTGGCAAGCTTCAACGGCTTTTACGTTGTCATAGTCGGGCTGTTTTTCTTCTTCCTCGCAGTTGTTGCGATCATCCCTGCCACCGGGCGGCGCGTTATGGGTACTCCGGGTGAAAAGCCCGAGTTCTCGAACTTCTCATGGTTTTCGATGATGTTCGGTGCTGGTCTGGGCGTGGGTCTGATGGTGTTTGCCACCGCAGAGCCGCTGGGCCTGTGGGGATCAAACCCTGTGACTGTGTCGGGCAGCGTGACCCCGAACGAGCCCGAAGCAATCCAGTCGGCTTATCGCTATACGTTCCTGCACTATGGCTTCCACGCTTGGGCGATTTATGTGGTGACCGGCCTGTCGCTGGCCTACTACGCCTATACGCGCGATATGCCACTGACAATTCGTTCGGCGCTGACACCCTTGTTCGGCCGCCTGATGAACGGGTTCCTTGGCCATGTGGTTGACGTTCTGGGCGTTGTGGCAACGATCCTGGGTGTATCCGTGACCATCGGTTTCGGCGTCAGCCAGTTCATTGACGGTGTTTACGCGATAACCGGTATGGAATGGGTGATGGATCTGGGCGGCGACGTTCCCACGCCCAGCAAGGTTGGCCTGGTCGCAGGTCTGGTTGTCATCATGACACTGTCGATCATCTCGGCCGTGTCCGGTGTTGGCCGGGGTGTTAAGTATCTGTCGAACCTGAACCTGGTTCTGTCGATCATTCTGCTAGGCACGTTCATCATTTTCGGGTCTTTCGTCTTTGCCTTGACCACCTATGGCTCGGCGATGGTCGATTACATCATCCACTTTGTCTCTATGAGCTTCGGTGCTTATGGCCCGATGTCTGCAGATGCCTTTGCTGCGGGCTTGCCTGAGGCCGCGCAAGCCCATGCAGATGATCTGATGGGTGGCGCAACAAATGCCTGGGGCAGCTTTGATGGCTTCAAAAGCGGTCTGGAAGGCGCAGCCGCTGAGTTGGACGAAGAAACCCTGGCCGCAGCTTATGCCGCGGGCGAGCAAGGCCGTCAGTTCGGCTGGCAGTCGGGTTGGACCACGTTCTACTGGGCCTGGTGGATCGCGTTCTCTCCATTTGTGGGCCTGTTCCTGGCGCGCATTTCCAAGGGCCGTTCGGTGCGTGAGTTCATTCTGGGCTGCGTGTTCGCACCGGCGCTTGTGTGCTTTGCATGGATGACGGTTCTGGGTGGTACAGCGATTGATCTGGAACTGGCCGGTGCCGCAGAAGGCGCGATCATTGGCGCATCGAACACCAACAAGCTGTTCGTGACGCTGTCCTACATGATCGATGGTGGGTTGTTGTCCATGCTGAACGTCATGTGCGTGATCCTGATCATGACCTTCCTGGTCACGTCCGCTGACTCGGGCATTCTGGTGATGAACACCATCATGTCCGGCGGCAGCCAAGAGACAGGCATCAAGCACCGCATCATCTGGGGTGTGATCCTGACGGCGGTGATCGGTGCGCTGATCCTTGCGGCGGGGGAAAACAACCCGATGGATGCCTTGCGCAACGCAATGATCATCGGCGCGCTACCCTTCACCATGGTGATGGGCCTGATGATGGTCGCTCTGACAAAGGCATTGTTCCGTGACAGCCAGCGGGACAAGCACAGTGCTTCGGCGCAAGCTGCTGAATAAACGCAAGCCCGCCTGACACACTCAGCGCCGCCCCATCCCCGGGGCGGCGTTTTTCGTTCCGGACCCGGTGTCGCTTCTTGCAAGCAGATATCGCAATCAGTGAGGTCAACGCGCAACGAATCCCCCAATCTGACAGGTAAGACTGGAGGATTGCCCTGTGAACATTCGTACTGCAACCCGCTCGGGTGGGCGCTCGGCCCGCCGCGCCCTGCGCTCAGCCCCAAACTTTAAAATGCTGCCCGGCCTGACCCGTGGCATCCCTTTGTGCGAGGTGATGGATGGCGCGCAGGTCGAACGCATCGACGCGGCCTCGATGGAAATTCTGGAGAACGTTGGCGTTCAGTTCCGTGATCCAATTGCGCTGGAAGACTGGAAGAAAGCGGGCGCCAAAGTGGAAGGGGAACTGGTCTATCTGGATCGCGGACTGGTGCGCGAGCTGATCGCCACGATCCCGTCGGATTTCACCTATCATGCCCGTGATCCGAACAAGAACGTTCGGCTGGGGGGCAGGCATTCGATCTTTGTGCCGATGACCGGTGCGCCTTTTTTACGTGATCTGGACGATGTGCGCCGCAACCCGACGCTGGACGATCTGGCGATGTTCCACAAGCTCAGCCACATGATGCCCGCGCTGCATTCCAGCGCGCATCACATCGTCGAACCCTATGACCACCCGATAAGCCAGCGCCACCTGCGTATAACCTATTCGTCGATGAAACATTCTGACAAGACGTTCATGGGCATGACCACCAGCCCCAAGAACGCCGAAGACGTGATGGACATGTGCGCGATCCTGTTTGGCGAGGACTTCCTTGAGGATCACCCCGTCACCACAGGTAACTGCAACGGCAATTCACCATTGGTCTGGGACGAAACCATGCTGGGTGCCATGCGGGCGTTCAGCCGCCGCAATCAGCCGGTGCTGTGCTCGCCCTTCGTGCTGGGTGGGGCAAATACACCCGCCTCCGTTCCCGCCACCGTGGCGCAGCTGAATGCCGAGGCGCTAAGCGCGCTGGCCTACACGCAGGTGATCCGCAAGGGTGCGCCCGCGATCTATGGCCATTATCTGTCGACCGTGTCGATGAAATCCGGCGCGCCGATGGCGGGTACGCCCGAGATCAGCCTGATGAACTTTATGATCGGGCAAATGGCGCGGCATTACGGCGTGCCATGGCGCACCTCGAACACGCTGGGCGGGTCCAAGACGTTTGACGCGCAGGCCGGGTATGAATCCGCCACCACGTTGCAGGCGGTGATGCACTCTGGGGCCAATTACATCTGGCACTCGGCCGGGTGGAATGAGGCTGGGATGCATTGCTCTACCGCGAAGTTCATCGTTGATGCCGAACAATGTGCCATGGCCTATCGCATGGCCGAAGGGCCGAAATGGCACGACTTTGATCAGGCCCTGGCTGCCGTGCGGGACGTTGGCCCCGGTGGGCATTATCTGGGTCATCCGCATACGCAGGACAACTTTCAAGAGGCTTTCTTTATGCCCGAGATGTTCGACAACAACTCGATCGAGCAATGGCAGGCCGAGGGGGGTGTCGAAATTACTGAACGCGCCTTGAACCGCGCGCGGACTCTGCTGGCGGAATACCAGGAACCCAAGTTGGACGAAGCCAGGAACGAGGCGTTGTTGGACTATATTACTCGGCGCGAACGGGAAATCCCAGCTGCGGATGAACTGAACCAAAGTTACTAAGTGAACATCCACTGAAACTCACCCGCCCGGACCATTGGGCGGGCTTTTTCCACCCAGAACTCAAGGGGCAATGTATATGAACGGAAAGACAGCCCTCGTCACAGGCGCTGCAGGCGGGATCGGAGCGGCCATCGTGCAGTGTCTGCGTCAGGCAGGCGCACGCGTCGCTGTTGCAGATCGTTCAGTGGCGGGGATCGAAGCCGATGCGCATCTGCCCGGCGATCTGCTGGACGCCGACTATGCGAACACCTTGCCACAGCAGGCAGCGGACCGGCTGGGCGGGTTGGATATCGTTATCAACAACGCTGGTGTTATCACACGCGGGTCCGTTGTCGACTCCTCGGATCAGGACTGGTCGCTGTCTTTGGGCGTGAATGTCGAGGCTCCTTTCCGCATCTGCCGCGCAGCAATTCCGATCATGGCCGCGCGTGGCGGCGGTGCGATTGTCAACACGGCCTCGTGCTGGGGGCTGCGGCCCGGACCCAATCACGCGGTCTATTGCATGACCAAGGCTGCGATTGCTTCGTTGACCCAGTGCATGGGGCTGGACCATGCCCATCAGGGGATCCGTATCAACGCTGTCTGCCCGAATGAGGTAAACACTCCGATGCTACGTTCGGGCTTTGAAAAACGAGGGTTTAACGCAGATAGCGCCGTGGCCGAACTGGGCCAGACCGTGCCGCTAGGCCGGGTCGCTGAACCCGAAGATATCGCGGATGTGGTGATGTTTCTAGCCTCGGACGCCGCGCGATACATGTGCGGAGCCTTGGTCGAAGTGAACGGAGGCAAGCCAGTCCTATGACCCGTTTCCAAGGCAAAACCGCCCTTGTCACCGGCGGGCGCAGCGGCATCGGACGCGCCATCGCGCAGCACTTGCAACAAGATGGTGCACGCGTGTTTACGGCGCAGCGCGGGTCCGATCCTGATTTCGAAGGGGTTGAGGCAGACTTTAGCACAGCAGACAGTCCGCAATCCGTGGTGTCTCAGGTCGTTGAACGGGCTGGGCGTCTGGATATCCTGATCAACAACGCAGGCATGATGCAGGAAGCCTCGGTTGAGGACATGAGCCTGGGCGACTGGCAGCGCACCCTGACCGTCAACCTGACCGCACCATTCCTGATGATCAAAGCCGCGCTACCCTATCTGCGGCAGGCGCAAGGGGCTATTGTCAATGTCGGTTCGATTGAGGGGCTGGGCAGCAATCCCGGTCACGCCGCCTATGGCGCATCAAAGGCCGGGTTGCACGGGTTGACCCGCGCGGTGGCCGTGGATCACGGGGGTGAGGGGATCAGGTGCAATGCGGTTGCCCCGGGCTGGATCGACACAGAACTGAACGCGGATTTCATAGCCTCGATGCCCGACCCGGATACGTTTCACGAAGAGATCAAACGCATCCACCCTGTTGCCCGCACTGGCGCGCCCGAAGAGGTTGCTGCGCTGGTGGCGTTCCTCGCCTCGGACGAGGCCAGTTTCATCACCGGTCAAGTTTACACGATTGATGGCGGCCGCATGTCGCAGCTTAGCCTGCCCTGATCATTCATCCCGCGCGCACCATTCCTTCCAGCGCAGCACGGCGTTTGCTCCGATCTCGCGGAAGGGTCGTGGCGGCAGGCGTTTGGGCTGATCCTCGGCGTCGAAATGCCGGGCGATGTCAGAGCTGTGGCCGCAAGCGCGTTCGGCCGCGGCAATACCCGTCAAGGTGCCGCGCGCGGTGCCCAACCCGTTCTGAACACAGCCGGAATAGACGCCCGGTTCAACTTCACCCGTGACAGAGACGCCGTTCAGGCTCAGGCACAGATGTCCGGCCCAGTGGTGCTCCATCTGCAGGCCGGCAAGCTGAGAGAACCGCTGATCGAACTTGCGCTGCATGACCCGAGCGGCACGTGCCAGATCACGCTGAGTTGCTGCCATACCGGGGCGCAGGGCCGCGCAGGTGCGGGTGATGACGCGATTGCCGCCCTGACCGGTATCAATGCGCCGCATGGTAGTGCCCATCGGGTCAGATGGCGTTACTCCCCAGCGAGGCTTCCCGCCCAGCCGGGCCATAGCATCCGTGTCCAACTCAGGCGTCATGGCTGCGAACAGAAACAGTTGCATCAGGCGATCCCGTTTGATGCCAAAGCTTTCAAGATGCCCGTTCACAGTCAGGATAACTGTGCCAGTACTGACGCGCCCTCGCGCAGTTTCGACCTGCCACGCGCTGCCTTGTTTTTCGAAAGTAGTCACGGCGGAGTTCTCAAAAATGCGGACTCCAGAACTGGCCAAGCCGCTGGCCAGCCCGCGAATATATCCAGCCGGTTGCAGCATCACCGTCCCCGATGTGTACAAGCCAGACCGATAATGCCGCGAGCCGGTCAGGTCGTGCATCTGCTGTGGGTCCAGCATCTCGCTGGTCTCGCCCAGGGTGGCCAAGTGCCTGGCATAGCTTTGGTTGTGGGTGTGCCCTGCAGCGCTGGCCGCCCCGTTCACCTTCCCAACCGGGTCAAAGAAATTCGGGTCGATCTGGTATTGCTCGACCGCTGATCGGGCAAAGGCAATCGCCTGACGGTTCAGCGCGATCATCGCGGCGTCGTTCCCTGCACCGGCATAATCTGAGGACGACAGATCATGCGGCAGGTCGATCATAAACCCCGAGTTCCGCCCCGCCGCACCCTCGGCCACACGTCCGGCTTCAAGCACGGCCACCGTGGCACCCGGTTGCAATTGCGCCAGACGCCGCGCCGCAGACAACCCGGCGAAACCGGCACCAACCACCACGAAATCTGCCGTCAGTTCACCGTCCAGCTGTTGCGGGGGCGGCGGGTCGCCCAGAATAATACTCCACGCCGCCGGGCCGCGATGAACCGGCAGGGTTCGGGCCGTGTAGCTGCTCAATCCACGGCCTCATCTGCGTCATCGGCCAGATCGATCCAGATGGTTTTCAACTGGGTGTACTGATCATGGGCATGAACCGAGTTGTCCCGCCCGCCAAAACCGGATTGCTTGTATCCGCCAAAAGGCGTGGTGATATCCCCCTCACCAAAGCTGTTGATGGTCACGGTGCCCGCCCGGATCATCCGCGCGCCGCGAATGGCCCGTTTTGCGTTGGCCGTGAAGATCGAGGCGCAGAGGCCGTATTCCGTGTCATTGGCGATCTTGATGGCCTCGTCAAAGCCCGACACGGTGATCACGGACAGGACGGGGCCAAAGATCTCTTCGCGCGCCAGCGGGGCATCATTGCCTGGCACTTCGATCACCGTGGCCTCGACGAACCCCTTGTCCGCTTTGCCCCCGATCAAGACGTTTTCCGCCTGACCCAAATAGCCGCAAACCTTGGTGTAATGCCCTTCGCTGACCAGCGCACCCATGCGGGTTTCGGGGTCCAGCGGGTCGCCGATGTTCCACTGTTTGGCGTGATGAGCGATGCGCTTCAGCAGCTCGGGTTTCACGGCCTTATGCACGATTAGACGGGAAGAGGCCGAGCAGTTCTCGCCCATGTTCCAGAACGCGCCATTAACTACATGCGCAGCCACACGGTCGAGGTTTTCGGCATCCTCCAACACGATGGCCGGGTTCTTGCCGCCCATCTCAAGCACGACCTCTTTGGCGTTGCTTTCCGCCGAATAAGTCAGAAAGCGTTTTCCGGTCACGGTCGAGCCGGTGAAGGACACCATGTCGATATCCATATGCCGCCCGATGGGCTCGCCCACCTCTGCGCCCCCACCGGGCACGACGTTCAGCACCCCACGCGGCACCCCGGCCTCAGTCGCCAGTTCTGCCAATCGCAGCGCTGTCAGTGAGGTTTCCGTCGCTGGTTTCACCACCACCGAACAGCCCGCCGCCAGAGCCGGCCCGATTTTCCACGCCAGCATCAGCAGGGGGAAGTTCCACGGCAGCACCAGACCCACAACGCCAATCGGTTCGCGCACAATCATGGCAATGTGATCATCGCTGGCAGGGGACACCTGATCATAGATCTTGTCGATCGCTTCGGCATGCCATTTCAGGCAATGGATCGTCTCGGGCACGTCCACAGTTTCGCAGTCATAGATGGTCTTGCCGCTGTCGATGCTTTCCATCACCGCCAGTTCGCGGGCATTACGCGTGATCAGTTTGCACATCCGGATCAGCACATCCTTGCGATCCGACGGGTGCAGCTTGGACCACCGGCCGTCGTCGAAAGCCTCGCGCGCCTTTTCAACGGCGAAGTCCACATCCGCCACGCCGCAGGCGGCAATATCGGCCAGTTTCTCACCGGTTGCCGGGTTCACCGTGCCAAATGTCTGGCCAGAGATCGCCGGGCGATAAGCGCCGTCGATGAAGGCTCCGGTTGGCAGGTCCAGACCGGTGGCGATGGATTTGTATTCGTCCTGTGTCAGCAGATCCATATCTCTTACCCCCAATCCTATTCTTCAGCCACAATGTCAGCGATTGTCTGTTTCAGCACGCGCGTCACCTGTTCCAACGCGCGCTTGTCATCCTTGTTCAGACCCTTCAGCGGCGGCCGCATCATACCCGCCTCGATCCCGTTCATGGTGACACCATGTTTGATGGTCTGGATGAACTTGCCGCCCTGTTCCAGTACGCGCATCAGCGGCATCATCGCCGACATGATGCGGCGACCCTTGGAAAAATTGCCCTCGACCACACAGGCGTTGTAAAGCGCCACATGTTCGGCAGGCAAAAAGTTCGATCCTCCACAAACCCAGAACGGTGCACCCCAGGCAAAGAACTCCAGCGCCTGATCGTCCATGCCGCAACCCAGTTGGATATGCGGATAGTCCCGCGCCAGCAGGTGCACCCGGTTGATATCGCCCGAGCTTTCCTTGATGCCGCAAAAGTTCCGGCTGCGGCCGACGCGGTCCAGGAACTCTTCTCCCATCATGGTGCCGGTGCGATGCGGATAATTGTACAGCATCACCGGCAGATCAGCCGCCTTGTCGATGGCCAGCGCGTTCAGCGCGTTTTCCCGATCGGTCGGTACGGAATAAGGCGGGCTGGCCAGCAGGATGGCATCCGCTCCGATCTCACGCGCGCCCGAGGCCAGTGCCAGAGAATCCGGTGTCAGCATCGCACCAGTTCCCACTACCAGCGGTAGGCGGCCCTGCACCTGTTTTTGCGTAAATCGCGCCAGTTCTAGCCGCTCGTCGACCGTCTGGGCATAATTCTCACCGGTCGACCCACCGGTGATCAGACCATGCACGCCATGCGCTATAAGGTTTTCGATCACCTGCGCCAGGGCGTCCCAATTCACGCGGCCATCGTCGTGATAGGGCGTGACCACCGGGGTATAGATCCCCTCAAATCTGAAGATTGGGTTCATTCCGTCCTCATGCAGGTTTAGAAAGCGGCGCGATGCCCATTGGGGCGTCCAGCGCGTCAGGCATCACAAATAGCTCGATCTGATCGCGTGACAGGTTCCAGTGGTCTTCGGCAAGCTGCGCAGCGGCTGCCTCATCGCCCGCCTCGATGGCGGCGATGATGGCGTCATGTTGTTGGCTGGCCTTGGACAGGTTGTCGGATATGCTGGTCGTTTGCGGGCGGTAAAAGGTCATCCCGATCCGCGCGTGATCAATCAGCAACCGATTGAATGAAGGCAGCAGATAGACGTTGCCGGACATCTCTCCGGTCACATCGTGAAAGCGGTTGTTTGCCAGCGCGCGATCCTCGCCCGGACCAGACCGAAGCGCAGCCTTGAAGGCTTGCTGGGCTTCCTTCAGTTCATCAATCTGCGTGCGTGTGGCATTCTGCGCCGCCAGCTGCAAGATCGCTCCATAGACCATCGGCGCGGCCAGAAAGAAATCGCGCAGCGTAGTATAGGACATTTCGGTCACCCGCGCACTGCGGTTGGTCCGCAGGTCCAGGTAACCTTCGCCCGCCAGTTGGCGGAATACCTCACGCAGAGGGGTGCGTGACAGGCCGAAGGCATCAGACAGGTGCGCCTCATCCAGATCCGAGCCGGGTTGCAGGCGCAGGGTCAGAATCGACGCTTTCAGATGCTCTGTCAGCGCTGTTTTTCGGGATTTCGCATCGTCTTTCATTCAGTTCCCCTGCGTCTTCCGGCGCGAATCGCGTCGGTGCGGCCGCGCCTTTCTTGTATCCTAAGAAAATACAACTTGTATACATTAAAAAATCGTGCAGCATGACCCATCATTTGAGCCACCGGCCCAAGACGCAGGTAAAATGGGAACACATATGCGCCAGACGCGGCACATCACCTTCATTCTGATCGAGGAGTTTTCGCACCTCGCTTTTTCCTGCGCCGTCGAACCGTTGCGAATTGCCAACCTGGTCAGCGAGGAAAAGCTATATGACTGGGCTCTGGTATCGGAAGAGGGTGCGCGGGCCGTCTGTTCAAATGAGGTGGTGACGTTGGTACACGGGGGATTGGAGACCCTGCCCAAGACCGATCAGCTGTTTGTGCTGTCGGGCATCCACATGCGCAATCATGTCACCCGACCACTGCTGGCGACCTTGCGGCGGGAACGGGCGCGGGGAACACCTATTGGAGCGCTATGTTCCGGGGCTTGGCTTTTGGCCGAGGCGGGGTTTTTAGACGGGATGCAGGCGGCGATCCATTGGGAGTATCACGACGCCTTCATGGAAGCCTTCCCAGAGGTGAACCTTGTGCGCAGCGTATTTGTAGCCGACGAAAAACACATCACAGCCTCGGGCGGCACCGCCACCGCTGACTTGATGCTGCACCTGATTGAACGAGATCATGGTAAGGAACTGGCAATCGCAGTCGCCGACCAGATGGTCTATAACGCGGTGCGCAACGCCACAGCGAAACAACGGGTATCGCTGCAATCACGCAACGGGATGCGCAACGCTCACCTGGCCCGGGCGATCCAGATCATGCAAAACTGTATCGAGGCGCCAGTCTCTCCGTCGCAGATAGCTGAGGATCTTGGGATCTCGACCCGGCAGCTTGAGCGGTTGTTTGGTAAATACCTCAATACGTCACCCAAGAAATACTTCATGGAGCTGCGCCTGGAACGCGCGCAGAAACTTCTGTTGCAAACCGAAGCGTCGGTGACCGAGGTCGCCATGGCCTGCGGATTCGAAAACCCCGGCCACTTTTCGCGCGTTTTTCGGTCGAGTTTTGGCGTCACGCCGCATGCGCAGAAAAACAAGATTGACTGATGGACTGCGGGCGGGGGGAGCATCTCTGCCTTTTGGCATACCCGAAAGTGCAGGCGCTCACCCCCTGGTCCCGCTCGTACCCCCTCGTTAAAGAAAAACTAGTAAACTGAGCAGCAGGATTGAGTATTCATAGATGCAGAAATTGGCATAACTATTGCCAGAACGTGTCAGTTCTATGTGCGCGGCAACTGGAATCGTGATGTCCGCCGCAATTCATGCGCTGTCAGGAATCCACAGTTTTTCCGTCTAGTGCGTTGAGGTGACTGCTTTTGTTTGCGTAAAATGCCCGTTTGTGGCATTTTTGTTCAGTCAGCAATCAGGCAGTTTCTGCAAAAAATGGCGGCAAATCACAACAGAATCTCTACGAAGGTCTCCATGTCCTCAACAAGTGTTAGCGTTGGAGGACGACCATGAATTTGGAAACTCACGAAGTCGCAATGGAATTCGCCCCGCGCGTAATCTCGATTGCAAGACGCGAAAGTCAGATTTGCAAGGCGTCCCGGGCAGCCGAGGCTGCATTTGAACGTATTGCTGAAACAGCCTCTGTCGATGTCAGCCCACATGGGGAAATGCAGGACCGCGTTTTTTCAATCTTTCGCTGGTATTTCTTGTCCGCGTTTTGCACCCGAATGTTGACGGATGCTGCGCATCGGCTTGAGACCCAAACGCTGCAGGTCTCGGTGGACATCTTCAGCGCGGTAAAAATGGTTCTCAGCGAGAATGAAATCGAACGCTCAATGGCATTGGTCAATATTGAAAGAACGTCGCCGACCCTGGTGCGCGCAAACGATCTTGGGGCCCGCGGCCATATGGTGGGCTGGGTTGCTGCAAGTCTGTACGAAAAGGGCCGGGAACTGCCGGGTGAGATTGAAAATTCACTGGTTGGCGCGTTGGCTGCGTCCGGACGGTTGAACTGATCGCCCCTTGAAGCCGGCACTCATGACTAAGCCGTTTACACAGGCATAAATCCTTTCGTACCATCGGTTTGATTGCTTCCGATGATTTACACGAAGGGATTACTGCCATGCCGGACACGCTGAATCTTCACAAGTTCGAACACCTGAGCCCGTTTCAGATCAAGGACGAGCTTATCAAGCTGGCCCAGAAAGAGGCGCACAAGTCGACCTTGCCCTATCTGAACGCGGGACGCGGCAATCCCAACTGGATCGCCACCAAAGCGCGCGAGGCGTTCTTCCTGCTGGGTCAGTTTGCGATGACCGAGGCCCAGCGGCACCGCAATGAACCACAGGTTGGTCTGGCGGGTACACCGCAAGGGCCGGGCAGTTACGGTCGGCTCAAGGCCTATTGCGCGACGTCCCAGGGGCAAAGCGGTCCTCCGGGCGCTGATACGCTGGCGGCTATGGTGGATTTTGCGGTACAGAAATTCGGTTTTACTCCGGACGACTTTGTATTGGAGCTGACCGACGGGATTGTGGGTGACCATTATCCGATACCGGATCGGTGTCTCGAACATAATGAGATCATCGTCCATGAATACCTGATGTGGGCGATGTGCGCGGGGCACCGGCCCGACACCAAGTTCGACATCTACGCGGTTGAAGGTGGAACGGCCGCAATGTGCTATATTTTCAAGGCGCTGAAAAATCAGCGTTTGCTGAATGCAGGCGACACTATCGCTCTAGGGACGCCGATCTTTACACCCTATCTGGAAATGCCCGAGCTTGAGGATTACGCGCTGAACGTGGTGGATGTGTCATCGGAAGAGGAGGACAATTTCCAGCTGACTGATGCGGACTTGGAACAGTTGGCCGATCCAAAGGTCAAAGCGCTGTTTCTGGTCAATCCAGGCAACCCTTCGGCCGTCGCGATGAGCCCCAAGGTTTTGGCCCGGCTGGTCGAGTTTGTCAAAACACGCCGCCCGGATCTGATCATTCTGACCGATGACGTTTATGGCACTTTTGTTCCTAACTTCCAGTCAGTCATGGGGCACCTGCCCGAAAATACAATCGGGGTCTATTCCTATTCCAAGTATTTTGGCTGCACAGGTTGGCGCTTGGGCACTATTCTGGTCGCCGAGAATAACATTTTCGACAAGATGATTGCCGAAGCCCCCGCCGAGGTCAAAGCAAAGGTCGAGGCGCGGTATACGACGCTGACGCCCGATCCATCCTCGTTCAAATTCATCGACCGGATTGTTGCCGACAGCCGCGATGTGGCGCTGAACCACACTGCGGGGCTGTCATTGCCGCAGCAGGTAATGATGACTCTGTTCTCTCTGGTCGAGATGATGGACGAAGACAAAAGTTATCAGGCGTTCTGTCAGGGAATCCTCGAACATCGCTTTACCGAACTGGTCGAAGGCATGGGCATCGAGGTGCCAGAAAACCCATTGTACGACCGGTATTACGGCATACTCGACTTTGAGTTTTGGCTGCGGAAATACGTCGGAGAAGAGGTGGTTGACTGGATCAAGGAAAATGTCCATCCGCTGGATATCTCTTTCAAGCTGGCGCAGGATCATGGGATTGTGTTGTTGAACGGGTCGGGCTTTGACGCCCCAAATTGGTCAGCGCGCGTGTCTTTTGCCAATCTCGATGATAGCGCCTATCGCCAGATCGGCCGGGCCGTGCGTGCGGTTGCCATTGGGTATGTGCAGGCCTATCGCGCCTCGAAGGGATTGTCGCTGCATGGGTAAGGGGACGGTGCAAGGACACAGGGGAAGACCTGGATGGAATTGATCGGCGCGATCTTTGGCACCCACCCTGAGCTAGCCTTGTTCTGCAGTCTCGCCATGGGCTATGCGCTGGGCAAAATCACCATCGGCTCGTTTACGGTCGGGTCGGTGGCGGGCTGTTTGCTGGGCGGCGTTCTGGTTGGTCAGACCGGGGTGGTCGTCTCGGACGATCTGAAACAGGCGTTCTTTTTACTGTTTTTGTTTTCCATCGGATATCGAACAGGGCCGCAGTTCTTTCGATCCTTGAACTTTGGGGCGTTGCCGCAGATTGCGATCACTGCACTGTTATGCGTCGTGGCCTTGGTGGTTGCTGCGCTACTGGCACCTTTGATGGGGTTGTCGGTGGGGATCGCGGCGGGGCTTTTGGCTGGTGGCGTCACCGAAAGCGCGACACTGGGCGTGGCCATTGACACATTTGCCAAAGCCGGTGCCGACCCTGCCGCACAACAAATATTTGACGGAGAAATCGCCACCGGCTTTGCGGTGGCTTACTTTGTTGGAGTAGTCGCCACTATCTTTTTCCACACCCAACTGGCTCCCCGCTTTTATGGGCGGTCCCTGAAAGAGGCCTGCGCAGAGCATGAGGCTGAGTTGGACAACAATGATGCCCCGATGGTGTCCGAACACCGCGACTTTGAGGCCCGCGCCTATCGCATCAACCCCGTGTTTTCGGGCCGGACAATTGCCGAGATCGAAGCCTGCGTTCCTCCCCATGTGCGCGCTTTTTTTGACCGGGTGCGCCGGGGGAAAAAGATCTTGCCCACGACCCGCGATATGGTTCTGGAAACGGGTGATATCGCGGCTATTGCCGGGCTGCGATCCTATCTGATCGATCACACAAGTATGCTGGGTGAAGAGGTCGAAGATCCGGAATTGCTCGACCTGCCGGTAGAAACAAGCGATATCGTCGTGACCAACAAGGCCGTGGTGAACCAGACACTGGCCGAGCTGTCTGCCCGCCCCGAGGCCCGCACCATATTCTTGCGGGGCATCATGCGCAGTGGCGAGCGGCTGCCGGTTTTTCGCCGCGTGACCCTGCATATGGGGGATGTTCTGACAGTGTCGGGCACCCGCAGCCATATCGAGGACGCTGCTGCCAAACTGGGCTACCTGGATCGCGAAACAAACAAGACCGATATGGTCTTTGTGGCGTTCTTTATTCTGCTAGGCGGGCTCATCGGTATTCCTGCGCTGAAATACGGTGCGATTGAACTGGGGCTTGGCACATCGGTTGGGGTGCTGCTGGGCGGGTTGGTGGCAGGATGGCTGCGCTCGGTCCACAGGACTTTTGGGTTTGTCCCCGAGGCGACCCTGTGGATTTTCGATTCCCTGGGTCTGTGTGTCTTTGTGGCCTGTGTCGGCATCACCTCGGGACCCAGCTTTGTAACCGGAGTTGTCGAAAGCGGGCCGTCCCTGATCCTGGGGTCGGTGGCCATCGTGTTGCTGGCGCATGGATCAGCCGTGTTTGTAGGCCGCAAGGTCTTTGGCATCAATGAGGGCGTTCTGGCCGGGACCTGTTGTGGGGCCGGAACCTCGGCCCCAGGTCTTGCTGCCGTGCAGGAAGCCGCTCAGAGCCAGGTGCCCACGCTGGGCTATGGTCTGGGATATGCGGTCGGCAACGTGTTGCTGGCGCTTTGGGGCTCGGTCATCGTGATCCTGCTGATGTAGCCTAGGGCACAAAAGCCACGACCAGCGGCCCCCAAAGCGTCAGGAAGATATTCGCCACCGCGTAGGTCATGGTAAAGGCCGGTGTCGGCGTTGAGTTGCCTGCCTTTTCCAACAAGGTCGCAAATCCGGGGTTGCCCGAGCGTGATCCGGTCACCACCGCGCAAGCCTCGACCGGGTTGCGAATGCGCAGCGCGAAATAGTTGATCGGGAACTGCACGATCATCGGCATCATTGTGACCACGATGCCCAGCAGCAGCAGGGTAATTCCGTATTGCTGAATTGCCTCCAGCGCAGGTTTGCCCGCGTTCAGTCCAACGACACCGACAAATACCGCCAGCCCGAAGCTTTGCAAAAAGTTGGCAGCCCCCCGATTGATCCCGCCAATCTTGGGTCGACGGATACGCAGGTATCCGATGATCAGCCCTGTTATGAGACATCCAAGACCCGACCCCAATGCAACCTTGGTTCCGGCAATGACAAAGCTGATCTCGCCAATCAGATAGCCGACGGCCACACCGATCCCCAATGCGATGAAATTCGTAACCGAGGCCGCAGGCGGAACATACCCCGCCTGTTTGGCCACGCGATTCAGGTCGTTCTTGTGGCCAACAATGCTGATCTCATCGCCTGCGTGGATCTCGGTATTGAGCAGAACAGGGACGTCATGCCCCATCCGTGTGATCTTTGAGATATGGACACCGCGCCGCTGATCCGGTGTCAACGCTTTGTTCAGCTGTTCAAGGGTTTTACCAGCCAGTTTACGATTGGTGACCACGACATTGCGCCTTTCCTCGACGACGGTCAGTTCCGGCGGGTATTCTCCGATTTCACCGCTGGCCGTTCCTTCGAATTGAACCAACGTTGCAACAAGGCCCGAAACCACGATTACGTCGTCCACGCCGACCACGGTATCCGGTGCTGGGTCCACCGGCACGCCATTCCGCAGCAGCCGTTCGACCAAAAGGTCACCGTCATACTCCGCCTCGATGGATTTGACGGATTGGCCGGCAATGGCGGCGTCATCATTGACCTGATAGGCGCGAGCCTCAAAGCGGTTCATTGGCAGGAACTCACCATCTGCCAGTTTACGGCCGCCACCGCTGAGCTTTTGGGCCAGCTTGATCGCTTCTTGCCGTAGATCGCAGCGCATGATGATTGGAATGATGCTCACCGCCAGAATGGGACCGATCGATCCAAAGATGTAGGTGACAGAGTAACCAACCGCGATGTTGGTTTTCAGCTTTTCAGCTTCATCCGCTGCAAGACCAAGCAAGTCGATGGCGTTGCCTGCGGTGCCGATGATGGCCGATTGCGTCAATCCTCCGGCCGCAAGACCTGCTGCCAGCCCTTTGTCGAGCCCGGCCAGTCGCGCCACAACGATCACGAAAAACAGTCCCCAGAGGGTCATCATGAAGGCTGCTAACAGTTTTGTAAGTGCGGTTCGGTTCAGAGCCGCAAAGAACTGGGGTCCACCATTGTAGCCGACCATGAAAATAAACAATGAGAAAAAGACGTTCTGAACATCCGTGCTTAAGGTGATCCCGCCAATCTGACCTACAAAAACTGCCACCAGCAAGGTTCCGGCAATACCGCCCAGTTCGAATTTTCCGACCCTGAATTTTCCGACGCCGTACCCCAGGCCTAGGCATAGAAAAAGCGCCATGATCGGAAAGGCGCGCAGCTGTTCAGCGATTAGTTCCATCATCAAATCTCCAGACTTGCATTCTGGTGGGGGATGCCGGTCACGGCACCTCAGTGTGCTGATAACAATCGAAAATTCAGGCAATTATCCTGCGTTTTAAGTAAGCACCGACTAAGGATTCTGTCAAATCTAGAGGCATAGGCGTACGAGAAAGCAATGCGCGCTCACAATACACTTGTCCGCGACCTGCCTGGTGGAATATGCGGTTGTCTGGAAAGATGGTGCTGCTGGAGAGAATTGAACTCTCGACCTCTCCCTTACCAAGGGAGTGCTCTACCTCTGAGCTACAGCAGCGCTGTGGGCGGGTGATTAGACTCAAACGAAACGCGGCGCAAGGGTGTCTGGACGGTTTTTTTCCCCTCCTGTAGAGAAAGACCATGGCAGACAAAAATGCACCAAAAAAGCCTGGCAAATCCGGGGATGCGCGCGAAGAGCGGCTGAAAGCGGCGCTGAAAGCGAATATGGCGCGGCGTAAGGCGCAGGCCAAGGCGCGTGCGACCCCGAACGGCAAAGCCGGCAAGGACGAGGGATAAGAGCAAATGGATTCGATTCTGGTAACAGGCAACGGGCCGCTTAACGGTCAGATACCAATTGCGGGGGCTAAAAATGCGTGCCTGACGCTGATGCCCGCAACGCTTCTCAGCGAAGAACCGCTGACGCTGACAAACGCGCCACGTCTCAGCGACATCAAGACCATGACGGCTCTGCTGCAATCGTTGGGCGCCGAGGTGTCGTCGCTGCAGGATGGCCAAGTGCAGGCGATGTCCAGCCACGATCTGACCAGCCAGACAGCGGACTATGAGATCGTGCGCAAGATGCGGGCCTCAAATCTGGTGCTGGGTCCGTTGCTGGCGCGTTTTGGGCATGCGGTTGTGTCGCTGCCGGGGGGATGTGCGATCGGCGCGCGGCCGATGGACCTGCACGTCGAAGGGCTTGAGGCTTTGGGGGCTGAGATCGAACTCAAAGACGGGTATCTCCACGCCAAGGCTCCGGGCGGGCTGAAAGGCGGGGTACATGAAATGCGTTTTGCCTCGGTTGGGGCGACGGAAAACATCGTCATGGCGGCCACGCTGGCCAAAGGCACCACTGTCTTGAAGAACGCCGCGCGAGAGCCCGAGATTGTCGATCTGGTTGAATGTCTGCGCAAGATGGGCGCCCAGATCGCGGGCGAGGGGACTTCGACCATCGAAATACAGGGCGTCGATCGCCTGCACGGTGCCACCCATCAGGTTGTAATCGACCGGATCGAGCTGGGCACCTATATGCTGGCACCCGCCATTTGTGGCGGCGAGGTCGAACTGCTGGGCGGACGCATGCGTCTTGTTGAATCCTTCGCGGCCAAACTGGATGCGGCAGGGGTCAGCGTTGAAGAAACGGACAAGGGTCTGAAAGTGGCCCGCAAAAACGGCCGCGTCCGAGCAGTGGATGTGGTCACCGAACCGTTCCCGGGATTCCCAACCGATTTGCAGGCCCAGATGATGGCGCTGATGTGCACCGCCGAGGGCACCTCGGTGCTGGAAGAGCGGATTTTTGAGAACCGGTTCATGCACGCGCCAGAGCTGGTGCGGATGGGCGCGGATATAGAGGTACATGGCGGGACTGCCACGGTAACAGGTGTTGAGCGCCTGAAGGGGGCCCCGGTGATGGCGACGGATTTGCGGGCCTCGGTGTCACTGATCCTTGCCGGTCTGGCAGCCGAAGGGGAAACAGTGGTCAGTCGGGTCTATCATCTGGACCGTGGATATGAGCATGTGGTGCGCAAGCTGGAAGGCGTAGGCGCAAAAATTGAACGGATAAAAGGCCAATGACAGACGCAAGTTTCCATGACGGGCGCGAGGCCCCGCTGAATCTGGGTGCGCAGGATGATGAGGACCTTCAGGTGATCTCAACCCTGACGCAGGACGCGGTGTTTCCGATCACCGAGATGACATGGCGCCCGTCCGAGCGTCGTTTCGGCCTGTTGCTGAACCGTTTTCGATGGGAAGACAAAGACGCTGCCACCAGCCGCAACCGTCCGTTTGAACGCGTACAGTCGGTTTTGGTGTTTGATTCGGTTCTGTCTGTCTCAAGCCAGGGCGTTGATCGCAGCGACAAGGATATGGTTATGTCGCTGCTGTCCGTCGATTTCGAAGCGGCAGAAGACGGGGCCGGACAGATCTTGCTGACCTTGGCGGGTGATGGCGCGATCCGCCTGTCGGTCGAGGCGCTGGACGCCACGCTCAAGGACGTAACTCGCCCATATCAGGCACCGTCGGGTCAGGCCCCGCACCATCCGGAATAAGCGCGGCATATCACAGGCGTTCTCCGGACCCCCGGCAGGTCTGGTACATCGTCGTGCCACTGTGTTTGACGTCTTTGACCTCAGTCGGGTTCTGATCCGGTCGATCACTGAACTGTGCCGGGCAGATCACCAGGACGACCCGCAGGTCATTGCGCAATGGACGGCGAACAAGGATCCCGAAACCATCCGTGGATGGATCAGGGACGGATCGCAGATCTGGCTGACCGAACAGGCCGGGCAGGTTACTGCCGTGGGTGGCCTGATCGAAACCGGTGAAATCACGCTGCTGTACATCGACCCCGACCATATCGGCTGCGGTATCGGGGCGGCCCTGTTGGACCGTCTTGAACGGGAACTCATTGCCGCCGGATGCACCGAGGCCCGGCTTGAGGCGACGGCGACCGCGCAGGCGTTTTACCTGCGGCAGGGTTGGCAGGCCACCGGTCAGCGTTGTGACCGCCAGGATTTGCCCTGCCGCGAGATGCGCAAATCGCTGCACCCCGCGCACTGAGGGTTGAGGCCCGCCCATCCCGACGATATGTCCCGATCAACCGCGCCGGAGTGCAAGACCATGCCCGTTTTCCTGAACGCCACATCGCCCGAGTTTGAAACCGCCTTTCAGACCCTGCTGTCCGCCAAGCGCGAAGACAGCCCGGATGTGGATGCGGTTGTGGCCCAGATCATTGCCGATGTGCGGGCCCGGGGCGACGCGGCGGTGATCGAACTGACCGCCAAGTTCGACCGGCTTGAGCTTACATCCGATACGCTGGCCTTCTCGGCTGCCGAGATTGCCGAGGCCGTCGCGAAAGTTTCTGATGAAGACCGCCACGCACTGGAGCTGGCGGCAGATCGTATCCGGTCTTATCACGAAAAGCAGATGCCTGATGATCTCCAATGGACGGATGAGGCTGGGGCAACCCTTGGTTGGCGTTGGTCGGCGGTGTCGGCGGCGGGTCTGTACGTGCCCGGTGGTCTGGCATCCTATCCATCTTCGGTGCTGATGAACGCGATCCCGGCAAAGGTGGCAGGGGTTGAACGGCTGGCCATTGCCGTGCCAACGCCGGACGGGGTGGTAAACCCGGTGGTCCTGTTGGCGGCGCAATTGTCGGGCGTGGACACGATCTATCGCATCGGTGGCGCGCAGGCGATTGCAGCTTTGGCCTATGGCACCGAAAGCATCACGCCCGTCGACAAGATTACCGGCCCCGGTAATGCCTTTGTGGCAGCTGCGAAACGCCGGGTTTTTGGCAAGGTCGGGATCGACATGATCGCAGGCCCCTCGGAAATTTTGGTGATTGCCGACAGCGACAACGACCCTGACTGGATCGCACTGGACCTGCTCAGCCAGGCCGAACATGACGAAAGTGCGCAATCGATCCTGATCACCGATGACGCGGGTTTTGGGCAGGCTGTGGCTCAGGCGGTTGAAAAACGCCTTGAAACCCTGCAGCGGCGTGCGATTGCAGGGGCCAGTTGGCGCGATTTCGGAGCGATCATCACTGTCCGCGATCTGGACGAAGCGACCACCCTGTCAAACCGCATCGCCCCGGAACACCTAGAGCTTTGCGTGGCGGACCCCGTGGCGCTTAGCGCGAAAACCATTCATGCTGGGGCCATTTTTCTGGGCCAGTACACGCCCGAAGCGATCGGCGATTACGTTGGCGGCCCGAACCATGTTCTGCCCACAGCGCGGTCGGCCCGGTTTTCGTCTGGCCTCAGCGTGATGGATTTTCTCAAACGCACAACGCTCAGCCAGATGACGCCCGAGGCGTTGCGCGCAATTGGACCTGCGGCGGAACAACTGGCCCGGTCCGAAAGCCTGGAGGCGCATGGGTTGTCGGTGACCGCGCGTCTGAAACGCCTCAACGGATGAATTCCCGCAATGTCTGCCCGCGCGGGCGTTGCCGATCCAATTCGCTTGTTATAGGTCTGTGCTGATCTGAATGGACCAGACACACATGACACGTATTTCGCATATCCAACTGGACGACCGAAACCTGCCCCCGCCGACCCCCGAGATCGAGCAGGAGCGCAAGGTTGCGATCTTTGATCTGCTCGAGGAAAACAGCTTTGCGTTGCCTCGGCGCGATGACCGTGTAGTGCCCGATGGTCCCTATCATGTGCAGCTGTCGATCCGGGATAAGCGGCTGGTCTTTGATATCGCCACCGAGGCCGAGGAAAAAGCCGCCGAGTTTCACCTGTCGCTGGGACCATTCAAGCAGGTGGTCAAAGATTATTTTCAGATCTGCGAAAGCTATTTCGACGCGGTAAAATCCCTGCCGCCCAGCCAGATCGAAACCATCGACATGGCGCGGCGCGGAATCCACAACGAAGGCAGCCGCGTGTTGCAGGAACGGCTGGAGGGAAAAGCGGATATCGACACTGACACCGCCCGCCGCCTGTTCACGCTGATCTGCGTGCTGCATTTTGGGGGGTGACGGGTGACGTCTCTGCCGCAGTCCATTCTGTTCTGTTGCGACCATAATTCGGTTCGGTCACCGATGGCCGAAGGCATCATGAAGAAATTTTATGGCACCGGCACTTATGTGCAATCCGCTGGTGTCCATAACGACCTTGAGATCGATGGCTTTTGCATTGCGGCCTGTCACGAGATCGGGGTCGAACTGTCCCGCCACCGCTCGCGCTCGTTTGACGAGATGCAGGAATGGGGCGACGATCTCAGCTCATTCGACCTGATCGTGGCGCTGTCACCCGCAAGCCAGCGCAGGGCGCTGGAACTGACCCGGATATTTCATCTGGATGTCGATTATTGGCCAATAATGGACCCTACCGGGATGGGCGAAACCCGCGAACAGAAGTTACATCACTACCGACAGACCCGAGATCAGATCATCCAGCATCTGAAAGACCGCTGGGGCGAACCTACGGAGTGATCATGAACCAGACCGTCAAAACCTATTTCGAAGCCTTCAATGCCGGGGATGTGGACGGCATGTTGGACTGCCTGTCCGACGACGTGGCCCATCACGTGAACGAAGGCCAGATCCGTGTCGGTAAAGAGAAATTCGCGGCTTTCTGCGCCCATATGAACCGTAGTTACCGCGAAAACCTGACCGATATTGTGGTGTTCGACGCCGAAGGCGGCACCCGCGCGGCTGCCGAATTCATCGTCAACGGCACTTATCTTGAAACCGATGAGGGTCTGCCCGAGGCGCACGGTCAGACCTATCGCCTGCCCGCTGGCTCATTCTTTGACTTGCACGATGGCAAGATCACCCGCGTGACCACGTTCTACAACCTCGCCGACTGGACCAAACAGGTATCTAATGGCTAAGGTCACCGACGTCCGCCCCCTGACCGGGGTGGCACTGGCTGACGCTCTGGATCACGTTGCCCGCCTGCGGATCGAAGTGTTTCACGCCTGGCCCTATCTCTATGATGGTGATCTGGAGTACGAGCGTGAGTACCTGCAATCCTATCGTGACAGCGACAGGGCCATCGTGGTTGGCGCCTTCGACAAGGACCGTCTGATCGGCGCATCCACAGGCGCGCCGTTGACTGACCACGCCGAGGATTTCGCCGCCGCATTTGAAGGCATTGGTCTGAATCTGGACGGCATCTTCTACTGCGCCGAATCCGTTTTGTTGCCCGAATATCGCGGGCAGGGGATCGGGCACAGGTTCTTTGACCTGCGCGAGGCACATGCCCGTAGGCTTGGCTTCTCCAAATGTGCATTTTGCAGCGTCCAGCGCGCGGCGGATCACCCGCGACGCCCCGAAGGATATCGCCCACTGGATACGTTCTGGCGCGCGCGGGGTTACGTGCCGCTGCCCGGAGTTGTCGCGCAATTCTCGTGGAAAGATATCGGGGAGGTCGATGAGACACCAAAGCCGTTGCAGTTCTGGATCAGGGATCTGTAAACGGGAACCAGCGGCTTGGCCAAAACACGACAGCAACGGAAGGTTCTGACTAAAGCCCCATCCGCGATAACTTATTTCCCGACCTGCCAAGTTCTTGTGACTTCCTGCCAGTGATCTTGTCCATGTGGATTCCGGTCCCACCTGTGCCTCAAATAAATGAGGTCGCCTGATGATTGATGATGAACCCCACTCAGCCAGTTACTATGACGAACACAACTATTGGACCCTAGATCCCACCGCGGTGGACAAGCAAATCTACGATGCGTTTTCTTCGGGCGTGGTCGATCTTTTGCAGTTGCTGGACGATAACAAGCCGATGTTGTCGCGGGATGTTTACGCGCGGCTGTTTGCGTCTTTGCTGCATCTGTCCAGAGTATTGGGCGAGTACGAAGATGGCTGGGACCCGCGCCCGTCCAAACCGGATGACCCTTAGAGACGCTGTTGCGTTGGTCCTTCGAACAAACGAACAGATTTGACTATACAGCCTGTTATGTCTGCTTCTAATCTCGCGCGAAAATGGACCCAAGGGTAACCGATATGAAAGTCGCCACCGCTGCATACAACCTTGATTGGCTCGACAGTTGGGCACAGTACGAGGACAAGCTGGACCGCTGGGTTTCGGAGGCCGCGGGGCAGGGGGCTGAGTTGCTGGTCTTTCCGGAATACGGCGCGATGGAGCTGTCGACGCTGGACGGGGCAGATGTCGCTGGCGATCTGGAGCGGTCGATCCGGGCGGTCTCGGACCGGATGGAGGATGTGCATAACCTGCACACGCGTCTGGCCCAAGCGCACAAGATCTATATTCTGGGTGCCTCAGCCCCGGTAAATGATGGCTTCAGGCGTCCTGTGAATCGCGCGGCGTTTTATGCGCCGGGCGGTGGCTGCGACCATCAGGACAAACAGATCATGACCCGGTTCGAGCGCGAGGAGTGGGACATCGCGCCGGGCGGCCCGATCAAGCTGTTCGACACCGAGCTGGGCAAGATTGGGGTGCTGATCTGTTATGACGGCGAATTTCCCTTATTGGGCCGTGCCCTGCAGGAGGCCGACCTGATCCTGGTGCCTTCCTGCACCGAGGCGCTGTCGGGGTATTGGCGGGTCCGCATCGGGGCGATGTCACGCGCGTTGGAAAATCAATGCGTTACGGTCATGGCCTCGCTGGTTGGCAACAATGACTGGTCCGAGGCCGTGGACAAGAACACTGGCACGGGCGGCGTGTTTGGCCCGCCTGACAAAGGGTTTCCTCAAACCGGCGTATTGGCCGAAGGGACCTTGAACCAACCCGGATGGGTTTTCGCCGATGTCGACCTTTCGGCGATCGCCAATGTCCGCGCTGACGGTCATGTGCTGAACCGGACCCATTGGCACGAGCAACTTCCCCGGGCCGAAACAGTCATAATATCCCCGCTTTCGTGATTGAGGCCTTGAAATAAGCCCGAAATAGGCTCATTTAGGCGCACATCCCCGCAGATTCTGCGGGTGCAACGTAATGATGGAGACAACATGGCCAAGGAAGATACGCTCGAATTTCCCGGTGTCGTGAAGGAACTCCTGCCTAATGCGACGTTTCGGGTCGAGCTGGAAAACGGCCATGAGATCATCGCACATACGGCAGGCAAGATGCGCAAGAACCGCATCCGTGTTCTGGCCGGCGACAAAGTACAGGTCGAAATGACCCCCTATGATCTGACCAAGGGTCGGATCAACTACCGCTTCAAGTAACGCCTGCCGCAATGGCGTTTATCTTAGGATCGGGCAGCCCAAGGCGGCTGGACCTGTTGGCCCAGCTTGGCGTGCAGCCTGATGCCATCCGTGCCCCTGACATTGACGAAACGCCGCTCAGGGGCGAGCTGCCGGCGCCATATTGCAACCGTATCACGCGCGCAAAAGTGCAGGCGGTTCAGGCGGATAGCGGCGATTTCACCCTATGCGCGGACACCACTGTTGCGTTGGGCCGTCGAATTCTTGGCAAACCAGATGATGCCGGACAGGCGGCAGAGTTTCTGCACGCTCTGTCCGGTCGACGCCACCGTGTGATCACCTCGGTCGCGGTGCGGCGGGGGGATCGGGTGCTACAACGCGACGTCGTATCCCAAGTTAAGGTCAAGCGCCTGTCGGATGTGGAAATCAACGCATATCTGGCGACGGGGGATTGGCATGGCAAAGCGGGTGCCTACGCCATTCAGGGCCCCGCTGGGGCCTTCATTCCCTGGATTTCCGGCTCTTTCACCGGCATTGTCGGCTTGCCACTATCCGAAACTGCCGCCCTTTTGCAGGGCATCGGCTATCCTTTGTATCGTGAGGTCCCATGAAGGGTCGTACAATCGTTCTGGATCATATCGAAAACCGTGAAGCCGCAGCTTTGATGGTGGACGGCAAGCTTGAGGATTTTCTGATTGCCGCAGACGCGCCTGCGCCCGGCACGATCTATCGCGCCCGCACTGACCGCCCCGTCAAAGGGCAAGGGGGCATGTTCCTGACAACTCCCGATGGTCCGGCGTTCCTGCGGCAGGCCAAAGGTCTGGCCCCCGGAACCCTGATGCTAGTTCAGGTGACAGGGTATGCGGAACCGGGCAAGGCTCTGCCGGTGACCGATCGTGTCCTGTTCAAAAGCCGGTTTGCGATTGTAACACCCGATGCGCCCGGTCTGAATATCTCGCGCAGTATCCGGGACGAGGATGAACGCGACCGCCTTCTTGAAATTGCGCATGACAGTATGGATGGCAGCGACTACGGCCTTATCCTGCGGTCGTGCTGTCAGGGCGAAGACGTTTCTGAGATCGCCGAAGACATCGGCGCGATGCTAGCCCATGCCGAGCAGGTTCTGAACGACCCGGGAACCGAACCCGAATTGTTGCTGGGTGGCGACGGACCTCACGTTCTTGCCTGGCGTGACTGGGCCGATCCGGCCGAAGTCGTCACCCAAGCCGGAGGGTTTGAAACGCACGGCGTCCTCGACGCGCTGGATACCGCCCGCGGAATATCTGAGCCGCTGTCCGGAGGTGGCCATTTGTTTATCCAACCGACCCGAGCGCTGGTGGCCGTGGACGTCAATACTGGTGCTGATACCTCGCTGGCGGCCGGTACCAAGGCCAACTTCGCCTGCGCCAAGGCCTTGCCGCGCGCGCTGCGTGTCAGGGGTTTGGGCGGGCAGATCACCCTAGATCTGGCTCCCATGCCTAAAAAGGATCGCAGAGGCTTTGAATCAGCCCTGCGCGCGGCGCTCAAGGCTGATGGAATAGAGACGACTCTGGCTGGCTGGACTCCATTGGGTCACTACGAATTGCAGCGCAAACGCGGTCGCATTCCGCTGTCGGAGGTGCTGAAATGAGCTGCCCCATCTGCGCCGAGGACACGGTCGCCAGGTTTCGCCCTTTCTGCTCTAAACGCTGCGCCGACGTTGATCTGGCCAAATGGCTGAACGGGTCCTACGCGGTCCCGTCGCAGCGGGAAGAGGATATGGAAACGGAAGTGCCCGACAGCGAAATAGACCAACTGCGCCCGCATTGAAAAAATGTCAAAAAGCCTCTGGACACCGCCTGTAGCAAGTCATAGAAGGCCTCCACCCAACGATAGATATCGTTCCCGTGCCCGGGTAGCTCAGGGGTAGAGCAGTGGATTGAAAATCCTCGTGTCGGTGGTTCGATTCCGCCCCCGGGCACCAATTAGCTAAGATAAACTCTTTAATATCAAGGCTTTGATCTGATACTTCCTTTGTGTATCCACCATTGCATCCACCAGTGTGTTTTGCATTGCCCGAAGCTGTGCGCCGAGACAACCGCTTGGTGAAAAGTACGAATACAAAGAACTGATTTTGCGGCGCGGCGGCTTTCGGACAATTTGGCACGATTTCCCGGAAAAAAATCAGAGTGACTTCTGAGCTCACAGCATGGCGCGACGCGGCTATTTGTAGAAATATTCCCAGCCGCGATCTTCATGCAAACCGAAGCGGGCATTGAGCAGGTGGCCACAGAGCTGCCGTTCACGGCGGTTGCAGCACATGTCGCTTCGAACGGCAACAATGCGCAGTATATTGGACATTGCAAAGTCGCGAGTCACAGTGCCGCCTGCCCAGTCAGGCAGCCCAAAGCCGACAACCATCAACTCGGTACACCTCAAAGTTCAGATACCCCATTCCTGCCGTTTATGCATCGCTTAGCAATTTTTAATGGATAAGGGTGTCGTGGACAATGAGGCCCCAGATGTTAACCAGGGCCTCAGTAGTTTTAGCGATACCTATTCCGCTGGCATCGTCGAGGTTTCCGGATCAATTGTTGAAGCAACGCCTGCGGCCTCGCGCCGACCATCATTCCAGATGGCCTTGATCAAAGCGATGCACATAAGAGCCATCACAATCGAGAACGGCAACGCCCCAATCACCATTGCGGTCTGAATTGCGCCGGTGCCGCCAGAAATCAGCAATCCACCGACGACCAACGCCAGCGCAGCGCCCCAGAACACGATGTGAGGGCGTGCCTTGGGGCCTTCATCACCTGCAGCGTTGATCGTGTTGACGATCAATACCGCAGAGTCAGCTGACGTCACCAGGAAAGTCATCAGCAAAACAACGATGACTACCGCCATACCCCAGGCCAAAGCCTGTGCAATTGGGGCTAGCATGAATTCGGTCATGGCAAAAATCTTGTCGCCATTCGCCGCATCCAGGATCACACCATTTGCATTGCCGTTCAGTTCCAGATCGATTGCTGTGCCACCGGCCCATGCGAACCAGACGAAGCACATCAGCGAGGGAACAATCATCGCGCCGAGTACAAACTCTCGGATCGTACGACCGCGTGAGATACGCGCAAGGAACAAGCCGACAAAGGGTGCGAAGGCAATCCACCAAGCCCAATAGAATACCGGCCACCAGCCCTGCCATTGGGCAAGCAGGAAGGATTCTGATCCTTCGACACCATCAGATGCATAAACATTAAAGCTCAGCCACGGCAGCGCTACCAGATAGTCCCAGATCCCAACGAAGAAGGCACTTGCACCAAAGAACGTCGCACCAAAGATGATAAAGAAGCCCAGCAAGAAGATCGACAACACCATATTGATGTTCGACAGCCATTTGATGCCTTTGCCAACTCCGGACAACGCCGACAATGTCGAGGCCCCCATGATGACCACTAAGGCAACGATGATCCCAAGCGTCGTTGCCGAACCATCCGTATGCGCGAGCCCGCCGATACCGATCCGCGTTAGACCCGCAACGAACTGCTCGACCCCGAATCCCAACGTTTGAGCAACGCCAAGGATGGTGGCAACAACGGCCACAATATCGATCACGTGACCAAGGTTACCGGACAGCGCCTTGCCAAACAGCGGCGTCAGCGACGACCGGATCGTTAATGGCAGCCCGCGGCGATAGCTGAAGAACGCCAGCGACAGACCAGCAATTGCGTAACACGCCCATGCGCCAAGACCCCAATGCAGATAGGACCACACATAGGCAGTTCTAACGTTGTCCGCATCGAGCGCCGTTGTGATACCTTGAATCACTGATGGGTTGTTCTTGAAATGCGCGACTGGTTCCGCAACGGCCCAGGTCAGCATCCCGACACCGATCCCGGCGCCAAACATCATCGAAAACCAGGAGAAGTTGGAGAACTCGGGTTTTTCCCCCTCGACACCAAGCTTAAGACGCCCTCCGGTCGGCCAGATTGCCAGCCCGATACAAACGATAACAAACGCGGTTACGACCCAGATATACCAAGCGGCAAACTGAGCCAGAATAGCCGCGTTCCAATCACCTAAGATTCTGCCAGCTTGAGTGGGCCACACAATACACCAGACCACCAGTAAACTGATAATGATCTTACTGATTACCGTCACGTTGACGCTGAACCCCCGATAAAAACCGTTTTCAGCGGTTTTTATCGGAAGTTCCGATAGTGGAGGCTTAACTGCCATATTCTTCATCTCCCTGTAGCTGATCTAGCGGGTTGCAAGATCAAATCGTTGCGAATTCAGCACCAAGCCGTGTTTGGACTAGCCGCAAATTGTGTTGCCTAACCCAGGCAATAAGAAGCGACAGGCTGAACTGTTCCTGCACGACCTGTTGAATGGGAATTGACCCACGTTTTTGGGGAAGTCACCATGCCCATCTGCATTGCTCTTGCAGTCTGGGTTGTCTGATTGCGCCACCACCCGGTCATGACTCGATCCCGTCTCTTTTTTGTCCGGGCGGCAATAGACACCCTTTGACAGAGTTTTTGATACATATTCGAGTAGTTTTGCAGTAGTTCAGTAATTATGAATGACATTAACAAGATTAATACCAATCTCAGCCGCAACCTTGTCGCACTCTATGCTTTTGAAATGGTCGCGAAACATGGAAACTTCACAAGCGCTGGCGAAGCACTTGGCTTGACGCAATCTTCGATCTCTCAACGGATTAAGGGTTTGGAGATCGATTTGGGCGTAGTGCTTTTCAAGCGAGAACACCGTGGCGTTTCACTAACATATGAAGGGCTCAGGCTTCTCAACGTGGTCAAACCTGCAATGACACAAATGGGCTATGCGGTTGGATCCTTACTGGATCGTAAATCCAAACCAAGGGTTCGGATTTCTGCCGACTTCGCTTTCTCTACGTTCTGGCTGCTACCGCGTCTGGCTTACTTGCGCGAAGAGCTTGGGGACGAGATTGAGATTCAAATTCTGGCATCTACTGTGCCTCCAGGCTTGGACGACACGGATTGCGACATACAAGTCCATGTAGCGCCCAGAAGTGAGATTAAGCCTGGTGAAATTCTACTGCTGGAAGAGACTGTCGCAGCAGTTTGCAGTCCTCAGCTATTAGAAAAGATAACACCAATTCGCTCTTCTGCAGACTTATTGGATGTGCAACTGCTAAGTTTATCAAAACCCGCCACTGCCGAGTGGCAAACTTGGCAGGGTTGGTTTGATAGTCTGGGCATTGCAGGCGAAAGAAAGAAAAATTACATCAGCTTTAACAACTACGACATGGTCACTCAGGCTGCGTTAGCAGGGGATGGGGTCGCATTGGGTTGGATCGGTCTAATAGATGGCTTGCTCAACAAAGGTTCGCTGGTGCAAGTGACAGATGATGTAGTCATAAGCGACGCAGGCTACGTCATGTCGCGGGACCAGACCAATTTGGGACGCGGCCCTCGAATGGTATTCGACTGGATCGCGGAACAGGTTCTTTCGCCTCATTCGTACTAGTGCTCAGCATCAGTGATGAAGCCGCGTCTAGCCATGCCAATGAAACTGCGCCCGTACCCGCCAGTGAATGACTGCTTCGAACCCGACCGGTAGGAACCAACCTGAGAAATTAATTGCTAGTTGGAGGTCCGCTCTGGACTAGAACCTGTCGACCGCACCCGCAGCATCGAAGCCAAACCGCGACGGCAGGTAAGCGCTCTTACCACCAATCGATGACCACCGCAGAGAATGGCGGCAGTGAGCCCATAGTTCCGAATGCTGCACCTTGCACCAGTAGCTGCGAAGCGTTGATTGCTGACATTGGCGTTGGTCAGGACAGCCCCAAGCTGCCATTTGACCACATCGTCGGTGCTGCAGTGCAGCTTCGCTAACGCGGACATCGGACTTTCTGGCAAACAGTGTCGTGGATGTTCAGATAGTTGAGTTACCAGCCTTCTCGTTAACGATCTCGAGTATCCTGTTTCTTTGGATTTTCCCTGACGGCCCCTTAGGAAGATCAAGCAAGATATGAACTTCATCGGGCGATTTGAAACGACCTAATTGGGCTTCGCAAATCTTGGACAGATCCATGGGCGTCAATTTCGACCCTTCGCGAATTTTAACTGCCGCCTCGACGGTTTCGCCGTAGCTGTGACAGGGGCGGGCAAATGCCGCTGCTTCCACAACGTCGGGGTGAGAGTAAAGCGCCTCGTCGATCTCTCGCGGGGCGATGTTTTCGCCGCCTTTGATGATCAATTCTTTCAGCCGACCGGTGACGTATACATAACCGTCCTCATCCATGCGGGCGAGATCTCCGGTGCGCAACCAGCCTTCAGCGGTAAATGCATCAGCCGTCGCTTCGGGGTTCTTGAGGTATTCCAACATTACGTTCGGTCCGCGAATTACCAACTCGCCTTCCGTTTCGCGTGATACAGACTGGCAATGAGTGTCGATGATTGCCACCTCATTGCCGAAAGCAATACCTGGAGACCCAATTTTGCGGATGCCTGGTGGCAATGGGTTGGACAATATCTGCGCGGCGGATTCCGTAAGCCCCATGGTCTCAACGATCGGGATTTGGAACCGGTCTTCAAACGCGCGCTGCACGTCTGGTGCCAGCGCAGAAGATGCCGAACGCCCGAAACGCACACGCTGGCGAGTT
Source organism: Ruegeria meonggei (assembly GCF_042768335.1). Classification (NCBI taxonomy): domain Bacteria; kingdom Pseudomonadati; phylum Pseudomonadota; class Alphaproteobacteria; order Rhodobacterales; family Roseobacteraceae; genus Ruegeria; species Ruegeria meonggei. The sequence continues at coordinate 2,117,540 of NZ_JAXHBT010000001.1, read as the reverse complement.
TGGGCTTCCGGTTTGGTATCAGAGTGCAGCAGGTGGGAAATTATGGTGGGCACGACCGAAAACCAGGTCGCCTCTACCTTGCTCAGATTTCCCCAGAACCGGCTGGCCGAAAATCTTTCGCACATGGCCAAAGATCCGCCTGACACAAGTGTTCCCATGACTGTCACGCACAGCCCGTTGATATGGTAGATCGGCAAAACGCAAAACCCGCGGTCAACCTCGGACAGCTCGTGCGCAATTGTAGTTGTCCAGCCCCCTGCCAACAGGCTGGAATGCGTGTGGACCACGCCCTTGGGGCGTCCGGTCGTGCCGGAAGTATACATCAACAGCGCATGACTTTCGGAAGAGATGGTATGCAAATTGCCGTCGGTATTGATGGCGTCTGCCGTCTGCAGCGGTGTTATCCTGGCAGGATCGGCTGTACGCTCGAATAATTCCGTTTGTCCGGGATGTACAAAGCTATAGTGCGCACCACTGTGTTCCAGCGCATAGGCTACGGCTTTGTCACCAGCAACAAGGTTAATCATTGTTGCCCGAAATCCTCCGTAGAGAACGCCGAAAAGGACCTCAAGCGCTTCGCGGCAATTGGGGTAGAGGATGGCGACACTTTCGCCTTTTGCCACACCCATATCCGTTAGCATGACAGCGATGCGGCGGGCTGTTTCGCGCAAGTCACCCCAGCGCAGGTCCGGTGCCCCATCTGGGAAAACGAAACCGGTTCCTCCCTGACTTGCGCGTTGGTTCAACCAGTCGCGGACCGTTCCTTTGGGCGGTTCCATCATTGTCCAGCCTCCGACCAGTAGCTGCCGAATATCTCGTCCAGCCCAGGTTCGCGCGGCGATGTTTCACGCACAATTTTGGTGGTTTGGACGAAATGCCGCCAATGCAGATTGGTGTCGATGGAATTCCCCCCCCAGCTGCCGCAGCCCATTGAGAGGGAGAAGGGCAATCCGTTGGCAAAGCTGCCGCCAGTGGCAAAAGTATGCGCCTGATTTACTATGACTCGGCAGGTAGGCAGGTCACGACCCAACCCAACCGCACGCGAGTCTTCGGCGGTATGTATGCCAACCGAATGCCCCGCCCCCTGATGCGCCAGAATACGGGTGGCGGTGGCCTTGGCGTCGTCGAAATCTGCAGCGCGATAGAGTGCTAGAACCCGGCTGAGTTTTTCCCCGGACAAAGGATGGTCCGGCCCTATTCCGTCCGATTCCACGGCCAGAAACTTAGTTCCGTCGGGTATTTTACCCGCCATCCCCAAAGCTTCGAGCATTTTGTCGGCATCCTGCGCAATGACCGAACGGTTGAGACAACCGTCAAGCCAGAGCCGCGCGATGATGTCACTTGCACCGGAAGACGGCACCAAAGCACCGCCCTCGGCAGCCATCGCCGCGACAAAGGCGTCATAGACTGCGTCCACCACAACCACCGAATTTTCAGAGGAGCACGAAGTTGCGTTGTCATAGCATTTCGAGGCCGCGATCTTGGCGGCGGCGGCTTGCAGATCGGCAGTCTCATCCACAATTACCGTGACGTTGCCGGCACCTACGGCGACCACAGGGGTGCCACAGGATTGCGCACGGTGGACATTGTTTTGACTGCCGGTGCAGATCACCCGATCAACAGTTTCCATCAACCGTTGTGTCTTGGCCTTTGATCCGGGGGCCGTGATCATCTGAACCAGATCGTGATCCAATCCCAGCTTGTCGAATTCTGTGTGAATGAACCCAATCAGCATCTCGCAGGATGCCACGCCCTTGGGGGAAGGCGCCACCACGATGGCGTTGCCTCCCTTTAGCGCATTGATGATGTTGTTCGCGGGAGTTGCAGCCGGGTTGGTCGAAGGCACAACCGCGCCGATCACGCCGATGGGACGCGCGATTTCCGAAATGCCGGTTGATGGGTCATCGCTGATGACGCCGTGGGTCTTGGCATCGGCGATATCGCGCAACAGGCCAAGGGTTTTGCGGTGGTTCTTGGTGATCTTGTCCGGCACATTGCCCAGACCGGTGGTCTCGACGGCCGTCTCTGCCAGTACCCGATTGCGTGCCGGTTCCATGATGGCCCATCCCGCTGCAAGTGCCGCTTTGTCATAAAGCGCCTGACTGCCACCAGCTTCGAATGCCACCTGAGCTTTACGCGCACGCGCTACGATACGATCTAATTCAGCGATTTCTGGGGAAACCCCATCCTGAGCGTTCATCTTGGTCCTCGATTGGTTGTTCGGGGCGGATCAACTCCGCCCCGTAAGGAGTGATCGGATCAGAGACCGGCAAGCAATTCGTTCAGCGTCTGCTGGCGCTGCGTCCACATCTCGATCACTTCGTCGCGTGTCATGATGTGCATGGGCGATCCACCTGCTTCCATCTTCTTGGAAACACGCGAATTGGCGAACATTTCGGGCACGGTGGCGGCCAGTTTCTCGATCACCTCAGGCGGTGTGCCTTTGGGCACCATCACGCCCCGGAAATTGACCGAGGAATTGTCCACGTCCAGCCCCTGTTCCTTCATCGTCGGCACGTCCGGCAGGAATGTGCTGCGCTCTAGGTCTGCAACGCCAAGGATTTTAACGTTGCCCGCCTCTTGTGCGCGGAACGCATCGGACAGATTGTTGATACCGCCCAGGACTTCACCGGCGATCACCGCTTTCATGGCGGCCGCTCCGCCGCCTTTGGTCGGGATATAGGCCATCTTGGTTCCCGCGGCCTTGTCGATCTGCAGGGCAGCAATGTGGTGACCAACAAAAAGACCTGCACCGGATACGGTCAGCTTGCCGGGGTTTTTCTTGGCATAGGCGACGACGTCCTCCATCGAGTTAAATTCACTGTCGGCACCAACCACAAACACAGCCGGATCTGCGCCCCAGTTTGCAATGGGCTCAAAGCTGTCGGTTGAGTATTCCACACCACCCTTGATCGATTGGGCGATGAAATGCGGGACGTTATAGGCCGCCAGCGTGTATCCATCCGGATCAGCCTGTGTGGCGAACCAGTTCCAGCCAACGCGACCACCGGCGCCGGGCTTGTTGATGATGGCGATGGGCATCCCCAACGCATCCTCGTTTCCGGCGGTCATGGTGACGATCCGCGCCTGAAAGTCGGTCGCGCCACCCGCGCCGTAGCTGACCATCATCATAAGCGGCCGTTCTGGATATTCCTCCGCTACTGTGGCGCCCGTCAGGCTCATGAGGGCTAATGCTGCCCCGGCAATCATTCGTTTCATTTGCGTTTCCTCCCAGATTAGGTTCAGCCACGTCGTTCGCGTGGTCAGAACAGAATTTCCTTTGGTGTGTAGACGTTCAGCAGCACGGCAAAGAGCCCGTACATCACCGCCACAAAAACCGCCGTGATGATCCCGCGCTTGATCCAGCTTTTGACTTCGCTGTGCGGGGCGGGATCGTAGATCGACAGCAGAATGAAAAAGGCGATACTTGTTGCCGTGTAGAAACCCAGAGACTTGGACGCCCAAAAAACGTAGATCAAAGTGATGATCAGACCGGGCAGCATGTTCAGGAACATCGTGCGTGTCACGCCGTTTCCGACCTTGGACAATCCCATCACTGCTTTGCCAAATGTCCAGCCGGCCAGAACCACAAAAACGGTTGCGATGAGACGCGGGAACAGGAACGCCTCGGCCGGTTGCTGGGTATAGCTGACCCACGTCACCCAGAGACCAACTGCAAAAACCAGACCCGACCCAAATATGTGCTGCGAGCGGTTCATGCCTGTGCCTCCTCTTTGGTGGTGTAGCGACGGTGGCGCAATTCCATCCAGACCGAGTAGGCGATTGAGGCCAGTACCACAGCGATCAGCAGCAGGTTTAATCCACCGGTCAGGAAATACGACGCCTTGCCGACGGTGGCGTCAGCGATCATTCCACCTTGGATAAAGTTCGCTTCGGCAATCGGTCCAAGGATCAGGCCCAGAACCAGCGGCGCAGCGGAAAAGCCGAAACGTTCCAGAAAGAACATGCCAATGCCGAGACACGCCATGACATAGACGTCACCCATCGAACCCTGCACCGAATAGGCACCAAAGACTGACAAGGCCAAAACAATGGCGGCCATAACCGATTGCGGCACCTGCGCGACGCGCGCAGCAAGGCCAGCGACATAAAGACCAAAGATGCACATCAAGACCTGGCCGATCAGCATGGAGTTGATGAAAGTCCAGGCGACATCGGGGTGATTGTCGAACAGGTCCGAGCCCGGGAAAATCCCATGGATCAGCAAACCGCCCAATAGGACGGCGGCTGTCGGGCTGCCAGGGATCGAAAGCGTCAGTAACGGCACCAATGATGGGCCGACCATCGCATTATTGGCGGATTCCGCCGCGATCACGCCTTCGGAATGGCCCGTACCGAACTTTTCTTTTTCGGACGAAAACTTCTTAGTTTGATCATAGGCGACCAACCCGGCGATCTGTCCGCCCACACCCGGGATCAGGCCAATGACCGAACCGGTCAACGTTCCAATGCTCAATGCCCGTGTTCGGCTGAAAAGTTCCCGAAAGGCGGCAAGGATAGAATGGTGTTGAACTTCGATCACCTCAGCACCGTCCGTTTGGCGGCCCTTGGCAAACATTGTCAGCACTTGCGGGATCGCGAACAGACCGATCAGCGCAGCAATAATGTTGATGCCGCCGCCCAATGCGGGGTGAAAAATGAACCGCTGCGCGCCCATGATGTCATCGAACCCGATGGTGGCGAGCCACAACCCGATACACCCCGACAGCAGTCCCTTGAAGACCGAAACGGAATCCAGCGTTCCGATCACCGTCACGCCCAGAATGGCCAGCCAGAACAAATGCGAGGGGCCAAATGCCAGCGCCCATTGTGCCAGAACTGGGGTCAGAAAGATCAGCAGCAGCACACCAAAGATGCCCCCGACCGCCGAGGCCAGAAACGACAGTTGCAACGCGCGGGCACCTTCGCCTTTTTTGGCCATGGTGTGACCGTCCAACGTCGTAGCGATATTCGCTGGCGCGCCAGGTATCTTGAGCAAAATGGCGCTAACCGCACCGCCCGCCACGGTCGAGGTGTAGGCAGCGCCCAACAAGATCAGCCCCTGCGCCGCCTCCAGTTGGAATGTAAACGGTATGAGAAGCGCAACAGCCATCGTGGGCGACAGCCCCGGCGTCGCACCCAGGATCAGCCCACCAATCGTGCCACCAAGCAACAGCATAAACGACAGTGGCGTGAACACATCTCCGAAGTAATAAATGAATTCCATTCAGGGCCTCCCAACCCGTCAGCTCACACTTTTACTTTTGTTGACAAATCAGGGTAGGCGATGAAAATAGTATTGCAAATGTTTTCATAAATTCGACCCAATGGGAGGATTTTATGGCCAATTTTCAAAAGGGTAAGGTGGATATAGTAGCGGTTGCAAAGGCCGCAAAAGTTTCACCATCTACAGTTTCGCGCACCTTCAATCACCCGGATTTGGTGAACCCTGCGACTCGGAAAAAAATAAACAGGGCTATTCAGAGACTAGGCTATATCCGAAACCGAGCGGCGCAGACGATGCACGGCAAACGGTCGGGAACAATCGGTCTTGTGGTTCCCACAATCAACCACGCCATTTTCGCCGAAGTCATTCAGGCCTTTTCGGATTCGATCGATAAAGACGGGTTCAGCCTGTTGTTGGCATCGCATGGGTATGATCTTGACAGGGAATACGCGATGGTTCGCAAGCTGTTGGAACATCGTGTGGACGGCGTGGCGTTGGTAGGATTGGAACATTCAGAGGCCACTGCCCGTTTGATCGAACAGCAAAAAACACCGGCACTTGCGATTTGGAATTACGCAGAAGATTCCACCCTTCCTTGTGTCGGGGCAGACAACCGATTGGCTGGGCGCCTTGCGGCAGAGCATCTTCTGAACTTGGGGCATCGCAACATTGGGCTAATCTTTCCCAAAACCGATGGTAATGACCGCGCGCAGCATCGACTTTCTGCGGTACACGAAGCGCTAGCAAAAATGGGTGTTTCCGTGCCAGACGAGCATGAATCGGAAGCGCCCTACAGTGTCTCTCAGGCTAAGCAGGCTGCAATAACTCTTTTGACGAAACGATCTCGCCCTACTGGATTGCTTTGCGGAAATGACGTTATCGCGCAGGGCGCATTGTTTGCGGCGCAAAATCTTGGTTTGAATATTCCCGCCAACCTGTCGATTATCGGCATCGGAGATTTCAAAGGGTCATCAGACATAGAACCCGGTCTCACGACCGTTCGTATTCCGGCAGAAGCAATTGGGAAACTAGCGGGTGAAAGGTTCACCGACTACATTACTTCAGACGAACCAGCACCTTTCAGAATCTGTTGTGCGCTGGAGTGCATCGTGAGAGGAACAACAAGCCAGGCATCGATTTCTTAGGCAACTAAGATATGCCTATTCTAGCGCTCAATACGAAAACCTTCGACGTCTGCTTATATGTATAGGCTAATTGCTTTGGCGTTTTAGAGTAACTGGGCCATAAGTTTATTGACTGTCCGGTTTTGTCACCAAGCCAAGTCGTGTTGCACATGCTACAAAGGGCTGCTTTTCGCTGTTGTCGCGAAGAGCACAAAGCAGACCTTGGCTCGCCGATGCCGAACGGTAGGTTTGTCCGCTCACCTACCATTTGCCGCTCGGGTCTGAACGTCCGGAATTTGCGGTTCGCTACGTGCCGCACATGCAAAAGTCCGAAGCTCGGTCGACGGCAGCAATGGGTTCAAACCACCTGTCTGAACCCACTGCAGAGAATGTCCGCGACGAGCCCAGACCTACAGATGCCGCAATGATTACAAATGGCCGCTATTGGAGGCTTCACTCCAAGTTAGCGTTTCTAGATTAAGCAGGAACGTTGAGTCATTGTCTTCATATCCGGGTTCGATTTTGCCCCCAATGACAAGAATTCCACCCTCAGTCAAAACGGCCCTGTGGCGGTGTATCCAACCCGGTCCCGAACCGCTTGTCTGCATGGGAGTAATTGCAAAATTGATTGTGTTTAGGCGAAGAACTTGCGTTTGTCCTTTCCTGCGGTTTTTGGGGTATCCGAGCGAACCAATTACCCAAATTTGGTCCCCGACCAGAGTCGCCGAGTGAAAGTCTGTGGGTGGAAAAACGTCTTCTGGGTAAACGAAATGATCAACACTACCGTCCGTGCTTAAAACCGTAACATCGGCGTAAATGCAAAAATCGTCATCGTAATGGTCTTCATGTTCGCCAGCAACAAACACCAGCCGACCGTCCGGCAACACGGTTGCGCTGCGTCCAAAGCGGGAGAACGTCCAAACAGGATTGTTCCGGTCTGGTGCGCCTATCAGAGATTTGGGTGCGCCATACCCACCGATGCGCATTTGTTCGCTCCAAAAAGCAGGCAATAATCTCTCAGGATTGGACTGCCCAACTCGCCGTGTGCGATTTGCCTCAAATGCCGATTGCGTAAGTTCTATTTCTGGCAAACTCGAAAGTTCTGGGTTTTCGAGCGAAGGTCCGTACTCAAATTCGGCTGGATTGACTCCATAGGCCACGAATAGCCTGCGCATTGGGTCCGAAGTCGCGTTTCTAACCGGCGATGTATAGGATTTCGCGGGTGATCCAAACGGTGCCGCACCCGCAGCAAGCAATGCTTCGGCTGTGGCCAAATCGTCATTATCGACAGCCCGCTCAAGTGCACCCCATTCGATGTCATCAACGGCGTTGGGATCAAAGCCTAGATCCATCAGCCAATTCACGACATCCGACGCACGCGCTTTAACCGCTGCGATAACTGCGTATGAGTCCTTATTGCGACCGGCCTTGAACTTAGAAACATACTCGCGTGCAGCGGCGATGTTCCCGACGCGACAGGCAAACCAGAAAGGATCGAGGTCTTTCGTTTGAGGCGATGCGGGCACATCGCCGAGAGCGAGAGAAACCTGATCGGATGTCCATTCTGTTTTTGCGCCCGCACGTATCAGCAAACGCATTGATGCCATCTTGCCTTCTCTGAAGCACCGGCCAATTGGTGAAACGCCATAGCCGCGCGGAGTTGCATCAACGTCTGCACCCGAGGCTATGTGCTCTCGAAGTTTCTCGCAAAGTTCGCTGTCAGGAAACTTGAGAACATCGCGAAAAAGGTCCGAAAATTCTGCCGAGAGCCCTTGAAAAGAGCTTTCTCTGTTCAAGTCATGATTTGAGAAAGCCTGACTGAGGGCATGTTCTTCTGCCTGAAACGAGGCAAGTAGTTCTAAATTGTTCATGATAACCGGAACTCTCGATTTTACGCTGCGTGCGCTCGCAGCACCGAATTTTCTGCACAGGCGTAAAAATCCGTGATGCAGTGCGGCGGCGAATTCGGCCATTCGTCGATTGTACAGAAATTTTGAAACGGCAAATTCACAGATCGCGGGACAAATTGAGCTTTCGCTGCAGTTACGTGAATGTCCGCTCCAGTGAACGAGCTTTTCATGTGCTGGTTTCAAGATGCTTTAAGATTGCCCCAGAATTTGTCTAAGCTTTCGCAGCCATAGGTTTTGCGATTTGTGAGATACGTTGGAACTTTTTCCTATAGGCGGCGGGAGACAGGCCAACGCCGCGTTTGAACACCCGTCTGAACGATGCTGGATCTTCATAGCCAACCAATACGCCAACTTCATCGACAAGCTGTTCGTCGGTCTCCAGCATCTGTTTGGCCTCTTCAATCCGAAGGGCCTGCACATAGTCTATCGGCGCAAATCCTGTGGCCGCCTTGAACCGGCGGGAAAATGTTCGGGCATTCAGGCCAGAACGCGCGACCATTTGTTCAACCGGCTTGGCAACCTCGTAGTTTTCGGCAATCCATGTCTGGCAGTCGGATGTTTGCGCATCGGATGTCTCCATCGGCCGGGTCATCACAGCATAGGGAGATTGTCCTTCAGAATGCCCGCTGATCAAGAACACTTTCGCGGTTTCAATCGCATGCTGGTATCCGCAAAGCTTGGCAATCAGATAAACGGTAAGATCATGCCACGCGCTTACGCCGCCTGCTGTCACAATCCCGTCAGCCTCTTCCGTTAAGCACAAGATGCTTTCGTTGCGAAAGGAAACTTGGGGATAGTGGCGCTGAAACATGTCACGATATGCCCAATGGGCGGTTGCCTCTCTGCCATCTAACATCCCGCCTTCGGCAAGCAAAAGCGAACCTGAACAAACAGAAGTTACAAGCGCTCCCTTGTCATGAACTTTCCGCAGCCACGCAATTTCGCGCGGATAGCGCCCCTTTGGGACGTCATAAATCGAGGTATACATATCGCAAACCACGACAGCGTCAGGAGAGGCCTCCTCGTCGGTCGCAATATGCGGCTCAACTGGAATATTGCCCAGACAGTGAAATGGTTTCCCGTCCGCAGAGGCAATCTTGATATCCAAAACTTCATTTCCCGGCGTTCCGGCCAACATGTCTGAATAGACAGCCCCAACCGAGGCCAGCACATCGTACAACCCGTATAATACTGAGGCCGAGGTTTCTGGTGCTGCCAGCAACACAATCAGGGGGTTCTTTCCGTGGCTCATCAGGGTCTCCTGTCTATTTCAGCACGGTTTTGACACGTTTGCCGTGGTCATTTGTCCAGTATGCCTTGGCGGCGTCCATATTGCCACTTCTTGCGATATGAGGAGTTGGGTTAGCCTGAAAAGAAATCAAAAGGGGTAACTACGATGAACGACTTATCCAACATGTTAGAGACGCTCTCACTTGAGTTTAGTGGTAATCTGATTGACCCGGATGATTACCGGTTTAATGGCGCACGTGCGGTCTGGAATGCGATGATAGATCGCCGCCCTGCCGTCATTGCCCAGTGCAAATCTGCATCGGAGGTCCAAGCGGCTGTGAAGCTCGCCGTTGCCCAGGACTTGCCGATTTCGATTAAGGGCGGCGGTCACAATGTTGCTGGGCACGCGGTGTGTGACGGCGGCGTGATGATCGATCTCTCTGGGATGCGCGGTGTTGAAGTCGATCCAACCGCTCGTTTGGCCAAAGTTCAGGGCGGCGCATTGTGGCGTGATGTAGATACGGCGACACAAAAACATGGGCTCGCTACGCCGGGTGGTTTGATTTCTGACACCGGTGTCGCTGGGCTCACGCTGTCGGGCGGCATTGGCTGGCTGCGTGCCAAACACGGGCTTTCCATCGATAACCTGGTCGCGGCTGATGTGGTGACGGCTGACGGGTCATTGGTGCGCGCCAGTACTGACGAAAACCCAGATCTATTGTGGGCGCTCCAAGGTGGTGGTGGCAATTTTGGCGTCGTTGTTAATTTTGAATTTTCCCTACACCCTTTGGGCCCGGAAGTCATGTTTACCGCGCCAATATACCTGGTGGAAAACGGTCCAGAACCAATCCGGGCCTGGCGAGATTTTTTGACAAAACACGGGGACAAGGTTGGTTCCCTGTGCGAATTTTCAACTGCAGGCGGCGAAGATTTTCCTGAAGAACACTGGGGCAAACGGGTCTTCACCCTTGCATGCATTTACAACGGAGACGCCGCCGAGGGCGAAGTGCTGACACAGCCCCTTCTTGAACTTGGCGAACTGTCGACGGATTTTTCCGGGCGGATGAACTACTGCGATGTGCAGCAGTTGTTTGATACTCTGGTCCCCGCCGGAGATTTCCGGTGTTATTGGAAGGCGCGTTATCTCAGCGACTTGTCAGATGAAATGATCGACCTGGCGATTTCTAATGCATTGGCGGCCCCCTCAGACAATTCGATTTCATCGCTTTGGAATTTTGGCGGCGCAACAGCAAAGGTCGCCGCCGACGCCACCGCATTTGGCGATCGTTCTTTTGGCTGGATGTATTCGCTTGATGGAATTTGGTCAGACCCGGCAGACGATGCCGCTAATATTGCCTGGTCACGGGACGGCTGGTCAAATTCCGAACGTTTTGGCCATCATGGGCGTGCCTACCTGAACTTTGCGGGCCATGGCGAGGACAACGCGGAGCTGACGCAGACAAGTTTCGGCCCGAACTATAAGCGGCTTGTCGAGATAAAAACCAAATTCGACCCGCAAAACCGGTTCCGCTTCAATCAAAACATCGCACCTGAGGCATAAGACCAGCGCAGCATATTGATAGGAGCACGATATGACCAAACCTACACCCCGATTGCCACATCAGACGGACGACATTTTCTTAACCGATGGCGGAACCGAGACATGGCTTATGTATAAACGTGGCTTTGAGATACCTGAATTTAGCGCATTTCATCTGCTGAACGACCAACGATCAGCCGTAGCGTTGCGGGAATACTACCTAGCCTTCGCCAGTATCGCCGTGAAACTTGGAACGCCCTTCATCTTCGACAGCCTGACTTATCGCGCAAGTCGCGATTGGGGTGCGTTGCTTGGATACTCTGCTAATGCCCTGGCTGAGATGAACCACAAGTGCTTCGAGCTTTACCGTGAGTGCGCCGCTGAGGCTGGTTTGACAGCGGAAAACACCGTTATCAGTGGCTGCATCGGGCCGAAGGGTGATGCCTATCGAACAAACCAAAACCTCACTCCAGAAAGTGCCGAAGCCTACCATAGTGAACAGATTGAGACGTTCAAAGCCGCCGGGGCCGATATCGTCACAGCACTGACCCTGAACACAACAGACGAGGCGATTGGTATCGCAAAGGCGTCAGCCCAGGCAGGCATCCCGTCGGTGATTTCCTTTACGATTGAGAAAGACTGCAGACTTCGCAGCGGTGAAACGCTGAAACAAGCAATTGAAATGGTCGATGCTGCAACGTCAAACGGTCCGGCATATTATATGATCAACTGCTCGCATCCGGTCGATTTTGGCCCTGCACTGGGCAATGAGCCCTGGGCGAACCGCATCCGTGGACTGCGGGCCAACGCATCCTCTTTGGATCACGGCACGTTGTGCCAGTTGGGGCATCTTGAAGAAGGAAACCCAGATGAATTGGCAAATCAATACGTTGATATCAGGGCCGCTCATCCAACGATGAATGTTTTTGGCGGGTGTTGCGGCACCGATTATATCCATGTCGAGAAAATCGGGAGAGCCTTGTTGGCTGCGGCGTAAGTGATCTGCGTTAACGAACTTGCGATTTTAGGTGTCCTTCGTTGAATGCGCAGCGTTCGACAAAGTGGATTCAAACACTAATTCGCTTCATGAAATGGCGCACGACGCGAGTGTTGCGCTGAGGCAGGAATTGTTCTGCTATAGCGCGACTTAATCTCTGGAAGCTCTAATTAATGAGCCCACTTCAACGGCTGAAATCCTGGCCAAAGCAGCCAAATACGTTGAACCTGTAAAGAGTCTCTTGCCTCATGCAGATAGCGAAAACTTCTCAATATTGATTAATTCGTTCGAATGAATTAATAGTAATTTGAAAGGATTCGCTATGGCCCGAGTGACAGCAGAACGCGTCGAACAGACCAAACTAGAGCTACTGGAGGCAGCCCGCCAGGTACTTACCGAAGAAGGGTTTGCAGGGCTTTCGACGCGTAGGGTATCAGAGATTGCAAATACGCAGATGAGCCAAATTCGGTACCATTTTGGGTCGAAGGAAGGAATGATCCTTGCGTTGTTTGAATATATGAACGCGGGATTGATAGAGCGGCAAAAACAAACGTTCACAAACCCGTCGCTTCGGATTTCCGAAAAGTGGTTTCTGGCCTGCGACTTCCTCGATGAAGATATTCAGTCTGGTTATGTTCGGGTTTTGCAGGAACTTATCGCCGCAGGCTGGTCAAACCCAAAAATCGGGGACGCGGTTCGTGCAGCTCTTACTCAATGGAACGAACTGCTGATTGCATTGGCGCAGGAGGCCACTGAGGAACACGGAGATATTGGTCCGCTCTCGGTAGAGGCGATGGCGTCCTTGATCGCCTGCGCCTTTATTGGTGCCGAAGCGCTTATCCTGCTTGGCTACGAGGAACAGATTCACCCCGTCCGAAAAACATTGCGCCAGGTTGGCGAGGTTATCGCGAATTTGGAGAATCTTCAAAAGGAGGAACCCAATCATGCGCGCTAAACTTCCCCATACTGAAGGTACGACCGATCGTGACGGTGTAAACCTGCACTATGAAGTCTACGGAGATGGGGCCGAGACGATCCTGTTCGTGCCGACCTGGGCGCTTATCCATTCCCGCGTCTGGAAAGCGCAAGTGCCATATCTGAGTGAGCGGTTTCGGGTCATTACGTTTGATCCACGCGGCAATGGGAAATCAGACCGTCCCGATAATCCAGACGCTTACACAATCGACAAGATTGTCGCCGATGTGATTGCGGTCATGGATGAAATCGGCGTTGAAAAGGCTGCGCTTGTCGGGCTTTCTTTCAGCAGTGCCATCGCCTTTGCCGTGGCGGCCTATCACCCTGATCGCGTCAGCGCTGTCATCTCAACCGGCGCGTGGAGCCCGATTGTTCCCCCCAAAAAAGAACGGGCAGATGCCTATGCCAACGATCTGGTCGACCATCCGCAGCTCTGGCAGAAATACAATCCCGACTACTGGCGCAAGGATTACCCAGATTTTGTGCGCTTCTTTCTGGATCGGGTTCATAACGAACCACATTCCACCAAACAGCACGAAGATGCCGTCGCCTGGGCGTTGGAAGGTGATGCTGAAATGCTGATCATGACGCAAGAGGCCCGAGACACACCGGAGATCGCAATTGACGAGGACATGTATCGCAAAGTGCAATGCCCAAGCCTGATTTGTGTCGGCGACAATGACGACGTCACTCCCCCGGAAACATCTTTTGCCATCGCGGAGCTGACGGGTGGTGAATTGCAGGTCTTTGAGGGCGGCGGGCATGCAATCCACGCGCGTTTCCCCGCCCGGTTCAACACCTTGATGCGCGATTTTCTCGCACGTCATCTGGGGACGTGGAAGCCCGAAAGTCGCAAGGTGACGAGTGCACCGAAACGGGTGCTGTATCTGTCCTCTCCTATTGGCTTGGGCCACGCACGTCGAGATCTGGCGGTAACACGTGAGCTACGCAAGCTGCACCCTGATCTGCAAGTGGATTGGCTGGCGCAGGACCCGGTAATCCGGTTTCTGGATGCCAACACCGAACGCGTCCATCCGGCCAGCAAATTGCTGGCCAACGAAAGCGCGCATATTGAGGCCGAATGTGGAGAACATGATCTCCACGCCTTTCAGGCGATCCGCAACATGGACGAGATCCTGATCAAGAATTTCATGGTGTTCCAAGAGGTGCTGGAAGAAGAATCCTATGATCTGGTGATCGCTGACGAAGCTTGGGATGTGGACCACTACTGGCACGAACACCCAGACCTGAAAAAAGCGCCGATGGCGTGGTTTACAGATTTCGTAGGTTGGCTGCCATTTGCGGAAAACGGCCCGCGTGAGGCGTTCCTGACTACCGATTACAATGCTGAGATGATCAAACATGTAGAAGGACATCCAGATGTCCGGGATCGCTCAATTTTCGTGGGCACGAGCGACGACATCGTTAATCGGGACTTCGGTGACGGGTTACCGCAAATGCGCGACTGGATACCGAAACATTTCGAGTTTTCCGACTACATCATCGGGCAGCATCCGTCAGAATTTGGCAGCCGAGACGACCTACGCGTTGAATTCGGCTATGATGACGGGCGCACGACCTGCATCGTGGCTGTCGGCGGGTCCGGTGTCGGCGCGGCGCTGATCCAACGAATTCTCAAGGCGGTACCATTGGCGCGCACCCGTATTCCGGAGTTGCGGATCATTGTGGTTGCTGGTCCGCGGCTTGATCCGGCCATGTTTGATCTGCCTGATGGAGTTGAGATGCGTGCATTCGTGCCAGATCTTGACCGGCACTTAGCGGCTTGTGATCTGGCTTTGGTGCAAGGCGGATTGACCACTTGCATGGAACTTGCGGCAGCAGGCACTCCCTTTCTCTACTTTCCGTTGCGCAACCATTTCGAACAAAACTTCCACGTGGCCAGCCGTCTGGAACGCTACAACGCCGGACGCAAGATGATTTTTGCCGAAAGCGATCCCGAAAGGATTGCGACGGCCATGCTCGAGGAATTGGGCGCTCCACGCATCCCGAACACCGTCGCCGCCGACGGGGCATCGCGCGCTGCGGCCATGCTTCACGAATTGCTATAAGGATATTGATATATGACAAATTTTGATCCCGTTGCCTTTAAGAACTCCACTCGAAATCAGTGGGATAATGTCGCTGAACACTGGAATGCCTGGGGGTCGTTGCTGGATCGATGGCTCGGACCAGCGACCGAAACGCTCCTGGACATGTGCGGTGTCCAGTCAGGGTCCACAGTGTTGCATATCGCTGGTGGCTCTGGTCAGGATGCGCTGCAGAGCGCGAGGCGCGTCGAATCAGACGGCTTTGTCTTGTCCACCGATTTTTCTGAGAACCTTACCCGACTTGCCAATGATCAGTTCGAACGGGCCGGACTGACACAGGCGCGTGCCACAGTTATGGACGGCGAAAACCTTAAGACCGGGGATCAGCGGTTTGATGCCGTGATTTCACGGGTCGGCCTCATTTTCTTCCCGGATCAGAAACGCTCGATGAAAAGTCAGATCTCCGCCTTGCACAAAGGTGGATCGGTAGGCGCCCTGGTTTATGCGACGCCGCAGGAATGCCGTTTCTTTTCCGACCCAGTCGGTATCATTCGCAAACACGCTAATCTTCCCGCACCGGCTCCGGGATTGCCCGGCCCGTTCAGCCTCGGTGCACCTGGTGTAATCGAAGACCTTTTTGAAGCGGCCGGACTCGGTGATATTCAAACGCAAAAAATCGAAGCGCCCGTTGTCCTTGAAACGGCGCAGGAATGCCTGCGCTTTGAACAGGAAAGCTTTGGGGCCCTACACCAAATGCTTGGAGGGCTGGACGATGAGGCCAAACAGGCTGCTTGGGAGGAAGTAGAGACCGCGCTGGAAGCCTTTGAAACCGACACCGGTTTCATTGGCCCGTGTACTATGATTGCGGCTTCGGGGGTCAATACATAATCTGAAAAATGTTGGAACCGTTAGAAACCGGACATTTGCATTTTGCAAGTGAATGGTGGATTTGACCGTTCCTCGTTTGCCGGTCTCGGTTGCGGTGAAAAGAGAGTTTGAATTTCGTCCCTCAGGCTGGCATTTAATGCCCGGTCTGGCGGCATCGGCTGCAGCGCAGCAATGAGTGTGTCGCAACTGCGAGTGGATGCTGCGTCAGCGAACACCCAGAGTGGCAACGGCGGAAAAGTCCGTGTCACAGCCATCTGCGTGCCACTCAGAGAATGTCCGGTTTGCATGGTTCGCGTCCTGCTGCATGAGCGAAAGACCGAGATGTGATCAAGGTCTGGTAAGTACCGTAGATTTGCCCGAGTTGTTTGCGCCGATAAATAGGTTGATACTCGAAAAAGGGCCGATGTACTGCTTCTCAAAGCCGATGCCGCGATAATATTGCAAGCTTAACGCTTTGAGATGTAGTGCCATAATTTGCCTCAGTGCTGCGCTTGGAAACTACTTTGCTCAAGTTCTTTTAACTGCAGCCAAAACTTGTTCAAGAGGCGCTTCAATCTAAAGGCGAGCGCAAACGCATGACAGATAGTGACACCTTCACCTATCTTAGTTGCCAAAAACCCGTGCATTAATGAAGCCGAACAGCAGAAAGGTCAGCCAAGCTGCCACAAAAACTGCTTTGCAGACGAGGATTGCAGGGTTGCCAGATTGATCACCAGATTGCAGAAATTGCTGATCCTCAGCCAACATCTGAAACTCTTCGTGCGTCTGGCAATTCGTTTTTTCGAGCGTGGAAACGTCTCTGTGAAAGATCAACTTCCAAAGGAACGCGCCCGCAATCAGGTACCAAACGGCAGCAACAAAAGTCCAATGTGTCATTTCCTGTTCCTTCCAAATTTCTTGGGCAGCTAGGCGCACTGGTGGCTGCAACCCGTTGCAGTCTACGCGATGGGCGCGGTCACTTCGGCATGACCGTTGCAACGGGTTGCACCTCCCTCTGACACCTGATGAATTCGGGTCTCAATCATCCGCCATGGGATTTCGCGGCGGATGGCGGCTGTCTGCCGAGCATGGTGTGGCTGGGCTCCCGTAGCAGCAACGTAGGCTGCCTTGAGGGCGGCATTGGACACTTCAAGGGCCTCACCCAACCAAAACAACATTGGAGGTCACTGAAGCTGGTTGTAGATGAACTGGCAGGACCGGCCAGAGTTTGGCTTGCGGCCATAAACACCGGGAGTGCCGTATTCCTTCAGCCAGCACAGCCAATGCTCTTTTTGACTGCTAAACCAAGCATTACCGAAGCCGACGCCGATTTGGAGGGAATGCTCCAGCATAGTGGTCATGGGTTGATCTTCGGCAAGAGTTTCAATCGTCTTCAAAAGGTCATCTCTCTTCATAAGGAACCATACCAACGTAGTCGGTCCGGTAAACAATAACTGACTGTTATCAATCCCTTTTATGCCGCCTTCTCATATTTCTTACCGTCTTGAAGAAGGTTTCTTCGAATGGGTTCCACTGGCTAAACAGACGACAGTGCATGTGCATCAACACGGGGTTGTTTGACGTCGCAGGTATCCACGACGATGTGGTAACGAAATCGGCCATTTCCGCCACTATGTCAGTCGTGCTGGAATAACCGGACGCAAAGTCGAGGAGCGTGCACCACATCGCGAAAGTCTCTAGCTCAGGGTCGGAAAACTTGCCGCTATCAAACTTTTGTTCGAGGGTATTGAGATGTCGCATCAGTCGCTCTCGGGCCTTTTGGCCAACGCCGATGGTCGAGCCGTCCGAAGGGTGATTATAGCCAAGAAACTCTATCCCGTGATCCGGGTCAGCCGAAGTAGGGGGGTGCAACGTCAGAGGACCGAAAGGGCACCGACCCAAGCTGTCGGCCAAGGTATCCCTAATCGTCCGGCTGCCTTCCTCGGAGCGGCTGGCAACCAGAAGGTTGTCAAAGCACACGATCACCCGAACGTCGTCAATACAAGGTAAGTCATTGAGAACGGCGTTAAGGTGCCACGCCAAAATGGCGCTGGAAGCCGGAGAGCCTTGCATAAGTCCCGCAGGCCCTCTGGTGTTGCAAACAATATCATCGGTAAGGGAACCAATAGGAGAGTGATCCCGTACCATGTAGTTCTCCGGTGATGCCCAATCTGGCGTTTCCGGCGAAGCCCCTTTCTTGGCTTCCTGTTTCGAGATGTGTGCTTGGAACGAAAAGTTGTGGTTTCGTGTATCTAGAGCATTGGCGATTATCTGATTGGGGAGTGGCAATTCGTACAGCGCGTCCAAGTTGAAGCTGTCTAAGCAGTCTTCAATGTCGGTTTGCCAAAGATTGCCGTATCCTTCGCGTTGCAGTTGTTGGATTTGAACTGCTGCTTGGTCTCGGCCATAATGCTTGACGCCAAACAGTAACGGGTGCCGAACAAACTCAGCGTCC
The DNA here is from genome assembly GCF_042768335.1 of Ruegeria meonggei. Classification (NCBI taxonomy): domain Bacteria; kingdom Pseudomonadati; phylum Pseudomonadota; class Alphaproteobacteria; order Rhodobacterales; family Roseobacteraceae; genus Ruegeria; species Ruegeria meonggei. The sequence continues at coordinate 2,099,167 of NZ_JAXHBT010000001.1, read as the reverse complement.
AGTGCGCATTTGATGATCTTGTGCATTGCGGACAGCACCGGTGGCATGATGCAAATGTTTCGTTTGCCACCGCTGGTTTTTGTTATCGGGTATGTTGTCACCGCATGTTTTTGCTCGGCGTATGGGTTAACCTGCCGGGCCAGAGAATAGGCTTGTTCTCGACCGATCTTCCCCTTGGTTGCTTTGAGAATGGCTGCCTGTCGGACGCCTGGATGGCGGAAGAAATCGCGCTGAAGTATGTGGCGGCGCTTTCCCTCAGCCCGCCCGACGACCAGCTTGCGGAGCTGTTGGGAAAATACCCGGTGCAACGCTTGCTTCTCTACACGCCACGGTGAGTTGCTGGAGGTGTAGGAGTTATGGATGTAGTTGTGGCTCATTCCGCGTTCTTCAGTCGGCTTGATGGAGATTAAAGGTGGCGAAACTCATCGTGAGGTGTTCGCAGGAGTTCAGGTCAAAAAAATTGCAACTGGTTGCAGGAACCGGGGCATTGCCCCAGTTCACCTCAATAAGCCTGATTAAACAGGGAATAATGTTCCGGCAGTGCCAAGACTTCACTCGATGCATCCAGTTTGGTTTTCTTTCGCCAAACGCTGATCAGAGAATTCCGGTTCCGGTGGTAGCTGATGGCTTTCCACATGACACGGGTTTTAGATCGCGCCCCAGAGTTCTGCTTCTGGATGATCCACTGGATATTATCTTTGCAACTGATGACGCGGAAACGGTCTACACGGGCGATTTCGTGAGCATAGTTATCTTGTGTTTCGCGGCGTGGCTTGCGCAAAGGCTTTTCGCTGAATTTCTTTTTTTCGTGCAACTGGTTGCACTGGGCAGTGTGAAGCTGGGCAAGGTTGGATTTCTGGATATTTTTGCTGGACATTTCGGGTCTCTCGGTTTGCCACAAGAGCCGGAAAGTGCTATTGTTCAACTGGTTAGATTGAGACAGCCCGTTCCCGGTTCGCTGGGACGGGCATTTACTCGGCACGGACTTCATCAAGACGGGCCAACGCCTCGGTCACTTCGCTTTCCTTGAAGCGAGGAGTTTTTCCGAAGAGAATAGGGGCGGGCAGCGTGCCATCGGCAACACGACGTTTAATCGTACTGCGGGAAGCTCGCAGGATATCCATAACTTCCTGATATGTATAATATTTATCGTGCATTAGGATGACTCCAGTTGATTTGTTGTGGAGCCAATTGAGCACATCTGCGCGATGCTGTTGTCACTAGCAAAGCGGGAAATTAGCGAACTTCTAGTGACAAGTTCAGTTTTTCCTCTCCTCCGGCTCTCTCAAGCGCGGCAAGGGCAGAACTAGGGAGTGTCTCAATAGAAAACACTTCAAACATTTCTTGGATGAACCGAAATATTGGTTGATTTACTCGGTTTCGCTGCAAGGTCTTGGGTACCTGTTTCCGGACTTCATCCCAGCGTCTTACCGTACCCGGGTTTAAGTGTTCTCGCCATATTTTGGAACATGCCCAAGCGACTGCTAACGCCTCATAGTCTTGCTTTACTGAAGTCGTCGCTTTGTAGTGCGGACGCCTTCTCAAGGTCTTCACGCCTTTTAGTAGGGAGTGTAAAGACGCTTTGTGCTGCCTAATGATGTCATTGTTAGCGGTCGCACCAGATTTACTCAGCAGTTTTAGCCAGCGCCGCTCTACATCAAGCCCCGGTCTAGCGGGCGTCTCAACATGCGCCCTTGGAGCATCAAGTTCAGGCGCTGCATTTTTCAAATCGAAAAGCGTGTCATCGTTTAGCTGCTCCATTATTGCAGCAGTCTTCTTCAGCGCCCGCTCTAGTTCTCGCAGGTTCTCAACATCATCGCTTTTATTGACCAACTGGTGTCTATGTCGATGGGCGAGAGCCACGTGAGAGGCAAAACTGTCGATTGGCCCACTTGCCCCCTTAGGAAGACTCTCGCAGTGACGTTCGATAACACTAACTATTGCGGCATGAAGCTCTTCGCTGTCGTTCATTTGTTCGCTAAGCGTAAAATGCTTCCACGCCCTCCAGTCACATGATCAGCCCATGTTTCCATGAGAACTCGCCGCTTTTCCAAGAAATCCGTTCGGCGATATGCGCGACCTACTTTACCATCGAACTTATGACCAAGGGCAGCCTTCGTCACCTCAAACGAAATGTCTTGAGTTTCCGCGCACCATGTGTCGAAACTTGACCGGAATCCGTGAGGGCGCTCAGACATGCCTCTGGTTCTCATTAGCTTTGACATGGTTCCGTCAGAGATGGTGCCCTTGCGCTCGCCCGGGAAAACACATCCTTCGCGTTCAAATGGGCGAACCTGCTCAAGAATAGCCTGAGCTTCCGAGGATAAGGGCACATTTAGTTCTTCGGTTTGCCCCAGCCGACCTTTCATAACATCCGCCGGAATAGTCCAAGTAGCATTCGAAATTTGTTCCCAGCGGGCAATTCTGATCGGCCCGGAACGCACTGCGGTTAAAATCAAAAACCGAAGGGCTAGGTGAGTCACTGACCCATCATCCAAGCTGCGATAGAAGTCCGGCACATCCTGCCAAGCAACCGACTTGATATGTTGCTCTGTGTGCCTCTGTTTACCAAGTAGGATTTTTGCTTTGTCCGTCACCGCCGGGTCCACATCCAAACCCATCGCCAAGGCGTGCTTCATAACAATTCCGAGACGGTTGATTGCTTTCGTCGCAGTTGGTGCTTTCTTGTGCCAGATTTTGGACAGGACGTTCTTCACGTCTTGTTGGTCGATCTCCTCAACGGGCGTTTTCCCAAGCTTAGGCAGAATGTGCAGTCGGAGTGGTGAGAACCACCGTCCGGCTTCACCGTCGCCCTTGAGTTCCGCCTTTTTCGCTTCAAATGCTGCGAGCGCAATTGTCTCCAAAGAATGATCTGCTTTTGAAGCCATGCGCTTCTCGCGTTCACGCTCTTTGATGGGGTCTTTGCCGCTGGTTTTAACGGAGCGCCAGCGCTGGGCAGCTTCTCTTGCCTGTTTTAGGCTTACATCTTGCAGTGAGCCGAGGCCCATTTCTTTCCTGCGTTGATAAATTGAATAGCGGTACACCCACTGTGCACCACCGTCTTTGCGTTGGATAAAATACAGGCCGCCACCATCACAGTGCTTGCCGGGCGGCAGCCCTTAAAGTTGGGCTGCTGTTAGTCGATTTATCGCTCCCATCAATCCACCATTCTATCCACCATATTACATGACATAACATGGCACACGGTGGGCAAAGGTGACACCATGAAGGCGGCATTTTTTCGTTAGCTTTCTGTTTCTTAGATGTGCACGATAATTCATGGATACCCGGTTATAGGCCGCCCCCGGGCACCATTCCCAACAGGTAAGCTACTGTTTCTCTTCAGCTTTAACTGGAGCTGACCAAGGGCGTAGTACATGCTGGAGAACAAAACCGTTCCCTTCTCATTTGTAAAAGCAGGGGTCTTCTACTTCACACGACGGGTCCCGAAAGACCTCGATCACCACTATACCACCGGAAAAATATCGTTCTCGCTACGGACAAGATCAGCGGCGGTCGCAAAGTCCCGAGCGCAAAGAGCTGCTCAGGCTCTTCGAGAGGCAGCTTGTGCACCACGACTGCCGTCAGCAAAGCCAGAAACCCGGCCTGTATCTCCGGCTCTAATTTGCTAGTGGTATCGATCATATCACGCTCGTTGATGCGTCTCTTCCAACATTCGCGAAGCATGCCGCTTGGGCTTCCTGTAAACAGCCAGTCCATGTCCGCCTCGTTTTCTTCGATCCATTCCATAAACGGCTCGGTTAAAGTCGGTTCATATCCTGCGGGTATGGCCACATTTAAAGGGCTTAAGCGCGCTAATGATTATCTTCATGGTCTTCAGGATCATGATCGGGCTGCCGCTTAGGCAGCCCTTTTTTTGACCACCATGATGATGAACACCATGGTGGTCATGTGCGTGTTTTTCTTGCTCTGGGTGATATTTGTTCTGGATGATGGATTCCAACTTACGCGTAATTGAAATACGGGAAAGTTAGAATAATTTGACATTTTGGGTGAAGTAGTTTAACTTTTGCGTAGGTGAAGTACGTGGAAGTTAGAAAATGCTCTATCTCGTTGGTGAAAACTTGGACAAGGCGCGCGCCCATTATCAGGCCGAAACAGGCCGGATCGTGCAGCTTATGCGTGGTATCTATGCCGATGCCGAAGAGGATGTCGATGGCACCGTGCTGCGTCACGCTGTGCGTATCGCTAACTATCTCTATCCGCGCGCCTATTTGTCTGCCGCTAGCGCTGTCCTGCTGGCACCCACCCGCGATGGACGCTTGTTTATTAGTGGTCCGCGCTCACAGCGCACCCGGATTAGAACGCTGGAGATCATTCAGAATGCCGCGCCAGCCCATCCTTCAACCGCGCAGGCTCTGATCGCGGATGGGCTCGGGGAATTCCGGATCGATGTGTCTTCGCTCCGGCACCGTTTCCTCGAAGCATTTCGTCTGCGCAGCGAGCACGCTGCCTCTATCGATGAAGATATGCGCGCCTCGCTGGCGGGTCGTTTGATCGAAGAATATGGCGACACCAAGGGAGCCGCTGATGCGCTCTGGGCGCTTGCGCGTGAAAATGAATGGTATCGCGAGGGCGAGCAAGCCGAGCGCTACCTCTCAAAATCTCCGTCACTGATTGAAGTGCGCAATGAAGCGGCCCTTAGTTTTGTCGTGGCCTGGCATGGGCAGTCCATCGGCGCGCTTCGTCATGATGGATTTGAGTGGCGCTGGCAGCCTGAAAAGGGACTTGATCTACCCTTGGTACAGCAGCGCACGCCGGGGAAGTTGCCGCCGTTCATTCTCTCGCTATTGCCCGAAGGCTGGTTAAAGCGCGTTCTGAAGGTAAGTGATGAGCGCGCGCTGTTACGGTCAGGCAAGCGTTACATGTCGAATATCACGATCAGCTCTGATCCCGGTGAGATCGCAGCGTTACCGGCAGACCGGCTTTCCACCCGCCTAAATAAATTTTGCAGCGAAGGTGTGTTCACTGGTCTCTATGAAGGACCGGCGCGCGGTGATATCGAGCAGAGCTTCGAAGATAATCTGGCGCGCCTGTTTGCAAGTGCCCAAACGCCGCGCCTGTCTGGCGTTCAGATTAAAGCGCCGATGTTTCTTGATCCGCAGGGGCGTCTCATTCCCAGTACAAGCGAGCCCTTTACGCACATTCTAAAGCCTGCTGGCACTAGCGGGTTTCAGGCGTTACCGATCATAGAATTCTTATCAATGAGTTTGGGGCAGGCCGCCGGGCTTGACGTACCAGCCATCGCATTGACCGGCATGCCGGATAGTATGCCGCCAGCTCTCATTGTGGAGCGTTTTGATATCCGTAGCGGCGATAGTGATGAGCGCCAAATTGCGCTCGAAGATATCTGCTCTGTTCTCGATCTGCCCCCTGAAGCCAAATATGACAGCACAATCGAAAGGATTGCGCGCGCTGTGCGCCCGCTTTCCACCGCGCCCCAGGAAGATTTATTGGTGCTACTGAAGCGCGCGCTGTTTGCCTGGCTCATTGCCGACGGAGACATGCATCTTAAGAACCTTGCTTTGCTCAAGATCGCAGAGCCGGGCGCTGATGGTTTTAAGAGCGTGCGTATGGCACCGCTCTATGATGCGGTCACCACGCGCGTCTTTCCAGGACTGGAACATGATCGCATGGCCCTAAAGCTCGATGGCAAAGATGATCGGCTGCGCCGCGCTGACTTTCTACGCATGGCAGCGACTGCCGGAATTCCCGCAAATGCGGCTGATGCCGCTATGGATGATCTGGTGGCAGCTCTTGCGACCGGCTTGGATCAAATTGTTATGCCGGAAGTCCCCAATCTCGATGCTGAACTGACTGCCAAAGCCGAGCAGATGCTGGAACTATGCCGCGAGCGTCTTGAGGCTTGGCACTAGGACTGGTTCAAATTTTGGCCAACGGAGATTGCGTTGCGCGTTTGGCATCGGGCAAAACAGTTTGAGCGCGTCCGGTTTGACCGGACCGGGCTCTCATAAACCAAGCCCGTCATTTGGTGCGGTCTTGGCCATCCGGCGTCGATCCCTCGTGCTTTCCTCGTCGGTCATTTGTTCATTCCCTTTAAACCAGAGCCGGTAGGAGCGGCGGGAGTCTCGTTGCTATGACCTGCAGTATCGTGGCGTATTACTGATCTGATCGGCAAGATGCCGGGCCTGCGCTCTGTGCTCGGGCCAATCCAGAAGCTCACCCATCTCGATCCTGCCGTGCGGTACCGCAAAGAAAGTGATGAACTCAAACGCCGCCATGGGTGAGGGCGATGATGGCTCCGGCGAAGCGCAATTGAGCGCCTTGCACTAGTGGGACAGTCAGCCGGAATTTCCTAAGAACCTACGGAACATCTTGAGTGTCCCACCGATGGCTAAATTATTGATTTATCTGTTCAGTGTGATGCCGCCCCCGACACCATTTAGACATCGTATTAGGCTGGTCAGAAACAGGCGACCCTCGCCGGGAACGTCAAAAGCCGCTGATACGCTCAACAAGCCAGTAAACAGACACACAGCCAATGGCGTAACCAGCAACGGGTGCGGCGATTGAGTGAAACTGTGCAGCGATAGGCGGCGCTACGGTGCGCCACGTAAGGATTAGCAGGGACAAGGTTCCGATAAATGCAAGCTGGCCACCCTCGACACCAACGTTGAAGGCAAGAAGCGCCGCGGGGATATCTTGCGGCGGCAACCCGATTTCAGACAAGGCACCCGCAAAACCAAGCCCGTGCAGCAGGCCGAAGCAAAAGCAAACGATCCAGGGGTATTGCTCTGATAACCTGAGCTTTCCCTTTTTGTGTTTGAGTATTTCCAGCGCCAGAAACACGATCGACAGTGCGATTATGGCCTCGACCGGTGCGGCTGGAACTTTCAGAATCCCCAATGTGGCCATGGCCAAAGTAATCGAGTGTGCAACTGTGAAGGCCGTAACTGCCCCAACAAGGCGCCAAGGGTCACGCACCAGGACAAACAGAGCGACGACAAACAATAGGTGATCCCACCCGGCCAGAATATGTTCGAAGCCCAATTGGAAATAGCTGACAAACACGGTCCAGGTTGACGGATTGACGGGGATTGTCAGAGCCGGTGATTTGGGGGTGAACCGCAGGGTTACTGTTTCAGAATTCAGGGGCTGCAGGCGCAGCAGAACTTCGTTTTTCTGTCTTCCCAGGCCATCGATGGTCACTGTTTGGCCCGCAATCTCTGCGTCGCATTCGGCGACCCAAGTGGACACCCAGGCCGCACCTTCTGAGATTGGTTCCGGGCTGCGGCCGGGCTTGCAATGCTCGGGCAGTACCGCCCCAATATTCATGGGCTGGCCTTTTACATCAGGAACACGCCACAGAACTTGCCAGGTGCCGTGTGCCAACTGGCGCAGATCCAGGTACCCCGGGTCCAGCGCGTGGGCCTTTCCGGCCTTTGGCGCACAGATCAGACTGAGTGCCAGAAATACAAAGACCGCGGCTCTCACTGTTCGTCCTCTTGAGGCGTCGGCGTCTCGATTTTGTAACGGGCGGCAAAACTTTCGTATTGGGCCTGTGCCAGATCGTCACCGGCCTCACGACGCCACTCTGACACAACCGCATCGCGGATGTCGTCAAGCGGAGGCAACTGCCCGGGTTGCATCTGCGTGACCCGGACAAGGTGCTGCCCGTACCCGGATTGGACCGGGCCGGACCAGAGTGAGGGCTCCAGGTTTTCAAGGTTGGCTGAAAACCCGCGGCCAAAGGTCGAATCCACAACACTTGTCACCGACAAGGGCATGGACCGCAGCAAAAGAGACGGCACTCCTAGGTTGGACCAGTCTTCCCCGGCTTCCAGTGCCAATAGCGCTTGTGAGATGTCGTCCGGCTCGGGCGCGTCGCCCAGATAAACTTGATCAAAGGCAATCAGAGAGGGGGTTGTAAACCGCGCCGCGTTCTCGTCGAGGAACGTTTGCAAATCAGCATCTTCCGGGGTCACGGACGAGGCGATGGCGCTGGTCAGGAAGTCCATCTTTTGGGCCAGTCGTGCGCGGACAACCTGATCGCCGCGATCCAGGCCGAGGTTTCGGGCCTCGCGAACAAGGACCTCTTCGCGGATCAAAGCATCTATCAACGCCTGAAACTCTGCTTCGTTAGGCGTGCGCTTCCAGCTTGTTTCGAACCGGCTGGTCAGCAGGGCGATGTCATCTGCGTCAATGGTGATCTTTTGGATGTCTGCAGGCACATCGTTTTCGGAAGAAACCAGATGGAACCAGCCAAAGATGGCGAATCCGATCAGAATGAAATGAAAAAGTGGTTCTTTGAGAATGCGCATAGGCAACCCTGGCTCAGGAAGTGTTAGACATCAAATCGTTGGCTTGATCCGTTGGATCTGCCATGCGGAAACCCCGTGTATTTATTGGAACTATCAAGGGGCAGAAGACCTTCCCAGAAGGAAGGCTTTCGCCGCCGGAATAGCGGTTTTCCCCGCTGGATCAATCACGCGCCCGGTGTGTACCAGATTGGGGACGAGTAAGCCCTTTCCTGATGGGTCAGCTGTGCCTCTTCCGGCAGGTCAATTCCGAACCGAAGTTTATCATACAGCACCCAACGCGGTGTCGGAATTTCAAGAACCCGCACGTAATAGAAGGCCCGCGCATCCGGATCGAAATCAGGGTCTGTCCAGATCGTCAGCAGCTCTGAGGCGCCGATTGTGTTGCTCCAGCTTGCGGCCTCAAGATCAACAGTATTGCCTACATCGGGCAGATTTCCATCAGCGTCCAGCGCGCGATTATCCGACCAGGCGACGTTATAGACTTGCTCCTGTAATTCTCCGTTGGCATCCAGCCAGCCTTTGACGACCTGAACCCGATCCAGGTTTGCTCCGATCGGGTCGCGCAGGGCACCGATCAGAAACTTGGGCGCGCCATCTCCTTCACGCGGGCGCAGGTCGCTGCCCATTGGCACGCCTTTGGTATAGCCGACATCGGCCACCAGCCGGGTCAGCAGGTCTTCGTCGGCAAAGTCCCATCCCCCGAAGAACCGCAAACCGATTCTAGGGCCGGTCGTGGCGTAGGTTTCCCGGCGTTTGAACGCGTCGAAAATGGCAGTGCGGGTGTTTTCGGACGCCCAAACGGCGGTGTATCCCGACGCGACGAGTGTATGGCCCTCAAACGCCCCCAGCTCGCTTTCAACGAACGGATGCAGGACTCTCGTGGCGGACGGTTCAGCACTGACGGATTTGCCGAAATAGTTTTCCTCTTCGGCGGTTGCCAGCGACGTATGGCTGTCTGTTGCACCACCCATACCGAACTTATAGGGGTTCACACCAAATTTCTCTTCCAGCGCCAGACCGCGCTTGAGAGCTTCTCGGGCGTATTCCCCGGCCAGCATGTCTTCGGTTTTCAGTTCGGTGATATCGAGGTTGCCGACATCCCAGTTCTCATAGTCGGCAAACGGATCATCCGGGCTTAGGTAAGGATGAGCTTCGCCATCCCCCTTGATCTGTGTGACCTCGTAATGGGGCTCCCACTTGGCGCGGTTTTGTACGTATTCTTCGTCCACCTTGCCGCCGTGATAGGTGTCTTCTGTCGGGAACATCCACCCATTGGACAGGTTTCCGTTATGGGCGAAGGCAACGGCCCGACCGCCCGTGTTGGCCTGGTATTCCTCTAGCCATGCGTACAGCGCTTTTGGGTCTGTGTCGCCATAGGGCGGCTGCGTGACCGGCGGCACCATCTGCAACGCCCGGATCGGGCCATCGCGCAACATAACGTTCCGATGCAGGTTGAACCCTTTGGGGACCGAGGTCCACTCAAAGCCAATAAACGCGGTAAAGGTTCCGGGGTCGTTGTGGCGTTCTGCGGCCAGCACGATCTGTTCCCAGGTAAACGCAAAGGCGTCAGCACCGGGGCTGTAGGATTCCAGCAATACCTCGGGCAATGTCATTTGAGAGAAGTTGGTGATGATATCAAAGGCTGCCTTGGCTGCGTCTTCACCGCCGGCCATATAGCCCGCATACCATTGCAAACCCTTCGGATCGGCAAGAACCCCGGGTTTTCCCGCCTGCAAATCCGGAGCAAATCCCATCAGATCCGTGTGATCGGTAAGCACCATCCAATCCAGGGGTCGCGCCAACCTGACCGGTTGGCCAGTCGACGAAATGACTTGTTCACCCTTAGCAAATCGCCATGCCTCATCGGGCAACAAAGTGTTGCCAAAGGCTCCGGCATCCAATGAAAGCCCAGTATGCAGATGTGTGTCCCCCCAAAACGGACGTTCCGGGAACGAGCGGTTGGCATAGGGTGAGAAGGGTCGCTCGGCAAAGGTGCCTTGCACAGCTTCTTTGCTTGGTACGGCGTCTGCCAGAACACTTGCTGGGTTATAGATCAGAACCAACAAACAGGCGTAAAATCGAAGCATAAGAACCTCCCAATTCCATGGCATCACGAATCCGCTGAACGGCTTTGTAGTGTTATATTCTGATTTGATGATATCATGGGGTTGGGAAACCGCGGTAGATTTTTTCTTATTCGTGTTTTGAAACAGTCAGAAAAAATGCCCGACTTCTCTTTTGAGTGAGAAGCCGGGCGTCTGGGGTTTGTCAAATTTACGCCTGACGGGGCGCTGTTGTTGGGACAACATTGCGGTGTTTCGTTAACTCAAGATGGCCTGAATTTTGTCCAGAACAGCCGAATTCACTGCGACACCGTCTGTTTCTGCCAGAATTCGTTTGGTGCGTCGCCCGTCCCCTGGCAAGTGCGCGCCGTTTTGTGAGTGGATCGCGCCGACCAGCTCTTCCAGGCCAGACACAAAAGCGTCGCCAGCTGTTGCGGTTGGGTCAATGGCGATAAAGAACTGACCTGTACGCGGCGGCCCACCGGCGGTGCCGGAGAACGGCGAGGCGTTCAGACCCAGGGTCGCGCCAGTCAGCGCAGCGGCCATCACCTCGGTCAGCAAGGCAACGCCGACGCCTTTGTATCCGCCAGACGGCGCCATTGAGCCCTTGAGCCCGACATTGGGATCGGTGGTTGGATTGCCATCTGAATCCAGTGCCCAACCAACGGGGATCGGTTTGCCTTCGCGGGCGTGTTTCATGACCTCGCTTTTGGCAATAGTGCTGGCGCTTTGGTCGATCAGCAGGGCGGGCTGGCCATCTGTTCCCGGGGCCGCGACCGAGAAAGGATTGGTGCCGACAACCGGTTTTGCGCCACCAGACGGTGCAATAGATGCGGGCGCGTTGGTAAAGCCCAAGCCAACCAGCCCGGCCTGTGCCAGCCGGAAGGTGTGATATCCCAGAACGCCGCAGTTATAGCTGTTGCGCACTGCCAATGCGGCAATGCCCTGTTCACGTGCTGCTGGCATCAGGGCCTCGAACCCCATGTCAATCGCGGTATGTGCGAACCCGGTTGCAGCGTCCACATTCACTACGCCCGGACGGGGCTGAGACAGAACCGGTTGAGCAGAGCCGTCGACCTTGCCGCACTGAACATGTTCGCAATAGATCGGGATGTAAGCCAGACCGTGGCTGGCAACACCATCCGCCTCGGTGGCTGCTGTGGCAACGGCCAGCGGGCGGGCATTTGCCTCGGTTGTGCCAGCAGCGACCAGCGCGCGGAAGGCCAGATCTTCGATTTCAGCAAGGGTCAGGGTCCGGGTTTCAACCATGTTCAATCTCTCAGTCATTGTCAGACAGGCCCGCACCGGCCCCGCGCAGGCGGGATTCCTCGGTTGCGGGGGCATAGGTTCGGTGGGCAAAACGGTTCAACGTGGTCCAGTCGGTGGGATCGGGCGTTGCCCGCGCCTGCTGTTGGACGGTGCCGGTCAGGGTCCCGCCAACTCTGACGGAAACGGTTTTCGCGTGATCTGGCGTAGTGCTCGGATTGGATATGGCAAAGCCATCGGTCACGATGTCTGCCCCATCAAAGGTGACGGTAATGCAGGATTTCAGCAATCGCGCTGCGTTTGCCGCAAAGGGTAGCAACAAGATGGGCATTGCAAGGTTGCTCAGTGAAACAGCAGAGCCGGTGATTTGTTGTGCGCGATCGGACACCGCTGGGCCCGCTGTCAACGGGCAGAGCATGCTTTGACTGATCCGGTCGTCTTCGTTCATATCAGGCGCAGGGGCTCCTGGTGGTTTCACCAGATCAAGCTGTAGCAACCGTGCCAAAGCGCCAACACCGTCTAAACCCTGCGCGCACAGCCAGCGGGTGGCTTTTGCGGCTTCTTCCGCATGACCCCAGCTATAACCAGCGCCCCGGGCAGCCCGCTTTGACGTGGATTCGACTTCGTTAAGGGAAAAGCTCATGCCGCGGGCTCCGGATAGACCCACAAATCCGCCGTCTCTGATGTCAGGTCTTCGGGGTAGGGGGCACCGGCATACATGCAGATACGCACCCAGCGGTCCGAGCGCGGGTCGAAATGTGTGGCTCCAAAAAAGGAAAGCTTGGCGCGCAGCATGTCGATGGGCATGACACTGGCGCTGATCGTATTGTCACGGATTTCACCGTATGGGGCGACGCGCCCGATCTGCGCCCGTCGGATCGTGTGGCGATGTTCGGGATGACGCGTCAGGAACTCTGCAATTGGCACGTCGTCGTGCCAGTCGCTCAATGCAGCAAAGGCGCTGGCTGCATCCCGGGCCGGAGCCAGAGGTTGCTCATAGTCGGCAATTGGTTCTTCGAACCGTTCTCCCAGCCGGGGTTCCAGCTTTTCCTCGGATACGTACCAAGCGCGGGCGCGGTTGGCCTCGGCAGCCCAGTCCAGATCAAGTGCCCAGCCAAAGCTGGCCTGGATCAGAGCGCGAACCTCGGCCACTGACATGGCACCGTCGATGACCTGCGCCTGCGTGTTGCTGTCGGCCATACAGCTGGTCAACCCGTCCACCAAATCGCCGTAGGGCTCAAGGATCAGAGAGGCGAGCAGCTCTTGACCCTCTTCGCTCAGCGCGGTCTCGGACCAGCGGATCAACCTGTCCCAGGGGTGATCCTGTGTCAGGTTGTTCTGGTCCAGATATTCGGTGATGGCCAGAAGATCACTGGTCAGATCGGCCAGTTTCTCGATTTGGATCGGATGCTCGGACTGCCACCAGGACATTGACAACCTAGAGCGCGCAAAGGTGTCGCGAAATTGCTTTTCTTCCGCTTCGGACGCGGTCGGCAAGGACCGCACGCGCGCAATGGCTTCTTCGCGGACCATGATCCAGTTGTTGAACAGCACCGGATGGTTGACGATGAACGGGGCCATCCCCAGCCCGGTCGAGTTGCCGATCCCCAGCCAGCGGGCGATTGCGGGATCCAGCTGCGCAGTTTGGTCCCCGCCCTTGGCTCGCGCCATGTGCTGCACCAGATCTCGGACAAAAGTGCGGGTCAGATAGACCGACAACATCTCGGTTTGGAAAGGGGCATTCAGCTCGGGCCGCGCTGCGGTTTTCTCACGGTCGGCGGCTCCGAATTTACCCGACCCGTAAACGGCGGTGGTACGCATCAGATAGCCGACCTGATAGATCTGCTGAACGTCCGGTTGCTGTCCGGCGGCGAGCTGGTCGACCACATGTGCCCAAAGCCGGACTGAGCGGTTTGCACGCGACAACGACAACTCATTTTCACTGACGCGCCCGGCCTCTTGCAGAGGGACGTTTTTGGACAGGCGGTCGATATCGTCGGCCGTCGGGATGCCGTCGAACAGGGTAAAGGTGGCGTCCCAGGCCTCGGCAATGACCCGGTCCGAGCGTTGCTCGGGCGGCAGGTCATGGGCAAAGGCAACAAGGGAATACGCATGTGTGAGGCCTTGCGCGGTGTATACCGCATGGCCCACGCCGTTGGCGTCGATGTCAAAGACAGGGCGGCTGAAGGTCCAGTTTTCCTGCGCCATGCGGCGGGTCAGTTGGCGCATGAAGCTGAGCCGACACTGGTGCAACGACCCCAACCGTGACAGGCGCATAACCTGCGCGGGGTCGCGACGCGGGATATGAGCGCCAGCTGAGTTCATGCGGTTTGTGGCCCGAAGTTTTCAGCAAAGAAACGATACCAGTTTCCGCCCATGATACCTGAAACCTCGTCCTGGTTCATGCCCGCGGCGCGCAGCCCTGTTTCGATATTGCCAAAGTCACGGTTGTCCTGGAACCAGCCGGGCATTGGCGGGAAACCAGGGGCCGAGGCTGAGCCTTCGCCATAGTCGATCTCTTTTGTCCAGCGCCCAACACGCATCCATTCGACGATGCTGTCGGGTTGATCCTGGCACAGGTCTGTGCCGATCCCCAGGTGCTGGGCGCCATATTTGTCCGCAGTGCGCGCGATCATTTCGCAGAAGCTTTCAACAGTGCAGTCGGATTTGTCCTTGAGGTGATGAGGATAGACCGAAAAGCCCAGCATCCCACCCTTTTCCGTCACTGCCCGGATCACCTCTTCCTTTTTGTTGCGCAGTGCGGGCGACCATTCGTGCGGGTTGGCGTGCGTGATGGCTATCGGACGCTCGGACAGATCGGCGGCTTCGATGGTCGACCGGTCAGCCGAATGGCTCATGTCGACCACAAGGCCCACACGGTTCATTTCCCTGATGACCTGTTTGCCCATGCGGGTGATGCCGGTGTCTTCGGCTTCGTAACACCCGGTCGCCAGCAGTGATTGGTTGTTATAGGTCAGCTGCATGAACCGTGCGCCCAGATCGTGCAGGATCTCGACCAGACCGATATCGTCTTCGATGGGCGAGGGGTTTTGAAAGCCAAAAAACACTGCTGTCCGGCCCGTTTCACGTGCGATGTCAATATCGCTGGCCCAGCGGCCTTTCATGATCAGGTCGGGATATTGTTCAAACCAGCGGTTCCATTTCTCAAAGTTCAGAACCGTTTCCCGAAAGTTCTCGTGATAGGCGATGGTGACGTGGATCGCGTCCACGCCGCCTTCGCGCAGTTGCCGGAAAATCTTTTCCGACCAGTTGGCATATTGCAGCCCGTCGATGCGCATCAGACCGGGTTCCCCGCGCTGATATATGCGGTTTTGACGGTGGTGTAGAATTCAGCCGCCGCTTTACCCTGTTCGCGCGGACCGTACGAGCTGTCGCCACGTCCACCAAAGGGCACGTGATAGTCGGTGCCCGCGGTGGGCAGGTTGACGGTGACAACACCGGTGCGGGCGTTGCGCCGGAAATGCGTGGCCCGGGCGAGGCTTTGTGTAACGATACCCGAAGTCAGGCCAAAGTTGGTGTCATTGACGACACTCAGCGCCTGTTCATAGCTGTCCACCTTGATGACCGAAGTGAGCGGCGCAAACATCTCTTCGCGGTTGATGCGCATATCGTTGGTAGAGTTCAGGAACACACCGGGCGACATGTAATAGCCGTCATGCGGCATATCCAGACGCAGCCCGCCACAGGCCAGTTCTGCCCCTTCGGATTTGCCCAGATCAACGTAGGCGAGATTTTCGCTCAGCTGCTGTTGGCTGACGATCGGGCCCAACTGAACGCCTTCTTCCAGTGCGTGGCCCACTTTCATGGCCTGTGCGCCCGCGACGAGTTTCTCGACAAAGGCATCATGTACGCCTGCGTGGACCACAAGCCGCGACGACGCAGTACATTTCTGACCCGAGCCGCCAAAGGCACCGCCAAGCGCCAGTGTCACGGCCAAGTCCAGATCGGCGTCGTCCATCACAGCCAGCGCGTTTTTCGAGCCCATCTCCATCTGAACCTTGGTCAGGTTCTGGATCGCGGCTGCGGCGATGCCTTTGCCCACAGGAACCGAGCCGGTAAAAGAAATTGCGTTGACCTTGGGGCTTTCAACCAAACGCTGACCAATTGACCGGCCCGAGCCCATCACCAGGCTGAACAGGCCTTTGGGGATGTCCTGACGTTCAATGATCTCGGCCAGCGCCACGGCGGATGCAGGGGTGATGTTTGCCGGTTTCCAGACCACCGCGTTGCCGTAACACAGCGCTGGCGCGATTTTCCAGGATGCGGTGGCTGTGGGGAAGTTCCACGGGCTGATGATGGCCACTACGCCCACAGCCTCGCGCCGAACGTCGACCTCAACGCCGGGGCGGACGCTGTCGGCATTCTCACCCAGTTGGCGCAGGCATTCAGCGGCGTAATAAGTAAAGAACTGACCGGCGCGATACACCTCGCCCTTGCCTTCGGCCAACGGTTTGCCTTCCTCGCGGGACAGCAGAGTGCCCAGCTCTTCGGCGCGGGACATCAACTCGTTGCCGATATTCATCAGAACGGCTTGTTTGCGCTCCATCCCGTAGGCGGCCCATTCCGCCTGAGCCACTTGCGCCTGATCCAGTGTCGCGTCCAGCTGATCAGCGCCGGCCTGCGCAAACATGCCAACCAAGTCGCTCAGGTCCGATGGGTTGCGGTTTTCAATCTCGGCTTCGCCTGCCAGCCATTCGCCAGCGATCAGGTTCAGTTTGGTCACGGTGCCCCCCAAAGGTTCACAAAAGGATTTGGCACAGGATGGCCTTTTTGGGCAATATCAGTCAAACTCAATTAAATTGATTTGACTTCAAAAGGATTGAAGTATGGCCTTGAAGATCGAAACCCTGCGCTGCTTTTGTGTGGTCGCACAAACCGGCAATCTGGTCGAAGCGGCAGACCGGCTGGGGCGCACGCAGTCCGCCGTGTCCATGACTCTCAAGCAGTTAGAGGATCATCTGGGTAAAAAGCTGTTCGAGGGAGAGCGTAAAAACCGCCTTTCGGCTTTGGGTCAGCAGGTTTTTGAAACGGCCCTGAAGCAAGTGCGCCAGTTTGATCAATCTGTTCTGGATATCGAAGCAGCGGCCAGTGCCGAGCAGGGGTTGTTGCGTATCGTGTCCGTCCCCTCGGTCGCGGCGCTGGTGTTTCCTAGCGTGCTCGCTCATATGACTCGGTCCCATCCCGGGTTGAAGATCGAACTGCGCGATACCGATACCCAGCAGGTGCTGGATGCGCTGGTCGAAGGCAAGGCGGATATCGGGATCGCATCAGGGCACCAAGCCCTGAACAATGTGCGGGCGGTGCCGCTGTTGCAGGACCGGTTCGGCCTTGTCTGCGCCGCGGACCACCCCTTGATCGCGCGACCTGATCCGCCGAGCTTGGCGGATGTGACATCGGTACCGTTCATCCGGAACGCGCTGTGCGATCTTATTCAGTCACAGCGATTTCTGGATGCCATCGCCCGGGCTGATGTCACGGTACACAACACGCATTCGCTGATCACGATGGTACGCACGGGGGACTGGGTGACCGTTTTGCCGCAAACGGTGGCCGAGTTTATCCCTGAAGCCACCGCCTTTCGCCCGATTTCTGATCTGAGCCATCAGCGACAGGTCTACCTGTATGTCAGCGAGAGAACCCGGTTCCAGTCCCTCGCTGACGAAGCCGCAGAGTTCATTCTGTCGCAAAGCCTGGGCTAACCTTGTGGGGTGAATACCCGTCAGCCCTTTTTCACGTCATCCTATACCTCATGGCCACTGGGGCAGCGATCTGCGGAAAGAAAACTCGGTCCGCTCTTTCGCTGCCCTCGCGGTCAAAGGCATGAACTTCAGGCAGCGACGGTTTCCACTTCTGTAAACGCGTTTTTCAGATGGGCTCCAAACCGGTTGAAATCGGCCTCGATGGTTGGGTTTTTCATAACGTCAAATACTGTGAAGGTGGGCAGGGGCTGCAGGCCAATGAACTTGGCCGTCAGGTGCAGCGGGCCCATCAGGTCATCTACGCTGCTGCCTGCAAAGAACGGCTCGGCCTTGTTGTCAAACGCCTCTTTTGGCGCGTTGAATGTGACCGATAGCATGTACTTCTTGGTGTTCAGCTTGCCGCCCATGCCGTAATTCTGCTTGGGGGCATCAGATGTCCGGCCGTCCCCGTCGGCAAACCGTCCGTCCATTGCCGAGGTATAGACCTCGTCCATGTACTTTTTGAAAGGCCACGGCACGCCCATCCAATTCACAGGGAACTGCATCAGAATTGTGTCTGCCCACAAATGCGCGTCGACCTCAGTCTTTGGGTCATACCCGTCGGCTACGGTGGTGATGCGGACCTCGTGACCCAGGTCAGTCAAGATGCTGCGTGCCTGTTCGGTTAGGCTGGCATTCAGTTTTCCGGGAGCACCTTCATAGGGTTGCGTGCCGTTCAAAATCAGGATGTTGCTCATGTCCGTGTCTTATATGTTGCGTGAATCCCTTGACGTGTCGCGGGTTCGAGGTGAAATTGTGTACTTAGGTTTCGAAAATCAACCAGTATACTTTTGGTAACCTTCAAACTCATGAGGGCTATGTGATGTCTGCAAGGCTCAAGTCGGATGAAGCACAGAAAAAACAGGCTGACCGCGGGTGTTTCCAGCCATGCTCAATTGAAATTGGAATGCGCATTCTGGGCGGCAAATGGACCGGATCCATTCTGTGGCACCTGAAAGACGGGCCGGTCCGGTTCAATGACCTGTCACGAATGATTGGCGGGGCCAGTAAGAAGATGATCACTGAACGGCTTCGCCAGCTCGAGGCTCAGGGCCTGGTGGATCGAAAAGTCATGCAAACCTCACCAGTGTCCGTGGAGTACTCCCTAACCGACTTTGGATGCACTGCGCTGGGCTTTCTTGAGAAACTGCGTCAATGGAGCGAAACTCTGCCTGACCGGTTTTCAGTCGTCGACTGACGGTGTTTTGCAAAAAACCGAAACTAAACTATGATGATATCGCATACTTGGTTTTGTCTAAGGTAAGCCTTGATGGCCGATATGATCACATGCTTCAATTTTCTGGCCAAACCAGCGCAACGGGCCGCTGGCCGAAAGCTTGGGAAGCATCGTCTTCCCGACACTATTTGTAAGGTGCACACTGCCCCAGGGGTAAGAAAAACATGCGCCACAAATGCCCAACATGGAGATACAAAATGAAAAAACTAGCTACATTACTGGGAGGCGCGTCAATGGTGATCGCCGGGCCGGCAATGGCTGCGGACATCGTGATTGGTGTGCCGAATTGGCCGTCGGTCAATGCGACGGCGCATATTCTCAAAGTAGCAATTGAACAGAACCTTGGGCTTGAGGTCGAACTGCAAAACGGGACCAACCCGATCGTGTTCGAGGCCATGGATTCTGGTGCCATGCACGTCCACCCCGAGGTTTGGATGCCGAACCAGCAGAATCTGCATGACACTTATGTCACTGACAAAGGCACTGTGACGTTTAACGCCAATGGCGTCGAAGCGTTTCAGGGTATGTGCGTCGACAAGGCGACGGCAGAGGCCAATGACATCAAGTCGATCGAAGATTTGACCAACCCCGACAACGCCGCGCTGTTTGACAGCAATGGCGACGGACAGGGTGAGCTGTGGATTGGTGCGCCGGGTTGGGCCTCGACCAATGTCGAGAAAATCCGCGCGAAATCCTATGGCTATGATCAGGTTTTTGAGCTGACCGAGATTGACGAGACTGTTGCCTACGCAAATCTCGACAATGCGATCAAGGCCGGTGAGCCATGGGTCGGGTTCTGCTATACGCCGCATTACGTGTTTGCCTTGCATGATATGCAGATCCTGGAAGAACCGGCTTATGACGCGGCCAAATGGAATGTTCTTCAGCCCACGGACGATCCGGACTGGCTCGAGAAATCCGATGCTGGGGTTGCATGGGATCTTGCCTACCTTCACCTGCATTTCGCCAAGTCGTTGGAAGACGAGCATCCCGAAGTGGCCACCCTGTTGTCCAACATGAAACTGGACACTGATACAGTGTCGGCCATGACCTATGCGCTGGTGATCGAAGGCAAAGAACCAGAGGCCTATGCGCAAGAATGGGTTGGTGCGAACGAAGATGCCGTTCTGGGCTGGATGTCCGAGTGATTGACATCGACTGGAACTGAAACTCGGGCAGGCCGTCGGGATCACCCGGCGGCCTGTTTTGCATCAAAGGGACAAGTATGACCGAAACAGTCGTTAAACTGACGGATGTCTGGAAGATCTTTGGCGCACGTGCCGAAGAAGCCATGACCGCAGTACGGGACGAGGGGATAGGAAAACCCGAAGTCCTTGAGAGATTTGGTTGCGTAGTCGGCGTGCAGGGCGCGACCTTCGACGTGCCTCGGGGCGAGATTTTCTGCATCATGGGCCTGTCGGGATCCGGCAAGTCGACGCTGGTGCGCCATGTGAATCGCCTGATCGAACCCACCGCCGGAAAGATCGAGATCCTGGGCCATGACGTGTCCAAGATATCCGAGGCTGAACTGCGGCGCATTCGGGCGCAACAGATCGGGATGGTGTTTCAGCACATGGCGCTGATGCCGCACCGCTCGGTCCGCGATAACGTGGCTTATCCGCTGGAGATTCGCAAAGTCTCGAAATCCAAACGTTGGGCGGTGTCCGACCACGCGCTGGGTTTGGTAGACCTGACCGGGTATGAGGATCGCTTGCCCAAGGAACTGTCAGGCGGGATGCAACAGCGGGTGGGGATCGCCCGTGCGCTGGCCTCTGATCCGGAAATCCTATTGATGGACGAACCGTTCTCGGCCCTTGATCCTTTGATCCGGCTGCAATTGCAGGATCAGTTCAAGGCACTGGTGGCCCAGTTGCAGAAAACAACACTGTTCATTACCCATGACCTGGACGAAGCCATTCGCATCGGTCACCGGATTGCGATCATGAAAGACGGTGTGATCGTGCAGATCGGAACCCCGGAAGACATCGTCATGAACCCCGCCGACGACTATGTGCGCGAATTTGTGCAGGGGATTTCCAAGCTGAAGCTGGTCAAGGCGCATTCGATCATGGAGCCTCTGGAAAGCTATTCCGGCCCAACCGAGGGCGCACTGCGCGCAGATGAGGGCGCTGATCTGGACCAGTTGATTGACCTTGCCGTCAATACGGATTTGCCGGTCATTATCACCGATTCAGGTAACGACATTGGCGTCGTCACAAAGCCGCGCCTGCTGCGTGGTATTCAGGGGGGCAAAAATGACTGATGCAACCACAGAAGTGAAAGTAACCGCCGCCTCGGATATCGAAGTTGACCACGAGGCGCTGGACCGTTCGATCCACGAGTTTGCAGGTCCAAACGGCGAGTACTATGTCAAATCGTTTCACAAAATCCACGATGCCACCAGCGGCTTGCCCAACACATTCAACCACTGGGCGGCAATTCTGGGCCCGTTCTGGTCCGCTTCCCGCGCAATCTGGGGGATGTTCTGGGCCTTCCTGATCCTCGAAATCATTGCCTGGGTGCAGATCGGCCGCGGCGCGTGGGGCAACCCCGGCGCCGATCTGGCGGAACGCGCCACCCGTCAGCAGGACCGCGCAAACGAATTGCTGGGTCGGGCAGCTGATGCCACCGAAAAGGCGGATGTCGACCGGTTCACCAAACTGGCTGAGAACATCCAAAAGGCGGCAGATTCCAGTTTCGAAAAAGCGGCCGCGGCGCAGTCCGAGGCTGTGGGCATCATGATCACCGGCTTGCTGATGCTGCTGGTGTTCAAACTGGTGCAGGGGTTTTATGCGGACCGGGTCTATGAAAAGCAGTACTCGAACTGGCGAACGGATCCGACCACTACCGAAAGCGGACGATCCACGCGCAACACCGTGCTGGGCGCCGTTTTGATCGCTGCGATTGGGCCTTTGATTGTCTACAAGTTCACGGTCAACGCCTCTTTGGCCATGCTGGACGCCTTCCCTGAAAAGGAAGTGTCGGCGCTGTTTCTGGGTGAGGATGGCGGCACGCTGTTCTCCGCTCTTGCAAGCTGGATGGAGGCGCAGATTGACGCCGCAGCCGCAGCCGGTGGTGATGTCTTTGACGGCATTGTCGGTGGGGTCCGGACGGTTCTGGACGGGCTGACCATTGCGCTGATCGGATCGCCCTGGCCGGTTGTCATGCTGGTGATCTGTGTTACCGCGTGGCGTGCGGCGGGGCCGCGTGTCGCGATTTTCACCGCGTCTTCCTTGGCCTATATCGCACTGCTGGGATACTGGGATGTCGCAATGGAGACCGTGGCGCTTGTGGGTGCCGCGGTGTTGCTTTGCGTTGTATTCGGTATCCCGCTGGGCATCTGGTTTGGGAAATCCGCGCGCGCCTATCGCGGGGCGGAACCGGTACTGGATCTGATGCAGACGCTTCCGGCCTTCGTGTACCTGATCCCGATCATCGCCTTTTTTGGCACCGGTAACCCGCCGGGCATTCTGGCCACGATCATCTTTGGCATGCCGCCGGTCATCCGACTGACGGCGCTTGGGATGCGCGGGGTGCCCGACAGTATCAAAGAGGCTGCTGTGGCCTTTGGAGCTTCGAAATGGCAGTTGCTGAAGGACGTGGAAATACCTCTGGCCTTGCCGTCGATCATGACCGGGGTGAACCAGACCATCCTGATGTGCCTGTCGATGGTTGTGATCATCTCGCTGATTGGCGGCGGTGGTCTGGGCAAGGAAATCCTTGAAGCGCTGCAATACGCGGCCAAGGGCCCCGGCCTGCTAGGCGGCTTTGCGATCCTGTTCCTGGCTATGGTCATGGACCGGATTGTTCAGGGCGCCTTCCGTCGAGAAGACGAGAAACTCTAAAATCCGACGCCCCCGGTTCTGATCGGGGGCGTTTTTCTTTGAACGGGGCAAGAAATGACCGACCGCTACGAACAGTCCATGATGGAAAACCTATACTGGTGGGGCGTGCCCACCTTGTTTCGCTGTCCCAATGTCGGGCCGCAGGATCAGGATATCGCGCTGGTCGGGGTGCCACATTCAACCGGCAATGGTACTACTGAACGGGATCAGCATCTGGGTCCGCGCGCCCTGCGCCATGTCTCGGCCGTACAGCGCCGGGTGCATTCGCTGTTCGAAATCGACCCTTGGAATAGCGCAAAGATTGCCGATGTGGGCGATGTGCCGTTCCCCAAGGCCAATGATAACGAAGACTGCATCGAACGCATCACCACCTTTTTCAAAGACATCGACGCAGCAGGCGCACGCCCCGTCTCGGTTGGCGGGGATCACTCCATCACCGGAGGGATTGTACAGGCGCTGGGCGGTGGAAAATTGGCCGGCGGTGAGCCGATCAGCTTTCTGCATCTCGACGCGCACACGGATGTGTTCACCAAGGTTGACCACTTTCTGGGTGCGAAGAAATCAGCGGCCCATTGGGGGGCCTATCTGGCGGATCAGGGACAGGTCGATCCGACCCGGTCAATGCAGATCGGGCTGCGGGGGCATCCGCGCAGTCTGGACTGGCTGCAACCCTCTTATGATTATGGTTACAACATCGTCACCATGCGTGAGTTCCGTCAGCGCGGGCTTGCGGATGTGGTGGCGCAGACCAAAGAGGTTCTGGGCGATCGCCCGGTCTATATCACGTTTGATCTGGATTGCCTCGATCCGAGCATCGCACCTGCGGTTTCAAATCTGGAACCCGGCGAAAAGGGGTTCGACATTGATGAGGCCGTGGGCATCCTGCGCGCCGCGCGCGGGCTGAACATCGTGGGTGGAGACGTCGTCTGCATGATGCCCACCAAGGACAGCCCCAACAACATCACCGCCCTGACAGCGGCTGCGGTGATGTTCGAGATGATCTCAATGATTGCTGAAAACGTTCGCTAGCGCCGCGCCTCCACCGCCTGTGCCAGAACACAAAGTAGTTCGAACATCAGCGAGATGCCCAGCCAGGCGGTGCCACCACTGACGTCAAAGGGCGGCGAGACCTCGACCAGATCGGCCCCGACAAGGTTCAGGCCGCCCATCTTGCGAATGACCTGCTGGGCCTGGAAACTGTTGGGGCCGCCAATCTCTGGCGTTCCGGTGCCTGGGGCATAGGTCGGATCGACAAAGTCGATGTCATAGGTGCAATAGGTCGGAGCTGTGCCGACAATCTGCCGGACCTCGGCCATGACATCATCGATGCCACGGTCAAACAGCTCTTCAATGCGGATGATGCGAATGCCTTGGGCCTCACCCCACTCGATATCCTCGGTGTTGTACGCGGTGCCACGGATGCCGACCTGAACAAAGCGTTTGGGGTCGATCAGACCTTCTTCGACTGCGCGGCGGAAGGGGGTGCCATGGGTGAATTTGTGGCCGCCAAAGTAATCGTCGAACAGATCAGTATGGCTGTCAAACTGGATCAGCCCCAATGGCCCCGATGTGGCCAGCGCCCGCAGAACGGGCAGGGTCGTCAGGTGATCACCCCCGGCCGTCAGCGGTGTGATGTTTCGGGCCAGTAAGTCCGAGTAGAACGTTGTGACCCGGTCAAGCGTATCGTGGATATCCACCGGGTTCGGCGCGACATCCCCAAGATCCGCGCAATTGACCAGCGAGAAGGGCGCAACACCGGTGACTGGGTTCATCGCCCGGATCATGGTGGAAAAGTCGCGCAACTGGCGCGGACCATGCCGTGCACCGGGGCGATTGGTCGTGCCGCCGTCCCATGGAATGCCGATCAGACCCAGCTCAACCTCGCTAATGCGGTCATGATCCAACGGCATGTTTGGCAAGCGCATAAATGTCGGGACACCGGCAAACCGGGCAAGCTCCATCGCTGATACCGGCTGAAAAAACGAATTGGTCATAAGTGCCCCATCATTTTCAGGTTTCTCAGAGGACCCTAGCGGCTGATCCACGGCGAGGGAATGCCTGATGCATTCAGCTTAGGATGCGGAACCGTTTGCGGATTTCCGCGTCCTGTTCTGCGGTCAGGTACTGGGGGTGATGGGCCTCCAGAACTTCTTTCGCGGCCTGACGGGCCGAGGACCAGGCATCTTTTGCACCCTCTATCTGCCACGTTCTGGGTTCCTGCCGGTCGGCGAGTTCGGGGTAGAAATAGTCACGCTCCATCGCCGCATAAGTATGGGCGCTGCCTAGAAAATGCCCGTCACCCAGAACCGACTGGCAGATCGCGTCAAAGCCAAGGTTCTCTTCGCTGACTTCAATCCCGCGCAGGGCGCGATAGGTGTGAGAGTGCATTTCGTTGTCCAGAACAAAGGCCTCGAAACTTGCCCCCAACAGCGAGGCCGTCATGCCCGAACTTTCATAGATCAGGTTCGCGCCGGCCAGTGCAGCAGCCAGTGAGGTGATGCCTTTTTCGGCCCCATATTGTGCGTCGATCGCCTTGGCGTCGGTCATCGACGCCGCCACGCCCGAAGGCAGGCCCAACCAGTTGGTGATCAGAGCAGAAGCCGCGTTCAGGATGGCGGTTTCCCCACTACCTCCGGCAAAGGACCCGGTGCGCAAGTCCACGATGAAGGGCCAGTTTGAAAACACCATCGGAAAGCCCGGCTTGATCGTGTTGACCATAACCAGGCTGGCCAGTGTCTCGGCTAGGGACTGAGCCAGAAATCCGGCCATCGTCGCTGGTGCTGTCGCGCCTGCCTGCGCGGCGGTGATGCAGGACATAGGGATGTTGTGGGCAACGCATTCGTAAACCACGTCCACCGCATCCTCACCATAGCGCAGCGGGGAAATCACCGGGCTGATATGTGCTTTCAGAAAGGGTCGTTTGGCAAACTCACCCGGACCTCCGGCCACGATATCCAGCATCTCTACAATGGGCGCGACATGTTCGGCCAACGTGAACGAGGTCGCAACCGGCTTGGTTGTGTTGCGCACCAGTGCGTAGACCGTGTTGATATCCAGGTCGCTCACATCCGGCACGTCGGTTGCCACGCAACAGCGTGTGAACCAGCTGACATTTGCCAGTGTATCCTGCAACCGGGTGAAGTCATGCAAATCGGTCAAGGTAGACGGGCGATAGAGCCCGCTGTCGATATCCAACGTCTGAACGGCTGCCCCGCCGGTGCCAAAATACACGCGGTCGCCGCCCACATCGATAGACCGACCCGCATCCCGCCCGTGAAAGGTAAAGGTCTTGGCAGCGGTCGCAATAGCGCGTTCGACCATAGCACGCGGGAAAAGCAGCCGATCTTGTGTGCCCGGTAACGCGCCTGCCGCCCGCAGGTCCGCGGCAAGCCGATCAGGGACATTGCCCATACCGAGGGTTTCCAACAGGCGTAGGGCGGTGTCATAAATCTGATCGATCTCGGACGGGGTCAAGGGCTTGAACGCACCACCGCTCTGGCCCGGTGGGCAAGGGTCCACCACAGGCTTGGCCGCACGTTGCGCGTGACGGGCCTGGCGGCCGCTGCGTCTTACACCCTCAGATGGCATCCAGTCTCTTTCCCATGGTTTCGTGTGTTGCACCGTAAGATGCAATTCGCACCTATCGCAAAGGCGAAGTTTGAATATCAGAATCCTCAATCGCAGTTTCGTTTTTCTAACACAGGCCACAGCTTTCTTGTCCGCCTGTCCCATTTTTCCGCAAGACTTGTGCCGAACCAAAAGGAGCAGGGTCAATGAAGTCGCGCACCCAAGTTGTTGTGATCGGTGGCGGGATCGCCGGATGTTCGACACTGTACCACCTGACGCAGGAAGGGTGGACCGATGTGGTTTTGGTCGAACGGAACGAGCTGACCTCGGGCACCACCTGGCACTCGGCAGCGCAGGTGACCAATTTCGGGATGAACCAGACGATGGTGGGCCTGAAGACCCACTCGATCCAATTGTACAGGGAACTGGCCGAGGATCCGGACTATCCGATCAATTACCACCACGGGGATGGTGGTATCCGACTGGCCAATACCGAGGCGCAGATGCAGGGCTATCGCCACTTCGCCTCGATTGCCCGGGGAATGGATGTACAGTTTGAGGTAATTGATGCCGCAGAATGCGCCCGCCGCCATCCGCTGATCTCGACCGAGAACCTGATCGGCGGGCTGTGGGACCCGATGGATGGGGATATCGATCCGGCGCAGCTGTGCCAGGCATTGGCGCGTCGGGCAAGAAAAGCAGGGGCCGAGGTCTATCGCAACACGCCGGTGACCGCCCTGACCCAACACAGCGATGACACCTGGACCGTGCATACTGAACACGGTGATATCGACTGTGACATCGTCGTGAATGCCTGCGGTTACAGGGTAAACGAGGTCAGCGCGATGATGGGCGTGCATCACCCGGTCGCGTCGATGGAGCATCAGTATTTCCTGACCGAAGAGATCCCGGCCATTCGGGATGCGGGTCAAAGAATGCCGCTGCTGCGCTGTCCGATCAGCGACTATTACTGCCGTCAGGAAAAGAACGGGCTGTTGCTGGGATTCTATGAACAGGATTGCAAAACCTGGGGCATGGACGGGATCGACCCGAATTTTGTCAATGCGCTGTGCCCCGACGATCTGGACCGGGTGACGGATGTGCTTGAGGGGGCCTTTGCCCGCATGCCCGCATTGATGGAGGTTGGGGTTCATACCATCGTCAACGGCCCGATCACCTATACGATCGACGGTGCACCGTTGGTGGGGCCGATCCCGGGTAAGCGCAACGCGTTTTGCATTATAGGCCTGCGCGCAGGCCTGGGCGAAGGCGGTGGTCACGGGTGGTTGCTGGCCCAACAGATCGTGCATGGTGAGGCCTGCTATGACACTTGGTGCATCGACCCGCGGCGGTTCGCGGGCCACGCCAATGTAGAGCTGACAGCGCTGAAGGCGATTGAGGACTATCAAAATGAATTCCGGTTCCACTTTCCGCACGAACACCGCCCGGCCGGGCGCCCGGCAAAAACGACACCTCTGACACCGGTGCTTGCGGCAGAGGGGGCCGAGTTTACCGTGGTCAACGGGTGGGAGCGTGTGAACTACATCAAGCCCTCGCCCGATTTCTCCCCCACGCTCAGTTTCGATTTTGACGAAACCTTCGATATTATCGCAGCCGAAGTGGCCAACGTGCAAACCGGCGTCGGGCTGGCCGAGGTCAACGGGTTCAACCGGATTGAGATCACGGGTGCCGACCGCCACAGCTTTTTGGACCAGATGTTCTGTGGCACTGTCACGCGGCGGGATGGACGGGTCGGGCTGGGCTACCTTCTGAACCATCACGGGATGGTCAAAGGAGAGGCAACTGTCGCCAATCTGGCGGCCAGCGACCGAGGACCTTCCCGAGTATGGTACGGCTCTGCCGCGGCGAGTGAGCTTCATGACATGGACTGGTTGAGCCAGCATGTGCGGCCGGGCGAGGATGTCCATCTGCGCAGCCTGACCAACGATCAGACCATTCTGGTTCTTGCAGGGCCTAAGGCACGGGACGTTCTGTCTGCCTGTGCGCGGGGCGACTGGTCAGCGGCGGCATTCCCCTGGCTCAGCGTGCGCGAATGTTTCATCGGGATTGCCCCGGCCACGGTAATGGGTGTGAGTTTCTCAGGTGAGCTGGCCTATGAAATCCATATACCGAACGCCTCGCTTTATGCGGCATATCTGGTGCTGCGGCAGGCTGGTGACACCCATGGGCTAAAGCTGTTCGGCGCACGCGCGGTGGATTCGATGCGAATGGAGAAGAGCTTTTTGCACTGGAAAGCTGATCTGATAACCGAGTTTGATCCTTTCGAGACCGGGTTGGACCGGTTTGTGAAACTGAACAAAGGCGCATTCATCGGGCGTGAGGCCCTGCAGAAACGACAGGCAGGCAGGCCACATAAGAAACTGGTCGCGTTGCAAATCGATTCAGCCACCAGACCCGCACATCCGGGCGCTTCTTTGATACACGGTGAACATGTCGTCGGTACGATCACGTCAGGCGACTGGGGACACCGCACCGGAATGAACCTGGCGTATGCGTTTGTCGACCCTGAATTGGCAGAGATCGGGACGGGGATGAAGTTGGACTCCTGCGGGCAGACTGTGCCTGCGACGGTCATCGCACCCTCGCCCTATGACCCGGAATTCAGGCGGATGAGGGGGTAAACTCGGCGCGGCTTCTACATTTCTTCATTGCCGCACGGGCAAATCTTTGCTTCGGTAGTTTCGAAGTAATCGAAACAGCGGTTGTGTACGGTGTCGAAATCTCTGAGCCTTCGTTGGCTGGAAGTCTTTCAGCTGGTTGCCAAGTCAGGCTCGATCCAACAGGTCGCGTCTGAAACCGGGCTGTCGATCAGCACCGTGTCGAACCACCTGCGCAGCCTCGAGGGTGCCCTGGGTCTTGATCTTGTTGACCATGGGCGCCGCCCAATGGGCCTTACCCCTGCCGGTGAAGTCTTTGCGCGCTATGTGCGCGACGGGCTGACAGTACTCAAACGTGGTGAGGCTGAGATTCGGTCCGGGAACTGGCGGCACGCAACGGATTTACGTCTGGCTCTGATCGACGATTTCGACAACCAGATTGCTCCTGATCTGTTCCGCTTTCTGGCGCAGGCTCTGCCGCGTTGCAACTTTCGCCACTTCACGCGGCCCAGCCACGAGATCATTGCCAAGCTGCAGGAACACAAACTGGATGCCGGGGTCGCCACACGCCCGTCCGAGCGGACCGTAGGGCTGATCGAATACCCGCTGATGCGCGACCCGTTCATCGTGATTTTGCCAAAATCCTACGAAGATGCACCCGAAGACTTGTTTACCCCCGATGCCAGCCTGCCACTGCTGCGGTATTCGCGGGACTATATGATCGGGAAGCAAATCGAAATTCAGCTGGCCCGCAGCAAACACAACCTACCCAATCGGTTCGAGCTGGAATGCAACCAATCCATAATGGGTCTGGTTGCCGAAGGCAGTGGTTGGGCGATTACAACAGCCGCTTGTTTTCACCGCGCCCAAAAATTCCATGACAGCGTTCAGGCCATTCCGTTCCCGGGCAGAAACTTTGTGCGGACCGTCTCGCTTTTTACAACGGAAGTATACCCAGAGACGACCTCGGCCCTGATCCAGAAGGTTATGACAAAGCTGATCCGGCAGCATTTTACCGACCCGATGTGCGCAACCCATGCCTGGTTGAGGAACGATTTTCGAACGATGGACACGGATGCGGCCTAAGGTTTGGCGGGGCGTCCAAGGGATTGACGTTCAACAATTGTTGTCGGCAGCCGCAGCGCCGTGCCGTCCGCCGTTTTTTCCACCATCCCAACCAGCTCCAACGCGGCCTTCCGGCCCATGTCCCGATGCGGCACATGCACGGTCGTCAGGGCGGGGGTGGCGATCCGGGCCAATTCGATATCATCAAACCCGGTGATCGAGACATCCTGGGGCACCCTGAGGCCCATCTCTTGCGCTCGGCGAATTGCACCTACCGCCAGTACATCGTTCCCGCACAAAACGGCTGTCGGTCGGGTGCCCTTGGACATAAGGTTGGAAAACGCCGCTGCTCCGTTTTCGATCTCATAAGGGGTTTCGATGATCCGCAGGTCCGATACGGCCAGTTCGTTCTGCGCCACCGCATCACGCACACCTTCGACCCTCAGGCGGGCACGATCATTGCCCGCACTGATGCCGGAAATCATACCGATCCGTTTGTGACCCAACCCGATCACGCGGTTTGTCAGCTCGAACATAGCTGCGCGGTTGTCAAAGCCGATCGACGGAACCTGAGCGTCAGGCAAGTATGACCAGGCCACAAGCACCGGGATTTTCCGCCGATCCAGATATTCATAGATTTTTGGATCGCGATCATGCCCGATCAGCAACAGCCCGTCCGCGCCGCGTGCGACCAGGGTGCGAATCTGTTCTTCTTCTAGGTCGGGCTTGTAGGCAGAACTTGAGACCAGCAGCGTATAGCCGCGCTGGTGCAACTCTTCCTGAAACGCCTGTAGCCCGCGGGCGAAAATCGCGTTCTCCATTGTGGGGATGATCGCGCCTATGGTGAAAGTGCGTTTCGCCGCCATCACTTGCGCAGCAAAGTTCGGAGTATAGCCCAGCGTGTCAACCGCAGACAAAACCCGTTGGCGCGTCGCTTTGACCACTCTGTCAGGACTGTTGAGGCAGCGCGACACAGTTGCTGTCGAAACCCCAGCCATCCTGGCCACATCCTCCAGCGTCGGCGCGGACCGAAGTTTCGACATTTTCAAACTCGCAATTCGCTTTTGCCTATAAGTTTAGACTTTACCAAGCGCCAATGGAAGTGGTTCATGTAAGCGCTTGCATTTTTTATGTAAGCGCTTACAAATAGGATTGAGCCGAATCCAAAGGGAATCCCTGAAATGTTTTTGACTGCATCCGCCATCGTGTTTGCCATCTACTTTGCGAACGTGGCTTTGGGCGCTTTTGCAGCCAGTGCATTCCTTGGGGACGTAGGAGAGATGTTGGTTCTGTTCGCGGCCTCGATCCTGTTCGTTGTCGCAATTTTGAAAAAAGAAGCTGACCGCGACGCAGAAAGCGACGGCTGACTTTTCTGCTTGGGAGGGCACTAAATGAACAACGACAGAAACAAGCTTGCGTCGGAAGAACGCCGCAACTTCCTGAAGCTGAGCGCCGGGGGTGCGTTCACTGCTGCACTGGTTGCCGGGGCTGGCGGCGTGTTGTGGTCATCCGAGGCCGCGGCGCAGACAGCCAAGGAAGAAAGCGAGCGTGAGAAGGCCGCCGATCACGTCATGACGATTGCGACCGCTTATGTTCTGGGGGCGTCGCGCAGCTATCCGATCATGCAGCTGGATCTGAAGGAAAACATCCAGAACGCCACCAACGGCAAGGTCTATGTCAAGCTGGCCCCGGGCGGGCAGCTGGGCGCGGGTGGCGCGTTGGTGCAGAAGGTTCAGGGTGGCACCATTCAGGCCGCACAGCACTCGCTGTCGAATTTCGCGCCGTTTGCGTCGACCGTTGATCTGATCAACATGCCCTATCTGTGTGGTTCGAACCAGCGGTTCACAAACCTTGTCCATTCCGACACATGGAAAAGCGAAGTACACCCCAAGGTCGAGGCCGCAGGGTTCAAAGCACTGTTTTACGTGGTGATCGACCCGCGTGTTGTGGCCGTGCGTCAGGGGGGTAACCCAATTGTCACGCCGGGCGACATGAGCGGTGTGAAATTCCGCGTGCCGGGATCAAAAATGCTGCAACAGTATTACCGCATGGTCGGCGCGAATCCGACACCTGTGGCCTGGGGCGAGACACCTTCGGCAATCAAACAGGGTGTCGCAGATGCGCTGGATCCCTCAGTAGGTGCGCTTTATGTCTTTGGCTTCAAGGACATCCTCAGCAATGTCACCTTCACGCAGGCGGTGCCGGACAGTCAGGTTTATTCCTGCAACCTTGAATGGTTCAATTCGATGCCTGCCGATGTGCAGGAAGGCATCATGTGGGGCGCGGAAATGACCAGCCACCAGAACCTGTCCAAAGTGCCATCAGCCCGGGCCTATGCCATGGCCGAGCTGAACAAGGCCGGTGTGCAATTCCAGTCGCTGACAGATGATCAACTGGCGGAATGGCAAGATGTTGGTGGCTATCAGCGGTCTGAATGGGATCCGTTCAAGACTGAACTGGCCGGATCGATGGATAAGTTCGACAAACTGGTCGAAGCGGCCGGAACGCAGGGCAAATACTACGTCCACGACGCCTAAAGCTGCCGTGACGGGCGCTGATCGGGCGCCCGGTTTTACCACTCACAGCCAGGCCTGAAAGGGCCCGAACCAGAAGGCTTTGGCCTGGCTGTTCTATCGTCGAGGGACGTGATGACCATTTTTCAGAAAATAGACCGAAACGCAGAGCGTTGGTTGCTGCTGGTGTTCTACACGATGCTGGTCATCACCATGGCTATTGAGGTTCTGAGGCGGGAAATCTTTGCCTTTTCCTCAATATGGGGCGAAGAAATCGTCCGCTATTCTTTCATCTACCTGGCCTGGATCGGGGCCGCTGCGGCGGTCAAGGAACGGGCACATATTCGCATCGACGTGATCATGCATTACCTTGGGCCGCGCCCCAAGGCGTTGCTGTATATCTTCGGTGATCTAGTGATGTTTGGCGTGGCAGTCATTGCGCTCTACTGGTCGTATGAGGCGGTGCATGTCTCGGCCAAGTTTGGGTCTGTAACGGATGGTTTGCGGATCTCCAAAGTCTGGTTCCTGATGGCCGTTCCCACCGGATTTGCCCTGATGATCTGGCGTTTAATCCAGTCCTTCATGCGTGATTTGAAATCCCTTCGTGACGGCACTCCCGTCTTCGAAGGTGACAAGCTGTTTGACTGAGGAGAAACAGAATGCTCTGGGGTACCCTCAATCAATCCGTTGAACTGGGCTGGGATTTTTACCTGCCTGTCATCCTGTTCGTTGCCCTGATTGCGATGGCGGTTCCTGTTTGGGCCGCGATTGGAACGGCTGCGATCGTCATGCTGGTCATGTCCGGCGACCTGCCGCTTAGCCTTGTCGGAGAAAGCCTGTTTACCGGCATCGACGCCTTTGCCTTAACCGCTGTCCCGCTGTTTATCCTGACCGGAGACGTTCTGGTCCGAACGGGGCTGTCCCGAAAATTCCTGGACGTGGCCGAGGCATTGACCTGTTTCACCAAAGGCGGCTTTGGGTCGGCGACCGTTCTTGTTTGTGGTATGTTTGCCGCGATCTCGGGCTCAGACGCTGCGGGGGCTGCCGCTGTGGGGCGTATGACCATCAACCGGCTGGTCGAAAGCGGCTATCCACGCCCCTATGCATGCGCGTTGGTGGCTGCAGGTGCCTGTACCGGCATTCTGATCCCGCCCTCTATTGCCTATATTATCATCGGCCTTGTTCTGGGGATTTCCGCCTCGACCTTGTTTCTGGCAGCTCTTATTCCCGGCCTGGCCATTTTGCTGTCGATCCTGATCACCAACCTTATCGTGAACCGCATTTATCTGTACGAGGGCGGCGGGGTGATGACGTTTGGTGAATGGCTGGCCAATCTGGGCAAAGCGCTGAAGTCCGGATGGTACGCGTTTATCGTTCCCGGGATCATCTTCTACGGTATCTTCTCGGGTCGTCTGACACCGACCGAGGCCGGTGCGACCGCCGTTGTCGTCACCATCGTCATGGGCTTTATCATGCGCACTCTGACGCTGGCGGATTTCCCGTCGATGCTGGTCAGCTCGGCCAAAGTGAACGGTGTGATCCTGCCGATCATCGCCTTCTCGGCGCCGCTGGCCGAGGCGCTGGCGATCATGGGCGTACCACAGGGATTTGTAGCATCGATCACGGCGCTGACGGACGATCCTTACGTTTTGATCCTGTTGATGATCGGCATTCTGATTGCGGCTGGCTGTGTGATGGAAACTACGCCCAACATCGTGATCCTTGCACCAATCCTCAAACCGCTCGCGGATAATATCGGCATGAACGAAATCCAGTTCTGCATCATGATGATCACCGCGCTGGGTGTAGGGTTCATCACGCCGCCGCTGGGGCTGAACCTGTTTGTCGTATCTGGCATTACCGGTGAGTCCATTCTGAAGATTGCGGCTCGTGCGGTGCCCTTTGTATTGACGATGCTGATCGTCGTTCTTCTGATCGCTTATGTTCCAGCGGTTTCAACAACCCTACTTCCTGCAATTTACCAATAGGACTTGCTGACTATGCCTCGTGACTATTTGAAAAAGGCGACCCTGACCGCTCAATCCCATGCCACCGAGGTGCATGATACGGTCAAAACCATCCTTGCTGATATCGAAGTAGGCGGTGACGCCAAGGCGCTGGAATACGCGGTCAAGTTCGACAAGTTCGAAGGCAACGTCTTGATGACACAGGCCGAAATAGACGCCGCAATTGCTCTGGTTCCAGAAAAGCTGAAGGCTGATATTCGGTTTGCTCATGATAATGTGCGCCGCTTTGCGGAAACCCAAAAAGCAACGGTGTCGGATGTCGAGATGGAGATCGTGCCCGGCTTTGTCGCTGGTCAAAAAGCGATCCCGGTCGACGCGGCGGGCTGCTACGTTCCTGGCGGGCGGTATAGCCATATCGCCAGCGCGATCATGACAGTGACAACGGCCAAGGTTGCCGGGTGCCGCCACATCACCGCCTGTTCTCCGCCGCGCCCGGGAGAAGGGGTTGCACCTGCGATTGTCTATGCTGCGCATATCTGTGGCGCTGACAGCATTTTGGCTATGGGCGGCGTGCAGGGTGTTGCCGCGATGACCTACGGCCTGTTCGGCCTGCCGAGTGCCAATATCCTGGTGGGCCCGGGCAACCAGTTTGTGGCCGAAGCAAAACGTATTCTTTACGGCACAGTTGGCATCGATATGATCGCGGGCCCGACGGATAGCCTGGTGCTTGCCGATGCCACTTCGGACGCGCTTGTGGTGGCGACCGATTTGGTCAGCCAGGCCGAGCATGGCTATAACTCGCCCGTTTGGCTGATCACGGATGATCGCGCGCTGGCGCAAAAGGTGATGGATTTGGTGCCAACACTGATCGAGGATCTGCCCGAGCTGAATCGCGAAAACGCCTCGGCCGCGTGGCGCGACTATGCCGAGGTGATCGTCTGTTCGGACCGCGAAGAGATGGCGGCCTGTTCGGACGAATACGCCCCCGAACATCTGACCGTTCAGGCCGAGGAACTGGATTGGTGGTTGAACCGGCTAACCTGCTACGGCTCATTGTTTCTTGGAGAAGAAACGACGGTATCCTACGGCGACAAAGCGACGGGTACCAACCACGTGCTGCCGACCTCAGGTGCGGCCAGTTACACAGGTGGGTTGAGTGTCCACAAGTATATGAAGATCGTGACATGGCAGCGGGCTACGCGGGAAGGGTCCAAGTCTATTGCTGTGGCCACTGCCCGCATATCGCGCCTGGAAGGGATGGAAGGTCACGCCCGCGCGGCAGATGTGCGTCTGGCCAAGTACTTCCCGGATGAACAGTTCGACCTGACTGCAGATGGATGACCCCCGTACGCTATTTGACCTGACTGGGCGGGTGGCTTGTATAACCGGGGCAAGCTCTGGCCTTGGTCGCAGGGTTGCCAAAGCGCTGGCTGCCGCTGGTGCGCAGGTGGTCGGCGTCGCCCGCAGGGCCGAGGCGTTGGATGATCTGAAGGCTGAAATCGGTGACAAAGCCGATACCGTCGTGGCCGACATCGCCGAACGCGGGCAGATCGGTGCTCTGGTAGAACAGATCAGCGCTAAATTTGGCGCGCCTGACATCGTGATCCATGCGGCCGGGGTCAACACACGCGAAGCGGCGGACGATGTGACACCACAAGGGTGGGACACGACCCTGTCTCTGAACCTCAGCGCGCCGTTTTTTCTAAGTCAGGCCATGGTGCCTGCAATGAAAAAGCGCGGATGGGGGAGGATCGTTAACTTTGCCTCACTGCAGACGATCCGGGCGTTTCCCGGGGGGATTGCCTATGGCGCCACCAAAGCCGGGATCGGGCAATTGACCCGCGCAATGGCCGAAGCGTGGTCGCCGCATGGCATTACCGCCAACGCCATCGGGCCAGGGTTTTTCCCCACGGAACTGACACAGGCTGTTTTTGATGACCCCGAGCGTGCCGCACGCAACGCCGACCAGACCTGTATCCGGCGCAATGGCCGGATGGAGGATATCGACGGGCCGATCCTGTTTCTGTGCTCCAAGGCGTCGGATTACGTAACGGGTCAGGTCCTGATGGTCGACGGGGGGTTCACCGCAAAATGAAAGCGCTGGTCTATGAGGGTGTTGAACAGGTGGCATTTCGGGACGTTCCGGACGCATCCCCGCGCGAGGGTGAGCATCTGATCCGCATTGAGGCCGTTGGTATCTGCGGATCGGACATGCACGCGTATCTGGGTCATGATGCGCGCCGTCCCGCGCCCTTGATCCTGGGGCACGAGGCTGCAGGTGTGATAACAGGTGGTTCGCGGGATGGGGCCCGGGTGACGATCAACCCTTTGGTCAGTTGCGGCGCCTGTACGGCCTGTTCCGAGGGGCGCGAGAACCTTTGCCCTGACCGCCAGATCATCTCGATGCCGCCGCGCGAAGGGGCCTTTGCCCAATACGTTGCCATGCCTGAGACCAATCTGGTTACGGTGCCGGATCATGTGAGCTTTGCCCGGGCTGCGTTGGCCGAGCCCTTGGCTGTCAGCTGGCACGCGGCGCGTCTGGGCCTTGAGGCGCTGCATCCGGGAATGGACAAAACGGCTTTGGTGATTGGCGGCGGCGCCATCGGAGTGGCTGCTGCCTTGGCATTGATGGCCATGGGGTCGGGCGATGTTGTGATCGTTGAACCCAGCGAATTGCGGCGCAACTACCTACAGGGCGTTGGCGGTTTCAATGTGGCCGCAGAAACAGAGGATACGTTTCCCCTGGTGGTCGACGCAGTTGGATTTGCGGCAACCCGGGCATTGGCCTCTGCACGGGTTCAACCGGGCGGCGTGATCGCACATGTTGGGCTGGGCGAGGACACCAGAGGGTTGGATATCCGCCGTATGACCTTGCAAGAAATCACATTTATCGGCACCTATACTTACACGGCCGAGGATTTCCGCCAGACAGCACGGGCCATATTCGATGGTCGCCTGGGCCGTCTGGACTGGATCGAAGAACGGGCGTTGTCCGATGGGGCTGAGGCGTTCCGGGACTTGCGCAAGGGGGCTGTCGCGGCCCCGAAAATCATCCTCGCACCATGGGTCTAGGCCCGGCAATAACGGAGGTATTCATGTATAAGAAAATTCTGGTTCCCATGGCATTGGATCACGGCATTTCGCAGCACACGTTGCAAGTGGCCCGGGCTTTGTCAGCGGATGGTGCCGAGATCGTTGCACTGCACGTCTATGAGATGCCGCAGGGCTCGGTCAGTGCGTATCTTGACAAGGACACGGTGGCCGAAGGCTTTCGCGCGGCGGGCAACCTGCTGCGGGAAAAGGTCTCGGGGCTGGATGGAATCAAGCCTGAAATTACTCGTGGGCACACCGCGCGGACCATTATCGACTACGCCAACGACAACGATGTGGATTGCATCGTTATCGGCTCGCACAAGCCGGGCCTCAGCGATTACTTCCTGGGATCAACTGCGTCACGGGTTGTGCGCCATGCCGGCTGTGCCGTGCATGTGCATCGCAGGGTTTAATCAATTAATCGCGCCGCGGGCGCCCCAAACAGGACAGACAGACCAGATATGAATATCGACAAGAAGATCACTGACGATCTGGCCGCAAACGATGTCTCGTTTGTGACCACCGTGCCGTGTAAGCAATTGGCAGGAGTGATAGAGGAAATCGACCAGCGCGACGGCATCTTTCACATCCCCTCGAACAAGGAAGACGAAGGCATGGGCCTGTGTGCCGGTGCCTGGATGGGCGGCAAACGCCCGGCCATTATCATGCAGAACACGGCCATCGGTGTGACTATTAATACGCTGGCGACGCTGATCCAGTATTACCGGATGCCGCTGCCTATGCTGATCTCGTACCGGGGTGAGCTGCGCGAGCCGATTGCCTGTCAGGTGGAAATGGCAGTGCATACCAAGGCCCTGTTGGCGCAGCTGAACATCCCGACCTACCATTTTCATCATCAGGCCGATGTCGAAGAGTTCGACGCGATCCTGAAATATACGTTCATGTGCAACAAACCGGTCGCCATCCTGACCGACGCCAATTTCTGGGGAGGCTACGGCGACCAATGATCCGTTCTGAAATCCTGAAGGAAATCGCCCCGATCCTGCGTGATCAACTTGTCGTCTGCAACATCGGCATCCCCAGCCAGGAGTTGCACGCTATCGACGACCAGTCGTCCAATTTCTACATGCTGGGGACGATGGGTCTGGCCTCGTCCATCGGTCTTGGGCTGGCGCTGTCGCAGCCGAAACCGGTGATCGCGATTGATGGGGATGGGTCAGTTCTGACCAATCTGGGTACGTTGCCAACCATCGCCAATAACGTGGCTGACAATTACATCCTACTGATCGTCGACAACGGCTCTTACGGGTCCACCGGGGATCAACCAACCTATGCGGGGCAGAAAACCTCGCTGACGAAAATGGCGCAGGCCGCAGGATGTGAGCGCGTGATCGAATGTCAGGCCGAAGACACCGGGCGCGTTCTGCAGGAGGCGCTGGACGCCAAACAGATGACGATCATCGTCAGCAAGTGTGAAAGTGGCAATGCCAAAATGCCCCCGATCACGATGGATCCGGTGGTGATCCGCGACCGCTTTATGAAGGCCGTTCAGGCCTGATGGGGCCACCCGCCATTCACAGCGCAGAAGACGCCCGCCGATTGGCGCGGCGTCGTTTGCCCTGGATGGTGTTTGATTACATTGACGGGGCGGCGGGGGCAGAGGTTGGTGCCGCCCGCAACCGCGCCGCGCTGGACGCAATGACGTTGCGCCCGCGGGTGCTGCGGGATGTAAGCGAGCGGTCTTTGTCCACGGATCTCTTTGGCAAACAGGCACGACGGCCTTTTGGCATTGCACCTATGGGCATGTGCAACCTGTCCACCCCCGGGGCGGATCTGATGCTGGCTAGGCTGGCCGCACGCAATTTGGTGCCGCTGGGCGTGTCGACCGTGGCGTCGACGCCGATGGAACAGTTGATCGAAGCTGCCGAGGGCAACGCCTGGTTTCAACTGTATTTCAGCGGAGACGGGGCAGGAACCTTCAAACTGGTCGAACGCGCGCAGGCTGCAGGGTATGAAACGCTGGTGCTGACCGTAGACGTTCCTGAGGTCGGGCGACGCCCCAGAGAGCTGCGCCATGGCTTCAAGATGCCCTTCCGGATTGGTCCGCGCCAGTTTGTGGATTTCGCCCTGCATCCCCGCTGGTCATTGGCGACGTTGTTTCGCGGAAAGCCACAAATGGCCAACTTTCAAATGGATGGGTATGACTTTGACCGCACCGAAAGCCGGGCGCGGGCGACATGGGATACGCTGTCCCGTCTGCGCGATACATGGGGCGGAAAACTTGTTGTCAAAGGCGTGCTGGACCCCGAAGACGCGCGGGCCGTCAAGGCGGCGGGCGTCGACGCGGTGCAGGTTTCAAGCCACGGCGCGCGACAGCTGGACAGTGCCCCGTCTGCGTTTGAGGCGCTGTCGGCGATCCGGGCCGCTGTTGGGCCCGAATATCCGGTTTTCTATGACAGTGGGCTGCGATCGGGTGAGGATGTCGCCAAAGCGCTGAAACAAGGCGCGGATTTCGTGTTCTTCGGTCGGGTCATGCAGTTTGCCATGGCCGCAGCAGGAGAGGTCGGGCTGCAGCAG
The DNA here is from genome assembly GCF_042768335.1 of Ruegeria meonggei. NCBI lineage: Bacteria > Pseudomonadati > Pseudomonadota > Alphaproteobacteria > Rhodobacterales > Roseobacteraceae > Ruegeria > Ruegeria meonggei. Next base: position 2,059,333 of record NZ_JAXHBT010000001.1, on the reverse strand, counting down.
CTGTGGGAGGTACTGGGTGATGAGTTCAGTATTGCGATGGCTCAGATCGGGGTGACCACGATCAGCGAGTTGAAGGCCTAAAACCGTCCGGGACATTCACCGCGACTGTTCCAGAAGTCGACCAAACCCGGGAATCGGATCGGGTATTTTCAACACCTGCAGCGCTAGAAACAGCATCGCCTGATTTGAGCTGATCACCGGCTTTTCAACTGTGTCCTCGATCCGGGCCAGAGCTTCGACGCTGCGCATGTCGGTGCACGACAGGACTAGTGCATCGGCCTTGGGGTGGTCCGCAGCAATACCCATTTGGTACACCGCATCAGGGTCCAGTGCCCCTTGTCCTACGTTGCCCAATCGTTGCGACACTTCGGACCGTTGGATCGTTTCGACGCCCAGCTCGGCCAAAAACTCAATCGCCATGTCGTTGATGGCCGGCACATAGGGCGAAGCAAATCCGATGCGCTTGGCGTCGAGCGCTGTCAGCGCATGTACCAGCGCTCCGGCGGCTGTGACCGTGTGCGCCCCGCTTCCTGCACTGATCCGCGCGGCCAGGTCGCGGTCAAATGCGGGGCCATGTGTCAGTGTGGCCGAGGTGCAGCCGTAAATGACGACATCCGGCTTTGCCCCCATCAACAGGTGCAGGGGCCCATCAAGATCGGCGGCCCCCAGACCATGCATCTGGGCTTCGTCGGGAACTTCATCCTCGTCATATCCACCCATCCGCGCCACATGCAGGGAAATGCCGGCCGGGCTCATAAGCGCCAGATCGGGTTCCAGATTGGTGTTGGTGAACGGAACCAAAACGCCGAACCGGGCGCGGCCTCTGGAAGGGGTCATGTCTGTTCCTCCTGTTTCCACTGCTTCAGGATGGTAAGGGCTGAGTCCGTCGTCTCTGACGAACCTATGGTCATGCGCAGAGCGTTGGGCAAGCCTGCGCCGCTTTGCGGGCGCAGGAACACGCCTTCGGCCCGCAGCGCCTCGTCGACTTGCCGCGCCTTGTCAGCGCTGCCCAGGTTCAGCAGCAGAAAATTGGTGAAGCTGGGTGAGAGGTCAAATCCAGCTTTCCGCAACTCGGCTGCGGATTTGTCCCGCAAACTGGCCGTCATCTCACAGGTGTCGCGCATATAGGCTGCGTCCTGCACAGCTGCGGTGGCCACCACTTGGGCTACCGCCGGGATGTTGTTTGGGTTCATGACCTTGCGCATCTCGGTGGCAATTGCAGGCGGGAACAGGCCCCAGCCAACGCGGAAACCGGCCATTCCGTAGGCTTTTGAAAACGTGCGCGACACAACCGTGTTACCACGTTGAACCAGATCAAAGCACCGCTCCCCCAGATGATCCGCGAACTCTCCATAGGCCTCGTCAATTACCAGCAGAATGTCCGGTCGCAGGCCCTTTCGCAGGCGGGAAAGCTCGGATTTCGGGATGCGCGTTCCGGTTGGGTTGCCGGGATTGGCGACAAAGACCAGCCCCGTGTCTGGTCGAACCGCACCCAGCAGGGCGTCAACGCTGACGACAGTATCCTCTTCTCGGGCGGTGTCGAACCGTGCGTTTGCGACCTGTGCCGCAGTTCGAAAGAAAGGGTATGCATGAGCGGGCGCCAATACAGCCCGCTCCGGCCCTGCAAACACGCGGGCCAGACAGCCGATCAGGTCGAGCGACCCGCTGCCGCACAAGATGCCTTCGGGGTCGATATCGTGCCGGTCTGCCAGGGCATTGCGCAGCCCAGTCCAGTCCGGATCAGGGTAGAGCATCGATGTGCTCATCGCCCTTGCCGCGGCCTCGATCGCTATGGGGCTGGGTGGACGCAGGCTTTCGTTTTGGGACAATGAGATCAGAGGTTTCCCCCTTGGTGCGCTCAGGTCAGCCAGCGCATAGGGGGACATTTGGGCGATATGGGTCCGAGGTAGGGTCATGTCTTCCTCACATACTGGGTCTCTGCCGCGTTGCGAGTAATGAGACCGGACCGAATGTCGGTGTCCACTTCATCATCGGCGCGGTCAGAGGGGGGGCCATACCCGCCGCCACCAGGAGTTTCAAAGATCAACCTCTCACCTGCCTTTATCCGAACCTCGCCTTTGCCCGGCAGAGTGCGGTTGCCGGGCTCAACCGTGATACAGCCGGGCGCGCCATCCTGTCCGCCGTTGCGGCCACTGGCGGGGTTGCGGATGCGTTCAACTGACAGGAACAGCATCAGATCCTGATCCTGTGACGCGCTGACTTCGATGTGTTGACCGAGGCCGCCCCGAAACCGCCCCGCGCCGCCAGAATCGGTGCGTAATTCGCGTCGGTGAAACAGGATCGGTGCGACGGCCTCGGTCGTCTCAACCTGACTGCCCCAGACCCCGCTTGGAAAGGCGGTGGCGGATAGGCCGTCCAACCGCGGCCGCGCGCCCGTTCCACCGTTGAACACAAGTTCCAGCGCGAAAAGGTCATCGCCCCGGTCCATGGCCTCGGGGGCGTGGCGAAGGGGCAGGTCGTACATACAGGACGCACCCTCGGCCGGGACCTTGTCAGGCAGTGCCTGCGACAGGCAGCCATAAACCAGATCGGGCGTCATCTGTCCCAGTGTATGCCGCATTGCGACGGGCGCGGGGGGCTGTGCGTTAAGGATGCAGCCTTTAGGGCCCGTGACCCGAAACGGATCAAGCGATCCCGCATTGTTGGGGATATCCGCCCCGATGATGCAGCGCAGGGCAAAGACCGAATAGGCCGTAGCATAATTCAACGGCACGTTGATTCCCTTGCCGACGCAGGCTGCGGTACCATCGAAATCCAGCAGCAGGTGATCCTCGGCTATGGTCAGGGCGGCGTGCAAGCCGATGTCCTGATCATAGCCATCTACAGTCAGCACATGCCGCCATGTGCCCTTGGGCAGAGCAGCGATGGCGTCAAGCGTACCGCGCCGCGACGTCTCGATGATGTAATCGGAAAGGGCGTTCAGGTCGGCGAGGCCAAATTCCTGCATCATTTGGATCAGCCTGCTGGACCCCGCCTCACAACAGGCAACCAGAGCGTAGATGTCGCCCTCATTGGCGATCGGCTCGCGCGAATTGGCTTTGACGATCTCCAGCAACAGCGCGTTAACAGTGCCCGCGCTGACCAGTTTGCAGGGCGGGATCAGCAGACCTTCGTCATAGATGTCCGAGCCTTCAGGCCCCATGCCAAGCCCACCCAGATCAACCAGATGCGAGGTACAGGCCGTATATCCGATGACAGTGCCACGATAGAAAACCGGCATCATTAGCAGAAAGTCGTTTAGATGACCCGAGGCGATCCACGGGTCATTCGTCAAGTAAATATCGCCAGGCTTCATGTCGCTTTGGGCAAAGCGCGACCGCAGGGTTTTGACGGCTTCGGCCATTGTGTTGATGTGACCGGGGGTGCCGGTGACCGCTTGCGCCAGCATCCGCCCTTGTGCATCGAATATACCGGCCGAGATATCACCGCATTCCCGCACGATCGGGCTGAAGGCGGCACGAATAAGCGCCTGCCCTTGTTCCTCGACCACGGCCAGAAGGCGGTTCCACATCACTTGCAGGCGTGTGTCTGGTTGGATCATCGCGATGCCTCCTTGTGCCGTGTCAGCCAGATGTTGCCCTGGCCGTCCACGTCAGCGCTGAAATCTGCGCTGACGAATGTGGTTGTCTGCGCCTCAACGATCAGGGCCGGGCCGGTGAGTGTTGCTCCTGCCGTCAGGTCCGCCCGGTCAAACACCTGCGCTGGCCGCCATTCCCCGCTGACATCACACAGGACTTGCCGGGTTTCGTCGGACATCACGGCGTGCCGGGGCGGCGTTTCCGAAAACGCGCCTTGCGCTGGCGCAGGCGATGAGACCGACAGGCCCCAGTTCAAAATCTCGATAGTCATGCCTGGAACGATCCGGCTGAATTGTCGGCTGTATTCTGCTTCAAATGCCTGTTCCAATACAGGTATGTCCGACACGTCCAGCGCCCGGTCGGGCATCCGGATTTCAATCTCATGACCCTGCCCGTGATAGCGCATATAAGCGATCCGACGCTGCTGCAGTTGACCGTGGGGCGCTCCGGCCCGCACGACCTGTTCCGCTTCGGCCTGCATCGACGCGAAGAACGAGTTCAGCCCGTCGATGTCCAGACTGTCCAGACGGGCATAGCGCGAGCGGATGACCTCATACGACACGGGCGCAAACAGAAACCCAACCGCCGAGCCGACGCCGGGGTCGCGTGGGATCAGAACCCGGCGCATCTGCGCCCGTCGTGCGACGCGGGTGGCGTGCAGCGGCCCGTTGCCGCCGAATGCGATCATCAACCGGTTGCCAAGGTCTTTGCCGGATTCAACCGCATGCATCCGACCCGCACTGGCCATGCTTTCGTCGACAATCTCGCTGACCGAGAAACCCGCTTGATCCGGCGGCAGGCCCAGCGGTTCACCAATGTCCAGTGCTAGCGCCCTTTGGGCGGCATCCGGATCGATCCGCAAGCGTCCTTCTGCGAACCGGCCCGGTTCGATCAGGCCCAGTGTCAGGTCGGCATCGGTGACGGTGGGTTTGTCCCCTCCCTTGCCAAAGGCGGCGGGGCCGGGATCGGATCCGGCGCTGTATGGGCCGACCTGAATACGGCCCAGCCTGTCGACGCTGGCAATTGATCCGCCACCAGCCCCGATTTCGATCATCTCGATGACCGGGATTCGAACCGGCATGCCCGAGCCTTTGATGAACCTTTCGGCGCGCGAGATCTCGAACTTGCGCGCCGTCTGTGGGCGAAAATCGTCGATCAGACACAACTTGGCGGTGGTGCCGCCCATATCAAAGGACAGCACATCCGTTTCATCCGTTGCCTCAGCGATACGCGCGGCCAGAACAGCCCCACCGGCCGGGCCGGATTCGACCAGACGGATCGGCAGCCGGGTTGCGGTGTCCAGCGTGGTCATGCCACCGCCCGCAGTCATCATCAGGATCGGGCAGGACAGACCTTTGTGTCGAAACCGTGCCTCAAAATCCTGCAGATAGCTCGCCATGAGCGGCTGGACATAGGCGTTGGCAATGGTGGTGCATAGCCGATCGAACTCACGGGCTTCGGGGCTAACCTCGTGGCTCATCGAGATGACGAGATCGGGTAAGTGGTCGGTCAGCAATTCGCGCAGCCGACATTCATGTGCGGGGTTGGCGTAGGCATGTAGCAAGCAAATCGCAACAGCGTCGACTTGCAGAGACTTTAGTGCATCGACCAGCGGCTCAATGCCTGTTTCTTCCAACGGCTCAAGCTCTCGCCCGTTGGCATTCATGCGTCCACCGATGGTAAGGGCATGCGTGCGCGGAACGATCAGGTCGGGTTTAACCAGATCGATGGCATATTGGCTGTGGCGCCGCTCATACGCGATCTCAAGTATATCGCGAAAGCCGTGGGTGGTGATGGTCGCGGTTTCGGCACCCCGACGCTCAATCAACGCGTTGGTGGCCAGGGTTGTGCCGTGAATGAACCCGGTCACCTGGTGCCATTCGGCGCTTGCGACCTGCAAAACGTGTTCGGCGCCTGCGACGGCGCCCAGAGCAGGGCGGTTCGGTGTCGTGGGTGTCTTGGCAGTCGCGACCACTTGCGACGCATTGTTCACCAAAACGGTGTCGGTGAAGGTCCCACCAATGTCGATTGCCATACGCAATCCATCTGTATGGATCATTTGAGTATCAGCCTGAAAAGAGGAAACAAACCCGATGTCGGGTCAAGAATGCGCGGTTCGTTTCCAGCGGGTCAGGCGACCAGATCGCACCCGGTGTCGCGACGCATCATTGGGTGTCGAACGTTGGCTGTCACAGCTGTAGGTTCCTATCGTCTGGCTGTGCATGACCTTGGGCGACAGGATGTGCTTCCGTCAACAATTCTTTCGCAGGCCGCGTTGGTTTTGTTCAACCCATTCCGCAGTCAGGTTCGCGCCGGTTTAGTGAGACGCTGTCAGTCAGCGGTCAAAGGATGCGCGTGCAAGTACATCGGACCGCCCAGCCATCTTGGAAAGCCATAGCCGTTGACCATCACCACATCCACATCTTCAGGCCGCCGTGCTATGCCCTCGGCAAGCAAAGCCTGTGCTTCGGTTTGAATGGTGGACAGGATGCGCTGGTTGATTTCTTCGTCCGTAATGGGTGCGCGCGTGATCCCTTTTCGCGCAGATTCTGACAGCACAAGATCTTGAACCCAACCGGAGGGCGTTGCTTTGCCATCGTTGTATTCGTACCAACCCATGTTGGTCTTGCGCCCGAACCGTCCAGCCTCGCACAGCTTGTCGGCAATATGGACATAGCGCTCAGTTGAGTCTCGGGTCGCAGCACGGTTTTTGCGCCTGGCCCATCCGATGTCGAGCCCCGCAAGGTCCTGCATTTCAAATAGCCCCATGGGAAAGCCAAAGCTGCGCATGGCTCGGTCAATATCCCAGGGTAGGGCACCGTCCTCAATCATGTAATCGCATTCGCGCCGGTAGGTCGACATGATGCGATTGCCGATAAACCCGTCGCACACACCCGCAGGGACAGCGATCTTGCCAAGACGCTTGGCCAGCGCAAAGCCACTGGAAATCGCGGACGCGGCGGCGTGGCTGGGGATCACGACCTCAAGCAGTTTCATGATATGGGCAGGAGAGAAAAAGTGCAGGCCGATTACCCTCTCGGGGTGGCGGGTCTGATTGGCGATGGCTTGTATATCAAGGTACGAGGTATTGCTTGCCAGAATTGCCTCGGGCCGCACGACCCCGTCCAACGCTTGAAACACGTGGGTTTTCAGCGCCATGTCTTCGAACACGGCCTCAATGACTAAGTCGGTCTTTGCAAGGGCGTCATAGGTGATGGCTGTTGTCAGGTTCCCGCTTAGGGCGTCATGCTTGCTCTGGTCAATCAAACCACGGTTCAGACTGTCCGTCAAAATACCCATGACCCGATCTTGCCCAGCAGTCCGGGCCGCATCATCCCTTTCAATCAAGGTGACCGGAATACCAGACAGCAGACAGGCCGCGGCAATGCCTGCTCCCATCGTGCCGCCACCGATCACACCTAGTGAAGAGATTGATCTGGGCTTTACACTGTCCAATTCCGGCAGTTTCGATGCAGAGCGTTCGGCGAAAAATATGTAACGGAGGGCCGCGCTTTGAGGATCAGATTTGAGGCTCATGAAAGCGTTGCGTTCCGATTTCAGCGCTTCTGTTGCAGGCAGGTCGAGCGCCCTTTGAATTGCCAGCACGGCTGCGGCCGGGGCGTGCGCGCCGCGTGCTCTGGCGATGCTCTTCGACTTCAGCGCCTCCCACTGGAGCGTGTCTCTGACAGCCGGTGCGTCCCTGTGACCCAAAGGTATTCTGCTTGGGGCGTCGGCGGCCTTTTGCGCCAGTGCACAGGCACATCTTGTCAGATCGCCGTCTGCAATGTCGTCAATCAACCCAAGTTCAAGCACCTTTTCCGCAGAAATCGGTTTGCCGCTGACCACCATATTCAACGCTGCAACGGGGTCGATCAGGCGCAGCAGTCGAACGGTTCCTCCGGCGCCGGGGATCAGGCCCAAAGTCACCTCAGGCAGACCCAGCTTGGTGCCAGGCTGTGCGATGCGGTGCGAACATCCAAGTGCAATTTCAAGCCCACCGCCCAGAACGGTTCCATGCAGGGCAGCGATCCAGGGTTTTGTTACATCTTCAAGTGCCAGAATAACGTCCGGCAAATGTGGCTCCTGCAGGGGGCTATCGAATTCTCGTACATCCGCGCCTGCGGTAAAGGTCCGGCCATCGGCACGCAGTACGACGGCCCGGACAGCGCCGTTACTTTCCGTATCAGCAATAGCGGCCATTAACCCTGCCCGAACCGCATGGCTGGCTGCGTTCACCGGCGGGTTGTTAATCGTCACAACCGCCAGATCGCCCTTCGTTTCGACATTCACCACCATCAGACACCTGTTCCGCCGTTGTGGAAGATTTCGGGAAGCCTACTCTCACATCAATAAACTTCAAGCATAAAATATTTTAACTTGAAGGGATGGCCAACTCGGTCTAGCGTTTCAACTACGATGACGGATGAGAGGAAGGGTAACGATGCGCGTTGCATGCCTCGGCGGCGGACCTGCCGGTCTTTACTTTGGGATTTCGCTGAAGCTGCGTGATCCCGGGGCAGAGGTTGTGGTGATCGAACGTAACCGACCTGATGATACATTTGGTTGGGGTGTGGTCCTGTCGGATGAAACGCTGGACAATCTGGCAATCAATGATCCTGACAGCGCCGCACGTATTCGCGACCACTTTGCCTATTGGGATGACGTCGCACTGGTTCACAATGGTCAGCGTACCGTGTCCAGCGGCCACGGTTTCTGCGGCATCGGGCGCAAGCAATTGCTGCTGATCCTGCAGGACCGGGCCCGGGACCTTGGCGTTGAAATGCGGTTTGAGACCGAGGCGATGTCGGCCTTAGGCTATATGCGCGACTATGACATTGTGATCGCTGCGGACGGATTGAACTCAAACACACGCACTGAGTTTTCCAAGATTTTCCATCCGGATATCGACCAGCGCCTGTGTCAGTTCGTCTGGCTGGGTACGCATCAGAAATTCGACGACGCCTTCACCTTTATTTTTGAGAATACGGACAAGGGCTGGGTCTGGGCGCATGCCTATCAGTTCGACCCAGATACCGCGACGTTCATCGTCGAATGCACGCAAGAGACATTTGAGGCCTACGGGTTTGCGGGCATGTCTCAGCAGGAGTTGATTGCCGCCTGCGAGCGGATTTTCAAAGATCATCTGGGCGGTCATGCGCTGATGACAAATGCCAAGCATATCCGCGGATCGGCCTGGCTGCGGTTTCCAAGGGTGTTGTGCGAAAAGTGGAGCCACAAGAACGTTGTCCTGCTGGGCGATGCTGCGGCCACTGCGCATTTTTCGATCGGATCTGGCACCAAGCTGGCGTTGGAAAGCGCCATTGCGCTGGCCGAATACATCACCTCGGAACAGACGCTTGAGGCCGCTTTTGCCCGCTATGAGGATGAGCGCCGGTTAGAGGTCCTACGCCTGCAATCCGCGGCCCGGAACTCGGTCGAGTGGTTCGAGGATGTTGAGCGGTATCTGGATCTGGACTCGGTGCAGCTGAACTATTCCATGCTGACCCGGTCGCAGCGGATCAGCCATGAAAACCTGCGTGAACGCGATGCGGATTGGCTGGGCCGGGCAGAGGCCTGGTTCATGCAGCAGGCCGGCGGTGACACCAACGCGCCAGGCCGCGCGCCCATGTTTGCACCCTATCGCTTGCGGGACATGGTGCTGAAGAACCGGATCGTGGTGTCGCCCATGGCGCAATACAAAGCTGTCGATGGCTGCCCGACCGATTGGCATCTGATCCACTATGGCGAACGCGCCAAGGGTGGGGCCGGGTTGGTTTATACGGAAATGACATGTGTCAGCGCCGAGGGACGGATCACACCCGGCTGCCCCGGGCTTTACACACCCGAGCATGAGGCGGCGTGGCACCGTTTGACCGATTTTGTTCATGCGGAAACAGAGGCCATGATTTGCTGTCAGATCGGCCACGCGGGCCGCAAAGGATCGACCCGCATCGGGTGGGAGGGCATGGATCAGCCGCTGGAGACGGGGAACTGGCCGCTGATATCAGCCGCAGCGATCCCGTGGTCCGGTGAAAACGCGGTGCCAAAGGCGATGGACCGCGCGGAGATGGACCGGGTCAAGGCCCAGTTCGTTTCTGCCGCCCAAATGGCGGGCCGGGCGGGGTTTGACATGATCGAGTTGCACGCCGCCCACGGCTACCTGATCTCTTCCTTCATTTCACCGCTATCGAATACACGCACGGATGCATATGGCGGCAGTTTGGAAAACCGGATGCGCTATCCGCTTGAAGTCTTTGCTGCGATGCGGGCCGTCTGGCCCGAAAATAAGCCGATGGCCGTGCGCATTTCGGCAAATGATTGGGCAGGCGATGATGGCGTCACGCCGGAAGACGCGGTTGAAATCGCCGCGATGTTCGATGTGGCTGGGGCCGATATCGTGGATGTCTCTGCCGGGCAGACCTCGGCCCTTGCGCAACCGGTGTATGGCCGGATGTTCCAGACCCCGTTTTCGGATCGTATACGCAATGAACGGGGCATCAGCACAATGGCGGTCGGTAATATCTATGAGGCGGACCACGTCAATTCGATCCTGATGGCAGGACGGGCTGATCTTGTCTGTCTGGCGCGGCCGCACCTGAACGACCCGTATTGGACGCTGCATGCCGCGACCGCACTGGGTGACCGGCAGGAAACCTGGCCAAGGCCTTATGAGGCCGGGCGCGATCAGGCCTGGCGTTTGGCCGACCGTGAGGCAGAAATGGCGGGAAAAGTATGAGCCACGTAGTGATATCAGGCGGCGGTACTGGGGTCGGTGCGGCGATCGCGCAGAGCTTTGTCAAAAGCGGCGCCGAGGTTACCCTTTTGGGCCGGACCGAGGAAACCCTGGCCGCACAAGGTCTGCCCTATGAGGTCTGCGACGTCACCGACACGCAGCAGGTAAAAGCCGCGTTCGATGCCGCCCGCGCAGCGCGCGGGTCGGTTACGGCGGTCATCGCCAATGCGGGTGCGGCCAGCTCGATACCCTTTCGCAAAATGACCGCAGATGACCTGCGCGCCATGACAGAGGTCAATCTTGTGGGTGTTTTCAATGCCTGGCAGGCGGGACTGGCGGATATGCAGGCCGCCGGAACCGGGCGGCTGATCGCCATCGCCTCGATCGCGGGGCTAAAGGGCGGGGCCTATATCTCGGGCTATTGTGCGGCGAAACACGGTGTTGTTGGTCTGACCCGCGCCCTGGCCGTGGAACTGGCCCCGACGGGGATCACCGTTAACGCGGTCTGTCCTGGGTTTGTTGATACGCCCATGCTGGATCGTTCGATTGCAAACATCGTCGAAAAGACAGGCATGAGCGCGAAGGACGCCGCGAAATCCTTGAACCAGAACAACCCCCAGCGCCGCTTTATCGATGTTGACGAGGTTGCGGGTACGGTGATGTGGCTGTGTTCAGACGCGGCAAGATCGGTCAATGGCCATGCGCTCAGCATCTCCGGGGGGGAAATATGACCCGGACCATGGCCCAGACCCCGCTTGAGGACGCCTCGAAAGAGAGGCTGCGCCTGTGGCTGCGGCTGCTCAAGACCACACGCGGGATCGAGGCGCAGCTGCGCGAGAACTTCCGCACAGAATTCGACACGACTTTGCCCCGGTTCGACGTGATGGCCGCCTTGTCCCGGTTCGAGGATGGTCTGAAGATGAGCCAAATCTCCGGTGTGCTGCGGGTCTCAAATGGTAATGTCACCGGCATCGTTGACCGTCTGGCCGAGGACGGGCTGCTGGTGCGCGTACCTGTGCCCGGGGATCGCCGTGCCCACCGCGTGCGGATGACGCGGAAAGGGCGTGAAGAATTCGCTCGCCAGGCCGCCTCACATGAGGCCTGGATCGCAGAGATGCTGGGTCAGTTCTCAGCCCAAGAGGCCCGAACGCTGACCACGGAATTCAGCCTGCCAGAGGACCTACATGACACATGATGCCAAGCACTTTCGATGCGAAGTCAAAGACCGCATTGCCACGATCGCCCTGGACCGGCCGGACCGCAAGAACCCGTTGACGTTTGATAGCTATGCCGAGCTGCGCGACTGGTTTCGCGCGTTGGTGTATTCCGATGACATTGACGTTGTCGTGTTTGCGTCGAACGGAGAAAATTTCAGCTCGGGCGGGGATGTGCATGATATTATCGGGCCCCTGACCCGGATGAATATGAAACAGCTATTGGCCTTTACCCGCATGACCGGTGATCTGGTCAAGGCGATGGTGAATTGCGGCAAGCCGGTGATTGCTGCTATTGACGGCGTCTGCGTTGGGGCAGGGGCAATCGTTGCGATGGCCTCGGATTTGCGCATCGCGACACCGCGTGCAAAATGTGCGTTTCTGTTTACCCGGGTTGGGCTGGCTGGGTGCGACATGGGTGCCTGCGCCATTCTGCCCCGGATCATCGGGCAGGGGCGGGCGGCCGAGCTGCTGTATACTGGCCGGTCCATGAATGCTGAAGAGGGCCTGGGTTGGGGGTTCTACAACCGCGTGGTTGATGCGGATCACTTGGACGCAACCACGCAGGATATGGCTCGGCGCATCGCAGCGGGGCCAAATTTCGCCCATATGATGACCAAGACCATGCTGGCGCAGGAATGGTCGATGTCTATTGAGCAGGCCATCGAAGCCGAAGCACAGGCGCAGGCCATTTGCATGCAGACCGGAGATTTCGAACGCGCCTTCAGCGCCTTTGTCGCAAAAGAAAAACCAGTGTTCGAGGGCGAGTGATGGCAGATCAGAGCTTCCTGTCCTGGCCGTTTTTTGACCCGCACCACCGTGAATGGGCCGTGCGCGTCGAAGAGGTCGCGATCGGGTTAGAGGTCGACCACGGGGACACTGACGCTGCTTGCAGTCATTTGGTCCAAATGCTGGGCGCAGCCGGGCTGTTGCATCCCACGGCAAACGAGGCCGGGCAGTTGGATGTGCGGACGTTGTGTCTAACCCGGGAAATTCTGGCCCGTCATAATGGATTGGCGGATTTTGCGTTTGCGATGCAGGGTCTTGGAACCGGGGCAATCTCGCTGTTTGGAACACCCGAACAAAAAGCTGCTTGGCTGCCGAAAACCCGCAGCGGGCAGGCAATCTCGGCCTTTGCGCTGACAGAGTCGCAATCGGGGTCGGACGTTGCCAATTCCACCATGTCCGCCACGCTGGACGGGGATCATTACGTTCTGCGCGGGGAAAAGACCTGGATTTCTAACGGTGGTATCGCGGATGTCTACACGATGTTCGCCCGCACCGGCGAAGGGCCCGGCTCCAGGGGTTTATCAGCATTCATCGTCACGCCCGACCTGCCGGGGTTCGAAGTAACCGAACGTTTGCAGACCATAGCCCCACATCCATTGGCGACGCTGCGGTTCAACGATGTGCGCGTTCCCGCGCAGGCGATGATCAGTGAGCCCGGGGAGGGGTTCCGAATTGCAATGTCCGTGCTGGATGTTTTCCGCTCGACCGTGGCGGCGGCGGCGCTGGGTTTCGCCCGGCGGGCGCTGGATGAAGCTCTGACCCGGGTCGGTGCCCGACACGTGCAGGGCGCGCCGCTGTTCGACCTGCAGATGGTTCAGGGCCACATCGCCGACATGGCACTGGATGTGGATGCAGCGGCGCTGCTGGTCTATCGCGCGGCGTGGGCAAAAGACCGTGGCGCAGCCCGTGTCACGCGTGAGGCGGCGATGGCCAAGCTTTTTGCCACCGATCAGGCGCAACAGGTGATTGACAAGGCGGTGCAGCTGTTTGGCGGCGACGGCGTGCGTTCTGGCACGACAGTAGAATCACTGTACCGCGAAATCCGGGCGCTGCGCATTTATGAGGGCGCATCAGACGTGCAAAAGGTCGTCATAGCACGCCAAACCATGGCCGCGCATCAGGAGGACGGACAGTGATGCTGGGCCCTTCTGCGCATACAGATACGTTCAGCCGCGATAGCCTGCCGCCCCAGGACCTGTGGCCGGAATTCCTGTTGGAGGGATTCAACTATCCCGATTTTCTGAACGCCGCCTATGAGCTGACGGATGCAATGGTCACCAAAGGGTTTGGGGACAACATCGCGTTGATCGGCAACGGGCGGCAGCGGACGTATAAAGAGCTCAGCGATTGGACCAATCGGCTGGCCCATGTGCTGGTCGAAGATCTGGGCGTGCAGCCGGGAAACCGGGTGCTGATCCGGTCGGCCAACAACCCGGCTATGGTTGCCTGCTGGCTGGCTGCAACCAAGGCCGGTGCTGTGGTCGTCAACACCATGCCAATGTTGCGCGCCGGTGAGCTGGCCAAACATGTCGATAAGGCAGAAATCCAGTTTGCCTTGTGTGACACCCGCCTGATGGAAGAAATGCAGGCCTGCGCCGAGGGCAGCCATTTACTGAAACGCGTTGTTGGGTTCGACGGAACCTCGAACCACGAAGCAGAGCTTGACCGACTGGCCCTTGAAAAACCTGTCCAATTCGATTGTGTACAGACGGGGCGGGACGATGTGGCTCTGCTGGGGTTCACCTCGGGCTCGACCGGAGAGCCAAAGGCCACCATGCATTTCCACCGTGACCTGATGATCATCGCCGATGGTTACGCGCGCGAGGTGCTGGACGTACAGCCCGAGGACGTTTTTGTCGGCTCGCCCCCCCTGGCGTTTACCTTCGGGTTGGGTGGGCTGGCTGTGTTCCCGCTGCGGTTCGGGGCGACGGCAACCTTGCTGGAACAGGCCTCGCCGCCCGGCATGATCGAGATCATCGAAAAGTACAAAGCTACTGTTTGCTTTACCGCCCCGACGGCCTATCGCGTGATGCTGCAAGCGATGGAGGATGGGGCCGATCTGTCCAGCCTGCGCGCTGCGGTGTCTGCGGGTGAAACCCTGCCCAAACCCGTCTATGACCACTGGATGGAACGCACTGGCAAGCCGATGCTTGATGGCATCGGGGCCACGGAATTGCTGCATATCTTCATCTCGAACCGGTTTGACGACCACAGACCGGCCTGCACGGGACGACCGGTGAAAGGATATGAGGCCAAGGTTTTGAACAGTGACGGGTCCGAGGCCGAGGTTGATCAGATCGGACGGCTGGCTGTGCGTGGCCCCACTGGATGCCGATACCTGAACGATGACCGGCAGGCAGGGTATGTCTGCGACGGGTGGAACATCACCGGCGACAGTTTTTATAAGGATGCCGACGGTTATTTCCATTTTGCCGCCCGCAATGACGATATGATCCTGTCCGCCGGATACAACATTGCTGGCCCCGAGGTCGAAGCCGCATTGCTGGGACATGAGTCCGTGTCGGAATGCGCCGTGATCGGGGCCCCCGATCCTGAACGTGGGCATATTGTTCAGGCGCATGTTGTCTTGATCGACGGTGCGAACGCAGATGACGAACTAAGCGCCGCTCTTCAAGCCCATGTGAAGTCTGTCATCGCGCCTTACAAATATCCGCGCTCTGTCGTGTTTTGTGACTCTTTGCCTAAGACCGCGACGGGAAAAATTCAACGGTTCCGGCTGAAATCCTCCTCGACGGACAAGGCGTGATCAGTGTTAGTTTGGGCAGCTGGTGCAAGGATGAAAAACTTCGCCCTGTCAGGGGCATAGACCGAACGATGAGAAAAATGACATAAGTTGCGTTCTAAAGACCAACGAAGGGAGATGAAGATGAAAAAGTTTCTAGCGGCCGCCGCAGTTTCTGCGCTTTGCGCCACCGGCGCATTGGCCGAGGTCAAGGTTGGCATGATCACTACTCTGTCGGGCGGTGGTGCCGGGTTGGGGATCGATGTGCGCGATGGGTTCATGTTGGCGATTGCTCAATCGGGCCGTGACGACATCGAGGTTGTGATCGAGGACGACCAGCGTAAGCCGGACATCGCGGTGCAATTGTCCGACAAGATGATCCAGTCCGAGCGCGTCGATGTAATGACCGGCATCATCTGGTCAAACCTTGCAATGGCCGTTGTCCCTGCCGCCGTAAACCAGAACGTGTTCTACCTGTCGCCCAACGCTGGCCCTTCGCCTTTGGCTGGTAAGGGGTGCCATCAAAACTACTTCAACGTCGCCTGGCAGAACGACAACCTGCACGAGGCGGCAGGGGCCTATGCCAATGGTGCGGACTACAAGAAAAGTTTTATCATGGCACCGAACTATCCGGCGGGCGTGGACGCCCTGACCGGTTACAAGCGCTTTTTCGAAGGGGAGCTGGCCGGTGAGGTCTATACCGAACTGGGCCAGACGGATTATGCTGCCGAGATCGCGCAGATCCGTGCCAGCGATGCCGACAGCGTGTTCTTTTTTCTTCCGGGCGGCATGGGGATTTCCTTCCTCAAACAATATGCCGACAGTGGGATCGACCTGCCTGTGGTCGGGCCGGCCTTCAGCTTTGATCAGGGCATCCTGCAGGCAGTGGGTGATGCGGCGATGGGTGTTGTGAACACCTCGCAGTGGAACAAGGATATCGAAAACCCGACCAACGCGGCGTTTGTCGAAAGCTTCCAGGCCGAATATGGTCGTCTGCCGTCGCTGTATGCCAGCCAAGGGTTCGATACCGCAAACCTGTTGCTGTCAGCACTGAACAAAGCTGACCCGTCTGATGCTGATGCCTTCCGCGAAGCGCTGCGGGCCGCTGAGTTTGACAGCACTCGTGGCGATTTCAGCTTTGGGCCGAACCATCATCCGGTTCAGACGATCTATGCGCGCGAAGTGATAAAAGAAGGTGACGTTTTCACCAACAAAATCCTAGGCGTTGCGCTTGAAAACCACTCGGATGCTTATGCGGCTGAGTGCAAAATGTAACTGACCCTGCCTGCCCCGAACACGGGGCGGGCAGCTTACCGGAGTTTCCATGTCCTCGATCCTGATTATCGAGCAGATCCTGAACGGGCTGCAGTTCGGTGTCATGCTGTTTTTGATGGCGGCTGGCCTGACGCTGATATTTGGCGTGATGGGTCTGATCAATCTGGCCCATGGCTCGCTCTATATGATCGGGGCCTTTGCTGCCGCAGCTGTTGCCGGGGTTACGGGGTCGTTCCTGCTGGCGCTGATCGCCGCGCTGGCTGCTGCTGCGCTGGCCGGCGCGATTGTCGAGATGGTCGTAATCCGGCGATTGTATAGCGCCCCGCATCTTGATCAGGTTCTGGCGACCTTTGCGCTGATCCTGATCTTTTCGGAAGGCACCCGCTGGTTGTTTGGGTCTTTCCCGCTGTTTCTGGATATCCCCGATGCGCTGTCCGGGCCTGTGACGCTGCCCGGCGGTATCGAATACCCGTTTTACCGCCTGACCTTGATCGGCATCGGGCTGGCGGTCGCGGTGGGTCTCTGGGCCCTGATTGAGCGCACACGTCTGGGTATCCAGATCCGCGCCGGAGAGAACGACCGCGAGATGATCGCCGCACTGGGCGTCGACATCTCCAAACTCTATACGCTGGTTTTTGCTTTGGGTGCTGCGCTGGCGGGGCTGGCGGGTGCCTTGGTGGGCGCAATCCAGTCGGTGCAGGTCGGTATGGGAGAGCCGGTTCTGATCCTGGCTTTTGTCGTCATCGTCATCGGCGGAATTGGCTCGGTGCGTGGCGCTCTTATAGGAGCGCTGCTGGTCGGGCTGACCGATACGCTGGGCGGTGTGTTCCTGCCTGAACTGTTCAAGCTGTTCATGGAAAACGGTGCTGCGCAAAAGACGGGATCGGCACTGGCGTCGATGGGTATCTATGTGCTGATGGGGCTAGTGCTGATCTGGCGACCCACCGGCCTGTTCGGAGCACGCGCATGAGGCTGGACGAGAAATACCTGAATGGCCTGATGATCGCTGGCCTGCTGGCGTTGCCGCTTTGGGCGGTGATGGCAGATCAGCCCTTTACGATCACTCTGGTGACGCGCGCCGTGATCCTGGCGCTGGCGGCAGTTGGGTTGAACATCGTCCTTGGGATCGGCGGCATGGTCAGTTTCGGACATGCCGTGTTCTTCGGGATCGGCGGCTATGCGATGGGCATCCTGGCCTTTCACGCTCAGACCTATACAGCGCTTGAACTGGGTCTGTTCACCACTGACGGCACCAAATTCATGCCGGTAATCTGGCTGGTCGCTATGATAACCTCGGGGTTGGTGGCGTTTTTTATCGGGCTGATGTCTTTGCGCACATCCGGTGTCTATTTCATCATGATCACGCTTGCCTTTGGGCAGATGTTTTTCTATTTCGCCATTTCCTGGGCGCAATATGGCGGTGAGGACGGGCTATCGATCTATGTCCGTAACGACTTTCCCGCCTTGAACACGCTGATGCCGATCCAGTTTTACGCGATCTGTTTCACACTGCTATGCGTGGTGCTGTTTCTGTTTGCCCGCCTTCAGGCCTCACCTTTTGGGCTGGCCCTGAACGCCGCACGCCAGGCAGGAACACGGGTTGAAACCGTTGGCTTGAACCCAATGCGACTAAAGTTGTTGGCCTTTGTGATTTCGGGTGCCATTACCGGGTTGGCGGGGGCGCTGTTTGCAGATCTGAACCGTTTCGTCTCGCCTACGATGTTCAGCTGGCAATTGTCGGGAGAGCTGATCGTTCTGATCATCATTGGCGGTGTCGGTCGGCTGATGGGGCCGGTGATCGGTGCCTGTGTTTTCGTGGCGCTCGAGCATTTTCTGGGCGAACTCACAGATTTCTGGCACGTGTACCTTGGGGTGATACTGCTGTGCATCGTGTTGTTCGGGCGCGGCGGGTTGATCGGTCTACTGACTGGAAAAGAGGGCGCACATGTCTGATCCCGTTCTCGCAACGCTTAACCTGAACAAAAGCTTTGGCGCATTGAAGGCCACGGACAATGTCTCGATCGATCTGAAGCCCGGAGAGATTCACGCCATTATCGGCCCGAACGGTGCCGGAAAATCGACGTTGATCCAACAGATTTGCGGTGGGTTGAGGCCGGATTCCGGGCAGGTCCTGCTGTGTGGTCAGGATGTCTCGGGGCACAGCACGCAAGCGCGGGCGCAGGCGGGCCTGGGGCGTACGTTCCAGATTTCTCAATTGTGCATGGAAGACACGGTGCTGGAAAACGCCATTTTGGGCGCGATGGGGGCCGAAGGTTTGGCCTGGCGGTTCTGGCAACCCGCCTTGAAACGGCCCGAACTGCGCGACAGGGCCGAGGCCGCGTTGGAACGCGTCGGCCTAAGTGATGATCGTGACACGTGTTGCGCCAACCTCAGTCATGGCCAGCGGCGTCAGCTGGAGGTCGCGGTGGCCCTGACGTTGTCGCCTCGGGCCTTCGTCATGGACGAGCCGATGGCGGGTCTTGGCGCAGGCGGATCCAAGCGGCTGACCGGGTTTCTTGACGGGTTGCGGGTTGAGGCACCTATTCTACTTGTCGAACATGACATGGATGCGGTGTTTGCGTTGGCCGACCGGATCAGCGTGCTGGTCTATGGCAAGGTGATTGCCACTGGCACAGCGGATGAAATCCGCGCCAGCACTGAAGTACGCGATGCGTATCTGGGGGATGCGGCATGACCCTGCTTCGGATCGAAAACCTGTCGGCCAGTTACGGCGTCAGCCAGGCGCTGTTTGGTGTCGATCTGCAGATGCGCCAGGGCGAAGTGACCGCCCTGATGGGGCGCAATGGGATGGGCAAAACAACCACAGTAAAGGCCATCTGCCGGATGATCCGGTCGGAGGGCACTCTGGTGCTGGGCGGTCAGGACCTGCATGCGCTGGCCAGCCACAAGGTTGCCCGTAAAGGGGTGGGCCTTGTGCCCGAAGGGCGGCGCTGTTTTGCGGACCTGACCGTGCGCGAGAACCTGATTGCCGCCGCGCGCCCCGGCGATTGGACGTTGCGCCGGGTGACCGAATTGTTCCCCCGCTTGGGTGAACGGCAAGGGCAGAGGGCCGTCTCGCTGTCGGGCGGTGAGCAACAGATGCTGGCCATTGGCCGGGCGCTGATGACGAACCCTCGGTTGCTGATTCTAGATGAGGCCACCGAAGGTCTGGCCCCGATCGTCAGACAGGAAATCTGGGCCGCTCTGCACCGCCTGAAACAAGAGACCAACGTGGCCATCCTGCTGATCGACAAATCGCTGAAAGAGCTTGCTGGGGTATCGGACAAGGCGGTTATTCTGGAACGGGGCCGCACGGTCTGGTCCGGCGTAATGACGGACGTGACACAAGACTTCTCGGAAAGATATGTGGGGGTCTGATGGCATTTGAGTTCCCACAAAAGGTGTTGTTCAAGCATTGCGACCCCGCCGGTATCGTTTTCTTTCCCCGCTATTTTGAGATGATAAATGATTGCGTCGAGGCGTTCTTTGATCAGGGGTTGGGCGTTCCGTTCCACGATCTGCACCGCGTAAGCGCGGTGCCGACAGCGCAGATCAAGACCCAGTTTCCGGCCCCCAGTCGGCATGGCGATCATTTGCTTTTCCAGTTGAATATTACGAAGATCGGACGCAGCTCGGCGGATTACTCGATGACTGCGCGCTGTGGAAACGAAACCCGACTGATAACATCCGCGACGTTGGTTCACGTTGATGCCAATGGCCGCCCTACGGCATGGCCTGACCAAATTCGCAACAAGTTACAGACATTTAGGGGCGACACATCATGACCCACAAGATCATCCAGCCAGACAATTGGTTGCCCGCCAAGGGCTATGCAAATGGGGTGCTGACCAAGGACGGGACATTGCATATCGGTGGCCAGATCGGCTGGGACGCGAACAAGAAATTTGTCAGCGGCGATTTTGTTGGGCAGATGAAACAGGCCCTTCGAAACATTGCAGAGATTGTCGAGGCCGCAGGCGGTCAGGTGACTGACGTGACCCGGCTGACATGGTTTGTCACCGACAAACGCGAATACCTGGCCAAACAGCCCGAGGTCGGCGCCGCCTATCGCGAGGTGTTCGGCAGGCATTTTCCAGCCATGTCGATGGTCATTGTCGCGGCTCTGGTCGAGGATGATGCCGTCGTCGAAATCGAAGCCACCGCGCATTTGACATGACAGCGCGAGACGTCTTTATCTGCGACTATGTCCGCACCCCCATCGGGCGCTATGGCGGGGCGTTGTCGCAAGTGCGGGCGGACGATCTGGCCGCGTTGCCGGTCAAAGCCCTGATGAAACGATCCGCACAAGCAGATTGGGCTGCGGTGGATGAGGTCATCCTAGGGGCCACAAATCAGGCTGGAGAGGACAATCGAAACCTCGCCCGCATGGTGGTGTTGTTGTCAGGTCTTCCGGAAACCGTTCCAGCCTTTACGGTCAACCGACTATGCGCGTCGGGCATGGATGCGGTGATCGCCGGGGCGCGGATGATCCAGGCAGGTGATGCAGACCTGATAATCGCAGGCGGGTCTGAAAGCATGAGCCGCGCACCATTGGTAATGCCGAAACCCGACGCGGCCTTTTCGCGCCGGGCAGAGGTCTTTGACACCACTATCGGATGGCGGTTCGTCAATCCGGACATTGAACGGGCATGGGGCATCGAGACCATGCCGGAGACGGCAGAAAACGTGGCGTCCGAGTGGAGTATCTCGCGTGCGGATCAGGACGCCTTTGCCCTGCAAAGCCAGCGCCGCGCGTTGAGCGCACAGCAATCGGGTCGGTTGGCGCGCGAGGTCATTCCTGTCGAGGTCTCAGATCCGAAGGGCAACGTCACCTTGGTTAAGGAGGACGAGCACCCCCGAGAAACCACTCAGGACAGGCTTGCCGCCCTGAAAACACCGTTTCGCCGGGATGGAACGGTCACGGCTGGAAACGCCTCGGGCATCAATGACGGTGCAGCAGCGCTATTGCTGGCCAGTGACGCGGGCGTACGGTTGCATGGGCTTATACCGTTGGCCAGAATCGAAGGAGCAGCCAGTGCAGGCGTGCCCCCTCGGATTATGGGGATCGGACCCGTGCCTGCAACGCAAAAGCTGTGTGACCGGCTTAAGATATCACCCGCAAACTTTGATCTGGTCGAGTTGAACGAAGCGTTTGCGGCCCAGGCGATTGCCGTGGCGCGGGGGCTGGGACTTGACCCTATGGCGGATCACCTCAACCCCAATGGTGGGGCGATTGCCTTGGGCCACCCACTGGGCATGACCGGGGCGCGGCTTGTTGGAACGGCGGCATTGGAGCTATCACTCAGCGGTCAGACCCGTGCCCTGTGCAGCATGTGCGTCGGGATCGGGCAGGGGCTATCGCTGGCCCTGCACGGTGTATGACCAAGCGCAGAGGAACCGCGACCCGTAAGAGCCGCACTTCCTGCCAGTTAAAACCGGTATGTGGCACCGAACAACGGTCCGGACTGGCTGAATTCATAGTCCCTGCCGTCAATCTCGTGATCAAATGAGATATACCTGTACCCACCCCGCAGCATCCATCTGTCGTTGATGGCATAATCCGCCGTGACCAAAACCGACCAAGTCTGGCTGCCACTGCGGAACCCGCCATAGTCGACATAAGCTGTGCTGGTCCATTTGTCGGACAGGGTGAACCGCGCCCGCGCGCCTATAATCGGGTCAACCCAGCTGTCGTCTGCGGTATTGGTACGGCCGGGCATTGTTCCCGGTGTAAGGGTGAATTCAGTTTCCGTGCTGTACCATCTGAAACCGCCTGTCAGATCTACTGAGACCAGCGGATCCTGACGCACCCGGTACCCAACCGCTGCCGTCAGAAACTGAGTCTTTACCGACGTATCCAGATCCGAGTTGGCTGGGCCGGGGGCCGTGTTGCCGAAGGACAGGTTTGTGTAATTGTAATCCGCCAAAAAGCTCCAGCGCCCGTTTGTTGCGGCCAGCGCGCCCATAAAGGCAAAGTCCAGATTTTCTAACGCGTCCGAAAAACTGAGCGTCCCATCCACCTGTCCCAAAGCCGTTTCAAAGCTGGTATCTGTTTCCGGCATGAACAGATAAATGGTCGCCTCATAGGACCAATCCGATTGCTGGGCCGAGGCGGCGGTCGCCATTGTAGCAAACAGCGCCATCCCCACAGCACTGCTTTTCAATCCTTGCTTAAACACTGTTGCGTCCCTCCAATTACTGGGTTGTATCATTATCTCTAAGACAGTTCGGGCGGGTCATAATCATGCCGCCGCTTTGTTGGTTGTCCGCACGTCCGAACCGACGCGGTTTATGTCGGTGTCCGGGAAGAATTCGGACCATACATGCCAGAAAACACCTGCGCGCAAGGTTTCGACCCGTTGCAACTGACCGCGGTCCGACGCGCCCCAGAAATCGCAGCGCGTGATTGGCTTACCGCTGTCATTGTACCAGACACCAAGGCTTTCATATCTCGGGTCCAGGCTGATAACAATGTCGCGTCCACCGACAGTGGCGTTGACGATCCAATTGTTTTCGATGACAAAATCATCCGTCCAGCACGCGGCGTCCTGGCCGATCGTGACACCCCAGACATAGGTTTTGTTCGGCAGCCGGTCATCCGAGTGGTCCATATTGTCCATCACTGGTGCGTCTTCCTGATGCTGGCGGCTGATGCCCCAGCCAAAGGTGATTTCGGTCACCATGTCCAGCAGTCGAAGCAAGGGATTTGGGGACGGTTTGTTCAAAAACACCTCACCCTCTGGAAACGCCTTTTGAAAGCCGCGAAAACTCATGCGATAAGTCGGCCACGGTTTCATCTGCGCCTCAGGGCGCACAGGGCAGGCGGGGCCAGTTGCAGACGGGTCGCGGTCAGCCTCGCGAAAGCCATAGATGTGCTGGATCGGCTCGCCGGTTTCGTTGTCGCGAAGGATCAGGTTGTTGCCATGCTGGGCCAGAACCTCAAGGTTCAGGCGCTTGCCTTCGATCCGGGGCGCATAGCCCTGGCCAAGATTTGCCATCGCACAATAGGTCATCACGACGTCTTCGCCACCCAAGCCGGTCGCGTCGCCCGCTAGATGCGGCCGCATGATCTGAGCATCCGGATGCGCGCGGGCGTGGCCGTTGTTGTCAATGACGATGACCGGGGCGGTGGGGCCGACATATTTCTGTGCCTCGCTGATAGGATAAAAGGCTGCATCGTTCAGCTGATTGCGCAGCCCCAGATGCACCCAGACGTAGGGAAATCCATAGAGCAGAACCGTCAGCACTGTTCCAAGGCCCCACACCCAGAACGGCCCGCCGCCAATCAGAAAATGCGCTATAGTCGCGACCCCGTACCCGCCCAGACCGATGGCGATCAGACGATATTCGTGGCGAATAAAGCGCACCATGTTTTTGCGCTTTACCTTCAATACCATCTGCGAAATATCCCCCAGGTCCCGAAAGTAGACAAAGCCGATCCCAAGCGAAACGATAAAGCCAAGAGCGAAGAGGACGTTTCCTGCCATTTGGATCTCCTGATGTTTGAGTTCGGATACCGTGGACTGCGACCAATTATTGCTGTGGCGACGCACGCTTGATCATAAATGCCTCAACAGCTTGCTGCGTTTCCGGACGAACGTTCTCAATCCCTTCATAAGGCACGCCGTAAGCCGGTGGTGTGTCGGGGTACTTTTCCTTTCGCGCCATGTGTCGCGCCAGTATACGCACGAACTCCTGTCCACCCCACGCGCCTACTTCGGTTGAGACAGAGAATTCTTCGCGGGTATCACGATAGAGATCGAAGAATTTGGCCGCGATTGGGTTTTTACCCGGCGGGGGCAAGATGAGTTTGAGCTGATCTTTGACGATCGCTTCGGGTTTCTTGTCTGAATAGATGATCACATGATCGCGGCGTGATTTGGATTCATCGTCGAAAAGCAGCGCGGCGGACTGATCAACTCCGTCGATTAGGCGGTCGCGCGGAATAAACTGATCGGCACCGGCAAATCGGGACAGCGTCGTATAGAGATCAGAGACATGAATGATGCTGTTCAGCAACCCGTCTGCCTCGATCATGCCTGGCCACCGGATAAAGGCATCCACTCGCACGCCACCTTCGGTAGTGTCGGCCTTTCCACCGCGGAAGATCATTGGGGTGAACCCGGATTGCGGGGAATACTTGGTGAAATGGCCATTGTCGCCCATCACGACAATGATGGTGTTATCGGCTAGTCCAAGTTCGTCTACTTTAACGAACAGATCACCAAGCCATTGGTCCAGAAGCTGCATCTTGTCAACGTAGAGGCCACCATTGGCGCTCTTGGGGCCTGTGCGACCGGTACGAGTGTTGTCCAGTGGGATCATCGGCCAGTATTGCAGAAAGAACTGTGCTTCACCTCCTGCCAGACGTTCCAATTCTTCCATAGTTTTGTCTTGGAAGGCTTGGTTCATCTCGTCGTACTTGGCGGCATTCCAGCGTTCGGCGGTTTCCATCCGGATTTCGCGAATTGGACCGTCAGTATCGCCTTCGATGACAGTCATCATAGCAGAGGCATCAGGGCGAAACCATTGGTCGACAGTGTACTTGTCGTCGTAGTCCCGAATTGCTACCGAAACCTGCTCTTTGATCGCGTCGTCATGGAAAATCGTTAACTGACCTTGCTGGTGGATTGCGTGCTGGGCATAGTCAAACCCCTGATTCATAGCCCAACTTTCCGGAATATCTCCCATGTGCCATTTGCCGACATGGCTGGTTGCGTAACCGGCCTGCTTCAGCACCTCTGCCAGAGTCACTTCTTGATCCGGAAGACCTTCTCCGGCGATGTCGACTTGCGTATTACCCATGCCCATCCGCACCGGCAAACGCCCAGTCATCTGTGCTACCCGCGTTGGTGTACACGAAGGTTCGGTGTACATCCGAACCATGCGCATGGCCTGATCCGAAAAGTCGTTAATGTTGGGGGTTTCATACCCGCGTACGGCGTTAAGTTCAGGTATGCCCATATCACCGAAACCCAGATCGTCGATCAACACGCTTATGATGTTGGGTGGATTGCCGTCGTTTGCTTCCCGAAATGCCGCTAGAGCGTCATCAACCGCAGCATCATCATGCTCCCATTGCTCTCCGTGCTGAGCTTTTAGTATGTAAAACTCAGCGTCGTGCTGAATTGGGTTTTCTTGAGCATGGGCCGATGGGGCCATCAGCCCGATCGTCAGAATAGTCGACCATGTCAGTTTCATTCCATTCTCCCACGTGTCTGCGTGATGTGATCAGTGACTAATCCGCGAAATCATTGTCATATATAAATATTACAATATCTGACAGGAGATTTCTACGGGCCTGTCTCATTGCCAGCTCATGAACACCTCACGCGTCAGTTCCGTTTCCGGGCGCAGGTTGTCGATGCCGTCATAGGGCAGGCCTGTGCCAATTTCAGAATGCGGATACTTCGCGATCATTTTCTGGTGGCGTTTGACCATGTCCTGGAAAGACGCCCCAGCCCAAAGCGAGTACCCGACCAAAGGGTGTTCCTCGCGCGGGTCGCGATAGATGTTGTAAGTCGGCGCGGCCGCGCCGGGCTGTCCGGGGGCGGGCAGGTGCATCTTGAACTCTTGCTTGACCACCGACCGCAGCACCGGGCCTTCGTAGACATACACATAGTCGCGCCGCCCGTTGCCTTCCCCGTCCAGCAACAGGGCCGTCTGGTCGATGCCGTCAATCACACGGTCGCGGGGGATATGATCGGTTGCCCCGGCGATACGGGCAATGGTGGTAAAGATATCGGACACATGAAAGATGTCGCCTGCGGCGCTGTTGGGTTCGATAACGTTTGGCCACCGGATGAAGGCATCGGTGCGGACGCCGCCTTCAAGATGCTGGGTCTTGCCACCACGGTAAATCAGTTGGTTCAGACCCGAGGTACCCTCGTAATGGTACATCAGGCCATTGTCGGCCATCAGGATGACAATCGTGTTGTCGGCCTCTCCGGTTTGGTCCAGCTTGACCAGAAGATCACCGATCCAGCCGTCTAGCAACTGCAGCTTGTCCGCATGAAACCCGCCGTTCCGCGACAGCGCCTGATCGGGATAGACAAAGTTCAGCGGGTAAAGCGGCCAGTATTGCAGGAAGAAGGGCGCGTCCTCGGCTGCGACCCGTTCCAGCTGTTCCAATGCCTGCTGCTGATATCGCAGGTTCATGTCCTCGTACTTGGCCTGGGTCCAGACCTCACCCGCAGACATATCGATTTCGCTCGCCGGGCCGCCGGTGCTGCCTTCAACCCCGGTAACCAGACCAAAAGGTTTAAAGCGTTCGTCCAGCAGGAACTGGTTATTCTGCCCCTCGGGCGTATAGCCGAGCATGTTATTGGCCCGCATCGCCTCGGTCGTCATCAGGCTAAGTTGGACTTGCTGATGCAGGGGGAAGGCGGCCCAGTCAAAGCCCTGATTATGTGGATAGGATTGCTCGATATCGCCCTGATGCCACTTGCCGATATGGGCTGTGTTGTAGCCGACCTCTTTCAGGATCTCGGCCAGGGTGACCTCGCTCGCCGGAAGGCCTTCGCCCACCAGGGCAACCTTGACCTCTTCGACCCCTGCGCGAACCGGATGGCGGCCAGTCAGCATGGCCGTTCGTGTGGGTGTGCAGGAGGGTTCGGTATACATCCGCATCAGCGACAGGCCTTCGGTGGCCAGTTGATTGATCTGAGGTGTTTCGATCCCCATGACATAGTTCATCTTGCGGTCACCCATCTGACCAAAGCTTACGTCATCAATCAGGATGTACAGAAAGTTGGGCGGCTGACCATCATTTGCGCTGCGGATTTCGGCCAGTCGGGCGTCGATCTCGGCATCCTGCGTGTCCCAAACCTTGCCGAATTGCGCGCGCAGGAACTCATACTCGCCGTCGTGAACGATCGGGGTTTGCTGGGCCAGTGCAGAACCGGCACTGAACAGTAGAACGGGCAGAATGCTAAGTGGTCTCATGTTAATCCTTTCATTCGTGATCGCGCGTTGCCGGTTGGACCGACAAACGCTTTTCGATACTGGCGCGCAAATCCGAGAGGCTTTCGGCCAAATCCGCCAGATACCGGGTTTGCGACATCGCCGCTTCAGTCCGGGCCAACGTCAGTTCGGAGTACACCTCGTGGTAATCCGCGCAGATTTGGTCGAACTCTGAGTCGCCAGCTCTCAGGGCACGCAGCTGTTTGGCCGCGCCTGGGAACTGTGCTGCAAAGAAACTGTCATCTGTCATTGCTGCGGGGTCCGTTAGATTTGTCGCCCAATCATGCCCATATGCGAATGTGACTTGAACGTATTAGGCCGCGTGTTACCGTAGCAACATACCGCCAAGTCCTTACCTGGAAGGGATAGTTCCTGACTGACCCACCCGCCAACGATCGGCAATCTGAACCGCGGTCGCCTTCCCGGGATCAGGTTGAAGCAGCGCTCGAGAGAGTTCTGGCCTCGAAGGAGTTCAACGGTGCGGCCCGAATGCAGTCGTTCCTGTCCTATGTCGTGACCGAGGCGCTGGCTGGTCGGACGGAAGAGATCCGGGCAAAGACCATCGCGATGGATGTCTACGGCTACGAAGTGGATGACTTGACCAAACGCGAAGGGGTGGTGCGTGTCGATGCAGGGCGGGTCCGGCGTAAGCTACAAGCCTACTACGAAAAAGACGGCTCGGCGGATGAGGTCGTGATTTCTCTGCCCGTCGGTCGCTATGCGCCCGAGTTTCGGTCGGGTGGGGAAATTGGTCGAAACCCGAAGCAGAACCGCAAATTATGGGTGGCAATTGCCGTTGCGGGCGCGCTTGTGCTCGGTGGGATTGGGATCGTGACGACGCAGGTTTTGTGGAATTCCGCGTCACATGTGCCCGGGCGCGAGCAGACGACGATCTATGATGTCTCACCAACCCGCGTTGAGGCGATGAACCTGTGCAGTACCGGGCGTGATCTGATATTCCCGATTGTCGACTTGTCGCGTCTGCAACCGGGATTGCTGGTGTTTGAAACCGCGATCCAGCGCGACCCGTTGTATTTCTGCGGTTTTGCGGGTGCGGCGCAAGTTGAAACCATGCTGGCTATTCTTCAGTTTCAACTTCCAGTTGCGGATAAGCTGTTCAAGGCTGCCGACGGCAACAGTGCCCACGCGTTAGAGTTGGCGCCGGATGCTCCCTGGGCCCTGTCAGCGCGGGCGTGGTATGAGTACGGTGTCGGTAATTTCAGCCGGGCTACCAGCTTGTCTGCACGCGCAACGGATCTGGCACCCGACGACCCGCATGTTGCCGAGTTTGACGCGTTGATTTCCCTCTATACATCTGATTTCCAACGCATCCTTTCGCATGCGGAACGGTATCAAAACCTGCGTGGGGATGGTGGCGGGCTGGTTTTAGGCAATGCTTTGGGGGCGGCGCAGTTCCATACCGGTGACTATGTGTCCGCGATTGAGACGTTTGAAAACGCCATCGCAGAAGGGGGCGCATTTGGTCCGATCTCGACCGCATATCTGATGGCAGCACGCTGGAACAACGACGAACCCGCCGAGGCGCGTCGTCTAGCGCGGATGTTTGCGAAGACGTGGCCTGATTTCCCTCTGGAGGCCGTGAAACGCCGGGTCTTTGTGGACTCGCAACCGGTTCTGGACTTGACCAAATCCATGCGAGCCGCAGGGTGGAAGGGTAAGTCGCCGCAAATCACAGAGTAACCATTCTGGTGTGCGAATGAGCATCTAGAAAAAGAGGTTCATCAGTCTTTGGTAGAAACAAAGGGCCTTGCTGTTTTCTACTCGGATGGTCGCGACCGCCGGGCCGGGTGATACTCTGGCCGTTGCACCTCTTGGGTGTAGACGATCAATACACGTCGAACTGGATGGAAAACACTGTTCCAGTTGCAGCAGATTCCAGGGTGATATCCGCATTATGTGCGCGCAATGTGTTTCGCACGATTGCTAGTCCCATACCGGTTCCGCCCTGATCCCGTTTCGTGGTGAAGAACGGATCAAAAACACGTTCTGCGTTGCCTACGGAAACACCTTGCCCATCATCCCCAACCTGCACGCAAACCTGCCCGTCGCGTATCTTAGCCACAAGGTGCACATCCTGTCCGCCATGCTCCAGCGCGTTGTTCAGCATTTGGCGCAAGACCACCAGCAGACCTTCGGGGCCGATCGGAAGGTCAACTTGGCCGCCTTCCAGGTTAAACGTCAGACCCGGAAAGTCGCTCCGTAAGGTGTCGGCGACATTGTCCAGTGTAGCCGAGCCTTCGTGGCGGGCTTCGCGTGCGCGGGCCACTTGGCGCATCGCTTCGATCTGCTGCTCCATTTGATGGGTGGCGCTGGCGATCTGGTCAACAAGACGCAGGTTCTCGTCAGATAGCGCAACATCGTCACGCAGCAGTTCCGCGGCGGCTTTCAACGTTGCGACCGGGGTTTTCAGCTCATGCGTGACATGGTCGGAAAAGCTGCGGATTGTTGTCTCGCGGTTGCGCAGTGTGTCTGCCATGTCGATCACGCTCTGGGCGGTGATCCGGAGCTCTTGCGTGCCGAAATGAGCCGGTGGCTGCGATGGTTCGGCCGGGTAGCGGGCAACCTGTGTAGCAAAGCGTTCCAGGGCGGTTATCGGCCGCAACAAAAGTCGGACCAGAAGCCAGCCCAGAATGGCCGTCACTGCGGTAATGATCAGCCCCAAAAGAAAGGCCGCATTGCGGTATCCAAGATCGGGCCCAAGGTATCGAAACACCACAAGCCCTGTTAGCGACAAAAGCAGGGTGCCGCACAATGCACCGCCCAGAACAAAGGCAAGGCTTGGGCGCCACCTGCGCCTCATGCGGTGATGTCCTGAATCCGAATGCCGACCCCGTGGACCGTTTCAATCGCATTTGCGCAACCAGCCTGTGCCAGCTTGCCCCGGAGGTTGCGCAAGTGGCTGTCCAGCGTCCTGTCAGACACTTGTGATGAGGTCCCCCAGACGGTGCCGATCAACTGGGCTCGGCTGTGAATCTGGGACGGGCGCTCAACCAATGCGGCGAGCAGCGTAAACTCGGTTGCTGTCAGGGGAACGCTTTGACCGTCCAGTCGGCAGGTATGCGCCCCGGGGTCCAATGTGATCCGACCATGGGACATGACGAACGTTGGGCGCGGGCCCGAAGTGCGTTTCAGAATGGCCCGCACCCGCGCTACCAATTCACGCGGGCTGAACGGTTTGGTGACGTAGTCATCGGCCCCCATTTCCAGGCCCAGAATAAGGTCGATCTCATCATCGCGGGCGGTCAGGAACAGGATCGGGACCTCGGATCGGGTCCGGATGCGGCGACAGACCTCAAACCCGTCCAGTTCCGGCAATCCGATATCCAGCACGATCAGGTCGGGTGTTTCGCGGGCTGCGTGGGTCAGGGCGATCTGGCCATCGCTGGCGGTCACCACCCTAAACCCCGCGCGTTCCAGAGCCAGACCAACCAGATCCCGCAGGCCGGGGTCATCATCAACCAACAGGATCTTCATTGCGCCTCGCTATATGTATTTGTCGCAAGATAGCCATTCACACGCGCAGTGCGAAAGTCCCATGCGCGCCAGTTTAATTGTGTTGGCTCCGGATGCACACAGTCATAAGCCCAGCCGGGTATATGCAGAAGCGGTTGGCGTTTGGTCTGCGCAACGATTGCCGTGGCCGCTGTGTGCCCGAGGCTGCACATATATACCCAGTCAGTGCGGCCAGTTTTTTCCGAATGCGCCGCACGCGTCAGAGTGTCTGTCGCGATCAGCGCCGCGAAATTGACAAAGGTGCACACGTAAAGGGTGCCGACACCAAGGGCCGCTATCCGTAACACCAACCAACCTGAGGATCGCTCGCGCAGAACCTGCCAGATCACCATTGCCAGACCCAGCGCCACCAAGCCCATCCAGATCAAGGCATAAACACGCAAGTAGGTCAGGCCGAATGCATCAATGTAAAGGTTCAGACGGAAGGCTGCCGATAGGGTCAGCAAGACATTCTGCGTCAACCACAGCAGTAGCAAAGGCTTCAGAGCAGGGTTTTGGTTCAGGAACGGGCGCGCGGCCAGGGCAAAGGTGCCAGCCAACAAGGCTGTGGCCAGCAGGGGATAGGCCCCGCGATGCGCGTAAGTGGCGTGGCTCATGCCCTCGGGCAAGGCAGCGCGTCCAGACAAGATCGAGATATCCATCACACTTTGCAAAGCCAGCATCAGGTTGAACAGTACCAGCGCCCGAAACACTGACCCTGCATTCAACACGCGAGAGCTATCCCAACTGGGCACCGACAGTTTGACAGCGGAGCTTGGGGCGGTGGCCGACAGGAATGGCCAGATCAAAAGTCCCAACCCAACCCAAAACAAGCAGCGCCACACCAACGTGAAGACATCGATATCCACGTGCAGCATCCTGATCAACATATGTTCCAGCACAGGGTTGGCGCTGATGAGCAAGGTGCTCAGCACCAGAACACCACCCAGAGGAAAAGCCCAGTTGCGGATAAATGCCCTGACCGATGATTGGCTGGTTTGATCAGACAGGCGGTGGCGATTGCGCCAAATCCGCATCTGCGCTGCACAATCCAGAAGACCCGCAGTTGGTAGCCGCCCAATAAGGCGCAGGATGGCGGCCGCCAGCCACGGCCCGATGGCGCGCACGCCAACCGTGTCCGGGAGGCGCAACATGGCAATGGCGCCTAACAGACCCAGCACAAGAAAGCTCAGCGACAACAGCTGAACATGCTCGAGGACAGGTAAGGTCATCAGCAGCAATATCCCGGCAGCGGGCAGCGTTCTTCGATGATCAGAGGCGTCCAGGTTTGCCGCCGCAAATATACACCATGCGAAAATAGCCAGAGATAGGCCGGGTTTATGACCCCAGAACAGCTGATCGCCCATTAAAACCAACAGAGCCAGTGCGCCCAAAAGGGGCACCCATTTGTCATCCTCCCGCGCTGCTTCTGGTGGCCTTGCGGGTGGCGATTGGCCCACCTGATAGCCGCTTTCGCTTGCCAGCCACCAGCCGTCGCGGGCCAGAGAGTGGGGAAGGCCACGTATGACGAGTTTCTTGGGCATGTCTTTCTCCGCCTGTAGTTTCCCCAACTGTGGAGGAAACACATGCAGATGATCCGCAGCAGATGTGCAGAGCTTGTGCAGACCGGCTACGGCTGAAGAATTCCCATCTGATTGTCAGTCTGAGTGGATTGCTTATGATACACCCCTGAAATACAGGCGCATAAGTCACGCGGCAGAAATGCTGGCAACCTACCTAGTGGGTCCTGCCCCTGGAGGAGAAGCTGCACTAAAGCAATGCACCTCCTGCGGTCGATCAGGCACTTATCCGAACTTTATCACAAAGGAAAAATCATGGCTGTGCAGGCAGTTTTCAGCTAGCCAGTCTCACCTGAAATTCACTGAAAACAGGGACTTTTACAGGGATTTTGCACAATTTTCGCGTTACTTGACGTCCGTAGACCTGAAATCTGAAAATAGATCAGTGACTTGTGGGCGAGTTCCCTGAAAATCCAAACAGTGAAATTCTTGCGCCTTTTCAGTGAAAACTCACGGTACTGCAGGGAAAGGGTAGCTCTTTCAGGTTTCTGTCCCCATGATTTCGTCCGTCGTTTTCAGCATTCGAACAAGAGCTGTCCGGAGACACGCGAGCTCTAAAGATTTGCAAACTTCGCTTCGGCCGCAAAGGGCCATAACAGTTATAGCGACTTCGTCTGAATGCCGCATGAGTTCGATCAGGTGTTCGCCAGCGGGTCCATTGGCTCCGGCAAGCCAGTTCTTTGCGATTCGCTCCGAGACGCCTGCCCAGTTCATGGACGCCTTTACCGCCCGATGTGATCCTCCAAGTTCGCGTTTCAGCGCCGCCGCTAATTCCAGTCGATAGTCTAATTTGTTCATCTGCCCATGTCCTGTTTTGGAAAAGTGTTGCCCACCTTCGGAAACACTTTTCCGAATTCCGGCGATTAAGCTCTGGCACACAGGAATCACGGCCATTCCCAACATTTGTGTAATTCGACGAATGGAGGTGCATTGCACTTGAGCTGGTGCGACGAATTTGACGAGAGCTCCGACGCTCCTGAAACGCGGCGCGCCATCCGCGGGGCGCAATACGTGCACATGTCGACGGAACATCAGCGCTATTCAGTTGAGAACCAGTCTGATGCCATTGCCCAGTATGCCCGACAACGAGGTATCAACATCGTTCGAACTTACTCGGATGAAGGAAAAAGTGGCCTGCGCATTCAGGGGCGCGACGGGCTGAAACAGCTCATCGATGATATCCAGTCCGGGCGTTCCGATTTCGAAATCGTTCTCGTCTACGACATCAGTCGCTGGGGCCGCTTTCAGGATGCTGACGAAAGCGCCTACTACGAGTACATCTGCAAACGCACCGGCATTTCCGTCGTGTATTGCACTGAACAATTCGAAAACGACGGCAGCCCGGTCTCGACAATTGTCAAAGGTGTTAAGCGGGCCATGGCTGGCGAGTACAGCCGGGAGCTTTCTCAGAAAGTACTCATCGGACAGTGTCGTCTGATTGAAAGAGGGTATCGGCAGGGCGGGCCACCCGGTTTCGGTCTGAGACGCATGTTGATTGACGAACATGGCGAACCCAAAGGCATTCTCAAACGGGGGCAGCACAAGAGTATTCAGACGGACAGGGTAACTCTGGTTCCGGGCCCCGCGGAGGAAGTTGCCATTGTCCAGGAGATTTTCAGCTCTTTTGTCGACGATGGGAAGTCGGAAGCGGACATTGCAGAAAGCCTGAATTCCCGTGGAATTCTAACTGATCTGGAGCGTGGCTGGACCCGTGGCACCGTGCATCAGATACTGATCAATGAGAAATACATCGGAAATAACGTCTGGAACCGCAGGTCTTTCAAGCTGAAGAAACATCGCGTTCAAAACGATCCGGATATTTGGGTCAGGGCAAAGGGTGCGTTCGAGGCGATTGTCGATCCCGAGCTTTTTGCTGCAGCAGGAGCAATCATCGTCGCGAGATCTGCCAGACTGACTGATGATGAAATGCTGGAAGGCTTACGCGATATTCTTCAGGTTCAGGGTATTTATCGGGCCTGATCATCGACGAAGCAGACACGCTTCCTTCAAGCGGTTCGTACCGTACGCGCTTTGGCAGCCTGCTTCGCGCTTATCAGCTTGTCGGTTTTCAGCCTGATCGCGATTACAGATATGTCGAAATCAACAGACGCCTGCGGGACATTCACCCTGACATTGTTGCACATACGATCGCAGGAATTGGCGAGGTTGGCGGAAATGTGGAGCGGGATCCCGTTACGGATCTTCTGACAATTAACAACGAGTTCACTGCGTCGCTCGTCGTTGTGCGATGTCACGAAACCAACGCCGGGTCTCTCCGCTGGAACATCCGCTTTGACACGAGTCTGAAACCCGACATCACTGTTGCCGTCCGGATGGATCGGCCCAACAGGAAACCACTCGACTATTACCTTCTCCCGGGTATCGACATGACATTGCCACGCCTTCGGCTTGCCGAAAACAACGGCCTGTCACTTGACGCCTACCGTTTCGACACACTCACTCTGTTGTTTGAAATGGCGGTTCAGGTCCCAATTCCGGAGGTCGCCTGATGACTGACCGTGCTTCTCAGACCGCGGAAATGATTCCCATTGATCTGATTTCAGTCATTGATCCCCGCATTCGCAACTGCAAGGCTTTTGAGGCGATGGTCGACAGTATCGCAGAGCTGGGGCTGAAACGGCCTATCACGGTTGCAAGAAGAGATAGCGAGGATGGACTTCGCTATGATCTGGTATGCGGTCAGGGGCGGCTCGAAGCTTTTCAGGAACTGGGCCAGGACGAAATCCCTGCAATTGTGATCTCTGCAAGTAACGAAGATTGCCTCGTTATGAGCCTTGTAGAGAATCTGGCGCGCCGCCAGCATAAGGCCCTGGATCTGCTTCGTGACATCAAAGGCCTCAAAAACAGGGGATACTCAGACGCGGAGATCGCACAAAAAACCAATCTTTCAATGAAATATGTGCGGGGCGTTCTCCGGTTGCTGGAAAGGGGTGAACACCGGCTGCTCAGAGCAGTAGAAAGTGGCAAAATTCCTGTGAGTGTTGCCGTCGACATTGCGGATGCGGAGGACAGCAATATTCAGGTCATTCTGCGTCAGGCTTACGAAAACAATCTACTGCGCGGTGGTAAACTCCTAGCCGCAAAACGTTTGGCGAGAAGCTCGCCAGAAACATGGCAAAGGGCAGATTGGTACAGACAAACGGCAAAGGCGATCACTGTCCGTCCAAAGCCTGCTGCGCACATACCAAAATGACGTTGAGAAAAAGCAGGTTTTGCTTCGTAAGGCGACGGTAACCCGCAATGAACTGATGTTCATCACAGAAGCTCTTCGGACTTTTCTGAACGACGAGAATTTCGTGACGCTGTTGCGGGCGGAGGGTCTTGCGACACTTCCCAAAAAGCTAACGGACAGGCTTTCTTCAAGGACGGGAGAGATACAATGACGCGCGATAAGCTGGAAAAACCCATCGAACTGGCGTTCGAAAAGGAGCTGGTTCGGATCGCGCTGGATCGTATCTGCCCGCTATACGCCGTTCAGAAAGGAACAAAGGAGACGGTCAAGTACGCTCAGGTTGCTGCATCAATCAGGGAAATTGGTCTCGTCGAGCCTTTGGTCATTGCGCCTGACAAATCCGACCCTGAAAACTACATTTTGCTTGATGGGCATCTCCGACATGCGATCCTGCTGGATCGCGGAGAGAAAGACGTGCTTTGCCAGATCTCCACCGACGATGAAGCCTTCACCTACAACAAACGCATCAGCCGGCTCGCTACGATCCAGGAACACAAAATGATCCTGATGGCTCTAAAGCGTGGCGTTCTTGAAGGGCGACTGGCGCGCGCTCTCAATATCAACATCAAAACACTTCAGTAAAAGAAGCGCCTGCTGGACGGGATTTGTCCGGAGGCGGCCGAATTGCTGAAGGACAAACAGGTTACACTGACGAGTTTTCGAATTCTCAGAAAGATGAAGCCGCTGCATCAAATCGAGGCTGCCGAACTGATGATGACAATGAACAAATACACTGTGAACTACGCACGTTCTCTCTTGGCAGCAACTCCGGAAAGTCAGTTGGTCAACCCCGAGAAACCTAAGGCTGCGAAAGGTGTTTCCCGCCAACAACTGGAGCTGATGGAACGTGCATCTGCCAATCTGGAACGTGAGCTGCGATTGGTTGAAGATACTTACGGAACCGATCACCTCGATCTGGTTCTGGCACGCGGAT
Organism: Ruegeria meonggei; assembly: GCF_042768335.1. Taxonomy (NCBI): domain Bacteria; kingdom Pseudomonadati; phylum Pseudomonadota; class Alphaproteobacteria; order Rhodobacterales; family Roseobacteraceae; genus Ruegeria; species Ruegeria meonggei. Next base: position 2,022,738 of record NZ_JAXHBT010000001.1, on the reverse strand, counting down.
ACGTTTCGAAACTCATCAGCAACGCTCGGATTACGCGATACATCGAAATGCACCACGCCGAGTTTCTGCCTGAGATTGAAAAGACTACGGAGACGGAGGCCCTGACTTCCTGATCTGAGTGGTTTCGGTCAATTAGGGCCGGATCACGACCGGGGACCCGGACCCAATGAAGCGCGGGGACCGCAGGAGACGCCGCACGGTGGGGCGGATCAAGTGCGGAGGTGGGGATGGCGGCGACCCCGTTCGGAGCCCACTGATCCGGTATTATCCAGCCGGCTGATATTGTGAATTTTACTCACAAAACTGCAGCGCGTGGGAAGCCAATCCCGACGCGCTGCTTTTTAGTAGGATAAGCGCCATTATGTTAAATCGGTGAACCTTAAAGTTATTTGGGGCTTGAACCCATTTTGGGGAGAAGGCTAATTTGGTGCAGTTTCAAGCAATCCAAATGCACTACAGAATAAAATGTTTCAACAAAATGGAGTGTTGACATGGTTTCGTCAAATGTTGACCGGAAAGCCATCAGTGGCCCAGGATCGATACTTCAGGCTCAGATCATGTTGAATTGTTTCCGGCGATCTTGTGGCCAACACAAGATCAAACCGGTACTATCGGTCACATGCTCTACTTTAGATCTCTAAATTTTTTGTCAATTTTACCGAGAAAGCCCCAACTTGTTAACAGCGAGAACAGAGTAAACATGGTGGTCTTGTCGCCATCGGCAAGCAGTTGTTGCAGTTGCGGTTGAGAGGAACTTAAGCCGAGTTGCGGAAGCACGGCAGTGGCGACCAGGCCGACGATGCCGATAATGGACTTTTTACCGTCCAACAACTTGCCAATCATCGGTCCAAGTGCATTGTTGACGGGTGTCAGTTCTTCGAGAGCTGCAGCAGGCTGAGCAGTTGCTTTTTCATCCGACGAGGCGTTGATTTTTTCGTCTAAAACCGCATTAAGTAAATTGAATTTGTCATCACCATCGTCGACTTTTCTCTCGAGTCTCTTTTTCAGAATGCCTATGGCCAATGCCTTAACGGCCACGGATTTCCCACCTGTCAAAGCCATCAGTGCAATTCTCAGGATGTCGTCAGCTTCAATGTCCAAGTCTCTTTCTTTAACTTTCATAATTTTGATAGGACGTTTGCCCTCTCCCTCCGGCAAAGTATTCAAAAAGACACGCAGCTTGTTGACACGATTTACCCAACCGGCCCCAAAGATGACAAAATCCTCGAGACCGCGCAGGCGTTGTTCGTATAGCTCAAGGTATTTCTCGGAAAGCACGGACGGGTCGGTCTGATTGATCGCGCTCAACGTGATCCGACCGATTATACCGTCTTCTTCCAGCGTAGTGCCGTCGACCTTCATGCCAAGTTCATTGAAGGCCCGTTGTACAGTTCTTTGAGCCACCTTTGACCCTGAGTGAACCGCCATGTTGTAGACGACCATTGCAACGCGATCGTGCAATTTATCGCACTTACATTTGATGTAGTAATTTGTATAGAGGATCTCCTCGGCCTCTTTCTGACCCATAGCGGCAACGTCTTCTTCCGTTACGTTTGTTTCGCGCCACTCCGCCAGAGTGCTCCTAGTAATGCCAAAGTTTGTGGCACCACCTTTGTCGTGCTGATTATTTACGAATCCGCCTTCTGCGTCTTTGATGAATTCGTGGAGCTTTTGGAAACGGAGATCTCTTTCGGCCAAATTCGTCGAAGAATGTATCGGTGCCGGTGACTCAGCCTCCATGGATGCCATCAAATCCGTGTCGATTGCGGGTGCGCCCAGATTGATCGAAGGCCGGGGCGGGGAGGGCAGGTGTCCACTCCAATTGTCGATCAGTTCGTTGAGGCGATCCGCCCAGGCTTCGTCTCCGCTAACCGGGTAAACACCTTTGTACAGGTCGCGAGATTTTACTCCTTGAATCTGAATGTGTGGTTTCTCGATGAGCTTGCCTTTTGAGTTGTAGATCGGCGTCATTCCATTTTCTTTTGCGAGCACATGCATCCGGTCCCACCAAGCCTCCTTGTGGCCAGTGGTATCCCAACTCCATTTACCGTTCTCTTTTAGGACGAAATCGACAGCGAGCCCGTATTGATGTATCGAATGCCACGGTCCAACCCAGGTCACCTTGGTGCCTGGCTTCGTTCTGCCTTGCGCATAAAGGTCTGCTTGGCGCTCTGGGGTGCGAAATGCTTCGAAAACCTCGAATGGAATATTCTCTTTCTTTAGTTGAGCCTGTATGGCTAAGACGTTTTCCCTAACTGCAGGATGCATATTTGAGATGTCGTTTTCTCGCTTTCTTGAATTTCCCATAACTTAATTCCTCCCTCAAAAAAATATTGGCGAAACAATCTGCCACAGACTTTCAGCCCGGAATACTGCTGTATAGTCCTTGAAATTTTGCACATCTGTAAGTGTACACTCTAGCACACTTGATGTAATTTTGCAGGGTTAGTTACCTTTTTGTTGAACTGATTCTACGCCCGATCAAACAAAGGGCATCACCCAAATGGGCTATGCCGATATTCGTTTTTGAGGTTAAGATGGTCTGTGATATTTGAAAAAATGGAAACTCATTGTGACCCAAGGAATTCGAAATCTTACGCTTGAAATTTATGATGCAATTGCCGACCCATTGACTTGGACGAGTGTCCTTGACCAGCTGGTGGATCGCGTAGGAGCGCAGGGAAGCATAATATTTGAATGGTCTCAAGACGATGGGGATTTGTCTTTGACCGCACCGTTTCATTCTGGCTTTTATACAGGTGCTGCACTGAACACCTATCTTGTAAAGTGCCAACATCTTGAAGCCAAAGATCAGGAAGTTTTACGGGAACAAACCCGAAATCACGACGAGATTGAACTTCTTGACGACACTCTTCTTGCGCCGTCGGTTAAGGAACTAAAAAGCCAAGAACACGTTCAAAAACTAATGCATCTTGGAATATTCCATCGCGCGGCCGGAATATTGAATAAAGACAATCCATGGATATCCCTGTTTTCGGTTCAATTAAACGCCAACAGGGAGCCTCTAGACGAAGTAGAGAGGAGATACTTGGCCCAACTCCTGCCCCACATCGCAAAAGCTCTCGACCTCAGTTTTCCTATGCGGCAACTGCAGGAACGTTACCAGGGTGTACTTTCAGCCATCGACTGCTTGAACATAGGCATTTGTGTTCTTGATGGTAGAGGTATGATTGTGGCTCGAAATCAGGAGTTTCAGCGACAACAGGAAACTTATCGCACATTCCGAGTTAGCCCGGACGGAAAGTTGAACATCACGGATCGTCTTGGGCAAAAGTTTTTGGAAAGCCTGATGTCCGACCTATATCAACACGGCAAGTTCGGCGCTCGACCACGTAAGGAGAGTATCGTTAGCCACTTGTTGGAGCCCCTTTGCATCGAGCTTTCACCACTCCATAAATCTGGCGAAATAGGATCCAAGGTATTTGACGGTTTTATACTCTGTAGTACCGATACCGGGCTCCCTGTTTCGTGCAATACACGCCTAGTTCAGCAGGCATTTGGTTTGACATCAGCGGAAACGTCACTGGTCAACGCAATAGGGCAAGGTTTGACCAATCCCGAAATTGCGGACCGCCGTGGTCGTTCTGTAGCGACAGTAAACGCACAAACCAAATCCATTCTTCTTAAGTCAAGTTGCTCAAATAGAACTCAGTTCGTTCGTGCGATGATGCGATTTGGGGCAAGTTTTCTTTCGACAGATGATGCCTCGAAGAAGATCACTAAACCTAAGAGGATGATATGATTTACGTTTATTGGATAGCAATAGCAGGTGTCATTGGAGGGCATTTTTTCTTTGCGTACGTACAATGGTTCCGTTGGTCAGATATTTGCAAGAAGCTCACAAATTTTTCTGAAGAGGATATTGAGGCTACGGCATTTTTGGGGCGTAGTATTTCGTCCTATAACGCATCGATAGCTGCGGGGCTTTGTTTGAGTTTCTGGCTACCGGCCCCGTATCAAACTTTTACTCAAAGTGTAGTCCTGTTTCTAATTTCAATTACAGCTGCCGTTGGTGTTTCGGGAGCTCGTGGGAATACTATCCTGATAATGCGTCTGCTGCCAGCGTTGGTCGCATTTGTGGCCTCGTTATTGGTTTGAGTGATGGCGACTAACTGCGGTCACACAAATCACTTGCTCAGGGAGGGGGAATCAGTTTCGATCGTAAGTAGATGTTTCTGTGAGACAAGGGGTTCCTTGAAAAATCTAAGGCAGCTACATTTTAACACCTTCGGTTTTGATTGCCGTTTGAAAGAGATATTTTTACAGAATCACTAGATGATTTATTGTCTCCAATACTTTGATAAGAAGGGAAAAACACGATTTTTCGAATTGAAAACCAACAATGAAGATCTTTTTTATATGAGTTAATATGCAACTTCTAATGGAACCTGAAGTCCGTAGACTTCTAATCGAAATCAAGTCAGAATTTGAATTACAAACTCTGGCCGGATCGGGGGCGAATGGCCACGGTAAATTGCTTGGAATCGATCGATTTTTTTGGCTTCGAACAACTAAGAGCGAGACCGAAAATGGTGGCCACAATATTCGTTCAATCTTTTCTGAGCCCTCACCGGACGTCGAAGAAACTTATCGACTTTGCAATCTGATCTTACAGGGCGGAGGAACGCTTGGTCTGGCGCATGCCGGGTTTGTCGCCGGGTTAGAGGCGGCGGGGGTACGCTTTGCTGGATTGGCCGGAACCTCGGCCGGATCGATCATCGCCATGGGCATTGCCGCGATACGTGGTGGCGACCTGACCCGTGCAACCGCAGAACGGCTGGCAGACCTTACCGAAACAGTTCCAATGGATCACTTCATCGACGGCCCGCGACCGATCCGCAAGTTTATCAAACAGGCGCTCAAGCAACCTAAGATCTACCAATTCCACAGTTGGTTCGGTTTGCTCGCCGCCGTACGCAGACTCCGTGATCGCCGAGGTCTGAACCCAGGGCAAGCGTTTGAGAATTGGATGGAGTCCGTTTTGGACGATCTCAGTTTCAAATCTATCGAGGATATGTATCAAGCCCTGGACGAAATTTGGAACGACCTCGAGGAGCTACGCACTGGAAAAGACCCTGAGGACCAGCGCAAGGCAGAAGCCAAATTTCCTGGTCGGGTAGATGACGGTCCAATTCTCAATACCCTGGATTCCGAACGAGATCACCCCGGGATCGAATTGCTTCAATTGGTTGCGACGGCGATGCCAGTCGGTCTGAAGATGCAATTTCCGCAAGACTTGAACCTGCTAAGCGACGAGTACAGCAAAACTTCGCCCGCGCGGTTGGTGCGAACATCGATGTCAATTCCAGCGTTTTTTGAACCGGTGGTTATGCGACCTGATAGAAAGACCTGGCCCGCATTCGCTAAAGACAAACTTCGTGGTCTGTTTTCAGAGGATCAGATTCGCAGGTTCTCAGAGCTGGAAAAATTCGTTTTTCTCGATGGCGGGCTAACCTCAAATCTTCCGAGTGACTCGTTTCGCAAACTGATGCCCGACGTTCCAACCGTCGTAGTGCCATTGATCAGCAGTGGCGAGAAACAGCACGTTTCGCAGCGCAGAAAGCTGTCGGATCTGACCGGTGATGTTATCGCCTGCGCAACGGCTGTCCGACTGCAGCGTGACCGTGAAATCTGGCTTCAAAACACGGCGCTGCGGGAGCGGTTTGATGAGCAAAAAAAGAACAAAAGCGACGTTAACCTGAAGCATCGTAAATACCCGGTGGAAATCGCGCCCATTGATCCGGGCGAGGCCAATTGGTTGAACTTTGTCATGTCGAGTCCCGAGAAGACATCTCTTTATTTGGCCGGTCTTCGGCGTGCCCGACAGTTTCTGAAAGACCTGAACAAGACGGAGTAAAAGAACGAAAAAGGGGAGTTCGATATGGTACGTGATGAATTTGAAACATTTTTAAAAACTCTGGAAAAGATTATCAATTTTCGAGATGCCAAATTCGAGGCAGGCAGCCCTGAGCAACAGACAATACACCAAGCAAAGGTTGTTCAGAAAATCATCGAAGATCTGCTGCCGGACATCGACGATTTTGACCGTGACTATGAAACGCACAAGAACACCAACGACGAGGTTAATGAGCATCGCGCGAAGATCGAAACCTTGCGACAGCAAATCCAAGCCAGTGCTGATGAACGCGCACGGATACAACGAGACGAACGACAGTTCGAAGAAATCGTTAATGAACATAGGGAGAAGCTGGAATCTGCGCCGGAAACCGAACGCGATGCGCTTACCGAATTGCTGGACAGGGCTCAGGCCGATTTAAGCAATTGCCGACAGACCATCAACGACCTTAACGCAGCGATCAGCGAGGCAAAAACCGGTGGAGCGGCAGTACAAGCAGAATTGGACGCGGCCGAGGCACGCCTGCAAGCGCAGGAACAACGCTACAAGACTGCCCACGAGAAATTCGCAGGCAAAATCCAAGGCCTGATGAATTCGCTGAATGAGCTGTCCGAAAAGATCATACGCGACATCTTTCCAAGCGATGGTGCACGGTTTCTCGTTGAAAACAAATCCAAACTCCCACTGCAAGAGCCGGATGAATTGCTTGAAAAGATTCGGGATTTGAAAAGAGCACCCGAAAAGCCAGAGAGCAACGATACAAGTCTGTTCTTTCGCCTGAATTGCAAGTCATTGGAGGAAGAGCTGCAATCACTAGTGGACCACCTGACGGCAAAACGGGTTGCCGAAGAAATGGACGGCCAAACCTATGTGAATCAACTGCGTGGTAACTTCGGCAGGATCAGCCGGAACGCCGAAACTGCCATAAAAACACTTTCGGAAGAGCAAGAAAAAACACAAAGGGCCGAGGAACACTTGCAGGACTTTCGGAGCTTCGCCGATACGGTGAGGCAAGAATTTTCGGGGTCCGTTGAGCAGTTAAAGGCCGAAGCGGATATTCCTGAAGACAGCGGTAAAAACAAGCACCGTAATGTTGAGCCACAAGAGATTGTGGACCTGTGCAAGAACGGCGCATCCTTTTGCGAGCAGCTCGGTGGTTTTCTACAGAAAAGTGAGGGCAACCTCAAAAGCCTGCAAAACGACTTCTGCAGCGCCCCAAATCAAGATGCCGCTGAACAGCAGTCACGCCTCGTTTCGCAAGCGATCGAACGCAGTCCACTTCTACGGCTATACCCTATGTTTGTGGCCGCAGCTTTCACGATACTTGTGAAAGGCATTCTAGCGCGCAACAATGCAGAATTACTGCATGATAATTCAATTACGATCCTAGTTATAAGCTTTGTCGCGAGCTGGGCCTTTTCGATCTGGGTGGGCTTTTCATCACGTAGGAAGAAGATGACGTCACTGCGTACGCACACGGCGCGTCAAATTCGACACATCATCACGCCACACAGGTCTGATCCGCAGATAACGAACTTAACCTTAAAAACCGTGAAACGGCTAGTTTCATGGATCAAAAGATCGGTGGCGAAATCGTTTCAGATGCTTCTGGACAGACGCTTGATGGATGAAGCTGTGAAGTTCCCTTCAATAGAATACGGAGCGAACTCTGCGGGCAACAAGGACCAATCTGTATTTCAGTGGAGAAATGAGAACTTCCAGCGAACTGCTATTGTTGTTGCGCTCAACTTCGCCGTCTTGGCGATACCATCTGCAGTTTTTTTCGGATGGGATCGTATTCTCGGCAATACAGTTTCGGATGACATGGAGCACCGATTGTTTGTGGCACGTTTACCTGAGGCACCTCCATGTGTTTTGGCAAGGGGCCGTCTGGTTTTTGCGACGAAAGCCGATTACTTCATCCGCGACTTAGCGCCATCCGCGATAAGCCGAGCGGGATGGATACAGCAGATATTCCCTGAAATCGGTGCTCAAGTTGTGCCTCGGGATCTGGTGATCCGTGTTATCCCCACTAACCACGCGGATGACGATCATGGCTTGCTGGATTGCACGGCAACAGATCCCAATCACAATACCTTGCGTATCCATCACGCGGGCAAGGTTCTTGATGCGCTGGGTGAAGAAGAAGTGCATCAAGAGATATTCTCAGGCCTTCAGAAAATTGCTGAAAATCTGAGCGGGGCATCAACTGCCGTTTGGTCCCCCGAGACGGACCCTGAGATTGCAGAAGCGCGCGACGAGATGGAAGAGTTGTTGGCCGTGACCGACCCAATTGAGTTCGATGGCCTTCGTTTCGTTGCTGCCTTTGGCCGCATTCAACAGTCCCTGGCGGAAAAGCTTGTGATTGCCGAAAAACTGTCGATAGCGGATACTATGCGCCTGACATGGCCAAGGACAAACTCGCTCACTCCGTCGACTAAATTCCCGAACCCATTACAGGTGGACTTGCTCGATCAGGACGAGCTCGAGGCGCTAACTGACCTGGTGGCCAGGATTGCAGCGTCAAACGAGAAACTGGCGCAGCTTATCGAACAAGAAATACCGCTGGGGAACAGCCCGGCAGCGGTTGTCCTGCCTATCCTGCATGAGCTGCAAGAAAATACACCATCCTCAGAGGTTCAACCCAGCACTTGGATAACCAACCTTCTCCTGCCCAATGGCGCACCCGCCGGGAAAGGTTGGCCGGATACACTGATTTTGCCCTTCTTCAACGATGAAGTGAAATTCACGGAACCGAAAGACATCAAAGCTTATGATGATAATCCCCTGAAAATGGCCTTTGTCTTTGGTGCGCGAAAATCGAATTTCAAAGATCCGGCGCTGGGGTCAGAAAAGGAAGGCACCTATTTCAGCCGCATCGCCAAGCATCTGGGCCAATGCCTGAAAAGTAATGGTGATCGCAACTTGGGCAGTGACGATGCCGAACTGACTTTGGACATCATTGGGCTGGCCAGCCGCACCTGGAAAGACAAGAACCCGACGCATTCCAAAGAACAGTTGAATCTTGCTTTGGCCGAAGGCCGCCGGGCAGTCACCCTGCTCAAGCTGATCGATGCGATTTCCGACAAGGAAGTCCAGAACCGAATTCATATCATGAGCAGCAACAGCCCAACAGACACCCTGAGCCTTGCCCAAATCTCAGACATGTTAACCGGAGAACCCGAGGACTGGTTTGATCGGCGCTTGGAATTCGATCGTTTCTCGACACATGAAGAACATGCGAAAACCCGGTCCAACTTCATTACGCCATCCGCCTCACGAGGCGACGACCGGCTACCGCTCGAAGAGCTCTTTGCGCGCTCCGTTGTCGTGAAGGTCGAACGTGTGAGAGGCGGACCATGTGCGGATATTTGACAGGCTGGCAGACGGTTTCAGAAAACGAACTGCAAAATATTCTGTTTAGTTGGAGCAATTCCGCCAGCCCAACGTATTAAGTGGCCAATCCCCAGAGTTGTCGAAACGAAAAGGCTTCGAGAGCTGTTTGCCTTTTTCTAACGTGTTTCTGACTTTGCTACTTATGAGGGTTACTGCGGCCAAGGTGAAGGATTTAGGTCTCTTGGTGTCACGTATTTTCTCCTTTGAAAAAACTAACCATGCCTGGAATGTTTGCCTTCATTATGGGCGCAAACGGATAACCGAGGAAGGCTGCAGCCGGCTGGAATGATGATAATTGCGTTGGCGTAATTTTTTTGGAATGAGATAATATTAAGTTCACATTTGTGTAGAGTTTTTTGCCTGCTTTGTTTAGAATTTGAATCATTATTTAGTTAATTGACAGTAGGTGAAGCATGTCGACTAAAAAGACCTCACCAGACCATTTGGTTCTTTGCGTGCATGGGATTGGAAACCAACTGCCGGGCGATACAGTCGGCGATGTGCTGAGCGGTGCTCTGGAAGAGCATAATCGGAATGGTAAGCCGCCGGCGATTGCTGACGAAACTATCGTGAACCTGTTTGAAACGCACTTTGCAGAATATGATGGTTTGTCGGTCATGGAAGAACGCACCTATCCGGGCGGCAAAAAGCAAAAGGTGCAAACCCCAATTCATGTTCGCCCAAAAGGCAAAGATCCTCGGCGTGAAGGGATTCAAAAGAAATTTCCGATGCACGTCAAGCGCATACGCGAGCAGGACACCCAAACAAGCGAAGTAAAAACGGTCATGGCCGAGGTCTACTGGGCCGACATTTCGCCTGAGCCTAAGGGCGCATTTGCAACGATCTTTGATCTGATCAAGGTCTTGATGTCGATCGGTTACTTAGCGCTCGACAACGCAGCCAATACCGGCGCTCCCGGCGGTTATCGTTTCGTCACATGGTTTCTGTGGGCGTTGATCGGCGGGGTCGTTGCGCTCAACGCGGCGTTGTTAATGGGCGTTCTGGTGCTTCTGCTTGAAGGCTCTCTGGTCGATTTCAACGAGATCCAGGCGGAAGGCTTCATGGGTTCTTGGGTTCAGCCACGTCTCGCTCAGGCAATTGCCGGGGTTGCGGTCGTGGCCCTCGTACTCGGATTTATTTGCAATCGGCGAAAGGTGGAAGACCCCTTATGGAAATGGTTCGGGTACTGTACAGTCGTGCTGATGGTGCTTGGGTTGATTGGGTTGTTCATCCTGCCCGCAGCAGAAGCCGTCGTTGCCGCCACGGGCATGCTGACGATTCTTTTCGGTCGTGTAATTGGTCATACGCGATGGGAACTAAGCCTATGGCGTCAATTTGGCGTTGGGACGGGCACGTGGGGTTTGTTAATCTTGTTCTTCGTTCCATTTCTGCCCGAGGCCACTTTGGCTAGTTCTGTTTGCTCGATGGATAACAGCACGTTTTGCAATCTTATTACTTCTGACCAATTTAGCGGCGAAGCAAACCAGTTGCTTTTTTTCATTGGCTGTCTGATGTTGCTACTTTCGGTCCTTTGGGGGCTATCGGTGTTGCTGTGCCTTTTTGTTTACGTAGCTTGGGCGCGCGACCGCAGCGATATTCAGGACTCTGCGCCCTCTCAGCAACGCCGAATATATGCCCCAATCTGTTCCGCGCTATTGTTGCTTTGGATGATTGCGGCCTCGTCCTTTTGGGTGGCCATTCAGAATGCAACCGACAACCTCCGCGCCAAGACGCTCGACGCAGAGCACCTTATAGACATAGAAGAAGGCCTGCCTGAGACAATCACAGTCGCAAGCCACAGTTACGGTCCAGATAGGGTATTACCCGAAGCCTTCGTGGCAATCGTCGAAATGATAACTCCTACTATGGCAATTGGGGTGGCTTTCCTTCTAATTTTGTTTGTTTGTGGAATTTACGTTTTGGTTCAGCGGGCGCTGAGCAGGGATGTTTTGTTTGAGGCCACAACCGCGGAGCCGTCGGTCGGGCGGGTGCTGCTGAACGGGCTCTTTCAAGGAGTTTTTGCGGCTTCAACTCTGGCGTTTGCAACCATGCTGGCGCTTCGGGTTTTTGATGTGAATCTCAGCTGGATGAGCGATGGTGTCATCGGCAAAGTTTTCTTACCTTTTGTGCCGGCATTTTTGTTGGGTTTGGCGTTGGTGGTTTACCAGATGCGCGATCTGGTCGCGGGTGGATTGGGTGTGTTTCGGGACATTGTGGTTTACGCGAACAACAACGCATTGGATTTGTCGTTTGATGCCGAGAATGATCTGCTGAATTTTCCTGCTCGCAGGCAGATAGAAGGTCGGTTTGAGCGTGTCTGCGAGTTCATGATGGGTCGAGTTAAGCCCAAACACGTTACTATTATCTGCCATTCGCAGGGAACAGTGGTGGCAACACGCGCGCTCAGACGGTTACTGGCCGATGATCTGTTCGAAGATTGCGAGGTTACTTTGGTCACAATGGGTTCACCGGTCACGCATCTCTATCGCAAGTATTTTCCTAGAGCTTTTCAAATTGAACCGGGAGACTTCCACAACGCAGGTAAGCCGATAAATTGGTACAATATCGGGCGAACTGATGACTTTGTTGGTACCTATATTGAGAAGCTCGACGAACTTAACGGGCTTGAACAGGCGCCGGTTAGCAAGTCAAAGAGGAACCTCTTGGTCCCGGCAGGCGGACATCCTGGCTATTTCACCGATCCATACGTGTGGCAACATTTTTCCACCAAGATAGGGTTTAACTTGCTGTAACCAAATTGCCCCGACCGAAACACAGATATGTCAGTTTGGGGTTGGCACGGAGTGAGCCCAGCTTGCGGAGAACGCCGTGTGATCCATTAAAATGAAACATAACCATCCGGCGACTAAGATGAACGGTTGGCCAAAGCAAATGTATCTCAAGAGGCCTCTTTGATTTGGCAGCCTTGGACCTGCCGACGATACTTACCATCCGTCGGACAAGCACATCTCTCCGGGTAACTTTGATGTGACGTTGCGCTACAAAACTACCTAAAGGATGTCTGTTACTCGGACTGGATTGGATGGCTGCTTAGCCATTAACATCCCAAGGCGCCAAAAGTCGCTTGACACCAACTGTACAGAAGAACCCAATTAGCGGTGGATTAACTATCATACACGGTTGAAAAAACCTGAAGTCTTCTTCGATTACCGAATGAGTTTGCATATCGCTCCCGAAAATGGGGTGCTTTAATCCCTAATTCAAAGCGAACACATGAGAAAAGAAAGTTTATTTTTGTATTGAAAGAGTTGGAGATTTTTTGCTTCAGGGTAGTCAGTCAACTTAAGTTTTTCTGTAAGATCACTAAATCTTAATCGACGTTAATAAGTGAGGCATTTTGGGCGATGAATCCAAGAAAATTGACAGGAATTTCTTTGTCGGTTCGATGATAGTAAAATGAACTAAGTGGGTTAACTGATGGGGTAATCTGTATTTAATATTTGTAACGTCTGTTATTGCGACCGCAAGTCTAACAAAAAAGATTTACGGAAAGCTATTTTGCGGGGCTTTGTTGCACAAATCACGCCGGGGATTCACTCTATGAATCCATCGTGATAGCCGGGAGGCATGAGCAGTTGGGCCCTTACGAAGTACAAGACCAGGAACTGGCCTTCGTACAACACAGCGCTGAAGCAACGCGGATCGCTGTCGATTTGGTTTGATCCGGAGATGGTCTGGACGCCGCCGCCAACCGGCAAGCGTGGGCGGCAGCAACAATTCAGCGAAGCCGCGATCCAGACCTGCCTGACGCTGAAGGTGCTGTTTAGCGTGCCGCTCCGGCAGACTACGGGGTTCGTCGAGAGCTTGCTACGGCGGGTTGGGCTGGATTGGACCGTTCCGGATTTCAGCACCTTGTGCCGCCGCCAGAAGACACTGAACGTGAACCTGTCCTATCGCGGCAGCACCGGCCCGCTAAACCTCTTGATTGACAGCACGGGTATCAAGGCAGAGGGCGAAGGCGAGTGGAACGCCCGCAAACATGGTGGCCCTAAACGCCGGATATGGCGTAAGATACACATAGGGATCGACGAGGAAACGCTGGAAGTGCGGGCGGTCGAGGTCACCACCAGCAATGTCGGCGATGCGCCTATGTTGCCAGAATTGCTGACCAAATCCCACCCGATCAGGCCGTCGGATCAGTGACTGCAGATGGGGCCTACGACACCCGAAAATGCCACGACGCGATTGCCGCCCGCGGCGCTCATGCCGTCATCCCTCCACGGAAGAATGCAAAACCGTGGAAACCCACGAGCGCCGGGGCCATCGCCCGAAGCGAGGCCGTCAATGCCTCGCGATACCTCGGTCGGGCTATCTGGCGGCGATGGAGCGGATATCACCGCCGGAGCCGGGTCGAGACCAAGATGCATTGCGTGAAGTTGCTGGGGCAAAACCTCATGGCCCGGGACTTCGACCGCCAGGTCGCAGAGATCCAAGTCCGCGTTGCCGTGCTCAATCGCTACACCACGCTTGGCATACCCATCACAGAGGCCGTAGGATAAGTCTGTCCGGGGAAAGGGGAAGTCCGACCACACCCCGATTTGTGCAACAAAGCCGTTGCCTGCCTGAATGTACCGCCCGCTGAGGTGGGTGGAAATCCGAAATTTGGCCTTTAGCGGGCTTCACAGAATCCCTTCGGGCGCCCCGGAAATTGATTTCCCCCGGAACCGTCAGGCCTTCAGTTCAGTCCCTCAGAGAAACGGAACTATCAGGGCCTGGATAGAGTATATCTTAACTGAATTTACACCACATGTCCGCATTTTGTTCTTGTCTGGCGGGCAGACGCCCGCCATAGTGTCAGAAAAATACCCGGGCGCGAGCGGACATGACAGACTTTGAGATTCTTCTGAAAAAAGCAGGTTATTCGGTGCCGGAAGCGGCAAAGCACCTCGACTATTCAGAGGGTCACATCTACCGCTGGATCCGCGGCGAAGAAAAGCCGCGCGACAGCGTCACCCGCCTTCTCGAACTTGAAATTGAAGCCCGCCGTCCGGTTCACGGCGCGGGGGATTTCAGCTTCATTGATCTCTTTGCCGGTATCGGCGGCCTGCGCAAAGCCATGGAAGGTGCTGGCGGGCGCTGCGTGTTTACATCGGAATGGGATAAATACGCTCAGCAAACCTATCTGGCGAATTTTGCCGATAACCGGCCGATCGCCGGTGATATCCGTGAGGTTGATGCTGCCGCCATCCCGGATCATGACGTCCTCGTAGCCGGATTTCCGTGCCAGCCATTTTCCATCGCAGGGGTTTCCAAGAAAAATGCTCTTGGTCGCGCGCACGGATTTGACGACGAAACTCAGGGCACGCTGTTCTTTGACGTAATTCGGATACTGAAACACCACCGCCCGGCAGCTTTCCTGCTGGAAAATGTCAAAAACCTCAAAAGCCATGACAAAGGCAAAACCTTTGATGTGATCCGTCGCAAACTGACGGAAGAGCTGGGCTACACGCTGCACACACAGATCATCGATGCTGCGCATTTTGTGCCGCAGCATCGTCAGCGCATTGTGATGGTTGGGTTCCGCACCGAGGTCCCCTTCAGTTTCGAAGATCTGATCATTCCACCTCGCGGCCACAAACGTATGAGGGATATTTTCCACCCGGAAAACGGAACCGAAGCACCCGAAGGTCATTTCACAGTTGGCCCCGACGCCGTGGTCAGCGACAAATACACGCTGACGGACAAGCTCTGGGTCTACCTTCAGGGCTATGCTGCAAAACACAAAGCTGCCGGAAACGGATTTGGTTATGGTTTAGTGGACGGCGACAGCATTTCACGGACGCTTTCCGCCCGATACTATAAAGACGGTTCCGAAATCCTTGTCAGCCGCGGCGAAGGTAACAATCCGAGGCGCCTGACACCCCGGGAATGCGCGCGTCTGATGGGGTACAGCGAGGACTTCCGGATTCCAGTCTCTGACACCCAAGCTTATAAGCAGTTCGGGAACTCTGTTGCCGTTCCTGTCTTCGCAGAGGTTGCACGGATCATACGACCGCATATCCTGGCGCTGACGGGGAAACAGGCGGAGGCCGCGCGCAAAATTGGCTGATGTACATGATGAGGCGACCCGCAGCCGCAATATGGCAGCGATCAGGGGCGCTGACACTAAGCCTGAAATGGTCATCCGCCGCGGGCTCCATGCCCGCGGTTTTCGTTTCCGGCTGCACGACCGGAGACTGCCCGGCCGACCCGATCTTGTCTTTGCTAAGTACAACGCGGTGATTTTCGTAAACGGGTGTTTCTGGCACGGTCATGACTGCAGCCTTTTTAAATGGCCCAAAACCCGCGAAGAATTCTGGCGCGATAAGATCGCAGGAAACCGCCGCCGGGATGAACAGTCCAGGCAGGCGCTTCTGGGCGCCGGGTGGAGGATTGCATCCGTCTGGGAGTGCGCCCTTAAGGGACGCGACAGACTTCCCGGGGAAGACCTGATTGACAACATCGCCACATGGTTGTCCTCTGACCGGAAAGAAACATCTTTCCGGGGCAAAGACACTGTCTGACAATCTGACATTATTGCTGGACCGCATGGCTGCTGCCGGTGCAACGTCATTCTACGCAAAGCGTCTTGCGCCGAATGACAATTCCAAAAACCAGATTTATCTCGGCGGGGGCTTCGAAGCGCTCAACACTGTTCCTCATGGCGCGATAGAAACCGACAACACGTCAAAGGCAGGCAGCGTGAGGGACCGGGCAAAAGCACCGGTGTGGTTTTTCTGGCTGGACGCACAAGGTCTGTCCCCGGCACCTGACGTTCAGCTGATCCTCTATCCGAAGTACCCTGAAGTCCGTATCTCCGGGTTCCTCAAAGGCACAGAACGAGCGCCTTCGGATCTGCTGCGGTCACGCGATCCGGGCAGGGTCCTTTTCATTGGCACCTGCCCGGACGGTCGCGTTTTTGGTGCTGCCGCGGGATGGTCTGATCCCATCGTGACAGCGCTCGATGCCGCAGAGCCTCTTGAAACCACCGGTGTTTTTCTGAACCTGACCGGGTTGCGAACCGGGATAACAGACACGCGTAAGGCGCTCATCAACCGGCTCAGGGAAATCTACCAGGCCGGATGGATAGCATCCAAAAAACTTGGTCCGAAAGGACCTCAGCCCTATCAGGCACAAAACGGGGGCGGATACACGCTTGAGGCGGAACTTGGCATCACCCCGAATGGTAATGCGGATCCCGATTACCTTGGCTGGGAGATCAAGCAGTACGGAGTGCGCGACTTCATCAGGTTTGCTCCCAAAAGCGCGGTCACGCTAATGACACCTGAGCCAACAGCCGGATATTACCGAGTGGCCGGGCCTGATGCATTCGTCCGACGTTTTGGCTACCCTGATCAGTCCGGCAAAATCGACCGGATCAACTTTGGTGGCGCTTACGCAATCGGAAAAGAGGCGAACGGGCTCACGGGGCTGAGCCTTGCCCTCAGCGGCTATGACGCCACTCGAGGCAAGATTACCGATATGGACGGTGGAATTCATCTTATCGATGCTGACGGAACCCGAGCGGCGACCTGGGCCTTCGAGGGACTGATTTCACACTGGAACAGAAAGCATGGGCGCGCCTGCTACGTCCCGTCGATCCGCCAAGGGCCTCCTATTGATTACCAGTACGGCAGTCGTATCGAAATGTGCGAGGGAACGGACTTCTTTCTGTTTCTCAAGGCGGTTTCAGAAGGTGTCGTTTATTACGACCCGGCACTGAAACTCGAAGGGGCAAAGTCCGCCAAACCAGCACTCAAGCGGAGAAGCCAGTTTCGGGTGCGGCACCAGGCGTTGGCGGGGCTTTATCGAAAGTTTGAACTGGAAATGCTGTAATGAGGCGGAGAGATCGACGGCGGGAAGCGGAAGTTCGCTGCATTCGCAAAAAAATCATTCACGGTCTCGGTTAGCGGCCATTCAACGGCGCTCTGAATAAGTATTCATTCTAAATATACAAATTCTGAGCCCATTTTACGGTGCTACGTTAGCGTTATCGCTTTGAGATTGACGCTTATTCTCACCGGTTAACCGGCATCCAGCACAATTCGCGAAGCATTTCGTGGTGCCGTCCCAAATGGCCGGTAGCCAAGGAACATACACTGGAGGAATTATGTCCCTATTGCAGACCATAACCCGTAGAGCTGTCCTGCTTTCTGTTGCCGCCGTCGCATTGACCGCGGGAACCGCAAATGCAGGCGATGTAAAAATTGGGTTCCTGCTGAAAACCATGCAGGAAGAACGCTACAAGCGTGACCGCGCTGCATTTACTGCGAAAGCAGAGGAGTTGGGTGCTGAAGTCATCTTTGATTCAGCAAACAATGATGAACTGACCCAGCTTGCGAAATTCGAAAACATGCTTGCCAAGGGTGCAGAGGTTATTGTGTTGCAGCCTGTGAATACTGGTACTGCCGGAAGCATGGTCAGCATGGCCAACAGCGAGGGCGTCCGCGTCGTTGGGTATGACTCAATGTTGGTGGATGGGCCGTTGGATGCGATGGTTATGCAGGACAGCTGGGCTGTCGGTCGCTTGCAGGGCGAAGCCATGGTTGAATGGCTCACCGACAAGAACGGAGAGGTTTCCGGAAAGATCGCTCTAATTCAAGGCCAGCCTGGCGACTCCAACGCTATTGCCATGAGCAGCGGCGTTCTGGAAATCGTCGAGGCCAATCCAGGATTGGAACTGGTGACCAACCAAGCACATGAAGGGTGGTCGTCGGAAAAGGCCATGGCAACTGCTGAAAACACGCTGACCTCAAACAGCAACGGCATTGATGCCTTTATCGCCAACAACAGTGGCATGGCCCGAGGTGTTATCGCGGCGCTGGAAGCACAGGGTCTGGCGTCATCAGATAAGGTGTTTGTCGCTGGTTCTGACGCCGATCTGGCCAATATCCAATACGTAGCGCAAGGCAAGCAGGCGGTTGAAATTTGGAAGCAGATCGATCCGCTGGCCGAAACTGCGGCAGAAGTGGCCGTGGCATTGGCAAAGAACCCGGACACGGCACCGGCTGACTTGGTTGAAGTCGACAAGGTCATCAACAACGGCTTTGCGGATGTGCCGACGATCGTGACCCCGATCACGCTTGTGACACAGGGCAACATCGATGACACCATCATCGCTGGCGGCTTCTATTCCAAGGAAGAAGTCTACGGGAACTGATCCCCGGGTCTGTTTCCTGAAGGAGGGCGTTTCGCCATTTAGCTCCCAATGCGTGTACTCCCCGCGCGCGGTTTCATGGTGCCCTCCTTCCTTAGATACCTCGGTCAAAGTTGCCGCGCAGGGTGGGGATTGTCTGAAACACCTTTCTGAATGTGATGGGAAAAAGCATGTCTGAAGTCGTCCTGAAAATGCAGGGTATCATCAAGGATTTTCCCGGTGTTCGCGCCCTGAACAATGTCAACTTCGAAGCCCGCTCTGGCGAACTTCTGGCGTTAATGGGGGAAAACGGAGCGGGCAAATCCACGTTGATGAAAGTGCTCAGTGGGGTTTGGCCCTATCCAACCTACGAAGGCGATATCTATTTGCGGGGCGAAAGGGTTCGCTTTGCCAACACCAAGGAAGCCGAAGCCGCCGGAATTGGCATCATCTATCAGGAACTCAATCTGATCCCCGGCTTATCCGTTGCGGAAAACATATTTCTTGATCGCCAGTTCACTGATTCCAAAGGCCGGATCAATTGGAACCAGACCTTTGCGGAAACACAGAAGCTGTTGACCGAGTTGGGTATCAATGACATTCGACCGACCGATCTGGTGCAGAACATCACCGTGGGCAAGCAGCAAATGGTCGAGATCGCCAAGGCTCTGTCCCTAAAGGCGGAAATCCTTGTGCTGGATGAACCGACCTCTGCCCTTACGGACAAGGAAGTCAAAGATCTTTTCCGCATCATCCGCAAGCTGAAGGCAGATGGTGTCTGCATGTGCTACATCTCGCACAAAATGGAAGAGATTGAGCAGATTGCCGACCGGATTGCAGTTCTGCGTGATGGTCAAACCATCGGTGAAGTTACTCCGATCGCAGATATCACTCTTGATCAAATCATTGCCCGAATGGTTGGCCGCGATATCAAAGACATGTTCCCCAAGGTCGATTTCACCCCAGGTGAAGTGACCCTGGAAGTTAACGATCTGTCTGTCACGAACCCCGATATGCCGGGGAGTTATTTGGTTAAGAATGCCAGCTTTGTTGCCCGCAAGGGTGAAATTCTGGGTATCTCGGGGCTGATGGGCGCGGGTCGAACCGAATTGGTTGGTGGCGTGTTCGGTGCCTACCCGGACCAGACCACGGGCGAGGTTAAGCTGAACGGGCAGAAGCTGGAGATCAAATCGCCGAAAGACGCGATTGAAGCCGGCATTGCCTTGCTGACCGAAGATCGCAAGGCACTGGGTCTGTTTCTGGACAAGTCAATTTCGTTCAACACGACGATTTCGTCGCTTGAGACGATCAGCTCGAAAGTTCTGGGCATCATCAACACTCAGCAGGAGCGCAAAGTCGTCAAGGAATATGTCGATCAGCTGGGCGTCAAAACACCATCGATTGATACCGTCATCGGTACGCTTAGCGGGGGTAACCAGCAAAAGGTCATTTTGGGTAAATGGCTGAATTCCAAGCCGGATGTGTTCATCCTGGATGAGCCCACGCGCGGGATCGATATCGGCGCCAAGGTTGAGATTTACAAGCTGCTGAACGAGTTGGTTCAGCAAGGCGTGACCGTCATCATGATTTCATCTGAGCTGCCTGAGGTTTTGGGCATGTGCGATCGGATTCTGGTGATGTGCGAAGGCGAGATTGTGTCGAACTTTGAACGGGACGACGCAAAGAAAGAAGCAATCATGGCGTATGCCACCGGCAGCGCATAAGGGAGGAAACAAAATGAGTGCTGACAGCAACGTTGCAGGTGTTGGCGTCAACGGCGCCAAGGAAAACCACCTGATAAACTTTATCAAGGACAACGCGACGCTGATTGCGCTGATCGTGCTGGTCATCGGGCTTAGCTTTGCCGATGATGCGTTCTTTACCGCGCGCAACCTCAGCAACCTGTCCCGTCAGGTGACCATCATCGGGATCATTGCCGTAGGTATGACCATGGTCATCCTGATTGCAGGTATCGACCTTTCCGTGGGCTCTGTCGTCGGTTTATCGGCGGTCGTATGTACGCTGATGATGCAATACGGCGTGCCAACTGTTCTGGCGGTTCCGGCAACTCTGTTGGTCGTAGGCGTTGGTATAGGCGCGTGGAACGGGTTTTGGATAGCCAAGTTCAACATACCACCCTTCATCATAACCCTTGGAATGCTGACCATCGCACGTGGTTTGGCACTAACCCTGACCAATGGCAGTTCTGTACCGGTAACGAGTGATGTGTTTCCGCTGATCGGTGGCGCCTATATCCCACCGATGATGTCCAGTATTGTTCTAATCGTGTGTGCTGCGCTTGCTGTCTTTTCAATCTTCCGGGACGTTCAGCAAAGCAAGGCACACGGCGTCGAAGTCAACATGCAGGAACTGCTTGTCAATGGTGCCGTCATGATTGGTGGCTTTGCATTGGCTTTCCACGTGTTCACCAGCTACAAGGGTATTCCCGTCCCTGTAGCGATATTTGCGGTCATCGCGTTTGCCGGGATCTACACGCTCAACAGCACTCGTTTTGGTCGCCGTCTCTATGCGCTTGGCGGAAACGAGGATGCGGCACGCCTGTCAGGCATCAACGTCGTGCGTACCAAGATGATTGTCTACACAGTCATCTCGGTCCTGGCGGCACTGGCCGGGATTATCCTCGCCTCGCGTCTGAATGGTGCATCCCCCAATCTGGGAACCATGTTCGAACTCGACGCGATTGCTGCGGTTGTCATCGGCGGCACAAGTCTGGCGGGTGGCTCGGGT
This sequence comes from Ruegeria meonggei, assembly GCF_042768335.1. Lineage (NCBI taxonomy): Bacteria > Pseudomonadati > Pseudomonadota > Alphaproteobacteria > Rhodobacterales > Roseobacteraceae > Ruegeria > Ruegeria meonggei. Next base: position 2,001,580 of record NZ_JAXHBT010000001.1, on the reverse strand, counting down.
AAGGTCAGCGGTACCATTATTGGTGCATTGCTGATCGGGGTTCTGAACAACGGTATGAGTTTGCTTGGGGTGGTCACGTTCTATCAGTTGATCATCAAAGGCCTGATCATCATCCTCGCCGTGTGGTTCGACGTGATGCAGAAAAAGTAGCTCGATACAGCCCCCGGTCATCTGTGCCGGGGGCATCAAGCAACATTCCTGAAATCTTGTATGAAAATTGGGAGGTGAGCGATGGTACCGTCCATTTTAGCAACCTTACGCACAAATGGCCTCAGAGCTTTGGGTTTGGCCGGCATTCTATCGGTATCGCTACCTATTATCGCGGCAGCGCAAGATGTTACAATCGGATTCCTGCTCAAGACCATGCAGGAAGAAAGATATCAGACTGACAAATCCTTGTTCACTGCACGTGCGGAATCCCAAGGGGCAAACGTGATCTTCGACAGCAGTGGCAATGATCCATTGCGGCAGTTGCAGCAGGTCGAGGAAATGCTGGATCTGGGAGTGGACGTTTTGGTTCTGCAACCCGTCAATACCGCGACTGCTGGCGCTCTTGTTGATCTGGCCCACGATCAAGGCGTCAAAGTAGTCGGATATGACTCAATGCTGCAGGGCGGACCGCTTGACGTCATGGTTATGCAGGACAGCTGGGCCGTAGGGAAGTTGCAGGCTGAGGCCATGGTCGACTGGCTGAACGCTACCCGCGGTGAGGTGACGGGCCGCGTCGTCCTGATCCGGGGTCAACCCGGCGACGCCAATGCCAAAGCACTGAGCAGCGGCGTGCTTAAGGTCATCGCTGATCATCCGGGGTTGGAACTTGTCGCTGATCGAAGTCACGTTGACTGGTCTTCAGATATGGCGCGAGATACCACCGAAAATCTGCTGGTTGAATATGACAACGATATCGATGCGTTTATCGCGAATAACAGCGGGCTTGCCTTCGGTGTTCTAGCGGCATTGTCGGACGAGGATTTGGGCTCGACAGACCAGGTTTTTGTCGCCGGATCAGATGCCGACTTGAGAAATGTCAGGATGGTTGCCACTGACGTACAGGCGCTGGAAATCTGGAAGCAGATAAAGCCGCTGGCCTATCGGGCGGCCGATATCGCCGTCAAGATTGCACAATCTCCGGACGAGGAAATCACTGACCTGATTGGTGAACATACACTGATAGACAACGGCTTCGCTGAAATCCCGACGGTGATCACACCTGTCCTTGCAGTGACGAAAGACTCGATCGACGCCACCGTAGTCGAAGGTGGGTTCTATACCAGCGAGCAAATCTATCAGAACTGAAGCTGCTATAGTGGCGGTGACATCAGCCGGAAAAGCAGAGAAAACAAGTAAGGGACCAAAATGTCGGACAAGATAAATGTCGCAGTGCTTGGCCCGATCCCAAGGGATAATATCACCAGCCATCAGGGTGAAAAATTCAAAAAATTTGGTTGCGCGGTCTATACGGCAGTCTGCATGTCCTCTCTGGCTGGGCAAGGGTCGAGGATAAATGTGGTCAGCCACGTGCGAAAGTCAGACGTCGATAGCGTCCAAAGATTGCTGTCCGAATTTCCCTATCTGGATGTCAGACATGTTTCCGCCGATGCGGATCAGGGGGCCGTGATTGATCTGGTCTATGTAGACCAGAACCGGCGCAACGAAAAGCAAACGGGTTTTATGAATCCGATCTTGCCAGAGGACATTGAAGACTTGATGGATTGCGATGCCTTCGTTTTTGTTCCGATAACCGACTTTGAGGTGCCACTGGAGACAATCCGTTATATCAAGGCCAATAGCGATGGTCTGGTTGTGTTTGATGCGCATGGCCCCACCAGCGGTTGCTCAGCGCATGGCGAGCGGTATCATAAATTCTGGATCGACCGGGATCGGTGGCTTCCGCATATAGATTTGCTGAAGATGAACCTGGAAGAAGCTCAATGCAGTTGGTTCAAGGGTGAATACGGTTCAGATGAGCTGCAGGATATAAGCGAACTGACGATGGACCAGCTGCCCAAGTTTGCGCGCCATTGTCTGGATCTTGGCGTCAAAGCGCTCTACGTCACGCTGGATCAACATGGATGCGCCGTCTACCACAAAGATGAGACCGGCCGGATGCGTGAACATTTGGTCAAACGAGTGCTTGTCGAGGATGTGGTCGACACCACCGGTTGCGGCGACAGTTTCGCCGGTGGATTGGCCTTTGGTTACCTTAAGACCAGAGACTTCGTCAAAGCCTGCCAGTATGGCAATTGCGCCGGGGCGCAGCGCTGCTCGAGTAGCGAGCTGGATGTCTACGGATCGCTGGAAGAAACAGAACTTCAGATTGTCGAAACCTACGGCGACTGAACTTTCCGAAACATCACCGAATGGAGCCTGACATGCAGACAATGCTGAGCAGTAGTGATTGGCTGATCGAAGAAACCCAATTCAACTTGGATGAAGCGAACTTCAAGGAGACCATTTTCACGGTGGGCAACGGTTATCAGGGCACACGCGGATCGCTGGAAGAGGGCCACAAAGGAGAGCTGTCTGGCACCTATCTGGCAGGTGTATACGATCACCATGACTCGACTGTGATCGATCAGGTCAATGTTCCTACCTGGTTGCCACTTCGGGTTCGCGTGGAAGGTGAGGCTCTGGATGTCCAGACGTGCAAAGTTGTCGAACATAAGCGCGTATTGGATCTGCAGACCGGTTTTTTGCATCGCGAAACCGTTTTTGAAGACAGTACGGGCCGTCGCACTCGCATCAACAGCATCCGGTTTGCCAGTTTTGCCGATCAGCACATCTGCGGCATTCGTCTGATCGTCACGCAAGAGAACCATTCGTCCAAGATCACTGTCGAAAGCGCGCTTGATTCTCATCGATACAATCTGGACCGCCTGCCAGCATATCAGGGAAACCCTGTCTTCCTTCCCGAGGTCAAATGGGAGAAGTGGGCCAAAAGCCGGCACCTGAAGGTCACTCAGTCACATGCAAGCAGCGATGCGTCCTACATCGAAGCTCTGACTCTGGACACCGGCATTACGATTGGCATGGCGTCTGCCTTGGATAGTCCTTCCTTCAGCGAGTTCAAAGGTGCAAACCGTGATTATGAGCAGGTTTCGCAAGCCGTTTCAGTTGATGCGCTCAACGGACAAAGTCTGACATTCGAAAAGCTGGTGTCGATTTACACGTCACGAGACCTGAACGGTGCAGAGGTGGCGGCAAAATGCGAAGCGTCGCTAGAGACAGCACAAGCCAAGGGATTCTCAACCTGTCTGAGCGAAAGCGCAGCAGCTTGGCGAGCGAAATGGGACACCTGTGATTGCGTGGTGACGGGTGATCCTGAAGCGACGCGAGCAATGCGTTTCAATATCTATCATCTGCTGATTGCCGCCAACGAAAACGACCCACGCGCGAACATCGGCGCCAAGTCCATGTCTGGCGAAGGGTATAAAGGTCACGTTTTCTGGGACACCGAAATTTTCCTGCTACCGTTTTACATCTTCACACAGCCGGAGACGGCCAAAGCGCTTCTGAAATACCGTTACAACACTTTGAAGGGCGCGATTGAAAATGCCCTAATGAACGGATTCGAGGGCGCCCAATACGCTTGGGAATCCGCTGATACCGGGGTGGAGACAACGCCAAAATGGACGGCGGACGGTGCGAACCGGATTTGGACCGGGGAAGAAGAAATCCACGTCACCGCTTGTGTCGCTTATGGGATCCTCAGCTACGTTGCGGCGACGGGTGATCACGAATTCCTTCGTGATTTTGGGGCTGAAGTTTTGTATCAGACCAGCCGGTTCTGGATCAGTCGACTGGAATGGAACGAAAACAAGGATCGGTATGAGCTTACCAACGTAATCGGGCCGGACGAGTTTCATGAACATGTCGACAACAACACGTTCACCAACCGAATGGCGAAGTGGCATCTTGAGCAATCGGCACGTGTTTTCAGAGAGCTCAGTGAAAGTTCGTCTGAGGTTCATGACGAATTGCGGATTCGGTTGGATTTGACTGGAAAAGAAGTGGATCACTGGCTGGAAACGGCCGAAAAAATCTTTGTTCCTTTCGATCCGTCCCGCAATCTGATCGAACAGTTCGAAGGGTACTTCCAGCTTAAGGACATCCCAATCACCGAATGGGACAAGAACCGTATGCCCGTTTATCCAGAGGGGCATAACCATTTCTCATTGAACGGCTCAATGCTGCTAAAGCAACCAGATGTGATTATGTTGAACTATCTCTTGCCAGACGAGTTTTCAGACGAAGTTAAAGCGGCGAACTATGCGTTTTACGAAAAACGCACCATGCACAAATCGTCGCTCAGTCCGGCTATTCACTCGATTATGGGGATCGAAGTCGGCGACATTTCTTCGGCACATCATTATTTTGAACGTTCGGCCTTTGTTGATCTGGTCAACAATCAAGGCAACACGCAGGACGGGATGCATATTGCATCGGCAGGTGGCACTTGGCAGTCGCTTGTGTGTGGATTTGGCGGGTTCCGGGTCAAGCATGGGAAAATGACGTTCAAACCCTGGCTGCCCGAAGCATGGTCTGCCATCCGGTTCAACCTGAAGTGGCAGGGAAATGACGTCGAGGTTGCGATTTCCCATGATGAGTGCCGGTTTCGGTTCATTGCTCCATCCGACAGGCGAGAAGAGATCGAAGTAATGGGCCACCCTGTTACTTTGATCGCCGGAGAAGACGTTGTTTTCGCACCGCAGCCAGCGTGACAATTACCGTTTTTGACTCCATCGGCACCAGACGACCAAGCTAAGGTGATGCGGTCAATCCGTAAGGGCCTCGGCAACGCGACTGTGCAACTGTTCGGCAGCCGCATGATCGATGAGCAATTCGTTTACAAGACCTCTGGAGATCAGCTCAAACACTGTATCACCACGTTCTTTTTGAATTGCGACGACGACAACACCACTTTGATTGGGTTCGTCAAAAGCTCGATCTGCTATTGCCTTCACGTGCTCTGTTTTGATCCCGGTCCAAAGCCCGTTCAGTTCGTCAATCAGGTCCATTTTGATTTGGGATATACCCGTTCTCGGAATCAAGATGCCGCCAAGATCACCCACAACCAGTTGCCTGAGGTCATCCGCCCTCAAACCGCCTGCCTGCACCAATTCTTCAAAACTACCCAAAACCGGCGTGCTTGAAGACCCTACGCTGGAGATCAGCATATCCATTTTTGCAATCAATGCGTCAGGCCCCGAAAACACGCGGTGAAATCCCGGAGTGTCAGAGATGTACTGCCATATGGAGCGGCGCATAGTTTCATCATAGTGACGGGGTATGTAGGCTGGGAAACCAGTCAGCTGAGGGCTTTCCTCCTGCTTTTCGTTAAATAACTCATCAAACGTTCCGGCAAGCCGACTGGCAGAGTATCCGTGCTGAGCCAACGACACCAACTCGGCACAGACCGCCGCAAACTCTGTCTTGCGCGACTTATCTATTGGCTGCCTTGAAGCAGCGATCCCTTCTGCCAAGGACTTGATTGTCCGCCCCCAAGCAACGCCGATGATTTCCGATTTTTCTATAAGCTCTGTCAATCGCCCAGAGGCGGTTCGTCCGAATCTGGTACGGCGCAGCGCTAGGGCCGCCTCGGTGTTCCCCGGACCGCTTTCGAAAACACCGATCCGGGGTGGCCTGAGGTTGTTCCTGTCGCAATACTCCTTCAGGTCTGAATTCAGCCCCGAAGGAGCCAGCAACTCGTCCATTTGGCGAAGCCACTCATCAGAGACTTGTTCTTTGACAAAGCGTTGTTCGATGACGAGATAGTTTTGCCGCTCAGCATGTTTTAGCAGCCGCGATACATGTGGTTGAGACAGGCCACCCAGAACGGTGCCAATCTCCACCTGTGACATGTTGTGCGTCGCACGCATATAGGCAGCGCACTGGGCTCGTTCTTCGAAGGGTAGTTTTTTTATGTCAATCATTTGACCCAACATTGTCTGGTAGGAGGATACCTTGGCCGTGAATAATTATGCCAGATTAACATTCACATACCAATCGATTGAAGAAAATCCCGAACATGCTACGTGTTTTTGACACAGGCTCGAACCAGGAGATTCAGCATGCCGATCAAAGGACTAATCTTCGACCTCGATGGAGTTTTGGTCGACACCGTGCCGGCGCACTTTGCAGCCTGGAAGCGTATGTTCGAAGAACATGGGTATGAGTTTGGCAAGCCGGAGTATCGACGCCTCGTTGACGGGCGCCCGCGCTATGATGGGGCTCGTGCTGTCATGACTGAGCACTCGGAAGACGAAGTCAGAACCGCTGCAGACAAGAAAAACGACTACTATATTGAAATGATCGAGCGTGGAGATTTTCGGGTCTTCGATGCAGCGGTTCGTCTTGTAAGACAATGCCAATCAGAGGGTTACGGGCTGGCGGCTGCTTCCAGCAGCGCCAACGTTCGATCCGTTCTTGAAAAAGCCGGCCTGCTGGATGCCTTTCCGGTTGTTATCGGGGGCGACGATGTCGAAAACGGGAAACCCAACCCAGATATTTTCCTTGCTGCAGCCGATGGGCTTGGGCTGAAAGTGGATGAATGCGTTGTGATCGAGGATTCTACGTCCGGGGTCGAAGCAGCGAAGAATGGTGGTTTCTATTGTATTGGTCTTCTTCACGAAGAACACGAAAGTGAATTAGCAGCCGCAGATTTCGTCATTTCTTCTCTCGTCGAGATTGACATCAAGCGGATAGATGAATCGAGATCCGATGTACATGTTTGATTACTGTTTGGCTAAATCGAATTGGATTTTTTTGGGGCAGATTGAAAACTTTCTCTAGGCGTTAGTACCGCATGCCCGATTTCTTGCAGCCGCAGCGAAAGTCCGTGCTCACGGGCCGCGCTGCGGCATCGGGAAGGCAGGGCGAAAGTCTGGAATGGGCCGCTCCGGTTGATTGTTGTCTTGGATAAATTGGTATTTATGAAATGGTCTGTCGCTTAGCATGTTCCACAAGGAAGCAAGAGCATATGGGTCGGAGGCCATTGAATGGCAAAAATCAGAGTAAACATTGTTGGTGCCGGTCGCGTGGGTCAAACGATCCTCGGCCTTTTGCGACACTCATCCAAGTATTCGGTTCAAGACATAGTGAGTTCTCGATTTAGATCAGCGGAAAACGCCGTCCAAATTGCGGGAACGGGGAGAGCGGTGGAGAAATATGCAGACCTAGCACCGGCTGATCTGTGGATTTTGGCGGTTCCGGATTCTCAGATTTCAATTGCAGCAACCGAACTCGCAAAAGTTGTTAGTCCACATGATGCCAATGAACCGCCTCCAGTTGCGTTTCACTGCAGTGGTTTCTTTCCTGCAGATCAAATGGCGCCGCTTCAGAAGCTAGCCTGGCGACTAGCCAGCGTGCACCCGGTACTTACGTTCGCAGAGCCTGCAACCGCGATCCAGCAATTCGAGGGAACATTTTGTGGCATTGAGGGCGAAGATTCTGCCTTGGATTATATCAAAGACTTTCTGGCAGAGATTGGCGGAATCCCATTTCAGATCAACTCCGATGGTAAAAGCCTTTATCATGCGGCCGCCGTGATTTCGAATAACTTCACCGTGGTTTTGCAGGCGATCGCGCGTGAGGCCTGGGCTACCGCGGGAGTGCCTGATGACATTGCAAAGCAACTGAACACCACGCTGCTTCAAGCCACCTGTGAGAATGTTGCCGCCCATGGGCCATTGGGAGCGCTTACGGGACCCGCATCGCGAGGCGACACCTTTGTCGTCTCGCAACAAGGGAAAGATGTAGCCGCTTGGCACCCCGCTGCAGGAATTATCTACAAAGAGCTGAGCTTACTCGCTCAGAAATTGAAGGCCGACGGTAAGACACAGGATTGGTTGGGTCCCGAAGCGTAGCTTGACCTAAAATTCAACTGAGGCTGTGCGAATTCTTGGAACCTTTGATCTCGCGGCTGCGGCGAACGGCTGGTTCGACGGGCGACACTACGGCATCTTAATGTAGGCTCATGAGTCCGGTAAGGGCCGACATTTGCGGCCCTATTAATAATCTTACTGTATGCGTTCAGCTTTACCGCTCAATCGTCTGATGTATTGATCCCTCGCGCGTTGACAGCTCAAAATCAAAGTCCTCGCTATAGTTGGCACTCATGAACATCACAAACCGATCGTGGAAATGCCGTGTATGATCGTGCGCCAAAGCGTCTGCTTTTGCTACGTCTTTCTCGCGAATGGCTTCGATCATTTCGTAGTGATCTGGGCTTAGAAGGTGTTCAGTCGCAGATTCCGCAAGATAGTCAAAATGCATATGCAAAATACGCCGGCCCTCGGCGAGAAGCTGACCATAAGCGCGCTCGAGGTAGGGATTTCGGCCTGCAACTGCAATCATCATATGAAAGTCATAGTTGGTTGCCGACATCTCAAGATAATTGTTTTCACTGCACGCACGGTCAAAGGCTTCGGCCATTACAGCCATCTCCTGGACTTCATGTTCTTTTCGGTTTCTCGCTGCCAAACGGGTATTGATCCGCTGCAGAAAGTCCAAAGCTTCGACATATCGAGGAAATCCAGCAAAATCGATTGGTGCCACAAGCGTTGAGCGGTTGGACAGCATCACCACAAGACCTTCTGCAGACAGTCGGACCAGCGCTTCGCGTACAGGCGAACGTGACATTGCGAATCGCTCTGACAGGCTGGTCTCGTCTAGCGGTGATCCCGGTTTGAGTTCGAGAGTCAAAATCTCTCGCTTGAGTTCGCCATAAACAAACTTCGATCCACGACCTTTTGCGTGCCGTTGAGGAAGTCGCTGTGAATCAATCATTTTCTTGGGTCCCTAACGCGCCGCTCAACGCTCTTAGCTTGGCTGTACCTAAGTTTTTATTGACATGTCGCCAGAGTGTCGACAAAAAACTTGCAGACAAAATGTCGACACAGGGAGGAAATAATGAAATTTGCCAAAGCAATCACATCATCTACGGTGGCACTGGTCGCGGCTTCTCAGGTGGCCAATGCGCAAGTCGCCGATGACAGCCGCCTGAACACAGTCCTCGAACGCGGCTCACTTTTGTGCAGCGGTCACAATGGCTCGTTCCTGGGATTTGCCGAAGTGGACGATCAAGGCAATTGGCAAGGTGTGGACATCGATCTGTGCAAGGCTCTTGCTGCGGGTCTTTTCGGCAGCGCCGAAGGAAACCTGGAAATCGTTCCCATCAGCTGGGCCCAGCGTTGGCCGTCTTTGCAATCCGGTGACATCGATGTTGTTATCAAAGTGTCCGGCTGGACTCAAAGCCGGGACACCGAGCTGAATCTGGCCTATAGCCGCCCATACTTCATCGGGGCATTCCAAACCATGACGAGTGTGGATCTTGGGGCCAAGTCGATGGCAGATCTTGCAGGCGGCACAATCTGTGTTGGAGCAGGCACCTCGACCGAGCGCGCCACCGCAACCTATCTTGATACCCACCAGATCGACGCCGAAATGCTGACCTTTGAAAACGGTGATGAGCTTCGCAACTCATATTACGAAGGCCGTTGTGACGGTCTTGTGGAATGGGCGCCAAGTCTGGCGGCGGGGCGTATTGATGCACCGGACGGTGCCGACGCGCATGTTATCCTGCCTGACGTTATCGCTCTGGAAGCGGAAGGCATAATTGTTCCGGAAGGTGACCCGGACTGGCTGGATGTACAGAACTGGATGCTGTCGTCTCTTTGGTTTGCCGAAATGGAAGGGATTACCTCGGAGAACGTGGACGACGTGCGCGCCAACCCGCCATCGGCAACGGTCGGAACCTTTCTGGGCGTAAACCCGGGTTATGGCGCGCGTCTCGGTCTGCCGGACGATTGGGCGTACAACATGATCAAAGAAGTCGGTAATTTTGCTGAAATCTATGATCGCAACATCGGATCAGGCTCTCCCTACAATCTGCCGCGTGGGATCAACAATCTCTATAACGCTGGCGGCGTCTTCTATCCGATGATCATCGACTAAACCGTCGATGCGTGCCGGGTGTGTTCTTTCGAGTGCACCCGGTTCAGGTCAGATCGCTGCTCTGGGGAGGGGCCGATGCAATCTTTGATAAAGAGCAGAAGAGTCAGGGACGCGGGGCTGCAAGCCGCTTTCGTCGGCGGATTTGTGGCTATGCTGGTGGCCATGGTTCTGGTGGGGCGCGCCAATTTGGAAGCGCAGGGTTTGACATCGGGTTTCAGCTTCCTTGAGCGTGCCACAGGTTGGCGCATCAGCTTTTCCTTGATTGATTACAGCACCAATTCTACTTATGCGCGGGCAATCCTTGTCGGTATTCTAAATTCCCTGTTTCTTGGTGCCATTGCGCTGCCAATTGCGACCGTCATCGGCGTAGCGGTGGGTGTCATGCGCACTTCGGGCAACGGTATGGCCGAACTGGTCGGCACCACATTTGTCGAGCTGTTTCGAAACGCGCCGCTGATCTTGCAGCTTCTGTTCTGGTATACGCTGCTGTTGGGTTTCCCCAGCCCTCGAGATGCGGAACCCATTCTGGGCGGAATCGCCCTGACAGGGCGCGGGATTTATATTCCTGGCCTGAATGTGACCGGGGCATCTGTGTTTGTCGCTGTCTTGATCATAGTTGTGGCGTTTGCACTCGCCTTGTGGATGGGAGTCAAACGCTGGCCTGATCTGCATTTGCGGCAAGCCAGCAAAGAACGAAAACTGCTTTGGTCGCTGGCATTGCTGATATCCATCATCGTTTTGTGGATTGGCCGCATTCCAGAGACACCGTTGGTGAGCATTCCGGAACCGGCCGGGCTGAATTATCGGAGCGGCATCCGAATTTCACCGGAATTGATGGCCTGCTTGATCGCCATCGCGATCTACGGTGCAGCTTATATCGCCGAGATTGTGCGGGCGGGTTTCATCGCCATTCCAAAGGGCCAATCCGAGGCCGGTCGCGCCCTTGGGCTGTCTCCCTGGTACATCTTCAGCCGCATTCGACTGCCGCTGGCCATTCGCATCGTGATGCCGACCCTGATCAATCAGTATGTGTGGCTATTCAAAGCCACAACTATTGGCATCGCCATCAGCTTCACCGACTTCTTCATGGTGGTCAGCACGGCGATCAACCAGTCAGGTCAAACGCTGGAATTGATTGCGATCCTGATGGGTGGCTTCCTGATCATCAACTATTCAATGGCCTGGGTGCTGAATCGCGTGAATGACGCGATCAAGCTCAAGGGCACGCAGCTGAGGATCTGAGCCATGACTGATCTGCCAATTCAGCACACATCCGCGTTCTCCAATATCAAAAGGCATTACTTCGCGACCCCACTGAACAGTGCGATCACTGTTCTGCTTGCAGCATTCACAGCCTGGATCTTGTGGGGCTTTTTCAACTGGGCGTTTCTCGAAGCGATCTGGGGATACGGCAAGAATGAAGAATGCCGAGCACACGAACACGGGGCCTGCTGGTCCTTTGTAGCAACGCGCTGGCGTATCGTTCTGTTTGGCCTCTATCCCTTTGAAGAACAGTGGCGATCTGCGCTGGCATGCATCGTCATGCTGATCGTTGCCATCCTGTCCTGTGTTCCTGTGTTTTGGAATGCAAAGCGTTTGCCTGTCCTCTGGATGGTCGGGTTCGCCACATTTTACATCCTGATGCGCGGCGGCGTCTTTGGTTTGACACCAGTTGTCGAGCGCGACTGGGGTGGGTTGTCCCTGACGGTTTTCATCTTTGCCTCTGTCTGCTTGCTGGGCATGCCTCTCTCGATCATCTTTGCGTTGCTCCGCAGATCAGAGCTACCATGGATTGCCAGAACTATGGCGCTGGTGATCGACGTGATCCGGTCTTTGCCGTTGCTCGCAATCATGTTCACATTTGCCATCGTCCTGCCTTTTGTGCTGCCGGGTTGGGCAATAGGCGACAAGCTGTATCGTGTGATCGTCGGCTATGCGATCTTCTTTGCTTGCTATCAGGCCGAGATCATCCGCGGCGGCATGCAAGCCATACCCTCTGGTCAAGAAGAAGCCGCCAAGGCGCTTGGCATGGGGTATTGGCACCGGATTGGGTACATTGTTTTGCCGCAAGCGTTCCGCAACGCGTTGCCGCCCACGATCAACCAGTTCGTCATTACGTTCAAAGAAACCTCGCTGGTCACCATCATCGGTTTCTTTGACATTCTCGCCTCGGGCCGCGCTGCAGCCGGTACAGCCGATTGGAGTTTCGCGACAATCGAAATGTACGTGTTTGTTGGCCTCCTCTTCTTTGTCTTTGTTTTTTCGCTGTCCCGCTACGGTGCCTACCTGGAACGCCGCATGAGCCTAAACAGCCGATAAGGAGAAATGCACATGTCAGAACAAGCCATTTCGGTCCGATCCATGAACAAGTTTTACGGCGAGTTCCACGCGCTGAAGAACATTGATCTTGACGTGGGTCGTGGTGAGAAAGTCGTGATCTGCGGTCCATCAGGTTCAGGTAAGTCGACGCTGATCCGCTGTATCAATCGGCTGGAGGAGCACCAAGCAGGGACCATAGAAGTTAACGGCATTCCGCTAGACGACAATGTCGACAACATCGACGAAATCCGCCGCGAGGCGGGGATGGTATTTCAGAACTTCAACCTGTTCCCGCACATGACAATTCTTGAGAACTGCACACTGGCGCCCACGCTTGTACGCAAGCAATCCCGGAAAGAGGCCGAGGAAGCCGCCATGTCTTACCTTGAAAGGGTAAAAATCCCTGAACAGGCGCACAAATACCCCGGTGAACTCTCCGGGGGGCAGCAGCAGCGTGTGGCTATCGCTCGTGCTTTATGTATGGCGCCCGAAATCATGTTGTTCGACGAGCCGACCTCGGCTTTGGACCCCGAAATGATATCCGAGGTGCTGGATGTGATGGTTGGCTTGGCCGAGGAAGGCATGACCATGGTCTGCGTGACACATGAGATGGGTTTCGCGCGTCAGGTCGCAGATCGAGTGATCTTCATGGCAGAGGGCGAAATCATTGAAGAAGCGCCGCCTGGCGAGTTTTTCGACAACCCAAAAAGCGAACGCACTAAGACATTCCTGGGCCAGGTCCTGGGCCATTGATCAGAGAACAAGAGCCAAAAATGCCAATGGATTCCCACGACATATCAACCCACGATGCAGAAGCAGACGCTCGAAATGACGCGTTGCTGATTTACGTGAATGGTGAGCTAGTGCCCAAGGCTGAGGCCAAGGTATCGGTCTATGATAGTGGTTTCATGTTGGGCGATGGCATGTGGGAAGGCCTTCGCTTGTACGATGGGGAATGGGCGTTTTTTGACGAACATATGGACCGCCTGTTCAATTCGCTCAAGTCGGTCTCGATCAATATCGGAATGGGGCCTGACGAAGTGAGAGGCCTCCTTGACCGGACCGCTGCTGCTAATGGTGTAGTTTCGGATGCCCATTGCCGTCTTATGATCACGCGCGGTCGAAAAGCGAAACCGTTTCAACATCCGGGCCTCAGCAAGTTCGGTCCCACGATTGTTGCGATCATTGAACATTCCAAGCCTGCGGTTGATTTACAATCGCGCGGCATTCGACTGGCGACTGTTCCGCAGGTTCGCGGCCTGCCAACCAGTCAAGATCCGAAATTCAATAGTCATTCCAAACTGAATTGCGTAGTCGCTTGCTTGCAAGCAGAACAAGCTGGGGCGGATGAGGGTTTGATGCTGGACCCGCATGGTTTTGTGAACACGACTAACGCTTGCAACTTCTTCATTGTCCGGCGTGGTGAGGTTTGGACCTCTACCGGAGACTACTGCATGAACGGCGTTACGCGGGCCAAAGTCATTGAGCTTTGCCGCCTGAATGACATTCCGGTCTTCGAGAAGAATTTTTCGCTCTACGAAGCCTACGGCGCGGATGAAGCGTTTCTGACTGGTACATTCGGAGCCCAAACGCCTGTCGCCTCGATCGACGGTAAATCCATTGGCGAACAGGGGGGCGCCGGCCCGATAACCCGCAGCATCCGATCGCTCTACAAAGATCTTGTCGCCCAGAACGTGGCAAACCAGCAATTCCAGCGTGGGAAAAAGTCATGAAACCCAACATCATTCTGTTCATGGTCGACCAGCTGACCTCATTCGTGTTGAACGCCTATGGGGGAACGGTTTGCAAAACTCCAAACATCGATGCGCTTGCCGCCCGGGGTACGGTTTTCGAGAACGCCTATTGCCCCTATCCACTTTGCGCGCCGTCACGTTTCGGCATGATGGCCGGGCGTCTGCCCTCGCGCATCGGGGCCTATGACAACGGAGCTGAGTTCACAGCTTCGACGCCGACCTTCGCCCACTATCTGCGTGCGAACGGTTACTACACCTGCATTTCCGGAAAAATGCATTTTGTGGGGCCAGACCAATACCACGGGTTCGAGGAGCGACTGACCACCGAGATCTACCCAGCAGACATGTCCTGGACGCCGGATGCCGATTTCCGGGACTACAACAAGGACGAAGAACGGGCTTACACGTTTGGAGTCTCAACCATCGATACTGTACGGGATGCAGGGCCCGTCGCCCGTTCGATGCAGATTGATTACGATGAAGACGTCATTCACCACGCTGTGCGCGAGCTTTATACGCGCGCGCGCTGTGATGATGACCGTCCCTTCATGATGACGGTCTCACTGACACACCCGCACGATCCCTATGTGATTACCCGTGAGTATTGGGACATGCACGATGAAGCAGAGATTGAGGCTCCGCGCGTGCCGCACATTCCGGTCGATCAACGCGACGCGCACAGCCAATCGCTGTATTACCACTATGGTCAGGACAAGTGCGAACTTAGTGATGCCGACTACCGAAATGCGCGGCGCGGCTATTACGGCATGATCTCATATGTTGACGATTTGTTCGGGCGTCTGATGCAGGCGCTGGAGGACAGCGGATATTCAGAGAACACGGTTGTCATGTTCGCCTCGGATCATGGAGACATGATCGGAGAGCGGGGAATGTGGTTCAAAAAGACCCTGTTTAACCCCGCCATTCAGGTGCCGCTGATCATTGCCCATCCAGAGCACGACGCGGGTCGCGTGTCTGCCCCGGCGTCATTGCTTGATATCTTCCCAACACTTCTCGACATTGGCGGGTTGAGCGCAGAAACAATCAAGACACCAATTGACGGACGTAGCCTGTTGCCAGCGGTGCGAGGCGCACCTCAGAAGGGTCCAATATTCTCAGAGCATATTGACGGCGGAACGTCTGCGCCACGGGTGTGCGTTCGTGACGGCGACAAGAAGCTGGTAATTTCCCGTGCCTATCCGCCGCAATTCTTCGACCTCGCCAAGGACCCGTTGGAACAGAATAGCATAGCAGGACAGGGCGATCCCGATGAGGCCCGCCTGACCCAATTGGCCGAAGAGATCTGGCCGCTGGATACATTGCTGGACGATGTCATCGCCAGCCAGGTGGCGCGTAAACTGATCGACAAAGCGCTTTCCACGGGACGCGAGGAAATCTGGGATTTCACGCCCCGACCTCTCACCCAAAACACAAACTATGTCCGCCGGGGCGACGCGTTTCCGACCGTCGAACGGCGCGGATACCTCCATTACAACAAATCGCAGGACTCTGAATTATGAGCTACAACGTGAAACTGTCGGGCATCATGCCGGCATTAGTGACGCCATTCGATGCCAATGACAAAATCGACTTTGACGCCTTCGAAAAACTGCTGACGCATTTTCGTGAAGCAGGTGTGACAGGTTGGGTCCCAAATGGCTCGACCGGCGAGTATTTTTCGCAAAGCACCGAAGAACGCCGTTCCGTTCTGCAATTTGTCAAAGATTTTGCCAACGACGACGAAATCCTGATCGCAGGAACAAACGCATTGGCTACGCGTGAGGTAATTGAGCAAACAGCGATGGCCAGGGAAATAGGCTATGACACTGTTTTGCTTGCGCCGCCGGTCTACACCCGTCCAACACAGGATGAACTAATCAGGCACTACGAAACCGTGCTGGCAGAGGTGGACGTGAATCTGGTGCTCTACAGCTATCCGGCGAAAGATGGTGCAGATATCAGCTTTGAGCTTATGGATCATTTTGCGGACAATCCGCGTGTTATCGGCATCAAGGAGAGTTCGGGCGTGTTACAACGGGCCATCGAAATTTCCAGCCGTTATGAAGGAAAGATCCAGCTGATTTCCGGTTCGGATGACATCGCGCTCGACTTCATGTTCTGGGGCGCAGACAGCTGGATTTGTGGGCCTTCAAACTGTATGGCGCAGGCCTGCTGTGATCTGGATCGCGCCTATAGGGCAGGCGAATTGGACAGAGCGCGTGAGATGATGATGAAGCTTTATCGGGCCATGAACATTTTAGAATCCGGCAAGTTCGTTCAGAAGATCAAGTATGGTTGCGAATTGCTGGGCCTACCGATGGGAGAATGCCGCGCGCCGATGGGGCCACTGACGGCTGAAGAAAAAGCGGCCATGCAAGAGGCGATGGAGCCAATCCTGAACTGGTAGTTTTTTCTCTGGTGCGGTGAGCATCTCGCTTTCTGCACTTTGACGTCCATCGAACTTGAGACTCCCGATGCCTCAGACCGTCCAACTGTTTGACACAGCCATTGTCGGTGCCGGTATTATTGGCGCCGCGCTCGGCCATGAACTACAAAACCGCGGGCACAAGGTTGCCCTTATTGATCAGGACGCACCCGGCAGCGGCGCATCTTTCGGCAACATGGCCTCAATTGCTGTGACCGAATTCATGCCGGTATCGCGCCCGTCCGTTTGGCTGCAAACACCTCGCTGGCTGTTGGATCCAGAAGGACCAATTCGCGTCGCCCCCGGCTATGTTCCTCAGCTTGTTCCGTGGTTTCTTCGCTTCTTCAAGGCAGGCATGCCTTCGAAACTACGGCTGTTGGAAGCGGAAGGCGCCGCTCTGTGCAAACGCGCCCTACCGGATATGCAGGCCTTGATGGCCGGGATCGGATTGTCCGACGATGTCAGTGAAACAGGTTGCTTGTCCCTATACGCCAATGAGGACGAGTTCGAGGCGGATCGTGAGCGGTTGGATATGCTCGACCGGCATGGTTTTGACTACGAAGTGATCGGCGGCAATCGTCTGCGTGAACTGGAGCCGGAAATCGCACCGGTCATTAATAAAGCCGTTCTGTTACCGGATAACCGAACTGTTCGAAACCCAGTTGATATCGTGACCCGGCTGACAGAAATTATCGCTGCCCGGGACGGACAGATTGTTCGTGGGGAAGTCACCGGATTTGAGGTCATCGGCGACAAAAAAACTGTGTATCTAAACGACGGTTCGCACATAATTGCGAAACAACTCCTCATCTGTGCCGGGGCCTTTTCCGCCTGCTTGGTCAAAATGTTGGGCGAACATATACCTCTTGAAACCGAGCGCGGTTACCACACACAAATCATGGAGCCGGGGATTAAGATCAACCACTCAATCATCTGGCCAGCCAAAGCGTTCATGGTCAGCCCTACCGCCAGCGGAATTCGGGTGGGCGGGACCGTTGAAATGGCGGGGTTGGACGCAGCACCTGATTATCGTCGCGCCAGAGTAACCGTCAAGCGCGCGCTCGAGGCATTGCCCGACCTGAAACTGGAAGAAACCTCCGAATGGATGGGGCACCGCCCGGCTTTACCGGACACGATCCCGGTAATGTCTGCATCGGGCAAGATGCCCGGAGTGTATTACTCCACAGGCCATGGCCATCTTGGTCTGACTTACGCGGCAACCAACGCCCAACTGATGGCTGATCTTATCTGTGGTGAAAAGCCGCCCATAGACATGACCCCTTACAGTATCGGCCGTTTTTGATGACAGGCTTGCCGATCCACAGACCCACTACAGAAAATTAATGCCCGAGGTGCTTTCATGAAAAACCAACTCTTCATAAACGGTCAATGGACCGATGCAGTCTCGGGCGAGGCTTTCGGCGTTGTTGATCCGTCAAATCGAGAAGTGTTTCATCAGGTTGCCCGCGGCGGGCAGCAGGACATCGACGCCGCTGTCAGGGCCGCGCGTGATGCCTTTGACACCGGACCCTGGCCCAGGATGAGCGGGGTGGAACGCGCCGAGGTTCTCCGCCGGATGGGCGACAAAATCACGCGGCGCGTGGACGAACTGGCTCGTTTGGAAGTCCGTGACAACGGAAAGCCACTTCCAGAAGCTGTTTGGGATATCGAGGACACGGCAGGGTGCTTCCATTTTTATGCGGATTTAGCGGAGCGTTTAGACAATAGCGCGGAACAAGAGATCGCCTTGGGAATGCCTGAGTTTGCATCCAAAGCCGTGAAAGAACCCATTGGCGTTGCAGGGGCGATTATTCCTTGGAACTTCCCGATGTTGATGGGTGCATGGAAAGTGGCACCAGCGCTTGCCGCAGGATGTACCATGGTTCTGAAGCCATCCGAACTGACTCCCCTAACGGCGCTGGAATATGGGTCGATTGCGGAGGCTGCCGGTTTGCCTGCAGGTGTCCTGAATATCGTTACCGGTTTTGGACCCGAAGCCGGACAACCCCTGACTGAACATCCTGATGTGGACAAACTGGCCTTCACCGGCTCGATCCCGACTGGCAGCCGTATCATGGCAACAGCTGCCAAGGACATCAAAACGATATCCCTAGAACTCGGTGGAAAATCCCCAATGGTGGTCTTTGCAGACACACCCATCGAAGAGGCCGTTGAATGGATCATGTTCGGCATCTTCTGGAACCAGGGCGAGGTTTGTTCGGCCACGTCGCGCGTCCTGATCGAGGAGGAAATCTATGAACCGCTGATGGCGCGTTTGAAGGAAGAAGCAAAAAAGATCAAAATTGGTCACGGACTGGAGGATGGCGTGTTGCTGGGCCCTTTGGTCAGCCCGTCACAACACGAAAAGGTCCTTGCCGCCATCGAACGTGGCAAGGCCGAAGGTGCGAGGGTTGTAACGGGTGGTGGCGTCCCGAATGGGCTCGAGCACGGTTGCTACGTCCAGCCCACTATTTTGGCTGATGCGCCGCTGGACAGCTGGGTCTGGAACGAGGAAATTTTTGGCCCCGTCGTTTGCATTCGCCCGTTCAAAACCGAGGAAGAAGGCATTGCGCTTGCCAACGCATCGCGATTTGGTCTTGGTGCTGCGGTCATGTCTACCGATACCGAGCGGGCCAACCGGGTTGCGCGCGCCTTTAGGGCCGGGATCGTCTGGGTGAATTGCTCGCAACCGACATTCACCGAGGCGCCTTGGGGCGGATACAAGCAATCTGGTATCGGTCGTGAGTTGGGCGAGTGGGGGCTGAACAATTATCTCGAGACCAAACAGATCACGACCTATGATCGCTCCAAACCATGGGGCTGGTACCTGAAAGGTTAACGTATGGCACATCTCAGTGGGCAAACTGTCTTGCTAACGGGGGCGACAGGATCAATTGGATCGGCGATCGCTCGTGAACTGGCGGGTGAAGGGGCACGTGTCGTGCTGCAGTACGGGACCAACAGGAAAAAAGCCGAGGAATTGACTGCAGAAATCGGCAATGGAGCGATGTGTTTCCAGGCTGATCTGGCTGCTATGGCAGGGCCAACAAATCTCTGGTCGGAGGTGCAATCTGCCGCAGGCCGCATTCATGGGTTGATAAACAACGCGGGCATTCTTTCGCCCTCATCCGTCGAAGATCCGCTGGATGCGTGGCAAGAAACATGGAGCACGGACGTTCAGGTGAACCTGTTGGCCGCAGCGGACCTTTGCCGGGCTGCCATCCGCCATTTTCGCCTACATGACGGTGGTAAGATAATAAACATAGCGTCGCGTGCGGGTCAGGGTGGCTATCGACCAGAAGCAATGTCTTATGGAGCGACCAAAGCTGCTCTGATCAATCTGACACAGAGTATCGCAGGCGGTTTCGGGCGGGACAATGTCACTGCAACTGCCCTGGCACCTGGTTGGGTTCGGACCGAAATGTCCGATGCATATATAGCCGAACATGGCGAAACGGCTGCCTTGCAAGGTATCCCGGTCGGACAAATGGCAGAACCCTCCGAAATTGCCGAGCTTGTTTCGTTTGTTTTGCGCTCTTCCCAAGCATCCCTATCCGGAGCCGTCCTGGACGTTAATGGCGCCAGCCAAATGAGGTAACACATGAATCGTTTCGAAAACAAAACCGTTGTTGTGACGGGAGGGGCGGGCGGCATTGGGGCCGCAATCTGTCGGCGATTTGCGGCAGAGGGGGCGAAGGTCTGGGTCGTTGACACCAACGTCGAAGCTGCCGAGGAGTTATCCGCCGCAATTCGCGCTGAAGGTGGCAATGCAGATTTTCGAAACGTGAACCTGACAGATGCCAAGGCTATTGGAAGCTTCGTAACCAGCCTGACCGAAGACGGAGGCCAAATTGATGTTCTGTGCAACAATGCCGGCCTCATGCGGCGCGGACCCTTGCTGGAACTAAGCCCGGAAGACTGGAGCCTTTCCTTCAAGGTCAATGTCGATGCATTGTTCCATATGTGCCGCGTCGTTATTCCGGTCATGCAAGCGCAGGGCGGTGGCGTGATCATCAACACGGCATCGCAATGGGGGCTCCACCCGGCGCCAGGACATATTGCCTATAACACCTCAAAGGCAGCAGTTGTTGCGTTTACTGAAAATCTTGGGCGTGATTATGCTCCTGACAACATCCGGGTAAATGGGATCGCGCCGGGAGAAGTGCGTACCCCAATGCTGGAAAGCAACCTTGCCCGAAGTGGACGAAGCATAGACGACCTCAATGCCCTGGTCCCATACGGCCGAATTGGTGAACCCGAGGAGATTGCTGCGCTTGTCGCTTTTCTGGCTTCAGACGAGGCCGGTTATCTCTGTGGAACCGTCGTCGAGATCACTGGCGCCCAAGCGGTCGCCTAGCGGGAGGTTCTGATGCGTTGGACAAGAACGTTGCAACTGGTCGATGTGCATTGCGCCGGTGAGATCGGCCGCGTCGTAACCGGTGGAGTGCTGGACATCCCTGGCGAAACGATGGCGGACAAGCTCGAACATATCAACAAAGTGGACGACAGCCTGCGACGCCTGTTGTGTTCTGAACCGCGTTCCGGTCCGGCGGGTTCCGTTGTTCTTCTGGTTCCATCCACCACTCCAGAGGCCGATACGGGTTTCATCGTGCTGCAACCCGATCAGGCACATGCGATGTCAGGGTCCAATGCCATGTGTGCCGTGACGGCCATCCTAGAAACAGGGATGAAGGAGATGGTCGAGCCCGAGACCGAAGTCGCTTTGGACACCGCAGCCGGATTGGTGCGTGCTGTGGCCCAGTGCGAAAACGGAAAGGTTACCAAGGTAGTACTGGATATGCCGCCCTCTTTCGTTTTGGTCAAGGACGCCGTCATCGACACGCCGAATTGGGGTCAGATAACATTTGATATCTGCTTTGGCGGCGTTTTCTATGCGTTGGTCGATGTCGAACAGTTGGGTCTTGCAATATCCCCTGAAAACGCGCGTTCATTGGCTATGGATGGTGTCGCTTTGCGGGAAATGATCGCATCTCAATGCCTGATCAAGCACCCTACAACTTCGGCGCTTGATGGGCTGGCATATGTCATGTTTCGCAGTTTCGACGAAGACGGGGCTGTTCGAACCTGCACGACACTGCGGCCTGGTCGTGTTGATCGGTCGCCCTGTGGCACAGGTTCGAATGCCAACATGGCGGTTTGGCATGCCAGCGGAAATGCGAAGCCTGGTGATTTGCTCGTTTCCAGATCGATTATTGGCAGTGAATTCACAACTGTGTTTGTCTCCGAAACCAGAATTGGAGATCACGTAGCCACAAAAAACAAAATTTCTGGGCAGTGTTGGATTTACGGCATAAGCCAAATTGGCTTAGACCCCACAGACCCATTCCCTTTGGGGTTTTCACTGTCCGATACGTGGGGAGGATAATCGCTGTAGATCAAGGTAAACAAGCTTAGTCTAGCTGCGGCCTAGTAAGGTAGGGGCTTCTATCAGGCGGTCTTGCAAAGTTGATTTATGTCGGCGATCCGTTCACTGCGTCGACAAATATGCCGCGATAGCGACCAATGTCCGCTTCGGGGAAGCTGCATTGCGGCGGCGCTAACGGCGGTGAATGTCTCCTTTGGGCCGGTTCCTCAAAATTTGAAGATGTTAGAGGGAATCGCTTCTTCTTGAAGGGACGCCGAACTAAGACGCTACAATTCGAAGTCTGCCCAGACCGCCCCGTGATCTGACGCTCCATTTGTCCAGTGTGTTACTGAGCTAAACTGTGCCTCAGTTGGAATTGTAGGAGCGGCAGAAGTGAGTTTCTTCAGATTGTACATACCACGCCTTTCAACTCCCGCACCCTTAAATCGTTCCTTCAGCGGTTTAGAGACCAAAATATAATCGATCTGCTCAAAATCGTTATAGTGATAGGTCCACCGCTTTTCGTATTGGGCGCCAAACTCTAACTCGAGCACATCGAAAAGGTTTGGCAAGCCCAACAAGGGTTTAAGTGGAGTACTACCTGGGGTGTCGTTCAGGTCGCCCGCTACGACAACTAAGTCCTTTTTCAAATCGTAGCCGGACAAAATCTCTGCAATAGCTTCTGCCTGTTTCTTGCGGCGTGCGTCAGACTTCGCCGTCTTCCCGTAGCCTTTGCTCTTTAGATGATTGCATAGAATAACAAGGCGTTCACCGTTGGGTAACAATACTTCATACTCAGGGCAGTCACGGCTGAAGGTTTTGCTTCGGCTGCTGCCATCGAACATGTGAGTGCGGATCGTTCCCAAGGGAAATTTGCTGTACAAACCAACATCAATTCCGCGTTGATCGTTTCCGTCGATCAACATCTCGTATCGATATGCGGACCTCAATAGATCAGTGTCGAAGGACTTCAATCCGGGTCGGTTGTCAGCTTCTACAATGCAGGCTATGTCCGCCTTGACGCTTCTGATGACTTTGGCGGTGTTCTCGCGGCCAACCTCGCTAAATTTGGCTTTGATGAATTCAACCGTTCCGTCCCAGTCACCAGCACCATCGGCTCGTACTCCGGTGATAGACCATCCACTTTTTTTCCACAGTTTGCCGCGATCCTCTCGGATTCTTATGAAGTCCTTCAAAGGGGGCTTGCCAGCGATCTCTTTCGTGAACTCGTTTAAGACCTTCCGCTTGTCCGAAGTACTATATGTTGGTTTCTTTAGAAGTTTGCGAAATTCCCCTATCCGTTCAAGGGCTTCGTCGCCAACTGACTTATCCCGAAAATTGAATACTTTTGGACGCGCAAAAAGGTTTTCGACATTGAAGCTAGCTACTCTGTAGTTCGACATTCTTCCGTTCCCTGACCAAATTGAAATTGTGAGCAATTCGCAGATGCTCAACGATGGCGGCAATTTTTTCAACTATTCCGTCGAAGAACGCACCTTTTACGGTGGTCCGAGCTCTGAACACGCTGGCTGGCAGACCAGAAGCCCCGCACTTTGGCTGCGGTTGCATAACAGTCCAGAACCTCAACATCAGCCGTGCTGATAGCAAAACGGTGATACGCCCAAGCCGCATAGGCAATGACCTCACGAGAGAAACGGAAACCCTTCGGTCGTGGAATGTTTCACAGCATCAACCCAGATTGCTCAAATTAAGCGAACAAAATAGCAATACCGGCCAGTTAGACGAAATCGGCGTCGCCGCTTTCAAGACCTTCGTTGTACGCGCAACAAGGGTGCGTCAATTGCGCTTACTTACTCAGCCAGTTGAAAACTCTACGTCGGAATCACATCGGCTACAGCGATTTGAGGTACTCAAGCAGGGCGTTCATCATTGTGGGGTCTTTAGACAATTCGGCATTTCCGTAAATTGGGCCATCATGGCCATTGTTCGAATTTCCAGAAAGGCTCGTGTCGAAAGTATAATCACCTTCGTTGACGAAACCCATGTCGACCGGGTCAAATTCGCGCGCGCCAATTTGGAATGACGTTTCGCGCTGGTTAGTGGGTAACAATAGCTGACGCATGGTTCGTACAGAACCATTGTGCAAAAACGGAGCAGTTGCCCAAATACCGTTCAGTGGTCGCGCCTTATAGCAAGGAAGGCTACCTTCAGGAAAACACGCTAGTTTGTTATGCTCTGGTACCGGAGATGGAAATCTACCAGCAACTTCCTGCAGATAAGCACCTACGCTGGCAGTGTTTGCTGTGCCATCCAGGTGCTGCGCTGCAGCAGCGTCAAGAATGGCGACCACATCCGGTGACTGCCCTGCTTTTATAGCATTCAACGCATCCTCTTTATTATTCAGTAACGCCAGAAAAATCGCGTTTCCGACAGCGCCGCTAATCAGTCCGGGCGCACCTGAAATTTTTTTCAGAAAATTCTCGGCCATGGCGACATCCGTTGCCAAGGCGTCGGGGTCTGTAGGGTTCTTTGGGTTAAAAACCGGGAGCATTTTCGCTTTAACTTGGCGTGCCGGATCAGTGCGGTCACCGATGTCCTGGTGGCATCCGGCGCAGAATTTCTCAAAAACCACCTTGCCGTTGTTCACCATTTCCGTGTCCAGGGTCGGCAGGTCAGTATTGGTCCATAGCGGAGACTCCAACTGCGACAGCAATCCTTCAAGCTTCGCCAGACCAGCAGGATTAACAGAAGAAGAAAGAACTTCACTGTTGTCTTCAGCGATCTCCAGATTTCCAAACACTCCCAGAACCTCAGTGAAATTGCGGGTTATTACACCGAGACCGGCATTGGTGACACTGCCATTCCACTGGACGACATCGTGCTGGGGAGTATCCCAGATAAATGGATAACTAACAGGTGCGTTTGGGTGGGAGATGTTTTCAGGCGTGCCAAGTCCAGATGCGGCGATTTCGTTGACAATGATGCCAACCGCGTCCAGTCGGCCATAGCCGTAGTCATCGGGAACCCCGTTGCGCGCGTTCCAGTCCCTGCGCACTGTCGTCAATTGAACAAGCTGATTGCGAAGCTGGTCGGCGTTGTCAGTTCCACTGTATTTGGATGTTTTGTTATCGGCGATAACCGCAGCTGCAAAGCGATTGAATTTCTCGCTGTCGTTTAGTGTTGCTTCCATGGACGCGGCAAGATCGCGGAACATTCGCTGAAAATCACCCATGGTCGGCGCGCCATCAATCAGGTATTTAGAGCCCTGGTATTCGACTTGACCGGAATGGCAGGCTGCACAATTTAGGCCCAGCCAATCCTCAGAAATCGCACCATATTCTCTGTTGCCGCCGACGAGGCCTCTGGTAAATCCAATGGGCAGACCATCGGGATTCAGCTCGGTCGGGTTTTGCGGCAGGTATCGGTACTTATTCAAATTGTCCGAAGCGCTAAATCTTGCAGTACCATTCGGCTGTTCAAGATGCAGAAACCAGACATAGGGGATAATCCGCGAGCCCTGATCGGTGAACCAGAACTCCTGACGTTGAGTTGAGTCCCAGTTTTGCGGCACGACCAATTCACCATCATACGCCCCGATATATGATACTGAATCGTGTGTCGGGGTGATGGGTTTCTGAAAAAACTCGAACCATATGACCAGACCCAAGGCAATAACACCTGCCGACGCACCTGTTAGCACTTTCCAATTCATTGTGTCACCCAATTCGCTATTGGACTTCTTTTTCCGATCCGGTAACTCTAATAGCCAGTGGCGCATCGATGCTTTGCTGAACTGGCATAAACCTTGCGACGCAGGCGGTTTATACCTCCAAGCGGCCGGTGAGCGGCAAGCGCGTGCCAGGGGCTGAAAGCAAGTTGTTCACAATGCCTGCGCTCTTCTTCGGTGTGAGGTGTCTGCGGCACTTTGATAGTCACTTTTGCGACGCTCTCGTATCTGGCTTCTTCATCCGGCCACACGGTCGTGGCATTCTCGATATTCAAGACATCGTCATTTGCATCTCGGATCTGAATCCTGAAATCAAAACAAATGTCTTCGTTCCCGAGCA
This sequence comes from Ruegeria meonggei, assembly GCF_042768335.1. Lineage (NCBI taxonomy): Bacteria > Pseudomonadati > Pseudomonadota > Alphaproteobacteria > Rhodobacterales > Roseobacteraceae > Ruegeria > Ruegeria meonggei. Next base: position 1,975,735 of record NZ_JAXHBT010000001.1, on the reverse strand, counting down.
TGGCATCAGCCAGTGCCTCGCTCAGATAATCTCCGGATGGGTTGTCTGAAGTAACATCCAAAAAGGGCGACTGTTCAGGGGCGATTCTGGGTGCAGCCGAGAATTTCATTGCCTTGCCGGCACCAAACAGAAACGGTGCAGCACCAAAATATTGTACTTCCAGGGGGTTGCGTACGGTTTTTGGCTCTATCTTCGACTTTATGACGTTGAGCGACGCACTCGTTCCGGCAAGATCAGCTTTCGTGAAGCCATTGAACGCGGGAATTGCTGCCATAGTGGCCCTCAACATATTGCGCTTTGCGGTCTTATCAGCAGATTCACCTTCCTCGGGTTCGCCCAATGCCGCCAGTTGCAATGGTACAAAATATGGGTTTGCGTCATTGCCTGCATCTGAAAGATCTAGAACGCGATTAAGGCGTAGATAGTCGCGCACGTTGGCGAAGGCGAATTCCGGTGTATTGACCATCAGAAAATCCTGATTGCTCATAGCGCCGTCTTTACTCAACATTTCTCCGGCAACATCCATTACCTTTATCGCCATACCCCGACTGCCGTTTTTTCCGTCTTTGAGATCGTGTTCAACCAACACATCCGCGTTGGAAAACCGGATCCACGCTTCGTACTTTTTGCCGGGTTGGGCAAACAGACCTACGCGATATTTTTCTTCTATATCATCTCTGACAGTGAATTCTGCCTTCACACACCCATGAGACTTAGCATGAACGCCTCGCAGTATTTTCCCGCCTTGACTGGCTAAATTCTGCGCGCGTTTGTCTTGCAAACTGACGCCTAACTCTACAATTTCATCAATCTCTTCAGATTCTTCAGATGGAACTGTTTCAAACTCAGCACCAGCATTCAAATTATTGTTCGAAGATTTCACTTCAACCTCCTAATTGATTTTGACCGCATTCGTAAAATTAAATCATTCAGTCGACCTAAACGGTCATTCAAAAATCGATAATATATTTAAGTTTGCAATATTTTCGTCCCTAGATCTAGAAACTATATTCTAAAGTTCCTTTTCCCTTGTAAGCGCGATCCCTCAGGTTCTGAATCTATCGAATTCAGCTGCTCGGCATAAGTCACGGCATTGCCAGTTTAATTGGGTATTTGTAGTGAGTTAGGCTCCGGACTTCGGTAACGGAGCCTCATCAATCAAGCAGTTTTGCGCAAGAGAGCTGACCTGCCGTTGTCAGCCCTGCTTTCTTTCGTGGCCTTAGGTTGAGATCTTTCGGGTACATGCTTTGGTTCGTGGTCAACGTCTTGGTTGCCAACATGATGTTGGTTCGATGTAATTCCGATGTGCCCATCTCATAGGCGTGCCTGACAGATGTTAGCGACAGTCCTGACCACGGCATCATCGGAACCGCGTCCCTGCGGGACCTCGAAAGCCCGCGTTTAAGCAGACAACGGGTGTTGGCTGGAGCTCAGATCATTTTTGGCGGGACATCTGGTTGGAATACCGTGCCATCGACCCAATTCCGGTGGAGAATGACTGCAATACGGCGCGCGAGAGCAACCATTGCGATTTTACGGCCGCGGCGTTGAGCTAGATGGGCTCCCCACGTTCACAACCATGTCGCGCGACTACGGTTCATCATGACAGTTGCAGCCTGGCATAGTGCCCGCCTCAGATTGACATCCCCGACCTTGGTGATGCCGCCAGATTTATCTCGTTCACCCGATTGATTGCGAGAAGGCGTCAGGCCGACCCAAGGGCCAACTCTTTTGGAAGACCGGAAGCGATCCGGGTCATCAATGGCCGCACGGTATGTCAGCGCGACAACAGCCCCTATAGGACACATCGAATGACAAAGCCGAACCGTCCTTGGTCTAATGGCCCGGTCGAGCGCATTAACCGTACAGCAAAATGCTCGAATTGATCTTTTGACAAGCTTGAGGGATGAACTGACAAGTTGAATTGGTTGCGGCTGCCTAAGTGTAGAAGAATGTCCGCTGGCAAACAAAGACGATAATCTGTCCAAGCTGGGCGCAGGGCCGCATTAACTTTCAATTTGGACCACTCAAGTGGGGCTGCTCAAAGGCGCTTTTTGGCAACAGCGCCCATTTTTGAGTTCTTACCAATGACCCAACCCTTAATCTTGAAACGGATAAAACGCCTCGCAGGGTGTTGGAACAATGACATCGACCGTCGGATCGGCGTGACTTGCAAACCATCTAAAATCCCGAATTACGCGAGAAGGCTTTGCGTAGAACCTTTTTTTTACGTGACAATCACTCTGAGTTTCACCGTCCAATGGCACTCTATCATCATCCCAGTGGATTGGGTAAACCTTACGAACGTTCGCTGAATGATCAGGTTCTGTAAGACGGACAGTTGTATTCCACAGGTCATCGACTGACTTGCAACCGATCCACAAGCAAACTCCACCAATCCCCAAAAGCACAACATCCGCCGATAATTTTGCTTCCTTGAAATCAAAAACTGCGTCCTTACCCGCACTGGGGAAAATTATCATGGTTCCAGCAGGGTGGTCGATGTGAAATGCCAAGGGCGTTCCTTGTCTGAAGTTCCAGATTGGCGTGGGCAATGTGGTTAGTTCTGATGGGCGAATGGCGCCGCCCTTGGCTGGGCTCAAAGACCTAAAGAGATGGGGCCATTGAAACGTGGTAATTCTGAAGTCGCCTTCTTTTTCGACATGTGTCGCCTGCGCGTTGGGAAGGCTGATATGCGAAACTTGCACGCTCTCCCAATGAAGACCTCCAACGGTTTCGTATGCTTTGGAGTAGACATCCACCAGATGACCAATAGAATTGTCGAGTGCGACTTCACCGTTGTTTTTTGCCAGTATGGAACTGTGTTCGACTGATATTAACTTGGCTCCAGTTGCGGCGGCAACGATCGGGGCATCCAAAGCGTGATCATAATGCGCATGCGCAACCAAAATTAACCCCAGAGTTTTCGGTTTGCACGACGTAGAAGTATCTCCATCACAGCCGAACTTCCCGATCTTCTCCGATTTGAGTTTGCTTAAGACGATTTCAATGTCAGGTTCGATCTCATAAGGTACGAAACGGCCGCCAATCACGCGAAACCGATCTCTCGTAAAATATCCGTCGACCAAAATTTGCGTTTTTGAGTTTTCGATCAAGAGCGTTGAAACACCGTACCAAGTCACTTTGAGTTCGGAGCGGCGATCTAGCTCGTCTGCGGTCGCTTTGGAAATCCCCAACGTAAGCAGCAGTGCCATGCTAATAGCAAAACACCAAACCCGTATTCTTGAGTGGTCGATCAACTTTTTCATCCGATACTTAGAAAAGGCATGGCACCTCCCCCATTTTCGTCTCCAAATTAGGCGATTGTATATTTGACAAACCCGAACCATAATGCAAATTCACCGAGAGTCAGATTTTGGCAACTGTATTTCTCAGGCGATCTGAGTCGACCAGTTTTGCCGGGATTTGAGGAGTGCGTTCGCGATTGTGACGAGCTTTCTAGCGACTGCTGTGATGATGACTTTGTGTGGCTTGCCTGCGTCACGCAAACGATCTACGAAGTTCTTGAGATGCGGATTGTGATGACTCGCGACGAGAGCAGCCTGGCATATGAAATGTCGTACCTGTCGCCGTCCGTATTTACTTGGTGGCTGGCTTCTTTGACTTTGTCGGCTTGGGTCTGACTTTTTTATGGTGCTGGCCTCGCGATCAGATCTGGTCCGTTTATGCAATCCACTGCGACGTTCTGATGCTGATTAACAATTGGAATTTTCTTAGTACTTTGTCACCTCTCATCTGTGACCAGCGTATGGCCGAACACTCTCGCACCAGCAATTAACCAAGGGCCAGCGGGATCAGGATTAGATAAACCTGATAGATCATACAAAAAATCGAACGCATCCGAGGTATATCCTACAAACGCCTTGACGTCAGGGTGATATTGCTTGATTGGCATCTGCCTTGGTTGTGTCGCAAACTTTAGATCTGGATTGATGACCATCTAGGTTCCGGCGTTTGGCCGCATAACACCTCAACTTTCCGCAACTTAGTGATATTCTCTTCTGGCTTGTGGCGCTTGATTTCCATCGTCTATCTGCCGTTTCCTAACTATGGGGGCGGACCAATTCAAACGAGGACCAACCGCCCACCAGCGCCTGAAACCGTCATCCCGATGGATCACAGGCCAATGATGTACTAACAATCAAATTTGACCAGTCAGATGAGGCTGCCCATCAACGCCCGTGCAAATGAAGCTGTCGAGCAAGCCCATGAAACGCCAATGTTCCATCGCCCAACGTGGTCGAATACTCATCCAGATCCAATCCATCATCCAAAAGCTTACCCAGCCATTTGGTTCTCAGGGCCATATCGGTGGCACGGTCTGCCCTGACGTGTTCGCTTTCGCTGGTTGTCAACACGGCGCGGATCGACTTCTCGACCCAATCCAGAACCAATGTCGTGCCATATCGGATCTGGACCGTAACAGGGTTTCCGCCCCGATCTATCGAAAAGCTATTATCGGTCCAAGTCAGCTTTAGTATCAGCTCGCGTGTGATAGCCCTTTTTCCATTTCGCCTATAGGTCTCTTTCGACACATCCAGTCTTGGACGAATTGCAAACTCTGCGCCCTCGGGCACGAAAAGCGCCTTACGGTTCTGTTCGACAAAAGCATGTGCCATATCATTGTCTATATACAGCGCATCCAATTCGACATCATTTAGGTCCAGGTCCGCAATTACGGGCTCAGCGTCCTCAGCACGCTCAATGATCCCGCGCTTCACTGCCTCATTCACCAAAACCGTCCGCTCATCAGGGCTGTCGGGGTTGCTTGCTGCATCAGCACTAACAACGGCGCGCACGTAGTCTGCAAACGTAACCTCGCCCGGTGGCAAATAGTCCAACGCGCGAAACGCGATTCGAGCGGTGCGATCAGCAACATTCGCAAGGACCCGGCCAGATAGACTGTAACGCGATCTTCCTTCTTCATCTTCGGCCTGTTGTTCGTCAAGCTCGGTGCTGTAGCTTTGCAGAAACATTTCGTAGATTGCGCCGGTTAGCACCTCGCTCAAATCATGGGGCGACGAAGAACGAACGTCTCGCAGCCGCTTGTCGTTCAACAGATCGCGCAACGGCTGCAACCTGCCCGATTTCGCCTGCCCGAACTGTTCAGCGACCGCGTTGAACGCGCCCGGTTGCCGCAAATCTCCGTGATTAGATTTCAGCACCAGCCGAGCCAACCGGGATGACCGCGCCGCAAACAACATCGCGGTAACATCCGATACCGCCTCGTGCAGGCTCAAAGACAGTGGAGAGGTGGCGTTGTACAGATCTGGCGCCAAGCCATCCAAAATCGCATGTGCGGTCTCATGTGCCACAATATCGGGCGACAAACAGGTATAGACCCGTGTGTCTATACCGCCAATCACGCCATCAAAAAAGAAGAACTCAAGGCTTCTCTTTTCCCTGGAGTACTGCGCATTGGCTTTAACCCCAGCGCGCGGCACAACCTTTAACTGCTGAGCATCAAAAGCCCAGGTCAGTTTACGGCCCAAGATGCCCGGACCCTCAAACAGATCCATAGTCGCGTGAACAGCCCCGAACACGCTGACTTGCTGGAAGTCTCTGGCAAAGATATCTGATTTGTCTGAAACCTGATGCGTCGCCAGCTTCCGTCGCGGGCCGTCGGGCTGATACTTGGCCCCCGGCCAAGTTTCACCAGTTTCGTCATCGATATCGACCACGGCTACCCGTGATGAGGTTGGGCCGTCACTCAAAACTTCATCTTCGTCGATTTCAAGCTGACGCCCTTGCATCAGTCCGGATCTGGGGCGTTTCTCAATCGGTGTCGACGGATCGGTCGCGAGATAGTACACTTTCATGCGGCGCGGCATGGCTCAGGGCTCAGCACTGATTGCAAAGAATGCAGGTTCCTGTGTGCTCGGGCTGCCGTTTAAGCGTATTTCATAGCTTCCCGGTTGTTCGATTGCCGGTAACTCGACCCGCAACTGTGTCACCAGCGGACCTTCATAGCGGATCGGAATTGCATCTCGGAAGGCCTCAAACGGCGTTTCGTCAGGATTGTTGCTGCGCCCGATGACCAGTTCACCATCAATGGCACCAAACGGCTCGTCCGAAAGGATCAAAAGCTCAACCGGCTCCTGCGCCCCTAATGTTAGGCCCTGCACTGATAGCAGCACACCGTTATCCAGGCTAAATGGCTGTTGAGAATACTCTTTACCAAACAGGCGGTACAGGACCGCCGCACATTGATCATAACGGAAGAACTTGGCGTGTTCACCGGTCGCCAGCTGCTTTTGCGTCGCTTTGCCGAAAGCGCTCCAGACAGGAACCGTACCGTCTCCGGCATCGGCCGTGACAGTCGGAATCTCGTGTCCCGGCAGCACGTTCAACCGTGTTGTGGTTTTGTGCCCACCACCACCAAAGAAGAAATACCGAACATGCGCAGGTTCCTCTCCAGCCGCTAATGTGTCATGCACCCATTTAGCGCGTGCGACCAGCTCGTGCTTCAGCCCCACCTTCTGCGCACCCGCCTGGTCATAGATATCGACCGGGGGCAAACTCACGTGCGCGGCGTCCCAAACCGCCTTTTCCCCAGGCGCTGGCAACAACTGATAAGCAGAGGGGAACCGAGGATCGGCTGCAAAAGTCGCAAAATCCTTGCCTGAAACTCCAATCTGCCCCTCTAGCCCCAGAATCCGAACCAATGCGTTTGGTGCGCCAAGATGAGGCGTACCATAGGTGATCAATCCTTGGAGTTTAGGAAACCATGAGGTGCCACGATATGTGCTTGGCTCGACTGCCAGTCGAGCGATAAGCCCACCCATTGAATGCGCCACAATAGTTAGGCTTTCCGCGCCCTCTTGTACCAGGTTCTCCATCCGACCAGATAATTGCGCTGCCATGTCTTCGAGATCGAGTCGCCAATCGTAGGCGAAGATGTCGAGCCGTTTGTCGGCACCGCCTTCGGTAAAGCCAATATCATTCAATTGCTTGATCAGCGGGCGATAGATGCCGACACAACTGACTCTGCGCACAATGTCGGTGGCTCGCAGATCATTACGCATGATCTGATCCAAGCGTTTGTATCCAGTCGTCACCTCCCACGCGGTGGGTGGCCAAATTACATCACCCGATGGGGTATTCAGAACTGATCCCATGATACCCGGAATAAGAACAACGCAATCCATTTTAGAGACCTCCTAAAAATTCCAAAATACTCTGTCTTGCCCAGTAAACCCGAGACACTGATACTTAACGCAAATCGATTTCGATCCGCCCGTTCACTGCCGCCTCTGGTATCACGGTCCTATAGTTCCAACGCGACGACAGTGTCGCACTCTCCCACTGTTCAGAACTCGACTGCCGATAATTAAAATACAAAGTCTTTTCGCGTGCTCTATCAGTAACCAGAATACGAGCTATCGTCTCTGGGTCCGGATGGTGATGCCGCGCCCCATTGGTCGAAAATGCGAACCGAGTGCAATCGATCATGCTCAGAAACGTTGGAGATGTGTTTGCCTTAGACCCATGATGGCAGATCTTCAGCAGATCCAAACGATACCGACCGTCTTCTTGCTCGGCCAGCCGGGCCAGCCTGCGCTCAAGCACTTCAGAATGCGCGTCCGCCGCCAGGAGAACTCTAACGCCTTTATATTCAGCAATAAATGAGATTGATGCCCCATTTGCTTTGGTCGTATCTGGCTCGTATGGCGCGGCCGCAAGTACGCGTACATTCGGAGCGCTGCCAAGGGCCTCGAATGCAGAATCTAAAGGATCGTCTTCATCTGGGTCAAATGTACGCAAACCGGCTTCTCCCAATTCACGATCCCATTGTGGCAACAACTCCGCCAGCTCTGCATCCCCCGGTGAGAGAAGTGTGAGTTTCAAGCCTCCAGGCAATTCAATCGGAACCTGCGCCTCGGGGCTATTGGTTGATACGACGCCGCTTGCAAAATCTTCGTTCTGAGGCCAACCGAATTTAGCAATCCCGCGTGACAGCTTCTCGGCCTGACGCGCGCCAAATGCCTCATAGGGATGTAATCGGCGATGGGCTTTTTCAAGCTGTGGACGAGCGTTGTACCAAACACGAGCCGGATTGAATGCCGGTATATCGGCCCGTACCATCGGGATAGCGCCAGCAATGTGATCGGCATCGATATGTGACATCACGAGTAACTCGATGTCTCCCAATTCCTTTAGAACCGGCTGAACATCACCCCAGGTCGAGCCGCGCCCGAGATCGACAAACAGATGGCGCTCATTTCCACGGCTCCCCCAGCTGAGTTGAACGCAATCGCCATCACGCGCGGGATGTAGGACCATTCGAAACATCACTCGGACTCCGGCAAGCGGATCACAGTAAAGGCTTGATCGGAGTCTACGCGGGCGGAAATCCTGGCGATATGCGCCAACCCCTCGTCATCCTCGAGCTGCGCCAAGCCGAGCCGCAATATGCGCACAACCAGGGAAAACCATGGGATGCCGCGTCTCAACCCTTCATGCAACCAATGACGCGCTTCATCATACTGACCCAGTTGCAGCAGACGGTATCCCAACAAAACTGCCCCATCCGGCAGGCCTGGATTCCATTCCGCTAAATTGTGCAGCCAACTGTCCCAGTGCTGTTCACCACGGTCGGGTGACGCGGCGACCAATGCCAAACCACCCAACGTTGCAATCAGCGGGCTTTTACGTTTGCCCCATAATGCCTGTTCGGGTGGTTCATGTTTGAAGATTTCTGTGGCCAGTTGGGCCACCTCCAAAAGACGGCCCGAAGAGACAAATTCCAATAACCCTGACCAATGCTGATCGACCACCGATATTTGCGTACGCCCCGGCGCGTCAGGCGTCATCGGGCTGGCAGTCAAGCGGTCATACAAAATCTGGATTTTTTCTTGACCCGTCTGCTCGCTGTACCCCCACCACATCCAGGGGATCGAAATCAAATCCTGTTGCCCATCGCGATCTATCACAATCCACCTTGGGAACATCGCAGGACCATCAAAGCTGCTTGCGGGTTGCGCAATCCTGTTTAACATTTCATCCATTTGTCCGTGACCGGGCAGAGCGGGGTTCCAGTAATAGTAGAACTCATCTGAAGCCAGGTAACCCAGGTCGTAGTCGCCTAGATTGGACAGCGTGGCGGCATCTGGATCGATGCACCTCCACTCGTTTACTCCCCCGCTTAAATGAACCGCCTTAGTTGCGGGTGTTTCACCGCGTCGATCGAAAAAATCCAGATCGCGCACGATCACGGCATTCATGGCCCGCGCAACAGATTTCGCCGCAACGCTGGCCATTTCGGGCGCGCGTATCGGTTCGTTGCGCAGCGTTGGTGCTTTCACCCGCCCCGCATATTGCTGCCAACTTAGATATTCATGCGGAGACACCGGCAGGATAATTTCGTGATCCTGGCTATCGGCTGTCTCGACCTTTAAGTCTTGCTGTATATCTTTGCCGCGGGGCAGGCGCAGGGTGACGCTATAATACCCGAGATCAGGCAACTCGAAATGCGTCGGCTCTTTCGGGCCGTAACCGAACACTGCAACCGGTCTAGTCTGTCGCCAAGACGGCCGTATCGGCGTACCGTCGCTTTTGGCCAGATACACCACCTCGGCCACTGCACCCGCGATCAACGCGCCGTCGGCATGGGGCTGGGTTACGACGAGGTTAAACTCTATCATTCGCGCACCTCCAACTCCACATAGGTCACGGGCCGCAACAACTTGCGCGTATCCGGCACGGCAAATGGGGGTTGGTTCGTCAAAGTTGCCGAAAACTCCCACTGGCCAGGTTGCAAGTCAAAAACGCAACATCCCAATTCGTTCGACTCCTCCGCGACCTGAGACACTTGAGGGTGCGCACTCGTCGTTTCAGTGCAGATCAACGTCGCTTCGGGCCATGTCATTGGGTCAGACAGCTTAACAAAACCTTTGATGACGTTCGGTTCGTCAACCTCGTTAAAGTCGAAGCTCGAAAGGTCCAAACTGGTCGGAACGGATCGGTGGCGCAGTTCTTCTGGCAAACGCCATTGGATCAAACGGTCAACCGCTTTCAGAATTGATGGAGTGCTGGATTTCCAGACACCTGTCTCATCATCTGGCGCGGCAAAGCGCACGGCATCAAGAAACGAAGTAGCGAAAACGCTGGCTTTGCCGATCTGCCCAAATGCTTCTTCGCCATCAATGGTTGGAAACAAGATACATTGCTGCGCTGCCCCACCCGATTCGCGGGCCGAAGGTGGAATAGACAGAATACGTGTGCCTAGGCTAGGCTCATCCTCATAGAGGAAGTCAACTTTTGTACGACAGCAATCCAACAAGAACAGCTGCTGATCCGCAGGAGAGTTCTTCATTGTCCCTCGCAGCGCGTCCAGATCAATGGCAGGCGCATAGCCATTAACCGATCTGCCGAAATCCGAGAGGAGCAAAGCCGCCTGCTGACCAAGCGACACACCATGACCGCAGAAATAAAACACAGCCAGATTACTGGAATGTGTTTTCAGACGTTCCGACCAATGATGTACAGCTTCGGTTACCGAGCCCAAATCCGCCTCGGGGATATCTCGCGCGGTTACCGTGCCAGGCGGCGTGTAGGAACTGGGATCCTCATCTGATACACACATGGACAAGCTGCCGAGAGGACGTTCGGAGTTCTTGAACTCGGTCAAGAACCAATCCGTGATCAACTTGGCCGTAACCGGAGGCGATGACAATTGAGAGATATCGCCGCCGATATCTGTCATTGCATCGCCTTTGCCTTTGCCATGATAATAACGCCCAGCCGCAACGATGATCACATGCGTAGCAGGTTGCGCCAAAAGAGTTTCGTTCTGAAAAACCAGAGCGGCATCGTGCGTCATAAAAATACCTTTCACACGCTTAGAGTATCATATATCTAGTCGCTGCGTCGATAACGGGGTCGACGCTGGCTCGTTCCCGTCAGCAAGACGAGGAACGGCTAATTGAACCAGAGAGCGGTCCTTATGTGCGTGGCACAAAAATGCTGTTGTCATCCGACTTCGTTGAGCCTCAGATAGCGATTTTGCAATCTGTTGATCGGCCATTCGCGATTCAAATCTTAGGTCGGTCATGGAAACTGGCATCAAAACTCCTTATACGCTTGCGCTCAATTTAGCTCACTCAGGTCGATCCGGCTTTCCGAACCAGTTTCACTAGTGGCTAAATCAGCTCGTTCAAAGAATTCACTGGTTTGTTCAGCTCTTCGATCAAAGGAACAAGATCCGGTGATATACTTGGATATCTTTCTGGAGCAGCCAAGACACGAGCGGCAACGTCTGCCGCTGTTGAGCCAGTGGCACCAACAGGTAGGAGTACAAGACCATTCTCTGCCGCGATCTCGAACTCGGAAACCATTCCGTTTGCTGGAACTGTCCTTTCACCAGTCTTTTTGTTGCCAAACAATAACAGCGCGGAACCTGCTGACGGTATGAAGTCGCTGCGGTAATTGTGCCAAAGCGCCTCTCGTTCCTTTTTGTCGGCTACATATTGAGAAAATCTCCCAACCTATAAATGATCATCGATTTGGCGTTCGACATTTCGATTGCCAACGATGAGAGCATTGCATTGATTCAGGCTCATACAAAATTGCACTCGGACGGGAGGCCTGCCGGCGCGAGATCCTTTGCGTTTGAGTGTTTCAGAACGGCGATGCCTTCAAGTTCTTGCGTGCGGTGTCAGGATCGGGTCATCCTACAATGATAGTCTCAGAAGTTTTGCAAATGGGTTTTTGAATGGCCGATTTCCAAGAGGAAACCTTAAAGTATCACCGCAAGTCATTTTCGACTTTGGTGCTGGTGCAGGCGGCTATTCTTCTGGCGTCCGCAGCTGATCCCAATGTTCAGCTCAATCGTGCGGTTGACCAGATCAGGGGTATTGAACGCGCGGTGCAAGACTGGGACGAGGATTGGGTCCAAACCGCAGCGGTCGAGCGGATAGGAGAGGTGAAGGTTCGGTATCCAACCCGATGGCCAACGCAGCTTACCGAACACGATGGGCTTCGACTTCAGATCATCGGCGACCCGGTGCAGCACGTACCCCACGAGATGCTGTTGCGCACACCCGGCGCTTCTTTCAGCCTAAGAGGTCCAAACGGTGTGGATGATGAGTTGGTAGGCGCTAATCTGGGGTTGCCAGGTTGGTACACAATGGGGTTTCGGGTAGAGCAACCGACGACCTTGGCCGATTTTCAAGCGATATGGGACGGGTTGAATTCTGACGTACGGATCTCTGTTGGCGCGCTTACATCGGGAGATCTGCCCGCGCGGGTTCGCGTTACCGACCAGAGACACACGGACGTGCACATTACTTCTGTTCGCTTTGATGCTGTGCAACTGCCCCCCGAGGACGCCGAGTACATACTTAGTCTTCAAAGGGCGAGTCCCGCAGCGGTCCGCGAGCTTTCCGAGAGGGTGCCCGCCCAAACACGCGCGCGTGGCTCACACAACCTCGAGTTCATAGCTGTTCATGGCGATCTGACCCAGACCGCGGTGGCAACGCGCAATTCCTTGGGTGCTCCGCCTTTGCCTGGTGACCCACCTGTATTCACCATCGAGGTTGCAATCGAGACCATAGAAATCCCAGTTGCGCTCCAAGATAAGCTCCGTACCCAGATTTCGGCCGATCTGTCCTTGGGCGCGTTTGGAGATGCCTTTGCCGAATTGGCCGAGAGTACAACTGGCATCGAGGCACTTCCGATTGCAGATCTCCGTGCGGTGCTTGAGACACGCCTCAGAAACACGGACCGGAGGATCAAGGTGGTTGGTCTTGAGTTCCCAGTGGGTTCTTTGGCGCTTTGGGGTGCAGGGTTCCTAGTTCTGGCGCAACTCTACTTTCTGATCGAGTTTCAGCATCTGGCACCGAAGCTCAAGCATCACGATGTGACCTTCCCTTGGATCGCATTCTTTGATGGGTTGCTCGCAAGATCCGCCTTTGCATCCTTGGCATTTGTCACTCCAGCGCTGGTAATTCTCTTTGTCGGTTGGCCGGTGCTGCAGTCAGAGGAGGATACGCTCAGGACGGCGATCATGGTGTCGCTGTTGATGAGTTCTACCGCAGCAGGCGTTAGCGGCGCTCTATCTTATCGTTCACTGCTGTCACGCCTGCGCCAAACAATCCCTGAAGGCTAGCGGACGCGACACGGGTCGGGTGTGTCAAGGTAATCTCCGATGCTTGATGGTTGGTTTGGAGTTTTAGATTTATGAGACCCGCGCGCGCCGTGCGGCTCGCATGATCTAGTAGACAGGGCTGGGGGGTTGTGTCGCAAAGTTTTTTTGCGTGGGATGTTATTCCTATGCTCATCGTGTGAATGGGTGAAATGGGGACGACCTTCGTGATTTTTGGTCTATTAACGCCCAGATTCAGCCAGTGCTTGGCGTTAAACTGAAAGCCAATGGAATAATTTCCCAAATTTTGAAGGCTCCAAGAAAGTTTGCGACACAACCATTAGTTATTGGGCGCAAGACAAGGAAAAGCAGCATCGCCCCGCCGAGCAGTTATAGAAAAATGCTGCGCTCTTCACGAATGGCTGCTCTTGGGAAGCCAGCCAGTGAATTCCGGAAGATGGCGAATGTCAGCTTTGGGCCGCGAGCTAATTCAGATGTGCAACTCGCTCGGCATCAGAAAAAATTCGCGCCAAGATCGCGGCCGTCAAGGATTGGCTGGATCAAGCGGGCCTGTCTGGTCAACGCCTAGTATTCTTTGGCTGTCACGCGATGATGATGGATCACGACATGACGGTTTTGCGGAGTATGTCTGCACTGAACTGCGCGATCAGGGCAAACCGGAAGGCGCCCGGGTTATCATCAAGGTCTGGTCCCATCAGGACATGCTGCGCGACCAACTGACTGAGACAGGAGCACACACCTGCAAGTAGGTTTTAACTGTCAGTCAATAGATCCAATCATCCGACATTCTCCAACGTATAGCGGCTACGCGTGCGGTCCCAATTGATGAGCTGTGACAAGGCATCAACCTGGTCATCGTGATGGCCTTCCGGAAACGCCAAAAGCTCGGATTGGAAGTCATTCATCCAAACCGCCTTGCGCGGCAACAAAACACTGCCTGACTCGATTTGTGCAGAGCATGTCGCCATTCGAACAATTTTGTCCCCTTCCGGCTTAATTGGGATTGTCCGGATAAGTTCGCGTTTGAGGTCCTGGATCAGGCTGATACCGGATCCTTTATCTTCGACCAAGACAGTATCGGCTTTCCATCTCTTGGCTGTCTTGATGACTTTGCGCTTGAGGTCAGGGTAGTCCAGTTTTTCCCGAACAACGTCGACAACATAGATCGTACGCCCCTCAATAATCGCGGTTATGCCGACCGAGTAATCCGCCAGTTCAGTGGCTTTTGAGGCCGTATCCCAGCTCTGAACGATCTTTGTGCTGTAGGTCTTTTTCTCAAGGGCAGTATCGTAGTACTGGAACCAGGACCATTTGATCAGGTTGCCTTCCGCAGGAACAGGTCGTTGCTGATATTGCGCTGAGAAGGCATGTGTGCCCGTTGACGCCCTGAGTTCATCCAGCACCTCCTGACTGTCACGCTCCGGGTGCAACAGCTCGCCTTCTTTGCGGCGATAGAAACGGTTGTGTCCAATCTCGACATCCATTGCTGCCGGTGCGATCGCCGGTAAATCGAGATGTCGCCAACCGCCTTTCGCCAGAACGTGACCCGCAAGGTCGTCGACATGAAGGCGTTGCATCACCAAGATAATCGCCCCCGTTGATTTGTTATCAAGCCGGGAGAGCAGCGTCGTGTCGTACCAGTCCTTGACCTTCTTGCGCGAAGTTTCAGAATAGGCGTCGCCTGCTTTCATAGGGTCATCAATGATAATGACAGAACCACCCTGCCCGGTCAGCGCTCCGCCGGTAGTGGTGCTCAGGCGTTGCCCTCCGGCTGTTGTCAGGCTCAATCCTTCAGTGTTCTTCGTAGGATCAATCCGGGTGTCCGGGAACGCTCCCTGATACCAGGGGCTCGCCATGACCTTGCGACAATGGTTTGCGTGTGCCGTTGCGAGATCACCACCATAGGAGACACAGATTATCTTTTTGCCGGGGTCATGCCCCAGTAACCAGGCCGGGAATGCCACTGAGGCTGTGATGGATTTCAGGCTCCGTGGCGGCAGTGTGATGAGCAGTCTTCTGGTTTCGCCTTGCGCCACCTTTGTGAGCTCATGCGCTATGGCGTCCATATGCCAGTTGTTGAGAAATTCCTGGCCCCCGTTGATCTCAGCAAAACAGCGTTCAGTGAACAAGGCTAAATCGCTACGCAATACGGCTTTCAGCAATTTCAACTGTTCCGCGACGTCATTTCTGGCATGCTTATTCATGTTTGACACCTTTGCTCAGTAATCTGGCCTCCCAACTGGCAAGGACAGCGCGATCATCCTCCCCCAGGTTCTCAACGGCCCGTCTGGTTTGCGCGGCCAGTTCATCCTGCATATCCGCAGCTCTCAATAGCCGGAACGCTTCTGTCCGCGCGCGGGCATCGCCCTTGAGCGCATCGTTGATTGTCTTGTCAGCCAGGGCTTCGATTTTGCTGATGCGTTTCGATCCCTGAGCGGTCTGGACCGAGACTTTCCTGGCGGCAGCTTTCTTCACGATGGCATTCAAAGACGTCGTTTTGCGAGGACGCCCTTTGGGATTTCCGGACTTGCCCTTTTTGAACTGCGTGGCCTTGGGCGGCCGGCCATATCCAATCTCGTGGTCACTCATCACGCGAGCCCGCTTCTGCCATCAAAACATCGTCAAAAGTCTCGCCTGAGGATCTCAGAACAGCGTCTTCATGTGTAAAAGCCTGCCACCGGCGGATGATGGTGTCACAGTAAACCGGATCGATTTCGACAAGACGCGCGCGCCGACGGGTTTTCTCCGCCGCAATCAGTGTCGTGCCGGCGCCGCCGAATGCATCCAGAACAATCCCGCCCGGTGCCGAACAGTCCTTGATCGCGTCGGCGACCATCGCCACAGGTTTGACCGTCGGATGCATGGCCAGTTCTTCACGCGCCGCTTTCGTCCCGGATGTTATGCCTCTGTAATTCCAGACATTGGTGCGATAGCGACCGTGCTGACCCAGTTCAAAACTGTTGATGTGGGACGCATCACCATTCCTGAACACAAAAACAAGTTCGTGGCGTGAACGATAAAAGCTCCCCATACCGCCGTTGTCCTTAACCCAGACACAAAGGTTTTTCGGCGCGCCATATACCTTGCTACCAGCTTCCAGAAGTTCGGTTACATGCCGCCAGTCCATGCAGATGAAGTGGATCGCGCCGTCAGTTGAATGGTCTGCAAGGTGCCGGAAGCTCTTCTGCAAAAACCGTGTGAACTCTTTTGGGGTCATCTCCCCCGAGGCCATCGCAAATTCCCGGTGCTTGTTCTGTCCCTTGCTCAGGACATGTCCGTCGATGGGCACATTGTAAGGCGGATCGGCAAACACCATCTGAGCCGGTGCATCCATCAGGCTCTGATAGGTGGATTTCTCAAGCGCGTCACCGCAGGCCAACAGGTGATCGCCCAGTTGCCAGATATCGCCGGTCTGTGTCACAGGCGCCCTGTTTGGTTCCGGGGCTGGCAGCGCATCATCTTCTTCGCTTTCCGTGGCCGGGTCGGTTCCGCCAGGTTCGATGAGAGTGTCGATCTCCGATATAGAGAAGCCTGTCGCCCGCACGTCAATGTCGGGGCAATCCTCAATCAGATATTCAAGCTCACCCGCCAGGATCGTATCATCCCAGCCGGCTTTTTCGGCCAGGCGATTATCGGCAATGATGTAGGCACGTTTTTCCCCCTCACTCAGCGACCCTATGAGCAAACATGGCACTTCACGCCATTTCAACCGCCTTGCCGCCTCGACGCGCCCGTGCCCCGCAAGGATCATGCCAACTTCGTCGATGAGGACCGGGTTGGTAAAGCCAAACCGTTCAATACTTTCGGCAATCTGCCTGATCTGTTTGCGCGAATGAGTGCGTGCGTTTCGATCGTAAGCCTTCAAATCGGCAACAGGTTTGAACAATATTCGATCCGCACCAACATTGAACGAAGCATGTCGGGTCATTTCGAAGCCTCTTCGGACTCATTTTGCTTATCTTGAGCATCAGCTTCCTTTGCCAACTCATCGAGTGACAATTGGTAATAAATTAGAGCGTTCATATAGTATCGGGTGCTTTGGGGCAGGTGTTTGAGTTCGGCGTTTTCCGGAAGCGAATTTTTCATGTCATCCAGCGTTCGGATGTCACGTGTTTCGAACCTGGCAAACGCAGACAAAAGCTGCTCCTTATCATTCACATCAAACGGAAGTTTTCGTGTGAGGTCCAGTGCCCTCCTCGCTCCCGCCATGGCAGTTAGGTGTTGCGAGAATCGCGCCATGCGATTGACAAGCTCAGAGTCAGCTAGTTGCGCAATCCACCCTTGCAATTCGAGCCAGCCAAGCGCCAGATCACCTAAAAACCCCTGGTCACGCCTTGCATCTCTGCGTAACCTTGCTTGTTCTGTTAGCGCCCTGGATTGCTCTTTCCATTTCCCTCTGAGGCGCCTGATTTCGTTTTCCTCTTTAAACCCAACATTGTTCGCGAGTTTAGTAAAAGAAGCATCCGGTTGTTCGATAGAGCGCTCAGCTATCTTGACCAATGCGGGCTGGTCTCCGGGATATCGAATCGACCCCTTCGGGCGACCAGGCTTGCGCGGATTTTGGGCCGTATCGTTGTCTTCTTGTGTCATAGCTATTGCATGACACAACCAAACAGGCCAATGCTAGGTAAATAAATCACCTTTTCGGAATTTAATTGATGACTGGATATAAGAGACTGAAAATGTTATAGACTTTCTTATCCTGAACACCTTCAGGCTCGTCTCGGTAGAAGCTAAATCATACGGAGACGACATGACCAGTACACAATGTCCAAGCAAAAACCCAAGATCGGCCGAGGATCTTGAAGCTCTCACCAGAGAGCAATGTACTGCCCTGTGGCGAAGCTGTTTCAGAACACCTTTTCCACGGCACCTCAGCCTGACGATCGCCAAACCGATCCTGGCATTTGAACTCCAGACCCGGCAACTAGGTGGTCTGAATCGTCAAACGCAATCGGCGCTCAAAGCCGCCACGTCACACCAGCGGGACCAAAGAGCACCCGCGATGCAGCCGGGAAGTCAGATTGTCAGGGAGTGGAATGGCGTGACGCACCGCGTTGATGTGCTCGAGGAAGGGTTTAGCTGGAAAGGTCAGACCTACCGGTCGCTCTCGGCAATCGCCAAAGCCATCACCGGCGCGCATTGGTCAGGGCCTAGGTTTTTCGGACTGAAGGAACGCGCCAATGGCTAGCCCCAAAATCCGATGTGCCATCTACACCCGTAAGTCGTCCGAGGAGGGTCTGGAACAGGACTTCAATTCTCTCGACGCGCAATATGAGGCCTGCGCAGCCTTCATCACCAGCCAGCGCCATGAAGACTGGAAGCTTGTCCGACAACGGTACGATGACGGGGGGATTTCCGGCGGAACGATGGATCGCCCGGGTCTGAGGGCACTGCTGGCAGACATCGACGCCGGGCGTGTCAACAGGATCATTTTCTACAAGATCGACCGGCTTACCAGGTCGCTGGCTGATTTCGCAAAAATCGTTGATCGGCTGGACGCGGCTGATGCCTCTTTTGTCTCTGTCACGCAGTCCTTCAACACCGCCACCAGCATGGGACGGCTCACGCTCAACATGCTGCTAAGCTTTGCCCAGTTCGAGCGCGAGGTCACGGCGGAGCGTATTCGGGACAAGATCGCGGCCTCCAAGGCAAAGGGGCTCTGGATGGGTGGTACTGTTCCTCTGGGCTATGATCCGCATCCCGACAAAACGATCCGTGGTCTGGTCATCAATCCCGCGGAAGCCGAAGATGTCCGACGCCTCTATCAGTTTTGTGTCGAGCTGGGATCGCTCCCGAAGGTCTGCGCCGCCGCAGAACGTCAGGGCATTCGGTCCAAACGGCGCAGTTACAGCTCCGGCAGGAAGCTCGGCGGTACCATCATGTCAAAAGGGCAGATCCATCACATCCTCACCAATCCGATCTACATCGGTCGGATCAAGCACAAAAGCAAAACCTATCCGGGAAAGCACGAGGCCATCATCGAGCAGTCGGTTTGGGATGAGGTACAGGCGACCCTTCAGGCGCGTGCCGTCAAGGCGCGAGGCGCGCATGCCGGCACCTCGAATGGTGCCATGTTTAAAGGCAAGCTCTTTGACGAGACCGGCGATCATCTCACCCCAAGCCAAACCAGTAAGAACGGTCGTGTGTTACGATACTACATTTCCAATCGGTTGATCCGGGGCAAAGACCCGACCGGATGGCGCCTTCCGGTGTCGACGCTTGAGGCCACGCTTACGGATGCGATCAAAGCAGCGCTCAACGACAGTGCCTGGCACCTGGCGCTTCTGAAAGACGCTGATGTCTCCGAGATGCAGGTTCTCGCAGCACGCATCAAAGATATGATCGACCAAAAAGCTATCACCGTCGCTGCCGCCGCAGATCTTGTCACTCGTGTTGATCTGGCGCGGGAGAATATCTCAATCGCACTCGATCCGGACAAAACCGCAGACTTCTTGACCGTCGACCTTAACAGGATCGAGCGGGATCACCTGACGTTGCGAGTAACTCTCCGGCTGCGTCGGCGTGGGGTTGAACAGAAGATACTGATTGGCGATATGAAGCCTGAGCCGAATCCGGTGCTCGTCAAATGCCTGGCCGATGCCCATCACTGGGTCGCTCTTCTCAAGGAAGGAAAGCCGCTCGCCGATGTTGCAATCCATGCAGATGTCGATCCCGACTACATCCGAAAACGTATAAAACTCGCCAGCCTGTCGCCCAAGATACAAAGCGCAATCGCGTGCGGTAACCATCCCGATCACTGGTCCATTCTCTCGCTGATCCGAACCAAAATCCCTTTGGGCTGGGAGGCGCAGGAGAGGCTGCTGCTGGCAGAGCAATCCTCAAATTCCCTGTAAGCCCAAATCCATTCCCTGTTAATTCCCTGATAGGCGTTCAAATTTTCCCTGATATTGCGAGCCGGGAAATTACGAAATTACCCTTTATATACAGGGCGCTACCAAACTCTAAAATCGATCTGAATAAGGTTTTCGAGAAAACTTCCCTGTTATTTCCCGCAAAACAGGGAAAACTGGCTCGGCAAATTCCGCCGACAGAGACAAACAGGGAAATCGCGGGTTTTATTGCTAAAGATTAAGTCTCTCCAGGAATGCGCACGGGCTAACCCGCGGTAAACACCGGGGAAATTCTGCCAAGAACAGGGAAGTACGTTTTTCTGCGTGTGAGTGGCTGGGGTGGTAGGATTCGAACCTACGATACACAGTACCAAAAACTGCTGCCTTACCACTTGGCTACACCCCAACGGTGAGGCGCTATCTACGATTGTTGATTGGAGGGTTCAAGACCTTTCCGACAAAAAATGAACATGCCGCGAAAATTATTTTTCGGGACGTGCAAGGGTGCGAATACACCTCTTTAGTTGCCAGAGTTTGCGGCCCGATCGACTGGGCCTTGATTGCAGGTTTTCGCATCGCTGACCAAACGAAATGTTAACCGGCGCCCCTGAACTGAGGCTTGCGACCGGCGGTGTTGGGCTGTTTCATGGAACCATACAAGCTGCAGGGTCGTGGCGACCCAAAGCTATCGTGATCAAAAACACAGGTGAGATATGAAAACCCTGCGCACCCCAGATGAACGGTTTCAAGGCCTCGCGGATTACAGTTTTGCTCCAAATTACACGGATGTAGACGATACCGAAGGCGGCAAGCTGCGTGTTCACCACGTGGACGAGGGGCCGCGTGAGGCTGCGCCGGTGCTGATGATGCATGGTGAACCAAGCTGGTCATACCTCTACCGCCATATGATTAATGGTTTTGTGTCCAAGGGACACCGCGCTGTTGCTCCGGACTTGGTTGGGTTCGGTCGCTCGGACAAACCTTCGCAGCGCAACGATTACACTTATGCACGCCATGTCATGTGGATGGGGGACTGGCTGCGCGCCGTCAATCTGCGCAACATTACGCTGGTCTGTCAGGATTGGGGTGGATTGATCGGGTTGCGGCTTTGGGCTGAGATGCCGGACAGATTCGCGCGCATTGTTGTGGCCAACACCGCGTTGCCAACAGGCGATCAGCCAATGGGCATTGCCTTTGAGAATTGGCGCAGGTTCAGTCAGGACGTGCCGGTGTTTCCCGCCGGGGGGATTTTGAAGGGGGGTACTGTTTCACACCTGTCAGACGAGGTCATCGCGGCCTATGATGCCCCATTTCCCGACGAAAGCTACAAAGCTGGGGCGCGGCAGTTCCCGATGCTTGTGCCTGCTTCACCCGATGATCCAGCCACCGCGCCAAACCGTAAGGCCTGGAAGGTGATCCAGGAATTGCAGACCCCGGTATTGACCGCCTTTGGGGCCGACGATCAGATTATGGCCGGCGTTGATACAGTTTTCCAAAAGTTGTGCCCAGGCGCAGCAGGTCAGCCTCATGTCGTGCTGCCGAAAGCCGGACATTTCCTGCAAGAGGATGTCGGCGCGGATTTGGTGAGTCTGACCTGTGATTTCATTGACCGTACGTCGTGACCGCAGGCCAGGGCCTCTGGATCACTCGCGGACTTCGGACGGATCGACCCCCCAGAGGTTCGATTTGAGCGTCCAGCCGCGATAACCGCCCGCTGAAACATAGCACCAGTCAATGCTGCAGCTCCCCAGTCGCGCAACGACACCGGATTCGAATTGCGCGCTGACCTGCGTGTTGGGATCAGGGTTGATGTAGACTGGCAGCATCTCGGCTTCAATCAGTACAGTGCGCACACCGGACAGCAGCGCGTAATGGACCCAGCCCCCGGCACCGTCGCGATCCTGCACCTTGCGCCAATTGCCATATTCAGCTGTGATCTGCAGCGGCATGCCGCGCCGTTTGAAAACCCAGTCGATTCGATGGGTCAACGATGGGCCGCGGCGCACGTTACCTTCTGCGGCCTTCATCGACACATAGCGCGGCAGTGGAAGGTTTGTCACAGGGCCGCGCTTGTCCTGCGCGCTGGCGGGCAACGCGCCAGCTGCGATCAGAAATACGGACACTATCGCCAAAAAACGGCGCTTCACCGGTCGAGAACCACTCACTGCCTGTCTGCTCTTGTACTTGTTTATCTTGCTGCGAAAAAAGGTCGTCTCAATAGCTTTGGGGTTCTTGTGCCCCGCCTTATCCTGCGCCACGATGCCATGGCGCGCGAATGTTTGCAAAGCGATGGGAGTGCCAAGGTGACAAGAGAACGTCTGAGTGTTGTCGTAACGCGACGGTTGCCCGAGGCGGTTGAAACCCGGTTGAGCGAATTGTTCGATGTGCAGCTGCGCGACTCGGATACGCCCATGACGCGCGAAGAACTTGTGACGGCGGTGCAAACGGCCGATGTTCTGGTGCCAACCGTGACGGATTCGATCGATGGTGGGCTGCTGGGACAGGCGGGTGAAAACCTGCGTCTGATCGCGAATTACGGGGCAGGGGTCGATAACATCGACGTCGCAACGGCGCGTCAGCGCGGTATTTTGGTATCAAACACGCCGGGCGTCTTGACCGACGATACCGCTGACATGACCATGGCGCTTATACTGGCCGTAACCCGCCGGATACCCGAGGGGTTGTCCGTCATGCAAAAAGGCGACTGGACCGGCTGGTCTCCGAACGCCTTGCTTGGGGGACGGATCGGTGGTCGCCGCCTTGGGGTGCTGGGGATGGGCCGGATCGGTCAGGCCGTCGCTCGTCGCGCCAGCGCTTTTGGGATGCAAGTCCATTATCACAACCGCCGCCGCCTGCGTCCAGAGATCGAACAAGAGCTTGAGGCAACTTACTGGGAAAGTCTGGACCAGATGGTGGCGCGAATGGACGTGATCTCTGTTCATTGTCCGTCGACACCATCGACCTTTCATCTGATGAATGCGCGGCGGCTGAAGCTGCTGAAGCCCACGGCCGTTGTCGTAAACACGTCCCGTGGAGAAGTGATCGACGAAAACGCCCTGACGCGTCAAATTCGCTCGGGTGACATCGCGGGCGCTGGATTGGATGTTTATGAACACGGCACGGATGTCAATCCGCGCCTTCGGCAGCTGCCGAATGTCGTCTTGCTGCCGCATATGGGATCGGCCACTTTGGAAGGGCGGATCGAGATGGGTGAAAAAGTTATCGTCAATATCAAAACGTTCGAAGATGGCCACCGCCCGCCGGATCAGGTCGTACCATCCATGCTGTAAGGCGTTCGGATTAGGCCAAGGCGGCAAATTTCGATTTTTCAGGAGGATACTATGAGACGAAGTCTGATTTCAGGATTGTTTTTGACGGCGTTTGCGTTTGCCGGCCCGGCTTTTGCGCAAGAGACCGCAGATGCCGTCGCGCCCGAAGGGGCCTCTGAGGGCCAGGTTCAGGGCCTGACCGACGAGGTCATCGCAGCGCTTGAGGCCAAACTGGCTGGCGAACCGGTGACCTCACAGAACTGGATGGTCGCGGCGGCGAATCCCCTCGCCGTTGAGGCCGGGGCCAAGGTGTTGCGGGCAGGCGGCTCGGCCGCTGACGCGATGGTTGCCGTGCAAGTGGTTCTGGGTCTGGTCGAGCCACAATCCTCGGGTCTTGGTGGTGGTGCGTTTCTGGTCTGGTATGATGCGGCCACCGGTCAGCTGACCACGCTGGACGGGCGCGAGACCGCGCCGTTAGAGGCCACGCACAGGTTGTTTCACGACGATAACGGCGAGCCGCTCAAGTTCTTTGATGCGGTTGTTGGTGGCTTGTCCGTTGGCACGCCCGGCACGCCAGCGCTGCTGGGAGAGGCACACCGGCGCTGGGGTCGTAGCCCGTGGCCAGGCCTGTTTCAGGATGGTATCACCCTGGCTGACAACGGGTTTCTGGTCTCGCCCCGGTTGGCTGGCCTAGTTGAGGCAGACGCCGAACGACTGTCGCGCTTTCCGGTGACTGCCGAGTACTTTCTACCCGACGGCGCGCCTTTGCAGCAAGGGCAGCGCCTGACGAACCCGGCCTATGGTGACACTTTGCGGGTTCTGGCCAGTGACGGGGCCGCAGGGTTTTATGGCGGCGAAATTGCCGCGGGGATTGTCAGCACGGTGCGAAACGCGCCGGGAAACCCGGGTGTGTTGTCGGGCGTCGATCTGGCACTTTATCAGGTGATCGAGCGTGAACCGGTTTGCGCCGCCTATCGCAGCTACGAGGTTTGCGGCATGGGCCCGCCGTCATCCGGAGCCCTGACAGTCGGGCAGATTCTGGGCATGCTGGAAGGCTATGATCTGGCCGCCATGGGTCCCGAGGACGCCAATACCTGGCGTCTGATCGGCGACGCCTCGCGTTTGGCCTTTGCGGATCGTGGTCGGTACATGGCCGATCACGACTTTGTCCCCATGCCCACGCAGGGTCTGGTCGACCCGGGTTATCTGTCCCAACGGGGTGAACTACTTGGCGGAGAGGGCGCACTGACCGAAGTCGGACCGGGAAATCCTGAATTTGATCACGCATCGAACTGGGCTGATGATATGTCGATTGAGCTGCCCTCGACCTCGCATATCTCGATCGTGGACCAGTATGGCAACGTATTGTCGATGACCACGACGATCGAAAACGGGTTCGGGTCGCGGTTGATGACCAACGGGTTCCTGCTGAACAATGAGCTGACCGATTTCTCGTTCAAAACCCACAGTGACGGCGTGCCGATTGCCAACCGGCTTGAGCCCGGCAAACGCCCGCGCTCGTCCATGAGCCCGACAATTGTGATGCAGGACGGTGCGCCTGTTCTGGCTATCGGGTCACCCGGCGGTAGCCGGATCATCGGCTATGTGGCCAAGTCGATCATCGCCTGGGCGGATTGGGATATGGATGTGCAACAGGCGCTGTCCCTACCGCATATGGTCAACCGCTTTGGAACCTATGATGTCGAACAGGGCACTGCGGCCGAAGGGTTCGCGGATGCGCTGATCGAACAGGGGTTCGAAGTTAATCCTCGCGACCTGACCTCGGGATTGCATGCGATTGAAATCGGCGACGTGCTGGTAGGTGGTGCCGATCCTCGGCGCGAAGGTATTGCGCTGGGCGAATAAGGGAGAAACCACATGGTGCAGGCAGCCGCGTTGCCGCGAAACGAGGTCGGAATTGAAACGGCTGTCGGCATTCTACAGCAAAAGTTCGGGGACCGTCTGCAAACCGGGCAGGCGATCCGCGAACAGCATGGTCACACGACAACTTGGATTGAAAACCAGTCCCCGGATGCGGTGGTTTATCCCCATTCGACCGAAGAAGTTTCCGAGATCGTCCAGACATGTGCCCAGCATAAGGTGCCGGTCATTGCATTTGGCACTGGCACCTCGCTTGAGGGCCATGTGAATGCGCCGGCTGGTGGTATCTCGGTCGATATGATGCAAATGAACAAGGTTCTGGCCGTTCACGCCAGCGATCTGGATTGCGTCGTGCAACCCGGTGTGACGCGCGAGGATCTGAACACGTATCTGCGCGATCAAGGCCTGTTTTTTCCGATTGATCCGGGGGCGAATGCGTCACTGGGGGGCATGGCGGCAACCCGTGCCTCGGGTACCAACGCCGTGCGCTATGGCACCATGAAGGACAACGTCCTCAGCCTTGAGGCCGTGATGCCGGACGGGCAGATCATCCGCACGGGCCATCGGGCCAAAAAATCCTCAGCCGGGTATGACCTGGCCCGCCTGCTGATTGGTGCCGAAGGGACGCTGGGCATTATCACGGAAATCACCTTGCGCCTGCAGGGAATCCCCGAGGCGATCACCTCGGCCCGTTGCTCATTCTCGACGGTCGATGCGGCCTGTCAGGCGGTGATGATGACCATTCAGTATGGCGTCCCCGTCGCCCGGATCGAGTTGCTGGACGAAATGTCAGTCAAGGCTGCCAATGCCTATTCCGGACTCAGCTTGCCGGAAACACCGCTGTTGCTGCTGGAATTCCATGGCTCTGACGCGGGTGCAGCCGAACAGGCCGAGACATTTGGTCAGATCGCCGAAGAGTTCGGCGGTACTGACTTTGCGGCCACTTCAACCACGGAAGAGCGTAACAAACTGTGGCAGGCCCGACACGACATGTATTGGGCCAGTCTGCAACTGCGCCCCGGTGCGCGCGGCATTTCCACAGATGTTTGTGTCCCGATCTCGCGGCTGGCTGAGTGCGTTACCGCAACGCGGGAAAAGGCCGAAGACCTTGGCCTGCTGGCACCGATTGTCGGACATGTTGGTGATGGGAATTTCCATACCCTGTTGTTGATCGACATGGATAACCCGGACGAGGTGACCAAGGCGGATGGTTTTGTCGGATGGCTGAATGATCTGGCCATTTCGATGGATGGAACCTGCACAGGTGAGCACGGGATAGGCCAGGGCAAGCGGCCTTATCTGGTTAAAGAGCTTGGATCCGCAGTTCATTTTATGGCTGCAATCAAGCAGGCTCTGGATCCGGATAATATTATGAACCCGGGCAAGATTTTGCCGGGCTCCGAGCCCTGATCTGACATCGGTTTTCTACATCAAAGCCATAACAGTGCCTCAATTTACCACTATCTGTTTCGCAAAAGAGCAGTGTTAGAATTTGAGGTTTCTAATGAACGCACTAAGGTTCATTGGCTTTGCCGTCGTTATTGTTTTGGTCATAGCCGGGCTGGACTATTATCAGCAGGACAAAAGGCACGAGGGCACCCTGTCCGTCAGCGCGTACATCGGTACGTTCAAGGCGCGTTTTGCTGCGTATAACGAAGAATTGGATGCCGAACAGCTTGAGCGTGAACGAAAGAAGCGCTGGCATGCCGGTGGCAAGCCCTACATGCCTGAAACTGGCGGCGGCTGGGTGCGTCGGGCGATTGTCGATCGTGAGTTCACGCTTAATGCCCGCGAAGGACCGCATCTAGCCACCGTCAGCGCGGCCGCGCGGCCCCTGGCCAGCAATGTCGCAGTGCAAAAGGTCGAGACGCTAGCCAAAAAAATGGATCAGATCAGCTGGGTCTATGAAAAGGGCGAATACACCCTTTGGCTTCAGGTGCAGCTCAAGAAAGACGCCAGATCTAACTCGCTGGTTGGCAGTATTGCCCAATCCGTGGCCGCGATGGATTTCGGCGGTCGGGATTACGCCCCCTTTGGCGTTATCGGCGGTGTCGCCTATTTCCAGTTTGCGCAGAATGAATACAGCGTGATCACTGTTGATGATCGGGCTTTTTGGGCGATGATCACGGCAACTGTTTCGAATCTGGACGCACCGGCAGGGTTCAGCATCTACAAGGGGACACTTGGGCTAGGGCAGGAGATTCGGGTGCAGCTCTATTCGGATGCACCCGCGCCTGACGTTTACGCCTTCCTGTCTCAGATAGACCATGAAGCGATGAATGGACTGCTGGACAAACCTGTGCCGGGTGTTGCCAATGATGCAGCATCCGATCCCGAAAGCGAGGCCGAGCTGGCCATAAACATGGCTGCGCTTCGGGGAGAGTTCGTTAAGCTGCGGGCAGAACTGGCCCGGATGCGGCTGGACAATATCGACGGGCTGGCGCTGGTGGCCAACTCGTTGGCCGCGCAATACGGCTTGCCCGGTGATACGTTTGATCTGACGGCCAACAACATCCAATCTGCAGATGACCTTGTTCAGGTCGGTTACCGCAAGGGGCTGAGTGACCTGTTGTTGGAGGAAACCCAAAAGGCGGATGCTGACGGCAAAAACGTTCTGGGACGTCTCGTTGCCTCATTCAGCGGTGAGCAAGCCGAAGACGGCACTCAGGCAGGGGGTGCACAGGCGGGGTCGGGCAGCTTTTTGGGCGGGCTGAAGTCCATGTTCCAGAAGGGTGACAGCGCCGAAGCTACCCCAGTGCGCGTCAACAAAGGCGGCTCTGGTCTGTCCAGCAAATGTTCCACCAAAGCGGCGTTCAAGAAGTGTACCTTGACCGGCGGGTAATTCCGCCCGTGGCCTAGTTAAAAAGTGACCGTCAAGAGATTGGGGGTCGCTTTTTTAGTATCACTGGTCGGATGAATGTCGCGCCGAGGGAATCAATTGCGCCATATGGTGGCAACAGATTCCAAGGGGAGACACCCGGCTATGAAAACCCAAGTCAAAGCACTGGTCGTTGGCGGCGGCGCCATCGGGACCTCGATCGCCTATCATCTGGCCAAGGCGGGCTGGGACGATGTGATGCTGATCGAACGGGACGAGTTGACGTCCGGTTCAACCTGGCACGCGGCTGGCCTGCTGCCATTGTTCAACATGTCTTATGCCACGACGCATATTCACAAGTACTCGGTCGATTTCTACAAGCAGCTTGAGGAAGAAACTGGCTTGAACGCGGGTTTCGCCGTTGTCGGCAACCTGCGCATGGCCCAGACGCAAGAGCGTATGGACGAATACATGCTCTACGCCTCAACAGCTGAGACCTGTGGCGTGCCGTACGAATGGCTGACCCCGGATGAGATCAAGGCCCGCTGGCCGCTGATCAACACCGAAGACTTGAAGGGTGCGATCTATCACAACACCGATGGCTACATTAACCCGGCGGATGTAACGCAGGCGATGGCCAAGGGCGCGCGCCAGCATGGCGCAGAGATCGTGCGCAAGATGCAGGCCGATACGTTCCACTGGAATGGTACTCATTGGGAAGTCACCTGTACCAAGATGGTTGAGCAGGGCGGGAACCTTGTTCCCGGCGATGAGCAGGTTGTCATCACCGCCGAACATGTGGTGACCGCGTCGGGCAACCACGCGCAGCGCACTGCCAAAATGCTGGGCATCAAAATGCCTGCCATTCCGGTCGAGCATCAATTTATCGTCATGGATAAAGACCCGGCGCTGGTCGAGTATCGCGCGAATGGGGGGGATGAGCATCCGGTTATCCGGGACGCTGACGCACAGTCCTATGTCCGAGAAGAACGTGGCGGCTGGATTCTGGGTGTCTATGAAAAGAACGCGCCAGCGTGCTTTGAACATGGCGTGCCCGACAGTTTCCGCGCCGACCTGTTTCCGCTGGATCTAGAGCGGATCGAAGAACAGTACATGGCGATGATCCACCGGGTTCCGTCGTGTGAGGAAAGTGGTCTGAAAGACGATTTCAACGGCCCGATCTGCTATACGCCCGACGGCAACCCGCTGGTCGGTCCCGCGCCAGGCCTGCGCAACATGTGGCTGGCCGAAGGGTTCTCGTTCGGCATCACTGCTGCAGGCGGCACCGGACACTTTCTGGCGCAGATGATGGTTGATGGCGAAGCCGAGATTGACATGGCCTCGCTGGATCCCAAACGGTACTCCAGCAACTGGATGACCACCGAATTTGCCGCGCGCAAGAACGAAGAATGTTATGACCACGTCTACATCCTGCACCACCCGGATGAAGAGCGCCCGGCAGCCCGTCCATTGCGCACTGCACCGGCCTATGACCGTCAGAAGGCGCGCGGCGCTCAGTTTGGTTGGGTCAACGGCTGGGAACGGCCTAATTACTATGGCCCGCTGGATGCACCGGAAAACTTCGATCACGACGCGCGGTCTTTCCGTCGCGGTGGCTGGTGGCAGCATGCCGTGGACGAAGCCAAAGCGATCCGTGAAGGCGTCGGCCTGATCGACGCGACCGCGTTCACCAAGCACGTCGTCAAAGGCCCTGGCGCGACACAGTTCCTGGATTGGTTCACCTGCAACAAACTGCCCAAGATCGGTCGCATCAATCTGACCTACGCGCTGACGTCGCATGGCACCACACGTACTGAATACACCATCGTCCGCAACGGCGAGAACAACTACTACATCGTCTCGGCCGGTGCCTGGACCGAGTATGACGCCGACTTCCTGCGCAAGGCGGCTGAAGACAAAATGGACGAGTTCGGCTATATCGAAATCCAGGATGTGACCACCCAGTGGGGCGTCTTTGCCATCGCTGGCCCCAAATCGCGAGACGTTCTGAAAGAGGTCATCAAAGACGCCGATCCGGACACCGCACTGTCCAACAAGCGCTTCCCCTGGCTGTCTGCCCGTCAGATTGAGCTGGGCATGTGCCCCGTCAACGCCATCCGCGTGGCTTATACCGGTGAGCTTGGCTGGGAGCTGCACCACCCGATGGAAATGCAGAACTATCTGTTCGATCTGCTGGAGAAGGCAGGCGAAAAGCACGGCATGAAACTGGTCGGTGCTCGTGCCCAGAACTGGCTGCGTCAGGAGAAATCCTATCGTGCCTTCGGCACCGAACTGGGCCGTGACGCGAACCCGCTGGAGGCTGACCTGCCACGCTTTGTGGACTTGAACAAAGAGTTTCACGGCAAGGACAAAATGGTCGAAACCGGCGTGCGCGTGAAATGTTGCACCTTGCTGATCGACGGACCGGATGATGCCGATCCCTGGGGCCGCGAAGTGCTGTACACGCCGGAAGGTGAGCGCGTCGGGCGTCTGACCTCGGGCGGGTATTCGGTGGCTTTCGAGAAATCCATCGGTATGGGCTATGTAACGCCCGATCTGGCGGTCGAAGGCACCAAGCTGAAGGTCAAGTTGCAGGACAAGCTGTGGGATGCGGTCGTCACCTGCGACAGTCCCTACGATCCTAAAAACGAGGTCATCCGCAAGGACGGCTAAGGTCACGAAAACGGGCGGTGCCAGACAAAGCCGCCCGTTTTTGCTCAGCCGGGCGGTTTTTCGGCGACAAAAGCCAGATTGTTGGCGGGCATGGTGACAGTCTCAAGGATGGTCAGGCCGTGCCGGGTCATCAGCCCCGCGATATCTGTATCGTCCTTGTAGCCGATTGCCGGATCTTGCTGGATCAACGCGTCGTTGAACCTCTGGTCACCGTCACTGGTCAGCTTCCCGCCACGTTTGAACGGCCCATACAGGATGAACCGACCGCCGGGCAGCAAGGTCTGCGCCGCTTCACTAACCAGAGTTTGGGTTTCCTGCCAGCTGATCAGATGCACCAGATTGATCAGGACGATCAGATTCTGACCGCCATGATGTTGGTGCCACCCGTTTTCAGTGGCGTTCAGCGCAACAGCGGGTGCGACGTTGGACAGTCCGGCGACATAAGCATCAATACTGTGCCGCCGATCCGCTGCAACCTCGGTAGGTTGCCAGAACACATTCGGCAGGCACTGCGCGAAGGCGCTTACATGTTGCCCGGTGCCGCTGGCAAGCTCCAGCGCTTTGCCGGTGTCGGGCGCCCATTGGCACAACAGTTCGCACAGCGCGTCTGCGTTGCGTGTTGCAGCGGGGGCGATCAGCCGATCGCCCTCGCCCTGATTTGCCACACTTGCGCTGGAGGGCAGGAGTTTTTTGGTCATCCGCGCAGCCTGTCCGGGCTGAGTGCTGCGATAACCGCCGGATCCAGCATTGACTGGGTGCCCGTCGCCAGATCGGCAACAAGCTGTGAGGCCGCCGGGCAGGTCTGAAACCCGTACCCGCCTTGACCTGCGGACCAAATGAAGGACGGATCAGACGGATCGGGCCCCAACACCAGGGTTCCGTCCGGTGCAAAGCTGCGCAGCCCGGCCCAGTTCGCCTCGACCCGGGTGACGGGCTGGGTCATCATCTTTTCGTACCGGGCCAGACCTTCGGCCAGCACCATATCGTCAGCATAGGCGTCCTGTGGCGCGACCGGATCGGCCTCGGATGGTGAGACCAGAAGCTTGCCCGCATCGGGTTTGGCGTACCACGTCTCGCCCGTGCCCAGCATCATGGGCCAATTCCGAACATCATGCCCGCCCGGCGCGGGTAGCCGCGCCATTGATCGGCGCTTGGGCACTATGCCGATTGGTGTAATCCCGGCCAAGGCGGCGATCTGATCAACCCAGGCCCCGGCGGCATTGACCAGATTGCGCGCCTCAAAAACCTGGCCGGCCTCAACTCGCCACGACCCGTCTTTTTGAATGCGGCTCACCTTGCATTTGGTCAGAACCTCGCCGCCATTGCGGCGAATAATGCGCGCAAAATCCTGTAACAACCTGTCGGTGTCGATGTCAAAAGCGCCCTTGCTGATGGCAGCGTAGCCAACGGTATCGGGGTTCAGGATCGGGACCCGGCGCAGCGCGTCATCAACCGAGATAGCCTGCATGTTCAGATCAACAATATCGCGATCAAAAACCTCCCCCTGATCCTTGCCGCCAACCAGCATCAGGCCGCGTGGCGTCAGATACCCACCGTTTTCATCGCGCAAAAAGCTGGCCCCGGCCTTGCTCAGTTCGACAACCGAAGCTGGACCATAGCTTTGTTCGAACAACGCAGCCGAGCGTCCGGACGTGTGATAGCCCAGAGCATCCTCGGCCTCTAACACAGTAACACGCCCATGGTTGGACAGGCGCGCACCTGCACTTAACCCGGCAATCCCGCCGCCAATGATCAGAAAGTCAATCATGTATTCCCTTTTCGAAATTTGACATCTACGCGACGAAATAGTCGCCAATACGCCTTTGATCCCTTTGGAAACTTTAAGCAGGCTTGAATTTGCGCATCAACCCATCCAAACAAGGGTCACACAGATACAGGAGAGCAGGGTGAGCAACGCAGACCTACACCCAATGGCCACGGGGCATATTCCGTCTTACGTGACCCAGGCGGACGGCAGTGATTTTCTTTTAACTTTCATGTTCATTTTTACCGTTTTGGTGATCGTTTTGATCGGGGTGGGGTATTTCACCCTCCATTCAATTCCCGAAAAGCTGGCGCATGAATCCAACCACCCGCAGTTTCAACTGGTGGGAATACTGGCCTTGCTGGCGCTGTTTACCCATAACGGCCTGTTCTGGGTTGCGGCTGTTCTGGTGGCTGGGTTCCAGTTTCCCGATGTTGCTGCTCCGTTGCGGGCAATCGCCGATGCGATCCGATCTTTGGGCTCTGAGCGATCCGAAGACCCTTTGCCGGTTCAACCCGCGGAAACTACCGTCCAGCAGGAGCAGTAAGATATGCTTGAGACATTGATGTGCGCGTTGGTGACGGTGCTGCCCGACTATCTGTTCCGCCGGTTTGTGCAGGGAAAACGCATTGGTCACGAAATCACCCTGTTCACCATGTGGTACGAGCTGCGCTGGGGCCTGACCACCTGCGCAATTCTGGCGCTGACTGTGATCACAACCCTGTTTTACTTCCACCCCGCCAGTAAGACGGCGGCGTCCTATTTCCGCACCGTCACGATCCTGCCGCAACTGGGCGGGCGTGTGTCCGAGGTCTACGTGACCAACAACCAGCAGGTGGTTGCCGGGCAGCCGATTTTCCGGATCGAGGATTTCACCCAAACGGCGATGGTTGAGGCCGCGCATGCAGACATCGCGCAGGTTCAGGCCTCGTTGAAAGTGGCAGAAACCGATCTGGCCGAGGCCGAGGCCGGTATAGCCGGGGCTCGCGCAGCGCTGGATCAGTCGCTGGAAGACCTCGAGCGGAACACCACCCTGCGCGATGAGGGTTCGAGCGCGGTACGATTGGCCGAGATCGACCGGTTGGAAAATCTGGTGGCTGAGCGTGAGGCGCAGCTGAAAGCCGCGCAGGCAAAACGTGCCGCCGTTGTTCAGCAAATCGAAGAGCTGATCCCGGCGCAACTGGCCAGTGCCAACGCTCAACTTGATGCGGCGCTGACTGAGTTGGACAAAACCGTAATCAGCGCCGGAGTTACAGGCCGGGTCGAACAGTTCGGCTTGCAGGTTGGCGATTACGTCAGTCCGCTGCTACGTCCGGCGGGCATTCTGGTTCCATCTTCTTCGGGTCACGACCGGTTTCAGGCGGCGTTCAACCAACTCTCTGCCCAGGTTATCAAGCCGGGCATGATTGGGGAGCTTGGCTGCATGACAAAACCCTTCACCGTGATTCCGGTTGTCGTGGTTCAGGTGCAGGATGTGATCCCGTCCGGCCAGATACGGCCTACGGATGAGCTGCGCGATGTTCAGACCAACAACAAGCCGGGCTCGATTCTGGTGTATTTTGAACCACTCTACAAAGGCATGGCCGATGACATTCCACCGGGCAGCAATTGTCTGGCCAATGTCTATACCGACAATCACGAGCGGCTGGAACACGAAGATCTTGGCTTTTGGGAAGGGGCATTCCTGCACGTTGTTGACACAATTGGTGTAGTGCACGCTGCTGGGTTGCGTCTGCGTTTGATCCTGATGCCGGTAAATACACTGGTGTTGAGCGGGCACTAAACTTCGACGGCTGCGGGACACGTCAGCACCATGCCGTGTCCCGCCAAGCTTTTCCTCGTGCCGGTTGGAATTTCGTTCCCTGTTTGGATGCTGGCTACATCCTACAGTGGCATGCGCCTAACCAGGATTACCGCCTGGCGCTGCGTCCTTGCGCCAAATTTAATGTGAAACCGGATTTACGTAACGAGGCGGATTCCTCATAGTTCCAACGAGTTTGGAGCAAGACCACTGTAGCGCAACTGAATTCCAAGGGAGAGCAGCAACCTATGTACATCGTCGAAAAACTCGTTTGCCTGGCCTTAGGGGCTGCGGTCCTCGGAGCAGCATTGCCACCAGCCGCGACCGCGCAAGTTGCGCAATGGAACCAGGTTGTTTCGGACCCAAAGTTACAGGAGTCGATGCACCGTGCCATACGTGAAGTGGCTACAGAATACGTAAACGAGCTGGACGAAGCAGGCGTCGCAGGTGCTATTGCATTTGTCGATACCCAGTTGGATTATCCGCTGCAGCTTGCATCACCCAATTTCCGTCATTTGAATCTTAACGCTCTGCAGGCCAAAGCGGCGTACGTGATGACGTATCAGGCAAAAACAAGTGCCGGAGTTAATGTTACTGTCGCACCGGCCATCTCGGGTATAGGCCTGACAGGTGGTTACGGAGGTCTTCCCGGCCCCGGAAATGTGAAGGCCGGCGGGCATGGGGAAATACCCGGGGACGGGGCGATGATGCTGTGCCCGATCAACAAGGCAGGGCTGGAGTTTATGTCCGGCGTAATCTCTATCGCCAGCTTGGATGCAAGCGGGCAGTTTCGTGTTGAACAGGATGGCGCTGACATCATCAGATTACACGGTGAAATCTTGCGACGCACCTATGAGTATTACGGGCACACGCCAGAAGCCGAGTAACTTGGCTGGCATCTGATCCGCTGCCTTAGATACAAAAAAGGCCCGCAATTCGCGGGCCTTTTCGTTCTTACGGATTGAACCGATTTACTGCGGAATTTCACCTTCCAGCCCTTCGACATAGAAGTTCATGCCCGCCAGCGTGCCGTCATCGGCTGTTTCGCCTTCACCCAACCAGTCGCTGCCGTCTTGCTTTTTTAGCGGGCCGGTGAAGGGGTGGTATTCACCCGCTGCCATGGCCGCCTTCAGCGCCAGCGCTTCTTCCTTGACGTCGGCCGGAACCGCGTCCGATATCTCGCCAATGGCAACCATGCCCTCGCGGATTCCGTCCCATGTGTTGGCGCTTTCCCAGGTGCCATCCATCACGGCCTGGGTGCGCGCGATGTAGTAAGGAGCCCAGTCATCGATGATCGATGAAACACGCGGGAAGGGTGCGTATTCGCTCATGTCCGAAGCCTGACCAAAGGTGATGACGTTGCCTGCCTCTTGCGCGGCTGCTTGCGGCGCGGTCGAGTCAGTGTGCTGCAGGATCACGTCTGCACCCTGTTCGATCAAAACCGAGGCCGCGTCGGCTTCTTTCGCGGGGTCGAACCAAGTGTAGGCCCAGATGATTTTGAACTCGACATCCGGGTTTACCTTTTTGGCGTGGACATAGGCCGAGTTAATACCGCGGATCACTTCGGGGATCGGGTAGGATCCGATGTAACCGATGGTGTTAGACTTGGTCATCTTACCGGCGATATGCCCTTGAACGGCGCGGCCTTCATAGAATCGGGCCGAATAGACCGAGACGTTGTCGGCGGTCTTGTATCCGGTCGCGTGCTCGAATTTCACATTCGGGAATTTTTTGGCCACGTTGATAGTCGGGTCCATATAACCGAACGAAGTGGTAAAGATCAGATCCGCGCCTTCCAGCGCCATCTGGGTCATCACGCGTTCTGCATCGGGACCTTCGGGGACCGATTCAACAAAGACGGTCTCGACTTTGTCGCCGAACTCTTCCTCGACCGCCAGACGGCCTTTGTTGTGCTCATAGGTCCATCCGCCGTCGCCCACGGGGCCGACATAGACAAAGCCGACTTTGGTTTTGTCTTCGGCCATGGCGGTTGTCGCCAGACCCAGCGCCATGGCGGCGCTGGTCAAAAGAGATGTGAATTTCATGTAGTTACTCCCCAAGTTGATTTAGTTGGCCTCTAGTGCGAGGCGTGGAATATCCGACCCAATGAGGCAGGTGCGCTGCTCTTGTCGGCCGAAAGGATCACAAGCACAAGGATCGTGATGATGTAGGGCGACATTGCCAGATACTCGACTGGAATGGCAACGCCCGCCGCCTGCAAATTAAGCTGCAAAACAGTGATGCCGCCGAACAAATAGGCACCCAGCAAGGCACGCCATGGTTTCCAGCTGGCAAAGACCACCAGCGCCAGCGCAATCCAGCCAACACCGGCGGTCATGCCTTCGGTCCATTGGGGGACACGGATCAGGCTGATATAGGCCCCTCCCAACCCTGCACATGCCCCGCCAAACAGGATCGCCAGGATGCGGATCTTGATGACCTTATAGCCCAACGCATGCGCGGCATCGTGGTTTTCGCCCACGGCGCGCAGGATCAGACCAACGCGCGTGTATTTTAGCGTGGCCCAGACAGCGGCTGTCAGGGCAATTCCCAGGTAAAGGATCGGGTCGTGCTGAAACAGGATCGGGCCAATGACAGGGATGTCGCTGATCACAGGGATATGGATTTCCCCCATGCTGGGTGGTTTGACCCCGACATAGCCCTGACCCAGAAGGGCACTAAAGCCCAGGCCGAACAACGTCAGCGCCAGACCACTGGCCACCTGGTTTGCCAATGCTACTTGCGTCAGCAAAACAAACAGCAGGGATAGCACCGCACCTCCAATGGCTGCGGCGATAAAACCCAGCCAGGGCGAGCCGGTCTCGACCGAGATCGCAAAGCCGCTGATTGCGCCAACGATCATCATGCCCTCAACGCCGAGGTTCAGAACGCCTGCTTTTTCGACTACCAGCTCTCCGATTGCGGCCAGCAGCAGGGGCGTCGCGGCCACCATCAGGGACGCTACCAGAAGTACGGGATTAATCTCACTAAGATCCATGGGTCACGCTACCTCGCTACGGGCCGCACGAATGCGGTAGTTGGTCAAAAGATCGAAGGCCAGCAGGAAGAACAACAGCATCCCCTGGAACACCTGAATGGCGGCGGCAGGCAGACCCAATTGGGATTGCGCGATCTCACCGCCGATATAGGTCAGTGCCATCAGGCCACCGGCCAGCAAGATGCCCACCGGGTGCAACCGGCCCAGAAAGGCCACGATGATCGCTGTAAAGCCATAGCCAACGTTGAAGTCGATGCTGACCACGCCTGAAGGGCCGGACACTTCGAACATGCCCGCCAGCCCGGCCAGCGCGCCGGACAAGCCCAGACAGAACAGGATCAGGCGGGCCGGGTTCACACCGGCGAATTTCGCCGCACGCGGGGCCTCACCTGTCAGCCGAATGTGAAAGCCCAGCATATGCCGGTTCAGCAGGATATAGGAAAAGATCACCGCAATCAGCGCGGTTACAACCCCCCAATGCATGCCCGAACCCGCGATCAGCTCGGCATTATGCGCGCTGTCATAGGCTTGCAAATTGCGCGAGCCGGGAAAACCGAACCCTTCAGGGTTCTTCAACAAACCCAGCGACACCGAGGCCAGCATCTGTTCGGCCACGTAGACCAGCATCAGCGAGACGAGGATTTCATTGGTGCCAAACCGGACCTTCAAAAAAGCCGGGATGGACGCCCAGAGCCAACCGCCAAACGCGCCAGCGATCACCATGATCGGAAAGACGTACCACGCATCCAATGGATAGAATGCCAGACCGGCCCCGGCGCCAAAGATCGCGCCCATGATGTACTGCCCTTCGGCGCCGATGTTCCAAATACCAGCCTTAAAGCCCAGCGATAGGCCAATGGCGATCAACACCAAAGGCGCACCTTTCACCAGCAATTGCGGGCGATAATAAAAGGCAAACTCACCAAACAAGGGTTCCCAGAAAATGGTGCCGATGGCCTCGATCGGGTTCTTGCCCAAAAGGGTGAACAAGATACCGCCGCACACCATCGTTGCCAGTACAGCAACCAAGGGGGTGGCATAAGACCACGCCTTGGATGGCTGTGGCCGTTTCTCCAATACTATCATCCGCTCATACCCCCGCATTCATCTTTTTTTGCAACCGTTCAGACATGGGCCACCTCCATGCCGTGCGCGCCACCCATCATCAGGCCGATCTCATCGACCGTCAGTCCAGTGGTTGTGCGCGGGGCGCTCAGGCGGCCCTCGTTCAGGGCGGCGAAGCTGTCTGAGATTTCCATCAATTCGTCCAGATCCTGGCTGATGCAGACCACTGCGGTGCCTTTGGTCGCCAGATCCAGAATGGCCTGGCGGATCGCAGCGGCGGCGGCAGCATCCACACCCCATGTTGGCTGGTTCACCACCAGCACGTCGGGGTTTTGCAACACCTCGCGTCCGATCACGAACTTCTGCAGGTTGCCGCCTGACAGGGACCGCGCCGCGTTTTCCGGCCCCGGCGTTCGGACGTCGAAGGCTTGAATGATCTTTTCGGCAAAGCCTTTGGTTTCGGCCCATTTCAAGAAGCCATTGTTTTCCAGCCCTTCGCGTACCGATCCGGTCAGCAAAGCGTTTTCGGTCAAGCTCATATCCGGCGCGGCCGCATGACCCAGCCGTTCTTCGGGCGCGGTCAGCACCCCCAGCCTGCGCCGTGCGGTGGGGCCCAACTTGCCAATTGGTTGACCGTTAAATTTGATTGCGTCAGCGGCTGTCAGGATTTCACCCGACAGGACGCCCAGCAATTCATCCTGACCATTGCCGGCAACCCCGCCGATGCCCAGCACCTCACCCTTACGGACAGCCATGTGGACGTTCTTCAGCGCGGTTCCAAACTCCGACGGCGACGGCACCGACAACCCGCTGACATCCAGCGCAACCTCGCCAAAATCCCGCCCGGACCGTTCAGGTGTCTGCAGGGTCGAGCCGACCATCATCTCGGCCATGTCCCGGGCCGAGGTTTCGGCAGGAACGCATTCCCCAACGTTTTTGCCCAGCCGCAGGATTGTGGCGTGATCACACAAGGTGCGGATTTCCTCCAACTTGTGCGAGATATACAGGATCGAGGTGCCCTCGGAGCGCAGTTTGTTCAGCGTTTCAAACAGGATATCAACCTCTTGCGGGGTCAGAACCGAAGTCGGTTCATCCATGATCAACAGCTTGGGATCCTGCAACAGGCATCGGATGATCTCGACCCGCTGACGCTCACCGGCCGACAGATCGCCAACCGTGCGAAAGGGGTCCAGCGGCAGGCCGTAGGTTTCCGAAACTTCGCGGATGCGCGAGGCCAGGTCCCCCATGGCAGGCGGGTTTTCCATCCCCAGAGCGATGTTTTCAGCCACGTTCAGCGCGTCGAACAGCGAGAAATGCTGAAACACCATCGCGATCCCATCTGCGCGGGCTGCGCGGGGCTCGGGTGGCGCAAAGGGCTGTCCGCGCAGCAACATGGTGCCGCTGTCCGGCTTGACCAGCCCGTAGATCATTTTCACCAGCGTGGATTTGCCGGCGCCATTCTCGCCCAACAGGGCGTGAACTTCGCCTTCACCGATGTCAAAAGACACCTGATCATTGGCCACGACGCCGGGATAGGCTTTGGTCAGCCCTTGCAAGCTTAGAAGTGGAGTGGTCACGCGCTCAGGTCCTTCTTCAAGTCGTTCTGCCGGACGGGGCGCAGCACTTGTGTTGCGACGCC
Source organism: Ruegeria meonggei (assembly GCF_042768335.1). Classification (NCBI taxonomy): domain Bacteria; kingdom Pseudomonadati; phylum Pseudomonadota; class Alphaproteobacteria; order Rhodobacterales; family Roseobacteraceae; genus Ruegeria; species Ruegeria meonggei. Next base: position 1,935,846 of record NZ_JAXHBT010000001.1, on the reverse strand, counting down.
AACGGCGATCATCTGCGGGTGTTTACCCAGCGTTGGATCACCAATCGGGCAGGTGATCCGGCTTATCTGTTCGGGCGCATGGCCCAGGGCAGCCAGCCGCGACCGGAATCGCGCCCATTTCGTAGCCGAGCCAATCAGCCCCGCAAAGCGGAAATCGTGCAAAAGCAGCCTGTTGCACAGTTCCAGATCCAGATTGTGTGAGTAAGTCAGCACAAGGTGTTCGGCGTCAATTGGTGCGTGGCGCACCAACTCGGCCGGTTTCGCTGCCGGAACGACGGTTACGCCGCCCGGTACCTTATCAGGAAACCGGTCTGATCCGGTGTCCACCCAGGTGATGGCCAGATCGGGCAGGGGCGACAGCACATCAACCAGCGCCCGACCGACATGGCCCGCGCCCCAGATCCACAGATTGCGGGTGGGCTTGTGAACCGGCTCGATCATCCAGCCTTCCAACAGTTGCGGGTCTGGGTCGATACCTTGACCGCGCGCCTGCGCCAGCACGCGTTTGACGGATAAAGGCATCTCTGGCGCTGCCATTGGGCGAGCGATGATCGTATCATCCAGCCGATCGACCGCGCCCATGTCATAGATTTCGCTGACCAGTGTCACCGCCCCGCCGCAACACTGCCCCAGATCGGGACCAAGCGCATGCTGGGAAAGACGGGCCGGAAGGATTTGGGTACGTGCCGCTTCTGCCGCCTGATACTCCAGGGTGCCGCCACCGATGGTGCCGCTCTGCCCATCCTTCCAGACCAGCATCGCCGCGCCGACCTCGCGCGGGGACGACCCCTTGATCGCGGCGATGACCACCCGGGTTACTGTCCCGTGGGTTTTGACCGCCTCCCTCAAAGCCTCAAGGTCAAATCCCATCAGATGTCTCCCATCATCTTTTGGATGCCGTGCCACACCTGTTCGGCCGTAGCGGGCGCATCCAGCGCCGGATAACGGTCACCGCAGGCCGCCACCGCATTCGACAGCGCCAGCCAGGCCGATATGCCTAGCATGAACGGGGGTTCCCCGACCGCCTTGGAGCGATAGATTGTGTCCTCGCGGTTCTCACCATGCCAAAGGGCTACGTTGAAGATATCGGGCTGGTCGGAACAGGCCGGGATCTTGTAGGTTGAGGGCGCATGTGTGCGCAGGTTACCTTTGCCGTCCCAGACCAGCTCCTCAGTCGTCAACCAGCCCGCGCCTTGCACATAGCCGCCTTCGACCTGACCGATATCCAGCGCAGGGTTCAGTGAGGCACCTGCGTCATGCAGGATATCTGTGCGCAGAATGCGGTTTTCGCCGGTCAGTGTGTCGACCGCAACTTCGGTGATCGATGCGCCATAAGCAAAGTAGAAAAACGGTCGTCCCCGGCCCTTGATACGGTCCCATTCGATCTTGGGCGTCTTGTAGAACCCCGTTGCTGACAGGCTGATCCGGCCCTGATAGGCCAGTGCAGCAGCCTCGGCAAAGGTGTAACGTTCCTCGCCGACTTCAACATGACCGTCAGTGAAGATGACGCTGGCAGGATCAGCCTGATGCCGTTCGGCCAGATAGTCCGCCATCCGGTCGCGGATCGTATCGCAGGCCGCCTTCACGGCCATACCATTCAGATCACTGCCCGAGGACGCCGCCGTGGCCGAGGTATTCGGCACTTTGGCTGTGTCGGTCGCGGTAATCTTCACCATCTCCAGCGGGATGCCAAACCGTGAGGCTGCAACCTGTGCAACCTTCTGGAACAGGCCCTGACCCATCTCTGTGCCGCCGTGGTTCAGGTGGACTGAGCCGTCCTGATACACGTGCACCAAAGCACCCGCCTGGTTCAAATGGGTCAGCGTGAAGGAAATGCCGAACTTGACCGGGGAAAAGCCGATGCCTTTCTTAACCACAGCGTTTTCAGCGTTCCATTTGGCGATGGCCGCCTTGCGCGCGGCATAGTCACTGGATTCCAGCAATGCCTGGGTCATGCCGTGCAGTTCGAAATCGCTGACCTCCATCCCGTAGGGCGTCGTATTGCCACCAGCGGGCAAGGGACGTACCGGAGCGCGCGCCGTCTCAACAGCGCCGCGACTGGTAAGGTCTTCGTGCGGGTCGGGACGGCCCAGCGGTTTTTCCTCGGGCGGTTGTTCGGCCATGGCATGGGCCGGTTCGTAATAGTTCCTGCGGCGCAGTTCGACCGGATCAATGCCCAGCGTGTGCGCGGCGTGGTCCATCATTCGTTCGACGCCAACCATGCCCTGCGGCCCGCCAAAACCGCGATAGGCAGTGGCGGATTGGGTGTTGGTTTTCAACCGATGGCTTTCGATCCGCGCGTTGGGCAGAAGATATGCATTGTCTGAATGCAACATCGCACGGTCCGCGACAGGCAGGGACAGATCCTGTGCCCAACCGCAGATGGCGTGGTGCAGGAAGGACACCCCCTGAATATGGCCGTGACCATCAAACCCGGCACGATAAGAAATCCGGAACGCGTGGCGCTTGCCGGTGATAATCATGTCATCATCGCGGTCATAGCGCATTTTGCAGGCCTTGCCGGTCGCCCGCGCGACGATAGCACAGGCGACGGCCAGCGCGTTGCCCTGGCTTTCCTTGCCCCCGAACCCTCCGCCCATGCGGCGGGTTTCAACCCGGACCGCATGCATCGGAACGCCCAGAGCATCAGCTACCTTGTGCTGTATCTCGGTTGGGTGCTGGGTCGAGGAATGCACCAGCATGTCCGCGCCCTCATTCGGCACGGCCAATGCGGCCTGACCTTCCAGATAGAAATGCTCCTGCCCGCCAAGCTCAAAACTGCCTTCGATCACATGGGCGGCACTTGCGATAGCCGCATCCGCGTCGCCTTTGGCGTAGATGCGCGGGCCGTCTTCAAAGCGGCTGTCCGCGGCCAGGGCGTCCTCAATGGTCAGAATAGGTGTTTCCTCGGCATAGTCGATCTTGCCCAGACGTGCGGCTTTGCGCGCAGCCAGATGGCTGGTGGCCGCCACAACGAACACCGGTTGGCCGATATAGTTTACCGTGCCGTCCGACAGCAGCGGTTCATCGTGGATCGAGGGCGAGACGTCATTGGCAAAAGGCAGGTCCTCGGCAGTCATCACCATTGCGACCCCGTCTGCAGTTTTCACCGCAGACAAATCCATCGCCGTGATCTTGCCCTTGGCAATCGGGCTAAGGCCGAATGCCAGATACAGCGTGCCCTTGGGGGTCGGGATGTCATCCACATACCGCGCCGTACCGGATACGTGCAGTGGTGCCGCGTCATGGGGCAGGGGTTTTGTCACGCTCATGCCGTCACCTCCAGCACGTTTGTCACGTCGCCCTGATCCTCATGGAAATACCTCTCGAGCAGCGCTTTGGCCGTCTCCAGCCGATAGGTTGCCGAGGCGCGCATGTCTGTGAGTGGTGCAAAATCTTCGGCAAATCTGGGCAGCGCGGCCTTTACGGTCGCGTGCGCCCAGGGTTTGCCAATGATTGCGGTCTCGACATGGGTTGCCCGCTTCGGAATGCCAGCCATGCCGCCAAAGGCGATGCGCGCTTGTGTGACTGTGCCGTCCGAAACAGTGATGTTGAAACAACCGCAAACGGCAGAAATGTCCTGATCGAACCGCTTGCTGAGCTTATAGCATTTCAGCCTGTCCGCTTGGCGTGGGAAGCTGACGGCCTCGACAAACTCACCTGGAAGGCGATCCTGCTTGCCGTAGTCGAGGAAAAACTCTTCCAGCGGCAGCTGTCGCCGCGTATCGCCTCTGCGCAGATGCAGCGTCGCATCCAGGGCGATCAGGGCAGGCGGGTTGTCCCCGATGGGCGAGCCGTTGGCGATATTGCCGCCTACGGTGGCCGCATGGCGCACCTGAACACTGGCATAGCGGCGGATCATCTCTGCGTAAGACGGGTGCAGATCGACCAGCGCGTCGCCCATGCGGTTCATGTCGACCATGGCGCCAAAACGGAGTTCACGATCGGTGATTGTGATCTGTTTCAAATCATCGCAGCGGTTCAGGAAAATCACCGGATCCAGATCTCGCAGCTGTTTGGTGACCCACAGGCCAACATCCGTGGCCCCGGCAACCAGAGTAGCCTCAGGGTGGTCGGTGTACACTGTGGCCAGCGCGTCCGAGGACGTAGGCAACATTGGGGGCGATGACGGCGACGCAACCGGCTTATCCTTGACCCAGGTGGGTACGGGCTGATCCTCGGCCGCTTGTGCGGCGCGGATGATCGGCGCGTAGCCTGTGCAACGACACAGGTTTCCGGCAAGCTGGGTGTCGTGATCCGTTGCCCCGGTGGCGTGGCCAGCCACCATCGACATGACAAAGCCCGGGGTGCAGAACCCGCATTGCGAGCCGTGCAGATCGACCATGGCCTGTTGCACAGGGTGGGCCTCTCCATTTGGTCCGCTTGCGCCTTCGACCGTGCGCACTGCTTTGCCGTGTAGCTGAGGCAGGAACAGGATGCATGAATTAAGCGCCTTCGCACCATCCTCGTCCGTCACCATTATGGTGCAGGCCCCGCAATCGCCTTCGTTGCAGCCTTCCTTGGTACCGGTCAGGCCGCGATCCTCGCGCAGCCAGTCCAGCAGGGTCGCTGTCGGATCAACATCCGCCAGCTCCACTGTCTCTCCGTTCAGAAGAAACGTGATATCCATTCGAGAAACCCGTCGCCTTACCCGGTTGCGCCCTTCGGTGCCCTCCTTCGATGCGACGTAGAAAGAGTGGCGGGCGGATAGCTTGCAGTCTGATGTTAGAAACAGCGCGGCTTATCTGGCAAGAAAAACTGCCTTTATAATGCACCATTGCGCCCAAACAGCGTGAAGACGTAACATGTGTTTAATGTTCAGTCTTTTGAAATCAAAGCGTTTTCTGTCTAGGCTGCAACTTCGCCCCCGAAGCACCTTCTGAAAAAGCCGAATAATCAGCGTTGATTTTTTAGGCATCCCGAAGCTGCTGTTCGCGCTTTTGCCGCCGCGCTGACTGCGATAGCCTAAGCGGTATGAGCAGTAATTCACGATTCATTCACCTTCGCGTTCACACTGAATATTCCCTGCTGGAAGGCGCCGTGCGGCTGAAAAAGCTGCCTGCCCTGTGTGAGAAGATGGAGATGCCCGCCGTCGCCGTCACCGACACCAACAGCATGTTTTCAGCGCTGGAGTTTTCGGTCACCGCCAGCGACGCCGGGGTTCAGCCGATCATGGGCTGTCAGGTCGATCTGACCTATCTGCAAGCGCAGCCCGGCGAAAAGCCCAAAGCCCCCGCGCCGCTGGTGCTGCTGGCGCAGTCTGAGGTCGGTTATGAGAACCTGATGAAGCTCAGCTCTTGCCTGTATGTGGACAAGGGCGGGCAGTTGCCACAGGTCACGCTGGACGAACTGGCCGAACGCGCACACGGTTTGATCTGTCTGTCCGGCGGGCCGGAGGGCCCGGTAGGGATGCTGCTGCAACAAGGACAGCGCCCGGCGGCTGAGGCGCTGGTGGATCGCCTGGCAACGATGTTCCCGGATCGGCTGTATATTGAGTTGCAACGCCACCCGGGCGAAGACGGCCAGCCAGAGTCTGAACGTTTGACCGAGCGTGGCCATGTCGAGATGGCTTATGCCAAGAACCTGCCTCTTGTCGCCACCAACGATGTCTATTTTCCAACCACAGACATGTACGAGGCGCATGACGCGCTGATCTGCATCGCCGAAGGCGCCTATGTCGACCAACAAGACAGCCGCCGCCGCCTGACCGCGCAGCATTATTTCAAGTCACAGCAAGAGATGGTTACGCTTTTCGCTGACCTGCCCGAAGCGATCGAGAACACGATTGAAATCGCCAAACGCTGCGCTTTTATGGCCTACCGCCGCGACCCGATCCTGCCGAAATTTGCTGATGATGAGGTGGCAGAGCTGCGCCGTATTGCCAAGGAGGGCCTGCAGAAACGTCTGGCTGTAATCCCGCATGCGGTGACCCTGAAAGAATATCAGGAACGGCTGGATTTCGAACTGGACATTATCGAAGGCATGGGATTTCCCGGCTACTTCCTGATCGTTGCCGACTTTATCAAATGGTCCAAGGATCAGGACATCCCGGTTGGGCCGGGGCGGGGGTCTGGCGCGGGCTCTCTTGTGGCCTATGCGCTGACGATCACTGACCTTGACCCGCTGCGATACAGCCTGCTGTTCGAACGTTTTCTGAACCCTGAGCGGGTTTCGATGCCCGACTTTGATATCGACTTCTGCATGGACCGCCGCGAAGAGGTGATCCGTTACGTGCAGCAAAAATACGGCCGCGACAAAGTGGGGCAGATCATCACCTTTGGCGCGTTGTTGTCCAAGGCAGCTGTGCGCGATATCGGGCGCGTTTTGCAGATGCCTTACGGGCAGGTGGACCGCCTGTCCAAGATGATCCCGGTCGAAGGTGTCAAACCGGTTTCCATCGAAAAGGCGCTGGCGGAAGAGCCCCGTCTGCGCGAAGAGGCCCGCAACGAAGAAGTGGTGGACCGGCTGCTCAACTATGGTCAGCAGGTCGAAGGGTTGTTGCGAAACGCTTCGACCCACGCGGCAGGGGTGGTGATTGGTGACCGCCCTCTGGATGCGCTGGTGCCGCTGTATCAGGATCCGCGATCAGACATGCCTGCGACCCAATTCAATATGAAATGGGTGGAACAGGCCGGGTTGGTAAAATTCGACTTTCTGGGTCTGAAAACCCTGACAGTGATCCAGAACGCAATGGATCTGATCTTTAAATCTGACCGACCGTTGCATATCGCTGCTGACGGCACCGAGCTTTATGAGCCCGCAGACGGGGCCGAGAACCAGATCAACGCCATCCCTCTGGATGATGAGGCGACGTATAAGCTGTATTCGGCGGCCAAAACGGTGGCTGTGTTCCAGGTGGAAAGCTCGGGCATGATGGATGCGCTCAAACGCATGAAGCCCACATGTATCGAAGATATCGTGGCTCTTGTGGCGCTGTACCGCCCTGGTCCGATGGAGAACATCCCGACCTATTGCGAGGTCAAGAACGGGCTGCGCAAAATCGAATCCGTGCACCCCCTGATCGATCATATCCTTGAGGAAACCCAAGGCATCATCGTCTATCAGGAACAGGTGATGCAGATTGCACAGGTGATGGCGGGGTACAGCCTTGGCGGGGCCGACCTGCTGCGTCGCGCGATGGGCAAAAAGATCAAAGAGGCGATGGATGCCGAGCGGCCCAAGTTCGAAAAAGGTGCAGGCGAGAATGGCGTCGATGCCAAAAAGGCCTCTGAGGTTTTCGACCTGCTGGAGAAGTTCGCCAACTATGGCTTCAACAAATCCCACGCCGCCGCCTATGCGGTTGTCAGCTATCAAACCGGCTGGCTAAAGGCGAACCACCCGGTTGAGTTCATGGCGGGTGTCATGAACTGCGATATTCACCTGACCGATAAACTGGCGATCTATTTCGAAGAGGTCCGCAAAGGGCTGGAACTGCCTTATGTGCCGCCCTGTGTGAACCGGTCGCTGGCGACGTTTGATGTGGCCGACGGGCATTTGGTCTACGCGCTGGGCGCACTCAAAAATGTGGGTGTCGAGGCGATGGGCCTTGTGGTCGAGGGGCGCGGCGAAAAACCCTTCGTCAACCTGTTCGACTTTGCCCGCCGGGTCGATCTGAAGAAGGTGGGCAAGCGTCCGCTGGAAATGCTGGCACGTGCCGGGGCGTTTGATCAGCTCGACAAGAACCGCCGCCGTGTATTTGAGAGCCTTGATCCGCTGGTTCAGTATTCGGCAGCGATCCACGACCAGAAGAGCTCGAACCAGGTGTCGTTGTTTGGCGAGGCCGGGGATGATCTGCCTGAACCCCGCCTGTCTCCCTCGCCGGATTGGTTGCCGGCTGAACGCCTGAGCGAAGAATTCAAGGCCATTGGCTTTTACCTTTCTGGCCACCCGCTGGACGACTATATGCCTGCGCTGAGACGAAAGGACGTTATGACGTTGGACGACGTCATGGCGCGTGCGCGCTCGGGCCCGTTCATGGCAAAGATGGCGGGCGTTGTCGCCGGGCGGCAGGAACGCAAATCGGCCAAAGGCAACCGGTTTGCCTTTGCACAACTCTCGGATCCAACGGGTGCCTATGAGGTCACGCTGTTCTCGGACACGCTTGAGAAATCGCGCGAGTTCCTTGAAACTGGCGCGCAGGTGGTTCTGACCGCCGAAGCAACGATGGAATCCGATCAGTTGAAACTGCTGGGCCGCTCGGTCGGACCGGTGGATTCGGTAGTGGCCGAAGCAGGGGCGACTGGCTTGCGCATTTTTGTGGACGAACCGCAGGTCCTGCCAACTGTCGCAAAGGTTCTGGTGGACGCGGCAGGTGCCGCAAAGGGCGCAGCGAAGGGCCCCATTCATATGTGCCTGCTTGATCCCGGCCTGCCCGGCGATGTCGAGATGGAGTTGGGGCAGGATTTCCCCATCAATCCCCAAATCAAGGGCGCGATCAAATCGTTGGATGGCGTGATGTCGGTGGAAGAGATCTGAGCACGCCGATTGTTGCCACGGGGTTTTACCCCCGCTAGGCTGATCCTGCATACCCTTTCGGTTGTGATACAGGAGGACACCGAAATGAGAATTTCATCCATTGGTTTGAGAACGGTGACATTGGCATCCATAGCGGCGCTTGCGATGGCAACCGCTGGGTTGGCGGATGACAAAAAGAAGAAAAAGACAATTGAAGGCGCTTTGATCGGGGCGGGCGTTGGCGCAATAATAGGCGACGGCAAAGGGGCTGCGGCTGGGGCAGTAGCTGGTGCCATCATCGGACATAACTGGAAGTAATTGTTATGAGTATGACAAAATTCAAAGCCATGTCTTTCGCCTTTTTTCTGGCGACACCATGTCTGGTAGATGCTGATGAGGCCGCTGAGCAAATGGTTCAGGACGCTCTGCCGGTAATGTACCACACCTGTGCGTCGGTTATCGAAGAGGCGGACGGGGACGAGACATATGTTCTGGCCGTTGTTGAAAAGATGACGGCCCTGTCGATTTACAACCGTCAGATCGATATCGGCGACCACGCAACCTCGGATGAGGACAAAGCCGCGCTGCGCGAGACCTTTCTGACCGCGTTGTCCGAAGGCTGCTCTGACGATAAAGATGCCCTGCTGGGCGGCGTGGTCGACAATGCCGTGAAAACGACGCTGGGGTTGTGACCGGTCAGTAATGCGGCGGGCGTTCATCCCCTAAAACAACCCCGCCTGAGCCCTCCTGCGAGCGTTCCCCTTCGCGGCGCATCAGCATCTCGACATGACGAGTCAGGCGGTCGATCTCGTCCTGTTGGCGGGTGACGATCGCGTTCAGCTCTTCGACTGTACGGGTCAGATGGGCGATCTGTTCTTCCAGATGCTGCATGGCGGGTTCCTGTGGGGGCTTGCGTTCCTGCGCCGGTCATAGCGGCCAAGGCGCGTCATGACCAGAGAAAGCGCGCGCCAAACCCGAGGCTTGGCTTGCCCCGACACAGACCATGGGATAGACCGCGCGCGGAACATGGACACTCCCAAGGACGCCCCACATGGCCAAGCCAAAGAAACAGCCCCGCCCCAAGGCCGTAACGCCGAAAGGGTTCCGCGACTATTTCGGCCAGGAAGTCACCCAACGCACCGAGATGCTGCGGGCGATTGCGGATGTCTATCATCGTTATGGGTTCGACGCGCTTGAAAGCAGCGCGGTTGAAACCGTCGAGGCACTGGGCAAGTTCTTGCCCGACGTGGATCGCCCGAACGAGGGCGTGTTCGCGTGGCAAGAGGTCGACGACAACGACAAAGGTGACTGGTTGGCCCTGCGCTATGACCTGACTGCGCCTCTTGCCCGGGTCTATGCGCAGCACCGCAACGATCTGCCGACGCCCTACCGCCGCTATGCGATGGGGCCGGTCTGGCGCAACGAAAAACCTGGACCGGGGCGGTATCGTCAATTCTATCAGTGTGACGCGGACACAGTGGGCACCGCCTCGATGGCTGCGGATGCCGAGATCTGCGCGATGTTGTCGGATACGCTGGAAACTGTCGGTATTCCGCGCGGCGACTATCTGGTTCGCGTCAATAACCGCAAGGTTCTGAACGGCGTGCTTGAGGCGATGGGGCTGGGCGAAGACGCCGCTGCTCGTGACAACGTCCTGCGCACCATCGACAAGTTTGACAAGGTGGGTGAAGCCGGAGTGCGCGAGCTCCTAACCAAAGGGCGGCTGGATGCGTCGGGCGCTTTTATCGACGGTGTCGGCCTCAGCGACGATCAGGCCGAGCCTGTGATTGCTTTTCTGACGTCCAAGGTGGCGGACGCCGCCGGAACATTGGCCAATCTGCGGGCCGCTGTCGGCGACAGCAAGATTGGTGCGGATGGCATAGCCGAGCTGGAGCAGATCGGCGCGCTGCTGGATGCGGGCGGATACAGTGCAGACCGGATCGAGATCGATCCCTCGGTTGTGCGCGGCCTCGGCTATTACACCGGCCCCGTCTATGAGGCCGAACTGACATTCGAAATCTTCGACGAGAAAGGTCGCAAACGCCAGTTTGGCTCCGTCGCAGGCGGCGGTCGCTATGACGATCTGGTCAAGCGGTTCACCGGGCAGGAAGTGCCAGCAACCGGAATCTCGATCGGCGTGGACCGCCTGCTCGCCGCCCTGCGCGAAAAGGGTCGGATCACTGCGCAGTCCAAGGGTCCTGTGGTCGTGACCGTCATGGACCGGGACCGCATGGCGGACTATCAAACCATGGTGGCGGAACTGCGCAATGCAGGCATCCGCGCCGAGGTGTATCTGGGCAACCCCAAGAACTTCGGCAATCAACTGAAATATGCGGACAAGCGGAACTCGCCCATCGCGGTGATCGAAGGTGGTGACGAAAAGGCCAACGGGATCGTGCAGATCAAAGACCTGATATTAGGCGCTAAAATCGCTGAAAGCGCCACGCTGGAGGAGTGGAAAGAACGTCCCAGCCAGTTCGAAGTGCCACGTGGTAACCTAGTCGCCAAAGTGCGCGAAATTCTGGACAGTCAGGACTGAGCGATGGCCAACCGTTCCCAGATACAGGCGCGTGCTGCGATGATGCGGGTCCGATTTGAGGCCGCAGGGGCGCAGGTCGTGGATCCTCCGCTGTTGCAACCGGCAGATACGCTGCTGGACCTTTATGGCGAAGATATCCGCGCCCGTGCTTATGTAACCTCGGACGCGCTGCGCGGTGAGCAGATGCTGCGCCCGGATTTCACAATGCCCGTTGTTCAGATGCATATGAGTGATGGGGCTGAACCCGCGCGGTATACTTATTCCGGCGAGGTTTTTCGCCGTCAGGAACACGACCCGGATCGACCGAACGAGTATATTCAGGTCGGGTATGAGGTGTTTGATCGCAATGATCCTGCCGGCGCCGATGCCGAGGTGTTCTCGCTGTTTGCCCTGCAACTGCGTGGCCTGCCTCTGCGGGCGGCAACCGGGGATATCGGCATTTTGACGGCTGCGGTTGCAGGTCTGCGCACAACTGACCGCCGCAAGGCCGCGCTGATGCGGCACCTGTGGCGGCCCCGTCGGTTCCGCGTATTGCTGGATCGTTTTGCCGGGCGTAAACCGGGGCCGGAGGGGCGCGTCTCACTGCTGGATGCGGACAACGTATTGGACATTGACGTGCCGATGATCGGCAAACGCCGCCTGTCCGAGATCGAGGCGCGGATCGAAGCATTGCGCGCGGATCGCGATACGTCACCGATTTCTGACACTGAACTGGCCGGGCTGGAAACATTGCTGAATGTGCGCGAAACCATGCCCTTTGCACTGGAACAGTTGCGCGATGTGGCTGTGGATCTGCCACAGATCACCCCGGCACTTGACCGGCTTGAGGCGCGGGTCGCTTCGCTTCAGGCGCGCGGTGTGAATGTGGATCGGTTGGACTTCGAAGCAGCCTATGGGCGGACGTCGATGGAGTATTACGATGGCTTCGTCTTTGGGTTCTATGCCGAAGGCCGCCCCGATTTGCCACCGATCGCAACCGGCGGGCGCTATGATGCTTTGACCCGGCAATTGGGCAATGGTGCAGAAATTCCCGCCGTGGGCGGTGTTCTGCGCCCGGACCTGATGCTTGAGATCGAGGAGGACGCGCAATGAGCCTGAAACTTGGCGTGCCCTCGAAGGGTCGGTTGATGGAGAAAACCTTCTCGTGGTTCGAAAAGCGCGGCATAACGCTGTCGCGCAGCGGGTCGGATCGTGAATATGCGGGCAAGGTCGAGGGCATTGACGGCGTGTCACTGATTCTGCTGTCTGCTGGGGAAATCCCACGCGAACTGGCGGCGGGGCGCATTCATCTGGGTGTCACCGGCATTGATCTGGTGCACGAGAAACTGCCGCGCTGGGAACAGCAGGTACAAGAGGTGTCGCAGCTTGGGTTTGGCAGGGCCGACCTGATCATCGCTACGCCGGCTTGCTGGGTGGATGTGGATACTCTGGACGATCTGGACGCCGTCGCTGCCGCCTTTCGCAAGACCCACGGGCACAGGCTGCGGATCGCCACGAAATATCACCGGCTGGTGCGCGAGTTCCTGACTGATGCGGGCGTGGCGGACTACACTCTGGTCGATAGCCAGGGCGCGACCGAAGGCACAGTGATGAACGAAACCGCCGAGGCAATTGCCGATATCACCTCAACCGGGGAAACCTTGCGCGCGAACCATCTGAAGATTCTGACGGACGGGCTTATCCTGCAATCTCAGGCGACGCTGTGGCGCAGTCGTGTGGCCAACTACGATGCGGCAGACAAAGCTGTTTTGTCGCAGCTGTTGGGTCGTTTGGACTGATTACAGCAGGCCGATATCCGCCAGCGCGCGGTTCAAATCCTCGGGCAGGGCGTCGTCCTGTTCGCGGGTTTTTGGCAGGTCGGCGGGGCTGTCCTCGGGCTTTAGATAGCGCCAGCCCTGAAAGGGGCGTTTTAGCGCGTTTTGCGTGCGATGCACTTCGGGGTCCAATACGATAGCACATCGGCGGATACCGTCTTCGCCGCGTACTTCGTCCAGCCGTAGGATGCGCTGGCGGCACTGGATGACGCCTTTGACTACCCAATAGATTGATCCGCCATTCAAAATCTCGGCCTCTCGCTTGGGCCACATACGGGTGACGTGGCGCGGGCAGCCGTCCTCGTACAGAGGTTTGCGGCTGTCCTGCCATGCGATCAGGGTATCGACGCTTTCCGATCCGACCGACAATTTTACCAGATTTACGTACTTATCCACAGCTTTCCCACAGAGTCGTCCCAAGGCTCACCCTTATATTGTAGCTTGGTCTCTGACGCTATCAAGGTGTTGTGGTCGGGGTGTGATTTGGAGTACTGTGACAACCTCTTTCAGAACAGGGAATCACCAATGAGCCGCTTTGCCGCCCCCATCGCCGAGCAGATCTGGGACATGAAATACCGCTTTAAAAAAGCGGATGGCACGCCCATTGACCAGACAGTCGAAGATAGTTGGCGCCGTATCGCCAATGATTTGGCGCGGGTGGAAAAGGACCCGGCCCTTTGGCAAGAGAAATTCTATGAGGCCCTGGCAGACTTCAAATACCTGCCTGCGGGGCGCATCACCGCAGGGGCGGGCACCGCACGTCAGGTGACTTTGTTCAACTGCTTTGTCATGGGCACCGTACCCGACAGCATGGGCGGTATTTTCGACATGCTGAAAGAGGCCGCGCTGACCATGCAGCAGGGTGGGGGGATCGGTTATGATTTCTCGACCATTCGTCCGCGGGGCGCGGATGTGCATGGGGTGGCTGCTGATGCCTCGGGGCCGCTATCGTTCATGGATGTGTGGGATGCGATGTGTCGCACCATCATGTCTGCAGGCTCTCGCCGTGGGGCGATGATGGCGACCATGCGGTGCGATCACCCGGACATCGAACAGTTCATCACTGCCAAATCCGACCCGGCGCGTCTGCGCATGTTCAACATGTCGGTGCTGGTGACCGATCCGTTCATGGAGGCGGTCAAGGCCGATGGCCCGTGGGAACTGGTGTTCGGGGACAAGGTCTATCACACTGTTCAGGCCCGTGATCTGTGGAACAAGATCATGCAGGCCACCTATGATTATGCCGAGCCGGGCGTGATCTTCATCGACCGCATCAATGCGGCAAACAACCTGAGTTATGTCGAAACCATTGCCGCGACCAACCCGTGTGGTGAGCAGCCGCTGCCGCCCTATGGCGCATGCCTGTTGGGATCGATCAATCTGGCGCGATTGGTGGCAGAACCTTTCGAGGACGCGGCACACTTGGATGAGGATGCCCTGCAGAATCTGGTCGCGACGGCTGTTCGCATGATGGACAATGTGGTGGATGCCTCGAAGTTCCCACTGGCCGAGCAGGAAGCTGAGGCGCAAGACAAACGCCGTATCGGTTTGGGCGTTACCGGGCTGGCGGATGCTCTGCTGATGTTGGGGCTGCGCTATGGCTCGGACGAGGCGGCGCGTCAGACCGAGCGCTGGTTGCATGCGATCGCCCGCGCCGCGTATCTGGCGTCGGTAGACTTGGCAAAGGAAAAAGGGGCGTTCCCCTTGTTCGACGCCGAAAAGTACCTCGCCAGTGGCACAATGTTGCAGATGGATGATGATGTGCGTGATGCGATCCGCGAACACGGCATTCGCAACGCGCTTTTGACTTCGATTGCGCCCACGGGGACGATTTCCCTGTATGCTGGCAACGTGTCCTCGGGGATCGAACCGGTGTTTGCCTATGCCTACACGCGAAAGGTGCTGCAAAAGGATGGCTCGCGCACTGAAGAAGAGGTTGTGGACTATGCCGTGCAGATGTGGCGCGACAAGTTTGGTGATGTTGAGCTGCCGGACTATTTTGTGAACGCGCAGACCTTGCCTCCGTCTGACCATGTCAAGATGCAGGCGGCGGCGCAGAAATGGATCGACAGCTCAATCTCGAAAACCATCAATTGTCCTGAGGATATCAGCTTTGATGCGTTTAAGGACGTCTACATGCAGGCCTGGGATCAGGGTTGCAAAGGCTGCACCACCTATCGTCCAAACGATGTGACCGGATCTGTTTTGACCGTCTCGGAAAGTGCAGACACCGCACCCGGTGAAAACGCAGCAGCCCCGCATGAGGTTGATGGCGGCGAGGTCGTTTATATGTCCGAGCCGCTGGACCGGCCACAATCTCTGGAAGGGTCGACCTACAAGTTGAGATGGCCCGACAGCGAGCATGCGATCTACCTGACTATAAACGACATCGTCATTGGTGGGCGGCGTCGGCCGTTTGAGGTGTTCATCAACTCGAAGAACATGGAGCACTACGCCTGGACGCTGGCCCTGACCCGGATGATTTCGGCCGTGTTCCGGCGGGGCGGTGATGTGTCCTTTGTGGTTGAAGAGCTGAAGGCTGTGTTCGACCCGCGCGGCGGGGCTTGGGTTCAGGGCAAGTACATCCCTTCAATTCTGGCCGCTATCGGGGGTGTGATTGAGCAACACCTGATCAATATCGGCTTCCTTGAAGGTGAGGGCACGGGTTTGAAGTCCGATCCGCAAGCGCAGGTGGTGAACATGGATGCACCACGGGGCAAGGCCTGCCCGTCCTGCGGCCAGTTCGACATGGTGATGATCGAAGGATGCATGACCTGCCGCAGCTGCGGGCACTCGAAATGCGGTTGACGGGCAAGATTCTTTCCCGCTAAAGTTGAAATAATGTTGCCGAAGTCTCATATTGAAATGACGCTTCGGCAACATTTTTGTGAACGCTGCATTAACGTCTCTTTTCTGCCAAAATTACCCCTGATAGTACGCTTTTAGTGAGTAGTGATTTGTTGAAAGGTACAGGCAGGTATTATGAGAGCCGGGGAACACGGTCGCATAGCCATTTTATGGGCTCAGACAGAAATCGACGGGCTTGAGGCAGCGCCTCAATCCTTTTTGAATGTAGGGGCCGCTTGGTCATGGCGCGGGCAGGCTTGGTTTCTGGATGAAACAGCCGAGCAAAGTCAGGTGCAAACTGGCGGTGCGCAGACAAATACAACGACCTTGGACTATTCCAATAGGGCGTCGGCATTTCCAGATAACGCAAGCGGTCAAATTGTCCTGACGAACGGAGCGCAGCAGTTTGCAGCCGCGCTATTCGTGGTCGAGGGCGACTCATCTCTGATCCTGGTGTTCGAGAAAGACTGCCCGGCGCGGGATCAGGACTATTGGATCAGCGAAGTCACTGAATTTGAAAGTCAAAGCGGTGAAGTGGCGAATGCTGATGACACAGTTGTCGCGTTTCCGTCTGTGTCGCGTGTCACCCAACGCCCGGACGTCCAACATTTGCGCTCTGTGGTGAGTGCCGGGCGCGTGGCCGACTGACTGGACCACTGGCCAGAGGTCTATTTCAATAAAACTATGTACAGCCGCGCGCGGTGTGTTGACTCTGCCTGTTCTGCGGATATAAGCGCGGCTTCATTGGTGTTGGTGGCCCCTGCAAGGGGATGCCTGTCATGGGGGAGACCTCAAGAGGACAACGCCCTTCATAGTGGCCTTTACGGGCCTCGACCTAAAGAAGGAGATCAGCCGTGACCAAACGCACGTCTGCCAAACACAAAATCGATCGCCGCATGGGCGAGAACATCTGGGGTCGTCCGAAGTCCCCGGTTAACCGCCGCGAATATGGCCCCGGCCAGCACGGTCAGCGCCGCAAGGGCAAACTGTCTGATTTCGGCATCCAGCTGCGCGCCAAGCAAAAGCTGAAAGGCTATTACGGCGACCTGACCGAAAAGCAATTCCGCCGCATCTATTCCGAAGCTGAGCGTGTTTCCGGTGATACCGGTGAAAACCTGGTTGGTCTGCTGGAGCGTCGTCTGGACGCTGTCGTTTACCGTGCCAAGTTTGTTGCAACAGTGTTTGCAGCGCGTCAGTTCGTGAACCACGGCCACGTCAAAGTGAACGGCAAGCGGGTCAACATCCCTAGCTACCGTGTCAAAGAAGGTGACGTGATCGAAGTGCGTGACAAGTCCAAGCAACTGGCTGTTGTTCTGGAAGCAGCTGCGCTGGCCGAACGTGATGTGCCTGACTATATCGACGTCGACCACTCGAAAATGACCGCGACTTTCGTTCGTGCACCGGGCCTGGGCGATGTGCCGTACCCAGTCATGATGGAGCCGAACCTGGTTGTTGAATTCTACGCGAAGAACTAATCTTCGCCGAACTCCTGAATTTCGAAAAGGCCGCGCGGTTTGCGTGGCCTTTTTTGTTGGTGGCCTTGCCCTCGGCGTGCAGCACCGCCCCCCTGAGTATATGGGGCCAGATGAAGAGCGGATCAGATCGGTAAGGGACGTCCTTCGGCAATCGCCTCCATCGCAAAATAAGAGGTCACGCTGTCCAGTTCGACCTTTTCAATCAGACGCTGATAGACTTTGTCGTAGGATGCCATGTCCTGTGTGACCACCTTGAGCTGATAGTCATAATCCCCTCCGATTCGGTGAAAATCCACCACTTCGGGAATGGTCAGCACATGGCTGCGAAAGGCCTGCAACCACTCGGCAGAATGGTGGCGTGTGCGCATCATTACAAAAACCACAAGGCTGAGCCCCAGCTTTTCCCGCGCGATCTGTGCGGTTGAACCGATAATGACCCCATCTTCGTTCAGCGCTTTCAGGCGCCGCCAGCACGCATTTTGTGACAGCCCGACCCGGTCTGCCAGTTCACGCTGTGATAGCGTGGCGTCAGTTTGCAATTCCCGCAGGATGCGATTGTCAATTTGATCTATTTTTCTGCTCATACTAATTCATATGACACAAAAAACTCGAAATCTATCAAAAGATAGGTGAAGTTTCTGCGCTCTACCTCAATCATATTGGAGAGGCAATACGGAGCCCTTCAAATGACCCTGTCCAAATTTCGCTCAGACATCCAATCCACCACTCACAATTCCGCTCTGCGCGAGGGACTGATCGGTGAGAACACTCTGATCCCGGGTCTACATGGGGACGTACCGCTGGTCTACGCGGATTACGTCGCTTCGGGGCGTGCGCTGCGGCAGGTTGAGGATTTTGTCACCGACCAGGTGCTGCCCTTCTATGCCAACAGCCACACCGAGGCCTCCTATTGCGGCTCGTACATGACCCGTCTGCGTCGCGAAGCGCGCGCAGAGATTGCCCGCATCGTTGGCGCGAGGGGAGAAGACGCGGTGATCTTCACCGGGTCTGGTGCCACAGCGGGCCTGAACCGGCTGGTCAGCCTGCTTGGTGTGGAAGCCGCTGACCGGCCGGTCGTTTTGATCGGGCCTTATGAACATCACTCGAACATACTGCCCTGGCGGGAAAGCAAAGCGCAGGTGATAGAGATACCTGAGGCCGCGCAAGGAGGCGTTGATCTTGTTGCGTTGGAACAGGCGCTGTTGGCCCATGTCGGGTCTGACCTGATCATCGGGTCCTTTTCGGCGGCTTCAAATGTGACCGGGATCATCACAGATCCGGACCCGATAACCCGGTTGCTCAAGGCGCATGATGCGGTGTCGGTTTGGGATTACGCAGGTGGCGGGCCATATTTACCCATGGATATGGGGCCGGATGATGCGCGCAAAGACGCCATCGTCGTCTCTCCCCACAAGTTTCCCGGTGGGCCCGGCGCTTCGGGTGTGCTGATCGTGAACCAGGGTGCGGTGCGCCGCACATCCCCCAGCTGGCCCGGTGGTGGCACTGTCAGTTTTGTGTCGCCGTGGCGGCATGATTACAGCGAAGACCTTGCGACGCGGGAAGAGGCCGGAACGCCCAATGTGATCGGCGACATCCGCGCCGCACTTGCCTTTATCGTAAAGGATGTCGTGGGAACCGATGAGATCGCCAGGCGCGAGGCGCAGTATAACCGCATGGCGCTGGACGGGTGGGCGGACAACCCGAACCTGACCCTGCTAGGGGCTGAAAACGCACATCGTCTGCCGATCTATTCCTTCCTCGTGCGGGATAATTCCGGCCAGCCGGTGCATCAACAGCTGTTTACCCGGATGCTCAGCGATATCTATGGCATTCAAGCGCGCGGCGGATGTGCCTGTGCCGGGCCTTACGCGCATCGCCTGCTGGATATCGATCGGGCAACCTCTGATGAGTTGCACGCGGCGCTGTCTGCGGGTGAAGAAATGAAGAAACCCGGCTGGGTACGTTTGAACTTTTCGTATCTGATGAGCGAGGAAACGGTTCAATTCATCATCGACAGTGTCAACGACCTGTCCCGCAGAACCGAGGAATTCGCGCCGTTCTACAACGCGGACCCCGCGACGGCCCGCTTCAAAGCGGCGTGACGGAATTGCCGCTTTTCTCAACGCGTTGAGAGAGGTATGAGGGGCTCAATCAATCGGAGCCTCTTATGACTAAGATCACCCCTCAACCCGGCATTATGGACATCGCACTGTATCAGGGCGGTCAGTCACATGTGGCCGGGGTGAAGCATGTGATCAAGCTGAGCTCAAACGAAAATCCGTTTGGTCCCAGCCCCAAGGCGATTGAGGCAGTGCGCGACAGCGCGGCCACGCTGAATTGCTATCCCAGCACCGATCACGCCAGCCTGCGCGACGCAATTGGGACGCGCCATGGGTTGAATCCGGCCCGGATCATCTGTGGTGTCGGCAGCGACGAGGTGTTGCAGTTCGTGGCCCAAGCCTATGCCGGTCCCGGCGATGAGGTGATCTATACCGAACACGGGTTCTCTATGTACCCGATCATCGCCCGTATGGTCGGTGCGACACCGCTTATGGTGGCCGAAAAGAACCGCCATGTGGACGTGGACAACGTCCTTGCTGCGGTTACCGACCAGACACGGATTGTGTTCGTGACCAATCCGGGCAACCCGACCTCGACCATGATCCCCGAGGCAGAGTTGGTACGGCTGGCCGAAGCGTTGCCGCAGACCTGCCTGATGGTGGTCGACGGGGCCTATGCCGAATTTGTTGCCGATTTCGATGGTGGTGCGGCGCTGGTCGATCGGTTCGAGAACGTGGTCATGACGCGGACCTTTTCCAAGATCTACGGCCTTGGCGGGATGCGCGTTGGCTGGGGCTATGCCGCGCAAAGTATCATTGATGTGCTGAACCGTGTGCGCCAGCCCTTTAACCTGTCGCTGACCGCTCTGGTCGCTGCCGAGGCAGCGATCCGGGACGAGGATTATCTGACTTTCTGCCATTCTGAAAACGCGCGTTTGCGTGTGTGGCTGTCGGAGGAACTGGCCAAAGTCGGCGTGCCCTCGGATGCGTCCTGCACCAATTTCATTCTGGTGCGCTTTGAAGATCAGGCCGAGGCAGAGGCCTGTGACGACTACCTGAAAACCAAGGGTTTGATTGTGCGCCGCGTTGCGGGCTACAACCTGCTAAACGCCCTGCGGATCACCGTGGGCGATGAAGAGGCCTGCCGCCGGGTGGTTGCGGCCATCACCGCGTTCAAAGGGGGCGCCACATGAGCCAGGTATATGACCGCGTGGCGCTGATCGGGCTGGGCTTAATCGCGTCGTCGATGTTCTGGGCGATCAAGCGTGCAGGTCTTGCGGGTGAGATAACCGGCTATGCCCGGTCCGAGGCGACCCGGGATATCGCCCGCCGCATTGGGCTGTGCGATCGGGTGTGCGACACCGCGCAAGGGGCAGTTGAAAGCGCGGATCTGGTTGTTCTGTGTGTGCCGGTTGGCGCAATGGAGGCGGTCGCGCAAGACATCGCGCCCTTTCTGAAACCGGGTGCAACGGTCAGCGATGTTGGCTCGGTCAAGCGGCACGTCATTCAGACAGTGTCGCCGCATATTCCAGACGGCGTGCATTTCATCCCGGCGCACCCGTTGGCCGGGACCGAGCATTCGGGCCCGGAATCCGGCTTTGCCGAGCTGTTCGACAATCGCTGGTGCCTGTTGGTGCCGGTCGAGGGCTCTGACCCGGGTGCCATTACCCAACTTCGTACCCTGTGGGAAGGGCTGGGATCTAACGTTGATGAGATGGACGCAGATCACCACGATCTGGTTCTGGCTGTCACGTCCCATGCGCCGCACCTGATTGCCTACACGATGGTCGGCGTGGCCGATGACCTGCGCCGCGTGACCGACAGTGAAGTAATCAAGTATTCTGCTGCCGGTTTCCGGGATTTCACGCGTATCGCGGCCTCGGATCCGACGATGTGGCGCGATGTGTTCCTGTCCAACAAGGATGCAACCCTGGAAATTCTGGGACGCTTCACCGAAGAGCTTTTTGCCCTGCAACGCGCGATCCGCACCGGGGATGGAGAGCATCTGTTCGATTACTTCACCCGCACCCGCGCGATCCGCCGGGGGATCATTGACGCGGGTCAGGATACCGATGCGCCCGATTTTGGGCGCGGCAAGGGTGCCTCATGAGGCACGGCTGGGGGTTACTTGTGATTGGGATTGTGGCGGTTAGCGCCAGCTTGTCCAACGCGGCCCCTCCGGAACAATCTCTGGTACCCCTAACGCGACCGATTGCAACGGCAGCACTGGCGTTCAGCAGCCCGGCCCCATCGGTGAACTTACGGCCAGAGTTGCGCCCGGTTTCGCCTCAGGTGCTGGCCGTAGCCGCGCGACCGTCCGAGTTGCCCCTGCTTGGGCCGGACACGTCCTTGATGCCTTACCTGCGGCCCAAGGCATTGGAACAAGAGGCACTGTTCAAAAAGCGCAAGCGGCGAAAAGGTTCGGTGTGCGGTGACATCGACATTCAGGGTAAAGCGGTGGGCAAAGTCCGCGGCAAAATCAAAGCCTGCGGCATTAAGGATGCCGTTCAGATCACCTCGATCTCGGGGGTTACTTTAAGCCGGCCATCAACGATGGATTGCGGCACGGCGGTCGCCCTGAATACTTGGGTCGACAAAGTTGTCAAACCCACGTTCAAACGGCGCGGCCCCGTAGTCGAACTGCAGATTGCTGCACATTATGCTTGCCGCACCCGCAATAACCGAAAAGGCGCGCGGATATCAGAGCATGGAAAAGGGCGCGCTATCGATGTCTCGGGTTTCAAGATGGCTGATGGTGAGGTGGTTACGGTTCTGAACGGATGGCGAAAGAACCCGTCACAAGGTCAGCTGATCAAGGTTTGGCGGGGGGCGTGCGGCCCGTTTGGTACTGTCCTGGGGCCGAATTCGGACCGCTATCACCGGGATCACTTCCATCTTGATACCGCACGATATCGCAGTGGTCCGTACTGCCGTTAACGCAGGATCAGGCGGGGCGCGGGTCCCAGGGGCAGCGGCCCAAGGGCAACAAAACCGTCCCGAAAGTTCAATTGTAAATCCAAAGCGTTCGGGTTGCCCCCCAGTCCGGCCATGAAGTTCAGCGCCCGCGTCACCGGATCGACCGCCTGGTCAGGCAAGGCACCGGCCGCGTTGGCCATGGCGATCATGTCGCGCCAGTTTTCGGCCTTGATCGCGATCTCACCAGTTGGAATGCCTTGTGTGTCAACGTCCAGTTTCCCGGTCGCGAACAGTCGCAGCGCGCCCCATTTCATCTCGGCCAGCCGCAGATCGATCTTCACAGGCTGCGGCCTGCTTTGTTCTAGGGCTGAGCGGTCCCAGGGTTTGTCGAACGTGGCGGTCATGTCCAGTTCCAGCGTCTCGAACGCCTGGGGCAGGGTCGTGGCCGAGCGCATAAGGTGGCGCAGATCGTCGCCGGGTGTGAACCCGTCCATGCGGGCGCCTATCACATAAGCCACAGGCGTTGCGGTCTGCTCCATCACCAAGGCCAGCGTGTTACCGCCTGCCAAGGCGTCGGTGTCATCGGTGATCGACCACGGCCCGGCAGTCAGCGCCATTTTTTCCAACACGAGTGCTACGCCGGGTTGCAATTGCAGCTCGGCCTGCAATTCGCTGGCCCGAATGGTGGCTGTTTGATCGAAATACGACAAGCGCTGATCGGTGTCGGCAAACCGCAGAACCTGTCGACCGGGCCAGATTGCGGGGCTCTGGAACTCAATCCAGTCGGCGCTCCAGGCGGTGCCATTGACCGGATCGGCCAGCGCCGGACTGTTCAGTCGGGTCATGTGATGCAACGGATAACCGGCTGCTTCCACGTCGGAAAACTCTGCCTGCCATCCTTGTTCCCGCTGCTTGTCGAACCATGTCGTGATTGCATTGCGCAGTCCAATTCCGGCAACGAACCAATAGGCGCTCCAGATTACAGTTATGAAAATGATAACTCGTACCAGACCGCGCATGACAGATGGCCCTTTTTCCTGTCTTGGAATTGATGTTTATAGGCGCAAACGGGCAAGGACCAGTGCTATGACGATGTGGGTTTTCGGATATGGGTCGTTGTTGTGGAATCCGGGCTTTCCGGTGGCCCGCAGCGAGCGCGCCACTTTGCACGGATATGCCCGGTCTTTCTGCATGAGCTCGATCCACCACCGCGGCACCGAAGACCATCCCGGTCTTGTTCTGGCGCTGGACGAACAGAGTGACGCCAACTGCAAAGGGTTGGCCTTTGCGGTCGAAGCCGGCCACGAAGACCGCACCCTGCATGAATTGCGCGAGCGAGAACTGATTTCCTCGGCCTATGTCGAAAAGATGCTGGATGTGCATCTGGATAGTGGTGCGGTGCTCAATGCCGTGACGTATGTGATTGACGCCGATCACGTGCAGTATTGTGGGGGTATGCCGCTTGAAGAGCAGGCGCAGATCATTGCCCATGCTGTAGGTGGACGGGGTCCGAATACCGAATACCTGTATAACACCGCTGAACATCTGACCGAGATCGACCTGCGGGATCCCGATCTTGAGTGGTTAGCGCAACGGGTCCGCAGCATCACCGCATAAACCCTTGGCGTCACCGATGGAATTTCGCTAGATTCAGGCCAAAGCAGGCAAAAACCGGGAACCACGCGCATGGCGCAGGCACATCAGGGCGCGAGACCCCAATTCTCGCATCCCATCCGTCAGATTGCGATGATGTTGATCGCAATCGGTCTGGCAGGGTTGGGCGTCTTCATGGCGTTGCCGTATGTGATGCCGGTGGCGCTGGCCAATCCTTACCTGAGCGGCTTTATTATTCTGGTCTTTATCATCGGCGTATTCGCTTGTTTCTATCAGGTGACGCAGTTGATCGGATCGGTCCGCTGGATCGAGGCCTTTGTCGGCGGTGTTGTCCGCGAAGACGCCCGTACGCCGCAATTGCTTGCACCGCTGGCCTCGCTGTTGCGGGAACGGGGCGCGCGGTCGCAGATCAGCTCTACATCGACACGGTCGATCTTGGATTCCGTTGCCGAGCGCGTCGAAGAAGAGCGTGAGATCACGCGCTACATTACCAACGTCCTGATTTACCTGGGCCTTCTGGGTACATTTTTCGGGTTGGCCACTACCGTGCCCGCCATTGTCGACACCATCCGCAGCCTCAACCCGCAGGAAGGCGAAGAGGGGCTGGCCGTCTTCAACCGACTGATGGTTGGGCTGGAGGCACAGTTGCAGGGCATGGGCGTCGCGTTTGGTTCATCGCTGTTGGGCTTGGCCGGGTCCCTAATCGTTGGTCTGCTGGAATTGTTCGCTGGGCATGGTCAAAACCGGTTTTACCGCGAACTTGAGGAATGGCTGTCCTCGATCACGCGCGTTGGCTTTGCCGCGGGCGATGAGGGCGGGGCCGAACTGACGGTGCTGACCCCTGTGCTGGATGCCATGTCTGAACAGATGAACGCGCTGCAGGATCTTTTTTCGGCGCAAGAATTTGATCGCGCGGCGGTGTCGTCGCGGTTGGGTCAATTGGCGGATGCCATTGGTGAGATGAACCAGCGCCAGTCAAACAACGATGGCGTGATCTCGGCACTAGAGCGCGTGGCACTGGGGCAGGACGCCCTGCTGGACCACCTGCGCGAACAGGGAACGGGCGAGGGGATCGACGCCGAAAGCCGGATGCGCCTGCGGTCGATGGATGTGCAATTGCTGCGTATCCTCGAAGAAATCTCAGCCGGGCGGCAGGAAAGCATGGGTGAGCTGCGCAAGGATATCGAACTGCTGGTCAAGGCCCTGACACTTCCCCGAGGTGCGGTGCGCACCGCGCCGGAAAGTGAGTAAGTTATGGCTCTGTCCCGTCGCACAGGTCAGCGGTTTCAGGGCTCGGTCTGGCCTGGATTCGTGGATGCGATTACCGGACTTTTGATGGTTCTGACCTTTGTGCTGACCATCTTTATGGTGGTGCAATTCGTGCTGCGCGAGACAATTTCGGGGCAAGAGGACGAATTGACCGCTCTGTCCGACGAAGTCGCCGCTCTGGTAGGTGCACTGGGTCTGGAAGAACGGGAAAACAGTCGGTTGGAAGCGCGCTTGGGTGTGCTCAACTCAACTCTGACGCAGGTTGAAACCGAATTGGTACAGGCGCAGATTTAACTGACCGATTTCGAATCCCAGGTCGCGGCGTTGCTGATCGATCAGGAACGGGCCCGGGGCGAAATTGCAACGCTGGAAACGCAGCGGCAAGAATTGCAGAGCGAGCAAGACAAGCTGAACCTGGCCCTTGCGCAAAGCCGGTCCGAAATCGACGCGCAGGCCGAGGCGGCAAGACTGGCCGCCGCTCAGCGCGAGGCGTTGGAGGCATTGGTCGCGGACCTGGAAGAAAGCGATGCCGAACAGACCACGCGTATCACCGAGCTTGAGGACGAGTTGAGTGCCGAAGAGGCTGCCAAGTTGGCTGAGGCCGCTGCTGCGGAGAACCTGCGAAACCGCCTGCAAAACGCAGATACTGAGCTGACAGCCATGACCCTTGCGCTGGAGGCGCAACGGAAAGAAGCCGAAGAGACGCTGACCCTGCTGGCGGCGGCACAGGCGGCCAAAGCGGAACTGGAACGGCAATTTGGTGAATTGAACAGTGAGGATCTGAAGGCCCGGCTAGAGGCCGCGCTTGCAGCCCAGACACAGGCGCAGACCGAGGCACAGGCACAGCGGTCGCTAGCCGAAGAACGTGCCGCGTTGCTGGCTGTGGCCCGCGATACATTGTCGGATGAGGAAGAAATTTCTGAAAAAGCACAGCGAGAGACAGCTTTGCTGAACCAGCAGATGGCAGCGCTGCGCAATCAATTGGGCGGGTTGCAGGCTCTGCTGGACGATTACGAAGATCGAAACGCCGCCGCGGATATTCGCATTCAGACGCTGGGTCAGGATTTGAATGCTGCGCTGGCCCGTGCCGCATCCGAGGAACGTCGCCGTCGGTTGCTGGAAGAGGCCGAGCGCGCTCGGTTGGAAGTTGAGGCTGAGCAATTATCCGGACGGAACGAAGAGCTGACCGCACAAGCCGAAGATCTGGAGCGGTATCGGTCCGAGTTTTTCGGTCGCCTGCGCGACGTGCTGGGGGATCAGGAAGGTGTCCGGATCGAAGGCGACCGGTTTGTGTTCTCGTCCGAGGTTCTGTTCGATACCGGTTCTGCCGTGCTGTCTGGTGCAGGACGGCAGGAGGTCGCTAAAGTCGCCAATATTCTGCGCAGCGTGGCGGCTGAAATCCCTGAAGGTTTGAATTGGGTTATCCGGGTTGACGGTCATACGGATAACGTCCCTGTGTCTGGCTCGGGTCGGTATCGCGACAATTGGGAACTCAGCCAGGGGCGGGCCCTGTCTGTGGTGCGCTATATGGTCGAGGCACTGGATATCCCGCCAAGCCGGCTGGCGGCCAACGGGTTTGGTGAGTTCCAGCCCGTCAACCCAGCGAACACGCCCGAAGCCCGTGCCCAGAACCGCCGGATTGAGCTGAAACTGACCGAGCGGTAGCCATGTCCACCCACCGGCGTTTGGCCCGTTACCTGACGCACCCACAGGTCACGATTGATCCCGATTCAGAGGTGCCGAATTGGTCGCTGAACGAAGTTGGGCGTTTGCGGGTCGCGCAATTGGCCGGGAAACTAGGTATGTTGAACCGAACGACCCGGGTCATCAGTAGCACCGAAACAAAGGCCATCGAAACAGCTCTCCCGCTGGCGGCCGCGTTAGGGCTCGTGGCCGAAATCCGCGTTGACATGCATGAAAACGACCGCAGCGCCACCGGGTTTTTTGTCGCCAAAAGAGTTTGAGGCCGTCGCGGACCAGTTCTTCGGTCATCTAGAAGTCAATGTAAGAGGCTGGGAACGGGCCGTGGATGCACAGGCGCGTATCGTCCGGGCTGTTACGGCCTGCTTGTCCGATTCCGGCGAAGGTGACGTTTTGTTTGTCGGACACGGTGGCGTAGGCCCGCTGCTGTTTTGCGCATTGTCCAATCTGCCGATTGATCGGAAATTCGACCAGGGGCCGGGCGGTGTTGGAAATTGGTTCCAATTTGAAGTGGATCAGATGACACCGTCATGTGGTTGGCGTGTGATGGAAGATTCCGCCGGTATTTGATCCTGCGCGAGCAGGTAGTCTTTTGTGCATCCACGCGGAAAGGAAAAGCCCGCCAATGTGATGGCGGGCTTTGTTGTTGTGTCCAGAGCTTTTAGTCCGCCGTCAGCAAGGGCGGTTTGTCGCCCGGAATGCGTGGCTGATCAGGTCCAAGGATATCAAGGTTCAGATCACCCTTCTTGACCGACACGCGGACCAAGCCACCCTTGGCCAGCTTGCCGAACAGCAGCTCTTCGGCCAGCGGTTTCTTGATGTGTTCTTGGATGACACGGCCCAGCGGGCGTGCGCCCATCTTGTCGTCATAGCCTTTGTCAGCCAGCCATTCGGCGGCCTTTGGCGTCAGATCGATGGTCACCCCACGATCCAGCAATTGCGCCTCAAGCTGCAGAACGAATTTCTCAACCACCTGCAGGATAACTTCTTTCGGCAGCGGTGCGAAGGAAATCACCGCATCCAGACGGTTGCGGAATTCCGGCGTGAACATACGCTCAATCGCGGCGGTATCCTCACCTTCACGGCGGTCACGACCAAAACCGATGGCGGCTTTGGCTTGTTCCTGCGCACCCGCGTTCGAGGTCATGATCAGAACCACGTTGCGGAAGTTCACCGTGCGGCCGTTGTGATCTGTCAGCTCACCGTGGTCCATCACCTGCAACAGGATGTTGAACACGTCAGGGTGCGCTTTCTCAATCTCATCCAAAAGCAGCACGCAATGCGGATGCTGGTCGACACCATCAGTCAGCAAACCACCCTGATCGAACCCGACATAACCCGGAGGGGCACCGATCAAACGGCTGACCGCGTGTTTTTCCATGTATTCGGACATGTCAAAGCGCAGCAGTTCCACACCCAACGTATCGGCCAGTTGTTTCGCGACTTCAGTCTTACCCACACCTGTCGGACCAGCGAACAGGTAGTTGCCGATGGGCTTTTCAGGTTCACGCAGACCAGCACGCGCCAGTTTGATCGCACTGGACAGTGCCACGATCGCATCATCCTGACCAAATACGACACGTTTCAGCGATGTTTCGAGGTCCTTCAGAACCTCGGCATCGTCCTTGGTGACGTTCTTGGGCGGAATGCGCGCGATCTTGGCAACTACGGCCTCGATCTCTTTGACGCCGATGGTTTTGCGACGTTTGCTTTCGGCGACCAGATGCTGCGCGGCACCGGCCTCATCAATTACATCGATGGCCTTGTCGGGCAGTTTGCGGTCATTGATGTACCGCGCAGACAATTCCACCGCGGTTTTGATAGCGTCCGCCGTGTATTTGATATCGTGATGCTTTTCGAAATAGGGCTTTAGACCGCGGAGAATTTTCACGCTGTCCTCGACCGAAGGCTCATTCACGTCAATCTTCTGGAACCGGCGGCTCAGCGCGCGGTCCTTTTCGAAATGCTGACGGAATTCCTTGTAAGTGGTCGATCCCATGGTGCGCAGCTTGCCGCCCTGCAGGGCAGGTTTCAGCAGGTTTGACGCATCCATCGCGCCTCCTGACGTCGCACCAGCACCGATCACAGTGTGGATTTCGTCGATAAATAGCACCGCGTCAGGATGTTCTTCCAATTCAGTGACTACCGCCTTCAGCCGTTCTTCGAAATCCCCGCGATAGCGGGTGCCTGCCAGCAGCGCGCCCATGTCCAGCGAATAGATCGTGGTTTCGGACAGCACATCGGGCGCTTCGCCGCCGACGATCTTATGGGCCAGACCCTCGGCGATGGCGGTTTTTCCCACACCGGGGTCGCCCACCAGCAGCGGGTTGTTCTTACGACGGCGGCACAGGACCTGAATGCAGCGCTCAACTTCCGAGGAACGGCCGATCAGTGGGTCAACGTCGCCCGCACGCGACTTCGCGTTCAGATCGACACAGTATTTACCCAGCGCGCTTTCTTTCTGTTCGCCTTCGCCAGAGCTGGCCTGAATTTCTTCCTCGACCTGGTCGGCACCGGAAACTGAGCGGTTTTCGCCATAGGCCGGATCTTTTGCTACGCCATGTGCGATGAAATTTACCGCGTCATAGCGAGTCATGTCCTGCTCTTGCAAGAAATAGGCTGCATTGCTTTCGCGTTCGGCAAAGATGGCGACCAGAACGTTGGCACCGGTCACTTCAGTCCGGCCCGAGCTTTGGACGTGAATTGCCGCGCGTTGAATGACACGCTGGAAGGCCGCCGTAGGCACTGCTTCGGACCCGTCGATGTCTGTGACAAGGTTCGAAAGGTCCTCGTCTATGAATTCAACCAGAGTGCTGCGCAAATCATCCAAATCAACGCTGCAGGCCTTCATGACGCGGATGGCGTCAGGTTCTTCCAGCAGCGCCAGAAGCAGATGTTCCAGCGTGGCGAATTCGTGGCGCCTTTCATTCGCGGCTGCCAGAGCCGCGTGAATGGCTTGTTCTAATGTGCTCGAGAATGAAGGCACGCGGGTGCTCCTCTGTCTTGGGTCGAAAGGGGGCAGGTTTCGGCCGGAACCCCATCCAACCATGTCCTCATACTATTAGAGTTTGGTTGATAGTTGCCCGGCTTCAAGGGTTTTCTTTCACTTGACAGTCACATTTGTTGTGACCGTGGCCGTGAAGAGAGCGAAATAGGCACTAGAAACGGTCTTTTCTAGTCCGCACCTCAGCAAAAACTGACGCCGGGTCAGAATCTGTCATACCCAGCTGAACCTGTATCGCGGAATCTGCAGCGCGTAAAAACGGGTTTGTGGCCTTTTCCAGCGCCAGGGTCGAGGGCACTGTGGGCTCTCTGGCGGCGCGGGCGCGGTCGATATCAGCCACGCGCTGCTGCAGTGCGGCGTTGTCGGGGTCGACCGTAACGGCAAATTTGGCGTTGGATTGGGTATATTCGTGGCCTGAATACACGATTGTTTCATCGGGCAAGGCAGCCAGTTTGCTGAGAGAGGCCCACATCTGAGGGGCAGTGCCTTCAAACAAGCGACCACATCCCAGGGCCATCAAACTGTCGGCAGTGAACACCGCCGCACTTTGCGGCATGTAAAACGCGATGTGGCCAATTGTGTGTCCCGAGACGTCCAGCACCTGCACCGGATCCCCGGCTATTTCGAATACGTCGCCTTCGACCACCTGTTGATCCAAAGGCGGCAGGCGGTGGGCATCAGCAGCGGCGCCAATCACTGCGGCGGGGTGTTTTTCCAAAATACCAGCCAGACCGTCGACATGATCCCAGTGGTGATGAGTCAACAGCACGTGCGACAGGGTCCAGCCGCGCCTGTCTAGTTCGGCCAGAATCGGGCCGGATTCGGGGGCATCGATCAATGCGGTGTTGCCGCTAACGGCATCATGCGCCAGAAATGCGTAATTATCGCTGAGACAGGGGATGGTGACGATCTCAAGAGGCATGGCCTTTTGCCCTTTCGTTGCTAGACTGCGCTCAGCTAAGCCGATTGACCGGGTGTCCGCAATGCATCTTGATGTTCAGGATCTGAGGAATTTCTACTACCGCAGTACCTTGGGCCGTGCGGCGCAGGCTGCAATACGCGGGCGGCTGACCGAGTTATGGCCCGAGGCCAAGGGTCAGACGGTTGTTGGATTCGGGTTTGCCGTGCCATTGCTGCGGCCTTTTCTGAAAGACGCGCGGCGCGTGATCGGCCTTATGCCTGGCCCGCAAGGGGTGATGCCATGGCCCGCGGGGATGCCCAATGTCTCGGTCCTGACCGAAGAGACGTTGTGGCCGATCGAAACCGGCCATGTGGACAAGCTGGTGGTGATGCACGGGCTTGAATCCTCTAGCCAGCCAAGTGAATTGCTGAACGAGTGCTGGCGTGTGCTTGGCCCCGGCGGACGGGCGCTGTTTGTCGTGCCCAACCGAGCGGGGTTGTGGTCGCGCAGCGACAAGACACCGTTCGGGTTCGGACGCCCCTATTCCGCGTCTCAGCTGGAAAGCCAGCTCAAGGCTCATCACTTTGTTCGGGAAAGCCATTGCTCGGCTTTGTATCTGCCGCCTTCTTTTCGGCGGTTCTGGCTGAAATCGGGCAGCCTGATCGAAAAAACCGGACAGCGGGTTCCAACAGTCATGGCTGGCGGCGTTCTGATGGTTGAGGTTACCAAGCATATCAGACCGCCCAGCGGCACCGTCACCAAAGACGCGGTGCGCAAGCCGATCAAAGCGTTGGATGGGTTGTTGAAGCCGGCCTAAAAATCAGCGGCATTTCAGATGCGGCCAAAGCGTGAAAATGCGGAAAAAAGGTCACAGGAATCGCAAAAACCTACACTTCCGTAACATTTTTCTGCCGGATCAGGCGTACCAAAGGGTCGCACCCAGTGTAACTTATTGAAACTACACATTTTGTGGATAAGACCCTTGCCGTGATAATATGTTGCTAGCTGAGTTCGCCTCTGTTACATCCCCGGTGATTTTGATCCCCGGCCGTTTGGACGGGGTTTCTTCACGCCCCCGGGGTAGCTGCCGCAACGCGAATTCGGGGCCCAAAATATCGGAAGGGTGGACGTGTCCGAACCAGCTTCGATTTCCACAGGCATCGCCGTGCGCTATGCCACCGCGATCTTCGAGATCGCCAAAGAGAATAAAGACCTCGCAGGTCTGGAAACCGGCATTAATGATCTGGCAACCGCCTTGGGCGAAAGCGCCGATTTGCGCGATCTGATTGCATCGCCGCTGGTGTCTCGCGCAGAACAGGAAGCAGCAATTACCGCGATTGCAAAAAAGATGGGCCTGCATGCTATCTTGAGCAACACGCTGGCTCTGATGGCGCAAAAGCGCCGCCTGTTTGTTGTGCCGCAACTGGTGCAGGTTCTGCGCAATATGCTGGCCGACGAGCGTGGCGAAGTGACCGCAGATGTCGCCTCGGCCAAGGCGTTGACCAAAACCCAGACGGAAAAACTGTCCAAAACGCTGTCCGAACGTGTGGGCAAGACCGTGACAATAAATGCGACCGTTGATGAAAGCCTCATTGGCGGTCTTGTCGTTAAAGTGGGCTCGAAGATGATCGATAGCTCGATCCGTTCGAAGCTCAACTCCCTACAGAATGCAATGAAAGAGGTCGGATAAATGGGAATCCAAGCTGCAGAGATTTCTGCAATCCTGAAGGACCAGATCAAGAATTTTGGTCAGGAAGCCGAAGTGGCCGAAATCGGTCGCGTGCTGAGCGTCGGTGACGGGATTGCCCGTGTATACGGTCTGGACAATGTGCAAGCGGGTGAGATGGTCGAATTCCCCGGCGGCATCATGGGCATGGCGCTGAACCTGGAAAGCGACAACGTTGGTGTTGTTATCTTCGGTTCTGACCGTGACATCAAAGAAGGTGACATCGTCAAGCGCACCAACTCGATCGTGGACGTTCCGATTGGTAACGGTCTGCTGGGTCGTGTTGTTGACGGTCTGGGTAACCCGCTGGACGGCAAAGGCCCCATCGAATCCACCGAGCGTGGCGTTGCAGACGTCAAAGCACCTGGCATCATCCCGCGTAAATCGGTTCATGAACCGATGGCAACCGGCCTGAAATCGGTTGACGCGATGATCCCGATTGGTCGTGGCCAGCGGGAACTGATCATTGGTGACCGTCAGACCGGTAAAACTGCCGTTGCTCTGGACGCGATCCTGAACCAGAAAACCTACAACGATGCGGCAGGCGACGACGAGTCGAAGAAGCTGTATTGCGTTTACGTTGCGATCGGCCAAAAGCGTTCGACCGTTGCGCAGCTGGTGAAGAAACTGGAAGAGTCCGGCGCGATCGACTACTCGATCGTTGTGGCCGCAACCGCGTCCGACCCGGCGCCGATGCAGTTCCTGGCACCCTATGCCGCAACCGCAATGGCCGAATTCTTCCGCGACAATGGCCGCCACGCTCTGATCATCTATGATGACCTGTCGAAACAGGCTGTGTCCTATCGTCAGATGTCGCTGCTGCTGCGTCGTCCGCCCGGACGTGAAGCCTATCCTGGCGACGTTTTCTATCTTCACTCGCGCCTGCTGGAGCGTTCGGCGAAGCTGAACGAAGACTTCGGTGCCGGCTCGCTGACCGCTCTGCCGGTTATTGAAACCCAGGGTGGTGACGTTTCGGCGTTTATTCCGACCAACGTGATCTCGATCACCGACGGCCAGATCTTCCTGGAAACCGAGCTGTTCTATCAGGGTATCCGTCCTGCTGTGAACACCGGTCTGTCGGTTTCGCGTGTGGGCTCTTCGGCTCAGACCAACTCGATGAAGTCGGTTGCTGGTCCGGTGAAGCTGGAGCTGGCTCAGTACCGCGAAATGGCGGCCTTTGCGCAGTTCGGCTCCGACCTTGACGCCGCGACCCAGCAGTTGCTGAACCGTGGTGCGCGTCTGACCGAGCTGATGAAACAGCCGCAGTACTCGCCGCTGACAAACGCGGAAATCGTCTGCGTCATCTTCGCCGGTACCAACGGTTACCTCGACAAGATCGACGTCACCGATGTTGGCCGCTATGAAGCTGGCCTGCTGTCGCACCTGCGTGGTAAGCACGCTGACCTGCTTCAGTGGATCACCGACGAAGATCCCAAGATCAAGGGTGATGCTTCCGACAAGATCAAGGCTGCGCTGGACGAATACGCCGCAACCTTCGCTTAAGGGAGAGGCGGGCACATGCCAAATCTTAAGGATCTCAAAAACAGGATCGAGTTGGTCAAATCGACCCGCAAGATCACCAAGGCCATGCAGATGGTCGCGGCTGCAAAACTGCGCCGCGCCCAGGAATTTGCCGAAGCCTCGCGCCCCTATGCTGCACGGTTCAATGCCGTGATGGCGGGGTTGGCGGCATCGGTCGGGGGCAGCGACAGCGCCCCCAAGCTGCTCCGTGGTACGGGCAGCGATGATGTCCACCTGCTGGTTGTGATGACAGCTGAACGCGGCCTGTGTGGCGGCTTCAACTCGAACATTGCCAAGCTGGCTCGTGCCAAGGCTTACGAACTGCAAGCCAAGGGCAAGACGGTCAAAATTCTGACTGTTGGCAAGAAAGGCCGTGACGCGATCAAACGCGACTACGGCGATCTGTTCGTGGGACATGTCGATCTGAGCGAGGTCAAGCGTCTGGGTTATACCAACGCACAAGACATCGCAAAGGACGTCCTGTCCCGTTTCGACGGGGGTGAGTTCGATGTTGCCACGATCTTCTATTCGAAGTTCGTCAACGTTGTGACTCAGATCCCGACGGCACAGCAAGTCATCCCCGCTTCGTTCGAGGACGACGCGAGCGGCGACGACAGCGGTGCCATTTTCGACTACGAGCCCAGCGAAGAGGCCATCCTGGCTGACCTGCTGCCCAAGGGGGTTGCGACTGCGATCTTTTCGGCTCTGCTTGAAAACGGAGCCTCGGAACAGGGTGCACGAATGTCCGCGATGGACAACGCGACACGCAACGCAGGTGAGATGATCGACAAGCTGACCATCCAATACAACCGCTCGCGTCAGGCCGTGATCACCAACGAGCTGATTGAAATCATTTCCGGCGCCGAAGCGCTGTAGAGACTAACCGGAGACGAAACATGGCGAATGCAAAAGGCAAAGTCACACAGATCATCGGGGCCGTCGTTGACGTGCACTTCGATGATGCGCTGCCTGAAATTCTGAACGCGCTGGAAACCACCAACAACGGCAAGAAGCTGGTTCTGGAGGTTGCACAGCACCTGGGCGAAAACACTGTCCGTACAATTGCGATGGACGCGACCGAAGGTCTGGTCCGCGGCGAAGCCGTAACCGACACCGGCGCACCGATCGCGGTTCCGGTTGGTAACGCTACTCTGGGCCGTATCCTGAACGTTGTGGGCGAGCCCATCGACGAGAAGGGCCCAGTGGACACCAAAGAAACCCGCGCCATCCACCAGGACGCGCCGGATTTCTCGGATCAGGCAACAGAATCCGAAGTTCTGGTCACCGGCATCAAGGTTGTCGACCTGCTGGCCCCTTACGCCAAAGGCGGTAAGATCGGTCTGTTCGGTGGCGCCGGCGTTGGCAAAACCGTTCTGATCATGGAACTGATCAACAACATCGCCAAAGTGCACTCGGGTGTGTCCGTGTTCGCCGGTGTTGGTGAGCGGACCCGTGAAGGCAACGACCTCTACCACGAGATGATCGAATCCGGTGTTATCGTTCCCGACAAACTGGAAGATTCGAAAATCGCGCTGGTTTACGGCCAGATGAACGAGCCTCCGGGTGCGCGTATGCGGATTGCTCTGTCGGGACTGACCCTGGCGGAACAATTCCGTGATTCGACTGGTGCCGACGTTCTGTTCTTTGTCGACAACATCTTCCGTTTCACACAGGCCGGTTCCGAAGTGTCCGCCTTGCTGGGCCGTATTCCTTCGGCTGTGGGTTATCAGCCGACACTGGCGACCGACATGGGCGCGATGCAGGAACGGATCACCTCGACCAAGTCGGGTTCGATCACATCCGTGCAGGCTGTTTATGTTCCTGCGGATGACTTGACCGACCCTGCGCCGGCCACATCGTTTGCACACCTCGACGCGACCACGGTTCTGAATCGTGCAATCTCGGAAAAGGGCATCTACCCGGCTGTTGA
Organism: Ruegeria meonggei; assembly: GCF_042768335.1. NCBI lineage: Bacteria > Pseudomonadati > Pseudomonadota > Alphaproteobacteria > Rhodobacterales > Roseobacteraceae > Ruegeria > Ruegeria meonggei. Next base: position 1,900,075 of record NZ_JAXHBT010000001.1, on the reverse strand, counting down.
CCCGCTCGACTCGACCTCGCGTCTGCTCGACCCGGCGATTGTTGGCGACGAGCATTATACCGTTGCGACCGACGTTCAGCAGATCCTTCAGCGCTATAAGTCGCTGCAGGACATCATCGCGATCCTTGGCATGGACGAACTGTCGGAAGAAGACAAACTGACCGTGGCCCGTGCCCGTAAGATTGAACGCTTCCTGTCGCAGCCGTTCGACGTGGCCGAAGTCTTCACCGGCTCGCCCGGTGTTCAGGTTGCTCTGGACGTGACCATCGCGTCGTTCAAAGCTGTTGTTGCCGGCGAATACGATCACCTGCCCGAAGCTGCCTTCCTGATGGTTGGCGGTATCGACGAAGTGATTGCAAAAGCTGAAAAGATGGCAGCGGAAGCCGCCTAAGGAGTATCCCTGATGGCAAACACGATGCAATTCGACCTCGTCAGCCCCGAGCGGAGCCTTGCTTCGCTTGAGGCCACCGCGGTCCAGATTCCTGGCGCGGACGGGGACATGACGGCGATGCCGGATCATGCCCCCACCATTACCACGCTGCGTCCCGGCTTGTTGAAGGTCGAGTCACCCGAAGGGTCCAGCGAATATCTTGTCACCGGCGGGTTTGCCCAGATCAACGGCGATAGCCTATCGGTTTTGGCTGAAAAGGCCATTCCGGTTGCAGAAGTGACCCGGTCGCATCTGGACGACATGATCGCCGAGGCCCGCGCCTCGCACGAAGCGGCGAAAGGTGGCGACGATCAGACCATCGTCGATGACGCCGCCAAGCTGCTGGCGGACATGGAAGCCCTTGGAACACATATGAGCCTTTAAGGCCCGTACAGTTCTGTTTGATAGAAACGGCCTCGCCTGTGCGGGGCCGTTTTTTTGTCGTGCTTTTGCCCGGGTGGCGAACTAAGGTTCGGTAATTCTTTAAAAAAGACGACAATATGAAGACATTTCAAACCCATCCAATTGGCATCGATCAAGGCGAGGTGGTGCTGTTCTCCGAATTTGCCGATGGGGGGGACATGTGGACTGGCGAGGGTGCACGAGAGCGCAGCACAGCCATCAAGTTCAGTCAGGCATTCCGATCCGTTCCGGTGGTTCAGATCGGCGTGTCGCTTTGGGATGTGGACACATCCTCGGCCCTGCGCGCCGAGGTCAAAGCCGAAGACATTTCGCCCGAAGGGTTTAAGGCGGTATTCCGAACCTGGTCTGATACCCGAATTGCGCGTATCCGCGTGTCCTGGATGGCCATCGGCGAGGTCTCACACGAGGATGACTGGAATATTTCTTAGCGATGTTCGGTACGAAGGTTCGAAATGAGCCCATATTGGCGGATTCTGCACAATGCACCAACGACTGCTCCTGTCCGGCCTCTACTCGACGAAGACCTCTGTACGGTCGCGCAGCGCGAAAAAGCCATCTTGTGGTTCGTTAAGTTCAAAAACCTGATGTTGAGAAAGATTGGAGTAAATGCCGCGAAGAACTCGAGAAGTCAGGCCGTGACAAATAACCAAGTTGGTCTCTGCGAATGATACCGCTTCGTACCATTCTGACACCCGTGCATGCACATCGGCGTAAAACTCACCCGACGGTGCCGGGACGTTCCATTTGTCCTTCGAACGCGCTTGCCACTCTTCCGGGTAACGAGCTTTGATCTCGGAGGTGGTCAATCCCTCCCAAATTCCGAAGCTGCATTCCATCAATCGCGGCTCATTGACGATGGCTTGCTTGGAAATTTCAAGGTCCTTGGCCATTATCAAAGCTGTATCCCGTGCGCGCCCAAGCGGGCTGGCAAAAACGGCAACTTCTCCGTCGAGAGGTAATTGATGCCGCAGCCGCCTTGCGTTCTCTTTGGCCTGAAGTTGGCCTCTCTGCGTCAAAGGCGAGTCGAGGTGCCCCTGTCTTTTGCTGTGTACGTTCCAGTCAGTTTCGCCATGACGAAACAGGAAGATTGCGTTGTTCGAATTCATACCAGAATAGGCCTCAGTGTGTTTGCCCAAAGAACCAATTATTCTTCGCCTCATCAATACTAAGCTGCCATTGGCGCAGTCGCAGCGAAATGGTGCTTCGTCCGCGCTGTGTGAGTTCGACAAAGCCAAGATTTCGCACTCGCAGCGAATGACCGCAAAGCGGGCGCATCCGCAGCAACTCGAAGGTAAGTCCAAGGTCCGGTTAGGGCCGTCGTTCCTATTCTAAGGTGCGGTGATGGGCGGGGGTTTTCTTCGCTTGCCCGACAGCGCATTGCCCGCAATCGCCGCGAGCAGAACAGCACCTCCAATCAGGGTATTAACGGTCGCGGTTTCCCCTAGAAACAGCCAGACCCAGAGTGGACCAAGTAGCACTTCGGCTAAGGACAGCAGGGCGAGCTCTGCCGCAGGAAGGCTGCGCGACCCCAGAGTGTAGAGGATCAGACCGGCGCCGACCTGAAACACGCCCATACCCATGGCGATCCCGCCGTCATTGGGGCTCAGAACCAGCGAGAGTTCGAGGTCAAGGCAGATCGCCAAGGTGATGACGATGGCGAAGATGCCCGACAGGAACACCGCTGGCAGCATTTCCCCTGTTCGCCCCCATCGCAGCGCCACGGTGAAGACTGCAAAACCGAATGCTGATCCAAGCGCGGCGAGGCTGCCCTTCAGAGCGACGCCTCCGGATTTATCGGCGACCATGATCCCGATTCCGCCGATTGCGACGGCGATCGCTATCCACGTTGCAGCGCGGACGGGTTCCTGCAGCACTAACCATCCGAGCATCGCAGCCATAAACGGTGCTGTCGCAAACAGAAGCATGGCATTCGCGACCGAGGTGTTCTGGATCGCGTAGATGCCCCCGGAATAGGCTGCAACCAACGAAAGCCCCGCGATGATAGCAGGGGCACCAATGCGGCGGATCTGAACAAAGGGGCTTTCGCGAGACCGCACGCGGATAAGCACGTACAAGAAGAGCGACATGCTGACCGAACGATAGAGCAGTATCTGCCACACGACAGCATCTTCGATCAGGCGAATGCCAAGGCCGACGGTTGACCACAGCATACCCGCCGCAAATACGAAGAGCACACCGTACTTGTGGGCATCCGCGTTGGGAGATGTTGGCGCTAAGGATGTCATGTTGGGCCGATCAATAAAGTCATCTCGTTGAGGCTAGCGAGTTGGTGAGTGCATTAACCATCAATTTGCGACATTCACGCGGTTGGTCTCTCGCGGCCTTGGACACCCTAGGCTGCCAGTTGACTTACGAATGGCCGCTATGGTGAAGCTGCGTTGCGGCATTAGGTTACAACAGCAAAGTCCGGTTCGGGCCGCCCTCGAAGACGGCCCCTCCATTCTATATCTCAATGGTTTCTGCGATGGCCAAAGCGTCTTCCAGCTCAACGCCCAAATATCGAACAGTACTGTCCATCTTGGTATGTTCCAACAGGAGCTGAACGGCCCGCAGATTGCCAGTCTTTTTGTAGATCTGTGTGACCTTGGTGCGCCGCATTGAATGCGTACCATAGGCCGTTGCCTCAAGACCTATAGATGTAACCCAATCGCGAACGATCCGTGCATATTGGCGCGTTGAAATGTGTAACCGCTCGTGGAAGCGGCCTGGCCACAGAAATTCAGAGCCAACCATAAGAGGGTCCTCCATCCATTTCGCAACTGATGCTCGAGTGCCTTCCGAGATTTCAAATCGAACTGGCTTCTGCGTCTTGCTTTGCAGAACAGACGCGCGTTCCTTGATCTGACCGGATGCCATCACATCCACAACTTGCATGCGAACGAGGTCACAACCTCGAAGCTTGCAATCAATTGCCATGTTGAAAAGAGCGAGGTCTCTGTGGTTTTCGGCGAGTTCAAGGCGAACTCTTATCGCCCAGACATGTTTCGGTTTCAGTGGGCGCTTCTGTCCGACGATCCGGCCCTTGTTCCAAGCAGGGCGAAGTGCGCGAATGGCAGGTAAATTTGATGTTTCCATGACTGATCCTCCGATCCGCCATACCCTCCCAGAACGACAACCCGACGTTGACGGCCAATCATATCACAGGATGCCGCATTGCATTCGAGGTCGGCTCGGAGCCCAAAGCAGACTAATCTGGATTGTGGTTACTCCGATCAACGGTATCATCTGATCGATGGTCTGGAGACATTGAAATGGATTTTCGCATTGACGAACAGATTGACTCAGACAATCTGATTGGGATTGGAAAACTCTTCCGGCGATACGCGGTCTGGCTGGAAAAGGTTCATGGAATCGCGCCTGAAACCCATGGAATCGATGCTGAAATTGATAGGCTGCCGATACCTTATTGTTCGCCAGATGGCACGCTGCTCGGTGCTCGTGCGCCAGACGGTGCATATGTCGGCTGCATCGCGCTGCGGCGCCTAGACGACCAATCATGCGAGGTAAAAAGGCTTTTCGTACTGCCCGAAATGCGCGGACGTCGTATTGGCGAGGCATTGATCGCCACCTTGATCGAGAAGGCCCGGTCGCTTGGCTACGCACAAATCGTCCTTGATGTCGGTGATTATCAGAAACCGGCAAGGGCACTTTACGCGAAGAGTGGCTTCAAGGAGGTTCCACCAATGAGCCACATTTCGTATCCCGGCGCTGTCTTCATGGCCTTCGACCTCTGACTGAGCCGGTTCTAGCGGTCTATCATAGCCGAAATGTGCGCTTTGTCCGCATGCCGACAATGTCCCGAGAGTGCATCTGGGGTTTTCAAAACACAAAAAGGGAACACCCTTAGTGCTCCCTTTGTCGGCCAATAAACTCAATCCATGTGATACAGCGACTCATAAATCGGAGTCAGGGTCTTGTCCTCAAACAGGGACGACACGCTGGTTCCGTTCCAGATGTTCAGGATCGCCTGGGTGAAAATCGGAGCGGTTGGTACCACACGGATGTTCTTGGCCTTGGCGATCTCTTTGGTTGGCTGGATCGTGTCCGTCAGCACCAGAGATTTCATAACCGAGTTGGTCACACGCTCGACCGCAGGGCCGCTCATGACGCCGTGCGTGATGTAGGCGTGAACCTCCTTCGCACCGTTGTCCAGGAGGACTTGCGCCGCTTTGCACAGGGTGCCAGCCGTATCGCACATGTCGTCGACGATTAGGCAGATCTTGTCTTTGACGTCACCGATGACGGTCATCTCGGCCACTTCTCCGGCTTTCTCGCGGCGTTTGTCCACGATCGACAAGGGCGCGTTGATGCGTTTGGCCAGTTCGCGGGCGCGGGCGACGCCGCCGACGTCAGGTGACACCACCATGATCTCGTCCAGGTTGTCCTTGAATTGGTTTTTCACATCCAGCGCAAAGACCGGCGAGGCATAAAGGTTGTCCACCGGGATATCGAAGAACCCCTGAATCTGTGCCGCGTGCAGGTCCATGGTTAGTACCCGCTCGATCCCGGCGCCGGTCAGCATATTGGCAACCAGCTTGGCGCTGATCGGTGTACGGGCCTTGGTGCGGCGATCCTGGCGGGCATAGCCGAAATAAGGGATCACGGCGGTGATCCGCTGGGCCGATGATCGGCGCAATGCGTCGGCGATGATCAGCAGCTCCATCAGGTTGTCATTGGCCGGGTTCGAGGTCGGCTGAACGATGAACATATCCTCGCCGCGGACATTCTCGAACACTTCGACGAAAATCTCGCCGTCGTTGAACCGTTCGACCCGTGCATCGACCAGACCCTGATCGACACCGCGATACAGGCTCATGCGGCGGGCAATGGATTCGGCAAGCGGAAGATTGGCGTTCCCAGCGATCAGCTTGGGTTCGTGGAGTGTCGGCATCGGCTGTAGGTCCCCGGGCAGCAAAGGCTAATGTGACAGATTCGTGATGTTGACACCGCTTAGCATGGCCTTACCGTCCAGCAAAGATAACGCTGCGGAGAAAGTGAACATGGCCCAAATTGACTACTATTTTGCGACACTCTCGCCATACACCTACCTGGCGGGACTGCGCCTGGAGGAGATTGCGGCCAAACATGGTGCGACAATCAATTACAAGCCGCTGGATATCATCGCCCTGTTCGGACGTACAGGAGGTGTTCCACCCAAGGACCGCCATATCTCGCGCATCGAATACCGGACGCAGGAAATGCAGCGCCAGTCAAAAAAGCTGGGAATGGCGTTCAACCTGCAACCGGCCCATTGGCCCACCAATGCGGCGCCGTCCTCATACGCGATCATCGCCGCCATTCAGGACGGGTCAGGGGATGTGGGGCAGCTGGTGCATTCCTTTGTGCGCGCCTGCTGGGCCGAGGAAAAGGACATCGCGCAGGACGATGTCATCCGTGCCTGTCTGGCTGACGCCGGGTTTTCCTCGGATTTGGCCGACAGTGGCTTGCTGCTGGGGGCCGAGACCTATACCGCCAACCTGGAAGAGGCCGTGGAGCGCGGTGTGTTTGGTGCCCCGTTCTATATCACCGGGGACGACCAGCGTTTCTGGGGTCAGGACCGGCTGGAGGATTTGGACCGACACCTGGCCGACCAATAAGGGTAGGAGACCAAGATGTCCGTCGCGCAAAACTTACATGTCAGCCACTTAGGTCAGGGCGACCGTAAGGTTCTGGCCCTGCATTGCACCATTGCCCATTCCGGCGTCTGGGCCGGTCTTGCCGCGGTGCTGAAAGGGCAGGCCAGTTTTGTTGCGCCGGATATGCTGTCCCACGGACGCAGCCCGGATTGGGACCGTCAGGGCGATCTGTTCGAACGTCTGACCGAAGCCTCGCTGGAACATCTGACCGAGCCGATGGATGTGATCGGCCATTCCTTTGGGGCGATGATCGCCTTGCGGCTGGCGGTGGAACATCCTGAACTGGTCCGCAGCGTGGTTCTGGTCGAGCCGGTGTTCTTTGCCGTCGCACAGCAGGACACACCAGATCTGGTCGCGGAATATGCGCACGTCGCGCAACCCTATATGGATGCGATTGCCGCCGGTGATGAACCCCTGGCCGCCCGCCTGTTCAATCGCATGTGGGCCGGGGACGCTGGCCCACAATGGGCAGATCTGCCCGAGGTCGCGCGCGCGGGGATGGTCCGGGGTATTCATCTGGTGGGGGCAGTGGAAAACGCGCTGCTCAACGATACGATGCGCCTGCTGGATCCCTCCAAGATTGCGCAGGCCAACATGCCGGTTCTGCTGCTGCACGGCTCTCATACTCATAAGGTGATGGTTGCCATCAACAGTGGTTTGCAGACCCGCCTTCCCCAGGCTGAAAGCGACGTGATCGACGGGGCAGGGCATATGGGTCCCATCTCGCATCCGCGCGAAACCGGTGCTGCAATTGCGGCGTTCTGGGGCGGCTTGCCGTCATAAGCGCAACAATCCCTCAGACACCGCTTGCGTCAGAGCAGGTCCAGAAACTGGTCGATCTGCTCGGCGCTGATGGACCAGTCACAAACCAGCCGGCAGGCCAGAATTTCCGCGTCATCCGAGCCATCCAGTTCTGCCCCCCACAGGTGATACACCGCACCTGCCTCATGCAGCTGCTTGTGCCGCGCGCGAGAAAATTGGGCAAAGATCATGTTGGCCTGCGGGTCATGCAGGAATGATGCGCCCTTGGCGCGCAACCCGTCGGCCAGTCGCGCACAATTGGCATTTGCCTGACGCGCCATGGTCAGCCACAGATCGTCTTGCAGATAGGCCGCCATTTGTGCGGACAGATAACGATGTTTGGAAAACAAATGTGCGCCCCGCTTGCGGCGCAGTTCGAATTCCCAGGCTTTGAATTCGTCAAAAAAGACAACCGCTTCGACACCCATCAACCCGTTTTTGGTACCGCCAAAGCTGACCGCATCGACGCCGGCCTTCCATGTCATCTCGGCCGGAGAGCAGTTCAGAGCGACCAGCGCGTTGGTAAAACGTGCGCCGTCCAGATGAACGGGCAGGCCGTTTTGCTTGGCCACAGCGCACAGCGCCTGCAACTCGGCCAGCGAATAGACCGATCCCCGTTCAGTGACTTGCGTGATCGATACCGGGCCGCGCTGCGGTCCGTGCACGCCGCGTGTTTCCTCGGCCAGAATAGAGCCGCGCAGGGCCTCGGGGGTCATCTTGTCTTCGCCCGGCACTAGCGTCAGCTTGGCTCCGCTGTAAAACTCCGGCGCGTTGCACTCATCCTCGTGGATATGCGCCACGGGTGAGCAGAACACGGTTTCCCACGGTTGCGCCAGCGTTGCCAGCGCCAGAGAGTTTGCCGCTGTTCCTGTGGCCACCAGATACACCGCCGCCCCCGGAGCCTCGAATATGCCGCGAATGCGATCCCGGACCTCGTTCATCAGGGTATCGGCACCATAGGCCATCTGATAGCCCTCGTTGGCCGCATTCAGGGCGGCCATGACTTGCGGGTGAACTGGCCCGGAATTGTCAGAGGCGAAATACATCAGCTGGGCTCCTCAATGATATAGTCTTCCCACTCTTCGATGGGGGTTTCGAACTCGGACACCGTACGTCCCTGAACCGAGATTCCGGCGGTATGCACGCTGTCCGGCGTACCTGATATCAAAGGGTGCCAGTCGTAAAGAGGCTTGCCTTCCCACAACAACCGATAGGCACAGGTCTGCGGCAGCCAATAGGCGTGGTCGTCAATATTACCCGGCTTCATCACGATACATTCGGGCACAAACTGATGGCGGATGTCGTATTGTGTGCAGCGGCAGTTCTCGTCGTCCAGCAAGCGGCAAGCAACGCAGGTCAGGGCGACTTCACCGGTATCTTCATCTTCCAGTTTGTTCAGGCAGCACTTGCCACAGCCGTCGCACAGCGCTTCCCATTCGCGCTGGTTCATTTTGGTCAGCGGCTTGCGTTCCCAGAACCGGGGGCCAAGACCTGCGCGGTCGATCGGATCCGTGGTCATAACGCGCCCAGCAAGGTGCGGGCCTTGTCGCAATCGGCGTTCATCTGGGCGATCAACCCGCCCAGCCCGTCAAAGGTCATTTCAGGTCTCAGATAGTCGACAAGCCCGACAGACAGGGTCGCGCCATACAAGTCGCCCGAGAAATCGAACAGGAAGGTTTCGATATTGGGCACTTCGCCCTGAAACATCGGCCGCGTCCCGACCGAGGCCGCGCCGTGATAGCTGCCCTGATGGGGCCCATCCAGCACATCGACCAGAACCGCATAAACGCCGAATTTAGGGGGGTGCAGACCTTCGATGGACATGTTGGCGGTCGGAAAGCCCAGTTCGCGCCCGCGTTGCTCGCCGCCGATGACCAGGCCTTCGATGCGGTGCCAGTGGCCCAGCATGGTGGCCGCATCACCAGGGCGGCCCTCGGTCAGTGCAGTGCGAATCGCGGTTGAGGAGACAACATTCTCAGACCGCTGCATCAAAGGCGCGACAGTAACACCAAACCCCATCTTTTGCCCAAAGCGAACCAAGTCATCCGCGGTACCGCTGCGTCCCTTGCCGAAACAGAAATCCGCGCCCACAACCACATGAGACAGGCCCAGGCCGTTGCAGATTACATTCCGGGTAAAATCTTCGGGTGTCAGCCCGGCCAGCGCTGCGTTGAAGGGAAGTTCGTATAGTTTCCGCACGCCCAGTTTTTCCAGCCGGTGTGCGCGGGCATTGCCGCGCATAAGGCGAAAAGGCGGTGCGTCCGGGGCAAAATACTCGCGCGGGTGCGGCTCGAAGGTCATCACACCCAGCGGTGCGTCCGGGGCCGCGTTGCGTGCCAGTTCAATCACCGATTGATGGCCGATATGAACACCGTCAAAATTCCCGATCGCCACGCTGGCGCCGCGGTTTTCAGGTTCAATGTATTGGAAATCCCGGATGATCTGCATGCAGCTTGCCTAGCGGGACAAGCGCGCATGTTCAAGGGCTCGGGACGTCAGGAATTCCTCAGTCGAACTTGCGGGATGGGGCCAGAACCATGGCTTCGCCCACCAGCACCTTTTTGCCGTCAACCGCACAGTGGCAATCCAGCTTGACGCGGCGCTTGGCAAAGTCGATATCGACCACCTTCACCTCGGCATAGACCATGTCGCCGGGGCGGACCGGGGCCAGGAATTTCAGCGATTGCCCCATGTAGACTGTCCCGTGGCCGGGCAGCTGTTCACCAATCACGGCCGAGATCAACCCGGCGGTCAGCATCCCATGTGCGATACGCCCTTCAAAGATCGTGTCGCGGGCATAGTCGTCGTCCAGGTGTACTGGATTCCGGTCGGTCGAAACTTGGGCAAACATTTCGATATCTTCGTCCGTCACCACTTTGCGCAGGTAGCGGACCATGCCCATTTCAATGTCTTCGATACAGATCGTTCCGCGTGGAAGATTGTCCAACATGTCGCCCTCACTCGAATTGTTTGGGCAACAAAACAATCAAAGTCGCCCGCCGTTGGTAACTTTATTACTTCGCAACTGCAGAAAATCAAGTCTTTTCTGACTATCGCAAACGGCCAATCGTATAGGTCGGATTTATATTTTCCCTTGCAATATAGTCGGTTAGGGACTCGGGGTGCGGATGACGTGACGTTTGGGTTTCTGCAGCCGCAAGGCCGCCCGAGATAAACAGAGAATCAATCCCTTCGCCCATACCGCCCAGAATGTCGGTATGAGGGCCATCGCCTATTGCCAAAAGGTCCCCGTCCGGGATGTCGTGGCCCAGTTCCTGCAACCTGCGTCTTGCCAGATCGTAGATCGGTGGGTGGGGTTTGCCGAAGTAAAGGCTCTCACCACCCATTTCTGTATAAAGCCGCGCCAATGCCCCTGCGCACCATTCACGAATTTCCCCCCGGTCGACCACGATATCGGGATTGGCGCAGAGCAGCTTCATGCCTTTTTGTTTGGCATAAAGAAAATCCGGACGATTGACCGCTGGATCTGCCATCGGGTCGAATGGCCCGCAACAGACAATCCCCTCGGCTTCGTCCAGCGGGACACGTTCGATGTGAATGGGATGGTGCAGCAGTTTCAATGGTTCAAAAAACCCCGCATCGCGTTCCCATTCTCCCATGAAATAAACTTTATGGCCAACCACGCCCCTGAACATAGCAGATCGTGCGGAATCTCCGCTGGTGGCGATGGTGTCATAGGCATCGTCGGGTACGTTGAACTGCGCCAGTTGCTCTCCTACACCGGCCCGCGGTTTCGGAGAATTCGTGACCAAAACTACAATCCCACCTTGCGCGCGGTAAGCCTGCAGCGCGTCAACAGCTTCTGGGTACGCTGTAATACCGTTATGCACGCAACCCCAGAGATCGACAAACAACGCCTTATAGCGATCAGAGATTTCGGAAAGCGTGTGGATGATCTGTGTCATGAAAAGCCCCTGTTGCCGCGTCGGCAGTACCGACATTGCCTATGGCAGAGGATCGCCGGTTTGACCAGTAGGGGGCTTCGCTCCCGCCGCCCTGCAGGCGTCTCCCCAGGATATTTTGGGCCAGATGAAGCAGGGGATTCTTCATTCATCTGGCTGAAAATATCCCGGAGCGCGAGGCAGAGCCTCGCTACATGGTGTCAGTCGCGGACACCGTACCTACGCAGGTCAGACTTTCAGATTTGGAATGATCTGCTTTTTCCGGCTCATGATTCCGGGGAGAACCACGGAGTCACCATCAACCGAGGCGCCAAAGCTCTTTTCCGCAACGCTTTTGACCAGATCGTTGGGCACTAGCAGAGTGGCCTCTTCGTTCAGGATATCGACAACGAACAGCAGAACCTCATCGACGCCGTCCTCCTCGGCCACGTCTGCCATCGACGCCGCGATGCTGGCTTTGCGGTCCAGCACAACGCTCGGCGCAGTGGTTTCCAGAACCGAGACGCGGAACTTGGTGCCATCGACCTCATACTCTTTGCTATCCATGCGGATCAGTTCAGCATCTGAGAAGGACGACACGTCGGATTTCGCCGCGAACATGTCAGCCGCATAGGCCGAGACGTCGAGGCCCAGCTCTGCCGCCAGTTTCTCGGCCACTTCGCGGTCATGTGCGGTAGTGGTTGGCGAGCGGAACTCCAGCGTATCCGACAGGATGCAGGTCAGGGCCGCGCCTTTAACGGCTTCGGGCATCTTAGCGGCATCGTCGCCCATCAGGTCGACCATGATGGTTGCGGTGCAGGCCAGCGGACGCACAGTGATGTCGATCGGACCTTTGGTTTCCAGACCGCCGACCAGCTTGTGGTGGTCAATGATGGCGCGGATGTCGGCGCTGTTGACGCTGGCGGGCAGTTCGGCAGGGTTATTGGTGTCAACGATGACAACCGGCGCGTCTGCGGCCACGTCCTCAATGATGCGCGGCTTGGGCAGGTCCCAGCGTTGCAGCATGAAGGCAGCTTCGGTGTTGGGCTCGCCCAGCAATACGGGCTCGGCCTGTTCGCCTTTGACTTCGTTCAGGTACCAGGACCACAGGATGGGCGATCCAGTGGAATCTGTGTCGGGGGATTTATGGCCAAATACAAGAGTTGTCATGTCAGCGTCCAGCGGATTGTGAATTTGCGCGCCTTATAGGGTGGTCTGCATGGGTTGTCACCCGGCAGAGTTCTCGCTGCGACGGATAGTCTGAATTTTACCGGGTCTAATCAGAAGGGCGCGCGGGTCAGTGTATACCCCGCCTGATGCAATTGGTTCAAAAGCCCGTGGTCATCGCCCAGGTGCCCTGCGCCAATGGCAATCACGGCCACCTGATCCTGGATGTCCAGAATGTGATCCATCCAGTCGTTATTGCGGTCAATCAGTAACTTCTGTTCGAACCCGTTCCATTCTTCCTCAAAAACCTGGGGGTCCAACCCCGACGCATCGAGGCCCTGAAGCCGTGCCAGTTGCAGGATCTGGCCGTGCTTCTCTTCGAGATAGGCATCTGCCATCGTCGCCAACTGGTCTTCACTGGCCTCTAACGCACCGGCCATCCGGACCAGTGACTGCACCTGTTCCTCAATAGGGTGGCTGTCGAAAATCGCCATCAGGTCGTCAATCCGTTCCAGCGAGTGCTGGGGGATGCCATTTTCGGTGGCCAGATCGGTCAGGCGGGCGTCCATTCCGTATTTGGCGTCTGGGTCCTCGGATATGCAGGGCGGGACGCTTAACATCATGCTTAGGAACCAAGGGCGCATCTTGGCACCCATCCAACTGGGGATGCCGCGTTCAGCCAGACCGGCGGACAGGGCGGCCCAATCCTCTTCGGACATCAGTTCAATCAGAGTGGGACCAGAGGTAATTATGACCGGGCTCGGGTCGTGGGCTAGATTTTGCTCGAAGGTTGCCATCGCGTCTTGTGTAACCTCGAAATAGAACGCGTCGGCCTGGCTGAGTGTTGGCTTCAGGCGTTCCACCACCGCATCCATACGCGGATCGTTGATATGCAGTGTTCCAATCAAATGCAGAACCGTTTTGTCCTTGCGGGCAATCCAGTGGTTGCCTTCCGGGAAGGGAAAATCTTTCAACGCCTGCTGAAGCTCACCCTGTTCCTGCGCCGTCAGGTCAGGCCTGAGGTCTCGGCCTTCACAGGCCGCGTGGGCAGCGAAGGGAAGGGCCAATAAGGCAAGGGAGAGAAGGAAACGCATTGACATCATCCCGGACGGTTCGGTTCAAATATGGGGTGCGACCATGCATAAGCAATGACGGCCTTTCCACAAGGTCGGATCAGCGAGGTGCACATCTGTGTCTGGCATTCCGCACCAATTTGCATAGCATGAGCTTATGGACCGCGAGCAGGATCTTTATCCCCCGATCAAGGCGCTGTTAGAGCGTCAGGGCTATACCGTAAAAGGCGAGGTCGGCGCGGCCGATGTGGTGGCCGTACGCACGGGCAGCGACCCGGTGATTGTTGAGCTGAAACTCAGGTTCTCACTGGCGCTGTTTCATCAGGCCATTACGCGGCTGAAGGTAACAGATCAAGTGTATATCGGTGTCTGCAAACCCAAAGGGCGCACCGCCCGGCGGGCGTTGAAGGATAATCTGGCGCTGTGCCGCAGGTTAGGGCTTGGGCTGATCACCGTACGCGCAGATGGAACTGTTGAGGTGCAATGTGATCCCGGTCCCTATGCGCCGCGCAATAACAAAGCCAATGCTGCGCGGCTATTGCGTGAATTCGATCGGTTAGAGGGTGACCCCAATTCCGGTGGCGCCACCCGGTACGGCATTGTCACGGCCTACCGCCAGGACGCGTTGAAATGTGCGGCACATCTGGCCGAATGCGGCGCCACCAAGGGCTCGCTTGTGGCCAAAGCCACCGGAGTGCCCGAGGCGACGCGCCTGATGCGGGACAATCACTATGGCTGGTTCGACAAGGTGGAAAAGGGTGTGTATGGCCTGACGACGGCGGGGCAAGACGGGCTGAAACACTGGGCTTACAGCTGGGATCAGCCCGACTGAAGCGTATTACGAAAAAATCCATTGCAACTTGTTGACTCGGGGGATTCGACGCCCTAGCTATGCGTCGTTGTCACTCACACACTCCGAGTGCTAACGCCTCGTCAGTCGACGAGGGGAGGATAAATAAACTTTGAGCCCAAGGAGCTGCAAAGATGGCATTGAAACCGCTTCATGACCGCGTGTTGGTTCGCCGTACCGAAAGCGATGAAAAAACCGCTGGTGGTCTGATCATTCCTGACAGTGCAAAAGAAAAGCCCAGCGAAGGCGAAGTCGTTGCGATCGGCGAAGGCGCCCGCAAGGACAGCGGCGAGTTGATCGCAATGGCTGTGAAAGCTGGCGACAAGATCCTGTTCGGCAAATGGTCGGGCACTGAGGTCAACGTCGACGGCGAAGAGCTGCTGATGATGAAAGAAAGCGACATCATGGGGATCATCGAGTAAGGCCAGCGCGCTTTCTCTGATCTTTATCTCAAACATATTTCTCAAGGAGAAACGATATGGCTGCTAAGGACGTCAAGTTCGACACCGATGCCCGTAACCGCATGCTGGCTGGTGTGAACATCCTGGCCGATGCTGTCAAAGTAACCCTGGGCCCCAAAGGCCGCAACGTGGTTCTGGACAAATCCTTCGGCGCACCGCGCATCACCAAAGATGGTGTTTCGGTTGCCAAGGAAATCGAACTGGAAGACAAGTTCGAAAACATGGGCGCGCAGATGGTGAAAGAAGTCGCCAGCCGCACCAATGACGAGGCCGGCGACGGCACCACCACCGCAACCGTTCTGGCTCAGTCCATCGTGAAAGAAGGTCTGAAGCAGGTTGCAGCGGGCCTGAACCCGATGGACCTGAAGCGTGGCATTGATCTGGCAACCGCCAAGGTTGTCGCGGGCATCAAAGAAGCATCGCGTGAAGTCAAAGACAGCGCTGAAGTTGCTCAGGTTGGCACCATTTCGTCCAATGGCGAAACTGAAATCGGCCAGCAGATCGCAGACGCGATGCAGAAGGTCGGCAACGAAGGTGTTATCACCGTCGAAGAAAACAAAGGCCTGGAAACCCAGACTGATGTTGTCGAAGGCATGCAGTTCGACCGTGGTTATCTGTCGCCTTACTTCGTCACCAATGCAGACAAGATGATCGCAGATCTGGACGACTGCATGATCCTGCTGCACGAAAAGAAACTGTCCTCGCTGCAGCCGATGGTTCCGCTGCTCGAGCAGGTGATCCAGTCGCAAAAGCCGCTGCTGATCATTGCTGAGGACGTTGAAGGCGAAGCTCTGGCAACTCTGGTTGTCAACAAACTGCGCGGCGGCCTGAAAATTGCTGCTGTCAAAGCACCGGGCTTCGGCGATCGCCGCAAGGCCATGCTGCAGGACATCGCAATCCTGACCGGCGGTCAGGTCATCAGCGAAGATCTGGGCATGAAGCTCGAGTCCGTCACCATGGACATGCTGGGCACCGCCAAGAAAATCGAAATCACCAAAGACGAAACCACCATCGTTGACGGTGCTGGCGAGAAAGCCGAGATCGAAGCACGTGTTGCTCAAATCCGCACTCAGATCGAAGAAACCTCGTCGGACTACGACCGTGAGAAGCTGCAAGAGCGCGTTGCCAAACTGGCAGGCGGTGTTGCGGTTATCCGCGTCGGCGGCATGACCGAAGTTGAAGTGAAAGAGCGTAAGGACCGTGTGGACGATGCTCTGAACGCGACCCGTGCTGCTGTTCAGGAAGGCGTTGTCGTAGGCGGCGGTGTTTCTCTGGTTCAGGCGGGTAAAGTTCTGGAAACTCTGAGCGGCGCAAACGCAGATCAGGATGCTGGTATCACCATCGTTCGCAAAGCCATCGAAGCGCCGCTGCGCCAGATCGCTGAAAACGCAGGCGTTGACGGTGCGGTTGTCGCGGGCAAAGTTCGTGAATCAGACGATGCAGCCTTTGGCTTCAACGCTCAGACCGAAGAATATGGCGACATGTTTGCTTTTGGTGTGATCGACCCGGCCAAAGTTGTCCGTACCGCTCTGGAAGATGCGGCGTCGGTTGCTGGTCTGCTGATCACCACCGAAGCCATGGTTGCCGACAAACCCGCCAAAGACGGCGCGCCTGCTGGTGGCGGCATGCCCGACATGGGCGGCATGGGCGGCATGATGTAAGATCGTCGAATTCGCCCTGGCGAATTCTGACGACCCCGATAGGCACATGGTCTTGTGACCAGGCTGCCGAAGGGGACGCTATAATGCTTAGGAACGGGGTCGCCTACGGGCGGCCCCGTTTTCGTTTACGAGACGGCCGCGCAGGAAAGTGAGTGTCCAAGGCTCTGGAAACCCGCTATGGCGTTGACATGAGACTGTTTCTTCTGACCGCCCTAACTATGTGCGCGTTTGCGGCGAATTCGATCCTGAACCGTCTGGCCATCGACAGCGGCGCAAGCGACCCTGCCGGCTTTGCGGTTGTACGAGTGCTGTCAGGCGTCGTGGTGCTGACCTGTTTAGTCTATCTGCGGGCCGGTCATCTGCCCTTGCTGAATCGGCGCAGGGTCGCCGGGGCCGGTTCGTTGTCGCTGTATATGATCGGTTTTTCCATCGCCTATCTGACACTGGATGCAGGGCTTGGCGCGCTTATCCTGTTCGGCGTGGTGCAGATCACCATGTTCGCGGTGACCTCGGTCATAGGCAATGCTCCGTCCGGGCGGCAGGTCGCCGGAGCGGTGATTGCGGTGGCTGGTCTGTCCTATGTGTTATGGCCAACCGACGCGGTGCAGGTCGACCCCGTAGGAGCGGCTCTGATGGGTGTTGCGGGGATAGGCTGGGCGATCTACTCGCTGGTTGGACGGTCCGAGCCCGACGCCCTGGCCGGAACAGCAGCCAACTTTGTTGTGGCACTGCCCGTAACGGCATTAGCCTTGCTGACAACCGGGGGCGACTGGCACATGACCGCCTCCGGATACCTGCTGGCCGCATTGGCCGGAGGGGTTACGTCAGGCCTGGGCTATGCCCTGTGGTACCGTGTTTTGCCGCAATTGGCCGCAACAACTGCTGCGGTCGTGCAGCTAAGCGTTCCGATCATCGCTATCGTAGGCGGCGTTGTTTTTCTGGGTGAGGTTGCCAGTTTGCGCCTGATTCTGGGTGCCGCGCTGGTTCTGGGCGGGATCGCATTGGCCGTCCTGCGCTTGAAACCGCGGCTGGGGGTTTAATACAATCCGCTTAGGCTTTATCTGGCGATTATGAGATATCTGCTTGCCCTTTTTCTGCTGTTCGCCCCGGTCATGGCCAGTGCCAAATGTGTTGTGCTTTTGCACGGGCTCGCCCGAACCGAGGCGTCGTTTACGGTGATGGAGCAGCTGTTCAAGGCGCATGGATACACTGTTGTGCGCCCGGGCTACCCTTCGACCGACCTGCCAATCGCCGAGCTTGCAATCCAGACCGTGCCGGATGCGATTGCGGCCTGTGGTGAAGACAAAGCCAATGTCGTGGCGCATTCCATGGGTGGCATTCTGTTGCGCTATTGGTTGCAGGATCATGACCCGGAGAATCTGGGACGCGTGGTGATGCTGGGCCCGCCCAACCAGGGCAGCCAGCTTGTTGATGAGCTTGGTGCGTGGGAAGTGTTTGGCATGCTCAACGGTCCGGCCGGACTAGAGCTTGGGACTGGTCCCGAAGGGATCCCCCGGAAACTGCCCCCTGTGGAGTTCGAGCTTGGGGTGATTGCGGGTGAGAATTCGTTGAACCCGCTGTTCTCGTCACTGATTGATGGGCGCGATGACGGCAAGGTGTCGATCACGACCACCCGGGTCGAGGGGATGAAAGACCACATTGTCCTACCGGTGACGCATACTTTTATGATGAACAACCCGCGCGTCATGGCACAGGCGTTGCACTTTATCGAGTTCGGCCAGTTTGACCCGCAAATAACGTGGCTGGACGGGGTATCGGATATCATCGATGAAATATGCATCGGTCTGGATTGCTCGGAACCTGCGTCGGAGCCAACGCAATGAATGCCTTGAACCTGACCCTTTCCGGGGCAGAGGTGTTGTTGGACCGGGGGCTGGCATTTACTGACCTGTCGCTGGCTGATGGTGTTATTCAACCCGACCGCACGGGGAAAAGGATCGATCTATCCGGCTATCTCGTTTTGCCGGGTATTATCGACATGCACGGGGATGGGTTCGAACGCCATATCGCGCCCCGTCGCGGGGCAATGAAGCAGATGGGGGAGGGCATCCTCTCGGTCGAGGCCGAACTGGCCGCCAACGGCATCACCACAGGCGTATTGGCGCAGTTCCACAGTTGGGAAGGCGGCGTGCGTGGCCCTGAGTTCGCGGCGCAGGTGTTTGATGCCATCGCCTCGGTCAAGGATCGCGTCGTCACCGTTCTGATGCCGCAGCTGCGCTTTGAGACGCATATGCTGGATCACTATGACGACCTCGCGGACCGGATTGCGGATTGGCAGGTGCCGTATGTGGTGTTCAATGACCACTTGCCGCATGACCGTTTGTCCGAAGGACGCAAACCGCAGCGCCTGACCGGGCAAGCGCTGAAGGCTGGGCGCAATCCAGACCAGCACTTTGACATGTTGATGTCCATGCACGCGCGCCGGGACGAGGTGCCAGCGGCTTTGGACGCGTTATGTGCGGTTCTGGAGCGGCAGGGCGTGCGCTTGGGCAGCCATGATGACGCCACAGCCCAAACCCGTGCCGAGTGGCGCGCTCGGGGTGCGAAAATCACAGAATTTCCGGAAACACTTGAAGCGGCTGAAGCCGCCCGGGCAGCCGGGGATCACATCATTCTAGGCTCACCCAATGTGGTGCGTGGGGGATCGCATAAAGGCAATGCCAGCGCCTTGGATCTGATCACGCTTGGGCTGTGTGATGCGCTGGCTTCGGATTACCACTATCCCAGCCCACGTCGCGCAGCGCTGATGCTGGCCAAATCCGGGTTGGTTGATTTGGCAGGCGCCTGGGCGCTGGTGTCTTCGGGGCCGGCTCGGGTTCTTGGGTTGCAGGACAGGGGCACGCTGAGCGCAGGAAAACGTGCCGATCTGGTCATTCTGGACGGGCAAACCCACCGTGTCGTCGCCACGCTGGCAGGCGGGCGGGTCAGTTACATGGCCGGAGATATTGCGGCGCGGTTCGTCGGCTGAATTACCGCGCGATGCGGTTGAAATGACCCATCTTGCGGCCGGGTTTAACCTCGGCCTTGCCATAAAGATGGAGTGCCACGTCGCGGTCCCGCGCCAGATCCGGTACACGGTCCATATCGCCACCGATCAGGTTCTCCATCACCACATCCGAATGGCGCTGGCCGTCGCCCAACGGCCACCCCGCAACGGCGCGGATATGTTGTTCGAACTGATCCACCGCGCAGCCATTTTGTGTCCAGTGGCCCGAGTTATGCACCCGGGGCGCGATCTCATTTACGATCAGGCCCTGCGGAGTCACGAACAGTTCAACCCCCATAACGCCAACATAGTCCAGCGCATTCAGGATATTGGCGGCCAGTAGAACCGCATCTGTACGTTGCGCTGGACGCAGACGGGCAGGGACCGTTGTGGTGTGCAGGATACCGTCGCGGTGCACGTTCTCACCAGGGTCGAAACAGGCCACCTGCCCATCCAGCCCGCGCGCCGCGATGATCGAGACCTCATGGCTGAATTCCACAAACCCTTCGAGGATCGAAGGCGCATCGGCCATATCGGCCAGCGCGGCCCCGGCATCCTCAGGCGCATGCAGCCGGGCCTGACCCTTGCCGTCATAGCCAAAGCGGCGGGTTTTCAGAATGGCGGGCGTGCCGATCTGGTCGATTGCTGCGTTCAGGCTGTCCAGGTCGGTGATATCGGCGAAGGGTGCGGTTTGCAGCCCCAGACCTTGCAGAAAAGCCTTCTCGGTCAGGCGATCCTGACTGACACGCAGCGCCTCGCGACCCGGACGGATAGGGCGATGTGCCTCGAGCAGGTCCAGGGCTTCGGTTGGGATGTTTTCGAACTCATAGGTGATGACATCAACCGACTCTGCAAAGGCGCGCAGGGCTTCGGCATCGTCATAAGCCGCTGTGGTCACTCGGTCAGCGACCTGCCCGGCAGGTGGGTTCGTCCCGGGTTCATAGATGTGCGACACGAACCCAAGACGAGAGGCCGCGACCGACAGCATCCGGCCAAGTTGACCACCGCCCAGAATTCCGATCTTAGCGCCGGGCTGCAGGGTCTCAGTCATCGACGGGCTCCTCGGGGATAGAGGCCGACAAAGCTTGACGCCACGCGTCCAGACGGTCGGCCAGTGCGCTATCTTGCAAGGCCAGGATACCGGCCGCCATCAGGCCGGCATTGGCACCGCCCGCCGAGCCGATTGCCATGGTCGCCACTGGGAAGCCCTTGGGCATCTGAACAATGGAATACAGCGAATCGACGCCGGACAGCGCCCGCGTCTGGACAGGAACACCAATCACCGGCACGCGGGTTTTTGAGGCCATCATGCCTGGCAGATGCGCCGCACCGCCGGCTCCGGCGATAATCACATGTAATCCACGCGACACGGCGGTCTTGCCATAATCCCACAAGCGGTCTGGCGTGCGATGTGCCGAGACGATGCGCTTTTCATACGCGATGCCCAGATCATCCAGAATGTCTGCGGCTTCTTTCATCGTGGGCCAGTCCGACTGGCTGCCCATGATGATCCCCACTTTCACATCGCTCATTCGCTTGTGCCCCTGCCTGCCGAAAGAGCGCGCACTATAGCCAAATCCGGTTATGTGGCAATGCGGTACAGAGGTTTCAGGCGATGATGTCGGGTGTCAGGCGGTCTTCGATCAACCGAATGAGGTCTTTCAGCTTCAGTTTCTGCTTTTTCAACCGCTTGATCGTCAGTTGATCAGACGTGCCTTTGGCCTGCAGCGCCTCGATCGCTTCGTCCAGGTCACGGTGCTGGCGGCGGAAAACCTCCAGCTCCACGCGCAAAACTTCATCTGTTTTCATCGAAAGATCGGTGGGCGCGTTCATGGGCGACTCAGTGTTTATTGTGGTGCTTTCCACACAAGATAGTGTGTCAGGGTTTATCCGGCCAGACCTTGTGGACATCCTGGTTTCTTCCCATATTCTATCATACGCGGTTGCCGCTACGGGACCGCTCAATACGTCGCTTTGGCAAAAAAGGACGAAAATACGTGTCAAAACTTACTCTTGGCTCATACCCGCATCTTTTGGGGTTCGAGCAATTGGAACGCCTTCTGGAACGGTCTGCAAAGGCCGGTAACGAAGGGTATCCGCCCTATAATATCGAACAGACCTCGGATTTTTCGTATCGCATCACCCTGGCTGTGGCCGGGTTCGCGGAAGAGGACCTGTCGATCACCATCGAGGATCGCCAATTGGTGATCCGGGGCCGTCAACGCGACGACAGCGAAGGGCGCGTCTTTCTGCATCGCGGCATCGCGGCGCGCCAGTTTCAGCGCATGTTCGTGCTGGCTGATGGTGTCGAGGTGGGTGAGGCGATCATGGAAAACGGTCTGCTGCACGTGGACCTGACCCGTGCCGTCCCGGAAACCGTGGTGCAAACAATCAACATACGAAAGGGGTAAGAGCTATGAATACACCGATTGAACTGAACACCGAAGGCGACCGTATCGTCTATGTCAAAATGGTCGAAGTCGCTGATCTGCCTCGGGAACTGCGTGAACAGGCCGGTGATCTGCATCACCTGTACGCCGTACACGATTCAGATGGTCAGCAACTGGCATTGGTCGCCGACCGCAAGCTGGCGTTCAACCTGGCGCGTGAACATGACTTTTCACCGGTGGCCGTTCACTGAAACGGTTCCGCCCCGCGATTTCCCCGTGACATCCGCCGCCCTGCGGGCGAGATATGCGCAACGTGAAAGTATCGTAGAGCGGAGCGTGAGACATGAGTTGGTTTGACTTTGATTGGGTAGACGCCTTCAGTGATCGCGCCTTTGGCGGAAACGGCTGTGCCGTGGTCCATGGTGGTGCGGTGCTGGCCCAGGACACCTGCATGGACTATGTGCGCGAAACCTCTCTGGTTGAATGCACATTTACCGGGCCGTCCGATGTGGCCGACATCAGAGTGCGCTATTTCCTTGCCAGCCGCGAAATTCCATTTGCCGGGCATCCCACCATCGCCACAGTGGCCGCAATGCGATCGCGTGGGTTGATACAGGGCGATACGCTGACGCTGGAAACCGGGGCCGGGATTGTTCCGATCCGTTTCAATGGCGATGAGATCGAGATGACGCAGATCGCACCGCAATTCGGCGATTACATTCCCGCCGATCTTGTCGCGGCCGCCGTCAGCCTGCCGCAAGAGGCCATCATCTCGCCCCCGCAACTGGTGTCCACCGGTTTGCCCTTCTGCGTAACGGTTCTGCGCGATCACGATGCGTTGCGCGCCGCAAAGTTGGTCGAAGAGCCGCTCCGCAAGGTGGCTGAACGGGCTGGCTTTTCCGGCTCTGACGTGGCTGAACCGTTCCTGGTGACACTCAAGGGGGCGACCGGTGCGGGCGATACATTCTCGCGTCTGCTGCTGGCGCCGCCCAGCCCGCCCGAAGATCCGTTCACCGGGTCCGCCACAGGCGCGATGGCGGCGTATCTTTGGAAACATGGGCTGATGCCCAAAGATACGTTCACAGCCGAACAGGGCAACGATATGGGCCGCCCGGGTCAGGCCAGGGTCACGCGCGTGGGTCCTGCCGATGCGATGACCGGCATCAAGGTCGCCGGTCGCGGCTTCGTGCTGATGCGCGGTCAGGTCGATTTGTCGGAAGCTGCATGATGGCTAACCCGGCCATCGCTATCCTGCCGTATGGCCACCGATTGGGGCCGAAACTGGCCGGGGTTCCCTTGTCCGAGCTGATCTGGCCCGAAGGCTGCCCAGAGCGCCTGACAGGCAAGACCGTAGGCGATCTGGAGCGCACAGATCATCTGATCATGTACCCAAATTCCACCGTTCATCTGGGCCTGCGCCGGGGCACCCGTGCGCAGATTTCGCTGATGATGGGTGAACCTTCGGCCATTCACGCCAAACACGACCGGATGCTGCGCTATACGTGGCGCCGGTTCTTTCGGGTGCTGACTTTTCATGATGTGTTGTTGCAGGGCATACCAAACGCGGTTTTCTTGCCCTATGGCGTCACTATGGTTCCGGATTGGCAGGCGCTGTCGGTTGAGAAAACCAAATCCTGTTCGTTGATTGCCTCGGCCAAGCGCGACCTCAAAGGGCATCAGTTACGCCATTCGGTCATCGACTGGGTCCGAGACAGCGGCGCGGATGTCGAGATCATGGGCCGCGGCTATACGCCGTTTGAGCGCAAATCAGACGGGCTGGCCCCGTATCGCTTTTCGGTGGTGATAGAGAATGTGCGTGAGCGGAACTATTTCTCGGAGAAACTGACCGACACGATCCTGTGCGCGACTGTTCCGATCTATTGGGGCTGTCCGAATATCAGTGATTTCTTCGACACATCAGGCATGGTCCTGTGTAAGACCGAGACCGATATTCACCGCGCAATTCAATCCGTTTCCCCGGAAGATTACGCCCGCCGACTACCTCATCTGCACTCAATTCAACTACAGGCGGCTGAATTTGGTGCGTTTGAACGCCGCGCAGTCGCCGCGCTGCGGGCCGAATTGCCTTAGATTGATAAATCTGATTTTGTCTCTTTGATTGCAAGTGGTTGTATCGGTTGATGGTTACAGCGCCGTTGGCCGATTTTCGCAAAGTCAATTGCGCTGACCTTTTTTCAAACCCCGTTTTTTGGTAAAATCCGCCTGCGGCCAGCTTAGGAAGACATAGTCTTTGGCCCTTATTTTTAAGACTTTGATTCAATTGCCGGCATTTTCGGCACCGGCATAAGAGTTGGTCAGCATTTTAAACAGACCCATTTTCTAGGAGCATAGCGATGAGCGTTTCATCATCCAGGTATGGTATTTCCAGCCTACCCAGATCTAAGCAATATAAAGGCCCGTTCGGGCGTCTCTTCCGCACCCTTCCCCCATGGCAGTCGCCCCATGCCGACGACGCTGCTGCAGTCGCCGCTCTGCGCGACTTTGCGACAAACTCCATGAGCGAGACAGCCGGGCAGGACAATCTGGACAATGCGAACCTGCCCGCCGGGTACACTTATTTCGGCCAGTTCGTGGATCACGACATAACCTTTGATCCGACCTCGTCGCTGATGCGTCAGAGCGATCCGGACAAGCTCGACAACTTCCGCACGCCGCGTCTGGACCTTGATTGCCTCTATGGCGAAGGCCCGGCGGATGAGCCGTTTATGTATGATCAGAAGCGCGGTGGTCTGTTCCTGCTGGGGACAACCGAACAGGACTGGACCGGCGAAAAACAGGTGGCGGGCTCGAACGAACCGGACCTACAGCGCAACCGGCAAGGCCGCGCCATCATCGGCGATATGCGCAACGACGAAAACGTGATTGTATCCCAGTTCCAGTTGGCAATGTTGCGTCTGCACAACAGGGTCATGTTGCAGCTCGCGACCGGCGACCCAGACAATGAAGGCACCGAATTCGAGTTTGACGGTGAGATGTTTCGGGAGGCGCAGCGCAAGGTGCGCTGGTTTTATCAATATGTGGTTTGGAACGACTTCATCAAACGACTGGTCAGCGATGCGATCTGGACCCGCGTTCTGGACAAGGCGGATTGCCATAAGTTCAACGGCACGGTTTATGATTGGTCCTATCAGCCCTTCATGCCGGTTGAGTTTTCGGTCGCGGCCTATCGTTTTGGCCATTCTCTGATCCGACCGGGCTATCAGATCAACGTCAATGATGACGATGACACCGGGCTTGGGTTTGGAACCGAATTGCCGATCTTCCACCCCGATGGTCCAGCGGACTCGGGCGGGAAAATTCGTCATGACCTGCGTGGCTTCCGCCATTTCCCCCATCGCCATACGCTGCAATGGGACTGGTTCTTTGACATCAATTCTGGCGGTCCGTTCCCGCAACCTGCGCGCCGGATCGATACCAAGCTGTCATCGGCGGTGTTTGCGCTGCCCGAAGGGCCTGATCCCAAACCCAACAGGCTGGCCTTCCTGAACCTGCTGCGCTCGATGCGGCTGGAACTGCCGAAAGGAACGGATGTGGCGCATCGCATGGGCCTGACGCCTCATGCAATTGGTGACCCGCACGAGGATATTCTGTGGCATTACATCCTGAAGGAAAGCCAGATCTTGCCGGCAAACAATTCGGGCCGGATGTTGGGACAGGTCGGCGGGACCATCGTTGCCGAGGTGTTCGGCGGGCTTCTTGACGGCGATCCGATGTCTTATGTGCGCAACATGCCAAATTGGACTCCGAATGACGATCCGGACCTGATGGCGTTGCTGGACAACCCGGCGCCGGTCAATGCCGGTGATTGGGAGGTTGGCGATCTACTGCGCGCCTCGGGTGCGCCAATCAACGCCCAGGACGTTGCCAACACAATTGCAAACGGTCGGAACTGACCGACCCCAACTTTACGAAAAAGGGCAGCGCTTTGCATCAGCGCTGCCCTTTTTTGCGACCACTCTTTGGGTTTACGACGCGGCGATCAAGCCCATGCTTTCCAGCTTGAGCAAAACCTGATGGGCGCAGTTGTCGACGTCAACATTCTCGGTCTCCACGCTCAGCTCGGGTTTGGCAGGCACGTCATAAGGGTCTGAGATGCCCGTGAATTCCTTGATCTTGCCTTCGCGTGCCAGCTTATACAGGCCCTTGCGGTCGCGGCGTTCGCATTCTTCGATAGTGGTGGCCACGTGGACCTCGCAGAAAGCGCCGAACGCTTCGACATCTTCACGCACTGCACGACGGGTGGTGGCATAAGGCGCGATCGGGGCACAGATGGCGATACCGCCATTCTTGGTGATCTCGCTGGCGACATAGCCAATGCGGCGGATGTTCAGGTCACGATGCTCTTTCGAGAAACCCAGTTCCGACGACAGGTTCTTACGCACGATGTCGCCGTCCAACAACGTGACCGGACGACCACCCATCTCCATCAGCTTGACCATAAGCGCGTTGGCGATAGTGGATTTGCCGGACCCAGAGAAGCCGGTGAAAAATACGGTAAAACCTTGCTCCGAGCGGGGCGGTGAAGTGCGGCGCAACTCGGTCACAACTTCCGGGAACGAGAACCATTCGGGGATTTCCAAACCTTCGCGCAAACGGCGGCGCAGTTCGGTGCCCGAGATGTTCAGGATCGTGACATTGTCTTTGTCTTCGATCTCGTCATTGGGCTCGTACTGGGCGCGTTCCTGCACATAGACCATGTGTTTGAAATCGACCATTTCGACGCCGATCTCATCCTGGAACTGGCGGAACAGGTCTTGCGCGTCATATGGGCCATAGAAATCCTCGCCGGCAGAGTTCTTGCCGGGGCCAGCGTGGTCACGGCCAACGATGAAGTGGGTGCAGCCGTGATTGGCGCGGATCAGTCCGTGCCAGACCGCTTCGCGCGGGCCGGCCATGCGCATTGCCAGGTTCAGCAGCGACATCGACGTGGTCGAGGCCGGGTATTTGTCCAGAACCGCCTCATAACAGCGGACGCGGGTGAAGTGATCAACATCGCCTGGTTTGGTCATGCCGACAACCGGATGGATCAGCAGGTTGGCCTGTGCCTCTTTCGCGGCGCGGAAGGTCAGTTCCTGATGCGCGCGGTGCAGCGGGTTGCGGGTCTGGAAGGCCACGATGCGACGCCAGCCCAACTTTCGGAAATAGGCGCGCAGCTCGTTCGGGGTGTCGCGGCGGGCACGGAAGTCATAGTGGACGGGTTGCTGAATGCCGACTATGGGTCCACCCAGATAGACTTTGCCCGCGACGTTGTGCAGGTAGTTTACAGCAGGATGCGCATCGTCATCAGCGCCAAAAACTTTTTCGGCCTCGCGCGCTTTGTTTGGTGTCCAGCGATCAGTCACGGTCATGGTGCCCAGAATGACGCCTTCCTGATCACGCAAGGCAATGTCCTGACCCAGCTCGATCTTGTCGGCAAAGTCTTCGCTGACATCCAGCGTGATCGGCATCGGCCACAGGGTGCCATCCGCCAGACGCATGTTTTCGACGACGTTGTCGTAATCCGCCTCGGACAAGAAGCCCTTGAGCGGGTTGAACCCGCCATTCATCAGCAGTTCAAGGTCGCAGATCTGGCGCGGGCTCAGGTCCCAGCTAGTCAGATCGGCAGCTTCTACTTTCAATTTCTGCGCCGACTCGTACGAAACATACAGTTCAGGGATCGGAGTCAGGTTGCTTAACATCGTCATTGGAATACTCTTGTCGAAGTGAGGTTTGCCGGTGATTCAAGGGCGTTTGCGGGGCGTTTGCCCCGGCCAGTGGTCAAAGTCCATATACAGTCATGAAACAAAGGACGATATGCGCGGTTTTTCTCCGGAATGGAAGGATTTTCCAGTAATCAGGACATATTACGGTCAAAATCCCGCAGATGGGCGGCAATTCGACTTGAAAAGGTAAATGCGTTCCTATGCGGCCATCTCGGTCCCAAGCTCTGCAGCACTTGGGACGGGCAGAGCGGGAATCGGGCGGGTCACCCCGCGCAGGTTAAAGGATCGCAGGCCGCTCATATCACCGTCATGACCTGCCTCTTGCAACAATTCAGCCGAGACCAAAAGCTCGACCCCCAGCGCCTTGGTCTCCGCTTCGAGACGGCTGGCTACATTCACTGCGTCGCCGATTATTGTGCGTGCAGCATTTCCTGCGGCCCCGATCTCACCCAGAACCAGATCACCCAGATGCAGGCCCATGCCAATGCGAATACGGGGGCTGCCTTCGGCCTCAAGTTGGCGGTTGAAGATGTCCAGCGCCCGGCTGACATCAGCGGCCGCCCGTAGCCCGGCCCGGGCCGAGCTTTTGGCATCCGACGTCTCGAATACGGCCAGCAGCCCGTCGCCCATGTATTTGTCGACCACGCCGCCATCAGCTGTGATCGCAGGGACAATTGCGTCGAAAAACCGGTTGAGCAGAAAAACGATATCATAGGGCAACTGGCCAGTGGTGCGCGCCGTGAATCCGCGCATGTCCAGGAACAGAACTGCCAGTTGCCTCTCTTGACCCTGGCTGGCATGGGCCCGGTTGCGCCCGCCACCAGACCGGAACATGCGAAAGGCCGTTATCGGCTCGGTCGGTCGGATTTGGCAGGCCAGACGTGCCCCTTCGGGTGCACTGACGGCGGCAAGGCTGCGGGCCTCGGTCGGGCTGGGATCGGGCAGATTGGCAGCGCCATCCTCAACTATCACGCGGCAAGTAGTACAACGCCCTTTGCCTCCGCACAGCGCAGTATGCGGGATGCCATTGGCCTGCGAAATCTCAAGCAGCGTCATGCCTTTTTCGGCCACGACTTCGGGGCCTTCGACGTATTTGACGCGTACCGAGTGCCGCCTGCGCCAAAGCTTGCGTAAGACATAGACTGCAAGGGATACGCCCAAAGCGATCCAGAAGGCCAACAGGGCGTTGTTTTTGACGCTGAACAGGGCCTGAAACTCTTCGGGCGTAGGCCAGTTATAGTGTTCAATATATTGGTCGCGCAAAAACGGATCAGCGAAATCCGTCCACAGGCGCCGTCCCTCGGTCAGCAACCCGGCCAGCGCAAAAGACGGGATGAACACGGCCAGACCGATCAAATAAGGCACCGTCTTTGACCACCAGCGGCTTAGACGCAACCACATGTGCAAGCCAATGCAGCCATGTATCCAAACCAGCAGCAGTAATAGGCTTTGGGTCCAGATTACGTTGCTGGGCCACATCAAGATGATGATGTAACCCATCTCGTCATTTACGTTGAACACCTCATGCGCATAACGAGTTTGAACGATGTGAGAGATCAGCTGCAGTGGGATGAGTAGCCCCAGAACCACCTGTAACCCGGTCGAAAAGGGCATCCGCAGGGTTCTGCGTTTGCTGATAGAATACAGCGCCAAACCGGAATGAAAAAGCAAGGCGACGTACAGGATCACGCTCGTGACGTCGTGCCGGGTTACAGCCTTGCGCCCATCCTGCATGCCATGCAGATAATCGGTATGAAACAAGCCCAGCCCGATATTGATGAAATGGAAGATCGCAAAAGTGAACAGGATCAGGCCACTACCGATCCTCAGCCGGGTTGCCCAGCTGCCTTGCCACAGAACACTATTCAATCAGATCACCTGCGTTCGCTTTCCTTGCCACGAGTTTGATACGGCGTCGCGCAGCGGTCAAGCTATGGTTGTGTATGGCGGCAACCAGTTTGACGGTGGACCATCGGTGCGGATTCGCGCCGGCGATGTGGTGAACAGAACCAAATGGCTCAGATCCGGGCGAGAGCGTGAGCTGTAGATCACCCCATCAGCGCCTGTGTCGCGCGCTTGGTCTGAAAACTTCCATGTCGGAGAATTCCCCTGCCGGTCAAAAATGTCCTGCCAGACAATCGACACTTCGGGCTGGCCGCGCAAATCAACCATCTGCGCCATTGTCACCTTTGCCCGCTGCAGAACCCGTTGGGGATCACCGCCCGACACGTAACGCCGGATTGCAATTCCGGCTCCCTCTGGGCTGAGCGACGCATAAAGCGCCACTTGTCCCGAATGGTGAAAACGCCCCTCTGGCGCCCGGGCAGGGGCCAAAGGGGCGTTTGCCTTGGATTGAAACAGAATTCTCCAGACCGGACCAGAGAATTCCAGCATTGGATTATTCCTGCTCGGCCAGGAAACGTTCGGCATCCAGTGCCGCCATGCAGCCCATCCCGGCGCTGGTGACGGCCTGGCGATAGATGTGATCGGTCAGATCGCCTGCTGCAAAAACGCCGGGCACCGAGGTCTCAGTCGAACCTGGCTTGGTGACCACGTATCCGCCCATGTGGGTCTCTAGCGAATCCTTGACCAATTCGTTGGCCGGGGCATGGCCAATGGCGACAAAGACGCCTTTGCAGGGGATCTCGCTGATCTCGCCGGTTTTCACGTTCTTGACGCGTACGCCTTCGACGCCCAGCGGGGCGTCAGTGCCGACCACTTCATCCAATTCGTGAAACCACAGGGGTTCGATCTTGTCGTTCTTAAACAGACGATCCTGCAGAATCTTCTCGGAACGCAGTTCATCGCGACGGTGGATCAGCGTGACCTTGCTGGCAAAATTGGTCAAAAACAGTGCCTCTTCGACAGCGGTGTTGCCGCCACCGATCACCACGATTTCCTGCCCGCGATAGAAGAAACCGTCACAGGTGGCGCAGGCCGAGACGCCAAAACCCTTGA
This sequence comes from Ruegeria meonggei, assembly GCF_042768335.1. NCBI lineage: Bacteria > Pseudomonadati > Pseudomonadota > Alphaproteobacteria > Rhodobacterales > Roseobacteraceae > Ruegeria > Ruegeria meonggei. The sequence goes on along the minus strand of NZ_JAXHBT010000001.1, from coordinate 1,869,572 downwards.
ACTTTTCTTCCGAGGGCAGACCAAGCCATTTGGCGCGTGCGCCAGTGGCCAGAATGACCGCGTCGGCAGTGTAGGTGGTGCCGCTGTCGCTCTTGGCGGTGAACGGGCGTTTGCTGAGATCCAGATCGCTGATGATGTCGCCAATCACCTCGCAGCCCATCGCTTTGACGTGGTCTTGCATGCGGACCATCAGGTCGGGACCCTGAACTTCGGTATCACCGGGCCAGTTCTCGACCTCGGTGGTGGTGGTCAGCTGACCGCCGGGCTCGATGCCCTGAACCAAAATCGGTTCCAGCATCGCACGGCTGGCGTAAACGCCCGCAGTGTAACCGGCCGGTCCCGATCCGATGATCAGAACCTTGGTGTGTCGTGTTTCGGCCATGGTACCCCCAGCTTGATCTGCCTGATATGGGCGCGCGGCCCCTGACGGATGGATATAGCGACCACCGGGCGGGGCTTAAAGCCCCTTCCGGATTTGTATCCGCTATGCGCGCGGCGCAGAGCGCAAAAAAAAGAACATTGAAAATAAACAATATTGCGCAAGCACGAAAGATTATTGCGCATCTTCCGGGTGCTGATATAACAACCGAAAAAATCAGGAGCATTTGATGGTCGCGACTCGGCTGGATGAGATTGACCGCATGATTCTGGCGGAATTGCAGGCTGACGGTCGTATGACCAACGTCGAGCTGGCAAAACGCGTCGGTATTTCGGCGCCGCCGTGTCTGCGGCGTGTGCGTACTTTGGAAGAATCCGGCCTGATCCGCGGCTACCACGCCGAGGTGAACTCACGCGAACTCGGGTTCGAGGTTCAGGTCTTTGCTATGGTTGGTCTGGAAAGCCAAGCCGAAGCGGAGCTTAGCGCTTTTGAGGAACGCTGCCGCGAATGGCCGCTGGTTCGCGAGTGCCACATGCTGAATGGCGAGGTGGACTTTATCCTGAAATGCGTCGCGCCGGATCTCAGCAGTTTCCAACAATTTCTGACAGGCGAATTGCTGACCACGCCGAACGTGGCCAGCGTCAAGACATCGCTTGTTATCCGCGGCGCAAAAGACGAACCCGGCGTACCTTTTGACGTTCTGGAAGAACGAATGAGCCGGACGGCGTAAACATCATCCGCTTTGATTGTTGTTTTGATGGTGGCAAGAAGGCTGCCACCATCAGCGAAAGTACCCAACTTATTATCAGCTGCATAATGCCCCCACATTGCAGTTTCTTCGGTCTTAGGCTGTCAGTGCGTCCATCTCGCCGTCGCCGGCACGCGGCATGGCCAGTGGGCCGAAATCGTTCAGCGAATCGACATGCGCGAACAGGTTCAGATAGATCGACCGTAGCGAATGGCTGATCCTGCGCACCGCGTTGATACCGGGATGGTAGGATTCGAATTGCAACCCGTCGACCCGAATGACTGAATGCCGTTTCAGGCAGATATGAAACAGTTCGATGGGCGTCGGTGGCAGTGTCTCGATAACACTCATCCCGTCCTGAAACTCATGAACCGGGGTCAAAACCTGATCGTCGCCGTGGATGTGGCGCAGATGGCCGGGCGTGCCTACCAGTCGTGCAGACGGGCCAGCAATCACGCCGGACAGCGGTTTTTGCATCCCGAACGTATCTGCCATGATCCGTGTCAGCGGGCGTGTTCGGCCCCTGGAATCCACGCGCCCCGGGATCAAAGTCACTGACCCTTTCCACACGACAGTTTCGGATGTGCCATCCTGCGTCAGCACGGTGTCGCCGGGCAGCAGGTCCTCGATTGCCATCGGACCGCTTTCCGTTTCCACCAGCGACCCACGTGTGAAAGCGCAGAACGCATCCTCGAATACAGGCAGAGCGGGGGCAATATGGCGCGTCTGCGCAATTTCCCCGTTTTTCATCAGTGTACTGACTTCATAGCGGCGCAACTGCGCCTTTTGCTTTGTTGTTGGCCTTGGCGCATCGCGCAGAACTACCGAAGTTCCAACGGCATTTCTGGCAGCGCGCGACAAAGAATATGGAATAGTCATGGTTATTCCGACCCCTCTAACATCCGTTCAGGCAGACTGAACCCCTGTGTAGGTCCGCCCGATCGGTTTTTCTTTGTCTTGAATGAGAAGGGTTACCACAGAGCCGCGACCAAAACCGGTCGCGCATCGCGAATATACCTTGCACACTAATGGTCAACACATTGACCCCCCAGACAAACTCGTAAAAACGCAGGCGAAAATTACCTACGCACACACGCTCCGAACCCATGCCGCGCAAAAACTTGCGGCTGGTCGCACAGCGGATCGGAGCAGCCCTCCGTTGCGCGTCTTGACTCTGGGAACCGGCAGCTTGGTTCCCCGGGCCTTAGTGATCAGCGTCGCGTTGCCAGCCGGCGCGCAACTCTGACCGAGTTACTGGAAACCCGTTTCCAGGGCATCTCCAGTTCGTTCTCTTTGGTGGCCTCGACCACCGAATTAAGGAAGCGAGATTTTGGCTTCATTTTATCATCCTGCTGGTTTGGGGTCTGATGCCCCTGGTCCCTATAAGCCGTAACCTGGCCGACCAATACGGCGGTGATAAGGCTAGCAGGGGATGAATTCAGGACTACCGAAGCCGTTCATTTCCTCTTCTTTAAAGCTGTCACACTCTGAGGAAGCACCAACTAGTAAACACCTGAGAGAGGACAATAAAAATCAAATTGTTCCGACTCAAATAGACACATTAAATGTGGCGAAAAAGCGGCCATATCGCCACAATTGGGGCGAGGCTTATAATTTAATGGCAGAAATCAGGCGGCCATAGTCTGCTTCTTTCGCATGGGTCGCCCGGCGATACGAATAAAACCTGTCTGGATCCGAATAGGTGCAGTGGCGCGTCCATTCCGCCTGTCCGATCCCGGCTTGTCGCAATCTGTGCAGCCCAAAAGCGGGCAGGTCGAATTGCAGCCTGTCCCCGGCTCCGTTTGCGAAAAACCTTAGGTTTTCAGCTGAGTCTGCGACGAAATCGTCCAGAAATTCAGGCCCGACTTCATAAGCCTGCTGAGAGATTGTGGGCCCGATTACAGCCGCTGTATTTTCGCGTTTTGCACCCAGTGCCTCCATCGCGTCAAGCGTCGCCTCAAGCACGCCATCCAGGGCGCCGCGCCATCCGGCATGCGCCGCCCCGATCACATTTGCTTGTGCGTCGGCAAAAAGAACCGGCTGACAATCCGCCGTGAGAATCGTTAGGGCCAGCCCCGGGGATGCCGTCACCACTGCGTCCGCTTTGGGTTTGTCGTCGTTGATCGGGCTATCGATCGTCAAAACAGTGGGTGAGTGGACCTGATGAACACTGATCAGCGCCTCGGGGGAAACATCCATTGCGTTGGCCACACGGGTCCGATTGACCGAGACCGCCTCGGTCTGATCGGATGAGCCGTAGCCACAGTTGAGGCCTGAAAAAACCCCGGAAGAGGCGCCGCCGCGGCGGCTGAAGAACCCGTGACGCACAGGCGACAACATATCCGAAGTCAGAATTTCCAATGTCATGGCTCAAGTCCCGGTGGCGGTGAGGATGGCGATGGGTAGAGGCCCAGCACTTTGAACAGGTTTCCCATTTCATCAGGGTGCGTCAACCGGCGATGTGCGCTGACCAGCGTATCAAGCTCAGACCCGCCGAGTGGCGCGGCCAGAGCTTGCGCGCGGGTGCTGATCCCTAGCCGTTCCAGAAACACGCCCTGTGGCGTCAGTCGTGTATAGGCGCACCCGGCAGCGCGGGCAGCAAGTGCCAGGGGTTCGAAATCCACATGCGCCGTCAAATCGGACTGGCCTGGCGCCGCCAGCGGGTAGGCGCGCTCATGCGCTTTGAGGGCCTGAAACGTATCGCCCAGCGAATGCCAATCACCATAGTCCACAATCAATCCAGCTCCGCCATGAGTGCCGATTCGCCCCGCGATCACGGTGATGATCGGAATCGCCGCCGCGCAAAGTTCGACCAGGTCGCCGTTTTGTGTGTCGTCCAGCCGGTGCTTCAACGCAATCTGCGGGACCCGCGGACCAAGCCCGTAGGCCAGCGCGCCATCTTCCACACCAATCAGCCGCTCGCGCCAGCTGTCCCCATCGCGCAGGAACTGGCGGATCGGCAAAGCGTCAAAGAATTCGTTAGCAACCAGAAACAGCGGAGATTCGGGCAGGTCGGCGACGGAGTCGATCCAGTGCGGCGCGTAGTCTTTCAGCGTCTGTGCCTGAAGGTTCTGCAGGGTAGGCGAAGCTTCCAGGAGCAGAACCTCGACCGCGTCGTGAAAGCCCGGAACGCTGCGCGTGGCCCGCAGGATGTCAGCCATCAAGGTGCCGCGACCCGGCCCGAGCTCGGCCAGAACAAAGTGGTCAGGGTGGCCTTGATTCAGCCAGCTTTGTGCAAGGCTAAGTCCGATCAGTTCGCCGAACATCTGGCTCACTTCCGGGGCTGTGATGAAATCTCCTTGCGTGCCCAGCGGGTCCCGCGTGGTGTAGTACCCATGTGTCGGGTGCAGCAGACATTCGGTCATATAGTCGGCAACAGTTATCGGACCGTCATGAGCGATACGCGCCAACAGGTGATCCGTCAGGCTCATTGCGTGGAACGCGCACGCAGGGCAAACCACAGCCCAAGCGCGATCATGGGCAGCGACAACAATTGTCCCATAGTCAGGCCGTGACCACCGACATGCAGCGCCAGCCCCAGTGGGTTACCGGGCGTTATGAACTGTGCGTCGGGCTGTCGGAAGAATTCGACGAAAAAACGTGAGGCGCCATAACCTGCAAGGAATATCCCCAAGATCAGACCACGTCTGTGGAACGCGCCGCGCCGATAGGCCAACCACAAAAGCAACGCCCCCAGCAGCAACCCTTCCAGCGCGGCTTCGTATAGTTGTGAAGGATGTCGCGCGCACATTCCGGCCAAGACACCAGGGCAATCCTGTGCAGCCGGGCCTGGAAACACGACGGCCCATGGCAATTCGCTGGGCCGACCCCAAAGCTCAGCATTGATGAAATTTGCCAGCCGCCCCAGCAACAACCCCGGTGGTACTGTATGCGCAATCAGATCTGCCATGGACAGAACCGGAATTTGATAGCGCCGCGCATAAAGGTAAGAAGCGACCACGACCCCCAGCAATCCGCCATGAAAGGCCATGCCACCCTGCCAGACCTTTAGAATCTCAATCGGGTTCGAAAGATAATAGCCGGGCTGATAAAACAGGACAAACCCCAGCCGTCCACCAAGAATCACGCCCAAGATGATCCAGGTGATCAGATCCTCTAGTTGCGCGGCCTGCATCGGCGGCTTGTTGTCCGGCCACAAGGCGGGACGTTTTAGCGCCATTACCCCCAACCGCCATGCGATCAGAATACCGGCGATATAGGCCAGCGCGTACCACCTTAGGGCGAACTCGAACCCGAACACTGAGATCGAGAACAATTCGGGCGACAGATCGGGGAAATTTAGAACAGCCTGCATGTGCGTCTCATTGCCCGGGGTTTGCGGGGCAAGTCAACCTTGAGCCCGAGCCAATCTTTACCCATATAGAGACAAACCGCGATATCGGAGTAAAGCCATGCAAACCCGCAACAAGATTCTAGATGACGTATCTCAACTGATGACCAACGCGATGGGTGTTGCCCAGGGCGCACGGGAAGAGGCCGAAACCGCGATGAAGTCGATGATCGACCGCTGGCTGGCCGACCGCGACTTTGTCACGCGCGAAGAATTCGATGCTGTCCGTGCGATGGCGCAGAAAGCGCGCGAAGAGAATACAGCGCTTGAAGCGCGCATCGCGGCGCTTGAAGCGAAACTGGACAAGTAACGCGCCAGCGTTTCGACGGTTTCAGATTTTTTTGGGACAAGTTATCTGCCGCGCAACCCGAGGCATCGGGTTGTGCGTGCGGTGTAGTTTGACGGGTCGCAGAATTTAATCAAGACAAAGCGACACGCAGTGACAATATTTTGATCGCCGTTGCTAACTGTCCACAACTTATTGCTGTTATCCCCAACAAATGGGGTTGCCAGACCACCACCCACATCGCACCATATTTAGTACAAGTCTTTGGGGGAAGCCCGGCTTGTAGAGCAGGCAACTAGTGCTGGGGCGCTGCCAGTCCCAAAATGCTAGAGAGTAGTGAGGTGACGTTATGGCCCTTTCCGAACAGTTTCTGGAAGAAGACCTTCATCCTATCGATATTGTTGAACATCTTGCTGAACATCACGACTGGGACTTTGACCGGATCGGAGATGATCAGATTGCGATGGCTGTTGAAGGGCAGTGGCGCACATATTCGATCACTTTGGCCTGGTCCAACTATGACGAGACGCTGCGCATGGTTTGCTCGTTCGAGATGGAGCCGCCGTCAGAACGCGAGACCATCCTGTATGAGCTGCTGAACAAGATGAATGATCAGTGCTGGGCCGGGGCATTCACCTACTGGGCCAACCAAAAGCTGATGGTCTACCGCTATGGTCTGGTTCTGGCCGGCGGGCAGATGGCCAGCCCGGAGCAGATCGACACGATGATCACCGCAGCAGTGCTGAGCGCCGAACGCTATTACCCGGCGATCCAACTCGTCACATGGGGCAACCGTACCCCCGAAGACGCAATGCAAGTCGCCATTGCAGAGGCCTACGGCCGCGCGTAAACCTTTGCCCCAAAGCGATGTCTAAGCGGAGGGGCAATCATGGACATGTCACGTGTCGCCGAACAGGGGCTGGTGCTTCTGGGATGCGGCAAGATGGGATCGGCCATGCTCGCCGGATGGTTAGAGCATGGTCTTCCTGCGTCAGCGGTCTGGGTGATTGATCCGAATCCCTCGGACTGGCTGAAGGCACAGGGCGTTAACATCAACACGCCACTCCCTGAGACCCCGGCAGTAGTACTTGTCGCCGTGAAACCGCAGATGATGGGTGATGCTTTGCCTGCGATCAAAGCGTTGGGCGGTGGCAAAAGCCTTTTCATCTCGGTCGCTGCGGGCACGTCGATTGCCACGTTCGAAGGCGTGCTGGGTGAAAGTACTCCGATCGTGCGCGCCATGCCAAACACGCCTGCGGCGATCCGGCAGGGAATCACCGCGTTGATCGGTAACCCAGTGACCGCTGACGCAGATGTTGCGCTGGCTGAGACCCTGCTGTCGGCCATTGGTGAAACCGTTCGTCTGGATCACGAAACGCAGATTGACGCCGTCACCGGCCTCAGCGGGTCTGGTCCGGCCTATGTCTTTCACCTGATCGAAACGCTGGCTGCAGCCGGGCAGGCACAGGGTTTGCCGCATGATCTGGCGATGAAGCTTGCCAAATCCACAGTCGCGGGGGCAGGGGCGTTGGCAGCGGCTGCTGATGAGGACCCGTCGCAATTGCGCATCAACGTGACCTCTCCCAACGGGACCACTCAAGCCGCGCTTGAGGTTCTGATGCATGAAGACCAGGGGTTTCCCGATCTACTGCACCGCGCGGTCAAAGCGGCAACCGAGCGATCCAAGGAGCTGTCTCGTGAGTGAGATTTCATTCGACGACTTTGCTAAGGTCGACATCCGTGTGGGTGAAGTAACTCGGGCCGAACCGTACCCCGAGGCGCGCAAGCCCGCGATCAAGATGTGGATCGATTTTGGCGACGTTATTGGGGAGCGTAAAACCTCGGCCCAGATCACCGCGCATTACGATCCGGCGTCTTTGGTCGGCAAGCAAGTGATGGCAGTGGTTAACTTTCCGCCGCGCCAGATCGGCAAGTTTATGTCCGAAGTCCTGGTGCTGGGCCTGCCGGATGAACAGGGGGAGATCGTGCTGATCGGGCCGGATGGCGACGTCCCCACCGGCGGGCGGATGCACTGATGCGGCTGTTGATCGCCCGACCAATGACTGAAAGCGTCGAAGTTCGCGCCCGTGCCGAGTTTGACGTAGAAATTCGTGACAACACCCTGCCTCTGGCGCAGGGCGAAATGCTGCGTGCGTTGTCCGAGTTCGATATCGTGGTGCCAACCCTCGGAGATCTGTTCTCGGCACAGGTATTTGCCGAAATTCCTGCGCCGCGCTGCAAGTTGCTGGCAAATTTCGGGGTGGGATTTAATCACATCGATGTGGATGCGGCACGTGCTGCTGGCGTTGCGGTCTCCAATACGCCCGGAGCCGTCACCGATGCCACGGCAGATATCGCGATGACGTTGCTGCTGACGACAGCTCGACGCGCAGGTGAAGGTGAGCGGCTGGTGCGCGCAGGCGCGTGGCAGGGGTGGCATCCAACTCAGATGCTGGGTCATCACGTCACCGGTAAGCGTGTTGGCATCGTTGGCATGGGCCGTATCGGTCAGGCCATCGCGCGGCGCTGTCACTTTGGATTCGGGATGCAGGTGGCTTACCAATCACGCAGCCCAAAGGACGTGGATTTTCCTGCTGAATATATCCCTGAGCTAAATGAACTGGCCGCCGCGGTCGATTTCATGATCCTCGCTGTGCCGGGCGGGGCCGAAACACGCCACCTGATCAATGCAAAGGTGTTGGAGGCGATGAACCCATCGGCCATCCTGATCAATATCGCACGGGGAGAGGTCGTGGATGAGACAGCCCTGATCGCAGCCTTGCAGGCACATCAGATCGCAGGCGCAGGTCTGGATGTGTACGAGTTCGAACCAGCCGTACCGCAGGCCTTGCGCGATATGGAAAACGTGACCCTGCTGCCGCATCTGGGCACCGCGACCGAAGAAGTGCGCGCCGATATGGGGCATATGGCGTTGGACAATGTGGCGGCCTTTGTCGCTGGTCGCCCGTTGCCAAACCCGGTTTAGCGGCCGACCGCCTCGCGCCAGTGTTTGCGGCAGAGCGAGACGTAAGTCTCATTTCCGCCGATCTGCACCTGCGCACCCTCGGTGATGGCTGTGCCGTTTTCGTCCTGACGAACCACCATAGTAGCCTTGCGCCCGCATCTGCAGATGGTGCGCACCTCGCGCATCTCATCTGCCAAGGCGAGCAAGGCCGCCGAGCCGGGAAACAAATGCCCTTGAAAATCCACTCTTAGCCCGTAGGCCAACACTGGCACGCGCAGATCGTCCACAGCACGGGCCAGCTGCCAGACCTGATCCTGGGTCAGAAACTGAGCCTCATCAATAAAGACACAAGTGATCTGGCTTTGGTTCATGCGCTGTTCGATCATCGCAAACACATCGTCTGAAGGCCCGAACGTATCGGCGTCGGCAGAGATGCCAATGCGAGAGGCGATTTTCCCCGTGCCAGCACGCCCGTCCAGCGCCGCTGTCATCAGGTAAGTGTCCATGCCACGCTCGCGGTAGTTGTGCGATGCCTGCAGCAATACGGTCGATTTGCCTGCATTCATAGTAGAGTAATTGAAATAGAGCTTTGCCATGTACCCGGGTCTAAATGGACCTCTCCTTGCGGGCAAGATGTCAAAAATCAAAAGAAACGACGTCACCATTGTGGTTGCAGAGGCAGAGCGTAGGCTCAATGGGGATGGAACCTCCGCGTCCACAACGGTGACGTTGCCGGCCAACGTGCGGCCGTAACAACACGAGGTTACAATTCTGCCCCGCGAACACTCATTACCGGCGTAAACCGCCGCCACTCACTCACAAAACCCCTGCATATCTGAGGGATAGCCAACATATGACATTTCAATTATGAATCGAGTATGGGAATTTTCATTTCCCTTTCCCCCACAGAGGCAGATGTTGTGGGTACAGGCGGCAGAGAAGGTAAAAATATGGCAGATATCGGGGCCTATCTGAAAAAGCACACTGAAGCGTTGGTTAAGGATGTCGGAATCGAATCCGCGTGCGAAATCACTGGCAAGTCCAAGGCGACACTGGGCCGGTATTATTCAGACAACACCGAACACACGGACCGGTTCATGCCCGTCGATGCCGTGGCGCGGCTTGAGGCCGTGGCGAACTTTCCTCATGTCACTTCAGCGCTGGCGGACCTTAAAAACATCACGCTGTCTTACGACGGCCGAAATACTGACAACCCGCGCACCGGTGGGGTGAATTCGGACGTTATCGCGCTGAGCCAGCGGTTTGCCATGCTGATGACTGAATACCAGGCCGCGATCGAAGACGGCATCATCACCGTGAACGAAGCCAAGCGCTTGCTGAGGGAAACCAGCCTGCTGCAACAGGTTCTGATTGAGATGAAGCTGCATCTGGGAGAGGAAAGCGTCAGCTAAGGTTGACGCTGTTTGGCTTGCAAACCCAAGGATTCGATTGTGAACCGCAGGGCGCCCAATGTATTGGACAGCGTAAATTCGGGAATCACCGGGAAAGCTGATTGCGTGGACTCGTAACAGCATTTCTTGCCGGTCCCGAAAACCTGTGGAACAAGGCTGAGGCTTGAGCGCTTTCGATCGCAAGCACTCACTTAGGAGAATTCGAATAGATGCTACTGAGCCACAAGTATCAGTTCATTTTTATCAAGACGGCCAAGACGGCGGGGACTTCAACCGAAGTGGACTTGAGTAAATTCATGGGTAAACGAGATGTGGTTACGCCTATTCGCCCCCCGGTTGCCGGTCATGAGCCAAGGAACTATGACCTTGGTCCCGCATCGGATCTGCAAGGACAGTCTGAGTTTCGCAACCATATGAGTGCCAGCCTCGTACGGGACATCATCGGCGAGGAAATTTTCAACTCGTACTTCAAGTTTTGTGTGGAACGTGAACCTGTCAGCAAATGCATCAGCCATTACTCCATGCTCAAAAACAGCCCGTATCATGGTGAGGGGAACAGCGAGTTGACCTGGGACGCATATGTTGAACGAGGTGGGTTCCCGATGGATGTGGAAAAATACGTGGATGCGGATGGCCAGCTTATCGTCGATCGTATCGTCAGATACGAATCCCTTCATGACGAACTTACTGAAATATCGGCTAAACTCGGGTTTCCCTACAGTGGAATTAAAACCAAGGCCAAGTCGGGATTTCGGGAGGCTTTAGAGCCAACCGACGCGCAAAAGGAAAAGATTTATGAGGCGTTTGCCCCTTCTCTAAAGCATTGCCCTTACTAACAAATCACTCTGACCCGTCGAAGGTGGGTAGAGCCTGGACAGCGCCCGGCGCTTACCCGTGCCGCTTCACAATTACCGACCCAACTGAATAGCCTGCGCCGAACGAACAGATCAGACCGACATCTCCGTCCGTCAGATCATTGGAATATTTGGAAAAGGCAATGATCGATCCGGCCGAGGATGTATTGGCGTAGTCCTGCAGAATGTTGGGCTGCTCACCTGCTTCCGGCTCGCGGCCCAGAACTTTTTTGCCGATGAAATCATTCATCGCCTTGTTGGCCTGATGCAGCCACAGACGCTTTAGGTCGTCACTTGTCACCCCTTCGGCGTCCATGTGATCCGAGATGTGTTTGCTGACCATGGGCAGCACTTCCTTGAACACCTTGCGGCCGTTCTGCATGAACTGCATGTCGCGCCGGTCAACCACCCCATCGGGGCGTGAGCGACGCAGGAAGCCATTGTTATTGCGGATGTTGTTGGAAAAGGACGTGGCGCAGCGGGTCGAAAGAATCTCGAAATGCGGGTCGCTGGCGTCTTCGATCCGTTCAATCAATGTTGCGGTGGCGACGTCCCCGAAAATGAAATGACAATCGCGGTCCCGCCATTCCAGATGGCCGGAGCATATCTCGGGATTGACCACAAGCGCAGAGCGGACCGAACCCGAGCGGACCATGTCGGCCGCCGCCTGAATGCCGAAAGTGGCTGACGAACAGGCGACATTCATGTCGAACCCAAAACCGTCAATGCCCAGGACTTGCTGGATCTCGATAGCGACCGCGGGATAGGCGCGTTCGTGGTTCGAGGCGGCGCAGATCACCAGATCAACATCCTCGGCGCGGCGTCCCGCCTGTTCCAACGCCTTTTTGCAGGCGTCCACGGCCATCTCGGTCATAACACCCGGTTCGTCATCGCTGCGCTGACGCAGCGAGGGGTGCATCACATCCGGGTCCAGCACGCCGGTCTTGTCCATCACATACCGGTTTTCAATCCCTGAGGCCTTGACGATGAACTCTTCCGAGGAATGCTGCATCGGTTCCGTCTCACCTGCGGCGATGGCATCAGCGTTCTGAGCATTGACCTTGTCGGCATAAGCGTTGAACGCTGCAACAAGTTCAGCATTGGTGATGACGCTTTCTGGCGTGAAAACACCGGTACCGGTGATGGCTGGCGTATACATGATTTGACCTGAGTTTTTCGGATTTGCCCAAAATGCAGACACAGACGGGTTTGTTCAAGTGATATTGACCCGAGGGAAGATCAAACTTCACAATAAATCAGCTTCAATTCTTGAATAGTTCATTTTTCGAAGTATATGCGAGGTCACGATCTCACAGGGATTCGGTCCATGACACATGATGACAGCGCACTGATTGAGCGCCTCAGCCCGGAAATGCAGGCGATGATGGGGGTGTATGCTTTGTACTGGAAGCTGGAAGAAAGCTTTGGTTGCATCGAAATGGAATTGACCCATCAGGAATGCCACATGCTTATCAAGCTGGATCAGCCCAAGCGCATGGGTGTTCTGGCGTCAGATATGCTGACGGTTCCGTCTACGATCACCTCAACCGCAGATGCGCTGGAAAAGGCGGGGTATCTGACCCGTCAAAGCGACCCCGAGGATCGGCGTGCCTGGTTGTTGGTTCTGACCGAGAAAGGCCTTGAGATGCGCCAAATGCTGGTGACAGAGGCGGGGGCCCTGTTTCAACGCGCCTCGGGGCTGACCCCCGCCGAGACTGCTGAGTTCGCACGACTGGCCCGGAAAATCCGGGAAAGCATAATGAAAACTGGAATTCCCGAGGGATTGAAGAAATGAAAATCTTCTCTGTTCTGAGCGTCGCTCTGACCGTATTTGCAACGTCTGCTGTGGCTGAAGAGGCCATCAAACCGGTGAAACTGATTGTGGTGCAAGAGACCACACCAGGGTTTTCGCGCCAGTTCTTTGGCCGGGTAGCGGCACGTCAGACGGTTGATCTGGCCTTTCAGGTGGCCGGTCAAATCGTTGATATGCCGGTGACCGAAGGCTTTGTGATCCCCAAGGATGAGCTGATTGCCGAACTGGACCTTGAGCCGTTCCAGCGGCGCCATGACCGGGCCATTCTGCAAAAGGAACAGGCCGACCGGACGCTGGCCCGACTGTCACGCCTACGTGGCACGACCGCAAGTCAGGTGGCTGTGGATGACGCGGAAACCGCCGCGCAGCTGGCTCAGATTGCCGTGCGTGATGCCGAATACGATCTTGAGCAGGCCACGTTGACCGCGCCGTTTGATGCGTTGGTCTCCAGCCGCTCGGTCGAGGCGTTCACAACTGTTGCCTCTGGAACGCCCATTGTGCGAATCCACGACATGTCAGAATTGCGGATAGAAGTAGATGTACCTGAGATTCTGTTTCAGCGGTCGGGTGGGCAGAATGACATTGAAGTCACCGCCAAGTTCCCGGTCAGTGACGAGGTTTTCCCGCTGCAAATACGCGAATTCGACGCCGAATCCTCAAGTGTTGGCCAGACATTCCGCATTCAGTTCGGACTGACCCCGCCCGAGGGGCTGCAAATCCTGCCGGGGTCCTCAGTGACGGTCAATGTTCAAGTGCAGGACAACCAGACCGGCATCGTCATCCCAAACACTGCCATTGTCGCAGATGCCGAAGGTGCAATCGGCGTCATGGTGTTTTCGCCGGCTGGGGCAGACGAAGGCACCGTGCGCCGGGTCCCGGTCACGATTGAGCCGACCCAAACCGGTGACGTGCGCATGCTCAGCGGCTTGTCGGACGGGGATGAGATCGTGGTGGCCGGTGGGGCTGCATTGACCGACGGTCAGACGGTCAGCCGCTTTGTCGGTTTTGCGAACTGAGGGGCTGACAGATGAACATCGCACGCGCCTCTATCGACCGGCCGATTTACACGTGGCTGGTCATCGTGATTGCCCTGTTTGGGGGTATCTGGGGTTTCCTGTCGTTGGGCCGATTGGAAGATCCTGCCTTCACCATCAAAAACGCCGTTATCGCCACCCAATATCCCGGCGCCACTGCGGAACAGGTGGCCCTTGAAGTGTCCGAGCCTCTGGAATCTGCCATTCAGCAGATGGGCGAAGTCGACACGATCACCTCGATCAATCAGCCCGGTTTCTCGCTGATTGAGGTTGAAATCAAATCCACCTATGACGGAACTGAATTGCCCGAGATCTGGACCAAACTGCGCGCCAAAGTGCGTGATGCATCCCGAGCTTTGCCGTCTGGTGCCGAGCAGCCTTTTGTCAATGACGGGTTTGGCGATGTGTTCGGGCTGTTTTACGCAGTGACTGCGAATGGATTTTCGGACGCCGAAAAACACGAATTGTCCACGTTCCTGCGGCGCGAGTTGCTGACGGTAGACGGTGTCGCGGATGTTGAGGTTCAGGGTCTGCCGAACGAGGCAATCTTTGTTGAACCCGATTTGGCTATTTCCGTAAACCAGAACGTCCCCCTGCAAGCTATCAACGAGGCGATTGCCAACGCAGATTCCGTCAATGCATCGGGGTCTGTCCGGTCAGACGATGGCCGCACAACGATTCTGACGGCCGAAGGGTCTGACACCGTTTCCGCAATTGCCGGCCTATCCGTCGGATCGCAGGGGCAGGTTATCAACTTGTTCGACATGTCGAATGTGTATCGGGGCCGCCAGACCGACCCCGAGGTCATGATCCGCTTTAACGGCAGCGAAGCGTTCACGCTGGGGGTCGCGGGTCTGTCGAGTGAAAACATCGTCGAGGTCGGCAAACGCGCTGATGAAAAATTCGCCGAACTGGACTCACAAATTCCGTTCGGAGTCGAGATCCTCCCTATCTATCAACAGCATGTGGTGGTCGAGCAGGCCTCGAACGACTTTCTGGTGAACCTTGCGATGTCGGTCGCCATCGTGGTGGCCGTGCTGGCGGTTTTCATGGGATGGCGCGCGGCTGTGGTCGTGGGTTCGACCCTGTTGCTGACCGTAGTGGGAACGCTGTTGTTCATGTCGATCTTCTCGATCGAGATGGAGCGGATTTCGCTAGGAGCCCTGATCATTGCCATGGGTATGCTTGTAGACAATGCCATCGTCGTGGCCGAGGGCATGCAAATCGCCATGCTGCGCGGTAAGAATTCGCGCGATGCAGCGGACGAGGCTGCATCAAAGACGCAAATCCCATTGCTGGGGGCTACGGTCATTGGGATCATGGCCTTTGCAGGCATCGGCCTTAGCCCGGATGCAACGGGTGAGTTCATGTTCTCGTTGTTTGCGGTGATCGGGATCTCGTTGTTGCTGAGCTGGGTTCTGGCTTTGACGGTGACGCCGATGCTGGGGCACTACTTTTTTCAGCAGGGCAAAGAAGGCGCAGTGGATGCCTATGGTGGGGTCATGTTCCGCGTTTACGGTCATATTCTGCGCTGGGCCTTGCGCTTTCGCTGGCTGGTGATCGCCGCGCTTGTGAGTGTGACAGTTGTTTGTTTCGCCGGGTTTGCGCTGGTCAAACAGCAGTTCTTCCCTGACTCGAACACGCCGCTGTTCTTTGCACACTACAATCTGCCACAGGGCACACCCATCGCCCGCACCGCTGCCGATATGACGGTGTTCGAAGATTGGCTGGCCAAGCGTGAGGACGTCGTCTCGGTGACTACTTTTGTCGGCCAGGGCGCAACCCGGTTCCTGCTGACCTATGAGGCAGAAAAACCAAACCCCAGCTATGGACACATGATCATTCGCACGGAAACTCTGGACGATATTCCAGTGCTGCAGGCGGACCTGGACGCATTTGGATCAGCTCAGTTCCCGGAGGGAACGTTCCGCACAAAGCGCTTGATCTTTGGCCCCGGCGGCGGGGATCCGATCCAGGCGCGGTTCTCGGGCAGTGACCCTGCGGTTCTGCGTCAGTTGGCTGACGAGGCCGTGTTGAAAATGCGCGCCGCTTCACCCAACGCGCTGAACGTCTATCACGACTGGCGCGAACAGGAACTGGCGGTTCAACCGATCTATGCGACCGAACGTGCCCAGACCGCTGGCGTCACCCGCGAAGACATTGCGGCTACGCTGCAATTCTCAACCGATGGAATTACCGGCGGTGTTTTCCGCGAACGTGATCGTCTGATCCCGATCATTCTGCGACGCCCGGCAGACGGGGCCTACTCGATTGTGGATCAGGTGGTCTATTCGGACCAGTCAGAGAGGTTCGTTCCCATTGAGCAGATGGTCGATGGGTTCGCATACAAGGCGCTGAATACGCTGGTTCATCGCCGTGACCGCGTGCTGACCATCACAGTCGGGGCCGACATCCCGCCGGACATGACCGCAGCGCAAGTCCATTCCGAGGTGCGTCAGGCCATCGAAGAAATGGACCTGCCCGCAGGTTATCGCATGGAGTGGGGTGGTGAGTTCGAAAATGCAGGCGAGGCCAATGAAAGTCTGGGGCGCCAGCTGCCTCTGAGCCTGTTGATCATGGTGCTGATATCAGTGCTGATCTTTAACGCAATACGCCAACCGATCATCATCTGGTTGCTGGTGCCGATGTCGGTGAACGGGGTCGTGATCGGTTTGTTGGGCACGGGCCTGCCGTTCACCTTCACGGCGCTGCTGGGTCTGCTCAGCCTGTCGGGGATGCTGATCAAAAACGGCATCGTCCTGGTCGAGGAAATCGATCTGGTCCGCGAATCCGGCAAAGGCTTGCACGAGGCGATTATAGAGGCCTCGGTCTCGCGTCTGCGGCCGGTCATGCTGGCGGCGATCACCACCATTCTGGGGATGGCGCCTTTGCTGACGGATGCGTTTTTTAGATCGATGGCGGTGACCATTATGGGCGGTCTGGCCTTTGCCACGATCCTGACGATGGTGGCTGCGCCGGTGTTCTACATGGTGTTCTTTCAGCGGGAAGAGAGGCGAAAGCACGCGCACCCGCAAGCCATTGTTTAAATGAAAAACCCCCGGCCATCGACCGGGGGTTTTGCTTTATCGATTGTGTGGCGCGCGCTTAGCCTTGCAGCGACTTGACCTCAACATCCCCTTCGGCCTGTGCCTTGATTGCCAGCGCGGCGGCGTGGCTTGCGGCAGCAGTGGTGTAGTAAGGGATTTTGTCATACAGCGCGATGGAACGAATGGATTTGCTGTCCTCGACCGCTTGTGCGCCTTCAGTTGTGTTCATCAACAGTTGAACCTGACCATCCTTGAGCATGTCCGCGACATCAGGGCGTCCCTCATAGACCTTGTTGACCACATCGCAGGGCACATCCTGGTCCGCCAACCAGCTTTGAGTGCCGCGCGTTGCGACCAAGGTAAAGCCCTGCTCGACCAGAACCTGCGCCGCCTCAAGCATTGCCGGGGTCTTGTCGGCATCCTTGATTGAGATGAAGGCGCGCCCCGATGCGGGTAACACCATGCCAGCGCCCATCTGCGCCTTGAGGAAGGCTCGTGGGAAGTCACGGTCCCAGCCCATCACTTCACCGGTTGAGCGCATTTCCGGGCCCAATATGGTATCGACACCGGGGAAGCGGGCGAATGGCAACACGGCCTCTTTCACCGAGAACCACGGCATATCCGGATCGGCCAGTGTCATCTGATCGGCGATCTTGGTGTCGTCGACGGTTTTGTAGGGTGGACGCTTCGGGAAATCCGCCAGCTTTTCACCGGCCATGACACGCGCTGCGATCGAGGCAATGGCGCTGTCGGTGGCCTTGGCGACGAAGGGCACGGTGCGCGAGGCACGCGGGTTCACTTCGATCAGATAGATCTCGTCATCCTTGATTGCGAACTGAATATTCATCAGGCCTACAACGTTCAGCGCCTTGGCCAGTTTGAACGTCTGATCCTTGATCTGGCCAATGATCTCTTTGGACAGCGAATATGGCGGCAGTGAACATGCAGAGTCGCCCGAGTGTACGCCGGCCTCTTCGATATGTTGCATGATGCCCGCAACATGCACGTCGGTGCCGTCGCACAGGGCATCCACATCCAGCTCAACTGCGCCGGACAGATAGCTGTCCAGCAGCACCGGACTGTCACCCGAGACCACCACAGCCTCGTTGATGTAGCGCCGCAGCTGATCCATGTCGCGCACGATTTCCATGGCACGACCACCCAGAACATACGACGGGCGGATCACCAGCGGAAAGCCGATCTCTTCTGCAATTTCAAGTGCCTGTGCGTCGGTCGAGGCAATCCCGTTCTTGGGCTGTTTCAATCCCAGATCGTTGACGAGCGCCTGGAACCTTTCCCGGTCTTCCGCCAGATCGATTGCGTCGGGCGTGGTGCCCAGGATCGGAATGCCTTCTTCTTCCAGCGCGTTGGCCAGCTTTAGCGGGGTCTGACCGCCGAACTGAACAATAACACCGTGCAAAGTACCGTTTTCCTGTTCTTTCGTCAGGATTTCCATGACGTGTTCAAAAGTCAGCGGCTCAAAATACAGGCGGTCCGAAGTGTCATAATCGGTCGAGACCGTCTCGGGGTTGCAGTTGATCATGATGGTTTCATAACCAGTTTCAGTCAGCGCGAAACAGGCATGGCAGCAGCAATAATCGAATTCGATCCCCTGACCGATCCGGTTGGGGCCACCGCCAAGAATGACGACTTTTTTGCGATCCGAGGGCCGTGCTTCACACTCGACGTCTCCCATCATCGGGGCCTCATAGGTCGAGTACATATAGGGTGTTTGTGCTTCGAATTCGGCCGCACAGGTATCAATCCGCTTGAACACGGCGGCGACGCCCAGATTGCGGCGGGCACGGCGAACATTGGTCTCGTCCCGGCCGGTCAGATTGCCCAGACGCGCGTCAGTAAAACCCAACATCTTGAGCTTGCGAATGCCGTCCTCGGTCACTGGCAAACCGTCTTTGCGCACGGCGCGCTCGGCCTCAATGATCTCGCGGATGCGGGCCAGGAACCAGGGGTCGAACTTTGTGACGCCAAAGATTTCATCATCCGACAGACCATGGCGCATGGCCTGAGCGATGGTGCGCAAGCGATCCGGGGTCTGCTGGCTGATCGCCTTGATCACGGCGGCCTTGTCGTCAGCTTCGTCCCAGAGCCCTACATTCAAGCCGGGAATTTCAATCTCATCAAACCCTGTCAGCCCGGATTCCATCGAGGCCAGCGCCTTCTGCATCGATTCGTGGATTGTGCGGCCGATCGACATTGCCTCACCCACCGATTTCATTGCGGTGGTTAGGTAGGGTTCCGAGCCAGGGAATTTCTCGAACGCAAATTTCGGGATTTTGGTGACGACATAGTCAATGGTTGGCTCGAACGACGCGGGCGTGACCTTGGTGATGTCATTGTCGAGCTCGTCCAGAGTATACCCAACGGCCAGTTTCGCCGCGATCTTGGCAATCGGGAAACCGGTTGCCTTGGACGCCAGCGCCGAGGAACGCGATACGCGCGGGTTCATCTCAATCACGACCATCCGGCCATCATCGGGGTTGATTGCCCACTGCACGTTTGATCCACCGGTCTCGACCCCGATCTCACGCAGAACGGCGATTGAGCCGTTGCGCATGATCTGATATTCTTTGTCGGTCAGTGTAAGCGCCGGTGCCACAGTGATCGAGTCACCGGTGTGTACGCCCATCGGGTCAATGTTCTCGATGGAACATACGATGATGGCGTTGTCGGCGGTGTCGCGCACCACCTCCATTTCAAATTCTTTCCAGCCAAGCAGGGATTCATCGACCAGGATCTGGTTGACGGGTGAGGCATCCATGCCCGTGCGGCAGAAATGGATGTAGTCCTCGCGGTTATAGGCCACACCACCGCCGGTGCCACCCAAGGTAAAGGCCGGGCGGATAATGGCGGGCAGGCCGATCTCTTCCAACTCGTCCAACGCCATCTGAACGCCTGCGTCCAGATCGGTGCTGCCGTTTTCGCGTTTTGGGGCTGTGATGATTGTGGCTTTGGGGTTTTCCAGGCCCAGCCGGTCCATCGCCTCGCGGAACAACTTGCGGTCTTCGGCCATCTCGATGGCATCCCGCTTGGCGCCGATCATTTCGACCCCAAACTTGTCCAGCACGCCCATCTCTTCCAGTGCAAGCGATGTGTTCAGGCCGGTTTGCCCACCCATGGTGGGTAGCAATGCGTCGGGGCGTTCTTTTTCGATGATCTTGGCGACAACCTCGGGCGTGATGGGTTCGATATAGGTCGCATCGGCCAGTCCTGGATCGGTCATGATCGTGGCGGGGTTCGAGTTTACCAGAATGACCCGGTACCCTTCTTCCCGCAGCGCCTTGCAAGCCTGAGCGCCGGAATAGTCGAACTCGCACGCCTGACCGATAACAATGGGGCCCGCCCCGATGATCATGATCGACTGGATGTCGGTTCTTCTCGGCATGGCCTCATTCCTTTGATTGTCAGCGAGTTGGGGCACCGCCCATGCGCCCAAATTGTCCTGCGTTATAGGGACCGCGCGAAAAGGTTCAAGGGCTATCGGAATCGGCGGTGAAATTGCCGCTTTCCCCTCTTTCCCTTAACGCCGTATTCTCTATACCGCGGAGCACGGGAAATTGAGGATGCACTTGCGTATTCGTTTCGATCAGGGACCTGCCGGACCCGGAACCAGTTTCGACCGGCCGGTCAGAGTGATCCGCGCTGACACAGCGGAAGAAGTGCCCCAGGCAATGGCGGCGCTGGATCAGGCACGCGCCGAGGGCGCTTGGCTGGCAGGCTACGCCAGCTATGAACTGGGTTTTGCACTGGAACCCTGTCTTTTGGATCGTATGCCAGCAGGGCGCCGCTTGCCGTTACTGTGTTTCGGCGTCTACGACTGCCCGTCTCTCCGCGAGCTTCCCCCTGCGGACGGAGGCGTAACAGCGTTTCGGCCCCGCTGGGACGAGCCGCGCTATTCGCGAGCCTTTCGTCAGGTTCATGATGCGATTGGGGCAGGGGATATCTATCAGGCCAACCTGACCTTTCCGATCGACCTGACGGTCACGGGCGACAGCGCTGCGTTTTATGCCGCACTGTCGGCAGGTCAGCCGGTGGGACACGGCGCATTGGTACAGCAGGATGGGTTGCCCGATCTGCTCAGCCGGTCGCCGGAATTGTTTTTTTGCACCGATGCTGATCGTGGGATTGAAACCCGTCCGATGAAAGGCACTCAGCCGCGCAGCGACGACATGGCCGAGGATGCGCGCCGCCGGGCGTTCCTGTCGATCGACGAAAAGAACCGGGCCGAGAACCTGATGATCGTCGATCTACTGCGCAACGATATCAGCCGGGTTGCTCTGGCCGGTTCGGTCAAGGTGCCAGAGCTGTTCAAGGTGGAAACCTACGCGACCGTGCATCAGATGATCTCTCTGGTGCAGGCGCAATTGCATTTGGGTGCAGAGCTGTCGGATATTCTGACGGCACTGTTTCCCTGTGGTTCGATCACCGGTGCGCCCAAGATCCGCGCCATGGAGATTCTGACCGAGCTCGAACCCTGGCCCCGCGACATCTATTGCGGTGCCATCGGCTGGGCGGCCCCGGATGGCCGGTCCGCGTTCAACGTCGCGATCCGCACGCTGATGGTCGAGGATGGCACCGCTACGCTGAATGTCGGCGGCGGCGTGATCTGGGACAGCACCGCCCCGTCCGAGTATGAGGAAGCGTTATGGAAAGCCCGCTTTGCCCACCAGCCGACCCTGACTTCCGCCTGATCGAGACCCTGGCCTTGCGACCGGGGCAAGGGTTTGTACGGCGCGACCGGCATCTGGCCCGCATGGCGCGTACGTCAGCCAGGTTGGGTTTGCCGTTCGATTTGGATCGGGCTATTGCAACATTGGATAAGGTCACCGCAATAACACCATTGCGGTGTCGCCTGACACTGGCAATGGACGGGCAGTTTGCCGTGACAACCGGTGTGCTGGCCGCAAACCCTTCGGTCTGGCGGGTAAATGTCGCCCAAGCGCGCCTGACCTCTTCTGATGTATGGTTGCGACATAAAACAACACAGCGCGCGATCTACGATACGGCCCGCGCCTCTCTGCCTCAGGGAGTTGACGAACAGGCTTTTCTTAACGAACGCGATGAGCTGTGCGAGGGCACGATCACCAATCTGTTTCTGGAGATGCCCGATGGGCGCGCACTGACCCCGGCTTTGTCCTGCGGTTTGTTGCCCGGCATATTGCGTGAGGAAATGGTTGCTAAAAAACAATTTACCGAAGCTGTCCTAACCTTGGTCGATCTGCAAAACGCGCAAACCGTCTATGTCGGGAATTCCTTGCGTGGCCTGATCCGGGCAGAGTTGATAGCGCAGTGAGCAAGCAAGGTGATTGGGCAGGCACCAGGGCTCTCTATCTGCGTTTGCGTTTGGAATTTGGGCTGTTTTTCATCGCCGTGCCGATACTGATCGCCGTATTTTTCCCGTCCAACTGGATGTTTCCATCGCTGTTCACCTTCACGGGTATTGGCATAGTGCTGTTGCATTTCACGCCGGGGTTTGCCTGGGCAGAGTTGCGCTATAGCTGGCGCAATTGGTCTTGGCCCGAGCTTGTCGGTTTCACCGTTGCAATGACACTGGTTTGTTCCGCGCTGGTGATGGCGCTGCGCTCCGACGCAGCCTTCTTTTTGCTACGCAACCGGCCTGAGTTTCTGGCGGTGATCTGGCTGGGCTACCCGGCGCTTTCCGCGTTGCCGCAGGAGTTGCTGTTTAGATCTCTGTTTTTCCGCCGCTACCACGCGATCCTGCCCGACGGACGTGTCGCTCATCTTCTGAACGCATCGCTGTTTTCCCTGGCGCACCTGATGTACTGGAGCTGGATCGTCGCCATCATGACGTTTGCTGGAGGGTTGCTCTTTACCTGGGCGTTTCGCAGTCGCGGGTCGTTTTTCTTAGCGGTCTTGCTGCACGCAATTGCGGGTAACGTCATCTTTGCGGTGGGTTTGGGCATCTATTTCTACTCAGGCAACGTGCAAAGGCCGTTTTGATGGCCCAACTTGCCTTGACTTTCCGGGCCTGACGCGGTGTATCGGCGCGACGAATTCTGCGCCCGAAGGGATATTTCATGCACGCCTACCGCAGCCACACCTGCGCCGCACTGACCGCCGCCAATGTTGGTGAAACCGTCCGCCTGTCCGGTTGGGTGCATCGGGTCCGAGATCACGGTGGCGTGCTGTTCATTGACTTGCGCGACCATTTCGGCGTCACGCAGATTCTGTGCGACGGCGACAGCGCGGCCTTTGCCGAGCTAGAAAAAGTCCGTTCCGAATGGTGTATTCGTATCGACGGCACGGTCAAGGCACGCGCCCCCGAACTGGTGAACACCAAACTGCCAACTGGCGAGATCGAAGTTTATGTGCGCGAGCTTGAGGTTCTGGGCGCGGCTGACGAACTGCCCTTGATGGTGTTCGGTGATCAGGAATACCCCGAAGAAACCCGCCTGCGCTATCGCTATCTGGACCTGCGCCGCGAAGCGATGCAGCAGAACATGACTTTGCGTTCGGACGTTGTATCCTCGATGCGTCGCCGCATGTGGGACAAGGGTTTCCGCGAGTATCAGACACCGATCATCACGGCCTCCAGCCCCGAAGGCGCGCGTGACTTTCTGGTGCCCTCGCGCCTGCATCCGGGCAAGTTTTATGCCCTGCCGCAGGCCCCGCAGCAGTTCAAACAGCTGATCATGGTGTCGGGTTTCGACAAGTACTTTCAAATCGCGCCGTGTTTTCGTGATGAAGACCCGCGCGCTGACCGCTCGCCCACCGATTTCTACCAGCTTGACCTTGAGATGTCGTTTGTCGAGCAGCAGGACGTGTTTGACACGATCCAGCCGGTTTTGACGGGTGTGTTCGAAGAGTTTGGTGGCGGCCGTAAGGTTGATCAGGACTGGCCGCAAATCTCCTATAAGGACGCGGCAGTGTGGTATGGCTCAGACAAGCCCGACCTGCGTAACCCGATCAAGATGCAGGTGGTCTCAGACCATTTCCGCGGCTCTGGCTTTGCCATCTTTGCCAAACTGCTGGAACAAGACGGAACCGAAATCCGCGCCATCCCCGCGTCCACAGGCGGCAGCCGCAAGTTCTGTGACCGCATGAACGCTTTTGCCCAGAAAGAGGGTCTGCCCGGTATGGGATATATCTTCTGGCGCGATCAGGGCGAAGGGATGGAGGCCGCGGGCCCGCTGGCCAAAAATATCGGCCCCGAACGCACGGAAGCAATCCGTCAACAACTGGGTTTGGGCGTAGGCGATGCCGCGTTCTTCCTGGGTGGCAAGCCGAAAGCCTTTGAGAAGGTTGCAGGCAAGGCGCGCGATGTGATCGGTGAGGATTTGAACCTTACCGAAAAGGACCGTTTCGCCTTTGCCTGGATCGTGGATTTCCCGATCTATGAGCAAGACGAAGAAAGCGGCGCGATCGACTTTGAACACAACCCGTTCTCGATGCCGCAAGGTGGTATGGAAGCGCTGCAGGGCAACCCTCTGGACGTGCGCGGGTATCAATACGATCTGGCCTGTAACGGGTACGAACTGGTTTCAGGTGCGATCCGGAACCACAAGCCCGAGATTATGCTCAAAGCCTTTGAACTGGCCGGGTATGGCGAAGACGAAGTGAAAAGCCGCTTTGGCGCCCTGTTCAACGCGTTCCACTATGGCGCGCCGCCGCACGGGGGCTGCGCTGCGGGTATCGACCGGATTGTGATGCTGTTGGCGGATGAGGCCAACATCCGCGAAGTCATGATGTTCCCGATGAACCAACGCGCCGAAGATCTGATGATGGATGCGCCCTCTGATCCGACTTCGGATCAGTTGATGGAACTTGGTCTGCGGATCATCCCGCAGGAGTAACATTTTGCCCGTCGCAACCTCCGCGGCGGGCTTTTTACTTTGGGCAGGCTTACTTGGGGCAGGCCTTGTGATGCCCAGATTCCTGCCCGCCCCTATCCAGAGGGTTGCACAACGTGCCACGTGCATCCCGGATGTTGCAAGCCGCTGTGCGGGTCTGGTGATAGGCCCAAAGGCACAGGATTGTTGCGGTGATGAAATAAGCTGTCGCCACGTTAGATCGCCTCGCGTTGTTCCAGTCGGGCCTGCACGATACCGGCCACCTGTGCGGCCAGCGCGGTTACCGGCGTGCCTTCAGCCTGTGATGCAGCCAGTCTTTGGGCCGCATTTGCCAAAACCGTATCATCGGCGTCGCGGGCGACACCGCGCAAGAATTGCGCTGCGTAATCCAACGTCCTGTGATCGTTTGGCCCGGCCAGTACGTCGGCGATATGTGCCATGTCATCCTGATAAGCCATCGGATCAGGGCGAATGACCTCATCCCGGACGGCATGCAGGTTGTTGGGGCATCGATCTAGGGGCAGACATTCAAGAATAAACTTCTGGAAGTAGGCCAGCGACTTCAGCGGCTTGCATAGAAATCCATCCGCGCCTGCGGTCAGCGCCGCGTCCTGCGCATAGTCATCTCCGGACATGGCAAGGATCGCGCCAATTCGGGGCGATGAATCCGTCAGCTCGGCAATCAGATCCGTACCGGACCCGTCAGGCAAGCCGATATCAACAAGAATGACTGATGGCCGGTATACCTGCAGGTGACGCCGGGCCGATTTCAGACAATCGGCGCGCCGGATACGGGCGCCGCTGTGCAAACACATCAGACGGATTGCGTCGCAGACATAGCGGCTGTCTTCGACAACCAGAATGGTCTGCCCCAGCAGCGGCCGCGTAGCCGTCGGCTGCGCGGGAGAAGCGAAGGGTGTCGAATCGTCCATGGCAAAACTCCTAATCAGCAGATGCCTCACGCTAAGAACTTCCGCCTAACACAGGGTTAACGGCAATTTGGCGCACTTGTTCTTTGCCCCATCAGCGCTCATAACCGCCGCAACGCAGAATAGAGGAGAGTTCCATGATTGGTCGCCTGAACCACGTCGCCATTGCCGTTCCTGACCTTGAGGCCGCGTCCGAGCAATACCGTAGCGCACTGGGCGCAAAGGTCGGCGCGCCCCAGGACGAACCGGATCACGGCGTCACGGTCGTGTTCATCGAACTGCCCAACACCAAGATCGAATTGCTGTACCCGCTGGGTGACGACAGCCCGATCAACGGGTTTCTGGAGAAAAACCCTTCAGGCGGGATTCACCATGTCTGCTATGAGGTTGATGATATTATCGCAGCCCGGGATCACCTGAAGGAAACCGGGGCTCGGGTTCTGGGATCGGGTGAACCCAAGATCGGTGCCCATGGCAAACCCGTGCTGTTCCTGCATCCCAAGGATTTCAATGGCTGCCTGGTCGAGCTAGAGCAGGTATGATCCAAAAGAAATGAGGCTGTCATGACGATCACTGCCGCACTGGTTCTGTTCTCTGTTATCTGGTTCATGACGCTGCTTGTCGTGTTACCGATCCGTATCAAGACGCAGGGCGATTTGGGCGAGATTGTTCCGGGCACCCATGCGGGCGCGCCGGAAGTGCATCACATGAAGAAAAAGCTATGGATCACCACCGGAATCTCGGTGGTGCTGTGGGGGATCATTGCCGGAATAATTATCTCGGGCGTGATTTCTGTGCGTGACTTTGACTGGCTGAACCAACTGGAGCCGCGCGGCTGACCGTCAGGGCGTGGACCCTGGCAGTTTGTGATAGATATGGGTGAACGTGGCGACCCCGATGACCGGGATCACCAGATTCACCAGCGGCACCGTCAGGGGGATGGCCATCAGGGTTCCTGCAAGCCAGATGGTGCCCGTGTGCTTGGTGCGCAGCTGGCGCGCACCGTCCCGACCAAGCCGGCGCATAGCGGCCAGTGTGAAATACTCCCGCCCCAGCAAAAATCCGTTCATGGCCCAGAAGATGAACAGCGCCAGAGGTGGAAAGATCGCATAAAGGATCAGCGCCAGCAGGTTGGCGACGACCAAAACGCCCATAAAACTCAGCGCATCAGCAATGCTCTCTCTCAGTGGGATGCCGGGCACGCCGGGCAGGGTGGGATAGTTCTTATCCTCGACTGCTTGCGCGACCTCTTCCAGGAACAACGAAATGATGGCCGAGGCCACCGGCATCATCAGAAAAACCGGCAGAACCAACACCAAAAAGATGCCTGAATAGTTCAGCACGTCGTTCAGCCATGGAACCGCACCAATAAACGGCAGCGATATTTCATCCCCCGACAGCCAGTTGATCAACCAGATCGCCCCGGCACAGGCTGCGATCAACAGCGCAATCGTCAGGCCAACACCGCGCAGCAGGACAGAACGGAACCTGGGGTCACCAATCTGACCAAGGGCTGCGAAAAAGGCGTTGAGGATCATCATTCTGAAACCCACTCGGTCAGGGTGGCCACATCCGGGCGCGGACGTTCGGGTGGGGTATTGCTTTCGGTGGCAATGTGGATCAAGCCCGCGACGCGTTCATTGTCCTTCAGATCGAACGCCTTTCGGCAGAACCCCTGATCATGGGTTTGCCAGCCCGACAGCCAGTTCGCGCCCCATCCCGCAGCAAGCGCGGCGTTCAATAGCGCCAGACATACTGCTCCGGCTGAATAGGTTTGCTCGATCGCCGGGATTTTGTCCGAAGGTTTTTGGACTTCGATCACCGCAACGGCCAATTGGCCCAAATCGAACTGGCTGCGCGCCTTTGTGATATCGTCGGGTGATCTACCCAATGCATCGCCGCAATCCTGCGTCAGTTCAGAAAGGCGGGCCATTGCCCCTTTTTCCAATACGATGAAACGCCAGGGCTCTAGCTTGCCGTGATCGGGGCTGCGGGCTGCAGCCGTCAATAGGGGCAAAAGCTCTTCCCGTGAAGGTGCCGGAGCAATCAGTGTCTTTGCCGGGCGCGACCGCCGCACTTGCAGAAACTCAAGGGCAGCCGGGTTACTCAAGGACATATGTTAACTTCCTTTACATGGGCAGTTTGTATCTGGTTGAGCATCTGGCAGGTTTCAAGAGCAAACAGCTGGATTGGCTGGATCAATTTCATTCCCCAGCCCCCCATGCAAGAGTGTTTGAGATCAGGAGAGGTCTATGGCGAAACCAAAACTGCGTGACATGCCCGATCTAAGCGGCCTCGCAATACCCGGCGCTGCGATTGCGGCGCGGGTCACACCCAAGGCAGCTAAAGACAGCATCGTTGTTGACATTGGTGCGATACGTATCACCGTCACGGCCGCACCGGAAAACGGCAAGGCCAACGATGCCGTGCGCAAGATACTCGCAGCGGCACTGGGCGTTGCGCCCTCGGTCCTGATCTTGAAACAGGAGCAGGCCGCGCGGGACAAGGTGTTTGTCTATGCGCCCTGAGGTGGTGTCTCGTGAATCTGATACACCCCTTCCGGCAGATCCAGCGCCGCGGCCAGATCGCGCACCTGTTCGGGTGAAAGGGTTATCTTTTGCATCTGGTCCGTGCGCGGGTCCAGCTGCTCTATTGTTACACATTCAGCAAAGCTGTTGATGACGATATCCTCCTGCAAAGGCTTGGCGCCTTCGTCCACCAGAGTAATAACCGTCGAGTCGAATTCATGCTCAATCGAAAACATGCAACCAGAGTGCCGGGCGCGCGCGCGCAATGCAACCCGCTCAATCGCAATCCGGCAGTGGCGATCCTGCTGACACCGCGCTATGGTTTTTCAAACGGGGTCGCCGTTTCAAAGGAATATGAATGCGCCGTTTGACCTTTTTGCTGTTTCCCCTGGTGCTGGCGACCTGCAGCACCGACACCCCGCGTATTCAGCCGGTGACCGAATGGTCGCAGGAATCCGCGAACTTTCAGGTTGAGGCTCGAACCTTTCAGGAAATTAGTCGCAAGGTTGGCAAGGAAGCGCGTGCCGAATGTCTGCGGCAGGCCAAGGTCAGCAATTGTGATTTCACGATTCTGGTCGATCTGAATCCGCGCGCGCCTGCCAATGCCTTTCAGACCGTAGACGACAGGGATCAACCGGTTATCATTTTCACCCGCGCGATGATCCAATCGGCGCAGAATGCGGATGAGCTGGCCTTTGTGATGGGGCATGAAGCAGCCCATCATGTGTTGGGTCACATCGATCGACAGACGCAAAACGCAAAAGAAAGCGCCGTCATCTTTGGCGATCTGGGAAAGCTGTACGGTGAAGACGGGAAAGACCTTGAACGCTCGCAGAAACTGGGGGCCGAAGTTGGTACTCAGATCAATGTGAAAGAATTTGAGCTTGAGGCCGATCAGCTTGGTACCATCATTACCCATAACGCGGGCTATAACCCGCTGGTCGGCGCAAAGTACTTCGCCCGCATTCCCGATCCGGGTGATCGTTTTTTGGGCACGCATCCGCCAAACGCGCAGCGCGTTCAGATCGTTCTGGACACCGCGCGTCAGCTTGGGCTGTCAGAATGACGGCGATAACACGGCTTGGTGTGATCCTGACAGATCGCGGGTCGAAATACGCGGTGTCCGGAGCCCCGGTTCAGTCGCGAACTGACGTTGATGCGGTATTGCGTGACCTCAAATCCGACAAATCTTATGCAAAGGCCACGCACAACACCTGGGCGGCCGTTTTGCCGACGGGTGCGCTCAAGGCTGATGACGGTGAAAGTGGCGCAGGCATTGTGATCCTGCGCATGTTGGATCGCGCCGGGCTTGAGGGGCACGTTGTTATCGTCACCCGTTGGTACGGCGGCAAAAAGCTGGGTGGAGATCGCTTTCGCCGCGTGCAGGACGCCACGCGGGCCTATCTGGATTACATCGGCACCGGGCTTTGACCTGAGTCAAATGGCCCAACGCCAATTTGAGCTATCCTTCCCCTTACGTGCGAAAGGGAAAGGATATTCAATGCCCAACCGAGAAACGCTGAGGCTGCATGCCGGTCTTGTTGACCGGATGGCCACGAAACTCGGGGTTGATCTGGAAAATGCAGCGATCGGTGGGGATGTCTCGATCGATGAGATTTCTGACGCTGTCATCCGATGTACGGATTGTCCGAACCCGGGCCATTGCCAGGCTTTCCTGGATCGTGATGAGATCGCGCAGCGAACACCGGAGTATTGCCGGAACCAGGACCTTCTCAGTAAATTGATACCCTAGCCGCTGGAGCGTACAATGCCGCGTCTCGGACAGATCATGACCCATTTCCGTCTTGTCCAGCAAATGGGCAAGACCACGGGTACGGATGTGGTCGCAGCACATCGAAAGGGGTATTTGTCGCAGCAGGACTGGGCGGACATGATCGAATTCTGTCGCGGCTGTAGCTGGGCCAAAGAATGCCCGAATTGGCTAAGCCGGCATCACGCTGCCAGCAATGCTCCGGAAGCATGCATCAATCAACAGCGCTTTGCCGCACTGAAAGCACTGCAAGAGCAGGAAATGAGATGACGCGGGACGTATTGGGAGATGTTGAAAAGCACTTTTGGCTCACCCGATCCGTCGCGCGCTGCATGCATATCTCTCTGGCCGAGGCGATGGTTGAAGGCCGTCTGTCGGCCGACAAATACGCCGAGTTGGTGACACGTTGCCGAGCGTCTAGGTGCAGCGGGCGGTGTATGGCGTGGCTGTCCGAGTTGCAATCCGAAGCGAGCGCCGCCCCGGATTTCTGCGCCAACGCTGATCTTCTGAATGCGCTGAAGGTCTGATTAAAGTTTGGAATGCGACCCGTCACACAGGGGCATCTTTGCGCTATGTTTGCAGCCGCAGAAAAAGACCTTTTTGCTGCTGTCAGCCGTGTATTTGACGGGTTCGAACCCCGTGCCGTTGTGCGATCCATCACAAAATGGTTGCTGTTTGGACTGCCCGCAGGAACACCAGAAATAGCTTTTTCCTTCGGTTACTTCGACCGGGTACGGCCCTTTTTGGGCGATGTTTGGGCTATCTGACATTTGGCTACTCCGTCTTTGGCTGATGTCCAGAATTATTCTAGAGTGATACGCGAAAAACGGTAGAAGTTGCTCAAAAAACTGCTGATTTTGATCACCTTACAGGCGTGGTTTCGCCTTTACTCACGATCATGTGATTGAAATCATTGCAATGACGCCACGGAGACCGTATTCTGATTCCGGCCCCGAATTCTTGGGCAAAATCAGAAATTTAAAAGAGGATTGACGGACATGAAACTCAAATTTGCTGCCGTTAGCGCAATTGCCTTGGTATTGGCTGCATGCTCGCAGCAAGAGGAGCCGACCCCGGTTTACATCACGCCCGAGTATGACAAGTTTGGCACACCAAGCTGCCCGGCTGGTACCGAACTGGCGACAACCGAAGCAGGTCAGACCGTGTGTAACCCGGTCGCACAATAAGCATTCCGCGGGCGGCTTTTGCACAAGCCGCCCGCACCACCCCTTGTATCTGCGCCGCCCTCGGGGCGGTTTTTTGTTGCCTGCCCTTCGTCGATTGGGGGTCAGTAACGATGGCGTAACCCCCGACGGTGATAGTTCCGGTGCTGAATGCCGTATTTCTGTGGGATGTAGTAAGGCGACTGCCGTTTCGGGTGATGCCCCAGCCGCAAACGGCGATGACGCTTGACGGGCTTGACGTAGTGCACCTTCGGCCTGGCTTTGTGGTGATGCGGTCTGGGTGCGACATAATACCTTTGCACGCGATGTTTGCTGCGGAGGATGCCTGACGACTTGGAACCTAAAACTATGACACCGCCTGAACTGATGCTGATACCATCGGCGTTGACGGGCACGGCAACAAACTGAGCGGCGAAGATCACCGCAACGCATTTCAGCGCAAAGGGGCGAAGACGGGACATTGGACTCTCCTTCACAAGGGTTCCGGGTGTCCTGACATGATCTGCGATTTACAGAGCAACCACCAATAAACTTGACTCACGCTTGCCCTATCTGTGGTGACCGGGCAGGCCGCGTCAGCGCAGCTTGCCCCACAGATCATACTCGCCCGCCTCGTCTACCTCGACCGTGACGATGTCGCCGGGCTTGAGGGCCTCATACCCTTCGTCGATGAACAGGTTCCCGTCGATCTCGGGCGCGTCGGACTTGGTGCGGCAGGTGGCGGCCTCGTCATCGACCTCGTCGACGATCACGTCGATGGTCTGACCGACTTTGGCGGCCAGCTTGGCCTCGGATATCGCTTGCGCCTTTTCCATGAAGCGGTCCCAGCGGTCCTGCTTGACTTCGGACGGAACATGATCGGGCAGGTCGTTCGACCGGGCACCGGCGACGTTTTCGTATTGGAAACAGCCGACACGGTCCAGCTGCGCTTCGTCCATCCAGTCCAGAAGGGTCTGAAACTCGGCCTCGGTCTCACCGGGGTATCCAACGATAAAGGTCGACCGCAGGGTGATATCCGGGCAGGTCGCGCGCCATGCGGCAATCTCGTCTAGCGTCTTGGCCCCGGCGGCCGGGCGCGCCATGCGTTTCAGCAAATCCGGGTGGGCGTGCTGGAACGGAATATCCAGGTAGGGCAAAATGTTACACCCCGAATCCGCCATCAGCGGAATCAGGTCGCGCACATGCGGGTAGGGGTAGACATAATGCAGCCGGACCCAGGCATCGAACCGCCCTAGCTCGCGCGCCAGGTCGGTAATGTGGCTGCGCACCTCTCGGTCTTTCCACGGGTTCACGTCGTACCTTCTGTCCAACCCATAGGCCGAAGTGTCCTGTGAGATCACCAACAGCTCGCGCACCCCGTTGTCGACCAGCTTCTCAGCCTCACGCAGGACCGCATGGACCGGGCGGCTGGCCAGCTTGCCGCGCATGTCGGGAATGATGCAGAATTTGCACTTGTGGTTACAACCCTCAGAGATTTTCAGGTAACTGTAATGGCGCGGGGTCAGCTGCACGCCGGCGGCTGGCAGCAGGTCTACAAACGGGTCGGGATCCGGTGGGACAGCCCTATGCACGGCGTCCAGCACCTGTTCGTATTGATGTGGCCCGGTAACGGCCATGATGCGCGGGTGGTGTTCGCGGATATAGTCCGGTTCTGCCCCCAGGCAGCCGGTCACGATGACCTTGCCGTTCTCAACCAGCGCCTCGCCGATGGCGTCCAGCGATTCCGCCTTGGCGCTGTCGAGAAACCCGCAGGTGTTCACGATCACGGCATCCGCCCCTGAATAGTCCGGTGATATTCCGTACCCTTCTGCGCGCAGGCGGGTCAGAATACGCTCACTATCGACCAAAGCCTTGGGGCAGCCCAAAGACACCATGCCGATAGTCGGCTGGTTCGGGCGGGGCGTATCAGTGATCCGAGCGGCAGGCGCTAGGTCGGGGCGGAGGCTGGGCGGGTTTGTGGTCATGGCGCGGCGTATAGAGGGGAAAGCTTCCCCTTGCAAATGTGACGCAGGCTTTGAATGATCTTTTCAACGCATGCCAAAAAGCGGAGAGCAGAAAAATGAAGTGGCTGTTGCGCATCCTGTTTCTATTTGTGGTCGTTATCGGGCTGGTGATTGGCGCCCTTTTGCTGATGCCGGGCGACAAGCTGGCGTCGATTCTGGCCGAGCAGGTCAAAGGGCAGACCGGCCGCGACCTGACGCTGTCGGGGGACGTGAACCTGTCCTTCTGGCCCGTTCTGGGGCTGGAGACCGGGCCGGTCACGTTTGGTAATGCACCTTGGGCTGGATCGGAACCGATGCTGAGCGCCCAAAGCCTGGCCGTGGGGGTAGACGCTGCGGCGCTGCTGAACGGAGACTTGCGGATCAGGCGTGTCATCGCGGATAACCCGGTGTTGCGCCTTGAACTGTCAGACGGGCGCGGCAATTGGGAGCTTGAGGCCGTGGCTGCTCCGGCACCAACAGGCGGAAGCAGTAGTAGCGGCAGCGCGCCATCAGGCTCGGAAACAGGCCAGGTCACTCTGGATCGTCTCGAGTTGACCAATGCGCGGTTGATTTACGTCGAAAACGGGGTGACGACGTTTGATTTCTCGAATGTCGACCTTGCGGCCAGTTGGCCTAGTCCAACTTCACCCATGGTGATGAAGGCCGGGATGCGGGTGCCGGGTGGCAAGGTCAACATCGATTTAAAGATCCAGGATCTGCCAGCCTATGCATCGGGTGCTGTTACGCCGTTAAAGCTGGCCTTGACGGCACCGGGCGGTGAGGTCGGTTTCGACGGGCGCGTCAACCTGACCGGTGAGATGGACGGCAAGCTGGAGGTCAAAACGCAAGAAACAGAACGGATGCTCGCGGCCTTTGGGCAGGCAGGTACAGGTGTGCCCTTTGGGTTAGGGCGCGTGGCCGATGTTTCCGCGAATATGACCTATACCAAAGGGGGCCGGATTTCACTGCGCAATATGGTGGCGCAACTGGACAACAACCGCCTGACCGGTGAGGCCGATATCGAGATTTCGGACCCGCCAAAGATCACGGCAAAGCTGGAAGGCGGCGATATCGACCTGTCGCGGTATAACGCGGCATCCTCTGAGTTTGCGGCAACCGGAGGCGGCGGTGGATCAGGCGCGACCCCTTCGCAAGATAGCGGCTGGTCGACAGAGCGGATAGATGCCTCGGCTCTGGCCCTGGCTAACGGAGAGATACGCCTGAAAGTCAGTTCGATTGTGGTTCCGGAATTGACGCTGGGGCCAAGTGTTTTGACACTCAGCCTGGACAGGTCCCGCGCGGTTCTGCGTATGAACCCAGCCACACTGTTTTCGGGGCAATTGAACGGGCGGGTGGTTGCCAATAATCGGAATGGGCTGTCGGTCGGCGGCAAGCTGAATGCCAAGAATATAGATATCCAACAAGCCTTGTCGACGCTGGGGGGGATCGACCGCTTTACCGGTTCCGGCTCGGGCGCGTTCGAGTTTCTAGGCGTGGGTCAGACCGAAAACCAGATTATGCGTTCGCTCGGCGGTAAGGGAAATCTGAACGTGGGGCAGGGGGTGATCTCCGGCCTTGATCTTGACCGGCTAATGGGGCGTGGCAAGGGCTCTGGCGGAACGACTGTTTTCAACATTCTGTCGGCCAGCTTTACGATCGACAAAGGGGTTCTGACAAACAAGGATCTGCTGATGTCGCTGGATAACTTCCGGGCCGACGGCACAGGGCAGGTTGATATCGGTGCACGCCGGATCGATTATTTGTTCACTCCGGTGGCCCTGCGCGCCAATTCCGGCGAGGGCTTGTCGGTTCCCGTCCGGATCGTCGGACCGTGGAGCAACCCTTCGATCAAACCCGATCTGACCAAGGTGATTGAGGCCGCGGCAGAAGGAAAGCTGAAGGATCTGGAAGATGACGCCAAGCAGAAGGTTCTGGATAAGGTCGGGGGCGAGTTGGGAACCACAGTGACCGAGACCGAAGACATCGAAGATGCGGTGAAGAACAAGCTTGAAGAAGAGGCCAAAAAAGGTCTGCTAAAGCTGCTCGGCGGAGATTGAGGCGGAGGCGCTTAGCGCGCCCCGCCTGACTGTCCTAGATCGTCTGATCGTAATCGCCAACCCCGGGTTCGGTGCGGATCACCGCGTCGATATCGGCGAAGATGGCGCGCATTTCATCCTCGCTGTCGCTGCTTTCACAGACCACAACCAGATTGGGGGTGTTCGATGATGCCCGTACAAGACCCCAGCTACCATTATCCAAAATGACCCGAGCACCGTTGACCGTGACAACCTCTTTGATCGGGCGGCCTGCTAGAGTGTCGCCGGCGCGGGCCTTGGCGACCAGCTTGTCTACCAGACGGTCAAGGATGCCGTATTTTTCGGTATCCGAGGCATAAGGCGACATGGTCGGTGTCGACCACGTTTTCGGCAGTGCCTTACGCAGGTCCGACATGCTCTTGTCCGGGTTCCGGTCCATCAGCTTGCAGATCTCAACAGCCACCCGCATGCCGCAGTCATAGCCGCGCCCAATCGGTTCGGCCAAGAAGTAGTGGCCTGATTTCTCAAACCCGGCCAGGGCGTTGATTTCCTTGACCCGACGCTTCATGTGGCTGTGGCCGGTTTTCCAGTAATCCGCCTTGACGCCATGTGCTATCAGCTCGGGGTCGCTGGCAAACAAGCCGGTCGATTTCACGTCGGCCACAAAGGTTGCATTCGGATAAAGCTTGGCCAGGTCGCGGGCCATGATGACGCCGACCTTATCGGCAAAAATCTCTTCGCCCTCGTCGTCCACCACGCCGCAGCGGTCGCCGTCCCCGTCAAATCCCAGTGCCATGTCGGCCCCGCTGGATTTCACGGTGTCGGACATGTCATGCAACATCTCCATGGCTTCGGGGTTGGGGTTGTAGTTGGGAAAAGTATAGTCCAGCCGGGTGTGGCTGTGCACAACTTCGACACCCATGCGTTCAAAAATCTCAGGCGCAAAGGCCGCGGCTGTGCCATTGCCGGTTGCACATACAATCTTGAGCGGCCGAGACAGTTTGAAATCACCGACCAGGTCATCGATATAGGCCTCTTTGACGCCGTCAACGAACTCATAAGATCCGCCCTCATGCGCAACACCTTGGCCGTTCAGGACAATGTCGCGCAGTTCCGACATCTCGTCCGGACCATGGGTCAGTGGACGGTCAAAGCCCATTTTCACACCTGTCCAACCGTTGGGGTTGTGGCTGGCCGTTACCATGGCGACGGCAGGAACATCCAGGTGGAACTGGGCGAAATAGGCCATAGGGCTAAGCGCCGGGCCGATATCCTTGACCTGAATACCAGCCTGCATCAGCCCGAGGATAAGCGCGTTCTTGATCGACAGCGAATAGTCGCGATAGTCGTTCGCAACGGCGATCACCGGCTCGATTCCGCGCTTGCGCATTTGCGTGCCCAGACCCAGCCCAAGGGCCGTCATACCGGGCAGGTTGATTTCTTCCGGGTATTTCCAGCGGGCGTCGTATTCACGAAAGCCCGTGGGTTTGATCATTGGGTCGCGCAGAAAGCTCCAGGTGTTTGGGGTCACCTCGGGGATCGGTTTGGTCATAGGAATTCTCTTGGTTAAATCTGAATTGGGTTGGCCTTGGCCAGTGCATCAAAGCGCATCAACGTGTCAACGAGCTGAGGCATCTGGTCCAGATAGATCATGTTTGGCCCATCACAGGGGGCATTGTCAGGGTCCTGATGCGTTTCCATGAACACTGCGCCTGTGCCCACGGCCACAGCGGCCCGCGCCATAACGGGCGCAAATTCGCGTTGCCCGCCAGAAGAACCGCCCTGGCCACCCGGTTGCTGCACGGAATGCGTGGCATCCATCACAACCGGATAGCCTGTCTGGGCCATTTGCGGCAGAGACCGCATGTCAGCCACCAACGTGTTGTAGCCGAAAGAAGATCCGCGCTCAGTCAACAGAATGTTTCGGTTTCCCGTACTCTCAATTTTAGCGACGATATTCGGCATTTCCCAAGGGGCTAGGAATTGTCCTTTTTTGACATTGATGACTGCACCTGTGTTTCCAGCCGCCAACAGCATGTCCGTCTGGCGGCACAGAAAGGCCGGGATCTGCAGAACGTCCACAGCCTCGGCGACGATGGCGCATTGTGCTTCGGTGTGGACGTCTGTCAGCACCGGAATACCCATCGTCGTGCGGATGTCATCCAGAACCTTCAGTCCGGCATCGATCCCCAAGCCGCGTTTTCCCGACAAAGACGTTCGGTTTGCTTTGTCATATGAGGCTTTGAACACATACTGCGCACCGGCAGCATCACAGGCCTCTTTCATTTTTCCCGCAATCATCTGTGCATGATCGGCGGTTTCAAGTTGGCAAGGGCCAGCAATGATCGTCAGCGGCAGATCATTGCCAACCGTTAGGTCGGAGATTTTTACATGTTTCATGTGTCTTACGAGGATACCTGTTCACGAAGGACCGACGCGGTAAGCGAGATCATCAGGTAGATACCAGCAAACAACAGGAAAGCCAAAATCGTATTTTCGAACTTGCGCGGATAGGTCGGTTCCTGGCTTGGGATGGGGTTCACCGAAACTGTCAGATAGCGAACTTTTCGGTTCGCCTCGGTCCGGGTGGTTTCCATCTGCTCCATTGCGGTTTGCAGCATCAAATCGCGCGCCGCCAGATCCGCCTGTGCCATCTGGATTCGAACGCTCAACCTAACCAGCGAGTTTTCGCCTGCTGAGACATCCAGCATTTCCGCGTTCAGCTCTTCATGAACCGCTTCTAGACGTTCAATATCGGCACGAACCCCATCCACTTTGGCTTTGTTCGGGCGCAGGTTGTCCAGTAGGGCCGCCAATTGCAGTTCTTTGTCCTGCAGCTGAATCTCAATTTCGGTGATACGGGTTCGCAGACCTGTCAGGACGTTTTCGGGGTCCAGTACGGCGCCCTCCAACTGCAGTTTGATCAGGTCTTCCTGCGCTGTTCTGCGTTCTTGTTGGGCGGCTTCAAAACCAGCGCGGGCATCTCGCATCTGGTCTTCGCGTTTCAGCTCTGTCAGCCCGTTTATCCGGTCTTCGGCATAAGAGATGAGCGTGTTAGACAAATTGACCGCAATGTCCGGATCCGGCGCAGCAACTTCCATGCGGATGATGCCGTCTGTAGGGTCAAATCCGATAACGATCATCCGCTTGTAAAGCTTATAAGTTTCCTCAAGGCTTGCGTCCGGAGACAGTCGTTGAATCGGGTCAATCCAATCTTGCTTGAAAACCTCAGAAAACCCGACGTCCCCCTCAAGGCGCTGCAAAGCATCTTTTGATTCAAGGAATTCCTGTGTGGCAACGGAATCCGGGGCTGTGGCAAACTGCGTACCGGATAGTAGGCCGCCGATCGAACCGCCGCCATCCGCTTGCAGGATGGAAAAGGCTGAGTCGCTGGCGTACATCGGTGTCGCGATCCGATAGAAATACAGTCCAACGATCAGAGTTGGCAGCACGACAAAAACCGCCAGACGCGCAAACAAGGCAAAAAGTTTGCGTTTGCGGCGGCGTGCGATGTCCTTTTGAATC
Source organism: Ruegeria meonggei (assembly GCF_042768335.1). Taxonomy (NCBI): domain Bacteria; kingdom Pseudomonadati; phylum Pseudomonadota; class Alphaproteobacteria; order Rhodobacterales; family Roseobacteraceae; genus Ruegeria; species Ruegeria meonggei. The sequence continues at coordinate 1,830,899 of NZ_JAXHBT010000001.1, read as the reverse complement.
TCACCGATTTCAAAATCCCGGCGTTCTGACGGGCTAAGTTCCGGACCCGGCAAGGTCTGCGGGGTGTCTCTGACGGTCTGCGGCAGCTGAATTGTGATCTTGTCCTGGGTCTGATCCTCGGCCTGTGCCTTTTCGGACGCCAGTTCCAGCAGGTTGGCGCGTTCAAACGGGTCGATGCCCTTTAAGCGCAGCAACCGCACTGCGTCGTAATCCGAGGTCGCCGCAAGATCGTTCTTTTGCGCCAGCCGCCGGGCGACGCGCAATTGCCGCCCAGTCAGCCCTTCGCGCTTGATTTCATCAATATCGGTCGCAGGCTGCTGTTCATTCCCAGTCTCGGTCGGTTGCGTCGCCTTCCTGATGCGCGAGATCGCATCTGCACGGGCGTCCGGCGTGCCGACCCCCTGACGATTGCGACGCCAATTGTATTTTCTAGCCTTGGGTTTGGTAGTCATATAGCTGTTTTGCCTCTTCCAAGGTATCGAACATATGAAGCTGACCGTCCAGAAGAACCGCCGCCTGTTGCGCAAATCGCTCAAGAATATCCGGGTTGTGGGAAACAATCACCAAAGTGGTCGTGCGCAAGCGTTCTTTCAGGATATCACCCGCTTTTCTGTTGAATTCGACATCCGTAGAGGCAGGCATCCCTTCATCGATCAGGTACATGTCAAAATCCAGCGCCAGCATCAACGCAAAGGTAAATCGGGCCTTCATCCCTGATGAATAGGTGGCCATGGGTTGGTCAAAATATTCACCCAAACCGCATAGCCAGCTGCAATAAGCCTCAACATAGTCGGGGTCCATTCCATAGATTTTGGCGATGTAGCGCGCGTTCTCAAGCGCCGACATTTTGCTAGCCACGCCGCCTGTGAAACCCATTGGGAACGAAATCCTGCAGGATTTACGGATAACACCCTCGTCGGGTTTTTCCAGGCCGGCCATCATGTTGATCAGCGTGGTTTTTCCGGTGCCGTTGGGGGCCAGAATGCCAACCGACCGGCCCAGTTCGACCCGGAACGAGACCCGGTCCAGGATCACCTTGCGGCGCGTCCCGGTCCAGAAGGACTTACTGACATTCTCAAACTCAAGCATTCAAAGCCTGCTGCTCTTGGTTTGTTTGTGCACCGACCGGGTCGGCGAGGGCGTGGTTAAACTACGGACCCATGTTGGCCACATTATGTCGAATTATGAAACAAATGATCAATGCGTACCTCAGCACTTCATCGGCATTGTGACTATTTCACCGGTTGGATCGAGGCCCCGCGTTGACTATCTTTCAGCTCGACCGTCAACCAACATGATGCAGGAAATCTTGCGATCTGATGAATTCGTTACAGAAAGAAATCAAATCCTGCCGCATTTGTGCAGACAGGTTCGCGGCAACCGAAACCGCGCATGAACCGCGTCCGGTGGTTTGGTTTCAGCCGGGCGCACCGATCTTGATTGCGGGACAGGCCCCGGGCGCGCGCGTCCACCTGTCGGGGCGTCCGTTTACCGACCCATCGGGTGACCGATTGCGGGATTGGCTGGGTATTGACGAGACCGTATTTTATGACCGCGCCCAGGTGTCGATTGTTCCGATGGCGTTTTGTTTCCCCGGCTACAACGAACGCAAGGCCGATCTGCCGCCCCCGCCAATTTGCGGAAAGACATGGCATGGCAGGGTTATGCAGGCATTAGGCGAAGTACCGCTGACCATTCTGGTTGGGGGACATGCGCATAAGTACCATCTGCATGTACGCAGCCCTGTGACCGAGACCGTTCGCAATTGGCGAGACTATGCGCCGCGGGTATTTGCCTTGCCCCATCCGTCCTGGCGGAATACGGCATGGCTCAGGAAAAACCCGTGGTTCGAGGCCGAGCTTTTGCCGGTTCTGCGCGCGCGGGTTCAAGAGGTTCTGAATGACTGACACAACCGCCCTTGACGCCGCCCACGTCGCCATGGACGCCAATCTGCACGACAACGCTGCCCGGCTGCGGTTTTTCGAACGGCTTGCGGATAGCGAGCTGTTCCTGATGCTGACCGAAGAGGCAAAAGGCGAAAACATCTCGCCCGAACTGTTCGACGTGGCAGATGGTAGCTTTGTCCTGGCCTTCGACCGCGAGGATCGTCTGTCCCGGTTTGCTGGCCGCCCGGTGCCCTATGTGGCGCTGTCCGGGCGTGTGTTGTCGTCGATGCTGTCGGGGCAGGGGATTGGCCTGGGGCTAAACCTAGAGGTGGCGCCGTCCTCTATGTTGATTCCGTCCGAGGCGCTGGGTTGGTTGGACACCACCTTGCAGCACAGCCCCGAAGAAGTGCAGCAACGCCTTGCTGAGTTCTTGCCTCCCGTGGGGTTGCCAGACGATCTGCTGACCGCGCTGGATGCCAAGCTGGCCACAGCTGTTGGTTTAGCGCAAGCGGCGTATCTGGTGGGCACGAAATCAGAGGACGGTGGCTCGGGCCACCTTTTGGGGTTTGTTGGCGCGGTTGAGGGTGCAGAAGCTGCACTGGCCAAAGCCGCGTCCGAGGCACTGACCTTCTCTGGCATCGAAGCCGGGGCGATGGATGTGGGGTTCTTTGCGCCACATGATCCGGCCGCTGCGTCGTTGGCAAAGGTCGGGCTTCGGTTCGATCTGCCGCAACCGCAGGAACGCGTTGTAAAACAAGTCACACCGGGCAGTGATCCGAACCAGCCGCCCATCCTGAAATAGCCCAATTCAAAGCGCCCCGCCGATCCCTGACCTACGGGGCGCCAAAGGTTATTCTGCCGCAGCTTCCAGCTTGTCCTGGGTGCGGGTTTCGAAATCGCTGGCTTCGTGGCGTTCGTGAAGCTGCGTGTGGGGCTCACCGAACGGGCGATTGACCATGCGACCGCGGCTAACGGCCGGGCGCGCATCGATGGCCTTGGCCCACCGCATCACGTGCGTGTAGGATTCGACGTCCAGGAACTCGGCTGCGCTGTAGAGACGGCCCAGAACCAACTGGCCATACCAAGGCCAGATCGCCATATCTGCGATGGTGTAATCTTCGCCAGCGATGAATGTATTTTCGACCAGTTGACGATCAAGCACGTCCAGTTGGCGTTTGGTCTCCATTGCGAAACGGTTGATGGGGTATTCCCATTTTTCCGGAGCATAGGCGTAGAAATGCCCAAACCCACCGCCCAGATAAGGCGCGCTGCCCATCTGCCAGAACACCCAATTCATAACTTCGGTACGCTCGGGGCCGGATTTCGGCAGGAAGGCGTCGAACTTTTCGGCCAGATGAAACAGGATGGAGGCGCTTTCGAAAACCCGAACGGGCTTTTCCCCCGACCGATCCCAAAGCGCGGGAATTTTCGAGTTCGGGTTGGCCTCGACAAAGCCCGAACCGAACTGATCGCCCTCGCCAATATTGATGAGCCAGGCGTTGTATTCCGCACCTTCATGGCCCAGGGCAAGAAGCTCTTCCAGCATCACCGTTGCTTTGACGCCATTTGGGGTCGCTAATGAATAAAGCTGTAGGGGATGACGTCCAACCGGCAAGTCCTTGTCATGGGTGGCTCCGGAAATCGGACGGTTGATGTTGGCAAACTGGCCCCCATTCTGACTGTCCCATGTCCAGACCTTGGGGGGCGTGTAAGTGGATTGCTCGGTCATCTCTTGCCTTTCTCAGCATAGTTCGGGTGACGTGCCCGTTCATCTCAACAGCTAATGTTGCAACGCCCAGAGTCCAACCCCGGACGTAAGTGCGGATTTGTAACAATCGGGCGGCAACACCTCACATTTCTTCATTCGACGTCACAGCGCCGCGAGCAGGACTGCCGTAAGGCCGGAAATACCCTATTGTCCGATCAGACCCGGAATTCCGGTCGACAACCCTAAGGACAAGAGGATTGACCACATGAAACGCTTTGCCCTGACCCTAGCGACGACACTGGCCTTTGCAGTTCCGGCCTTTGCCGGTGATCAGTACGTGGATGGCACCGGATTTGCCGTCTCTGGTTATGACGTCGTGTCATATCGCAACCTGGATCAGGCTCCGGTCGGTCAGTCGCAGCCCGAGGCAGTGCGCGGGCGCGCTGACATTACCGCAGATTACAACGGCGCCACATGGGCGTTTGCGACCGAGGAAAACCGCGACAAGTTCCTTGAGAACCCGGCCTTTTACGCACCGCAATATGATGGCCACTGCGCTTACGGCGTGTCTCGTGGCGGCAAGGTTCCTGCCAACCCCAACCTGTGGCGGATTGTCGATAACAAGCTGTATTTAAACATCACCGATGTCGTTGTCGGCTTTTTTGAAGAGGATGTTCCGGGAAATATCAATCTGGCCGAAGGCAACTGGCCCGGGATCGAACCCGCAGATGCGTCGACCAGCGTCATTCCAAAGTTCACCTCTGAAGGTCCGATTTCCAACTAGTGGCCACTCTAGCCCCCAAAAGCCCGGCGGTTCAGCGTCGGGCTTTTTTGCTTGTCAGCTTGCCAGCCAGAAACTGTCCCGCATCTGCTGATCTGCATCGAACTTGATGCGCACGCTTCGCGCACCGGGAAACTTGCTTGCAGTGATGGCCTCGGGAACCATGACTTCTCCGGCACCAGAGTCCTTTGATTGAAAGCTGAGCACTTCGGTGTCCATACGGCGTACAGCGGCAAGAAATGACGTTGGAAGAGCGACGCGATTGGCACCTTCGCAAACAGGTGTCGGGACAAAATAAGTCAGGTGACGCCCAAAGAAACCGACAGCGTCCGGAATATGATCCGCTTCGGCCACATTCTGGTCCTCGGCATCCGCAGCCGCTCCATCAGGATTATGAGACAGGGCTGTGTTCAGTAAAACCCGACACGCGTCGATATCTGTGCTTTCCAATTCAATCACACGTTTGCGCAACTTGGGTCTGCGGGGTTTTCCGGATTGTCCCTTGGCGGTCATCCCCTCGCGCCGCAGCAAGTCATACGCCTCTTTCGCGCGCGAAAAACTGGAGCAGTCACCTTGGGTGTGGTCGGGATGCGCGTGAAAAGCAATATGGCGCCACGCGTCACGGATTTCGTTAGACCCGGCATTCTGGTCCAACCCAAGGGCCTCCAGCGCGTCAGCGCGGGCCCTAATCTTATCAACAGGCTCCATAACTCAATTCACTCATTAAACAAACACTGATTACTAAGTGATTATAGCTTCACGGTTTTGTCAAATTTATGGAGCGATTGATCACATTGAAGATGGTAATGCCGTATCAACGCCTCAATTGTTTTTCGTGCCGAAGGGGGCACTTAGTAGTCAGCGGTGATCAAACGTTCTGAACCCAAAAAAGGTCAGGGATTCATTCGATCACCGGTGAAAGATCAAGCGACGTTTTGCAGTTCGGTTTTTGGGGTGATGCCCAGTGCAAAACATACGTCTCGCGTCAGTTCCGGCCGGTTCAGCGTGTAGAAATGCAACTTGTCCACGCCGCCTTCGATCAGGTCCGAGCACAATTCGGTGCACAGGGCGGTGGCCAACAGATCCTCGCGGTCGTCACGAATGGCTTTTTCAAACGCCTGATCGACCCAGGCCGGGATTCGGGTGCCGCAGCGGTTGGCAAAATTGCGGGCCCCTTTCCAGTTTTCGATCGGCAAGATGCCCGGCACGATGGGTTTGTCGATCCCCGCTTTGGCGCAGGCATCGCGGAACCGGAAAAACGTCTCGGGTTCGAAAAAGAACTGGGTCAACGCCTCGTCAGCGCCGGCGTCGAGCTTGGCCTTGAGCCAATCCACATCCGTCCGCGCATTCTGTGCTTCGGGGTGAATGTCAGGGTAGGCACCGACGCGGATGCTGAACATCTCGGTCTCTGCCAGGGCGGAAATCAATTCAACGGAGTTTGCAAAGCCATCGGGATGCGGCTCGAAACGATCCTGCCCGGCAGGCGGATCGCCCCGCAATGCCACGATGTCCTGGACCCCCGCCCGTGCAAACGCATCGGCGATCTCCAGCGTTTCCTGACGGGACGCATCGACACACGTCAGGTGTGCAGCGACTGGCAAGCCTGATGACTTGTGCAAGGTGGCAACCGCGTCACGCGTCAACTCTCGGGTTGTGCCACCGGCACCGTAGGTCACCGAGACAAAACGCGGGTCAAGCGGGGCCAGCGTCTGAACCGTATCCCACAAACGAAACGAAGCCTCGAGCGTCTTGGGGGGGAAGAACTCGAATGAGATGTCTGGCTTGGTCATTTTGGCCTCATGTGTTTCGTTCCAAGCCCTTGTGCCACTTCTGGCATTGTGAGACAAACTCATATTATTCAAGAACAACATGAGTCTCATCTAATGCACATCGAATTCCGGCACCTGCGCACGATCAAGGCGATCCATGAATGCGGAGGGTTGGCCCGGGCGGCGGATCAGCTAAACATCACCCAATCTGCGTTAAGCCATCAGATCAAAGGTTTAGAGGATCAGGCCGGGGTTGAGCTGTTTCTGCGCCGGTCAAAGCCGATGAAACTGTCGGCGGCTGGATTGCGTCTGTTGCGCCTGGCCGAGCAAATCCTGCCGCAGGTCGAGGCAACGCAGCAAGAGTTCTCGTCGCTGCGCGATGGGCGCACCGGGCGGATGCATATCGCCATTGAATGCCATGCCTGTTTCGAATGGCTGTTTCCCGTACTGGAAACCTTTCGCAAGTCCTGGGGCGATGTAGATGTCGATATCCGGCCCGGGCTTGCCTTTGATGCCTTGCCCGCACTGCAAAAAGAAGAGGTCGATCTTGTCGTCTCGTCCGACCCCGAGAACCTGCCAGGCGTCGAATTCATTGAGCTCTTCGACTACGATGCAGTGTTCGTTGCGGCGTCGGCGCACCCGCTGGCGCAGAAGGACTTTATCGATGCCGAGGATTTTCGCGGCCAGACCCTGATTACCTATCCGGTCGAACGGACGAGGCTGGATATTTTCAGCCAGTTGCTGATCCCTGCGCGAGTTGAACCGGCCGCGATCCGACAGGTTGAGCTGACCGCGGTGATCCTGTTGCTAGTTGCGTCGAACCGCGGGATATCTGTGTTGCCTGACTGGGTCGTGCGTGAGGTGAAGTACAATTCGGACTACGTTACCCGACCGCTGACCAAGGATGGAATTACCCGCCGGCTTTATGCTGCGGTGCGGACCGACGACCTTGAAAAACCCTTTGTGCAAGAGCTGATCAAGCTGGCTGAAACCGAGGCGCGCAAGCTGCAGTCTCAATAGGCGTCAGACGCGGGTCTGCTATGCGCATCATTCCTCTTGGCAAGGGCGCATTGCACCAGTATACGCGCGGTTTGACCGGACAGGAGCCTTTGGACAATGGTTGGCAGTGCAAACCTCAACATCATGATCAAGGCCGCGCGCAAAGCGGGGCGTTCTCTGGTCAAGGATTTTCGCGAAGTCGAGAACCTTCAGGTGTCAATGAAGGGCGCGGGTGACTTTGTCTCCAAGGCGGACATTGCCGCCGAGGCGATCCTGAAAGAGGAATTGCTGACTGCCCGCCCGACCTATGGCTGGCTGGCCGAAGAGGGTGGCGTGATCGAGGGCGAAGACCCCACCCGTCGCTGGATCGTCGACCCGCTGGACGGCACCACGAACTTTCTGCACGGTTTGCCGCATTGGGCCATTTCCATTGCGTTGGAACACAAGGGCAAGATCGTTGCCGGCGTAATCTATGACGCCGCCAAGGATGAGATGTTCTTTGCAGAAAAAGGCGAGGGTGCGTGGATGAACGACATGCGCATTCGCGTTTCGGGCCGTCATCGTATGATCGAGTCGGTGTTTTCGACCGGCCTGCCCTTTGGCGGCCGTTCCGACCTGCCTGCCACGCTGCAGGATCTGGCGCGTCTTATGCCTGTGTGTGCCGGTGTGCGCCGCTGGGGCGCTGCGGCGCTGGACTTGGCCTATGTGGCCGCTGGTCGTTACGAAGGATTCTGGGAACGCCGTTTGAACGCATGGGATCTGGCAGCCGGGATCATCATCGTCAAAGAGGCCGGTGGTTTGATCCAGCCGCTGAACCCCGAAGGCAGTATTCTGGAAGATGGCGAAGTGATCTGTGCGAACGAGCCGATCTTTGATCAGTTTGCCAAGATCGTCCGGGACTGACTTATCCCAAAATCTGCTGAGCAAGCGCGCCCCGAATGAGGCGCGCTTTTTCGTTTTAAAGAGTTGCGCGCTGTGCCAGCCCGGCCTCATCCGCCAGTTTTGCAGCGACCGAGGCAACGGCCAGATCCTGCAGTCCAACACCGGTCCCATCGAACAGGGTGATCTCATCTGCGCTGGAACGCCCGGGGTGGTTCCCGTTGATGACCGAGCCAATGGGTGTAATTGCGTCCTCGGTTATCGCGCCGCTGCTCATGGCGTGCTGCGCCTCGCCGATGGAAACGGACTGGGCGACCTCATCTGTGAACACAGTGGCCCGGGCCAACAACGCGGGATCAACCTCCATCTTGCCCTTGGTGTCCGTGCCCATACAGGCCAGATGCGTGCCTGGTTTAATCCAGTCTGCCATCAGCAGCGGCTCAAACGCTGATGTGATGGTGATGACCACATCCGCCTGCGCGCCCAGCTCCTGCTGGCTGACAGATTCGAAACTTAGTCCCAGTTCCTCGGCGACGGCAGCCAGACGAGGCAACATGTCGGGATGCGGGTTCCAGGCGACGACCTTTTCAAAATCGCGTTGTTCAGCCGCTGCGCGCAGTTGGAAGGTTGATTGATGACCCGCGCCAACCATGCCCAACACCTTGGCATCCTTGCGGGCCAGATGTGCAATCGACACAGCTGATGAGGCCGCAGTGCGCACCGCTGTCAGATAATTGCCACCAACCAGCGCAGACAACCGCCCGGTATCTGGATCGAATAGAAACACCGTGGACTGGTGATTGGTCAGGCCCTGCTCCGCGTTTCCCGGCCAGTACCCGCCGGATTTGACCCCTAGCACCTGACCATGCTGATCGAACCCGGATTTGAAGCCGTAAAGCGCATCGGCATAGCCCAAGGCTTCGCGAACGACGGGAAAGTTCCGCGCCCCGCCGCTGGCCATCGCGCCAAAGACGGATTGCACAGCCTCAAAGGCTTGTTGGCGGCCTACCAGTTGCTCGCAAAGATCCTCGCCCACGATCAGCAGGCCATCGGTTTGTGTATTCATGACATCCCTCATCGTTCAAAAGGCCTTTCCGCGCGCCGAGACGGGCCAAAGGGTTTCAACCTTGCCGTTGCGTACACCCACATACCAGTCATGGACATTGCAGGTGGGGTCACAATGACCGGGCACCAGCCGCAACTTGTCGTTGACCTTCAGAACGCCGTCCGGGTCACCGATCACGCCATGTTCGTCCGAACATTTCAGGTATTCCACATCGTCGCGCCCATAGATAAAGGGCAGGCCGCTATCCACCGACTGCGCCTTGAGGCCCGCATCGCAGATGGCCTTGTCTACCTTGGTGTGGCTCATGACACTGGTCAGAATGAACAGCGCGTTTTCCCATTCGCCCTGATCGATCCGCTTGCCATCCTGATCCAGAATGCGCCCATAATCGGCGTCCATGAAGGCATAAGATCCGCACTGCAATTCATTGTAAACACCTGAATTGCTTTCGAAATAATAAGACCCGGTGCCGCCACCCGAGACCAGATCACAGTCGATCCCTTCGGCCTTTAGTCCGTCCACAGCATTCTTAACCATTGCGATGGCAACGTTCAGTTTTTCCTCACGCGCTTCATAAGTGTCGAGGTGCTGCATCGCACCCTGATAGGCCTGAATGCCAGAGAATTTCAGGTTGGGCGCAGCCTGAACCGCCTTGGCGATCTCGATCACTGCGCTTGTGGAGTTTACGCCACAACGGCCAGCGCCGCAGTCGATCTCGATAAAGACTTCCAGCTCTGTTCCGTGTTGAACGGCCGCGGCAGACAGATCGGCGATGTTGTCGATATCGTCCACACAGACAATCGTACGGGCACCGAATTGGGGCAGCTGCGCCAGACGGTCGATTTTGGCCGGGTCCCGCACCTGATTAGAGACGAGAATATCCTTTATGCCGCCCCGGGCAAAAACCTCGGCTTCAGAGACTTTCTGACAGCACACGCCAACCGCACCGCCAAGCTCCTCCTGCAGCTTGGCGACATCGACGGATTTGTGCATCTTACCGTGAACCCGGTGGCGCATGCTGTGGTCCTTGGCATACGCCCCCATCTTTTTGATGTTCCGCTCTAACGCGTCCAGATCAAGGATCAGGCAGGGTGTTTGAATCTCGGATTCGTCCATGCCGATGGCGGCGGGGATGTCGAACCCCACGTCGAGCTCTTTGACGTTTATAGGTTTGTTCATGTCGTTCCTCCTTACCCTTTCAGCCAGGGTAGCTTGTCCAGATCCACATTGCCGCCGGTGATGATCACGCCGACGCGCTTGCCCCGAAACACTTCGGGGTTCTTGAGAATGGTCGCCAAGGGCACGGCCGAAGACGGCTCCATCACCACGCGCAGGTATTTCCATGTCAGTTTCATCGCTTCGATGATCTCATCTTCAGACGCGGTGAAAATGTCGGTCACGTGGTTGGACACAAAGTGCCACGTGTTTTCTTTCAGCGGCACCAGCAGCCCGTCGGCGATCGTTTTTGGCGCATCATCAGCGATGATGTGGCCTGCTTTGAAGGACCGGTATGCGTCGTCCGCCTGTTCTGGTTCGGCGGCATAGATTGCGGTGCCGGGGGCCAAGTTCGAAACCGTCAGGCACGTGCCCGAGATCATGCCCCCGCCTCCGATCGGGGCGATGACCGCGTCCACTCCGTCAGTTTGTTCCAACAATTCAGCCGAGCATGTGGCCTGACCGGCTATGACACGAGGATCGTTATACGGATGAACGAATTCGCCTCCTGTACGGGCTTGCACTTCGGCAAATGTCGCCTCACGGGATGAGGTCGACGGATCGCATTCGGTGATCGTACCCCCATACCGGCGCACGGCGTCCTTCTTGGCTTGCGGGGCCGTGCGGGGCATGACCACGTTGCAGGGAATGCCGCGTCGTCCGGCGGCATACGACAGGGACAGCGCGTGATTGCCGCTTGAATGAGTGCAGACGCCCTTGGCTGCCATCTCATCACTCAGGCCGAACACGGCGTTGCTTGCCCCGCGCACCTTGAATGCGCCAGCCTCCTGAAAGTTCTCGCATTTAAAGAACAACTGCGCGCCGGTCATGTCGTTCAAATAGTCCGAAACCATCACCGGCGTGCGCCGAATATAGGGTTTGATCCGATCATGCGCGGCGTGCATATCTGCGATGGTCAGGTCTGCGGCAGAAGTGTGATCCAACATGTCGTCCCCTTATGCAGCGGCTTTGGCGCGTCCGGACGAGCCCGCGCGATAATAGTCCTGTGCGGCGGCAACACCGCTGCCCAACGTGATCGGATAGTTCAGATCGGCCATCGCCATTTCGATGGCGCCGAGCCCGGACAGGACCATCACGTCGGTCAGGCTGCCCAGATGGCCGATGCGAAAGGCTTGACCGTTCATCTGGCCCAACCCGACCCCAAATGACACGCCATAGACGTTGAACGCATGGTCAGTCAGGGCGTTGCTGTCGAACCCTTGGGGGACATAGATCGCGCTGACCGTGTCCGAATACAGTTCTGGCGACTGAGCAACCAGGTTCAGATCCCACACGCCCACCGCGCGGCGTACGCCTTCGGCCAGTCGGTGATGGCGGGCATAGACGTTCTCAAGGCCTTCTTCGAACAGCATCTTAAGACTTTCCCGCAGGCCATAGATCAGCTGCAGGGGCGGTGTATAGGGAAACCCACCTGACGCGTTTGCAGCCATCATGTCCCCAAAATCAAAGAACGTGCGGGACAGTTTTGCCGTTTTCGTCGCCTCTTGCGCCTTGGGGCTGACACACAAGATCGCCATGCCGGTGGCCAACATGAACCCCTTTTGCGAACCCGACACTGCGATGTCCACACCCCAGCGGTCAAACTCAAACGGCATTGATGCCAAAGAGCTGACGCAATCCACAAACAGCATTGCCGGGTGATCCGCGCTGTCCATTGCCTGCCGCACTGCGCTGATGTCTGAACGTACGCCGGTCGCCGTTTCATTATGGGTGACCAGAACAGCGCGGATGTCATGTGCAGTGTCATGGGCCAAAATGTCTGCGAACTTACCCGCAGGTGCGCCGGTGCCCCAGGTGCAGTCGACGATCTGAACATCCAGTCCATGGCGTTCGCACAGATCGATCCAGCGGTGGCTGAACACGCCATAGCGCGCCACCAGAACCTTGTCGCCGGGGCTGAGCGTATTGGTCACTGCGGCCTCCCACCCACCAGTGCCACTGGACGGGAACGTAACGATCTGGCCACTTGTCGTGCCGAAGACCTTTTTGGTGTCTTCTAGCACGGGTGCAAAAGTTTCGACAAAGTCAGGCGCACGGTGATCCTGCGTCTGGACCTGCATGGCAAGCCGCAACCGATCCGGGATGTTGGTAGGGCCGGGTATAAAGACCGGGTTTTGGTTGGACATCTGTGGTTCCTCCGCTTTGGACCTGAGTGTCAGGGAAAAGGCGGTGGCGTGCAATTTTCTTGAAAAACATTTTCATTTTTGACATAAAATACCTAACATGCTGAATGTTTGTCGTTTTCCGTTTTTCATTTTTGAAACCGGAAAATTCAGTTTGCAAATTAACTGCGGCAGGATGCAGGGGAGGATCGGCATTGGACGCGCAAAAAAGACCACGCGGCAGGCCCAAATCGCTGTTCAAGGAAAGCTCAGCGGGGACGATGCAGTCGCTGGATCGGGCGCTGGGCGTACTGACAACCGTTGCGCGGTTGGAACGCGTGGTGCTCAGCGATCTGGCCCGCGAAGTCGATGTGCCTACCGCCACGACGCACCGCATTCTGGTGACCCTGCAAAACCGCGGTTTCGTGGCCTTTGACGAGGACAGGCAAGAGTGGATGATCGGGATTGAGGCGTATCGCACCGGCGCATCCTTTCTGCGCCGTAACAGCGTGCTAGAGATCGGACGCCCGTTCCTCCGGCGCCTGATGCAGGACAGCGGTGAGACCGCCAATCTGGCGGTGCCGGACGGAGCCGAGGTGGTGTTTGTCGGGCAGGTCGAAACGCCGAACCCAATCCGGGCCTTCTTCCCGCCGGGCGCGCGAACGCCGATGTATGCCTCTGGTATCGGCAAGGCGATTCTTGCCGCGATGAGCGCCCCTGCGATGGACAAGGCGCTAAGCGCAGCAAGCGCCGAACGTTTCACGGATCACACTCGTGTTCCCGGCGATACGCTGCAAGTCGATCTCACACAGACACGCACCCGAGGCTGGTCCCATGACAGCGAAGAGCGGTACGAGGGCATGTCCTGCATCGGTGCTGCGATCTTTAACGACCGGGCGGAGCCCTGCGCCGGGATTTCCGTGTCCGGCCCGACTGTTCGGTTCAAAGCCGATCGCGCACCGGAACTGGGTGAAATGGTGAAGGCTGCTGCGCAGGAAATCACGCAGCTAAGTGGCGGCCGCTTGCCAGAGCACTCTGACGCGTGACGGTTATTTGCGCGGTACGCGTGGAATACGCGACTGTTCCAGTTTGAACTTATTCTCGGGATGGGGTGGGTGCCCGTGCGTGCGGTTCCAGAATCCAGGACCGCCGCGTTTCAGCCAAAGCGGGATGCTTAGTACCAGGCCGACGAAGAAGCCGCCGGTATGGGCCCAATAGGCGATGCCGCCTTCGTCAGGATTGCTGGACAGGCTACCGGTGAATTGAATGCCAAGCCAGACACCCAGCATGACAAAAGCCGGGATGGTGAACACGCGGAAATAGACGATCAGGATCAGCAGGATGTCCACTCGTGCCTTGGGGAACAGCAACAAATAGCCCCCCATAACCCCGGCAATCGCACCAGATGCGCCGATGGTCGGCACGGGTGAGCCCGGCGCGGTGGCGACATGGACCAGACCGGCCCCGATACCCGCGGCCAAATAAAACAGCAAAAATGGCAGGTGGCCCATCTCGTCTTCCATGTTGTCGCCGAAGATCCACAGAAACAGCATATTGCCCGCCAGATGCATCCAGCCGCCGTGCAGAAACATCGATGTCGCAAGGGTTTCATACGCAAAACCATCCATGATCCGTGCAGGTATGACAGCGTATTCATAATACAGCTGACTTATCTGCTGATCGATACCCATGATCCCCACATAACTGAGAAAGATCAGGATATTGGCAGCCATCAGCAGGTAAACGACATAGGGCGTGCGCCCTGACGGGTTGTGGTCTCGGATCGGGAACATGGCGCGACGCTGGGCTTTTCGCGGCCCAGCGTCAAGGCATGCTTAGGCCGCACCCCCCAACAACGCTGCGTTGCCACCAGCAGCTGTTGTGTCTACGCACACGTGGCGCTCGCCCAGAACTCGGGCGCGATCCGGTTTGCCTGGGATCAGCGGCAGGATCGGGCCATCGCGTCGGGCCAGATGGCGTTCGATTTGCCGCGCAGTGTCGTCATCCCCCCACCAGAGTACGCCCGAGATGCCGGTGACGTTTTCCAGCCCGTGCAGATCCAGCATTCCAGTGGCGCGGATTGCAGTGCCTCCCAGGGCCTCAACCGCGTTGGCCTGGGCCAGTACGGCGTCCGCGCCCGGCCCTATGCACAACAGAGGCGCGCGCGGGAACTCACTCAACCGGTTGGATTCACCCGTCGGGCCGGGCAAGGACTGGGTCTGGACACTGACCGCACGACTCTGTGCTGCGGGTAGGTCACTTTGGGTGCTTTGCCATGCTCCGGCGCTGACTTGCCGGTCCGGAGTGCAGAACCGCGCCATGTAGTTGGGTCCGCCAGCCTTTGGTCCCGTTCCTGACAGGCCTTCGCCCCCGAATGGTTGCGAGCCTACGACGGCGCCGATCTGATTGCGATTGACATAGATGTTGCCCGCGTGGATGGCCTCGGTGATGTACTGCACGCGGTCGTCGATGCGGGTATGCAAGCCGAAGGTCAGGCCATAGCCAGTTGCGTTGATATCGGCAATGACCCGATCAATCTGGGATGCCTTGAACCGTACAACATGCAGGACCGGGCCAAACACTTCACGTTCCAACGCGGCGATTCCCGGAATTTCGATCAATGTGGGCGCGACAAAGGTGCCCTCGGGTGGGGTGCCAAGTTCCTTCAGAACGCGCCCTTGCGCGCGCGCCTTGGCGATGTGATCTGCAATACCCTGCTGTGCGGTGTCGTCAATCACCGGGCCGCAATCGGTTGAGATTGACCAGGGTTCACCCACCTGTAGGGCATCCATTGCACCGGCCAGCATGGTCAGCAGGTCGGCGGCGATATCTTCTTGCACATAAAGGCACCGCAAAGCGGAGCATCGCTGCCCCGCGGATTGAAAGGCGCTTTCGATGATGGATTGCACAGCCTGTTCAGGCAGGGCAGTGCTGTCGACGATCATTGCATTCAGCCCGCCGGTTTCCGCAATCAACGGCGTGCCCGGGCGGAGGTTCTCGGCCATGGCCGCGCGGATTTTCAGCGCGGTCGCGGTTGATCCGGTAAAGGCTACGCCAGACACCCGCGTATCCGAGGTTAGTGCTGCGCCAACCGACGGTCCGCCCGGCAGCAATTGAAGAGCGTCCTGCGGCACGCCGGCCTCGTGCAACAGTTGAACAGCGCGGTGCGCAATCAGAGGCGTCTGAGGGGCGGGTTTAGCCAACACGGCGTTGCCGGTGGCCAGCGCGGCAGATATCTGACCGGTAAAAATCGCCAGGGGGAAGTTCCACGGGCTGATGCAGGTAAAGGTTCCCGCCGGTTTGGCGTCGGGGATATTGGCCGCGTAGTAGCGCAGGAAATCAACCGCCTCACGCAGCTCGGCCACCGCATCGGGCAGGGATTTCCCAGCTTCGCGGGCCAAAAGGGCGAAAAGCTCGCCATAATTCGCCTCGTACAGATCGGCGGCTGCGTTCAAAATTTGCGCCCGAACCGACGCAGTTGCCTGCCATGGAACGGCCGAGGCCAGAGCCTGTTCTACGTCGCGCGCACTGGCAGGGGCAATGGCCCCAGGCCGGTCTTGTGGCTGGGCCGGGTTGATCACGGGTTGGTCACCCTCGGGATGTGCGTCATCGGATAGCAGGGGCCGCGCATACCAGTGATGTGCCCGGAACTGATCCCGCGCGGCATCGATCCGGTCGAGCGTGGGGGTGTGCTGCAGATCGAACCCCTTTGAATTGGGCCGCTCGGGCTGAAACAGGTCGGGACCAGTGGGTAAATGCGGCTTTGGTTCCTGAATGGTGTCAAAGGGGTCTGCGGCGACCTCCTCTGGTGGAACGGTCTCATCCACGATCTGGTTCACGAAAGATGAGTTTGCACCGTTTTCCAGCAGGCGGCGGACGAGATAGGCCAACAGGTCGCGATGCGCGCCGACCGGGGCGTAAATCCGACAGCGTGCATTGTTCTGTTCCTTGACGATCTGGTGCAAGGTCTCGCCCATGCCGTGCAGGCGCTGAAACTCAAACGGTTGGGTGTCGGCCATGTGCAGGATCGCGCTGACCGTGTGGGCGTTATGGGTTGCGAACTGAGGATAAATCCGGTCGGTCATGTTCAGCAGTTTGCGCGCATTGGCGATGTACGAGATATCCGTTGCCGCCTTACGGGTGAACACCGGGAATCCGTCCACACCTTCGACCTGCGCGCGCTTGATCTCGGTGTCCCAATACGCACCTTTGACCAGACGTACCATCAGCTTGCGGTCATGGCGTTCTGCCATGTTGTACAGCGTGTCCAGAACGACCCCGGCACGTGGCCCATAGGCCTGTACCACGATCCCGAACCCATCCCACCCGGCCAGAGCAGGCTCGGCCATCACAGCCTCGATCACCTGCAGAGACAGCGACAGGCGGTCGGCCTCTTCTGCATCCACATTCAACCCCATCCCGGCGGCTTTGGCCAGGATGCATAGGGCGCGCAGGCGTGGCATCAGCTCGTTCATAACCCGCTGTTCATGCGCCAGTTCGTAACGCGGATGCAGGGCCGAAAGCTTTACTGATATCCCCGGATTGGCTCGGATGTCGTCATGGGTGCAGGCATCGGCAATCGCGGCAATGGCTCGGGAATATGACAGGTGATACCGGGCGGCGTCTGCGTCCGTCCGGGCGGCTTCCCCCAGCATGTCGTAGGAATAGGTATAACCGTTGGCCTCCATCCCGCTGGCACGTTCCATGGCCGATTGAATGGTCTCGCCCAGAACAAACTGGCGACCCATCTCTTTCATCGCGCGGCCAACGGCGGTGCGGATCACAGGCTCGCCCAAACGTTTGATAGCCCCGCGCAGCGCGCCAACCGGAGAAGATTTGCCCTCATCCAGAACCTTACCCGTCAGCATCAGCGCCCATGTCGATGCATTGACCAGAGAGGACGAGGACTGCCCCAGATGTTTGCCCCAATCTGACGGCGCAATCTTATCCTCGATCAGCGCGTCAATCGTATCGGCGTCTGGCACGCGCAACAACGCTTCGGCCAGACACATCAGGGCGATACCCTCATCCGAGGACAGGCCGTACTCGGCCAAAAACACCTCCATCATGCCGGGCGAAGTACTGCCCCGGATGTCGCGCACCAATTGCGCGGCCGCAGCGCTGATCGCGGTGCGATCGGCTTGGGTCAGATCAGCCTGTGTGATCAGAGCGTCCAGTATTGTGGACTGATCGGCATAGGTTTGGCTGTCGATATGGGTGCGCAGGCTGTGTGACATGTATCCTCCGGTCTTTTGATGAGTATACTGTCGCCAAGTCAGAACAATCGGCTTATGTTTGGGGTTAGGTAGGTAATTGACCTAATTTTCTGAGGATTTGCGATGCAAAACGACTTTTCAGGTCTTGATCGGTTTGATCGGGCGATTCTGGCGATTCTGGCCAGGGACGGGCGCATATCGGTGGCCGATCTGGCGCGTCAGATCGGGTTGTCCAAATCTCCGACGCAGGCACGGCTGAAAAAACTGGAGGCGGACGGGATCATAACCGGCTATCGCGCCTTGCTAGATCCGATCCGGTTGGGGCTTGATCACGTGGCTTTTGTCGAAGTCCGTTTGACGGACACACGTGAAAAAGCGCTGGCCGAATTCAACGCGGCGGTGCGCAAGGTGCCCGAGATCGAGCAAGCCCATATGATCGCGTCGAATTTCGACTATTTGCTGAAGATTCGCACGGGTTCGATGTCTGAATATCGCGCTGTTCTGGCCGAGAAGCTTTCAGCCCTTCCACATGTGTCGAACACCTCGACCTTTGTGGCGATGGAGGCTGTAAAAGAGGCGGGGTTGCCGAACCCGCCAGATGCTCAGAGTTGACGGGCACAGGATTTGCATCAACATTAGGGAATGATCCGGTTTGCAGCTCTTTGTCTGATGATCGCCGTGACCGCCGCGCCAGTTGCGGCGCATTCACTGGACGGGAAATCCTGTGCCGAGGTGGTCGATCATGCAGCAGACGTGGACGTCCTGATCGCGCAGATCCAAGACGCGGAGACCGAGCAGGACGCCCGGGTCATATCAGGCCAGATGTGGCAATTGTGGACCGATGCCCCAGACTGGCAGGCACAGGCGCTGCTGGATCGCGGAATGCAGCGCCTCAAGGCTGGGGAACTGGCCGATGCGCTGAACATTCTGGATGCGTTGGTGATCTATTGCCCGGACTATGCCGAAGGTTACAACCAACGGGCGTTCGTCAATTACCTGCAACATGATTTCGAAGCCGCTCTGCCTGATCTGGATCGGGCGATTGAATTGTCGCCCAATCATGTTGCCGCAATCAGTGGCCGGGCCCTGACCTTGTTGGGCTTGGAACGTCTGGACGAAGCGCGCACGGCCCTGTCGCAAGCGCTGGAGCTGAACCCCTGGCTGTCCGAGCGTCATCTATTGGGACCCGGTGGACCCCTTGAGCCATTGGGTAAAGATATCTGAAAAGCCCCCAAAACGATTGGCTTCGGGGGCGTTTCTTTAGGGTTTAACCAACCAATCCGTTATCGGCCCGTTTGATCGCGATAACCGAGGACCGGGGTGTCCCGCCATCGGGCCAATTGCTGCCCGGATGCTGAATGCCGACAAACATAGTGCGCAGGTCGCTGGACCATGCAAGACCGGTGACCTCACACCCGTTCGGACCGGTCATGAACCGAGCGATCTCGCCGGTGACTGGATCACCAACCAGCATCTGGTTGTTGCCGTTACCTGCGAAATCCTCTTCGTTGTCGTCATTGCCATCTGTCTGGATCCAGATCAGGCCAGTCGAGTCGATGACCATACCGTCGGGTGAATTGAACAGGTTGCCCTCGTTCACGTTCGCCGAACCGGCGCGGGCGTCCGAATGCACGGTCGGATTGCCTGCCATCACGTACAAATCCCAATCGAACCCTTCGGCTGCATGATCGTCATTCACTGGGCGCCAGCGCACGATCTGACCGTATTTGTTGGCCTCGCGCGGGTTGGGGGCATTGGCTGATGTGTCGTCGCCACCGGCGTTGGGTTTCACTCCGCGGTTCTTGTTGTTGGTCAGGCAGCAATAGGCCTCAACCGCGACAGGGCTGGAGGCCACCCATTCCGGGCGATCCATCGTGGTGCCGCCAGCAGCCGAGGCCGCCATGCGGGTAAAAATCGAAATATCGGCCGCCTCCATTCCAGTGGCTTCTGGCGTCAAGGGCAGCCAGGCACCTGTCATATCATCGTTGAATTTGGCGACGTAAAGCGTGCCGTCATTCAGCAGGCTCTCGGTCTCACCACCGGGCTGATAGGAGCCGTTCGAGACGAATTTGTACAGGTATTCGCCCCGCTCATCGTCACCCATATAGACGACCACGCGGCCGTCAGCAGCCAGCGTCACCTCGGCGTTTTCGTGTTTGAAGCGGCCCAGGCCGGTATGTTTGACCGGCGTGCTGTCGGGCTGAGTTGGATCGATCTCTACAATCCAGCCCAGGCGGTGCGGCTCGTTAGGGTTCTTTGAAGTATCAAAGCGCGGATCGAAAAGTTCATACCCGTTCCAGCTTTCTGCTCTCAGGCCGTACCGTTTAAAGCCTTCAGCAACCTTCTGGTCATAGCTGGCATTTTCGTCGCTCGATCCGAAATAGCCATTAAAGTTCTCTTCGCAGGTCAGATAGGTACCCCAAGGCGTCTTGCCTGCACCGCAGTTGTTCATGGTGCCCAGCGAGGTTGTACCAGTTGGGTCAGCCTCGGTTTTCAGCAGATCGTGACCGGCAGCCGGCCCAACGATATTCATCGGGGTATTGTGATGAATGCGTCGATTGAACGGGCTGTCTTTGACGACAGACCAGCCTTCGGGCCCCTCTGTGATTTCCATCACGGTGACGCCTTGTAGGTTTTGCAGCTTCAGAACGTCACCGGCACTGGCCGGAACACCTTCTTGCGAGGCAGGCAAATTGATCTTGCCGTTCGGGTATTCATGGTTGATCGCGATCAACTCGTGACCCTGGAATGCAAAAGTCTCCATCCCGTCGGTGTTTTCGCCAAAGATGCGATCCGATTTTTCGACCGGTCCACCATCGGTGAGGTCATAACCGTCTGCATCGGCAAACAGCGGATCACCCCAGCGCATCAGCATCTTCCACTCGTACCCTTCAGGCACGTGAACAGCACCGCCTGTCTGGGCCGCAATCGGAGTAAAGGCAAAACGCGATGCAGACTGCGCCTGCGCCGAGGTTGGGGTCAGCAGGCCGGCGCCCATAGCGGCCGCGCCCGAACCGAAAGCAACAACACCGCTCAGGAATCCCCGTCGCGAAATGGCGCTTTCTACGACGCGGTCAAAATCGTTTTCTTCAGGGCGTGGGAAATGCAGCTCGTCCCAGTCATCGGCGGAAAGTGTGGTGGGGTCAACGTCTTTCATGGATGGCTCCTGGCTATCTGAGTTAAGTCTGAAATTGGATGTAGGCGGCAAATGTGACAGGCTGATAACAGCCTGATTAAGGATACCTACTGACTGACTTTATACCATTGTGAACGCCATACGCGAAACTTCGCCGGACGCGTCGGGCACATAGCGACACAAGCACGCGTGTGCCCAGATCGGCCCGCATAAACTATGCAGGGCAGGGTCGATTGACAGTGTTAAGAAAAAAAGTCGCGACCTGATCAGCGCAGTCTTTGACCGTCCGGATCAAAGCGATAGGCCCGGTCGGGGTCAAAGCCTAGGCGCAGGTCCTGACCTTCCGCAATCGCGTGCTGGCCAAACAGACGCGCGGTGACATCATGGTCGTGAACCTTGGCTATGACATTGGTGTCACCACCAAGTTTTTCTACATGGCTGACATGTGCGGTAAGTGGACCGTCGTCCGACAGGAACAGATCCTCGGGCCGGATGCCGATGGTGGACTGGCCACCGTCTTGCAGCAACCCTTCGGGCAGAAAATTCATCGATGGTGATCCCAAAAAACCGGCAACAAACTGGTTTGCCGGGTTGTTATACAGCTCCATCGGGCTGCCGATCTGTTCCACACGCCCGTCGCGCAGGACAACGATCTTATCGGCCAGCGTCATCGCCTCGGTCTGGTCGTGGGTGACATAGATCATCGACGCATCCAGCGCCCGGTGCAGGTTGGCGATTTCGATCCGGGTGTTCATCCGTAGGGCGGCGTCCAGATTTGACAGCGGCTCATCAAACAAGAACAGCTTGGGTTCGCGCACGATGGCCCGGCCAATGGCGACACGCTGGCGCTGACCGCCTGACAGCTCCGAGGGGTAACGATCCAGATACGGCTCAAGGTTCAGCATGCGGCTGGCGGTGGCCACGCGCTCTTCGATCATCGATTTTGGTTGTTTCTCTTGCTTCAGCGCTAGGGTCATGTTGCCGCGCACGCTGAGATGGGGATAAAGCGCATAGCTTTGGAACACCATCGCAATCCCGCGCTTTGAGGGCGGCACCAGATTGACCTGCTGGCCGCCGATGTGAATGTCACCCGAGGACGCGTCCTCAAGCCCTGCAATCACTCGCAACAAGGTGGATTTGCCACAGCCCGAGGGGCCGACAAAGACAACAAATTCGCCCTCTTCCACTTCCAACGTGATGTCCTTCAGGACATGCACATTGCCAAATGATTTGTTTACGTTGTTCAGCGTCAAAGCGGTCATTGTGCGGGCTCCTCAAGGGAAACGGGCTGGCCGGTGCGGATGCTTTCATCCGCGGCCAGACAAATGGCAAGAGACTGGACGGCGTCATTCATATGACGTGTCAGGTCGATATCTTCAGCGATGGCGCGCAGCATATAGGACTGTTCGGCATCACACAGATCCTGATGGCCGGGCTCATCCGGCATCTCGATCGTATGGTCGCCTTGCGGTGTGTGGACCAGCAGGCCACCGACTTTTGTGTGCCCATCAATATCTGCGGATGCGCCTTTGTTGCCGTCCGTGATCGAGACCGAACCGTTAGGTGACACGATATCCTTCACGAAAAACGCGGTTTCAGACATCATCGGCCCCCAACCGGCCTCGTACCAGCCGACTGAGCCGTCATCGAACACCACCTGAAACTGGCCGTAATTATACATTTCCTCGGCGATCTCATCCGACAGGCGCAGACCCATGCCGTTTACGCGAAGGGGGCGTGCGTCAGTGATCTGGCACATGACATCGACATAATGCACGCCGCAATCGACAATAGGTGACGTGGTTTGCATCAACGCCTTGTGCGTTTCCCATTCTGCGCCCGAGGATTGCTGATTAAGGTTCAGCCGGAATACATATGGGCCACCCAGTTCGCGTGCCTCATCAATCAACCGCATCCAAGACGGATGATGGCGCAGGATATAGCCCACCACCAGCTTGCGGTTCAGCCGGGTGGCCGCGTCGACCACACGTCGCGCGTCGGCGACATTGGTGGCAAGCGGCTTTTCCACAAACACATGCGCCCCGGCTTCTATCGCGGCGCAGGCGTAATCTGCGTGGCTGTCGGAATAGGTGGCAATTACCACAAGATCGGGTTTGGTTTCAGCCAATGCCGTTTCGTAGTCTGAGAAAGCCGGATAGCCCGCGAGGTCCGGATGATCCACACAGCCAGACCGATTCACCAGCCCGACGATCTGCGCGTCGGGGAGGTGATGATGGGCCAGCGCATGGCTCAGCCCCATATTGCCCAGACCTGCGATCAGAACCCGGGTCATTTGACCGCCCCTGACGTGATGCCGCGGATCAGCTGGCGCGAAAAGATGACATAGAGGATCAAGACCGGCAGGATCGCCATCGACAGGGCCGAAAGAACCGCGTTCCAGTCGGTGACAAATTGCCCGATAAAGACCTGACTTCCCAGCGTCAGCGTCTTGGTCTCCTCGGCCGGGGCCAGGATCAGGGGGAACCACAGATCGTTCCAGATCGGGATCATGTTGAACACGGCCACTGTCGCCATTGCAGGACGGACGAGGGGAAGAACAAGGCGGAAGAAGATTGTGTATTCGGACAGCCCATCAATGCGCCCGGCATTCTTCAGATCGTCACTGACCTGTCGCATGAATTCGGACAGGATGAACACGGCAAGTGGTAGTCCCTGCGCCGTATAAACCAAGATCAGCGCCCAAAGCGTGTTGACTAACCCGGTCGCCACCATCATTTCAAGGATCGCAACGGTGCCGATGCGGATCGGGATCATGATACCCAGCGCCAGGTACAGGCCCATAACCAGGTTGCCTTTGAACTGATATTCGGACAGCGCATAAGCGGCCATCGCACCAAACAGCAGGACGAAGAACAGCGACGCCACAGTGACGATCATCGAGTTCTGGAAATACAGGAAGAAATCCCCCTGTTTCATCACAGTCTCATATCCGATCATTGAGAAACTGTCGGCGTTGGGCAGTGACAGCGGCTCGCGAAAGATCGCGCGGCGCGTTTTAAAGCTGTTGATCAGGATCACGAAGACCGGGAACAGCGCAATTAGCGTGTACAAGATCAGTGCGCCGTGCATTGCGACGGTGTTGAAAGGATTGCGGCGTGCTTTGTTCATCGTTTTGCCCTCACATCTGATACCGGCGCATGCGGGTTTGTATGCCAAACAGATAGATGCATACGCCCACAAGGATGATGGCAAACATGGCCCCGGCGATGGCCGATCCCATATGCGGATCGCCCAGTTGCAGCTGAAAGCCAAAGAAGGTGCGATACATGAACGTCCCCAGAATATCGGTCGAAAAATCGGGCCCCGCCAGCGCGCCTTGCGACGCATAGATCAGGTCAAACGCATTGAAATTACCCACGAAAGTCAGGATGGAGATGATCCCGATCGAGGGCAGGATCAGCGGCAGTTTGATCTTCCAGAAGGCGGACGCCCCGGTGATCCCGTCAATCTCACCAGCTTCCAGAATTTCTTCGGGGATGGTCAGCAGGGCGGCATAGATTAGCATCATCGGGATGCCGACAAACTGCCAGACCGAGATAAGCGCCAGCGTGGTCAACGCGTATTCCTCTTTGCCCAGCCACGGCGCGAACAGCGACTTCAAACCAACCGCATCCAGCATCGATGGCGCGATGCCCCAGATGGGGGACAGGATCAGCTTCCAGGCAAAACCCACGATCACAAAACTCAGGATTGTAGGAATGAAGATCGCTGACCGATATAGCGCCGCAAACCGCAGGCTTGGATGGCTGAGAAGGGCCGCCAGCGCAATGCCGATGGGATTTTGCACCAGCATATGGACCAGGAAAAACCAAAAGTTGTTGCCCAGGGCGTTCCAGAACTGTTCAGACCAGATCGGGTCAAAAAACAGCGTCCGAAAGTTTTGCAATCCCACGTATACGCGGGTCTGATCAACTTCGGTGAACAGTGCCAGGCGCAGCGTGTTGAACAGCGGAAAGATCATCACCGCCGTATAGACAAGAACGGCCGGTGCAAGGAACACGACGATATGCCAGCGGATGCGGGGGCGGTTCATGGGACAGCTTTCATAGGAGGGTCAGAGGTACCCGGGCGATCGCAACCGCCCGGGTATCTTTCAGTTTACTGGTGCGGAGCGTACCAGGAGGCGAGGCCTTCCTGCAGCTCAGCGCCCAGTTCCTCGGGGGATTTTGCGCCCTTGATGGCCGCCACAGATGCGCCCCAGGTATCGTTTTCCAGGTTCGGCGTGCCGCGCGACAGGATCTGATAAGTCGAGCGGATCGTCGATTCACATTCATCACGCCAGCCGACGATTTCCTTGGCCAGCGGGTCCTGCAGGTCGACCGGTGTGTTCGACAACGGGAAGAAGCCGGGCAGGGCGTTACCGAAGATTTCGGCAAACTCGGGGCTTGCGACCCAGGACAGGAAGGTCTCAGCTGCTTCGGGGTTTTCGGTGGCGGCGTTCATGCCGATGCCGATATCCGTGTGATCCGAAATATAGCAGGTGTCGCCCGCGTCCTGAACCGGCGGCTTGAAGGCACCCATTTCGAAATCGGCCTGCGCGTTAAAGCCCGAGATTTCCCACGATCCAGCCGGATAGACGGCGGCACGGCCCAGAGTGAAGATGTTCTGGCTGTCAGGATAGGTCTGCGCCTCGTAACCGTCGCCCAGATACTCACCCCAGCGAGCCAGTGTGGCAAAGGGGGCAGTCCAGGCCTCGTCGGTCAGCTTCTGCTCACCAGCGATCAGCGCCTGACGACCTTCCTCACCTTTCCAATAGTTCGGGCCAATGTTGTTGTAACCCATCGTGGCCGCTTCCCACTGGTCGTTGGTGCCCATCGCCATCGGGACATAGGTGCCGTCGTCGCGGATCTTGTCGAGCGCGGCAAAGAATTCGTCCTCGGTGGTGGGAACTTCGATACCCAGTTCGGCAAAGGCGTCTTTGTTGTAGATAAAGCCATGGATCACCGACGCCATCGGCACACAGAAGCTGGCTGATCCGTCATCCGTCTGCCACGCCGATTTCGCCACGTCCGAGAAATTGCTCATCGCTTCAACCGATGACAAATCGGTCAGGTGACCAGCCTCGTACAGTGCCAGCGAGGCGTCAAACGGGCGGCAGGTGATCAAGTCGCCGGCTGATCCGGCGTCCAGCTTCGAATTCAGAACAGCATTGTATTCGGCTGGGGCAGAGGGGGTGAACTGAACCTTGATGCCAGGGTGTGTGGCCTCGAAGGCCGGTATGATTTGGTCCTGCCACAGCGTCAGGTCGTCATTGCGCCAGCTTTCGATGGTCAGCGTCACGTCCTCGGCAAGGGCGCTGGTCGCCATCAGGGTGGTACCCAGTAAGGCCAGTTTCAGGCTTCTGTACGTCATTGTTCTCTCCCGTTTGGTTTGCATTTAGGTCTCTTGCGCCAGAGCAGCATTCAGTATTCCGTCGGTGGCTTGCAGGCGTGCCGTCGCGTGTTTCAGAGACAGGTCTTGGGCCGCGATCAGTATGGCGGGCTTGACCTCTCCTTTGGATTTATCCAGCGCATCCTGCGCCTTGGTCATGTCGACTTTTGCGATACGGGCGACAATTCCAGTGGCGCGGGCCCGCAACTTGTCGTTATCGGCACGCAGGTTGACCATCATGCCGCTGTGCACATGCCCAAGCTCAACCGCCATCAGCGAGGATAGCATGTTCATCGCGATTTTCTGCGCCGTTCCGGCCCCCATGCGTGTTGATCCCGAGATCAGCTCGGGTGGCGTGGCCAGCAGAATGGGAATGTCGGCGTCTTGCAGCAACGGGCTGCCCGCGTTGTTGGCAATCCCGATCACGGTTGCTCCATGAGCGCGTGCAAGGCGGCTGGCTGTCAGTGTGTAGGGGGTCGAGCCGCTGGCCGACACGGTGATCACCGTGTCACGGGCCTGCACGAAGCCAAGCGCATCCTGCAGCCCGTCATCAGCATCCTCGACACCGCCCGGCATCTCAGCCCCGGTCGGCAACCCACCAGCCATATGGATTCGCAGCTGAGCCGTCGGGATCGAAAATGTGCCACCCAATTCCTGCGCATCAGCTGCTGCCATCAACCCGGACGATCCTGCGGCGGCATAGTGAAGAACACCGCCCTCACGAATTGTGTTGGCCATCGCTTTTGCACCGGCCGCGATGCTCTCGGCCGCGTCAAGCGCGGCTTTGGATGCAGCGATCTGGCCGGCGGCCAGAATTCGGGCTGAGCTGACCAGGTCGCCCCGGTTCAGCAGGTCTGCATCATCGTGCAATTGTTCGGTTGACGGCAGCGTCAAGAGAATCCCCCATGTGTTCCCTTTACAATACCTATCTAATACCACCTGTCCACAATTTTCTTTTTTCCATGTAAACACCGAGATTTGCGGTGTAATTCGCATATATAGGCGGTATTTGGTTCTTTTTGGCCTTTCCTGAAGTGAATAGGTATTATAATGGTATTGTCATGACTGAGTCTCGGAATAATGCGATTTTGGCGGTGGACGGCGGTGGAACGCGGTGCCGTGTCGCCTGTGAGGTTGATGGTATTGTCCATTGCGCTGAAACCGGCGCGGCCAATGTCTCAAGTGATTTCGACGGTGCCCTGACCCAAATTCGGGCGGGTATGATGGAAATCTCTCGCACAGTAGGGATTGCGGTTCAGCAGATGGTGACATGGCCTGCCTTCGTCGGGTTGGCGGGTGTCACGGATAATGAGATTGCCGGACGATTGCGAGATGCCTTGGGGCTGGCTTGCGCGCGGATCAACGATGATCGGCCCGCCGCCGTGCGTGGTGCTTTGGGTGCGCGGGATGGGTTGATCGCCCATTGCGGGACAGGCTCGTTTTTGGCGGTACAGACAAATGGCGCGATGCGGTTTGCCGGGGGCTGGGGATCTGTTCTTGGGGATGAGGCGTCGGCCCAATGGGTAGGCCGCCGGGCTTTGTCTGAAACACTTTGCACCTATGACGGGACACAAGCCGAAACGGCCTTGACGCAAAAGCTGTTGGCAGACCTGCAAGGGCCTGCCGGAATTGTTCGGTTCGCGGGATCCGCCACGCCCGCACAGTTTGGCGCGCTTGCCCCTTCGGTGACATCTGCCGCCAAAAATAGTGACCCCGTGGCCCGGGGCATCCTGCAGGACAGCGCAGACTACATCGCCGGAACCGCCCGGAAACTGCGATGGCAACCCGGTCAAGCGGTCTGTCTGACCGGCGGAATAGCGGCGCACTATGCGAACTACCTGCCGACCGAGATGCAATCAGTCATACGCCCGTCACTGGGTGAGCCGCTGACCGGCGCGCTGGCCCTGGCAAAGGAGGTCCGACATGAGCATCAGTGATTTCCTGCGCGCAGAGAGCTGGCTGACCCCGGAAAACGGACCGCGCTACGTCCAACTGCGGCGCAGGCTACAAGAAGGGATAGATACCGGTGTCCTGCCCCCGAATTCCTCCCTGCCGTCGGAACGGGAATTGGTAGAGATCACCGATCTGTCGCGCGTCACCGTGCGCAAGGCGATACAGGAACTGGTTCACGAAGGTGTCATCGAACAACGCCAGGGGTCTGGTTCATTCATCCGGCAACCGGTGCCGCGGGTGGAGCAATCGCTGAAACATCTGACCTCGTTCACCGAAGATATGTCGAGCCGCGGCATGCAGACCGCGTCCAAATGGCTTGAACGTGGTGTATTTGCGGCGACCCCCGAGGAGATTGCAGCGCTAAGCCTGAAAGAGGGCGAGCAGATTTCCCGCATCTATCGCCTGCGTGAAGCTGACGGGCGGCCATTGGCGTTGGAACGTGCTGCGTTGCCGTTGGATATCCTGCCGAACCCGATTGCAGTGACCACCTCGCTCTATGAGGTGCTGGATCGGTTGGGGCGGCGGCCCGTGCGGGCGCTTCAAAAGATATCAGCGCTGAACCTGGCGGCGCGCGAAGCTGATTTGCTGGACGTTCCCGAAGGGGCGGCCGGGTTGAATATCGAACGTATCTCATTCCTAAAAAACGGGCGGGTCGCGGAACTGACCCGGTCCCTTTATCGCGGCGATGCCTATGATTTTGTCGCTGAATTGCGGTTGTAACCGGAAAGGCCGGAACTTCATGTCCGAACGAACTTCGAAAATGCGCCAGGAAATCCTGGAAATCCCTGATGCCGTTGACAGGTTGTTAAGCCAGGGCGCGCCGGGGATCCAGGCGGCAGCACAGATGGTGAAACAAGCCGATCCCCGGTTTTTGATTACTGTTGCGCGGGGGTCGTCTGACCACGCCTGCACCTATCTGAAATACGCCAGTGAGCTTTTCTTAAACCTGCCCGTTGCTTCGGTCGGGCCGTCGGTCAATTCGATTTATGGTGTTGATTTGCAAGCCAAGGGCGCTCTGTGCCTGTCCATATCTCAATCTGGTCAAAGCCCGGATATTGTGGGCATGACCCGGTCGCTGAGATCCTCAGGAGGCGTAACCGTTGCGATCACCAACAACACCAACTCACGCCTGTCCGAGGTGACAGATGCCGTTCTGCCCCTGCATGCCGGACCAGAGCTGAGTGTGGCCGCGACCAAAACTTTTGTCACATCTTTGGTGTCGGGATTGTGGCTGCTGGCAGAAGTCAAAGGGGATAATGAACTGATCGGCGCGATCCACGCGTTGCCGGGTTGTTTGGCCAGAGCCGCAACATGCGACTGGTCCGCAGCGGCCGAGACGATCACGGGACGGTCGTTGTTTACCTTGGGGCGTGGGCCGTCGTATGCGATGTCGAACGAGGCCGCGCTGAAGATCAAGGAAACCTGCCAGATTCACGCCGAAAGCTTTTCAGCGGCCGAAGTGCTGCACGGCCCGGTTTCGATTGTTGAAGACGGGTTCCCAACGATCGTTTTTGCGGCCAGAGACGCGGCGGAACAGACAACAGCCGAAGCCGCCGACGCTCTGGCAGGCAAGGGGGCGACGGTGTTTGCAGCGACGGACAAAGTGACCCGCGCGCAGGTGTTGCCTGTGGCGCGCACGGGCCATTGGCTGACCGATCCCGTTGCGACCATCACGTCGTTCTACAGTATGGTCGAGGCAGTGGCGGGCGCGCGCGGGATCGACCCTGACGCCCCGCGCCACCTCAAGAAGGTGACGGAGACGGTATGACCTCAGGTGTTGTGACTTTCCGAAACGGGACCTTGTTCGACGGTACGCGTTTGCAGTTCGGCCAAGCGATCGTCTTTCGCGAAGGCGCATTGGCTGCTTTGGTTCCTGACGATCAGGTGCGCAACGAAGGGCAGGTTATCGACCTGAACGGCGATATCATCAGCCCCGGGTACGTCGATCTGCAGGTCAACGGCGGCGACGGGGTGATGTTCAACGATGATCCCTCTGTCGCGACGATCCGGCGCATCGCCGGGGCGCATCGCAAGCTGGGCGTGGTATCCCTGTTGCCAACGCTGATCACAGATACGCCCGAAAAAACCCGCGCGGCGGTTGAGGCTGCAATACAGGCCGTTCGGGACGGCGTACAGGGTGTCGCGGGCCTGCATCTGGAAGGGCCACACCTGTCGGTTGAGAGAAAGGGTGCGCATGATGCGGATTTGATCCGCCCGATGCAGGTTTCGGATCTTGAAGCGCTGATCGCCGCGGCAGCTGAGTTGCCTTGTCTCAAAGTTACCCTCGCACCCGAAGCGGTTACGAAAGAACAGGTCCGCAGCTTGTTCGAAGCCGGTGTTCTGGTCTCGTTGGGCCATAGCAACGCGGATTTTGCCACCTGTCAGCATTATGCTGCAGCCGGCGCGCGCTGCGTGACGCATCTGTTCAACGCCATGAGCCAGCTTGGAAACCGCGAACCGGGACTGGTTGGATCTGCCCTGGCCAATGGCAGTTTGTCGGCTGGTCTGATCGCCGACAGTATCCATGTTCACCCCGAAGTCATTCGCGCAGCCTGGGCCGCGAAAACCGCACCGGGACAGATCTTTTTGGTTAGCGATGCCATGGCCGTGGCCGGTACAGATCGGACCGAGTTCGAGCTGGAGGGCCGGCGGATCACGCGAACAGACGGGCGGCTGACGCTTGATGACGGGACGCTGGCTGGGGCGGACCTTGATCTGACAACTGCGATCCAGGTTCTGGTCACTCAGGTCGGCGTACCGCTGCAGGATGCGCTGGCCGCCGCGACCACCTATCCGGGCCAATTGATCGGGCAGTCGGGATCGCAGCCGCTGCGGTATGATGCGATGATTCGCATTTCGGCCGATCTGGACGCGTGCGACTGGTTGCCTGCGTTGGGCTAGCCGTACCACTGATGCCCCAAACTCCTTGCTGCGAAATTGATTTTCGGGGTCGAACGGCGCTTGACGGCACTAGTCGCATCGCATAAACCGACCTCCGCTGAGCGGGCGTCGTATACTGGCTATTACCTCAGCCTTCCAAGCTGATGAAGCGGGTTCGATTCCCGCCGCCCGCTCCAAAATCAGCCCCTTAGATATGCGTCAAATAGCCCATTTGGGTCGTCAAACCGTGCCAGCTTGCTTGACCCGGTGTCTTGCTGCCGACTAGAAGCGATCACTCAGGTACGAACACGATATAAGGGCCAGACATGGCAAGATCCGCTCCCGCCAGTCCAGCAAACAAACCCGCGCCCGGTGCCAGCGAAGAACGCGCCCGGTCAAGAAAAGTGGGCGTGCTGGCCTCACTGTGGCCCTTTATGAAACCCTATCGGCTGTTGATGTTGGGCGCCACGCTGGCACTGGTGTTGACGGCCAGCATGACATTGACCCTACCGCTGGCGGTGCGTCGCGTGGTTGACAACTTTCGTATCGAAGACGGCGAATTGCTCGATTGGTACTTTCTGGCCGCGCTGGGCATTGCTGCGATTCTGGCGGTGGGAACCGGTATCCGTTATGCGCTGGTGACCCGGCTGGGCGAACGCGTTGTGGCAGATATCCGCAAAGCCGTGTTCGACCGTGTCATCGGAATGAGCCCCGAGTTTTACGAACGCATCATGACCGGCGAGGTGCTCAGCCGGATTACAACCGATACCACGCTGATCCAATCGGTCCTGGGTTCTTCGGTCTCGATCGCATTGCGCAACTTGTTGATGTTCATCGGCGGGTTGGTTCTGATGCTGCTGACCTCGGCCAAGCTCACGGGTATGGTGCTGTTGCTTATACCATTGGTCATTGTTCCAATTCTTGTGTTGGGGCGGCGTTTGCGCGTGATCAGCCGTGAAAATCAGGACTGGATCGCCGCCTCATCCGGCAACGCGGGTGAGGCGCTGGGCGCGGTCCAGACCGTACAGGCCTTTACCCACGAACAGGCCAGCCGCACACAGTTTGGTGACATGACTGAGACGTCATATGTCGTGTCGCTGCGGCGCATTCAGACCCGCGCGGTGCTGACGGTTATCGTGATTTTCCTGGTGTTCTCAGGGATCGTTGGCGTGTTGTGGATGGGTGCGAATGACGTACGCAACGGGCTGATGACCGAAGGGGTCCTGATTCAGTTCGTGATCTATTCCATCATAATGTCCGGATCGGTCGCCGCCCTTTCTGAGATCTGGAGCGAGTTGCAGCGCGCAGCAGGTGCCACAGAACGCTTGGTCGAATTGCTGAACGCCGAGGACACCGTGACCGACCCCACAAAGGCGCAGACCTTGCCGACCCCGGTACGCGGAGAGATCCGCTTTGATGATGTGACGTTCCGGTATCCCGCGCGGCCTGGTGTCGTGGCGCTGGATCATCTGAGCTTGCAGGTCAGCCCCGGTGAAACCGTGGCTTTCGTAGGCCCGTCAGGGGCAGGCAAAACCACTGTTATTCAGTTGATTCAGCGGTTCTACGACCCCGAATCCGGGCAAGTACGCCTGGACGGGATGGATTTGCGTGACATCGACCGGGCGGACTTTCGATCTCATATGGCGTTGGTTCCGCAGGACCCGGTTATCTTTGCAGCTTCTGCACGTGAAAACATCCGCTTCGGCCGTCTGGACGCGTCTGATGCCGAGGTCGAAGTCGCCGCTCGCGCCGCCGCGGCCCATGATTTTGTCTCGGCCTTGCCAGACGGATATGACAGCTTTGTCGGCGAGCGGGGCGTGATGCTGTCGGGTGGTCAAAAACAACGCATCGCCATTGCACGTGCGATCCTGCGGGACGCGCCGGTTTTGCTGCTGGACGAGGCGACCTCAGCACTGGATGCCGAAAGCGAACGTGCTGTGCAGGGTGCCGTCGATCAGATGCGGGCCGGGCGTACCACGCTGATCGTTGCACACCGGCTGGCGACGGTGAAAAAGGCGGATCGGATTGTCGTGTTAGAGGACGGCCAGATCGTGGCACAGGGCACCCATGACGATCTGGTGGCGCAAGACGGGCTGTACGCTCGATTGGCCCGGCTTCAGTTCACTGACGGCATGGCGGCAGAATGAGGTGACGCAGGGGCAACTTTCGTACCGCCGTAGCGTTATTCTACCCCCAGCACTGCACTGCCACTAAGCCCTTGCTTGCACGCGCGCGGTTTTGCTTCCATCCTGTATGGGAAAACCTGTGCGTGACACGGGAGACGAACAGGGAGGAGCCGAAATGGCCTTTGCGGGAATAGAAGACAAGGCGAAACTAGAACAGGAAATGTCGTGGGAAGATCGGGACGTCCCCGTTACCTTCCACCAGCTTTTGACGCGCACAGCGAAAAAGTATCCGAATAACGCGGCCGCCAGCTTTCAGCTGATGTCAGGCCCAACCGATCCGGCAGAAACGCTGACCTGGTCACAGCTGCTGGACGAGGTCACGCAGGCAGCAAACCTGTTCCGTTCGCTGGGTGTTGGCGAAAAGGATGTGGTGGCCTATGTCCTGCCAAACTCCAACGAGACGCTGATCACAATGATGGGTGGTGCAGTTGCCGGGATCGTAAACCCGATCAACCCATTGCTGGAGCCCGAGCAGATCGCCGCCATCCTGCGGGAAACCGGCGCCAAGGTTGTGGTCACACTGAAACCCTTCCCGAAAACCGATGTGGCTCAGAAAGTGGCTGAAGCCGTTCGCCATGCACCCAGCGTCAACACTGTTCTTGAGATTGACCTGAATCGGTATCTGACCCCGCCGAAATCATGGATCGTTCCGTTTGTGCGTCCCAAGATGGCCGACAAGGAACATCTGGCCCACGCGGACTACAAAAGCTTTAACCGCGAACTAGCCAAACAACCGACGACCCTTGCTTTCGAGGACAGCAAGGAAGATCGCGTCGCCTGTTATTTCCACACCGGCGGCACGACTGGCATGCCCAAAGTCGCGCAGCACAAATATTCCGGCATGATGTATAATGCTTGGCTGGGTGGCACCCTGATGTTCGGTGCAGAGGACACGGTGATCTGCCCGCTTCCCCTGTTCCACGTCTTTGCCTGCCATGTGATCGTGATGGCTGCTGTGCAGTCAGGCGCGCATGTGGTGTTCCCGACGCCCGCCGGTTATCGCGGCGACGGTGTCTTCGACAACTTCTGGAAGCTGATCGAGCGCTGGAAGGTCTCGTTCATCATCACTGTTCCAACGGCGATCTCGGCCACCATGCAGCGCCCGGTCGATGCGGATATCTCAAGCGTCAAGAATGCGTTCTCTGGTTCGGCCCCACTGCCGCTGGAACTGTTCCGTCGCTTCGAAGAGGCAACCGGTGTAGAAATCGTCGAAGGCTACGGCATGACCGAAGCCACTTGTCTGGTTTCCTGCAATCCCGTTGACGGCGATAAAAAGGTCGGTTCGGTTGGTATCCCGCTGCCTTACACGGATGTCAAAATCCTGCTGGACAGCCCCGAAGGTCCCAAGGAATGCGGTGTCGATCAGATCGGCGAAATCTGCATCTCGAACCCTGGTGTTTTCGAAGGGCACACCTATACCGAGGTCGACAAAAACAAAGACCTGTACCACTTCGACACATACCTGCGGTCAGGAGATCTTGGTCGGTTTGATGAAGACGGGTACCTGTGGATCACTGGTCGCGCCAAAGACCTGATCATCCGCGGTGGCCACAACATTGACCCTGCCGAGATCGAAGAAGCGCTGCTGGGTCATAGCGCGGTTGCCTTTGCTGGTGCAATCGGTCAGCCAGACGCCCATGCGGGCGAGGTACCATGCGTCTATGTCGAACTGATCGACGGTGCCTCGGTTACCGAAGCAGAGCTCAAAGAGTATTGCTCGGTTCATATCCACGAGCGGGCCGCCCATCCAAAGCACCTGACAATCCTGGACGAACTGCCCAAGACTGCGGTCGGCAAAGTCTTTAAGCCGGATCTGCGCAAAGACGCGATCATCCGAATTTACAACGAAGCTTTGGAAAAATCGGGCAGCGCCGCGCGTGTTGTATCAGTGGTGGACGACAAAAAGCGTGGACTGGTTGCACAGCTTGACCCCAACGGTGCGACTGATGAGGATGTTAACAGCGTGCTGGGTGCCTTTACTCAGCAATGGGAACGGGCTGCCTGACCAGGAGGGGACATGGATTATGAACGCCTGATCGATGAAGAAACGTGGGCGTTCATAAGACGCACGGCTGAAAGCTATCCTGAGGACGCCGTTGATCTCTCGATCGAAGATCAGCGTCGCGTGTATGACGCGATGTGCCGCGACTTTCGCCAACCCCGCCCAATGGCGGTGGATACACAGGACAGGTCCGCTGATGGCGTACCTGTCCGGGTTTACACCGCAGGAGACCCAACACGAACCGTCGTCTATTTCCATGGCGGCGGTTTCGTCGTTGGCGGGCTGGACAGCCACGACGATGTCTGTGCAGAGCTTTGCGCGCAAACCGGGTACCGGGTGGTGGCGGTGGATTATCGACTGTGCCCGGACCATCTGCATCCGGCCCAGTTTCAGGACAGCTGGACCGCTACGAACTGGGTGATCGGGGAATTCGCTGACCCGCTGGTTCTGGTCGGTGACAGCGCTGGAGGTAACCTTGCGGCCGCCATTGCACAGCATGGGCGGGGCAGGTTGGAAAACGTCCTGGGACAAGTCCTGATCTATCCCGGGTTGGGTGGGGACGCTTCGAAAGGTTCCTATGTCGAACACGCCCACGCGCCGCTGTTAACGCGGGAAGAGATACTTTTCTACGAAAAGTTACGATGTGGGGGTGAGGCGCCGCAAGACGATCCAGCCTTTGCGCCGTTGCACGACACGGATTTCTCAGAGCTGCCGCCGACTGTGGTTGTGACCGCGGATTGCGACCCGTTGCGCGATGACGGGGCGATTTATTGCGAGCAGATCACAGCAGCCGGCGGGCAGGCGCATTGGATCAATGAGCCGGGCCTTGTGCACGGATACCTGCGCGCACGCACCAGCGTAAAACGCGCCGCCGACAGTTTCGAACGCATCTCGGTCGCGGTTGAGGCCCTGGGTCAGAGCATCTGGCCCTACGACTGATAACTCACTTGAGGAACGGCTGCGCAGTCATCGTTGCAGCCACCGGTGCGCCTGTCCGGTCCAAGATTGTGGGTGCAAGTTGGAGCTGGTCAATTACAGTATCGGCCTCTGGACCCTCGGCATCACCGAAGTAATACAACGCCGTTTCCTGTTGCAGCGCACCGCGGCCGCCATGGTGACCACGCTCGTCCTGGCCGTGGTCGGCAGTCACTATGACCTCATACCCCAATTGCCGCCAGCGCGGGATGAAGGGGGCCAGCATCTCGTCCATGACGAAACAGGCGTGGTCCATTTCCTCGCAGTCGTGAAAGAACCTGTGACCCATGCTGTCCAGCGTGCTGGTGTGCAACAACCCATAATCCAAACCGAACCGCAGGCATATGTTGGTCAGCGTCGCGAAAAGGTCCACATCACAGGGCGTCATTTGATTGGCCTTGCCATAGCCCGTCATGGTGTGGAACCGGCCGTGGTTGATGGTCTTGCTGTCCGGTTCGTCATATTCCACGTCACGCACGTAATCGAACGGGTGACGGTTGAAGAATTGCGACCAGAAACTGTGGGCGACCGCCCCGGTCACGCCGCCCGCCTCGCGTACCTGGCTAAAGACGTCCTTGTGGCTCAGCCGAAAGACGTTGCCATTGCCGGTGCAGCCATGTTCCTGCGGGGTGACCCCGGTATGAATCGACGCATAGCAACTGGCCGAGGTTGAAGGCAGACCCGCACGCAGTTTCCAGACCCGCGCCTCGCCACTATCGACCCAGCCTTCGAGATTGCCGAACAACCGGCGGAAATTGCGCCACGGAACGCCGTCCAGAATGATAAGCAGCAGCTTGCGGTCCATGCCCTGACCCCTTTGTTGAATGGTTCCTGTGACCTTAAGAGATTCGTTGCCCCGAGGCCGCCTGTTCCCGTCGTAAAAAACAAAATCCCGACACGTGTTTATGACAAGCGCCGGGATTTCAGAAAGGTGCGGAATATGCCGGAATCAGTTCCCGGCACTTTCCATTTTGCGGTGGGCAACAACTTCTTCCAACCAGCCCAGGTGCATCTCGGGCACAGAACTGAGCAGCAGGTCGGTATAGTCGTCAAAGGGCGGGCTCAGCACCTCGGACTTGGAGCCATAGCGGACTACGCGTCCCTGATACATCACGGCGATGCTGTCGCTGATGGCACGCACCGTTGCCAGATCGTGGGTGATGAACAGATAGGCAACATTCTCAATCTTCTGCAGATCCAGCAGCAATTTGAGGATACCGTCCGCCACCAGCGGATCGAGCGCCGAGGTGACCTCATCACAGATGATCATCTTGGGCTTGGCCGCCAGCGAGCGCGCAATACAAACGCGCTGTTTCTGGCCACCGGAAAGCTCTGCTGGATAGCGATCCATGTATTTTTCGCCCAGTTCGATCTCATCCAGCAATTCGATGACCCGCTTACGCTTTTCTGCGCCGCGCATATTGAAGTAGAACTCCAGCGGGCGCCCGATGATCGTCCCGACAGTTTGGCGCGGGTTCATGGCCACATCCGCCATCTGATAGATCATCTGCAGCTCGCGCAGATCTTCACGGCTGCGCCCCGCCAGACTGGACGACAGCTTGCGCCCGGCAAAGGTGATCTCACCATCGCGCGGGGGCAACAGCCCGGTGATGACCCGTGCAAGAGTGGACTTGCCCGACCCGGACTCGCCGACAACAGCCAGAGTCTGCCCCGGATGCAGGTCAACATTGACGTTGTGCAGCACGTCAAAGTTAAGCCCCTTGTAGCGCGCGGTGATGCCCTCGACGCTAAGCACCGGTTCCGGTGTGGGCTGTTTCTCTTCATGCTCGATAGATCGTACCGAGACGAGCGCCTGAGTGTATTCCTCTTGCGGGTTGTTGATGATCTGATCGGTGCTGCCGTATTCGACAGTATCACCCATCCGCAGCACCATAATGTCATCGCTCACTTGCGCCACCACGGCCAGATCATGCGTGATATAAAGCGCAGCAACGCCGGTGTCGCGAATGGCTTCTTTGATGGCCATCAGAACGTCGATCTGCGTGGTCACATCCAGCGCCGTCGTGGGTTCATCGAAAACCACCAGGTCTGGCTCGGGACACAGCGCCAGCGCTGTCATGCAACGCTGTAACTGACCACCCGAGACCTGGTGCGGATAACGCTCTCCGATATTGTCCGGATCGGGCAAACCCAGCTTGGCGAACAAGTCCCGCGCCCGGCCTTCGGCCTCTTTTCGGCTGAACTTCTTGTGCTCGACTGCGGCTTCGACAACCTGATCCATAATCTTCTTGGCCGGGTTGAACGACGCGGCAGCAGATTGCGAGACATAGGCAACCTCACCCCCACGCAGATTGCGGATATCACCATGTGGGGTCTTCAGGATATCGCGCCCGTTGACCCAGACCTCTCCGCCCGTGAGTTCGACACCACCGCGGCCATAGGCCATCGAGGCCAGACCGATGGTGGATTTGCCAGCCCCGGATTCACCGATCAACCCCAGCACCTTACCGCGTTCAAGGTCAAAGCTGACCCCGTGCACGATTTCAATGTCATGGGGTTTTTCACCCGGCGGATAAACGGTCGCTCCGATCTTGAGGTCGCGGACCTTGAGAAGGGTATCACTCATCCCCGGCCTCCTTTCAGCGAAGTGGTTCGGTTCAGGACCCAGTCAGCCACAAGGTTGACCGAGATTGCGAGCGTTGCAATGGCGACAGCGGGGTAAAGCGCCGCGCCGATGCCATAGACAATGCCGTCCTTGTTTTCCTTCACGATGCCGCCCCAGTCCGCCAGCGGCGGCTGAACGCCCAGACCCAGGAAAGACAGGGTCGAGATAAACAACACCATGAAAATGAACCGCAGCCCGAACTCGGCCACAAGCGGTGACAGCGCGTTGGGCAGGATTTCCCGGAAGATAACCCACATACGTCCTTCGCCGCGCAGTTTGGCGGCCTCAACATAGTCCATCACATTGATGTCCACGGCGACAGATCGTGACAGCCGGTAAGGGCGGGTTGCGTCCAGGAAGCCCATCACCAGGATCAGGATCGGAACGGTTACGGGAACAATCGCCAGAATAACCAACGCAAGGATCAGGGTGGGGATCGACATAATCAGATCGACCGTACGGCTAAGCGCCTGATCCGCCCAACCGCCCAGAACCGCGGCCAGCAGGCCAAGCGAAGTGCCGGTCAGAAAGCTCAGCAAGGTGGCGGCGGCAGCGATGAAGATCGTCGTGCGCCCGCCATAGATCATGCGGGTCAGCAGGTCACGCCCGATATTGTCGGTTCCAAGAAGGTGTTGGGCACTGGAAGGTTCCCATACGTCTCCGACCACTTCAGCCATCCCGTAGGGGGCAATCAGGGGGGCGGTGAACGCCACAAAGAAGTAGGCACCAGTGAAAAACAGACCAATGGCTGCCGAAATAGGAAGGTTCTTCATCATTTCGGATGCCTCAATCTTGGGTTCGCAACGATTGATACGATATCAGCCACCATGTTCAGGCCGATATACACGGCTGCGAAAACAACGCCGCAGGCCAGAACCACCGGTACGTCACGTTTGGTTACGGCATCCACCAGGTATTGGCCCATGCCGGGGTAAACAAACACGACCTCAACCACGACGACGCCAACCACCAGATAGGCGAGGTTCAGCATTACGACATTCACGATGGGTGAAATCGCATTGGGGAAAGCATGTCGGGCGATGACCTGAAAGGTCGACAGACCTTTCAATTCTGCCGTTTCGATATAGGCCGATTGCATAAGGTTCAAAATTGCAGCGCGGGTCATGCGCATCATCTGAGCCAACACCACAAGTGTCAGAACAAATGCCGGTAGGGCAACGGCGTACAGCTTCTGGCCGATGGACATGGAATCGTTGACCATGGCAAGGGATGAAAACCAGCCCAGTTTGACCGAGATAAAGTAGACAAGAACGTAGCCGATCAGGAATTCGGGAATCGAAACCGTCGTAAGTGTGATGGCCGAAATCAGCTTGTCCGGCCAGCGGTTGCGGAACCGGACGGCAAGCAAGCCAAGAAAGATCGCAAGCGGAACAGACACAATCGCTGCGACACTGGCCAGGAACAACGTGTTGCCAAGCCGTTTCCCGATGCTATCAGCAATGTCGAGCTTGTTGGTCAACGACTTGCCAAGATCACCCTGAACGATCCCCCCCAGCCAATCGAAATAACGTGTCAGGGCAGGGCGGTTCAGCCCCATTTCCTCACGCAGGTTTGCAAGTGCTTCAGGAGTTGCGGACTGTCCCAGGACGGCTTGCGCGGCGTCTCCGGGCAGGGCTTCAGTCAGACCAAAAATCAGGGCCGAAGCGCCAAACAGCAATAGGAGTCCCAGCGCCAGGCGCTGGGAAACCAATTTGATGATAGGATGCATTAACCGTGGGCCCTATCAGGAGAACCACATCTTGCGCGACATGTTGCCGTTCATCATCTCTTGTGTCGGGTCACTTTCCCAGCCTTCCAGCTGGTTGCTGACGCCTTCGACAAAATCGTTGAACATCGGGCAGATCACGCCGCCTTCGTTGCGGACCATCTGACCCATCTGGCTATAGATGTCCTTGCGCTTGTCGTTGTCCAGTTCGGCGCGGGCTTGGAACAGCATCTCGTCAAAGGCCGGAACCTTAAAACGGGTGTCGTTCCAGTCTGCGGTCGACAGATACGCGGTCGAATACATCTGGTCCTGTACCGGACGGCCACCCCAGTATGAGGCACAGAACGGCTGTACGTTCCAAACTTCGGACCAGTAACCGTCATTGGGTTCGCGTTTGATTTCCAGCGGGATACCGGCCTGAGCAGCGGTTTGCTGGAACAACGCGGCCGCGTCCACAGCACCGGGGAAGGCGCCATCAGCGACCTGTAGAATGATTGGTGATCCGTCATGGCCGGATTTTTTGTAATGCTCTGCCGCTTTTTCGACGCTGAACTCACGCTGCGGGATAGACCCGTCAAACAACGGGTAAGCCGCGTTGATCGGCATGTCATTGCCAATCGTGCCGTAGCCGCGCAGAACTTTGTCGACCAGATCCTGACGGTTGATCGCATGTTTCAGGGCCAGGCGCAGTTCGTTGTTGTCGAACGGTGCTGTGTCGCAATGCATGATAAAGACATAGTGTCCACGGCCTGCAGTTGAATGCACAGTCAGGTTTGGCGCTCGACCCAGCAGATCGGCAACCTTGGGCTCAACCCGGTTGACCGCGTGAACC
This sequence comes from Ruegeria meonggei, assembly GCF_042768335.1. Classification (NCBI taxonomy): domain Bacteria; kingdom Pseudomonadati; phylum Pseudomonadota; class Alphaproteobacteria; order Rhodobacterales; family Roseobacteraceae; genus Ruegeria; species Ruegeria meonggei. The sequence continues at coordinate 1,789,550 of NZ_JAXHBT010000001.1, read as the reverse complement.
TGACCGGATTGCAGTGCAGCGGTACGTGCAGTTGCGTCATTGATCACAATCACTTCGACGCTGTCGAAGTTGCCGAAATCCGGGTTCCAGTGGTTGGCAAATTTCTTGTATACATGGCGAACGCCCGGTTCGTTGACTTCCACCTGATACGGACCGGTACCGATGCCCGCGCCCGGATCTTCCATGCCACCGTCGGGCTGAACGATCAGGTGGTAGTCGGCCATCAGATACGGAAGGTCCGCGTTTGGCTCGGTCAGGGTGACCTGAAAATTGTCACCATCGGCCTTCATCGAACTCGATGCCCTTCATGATACCCAAAGCACCGGATTTCGAATCTTCGTTCGAATGGCGCTCCATGGTTTTCAGCACGTCTTCGCTGGTCATGGTCTTGCCGTTGTGGAACTCGACGCCTTGACGCAGTTTGAAGGTCCAGACCTTAGCATCGGCACTGCCTTCGACGCTTTCGGCCAGGCGGGGTTCGATCGTGCCGTCAGGTGCCACTTCGACCAGTTGGTCACCAAACTGTTTGCCGTTCTGAAACGGAACCGAGCTTGCATAGGTTGCCGGGTCCAGTGAGTTGGTTGATTCACCGCCCTGTAGGCCGAACTTCAGATCGCCACCCTTCTTCGGGCCTGCGGCGCGTGCAGCGCCTGCGAACATGGTGCTGGCCATCGCTGCGGAAACACCTAAAGCCGCTGCTTTGCCCATGAATTCGCGGCGGGTCAGCTTGCCGGCCGTGACCTGTTTGGTCATGTGAGTGAGTTGTTCGTTCATCAAGAATTCTCCCTGTGGATTGTTTTGGTGGCCTTTTTCAGGCTTTTTATTGACGCATGAGTCAAACTAGGCGCATTTCTATCTGGCGGGCAAGAGCAAAAGTCTGCCCCAAACGCGCGCGAGAATTACATCTGGTTGCGAGGTGCGGAATCCTCCGTTGGTTTGGAAATTACCAAGGTTTCGTCTTTAAAGGCATTTATTTTTGCCTTCAGGAACAAGTTTTCCCGATCCGGCCGTATCTGGCAGGAGGTTTCAGTTCGCAGTTTGATGCCGTTCCGACTCAATTCTTGCGTCCAGCAGGAATTGCGGGTGTCGTCGCGTTTGCGATTAGGTGAATATTCGAGACTAGCGGCGGCAGGATCGCCTGCGGCATCCAGGGGACGCAAATCTCTTGCGGACAACCGGCAGTTATCGGGCATCGTGATACCGATGTCTGGTTGTGCTTCAATATCTGGCAGCGCATTGGAGGGTCGCGTCATCGCAGTACTTTCAGCGCCTTCGACATTTCAGGACTTAACAAAACCGTCAATTCACTGGCGGATTGCGACAAGCAGGTCCATCACGTTTGTCCCCGTCGGGCCAGTGACCAGCAACGCGCCCTGACGGTCCAGAAAGCTGCCGCTGTCTGCCGCGCGCAGAGCGCTTACGGCTCCATCTCCCCAGGTTGACCCATCTACGATGGCGCCAGCTGCCTGCGTCGGGCCGTCCGTTCCATCGGTTCCGCCAACAACCAGCGTGATCCCTGTGCACCCGGCAATTTCCTGCGCCAGGGCAAGTGCCAGCGCCTGATTGCGCCCGCCTCGACCTGGGTTGTCCGGCAAAACAACTGTTGGCTCACCTCCGAAAATCATGGCCCCTTTGGGCATGTTGCGAAGACGCTCGCCCAGCGACGCGGCAACTTTCAGGAAATCGTCATGCAGGCATTCTTCATTGGCCAGCACGGCGATGCCTTCGTCCTTTGCCTTTTGAACAGCAGCCGTACGTGCGTGGGCATTGGACGCCACGATCTGCGTGCTGGCGTGAAAATCATAAGTATCCGGCACGGCACCTATCCCCGAACCAACAACGTTCAGGTCATCGCCGGGCACGTCCGAGATTGCCAAAACCGTCGCCCTGTCACCTTGAAAATGAGACAGCAGCCCACCGCCCTTGATCCGCGAAAGCTTGCGACGCTCGGTGTTCATCGCAGTGATGTCCAGCCCCTGGGCCAGCAGAGTTTTGTTTAGTTGCTCCAGATCGTCCAGAGTTTTTCCCGGCACCAGGTTTTCGGCCAGCGAAGAGGCACCACCTGAAACCAGCAGCAGCAAATGCGACCCGGAGGGCATCGCCTCAACCGCTTTGCACAGGGCCTGACCGCCCAACAGGCTGCGATCATCTGGCACTGGGTGAGAGGCTTCGATCACCGTCACATGCTCGGGCAGATCGCGCCCGTGGTCATCTTTGGTCACAACCAGTGTTGGGATCGGTCCGAAATGCTCTAGCACCGCGCGGGCCATTGCCGCCGCAGGCTTGCCGACTGCCAGAATTTGATCCGGTTCAGGAATAGCGTGCAACACTTTGCTGGTCGCCGAGTGACCGCCAACCGCGTCAACACCGGCTTTCCAGATGCGAATTGCCTGATCTTTTCTGTCCATCAGCTTTCCATCCAAATCGTGACTGGCCCATCATTGACCAGTTCCACCGCCATATCCGCCCCGAATTGCCCGGTCTCGGTTGGTACGCCATGATCTCGAAGCCGCTGGGCAAAGACTTCATAAAGGTGTTTACCAACCTCGGGTGGGGCGGCCTCGGAAAAACCGGGCCGGTTACCGCGCGTCGTGTCGGCAGCCAAAGTAAACTGACTGATCACCAACGCCGAGCCTTGGGTATCGACGACCGAGCAATTCATCTTGCCGGCCTCATCCTTGAAGATGCGCAGCTTTGACACTTTGGCAGCAAGTTGATCGGCCTTGTGTTCCTCATCGCCCTGCATCGCACAGACCAGAATCATCAGCCCCGGACCTGATTGTCCGATCACCTGACCCTCGACGGATACTTTGGCATGTGAAACCCGTTGTAAAACTGCGCGCAAAATCGGTCTCCGTTTGCTGCGATGCTCACCCGACCCAGTTGACGATCTGACTCAGATCGGCGCGGTCGGTTCGAAAGCTATTGGCTGGGTGGTCTTTATCTGCATATCCAAATGAAATCGCGCATAAAACGATCCGGTCGTCCGGAATCTCAAAGTACCGGCGCAGGAAGGGGCTGTAAGTGGCAAGGGCGGCCTGCGGGATTGTTGCCACCCCCAATGCCTGAGCCGCCAGTGAAAAGGCAGTAATGAACCCGCCGCAATCCATCGCACCATAGGGGCCAAGCTCAGCGGGGCTGGACAGGATGGCGCAATGCGGTGCGCCAAACAGGCTGAAATTCTCCATCATTTGCCGAGCCGAGCCCGCACGGTCACCGCGTTCTACGCCGACGGCTTCGTACAGAGACCAGCCGCATTCACGGCGGCGTTCCTGATAGGGACCGGAATACGAGGTCGGAAAGGGCAGGTCCGGTGCGGGGGCACCAGTTGCGGCCTCTGTCTGCATCGCTGCGCGAAACCGGTCTGTTTCTACGCCACTGGTGACGACCACATGCCAGGGTTGGGCGTTGCACCAACTAGGGACGCGGGAGGCGCTGGTCAGAATCTGTTCGATTTGATCTTGCGGCACCGGGTCCGGGCGAAATGCCCGGCAGGAATGCCGCCCGGTCAGCAATCTGTTAAGATCGGATAGCGTCACACTGGCCTCCACTCCGCGTTGACGAGGCGCAGGATGGCGTCAGACAGGTGGATGATCAAGCGCTTAAAACGCAATGTTGGCGGGGGCCGGATCCCAGAGTTTATTGCTGGCCTGTCGCCACCAGATATCCGACACCTGCCGCCACCAGCAGGCCCAATACGACGGCGATGGTGATCTTGATGGCGGACCAAGGGCGCGCGCCCTGAACGCGCCCGGTTCGCCCGTTGACCACAAAACGATAGGTTTCACCGCGGTATTTATAGGCGGCCATCCACACCGGCAGCAAAATATGCTTGAAGGTTACATTGCGCACATCCGTGTCTATTGCATGTATGCGTTGCCGGTCGCCGCCGATGTCAAAGCGGACATCGCGTTCGATCACGCGGGCCATGTGACCGCGCGCCTCGGTATAGCCGTCCTTCAATGCAACCGTATAAGCCTCGGCCCGAAAACCGGCCAGGTACTCGGGCTGGTAAGGCTCAAGCGCGGGTAAATCCCAGGGTTCCAGAGCGTCGGTATAGTTTTTGGGCAGCGATTGCGATGCAAGCACAAGCACATCGTCAAAAAACCGTGCAACGCGACCAGATTTTGGCGACCACCGGACCTTGGCCACACGTTGCTGAACCCGTTTTCCGTCCCGCATAGCGGTACGGGTTTCATAGTAAACCACGCCGCGCTCGCCGCGATAACTGGATTTCGTGTCCGCGTCAAAAGTCCAGTAGGGCACGTAAATGCCCTGCATCTTGCGTCCTTTGCGGGCGTACTCCTTCAATCCGTTGGGAGCGAACCACAATCCGCCCAGCCAATCGCTCATCGCTGCGTGGGCCGCGCGTTCATCCAGTGCAAAAGGCAGCACACCGCGCGGTTTGATGTGCCGACTGACCCCTGTGTCAGTCACCACCGGTGTGGCACAGAACGGGCATTCTGCTGCATGCGTGTCGGGATCAAACTCGACTTGAGCGGCGCAATTCGGGCAGGTCAGAACCCGGGTTTCTTCGATGTCACTGTCGGGAAGCCTATCGGCGAGGGCGGCGTCGAAATCCAGCTCTTTCAGGCTGGCTCCACCCCAGGGTCCGGCCCCGATGACCTCAGAATGCCCGCAATGGTCACAGGTCAGAGTGCCGTCTCCGGGGTTGAAGCGATAATCTGCACCACACTGATCGCAGGGGAAACGATGTTCTTGTGTCATTTCTGTGCCTCGGTTGATCCAGCGAAGGAGCCGGACCCGATGATCATGCGAATTACAAGAGCAGCCAATATGCACAAAAAGATGAAGAAAATGGAGTTCTGCGCCAGCACCCACCAACCGTAAGGGGTAAGTATCCCGTCGACGGAACGAATGGCTCCGTCACCACCGATGCGAGAACTAAAGTTGGGGTTGAGAGATTGGCGCCAGCCCCGGTAACGCCCAATCGCAATGGTGAGGGTCACGAGAAAAACACCGATCCCAGTGCCCCACCGCGCGGCGCGAAAAAAACTCACGCGGTTACGCATCATGATTTTCAGAAATGGCGCAACAAGTATCCAGCAGATCAGCAAGGCCGTCGGGATGCCGAACAAGCCGTACCAAAAAACTAGGCTCAGCGTAGAGGCCCAATAATCAGTTCCAACGCCGTATGAAACAATCGCAAATCCAGTAAACACTGTCCATCCCAGCAAGGCGGACAGGTTTACTGCGCGCCGTATGTCGCGCCTGGAATATGGCGCCGTCTGATCGTTGCCCGGCAAAAAACTCAGCTCCCCGGCGGAGGTGGCGGCAAGATTGTAAACAACTGCGCCAGTTCCTGAACATCCCCAGCCTTTTTCCAACCGTCCTGACCAGCGGTCCAGACATGGGTGTCCCGGGTGATCTCGCCGTCTGTCGCCATGCGGCCCATCTTGGCCTTGGAAAACGGCCCGTTGGTCTGCCCATCCACTGCGGTGTGCCAGACATGCTCAACCGGCGGGGGCGGCGGCGGGGCCGCATGCGTTGCCGGTTGCTGGGCAGCGGGGGCAGGTCCGCCCCACGGACCGCTCGGCTGGCCCGCTGCCATATTCGCCATCTGGTTGGCCATCGCCATGCCCATACCCATGCCAAGGCCAGCGCCCATGCCGCCGCTCTGTCCGGGATTGTTGGCGGCTGCGGTCATCGCTTCGGCCGCTGAATACTGAGTGAACTTGCCCAGATCACCTGCCAAACCCATCGAGGTCCGCTTGTCCAGCGCAGCCTCAACCGCCGGTGGTAGAGAGATGTTTTCGATGTAGAATTCCGGCATCTCAAGGCCATAACCTTCAAGCACCGGGGAAACCTCGGCCGCAATCAGCTTGCCCAGATCGGCAGTGTTTGCCGCCATATCCAGAACCGGGATGCCCGACCCGGCGATCACGCGACTGAATTCCTGCACGATAATGTTGCGGACCTGAAAGCTGATCTCATCCATCGTGAACTCACCATCGGTGCCGACGATTTCGATCATGAATTTCGCCGGGTCCTTGACCCGCGTTGTGTAAGACCCAAAGGCGCGTATGCGGGTTGGTCCGAACTCGGGATCACGCAGCATGATCGGATTCTTGGTGCCCCATTTCAAATCATTGAACCGGGTCGTATTGACGAAATAGACCTCGGATTTGAACGGGGATTGAAAGCCGTGATCCCAATGCTGCAGGGTGGTCATGATCGGCATGTTGTTGGTCTCAAGCATATAGAGACCCGGCGTGAACACATCCGCTAGCTGCCCTTCATGGACAAAGACCGCTGCCTGCCCTTCGCGCACGGTCAGCTTGGCACCGTATTTGATCTCGTGGCCTTCACGTTCGAATCGCCAGACCATGGTGTCGCGGGTGTCATCCACCCAGTGAATGACGTCGATAAATTCGCCGGTCAGAAAATCGAAAATGCCCATTAGGGGTCTCCTCTTTTTGGGCTCAGAGCGGCTGGCCCATCAATTCGCGTGCAATGATGCGCACCACAGGGCGGGCGTCTTGCACTGTCACGCCGGGTTGAAGGCGCGGATCGTATAACATTGTCAGCAGTTTTTCGTCATGGCTGGTCAACAGCGCAAATTCATCATCGTCGTTGAAGATCGATGGGCGCGCCTTGGGGCTGTCATTGGACAGCCCCAAACCTTGCGCGATCTCTTCGTGAATGCAGCTGCGGCGTGTCAGATCAGGCAGTTCGGCCCGGATCAGGGTCACCGCCCGCACAAACCGATAAGGGGCTGCCTTGGTTGGCGACGCAAACACAAAGCAGTCTATATTGGACCGCGGATTGGCTATCAGATCAAGCGACGGCTGACTGATGCCGGGGACAAGCTGTTTCAGCCGTGACACCACATAGGCGCTGTCATCCTTGCCGGCGAAAAACACGTGGAAATTGGCCTTGCGATTGACAACCGAGATCGGATGATCCGTAAGTTTAGCCAACCGCGCGGTGAACGCCTCGACCTCGGCTGCATCCTTTTTACGTGTCTCGGGAGACACCGTGGGGCCGAATTCGACCTGAACGCGAACGGGGCCAGACCAGCGGCTAAGCTGCCCTTCTGTTGTGTAGGCCGTCGTTGTTACCGCGTGATCCGGATACTCGCTGTAAAAGGCAATGGTTTCGAAATTGCGCTCCAGATCACTGGCGTCATAGGGCGTATCAGGTCCGCCACCATCCGTTCGCAGCAAACCGCGCGTCAGCAGGTCGCGTTCGATCCGCTGGTAAAACCGCGCCAGATCCTGACTGGCCGCCGAAGGCGGGACATAAGCGTTGGGCGCAGGGGCGGGCACCGCAGGTCGCGGTTCCGGAGCAACCGAGGATGTCAAAGTCTCATCGCAATTGGCCAGAGCCAACAGCAACAAAACCCCTAGTACAGGCCTCAGATATCCCCGCAACCGCACGGTCCGCCCGCCGTTAGCCCGGAACCGCAGTTCCGGCGTTGTCGCCGATCCCGTCCTTGCGCGCCTTTGCTGAGGCCAGCGTGTCGCGCAGCTCGACCTCCATCTTCTGTAGCTCTTGTTCGGCGGCGGCGCGTTTGGCTTTGCCTTCGTCAGCAATTGCCAAGCTTTCGTTGATTGTGCCGATCAGGTCCGCATTGGCTTGCTTGACGGCCTCGATGTCGAACACGCCACGTTCCATTTCCTCGCGGATCATCTTGTTCGACTGACGCAGGTTGGCCGCGTTTGTGGTCAGCAGCTCATTCGTCAGATCGTTGGCGTCGCGCACCGCAGCAGCTGCTTCGGCGCTGCGTTGAATAGTGACGGACTGCGCCAGCTGCGTTTCCCAAAGCGGCACGGTGTTGACCAGGGTCGAGTTGATCTTGGTCACCAGTGACTTGTCGTTTTCCTGTACCAGCCGGATCGAGGGCAGTGACTGCATGGTCACCTGCCGCGTCAGCTTCAGGTCATGGACACGGCGTTCCAGATCGTCACGGGCCGCGCGCAGATCGCGCAATTCCTGCGCCTTCATCACTTGTTGATCTTCGGGTGCAGCCTGAACTTCGGCTTCTTTTTCGGGAATGTCCTGGCTGTCCAATTCGGTCAGCTTTTCCTCACCTGCCGCAATGTACAGCGCCAGTTCGTCATAGAACCCCAGCGTCTTTTCATAGAGCAGGTCCAATGACTTGATGTCTTTCAACAACGTGTGTTCGTGGCCCAGCAGGTCGTCCGTGATCCGATCGATCTGGTTCTGTATCTCTTCGTATTGCGCGGTGAATTTGGCGAAAGGCGCAGCCTTCCCCAGCAGGCGTTCCCACCAGCTGCGCTCGCGGCGAACGTCCAGCTCAGATACAGAAAAGCCCCGGATGGTGGTCACGATATTGCGCAGGCTGTCCCCGGCAGGGCCAACATCCTTGTTGCGTACATCCGCCAGCATGGCCTGGCTGATTTCCTGCAGCTCGGCCTGTGCGGACGACCCGAACGAGACGATGGAATTGGTATTGCTCATGTCGATCTCGGACATGCGCTTGCGGATTTCCGCGCTGACAGGCTCGTCGGCCTCTTCCAGTGTGATAACCTCGGCCGTTGGATCGGGCAGCGCCACGGCGGTCACTTCCTGAACCAGCGTTTCGGCTTCGACCGCCTTGTTCTTGATCTCATCGGACATGGGGATAATCCTTCCTCAACATTTTGGCCGGTCAGTCCAACCGGACGCCTTCGCGTTGCAGACGCTCACGCAACACGTCAATTTCAACTGTTAGATCGCTGCGATCGTCCAAGAGCATCTTGCGGGTACGGGCTGCGAAATTCTGTTCCAGATCATCCAACAGGGATGAGTAGTCTTTCATGGCCTGTGCATCGCGTGTGCGGGCATAGACATCGGCAAACTTGACTGTCGCGTCGCGTGCGCCCTGCAGGTACACGGTCAGATATTTCCGTGCCCCGGCCAGATCGCGGGGATCTTCCTCGACCGTGCGAAACAAATCGCGGGCGGTGTCCTGAAACTGTTCGACGCGGGCCTCGATCCGGCGATCACCGGCCCGTTTGATGGCATCGGTCATCTGGGTCAGGTGGGTTTCGGCGTCCTCGACCACGCGGGCAACACGATCTTGCTGAAAGGTGTCGACCCCCTCCATCCCCTTGTCTTTCATAGGGTCAAGCCCAAAGGACACCGAATGCAAAGCGGTTGCCACGACACCGAACAGGATGGGCGCAATCAGGCTGGCCTCGGCCGCAGTTGTCGCATCCAGGAACTCGGTCCGGTACGAGGCAAGAGCCGCGCCCAGACCGGTGAGAACGCTGGAGAATATCTTGCGGGGGAAAGCCGGTCGCCGCGCAGTACGCCGCGATTTATAGGCGGCCTCGGCACGCAGACCTTCGCGCAACAGGAACGCAGCCCCTGTCAGTAAGCCCGCCGCAACCAAACCCAGTGTCATCCCGACAGCACCGTCATTCAGCGACAGAAACACCAGCGGAACGGCAGGCAGAAACAACAAGTTCACCCGCGCTCCGGCAGGTTCCACCCGTGCGCCGTCAAACTGACCGCGCCGGGGTGGCTCGGATGGGTCAGAGCTGCCGTCAGGGCTGAATTTCCCGCCATAGCGTTTGGCCATGCGCCTACAAGCCCCCCAACACGCCGGTGCATACACCAAACAGCAACACCAGCAGCGCCGCATAGGCCAGTTTCTGTACTCCGGTTCCGGACATGGTGCCCCTCAATGACGTTCCTCACGGAAAATTTAGGGGATGAGGGGGCCGGGCGCTAGGGGAAAGGTTGCATAACCTGCGTCACTTGCGAGGTTTCTTGCCAACAACGGGTCGTTTTCGCTGTGGGCGCGCGGGGCGTTTGACCGGCGCGTCTGCTTCTGCTTCCAGCCCCAATTGGTCGCGCATCACGCGGCGGCGGATTTCTTCGACCTCGCCGGGTTTCAGATTGCCCAGTTGGAACGGGCCGTAAGAGACACGCAAAAGGCGGTTCACGGTGAACCCGATATCCTCGATCGCGCGGCGAATCTCGCGGTTCTTGCCCTCGCGCAGACCGATGGTCAGCCAGGCATTCGCCCCTTGCTGACGATCCAGTGACACATCCATCGGCAAGAACCGCTCGCCGTCGATCACCAAACCCTTGCGCAGAGGGGCGAAATCTTCGTCTTTGGGGCGGCCGTTCAGCCGGACACGGTATTTGCGCAGCCAGCCAGTCGAAGGTAGTTCCAGCTTGCGTTTGATGCCGCCGTCATTGGTCAAAAGCAGCAGACCTTCGGAATTCAAGTCCAGCCGGCCAACGCTCATGACGCGGGGCATGTCCTCGGGCAGTTTGTCAAAGATCGTCGCGCGCCCTTTTTCGTCGCGGGTTGTCGTCACCAGGCCCGAGGGCTTGTGATACAACCACAGGCGCGAGGGTTCCGGTTCGGATACAGGTTTGCCATCTACGGCGATCTTGTCCTTGGCGGTGACGTTGAGCGCCGGGCTGTCGATGGCCTTGCCATTCACGGTCACACGACCGGCTTCGATCATGCGTTCGGCTTCGCGGCGCGAGGCGACGCCCGCGCGGGCCAGCACTTTGGCGATCCGGTCGCCGGGAGGAGGGGTTTTGTTCATCCGCAGGCCATAGCGCATCCCGTCCGCTTGCGAAAGGCGGGTTTCTGATGCAGTCAGGGTCATGGTGTTTAAATCGCATATGGACAAGGCACTGGTAGAAGCCCGCGCTGCCGCGGATCGCGGCGAGGTTCCCGTGGGGGCCGTCATCGTCGCGCCTGACGGTCACGTGGTGGCACAGGCGGGCAACCGGACGCGCGAACTGAACGATCCCACCGCCCATGCCGAGATTCTGGCCCTGCGCGCAGCCTGCGCCGCCGCCGGATCCGAGAGGCTGTCGGATCACGACCTTTATGTGACACTTGAACCTTGTGCGATGTGTGCAGCAGCGTTGGCAGCAGCGCGCATTCGGCGCATCTATTACGGGGCGGCTGATCCCAAATCTGGTGGTGTGGCCCATGGCGCGCGGGTTTTCACCCACAGTCAGGCGCATCACGTGCCTGAGGTCTACGATGGCATCGGGGGGCGAGAGGCTGCCGCGATGTTGAAAGAGTTCTTCGCCGCGCGGCGCTGAGCCTAAAGGGTGATCGCCTGCATCAACTCGGGCTCAATCACGTCGACACCGGGCAAGCCATCCGCCAACACCTGAGCGGACTGTTCCAGAATGGGGAAGGTCTTGTAATGGCAGGGAATCACCGTCTTGAAGTTGAAATACCGCCTGGCCGCGTAAGCGGCGCCTTTCATATCCATGGTAAAATGACCGCCCACCGACAGGATGCCGATATCGGGTTTGTAGAAATCCCCCATCCAATCCATATCGGCCATGATATCCGTATCGCCGGACACATATACCATGTGGCCCTCGGAGGCGATCATGAAGCCAACCTCACTGCCACCAGTGCGCAGGCCATCTGGTGTGGAAAAAGTTGAACTGTGTGAGGCTGGCACCATCGAGACTTTGATACCATTCAGGTTCACCGTACCACCCTTGTTGAAGCCGATGGTCTCCAGGCTTTCGGCCTCGGCCCAATAGCCCATCAGATCGTATTGGCCGACCACTGGCACGTTGAGATGCTTAGCCAATGAGACGACATCAGCCACATGGTCGAAATGCGTATGCGTCAAAAGGATGTGCGTTGCCCCGCCCAGCGCTGCGTCGTGCTGATCTTCGCCCAGAACGGGATTGCCAGTCAGCCAGGGATCGATCAGCAGGACCTGCCCTTGGGTTTCAATACGAAAGCTGCCGTGACCTAACCAGATGATGTTCATGAATTCGTCCTCCCAAAACAAACTGTTGGCTTCAATCTAGCATCGGTTATGTAAAAGTTCATGGACTGGTTGCAGGAAATTGACGGCTATTGCGAACGTTTGTCGCCCACCTATTGGGCCGAACCAATAAATGCGGTGACAAACGCCGCCTTTCTGGTCGCCGCCTGGATCATGTGGCGACGGGTGCGGGGGCAGGGGATGCCCGTTGCGGTGGCTTTGGTTGTCATTCTCGCCGGAATCGGTGTCGGTAGCTATCTGTTCCACACCCATGCACAGGTTTGGGCGGCCATTGCGGACACGACGCCCATAATGCTGTTCATTCTCGTCTATATCTTTGCGATCAACCGGGATGTCTGGCATATGCGGCCGCTTTATGCCTTTGGAGGCACGGTTTTGTTCGTGCCCTATGCGGTGGTCACTGTGCCGGTGTTTCAGCTTATCCCAGGGTTGGGCGGATCTGCGGCCTATGCGCCCGTGCCCTTGTTGATTCTGATCTATGCGGCCTTGCTGCGGGGCAGGGTACCAGAGACGGCCAGAGGTCTGGCGATTGGTGCGGCGATTCTTGTCGCCTCAATTACCTTCCGCGCCCTGGATGAACCCTTGTGTGGGCAAATCCCGTTGGGCATCCATTTTCTGTGGCACATCCTGAACGCCATCATGCTGGGTTGGATGATCGAGGTGTATCGAAGGCATCTGATCCGTACCCGTCAGGCCTGAAACGCGGCGGCAAGGTCATGGGGCAGGTCAAACTCTGTCAGCACGCGCGCGCGACCATCGGCTGACATCTTGCGCGCGGTTTTCTCAACAATGCTTTGGATTTTCGCTGCCGAGTGTTTGGCGGCGAAGGGCGCAAAATACCATTTGAGGAACACGAAACAAATGACGTCCTCCAGCGATTGGACTTCGGCATCGCGTTTTATGCCTTGTTTGCGCAGCATTCGACCCGCGGCTTCGGCTTCGTCGGCGCCATAGCCGCCCTGTTCCATCAGAGTCATGACAATCTCGGCATGGTGGACCCCCTGCGCCTTGCGCCAGGCCAGATATCCGGCGCGGCCTTCTGGATATTCGGTGCGGGCAAGTTTCCAGCGTTCCACATGCTGGCCACGTGCTGCAATCTGCAGCGGTTCTGATGCGTCAGGGACAAGTCGGTTCAGCTCGGCGCTCATGCGCTGGCCGTACAACAGGGCGGCTGGCTGGCCGTCTTCGAGGTTTGGGTCTTGGATATTGGCCGCATCGATAGAGTCCAGAACCGATTGCTTTCGCGCACTCATCTTACGCTCCGTTGGCTGGCCCGATCTGCGGTGCAGCCCGGGCGGGTTTTTCATCACCATCGTAGCGGTATGTCAGGGCAAGTGCAGCACTCAATTGAAAAATTCCCGAGCCAGGTCAGGGGGCCCTGGCCCGGGACAGTAGAAGACTTATTTGTCCACCTTAGTCTGATCCTGCGTCACCGTATCAGGAGCAGGTTTGGGGAAGGTCAGCGTCGGGGGCAGGCTGCCGACCTGAACAAATGCATATGCGGGGGCCGTCAGGGTGGTCGCAGACAGAACAAGGGCAGTAATGAGGGTTTTCATTTTCGTTCTCCGGTTTGCGTTGTGTCGTACGAAATGAAATGAACAGTACGGTTTAGTTTTTCAAGGCGAGAAATGAACTAATCGGTTTACTATTGTGCATAGGGCATATGCAAAATTGAATGGCAGATTGGGCAAACAGAGCATGACAGGGCGACATCCCTCCTCTGGCGGTCTTGCGACCGGAGCATCAGACGGGTAAATGCCCCCTAACGCATATGAGGTTTTCCGATGTCGATTGACCAAAGCACTGCCGCCAAGGTGGCCAAACTGGCCCGGATCAAGGTCGAGGATGACGCGCTGCCCGCGCTGGCGTCCGAGTTCAACACAATCCTTGGGTTCATCGAGCAACTCAACGAAGTGGATGTTGATGGTGTCGAGCCGATGGTCTCGGTCGAACCGATGCGCCTGAAACGCCGCGAAGATGTGGTCACCGACGGCAATCAGCAGGACAAGGTTCTGGCCAACGCCCCCGACGCGCGCGAAGGCTTTTTCGCAGTCCCCAAAGTGGTGGAGTAAGACATGAGCGATCTGAACAAACTGGGCCTGGCCGAGGCCCGCGATGCGCTGCGCAAAGGTGATGTAACTTCGGTCGAGTTGACCGAATCCTGCCTCACGGCCATTGACGCCGCCGACGCGTTGAACGCCTTTGTCCACAAAACCCCCGAGATCGCGCTGGAACGTGCCAAGGCTGCGGATGCGCGGATCAAGGCGGGCGATGCGCCTTCGATGTGCGGCCTGCCGATTGGTATCAAGGACCTTTTCTGCACCAAAGGCGTGCCGTCACAGGCGGGTTCGAAGATTCTGGACGGGTTCAAGCCGGAATACGAATCCACCGTATCGCAGCAATTGGCCGACGCAGGCGCCGTGATGTTGGGCAAGCTGAACATGGACGAGTTTGCCATGGGCTCGTCAAACGAGACCTCGACTTACGGCAATGCGGTCAGCCCTTGGCGGCGTGGCAATGATGACGCGCAGCTGACACCGGGTGGCTCATCTGGTGGGTCGGCGTCTGCCGTGGCTGCTGATCTGTGTTTGGCCGCGACCGGCACCGATACCGGTGGCTCGATCCGTCAACCTGCGGCGTTTGTTGGCATAACCGGCATCAAGCCCACCTATGGCCGCTGCTCGCGCTGGGGCATCGTGGCCTTTGCCTCCTCGCTGGATCAGGCCGGGCCGATGACCAAGAACGTGCGCGACGCGGCGATCATGCTGGAAACCATGTGTGGTCACGACGCCAAGGATTCGACCAGCGCCGAACTGGCTGTGCCGAATTTTGAGGCGATGCTGACAGGCGACATCAAAGGCAAGAAAATCGGTATTCCGAAAGAATACCACATGGATGGCATGCCAGATGAGATCGAAAAGCTCTGGGCTGACGGGGCCGCAATGCTGAAAGACGCAGGCGCCGAGATAGTCGATATCTCACTGCCGCATACCAAATACGCGCTGCCAGCCTATTACGTGATTGCACCGGCCGAGGCGTCTTCGAACCTTGCCCGGTACGATGGTGTCCGCTATGGCCGCCGCGCGCAGATGGCACAAGGTGACGGCATCACCGAGATGTACGAGAAAACCCGCGCCGAAGGCTTTGGGCATGAGGTCCAGCGCCGCGTCATGATCGGCACCTATGTGCTGTCAGCGGGGTTCTACGACGCTTACTACAATCGCGCCCGCAAGGTTCGCACACTGATCAAGAAAGACTTCGAAGACGTCTTCGCGGCGGGTGTCGACGCGATCCTGACCCCGGCAACACCTTCGGCCTCATTCGGCTTGGGTGAAATGACCGAGGCGGACCCGGTTCAGATGTATCTGAACGACGTTTTCACCGTCACGGTGAACCTTGCTGGTCTGCCAGGTATTTCCATACCTGCGGGTCTGGACAAACAGGGTCTGCCCCTTGGCCTGCAGCTGATCGGCCGCCCATGGGACGAAGGTGATCTGCTGAACACAGCCTATGCGCTGGAAAGCGCCGCCGGGTTTGTGGCAAAGCCCGGGAAATGGTGGTAAGCCTCAGGTCAGGCAAGACAACGAAAGACGGAGCAGCTGAATGCGCTTTACGCTTCTGATCCCCGCAATTGGGTTTGTGGCCGCGTGCAACACGGTGGCCCCCGTTTCTGGGACTGAGTTCAATACGCCGTCCTATCAGGCCCAGCGTGAGGCGCAGTTGGCTGGGCAGGGGTATTCGGGAGGCACACTGCTCAGCCCGGCTGAGGTATCCGAACAGCAGCTTGGCGCACCTGGTGCACCTGGCGCAGCGTCTGCCGTGCCAACGGGCGATGACGCCGATCTTGCCTCTGCGACAGCGGCAGCTTTAGCCAGCACTTCAGGGCAAAGCGCCCCTGCGCAGGCGGGCAACAACACGGCAATTTCCGACGAACAGGATTTTGCAGCTGTCTCTGACCGCCGGAGTATCGAATCCGACGCGGCGCTGATCGAACAAAACCGCCAAACCTATGAGGTGGTCGCACCAACCGCCGTCCCGCAACGCGGAACCGATGGCCAACCTAATATTGTGCAGTATGCGTTAAGCACTTCCAACCCGGTCGGCACTCAGCTTTACAGCCGCGCAGGGTTCAACCTGCAGGCCAAGGCACAGCGCAATTGTGCCCGCTACGCCTCAGCCGATCAGGCCCAGATCGAATTCCTGTCCAGCGGCGGGCCGCAGCGCGACCGCAAAGGCTTGGACCCGGATGGCGATGGCTATGCTTGCAGCTGGGATCCCAGCCCGTTCCGCAGTGCCGTTAACAACTAATCCCGTATCGCCCATCTGGCACCCGTCCCCCAATTTTGGTCCACGCCGGGACGGGCTAATGCCATCTTTGATCGTTCTGCATTACACTGCCATGAACGGTGCTCAGGCCGCACTGCATCGTTTGTGCGACCCTGCGTATGAAGTCTCGGCCCACTACTTGATCGGTGCAGATGGCACGCTCTGGCAGATGGTCGACGAAAAAGACCGCGCCTGGCACGCGGGTGCCGGCAGCTGGCACGGCCAAACAGACATCAACTCCCGCTCAATCGGGATCGAACTAGACAACACCGGTACACACCCGTTCCCCGAGCCTCAGTTGACTGTACTGGACCGCCTTCTGACCCAAACCATGGCGCGTTGGTCGATTTCACCAGACAGGGTTATCGGCCATTCAGACATGGCCCCAGGTCGCAAGATCGATCCGGGCCCCCGGTTCCCCTGGCAACGGCTGGAGTATTTGAACCTGGCTGGCCAACGCGGCCGGAACAACGATCCGCAATGCGCGTCCATGCGAACGTTCCGCACATTGGTTGAAAACGCGGGTTTCCCACCGGATGTGGACGACGAAACCCTGCTCGCCGCGGTGCGTCTCAGATATCGGCCCTGGGCCAATGGCCCCCTTGCTCCGGCAGATTTCGTACCCCTGACATCCAAATTTCGCTGATCTGGATTCGCCCTTCATCTGGCAGGAAATATCCCGGGGTAGAAAGGGGCTGGCCCCTTCTACCCTTCTCCGCTCTTGACGGCAGTGGGCACTCAGCATACCTACACTCTGCGCGGAGGGCCGGATGGCCGCTGGGGTGTAAACCCGAGAGGAAAGTCCGGACTCCACAAGACAACGGTGCCGGGTAACGCCCGGGCGGGGAAACCCGACGGAAAGCGCCACAGAAATCAGACCGCCCCGGATTTCGGTCTGAGGTAAGGGTGAAACGGTGGGGTAAGAGCCCACCGCGCCGCTGGCAACAGTGGCGGCACGGCAAGCCCCACCGGGAGCAATGCCAAATAGGGTCCCCGCGCGGGTCGGTCGGCGTCAGCCGATACCACCGCTAGGCATGTCCTGGCCGAGAGGGACCGGGTTGGCAGCTTGAGCCGTGCAGCAATGTACGGCCTAGAGGAATGGTCATCGAAGGGGGCAACCCTGGAACAAGATCCGGCTTACAGGCCCTCCGCGCGTATTCCCGTTCAACCCCCTGGGGGTGTATAATCCCCAGTCAATCCAGCGGCTTTCTGGGTGATTGCCACAAAATCATCTGCGGTCCAGGCGCGCACAGTTTCAATCTTTTCAACTGCACCCGAGGCAGCAACAGCCATACCAACTGCAACTGCATCTGTCCCATCAGGAACTTCACTGATCACAACCACATCATTCGATCCGGTTGTCATGTAAAAAGCCAGCAACTTGCCACCAACTTTTTCCATCAACGCTTTGACCGGTCCGGTGCGGTTTGCAGGTTTTTTCAACATGCCCTGAACGCCAGATTGAGAATAGGAAGCATAGGTAATGAAAATGGGCATATATCTTCTCCTTGGTTACAAACTCTGCCGACAGAGGTTCTTGCCCGTTTCTGGCGCCTCGATCGCCACGCTCGTTGAGGGGCGCATGGCTCAAGAAGTTTGGACATGACTATCACGAACGCGTGATTGGCGCAATTTCAGGACGTGCCACATCGGTCGGAACCCGCCCTTGCGCCGTCGCTTCGAAGTATTGGCCAGCGCGCAATCACACCAAGCCAGAAGTGGCGCTGTGCCGCACTAGCCCCTGTTTTGAACACAGGGCCGTAAAACCTGCTAGGCTGCACGTTTAGGCAACAACTGGGAGGATAATCATGAGTTTCATGAAAGCACTGGCTTCTGTCGCGGTCGGATTTGCGGCTGCCAAAGGTATGGAAAAATACAAGCAAATGGGCGGTATGGCCGGGCTGCAGGACATGATGCAGGGAGCCGGAGGCGGTTTCGGAATGGACCAGTTGGGCAAGATGGCCGAACAGTTCGGAATGCCAGGCGCAGCTGACGGTATGCAGAAAATGTTTGGACAGATGGGCATGGGCAATCCGGCAGGTGCCGCTGGCCTGGGCGGGCTGATGAACGCCATGCAGGCGGCGCAGGCCGGCAACAAGCAAACTGTCGACATGATGGAGACCGTCTTCAAGGGCACACCCGGTGGTGCGGTCATGGAAGAGCAAGCCAAGCTGATGCTGCGCGCCATGATTCAGGCCGCCAAATCGGATGGTGAACTGGATGAGCAGGAGAAAAAGACAATTCTGGGCACGCTGGGCGACGATGTCAGCGAAGAAGAACGCGCCTTTGTGCTGGAGCAACTAGAGGCTCCGATTGACGTCATGGGGTTGGCCGCTGATTCCGTCGGGCCGCTGAAGACGCAAATCTATGCAACCTCCCTGGCGGCGATTCGCGTGGACAACCAGCAAGAGGCCTCTTATCTGAATCAGCTTGCTACGGCGCTGGGCCTTTCAAGCGCGGAACGCGATCAAATTCACACCTATATGGGGGTCCCGACCCCGTAAGCTCGCGCCTTTTTCCTCTCGTATCCAATGCAGGCGCGATTGCGCTTGACATGGGCCGTGCAGGGCGTAAAAGCGCACGCTCATAGGAATTCAACCGAAAGGCCCCGGCCTTTTTGGACGCAGGAGATAACCATGGCGAAGCCGACGACAATCAAGATCCGTCTGAACTCGACCGCGGGCACGGGCCACTTCTACGTGACCAAGAAAAACGCGCGGACCATGACCGAGAAAATGACCATTCGTAAATACGATCCGGTCGCTCGGAAGCATGTCGAGTACAAGGAAGGCAAGATTAAGTAATCTGCCGTCCAGCTTGAACAGAATAAAAAGGGGTCTGCTACGGCAGGCCCCTTTTTCTTGGTTTGGGCCGTTGCAACGAAGCATCAGCGCCCGGGCCATTCGGCCTTGCGGTGGGTTGCTTTTTGCAAAGGCTTGGCCATACGCTTCAACAAACCGTTCCAAAATGTTGGCCGTCATGAAAAAAATCTTGTTATCCACAGTGACCGTTCTGGCCCTTGCGGCCTGCGAAGACCCGTATAACCGCGAAGGCGTTGGGTTTACCGGGATCGATGGTGAACCCCGCACAATCTCGGACGTTCCGGGCGCTGCGGCCTTCCTTCCGCCTGCAACAAATGTACCCGCCGAACTGGCAGTTCTGCCGGCAATTCCCGTGACAACAGATGAGACCGAGGCAGAAAAGATCGCGCGTGTCGCTATAGACAATGGCGGTCGCAGCGACACCAGCGCGGTCGCTCTGACTGGCTCGGACACCAACCTGTACCTAAGCACGGTCAACGTGAACGGCACATTGTACGGCGTTCTGAAAACCGCAAGTAGCAGCACCAAGGTGGACAACGCCATCGGGGCAAGCTTTGGCCGCAATGCTGAGCAGTTCACCGGCTGCCTGCCTGCAGGCGACGTGTTCCGCAAGGGATCGTCCGAGCGCAGCTCAGGCTTTGCCGTGGCGCTGAACTGCAGCTAAGGCAGGAAAAACCACCCCAAGGAATTCAGGCCCCGGCTTTGCCGGGGCTTTTTCTTTTTCAGGGACTGCTGCGATCCGTCTGCTGCGACAACTGGACAGCTAGGGTTGCGGCCGGCCAAAATAAAAGGGCGGGTCGCTGAGGACCCGCCCTTTGAACTCTTGGAATTTAGATCCGCGCTATTCTTGCTGACCCATGAACATCAGCAGGAACTGGAACATGTTCAGGAACGAGATGTATAGGCTCAGCGCGCCGTCAAAGGCAGCTTTGTCCAGCCATTCCTGATCACCATGCGAGGCGTGCGCCACATAGGTGTTTTTGATGTCCTGCGTATAAAAGGCGGTCAGACCAGCGAAGATCAGGATGCCAATGGCAGAGATGGCCATCATCATCACGCCCGACTGCAGGAACAGGTTGATGATCATTGCCACCAGCAGACCGATCACACCCATCATCAGGAAAGTGCCCATGCCGCTGAGATTGCGCTTGGTTGTATAACCGTAAAGGCTTAGCCCTGCGAAGGCGATCGAGGTCACGATGAAGGTCTGTGCGATCGAGTAGGGCGTGAAGATCATGAAAATTGAGCTCATCGATACGCCCATTACGGCAGCAAAGATGAAGAAGCCCAACTGTACAGCTGACGCCGACCCGCGACGCATCAAGGCGCCCCAGCCAAAGAAAATGAAGGCCAACGGTGCAAACATGATCACCCACTTCAACGGTGACAGGAACAGTGTGCCGCCCAAGCTTGTCAGATACCGGTCCGCACCGATCTGAGCGACCGCGTTGGTCGGATCGGTCGTGACGGCGAGCCCGGCAATTGCCCACGCGGCCAGAGCCGTGATCAGCATGCCAATGGACATTGTGCCGTAGACTTTGTTCATGTGGGCGCGTAGGCCCTCGTCAATCTGGGCAGCGCGGGCGCCGGCCGCCGTCCGGACCGTGTCGAATTGTGCCATTAAAGGGTCTCCCTTCACAATATTTCAGTCGCGGCCTGCATTCAGACCACGTTCCCCGTAAATATCGGCAACTACGGGCTGTGATTTAAGAGTTTAGCGCACGAAACTGGTTAAAACGCGCAACAAAAATGGCGGTCAGCCGTGGCGGACCGCCATTTGCAGAGAAATGGTGCATTCGGAACTCACTTTTGCCAGAACTGCGGTGCATCCCAAATAGGGCGGCTGGCCTCAGTTTCCGCTTGCTCACGGGTGATCCCGATGTCGGCCAGGGCCCGGTCATCCAGCTTGGCCAGACGGCAACGCTGGCGTCGCAGCGACAGAAGGTCCCGGATTGAAGTCAGGGAAAAACGCCGGCGTGGTTTGCAGAGGCTATAGATTTCAAGTTGGGTCATAACGAATTTCCTTTCACGATTTGCGATGAATGTTTCCCGTCTCATCAACTTCCTTGATTTATATGGCGCGATATGACACATTTTGAAAATGAATATTTATGAAGTGACACATAAGGAATCGTGAAGATGCGAAATTTGGACATCACGACACTGCGTTCATTCGTGGCGGTGGCGGATCATGGTGGTGTGACACGCGCGGCCGGGTTCCTGCACCTGACGCAATCTGCGGTCTCAATGCAGTTGAAACGACTGGAAGAGCTGCTGGGGCTTGAGTTGCTGGACCGCAGTGGCCGCACCATTGCGCTGACCGCATCGGGCGATCAATTGCTGGCCTATGCAAGGCGCATGATCGCGCTGAATGACGAGGTGATCTCGAAACTCACAGATCAGGCGTTCGAGGGTGAAGTTGTTTTAGGGGTGCCGCATGACATTGTTTATCCGGCCATTCCACGTGTCTTGCAGCGGTTTAATGCGGATTTCCCGCGCGTTCGTGTTCAGTTGGTGTCATCCTATTCGCTGCAATTGAAGGATATGTTCAAGAAGGGTGAATGCGATCTGATCCTGACCACCGAGGCGAATTGGGCCGAGGGCGCCGAGACTGTTGCCGAGCTGCCGTTGCGCTGGATCGGAGCACCGGGCGGATCGGCTTGGCGTAAACGTCCTATCCCTCTAGCGCTTGGACGTCGATGCTTGTTCCGGCCACAGGTGATCGCTGCGCTGGATGAGGCTGGTATCCCTTGGGAGCTGTCCGTTGAAACCGAAAACGACCGTACGATCGAGGCGACGGTCAGTGCCGACCTTGCTGTTCACGCGATGTTGGACGGCACAGAGGCCGCCCATCTGGCCCAGATCGACGATGGTGGCGTTCTGCCCGACCTGCCCGCGCATATGATCAATCTCTACGGGGCGGAGTTGGCGCGTGGCCCAGTGGTCGAGGCTTTGGCCGCGCTGGTGCGCCAGAACTTCCGCATGTTGGGCAGCGCCCCGTTGAAAGCAGTGGTTGGTTAAGCGGCGATCAGGGCGTGATCACAATCTTACCAGTTGCCGTACGGTCCCGCAGCAATTGCAGGCCTTTTTCTGCTTCGGACAGCGGCAGGACGTGGCTGATATGAGGTTTGATCCGTCCTTCGCTATGCCAGCGGAACAGGGTTTCAAAACTATCCTGAACGATCTGAGGCCGAAATGTCAGGTAACCACCGATGTAAAAGCCGATTACAGTCAGGTTTTTGACCAGCAGGTGGTTGGCCGGAATCTGCGGAACGTCCCCACCGGCAAAGCCGATCGGCAGCAGGCGGCCTTCTGGGTTGGTGGCGCGAAACGCTGCTTTGAACACATCGCCACCGATTGCGTCATAGACCACGTCCGCGCCACCCAGGTCTTTGACGCGAATCCGCAGATCCTCTGACGCATCAATCAGGTGGTCTGCGCCAGCAGCTTGCGCAACAGCCAGTTTGTCCGCGCCGCGCGCTTGCGCAATCACCGTGGCACCCATCAATTTCCCGATTTCAACGGCCGTCAGTCCTACGCCGCCCGCGGCACCTGTGACCAAGAGGGTTTCACCGGGCTGCAACCGGGCGCGATGGTCCAGCGCAATATGACTGGTTCCATAGGCGATCTGGATTGCGGCGGCCTCCTCAAAACCTATGGAATCGGGCAGGGGAATTGCCCGGTCTGCGTCAAACACACCGTATTCTGCCAATCCGCCCTGGCCCGAGTAAATTGCAACCCGGTCGCCAGGATTCAAATGGGTCACATTGGGGCCGACCTCATCAATGATACCGGCGATCTCCATTCCCTGTGTGAAAGGGGCTGGTGGCGTATCCTGATACGTGCCCTTTTGCATCAGCAGATCAGCAAAGTTCAATCCGCAAGCCTTGATTGCGACCCGAACCTGACCCTTGGCAGGGCGCGGAACGTCAATGTCACAAAGCTGGGCCGTTGCCCCAGAGATTGAAATTCGGTACGCCAGCATAATCGCACTCCTGTGGTTTTTTGCATAGGTTCGCGCTGGCCGCGAATTGTCAATCTCTGACCCTGCGGATCGCGAAATACGGCGTCCGTTCTGATCTGCCATGACTTTGAAAAGGCGACGTGTGTCGGGCAAAGAATGCACAACCTTAAATCTTATTCAGTGTCGTTGATTTAACCTTCTTGAAAAAAAGCGAAAAAGACGCAATATTGATCCACGGTGCTGATTAGGGGGACATGTTCCGGATTAGGGGGTGGTTAAGGTCAACTCGCTAACGTTGTGTTTGGGGCGTGTCACGCATCTGAGTAAGTTGTGTGTGTAGAATAGGAGAATACCAATGACCCATCACGTCGATGTCCATGTGGGAAAGCGTGTCCGGCACCGTCGCTGGCTGATTGGAATGACCCAACAGCAGTTGGCGCAACAAGTTGGTATTAAGTTTCAGCAGATTCAAAAATATGAAACGGGTGCCAACCGGATCAGCGCGTCCCGCCTATGGGATATTGCCGAGGCGTTGGATGTTCCTGTCAGCTTTTTCTTCGAAGGTTTGGAAGAAGCCGCCAAAGAACCTACCGGCAAAAAGTCGGTTCCTGCTGATCTGATGGGGGATAAGGAAGCTCTGGATCTGGTCCGCTCCTACTACGCGATTCCGGAAAACCAGCGCCGCCGCCTGTTTGAACTTGCACGGGTGCTAAGCGACGTCGCGTGATCGACCGGGCTTGACTCTGGAGCGCGCGAACCGCACGGGTAGCGCATGCAAGAGACCTCGTTAAGTGATCTGGAAGTAGCTGAGAAAATGGCCGACGCAGCGCGTTCGGTCATTCTTCCGTTTTTCAGACAGTCTAACCTTGAGACCGACAACAAACTGGCCGACGGCTTTGATCCGGTGACTGTGGCCGATCGAAATGCCGAGAAAGCCATGCGAGAAGTCTTGGCCAAACACCGCCCCGATGACGGAATTTTCGGCGAGGAATTTGGCCAGTCCAGTGGAGCCAGCGGTCGCACATGGGTACTGGACCCAATAGATGGAACGCGCGGTTTCATTAGCGGCACGCCGACCTGGGGTGTTCTGATCGCGTTGAACGCCCAGGACGCGCCGTTTTTGGGGGTGATCGATCAACCCTATATCGGCGAGCGGTTTGTTGGGACATCCGATCTGGCGCAAGTGACTGGGCCAACCGGCACATCCCGTTTGAAAACCCGGACGACGCAGACCCTGGATCAGGCGATTCTGTTCACCACATTTCCCGAAGTTGGCACGCCCGAGGATCGCGCCGGATTTGAGGCGGTGGCGCAGAATGTGCGTCTGACCCGGTATGGCATGGATTGCTATGCTTATGCGTTGTTGGCTGCGGGACAAATCGATCTGGTGATCGAATCCACCCTTTTGGCCTATGATATTCAGGCACCAATTGCGGTGATCAAGGCGGCGGGCGGCGTTGTTACTAATTGGCAGGGTGGGCCTGCACATAACGGTGGCCGTGCGTTGGCTGCGGCCAACCCGCAGCTTCACGCCGCAGCCTTGGAAATCTTGCGCACTTATTGAAATCTGTTGCTGCTTAGCGGCCTGTCGGGTAGGTTTCACCCGGCTGGTTCTTGTGCCCGTTTTCCGCCAGCTTTCGCACTCCATGCATGAAACGGGCTTGTGCAAGGAGAGCGATATGACTGAAACCCTTATCAAGAATGCCGACACGATCCTGACGATGGATGACACGCGCCGCGAACTTTCGGGCGCGGATATCCTGATCCGGGATGGGCAGGTCGCGCAGATCGGCCACGGCTTGCAAACTACCGGCGAAGTTCAGATCGCGTCCGGTTGTGTTGTGACGCCCGGGTTGGTGAACACCCATCATCACCTGTACCAAACCCTGACACGCGCAGTGCCCGGTGGGCAGGACGCATTGCTGTTTGGCTGGTTGCAGACGCTCTACCCGATCTGGTCGCGGTTTGGGCCTGAGGAAATGTTCATCTCGGCCCAGATCGGTCTGGCAGAGCTCGCTCTGTCTGGATGTACGCTCAGTTCCGACCACCTGTATCTGTATCCTAACGGCGCTCGACTGGATGACACTATCGCCGCCGCCGCCGAGATTGGTCTGCGGTTCCATCCAACCCGCGGCGCGATGAGCATTGGAGAAAGTGACGGGGGATTGCCGCCGGACACGCTGGTTGAGGACGAAGGGGCGATCCTGGACAACATGATCCGAGTGGTGGATGCGTTTCACGATCCCGCTGAAGGCGCGATGTGCCGGGTGGGGCTGGCCCCGTGTTCGCCGTTCTCGGTCAGTCGTGATCTGATGCGGGATACCGCCTTGTTGGCGCGCGACAAGGGCGTGATGCTGCACACTCATCTGGCGGAAAACGACGAAGATATTGCCTATTCACAGGCTCAGTTCGGTTGCCGCCCCGGCCAATATGCCGAGGATTTGGGCTGGACCGGATCGGATGTCTGGCACGCCCATTGCGTCAAGCTGGATGGAGCCGAGATTGATCTGTTCGCCAGAACCCAGACCGGTGTCGCGCATTGTCCTTGTTCCAATTGCCGTCTTGGGTCGGGCATTGCCCCTGTGCGGGCGATGCGGGATCAGGGCGTGAAAGTTGGCCTAGGCGCGGACGGCTCGGCCAGCAATGACAATGGCAATCTGGTCCTTGAGGCCCGACAGGCCATGTTGCTGCAACGTGTGACTTACGGTGCAGATGCCATGTCGTCTCGCGAAGCGCTGGAGATCGCCACGCGCGGCGGTGCGGATGTTCTGAACCGCCCCGATTGTGGGCGTCTGCAACCCGGCAATCGGGCTGACATCGCTATTTGGGATACACGTTGCATCGAAACCGCGGGCAGCTGGGACCCGGCCGCATTGCTGTTGGCCGGGCCGATGCGGGTGAAACATCTGTTTGTCGAAGGGCGTCAGATCGTGTGCGACGGGCAAGTCACCACTTTGGATATGCCCCGCGTGATCGAACGGCAGACCCAACTGGCCCGCGCCTTGCAATCCTAGTTGCTGACGCGTTGACCGGCGATCCAGACCTCGGAGACCGCCCGGTCGTCGCCCATCATGATTGTGGGAAAGATGGCCTCCCACAGATCCTCGGCACACGCTTCGCGCTGGGCGATGGCAGGGGTGGAGGCAAGGTCGAGCACGATCAGATCGGCCTCCATCCCGGTTGCGACGTTGCCAATGCAATCATCCAACCGCAGTGATCGTGCCGAACCGACGGTGCCAAGCCACAACAGCTGTGCCGCATGCAGGGGTGCTCCGCGCAGCTGTCCGATTTCATAGGCCGCCGCCATCGTGCGCAGCATCGAAAAGCTGGATCCGCCGCCGGTATCCGTCGCCAGCCCAACCCGGTGACCCTCATGCATCAGCCCGCCCATATCGAACAACCCTGACCCGATGAAGGTGTTTGAGGTGGGGCAGTGGACCAGCGCCGCGTCAACCTCACGCAGGCGGTCGCGTTCGCGTGACTCCAGATGGATAACGTGGCCGTAGACGCCGTGCGAGCCCAGCAAACCGAACTTTTCATACGTGTCCAGATAATCACGCGCCTCGGGGAACAGCTCGCGCACCCAGGCGATTTCGTCGGTTTGCTCGCTCAGGTGAGTTTGCATCAGGCAATGAGGGTTTTCAGCCCACAAAGCGCCCATCGCTTCTAGTTGATCGGGTGTGGATGTGGGCGAAAAGCGCGGCGTGATCGCGTAAGAGAGACGACCGACACCGTGCCAATTGTTCAGCAAAGCAGCAGACTGGTCATAGCCAGTTTGTGCTGTGTCGCGCAGCCCCTCAGGCGCGTTGCGATCCATACAGGTCTTGCCTGCCACGACCCGCTGGTTGCGCTGTTGCGCGGCAGTAAAGAACGCATCAACGCTTTCGGGATGGATGGTGCAGAAACTGCACATGGTCGTGGTGCCATGGGCCGCCGTCAGGTCCAGATAGCGGTTGGCGATTTCGCTGGCATAGATGCTGTCGCCGAACTTCATCTCTTCTGGGAAGGTATAGGTGTTCAGCCAATCGATCAGGCGTTTGCCCCAGCTGGCGATCATTGCAGTCTGCGGGTAATGCACATGCGCGTCGACAAACCCGGCCATGATCACCCGCTGGCCGTGATCCACAACATCCGCGTCAGGATGGGCCGCGCGCAGGCTGTCGGCATCGGCTACGGCAGAAATGCGCCCGTCTTCGATCAGCAGGGCCTCGCTGACGGTTACCGCGTCGGTCGGATCACCCTCAAAAGGGGACCCGTGGAAACTCAGGACGCGTCCTTTCAGCAGCGTTTTTTGCGCCATAATCGATATTCTCCGCCTGTCTGGGACCGTGAAACAGCATAGGCGGGCAAATCTTGTCGGTAAATCGGCGCATTGTCATTGTTTTCCGGTAGCTGCTTCTTCTAATTAGGGGTCAATGACCGAAGGAACGGGGGCAGAAATGACAACAGGCTTTGACGAACCCGTGACCGAGCCCACCAGTGACGATGACGTCTATGCGCTGGATCGCAAGACCGTAGCAGCCATTCTGTACGCGGTTGATGTGGATGACCGCGACAAGCTGATTGAGCTGATGGAGCCGCTGCACGCGGCCGACATTGCTGACCTTCTGGAACAGATCAACGCTTACGACCGCGCCCGCCTGATCCGTCTGTATGATAAAGAGTTCGACGGCGATATCCTGTCAGAACTGGATGAGGCCGTCCGCGAAGAGGTGATTAACGTCCTGCGCCCGGATGTTTTGGCCGACGCGGTGCGCGACATGGAAAGCGACGACGTTGTCGACCTGCTGGAAGATCTGGAAGAACCTCAGAAAGAGGCCATTCTGGACGTTCTTGAGGATTCCGAGAGGGTGGCAGCCGAGCAGGCGCTGTCTTACCCCGAAAACTCGGCCGGTCGACTTATGCAGCGCGAGGTGGTCATGGCACCCGAGCATTGGATGGTGGGGCAGGCCATCGATTTCATGCGCGCCAATGACGATCTGCCTGAACAGTTTTATCACGTGGTTCTGGTCGACCCGCGCTTGAAGCCAGTTGCACAGGTCACGCTGGGCAAGCTGATGGCGACCCGGCGCGACGTCCCGCTGCATGACATCGCCGAAGAAGAGTTCCACACAATCCCGGTCGATCAGGACGAAGAGGATGTGGCCTATGCCTTCAACCAATACCACCTGATTTCGGCCCCGGTTGTTGATGGCGACGGGCGTTTGGTTGGTGTGATCACCATCGATGATGCAATGGTCGTGTTGGATGAAGAATACGAAGAGGACATGCTGCGCCTTGCGGGGGTTAGTGACGAAAGCTCGCTGTCGGACAGTGTGGCAGCGACCAGCAAGCGCCGATTGCCCTGGCTGGCGGTGAATCTGTGTACGTCGATCTGTGCCTCATTGGTGATTTCGCAGTTCGAAGCGGCGATTGATCAGTTGGTGGCGCTTGCCATTTTGATGCCGATCGTGGCCTCGATGGGGGGCAATGCGGGGACGCAGTCGCTGACAGTTGCAGTGCGGGCGCTTGCGACGCGCGACCTGACCGGTTCCAACGTGGCGCGCGTGATCCGGCGGGAATTGCTAGTGGGCGTGTTGAACGGACTGTGTTTTGCCATCGTTTTGGGGACGGTTGGCATGATGTGGTTCGATTCTCCGATGTTGGGTGTCGTGATCGGGTCGGCGCTGGTCGTGAACATGGTGATCGCGGGCTTTGCAGGTACGGTAGTACCGGTGGTGCTGGACCGCTTGGGTGTAGACCCGGCGCTGGCATCCGGGACTTTTGTGACAACCACCACGGATGTCATGGGGTTCTTCATCTTTCTGGGGCTTGCCAGCGTGATTCTACTGTGACCGATTTGACCGACATAAAGGCTGCCGCACGTAAGGTGGCTTTTGCCCGCCGCAAGGCCGCGTTTGACGCCTGTGTGCCCGGCGCCGCAGGGCGTTTGTCCGAGGTTCTGGCGGGGCATCGGGGGGTGCCGTTGTCGGGATACATGCCGATCCGCACCGAGATTGATCCGCTGGCTGCCATGGCCGAAGCATCGGCCTATGGCCCTGTCGGAGTGCCGGTTATTCAAGACGCAGGACAGCCGCTGAAGTTCTCACACTGGACGCCCGAGGGTGTTTTGAAAGACGGCCCGTTCGGGGCCAGGGTGCCAGAGGTCGATGACTATTTTGATCCTGAGATCCTGATCGTTCCGCTTGTGGCATTTGATGCGCAAGGCGGCAGGCTGGGCTATGGCGGCGGGTTCTATGACCGCACATTGGAGGGCCTGCGCGCTAGGCGTCCGACTCTGGCCATTGGCTTTGCTTTTGACGCGCAAGAGGCAGAAGGGTTGCCGCTTGAGCCGACCGATCAACCGCTGGATATGGTTGTCACTGAAAGCCGGGTCCTGACGTTTCGCAACTGACGGTGTCAGCCGGAATGGTTTTCGCGGAAATACTCCCACGCATCGATCTCAGTTCCATCCGACAAGATACAGACGCCGGATTGCCCATTGTCGCCATCGCGAATCTCGTATCGGGCGCCGCTGTCTATGCAGTAGGTCGCAGCGGGATTTGCCAGTTGCGCGGTTGCATCGGACGAAGGGCTTTCGTCACAAGCTGCAAGTAAAGCCAGGCCAAGGGCAGACAGAAGAATGCGAGACATAAGGAATCTCCGGTATTAAGTGTTTTGACAGATTTTGCAGGCAGCTAAACCGCTTGTGCTTACCCATTACCACACTTAGGACAGATTGAATGAGAATACTATTTCTGGGTGACGTCATGGGCCGCGCGGGACGCACGGCCGTCCAACAGCATCTGCCACGCCTGCGCGAGGAATGGCGGCTGGATTTCGTTGTCGTCAATGGCGAAAACGCCTCGAATGGGATGGGGCTGACAGGGGATCATGCCAAGCTGTTACTGGACGCCGGCGCGGATTGCCTCACACTGGGCGACCACGCGTTCGATCAGAAAGACATGTTGCAGTTCATCGAAAAAGAACCCCGCATCGTGCGCCCGGTGAATTTCGCCAAGGGTGCCCCCGGGCGGGGCCACCGTTTGTTCAACGCACCAGGCGGGCGCAAGATTTTGGTGGTTCAGGTTTTGGGGCAGGTCTTTATGAAGCGGCCCTTTGATGATCCATTCTCGGCCATCGAGCCCATTCTGAAGTCGCACCCGCGCGGCGGGCAGGCGCAGGCGATCCTCGTGGATATGCATTGCGAGGCAACTTCTGAGAAAATGGCGATGGGTCATTATTGTGACAAACGCGCCAGTCTGGTGGTTGGGACGCATACCCATGTACCGACGGCGGACGCACAGATCTTGCCGGGAGGCACTGCCTACCTAACCGATGCAGGCATGTGTGGCGACTACGATTCCGTCATCGGAATGGACAAGCTTGAACCGATGCGCCGTTTCATCACTGGAATGCCCAAGGCCCGGTTCACTCCGGCCAATGGGGATGCAACGCTGAGCGGCGTGTTCGTTGAAACCGATGACCGTGATGGTCAGGCCAAATCTGTGCAAATGGTACGCGTTGGTGGTCGATTGCAACAAGCAGGGCCGCAATAGGGTCATGTCAGGCTTGCCCTGCCGCGCGCAATGCGGGAAACTGCCTGCCGGGCGCTTATGCCAGGTCAGGGTTCGGACAGAATACCAAGAATGCAATTCCTCCAACTGACAGAAACAGGCAGCGCGATACTGGCGCTGATGGTTGTTGCGGGCATGTTCATCATGTTCCTGCGCGAGGTGTACCCGACCGAAGTTGTTGCCATCGGCGGCGTCGCGCTGATGCTGGTGACGGGCATTCTGCCGTATCAGAGCGCGCTGGCGGTTCTGTCCAATCCGGCACCTTGGACGATTGCAGCGATGTTCATCATCATGGGCGCTTTGGTGCGGACCGGTGCGCTGGACGCGTTCACGTCGACCGCGCAAAAACAGGCTCAGGTCAACCCGCGGATCGCCATTGGGATGCTGATGGCATTTGTCGTTATCGCCTCGGCGGTGGTGTCGAATACTCCGGTTGTTGTTGTCATGATCCCGGTATTTGTCCAGATCGCGCGCACGCTGAATGTTCCTGCCTCAAAACTGCTGATCCCGCTCAGTTATGCAGCGATACTGGGCGGCACGCTGACCCTGATCGGAACGTCGACCAACCTGCTGGTGGATGGTGTCGCAAGATCACAGGGGATGGCGGCGTTTACGATTTTCGAAGTCACGCCGCTGGGCATTGCGCTGGTGATCTATGGCATGATCTACCTGCGTTTCATTGCACCGCGATTGTTGCCGGATCGCGACAGCATGGCCACGCTGCTGTCTGACAGGTCGCAGATGAAATTCTTTACCGAGGCCGTTATCCCGCCTGAAAGCAACCTGATCGGGCGCGAGGTAACGGGGGTTCAGCTGTTCAAACGCCCCGGCGTGCGTCTGATCGACGTGATCCGGGGGGATGAATTGCTGCGGCGTAACCTCAAGGGCGTGACATTGAATCTCGGGGACCGCGTGGTCTTGCGCACACAAATGACCGAGTTGCTAAGCCTGCAGAGCAACAAGGAACTCAAACGCGTCGATCAGGTCTCGGCTGTTGAAACCAAGACGGTCGAGGTGCTGATCACCCCTGGTTGTCGTATGGTGGGGCGGACGCTGGGTATGCTGCGGCTGCGGCGGCGTTACGGTGTCTACGTGCTGGCGGTGCATCGGCGGAATCAGAATATCGGCCGTCAATTGGATGATCTGGTGGTGCGGGTCGGTGATACACTGTTGTTGGAAGGTGCACCCGCCGATATCCAGAAACTGGCCGCTGACATGGATATGGTTGACGTCACCCAACCCTCGGCCCGCGCGTTCCGGCGCAGTCACGCGCCCATCGCCATCGGCGCTCTGGTTGGAATTGTGGCGCTGGCTGCATTTGGCGTTGCGCCCATCCTGTTGCTGTCGATTCTGGCCGTAGCAGTCGTTCTGATCACTCGTTGCATCGACGCAGACGAGGCGTTTTCCTTTGTCGAAGGTCGTCTGCTGGCGCTGATTTTCTCGATGCTGGCCATTGGCGCGGCTTTGGATAAATCCGGGGCTGTTTCGTTGATAGTCGAGGCAATTGCACCCGGCCTCAGCACGTTGCCACCGTTCCTGATCATCTGGGCCGTATACCTGTTGACTTCGGTGCTGACCGAACTGGTGTCGAACAACGCGGTGGCGGTAGTGGTGACGCCGATTGCCATCGGTCTGGCGCAGGCCGTGGGCATTGATCCGCGGCCATTGGTGGTGGCCGTCATGGTGGCAGCGTCGGCGTCTTTTGCGACGCCTATCGGATATCAGACAAACATGATGGTCTATGGTCCTGGTGGGTACAGGTTCGTGGACTTCATGAAAGTCGGTATCCCGTTGAACCTGACCGTCGGGCTGCTGGCATCCTTGCTGATTCCGCTGATCTGGCCGTTATAGAACCGGCGTAGAACCGCTAGCGTTCCGGCAAAGCCCTTGTAAACTCAGATGTTCATACAATGTTTTGACAAAGTGATTTTATAGGAAGGAGCACGCGTATGCTCAGGACCGGATCTGCCGCATTGGCGGCCACAGCCTTGTCAGTCGCGCTTAGCAGCGTCGCCGCGGCCGGAACAGTCGAAGGAACAGCCACGTATCGTGAACGGATTGCGGTGCCGCAAGATGCAACGCTTTTGGTGCAGTTGCAGGATGTATCCCGCGCGGATGCGCCCTCGGTCACTTTGTCGGCCAAGCGTTATGCGCTGACTGGTGTGCCTGCGCAGTTTGAGTTGAACTATGATGACGCGCTGATCCGGGATGGGATGCGCTATGTGGTGCGTGGGTCGATCCTGCAGGGCGACAAGCTGTTGTTCACTACCGACACGGCCTATCCGGTGCTGACCAACAACTCTGGTAACACAACCGATCTTATTCTGGTGCAGGTACAATCTCAGGGAGCGGCTGTTCTTGCGAATACGACCTGGACCGCAACCGGATTGAACGGTGCCGCGCTTGGGACTGAAAAGCTCCCTGAATTGTCCTTTGGTGAAGGCGGGGCTTTTTCGGGTAACGGTGGTTGCAACCGTTTCTCCGGCCAAGCTGAGGTTTCGGCCAGTCAGATCGACTTTCCCGACAACATGGCTGCAACGCTGATGGCTTGCCCGCCACCCTTGGATGAGGTCGAGCGGCAGTTCTTCAAGGCATTGCAGGGAGTGACCACTTATGCGTTCAAGGGGGACACGCTGGTGTTTCTGGATAGCGCTGGTCAGCCGGTGGTGCAGTTCGCACGAGCACAGTAACTCCAAAGGGCCGTCACGCGACGGACCGCGACCGCCCGGCATTGCGGCCCGAGAAGATGCAGCCGCCCAGGAAAGACCCCTCAAGCGCGTTGTACCCGTGATAGCCGCCGCCGCCGAACCCCGCGACCTCGCCGGCAGCAAACAGACCGGGGACCACTTGACCGTTTGCGCCGATCATCTGGCTGTCCAGATTGGTTTGCAACCCGCCCAGTGTCTTGCGCGTCAGTACGTGCAGTTTGACGGCAATCAACGGGCCATTGGCGGGATCAAGAAACTTGTGCGGTTTGGCGGTTCTGATCAGCTTGTCACCGCGGTAATTGCGCGCCGCCAGTATGGCCGCCATCTGGGCGTCCTTGGTAAAAGGGTTGTCGACCTGAGAATCCCTTGCCTCGATCTGGGCGCGCAGATGCGCCTCATCGATCAGGCCGCCGCCCATCTGGTTCATGCCGCCGACCAACTCGGTCAGGGTGTTGGCGACGATGAAATCTTCGCCGTGTTCTTTGAACGCCTCGACCGGTGCAGTGGCTTTTGACCCTGTCAAAACGCGCTGAAACAGAACCTCGCGCCAGCCGCCATCGGTCATGTCGGGGTTCTGCTCGGACCCGGACAGGGCGAATTCCTTTTTGATCACCTTCTGGGTCAGGACAAACCAGCTGTATTCATGGCCGGTTTTCAGGATTTCCTGCAGTGTGCCCAGCGTATCGAACCCCGGCAGGCAGGGCGGTTTCAACCGGTTGCCCTGCGCGTCAAACCACATCGAACTTGGGCCGGGCAGTATTCGAATCCCGTGTGAAGGCCAGATTGGATTCCAGTTCCGTACACCTTCGGTGTAATGCCACATCCGGTCGCCGTTGATCACGTGGCCACCGGCCTTTTCGCTGATCCCGATCATGCGGCCATCGACATGAAACGGCACTCCGGCCACCATATCCTTGGGCGGTTCGCCCAGCCTGTCCCGTGGCCAGTTCTCGCGCACCATCTCAAAATTGCCGCCGATCCCGCCCGAGGTGACGATCACCGACGGGGCATAAACCTCGAACTCGCCAACCTCATCGCGGTTTGTTTTGGCGCCGTGCGGAGCCGTGTCATCCGCCAGAACCTCGCCGGATACACCCTTGGCGGTCCCGTTTTGCATGATGATGTGGCTGACCTGATGGCGGAACTTCAGCTGGATCAACCCGGCACTGATATGTTCGTGCACCCGGCGTTTGAAATGTTCCAGAACACCGGGACCCGTGCCCCATGTGATATGAAATCGGGGGACAGAGTTGCCGTGCCCATCGGCATAAGACCCGCCACGTTCAGCCCAACCTACAATCGGGAACCAGCGCAGGCCCATCTCATGCAGCCAGGGGCGCATCTCACCGGCGGCGAACTCGACATACGCTTCAGCCCATTTGCGCGGCCAGGCGTCTTCGTCCCGGTCGAACTGTGCGCTGCCCATCCAGTCACGCAGGGCTAGCTCGTGGCTGTCCTTGATACCCATTCGGCGTTGTTCCGGCGTGTTGACCATAAACAAGCCGCCAAGGCTCCAGAACGCCTGACCGCCCAGAAAATGCGCGGGCTCTTGGTCTAGGATGATCACCTTTTTACCGCGATCTCCCAACTCGGCTGCGGCGGCCAATCCGGCCAGACCGGCGCCTACAACGATGGCATCTGCAGTAATGTTGGGCATGTACTGTCCTTTCAGCGACTGCGGAGCCAGGCGATATAGGGCAGGGCCACGACATACATCATGATCCCGTACACCGCCGCGGGCAGGGCAAGCGGGCTGAACCCGCTTTCTGTCCCGTTGATCAGTGCCGCCAAAGTGATCCCCAGCGTCGAGTTCTGGATGCCGGTCTCGATTGAGATAGTCTTGCTTTCATTCCACGATAGTTTTGCGGCGCGCGCCAGCCCCAATCCCATCAGCAGCAACGCAATGTTAAGTGTGACCAGCCCGCCACCCATAATGCCCAAATTTTCAACGAAGGTCTGCCAGTTTCCGGCTAGTGCCGCGAGGACGATCAGAACAAAGAGAACCGTGGCTAGTTTTGACAGCGGTGCATCAATCCGCGTCGCGAAACCAGCGGCAAAATGCCGAAGGCTGATGCCGATGGCGACGGGCAGGGTGGTGATCAGAAACATAGCAATGGCCAGCCCGGTGATCGACACCTCAGGTGCGTCTTCTCCCATGAAATGTGCGATGGACCACGCCGCCAGCACAGGAACCGTCACCAAAGACAGCAGGCTGATCACGGCAGTCAGGCTGACCGACAGGGCAACATCACCCTTGGCCAGTTTTGCAAGGATGTTGCTGGTGACACCGCCGGGGCAAAAGCTGAGGATCATGAACCCGACTGCGATCTCGGGTGTCAGGGCGAACAGTTTGACCGTCGCAAAGGCCACGACGGGCAGCAGCACGACCTGACACAATGCGCCGATGGCAAATGGATATCCCCGGCTCAGAACGCGGCGGAAATCGGCAATCTCAAGCCCGACGCCCAGTGACAACATGATAATGGCCAACGAAAGCGGCAGGCCGACAGATAATAGAAGATCCAAGAACAACTCCTCCCAAAGTCATTCGGATCAGCCTATGCGAGGGGCCAAGTCACAGGCAACCGCGCCGTTAGGTCATCCGTAGCGTTGAGCGAACCGGCGCAGGATTTCGCCGGGCTGAGTAACTTCGGCCGAGTGACAGAAATCGATCAGTTTCTGCGCGTCTTCGGGGGGGAAATAGCCGAAATTCTTGTAGATGTTGATGCGCTGTTCAAAATCCCGCGCATCTGCCTCGGGGTGGAATTGCGTGGCATAAACGTTCTGACCCCAGCGGATCATCTGAAATGGACAGGGATCCGAGGCCAGCAAATGAACGCAGCCATCCGGCAGGGTCTGAACGGCCTCTTTATGGCCGACAAAGGCGTCGAAGGTTGGGTTAAGTCCGGCGGTCAGCGGATCGCGCGCGCCGTCTTGGGTCAGGTGGCAGGTCGACGGGCCTACGGGCTCTCCGAACTGGTCCTTGCTGACATCACCGCCCAGATGGGCCGCCAGAACGCCCAACCCATAGCAGCAGCCCATGAATGGGTGATCCTGCGCGGTGATCTGTGGCATCAGCCCCATAATGGCCGCTTCGACGCGTGCATCCACCGGGGATTTCGTCGCCGGATCGTCGCTGACGCAGCCGGGTCCACCACCAACGATCACACCTGCGTAATCGGTGACATCCAACGCATTTGGAAGCTCTTCGCAGTCGAGACGGATGCGATGTGTTTGGTCGGGCGTCAGCCCGGCCTTGTCCAGAATCGAGGCGTATTCCGCGTCCGAGGCTTCGGTTTCCGGGCGCAATTGCAGGATCAGAAATCGTTTCATGCGGTGGCTTTACCCGTCATAGCGGCCAGAAGACAAGGATCGAGGGGACCGAGACCGCAATGATCAGGATTTCCAGCGGCAGACCCATGCGCCAGTAATCGCCAAAGCGATAGCCGCCGGGGCCCAGCACCAGTGTGTTGTTCTTATGCCCGATAGGTGTCAGGAAGGCTGCGGATGCCGCCACGGCTACCGTCATCAGGAACGGATCTGGCGAGACCTCTAGCGTGCGGGCCATTTGAATGCCGACCGGCGCTGCGACAATGGCTGTGGCGGTGTTGTTCAGCACATCCGAAAGGGTCATGGTGACCACCATCAACACGGTCAGAATGGCCCATGCGGGCAAGCCGTTGGTCAGTTGTATCAACGCATTGGCGATCAGTTCGGTTCCGCCCGAGGTCTCTAACGCACTGCCCAGCGGGATCATCGAACCCAGCAAAACTACAACCGGCCATTCGATATGATTGTAGAGATCAGCGATCGGCATGATCTTGGTCAGCACATAGGCCACGACCACCAGCCCCAGTGCGATCGGCAGGTAGATCAACCCGACACTCGCCGCCAGCACGGCAGCCGCAAACAGACCGATGGCCAGCCATGCTTTGTCGTTGGCGGTGACGTTTAACCCGCGCTCGGCCAGAGGTAGGCAACCCAGCCAATCCGTGACGTCCACGCTGCGGTCGCGGGGGCAAAGCAGCAGAAGGATGTCGCCTGCCTCGACCTCGGTCTTGCGAACTTGTTCTGTGATGCGACGGCCCTGTCGCGAAATGCCCATCAGTACGGTGCTTTGCCGCCACGCCAGCCCCAGCCCCTGAGCAGTACGCCCGGTGATACGGGCGTTTTCGGGGGCGACAACCTCGATCACTTCAAGCCCGTCGCCCTCAGCCTTTAGCAATTCCTGACGGCGGGTGTCCGAAAAGTCGAGGTTCAGCGCCGCGCGGAATTCGTCCAATGCCTCGGGGCGGGCTTCAAGCACCAATGCGTCGCCGTCTTTCAACGTGGCGTGGGCGGATCGGCCATAGCGGCGTTTGCCGTCGCGGATCAGGCCGATGATGGCGACGTCGGATTTCTCGGCGGCTTCATACATCTCACTGACCCTTTTGCCGATATGGGCCGATTCCGGGGGGATGGTCAGCTCGGCGATGTATTCAGCAAGCACCTCAGAGCTTTCGGACTGCGGCCCGCGATTGGGGATCAGCCGCCACCCCACCAGCGCGACAAAGGCCAGCCCGGCAAGGGCGGCGATGCCGCCAACGGGGGCGAAATCGAACATGCTGAATGGTTCACCCAGTGTTTCCTGCCGGATCGACGCGATAATGATGTTAGGCGGCGTACCGATCAGCGTTGCCATGCCGCCCAGAATTGTGGCGAAACTCAGTGGCATCAGGGTCAGGCCCACGGACCGCCCCGCTTTGCGCGCGGTTTGAATGTCCACCGGCATCAACAGCGCCAGCGCGGCCACGTTATTCATAAAGGCCGACAAA
Organism: Ruegeria meonggei; assembly: GCF_042768335.1. Classification (NCBI taxonomy): domain Bacteria; kingdom Pseudomonadati; phylum Pseudomonadota; class Alphaproteobacteria; order Rhodobacterales; family Roseobacteraceae; genus Ruegeria; species Ruegeria meonggei. The sequence goes on along the minus strand of NZ_JAXHBT010000001.1, from coordinate 1,751,601 downwards.
ACCGCGCCAATACCGCCCATCAGCGCGATGTGGGCACCAAGCCCGCGCGAGGCATCGACCAGCGTGCGTGTGATCAAAAAAACAGCCCCCGACCGGACCAACCCGGCGGACACCACCAGAACCAGCGCCACGATGATGGTCGCAGGATGGCCAAAACCCGCAAAGGCGTCATCCACCGGGACCACACCCAGAACAACCCCGATCAGCAGCGCGGAAAACGCCACAAGGTCATAGCGAAACCGCCCCCAAAGCAGCATTCCGAATACAGTGGCGAAAAGGGCAAAAAGAATAATCTGGTCTGTTGTCATGCCGCCACCATACCCACAGCGAGGACCGTCGCAAGCCGCTCTCTTGATCCCAAGCCCTGCAAACGTCTATATGAGCGCCGAATACGCAATCACGATGACGAGGACGCAACATGGCAGGCCATTCCAAATGGGCCAACATCCAGCACCGTAAAGGGCGTCAGGACGCCGCGCGGTCCAAGCTTTTTTCCAAACTGTCGAAAGAGATCACAGTCGCGGCCAAGATGGGCGACCCCGATCCCGACAAAAACCCGCGCCTGCGTCTGGCGGTGAAAGAGGCCAAGTCGCAATCGGTACCCAAGGATGTGATTGATCGCGCGATCAAGAAGTCTCAGGCAGGTGATGGCGACGATTACGAAGAAATCCGGTACGAGGGCTATGGCCCCAACGGTGTCGCGGTAATCGTCGAGACGATGACCGACAATCGCAACCGAACCGCATCAACCGTACGCTCGACCTTTTCCAAAAACGGCGGCAATCTGGGTGAGACCGGCTCGGTCGGGTTCATGTTCGAGCGTAAGGGTGAGGTGGTCTATACCGTATCCGTAGGCGATGCCGACGCGATCTTTGAGGCCGCGATTGAGGCTGGTGCGGAAGATGTCGAAAGCTCGGACGAGGGGCATATCATCTGGTGCGCCGATACCGATCTGAACGAGGTATCGAACGCGCTGGAGGCCGCGCTGGGCGAAACGGAATCAACCAAGCTGATCTGGAAACCCACTACGACGACCGAGTTGGGTCTGGAAGACATGCAAAAACTGATGAAGCTGGTTGATGCGCTGGAAGACGATGATGACGTCCAGCGCGTGACCACCAACTTTGAGGCAACGGATGAGGTCATGGCGCAGCTTTGATCCGCGTCATGGCACCCCTATCGAAAACCCGGCCGTTGGTCGGGTTTTTGTTTTTCTGCCCGTGAGTTCTTGGCCGGTTCGGCAGAACCCTATAGGTTTGAAACTGCCCGCGATTGACCCGGAACAGCCCTTCCAATTGGCAAAACGAATGAGCGTATGACGGACAACCCAACCCCGCCAAAAAGGAATTTCCCGGTACTGACCGGGCAAAGCATCCTGTCCCAGGTTGCATGGACTCTTGGCAGCCCATCCATCGTTTTGCCGTTTCTGGCGGTCTCGCTGGAACTGCCTATGTTTATCGCCGGAGCTCTGGTCTCGGTGCGCATGACGGGCAGCATGATTTCGGACGTGTTTCTGGCGCAGGCGATTTCAGCGCGCGACCACAAAAAGCGCGGAATCGCGCTGACCGAAATTGCAATCGGGGCCTGTCTGGTCATGGCGCTGGTGGTGGCTGCGACAGGGGGTGTTCCGGCCATCGGCGTGGCTTTTGTTGCAGCGTTCTTTCTGATTGGCCTGATCGAAGAGATTCAGGCGTTGATGTTCACCGATCTTCTGGGTGATCACGTGCAATCGAAATCGCGGATGATCATGCGATACCTGCAACTTGGTGTTGGCGGATTGGGCGCAATCGGCTTGGCGCTTTTGGTGCATGAGATCACCAAAGAGAACCCACCGTTTTCGCGCCATTCTGCGGTTATTGCCGTGTCAGTGATCTTTTTTGTGCTCTCCGCCGTGGTCATTCTGGCGATGTCTGAGATGACACGCTCTTCGCAGCCCAATGACAAAACGCAACCGGCGCGCAAACGGAAGTTCACCGAGAACTTTACAGACATTTTCGCCATGTTCAGTGAGGCTTGGTTCCGCCGCTACATGGTGATGCGGATGCCGTTGGTGGTTGTCTCACTGGCGGTTCCGTTTTTTGCCCTGATTGCGGCAGAGGCGCATCACGCGTCTGCCAAGGGTTTGACGGCGATGATTATCTCCTCGGCTTCGGGGTATCTGGTCTCGGCCCCTTTGTGGCAGATGGTCAATCTGAAGTCGCATCGTGCGGTCATGGTGACCGGCAACCTGATGGTGGCGCTGACGGGTGCTGCGCTGCTGTCGATGCATTTCCTCGGGATCGATCACGAGGTGCATCTGCACGCCATCGCCCTGTTCATCGTCACAGTCGCAGTGACTGGTGTCAGCAGCGCGCGTAAACTGTACTTCCTAGATGTCGCGCCCAAGGATCAACGCGTTAAAGGTGCGGCTGCGATCAAAAGCATTTGCCGGATAACAGGGGTCATCGTTTCAGCATGTCTGGCCGGGGTGGCGCATATGCACGAGGTCGCATGGGCCATCGTGTTCATCGTGACCGTCAGTCTGATCGCGGCCATCCTGTGTTACCGGGTGGTGCTGCCACACGCGAAACAGGCCGTTGCCTCCTGACCCAATATCACGGCTCCGCAGATGCGGCCACCGCGCGCCTGATCGCGGCCGTCAGCGGTGCCAGTGACGGGGCCAGAACGCGGACGACCTGCCACGTCAAGGGAACATCAAGCGGCGCGTTAGGCAGGACCGGGCATAGCTTGCCGTTCTCAATGGCATCCTGCACCAGTGAAACCGGGTTCATACCCCAGCCTATCCCGGCAATCGCGGCTTCGACAAACCCGTGCGACGTTGGCAGAAAGTGTGAAGGGGGTGATATCCGTTGGCCCGTCTGAGCAGTGATCCACGATCTCTGCAAGCTGTCTTTCCGGTTAAACGTCAGGCAGGGCGCAACCGCCAGAGTGCGTGCAGTCACGCCATCCGCAAACCATCGGCGCATGAACGCGGGACTGGCGGTGGGAAGATAGCGCAAGTCACCCAAAGCCACCGGATCACATCCCGCGACCGGCTGTCCGCCAACGGTTATGGCGGCGCTGACCTCTCCGCGGCGCAGCCACTCTGCCGAATGGTCCTGATCATCGACGACCAGATCGAACAAAAGACCCTCTGCCTGTGCCATGGCTTCTATGAACCAGGTCGCCAGTACGTCTGCGGGGACTGCGACGCGTACGCGTGCGGGGCCGGTTGATTGATCAAGGGTTAATTCGCGGGCCAGCTTGGCCTCGAGCAAGCCGATATCCTCGGCATGTCGTGCAATGCGCAGCCCTGCGGGTGTTCCTGAGCAGGGCGCGCCACGGTTGATCAGGGCCGCGCCCACGCGATCCTCCAGCGCTTTGATCCGCTGTGATATTGCCGAAGGCGTTACCGCCAGCTCTGCGGCGGCGGCTTCAAAGCTGCCGTGACGCAGGATCGCGGAAAGGGCGGACAGGTGATTGGGATCCAGCAGCATTAATCAAACTTATCCTGGGTCAGTATCTTTAATTTGATAGGGCGCGTGAATGCCCTTAGTCAACGACTGAGAATACAGGAGGTTTCATGTCCACATCCCTGATCGCCGGTTTTGCACTGGGCTTCAGCCTTATCCTCGCCATCGGCGCACAGAACGCCTTTGTCCTGCGTCAGGGCTTGCGGCGCGAGCATGTGTTTCCCCTGTGTCTGACCTGCGCGGTATCTGATGCGGCCCTGATCGCTGCGGGTGTGGCGGGGTTTGGGACTTTGGCGCAGGTCTTGCCTTGGTTCGAAACGGTCATGCGATACGGGGGTGCGATCTTTCTGACGTGGTACGGGGTGCGCAGTCTGCAATCTGCATGGCGTGGTGGTGCTGTGATGGATGTCGAGAAAGGTCAACGCACCAGCCTGCGGTCTGTCCTGCTGACGGTTCTGGCCTTCACCTGGCTGAACCCGCATGTCTATTTGGATACAGTTGTGCTGATCGGGTCGATTTCCGCGCAGTATGAAGACCGGTTGGCATTTGCTCTGGGTGCAATGCTGTCCAGTTTTGTGTTCTTCTTTTCCCTTGGCTACGGGGCAGGGGTATTGTCGCCCGTTTTTGCACGGCCGCGCGCCTGGCAAGTGCTGGATGTGGTGATCGGCGTGGTCATGCTGGCCATCGCCGTTAAACTTGTGGTGATGTGACGGGTTGCCCCTGCCAGAGTTTCGGTGTTCAACGGTTAACATGACAACTCTTGCGGCCCCATATCGCCCCCTTGCGGGCATGTTCTGGATGTTCACTGCAGGGTTGTCCTTTGTTGTCATGACCGCGCTGGTCAAGTCGCTAGGCCCATCAATGGACCCGATCCAGGCGGCCTTTCTGCGGTTTGTTTTTGGGCTGGTCTTTCTGTTGCCCGCGCTGCGGCTTGTGCTGACGACGCATCTGACACGCAGGCATCTGGTGCTGTTTGGCACTCGTGGGATCGTCCATGCACTGGCCGTGATGCTGTGGTTCTTTTCGATGACGCAGATCCCCTTGGCCGAAGTCACGGCGATGAACTATATGACCCCGGTTTACGTCACCCTGGGCGCAGCGCTGTTTCTGGGTGAAAAGTTGGCTTTTCGCCGGATTGCTGCAATCTGCGTCGCTTTGATCGGAGTTCTCATCATTTTGCGCCCCGGATTTCGCGAGATCTCTCCGGGGCACCTGACCATGCTGGGTACTGCACTGGCGCTGGGTGGCTCGTACCTGATCGCCAAAACACTGGTGCGCGATCTTCCGCCCTCGGTGGTTGTGGCGCATATGTCAATCTGGGTGACCATTGCACTGATCCCCTTTGCCATAGCTGTCTGGACCCGACCAAGCCTGCACGATCTGGGCGTTCTGTTTCTGGTCGCCAGTTTCGCCACTGCAGGACATTATTTCATGACGATTGCGTTGAAGGCGGCCCCCGTGGCGGTCACGCAACCAGTGACCTTTCTGCAGCTGATCTGGGCCACGCTGCTGGGCGCGCTGGTGTTCCACGAACGCGTTGACATCTGGGTTGTTGCGGGCGGATCGTTGATCCTGTCAGCTGTCAGTTTCATCGCCTGGCGCGAGGCGGTTTTGAACCGCAGCAGCTTGACGACTCCCAGTATTGCGCCCAAACTTTAGCGGCGTCATCGCCCGAGAACGGTTATTGATTGACGAGTCAATAAAAACCCCCTAGCGTTTCATGCACCAAGCGCAACAAGGGGATCGTGATGCCGAAACTCGGAATGGAACCAATCCGTCGTGATGCGATCGTCAAAGCGACGATTGCCGAACTCGGCTCAAAAAAATCCCTCGACGTGACGGTTAGTCAGATTGCCAAACGGGCGGGGATGTCCAGTGCTTTGGCGCATCACTATTTCGGCGGTAAGGATCAGATATTCCTGGCTGCGATGCGTCGAATCCTATCCGATTTCGGTGCCGAAGCCCGGAGCGAGTTAAAAACCGCAACCCCAAACAAGCGGGCACAAGCCATCATCCGATCCTGCTTTGCGCCGTCCTGTTTTACCCCGGATGTGATCGCCGCGTGGATGACCTTTTATGTTCTGGCGCAGACAAACGATGACGCCCTACGTCTTTGGCAAATCTATCAGGCGCGTATCCGGTCCAATCTGATCTATGCTTTGCGTCCCTTGATGGACGATCCGGTTGAGGCTGCTGAAAACATGATCGCCCTGATCGACGGTCTGTATATTCGCGCCGCGCTCAGCGCCCCGGAAGAGCCGCAACTGGCTGTCAATCACGCAATGCGCGTCCTCAACACTCTGCTCGAGGCTGAAAAATGACGCACCCGAACATTCTGATCCTGATGGTGGATCAGCTGAACGGAACCCTCTTTCCCGACGGTCCCGCAGACTGGCTGCATGCGCCGAACCTCAAGAAACTGGCCAAACGGTCGACCCGTTTCACCAACGCCTATACGGCCTCACCCTTATGCGCGCCGGGGCGGGCCAGTTTTATGTCGGGACAGTTGCCATCGCGCACAGGTGTCTATGACAACGCGGCCGAGTTCCGCAGTGACATCCCCACCTACGCCCACCACCTGCGCCGCGCGGGCTATTACACCTGTCTGTCGGGCAAGATGCATTTTGTAGGCCCTGATCAGCTGCATGGATTCGAGGATCGTCTGACCACCGATATCTACCCGGCTGATTTCGGCTGGACCCCGGATTACCGCAAACCCGGCGAGCGGATCGACTGGTGGTATCACAACATGGGCTCTGTCACTGGCGCAGGCGTGGCCGAAATTTCGAACCAGATGGAGTATGATGACGAGGTCGCCTACAACGCCACCGCCAAGCTTTATGATCTGGCGCGTGGCAATGATGACCGCCCATGGTGTGTGACTGTCAGTTTTACTCATCCGCATGACCCTTATGTGGCCCGAAAGAAATATTGGGACCTGTATGAGGATTGCGAACACCTGCTGCCCGAGGTGCCGGACCTGGGTTATGACAATCAGGACGCGCATTCCCAGCGCATTTTTGATGCCAATGACTGGCGCAGCTTTAACATAACCGAGGACGATATCCGCAAATCGCGCCGCGCCTATTTTGCCAACATCTCGTATCTGGATGACAAGATTGGTGAAATTCTCGAGGTTCTGGAAAGCACGCAGCAAGAGGCGACCATTCTGTTTGTGTCCGACCATGGCGACATGCTGGGTGAGCGGGGCCTGTGGTTCAAGATGACCTTCTTTGAGGGATCAGCCCGCGTTCCGTTGATGATCTCAGCGCCGGAATTGCCTACGGGTCGTGTTGATACGCCGGTCTCGACGATTGATGTCACTCCGACGCTGGGTGCCTTGGCCGGTGTGGATATGGCCGAGATTGCCCCGTGGACTGACGGCGAAAACCTGGTTCCATTGGCCCAAGGCGTTGAACGCACCGCGCCAGTTGCAATGGAGTACGCAGCCGAGGCGTCGTATGCGCCGCTGGTTTCGCTGCGGTACGGTAAGTGGAAATACAACCGCTGCGCGCTGGATCCTGACCAGCTTTATGACCTTGAGACCGACCCGCATGAAATGGACAATCTTGCGGACGCGCCCGAACACGCCGGTACGCTGGAGTCCCTGAGGGCGAAATCCCAGGCGCGCTGGGACTTAGACAAGTTCGATGCTGATGTCCGTGCCAGTCAGGCTTGTCGATGGGTTGTATACGAGGCGCTGCGACAGGGCGGCTATTACCCGTGGGACTACCAGCCGCTGCAAAAAGCGTCCGAGCGTTACATGCGAAACCATATGGATTTGAACATCGTCGAAGAAAGCCAACGCTTTCCCCGTGGCGAATAACCCTCTCACCTTTTGTATGACGGTCGCCGGGGCAGGGTGGGGCTAAAAACCCTTGCCGCGGCGGGTAATGGAGACCTGGAAATGGAAGCAGATTTCGTCATCGTTGGCGCAGGATCCGCAGGATGCGCAATGGCCTATCGCCTGAGCGAGGCAGGGGCTTCGGTTCTGGTGATCGAGCATGGTGGCACCGATGCCGGGCCGTTTATCCAGATGCCGGCCGCGCTCAGCTATCCGATGAACATGCCGATGTATGATTGGGGGTATAAATCTGAACCCGAACCGCATCTGAACAACCGCGAATTGGCCTGCCCACGGGGCAAGGTCATTGGTGGATCGTCCTCGATCAACGGGATGGTTTATGTGCGTGGCCACGCACGCGACTTTGACACCTGGGCAGACATGGGGGCCGATGGCTGGTCCTATGCGGATGTGCTGCCCTATTACAAACGGATGGAGACGTGGCATGACGGCGGCCATGGTGGTGATCCGACATGGCGGGGTACAGACGGCCCGCTGCATGTGTCGCGCGGACCGCGGGAAAACCCACTGTTCAAGGCCTTTGTCGATGCCGGTCAGCAGGCGGGGTATGAGATCACCGGCGACTATAACGGCGAAAAGCAAGAAGGCTTTGGCCCGATGGAGCAAACCGTCTGGAAAGGACGGCGCTGGTCTGCTGCAAATGCCTATCTCAAACCTGCGCTCAAACGCGACAATTGTGAGATCGTGCGCGGGCTGGCCACACGTGTGGTGATGGAGAATGGGCGCGCGACCGGCGTTGAATTGATCCGGGGTGGCAAGACAGAGGTCATCAGCGCGCGGCGCGAGGTAGTTCTTGCTGCATCCTCAATCAACTCTCCCAAACTGCTGATGCTATCCGGTATCGGCCCAGCGGCGCATCTGGCCGAACACGGCATCCAAACCGTTGCGGATCGTCCGGGTGTGGGGGCGAACCTGCAGGACCATTTGGAGCTCTATATTCAGCAGGCCTCATTGCAGCCGATCACGTTGTACAAGCATTGGAACCTGGTCAGCAAAGGCCTGATCGGGGCGCAATGGTTGTTCACTAAAACCGGGCTGGGTGCTTCGAACCAATTCGAAAGCGCAGCATTTATCCGGTCAAAACCCGGTGTGGAATACCCTGATATTCAATATCATTTCCTGCCGATGGCCGTGCGCTATGACGGGCAGGCGGCAGCCGAGGGGCATGGGTTCCAGGCCCATGTCGGCCCGATGCGGTCACCTTCGCGCGGGGCGGTTACGCTGCGGTCGGCCAAGGCCGAGGATGCGCCGTTGATCCGGTTCAACTACATGAGCCATGACGAAGACTGGGAAGATTTCCGAAAGTGTATTCGCCTTACACGCGAGATTTTTGGACAGGATGCGTTCAAGCCTTATGCCGGTAAGGAAATCCAGCCGGGCGCGGACGTGCAGACGGATGAAGAACTGAACGCCTTTATCGCAGAGCATGCCGAAAGCGCCTATCACCCCTGCGGGACCTGTCGCATGGGGCGGGCCGATGACAAAAACGCCGTAGTCGACCCGGAAGGGCGGGTGATTGGTGTCGTGGGCCTGCGTGTTGCGGACAGTTCGATCTTTCCACAGATTACAAACGGCAATCTCAACGCGCCGTCGATCATGGTGGGCGAAAAGATGTCGGACCATCTACTCGGAAAAGAAACCCTGCCAAAGGCCAATGATCGCCCGTGGATTCATCCGCAATGGGCGATGGCTCAGCGATAACTGGGGGGATTTGATCCGCGTCAAAGCGGGGCGAGGTGTAATCTTATAGACCTGAATCGCAACAACTAGTTGAGGAGCGAACAGGAATGTCCAACACCCCGCATGAGCTAGCCCAAGAGTTTCCAGACAAGGTTGAGATGATTAGACAGCTCAAGCAAACTGATGCGCATTTTGCCCGATTGGCAGATGAGTATCACGAGATCAACCGCATTGTACATCGCGCCGAGACCAATGTTGAGCCGATGGAAGATTTGGCCGAAGGCGCGCTGCGTAAGAAGCGCGCGGTACTCAAGGACGAAATCTGGGCGATTTTGTCAAAAACCTGAGATCAGGGCGGGGGCCCTGCCCCCGTCGCGGCAAGCCGCGCCTCCCCCGGGATATTTTCAGGCCAGGTGAAGATCAGGTGACTTCGTAAGGCAGGGTGCCGCGAGTATGGGCGTCGATGGACAGGCGCCTTTCCAGCGGGGGAACCGAGCGCTGGTGGCAGGTTTGGCGTTCACAGATGCGGCAGGAAATGCCAATCGGTTCGTATGCGCTAGCGTTGTTGATATCCAGGTTATCTGCGTAAACCAGCGCGTCGGCGTGGCGGGTTTCGCACCCCAAGGCAATGGCATAGCGACGTACCGGCGCGCCATAGGAGCCGCCGGATTTCGAGACATCCCGCGCCAGCGAGATATAACGGACACCGTCGGGTGTTTCTGCCAGTTGTCGCAGAAAATGTCCCGGTGTTTCAAAGGCGCGGTGGACGTTCCACAGGGGGCAAGCGCCTCCGAACCGGGCGAATTGTAAACGCGTGGCCGAGTGTCGTTTGGTGATCGTTCCGGCCTGATCGACACGGACAAAGAAAAACGGGATGCCTTTGGCGCCCGGACGTTGCAGCGTGGAAAGCCGGTGAGCCACTTGTTCTATCGAGGCACCGAAGCGGTTGCTGAGCAGCTCTAGGTCATGCCGGTAGTCCTGAGCGGACGCCAGAAAGGCACCGTAAGGCATCAGGGACGCGCCTGCAAAATAGTTGGCCAGGCCGATCTTGGCGATAGCGCGGGCTTCTTCGCTTTGGAATTTTGCAAAATCCAGCGTGGCTTCCAGTAACTTGTCCTGGCTGATCAGAGCGACCTGCAACAGCAGTTGAAACACTTGGGTTTGCGGCGCTGTCCGGGATGACAAAAGCAACGTTTTGCTGTCCGCGTCGTATTTTCGAGTTTCTTCAATTTCGACGAATTGCACCCGAATCCCGCGCTCGGCCATGTTTTCGACGGCGGCGGCCCGCACTCCGCCTGCGGTTTCGGCCCGGCTGGCAAACCGTTCCGCCGCGCGATCAACCGCATCGATGTAGTTGTCGCAATAGTGGAAGAAGTCGCGCACTTCCTCCCATGGGCTGGCTTGAATCTGTGCATCTTCGCGGCCCAGAGCTTCGTCCAGTGAAGCCAGCCTCTCATGGGTCTGTCTGTAGGTTCGGTGCAGGGCGATGAACGCGCGCGCCAGCGCCGGTGCGTTCGAGGCCGTCAGTCGCAAATCCGCCAGTGGGGGGGTGGCGTCGTCGAATACCGGGTCGGCCAGTGCCTCACGCATGTCCGAGACCAGACGTTCGCTGTCGCCCGTGCTCAGTTCGGTCACGTCCATGCCGAATTCCTGTGCCAGCGCCAGAACAACCGTGGTCGAGATGGGCCGGTTGTTGTTCTCCATTTGGTTGAGGTACGGCAGCGAAACCCCCAGTTTGGCTGCGAATTCTTTCTGCGTCAGTGTAAGGCGCGTGCGCATTTCGCGCAGTTTTGCACCAGCGTAGAGCTTTTGGGTCGCCATGTCGGGCCTTTGCAACTTTCCTAAAGTTGCAAGCTAGCTTTGCAAACTGCTGTGCGCAAGGTGGGTTACAGGCCCAGGACGCGCTCGCGCCGGATGACGACAAAGATTGCGCATATCGCCAGAACTGCCGTTGCCAGCATAAGCCACAACAGCGGCATCGCGCCGGTGTCGTGGGTCAAAAGAGCCCCCGCAAAGGCGCTGAGCCCCGCGCCGCCGCCCAGCATGATCGCGCCGCTCAGGCCTGACGCGGTTGCAGCCAGATGGGGTCGGACAGACAGCGCGCCGGATGTGGCATTGGGGATGGTCATGCCGTTGCCCACGCCGACAAAGGTCATGAACCCGAAAAAGCTGAGGGCTGAGCCGTAGCCGGCCAGAAACACGATAGCCGAAAGCGCTACGCCAATGCCGTTCAGCCAACAGCCCCACAGCACCATACGGTTCACGCCAAAGCGGATGGAGTACCGTCCGCTGAAGAAATTTCCGAAAAAGTACCCCACCGCAGGGGCGCCGAAATAGATGCCGAGTTCTGATGCGGTCAATCCGAAAAGCTCGGTGCCGATGAAGGGCGCCCCCCCGAGGTAAGCGAAGAACGCGCCAGACGAGAAGGCTGAGGACAGTGAATAGCCCCAGAACCGCGGCGATCTGAGCAGTTCCGGATATTCGCGAAACTGCTGAACCAGGGTCTTGCCGCTTTTGGTTGAGGTCTCGCCGAAATCTGCGAACGTCAAGGCCAGCGTCAACGCGCCCAGCCCAAAGGGCAGCCAGAAATTGGCTTTCCAGCCAAAGCTCTCTTCAAGAAAACCGCCGATGGCGGGGCCGATCATCGGAACAATTGCCATGCCCATGGTGACGTACCCGATCATCGACGCCGCTTGATCCTGATCATAAAGGTCGCGCACTGCCGCCCGGCTTAGTACCATGCCGACGACCACGACGGCCTGACCCATGCGGAAGGCCAGAAAAACCTCGGCGTTGGGGGCATAAATACAACCTAGCGTGGCCAGCAGGAACAGGGACAACCCCCATAGCAGAACGGGCCTGCGACCGGCCTTGTCTGCAATGGGGCCAATCAGGATTTGCAGCACCGCATTGACCAGCAGATACAGCGCGATCGATAGCTGCATAACCTTGTAATCCGCCTGAAAATGCAGCGCCATGTTTGGCAGGCTCGGTAGAAACAGGTTCAGGCTCAGCGCAGAGAGCCCGGACAGCAATACAAGTGTGCCAATGGTTGGCGGCGAACGCCGCGCGGGAGAGGAAGTAAACTGCATGGTTCACATGTATAGTGGCCGTTTTCGGGATTGCCATCCGTGACGCCATTCCAAATTGAAACTTAGCAAGTTTACAGTTTTCCCGAATGAGGTTGCCAAAAATTTGCAAATTTGCCGATTGCCGCTTTGGTCCCGCGACTTCAGCGTATAATGTGCGCCAAATTTCACAGGGGATTATCGCCATGAAAGACATCCTTTCCGAGCTTGAAGACCGTCGCAACGATGCGCGTCTGGGAGGTGGGCAAAAACGTATCGACGCGCAGCACGCGCGAGGAAAACTGACAGCGCGCGAGCGCATCGACCTGCTGCTGGACGAGGGCAGTTTCGAAGAGTTCGACATGTTTGTCAGCCATCGCTGCACCGATTTCGGGATGGAAAATCAAAAGCCTGCGGGCGATGGGGTCGTAACCGGCTGGGGTACCATCAATGGCCGCATGGTTTATGTCTTCAGCCAGGACTTCACAGTTCTGGGCGGGTCGGTTTCAGCCACTCATGCGCAGAAGATTTGCAAGATCATGGATATGGCAATGCAGAACGGCGCGCCAGTGATCGGGATCAACGACTCAGGCGGGGCGCGAATCCAGGAAGGTGTCGATGCGCTTGCGGGTTATGCCGAAATCTTCCAGCGCAATACCATGGCATCGGGCGTGATCCCGCAGATATCGGTCATCATGGGCCCCTGCGCTGGCGGCGCGGTGTATAGCCCGGCGATGACGGACTTTATCTTCATGGTCAAAGATACCTCTTACATGTTCGTGACCGGCCCTGATGTTGTGAAGACCGTCACCAATGAGGTCGTCACCGCCGAAGAACTGGGTGGGGCATCGACCCATACCAAGAAATCCTCGGTTGCGGATGGCGCGTTTGAGAATGATGTCGAAGCCTTGGCAGAGGTGCGCCGCCTGGTCGACTTCCTGCCGCTCAACAACCGCGAAAAGCCGCCTGTGCGTCCTTTCTTTGACGAACCCGGCCGGTTGGAGACGTCGCTGGATACCCTGATCCCGGACAATCCGAACACGCCGTATGACATGAAGGAACTGATCACCAAAGTGGCGGATGAGGGTGATTTCTACGAAATTCAGGAAGATTTCGCCAAAAACATCATCACCGGGTTCATCCGGTTAGAAGGTCAGACAGTGGGCGTCGTGGCAAACCAGCCGATGGTTCTGGCCGGGTGTCTGGACATCGACAGCAGCCGCAAGGCTGCGAGGTTTGTGCGATTCTGTGACTGTTTTGAGATTCCGATCCTGACGCTTGTGGATGTGCCGGGTTTCCTGCCGGGCACCTCGCAGGAATATGGCGGTGTGATCAAGCATGGTGCGAAGCTGCTGTTTGCCTATGGCGAAGCGACGGTTCCCAAGGTGACCGTGATCACCCGCAAGGCCTATGGCGGGGCTTATGACGTGATGGCGTCCAAACATCTGCGCGGCGATTTCAACTATGCCTGGCCCACCGCCGAGATCGCGGTGATGGGTGCCAAGGGCGCGACCGAAATCATCCACCGCGCCGATCTGGGTGACTCTGACAAGATTGCGAAACACGCGCAGAACTACGAGGACCGGTTCGCGAACCCGTTTGTCGCTGCCGAGCGGGGCTTTATCGACGAAGTGATCATGCCGCAATCTACCCGCCGACGCGTGTCCCGGGCTTTTGCCAGCCTGCGAAACAAGTCGCTGAAGAACCCGTGGAAAAAGCACGACAATATTCCACTGTAAGGAATTTGTTCGATATGCCCCTTCTGGCCGGACACCCGTTGGAAAAGTCCAATGATCTGGCCAGAAAGATCTGCACACGAGCAAGTTTGACTTTGAGGCCAAAACTGCTAAATGAAATGCCCTATTGAACATAGAAAAGCGCGGGCCAAAAGCCATGCGCGCGCGACCCCGGAGAGAGGAGCTCACCGGTGGTGGGTCTGGGGTTGCGCCTTAGTTCTGGCATTTCTTGGCTGGTCATCCCCCATTTTGGCAGAAACAGAAACCTTGCTACCGGTGCCTTCTGGGCAACCAGTGCACCTGAGCGATGTTCTGCTGGACGATAATCCAGGCGAGCTTTGGATCAGGTTTCGGTTCATCGCTCCAAAGATCGGATCGACCGTTGGGCGGATCGGCTATGACGTCGCCTCGGCGGATATGGAACATCTTTGCAAAACACTGGCGGTTGCCTACGTCGCCAAGTACGAGCTGGATCCCGCGCGGGTTGTGATTTCCTTGTCTGACCGACCCATTGAGTTCGGGCGTTCCTCACCAGATGCCACGCAATTTTTTGAAGCCTACCGACTGGACCAATCCCAGTGTATCTGGGAGGGGCTCTGACCATGAAACCTCGTCTTCAAAACGTCAGAGCGTTTCTGGATATCAATGCGGCTTTGGAGGTACGCGACATGACCCCGTTCTGTACCGGGTGCGGTTTTCTTCACCCTGTGACTGTCAACAAGAGAGAGGGGACGGCATGCTGAAACACCGCGGCTTTCCCGGACGTCTGACTGGAACCGATTTTCAGTTCACCATTCGTCGGGCCAATCCGAAGGGGGCAACCCCGCTGACCCGCCGCGAACGGTTCCGCGATCGCAAACCGGCCGACAGGCGCGCAGACGCGGGCTTTATGAAGGCGTTGTGGGAACAGTTTGGCGACCAACCGTTCGAGCGCGGAAATCTGGACGCCGGACGCCTAAGCTGGCTGTTCGAGCGCGAAGTTCTTCCCGCCGAAGATCCGTTTGATCCGGCAAGCTATGATGCGTTGTTGGTCATTGATCCGGATGCGCTGCGAGTGTCCTTTCCCGACATATACGACGGGGTGCGTTAAGCCGTGCTATCCGCTGTCGCACATAGGTTTTGGGGAATATCCCCGAAGAAAGCCCTGCCCGTAGGTGGGCAGGGGGGACTTGTGCGTTCAGAAATTCAACTGGGCCGCCGCCTGGACACGGTTGCCGTCAAAGGTGCGTCCCGTCGTGGCGTCGTTGCGTTCGCCATAGATGTATTCGGCGCTGAGGGTCAGGTTGTCCGTCGCCTTGTAGAAGGCATTGACGTGGATCGTCTCAAGCTCGGTAAAGGCCAACGTGCCGGTAGAGGTAGGCAGATCGTAGTCTTCTTTGCCGTAGGCGATGCCGACATTCCACTTAGGGCCGATATCCTGGCGGAACTCGATGGTGTAACCATCCACGTCATTGGCCTGGCCGCCGACAATGGGATCTCCCAAACCAATAAGATAGGGGCCAAGCGCCTCGCCGTTCACGTAATTGACCTGAAACAGGCCGCCTTCCCACGGGCGGATCGAACCGGACAGGGTGAAGCCGGTCTGATCGACCTCGGTACTGCCACTTTCAGCAGTTCCGTACAGAGCGGCCACACGCGCGATGTACTTTCCGTCGTTGTATTCAGCGGAGGCGGTCAGCACCGGATCCTCAGAGTTCGAGCCGCTGACATTCTCTTCGACGGCGACGGCAAAGGACGCGTTGGTTCCGAATGTGTTGGTGTACCGCACCTGCGGCACACGCGCGAAAGCGATACCGACAGGGCCGTTAAATTCGACCGAGGTCGGGTAAGTGTCCAGGGGCTGAAAGTTTGTCCAATACTGGCCGATCAGCCAAGTGTCATTAATCCGGATATTGGCGTGACGCAGCCGGAACTCGGCCGTTCCGTTCGAAGCGAACAGATCAACCTCCAGTTGCCCGTCGATATCGCCCAGGGCGCTGGGTGTGCTGGTCCGCAATCCGATCCGGGACTGGCGGACCGTGGCGCCAAACGTGCCGCTGGTCGCAGCCGAGGGTTCGCCGATCACGTTCACGAACGCCGTATCGCCCTGATCGAACTCGAAGTCATAGAAGAAGTCCGCCTTGACGTAGCCATAGACGTCCAGGGTGGTGCTCCCGATCCGCAAATCTCCAGTTCCAGCACCGGGGTTGGCAGCCTCCAACGCCTCGACCCGGGCGCGCAGAGCCTCCAGTTCCGACTGGGTTTGCGCATCGTCGGCAAAGGCAAGCGTGCTGGTCATACCAAGAGCAGAAGCAGCGAGCATAAATGCCTTTTTTCTATTTATAATCATACGGATGGTTCCTTTTGTGCGAATGTGCACGGGAACCGTTCCACGGGGTGCTTTTTCTGTGAAATCACGAGATCGGCACAAACTGGGCCGAAATTCTCGAGAAGATTTGCGAAACAAGACGTGCGCTTTCACTCATCGGTGAAACAGCCGTGTAACATCCGATGTGAACAAGAGTTTCTGGCGGGGTTTGCAGCCGCGGCACGTGATGTGGCGCATGCAGAATTTGTAGAAAATGCGCCCGTTTGTAACGGGAGTGTGACGCTCTTGCCGGATGGCGTGAACAATTCTGCCAAATCACCTATCGGCACGTTTCTGCGCGGAAATTCGCTGGATGGGCAAATTCCAGCCGGAAAATTCGCGCAAAGCGAATCCCCGTTTGCAGCTTCAGCTACACCGTGCATGCTGATCGGGCCGTGCGGCTCTACTTTGCCTGCGTCGCACAAGCACCTACTATTCCGTACCCCTTCCTTCCGCGGGCAGGCTTGTGGTTCCCACATAGTCCTGCCCGCGTTTTTCTTTGTGCGCGTTTTAGCCGAATGGCAGCAAAAACCTGCGCAAAATACCGAATTCCCCCGCCTGATATTGAATAACAAGCGGTGTTCTCGGCATCTGCCCTCAAATACATCAAGAAAACCAAAAGGGCAGAACACATGCGAAATTCACGACTATTCCTGGCACTTGCGACCTGCGCAGGGCTTGCGGCCTGTGGCGACAGTACGGGTGAACAGGCGTTGCTTGGCGGTGGAGCAGGGGCGGTGGGCGCGGCGGTCGTCAGCGCCGATCCGTTGTTTGGTGCCGTGCTCGGCGCAGCGGGCAACGTGCTCTACTGCAAGACACAGAACAACTGTAGATAACTCTTGGATTTTCGGGGCGTCCGTCGCCCCGACCGTCATCGCGCAGCTCGCCGTTGTGGGGTCAGGCCCCGCAGCGGCGTTTTGCGTTTCCCGAACACCAATACAAAGGACATTCCATGTTCAATAAGATCCTGATCGCCAACCGGGGCGAGATCGCCTGCCGGGTCATCAAGACCGCCCGCAAGATGGGCATCGGCACCGTTGCCATCTATTCGGACGCGGACAAGAACGCGCTCCATGTGTCGATGGCAGACGAAGCCGTCCATATCGGTCCGCCTCCCGCGAACCAGTCGTACATCGTGATCGACAAGGTCATGGAAGCAATCCGTCAAAGCGGCGCGCAGGCAGTGCATCCGGGATACGGGTTTCTGTCGGAAAATTCGAAATTCGCCCAAGCGCTTGAGGCCGAAGGCGTCGCATTTGTTGGTCCGCCTGTTGGGGCGATTGAAAGCATGGGCGACAAGATCACCTCGAAAAAGATCGCGCAAGAGGCGGGGGTTTCGACGGTTCCTGGTTACATGGGCCTGATCGAAGACGCGGACGAGGCGGTGAAGATCTCGAACGAGGTTGGTTATCCTGTCATGATCAAAGCCAGCGCCGGTGGCGGTGGCAAGGGGATGCGGATTGCCTGGACGGATGAAGAGGCCCGCGAGGGGTTCCAGTCCTCCAAGAACGAGGCCGCGAATTCGTTTGGGGACGACCGGATTTTCATCGAAAAATTCGTCACTCAACCGCGCCATATCGAAATTCAGGTTCTGTGCGACAGCCACGGCAACGGCGTCTATCTGGGCGAGCGTGAATGCTCGATCCAGCGCCGGAACCAGAAGGTGGTGGAAGAGGCTCCGTCGCCGTTCCTGGACGAGGCGACCCGTAAGGCCATGGGTGAACAGGCCGTCGCCCTTGCCAAGGCTGTGGATTATGCCAGCGCCGGAACCGTCGAATTCATCGTTGATGGCGACAAGAACTTCTACTTCCTAGAGATGAACACCCGCCTGCAGGTGGAACACCCGGTGACCGAGCTGATCACCGGTGTCGATCTGGTTGAACAGATGATCCGCGTGGCTGCGGGCGAGGAGCTGTCGATCACGCAGGATGACGTGACCCTGACAGGCTGGGCTATTGAGAACCGTCTGTATGCCGAAGATCCTTATCGTGGCTTCCTGCCGTCCATTGGCCGTCTGACCCGCTATCGTCCACCGCAGGAAATTGCTGCGGGTCCGTTGCTGGTGAACGACAAATGGCAGGGTGAGGCCCCCGCCGGTGACGCTGCCGTACGCAACGATACCGGCGTTTTTGAGGGCGGCGAGATCAGCATGTATTATGACCCGATGATCGCCAAGCTCTGCACCTGGGCTCCGACCCGTGCGCAGGCGATCGAGGCAATGCGCGTTGCGCTCGACAGTTTTGAGGTCGAAGGGATTGGGCACAACCTGCCGTTCTTGTCCGCCGTGATGGACCACCCGATTTTTGTCAGCGGCGACATGACAACCGCCTTTATCGCCGAGGAGTATCCCGAAGGGTTTGAGGGCGTTGAACTGCCTGTGGATAACCTGCGCCGGATTGCTGCGTCCTGTGCCGCTATGCACCGTGTGGCCGAAATCCGCCGCACCCGCGTGTCGGGACGGATGGACAATCACGAACGCAAAGTGGGCAAACGGTGGGTCGTCACTCTGCAGGGGCAGGATTATGCCGTGCAGGTTAATGCCGATAAAGAGGGCGCAACGGTTAAATTCGAAGACGGGGCCACCCTGCGCGTCACCTCGGACTGGACACCGGGGGATCAGTTGGCGGTGCTGGATGTGGATGGCAGCCCATTGGTTCTGAAGGTTGGCAAAGTGTCGGGCGGATTCCGCATCCGCAACCGGGGCGCAGATCTGAAAGTGCACGTGCGCCGCCCGCGTCAGGCCGAACTGGCCCAGCTGATGCCCGAAAAGCTGCCGCCCGATACCTCGAAAATGCTGTTGTGCCCGATGCCCGGACTGATCGTGAAGATCAATGTCGAAGTGGGGCAGGAGGTTCAGGAAGGTCAGGCGCTGTGCACGGTCGAGGCGATGAAGATGGAAAATATCCTGCGCGCCGAGAAGAAGGGCGTGGTCGCCAAGGTCAACGCAGGCCCCGGCGATAGCCTGGCCGTGGACGATGTGATCATCGAGTTCGAATGATCATGATTGCGCTTTTGTCATATGCCTTGCAGACCCCGGTGTTTTACTCCGGGGCCATAAGGCGTGGCCAAAGTGCTCAACCGCCCTCGCGCCGCTCGCGGATCTCGCGTTGGCGCAGGGGGGTCTTGTCGATAGACCGGCCAATCTCGCGCCCGCTCCACGGGCTGGGTTTACGCAGTTTGACAACGCCGTCTTTGTCGACAAACACCATCTGGAACCCGCGCGGGCGCAGCTGCGACCTGATCGGGGACCGGGCCGAGGGATCAGTGTCGGTCAGAACCACCACTTCACGGTCACGCATCGCCGCCTCATCTTCCAGTAGCAGATCGATCTGCTGTTGGAATCGCGGATCGGCCGGCGTGTCGGCAAAGACCACAATAGGGCGATTGACCCATAGGTATTCGCTCAGGTCGCTGTCACCGACAGGTCGGACAAAGCTGTCATCTGCAGGCGCAGACCCGTCGGCGGCCAGTGCGGCCAGCGGGAATAGTGCCGAGAAAACAAGGGCAAGCGTTCGTGTCATGGGGCCTCCTGTTGGATTGAATATAGCCCCTGCGCCGGTGAATGCGACCGTCGAAATGCATGCAGCGTTCAAAATGTTGCGCATCACCCTGCCTGAACGGGCAACACCAAGGATCATACCGCGCGGGCCACGACCCGGCGCGAACCGGATTGAGAAAAGGAAATCGCAATGACCGATAGGAAAGACTGGCAGGCGCTGGCCGAGAAAGAGCTGCGCGGGCGCCCGTTGGACGACCTGACCAAGGAAACGCTGGAAGGTATCGACGTCAAGCCGCTCTATACACAAGAAGACACTGCCGATCTGCCGCATATGGGCTCCATGCCCGGGATCGGGCCGTTTACCCGCGGCGTGAAGGCCACGATGTATGCCGGCCGCCCCTGGACCATCCGGCAATACGCGGGGTTTTCCACGGCCGAGGAATCAAACGCCTTTTACCGCCGCAATCTGGCCGCCGGTCAACAGGGGGTCTCGGTTGCTTTCGATCTGGCCACGCACCGGGGTTACGACAGTGACCACCCGCGCGTGGTCGGCGACGTCGGCAAGGCCGGGGTAGCTATCGACAGCGTTGAGGATATGAAGATTCTGTTCGACGGCATTCCGCTCGACAAGGTCTCGGTCTCGATGACGATGAACGGCGCGGTGATCCCGATCCTGGCCAGCTTCATCGTTGCAGGCGAAGAGCAAGGGCACGACAAATCGCTGCTGGCGGGCACAATTCAGAATGACATTCTGAAAGAGTTCATGGTGCGCAACACCTATATCTACCCGCCGGAACCGTCGATGAAGATCATCTCGGACATCATCGAATATACCTCGAATGATATGCCGAAATTCAATTCGATCTCGATCTCGGGTTATCACATGCAAGAGGCCGGCGCGAACCTGGTGCAGGAATTGGCCTATACGCTGGCCGATGGGCGCGAATACGTCCGCGCCGCCACCGAGGCCGGGATGGATGTGGACAAATTCGCCGGTCGGTTGTCGTTCTTCTTTGCCATCGGCATGAACTTTTTCATGGAGATCGCCAAACTGCGCGCGGCCCGCACGCTGTGGCACCGGGTGATGACCGATTTCGGCGCAAAATCCGAACGCTCCAAGATGCTGCGGACCCATTGTCAGACATCTGGCGTCAGCCTGCAGGAGCAGGACCCCTATAACAACGTGATCCGCACTGCATATGAGGCGATGAGCGCGGTTCTGGGCGGCACGCAAAGCCTGCACACCAACGCGCTGGACGAAGCCATCGCGTTGCCCACCGATTTCTCGGCCCGTATCGCGCGGAACACCCAACTGGTGCTGCAAGAGGAAACCGGCGTCACCGACGTGGTCGATCCGCTGGCGGGGTCTTATTACATCGAAAGCCTGACCAATGAGCTGGTCGAAAAGGCCTGGGCTCTGATGGAAGAGGTCGAAGAGATGGGCGGTATGACCAAGGCCGTGGCCTCGGGTATGCCCAAACTGCGGATCGAGGAAAGCGCCGCGCGTCGTCAGGCGATGATTGACCGGGGCGATGAGGTCATCGTCGGCGTCAACAAGTACCGCAAGGAAAAGGAAGACCCGATCGACATTCTGGACGTCGACAACGTCGCCGTGCGCGAAGCGCAGGTCGCGCGTCTGGATCGCATCCGTGCGACACGCGACGAGGCCGCATGCCAACAGGCGCTGGACGCGCTGACCAAGACCGCCCGCGAAGGTGGAAATCTGCTTGCTGCGGCGGTTGAAGCCGCGCGGGCCCGTGCATCCGTGGGAGAGATCAGCATGGCAATGGAAAAGGAATTCGGCCGTCACCGCGCCGAAGTAAAAACGTTGGCCGGTGTCTATGGGGCTGCTTATGAAGGCGACGAAGGCTTTGCCGCGATCCAGAAATCCATCGAAGAGTTTGCCGAGGCCGAAGGCCGTCGCCCCCGCTTGCTTGTGGTTAAGATGGGTCAGGATGGCCACGACCGCGGTGCCAAGGTAATTGCGACCGCCTTTGCCGATATCGGGTTTGATGTCGACGTTGGCCCTCTGTTTCAGACCCCGGCCGAGGCCGCGCAGGACGCTGTGGACAACGACGTTCACGTGGTTGGCATTTCGTCTCAGGCCGCTGGGCATAAGACCTTGGCCCCGCAGTTGGTAGAAGAGCTGAAAAAGGCCGGAGCCGAAGACATTATCGTGATTTGCGGCGGCGTCATTCCGCAGCAGGATTACCAGTTCCTGTATGACCATGGCGTCAAGGCGATCTTTGGCCCGGGCACCAATATCCCTGAGGCGGCACAAGATATCCTGAAGCTGATTGGCGGATCAAAGGGCTGATAAGAGGTTCTTGACCGAAAAATCTTGTGATTGCGCGCCATTGGCGGAAACATGCGACCAGATCCCTTTGGGTCTGGTCGTTTTTTTTAAAAGGAGGCGCGCGTGTTACTGGATCACTTGGCTGTTGCAGGCGAAACGTTGGAAGAGGCATCCGCCCATATCGAACAGGCCTTGGGCGTATCGCTGCAGGCGGGTGGCAAGCATGAAAAGTTCGGGACGTACAACCGGCTGCTTGGTTTAAAGGACGGTTTGTATCTGGAAGCGATCGCCATCGATCCGCAGGCCCCAAACCCCGAACGGACCCGTTGGTTTAACCTGGATCAGTTCAACGGGGCGCCGCGGCTGAGCAACTGGATTTGCAAGGTCCCGGACATCGCGGCTTCGCTGGAACTTTTTCCTGACGGGGTTGGTACGCCCATCGACCTGACGCGGGGCGCGCTGCGGTGGCAAATGGCGGTTCCTCCGAATGGGCGGTTGCCTTTTGACAACCTGTTTCCGGCGCTCATTCAATGGCATGGCGATCTGCACCCCGCACAGATGTTGCAGGACAGCAGCTGTCGACTGGATCGTTTGGTCGTGTTTCACCCGGACGCGCTGGATCTGGCCAAGCTGCTGGGGGCGCTGGATCGGGTCGTGTTCGATACCGGCCCTGCCGCCTTGCTGGCAGAGTTCGACACGCCGCATGGCAAACGTGTGCTGGAATGATTATTCGCCCGGCCCAAGCCGGAGATGCCACTGCAATCGCCGAGATCACCAACGCGATCATCCGCGAAACGCTGATCACCTTTACCACCATTGAGCGCAGCCTCGACAGCATAGCGACTGACATCAATGCCCGTGGTGCAGCCTATCTGGTGGCCGAGGTGGAAAGGCAGGTTCTGGGCTTTGCCACTTACGGCCCGTTTCGGTCCGGACCCGGCTATGCACAGAGCCGTGAGCACTCGGTTCAACTGTCGCCCAAAGCGCGGAACCAAGGGGCAGGGCGGGCGCTTATGACCGCTCTGGAGGATGTCGCGCGGTCTGAAGGCGTGCATGTGCTGGTCGCCGGAATATCCTCGGCCAATCCGGGGGCAGTGGCGTTTCATGCAGCGTTGGGTTTTGAGATAACCGGCCAGATGCCTGAAGTTGGTTTCAAATGGGGCAAACGGCTGGATCTTGTGCTGATGCAGAAAATTCTTACGCAGGATTAATCTGTCGCACCTGACAGTCCCGAAATCGGACGTTAGGGTACGCTCATGTCGATCTGGACCCGCATATCCGACGCGCTGAGCGCGCTTGCCCAAGGCGAAAGCCTGACCGATGTTTTTGAGAAACTGCGCTCGCCGCCCGAACGCTCGGTCGCGTTTGCGATTGCAGTGATCGCGCTGGGCGCAAAGATGGCCAAGGCCGACGGGCAGGTAACGCGGGATGAGGTCACGGCCTTTCGCGATGTGTTCCAGATTGCCCGCGATGATGAAGCCGGCGCAGCCCGGGTGTTTGACATGGCCCGTACCGATGTTGCCGGGTATCAGGATTATGCCCGCAAGATTGCGCGTATGTTTGCGGATGACAGCACCACGCTCTGCGATCTGATGGAGGGTTTGTTTCACATCGCGATGGCGGATGGGTTCTACCACCCGAACGAAGATGTGTTTCTGGAAGAGGTCAGCCGGATTTTTGGTCAGACCGATGCTCAGTTCCTTGCCTTGCGGGCTCGCTTCGTACCGGATGCGCCCAAGGATCCTTACACGGTTCTGGGGGTTCCCCGCGACATGGCTGTACCAGACATCCGCAAGATCTGGCGGCAATTGGTGCGTGAGACGCATCCCGACGCCATGATGGCGCGCGGCGTGCCCGAAGAAGCTGTTCGATTGGCCGAGAAGAAGATGATCGACATCAACCGTGCCTGGGACGAGATCAACGGCGCCGGGGCCTGACAGGTGCGGATGGCGACTTACAATATTGAATGGTTCGCCAACCTGTTTAGCCGCCGCGATGAACTGGTTGTAGATGACAGTTGGTCCGGCCGTCACGACGTCACCAAGGCGCAGCAGGTTGAGGCCATCGCCAAAGTGCTAACGGCAATTGATGCGGATGCAGTGCTGATCGTCGAGGCGCCCAATACCGGCAAAAAACAAAACACAGTCCGCGCGTTACAGAACTTTGCCGAGGCGTTTGACTTGCGCACGTCAAATGCCGTGATGGGTTTTGCCAATGACACCCATCAAGAGCTTGCATTGCTGTATGACCCGAAAGAAATACAGGCGCGCCACGACCCGGTTGACGGCAATTCACTGGCCCCCCGTTTCGATGACGTCTTTCGCATCGATCTGGATATCGACGCCACCGAAGACCTCGTTCGGTTCTCCAAACCCCCTATGGAATTGACGGTTCAAACCAGCCGGGGCAACACGCTGCGCATGATTGGTGCGCATCTGAAATCCAAAGCGCCGCACGGGGCTGGATCACGGGATGAGGCGATCCGCATCTCAATCGCAAACCGGCGCAAGCAACTGGCACAAGCCGTTTGGTTGTCCCGTCGGGTTGCGGCACACATCGTGGCAGAGGAACAGGTTATTCTGCTAGGTGATTTGAACGACGGGCCGGGGCTGGATGAATTCGAACATCTGTTCGGGCGATCATCGGTAGAGATTTTGCTACAAGCCGGGCTGTTTGACCCCCATGCGGTCACCGCCCACGGCGCGGGATCCGGCCCGGTGCCCTCAACAGCACGATTCACCCGCCCCGGGGGTCAGTTTCTTGAGGCGCTGCTGGATTACATCATGATCAGCGACGGATTGCGTGGGCATCGTCCCGAATGGCGCATCTGGCACCCGTTTCACGACACGAGCTGCCGCGACGCCCCTGATTTGCAGGCGGCGTTGCTGACCGCATCTGATCACTTCCCGGTCACTCTGGATATCGACCTATAGCCTTTCATCGCGGCGCGGCAGGGCCTATATTTCAACTCATGAAACATCTTATTGCGATCTGTGCGCTATCTGCCGCCCTGATCACGCCTGCACATGCCGAGGAAGACACTGGAAAATCCCTGATGGAACAGGGGGCTGAGTTGTTCTTTGAGGGCTTGCGGCAGGAAATGGGGCCTGCGCTAGAGGATCTGCAGGGACTGGCCGATCAACTGGGCCCGGCCATGCAGTCCTTTATCGAAGAAATGGGCCCGGCCTTAGCCGAGCTGGGCGCAGAGATTAAAGATTGGAGCGCCTATGAAGCGCCCGAGATCCTGCCCAATGGCGACATCATCATCCGCAAGAAACCAATCGAAGATCTGCAGGACCCACCAGATCAGACCGAAGAAGACCCTGACGGCGCGACGGAAATCTAAGGTCTATCCTTTGATGACCACGTGAACCTCGGACTTGAGGGCATTGGTCAGGGAATTCAGCCGCGCTTCGGCGACTTCGTTGAAAAGTGGCCTTGCGTTTGCGGGCAGACGCAGTTCCAAGAGACGCTTCTTAGGGAAGAACCGCAGGTTGCCCATTGGCGCGTCGCTTTGCATCCACAGCATTGCGCCAAATCGCATCGCCTTGCCCAGTATCTCTGCTTGTTTCTGGTCCTTTTCGTCCAGTAACTCGTATAGCGGAGCGAACCGGTTGCCCTCGCGCTTGTTGCGGTAGCGGTGTTGCAGCGCAAGGCCGATGAAAATCCTTTCGGAATGCTTCAGCCCGCCCAGATTGGCTCGGGTTACATTGTCAAAACAGACTTCAGCCCGGTAATCGGGGTGGGCGCGCCAGCTGACGTCATGCAACAGGCAGGCCGCCTGAATCAGCCGCACCCGGGCGAGTGGGGCGGATTTGAACAGTGGCATCACAAAGTCATACAAGTGTTTGCCAAAGCCGGGCAGGCGGGCATCCTTGGCCTCGGAAAAGCGGCTGGCCTCGATCAGCGGATCACGGTCGCGCAGGTTTTGCGGCATTTGTTCGTACAGCAACCCTTCGCGGATGCCATAGCTTGAAATCGCGATGTCCTTAGGCTTGAACGTCCGGATCAGCCGGGCCAGTACGTCCATCGCATAGGGGATCAGCGCCATGCGCGAGCTTGAGACACCCGCCTGACTGCGCATCTTTTCCGGATCACCTTTTTCGATGAACTTTATGGTCTCGCGCACTTGCCTGGTGGTCATGCGGTATTCGTGCAAAACGTTCAGCGGGTAGCCCCGGCGCAGCATGTCCAAACGCGCAAAGGCGCGCCAACTGCCGCCCACAAGGAACAGACGGTCGCGTTGGGGGCCCATTTGATCACGCAGGTCTTCCATTGTGCTTTTGATATGCGCTTTGCGTGCCCGGCGCCCGCCCTTGATGTCGCGCAGTTTCAGTGGCCCCAGAGCCGATGTCACACGGCGGCCCACGTCTCCGTCACCTATCTCGGCCAACTCCATCGAGGACCCGCCTATGTCGCAGATCAAACCGTAGGCCCCTGGCCAACCCAGCAACACACCTTGGGCAGACAGGCGCGCCTCTTCCCCGCCATCGATGACTGAAACGGTTAGGCCAATCTCTGATTCGACCTCCCGGCAGAAATCCGGGCCATCCTTTGCCTCGCGTACGGCGG
This sequence comes from Ruegeria meonggei, assembly GCF_042768335.1. Taxonomy (NCBI): domain Bacteria; kingdom Pseudomonadati; phylum Pseudomonadota; class Alphaproteobacteria; order Rhodobacterales; family Roseobacteraceae; genus Ruegeria; species Ruegeria meonggei. Next base: position 1,725,086 of record NZ_JAXHBT010000001.1, on the reverse strand, counting down.
CGGTGGCAACAACGTGCAGACCAGGAAGACCCAGATCGTCGGCCAACCGCTGAAATCGACGCAGCGCCGACAGGGCGCGGTCGCGTCCGCGCGGATTGAGACGCCCGGTTTCAGACAGCCCAGCCCCCAGTTCGCACATGACTTTCTCGTTGTAGAAATACGCCGGAGAGCGCGCCGCCCCGTCGAAAATCACCATCCGGACCGAGTTCGATCCGACATCGACCACTCCAACGCGCGACAGGGCGCGGGCTTCGGGGTCGTCGAACAATGGCCTTTGGAAGGGCCCCCAATCCGGGATTTCGGTTTCGACGGTCTGATCCATGTCTCTTCCAGATTATCCGGGCGCAGTGTGCGAAATCACCGGGGGTGGGTCAATTGTCAGCTTCGCTATCAGTAGGTTCGGAATTCAGAATTCTGACCGCCAGCGCGCGTGTGATCTCTCGTTTTTCAGAAAGGGCAATCTGGTCCAGCCGCGTCACCACTTCGGCTGCTGTTTCAAAGCGGCGGTCCATATGTTTGACCAGATAGGCAATGACTTCGGGGCCTGGGTTCAACTGCCGGTCGACGAACAGCTTGGCCAGAACAGCCCCCAACAATGCGTCATCAGGTGGGTCCAGTGCGACGTGATGCGCGCCCTCAATCCGGCTTTGCAGATCTGGCAGCGGCAACTGCCACAGGTTTGGCGGCAACCGACCGGTCATCAACAAGGCATGCCCTTCAGCCAGCACCAGATTGTGCAGGTGAAACAGGGTTTTCTGTTGCTCGGGGTCATCAGCGATCATGGGCACGTCTTCAACCGCGATGGCCGAGCAGGCAAGATCAGGCACATCGTCATATCGCAGATCACTGGCCAGGATGATCCGGCCACCTGTTTCGGCGGCCCACACATGTGCCAGATGCGTCTTGCCAGCCCCGGCCGGGCCAGTGAGCACCAGCTTGTTGCCGGGCCACGAGTTGGCCGAGATCATCGCAACGGCCAGAGCGTTGGCGGGCGAGACAAAGAAATCCTCGCGCCCCAGCGCAGTTTTGGCCGGAAGATCAAAGCTCAGCTGTCGGACCATTTACTCGTCGTCCTGGTTCAGCCCTTCGAGGCCGGTATACAAGCGGCTATCCAGGTAGATCGAAGTGCCGAACCTGGCCACAACGCCCAATGCTGCGGCAACGGGCACAGCGATCAGCATGCCGACAAATCCGAACAGCGCGCCAAACACCGACAGCGCCAGCAACAGCCAGACCGGATGCAGGCCAACCGAACTGCCGACCAGCTTGGGGGTCAGGAAATTGCCTTCGGTCACCTGACCCAGTGCAAAGATACCGGCGACCAATCCGATCTGGGCCCAATCGCCCCAGAACTGGAACAAGGCAAGGCCAATGGCCAGCGTGCCGCCGATCAGGGCGCCAAGATAAGGTACAAAGGTCACGAGTCCTGCGATGAACCCGACAATCAGCCCGAATTGTAAGCCGACAGCCATCAGTGCCACGGCATAATACGTGCCAAGGATCAGGCAGACAGTGCCCATACCCCGCACGAAGGAGGCCAGAACTGCATTGATCTCGCCAGCGAGGCGATTGATGGTTGGAGCGTGGTCTCGGGGCAGCAGTTCGCCAATGCGGGCGATCATGCGGTCCCAGTCCAACAGCAGGTAAACGGTGACCACCGGGACGATGACCAGCAATACCACCACGTTGATCGCAGATCCCAGCGAGGCGACAACTGATTGCAGAACGTCCCCGGTTTTGGATTGCAGCGTTTCACCCAACGACACCAGTACCTGATGTGAACTGGATTCGCGATCCAGCAGAGACGGGAATTGCTTTTCGACGAAGCCGCGCAGCTCTTTGAGAAGGCTCGGCATGACCTCGACCAGATCGATCAACTGGGTGATCAGCGCGGGCAGCACCATCAGGATCATCAGAACAAAGCCCAGAATTCCGACGATTGTGATGATCCCCGTCGCCGCCATGCGGGATAGGCCCAGCTTTTCCAACCGGTCTGCGACAGGATCCAGGAAATAGGCAATCGCACCACCGATCACAAAGGGCAGCAAAACGTCGCCAAGTGCCCATAGCAGCAGCACAAATACGACCGAGGCAACTCCCCAGTATCTGAGCTGATCTTTCACCGGCAAAGCCATCGCTGTCCCCTTGGTTTCGGCCCTTGCTCGTGTTCTTGGCCCAAGCGGCGCTGCGATGCAAGTGCTTCATGCGTCGGCGAATTCTTGGGGCTAGTCGCTGAGCGTTCCCAACTCGGGGGTCGTGTTGTCTGCGGCCTCGTCCGGCCAGTTGGTGCGCCAGATTTCCGCTGACCAATGGCCGCAATGCACGGATGGGCGGTCAAAGCCGGGCAACGGTGGCAGTAGCGGCGCGACCACCACATCGTGGCGTGGGACACAGAAATAGGGAAAGGAATAGCGTTCCTTGCTCGACCGGTTGACCACCCGGTGTGGGGTGGATTTCAGGCGACCGCCCGACCAAAGCTCGAGCATGTCTCCGATATTGACGACAAAGCCGCCGGGGGGACAGTCCGGGGTGATCCAGCCGCCATCGCGGGTCTGCACCTCGAGCCCGCCCACCGGGTCAGGCGCGATAATGGTCAGCGCGTCGGTGTCTTTGTGGGGATGAATGCCATAGCCGTCTTCATCCGGGGATTGCGGGGGATAGTGCAGTAGCGTCATGTTGGTCATCGGGTCACTGAAGGCGTCGCGCAACTGCCGCGCAGGCAGCCCCAGGCCGGTTTCCAGCGCCGCCAGCAACACGTGCGCCACGCGGTCCAGTTGTGACCAGTAGCCAAGGATCGTTTCGCGCGCGCCCGGAACCTGGTGCGGCCAGATGTTCGGACCATAAAGCGCACAGTCGCGCCGGATCGGCACATCCGGGTGGGTTTCGTGGTGAAGCTTATAGCCCTCGTACTTATCCGCCTTGCCGGATCCGTCATTGGGGGTGAAGAACCCCATAGGGATAAAGCCGCGATAGTTGTCGCGAGTGATCGCCTGGTCCCATTTCGCATTCTCATCGATGTCGAAAATCGCCTGGACGCAGTCGCGCACCTGTTCAACGGCCGTCTGAGAGATGCCCGTGCCGGTGATCGACAGAAATCCGATCTGCGTACAGGCCTGCATCACCTGCTGGACGGTTGCATCAAACGCAGGGTGGGTGCTGTCGTATAGCGGAGCAATGTCGATCGTGGGAATGTGATCCATCAATGAAGCCTCACGCCTTGGCGGTCCAACTCGGCATGAACTGGCGCAAGGTTCAGCGTGTGCAGGTCCTGATTGCTTTTGAGCGACAGCGCCGCCGCGATCCCGGCCCCCTGACCCATGACGGCACAACAGGCCATGTTGCGTGTTGCCGCATGGGCCACCTTGTCCGCCCCGTGCGAGCGCCCTGCGACCAGCAGGCCCTTGATCCCCTTGGGCAGCATTGAGCGGTATGGCACCTGCATATACCGCCCTGTGGTGGGCAGGATCAGGATGCCATAGCCGTCGATGAATTCGGGGTAGATTCCGATCGTATCCTCGAACCGACCCTGATGGCGGGCGTCATCCTCGGTCATGTTGTAGACCGCGTCGATCTTGCGGGTGTCGCGAATGCCAATGGTCATTCCGAAGTTTCGCAGCCGGGCGTTCTCGCACCCCGGCATGAACCGGCGCAGCGCTTCGATGGCCAGCATCGACTGCCGCCGTCCTTCGATCTCTCCGCGCGTTAGGCTGTCGGGGTCGGTCCCGTCAATCTCAGCCAGATGGATCAGGTTCATATAGGTCAGCTCACCGGTGTCATGCACCGCGCCCCAGGTGCCTGCGATGGTGTTCAGATGCGGCGGGATCAGCCCCTGATCAATCGCCTGCTGAAACGGCTTGTGCACGAAGGGCGAAAACATGTCGTCCTCTTTGCCGCTGGTCTCGATGTTCCACTCACCGCCACCACCCCAATCCTTGTAGGTCTGCGGGTCGGCTTTGACGCCCTCCATAAAGGCGAGTTTGTCGACACCGGCCAGATGGAACATCACCGAGGCGGCCATCATATCCTCACGCGCCGTTTTTTGCGTCGGGGCCCCGGCGCGGTGGGCCACATCGGCGTCGCCGGTGGCGTCGATCACCACTTTGGCCAGGATCGCCTCGCGCCCGGCTTTGGATTCGGTGATGATGCCAGTGATCCGATCGCCCTCCATGATCGGGCTGACAAACTGCCGGTGCAGCATCGGGTGCACACCTGCCTCCTCGACCAGCTTATCCGCGACCAGTTTAAAGCCTTCGCTGTCCAGCTCATAACTCAGAGATTGGCTTTCCGGCACGGCCGCGCCCATGTCCCTGGCGCGGGTTTCGAACTCCATGCCGATGCCGCCAGCCTCGACCGTCTTTTCATGGCGATACCAGGCAAAACCCTCGACGCCGACGGCGGTGATATTACCGCCCATGCTGCCAAAGCGGTCGACCAGCGACACCTCGGCCCCGGTCCGTGCGGCCGCCAACGCTGCGGCCAGACCGGCAGGGCCGGAGCCAACAACCAGAACGTCCGTGGAATGGACAACGGGGATTTGACGGGCGGGTTCTTGAATGGTCTGCATGGGCGCCTCGGTGACTTTACAGTGCCGCCACATTTGACGGAGCTAACTGGCGGGTCAATCAAAAAACCGACAGGCCCGTGGTCGTAAAACCTTAATGCGTGATTGCCCCCGGCGGGGCTTTGGCATAATCACCTTTAACGTCCAAATTCACCTTTAAAGGTCAAACAATGCGCCTCAGCCGTTACTTTCTGCCCGTTCTCAAGGAAAACCCCTCCGAGGCTCAGATCGTCAGCCACCGGCTGATGCTGCGCGCGGGCATGATCAAACAGGCCAGCTCCGGGATCTATTCCTGGCTGCCGCTGGGGTTCAAAGTGCTGCGTAAGCTGGAAAACATTGTGCATCAGGAGCAGGCCAAAGCCGGCCATATCGCGATCCAGATGCCGATCATCCAATCAGCCGACCTGTGGCGCGAAAGCGGGCGCTATGACGATTACGGTCAGGAAATGCTGCGGATGAAAGACCGGCACGACCGCGATATGCTGTTCACCCCCACGGCCGAGGAACTGGTGACCGACATCTTTCGGGGCCACGTCAGCAGCTATAAAGACCTGCCGCTGACGCTTTATCAAATCCAGTGGAAATTCCGCGACGAAATCCGCCCGCGCTTCGGCGTGATGCGGGGGCGCGAGTTCTACATGAAGGACGGCTATAATTTCGACCTGACCAAAGAAGACGCGCTGCACGCCTATAACCGCCATCTGGTGACCTATCTGCGCACCTACGAACGTATGGGGCTGCAAGCGATCCCGATGCGCGCGGATTCTGGCCCCATTGGCGGTGACAACACGCATGAATTCCTGGTGCTGGCCGATACCGGCAAATCCGAGGTGTTCTATGACAGCGCCGTCACCGACCTGACCTTTGGCGACCGTCAGATCGACTATGACGATCACGCGCAGTGCCAGTCTATTCTGGAAGAGTTCACCTCAAAATACGCCCGCACCGATGAGACCCATGACGAGGCGTTGTTCAATCAAGTTCCCGAAGACCGCCGCCGTGTGGCGCGCGGGATCGAAGTAGGGCAGATCTTCTATTTCGGCACCAAGTATTCCGAAGCAATGGGCGCAACCGTTCAGGGTCCGGACGGCAAGCCGGTTCCGGTGCATATGGGCAGCCACGGCATCGGCGTCAGCCGTTTGGTCGGCGCGATCATCGAGGCCAGCCATGACGACAAAGGGATTATCTGGCCCGAAGGCGTGACCCCGTTCCACTGCGGCATCGTCAACCTGAAACAGGGTGATGATGAGGCGGATGCAGCCTGCGATAAACTCTATGGTGCGCTGACCGCGCTTGGCCTTGAGCCGTTTTATGACGATCGCAAGGAACGGGCTGGTGGCAAATTCGCCACTATGGACCTGATAGGCCTGCCGTGGCGCATTACCGTTGGACCGCGTGGTCTGAAAAATGGCGTCGTTGAGCTGACGTGCCGCCGCACCGGTGAAAGCGAAGAACTGAGCCCCGAGGCCGCCGTCACCAAGATCGCCGGGATCTATGAGCACATCGCCTGATCAGACCGACGCGCCGTTGATATCGGTCGTCACCGCGACGCATAATCTGCTGTCTCAAGGGCGGCAGGACAGCTTTCGCGAAGTGATCGATTGCATGGCGCGTCAAAGCTGTGAGCGGGCCGAACACATCATTCAGGACGGTGCCTCGACCGACGGCACGGAGGAGTTTCTGCACCAGCTGACGGCAGGTGCACCGCGAACCCGGGTGATCAGCGCGCCGGATTCCGGTCTGTACGATGCAATGAACAAGGGCGCGCAGGCCGCGCGAGGCGACTACCTTTTGTTCCTGAACTCGGATGATTCCCTAGCCTCGGACGATATACTGAACTTCGCCGCTGACCGGCTGGGCGCAACAAAGCCCGATTTCCTTTATGGATCAACTCTGCGTCGGCACGAAGACGGCAGCGAAACCCGCGAAAAGCGGATGTCGCTACACGCCATCCTGCAACGGATGCCGTTCTGCCATAACTCTGTGTTTCTGAAGCGGGATGTCTTTCTGGCGTTGGGCGGCCACGATACTCAGTTTCGTGTTGCGGCCGATTATGACCTGATGCTGCGGCTTCTGGCCGATGGGTATAAGGGCGAGCTTTTAGAAGCGCCGATCTCACTGTTCTGGGGCAGGGGGGTGACAGAGGATGATGCCCGAACCAGCCAGGATTATGCCCGGGTTTGGCAAAACCACTATGCCGGGTTCAAATCTGCGCAGGCTTTGTCACATGAAGATTTCGTTCGGTTTTACCAGCGGGGGCATATGCCTGCTGGCCTTGTCTTGGAACAGTTGCGTCAGCCCAATATTGCGGACGAAATTAAACTGGCAGCGCGCCACAGCCTTTGGAAATCCTTGCGCCGGTCCGCTCAGTTCTGGCGGCGCTATTAAGCGCCGTTTGCAGTTGGGCGTGCTGAAAGAACGTCGCCATCCGCCTCGTTGCCACGTGCAACGACGATGGGTCGCCCCAGTTGGCGTACCAGATCTTTGAAATCAAACCCAAGGAAGCGCAGCCCGCAGACCCGATCTCCGGTTGTTCGATCAGTGATACAAAGCAGCCCTTGCCGAAAGGCCAGGCGATACCCTTTGTCCTTCAGGATTTCTGTTAGATTGCTCCAGCTGATTGCGCTGGAAAAGACTGGCCGGATTGCTGCGCGCAGCAAAGCTGCAGTCTCACAATCCAGTTCTGTCGAAGCATTTCGGGCTGAAATTGCGCCCCCGGCTTTTCCTTCAAATTGAATACTCATGAGCGACCCCCGCTCTAAAAAATTAATTCCCCCACTAATAGGGTGACAAAGTTTCTTAAAATAAGCAAAACGCGAAATAAAATTACGTGTAAAAAGTTGTATTTTGGATTCAGTAATCCATTTCGACCTCACATTGACTTCATACCTGAAACAATAACTGCGTGTCTGTGAAGGTGGTCACAACCACGGGTATATTAGCCCTCATGGACGATCTCCTTTAATCCGAGTAGCGCCATTCAAAGACCGCACACTGATTCGTTTTCCACTGTGATATGCCTTGAATTGGACAACCGCCGAAGACCTGATAAACGAACCGAAAACCTCGGAAGGGTGGTCAGTTTGCTCAGTTTCGCGACAGTTGTTTACTCCAAGGATTTTCCGTTGCTGGAACTTCAGGCGCTGTCTTTCGCGCGTTTTGTTGATCCCTATAGTGTCGGGTCGATCCATGTGATCATGAATGACATTGACGAGCCGGGCTTGCGTGCGCGGATCGAACCGATCCTTGCTGCGTACGGCCCTCTGAGGTCTAAGGTTGAATTGCTGAGTGGCGATGACGTGTTGCTGGGTCCGGGGCATTGCGCTCGGCGACCAAGGATGGATCAGTTACTGATTGAAAATCGCTATTCTATCCCAGTTGCTCGCAAGGGAGGGTGGCGCGGCAACAACGGGTACCGCATGCAGCAGGTTCTGAAACTCGGCGCAGCTCGGGTGGCAGCGTCAGAGAATATGATCATCCTCGACACCAAGAACGTGTTCCTGAGAGAGTTTGAGGATTTGGAGTATTTCGCAGTGTCAGGGGCGGCACGAATTCCCTTTATCGGGGTCAAAAGTGATTTTCATCGCAACTGGTTGTGCCAAAGTCTGGATGCGCTGGGTGTGCCGCACCCTGATCTGGACCAACTGCACACCACGAATTTTTCCACGCCCTTTCCCGTGCGTCGGGCGCTAATCTTGGCGCTGTTGGACGAGATCAACGAACGCTATGGTTCCGTTCAGGCGTTGTATGCGTCGCACAGGCGGCCTTCCGAATTTATGCTTATGAACGCATTCTGCCTGAAATCCCCTGAGGGCTACGCCCCGTGGTTCGAAAACACTGCCAATTGGAACATCGGGCTGTGGCCAAGTTATTCGCAAGAAAAACTGGCCGCACAACTGAGCCGTCTGGACGATCCCTGTTCGCTGACACTGGGTCTGCACAATCGGGCCTTGTCGATCCTGCCGGGTGATCTGCGTGATCGCGTGTTCTCGGAATTGGAAACGCGGGGCGTCTGTGCGCGGTCTCTGGCCGAAGATGTTCTAACCCGGACGGCGACCCTGTCAGGCTGACTACCGGGTTGACCATCCCGAGAAATGCCGAAAAGGTCGCGGCGACCAAAAAACTCCGGAGCAGGCATGGCCACCCCCCCCCCGCCCTTTGCCCCTTTTGAATGGAAAATCGCCTGGCGTTATCTGCGTGCCCGCCGTGCCGAAGGTGGCGTCAGCGTCATGACGTGGATCTCACTGATCGGGATCACGCTGGCCGTGTTTGCTCTGATTGCCACGCTGGCGGTGCGATCGGGGTTTCGGTCCGAATTTGTAGGCACCATTCTTGGGGCCAATGCCCATGTCACCGTTTATTCAGCGGGCAACTTTGACGCGCAGGGGCGGATGGATCGTACAATCGTCGACTATGACGACGTGGCCGACCGCATCGCGCAGGTGCCGGGGGTCGAACGTGCCGCGCCACTGGTCAAGGGCCAGGTGCTGATCACTTTGCGTGACCGCAGCAGCGGGGTAGAGGTGTTTGGCATCCAACCCGGCGATCTGCGCGATTTGCCGGGCGTTGCCCAAAGCGAACAATCCGCGGGCGACCTGTCATCGTTCAACGAAGGTGAAGAGGCAATCGCCATCGGGTCGGGGGTTGCGCGCAGTATCGGTGCAACAGTCGGAGATACGGTCAAACTGACATCCCCCAATGGCGTCAAAACTGCTTTTGGCACTTCCCCCCGCGTCAAAGCCTATCGTGTGGTCTATGTGTTCTCGGCTGGGCGCTACGATATCGACCGAACGCGTGTCTACATGCCGTTTGATGAAGCCCAGAGCTTTTTCAACCGCGAGGGCGTGGCCGATGAGATCGAGGTGATGGTCACCCGTCCCGAGGACCTTGGCCCGATCCTGGTCCCCATTCTTGAGGCCGCGGGTGAGCGCAGCCAGATATGGACATGGCAGGACGCCTCGGGCGGGTTCCTGCGCGCGCTCGAGGTCGAGGACAACGTGATGTTCATCATCCTGTCGATCCTCGTCCTGATTGCTGCGATGAACATCGTCTCGGGGTTGATCATGCTGGTCAAGAACAAGGGGCGCGACATTGGTATTCTGCGCACCATCGGTCTGAGCGAAGGGTCGGTGCTGCGGGTGTTTTTCATCTGTGGCGCGTTTACTGGGATAATTGGCACCGGACTGGGTGTTGTTCTTGGTTGCTTGTTCGCAATCTATATCGACCCGATCTTTTCGTTCGTGAACTTTGTCATGGGCGGCGGTGTCTGGGATCCGTCTATCCGGGGGATCTATGCCCTGCCGGCAGAGTTGCATCTGTCGGACGTGATGAAAGCGGTTGGTCTGTCTCTGGGCTTGTCCTTCTTTGTCACCTATTTCCCCGCTCGCCGCGCCGCGCGGCTGAATCCGGTTGAGGCGCTGCGCTATGAATGATGTGACGATGCAACTGACCGGTCTGACCAAGACCTATCTGAAAGGCACACCCGGCGAGGTTCAGGTACTGCGCGGTGTCGATCTGACCTTGCACGCGGGTGAGGCGGTAGCCTTGGTTGCTCCGTCTGGGGCAGGCAAATCCACCTTGCTGCATATCGCGGGGCTGCTGGACACTCCGGACGAAGGGTCGGTCGAAATCGCCGGGCAGAACGTGACCGGAAAGGGTGACCGCACCCGTACCGCATTGCGTCGGCAGGATGTGGGATTTGTGTATCAGTTCCACCACCTGTTGCCCGAGTTCACGGCGTTGGAAAACATCACCCTGCCGCAGCTGGCCAATGGCGTATCGGAAAAGGCAGCGCAGGAAAGGGCGATGGCCTTGTTGGACCATGTTGGCGTCGCACCACGTGCGGATCACCGACCGGCGGCGCTGTCAGGGGGCGAACAACAGCGTGTCGCTTTTTGCCGGGCGCTGGCCAATATTCCTCGGGTCCTGTTGGCTGATGAGCCGACAGGCAATCTGGATCCTGAAACCGCGGACCAAGTGTTTGACGCGTTGATGGCGCTGGTTCGGGACGAAGGGCTTTCGGCGCTAATCGCCACGCATAACATGGACCTAGCTGCACGGATGGACCGGAAACTGCAACTGGACGGCGGGGCCCTCAGGCCAGTTGAGTGATCGCGACACCCGCAGCCATCACTGCAATACCGCCCGCGCGGATCCATGTCAGTGGTGTAACTTGTGCGCCAAACAATCCAAAATGGTCGATAGCTGCAGTACTGATCAACTGCCCCAGCAGCACAAAGAACACCGCGTTTCCGACGCCGAAATGCGGGGCGACATGGGTAATCGTCAGCACATAAAACGCGATCAGAACGCCAGCTAGCAACAGGTGTTTTGGCGCTTGTGCAACTTTGGGCAGTGCGCCGAGCCCGGGGAACACCAGCATCACCAGAGCTGATGCCCCAAATGCGATGGCAAACAGGACGACAGCTGCAGTCGTGGGCGATCCGACCAGCTTGCCCAGAGCTGCGTTCAATGCGGCGAGGATCGGGACACCAATCCCGGCCGCCAGCATGATGGCTGCGTATTGTGACATCGCCTGTATCCTCTGCACTGCGTTCGTTGATCTGGATCATTGCGCCAAGCAGTCCGACGAGCAAGCCTGCAAATGTCAATCGTGACAGGAGGATGCGATGATCAGACCGTTACTGAGTGCAGTTTCAATCGGGGCGCTGTCAATGTCGACCCAGGCCATTGCGCAGGACACAGAGACCGGGGCCGAGTTGTATCAGCATTACTGCGCGACGTGCCACGGGATCGACGCAACCGGGCACGGGCCCATGGCTGGCGTATTGGTGATTCAGCCGGTCGACCTGACCAAACTTGCTGGTGACGATGGGGTGTTTCCATCCGCCCGGGTCGTGGCGCGGATTGACGGGCGCGACCCGCTTGTCAGCCACGGCAGCCCAATGCCCGTTTACGGGCCGTACTTTGACGGGCAGGACACCTCGATGAAAACGCCCGAGGGCCAGCCGATCCTGACCAGTCAACCGATTGTTGATTTGGTGGCCTTTCTGGAAACGCTGCAGGGGCGCTAGAGGTTAGCGACAGATCCCTTCGACCTTGGCCTCGCTCCACGGCAGCACAAGATCCCTTTCGCGCCGCTGTTTTGGCAACGGGGACAAATCGAGATACGTGTCCAGCATCGCGTGCAAGCGCTGTGTGCGCGGGGCGGTAGGGTCCAAAGCACGGCAGCAGACGTATTCTTCGACAATGGCCCCTTGCTGTTCGAACCCATAGGCCAGGAAATCGGGTGAGGTTTCGAGGTCAAACAGATAGGGGTCGCTGCTGCCGCCATGCTCGGCCGCAGCGCGCAGTGGGTGGTAGCCGGTGGTCCGTCGGTTTTGCCATTGCCAGATATGCGTCAGTTCATGGGCCAACAGCATAGCGGCGATCAGGTTCATCTGGTCGGGGTAGTCGGACATGTAGTCCTCAAGATACCAGTCCTCAGTAAAGTATACCCGATTGAACAAGGCAACGGCGGCCGGCTTTGCGGTCACCACACCTTCGTCGGGCGGTGGCAGAATGCGTTCACGGCAGGCCAGACGCGGGCGGGCTTTGCGATAGAATGTGATCGGCGCGACCGGCGCCCCCTTGACCAGGCGCACCCGGTCCAGGTTCAACGTGTCGCCCTGCACTACGCTGGCAAAAGCGCGTTCTTGATCTGTCAGCGGGCGACCGCATGAAGCAAGCAGTAACAGCAACATCGTCAGAATGCGGAACGGCATGGTCAAAGCCTAATACCTCGCCCCTTTTGTGTAACCCGTTTTCACAAGCTCATCGCCAATACCCGGCTGATTTCAGTCAGCGACCGTCCGGACTGTTCCATCCAAGTGTTGAACGCCTCTTGCACCGCGGCCATCGCCTTTTTCGAGCTTGGTGCCTTGTCGATTACACCTTCTGCGATCAGGCGGGCTGTAACGTCTTGCGAGAGGATGAAACTGTCACGTCCCACAAACCGCATCGCATATTGCGCAGACGCCCCGCCCAGACGTGACCCGCGTTTGCCCAGCATGGCCAGGAGGCCAACGTAATCAGTCGAGGGCCAGCCCCCCAGAACCTGACCTGCGCCGCCGTTTTCGCGCAGTTCCAGAATGAAGGCGGCATTGTCCCGCACCGTAGCGATTTTGGTTCCGTTTCGAACAATGCGGGTGTCTTGCAGCAGGGCGTCGAATTTTTCGTCATCCATAAAGGCGCAGCGCCCAACGTCGAACCCGTCAAAGGCGACCTCAAACCCGTCCCATTTGCTTTCGATGACCTTCCAGTTGAATCCAGCCTGAAAGACGCATTTGGTGATGAGTGACAACCAGCGATCCTCTGGCACCGCCGCCAATTCCGCCGGGCTCTTGGGTTTGCTCAGCTTTGCGCTCAACGCGTCAGGCCCGCCGTGGCGGTCGGCGGCCATGGCAAAAATCTCATCGAAATGGTGCATGCGTGGTGTCCTCCACTTACAAGTTCGCGCCTTGGATGCGGGGTTGCAAGGGTTTAGGGTGGGAACATTTTCGTGCATTTGGGCACTTAGAGCCCGGGTCAGAGTGAAAAAATCGTCAGATTCATGAAAGAAAAGCTCGACAAATAAGAGGATTTGGGTTTGTGATTGACTCGTCAATCAACGTCCCACCTGAAGCGAACGTGAAAACACGGTGGGTGGGGCCTGCACGCGATGCGGCACATGGGGGAAATAGTTTTGTTTGTGGCGAGTAATTCCGCCCAGCCTCAAACTGTTCACTTTCCTTTCGTGGCTGATTTTGTGCATGTTGCGACATGGTAGTGTCACAAGACACGCTTTCCGGTGCTGGAACATGCACAAGGGAAGCGAAACTGAAATAAAGACAGGGAGAATGTCGATGAAAAAACTCAGTGTAAGCCTGCTGGCCATGACCGTAGCCGGTTCCGCCTATGCCGCCGATATGGGTGCCGTGGACGAGCCGATCAAACTGGCGATCAACGAATGGACCGGCCAGCACGTTACCACCCACGTCGCCGGTGAGATGCTGAAGGCTGCCGGCTATAATGTCGAATACGTGACCGCAGGGATGATGAACCAGTTCCAGGCGCTGGCCGATGGCGACATCGACGCGACACTGGAAATCTGGTCCTCGAACGTGTCCGACGAATATGCCAAGAAGATCGACGAAGGCACTGTTGTTGAAATCGGTGATCTGGGTCTGGATGCCAAAGAAGGTCTGGCCTATCCGGCGCACGTGGCCGAGCTGTGCCCGGGCCTGCCCGCGTGGGAAGCTCTGAAAGACTGCGCGCAGGTGTTTGCCACGGCTGAAACACTGCCCGGCGGCCGTCTGGTCGATTACCCAGCCGATTGGGGTACGCCCGGTGCGGACCGCATGACCGGTCTGGAATTGCCGTTCAAAGCGGTTCCTGCAGGGTCCGAAGGTGCTCTGATCGCGGAACTACGCGCGTCGACCGAGCGAAAATCGCCTCTGCTGATCACCTTCTGGCAACCGCATTGGGCAATGTCGGCCTATGACGTGCAGTTTGTCGAACTGCCTGCGGGCGAAGAGGCCTGTTTTAACGACCCGGCCTGGGGTCCGAACCCGAACGCTGTGAACGATTGTGATTTCTCACCTTCGCGTATCTTCAAAGCGGGTTGGAGCGGCATGGCAGACAAATGGCCTGCCGCCTATGAGATCCTGACAAACTATCAGCTGGCGGTTGAAGACCAGCAGCCGATGATGGGTGCGATCGACGTTGACGGCGGTCAGGTCGAAGAAGTTGTCGCCACATGGATGGCTGAAAATGAAGGCAAGTGGCGTCCGGTTGTTGACGCGGCCACGCAGTGAGTTCGCGTAAGTGACTGACTCAAAGACGCCAGCCATCGCCTGCCAGAATCTCTGGCAGGTGTTTGGCCCCGGTGCTGACAAAGCCCTGACCGACGCGCTGTCTCGGTCAGGGAACGACGCCGACAAAGCCGCCGACGACCTGCGCGAAAAGGGGTTTATCCCGGCTGTTCAGGACGCAAATTTCGAAGTCAAGGATGGCGAGCTTTTCGTTATCATGGGGCTGTCGGGGTCGGGCAAATCCACTCTGATCCGCTGCATTTCGCAACTTTTGCCCGGAACGGGCGGCGAAATTCGTGTAGACGGGGAAAACGTCGTTGGCGCCTCCAAAAAGGTGATGACGGATCTGCGTCGTAAAAAGCTGGGCATGGTGTTCCAGCATTTTGGCCTGTTCCCGCATATGACTGTGTCCGAAAACGTGGCCTATCCGCTGCGCGTGCAGGGCGTTAGCCGCAAGGAACGCCTGGCCCGCGCACAGGAAGTGATCTCACTGGTTGGTCTGGAAGGCCGCGAAAACAGTTTCCCGCGTCAGCTTTCAGGCGGTCAGCGCCAGCGGGTGGGCATTGCGCGCAGTCTCGCCGTGAACCCGGATATCTGGTTTCTGGACGAGCCGTTCTCGGCCCTTGATCCGCTGATCCGTCGTCAGTTGCAGGACGAGTTCTTGCGTATTCAGGCGACGTTGAAAAAGTCCATCGTCTTCATCACGCACGACATTCAAGAGGCGCTGAAGCTGGCCGACCGCATTGCTATCATGCGCGATGGCAAGATCGTGCAGATCGGCACACCCTCGGACATCGTTCTGCGCCCGGTCGATGACTATGTGCGCGAGTTTTCCAAGGATGTGGCCAAAGGCCAGCACGCCAAGGTTGCCTCGGTCATGCGGGACGATTCCGAACGCGGTCCGGACGATCCCGGCCTGACCACCGCAATGACATTGGATGCCGCATTGGCCCATTGTATGGAGTTGTATGAGCCGGTGCCCGTCCGCGACGCCGCCGGTAACATTGTCGGTACTGTCCATCCTTCTGATCTGGCCGCCGCATTGCAGGTGGACGAGGCATGACGGCTGCCACAGATTTCTCCTCGACACAGGCAGCGCAACTGACTGCGGGTGCTAAGGCCGCACTGATCACTGTGTTCGTTGGTGCCCTCTGTCTTGCTTTTGAGGGCAGCGCGCCGTGGCTGGTCAAATGGCCCGCCGCCTGGGAATTGCCCGCAACTGAATGGATTGGCACCTTTCTGGATTGGTTTCTGAACAGCATCAAACCGGCGATGAGGTTGTTTTCCGATCTGATGACCTATCCGATGGATGCAGCCAATTACGTGCTGGGCAATACGCCCTGGCCGATCCTGATTGGTCTGGTGACGGCGCTGGGCTGGTATCTGGGTGGTTTACCCATGGCGGCTCTGGGGTTCATTGGCCTTAGTTTTGTTCTGGCCTCGGGCTATTGGGCCGAGAGCATGAATACACTAGCGCTTGTTGCCGTTTCGGTGCCTGTCGCGCTGATTGTGGGCGGTGCAATCGGAATTCTTGCCAATGAAGTGCCACGTGTGAAATCCCTTGTGCAGGCCGTGCTGGACGTGATGCAGACGGTGCCGACCTTCGCGTATCTCACTCCTTTGCTGCTGCTGTTTGGCTTTGGGCCGGTCGTGGGCCTGATTGCCTCGGCCATCTATGCGGCACCACCGATGGCGCGCAACGTAATGCTGGGTCTTGAGCGGGTAGAATCCGACATCAAAGAAGCTGCCATCATGTCAGGCGGCACGCGGTTTCAGCAACTGTTTCAGGTCGAAATTCCGGCTGCTGCAACGCAGATTATGGTCGGTGTGAACCAATGCCTGATGGCAGCTCTGTCGATGGTGATCATCGCAGCCGTTATCGGAGGCTTCAACGATATCGGTTGGGAAGTTCTGCTGACAATGCGCAAAGCCCAGTTTGGCGAGGCGATGATGGCGGGTCTGGTGATTGTGGTCTTTGCCGTGGTGATCGACCGGATGAGCGGAACGCTCGCCACCGAACGCAAGCGCTACGATCCTCGTGTGGTTTGGGCGGTGCTTGGGATTACCGCGCTTTTCACCGCAGTCGTCTGGAGTGGCCTGCCCGATCCGTCCGAGATCACCTTGTTGAATCCGATTGCCGGGGCGATGGATAGTGGCCTGACGGCCTTTACCCAGGCCAACGGCCCTTGGCTGGATGCGCTCAAGAACAACTCGATGTTCTACGTTCTGTTGCCGCTTCGGATCGGTTTAGATCAGGCTGTGTTACCCTTTACCTGGGGGTTCCAATGGACGCCGGGCATGAGCTATGGCCTGTTCGCGGCCGGCATTGTGATTGCCGCGCTGATGGCCTGGCGCGGTCACCTGACCGGAGGATTGGTCGTACTGATCCTGATCGGCATGTTGGAAACCGGCATTGCCAACCTGCCATGGCCGTTTGTCCTGATCGGGGCCGCTGCGTTGGGTTGGGTTGCCGGAGGCTGGCGTCTGGCGGCTCTGTCGGTGGGCCTGTTGTGCACCATCCTTTTCTCGGGTCTGTGGGAGCGTGCTTTGCTGTCGCTGTATCTCAGCGGTGCGGCCGTGTTTTCCTGCGCTGTGGCTGGCGGTCTGATCGGTTTGGCCAGCGCAGTCTGGGCCCCGGTATGGAAGGTCGTGCGCCCGATTTGTGACATGTTGCAGACCATCCCTCTGTTCGTTTTCCTGATCCCGGTCCTGATGGTGTTTCAGATCGGCGAGTTCTCGGCCTTTCTGGCGATCTGCGCCTATGCCATCGTCCCGATGATCCGCTATACGCGGCACGGGCTGGTCAATACTCCGGACGAGATGATGGAGGCCGCGATTTCCAGTGGCGCGACCGAATGGCAGATCATGCGTGATGTACGGGCACCTTATGCAGCGCCGACCATCTTGCTGGGGCTAAACCAGACCATCCTTTATGCCTTTGCCATGCTGGTGATTGCCGCGTTGATTGGCACTACCGGTCTGGGTCAGTCGATCTATCTGGCGCTGGGGCAGGCGGATGTGGGGCTTGGCATCTCGGCGGGGGCAGCAATGGCAATCCTGGCGCTGATCGCCGACCGCATGGTGCAAGGCTTTGCCGAGGAACGCCGCAAAGCGCTTGGCCTATAAAACGGGGCAGGGGCGGCGCGTTTGCCCCTGCCTTCGACTTGATTTTGGGCAAGGACCGCAACCTCGCCACGGCCTAAACCGGGCGCAACACGTTCGGAGAACACCATGACCGGTTGGGGCCTATTCCTTGCAGCTTTGATCACTTTTTTACTAACGCACGCTATCCCGGCGCGACCCGCAGTGCGGGGCAGGTTGGTCGAAACGCTGGGTCGCAAGGGGTACTTCGCAGCCTATTCCATCCTGTCCCTGATGGTATTGGCCTGGCTGATCATCGCCGCTGCCCAAGCGCCATATGTCGAGGTTCTTCCCCCCTGGACGATCTTCCGCTGGGCGCCCTTGTTGGTGATGCCTGTCGTGGTCTGGTTGGCTGTTGCGGGCTTGTCTATCCAAAACCCGTTTTCGTTTGGTGGGCTGGGACGGCGTCCGTTTGATCCGGAACACTCGGGCATTCTGCGCACCACGCGCCATCCGATTCTGGTGGCGCTTATGCTGTGGGCCGGGTCGCATCTTCTGGCCAATGGCAGCCTGTCACACGTCATCCTGTTTGGCCTGTTCGCAGGCTTCGCCGTGCTGGGCATGTCCCTGATCGACCGCCGTAATCAACGCCGGATGGGGATCGAATGGACACGTCTGTCCCGCAACACGGCGCGCCTGTCCCTGCGCGCGCCACGCCCCTGGCCCCGCCTGTGGATCTGGCTGGTCTCATTTGCCGCCTATGCGGCTCTGCTTTACTTGCACGCACCTGTGATCGGTCTTTCTCCGTTGCCATAACGCACAGGAGTGGTCGGACCGAGGGATGCGTGCTATCTGGAATGCTACAGTTTCAACACGAGGGTCTCAGAATGTACCTGGCCTATATCACCACCACCGACCGCGGTGCGACTGACCGCCTGCTGAGCGCAGCTGCGGAACAGTTGCTGCGCTCGGGCGCGCAATTGTCGGGTGTGGTGCAGACCAACACCGAATGTGCTGACGACAGCAAATGCGACATGGACGTCCGTGTCCTGCCCAAGGGTGAGACCATCCGCATCTCGCAATCCCTGGGCACACAGTCGCGCGGATGCCGGTTGGACCCGGCCGCGTTGGAACGGGCGGTGGGCTATGTGACGGCCTCGCTTGCGGATGCGCCGCAGTTGTTGATCATCAACAAGTTCGGCAAGCACGAGGCGGACGGGCGCGGCTTTCGCCCGGTGATTGCCGAGGCTCTGGCGCTGGATATCCCGGTGCTGGTAGGGGTGAACGGTCTGAACAAGGAAAAGTTCCAAGAGTTCACCGACGGCACGGCAGAACAGGTAGAGCCCGAGATTGAAGCCATCACCGAATGGTTCAATCGCGTCTGTGCGCAGCGCGCGGCCGCCTAAGACAATTTCTGTAAAATAGCTGCTGTCGCCCTCTGATCCAGAGCTGGCGACATGTATGGATCAACTATTTCAGTACCCGCTGGCATGGCACACCGTGTTTCGACTGTGGCGCCGAAACAGCATTTTCCCCAACAGCTCCGGCATTTGGCCTTTGCGCCGAAAGGTTCAGCTCGTTGCTGGCCGTACGAGCATGGAAAATGATACATGAGTGGCCATGCCAGTCGAACTGACGGCTGGATATGTGCGGTAATGATCTGAGAAAAGTGGTGGGCGACCCTGGAATCGAACCAGGCGTGCGTCTCCGCGAGGGAGTTACAGTCCCCTGCCACACCTTGCGGCCTGTCGCCCACTGTCAGGCGTTGCACCTGACGTGGAGGCGTGATTACTAGCGCTCTAAAGGAGCGTCAACAGGAAAATTCCGCTTTGGCGCAGTAAACCGAATTCCAGGCCCGGAGGCCCAAGAAATGAAAAAACCAAAGTGGGTTGTCGAAAAAGAACAGGCCCGCAAAACCGCTGCGGCCGAGACCGTCTGGTTGTTCGGACTGCACGCCGTTCGGGACGCTTTGATGAACCCGAACCGGCAGAAATTGCGGCTGGTTGTGACCCGCAACGCGCAAGACAAGCTTGCAGAAGCTATTGAGTTTTCTGGGATCGAGCCGGAAATGGTCGATCCGCGCAAATTTACCGCCCCCATTGATCCGGGATCCGTCCATCAGGGTGCAGCGCTCGAGGTCAAACCGCTGAACTGGGGTGGGCTGGCCGAGAATTGCATCGGTCGCGCCCATCCGCGCGTCCTGTTGCTGGACCGCGTGACCGATCCCCATAACGTCGGTGCGATTCTGCGATCGGCCGAAGTGCTGGGGGCCAGCGCCGTTATCGGAACGCGCCATCATTCAGCACCTGAAACGGGGGCTTTGGCCAAGACCGCCAGCGGTGCGCTGGAACGACAGCCCTATCTGCGGGTGCGTAACCTGGCCGATGCCATCGTCGAGTTGCAGAATATGGGTTTCATCGTGCTGGGCCTTGATGGCGAGGCTGATGCAACCATCGAGGCCGCGCTGGGTGACAAGCTGGACCGCCCGGTGGCGCTGGCGCTGGGGGCCGAGGGGCCGGGCTTGCGTCAGAAAACCAAAGAAACGGTTGATCACCTGGTGAAAATCGACGCAGCCGGGGGATTTGGTTCGCTGAACGTCTCAAATGCTGCCGCCATTGCCCTATATGCTTCTAGGCACAAATAGACAGGAGGCCCCCATTTCTAGCCCGCAAAAAATTGCCACCTGCTGTTACTGCGGAACACGCGCCGCGCTGGTTCTGAAAGGACAGCAACGTCATGAGCTCAGCTGTTCCAGTTGCGGCGCACCTTTGCATAACCTCAAGATGATGCCCAAGCGTAAGGTCTCGGACGCCGGGTCTGCGAAATATGACGGCGGGTACAAGAAAAAGAAGCAAAAGAAGAAAAAAAGTATGTTCTCGCGGGTGATGGATGAGGCCTGGGACGCGATTGAAGACATCTTCGACTAAGGCGAACAGCAAGCGACACACACGATCACAACCGCGTTAAACAGGGTTTCACCGGCGGGTAAAAATTGCATCTTAGTGTCCTGATGAAACTTTGCCTGATTCCACAATGCTGACCAGACGACTTTTTCTTGGCGGGGTTGCCGCTGCCGTGTTTGCTTCTGCCGCCCAGGCGCAGGACATGCCCGTGTATTTTGACACGGATGGTGCTGCCATGGGCGGGTATGATGCTGTGTCCTATTTCAACGGCGACGGTCCGGTGCGGGGTAAGCCGCAATACTCGGTCATGTGGAAAGGTGTCGAGTGGCATTTTTCTTCGGCCGAGAATCGCGACAGATTTGAAAGCAACCCGCGCGCCTTTGCGCCCCAATTTGGCGGGTACTGTGCCTATGCAATGGCGCAGGGTGAGTTGATCAGCACGGATCCAACGCTGTGGCAGGTTGTGGATGGCCGGTTGTATCTGACCCATTCACCGGAAATCGAGGAAATGTGGAGCAGCGACCGAGCTGGATTTATCCGCAAGGCCGAGGAACACTGGCCCGTTGTGCTGTATCACCAATAGGCAAATTCCCGCTTTTTGTGATCTGTCATCACAAAAATGCGCGCACCCTCTTTTTTTCTCAGAACTCATGCTTAAATGTCACAATGACCGCGGAACGGAACTGCCGCGGGTCATTTCACTGTCCCTCGTTCCAACAACTGGCGCTCAGGCATGACCTGGGCGCTTTTTTCTTTTGCGTACACCGCCTAATGTGCCCGCATGACTGAATATTCCGATCCGTTCCTCAGGGATATCCTGCAACGCACCAAGGTGGTAGCCGTGGTTGGGGTGTCGATGAACCCTGTGCGGCCCAGCTATTACGTGGCGCGCTATCTGTCCCTTAAGGGGTACAGGGTCATTCCGGTCAATCCCGGCCATGCGGGAAAGTTGTTGTTCGGCCAAACGGTGCGGGCATCGTTGTCAGACATCACCGAACCTGTCGATATGGTTGATATCTTCCGCCGGTCCGAGGCCGTGCCCCCGATTGTCGATGACGCTTTGGCAGCCTTTCCGAATTTGCGCACGATCTGGATGCAGATCGGGGTAGAGCACCCGGACGCAGCCGCCAAAGCGCAGGCTCAGGGTGTGGACGTTGTGATGAACCGCTGCCCGAAGATTGAGTATCAGCGTCTGTTTGGCGAGTTGCGCATGGGCGGGTTTGCCACTGGGGTAATCTCTTCCAAGCTGTGATCTCTACCCGCTGACATAAGGCAAAAGCGCACCGTGTTGATCCAGGCGGCGCTTTTCCAATACGGCGTCGCGGGGCACCCATTCGTATTTAGTGTCCTCGGGCAGGGGCGACCAGAACAACACCCCGCCATAGCGCCACGGGTCCAGAACCACGCCGTCATACATCGTCTCGCCCTTGCGGCTGATGATTGCCGTGCTGTGGTCGATGCGAAACGGGTTATCGGCATTGGCTATGGCGCGGTGCATTTCCAACGTTTCAAACTCTTCCTGATCCAACCTGCGCTCGATATCCTCGGCCCAGTGCCAGCACAGACCGCGTGGGCGCAGGCCCTTGTTGACCTTGGCGTTGTGAATCGGGGGGGATCGGTGATCTCGTACTCTTGCGCCAGCTGCGCAGAATAGGAATAGGCGATACGCGCGGCACGCTCAGCCTCGACCGGGTCGATATCCGGACCGAGGCTGCGGATTTCGCTGGCCAACCGTTGAACCTCATCTCCGGTGGAAGACGGTGGCGCAGAACAGGCCGCAAGCATCCCCAAGGTCAGCACAAAGGCCAAAATTCTGATCATTCCCGCCGCCTGATATCCGTGATTCACCAGACCCGATCATAAGCTGCAGGGCAGGCGGGCGAAACCCGTTCGCTTAACCCTTTGGACGGGCCGCCTTTTCGGCGATACCACTCAGGCCCTGACGCCGGGCCAGTTCGGCCAGCACATCGTCCAGTGCTACATCCCGTGCGGCCAGCATGACCAGCAGGTGGTACAGCACATCTGCGGCCTCTGCCGTCAGCTTGTCCTGATCGCCTTTGACAGCCTCGATGATTGCCTCAACGGCCTCTTCCCCAAACTTCTCGGCGCATTTCTCCGGCCCTTTGGCCAAAAGTTTGGCGGTCCAACTGGACTCGGGGTCGGTGCCCTTGCGGGACTCAATCGTTGTGGCCAGATCGCGCAGAATACTCATTCCAACCTCATTGGGACACCGGCGGCGGCCATATGTTCCTTGGCCTCGCGTATGGTGTATTCGCCAAAGTGAAAGATCGAAGCCGCCAGCACCGCGCTGGCACCGCCTTCGGTCACGCCTTCGACCAGATGATCCAGGTTGCCCACCCCGCCCGAGGCAATCACCGGCACGTCCACCGCGTCCGAGATGGCGCGGGTCAGGGGAAGGTTGAAGCCTGATTTGGTGCCGTCCCGATCCATCGAGGTCAGCAAGATTTCCCCGGCACCTTTGGCGACAACCGTTTTGGCAAATTCTACTGCGTCGATGCCAGTGGATTTGCGCCCGCCATGGGTAAAGATTTCCCACTTGCCGGGGCTGACGGTCTTGGCATCGATGGCGCAGACGATGCACTGACTGCCGAACTGATCGGCGGCCTCGGCGATGACATCCGGGTTGGCCACAGCGGCCGAGTTGAAGCTGACCTTGTCCGCCCCTGCCAACAGCAGGGCGCGTACGTCATCCTTGGTGCGCACTCCCCCGCCCACGGTCAGGGGCACAAAACACTGTTCTGCCGTGCGCCGGACCACGTCGAACATGGTGCCGCGGTTTTCATGGGTGGCGTGGATGTCGAGGAAACAGATTTCATCCGCACCAGCCGCATCATAAGCCGTGGCCAATTCCACCGGATCGCCTGCATCGCGCAGGCCGACAAAATTCACGCCTTTGACCACACGGCCATCAGCAACATCAAGACAGGGAATGATGCGGGTTTTCAGCATGAGGCATCCTTTGTTGCCGCATCTCTACCGGCAACGTCAAACCGATGCCAGTCCGGTTACTGGATTTGTTGTCTACCATTTCAGTGCGGATAGCAGATTTGCCCTGTCGTCTGTCCAAGGGGTTTTGTGATCTGCGGTTAAAGGCACCCAGTTTCCTTGGTTCAGAAAACTGTTAATCCGGGAATGGTCTGGGGACATGATTACAACCACGCTAGAGGCTGCCCCCTGCTTTAGCGCCTCATCATCCACCACATGAGCCTGTGCTGCACCATGCAGGCCAAGGCTGTGGGCAATGCGGGCCAATGGGGTGGCGAGATTGTAGTATCTGTTCGAGATGTGAAAGACCAATACCCCATCAGATGACAACCGATCTGAATACATCTGCACCGCTTCTTTTGTAACGAGGTGCATGGGAATGGCGTCAGAGCTGTAGGCATCAAGGACCAGGATGTCGAATTCGAACTCGTTCTGGGCCAGTACAATTCTCGCATCACCCAAATGGGTTTTGGAGTTCGGGGCGCATTCGGACAAATAGCTGAACAACGCAGGATTGCGCGCGACGCCGTCGACCATGGCATCGATTTCAAAGAAGGCCCACGTTTGCGACGGCTTCTTGTAACAAGCCAACGCTCCTATTCCCAAACCTACGATGCCGATTTGATCTGCCTGGGCACCGAATTCTGACGTGATGACCTGCGCCATGGGGCCGTCCGGGTGGTAGTAGGACATTGGCGTTGGTCTCCGGCCATAGTCTTCCTCTCGTTGCACGCCATGGGTCGTCGTGCCGTTGTTGTAAATTCGCAGGCCATTTTCGGAATAGACCGAATGGGTGCCGAAGAAACTGCGGTCTTGGAGCATAGCACCGTCCATGGCGCGGAATGACGGAACCATGACAACTGCAATTACAGCCACAATGCGGAGAGCGTAGTCACGAAACAGCCACAAAACAGTTGCCAGAGTTATGAAGGCAGCCGAGGCCCGCAACAAACCGTGACCCAAGACGTCGAGGTTTCCTATTGTGCCGAAGACCAGAAGAACTGGCACGCTGGCAAGGCAGGCAATCGTGATATGCCGAGGCGAAAAGGTCCATGGCCGCAGCAGGAACAATGCTGCGGCAAGTATCAGGGTGAACTGCGCTTCTATTTCCTGAGAAAAGGCAACGGGTGCGATTATGGAATTGAACAGCCCCCCCAACGCGCCGCCAACAGACAACGCGATGTAGAATACTGTAAGATGTTCCGCCGGTGGACGAAGTTCAAAAAGCAACCGGTGGGCAAACAATGCGATTACAAGTAGTACCGGTACGTAGGCTAAAATAACGATTGGTGCCGCTTCCTGCCGCACGGTATCGGACAGCAATACGGCCCCACATGCCAAGGCCAAAAGTGTCGGCACTTGCAACCCAGCCGTGGTCAGCCGTTCCCATTTTGCGAACGCGACGATAAACGACATGATATACACGGCCAGTGGGATGACCCAGATCAAGGGCATCGATCCAAGATCCGTGCTGACTTTGGTTGTGATCGACAACATGAGCGAAGACGGAACAAAGGCCACGCCAATCCAAACTGCGATCTGTTTTGCACTTAGGCCATGTGATGACGTCTGTGCCGCAGTGGACACCGGGGTCTGTCGCGTTCCCTGCATTGCCAGCATTCCGCAAAAGATGAGGAGACCGCCAAAAACGACAAAGCCAACAAACCAGACATAGCTGATCTCACGCGCTCCCAGAAACGGGTCTGCCAGCAAGGGGAATGCCAATAAGGCCAGCAGAGAGCCTACATTGCTTGCGCTGTAGAGGAAGTAAGGATCATCCGCCGATGGACCGCCAGAGCGCGTGTACCAAGCCTGCAGCAGTGGAGCATTTGCAGATAGCACGGCAAAGGGCAGGCCAACACCCAAGGCAAATAGCTCGAGTGTCTGAAGCGCGGTGGATTGCGACGCGTCGTAGCTCCAACTTTCACTGGTGGACAGAGGCAGGAATGTCAGCGCGGTGAGCCAAAACAGGACATGGGTCAGAAGCTGCCAACGCAAGGGCAACCATTTGGTCAACAGGTGTGCATAGAGGTAGCCGAAGATCAGAACGACCTGAAAAAACAGCATTGCGGTCGTCCAGACCGCTGGCGCGCCGCCGATTTTGGGCAGGACAAGCTTGGCGTAAAGCGGTTGGACAAAAAACAAAAGGCTGGCGCTGACGAAGATCGTTAGCGTGAATGTCACGATTGTGGCTGTGCGAATCCAGACCCTGTCCGAATACCCCATACTTGAAATGCTCATACCGAACGCCTTTGCCAGCTTTGCCCGACGTCTCAAGTAATTTGAGATTGCGACCAATTTGGGGCTGTTTCGCGCAAAATAGCTGCCGTTTCGGGGCATTGTTCGCGAAAGTGGCGGCTCATAGACATTTACAGGGCAGACTTGCAGGCGTGGCCCCCAAAGACGAACGGCAAAGCCCCGCCGATGCCAGACTTGTGATTGCTCGAACGCACAAAGCTGTGAAAACTAGGGTGAAATTCACAGAAGGAAGTTCAATATGCGCAAACTGATACTGGCAACTGTTTTGACCTTCGGAGGGGCACTGCCCGCAATGGCTGACGACATCATCAAAATACCCACAGACAAGTCCGTGGCAGAAGCGTTGAACGCGCTTGAGGCTGCAGTTGGCAACGCGGGCGCAACTGTTTTTGCCCGTGTAGATCACGCCGCAGGGGCAGAAAAGATAGGGACCCCAATCCCCGCCAACCAGGTGCTGATTTTTGGCAACCCCAAGTTGGGCACGCCCGCCATGCAGATCGACGCGCGCGCGGGTCTGTTCCTGCCCCTGAAAGTGCAGGCCTATGAGGATGCAGACGGTCAGGTCTGGCTGGCCTATGAAGATCCGAAAGAAACGATGGACGAGCTTGATGAGGTCGAAAATTCACCGATCATCGAAAAGATGCGCGGCGCGCTTAGCAAACTGACCGCTGCCGCCGCCGGATAGATCGCCCAGGCTCAGGCGCTTGCGTGGCGCAACCGCGCAAGCGCATTGCGCACGATCAGGATGTGAAACGGCAGGATTGCGGCCAGATACAGCCGTCCGCCCAGATTGTGGCGATGAACCCAGGTGGCCAGAGACACACGGCCGTTCTCAGACAGTACTGAGACCCTGAAATCAAGGTGGCGGTCGTTGAACCCTGCGATCACCTCGGATGCGCTGTCATGTTCAACCGGGAATATCCCGACCTTGTCAGCGGCCTCCGGTCCCGTCCGGCTCAGCCCGAAAGGTGCGACCAGCATTCCGCGCAGCCGTACCAGGGCCATTGCCCAGGACGGAAACGCGGTGATGATGTCTGCGGCGCGGCGCGGGGGCAGGTCCGAGGCAACGCTGAAGCAATCCAGAAAATCACCATCCTGCAGGCGCTTGTGCAGCAAGCTTGAGGAGGGCAGGGCGGATCGTGTCACGCGCGACTTGAACATTGGGTTACTCTCTGAGCGCTGTCAGAGCCTTTTTCAGGTCAATCGCCCCATCATAAAGCGCACGCCCGGAAATCGCACCGTTCAAATCTGCGCCACAATCGCGCAGGGCGATCAGATCTGCGACAGAGGACACGCCGCCTGAGGCAATGACCGGGATGTCCACCGCCCGGGCCAGATCCGCGGTTGCCTCGATGTTCGGCCCCTGCATCGCGCCATCGCGGTTGATGTCGGTATAGATGATCGCGGCCACTCCCGCGTCCTCAAAGCTGCGGGCCAGATCAGTGACCTGCACGTTGGTTTCCTCGGCCCAGCCCTTGGTGGCGACCATCCCGTTGCGGGCATCAATTCCCACGGCAACCTTTCCAGGGAAGGCTTTGGCGGCCTGGCGCACCAGATTTGGGTTCTCGACAGCTACGGTGCCCAGAATTACCCGGGCCAGCCCCTTGTCCAGCCAGGCCTCGATCGTGGCCATGTCACGAATGCCGCCGCCCAGCTGGGCGGGCACATCACACTGCTTCAGGATCGCCTCGACCGGGGCGGCGTTCACCGGTTCACCGGCAAATGCGCCGTTCAGATCAACCAGATGCAGCCAGTCGCACCCGGCCTCAACAAAGGCGCGGGCCTGTGCCGCCGGGTCGTCGCTGAACACCGTTGCCTTATCCATTTCACCGCGCAGCAGGCGTACGGCCTGGCCGTCTTTGAGGTCGATAGCGGGGTAGAGGATCATGTCGGGCGGCCCTATATCTGAACTGTTCGCGCGGGATATCGCACATGCGGGGTAGGGGATGCAACGCGACGCCAAGTCAATCTTGCCGGAATTGCCCAGCCGGGCCAGACTGAGCAGAAATAAGGGAGGAAATCATGAAGACATTCACACTTGCAGCCGGGTTTGCGGTATTGGCCAGCGCTGCTTTTGCAGCCGATCCGGTTGACGGGCTTTGGAAGACCCAGCCCGGGGATACCGGTGGGTATCTACACGTTTCGATTTCGGAATGCGGCAGCGCGATTTGTGGCACCATCGACACCGCTTTTGACAAAGACGGTAATGAGCAGCTGGAGTATGAAAACCTCGGCAAGCAGATCATCTGGGATATGGTGCCTGATGGCGGCGGCAGCTATAGCGGCGGCAAGATCTGGGCCCCGGACCGTGACAAGACCTACAGCTCGAAGATGACGCTGGACAACCAGAACAAGCTGACCGTCAAAGGCTGTGCTGTAGGCGGTCTCGTGTGTCGCGGGCAGGACTGGACGCGGGTTCAGTAACCGCTCAGGGCGTCCAGGTCAGGAAGTTCCCGATCATGCGCAGGCCCACGTCCTGACTTTTCTCAGGGTGAAACTGCATCCCAACCATAGTGTCGCGGCCGATCACGGCCGTGACTTCCTGCCCATACTCCACATAAGCCAAACGCTGCGCCGGGTCGCTGACCCGGAAATGGTAGGAGTGCACGAAATAGGCGTGATCGCCTGATTGCACCCCGGCAAAGACCGGGTGCTCGCTTTCCAGAACCAGATCGTTCCAGCCCATATGCGGCACTTTCAGCGCACTATCGGACGGCTCGATCCGCACCACATCACCTGCAACCCAGCCAAGACCGTCGGTCTCGCGATATTCGTGACCCTTGGAGGCCATCAATTGCATGCCGACGCAGATGCCCAGAAAGGGGCGGCCTTTCTGTTCGACGGCCTCGACCATCGCGTCGTAGATGCCTTTGTGCCCGCGCAGCTCATTCGCGCAGGCGGGAAAAGCGCCGTCACCGGGTAGAACCAGCCGGTCCGCGCGGGCAACCACCTCCGCGTCCGAGGTTACGACAACTTCTCCCGCGCCCATCTCGCGCGCCATGCGCTGAAACGCCTTTTCGGCCGAGTGCAGATTGCCACTTTCGTAGTCGATAATGGCCGTCAGCATCTACAACGCGCCTTTCGTGGACGGAATTGCATCTGCCTTACGCGGGTCGGTCTCAACCGCCTGACGCAATGCGCGGGCCACGGCCTTGAACGCGGCCTCGGCAATGTGGTGGCTGTTGAACCCGTGCAGTTGATCAACATGCAGGGTGATACCGCCATGGGTGCTGAGGGCCTGAAAGAACTCGCGTACCAGCTCGGTATCGAACGTTCCGATCTTGGGTGTCGGCAGATCGATGTTCCAGATCAGGAACGAGCGCGCCGACAGATCCAGCGCACAACGCACCTGTGCGTCATCCATGGGCAGGTGACATTCACCATAGCGGCGGATGCCTGTCTTATCGCCCAACGCTTGCGTTAGCGCCTGACCCAGCGCGATGCCGGTATCTTCGACCGTGTGGTGATCGTCGATGTGGGTATCGCCCTCGGCCCGGATGGTCATGTCGATAAGGGAATGCCGCGCCAACTGGTCCAGCATATGGTCAAAAAATCCAACGCCGGTCTGATTGTCATACTGGCCTGTGCCGTCCAGATTGACCTCGACCGTGATCTTGGTCTCGGCGGTCTGACGGCTGATCTTTGCACTGCGCATGGGCGAATTCCTTTTGCTTCAGGCGCGCTTATAGACGGGGAAGGCCTGCCTTATCCAGACCAAGCGTGGCATTCACCGCAAACTGTTGCAGGGGATTGCGCCCGGACCCGGGCCATGCCAGCCTGCCGTCAACTCAACCAACAAGGCCAGGCCCATGTCCACCTGCGTTTTCATCCAGATCCGCTGCAAACCCGGCACCACCTACAAGGTCGCCGAAGAGATCGCGCTGCGGGAAATTCACTCGGAACTGTATTCGACCAGTGGTGAATATGACCTGCTGCTCAAGCTCTACATCCCGGAATCCGAGGATGTGGGCCATTTCATCAATGAAAATCTGCTGATCATCCCCGGGATCGAGCGATCTCTGACCACCATGACGTTCAAGGCGTTTTAGGACAAATTCAGATCGTCGTGTCTGCGGGTGCAGGCACGGCGCCAGCGCTTGCTAGGACAACATCGTGCCGAGCTTGTCTGTCGGTGGCCCCGGCGGTCAAATATTGCTGCAACCCAAACAGCAGCGACAGCGGCAAAACAAGCGACAGCAGATGGTTGTCCCCTGCGAAAAGGGACCAAACAACTCCGACAGAACAAACCGTCAGCAGACAGGCGGAATGTGCGCGCATTTTCGCCGTGCTTTCGGAGTGGTGCGTCAGAAACCCGCGCTGCGTTAAAAGCGTCAGCGCAAGCCCGGTTACAAAAATGCTGGCAAGAACCAGACTGTCTATGTTTTTGAGTAAATACTGCGCTACCGTCGCATTGTTTCCGATGTGAAGAAGTTCAATCAAAGGAGTGATGACGATCATAAAGATATTGATCCCCAGCAATACGGGGTGCGGTTTCATAACTTTTCGGGCGTAGGCCACGCACACGGTCGCGGCGAGAAAGGTGCCAATCCATCCCGCCAACCGCAGATCATCACTTGCCCGGGACAGGATCAAAAAGCTCAACCCCGGTAGATATTCCAACACTCCGGTCAGAAACCGTTTTTGCTGATCTCCTGCCATGATGGGGTAAGTCCTGTGGTTGTGGATCTGCTTGTTTGGTCGACCTGAATGGGCGAGATTGGCCGGGGATTGATGCCCTGAAGTCAATGCTTGTGTCAGCCCAATTCAAATGTCGTGACGCCGAAGATGCGGTTCAGGTCGATGTCCGGTTGGTGATCGGAATACATCCGGGCGGTCTCAAAGACTTTCTCCAACCCAAGCTGCGCGGCCAGCGCAAATGCCTCTCTGTTGGGTTGGGGCATATCAACAAAGACCTCCTGTCCGTGATGATCGACGGGGACAGCGGCCAATAGGCTGGCCAGCAGAGTTTGGGCAATTCCGGCGTCATCGGCAAACAGGGGACCCACCTTGTACCCAGCCTGGCAAGGTCGCAGCGTGCCATAGCCCTTGATGCGGCCATCTTCGGTATACTTGCGTGAAATGTGACTGGGTGCGCTCAACCACCCTCGCAGAAAGGCATCCCGCCGGGCAGGAAACAGCCTTCTATCATATGCCTTTAGCGCGTCCGAGACGTTGTCGACGGGCGTGACCCCATTGCCCAGCACCTGCCCAAGCTTGGGCAAAACCTCTCCGATCTTCGCCCCAACGCGATAGTTGTTATAGGCAAAGGAGAACCCGGATTTGCGGTAATTGTCCTGCTGTTCGACCACACCGTCCAGCCCCATATTGCGGCCCTTGCAATGGGCCAGCGCATGCTGGGCGATCTCTAGCCCATGCCCTGATCCGCGAAATTCGGGGCGGACAATGTAGAACCCCAGGAAAGAAAACGCGTCATCATAGTTCACAGCCGAGACCGAAGCGATCATTTCACCGTCCAGAAAACCGCCCAGGTATCCGTCAGGATCTGTCGTCCGAAAACACTCGGCGTCGTGCTTTCCAGGGTTCCACCCCTCGCGTCCAGCCCAATCCACGGCGTGCTGTAATTCATCAGCGGTCAATGGGCGAATGGTATAATCTGACATAGGTAAAATCCTGAAATCTGTAGCGCCAATAGAATGGCGCAACATTTTACAAGAAACCAGCAATGTTTGGTCAAGTGTGTATCTGGAGCGGGCGAGGCGATTCGAACGCCCGACCCTAACCTTGGCAAGGTTATGCTCTACCCCTGAGCTACGCCCGCATCAGATACTATGTTCGACCTTTCGGTCTCTCAATGGAGCGGGCGAGGCGATTCGAACGCCCGACCCTAACCTTGGCAAGGTTATGCTCTACCCCTGAGCTACGCCCGCGCCGTTGAGTGAGGAGGGATGTATTAATTCCCAAGCTGGGCTGCAAGCGGAAAAACACAAAACAGGGGAAAAATCTTTCGACGGAAACGCGCGCGTCACGCGTTCAAAACCAAGAGTACCAAACAACAACAAGAAACGAGGTTTGGACATGGCGCAGCTCGCTGACTTGAAAATGGCATCCCTTGCGGGGTTGATTTTGCTGGCCGCAGCGGTTGGCAAACCGAATGAAGACAGCCTGGGTCAGGTTCAGCCTGTTCTCATGAAAGCACCGGCCATCGAGACGCAGATTCTGGCGTGATAACGTCCGCCGCTTGGCTCAAAACGCCATCACAAGACAGGCGATAGCCGCGATCAGGATAGAGGCAAATGTCAGCAGCATCCCGATCTGACGCAGGATAACGATCTGTGGTTTTTTCCCAAACCCATACGCATGCAGGACCCGCCCAGCCAGAATACCAAGGCCCAACAGATTGATCAGCCAGGCCCCGGCGCCCTGCAATTCGGCCATCGCGATCAGCAGCAATGCAAAAGGCGCGTATTCCGCAAAGTTGGAATGCGTGCGCATGGCCTTGAGCACGTCTGAATTGCCGCCATCGCCATAGGAAACTTTGTCGCTGCGGCGTTGGCTGATGACCTTGACGCTGAGCGCGACATACAGGAATGCCAATAGAGCGGCATAGATCGGTGTGATCGACAGCATGGGTCTTGCTCCTTCGCTGATACAGAAAAAGGCCGCCCGGTTGCCCGAGCGGCCCCTGTCAGGGCGACAGCCTATGCCGCTTACTCCAGTTCGACCAGCAAGTCCTTTGCGTCAATCTGACCACCAGGCTGGATATGCACTGCTTTGACCGTTGCATCACGCTCGGCGTGAATGCCGGTTTCCATCTTCATCGCTTCGATGGTCAGCAACATATCGCCTTCTTTTACTTCTTGGCCGGCTGCCACGGCCACTGTGGCCACAACTCCCGGCATCGGGGCGCCGACATGGTTGGGGTTGCCGACCTCAGCCTTGGGCCTTGCCTGTGTGGTCGAGGTGACCAAACGGTTCGGAACCCGGATCACGCGGGGCTGGCCGTTGAGTTCAAAGAAGACTTTGACTTCGCCTTTTTCATCGGTCTCACCGATTGCCTGACAGCGGATTTCAAGCGTCTTGCCGGGGTCGATCTCAGCGGTGATTTCCTCGCCGGGTTCCATGCCATAAAAGAAGGTCCGGGTGGGCAGGGTACGGACCGGACCATAAGTCCGGTGACGGCCCATATAGTCCAGGAACACCTTGGGATACATCAGGTACCCGTTCAGGTCCTCGTCATCTACATCTTTACCTTCCAACTGTTTCGCCAGATCAACGCGGGTGGCTTCCAGATCGACCGCAGGCACGTCTTTGCCGGGGCGCTGGGTGTTGGGGGCTTCGTCCTTGAGCACTTTGGTGATGATCGTGTCAGGGAACCCGCCCGGAGGCTGACCCAAATTGCCACGCATCATATCGACCACCGAGTTGGGGAAGGCCACATCTGTGTCCGGGTCCTCGACCTGTTCGCGGGTCATGTTCTGGCTGACCATCATCAGGGCCATGTCGCCAACAACCTTCGAAGATGGCGTCACTTTCACGATGTCACCGAACATCTGGTTCACGTCTGCATACATCTGCGCCACTTCATGCCAGCGCTCTTCCAGCCCCAGTGAGCGCGCCTGCGCCTTGAGGTTGGTGAACTGACCGCCAGGCATCTCGTGCAGATACACCTCAGAGGCGGGGGCTTGCAGGCTGGATTCGAAGGCTGCGTATTGTCCGCGTACGGCCTCAAAGTAATCGCTGATCTCGCGGATGGCTTTGATGTCCAGCCCGGTGTCACGCTCGGTGTGGCGCAGGGCTTCGACCACAGTTCCAAGTGTTGCCTGACTGGTGTTGCCGCTGAAGCTGTCCATCGCGCAATCGACCGCGTCCACGCCGGCCTCGGACGCAGCAAGGATAGTGGCGCTGGCGATGCCCGCCGTGTCGTGGGTGTGGAAGTAAATCGGCAACCCGACCTCTTCCTTCAGAGCCCGGATCAGAATGCGGGCCGAGGCTGGTTTCAACAGCCCCGCCATGTCTTTCAGACCCAACACATGCGCGCCTGCATCGCGCAGCTCTTTCGCCATGCCGACATAGTATTTCAAGTCATACTTGGCGCGGTTCGGATCCAGAATGTCCCCGGTATAGCAGACGGTTCCTTCGCAGATCTTGCCGTTCTCAACGACCGCATCCATCGCGACACGCATGTTTTCGACCCAGTTCAACGAGTCGAATACACGGAACACGTCGATGTTCTGCGACGCCTGACGTACGAATTCCTGCACCACATTGTCAGGATAGTTGGTATAGCCCACCCCGTTTGCTCCGCGCAGCAGCATCTGGGTCATCAGGTTCGGCATCGCTTCGCGCAAATCCCGCAGGCGCTGCCACGGGCATTCCTGCAAAAAGCGGTACGCCACGTCGAAAGTCGCCCCCCCCCAACATTCGACGCTGAACAGTTGCGGTAGGTTGGCGGCATAGGTTGGCGCCACTTTGATCATGTCGATCGACCGCATCCGGGTGGCCAGCAAAGACTGATGCCCGTCGCGCATGGTGGTGTCGGTGATCAGCAACT
The DNA here is from genome assembly GCF_042768335.1 of Ruegeria meonggei. Lineage (NCBI taxonomy): Bacteria > Pseudomonadati > Pseudomonadota > Alphaproteobacteria > Rhodobacterales > Roseobacteraceae > Ruegeria > Ruegeria meonggei. The sequence continues at coordinate 1,690,973 of NZ_JAXHBT010000001.1, read as the reverse complement.
GACGCTGCGCTTTCATCCAATCGGCAACGGCCTGCGGGCCTTTTTGCTCTAGCAGGTTGCGGGTGCCCATCTGCGGCTCGGCTTTGGAAGCCGGGGCCTTGGCCTCTTTGAGATCGGATCGCGGTTCCGGACGGTCTTTGGTTTCGGGATGCCCGTTCACCGAGATGTCAGCAATGTAGGTCAGAACCTTGGTGCCCCGGTCGCGCCGTCGTTTAAAGGTGAACAGGTCCGGCGTCGTGTCGATGAATTTGGTGGTGTATTCGTTCGACAGGAAGGTCGGGTGTTTCAGCAAGTTGATGACAAAGTCGATATTGGTGCTGACCCCGCGGATACGGAATTCACGCAGGGCGCGGTCCATACGGGCAATCGCCGCCTCGGGCGTGGGGGCCTTGGCGGTGACCTTGGTCAGCAACGAGTCGTAATACCGCGTAATCACACCGCCCGCATAGGCGGTGCCGCCATCCAGCCGGATACCCATGCCCGTGGCCGAGCGATAGGCGGTGATGCGGCCATAATCGGGGATGAAATTGTTCTGCGGATCCTCGGTGGTGATCCGGGTTTGCAGTGCGTGACCAGTCAGATGCACGTCCGACTGGCTGTTGGCGCCGGTGGCCTCGGCCAGTGTCTTGCCTTCGGCAATCAGAATCTGCGCCTGCACGATGTCGATGCCGGTGACTTCTTCGGTGACGGTGTGTTCCACCTGTACACGGGGGTTCACTTCGATGAAGTAGAACTTGCCCGTTTCCATATCCATCAGGAATTCGACTGTGCCGGCACATTCATAGTTCACATGCGCGCAAATCTTGCGGCCCAGATCGCAAATCTCGGCCCGCTGTTCTTCGCTGAGATACGGGGCAGGCGCGCGTTCGACGACCTTCTGATTGCGGCGCTGGACCGAGCAGTCACGCTCATACAAGTGATATATCTCACCATGCTTGTCGCCTAGAATTTGCACCTCAACGTGGCGCGCGCGGATAATCATCTTTTCCAGATAACCCTCGCCATTGCCGAATGCGGCCTCGGCCTCGCGACGGCCTTCCAGCACCTTTTCTTCCAATTCGTCCTCAGATTCGATCGGGCGCATACCACGACCGCCGCCGCCCCAGGACGCCTTGAGCATCAGCGGATAGCCGATCTCGGCGGCTTCCTTGCGGATCGCATCCATGTCATCGCCCAGAACCTCGGTCGCGGGGATCACCGGAACGCCGGCTTCAACGGCAACGCGCCGCGCGCTGGCCTTGTCACCAAGGGCGCGCATGGTTTCTGCTTTGGGTCCGATGAAGGTGATGCCGTTTTGCACACAGGCGTCCACAAAATCAGGGTTTTCCGACAGCAGGCCATAGCCTGGATGGATCGCATCCGCGCCGCATTCTTTGGCCACGCGAATGATCTCTTCAATGCTGAGATACGCGGCCACCGGGCCCATCCCTTCGCCAATGCGATATGCTTCATCCGCTTTGAAACGGTGCAGGCCCAGCTTGTCTTCTTCGGCAAAGACGGCAACGGTTCGTTTTCCCATCTCGTTGGCAGCACGCATGATGCGAATGGCAATCTCGCCGCGATTGGCGATCAGGATCTTGTTGAAGTCTGTCATGTCAGGTCCCGGTCCTAGTTGTTTGGCCGTGTTCATAGGCGGACAATAGGCGCTCGTACATCAGTCGTTCTGGGTAGAACCGGCATGTTAACGCTCGCAAACGCCTCCCTTGGCGCGATCTTAATACACATGCTGCGATGCGGCATCAATCAAAGTGTTTACGCTGGGTAACTGATCCAGTTTTTCGGCCCCCAACTGACCCATGTTGGCTTTCAGGTCCTGTCGCAGAATATCGACGACATGTGCGGGACCGTCGGCACCCAACGCAGCAAGCCCGTATAGAAAAGCACGCCCCAGCATCACAAAATCAGCCCCCAACGCTTTGGCGCGCAGAATATCCAGACCACCTTCGATACCGCCGTCAAAGATCAGGGGCAGGTCAGTGGCCGCCCGCATGGCGGGCAAAACCTCAATACTGGCGGGTGCGCCATCAAACTGTCGACCGCCGTGATTCGATATCCAGATGGCATCGGCGCCAACCTGTTGCAGCCGTTCGGCATCCTCGGCGCGCATGACGCCTTTGATGATGAAGGGACCGTCCCACGCATCGCGCAGCCATCTGACATAGTCCATATTAGGCGAGGTGCGCAGCAAGTACCCGACATGAGCCGTAGAGGGCAGGGCACTGTCCCCGTCGATATACTTGTCCAATGTGCGCATCCTTGGCATCCCATGCCTTGCCATCCCCAGGGCCCATTGGGGCCGTTGCGCGATCTGCGCCAGCAAGCGCGGCGTCAGTTTGGGCGGGTTCGTCAACCCCGACCGGATTTGCCGTTCCCGCCGTGACGCGACTGGGACGTCCACGGTAAGGACCAGTGTCGAGAACCCGGCCAACTTTGCGCGATCCAGCATATCCTGACGAATTTCTGGGTCTTTCGGCGGGTACAGCTGGAACCAGGCGTTGTTACCGAGGTCAGGCGCCAAATCCTCGGGGCTCTGACTGGCGACGGTTGACAGGGTATAGGGCAGGCCTTCTTTGGCGGCAGCTTGTGCCAATAGCCTTTCGGCGTCGGGCCAGGTCAGGCCGCACATCCCGATCGGCGCAATCCCAAAGGGCAGCGGGAACTCCTGCCCGAGAAACCGAACGCTGGTGTCACAATCGATCGGCCCGTGCAGGATTGAGGGCAGAAATCCCAGCCGATCCAGTGCCTTGCGATTGCGGCTCAATGTAGCTTCGGTGCCGGTCCCACTGTCCAGATATTCCCAGACGAAATACGGTATCCTGCGCCGCGCTTGGCGCTTCAGATCAGCGATGCCGGGGAATTTGCTGTGCAGGTCCATGTAACTTGATCCAACCTGCCGTGCGATTCTGCAAGGTTTTCAGGCCGCTGGCGCAGGTGGGACCGCCTTTGGCACCTGTTTTGGCGCGGCTTTTGCCTCCCGGGCAGCAGCCGCTTCGGTTCCTGCGACCTGCACCTGGTTCCGGCCCTTGTCTTTGGCCGTATACAAGGCATCGTCCGCCGCGCGCATCAAATCCTGTGGCATGGTGCCATGCGCCGGGTAATGGGACACACCGACCGAGATCGTGATGCGGGGCAGCGATTTCTCACCATATCGCACCGAAACAGCCTCGACCGCTTGCCGTATCTGCTCGGCGCGGGTAACCGCGTCTTCGGGCGCGTTGTCGGGCAGGATCAGCATGAATTCCTCGCCGCCGATACGACAGGCGACCTCGTCCCGGTCGCAGCCCTGTTCCAACGCAGACCCCACAGCGCGCAGAACCATATCCCCGGCATCATGGCCATGGGTATCGTTGAATTTCTTGAAATGGTCCACGTCAACCGCGACCAAGCTGAGGCGTGCCCCGGTTTGCTGACTGCGGGTTATGGATTTTCGCAACGTTTCCGTCATGTGCCGGCGGTTGAACAACCCGGTCAACGGGTCCCGCACAGATTGGTCGTGCAACTGATCGCGCATCTGTACATTGGCAATCGCCATGCTAATCTGTTCGGCGCACAACTGGGCGAGCTTCTTGCTTCCATGAAAAGCTTCCCCCTTGTGTTCATGGGCCCGCAGGTGCAGCAAACCAACCGTTTCTCCATGCGCCAGAATGGGAAAGCAAAAATAAGGCCGCCCGTCATGCGGTTCAGCATGTTCACAAACAAAGTCAATCTCAGAGGCTCCGTATTCATAGGTTCGCCCCCGGCGCAAGCCCCAGCACCCTTCGGGGTGGATATGTGCTTTGTGTGTGCCAGCGTTCCAGCTGGCGCAGCCGTCCAATACATCGCGTGAGTTCGAATAGACGTAAACGCTGCCCTCAGCCTCGGGCAGAATGTGAGTCATGAAGCGCGAGACCATGTCAAACAGCTCATCCAGTGACCGGCTTGACTGTAACCATTCATTCAATTCTCCCAGCAAGCGAACCTCACGTGCCAAGCGAATCTGCTCAGCCATCAAGTCGCGTTCCTTGGCGGATTGCTTATGCAGCGCTCTAACCTGAAACCGGTTGGTGCGATACGTCACGAAGGACACGATACAAAGCGCAAGTACGGCAATCCCGCTGAGTATGGCCAATGAAATTCTGAGACGGGTAATGAAAGTGGCGCGCAAATCGGAAATGTCGGTATAGAATTCAACCGCGCCTAAAAACCGGCCATTCTTGGTCACGGGCATGAAGACTTCGGCCACATTGTGCTGGATGGCGTTCTGGACATTGTCCGTATGCAGATCGAGCCCGTCTATTTCGGACAGTGGAACCACTTCCTGAATGTAATGCACCAATCCACGCGCAACATCGCTACGGAAAAAGGCGCGGTTTTCCATGCTGCCGACTTCCTCTGGTCGGGTGGACCAGATGACGCGACCTGCGGTGTCGAACAATTTGAAACGATAAACATCCGAGGCCTCGGGCATCGAGGCCAGAAATTCGGCATCGTGCTCATCAATTTCGCCGGTGCGCAGGGTGGATTCTGGGTTTTCAAGATGTAAAACAACCCGCCGTTTCCACAATTCGGCCTGTTTCAGGATATCTGTCTGCAGCATCCGGTCGACCAGCGGTGCCGGAAGCTTGTAAATCCCCCATCCGGCAACTGCAGTTACCGCGATCAGCAGCACTATGATCAACGTCCACTTCAGCCGATGACTGCCATTCTGCCAATAGGAATTATTCATGACTTTACGCTCCCACAACGATGGGGAAAGTATCAGAAGTCAGGTTTGACAAATGGTTAACGCGTCCGGCTGATCTGTGTCGCTGTTGATTAGAATTGGCCGGAACCGAAGGCAAAGAATCGCGCGAACAAGGCGTGAACAAACTCTTTCCCTCGGCGCGGTTCCGGCGTAGTTTGGACAGATGAGCAGTTTTGACGAAATGGACGCCTTTGATGGCGCATCGCTGTCGACGCGGGCCATGGCCGCTCGGCCGACACCGTATCTGGATGACCTGAACCCGGCGCAGCGCGACGCGGTTGAACGTCTGGACGGTCCGGTTCTGATGCTGGCGGGGGCCGGAACGGGCAAGACCAAGGCTCTGACCGCACGCATCGCCCATTTACTGACCACGGCACGCGCCCGCCCGAATGAGATATTGTCGGTGACCTTTACCAACAAGGCCGCGCGCGAGATGAAAACCCGTGTGGGTCGCCTTTTGGGCCAACCCGCCGAGGGCATGCCCTGGCTGGGCACGTTCCATTCGATCTGCGTCAAGCTGCTGCGCCGTCATGCGGAACTGGTCGATCTGAAATCGAACTTCACTATTCTGGATACCGACGATCAGCTGCGCCTGCTCAAGCAATTGATTCAGGCGGCGAATATCGATGACAAACGCTGGCCTGCGCGGATGCTGGCCGGAATCATCGATGACTGGAAAAACAGGGCGCTGACACCTGCCAAAGTGCCTGCGGCGGATGCCGGGGCCTACAACGACAAGGGTATTGAGTTATATGCCCAATACCAAACCCGCCTGCGGGAATTGAACGCGGTGGATTTCGGTGACCTGCTATTGCATATGGTCACGATCTTCCAGACCCATGCGGACGTATTGGAGCAATACCAGCGCTGGTTCCGCTATATTCTGGTGGATGAGTATCAGGACACCAACATCGCCCAATACCTCTGGCTGCGTTTGCTGGCCGGGGGGCATAAAAACATCTGCTGCGTGGGCGATGATGACCAGTCGATCTATGGCTGGCGCGGCGCCGAAGTGGGCAATATCCTGCGGTTTGAAAAGGATTTCCCCGGTGCCTATGTGGTTCGACTGGAACAGAATTATCGGTCAACGCCGCATATTCTGGCGGCGGCCTCGAATGTGATCAGGGGCAACGAAAGCCGGTTGGGCAAAGAGCTGTGGACCGCTGCGGAAGACGGTGAAAAGGTCCGGCTGATCGGTCATTGGGACGGCGAGGAAGAGGCCCGCTGGATCGGTGAGGAAATCGATGCGATGCAGGGCGGTACGCGGGGTGTACGGCCGATCGGGTTGGATGAGATCGCAATCCTTGTCCGCGCCAGCCACCAGATGCGCGCGTTTGAGGATCGGTTCCTGACCATTGGGCTGCCCTACAAGGTGATCGGTGGCCCTCGGTTTTATGAGCGGATGGAGATCCGCGACGCCATGGCCTATTTCCGGCTGGTGGTCAGCCCCGGTGATGATCTGGCGTTCGAGCGGATCGTGAATACGCCCAAACGCGGCCTTGGCGACAAGGCGCAGCAGACGATCCAGATGACGGCGCGAGAACACGGCGTGTCTCTGGTCGATGGGGCGCGGATCGCGGTTGATAACGGGTTGATCAAGGGCAAAGGCGGCAAGGCGCTGCGTGAGTTGATCGACGGGCTGGCACGCTGGAATGCGATGACACGCGGACCGCGGATCGAGGTCGATGGCGATGTGGTGATTGATGACGGTGCAGCGCCCATGCGGTTTGGTGCGCCCGAAATATCGCATATCGAGCTGGCTCAGATCATTCTCGACGAATCCGGTTACACGACGCACTGGCAGAATGAAAAAACGCCCGAGGCGCCGGGGCGGTTGGAAAACCTCAAGGAACTGGTCAATCAGCTGGATAACTTCGAGAATCTGCAGGGGTTTCTGGAACATGTCAGCCTTGTGATGGACAATGAAAAAGAAGGCGACGGTGCCAAGGTTTCAATCATGACGCTGCACGCGGCCAAGGGATTGGAATTTCCCGCCGTGTTCCTGCCGGGCTGGGAAGACGGGCTGTTCCCGTCTCAGCGGTCCATGGACGAAACGGGGCTCAAAGGTCTCGAGGAAGAACGCCGTCTGGCCTATGTCGGCATCACCCGCGCCGAAGAGGTCTGTACGATTTCTTTTGCCGCAAATCGGCGGGTCTTTGGGCAGTGGCAGAATTCCATGCCGTCGCGCTTTATCGACGAGCTGCCCGAGGACCACGTTGAGGTCCTGACGCCGCCGGGACTTTATGGTGGTTCGCAGCCAGCAGCCGGGATTGAAACCCGCGCGGCCGAGGCGAATGTCTACAACTCGCCCGGCTGGAAACGGTTGCAGGCGCGGCAGGGGCAATATGGCATGGCGCAGCCGAAAGAAAGCCGGACTACGGTGATTGATGCCACAGCGGTGGCCAGCTTCACGCTGGGCGAGCGGGTGTTTCACCAGAAGTTCGGCTATGGCGCGGTGACGGGCATCGAGGGCGAAAAGGTCGAGGTCGATTTCGATAAGGCCGGCACCAAGAAAGTGGTCGCGCAATATCTGTCCGCCAAGGACGATATCCCGTTTTAACCAAAATGAATGTGCCTGACGGCACATGCTTAACACTTTGAAGGGCGCCCGGTTTCGACCGCGGCGTCTTTTTCATGTCTGAAGATACAAAAACGGCGGTTCCCAGGGAGGAGGAAGGGAACCGCCGTTCTTTTCTACATCAGAGCAGGGAGGAGGAAGCCCCGATGTATCCGGTCCCGGGTTTGACCCCGGTATGTGTAAGTCGCGGCGACACCAGGGAGGAGGAGAGGTGCCGCCGCGCGCTTTCAACATCAGGGCAGGGAGGAGGAGAGCCCCGATGTATCCGGTCCCGGGTTTGATCCCGGTATGAGTTAGACGCGGCGACGTCAGGGAGGAGGAGAGACGCCGCCGCGTGCTTGCAACACCGGGAAAGGGAGGAGAAGTACCCGGTGTGTCTGCGTCCGGCGTTCAGGGCCGGTATAAGGTGCGGCGACATCAGGGAGGAGGAGAGATGTCGCCGCTGATATACAGGTCCAAAGGGAGGAGATGGACCTGATCTCGGTTATGTCGTGTTGCGCTTAACGCGCCAGTTGTTCTTCTGTGGCCTGCATCGCCAGACGACGGATCATCGAGCGGTGCAATCCCAGATCGGCCAGTTCACGATCCGATAGCTCGGACAGTTCATTTACCGTCTGGCGGTACATGCGGTACCGGGCGAAACGGGTCTTTGCGACCTCGATCAAAGATGTCAGGCCGGTTGCCGGTGCGCCTTTGAGCGCGGTTTGTTGTGTTGCTACAGCCATGTTCGTTACCCAGTAGATGTCGTTGCTGCCGGTGTTGTCCGGCGTTTGCTTGAGACTGAAAATAGGCCAATGCTGCGATTGCACAATAGCTCACGTCGTCAATGCTGCTATGCAGCAATTGCATAGATATCAATGTGTTGTAAGTTTTATGGCGGAAGGGCTTTGAAAATAAGGGTTTTTGACGCCCTGTGTACAAACCGTGGTTTTTCCATGACCTAAAGGCATGCAGACGATTGCCCCTTCTTTGTGCGGGCATTCTGAAATTTGTGCGATTTGCAATCGCTATGTCGGGCGATGTGCGGCCCCCTTACCAACCCCCGCAATCTTTCGCATGGGAAATTATGGGCGGGCACGGAGTTTTGGAGTGAGGGATTGCTTGACCGGTGTGGCGGTCTGTGATTCGTCCGAAAAAACACGATCTGAACGGGATGGCGGGTGAGTATTCGCCACATTCGAAAATATTATGGGAAACTATGGGATTATAGAGGTGGCTGCCAGCATTCACTATATATTGGGATTCTGGGATAAGGTTGATCAACCTGTGGTGCAAGTTGGATGTTTTTTGTTCGTTGTTGAACCGGTTATATTGTGTTTGACTGAGATTCCATTGAAAATAGTTGTTGATTTCCATGAATTCCCATGGCATCCCTAATTCATCCGATGAGGACGAGGCACATGGGGCGCCAAACGACCCCGAACCAATAAAATCAGGTTTCATACAGGCATCTCGCTTTCATCAATCAAGAGATCCGGCGCGCGGGCGAGCAGACATCCCCCCAGGTGGCGCGCGCAGCTGGACATCCCGCACAGCGGGTCAATGCGGCGGGTTGATCAGTGGCAGCAGATCAACCCGCCGTTTTTCGTCTGGGGGACTAAAGTTTTAGTGGGGCGCAAGCGGAAGGGACAGTCGTCTTGGCGCGCAGGTTTAGAGGTGAAAGCCACCACAAGGTGGATGCGAAGGGCAGGGTGTCGATCCCGGCCTCGTTTCGCCGTGTTCTTGAGGCTTCTGACCCGAACTGGCAGCCCGGTGACGCACCTGAACTGGTGATTGTCTATGGTGACCACCGCCGTAAATTCCTTGAATGCTATACCATGCAGGCAATCGAAGAGGTTGACGCCAAGATCGATGCATTGCCGCGCGGATCGATGCAGCGGAAGATGCTGCAGCGGATGTTCCATGGTCAGTCCTTTCCAACCAATGTAGATGAAACTGGTCGTCTGGTTTTGCCGGCAAAGCTGCGCAGCAAAATAGACCTTGAGAAAGAGGCCTTCTTTATCGCCGCCGGTGACACGTTTCAGATATGGCAACCCGAAACATACGAATCCGTAGAACTGGCGTCGACCGAAGAGTGGCTGGATGAACAGCCAGAGGATTTCGATCCGCTGGAGTTTCTTGATGGCGTCGGGGACGCGTGACGGCATGGCCGGCGCGGACACCCCTTCGGATAAACCTCACGTCCCTGTTCTGTTGCGCCCCTTGCTGGCGGCGGTTTCACCTATTTCGGGTGTCTGGCTTGACGGAACCTTCGGGGCCGGGGGGTATACGCGCGGCTTGCTGGACGCTGGGGCCGAAAAAGTCATTGGTGTGGATCGCGACCCGCTGGCCTTTGAAATGGTCACTGACTGGGCGGGCGACTATGGCGACCGGCTGGTGTTGCAACCCGGTGTATTCTCGCGCTTGGATGAATATGCGCAGGATCTTGACGGCGTAGTGCTGGATCTTGGCGTCTCGTCCATGCAGCTGGATCAGGCAGAACGCGGCTTTTCCTTTATGAGAGACGGCCCGCTGGACATGCGTATGAGCCAGGAGGGCGAAAGCGCCGCGGATCTGGTCAACACCGCGACCGAGGCGCAATTGGCCGATATCCTGTTCCACTATGGTGAAGAGCGCGCCAGCCGGCGTATCGCCAGGTCAATTGTGAAGGCGCGCACCGAAGAGCCGATCACGACAACTCTGCGACTGGTTGGAATCATTGAATCCTGTCTGCCACGCCCCAAGCCGGGGCAATCGCACCCAGCAACGCGCAGCTTTCAGGGGCTGCGGATCGCTGTGAATGCAGAATATGAAGAGCTGTTTCAAGGCCTGATGGCGGCTGAACGCGCACTTAAGCCCGGCGGGCAACTGGCTGTTGTGACCTTTCATTCAATTGAGGATCGGATGGTCAAAAGGTTCTTTCAGTCCCGCGCAGGTAAAACCGGGCGCGCCAACCGATATGCGCCTGAGATTGAACAGGAACTGCCGCAATTCACGCTGAAAACCCGTAAGGCCGTTGGCCCGGATGATGAGGAATTGCAGGACAATCCACGCGCGCGCTCAGCAAAACTGCGTGTGGCTGTGCGGACCGATGCTCCGGCGGGGGAAATTGACTCGCGTGCTATTGGGATGCCGCAACTTGGGGGGAGGGCAAAATGAAGAGTGTATTGTATGTGTTAACCGCTCTGGCCGTGTTCGGATTGGCACTTTGGGCCTATCAAGAGAACTATCGCACCCAGCAAGTGGTGAAAGAAACACAGCGGTTGCAGCGTGAGATCGGCATGGCGCAGGTGAAGCTGGCTGTTCTGAACGCCGAATGGGCGTATCTGAACCGTCCCGACCGGCTGCGCGAACTGGCTGATCTGAACTTTGAACGCCTTGGCCTGCTGCCCCTGCGCGCTGAACAGTTTGGTCGCGCCGATCAGATTGCTTATGCCGAGGACCCGGACCTGCCCATCGTCGACCCGATCGAATTGCAGGCCATCACCAATACGCAGGCACTGGGCGAGGTTCAGTTCCCATGACCCGCACGCCTCTACGTCCGCTTGCCCGTATCCTTGAGGCCCGTGCCCGTGGCGAAAACCCCAAAGTGATTGAGCGTGAAAATATTCGCCAGCGTCACGAAGACATGAAAGACCGCGCCCGCGCCCGCGCCGAAGGGCGCCTTTTGGTGTTGGGCCTGTTCTTTTTCTGCGCGTTCTCAGTGGTTGGTGTACGCATGGGCATGCTTGCCACGTCCGAGGCGCAAGAACCGCTGGCCAACGCGCCCGGGGCCGCCATCGCCATGCAGCGCGCCAACATTGTTGACCGCGAAGGCCGCATTCTGGCAACCAATCTGGACACCTATTCTGTCTATGCGCAACCGCCATTGATGATCGATCCAGTCGCCGCAGCTGATCAGTTGGTGGCAATCTTCCCTGATCTGGAAAAAGAGCGTCTGGTCAAGGACTTCACCGGTGATCGCAAATTCCTGTGGATCAAGAAACGCATCTCGCCCGAGCAAAAACAGGCGGTGCACGATATCGGTGATCCCGGCATTCTGTTTGGTCCGCGTGAAATGCGGCTGTATCCCAATGGCCGTCTGGCCGCTCATATCCTGGGTGGTTCTGGCTTTGGTCGTGAAGGCGTCAGCGCCGCCGAGGTGATCGGTGTGGCCGGTGTCGAAAAGCAGTTCGACGACTATCTGCGCGATCCGGCCAATGGCAACAAGCCGCTTCAGCTGTCACTGGACCTGACCATTCAGGCCGCAGTCGAGCAAGTGCTGTACGGCGGCATGAAGATCATGAATGCCAAAGGCGCATCGGCCGTTTTGATGAATGCGCATACGGGCGAGGTGGTCTCGGCTGCCTCGCTGCCATCCTTTGATCCCAATGATCGCCCACGCCCGCCGACCTCGGGGTTTGATCCCTCTGACAGCCCGCTGTTCAACCGCTATGTGCAAGGCGTGTACGAGCTGGGCTCGGTGTTCAAAATCTTTACGGCCGCGCAGGCTGTGCAGCTGGGGTTGGTGAATTCGAATACCATTATCGACACATCTGGCCCGATGCGGATCGGTCGTTTCCCGATCGGGGAGTTCAACGGCAAGAATTACGGCAAGATCAGCGTGGCGGATGTGATCGTCCACAGCTCGAACCGGGGAACGGGGCGGCTGGCACTGCAGATCGGCGCGAAAAGACAGCAGGAGTTTCTGCGCGCATTAGGCATGTTCGAGCCCACTCCGTTTGAGATTGTCGAAGCGAAGGGCGGCGAGCCTCTCAAACCCAGGAAATGGGGTGAGCTCAGCACGGTAACGATTTCCTATGGCCACGGGTTGTCGACCAGCCCGATGCATCTGGCGGCGGGTTATGCAGCGATTGCCAATGGCGGGCATTATGTCAGCCCGACCATCCTGCGCAAAAATGGCCCACAATATGGACCGCGCGTAATGTCGGACAACGCCGCGCAACAGGCGCAGACCATGTTGCGCCGCGTGGTGACGGATGGCACGGCCAGCTTTGGCGATGTGGCGGGGTACGATGTGGCGGGCAAAACCGGCACGGCGGACAAACCCAAGCCGCGCGGTGGCTACTATGACGACAAGGTCATCGCCACCTTTGCGACGTTCTTCCCAGCCTATGATCCCAAGTATGTACTGATCGTCACACTGGATGAGCCCTCGATTGTCGCCTACGGCGAAAAGCGCCGCACAGCGGGCTGGACAGCGGTCCCGGTCGCGGCAGAACTGATAGGACGTATCGCGCCCTTGTTGGGCCTACGTCCGCGGCTTGAGCCTGAGGCGGGCGCTGCTATAACGCTGACCTCAAATTAGGCTGTCCAAACGAGGTGGGGCATGGGCGCAAGAACGAAGAAACTTAGCCAACTGGCCCTGACGGCACGGGGCGGGGCGAACCCCGACATTACCGGGCTGGCGGTTGACAGCCGCGAGGTCAAAGACGGGTATCTGTTCGCAGCCCTTCCCGGTACGCGTGTCCATGGTGGTGAGTTCATTCAATTTGCGCTGCGCATGGGCGCATCGGCCGTTCTGACCGATGCCGAAGGTGCTGAGATTGCGGCCTCGGAACTAGCGGCATCTGATGCCGCACTGATCGTTGTCGAAGACCCAAGACAAGCTTTGGCCGGATGCGCCGCGCTTTGGTTTGGCGCACAACCGCAAACGATCGTGGCCGTCACAGGCACTAACGGCAAAACCTCGGTCGCGACCTTTGTACGCCAGATTTGGGCCGAACTTGACCATGCTGCGGTCAATCTTGGCACCACCGGGATCGAGGGCGCCTGGACCGCGCCTCTGGCCCATACCACGCCAGAGCCGATCACCCTGCATCGTTGTCTGGCCGAAGCGGTCGAGAATGGCGTGACTCATGCGGCGATGGAGGCGTCCTCACATGGGTTGGAGCAGCGCCGCCTGGACGGTGTACAGCTGACCGCTGCCGGGTTTTCGAACTTTACGCAGGACCATTTGGACTATCACGAAACCTTTGAGGCATATTTCGACGCCAAAGCGGGCCTGTTTGACCGGGTTCTGCCGCAGGACGGCACGGTCGTGATCAACATGAGCGACCCCAAAGGGGCTCAGGTCCGTAAAATTGCCGAGGCGCGGGGGCAAAAGGTGCTGACGGTCGGGCTGGGCGATGCGGATCTGTGCCTGATGAACCAACGGTTTGACGCAACGGGGCAGGATTTGCGTTTTTCGTGGCAGGGCAAAGTGGTTCTGAGTCGGCTGAACTTGATCGGAGGGTTTCAGGCCGAAAATATCCTGTTGGCCTGTGGCCTTGTAATTGCCGCCGGGGACGACCCTGCCCGTGTTTTCGAAACCTTGCCGGATCTGACCACCGTGCGAGGCCGCATGCAGCTGGCCGCAACCCGGGAAAACGGCGCAGCGGTGTTTGTGGATTACGCCCATACTCCGGATGCTGTTGCCACCGCGCTCAAGGCGTTGCGCCCGCATGTGATGGGCCGTTTGATCGCCATTGTCGGTGCGGGGGGGGATCGTGATGCCACCAAACGCCCCCTGATGGGACGGGCTGCGGCCAATCACGCGGACGTCGTGTTTGTAACGGATGACAATCCGCGCAGCGAAGACCCTGCGGCCATCCGCGCCGCTGTAATGGCGGGCGCGCCCGAGGCTACCGAAGTAGGTGACCGGGCCGAGGCGATCTTGCGCGGCATTGACGCGTTGCAACCTGGCGACGCGCTGTTGATTGCGGGCAAAGGGCATGAGACAGGCCAGATCGTGGGCGATCAGGTGTTGCCATTTGACGACGTGGAACAGGCCAGCATATCAGTTGCAGCGCTCGACGGGAGGGTCGCATGACGCTTTGGACAGCGACCGAGGCAGCCAAGGCCACAGACGGGCGCGTGACAACGGATTGGACCGCAGGCGGCGTTTCCATCGACACCCGCACCATTCAGCCGGGCGATTTGTTTGTCGCGCTGAAGGCGGCAAGGGACGGGCACGATTTTGTGGCGCAGGCGTTGGAAAAAGGGGCGGGGGCCGCTCTGGTTTCGCGCGTGCCCGATGGTGTGCCGGAAGACGCACCACTGTTGATTGTCGAGGATGTGCAAACAGGGCTTGAGGCGTTGGGGCAAGCGGCCCGCGCGCGGTGTTCTGCGCAGGTGGTTGGCGTGACCGGCAGTGTCGGCAAGACCTCGACCAAAGAAATGCTTGCCAGCATTCTGGAAACACAGGGAAAAACACATGCCAGTGTTGCCAGCTATAACAACCATTGGGGGGTGCCGCTGACCCTGGCCCGGATGCCGCGCGACACAGCGTTTGCTGTAATCGAGATTGGAATGAATCACCCCGGGGAAATCGGGCCTTTGGCGCTGCAATCCAAGCCACATGTGGCGTTGGTGACAACCGTGGCGGCAGTCCATCTTGAGGCTTTTGAATCGGTTGAAGGCATCGCGCGTGAGAAGGCGGCGATTTTCGACGGGTTGGCAGAGGGTGGTGCGGCCATTGTAAATGCCGATGTCGGTACAGCGGATATCTTGCGGACCTGCGCGCATGAGCACGCCTCCAAGACCGTCGATTTCGGTCGCAAGGGCACGGACTACGTCCTAACCGACGTGACGCAAGGACCTGAATCAGTTCAAGCAGTAGCTCAGGTTGGCGACAAAACGGTGTCATATGACGTTCGGTCCGCCGGAACACATTTCGCAATGAATGCCTTGGGGGCGTTGGCAGCCAGTGTCGAAATGGGCGTCGATCTGGATCAGGCGATTGCTGGTCTAAAGAACTGGACGCCGGTCAAGGGGCGCGGCGTGCGGGAACACATTGCGCTGCCGGATGGCGGTCAGATCGAGCTGTTGGATGACAGCTATAATGCCAACCCCACCTCGATGGAGGCCGCGCTGGATGTGTTGGCTGCATCTCAGGGCACACGCCGGGTTGCGTTTCTGGGTGACATGAAAGAGTTGGGTCTGCAGGAGGTCACCATGCACGCCGAAATGGCGCAGGCGACAGCGATGGGGCAGGTAGATCAGGTCCATTGCATCGGCCCGTTGATGCGGGCGCTGTATCAGGCTTTGCCCGAAGACAAACGCGGGCTCTGGTTTGAAACCAGCGCCGAGATGGCCGCGCATCTGCATGATCTGATCCGGGCAGGGGATACAGTGCTGGCAAAAGGCTCGCTAAGCATGGTGCTGGCGCGTATTGTTGACGGTTTGCGGAAAATGGGGCAAGGGAGCGCGCTGGACCCATGATCTCGGCACGAGAAAGGTTTTGATATGCTCTATTGGTTGACCGGCCTGTCGGACGGAGGGGATTTCTGGAACCTCTTTCGCTATATCACGTTCCGGGCCGGGGGTGCGTTTATGACAGCGCTGATCTTTGGGTTTATTTTCGGTAAACCCCTGATCAACGTGCTGCGGCGCAAGCAGGGCAAAGGCCAGCCTATCCGCGATGACGGGCCCGAAGGGCATTTCTCGAAGGCTGGAACGCCCACCATGGGCGGCTTGCTGATCGTTGGCGCGCTGGTGACGTCGACCCTGGTCTGGGCTCGGTGGGATAACCCCTACGTCTGGATGGTGCTGTTTGTGACGCTGGCTTTTGCTGCCATTGGTTTTGCCGATGACTATGCCAAAGTATCCAAGCAGAACACCAAGGGCGTGTCCGGAAAAATGCGTCTGTCACTGGGGGTTATCATTGCAGTTTTGGCCTCGCTTTGGGCGACGTTGCATCACCCCGAAGCGCTGCAGAACCAAATGGCGGTGCCGGTTTTCAAAGACACGCTGGTCAATCTGGGGGTTTTTTATATTCCCTTTGCCATTGTTGTGATCGTTGGTTCGGCCAACGCGGTAAACCTGACCGATGGTTTGGACGGGCTTGCCATTATGCCTGCGATGATCGCGGCCTCGACGCTGGGGATCATCGCCTATGCGGTTGGCCGGGTCGACTTCACCGAGTATCTGGATGTGCATTACGTGCCGGGAACCGGAGAGATTTTCATCTTCACTTCGGCGCTGTTTGGGGCTGGGCTGGGGTTTCTTTGGTACAACGCGCCGCCTGCAGCCGTGTTCATGGGTGATACCGGTTCGCTTGCATTGGGGGGTGCGCTGGGTGCGATGGCCGTGGCGACGAAGCATGAACTGGTATTGGCGGTTGTTGGCGGTCTGTTCGTGGTTGAGGCGCTGAGTGTGATCATTCAGGTGTTGTACTTCAAACGCACCGGGCGCCGTGTATTTCTGATGGCACCGATCCACCACCATTACGAGAAAAAAGGCTGGGCGGAACCTACCATCGTGATCCGGTTCTGGATCATCTCATTGATCCTGGCGATGATCGGGCTGGCCACGCTGAAAGTCCGGTAACACTCCCGCCAGGTTCGGCGGACCTACGGTCCACCTGCCACCTGTTGGGCCAAGCTCGTGCTGGTGCACGAGCCTGACCGTGCCCTTGCCATCGGTGAATTCTTCGGTGCAGTGTGGCGGCCAATCGAGACGTTGAAAGAGGGTGGAGCGGCATGATCCCGGTCAAAGGGTTTTCAGGGCAGAAGGTTGCAGTTCTGGGGCTTGGCCGATCGGGGTTGGCCACTGCGCGTGCGTTACGGGCGGGCCAAGCGGAACCGGTATGCTGGGACGATAACCCTGCGGCCCGGGAAAAGGCCGAGGTTGAAGGATTCGCCTGCGCGGATCTGCGCCGTCATGGCGCATTTGAGGGCATCGCGTCGCTGATTGTTTCTCCGGGTATCCCGCATCTTTATCCGGAACCGAACCCGGTAGTCGCGGCCGCGCTTGAGGCTGGCGTGCCTGTAGACAATGACATCGGGTTGTTCTTTCGGTCCTTTGCCGGATCGGAATGGAACAATTTCGAAACCCCGCCGCGGGTGATTGCGGTAACCGGGTCAAATGGGAAATCCACCACGGCGGCTTTGATCCATCACATCCTGACCGAGGCCGGGCGCGAAGCCCAGCTGGCCGGCAATATTGGACGCGGAGTTCTGGATATCGACCCGGGCGGGGACGGCTCGGTCGTGGTGCTGGAGCTATCCAGCTATCAGGCCGAACTGGCCCGGGCGCTGACTCCGGATGTGGCGGTGTTCACCAACCTGTCGCCGGACCATCTGGACCGGCATGGCGGCATGGGTGGCTATTTCGCTGCCAAACGTCGCTTGTTTTCCGAAGGGGGGCCGGATCGCGCTGTGATCGGTGTGGATGAGAGCGAAGGCGCGTTTCTGGCCGGCCAACTTGCTGAAGGGCCGACCGATGACCGGGTCATCCGAGTCTCTGTCGCGCGCAAGCTGACCGGGCCGGGCTGGCAGGTCTTTGCGCGCAAAGGATTCCTGTCGGAATACCGCAAAGGTCGACAAGCCGGTGCGATTGATCTGCGTGACATCAAAGGGCTGCCAGGGGCACATAACCATCAGAACGCCTGTTCCGCCTATGCCGCGTGTCGTGCACTGGGGTTGGCGCCGCGGTTGATCGAGGATGCGCTGCACAGCTATCCAGGTTTGCCGCATCGCAGTCAGATCATCGCCGAGTCCGGTGGGGTCACCTATGTAAACGACTCGAAAGCCACCAATGTGGACAGCGCATTGAAAGCCCTGAGCGCGTTCAAAAAGGTCCGCTGGATCTGTGGCGGGCTTGAGAAAGAGGGCGGCATTGCCGCGCTGAACGGGGTCAAGGACCAGGTGATCAAAGCCTATGTCATTGGGCGCGAAGCGGCGAATTTCGCCATACAGCTTGAGGCCGACGCGCAGGTCTGCACGACGATGGCAGACGCCGTCGAACAAGCCATGGCTGAGGCCCAGCCGGGTGATACGATCCTGCTGGCCCCGGCAGCCGCCAGTTTCGACCAATATGACAATTTCGAACAGCGCGGAGAGGATTTTGTGGCCCAGGTCCAGCAACGGTTACCGGACTAGCCATTTGCAATAGACCGCCGGTTGGGCCAAGCTGCGGCGCTATTAGCTTGACGCGCCATGATTATTGGGCTTGCTTGCCTGCAAATTCAAAACGAGGTTATGACTATGCCGTTTCGTAAGTTTTCTCTGATCCTGCCCGCCCTTCTTGTGGCTGGCGCCTGCACAAACACCGGTGCGAACTATCAGCCTGTCGTTGATGGCCCCGTAGGCCCCAACTACAATGTGGATCTGCAGCAATGTCAGCAACTCGCCGCTTCGCAAGCCAGCGTTGATGGCTCCACCGCAGGGAATGCCGCCATTGGTGCCGTCGGTGCCGCTGCTGTTACCGGAATCGTACAAGACAGCAGCGACAATCTGGGCCGGGCAGCCGTTGCTGGTGCTTTGGTTGGTGCCGGTGCGGACGTGATCAACAAGAATCAGAACAAAGAGGTTCTGGTGCGCAACTGTATGCGCGGTCGCGGTTACAACGTCGTCGGCTAAAGCCCCGTACACAGAGTGTCTGCTAAGGCCACGCGCAGAGTGTCGGTTAACGTCTGGCGATTGCAGTGCCAGCGGCGTGGCCCGAGGACCATGCCCACTGGAAGTTGTAGCCGCCCAGCCAGCCGGTGACATCCACCGCTTCACCAATCGCATAGAGGCCGGGGACATCCCTGGCCTCCATCGTTTTCGACGACAAATCATCGGTGTTGATGCCGCCAAGGGTCACTTCGGCGGTGCGATACCCTTCCGACCCCGAGGGCGTCAGCGGCCAGTCCGACAGGGCTGCGATCAGCTCTGCCAAAGCGGCGTCCGACTGATCGGCCAGATTGCCCTGCATCGCGATACGTTGACTTAAATACTCCACTAGTCGCCCCGGTAGATGCCGTGCCAGTTCTGTGGTCAGCGCCTTGCGCCCTCCGGCTTGACGCTGGTCGCGCAACAGATCGAACAGGGGCAACTCGGGGATCAGGTTGACCCGAATGACCTCTCCCTCGCGCCAATATGACGACAGTTGCAGAACCGACGGCCCGCTGAGGCCGCGATGGGTGAACAGCAGCGCCTCGTCGAAACTGGTACGGTCATTTGACAATCGCACGGGCAGGGACACTCCGGACAGGTCTTTGAACCTGCCGTCCGAAAAGGTGAACGGCACCAGAGCAGCCCGCGTTTCGGTCATCCGCAGCCCGAACTGGCGCGCAATGTCATAGGCCAGCCCGGTCGCGCCCATCTTGGGGATCGATTTTCCGCCCGTGGCCAGAACCAGATTGGTGCAGCTCAGCGCGTGGCGCGTGCCGTCGCGCTCAATCTCCAGCGCAAATCCGCTCTCGGTCTTGCGCAGGCCTTTCAGCTCGGCCCGCACCCACAGCTCGGCCCCGGTGCGTGCCATCTCATCCAGCAGCATCTGGATGATTTGCTTCGAGGACCCGTCGCAGAACAGCTGCCCCAGCGTTTTCTCATGCCAGGCGATGCCGTGACGGCCGACCAGATCGAAGAAATCCCACTGCGTGTAGCGCGCCAAAGCGGATTTGCAGAAATGCGGGTTCTGCGACAGGAAATTCTCAGGCCCCGCATGCATATTGGTGAAATTGCAGCGCCCTCCGCCTGAAATGCGGATTTTCTCACCTGCGGCCTTGGCGTGATCGATCACCAAAACGCGCCCGCCGCACTGGGCCGCGCACATCATGCCAGCCGCGCCGGCACCCAGGATGATCGTGTCATAACTCATCTGCTGCGCATGGCGCGGATTACGCCGAATGGCAAGCGCTTAGGGAATGCGGGTTTGCCGGGGCAGCGTTTTTGAGGTACGCAAACGCGACAATACCTCGCCGCTTGGGCGAGGGCGCAAAAGGCAGGGTGGATTACAATGGCGCAGACGATTACCAAAGGGATCAAGGCTTTGCTGGCCGAGGCTAACGCGGTCGTCACCACCTTCACTGTGGACGAGGCATGGTCGATGATCGACAGCGACGACCATTTATTGATCGACCTGCGGGACATCCGCGAGCTGCAACGCACAGGCAAGATACCTGGCGCCTTTTCCTGCCCGCGAGGCATGCTGGAGTTCTGGATCGATCCCGAAAGCCCCTATCACAAAGAGGTTTTCAATCAGGACAAAACTTACGTCTTTTACTGCGCCAGCGCCTGGCGATCCGCGCTCAGCGCCAAGGTGGCGATGGAAATGGGCCTGCATCCGGTCGCCCATATCGAGGGTGGCTTTACCGCTTGGGCAAAATCCGGCGTGCCGGTGGAAGAGGTTGAATAGCCCGCTCACCCCCACCTCTGGCGGAAAGGCGCGGGTGGCACATTGATTGGGAACACCCCCTTCATTACGCTAGCCCAAACGCAAAAATCCCTGTAGACTCTCAATCAGATCCCGAAAACGGGACGTTGACGAGGCAGATAGTGGCGGTATCTCATGACTGAGATGGTGTATGGCGCGGTCCAGGACCAGCGCGGCGAACCGATTCTACCAAAGTGGTGGCGGACGATTGATCGCTGGACGATGTCCTGCGTTCTGATTCTGTTTGTCATCGGCTTGTTGCTGGGGTTGGCCTCATCGCCGCCTCTGGCCGGGCGCAACGGGTTTGATCCGTTCCATTACGTTGAACGGCAGGCACTGTTTGGCGGGGTGGCACTGATTGCGATGCTGCTGACCTCGATGATGTCGCCGACTTTGGTGCGGCGGCTGGCGGTTCTGGGCTTTCTGGCGTCATTTGTGGCGCTGGCCTTCCTGCCCATATTCGGCACCGACTTTGGCAAAGGCGCGGTGCGCTGGTATTCGCTGGGCTTTGCCTCTCTGCAACCGTCGGAGTTTCTCAAGCCGGGGTTTGTTGTAGTGGCCGCATGGCTGCTGGCCGCGTCGCAGCAGATCAATGGCCCGCCGGGGCGGCTGTGGTCTTTTGCGCTGTGCATGGCCATTGTCGCCATGCTGGTGATGCAGCCCGACTTCGGGCAGGCCTGCCTGATGCTGTTTGGCTGGGGTGTGATGTATTTCGTGGCCGGCGCTCCGATGCTGTTGCTGGTTGGTATGGCCGGAGTTGTCGTGCTGGGCGGCATGTTCGCCTATTCCAACTCGGAACATTTTGCCCGCCGCATTGACGGTTTTCTCAATCAAGAGGTCGATCCGACCACCCAACTGGGCTATGCCACCAACGCCATCCGCGAGGGTGGGCTATTTGGTGTCGGCGTGGGCGAGGGGCAGGTGAAATGGTCGCTGCCCGATGCCCATACGGATTTCATCATTGCCGTTGCGGCTGAGGAATACGGGCTGATCCTGGTGCTGATCATCATCGCGCTCTATTCCATCATCGTGGTGCGCTCACTGCTGCGGCTGATGCGCGAGCGTGACATGTTCATCCGTCTGGCAGGGACCGGTTTGGCCTGCATGTTCGGCGTTCAGGCGATGATCAACATGGGCGTGGCCGTGCGTTTGCTGCCCGCCAAGGGCATGACGTTGCCATTTGTCAGCTATGGCGGCTCATCTCTGATTGCTGGGGGTATTGCGGTCGGCATGCTTTTGGCGTTTACCCGCTCGCGCCCACAGGGCGAACTAGGTGATATTCTGCGCGGACGAGGCTAATGGGCAAACCCTATCTGTTGATTGCGGCTGGCGGCACCGGGGGCCATATGTTCCCGGCGCAGGCACTGGCCGAGGCGATGCTGCACAAGGGTTGGCGTGTGCGCCTGTCCACCGATGCGCGCGGCGCGCGCTATACCAGCGGATTTCCCCACACGACCGAAATAACCGAGGCTTCCTCGGCCACCTTCGCCCGTGGCGGTCTGGCGGCCAAGCTGATGGTCGGCCCCAAGATTGCCGGCGGCGTAACCGCGATGAGCGTTCAGATGCTGCGCGACAGGCCGGATGTGGTTGTTGGGTTTGGCGGCTATCCGTCGATCCCGGCGTTGGGGGCGGCGACCCTGCTGAAGATCCCGCGCATGATCCACGAACAAAACGGCGTTCTGGGCCGGGTGAACCAATTGTTTGCCACCCGCGTGGCCCAGGTGGCCTGCGGCGTCTGGCCCACCGACCTGCCCGAAGGGGCGCAGGGCATCCACACTGGTAACCCGGTGCGCGCCGCCGTTTTGGATCGTGCTGCTGCGGGTTATATCCCGCCCGGCGATTACCCGATGTCGATCCTGGTAATGGGTGGCAGCCAGGGCGCACGCGTGCTCAGCGATGTTGTCCCCGGCGCGATTGCGGCGCTGCCCGAGGGCCTGCGCCATCACATCCGCGTCGCCCATCAGGCGCGCGACGAAGACGGCGCCCGGGTCACCGCGTTTTACAACGACCATGGCATTCGCGCCGAAGTTCAGCCCTTCTTTCAGGACGTCCCCCGCCGCATGTCAGACGCGCAACTGGTGATCTCGCGTTCGGGCGCGTCCAGCGTCGCTGATATCTCAGTGATCGGACGGCCCTCGATCCTGGTGCCGTTCGCCGCCGCCGCAGGCGACCACCAGACCGCCAATGCGCGCGGGCTGGTGCAGGCAGGCGGGTCGGTGATGATCCCCGAAAACCTGCTTGACGTTTCTGCCCTGACCGAGCAGATCACCGCCGTTTTGACCAACCCTGAAGCCGCGCAAAAGATGGCCCATGCCGCCCTCTCGACAGGGGCCCCGGACGCGACCGAGCGTCTGGTGGCCCTCGTTGAACAGTTGGCGCAGAAGGAGACCCCATGAACCCCGCAACCAAACTGCCGCAAGACGTCGGGCCGATCCACTTTGTCGGAATTGGCGGGATCGGAATGTCGGGCATCGCCGAGGTGCTTTTGAACCTGGGCTACCGGGTGCAGGGATCGGATCTGAAGGCCTCCAAGATCACCGACCGTTTGGCTGGTCTGGGGGCCGAGATCTTTGTCGGGCAAAAAGCCGAAAACCTGGAAAACGCAGCCGTGGTAGTGGTCTCGACCGCAATCAAGCCGGGCAATCCGGAACTGGACGGCGCCCGGGCGCAGGGCCTGCCGGTTGTGCGCCGCGCCGACATGCTGGCCGAACTGATGCGCCTGAAATCCAACATCGCCATTGCCGGAACCCACGGCAAGACCACCACCACGACGATGATGGCTGAACTGATGGTGGCGGGCGATTTTGACCCGACTGTGATCAATGGCGGCATCATTCACGCCTATGGGTCCAACGCGCGGATGGGGCAGGGCGAATGGATGGTGGTTGAGGCCGACGAATCCGACGGCTCGTTCAATCGCCTTCCCGCCACGATTGCCATCGTCACCAATATCGACCCCGAACATATGGAGCATTGGGGCGATTTCGATCACCTGCGCGAGGGGTTTTACGAGTTCGTCTCGAACCTGCCGTTCTACGGCCTTGCGGTCTGTTGTACCGACCATGCCGAAGTGCAAACGCTGGTCGGCCGGATCTCGGATCGTCGCGTGCGCACCTATGGGTTCAACGCGCAGGCCGATGTGCGGGCGGAAAACCTGACCTACAAGGGCGGCATCGCGCATTTCGACATCCACCTGCAATATGAAGACACGGTGATCGAAGGCTGCACCCTGCCGATGCCCGGTGACCACAATGTCTCGAACGCGTTGTCTGCTGTGGCAGTGGCGCGCCATTTGGGCATGAAGGCCGCCGAAATCCGCGAGGCTCTGGCCAATTTCGGCGGCGTCAATCGCCGGTTTACCAAGGTGGGCGAGGTCGACGGTGTCACCATCATCGACGACTACGGCCACCACCCGGTTGAGATCGCCGCTGTGCTGAAAGCCGCCCGTCAGGCGACCGAGGGCCGGGTGATTGCCGTGCATCAACCGCACCGATACTCGCGCCTGTCCAACCTGTTTGATGATTTCTGCACCTGTTTCAACGACGCCGATGTCGTGGCCATCGCCGATATTTTTGCAGCCGGAGAAGACCCGATCGAAGGTGCCTCACGCGATGATCTGGTCCAGGGGCTGATCCGCCACGGCCACCGCCACGCGCGCGCGCTGCTGGATGAGGCTGATCTCGAACGACTTGTCCGCGAACAGGCTCGCCCCGGCGATATGGTTGTGTGCCTTGGGGCTGGTACCATCAGCGCCTGGGCCAATGGTTTGCCCGAGCGTTTACAACAAAAACATGACGCGGGCGTAGTGGACTCTGGGGTCGCGCAACTTTAAAGGGTGATCTCGCAACTGCAGAATGTACGTCCTTGGAGGGGCAATTGGTGTATTCGGTGCTATTCGCAGCCTTATGGGTCGTGGCCTCGACAATCGTGGCCATGCTGCCAATGCGTCTGCAATTCCCACCGGGGGTTGTGTTGTTCATCGCCGCCCCGGCGCTGATCGTTTGGCTTGGCCATGATTTTGGCTGGTTCTTCTCGGTTCTGGGGTTTGCGGCGTTCGCCTCGATGTTCCGCAACCCGATCCGCTTTTATTGGCGCCGCTGGACCGGGCAGGAGGTTGAGGAATGAACTGGTCCATCGCCCTCGCCGCCCTATGGGGCATAGCCGCAAATGTGCTGGCGATGATCCCCAGCAACGACAACCACTGGACACGGGCCTATACCCTGATCGCGGTCGGCATCCCGATACTGGGCTACGTCACCCTGCAAAACGGCCCATGGATCGGGCTGATCGTTCTGGCGGCAGGCATGTCGGTGTTGCGTTGGCCGGTGATCTATCTGGGTCGTTGGCTGCGCAAGCGGATCTGAACCACCCCGTGCCGGTTACGGCTTGCTTTGTCGGATCAAATCCGCGATTTAGCCGCCATGACGACGTTTCCAAACCCACGCGGCAAACTCTCGAAAAAACGGGCTCTTAATGACTTGACCTGGCTCCGCGTCGGCGGTCAGGCGGATTACCTGTTTCAGCCTGCTGATAAAGAAGACCTGCAGGGTTTCCTGCGCGATCTGCCAGAAGGTGTCCCGGTCTTTCCCATGGGCGTCGGGTCCAACCTGATCGTTCGTGATGGTGGTTTGCGTGCTGTCGTGATCCGGTTGGGTCGCGGATTCAATAGCATATCAGTTGACGGAAACACCGTCACCGCAGGTGCGGCCGCGCTGGACGCGCATGTGGCGCGCAAGGCAGCGGACGCAGGTGTGGACCTGACCTTTTTGCGCACCATTCCCGGCTCGATCGGCGGCGCAGTGCGGATGAATGCCGGGTGTTATGGCAGCTACACGGCGGATGTGTTGCGTAAGGCCACCATCGTCACGCGGCAAGGTGAGGTTTTGAACCTGACGCCTGAGGATCTGAATTTCCGGTATCGCCAATCCGATCTGCCCGAAGGCGCGGTTTTGATCTCGGCCACGTTTGAAGGCCCGTCAGGCGACCCCGAGGAGCTGCACGCCCGCATGACGGCGCAGCTACAAAAGCGGGATGAGACCCAACCCACAAAGGACCGCAGCGCGGGCTCGACTTTTCGCAACCCGGCGGGCTTTTCGTCCACGGGCCGTACTGACGATGTGCATGACCTCAAGGCGTGGAAGGTCATCGACGATGCGGGCATGCGTGGGGCGTCGCTTGGCGGCGCGCAGATGAGTAAAAAGCACTCAAACTTTCTGATCAACACGGGCACCGCCACGGCGGCAGATCTGGAAGGACTGGGCGAGAAGGTACGAAAAAAGGTTTACGAAACAAGCGGCATCACGCTAGAGTGGGAAATCATGCGGGTCGGTGATCCGCTGACAGAATAAAGCCCCAACCGTCAGACCAATAACAGGCAATTTAAGGCGACGGATCAAAGGCATAACAAAGCACGGACCACCACATAAGGTCCGGGGACATTGAGGCGCACGAACGTGGGTATGTCGAGCAGGACAAACCCCAAAGTGGCGGTATTGATGGGTGGCCCCTCGGCTGAACGCGAGGTGTCTCTCAGCAGCGGGCGCGAATGCGCAGCCGCCCTTAGGGGAGAAGGCTTTGAAGTGGTCGAGCTGGACGCAGGTCCCGACCTTTACGCACGCCTGTTGGATATCAAACCGGATGTAGTCTTCAACGCCCTGCATGGCCGCTGGGGCGAGGATGGCTGTGTACAAGGCCTGCTGGAATGGATGCGCATTCCGTATACGCATTCCGGTGTGTTGGCTTCGGCACTGGCCATGGACAAACAGCGCAGCAAGGAAGCGTTTCGCATCGCCGGACTGCCCGTCGCCGACAGCGTGATTGTTCCCAAAGCTGAGGTGATGGCCGATCATGTGATGGCGGCACCCTATGTGGTCAAACCCAATAACGAAGGCTCTAGCGTCGGTATCTATCTGGTGCATGAGGGCGCCAATGGCCCACCGAAACTGTCTGATGACATGCCAGAGCAGGTAATGGTCGAGCAATATGTTGCGGGTCGTGAGCTGACGGTGACCGTCATGGGCGACCGCGCTCTGACTGTGACCGAAATCATGACTGACGGCTGGTACGACTATGACGCCAAATACAAGCCCGGCGGCTCGTGGCACGTGCTGCCCGCCGAGATACCAACCGAGATATTTGACCGCTGCATGGATTGCGCGCTGCGCGCCCACAATCTGCTGGGCTGCAAGGGCGTGTCCCGAACCGATTTCCGCTGGGATGACGCTCAGGGAGCCGACGGGCTGTTCCTGTTAGAGACCAACACCCAACCCGGCATGACGCCCACTTCGCTGGTCCCCGAACAGGGTGAGTATTGTGGCATGACATTCGGCCAGTTCTGCGCCTGGATGGTGGAGGACGCCTCATGCGACCGCTGACCGCCACCCGTGCCCCTGTCATTCACCGCTCGAAATCACTGGCTGGGCCAGACGCGGATTTTGACTCTGGCGCACGGTCCGAGGCCGAACCCAAACTGCGCCTGCGTGGTGCGCGTCTGTTTGGCCGCAAGTCGAACCGCTTTGACCCGGCCCCTTCGCGGCTGAGCTATCGTGTGCAGCGCTGGATGCTGACCCCCGGGATTCGGCGCGGCCTGAAACTAGGGCTGCCGGTGTTGGCAATTTGCATAGCCGTAGGCGTCTATTTCGGCTCGGAACAGCGGCGCGAGGCTGTGGTGGCTTATGTGACGGACCTCAAGACCTCGATCCAGCAGCGGCCGGAATTCATGGTCAATCTGATGGCCATCGACGGCGCAGGCACCAACCTTTCCGAAGATATCCGCGAGATCGTTCCGTTGGATTTCCCGATCAGTTCCTGGGATCTGGATGTCGAGCAAATCCGCGACAAGATCACCGGATTGAATCCCGTCAAACTGGCCACAGTGCGCGTGCGTCCCGGCGGTATTCTGCAGATAGATGTAGTCGAGCGCCAGCCAGTCATCGTCTGGCGCACCCGGGCCGGGATCGCCTTGCTGGATGAAACCGGGGCCCATGTAGAGCGGATTGCTTCGCGCAAGGATCATTCCAACTTGCCACTGATCGCGGGCAAGGGGGCGGATGTGCATGTGGACGAGGCATTGCAGCTGCTGACCACTGCCCGAAGCCTGGGAACACGGGTGCGCGGGCTGGTGCGGATCGGCGAACGGCGCTGGGATCTGGTTCTGGATCGAGGTCAGCGCATCATGTTGCCGACAGAACGCCCTGTGCGTGCATTGGAACGCGTACTGGCGGTGAATGAGGTTCAGGACCTCTTGGAGCGCGACGTGGCGGTAGTGGATATGCGCCTCGGCCAGCGTCCTACAATCAGAATGACCAAAGCTGCCAGCGAAGACTGGTGGAATACAAAAGTGACAGTGGGTAGCGAGCAGTAAGACCATGATGACCGATCTTTATCAGTCCCAACGCGCCATGCGGCAAATGCGCAGGCAGGCGATGCAACGCGGTGTTGTTGCCGTTCTGGATGTGGGCAGTTCCAAAATCGCCTGCCTTGTTCTGCGGTTCGACGGCACCGGACGTCTGAGCGAGGATAACAGCATCGGCTCATTGGCCGGTCAGACCGGATTCCGGGTGATCGGCGCCGCGACCACGCGATCACGCGGGGTGCAGTTTGGCGAAGTGACGGCCATGCAGGAAACTGAAAGGGCGATCCGCACTGCCTTGCAGGCCGCGCAAAAGATGGCCGATATCCGGGTGGATCATGTCATCGCCAGCTTTTCGGGTGCAAACCCACGTTCTTACGGGTTGGATGCACAGGTTGATCTTGAAGGTCAGGTGGTCAGCGAGGCCGAGGTTGGGCGCGTTCTGAACGCCTGCGACGTCCCGGACTACGGTGTGGGGCGCGAAGTGCTGCACGCGCAGCCGGTTAACTTTGCGCTGGATAACCGCTCGGGTCTGATCGACCCGCGCGGGCAAATGGGTCAGAGCCTGGCTGTCGACATGCATATGCTGACCGTTGATGCGGTAGCGATCCAGAACATCGTGCGCTGTATCAAGCGTTGCGATCTGGAATTGGCGGGGATTGCGAACTCGGCCTATGTGTCGGGCGTTTCCGCCCTGGTCGAGGATGAGCAAGAACTGGGCGCGGCCTGTATCGATATGGGCGGTGGTACGACCAGCGTGTCGATCTTCATGAAGAAACATATGATCTACGCCGATTGTGTCCGCATGGGTGGCGATCACGTAACCGCCGATATCTCGATGGGGCTGGGTGTTCCAGCGGCTGTGGCAGAACGGATCAAGACCTTCAATGGCGGCGTTCATGCAACCGGCGCTGATGATCGCGACCTGATCGATATCGGTGGCGACACCGGCGATTGGGAACATGACCGCCGTACTGTCAGTCGGGCCGAGTTGATTGGCATTATGCGGCCACGTGTTGAGGAAATCCTGGAGGAGGTGCGGGTCCGTCTGGACGCCGCAGGCTTTGACCATATGCCGAGCCAGCAAATCGTTCTGACCGGTGGCGGCAGCCAGATCATGGGTCTGGACGGTTTGGCCACACGCATTCTGGGCCAGCGTGTCCGTCTTGGACGTCCGCTGCGGGTCCACGGGTTGCCGCAATCGGCGACCGGGCCTGGCTTTTCCTCGGCTGTCGGCCTCAGCCTGTTTGCCGCGCATCCACAGGATGAATGGTGGGACTTCGAAATTCCGGTCGATACCTATGCCGCGCGGCCGTTCAAACGGGCTGTGCGCTGGTTCCGTGACAATTGGTAAAACGGCAGGGGTCGTGGCGCTGGTCGCCCTGACCCCGCTGGCTGCTCTGTCTCAGACCCGTATCACGCCCGAGGCGTTTCTGGACGCCGTTCAAGGCAAAACGGTTATGTTCCACGACTATCCCAGTGGACAACTTGTCGGGACTGAAGAATTTCTAAGTCCTACGCTGTCTGTTTGGCGGATGCAGGGGCGTGGCTGTGTCTATGGTCAGATCACGACGCCGAATGGTCAAATCTGCTTTCTCTATGATGATGATCAAGACGGCCTGCCGACGTGCTGGTGGCCGTTCCTGCACGAGGATCGCCTGATGGTGCGGTTGGCCAGTTTTTCCCGCAGCGAAATCCAAGAGGTGCTCAGCATCACCGAAGACGGATTGAATTGCCCAAGTACCCCAATTAGCTAAAGAAACGGGTTGCAGCCGAGGTCGTTATCCCCCAAGATATCCACAAGGCCCGTCAGAGGCCCGGCGGCAGACCCGAGCAGTTTTCCGCATCTTTAAGATTGATAATCCCCTAGGGTGGTGCGCATTTACGCTGCGGCGCGGCAATCGCCTGTTTTGTGGTGCTTTGAGTTCCTTCCGCAACATCTGGCAATCAATGCGAAATACCGCTGATACTTGCCTTAATTCCTCCATATTTTGTGGATTCACGCGATTTTTGGCGTGACGTTTGCGCTTTCGACCGGTAGGATTGTAAGCGGATAGGTAAGAAAAACACCGCTTTGGCGGGATATATAAACAGGCGGACAGAGCATGACATTAAATCTTTCGATGCCCGGGCACGACGAACTGAAGCCTCGGATTACGGTATTTGGCGTTGGGGGCGCAGGCGGTAACGCTGTCAACAACATGATTGAAAAACAGTTGGACGGAGTTGATTTCGTTGTCGCCAATACCGACGCGCAGGCGCTGCAACAAAGCCAGTCCTCGTCACGGGTGCAACTGGGCGTAAAGGTCACCGAGGGGCTGGGCGCAGGCGCGCGCCCGACAGTCGGTGCTGCAGCTGCCGAAGAAAGCATCGAACAGATTGTCGACCACCTGGCGGGTGCACATATGTGCTTTATCACCGCTGGCATGGGCGGTGGCACCGGTACAGGCGCGGCACCAATCATCGCGCAAGCCGCGCGTGAACTGGGCGTGCTGACCGTTGGTGTCGTCACCAAGCCTTTCCAGTTCGAAGGCGCCAAGCGGATGCGTCAGGCGGAAGACGGTGTTGAATCGCTGCAGCGTGTCGTCGATACGCTGATCATTATTCCGAACCAGAACCTGTTCCGTCTGGCCAATGAAAAGACCACGTTTACCGAAGCGTTCTCGATGGCTGATGATGTTCTTTATCAAGGCGTCAAAGGCGTGACCGACCTGATGGTGCGCCCCGGCCTGATTAACCTCGACTTTGCCGACGTGCGCGCCGTTATGGACGAGATGGGCAAGGCGATGATGGGCACCGGTGAGGCCACAGGCGAAGACCGCGCGGTTCAGGCCGCCGAAAAGGCGATCGCCAACCCTCTGTTGGACGAAATCAGCCTCAAAGGCGCCAAGGGTGTGTTGATCAACATCACCGGCTCGCACGATCTGACCCTGTTCGAACTGGACGAAGCCGCCAACCGTATCCGCGAAGAAGTGGACCCGGAGGCGAACATCATCGTTGGTTCGACCCTGGATACTGTGATGGAAGGCGGCATGCGCGTTTCGGTCGTAGCAACCGGAATCGACGCCACCGAAAAGACCGAGGAAGTGCCAGTTGCGCGCCGCTCAATGTCAGCACCTCTGACCCGCACGGTTACGGCCGAGGAAACGCTGCAGGATGAGACCCCCGCTGTAGCAGCTGAGCCCATCGATCCGACCCCTCAGACCGAAGTGAACCGCGAGCCGTCTTTGTTCGAAGCACCTGAAGAGCAGGCACAGCCGCAGTTCCAGCGGCATGCGGAGCCAGACGATGGTCTGCCAATGCCGGCCTATCAGCCGCGGGTGGCCGAGTTTGAACCGACCCCCGAACCGGTTGAACCCGCCCCAGAAAGCTATGTTGCACCTCAGCCGCATGCCGGTGCGGGCACGCCGTCGCCCGAAGCAATGCAGCGTCTGCAAGCCGCGGTTCAGAACGTTCCGTCTGCCCAGCAGCGTCTGTCTGCGACCCGGCCTCCGGCACCTCAGGCAGCCCATGAGACGCATGACGATGCCCAGGATCGGCCCCGGTTTGGCTTTAACAGGCTGATCGATCGGATGACCGGTCATGCGCCAGATACACCCGCTCAACCGGTGCGTCAGCAGCCTGCGATACGCCAGGGTGACGCCACGGCACCGGCGCATGATGAGGCTGATCCCGAACAGGATCGGATCGAAATTCCCGCCTTTCTGCGCCGTCAAGCCAACTGATCGCGGTAACAAATTAGTTTTAATGGGCCGCCCCTTGGCGGCCCATTTCTATTTAAAAACAAGAAGCTAAGCGGGTGTAAGCAGGCTTTTGCCGATCTGTCACGCAGATGTTTCATTCAGTTGCAAAGAGTGAGTTGAGCCTAGAAGCCTGCTTCCTTAACTGAGTGCCAACATGGCCCGTAAAGGTCCGTCACCACTCACCGAGGTTCACCTTGCAACACACGCTCAAATCTTCGATCACGTTTACAGGCATCGGGCTGCACAGCGGCAAGCCTGCGACGATGGTCCTGAAACCGGCAGCTGCCGGTCACGGCATCTGGTTCAAGCGGACGGATATTGAGTTGGGCAATGCCCTTATCCCTGCAATCTACGACGTTGTCGAGCGGACCCCGCTGTGCACCCGTCTGATAAATGACGCAGGTGTGTCGGTTTCCACTGTCGAGCATATCATGGCAGCCCTTGCCGGTTGCGGCGTCCATAACGCTCTGATCGACATTGATGGTCCCGAAGTTCCGATCATGGACGGGTCCTCGATCGAATTCGTTCGGGGCATCATGGCCAAGGGTGTACGCCGCCAGGCCAGCCCGGTTCTGGCTTTTGAGGTTCTTAAAACCGTCATCGCAACGCGCGAGGGCGCCAGCGCGTCGATTGCGCCCGCGAATGGGCTGATCATCGATTTCCACATCGATTTCGAAGACAACGCAATCGGCAGCCAGGCCAAGACGCTGGACATGCGCAATGGTTCGTTCGCGCGTGAGCTCAGCGATTGCCGCACATTCTGCCGCCGCACCGACGTCGAAGCGATGCGCGAAAACGGTCTGGCTTTGGGCGGAACACTGGACAACGCGGTTGTCGTTCAGGGTGACGACGTTCTGACCCCTGGTGGTTTTCGCCACGCGGATGAGGCTGTGCGTCACAAAATGCTGGACGCGCTGGGAGATCTTTATCTGGCAGGTGGACCGATTCTGGGTCGCTTTACCGGCGACAAGTCGGGCCATGCCATGACCAACACACTGCTGCGTAAACTTTTTGAGACACCCGGCGCGGTACGTCCGATCCTGTGCACCCCCGAACAGGCTGCGCGCCTGCCCGGACAGGGGCTGATCTGGAACGAAATCCCCGAAGTTGCCTGATTAGATCAACTCTGCAGACAATTCCGACAACTGGCGTACTAAGGCGTTTTGCCCCGGAATTATATGTGCTAAACCAAAGCCCAAACCGGGGCTTACCCCGACAAGCAATACGACAAGGATGGGCGGAATGGTTGGCAGCAAAGCGGCAGTCAGGTTCGCAGGCGCAATTCTTCTGGCAGCAGTTTTGACGGCATGCGGCAACAAAGGCGCAGACCGCAATCAGAACCTGGAAGGGTTCACTCCAGAACAGATTTTCACGCGCGGTGAATACGAGCTGTCGCAGAATCGCTCGGAAGATGCCGCGTGGTACTTTGGCGAAGTTGAACGCCTGTACCCGTATTCTGACTGGGCAAAGCGCGCCCTGATCATGCAGGCGTTTTCTTATCATGCAGATGAGAATTACGAAGAAAGCCGGGCCTCGGCACAGCGCTATATCGACTTCTACCCAGCAGACGAAGATGCGGCATATGCCCAGTATCTCCTGGCACTCAGCTATTATGACCAGATTGATGAGGTCGGTCGCGATCAGGGCCTGACCTTCCAGGCGCTACAATCTCTGCGCACGGTGATCGAGGTTTATCCTGACAGCGAATACGCCACGTCGTCTGTGCTGAAGTTTGACCTGGCCTTTGATCATCTTGCTGGAAAAGAGATGGAGATTGGGCGCTATTACCTGCGTCAGGACCATTATACTGCGGCGATCAACAGATTCCGCGTGGTGGTTGAAGATTTCCAAACCACCTCACACACAGCTGAGGCGCTTTATCGTCTGATCGAAGCGTATCTGTCGCTGGGTTTGGTGGATGAGGCCCAGTCAGCCGGCGCGATTCTAGGCTATAACTATCAATCCTCCGAATGGTACGATGCGGGCTACAAGCTGCTGACCTCACGTGGGCTGGACCTTAAGAGCCGCGGCAACAACTGGCTCAGCCAGATTTACCGCCAGACGGTAAAAGGTGAGTGGTTGTAATCGCCATGGCTAAAGGCGTGGGACGCTAAGACCCGATGCTGCGCGCCCTTGAAATCCGCGACATGCTGATCATCGACCGGTTGGAACTGACATTCCAGCCGGGCCTGAACGCATTGACCGGCGAAACCGGCGCAGGAAAATCGATCCTGTTGGATTCGTTAGGGTTCGTTCTGGGCTGGCGGGGCCGGGCGGAACTGGTTCGTCAGGGGGCTGCACAGGGCGAAGTTGTGGCCGAGTTTGAACTGCCCGAAGGTCACCCGGCTCATGCGATTCTGGAAGAAGCAGGCTTGCCCGGCGGCCAAGAGCTGATCCTACGCCGAATCAACACCGCTGAGGGGCGCAAGACCGCCTGGGTCAATGACCGGCGCTGTTCCGGCGAGGTGCTGCGGGCTTTGTCCGAGACCCTGATCGAACTACACGGCCAGCATGATGACCGGGGCCTGCTGAACCCTCGTGGCCATCGCGCGATGTTGGATGCTTATACTGGCGCAGGGCCTTACATATCAGATGTGCGCCTGGCCTGGTCTGGGATGTCCCGCGCGCGCAAAGCTCTGGCGCAGACCGAATTTGCCCTGGCCGCGATGCGCGCGGAAGAGGAATTCCTGCGTCATTCAGTTGCTGAGCTGGACAAGTTGGACCCGCAACCGGGCGAGGACGCTGATCTGGATGCCCGCCGCCGAATGATGCAAGGGGCCGAGCGTATCCGGGATGATGTCGCCCGCGCCTTTGATTTGCTTAGCGGGGACGGGGCCGAGGGTAAAATGGTGGATGCCATGCGTTGGCTGGAAGGTGTGTCTGATACGGCTGGCGGTCAGTTAGAGGACCCCATCGCCGCACTGGCGCGTGCTCTGGTCGAGCTGGGCGAGGCGCAAGATGGCGTCAACGCCTGCCTTCAGGTGCTGGATTTCAACCCGGCGGAACTGGAAGACGCAGAAGAGCGGCTGTTCGCCATCCGCGCACTGGCCCGCAAGCATGACGTGGCTCCGGACGATCTGGGTGCCTTTGCCGAAACGCTGCGAGACCGTCTGAACAGGCTTGAGGCCGGAGATGCTGATCTGGCCGATCAGCGGGCCGCAGTTGCCGAGGCTCAGGTGTTGTATGACACGGCCGCGGCTGCGCTCAGCTCCGCGCGCCAAAAGGCCGCCGGACGTTTGGATGTAGCCGTGATGGCAGAGCTTGCGCCGCTGAAAATGGAGCGCGCGGTGTTTCAAACCGAAATCACCCCGGCTGATCCCGGCCCCGAGGGGGTTGATGCGGTTGCCTTTACGGTGGCAACGAACCCGGGCGCGCCGTCCGGGCCGTTGAACAAGATCGCTTCGGGCGGGGAACTCAGCCGCTTTTTGCTGGCGCTCAAGGTCTGTCTGACCGGCGAAGACAGCGCCCGCACCATGATCTTTGACGAGATTGACCGCGGCGTCGGCGGTGCGACTGCCGATGCGGTGGGGCGCCGTCTGGCTTCGCTTGCACAGGGCGGCCAAGTGTTGGTCGTGACGCATTCACCACAGGTCGCAGCCCGTGCGGCGCATCACTGGCGGGTTCAAAAACATGTGACCGGTGGGCAGACCCTGTCCACCGTGATTCCGCTGGCCGATCCTGACCGCGTGGACGAGATTGCCCGCATGGTCGCCGGAGACACCATCACTGACGAGGCCCGCGCCGCAGCACGTGCCTTGCTGGATGCCTGAGACCGATCTGACGCAATCCGGGTGCCAATCCGTCGCTATCCCACTTTTATATGAGCGCCCCGTGGCTTACTAAGGGTTATTGCATCATCCCCGAGGGCCAATGACCCAATCGACCCGCACCGTTCTGCGCAACCAGTTCAATCAGGCTCTGGCCGCGATGAAGGACGCGTGGCGGGTGATGCGACGGCGTGGTCCCAGCCAGATCCAGTTCTGGTTCATCGCGCTGGCCATCGGAATTGCTGCAGGGTTCATGGCACTGGGGTTCCGCAAGGCAATCCGCGCCTTGCAGGCTTATGTCTATGACACCGAAGATATTCTGCTGCTGCACAGCCATGTCGAGATGCTGCCGTGGTTCATGATCCTGATTATCCCCATCTTCGGTGGCCTGATTGTCGGGATTATCCTGCACAAATTCACCGATGATGGCCGGGTGCGATCGGTCGCTGACGTGATCGAAGGGGCGGCGGTGACCGATGGCCGGGTTGAGGGCAAGGCAGGCATAGCTTCATTCTTTGCCTCGCTGGTGACGCTCAGCACCGGAGGATCCACAGGGCGCGAAGGTCCCGTGGTGCATATGGCCGGTGTCATCTCAACCTGGGTCAGCAACCGCATTCATGCGGATGGCATCACCGGGCGCGACCTGCTGGGCTGTGCCGTGGCAGCTGCAGTCTCAGCCAGCTTCAATTCACCCATCGCAGGGGCTTTGTTCGCACTTGAGGTGGTGTTGCGCCACTTTGCAGTCCACGCCTTTGCCCCCATTGTTATCGCCTCGGTCGCTGGGACGGTGATCAACCGGCTGGAATATGGCGACGTGACCGAGTTCACGCTGGACACGCCCGGCTCGCTGCAATTCTACGTCGAGCTGCCCGCATTCCTGATCCTGGGGTTGATCTGTGGCTTTGTGGCGTTGTTGCTGATGCGCTCAATCTTTTTTGCCGAGGATATCGGCAGCCATATTCAAAGCCGCCTGTCCCTGCCGGGGTGGCTGCGCCCTGCGGTTTCGGGAGCGATGCTGGGTCTGATCGCCATCTGGTTTCCGCATATCATCGGTGTCGGGTACGAGACCACGATCCGGGCGTTGACCGGCGATCTGGTGCTGACCTCGGCGATCCTGTTTGCAGTTGTCAAAACTGTTGCCGTTGCCATCACGATGGGCGGGCGCATGGGTGGGGGGGTGTTCTCGCCTTCGTTAATGATTGGTGCGCTGACCGGGTTGGCCTTTGGATTGATTGCGACCGGATTACTGCCGGATGTTTCAGGCACGCATACGTTATATGCATTTGCAGGTATGGGCGCGGTAGCTGCGGCTGTGCTGGGGGCGCCGATTTCGACCACGATGATCGTGTTTGAGCTGACCGGAGACTGGCAAATCGGTCTGGCGGTTATGGTATCGGTCTCGATGTCGACTGCGTTGGCTTCGCGCCTTGTAGATCGGTCGTTCTTTCTGACCCAGTTGGAACGCCGCAATGTGCATCTGGCGGCCGGACCGCAGGCGTATCTGCTGGCGATGCTGCGGGCAGGCGCAGTGATGCGGCCCCTCGGTGATGCCCGTTCAATTACGTCGGATGAGGCGCAGAAGCTGATAGAACAAGGGCTGTGCGTGCAGGCCAGCGCCACGCTTGAGGCCGCGATGCCCTATTTTGATCGCGATGACATCCCTTGTATTCCGGTTGTGGTGGTCGATGAGGACGGTTGCGAAAATCCGGTCGGCGCGCTGTATCACATCGACGCGCTCAAGGCTTATAACCGCGCATTGGCGGCCACAGCGGCCGAGGAGCATTCCTAGCCGCGATACACACTCGCCGCGTCGCCAAGGTAGTTATCCCAGGCAAACCAGTAAGAGATATGTCCCGCCACCCGCGACAAACGGGTGCCATCCGGGCCGATCAAAGACTCTTCGGTCAAGGTCCATTTCCGGCCTGTTTCGTCCACCAGCCCGCCATCGGCTGCGGTGAACCGATGAGACTGACGTTCATAGGCACGCACGGCGCGCTTGTCTGGGTTGCCGATCAGAACCAGTTGTCGATTGCCGATTGCATCGTTGATCACGCGGGTTTGGTTGAACGCGTCCAACGGCCACGCACGGGCAGCGCCGAACTGGCGGACGGCAAAGACATAATCCTTTTGCTGGTGTCGGGACTGATCCACCAGCACCGGGAACATCAGTTCGGGCGAGGCGAAATATTCCTGATACACCACACCCGAGCCATAGTTCCGCCGATGCCCGGTCTTCAGCGACAGCACGCGGGTGTCCGGGTGCGAAGTCTTCCAACTGGCCCAGGTGGTGATCACCACCGGGCGTTGCTTCAGCTCAATCCCGTTGTTGACCAGCGGCCCGACAACCGGTTGGCCGGTATACTGGTTCCACAGCGAATGCGTGTCGCGGTCGAACATCAGCTTGTTCGACCGGTACAGGAACCCCGAAGACCCAAAGACCAGCGGCTTGCGCCGCCCGGCCACCTGCGTTTCGAACAGAATGCCCGACCCGCACAGCGTGCAATAGGCCAGCGCCACCGGGACGCCCCCAATCACATCGTTGAACATTTCATGCCAGCCCATGATCCGCAGGGGATAAGCGCGCTTATCGCCGTTGATTGAGACGCCGAAAACCAGATCATCGTCCTTGAGGTAATCCGCACGCGAGGCTGGGATCAGTTTAGGATTGTCCAGCGACGGGATACCGTCCTTGACCACACCGCCCCAGCTTATTTCTTCCAGACGAATCTTCATCTTGTCACGCTGTAGGTATTCAGGGCGCAGGAAGTCGTCGAAATTCGTGTCGATCCCCAGCAAAACTTCTCTTTTGAAAGGGATCAGTGAAGGGTGTGGAACCAATTGCGCGTTCTTCTCTTGCCACAGCATCCAGTCGAACCAGTCTGTGCCCAGGTTTTCGTTGGTCAAGGCTTGCATCACCTCCGCGATCTCATCGCGGCGTCGCTGACCATAACGCATTCCGGTGATCAAAGCGGGCACCACATCCGGATTGCCGCGCTGAATCAGAATGGCCATGCCCTGCTCGAATTCAGAGGTGCTGCCGTAAAGCGTGGACCTGACGGCCTCGAGTACGGGGTCCTGTTGCGCCCATACCGCGCCGGGCAGTACGGCTGCGGCCCCTAGCAAACCGGCAAGACTACGGCGCGTGATCGACATGGCATCCTCCCACAATGTTCCATGCCCAGTGTGCACTGACTAGGGCTCACTTGCATCCAACAGAGGCGTGAGCAGGGTGTGAGCGGTGAGGGCTGCACACAGGAGAGGTTGGGGTGCTGGATGTGATGTCGGATGTGCGGGACAAAGCAGATTTTGCGAACCTAGCCGGAGTTGCGAAAAAACTGCGCAATTTCTTGGATTTAAATGCAAATCTCTTCGTTTAAAGATGATCTGAAACGGCAAACACAGCTGTTAGAAGTTGGCCGGATACGTGTTCCGGTGCGCTGCTATCGTCATGTTCGCAGGCTTGTTGAACGGTTCTCGGCGACCACTCGGTTAACCAAAGGAGTGAACCAGTGCTTTGGCTTCTTCTCATCTGTCTTTTGCTCTTTATCTACATGCCGTTTGCAATGCGCAGCTGGCCCGCGCTTGTTACCCTTTCCTTTGTGTACCTTATTGTAGAAATCGGCGTCCGGTTGGGTGTTGCGAATTACTCGGCGGCCGATGTGCCCAGACTTCTGGTGTCGGTGGGAAACGCTTGGATTGACTTGTTCGTCAAAGTTCTACCGGTGACTGTCATTGCTCGGGCTGCAGTACTTATGGCAAAGTCGCTTGGACTAATGGGACGAGGTCTTTTGGCGGCGAATATTATTGGAATTCTCGCCTTACCAGGAGGTATTGCGGGAATCGCAGCTCATAGGCAATGGGAGCGTCGAGCTGCACCACTGGAATGCACCAGCAGGCAAATCCCCTTAGTCTTGTCAGGAGTAACAGCAACAGCGACCTGGAGCAAAAGCGTGGTGCTACATGTTGGAAAGGACATTCGAGATAGCCGTCGCTACCTTTTTTCTCCCTCGCACCGGCGGAGAATTTGTCGAGACACCTCGAACAGTACTGAAAGCCTGCCCATTGAGGCGATCTCGCTCGGAACCCGACACTTTTCGCAAAATCGTTGTCGTGCACAAGACAACACACCCTGGGAGCAGAGCGTGTGCAAAAACTGGAATGACGATGACTGGCATCGCAAACCGCACAAGGTGATCATCTTTAACCCAAGCGGAATTCGGCTTGGCGATTTTGGCATCCCAAGAAATCCCACCAACACTGGCTTCCAATTGGGTGACAATGAACGCCTGGTTTCAGCCACCAACGAGGGCGGTGTAACTATTACAGCCGTTTGTCACGTACCCACAGATCCGGATCGCTCGCTGTACTGCAATATGCGTCGGCCCATAGTCAAAGGCATTAGCCTTTATTGGGAAGCAAATCTGCCACGAGGCAAAATCGAAGAATACTTACTTCGTACAGATGTTTTCGCCAGGAGCACTTGCGCGGACCTGTTTGGCAAACACCTGTGCGAAGTTCCAACTGGGACACGCCCGTGATTTCGGTATGGAGTTGTGTCGGCTTGGGATCAGAAGTGGATAACAGCCAGGTT
Source organism: Ruegeria meonggei (assembly GCF_042768335.1). Lineage (NCBI taxonomy): Bacteria > Pseudomonadati > Pseudomonadota > Alphaproteobacteria > Rhodobacterales > Roseobacteraceae > Ruegeria > Ruegeria meonggei. The sequence continues at coordinate 1,651,119 of NZ_JAXHBT010000001.1, read as the reverse complement.
TCAAGAATTGCAGGTTGCAGGCCGAATAGGCGATTGGTGTTTGCCTGCCGACCTTTAAATCTGTTCGACCTTCACGGATTCCACCGGATAGAACGCCACATATCCCTTGATCTCAGCCACAGCCGGGATCGGGTCCTCATAGCTCCAGGCGGCGTTTTCTGTGGTCGAGGATTTGTTGACGATCGAGAAATGTGCCGCGTCACCCTTGTGCGGGCAATGGGTCACTTTGTCGGTGACGTCCAGAAACGCCATCGCGATGTCGGCGCGGGGGAAGTAAATCACCGGGTCCAGATCACCTTCCAGCAGCTCCAGTGCTCCTGTGCTTTCACCCAGAATGGCTCCACCTGAACGGACGCTCCATTTACCCGCCGCTTTGCGGATCGTGATCTCAGTCATATCTGCTCCTTCCCTCGTCTTTTTGGGCGTCTTCTGCCCGGCGTTTGTAACAGCGCGGTGTCAGATCGGCGCAGTTGCGGCATCCAACCACAGTTGCGCCTGATCGCCCAGCCGTGGTCGGATCTTTTCCGCAACGTCGCGATGATATGCGTTCAGCCAGCCGCGTTCCTGGGCTGTCATCATGTCGACCACGATCAGCCTGCGATCAATAGGGACATAGGTCAGCGTGCGCCAGGTCAACATCGCGCGTTCATCATCGCCGCCCGGCAGGCCCGGGGCCTCTTGCACCACAACAAGGTTTTCGATGCGGATGCCAAAGGCGCCCTCGCGGTAATATCCAGGCTCGTTGGACAGGATCATGCCCGGCTGCAGCGGAACATGGCTGAGCTTGGACAGGCGCTGCGGGCCTTCGTGGACACTCAGATACGCGCCGACACCATGTCCGACACCATGGTTGAAATCTTGCCCCGCGGCCCACAGCGGTTCACGCGCGATGCTTTCGATATCCCGCCCAGCCAGTCCGACGGGCCAGCGCAACATAGACAGGTTGATCATGCCTTTCAGCACGCGTGTGAAACAGGCTTTTTCCTCGGTCCCGACATCTCCGATCGCAATTGTGCGGGTGATATCTGTGGTGCCGTCCAGATATTGCCCGCCGCTGTCCAGAACCAAAATGTGCCCGTTGTCCAGACGGCTGTCGGTTTCCTCGGTGACCCGGTAATGCATGATTGCACCGTTTGGTCCGGTCCCTGCGATGGTGTCAAACGAGATATCCTGAAGCGCGTTGTCTTTGCGCCGGTTGTTTTCCAGCCGGGAGACCACCTGCGTTTCGGTCAGGGTGCCGGGGGGCTGCGTATCCAGCCAACACAGTGTTTCAACCACGGCGACGGCGTCGCGCAGATGGGCTTCGGCGCTGCCGGCGATCTCAGCGGGGTTTTTGCAGGCTTTGGGCAAGGCACAAGGATCGCCGCCATCCACCATCTTGCCCTGCAGCACATCCGCCACAGCCTGCGGCAGCGTGCCCAGGTCAACCTGCACAGCACCGTCCAGTTCTGCCACCGCGCTCAGAAAGCTGTCTGGCTCATGAATCCGAATCTGATCTCCAAGATGATCCCCCAGATTGGTCAGCTTTTCCGGCGCCATGAACAGGTCGACACGACCGTCTGCGTGCAGAATAGCAAACCCATGCGCCACAGGATTATACCCGATATCCGAGCCGCGAATGTTCAGCAACCACATGATCGAATCCGGCAGAGTGATCACAGCCGCCGTGTTGCCGCCGCTCTGCAAGGCCTTGGCCAGTCGGTTGATCTTGCTATCCGCAGATTCGCCCGCAAACTCAATCGGGTGGGTCTTGACCGGATTTGCCGGAGGAGGCGGTTGGTCCGGCCAGACCCGATCAACCAGATTGCCACAGCGCACCAGTTCAACGCCGCTGTTCACAAGGTCTTTTTGCGCCGTCGCGATCTGGTCTGCCGCATGCAGCCAGGGATCAAAACCAACCTTGCCGCCTTTGGGCAGCTGTTCTTTCAACCACGCGCTCAAGCTGGTTTCCGGCCACGGCACCGGTGTGTATTCCACCGCGACCTGAGCCTTGACTTGCGTGCGATACCGCCCGTCGATGAACACACCTGCCACATTCGTCAGAACCGCGCAAAACCCAGCCGATCCGGTAAAGCCGGTCAACCACGCTAAGCGCTCATCCCGAGGGGCCACGTATTCGCCCTGATGCGCATCCGCACGTGGGATCAGAAACCCATCCAGCCCTTCGCGCGCAATCTCATTGCGCAACGCGGCCAGTCGTGGCGGCCCTTGTTCCGGGCGCGCAGTCACCTCAAAGGACTGAAACATATTTTACCTCATGCAGACGGGTTTGTTACCCCAATCTTCTATTTCGGAAAACCCTCCGGCAGGAGGCAAGGCCTGTATCAGCTGGCCTTTTTCATCCCCATAACCCGCGCACGCGCCCGTGGATCGCTGTCAAACAGAGCCGCCAGTTGTTCGGTCATCGCACCCGCCAGCTGTTCCACATCCGTGATTGTCACCGCCCGGTCGTAGTACCGTGTGACGTCATGGCCGATGCCGATAGCCAACAGCTCAACGATTTTACGCTTTTCGACCATCGCGATCACGTCGCGCAGGTGTTTTTCCAGGTAATTCGCGGGGTTAACGCTGAGTGTTAAATCATCAACCGGCGCGCCATCGGAAATCACCATCAGAATCTTGCGCTGCTCGCGCCGCGCCAGCATCCGCCGGTGTGCCCATTCCAACGCCTCACCGTCGATGTTTTCTTTCAGAAGGCCTTCCTTCATCATCAGGCCCAGATTGGGCCGCGCGCGCCGCCACGGGGCATCCGCGCCCTTGTAGATGATATGGCGCAGATCGTTCAGGCGACCCGGCTGTTGTGGGCGGCCATCGTTCAGCCATGCTTCGCGCGCCTGACCACCTTTCCAGGCACGGGTGGTAAAGCCCAGAATCTCGACCTTTACGTTGCAGCGCTCTAGCGTCCGCGCCAGAACATCGGCGCAGATCGCAGCGATCGAGATCGGACGCCCACGCATGGACCCCGAATTGTCCAGCAACAGCGTTACGACGGTGTCGCGGAACTCGGTATCCTTTTCGACCTTGAAACTCAGCGGTGTGGTCGGGTTGGCCACCACGCGGGCCAGACGACCTGCATCCAGAATGCCTTCTTCGCGGTCGAACTCCCAACTGCGGTTCTGCTGGGCCTGCAGGCGGCGTTGCAGCTTGTTGGCCAGACGGCTGACCGCGCCTTTCAGCGGATCAAGCTGCTGGTCCAGATAGGCGCGCAGCCGTTCCAGTTCCGCAGGCTCGGCCAAATCTTCGGCCGCAATCTCTTCGTCATGCGTGTTCAGGTATACTTTGTAGTCCGGATCGGCCTCGGACGCGGGTGGAGGGGCAGGGGGTTCCAACGGAGCCTCGCCCTCGGGCATTTCGGCCTCATCGCCCATTTCCTCATCAGCCATCTCATCCATCGAGACCTGGGCCTGCGACTGATCCTGTTGCTCTTCCTGAGTCTGCTCGGGCGTGGCGTCGGCGTCCTGATCTTCCTGATCATCCTGGCCTGTACTGTCGGGATCGGGCTGTTCTTCGGCGTCGTCTTCGGCCTGATCTTCCTGATCTTCGTCCAGCTCATCCGGGTCATCACCCAGCTGGTCGCCATAGCCCAGATCCTTGATCATCTGACGGGCGAACCTGGCGAACTCAGCCTGGTCCGAGAGGATGTCATCAAGATTTTCAAGCGTCCCGCGAGCCTGTTCCTCGATGAAGCCACGCCACAGGTTCATGATATTCTCGGCCGCAGGCGGCAGGTCGCGCCCTGTGGCCAGATGCCGGATCAGATAGCCGGCGGCCACCGACAGGGGCGCATCGGCAGGCTGTTTGCATTGGTCATAACCCCGACGCAGGGCCTCGTGCCCGATTTTGACGTCGATATTCGACGCGGTGCCCGGCATATCGCGCGCGCCCATCGCCTCACACCGGGCAACTTCCATCGCTTCGTACAAATCCCGCGCCATATCGCCGGGGGGTGCATAACGCGCATGGGTCGCATCGTCATGATATCGGCGCTGCAAGGCCAAGGCATCCGCGGTTCCGCGTGCCAAAAGAACCTCTTCGCGGGTCATCCGGCGAGAAACCTGCGGCAGACGCATCGACTCGCCCGTCATCCCCGACGGATCGACCGTATATGAGACGTTCAGCTCAGGATCGTCGGCCATAACCTTAGTGGCCTCGGCCAGGGCCTTCTTGAACGGATCAGCAGGGTTGTCGTTTAGTTTACTCATTTTTGACCTGATCCCCCAACATGCAGTTCATATTAGCCAATTTAACCAGACCTAAAGTATAGTTGCTATCACGCGCTTGTCCTATTGGTGGTTGAAGATTGAGCCAGAGTTCATCCTCAACCATGATGACACTATCTGCAAAGGCAACGACAGCATTCTCAAAGTGATAATTTCTGCTTTGAGTATCATTTGGTGAGTGAAACTCAATTCTACTGGGTCGGGCACTGTTGCAAACTGCAAAAATACCGGAGTTGACGGCATTGAACATATCAAAATCACCGTAGTATCCCGGCTTTACGCCAAGCAACAGTACCTCAGCCGAAGCCGAATGTGCACCACTCATCAAGATTGCGAGAAGTGCGATGCGAGCACCGCTTCGCATCACCCCAAGCTCACACTCGCCGCGCTTTCCGGCAGTTCCTCGTCAAAGCACCGCTGATAGAACTCGGCCACGGTCTGGCGCTCCAGCTCGTCACATTTGTTCAGGAAGGAAAGGCGGAACGCATAGCCTACGTCGCGGAAAATCTCGACGTTTTGCGCCCAGTTGATCACGGTCCGCGGGCTCATCACGGTGGACAGATCGCCGTTCATGAAGGCAGTCCGCGTCAGGTCGGCAACAGTGACCATCTGGCTGACGGTCTTGCGGCCCTCGGACGTGTTGTACAAAGGCGCTTTGGACAGGACGATCATCGTCTCGGCATCGTGGCTCAGGTAGTTGAGTGTCGAGACCAAGGACCAACGGTCCATCTGCGCCTGGTTGATCTGCTGCGTGCCGTGATACAGGCCTGTCGTGTCACCCAGGCCAACAGTGTTGGCAGTGGCGAACAGGCGGAAGTTTGGGTTGGGTGTGATAATCTCGTTCTGGTCCAGCAGGGTCAGCTTGCCATCATGCTCCAGAACCCGCTGGATCACGAACATTACGTCTGCACGGCCCGCATCATATTCGTCGAAGACAATGGCAACTGGGTTGCGCAGGGCCCAGGGCAGGATGCCCTCGTGGAATTCGGTAACCTGTTTGCCATCGCGCAGTTTGATCGCGTCCTTGCCGATCAGGTCGATCCGGCTGATGTGGCTGTCAAGGTTCACACGCACAGCGGGCCAGTTCAGACGGGCTGCAACCTGTTCGATATGGGTCGATTTGCCTGTGCCGTGATAGCCTTGGATCATCACCCGGCGGTTGTGGGTAAAGCCCGCCAGAATCGCCAGCGTGGTCTCGGGGTCGAACTTGTAGGTCGGATCGATCACCGGCACCCGGTCGCTGCGCTCGGCAAAGCCCTTGACGGCCATGTCGCTGTCAACTCCGAATACTTCACGGACCGAGATCTCTTCGGTGGGTTTTGCGTTGATATCGATCGATCCGTCAGCCATGCGCCTTGTCCTTATCTCTTGCCCCTTAACCGGGGTCTGAACCTGTGTGTGGTGCAACATATTGCGGCCAAGGGCAAGGGAAAGCCGCGCGTGTCAAAAGCTGACGGGGTGTTTCTTTGAAACTGGCCATATTGATGGATTTAAAGAACGACTGATCTACTCAGACGCTGCATTTACTGGGAATGCAGTGTCCCTCGTCTTAGAAGGCCGCTTTGCGGGATAAAGCCGCCTTTTGCTGTGATATTGTCTGGCACCATTCAGTCGTTCCCGCTGCCTCTCATCTCCAGCGGTTTCACCCAGCTAGTAGAAAATTAAATCTAACATCGAAAAATATCCTCATTCTTTGGAGAAAAAAAACTCGATGGAAATTGACCTGCGCACAACGTCTTCGCGCAATGACGCCCCCGCAGAGATATTTCCATCCCACAGCGCCCACGCATAATCAACTGGCAATGAATGATATCTCGTCTCATTCAAGACAAAATCAATCTCTGAGGTTTGGATGCGTGTACTTTTCACAGACTACAGTTCAAAAGGTGATCGGTAGTCTCCAGCAATATTGAAATGAGAGTTTTCACCGTGTTCAACACTGACCTGAATGGACGAGCACAGATCACTTATGTTCACTTGGAACTTTTTTCTCCACTCAGTGTCGCCGTGTCCGACAAAAACGTCAAAATCGCAAGCCTCACTGAAATTACACCCTAAACTCGTTGACAACTGAAATGACGGAAAACCTGTGACGGACAGTTGCCTGAAGTCTCCGTCCTCGCGAACTTGGAAAGGTACATCATCACAAATCTCTTCGGCGGCAACTGGGAAACAACAAACACCAAACACCGAAAGAACTGCTGCAAATGGTGAAACAAGCGCGAATGGATTTCGAGACATTTCTACGTATTTCCTGACAGAAAAAATCGCTGAGATAACCTCCTAAGACGCTGTAATACTGTGCGATCAAGTCAAGGCAGACCTGGTCTATGGTTGAATCGGGTGACGTCAGCAGAGGTGAGCCCGTGAATGCAATTGCAGCGTTCTGTTTGCCCCAAATGCTTGGAAGTTGCCGTATGCACTCGCCGAAACCTGTTCTCAGAGCAACGACAGCTCTGGGCTCAAAGCTGCCGAATGCGCCTTCCGTATCGCAATTCGCCCATATCTTTGGCAAATCACTCTTTACGCAGAACAAAATCAAAACTCTGATGAATCAGCCCTTCGACGGCCAGCTCATTTAAAATTCCGGCTGTCCTTGATCTGATCCCAGGCCCAGACGACCTCTTGCAGCTGCTCTTCCTGGCTGCGGTCGCCGCCGTTCATGTCAGGGTGCAGCACCTTGATCAGCTTCTTATAGGCCTTGCGAACGTCAGCTTTGGACCAATTGTCCTTGGCCTCCAGAATTTCGATCGCGCGGCGCTCGGTCGGGGGCAGGCGACGGCCGCCGCTGCCGGTGGCATTGCGGCCCGGATTTTTGGTGGCGTTCTCGCCCAGAACCTGATGCGGGTCCTCGATGCCCAGACGGGCCCAGGCGCGCGCCTCAGGGTCGCCCAAGGGCTTGGTCTCACGTTCCCACACCTTGTCTTTTGAACGTTGTGCGTTCAGTTCAGCCTCGGTCGTGCCGTCGAAAAAGTTCCATTTCTGGTTATATTCCCGCACGTGCTGCTGGCAGAACCAAAAGAAATCATCCAGAACGTCCGGCGCTTTGGGCGCACGGAACTTGCCGGCCTCTTCACAGCCCTCATGGTCGCAGATTCGCACCGAGGTCTCAGACGCGCCCGACATGCCCCGACGCCCTCGCGGGTTTTTCTTTTTGGAAGTGGAAACGGACATATCGAATCCGAAGGGGTCTGATTTCGTCATGGTCTGATCCTTACGAACGCATCTTTTCAACTCGGAGGCAGCAGTTTAGTCTAAGCAGCCGAAAGTAGAAGAGGGGGGCGGCAAATATTTTGTCGCTGAGCATAAAAATGACTGTGACCGATGAAATTCAAACCCGCCTTCAGGCAGCCTTTGACCCGCATGAGCTTGAGGTGGTCGATGACAGCGAAAGCCATCGGGGCCATGCGGGCTTTCAGGAGGGTGGCGAGAGCCATTTTAACGTGCGTATCCGGGCCACTGCCTTTGAGGGTCAATCCCGCGTCGCCCGCCACCGCGCCGTTCACAAGGCATTGGGCGACATCGTGCCACGCATCCACGCACTGGCCTTGGATATCGGCGTTTAAACGCTGGAACGATGCCGTGCAGCCCCTCTGGTGCAGGGTAATTTCGCCCTGCGGGGCTTACGTCTTGTTGGCCGGGGCTTCGTCGTCTGCCTCTGACTCAACTTCGGTGCCTTTCAGCGACAAGGGGGGGTCCATGGCCTCTTGCGCTATTGGTGCGGGTGCGGCCACGGTTCCCGGCCCTGTGATCGGTTGCGCCATGGCAGCCGCTTCGGGTGCGCTGCGCGCCGAAGTATGAGTCACATCAAGCTCGCGGCGGAACACCAGTACGTTGCGCCAGTTCACGGTTGAGCTGGTCAGGCCTGCGCGTTCCTCGCTGGGCAGCAACTCGGCACGTTGGTATTCCCAGCCGTCCTGTGCCATTTGGTTCAGGACCTGTTCGATGGATGCCGCGAACCGACCTTCGGCCGTTTTCACGCCCTTGGCTTTGGCGCCTTTTTGCGGGGCGGGGACGACTTTGTATTCATAGCGCTGCATCAGTGTTTCCTGCTTGCCGGGTGTTGGCAATCTAACATGTTGGTGATTTTGGGAAAGTCATCATCGCGCCCGCTTGGAAATCTGCTGCACATGTTGCGTGATCCCCGCGCACAATCCGTAAAGCCCGAAGCAAAAACGGCAGAGTTTTCTGTAAAACCCTGCCGCCGATGACACTCAATTCGCTTGGTTTATGAACCCAGCTTTTTGCTGACCAGTTCGTTTACGGCCTTCGGGTTGGCTTTGCCGCCGGTTGCCTTCATCACCTGACCCACAAACCAACCGGCCAGTTTTGGGTTGACCTTGGCTTTTTCAACCTGTGCGGGGTTGGCTGCGATGATCTCGTCCAACGCGGTCTCGATTGCGCCGGTGTCGGTCACTTGTTTCATGCCGCGCTGTTCGACGATCTGTGCCGGGTCGCCACCTTCGGTGTAGACAATCTCGAACAGGTCTTTGGCGATCTTGCCCGAGATGGCGTCCGACGCGATCAGGTCGATGATCCCACCCAATTGTGCAGGCGACACGGGCGAGACCGTGATGTCGTGGTCTTCTTTCTTCAGACGGCCGAAAAGCTCGTTGATGACCCAGTTCGCAGCCAGCTTGCCGCTACGGCCCTTGGCCACCTCTTCGAAATAGGCGGCCAATTCAACCTCAGCCGTCAGGACCGACGCGTCATAGTCGGTCAGTGCGAATTCGGTGATGAACCGCGCCTTCTTATCGTCAGGCAGTTCCGGCAACTTGGCGGCAATGTCGTCGACCCAAGCCTGCTCGATTTCCAGCGGCAGCAAGTCGGGGTCAGGGAAATAACGGTAGTCATGTGCTTCTTCTTTAGAGCGCATGGACCGCGTCTCGCCCTTGTCCGGGTCGTACAGGCGGGTTTCCTGATCGACCGTTCCACCGCCTTCGACGATAGCGATCTGGCGGCGGGCTTCAACTTCAATCGCTTGCTGGATGAACCGCATCGAGTTCATGTTCTTGATTTCACAACGCGTGCCCAGATGCGAGAAATCCTGCGTTTCCTGATATTTCTCATAGGCGCCCGGCAAGCAGATCGAGACGTTCACGTCCGCCCGCAGATTGCCGTTCTGCATGTTGCCGTCGCAGGTACCAAGATACCGCATGATCTGACGCATCTTGGCGATATAGGCAGCAGCCTCTTCCGGGCCGCGAATATCGGGGCGGCTGACGATCTCCATCAGGCAGACACCAGTCCTATTCAGGTCCACAAAGGACATATGCGGATCCATGTCGTGGATCGACTTACCGGCGTCCTGCTCCATGTGGATGCGTTCGATCCGAACGATCCGCGCAGTGCCGTCACCCATTTCGACCAGCACTTCGCCTTCGCCCACAATGGGCTGGTACAGCTGGGAAATCTGATAGCCTTGCGGCAGGTCAGGATAGAAATAATTCTTGCGGTCGAAGGCCGATTTCAGGTTGATCTCGGCCTTCAGACCCAGCCCGGTGCGCACCGCCTGTTCCACGCAATACTCGTTGATGACGGGCAGCATGCCGGGCATTGCTGCGTCCACGAAGGCCACATTCGAGTTCGGCTCGGCCCCGAATTGGGTCGACGCGCCGGAAAACAGTTTCGCATTGGACGAGACCTGCGCATGCACCTCCATCCCGATTACCAGTTCCCAGTCGTGCTTGGCCCCGGCAATGGTTTTGGGTTTGGGCATTTCGTAAGTCAGGTCGAGCATGGCGCGCCTCATTTCCGCAGAAGTCTAAGCCTGCGTATTAGGCCCGGCGGGGACTAGGGGCAAGGGGGAATCAGTTCTCGGACAGGCGAAGACCAGACGGGGTAAAGGTCACATCCGTGCCGCTGCGAAGCTCTTCGCGGAACAAATCGCCGATGGCCCGCAAAGCACAGCGTTGACCGCGTGCGGCAAACCGCTCGGGCGAGTTGATGCGGGCAGAGTTGCTGAATCCATTTGCTGCATGCGCCCAGATCAGCGGGTGCAACTCGGTCAGGTGGTCACGGATCAGCCAGTTCGCGGCCTCGTGAATTTGCACCCGCACCAGATCGGCCTGTTCGTTCAGTCCAAGCCCGTTCTGGATTGTGGTGGCACAATATGCCGACAACATGTTCACGGTCTGCTGATCGGGACGGCGGTGCAGGATTTCATGCAGGCCTTCCAGAAAATACTCGACATCCAAGCGCGCGCAGGCTTCTTCGTCCAGTGCAATGGCGTCGAACTGAACCCACGTATAACCGCCAGCGCCCCAGATATCACGGGTCCGGGCGGCATTGCGCAGGGCCTGTACCTCAAGCTCTTCGTAGCTGCCAAACCACCGTGGCAGCAAGTGGGTTCCCATCGCACGCATGTGGCGCTGGTTGTTTGGGTCCAGCGTGATCAGCTTTTCGTATTCATCAGCAACGCGTATGTTCGATTTGCGCTGCCCTGCGATCAGGGCGCAATTTGTTGCGGCAACCAAAGGGCTGTCTGGCGCAGCCTTTCGGCATTTCGGCAAAAGCGCAGCGGCCCGATCAAAATGGGCTGCACAACGTGATCTGTGCAGCGGTGGCAAAGTCGCGTCCGTTGCGGTTCCACGCCACGCCCAGGCAAGATCGATATGGGCAAGCGCCACCACAAGAGTAACCATCGGATCATTGGGATAAGCGCACATTTCGTCTTCAAGTTCAGAAATACCGCCCAACAGGTCGTACTCTGACAAGGCTTGCCCATCTGACAGCGCATGCTCGACCGCCAAAACGACGTCTGACCGCGCACCAAAGGCCAGCAGATCGGCGATTGGCATGCCGTCGGGTGCGGTCTTTCGCGCAGTGTCAGCGACCCGCATTTGCCGCGAAAGCTCGGCCCAGCGGTCTTGCCTGGCCAGCATGCGCCCGCGTTCGATCATGTCCCGACTGACCATGTCATCAGAGCCGATGGGGGCAAGAGGGATGTTCAGCTGACCCTGCTCTGGCAACGCAGCAACAACGGCAGCATCAGCCGCGATAGGTCGGGAAGAAGAAGATCGGGCAGAACGCGCCCTTAAGAACCGGAACATGGTAAAACTCGAAAATGTAAAAAAACACGAAACTTGACTTAAAATACTGTCGGGAAACTTCCTCAAATTCAAGCTTTTTGCTTGGGATTCCGGTTAAAAGGCCCAGTAATTCCCTATTTGAACGGCGGATTGTTTCAAAAAACGGTGAAATGGTGGCGTTCAACGCGCAATCCTGCATGTTGCAGCACGTGTTCGAACTCTTTGTGGGACGGGGTCAACTCATCTGGCAGGCGAATCCGTTTATCGGACCGCAAAACCAGCGAGACACGCACCGAAAGGTCCCATCGTGTATCGAACCGCACATGGTCGATGTCTGCCAAAGCAACCTCAGCTTCGCGACCTCCGGAAAACCATTGCAGTTTGTTTTGGTCGAAGATCACACCGGCCTGCGTGCCCCGTGCGATATCCCATAGGGCGGGTAGGGTGGACAGTGCCAACGCCGCAATAATCCACCACACCGCGTCAAACAGGATCACCAGAGCAATCAGCGCAGCATACACGCAGATCACAATACCCATGGCCTTCGCCGACCGATTGTGGCGGGTAAAGCTGTATGGAGTCATGCGCCCAGGATACGCGACACCATCTCTGTCGTGTCCCGGGACAGATTCGGCGTTTCCAAAATGCGGTTTAGCTGCGCGCGGATCAGGTCCTGACGGTCCGCATCATAACGTTTCCAGATTTGGAACGCGGAACACATCCGGGCCGTGGTCTGCGGGTTAATCGGGTCCAGACGGATCAACCAATCTGCCAACAGGGCATATCCGGCCCCATCCGCGCGATGGAAGCCGGCGTGGTTCATGGCAAGTGCCCCCATGACCGCCCGGAAACGATTTGGGTTTTTCCAATTGAAATCAGTGTGCCCTGTCAGGGTGCGCGCCGTGTCAACAGTTGCCTCGGGTGCGGCCATCGACACTTGCAGACCAAACCATTTGTCCATCACCAGACGGTCATGTTGCCATTGGTCGTAGAAGGCAGACAGCTCGTCCTGCCCTTTTCCAGCGCGCAACAGGCAGGACAAAGCGGTCAGCTGAAGCGTCATGTTGTCGGCCGCCGCGTATTCCTCGGCCGCTTTGCTGCCACCATCCAACCGCGATGTCAGAGACAGCGCAGCACCGCCGAGCGACCGTTTGCCCGCTTGCTCGGCGTTCGGGCTGAACGGTGTGCCGATCAGAGTTTCACTGTGCAAGCGGGGCAGCAAATCCTGCAAATGTTGCGCGGTCGCCTGCCGCAGGGTCTCGACCGCAGCCCAGATCGCCATCGGGTCAGGGGTGTCGCCGGCGTCAAACAATTCTGCCGCCAGTTCGGAATGTGTCGGGAGACCCAGCATCAACGCTCGATAGGCCGGATCTAAATCGCCATCGCGCAGCACGGCAAGAATACCATCCAGATAGTCGGCATCGGGGGTGGCGTCCTGCCGGATCATACGCAGTAAAGTGTCCTGCGCCAGCGACCGCCCAGCCTGCCAGCGGTTGAAAGGATCGGTGTCATGGGCCAGCAAAAAGGCGCGTTCGGTGTTCGAAGGATCATGCTCCAGAATGACAGGAGCAGAGAAATCGCGCAGGATTGAGGCCACGGGTTTGGCTGCCAGCCCGGTGAATTGGAAGCTCTGCTCGGCCTCGGTCAGCTCCAACACTTGGGTTGCATGAACTTCGTCGCCATTTGGACCCAACAAGCCTACGGCGACCGGGATCACCTGCGGCAGTTTTCTGGACTGGCCCGGCGTTGGTTCCGAGCGCTGGGACAGGGTCAGCGTAAGGGTCCCGTCTGCCCAATCCTCGGTGACCGAGACGCGGGGCGTGCCGGATTGGCTGTACCAGCGTTTAAACTGGCTCAGATCGCGGTCTGTGGTATCCTCGAACACTTTGACCCAGTCTTCGATGGTGCAGGCCTGTCCATCGTGGCGATCGAAATACAGATCCAGCGCTTTGGAATAGGCTTCATCACCGACCAGCCGTTTCAGCATGCCAATCACTTCGGCGCCTTTTTCATAGACGGTTGCGGTGTAGAAGTTGTTGATCTCCTGAAAGCTCTCGGGCCGGACCGGGTGCGACAAAGGTCCGTTGTCCTCGGGGAACTGGCGTGCGCGCAGGTCGATGGCGTCGTGGATGCGCTTTACCGGGGCCGAGCGCATGTCAGAGGTAAACTGCGCGTCGCGGAACACTGTCAGCCCCTCTTTCAGGCACAGCTGGAACCAATCGCGGCAGGTGATGCGGTTGCCGGTCCAATTGTGGAAATACTCATGCGCGATGATCGCCTCAATCCGCTCGAAATTCACGTCGGTCGAGGTTTCCGGACTGGCCAGTACGGCGGAAGAGTTGAAGATGTTCAGCCCCTTATTCTCCATCGCGCCCATGTTAAAATCATCGACGGCCACAATGTTGAAAACGTCCAAGTCGTATTCCCGGCCATAGACGTCCTCGTCCCACTTCATCGATTTCTTCAACGCTTCCATGCCGAAGGCGCATTTGCCTTCGTCGCCGGGGCGTACCCAGAGGTTCAGTTCGACCTCGCGGCCTGACATGGTGGTGAACCGATCGGGATGCGCAATCAGATCGCCCGCAACTAGCGCGAACAGATATGCGGGTTTTGGCCACGGGTCGGTCCATTCGGCCCAGCCGTCACCTTTGCCGGAGGGGTTGCCGTTGGACAGCAGAACCGGAAGGTCGCCATTGATGCGCACGGTGAAGGTGGACATCACGTCGGGGCGGTCCGGGTAATAAGTGATCTTGCGGAACCCTTCGGCCTCGCATTGGGTGCAGTACATGCCGTTCGACATGTAAAGCCCCTCAAGCGCGGTGTTGTTACCGGGGTCGATTTCAACAACGGATTCCCAGATGAACGGCGCGTCCGGGACGTCCACTGTCAGGCTCTTGTCAGTGATACTGGGCGTGACCTCGATCCCGTCGATGACGGCGCGGACCAGGGTCAGCTCTTCGCCGTGTAAAAAGAATGTGCGGTCTGTGGTCTCGGGGTTTGGGCGAAAAGCGATGCGCGACGTCACGCGGGTGGCGTGATCGGCCAGATCAAAGGTCAGATGCACGCTATCCACCAGATAGCCAAACGGAGTGTAGTCTTTCAGGTAGATCGTGGTAGGGGCAGCGTCGCGCATCGGGGGGCCTCGCATCGGTTCGTGTCTGGCGCGACGTTATGGGCTGAGGCGTTGGCCTGCAAGCGGTCCTGTTCGGGATTGAATGTACCAATCTGACATTTTGGTAAGGTTGTTTTACCGCCGCGTCGCGATGCACGTTGCCTATCGGAAACAATCGTCCTAAATGCTGGCTGCATACAATGGCGTACAAACGTGGGAGACAGATCATGAGCAGCAGGCAGGCGCGCAGCGGACTTCAGGTTGATAAAGTGCTGACCGATTTTATCGAGGATCAGGCACTGCCCGGAACCGGTGTCACGGCTGATACCTTCTGGGATGGTCTTGCGCGGATGGTGACCAAGCTGGGCCCCAGGAACCGTGCCCTGTTGTCAAAGCGCGACCGGTTTCAGGGGCAAATCGATGCCTGGCATCAACTGTGTACAGGCCAGGCACATGATGCCGCCGCTTATCAGGCCTTCCTGCAAGAGATCGGATATCTTGTCGAAGAAGGTGACAGTTTTCAGATCGACACTGCCAATGTTGACCCGGAAATTGCGCTGATTCCCGGCCCACAGTTGGTTGTTCCGATCACCAATGCCCGCTTTGCCCTGAACGCCGCCAATGCGCGCTGGGGCAGCCTGTACGATGCGCTCTATGGCACGGATGCGATGGGCGATTTGCCTGCCGGTGGCGACTACGACACCACGCGTGGTGCGCGGGTGATTGCCTGGGCCAAGGCGTTTCTGGACGGTGCCGTTCCGCTGGCCTTCGGGTCATGGGCGGATGTCGCAGGGCTGCGTGTTCAGGACGGCGAACTGATGCCAACGCTTGCCAATCCCAAGCAATTTGTTGGGTATGAGGGAGAGCCGGGCAAACCGGATACGGTATTACTGCGCAACAACGGGCTGCACATTCAGATCCGGATCGACACACACAGTGCCATCGGGGCCAGCGATCCTGCGAATATTGCCGATATGCGTCTGGAATCGGCCTTGTCGACCATCATGGATTGCGAGGACTCGGTCGCTTGTGTCGATGCAACCGACAAGGTGGTTGCATATAGCAACTGGCTGGGTCTGATGAAGGGTGACCTGACCGAAGAGGTGAACAAGGGCAACACGACCTTCACCCGCAAGCTGGCCAAGGATCTGAGCTTTACGACCGCATCAGGGGTGCAGGGCAGCCTGAAGGGTCGTTCGCTGATGCTGATCCGCAATGTTGGGCATCTGATGACAAACCCTGCCGTTCTGGACGGGCAGGGCAATGAGATCGGCGAAGGGCTGATGGATGCGCTCTGCACCACGCTGATCGCCATGCACGATATGCAGCGTGAGGGCGGGAACTCGGTCCAGGGCTCGGTCTATGTGGTGAAACCCAAGATGCACGGCCCGGAAGAGGTGGCGTTTTCGGTCCAGATTTTCGACATGGTCGAAGATATCCTTGGCCTGCCGCGCAACACAGTAAAGCTGGGCATCATGGATGAGGAACGCCGGACTTCAGCCAACCTCAAAGAATGTATCCGCGCCGCGAAATCGCGCGTGGCCTTTATCAACACCGGTTTTCTGGATCGCACCGGGGATGAGATCCATACCTCGATGGAAGCAGGCCCAATGCTGCCGAAAGGCGATATCAAAACCACGCCGTGGATCGCATCTTATGAGGATCGCAACGTCGATATTGGTCTGGCTTGTGGCCTGAAGGGCAAGGCGCAGATCGGCAAAGGCATGTGGGCCATGCCGGACCGGATGGACGATATGCTGGAGGCCAAGATCGGACACCCGCAATCGGGCGCCACCTGCGCCTGGGTGCCGTCACCGACCGCGGCGACTTTGCACGCAACGCATTACCACAAGATCGATGTATTGGCCCGGCAAGACGAACTGGCTGATAGCGGGCCCCGTGGCACGTTGGACGATCTGCTGACCATTCCCCTGTTGGGCGGTCGCAACCTCAGCGATGACGAGATCACCCATGAGATCGAGAACAATGCGCAGGGCATTCTGGGCTATGTTGTTCGCTGGGTTGATCAGGGTGTTGGATGCTCGAAAGTACCGGATCTGAATGATATCGGCCTGATGGAAGACCGGGCCACTTGCCGTATTTCCAGTCAGGCACTGGCCAACTGGCTGCACCACGATATCGTTAGCGAAGATCAAGTCATGGCCGCGATGCAAAAGATGGGCGCAGTGGTGGATCGCCAGAATGAAGGCGATCCTGAATACAGCCCAATGGCCCCTGGTTTTGACGGTATTGCTTTTCAGGCGGCCTGCGATCTGGTCTTTAAGGGGCGTGCACAGCCATCGGGGTACACCGAGCCGGTTCTGCATGCCCGCCGATTGGAACTTAAGGCAAGCCTTTAAACAAATCTCCTGAACGTTAGGACACGACATGGCTATTTCTCTGCGCAAAGCGCGATCGATCATCCGCAAAGCCCTTGAGAAAGGGCGCGAGATGGAGCTGAAACCTCTTTCGGTCGTGGTGCTGGACGCCGGTGGCCATGTCATCGCGTTCGAGCGTGAAGACGGCGCCGCGCCCGGTCGGTTTGCTATCGCGCATGGCAAGGCCTATGGCTCGGTCATGCTGGGAATGGCTGGCACCGCACAAATGCAGAGAGCCGAGGCGCAGGCCTATTTCATGGCTGCCGTGAATGGCGTTTACGGCGGCCAGGTCGTACCCGTACCCGGTGGCGTATTGCTGCGCGACCGCAAGGGCGAGGTGATCGGCGCAGTTGGTGTAACCGGTGATACTTCGGACAATGATGCCATCGCCGCGATGACCGGGATCGAATTTGCAGGGCTGACTGGCGAAGCCTGATCGGGAGGGACACGGGGGCAACGTTTCGTTGTCCCCATCAGATGTCCTCACGCATGTGCAGGGTTGAACAACAGCTTGCGCTGACACGCAGGTCTTGTGCTATTGCGCGCCACAGACAGGGCCGATAGCTTTCCTGACAGCGAGAGTAACGATTTAGGAATACAGAATGTCTCGACCCGTCGTCGGTATCATTGGCAATTCGTATTTGATGAACGATCAATACCCGACCCATGCGGGTGGGACGATGAACTCGGATGCGGTGGCCAATGTATCCGGCTGTCTGCCGTTGTTGATCCCGGCCGATCCCCGATATGTGTCGGTTGATGAATTGCTCAAGGTTTGTGACGGGTTTCTGCTGACCGGAGGGCGCCCAAACGTCCACCCCGAAGAATACGGCGAATGCGCCACGGATGCCCATGGTGAATTCGACCGGGCCCGCGATGCCATTACCCTGCCGCTGGTGCGGGCCTGTGTTGAGCGTGGTCAGCCGTTCTTTGGCATTTGCCGCGGATTCCAAGAGGTCAACGTGGCGATGGGCGGGACGCTGTATCCCGAAATCCGCGATTTGCCGGGCCGCATGAACCACCGGATGCCACCCGATGGCACGCTAGAGGAAAAGTTTGCCCTGCGTCACGTGGTGCAGCTGACCGAGGGCGGCCTGTTCCACCGTCTGATGGGCGCGACCGAAGTGATGACGAACACGCTGCACGGGCAGGGCATCAAGTCGATCGGACAGAGGGTTGTCATTGACGGGCACGCGCCCGACGGCACGCCCGAGGCGATCTATGTAAAAGATGCCCCCGGGTTTACCTTGTCAGTACAATGGCATCCGGAATGGGATGCTGTGAATGACCCAGTGTCGCGCCCCTTGTTCGAGGCGTTTGGCGCGGCGGTTCACGCCTGGTCGACCGGCTCAGACGCTGCCCTGGTATCCCAGAGCGCTTAGGTCCTGCGCCGGCCCGAGAGAGGAGAACTGGACTGGCGCATCGCGATCAGATCAGCAGATTGAACTGATTGATCAAAGGCAGGGTGCGCGCGCGCTCACCCGTCAGATCGAACAGGGCATTGCCCAGAGCGGGCATTGACGGCGGTGTGCCAGGTTCTCCCGCGCCGCCCATATGGCGGTTGGTTTCCAGAACGCGCACTTCGACCTGCGGTGCCGTGTGCATCCGAATGGCGTCATAGTCGGGGAAGTTGAACTGCTCTACCTCGCCTTCGGAAAAGGTGATTTCACCGAAACAGGCGGCTGACAGGCCGTACATCATGCCCCCGAACATCTGTGCCTTGACGTTGTCGGGATCCAGAGCGAGGCCCATGTCGCAGGCGATCCAGGCCTTGTTGATGCGGATCGTTCCGTCCTCGTCCACCACTTCGATGACCTGTGCCACCGGCGTGCCAAAGCTATAGGTCAGAGCAACACCGCGCCCGACACCTTTCGCGGTCTGACCGGTCCAGTTGGACATTTCGCGTACGGCCTCAAGGCAGCCCGCTGAAGGGGCGTGTTCGGATTTGGCCAGTTCCAACCGGAAATCCAGCGGATCGCGACCCGCAGCGTGGGCCAATTCGTCAATGAATGTTTCATGGAAGAAACCGTTGTGACTATTGCCGACAGACCGCCAGAACCCAACGGGGATGTCGAGATCGACGACATGCCCGCTCATCCGGTAGTTCGGAACGGCATAGGGTTGGTTAAAGAACGCCTCGACCAGCACTTTGTCAGCGCCTGCAGCGGGCAGTCCGGTATAGCGGTTTACGGCTTGTTGGGCGCAGGATTGCGCAGCGACTTGCCCGTCGATCAGCACGGCCTGACCATCCTTGACCGCGCCCCGCATCCGCGCCATCGCTCCGGGGCGGTAAAAGTCGTGGCGCATGTCCTCTTCGCGGCTCCAGGTGGTCTGGACCGGAACGTTCGGCATCGCCATCGCGACCTTGGTGGCGATTTCGCCAAAGTCAAACTCACCCCGTCGACCAAACCCGCCGCCCAAATAGGTGGTGTGGATCTGGACCGCTTCGGTATCCAGATTGGCCACGCTGGCTACCCGCATCTGGATCAATGTCGGAGCTTGATTGCCACACCACAACTCCAGCGCGTTGCCGGTGAACAAGGCAGTTGCGTTCATCGGCTCCATCGTGGCGTGGGCCAGATAAGGCACTTTGTATTCTGCAGTGATCTCGCTTGCGCCGTCCGGCAGCGTGGTGACATCCCCATCGTCACGCATGGTCGAATTAGGTGCGTCGTCGAACGCCTTGGCAATATGGGAAAAAATCTCGTCTGTTTCCGACGGGTAGGGCGCGTCACCCCAATCCACGTCAATCGCCTCAACCGCCTGATTTGCAAGCCAGGTGTTGTTGGCAACAACTGCAACACCAGTGCCCAGATTGACGACTTTTTCAACGCCCGGCATTGTTTTGGCTGCGCTGTCATCATAGCTGTTCATGACGCCGCCCAGCTTGGGGTTCATCCGGACGGCGGCAAATTTCATACCCGGCAGGCGCACGTCGACACCGAATTCCGCGGTGCCGGTCACCTTGCCCGCCATGTCCAGGCGCGGTTGCGTACGACCAAGATACCGCCATTCTGAGGGGGCACGCAAAGGGGCTTCGACCGCTTCAATCACGGCGGCCTCGATGGCAAGTTCGGTATAGGCGATCTTGTCCCCATCGGGCGCAATGACAAAACCCGACGCCGTTTTCAACGCGGACGGATCAACGCCCAAGCGGTTAGCGGCCGCCTGTTTCAGCGTTTCACGGGCCGAGGCCCCGGCCAGCCTCATTCTCTCGAACCCGTCCTTCATCGAGGTCGAGCCCCCCGTCACCTGAAGGCTAAGCACCCGGCCAACCACACCAAGCGCCTCAGCCAGATTGTGCTGGAAATTTGAGATGTCATAGCCCTTGTTGGGCAGGCTTTCACCCATCATGGCCGAGTTGTAATAGGCCGCTGCGGCAGGGCCGTGCAGAACAGTGACCTGGTCCAGGTCCACATCCAGCTCCTCGGCAATCAGGGCTGCCCAGGTGGTTTTGACGCCCTGTCCCATCTCAGCCCGGGGCGCAAACAGGGTCACGCCGTTCTGGTCGATCAGCACAAATGGGTTGAGCGCCGCTTCGCCTTCGCCAGGTTTCAGCGGGTTGGGTGCTGGTCGGCTGACATAATAAGCCCCAAAAGCCACACCGCCGACGACGGCGGCTGAACCAATCAGGAACGTACGGCGGAGGATTTTACCAACAGATGCCATCGGTTACACCTCTTTCAGCTTTAAGGCTGCATCCTGGATCGCCGCCCTGATGCGAGAGTAGGTACCACAGCGGCACAGGTTGCCCTGCATCGCGTCATCAATATCTGAGTCGGTCGGGTCAGGGTTCTCCGCCAGTAGCGCGGCCGCCTGCATGATTTGCCCTGACTGACAGTACCCGCATTGTGCGACCTGATGGTCGACCCAGGCCTGCTGGATCGTTGCCAATGCGTCCGGCGATCCGATGCCTTCAATCGTTGTTACATCGCCCCAAACATCCGACAACGTGACCTGGCACGAACGCACGGCCTCACCATCGATATGCACTGTGCAAGCACCACAAGCTGCGACTCCGCAGCCGAATTTGGTACCGGTCAGGCCAACCCCGTCCCGCAGAACCCACAGCAGGGGTACATCGTCAGGCAAGTCTACTTGATGGGATGTACCGTTCACTTTTAAACTGGTCGCCATGGCGCATCTCCCTGGGCTTTGGCTGGTTCCTGACATATTGCCTGCAAGTGTCAGATTGTCAATTGACAAAATAAACAAAAAATGTCAAAGCTACGGTATGAGTGATTTGAATGATGACCCGAGGCAAAAAGCGATATTGTCGTCAGCCTTTCAGGCCTTTGCCGCATACGGTTTTAAAAAAACATCGATGGATGATATTGCGCGTGGCGCGGGGATGTCGCGGCCGGCCGTCTATCTGCACTACAAGAACAAAGAAGCGATCGTTCGAAAGCTGACCCAGCTGTATTACGAGGAAAAAGCCCTGGCCGTCGCGCAGGCACTGGAAGGCCCGGGATCAGTGCCCGAGACCGTAGCAAAGGCCGTTCATGCGCAATCCGAAGGCATCGCCGAGATCCTGGCCTCTCCGCACGGGCTTGAGATGTTGGATACCACCAAGTCCATGGCCACCGAGATTGTCGAGGCGGGCGAGGGGGCGTTGACCGACCTCTATGCCAATTGGCTTTCCAAGGAACAGACCAACGGGCGGGTCAGGTTGGTTGGCGATCCGCACGAAACCGCAAAAACCATCACCGTCGCGCTGAAAGGGATCAAGCTGACCGCCTCTGGTGGGCAGGACTTTGAGGTCCGCGCCGCACAATTGGCTGCGCTGATTGGTGCGGGGCTTGAGGCTAGGTAACGCGCTGGCGGACTTTGAATTCGGGCGTGTCCCACAACCGGTTCGTCATGATATCGGCCAGAATTGAAACCGCATGCTCGACATCCTGCGCGTCGATATACAGCGGCGTAAAGCCGAACCGCATGATATCAGGCGCGCGGAAATCGCCGATCACACCGTGTGCAATCAAGGCCTGCATGGCGGCGTACCCATCAGCAAACCGGAACGAAACCTGGCTGCCGCGCTGTTCGGGATCACGCGGGCTGGCCAGTTCCAGCCCGGGGCAGGCCGCCTCGACCCGTTCAATGAATAACTCGGTCAGTTCGATGGATTTGGCGCGCACGTCCTGGATATCAGCCATATCCCAGACATCCATCGCTGCGGACAGCGCGGTCATCTGGATCACAGGCGGCGTTCCAACCCGCATTCTTTCGATGCCGTCGCCAGGGCGATAGTCCAGATCGAAGGCAAAGGGGGCCTCGTGCCCCAGCCATCCAGACAACGCGGGACGCACACGTTCAGCCAGGCGCGGCGCTACGTAGACAAAAGCCGGCGCGCCAGGGCCTCCGTTGAGATACTTGTACGTACATCCAACAGCAAAATCGGCGCTGCAGCCAGACAGGTCCACAGGAATTGCCCCGGCAGAATGGGCCAGATCCCAGACAGTGATCGTACCGTTTGCGTGCGCCAGTTCGGTCAGAGCCTTCATATCGTGCAGGCGTCCGCTGCGGTAATCAACCTCGGTCAGCATCAGGACAGCCACATCCTCGGTGATACTTCCGGGGACCTCATCGGGGGCGACGACGCGCAATTCATATTCTGGGCCAAGGGACCGCAGCAGTCCTTCGACCATATAAAGATCGGTGGGAAAGTTGCCACTATCCGACAGAACAACCTTGCGGTCGGGACGCAACTCCAGCGCTGACGCGACCGCCTGATAGACCTTGATCGACAGGGTATCGCCGGTTACCACGCTGCCCGGTTCCGCGCCAATCAGATGACCGATCCGATCCCCCAATTTGGTCGGCATAGCCATCCAACCTGCCTTGTTCCACCCGGTGATCAGCATCTGGCCCCATTCCCGGGTCATCATGTCACTGACACGGCCGCTGGCCGCATGGGGCAAGGGGCCAAGTGAGTTGCCGTCAAGATAAATGACGTCCTTGGGTAAATCGAACATGGCTTTTGTCGCGGCAAAGTCGGTCATAGTGGTCCTGCGAATTGGTCTGGATGTGAATTAGATCCAAGGGCTACCTGATCCATCCGTTTGTGTCCATGTTTTGCCCTGTGCCGGGCATCCGAGGCACGCCAGCGCTGCGACTATCTGGTGTTTTGCCATCTTGGGCAGGAAACGATAGATCATCGGCAAGTTTACTGATGAACCAAAAGGCATCCGGCCATGAAAAAGATTGATCTTCCTCCGGTCTGGTTGTTGGGATTTGCCGTGTTGGCCTGGGCACAAGAGCGGTACTTTTCACTGGGTCTGTCGCTGGATGGAGGTTTCACAGACTTGCTCAGCGGAGTATTGATCGGCGGCGGCGTGATCCTGGCGGTTTTGGCAGTGGCCGAGTTTCGCCGCCACAAGACAACGGTGATCCCGCACCAAACGCCTTCGGCCTTGATCCAGAGCGGGATTTTCAAACGCAGCCGCAATCCGATCTATGTGGGTGACGTTTTGATTTTGGCGGGTCTGATCCTTCGGTTCGACGCGGTTTTGTCGCTGGTTTTGGTTCCCATCTTTGTGTGGGTGTTAGAGCGCCGCTTTATTGTGCCTGAAGAAAACCGACTGCGCCGGACATTCCGCGCAGATTTCGCCCGATACGAACGGCAAACCCGACGCTGGGTGTGACGCCGCGTGTGTCGTGACATAACGTTACGAATGCTGCGCTTGCGAAATAATATTGCGCAGGGTACATGAAAGCTTGATGAACTATACCGACCACCTGATCGGTCAGATTGAAAATTAGGGGGAACGCCGGTGAAGCTAGGCACACCAAAGGAAACGATATCGGGCGAGGATCGCGTTGCGATGACGCCGGAGTCTGCGTTGCAACTGCAGAAGCTTGGGTATGAGTGTCTGATTGAGAAAGGCGCGGGTTTGGCCGCGGGCTTTTCGGATGCGACGTATGAGGCGGCGGGCGTTGAGGTGGTCAAGACGGCGGCCGCGTTGTGGAAGGCGGCTGATATCGTCGCCAAGGTTCGCCAGCCTACCGAGGCTGAACTGAAACGCCTGACCAAAGGTAAGACGCTGATTTCCTTCTTTAATCCAGCCGGAAATGAAGAAGGCATGGAGCTGGCCAAATCCAAGGGCGCCAATGTGATCGCCATGGAGATGGTGCCGCGGATTTCCCGTGCGCAGAAGATGGACGCACTGTCCTCGATGGCCAACATCGCGGGCTATCGCGCAGTGATCGAGGCGGGCAACAACTTTGGTCGCTTTTTCACTGGTCAGGTAACGGCGGCGGGAAAAGTACCGCCAGCGAAGGTCCTGATCGTCGGCGCTGGTGTGGCCGGTTTGGCGGCCATCGGCACGTCGACCTCGTTGGGTGCGATCACCCTTGCCTTTGATGTGCGTCCCGAAGTGGCCGAACAGGTCGAGTCGATGGGCGCAGAGTTCGTTTACCTGGATTTCGAAGATGACAGCCAGGATGGTGCCGCGACCGGTGGCTATGCCAGCGTGCAGTCCGATGAATTCCGCGAAGCCCAACTGGCCAAGTTCCGCGAACTGGCCCCTGAGGTAGACATCGTCATCACTACGGCGCTGATCCCCAACCGCGAAGCGCCCGAGCTTTGGACCAAGGACATGGTCGAAGCGATGAAACCGGGCTCGGTCATTGTCGACCTGGCGGCGGAAAAGGGCGGCAACTGCAAGCTGACCGTTGCGGATGAGAAGGTCGTGACCGCCAACGGCGTGACCATCATCGGCTATACCGACTTCCCCAGCCGGATGGCGGCGCAATCCTCGTCGCTTTACGCCACCAACATTCGTCACATGATGACCGACCTGACGCCTGAAAAGGACGGTCAGATCAATCATGACATGGAAGATGACGTCATCCGCGGGTCCACCGTGACCTTTGAGGGTGAGATCACCTTCCCACCACCGCCACCAAAGATTCAGGCGATTGCGGCGCAGAAAAAACCCGAAGTCAAAGAGCTGACCCCGGAAGAGAAGCGTGAGCAAGAGGTTGCGGCCTTCAAGGCGCAGACGAAACAGCAGTTTACCCTGCTGGGTGTCGGTGGCGCGTTGCTGCTGCTGGTGGGGCTGATCGCTCCGGCCAGTTTCATGCAGCACTTCATCGTCTTCGTGCTGGCCATCTTTGTGGGATTCCAGGTGATCTGGGGCGTCGCACACAGCCTGCACACACCGCTGATGGCGATCACTAACGCGATCTCGTCGATCATCATCGTGGGCGCACTGATGCAGATCGGGTCGGGTTCGTTCCTGGTCATTCTGTTGGCGGCGTTGTCGGTCTTTATGGCTGGGATCAACATTTTCGGTGGCTTCCTCGTCACCCGGCGCATGCTTGCCATGTTCCAGAAATCTTAAGGAGGCCGGATAGATGCAAGGCTTTACTACTGCTGCTTATGTTGTTGCAGCTGTTCTCTTTATCCTGTCTCTGGGCGGTCTGTCGAACCAGGAAAGCGCCAAGCGCGCGGTCTGGTACGGTATTGTCGGTATGGCGCTGGCGGTTTTTGCGACGCTGGTTGGCCCCGGTTCCGGTCTGTGGCTGCTGTCGCTGCTGCTGATTGCAGGCGGTGGCTTTATCGGCCAATACGTGGCGCAACGTGTCCAGATGACCGAGATGCCGCAGCTTGTGGCCGCGATGCACTCGTTGGTTGGTCTGGCAGCTGTGTTTGTGGGCTTCAACGCGCATTTCGAAATCCAGAATGTGGCACAGGTTTTTGCCATCGTGGACTCGGCGAAGGATGCGGATCTGTCCAACCTGGGTGCGTTTGCGAAACTGATCGCAAAGAAAACCCCGGCGGAACTGGGCATCCTGCATGTTGAATTGTTCCTGGGTATCTTCATTGGTGCGATCACCTTCACCGGTTCGGTTGTGGCCTATGGCAAGCTGGCAGGTAAGGTGACGTCGGTGGCGACAAAGCTGCCGGGTGGCCATGCACTGAATGCGGCTGCTGCGGCTCTCTCGGTGATCTGTCTGATCTGGTACACCGCTTCGGGCGGTCTGTTCCCGCTGATCCTGATGACCCTGGCGGCGCTGTTCATCGGTTATCACCTGATCATGGGCATCGGCGGCGCTGACATGCCGGTGGTTGTGTCGATGCTGAACAGCTATTCCGGCTGGGCGGCTGCGGCGATCGGGTTCAGCCTCGGCAACGACCTGTTGATCGTGGTCGGTGCGCTTGTGGGCTCGTCCGGTGCGATCCTGTCTTACATCATGTGTAAGGCGATGAACCGCCATTTTGTCAGCGTGATCCTGGGTGGCTTTGGCGGCCCGCAAGGTGAGCAGATGGCCGTTGAAGGCGAGCAGATTGCCATCGAAGCTGAAGGCGTTGCCGCAGCCCTGAACGACGCAGACAGCGTGGTCATCATCCCGGGCTATGGCATGGCGGTGGCGCAGGCGCAGCAATCGGTTTCCGAACTGGTGCGCAAGCTGCGCGCGCAAGGCAAGAACGTACGCTTTGCGATCCACCCCGTTGCCGGTCGTCTGCCGGGGCACATGAACGTGCTGCTGGCGGAAGCCAAAGTGCCTTATGACATTGTTCTGGAAATGGATGAGATCAACGACGACTTCCCGGATACGGATGTTGCCATCGTGATCGGCTCCAACGACATCGTGAACCCTGCGGCGCAGGAAGATCCCAACAGCCCCATCGCCGGTATGCCGGTTCTGGAATGCTGGAAGGCCAAGCAGGTGTTTGTATCCAAGCGTGGTCAGGGCACCGGCTATTCGGGCATCGAAAACCCGCTGTTCTTCAAGGAAAACACCCGCATGTTCTATGGCGACGCCAAACAGTCGCTGGACAAGCTGCTGCCGATGATCGACTGATCTCCACAGGCTTAGAAAAGACAAAGGCGCCCCGACCGGGCGCCTTTTTTCATTTTGGTGTAGTCTGCAGTGCAGGAGGTGCCTCATGGAAAAGGTCAACGGCATAGGTGGCGTGTTCTTTCGCGCCCACGATCCAAAGGCGCTGAGCGCTTGGTACGAAGAACACCTGGGTGTTAATTACTATGACCCGGCGCCCTGGAAACAACGCGAAGGATACACGGTCTTTGCCCCCTTTGCGCAGGACACCGAGTATTTCGGGCGGTCCGAGCAGCAGTGGATGATCAATTTCAGGGTAGACGACCTGACGGCAATGATCGCCCAGCTGAAAGCTGCGGGGATATCTGTCGAAACCCGGGCCGAGTGGGATAGTGAGGTCGGCAAATTCGCCCGCATTCATGACCCCGAGGGCAATCCGATCGAGCTGTGGCAGCCAAATCAATGAGATAGCGGGTTTGTATACCGTTGTATCCTTGTAAGTATATGAAATAAAAAGAGAATTGATGTAACGGCGAGGTGTCGTATAGTGCCCGGAACGAACCGGAGCCCTTGAATGACCCCAATTGATGATCACCCGCTGCGCTACGCACTGGCCAATGAGTTGCACGCGCGGCCGTTCCCTGTGGCGTCGACGCCTTGCACCGTGGTCTTTCTGGCGATCAAGAAACCGGTTGCCGCCGTGGCGCGGGATCGGGATGAGGATCTGGCCCATCTGATCGACCTGCTGGACCGGCACGGGGCACAGCACCCGCAGCCTCAGGCAACCCATTATGCCGGGCAGATCGGGCGCCATTGGCTGAAATGGGAGCAACATACCGAGTTTGTGACCTATACCGCAATTACACCGAACGTCAGTGACCGGCCCTTCAACCCGGCCGATTTTGAAGTCTTCCCGCCGGACTGGCTGATGGCAAGCCCGGGTCAACGGGTGACCTCTGTGATGATGCGCGTGGTCACGCGCGGGCAAGACGATACGGTCAAATCCTCTCTGGCCAACTGGTTTGAGCCCGAAAGCCTTGCCGTGGCCCGGGTGCTGGACGACGCCGCCGTATGTGCCAGCGATTTCCGCATTGATCCGGCTGGGCATATGCGGTTTGCGATGTTCGTGGCAAAAGGCACCGGGCAACGCAGGATAGGGCGGATCATTCAGCGTCTGTGTGAGATTGAGACCTACAAAGCAATGTCCATGCTGGGCTTTGCTCGCGTCAAACAGCTGACCCCGCGTATCGGAGAGTTGGACGGCAAGTTGACCGAATTGATGGGGCAGATGACCGATAATGCGGCCAATCCTGACGCTTTGCTGCCTGATCTGTTGTCTATCTCGACTGAACTTGAGACGCTCTCGGCCCGGTGTTCGTTTCGCTTTGGGGCAACGGGCGCTTATGAAGCTATAGTGAACCAGCGGATCGAAGTTCTGCGCGAAGAGAGATTTGAGGGGCGCCAAAGCTTTGCCGATTTCATGATGCGCCGCTATGATCCGGCGATCCGCACCGTGAAGTCCACTGAATATCGTCTGCAAGCCTTGTCGGACCGGGCCATCCGGGCGGGTGAGCTGCTAAGGACTCGGGTGGATGTTGAACGCAGCGCGCAAAATCAGGCGCTGTTGGAAAGCATGGACCGCCGCGCCGATATGGCCCTGCGCCTGCAGCACACGGTCGAGGGGTTGTCGGTGGTTGCCATCAGTTACTATGCCGTCTCACTGGTCAGCTATCTGCTGTATCCGCTGACCAAGGCGGGGATCAGCAAGGGGATGCTGACGGCTGCGGTGACAATCCCGGTTGTGCTGATGGTGTGGATCGCGATCCGCCAAATACGCAAACGGCTGGAATAAACCGCAGTTGCCAAACCATCCTTACCCTGTAGAACGGACTGGTTTGACGCATTTTGTGAAGGGCTTCCAGTGATCGGAATCGTGGCCGCGTGGCGGGCCGTTGCTGCCATGTTCATCCTGAATGGTGCGCTGTTTGGCATCTGGGCGTCTCGTATTCCGGCTGTGCGCGATCGGTTGGACCTGACGCACGAAGCCCTTGGTTTTGGCCTGCTGTTCATGGCTGCCGGGGCGGTGTGTTCCTTTCCGGTTACAGGGCGGCTGACTGACCGGTTCGGGGCGGTGAGGATCACACGGATAATAGCGGTTCTTTACACACTCTCCCTGATCCTGCTGGCCGTTGCAGACGGGTTCTGGGCGCTGGCTGGTTTTCTGTTTGTATTCGGGGCGTTCCACGGGTCAATGGATGTGGCCATGAACGCCTGGGCTGCCGAGGTCGAGCAGACCTATGACAAACCCGTAATGTCCTCATTCCACGCGATGTGGAGCCTGGGCGCAGGGTTGGGCGCGCTTAGCGGGTATGGCGCGGTGCAAATGGGTCTGACGGTGATGCAGCATTTCCTATTGACCGGAGGGGTCGTGGTGGCGCTTGCGTTGGCCTTGTCCTGGGTGCGCTGGACATCGCGCCGCGCGGCTTCGTCTGGCGGCGCGGTTTTTGCTCTGCCCTCTGGGGCACTGATCTTGGTGGGGTTCGCAGCATTGTGCGGGGCGCTGGGCGAAGGGGCTGTGGCGGATTGGAGCGCTATTTTCCTCAGGGATGTAACAGGCGCGACCGAAAGCGTTGCTGCCCTTGGATACGCGGTGTTCTCGGTGACGATGGTCACCTTCAGGCTGGCCGGAGGCTTTGTGATTGCCCGGTTCGGTCCGGTCTCAGCGGCCCGATTTGGGGGGGTGTGTGCGGCGTTGGGCGTGTTCGGTGTAGTATCCGCAGATGCAGCAGGTTTGGCGCTGGCTGGTTTTGCGTTGATGGGCGTTGGCTATGCCGTAATCATGCCTTTGGCCTTTAGTCGGGCTGCCAACGATCCGCATGTGCCGCCCGGGCAAGCCATCGCCAGCGTGGCAACGCTGGGCTATGGCGGTTTGTTGATTGGTCCGCCGCTTATTGGGTTTCTGGCTGAAATGCTTACATTACGGCTGGCATTCATGGCATTGTTGCCGTTGGCCATCCTGATCATTCTATTGTCCGGTGCGCTGCGGCCCGTGCACACTGACTGAACATGTGACGGCCTGAATGCAGGGCACATATAAAACTGGGAGAAGACCATGCCGATCAAGAACCGCTTCGCAGAGTTGCAGGGCGAAATCACTCAATGGCGGCGCGATATTCACGAAAACCCCGAGATTTTGTTTGAGACACATCGCACAAGTGCTCTGGTCGCCGATAAGCTGAAGGAATTTGGCTGTGATGAGGTGGTGACCGGGATTGGCCGCACCGGAGTTGTGGGCGTTATCAAAGGCAAGGTTGATACCGGCGGCAAGGTGATCGGTTTGCGGGCGGATATGGACGCGCTTCCGATTCACGAAGCGACGGGTTTGGACTATGCCTCGAAAACGGATGGGGCGATGCATGCCTGTGGTCATGACGGGCACACCGCGATGTTGCTGGGGGCGACCAAATACCTCTCAGAGACCCGTAACTTTGACGGAACAGTTGTGGTGATCTTCCAGCCTGCCGAAGAAGGCGGCGGCGGTGGTCGTGAGATGTGCGAAGACGGCATGATGGATCGGTGGGGCATTCAGGAAGTTTACGGGATGCACAACTGGCCTGGCCGCCCGGTGGGCAGCTTCGCCATTCGTCCGGGCGCGTTTTTCGCCGCCACGGACCAGTTTGACATCACGTTTGAAGGCAAGGGCGGTCACGCGGCCAAGCCGCATGAAACAGTTGATACCACAGTCATGGCAGCGCAGGCGGTCATGGCGCTGCAGACCATCGCCGCGCGCAATGCTGACCCGGTTGATAAGGTGGTGGTTTCGGTCACGTCGTTTGAAACCTCATCCACTGCGTTCAACGTGATCCCGCAGTCGGTCAAGCTCAAAGGTACTGTGCGCACGATGAGCAAGGAGATGCGCAATCTGGCTGAAACGCGGATCGGGGAAATCTGCAACGGCGTTGCCGCGACCTTTGGTGGGGCTGTCGATGTGACTTATTATCGGGGCTATCCGGTAATGGTGAACAGCGATGTGCAGACCGATTTTGCGGCAGATGTTGCGCGGTCTGTATCCGGAGCGTGCGACGAAGCCCCCTTGATCATGGGGGGCGAGGATTTTGCCTTTATGCTTGAGGAGAGACCGGGTGCTTACATCCTTGTGGGCAATGGCGATACCGCGGCGGTGCATCATCCCGAGTACAATTTCAACGATGAGGCCATTCCGGCCGGGTGCAGCTGGTGGGCCGGGATCGTTGAACAGCGGATGCCGGCAGCTTGATGGGCCTCGCGGGGGCTCTGCCCCCGCACCCCCGGGATACTTTTAGCCAGATGAAGCTGGATCCGCGTCCTGTAGGCTGAGTTGGGTGCACAGCGTTTCGACAACCGCATCCAGTGCCGTTTTTTGGGTGTTCACGCAGGATTTGGCCGCTGAGCGGGCGGCGTCCAATGCGGTGGGGTCAGACAGCCAGGAGGTGACTGTATTGGTCAGGTCCGGGGTGGATGCGACCTCAATTGCGCCGCCGCATTCGATCAGCGGGGCAAATGTTTCCGCAAAGTTGAAGTAACCTGGGCCGGTGATCACGGCAGCACCTGCCTGTGCGGGCTCAAAGGGGTTGTGGCCGCCGATGTCCTTAAGTGAGCCGCCCAAAAACACGATAGGGCAGAGCGCGTACCAGGTCCCGGTCTCGCCCAGCGTATCGGCCACGTAGATTTGTATTTCGGCTGTGATGGTCGCGTCGGCAGAGCGGAAAACAGCGGTTTGCCCGACCTTGTCCACCAGCGCGGCGACCTCGCCCCGGCGTTCGGGGTGGCGCGGGATCAGCAGCAGCAGCAGGTTGGGCCAGCGTTTCAAAAGCTGTGCATGGGCGGCCAGAACGGTTTCTTCTTCGCCTGCGTGGGTGGAGCTGGCGATCCAGGTTGGACGATCTGTGATCTGCGCGCGGATGTCTGACAGGGCGGTTTGGTCCACCGGCAGCGGGTCGGACATGGCTTTGAGGTTTGTGCCGGGATACACGCGGTCAGCAGGGGCGCCCATGTCGATCAGGTTCCCAGCCGTTTTGTCATTCTGGGTCAGGAACAGACGAAACCGATCCAAAATGAACCGCGCTGTTTGGGGGCGCTTTTTCCAGCCTGCGACGGATTTGTCAGATAGTCGGGCATTGAGGAGCGCCAGCGGGATACCCCGCGAGCCACTTTCGACGATCAGGCGGGGCCAGATTTCGCTTTCGACGAAGATACCTGTATCGGGGCTCCAATGGTCCAGAAAGCGCTGTACCGGGCCAGCCGTATCCAGGGGGGGATATTGATGCCGGGTGCGGGGCGGCATGCGTTTTTCGATCAACGCAGCGGACGTAGGGGTGCCGGAGGTGATCAGGAACTCTGCCTGTGGCAGGCGCTGACCCAGACGTTTTATCAGGCTGATGACAGATAGGGTCTCGCCCACGCTGGCGGCGTGAAACCAGATTAACTGGCCCCGAGGGCGCGGCTCGCTGGCATGGCCCAGCCGTTCTTGTTGCCGTGTCTCGGGAACGTCTGCGGCCTGCAGCTTGTTTCGGACCGTACGCCAGGCCAGTGGCTCAGCCACAGATGTCAGGCCGCAATACAGACGGTACAGCAGGGTTGGCCGGCCAGCGCGCTGGGGCATGTCAGCCGCCTGTATGGCTCATGTGGCGGCTCATCTTGCCGTCGACCGATTGGCGCGAGTAATCGAAATCATGCCCTTTGGGTTTCAGGTTGATCGCGGCCCGGATGGCATCTTCGAGCGGTTGCTCGGTATCGGGGTGATCGCGCAGCGCGCCGCGCAAGTCGGCCATGTCCTCTTGTCCGAGGCACATATACAGCTCACCGGTGCATGTCAGACGCACGCGATTGCAGCTTTCACAGAAGTTATGTGACAGCGGTGTAATGAAGCCGATCTTTTGGTTGGTTTCCTCAAGCCGCACATAGCGGGCCGGGCCGCCGGTGCGTTCGGCCAGATCGGTCACGGTATAGTGGTTCTCGTATTCTTTGCGCACGTCCTTGAGCGACCAGTACTGATCCAACCGATCTTCGTTGCCGATGTCGCCCATGGGCATAACCTCGATCCAGGTCAGGTCCATATCACGTTCGGCACACCATTGAGTGATTTGAGGCAGTTCCGGTTCGTTGAAGCCTTTCAGCGCTACGGCGTTGATCTTGACCCGCAGACCGGCTTTTTGTGCGGCGTCAATGCCGTTGAGCACTTGTTTCAGACGGCCCCAGCGGGTGATTTGGCTGAACTTGTCCTCATCCAGCGTGTCCAGTGATACATTCACCCGGCGCACGCCCGCCGCATAGAGATCGTCCGCAAAGCGGTGCAGTTGCGAGCCGTTGGTTGTCAGCGTGAGTTCCTTCAAGGCGCCGCTGTCCAGGTGCCGGGTCATCGCGTTGAAAAAAGACATGATATTCCGACGCACCAGAGGTTCGCCCCCGGTGATGCGCAGCTTTTCCACGCCCATATGCACGAAGGCGGTGCACATGCGGTCCAACTCCTCCAACGTCAGCAGGTCTTTCTTGGGCAGAAACTTCATGTCCTCGGACATGCAGTAGACACAGCGGAAATCGCAGCGGTCCGTGACGGAGACGCGGAGATAGGTGATGGCACGTGCGAACGGGTCGATGAGAGGAGCTGTCATGTGACATAGGTAAAGCTGACATCTGCCTGCGACAAGGGAGAACTTTCCTTTGCGCTGGTACAGATAGGCACAGGGCGGTAGATTGGCGATATGAGATACGTACTATTAGCCTTTTGTATTCTGGTCGCCGGGTGCGCCACCATTCGGTCCACGACGGATCGGGTTTTTGGCGGCGACAAAGCAGCCGCCGGGACAGAACCGGCCGCTGTCGAAGCCGCGGTTGACGAAACAACGGACCCCGAGCCTGTCGCGGCGACAGCAGCTGGATGGGTAGGGGCAAAGACCACTATCGCAGGGCTGGGCGACCCGACAACGCCGGGCCGATGGATGGAAACACCGCTGGTTGACACCGAATTCACCGGGCGGGTTGTCGTGCCGCGGACCGGTGCGCAAGCCTATATCGCCTTGGTACCTGTATCAGGGCCAGAAAGCGGGGGCAGTCGCCTGTCGCTGGATGCGATGCGGGCGCTGTTGCTGCCGTTTGATGAATTGGTCGAACTTGAGGTCTATGCCAATTGATCTTTGAGGTATTTGCCTGCTTCGCGCCGGGCAAATGGCTTCATCGCCTCGCCATGCTTCTCTAGAAAGGCAATCACGCGGGCCGCGTCATGTTTGGACAGCTCGCGCAGCCACCAGGCTATGGCCTTTTGAATAAACCAGTCACGGTCGGGCACATATCCTGCTGCCCAGCCGAGGACACGGTCGCGGTGGATCAGATCATCCGGTTTGGGATGGTTCTGTTTGGTCCAGGGCAAAGTCGCCACTAGCGCGGCGCGCCGGGTCCACATATGGTCGGATTGGGTCCAGGCTTCGACCTGATCCAGCCGGGCCGGATCAGCTGACAGGCGTTTCTGCATCGCCATACAGGCGTGATCGGCCACGGCCCAGGCGTCAAAATCGGGCAGCCAGCTTTGCAGCAGATTCCAAACGGCGTCATCTGGCCGGATACGCGCCTGCGTCAGCAGTTTGGCTGCGGCCAGACGCCCCTCGTGAATATTTGTCTGCCAAAGGGCGTCTGCCAAGTTCACACGGGCCGGGACATCCAATTCCTGCCGCCACGATTTGGTCAGGTCGTTCAGGATGGGGTTTGATACACCCAGATGCGCCCGGTCGACCTTGTGATAGGCAGCCATCTGTTCGGCACGCTCGGGATTGGCATGGGCCTTGATCTGGTCCAGATAAGCGCCTGGCGTCATTGGTTCAACGCGCGCGTGGGTTTGCCGTCGATCGTCTGGTGGTTCCTATCGGTCCAATAGGCCTGAATTTGGTCGTCCGACTTGCCATCTACCCATTTCTGCATCGTGTCACGCTCGGACTGGTATTCCATGAACGGCACCGCGTAGCCGCAGGAGGTCTGAACCAGATCGATCTCTAGATCATAGACCTGCCGTGCGCTGCGGTGGGTCGGGAACAGCGCGGCCAGTTCGTCCCAGCCTTCATCCCCCACATGCACCGTGCGCGCGGTGCCATAGGTGCGCAGAATCAGCGGGCGGGTTGTGAACGAACACCACATCAGCGTCATGCGGTTAACCTCAAGCAGGTGCCCGGCGGTTTCGTTACCGCTGCCGGTCAGGTTCATCCAGGCAATTCGGTTCGGCCCCAGAACCCGCAGCGAATCCATCCCCTTGGGTGAGATGTTGACCCGTCCCTCGGTTCCGGCTGTGCCGACAAAGAACATGTGCTGTTCTTCGATGAACTTGCGCTGGGCATCGTCCAGTTCCGGGAATTGTTTGGCCATGTCTCACTCCACTGTTACGGATTTCGCCAGATTGCGGGGTTGGTCCACGTCGGTGCCTTTGGCGACGGCTGTATGATAGGCCAGCAGTTGGGCAGGAACCGAATACAGGATTGGGGCGAGGCTGGTGTGCACATGGGGCATTCGGATGGTGCTCCAGACCCCGTCTTCGGCTTCGGCAATACCGTCGTCGTCCGAGACAAGGATAACCTTGCCCTTGCGGGCCATCACCTCTTGCATGTTCGAAACGGTCTTGTCGAAGACCGCGTCGCGTGGGGCCATTACGACCACCGGCATATGCTTGTCGATCAGCGCAATGGGTCCGTGTTTCAGTTCACCCGACGCGTAACCTTCGGCGTGGATATAGCTGATTTCCTTTAGCTTCAGCGCGCCTTCCATGGCCAGCGGGTACATCAACCCACGGCCCAGAAACAGGACGTCGCGCGCTTCGGACAGACGTTGGGCGGATTTCCTGATGGCGCGGTCCTGATCCAGCGCTGCGTTGAGCACTGTCGGCAGGCCCCGCAGGGCGGCGGTGTGATCGGCCAGTTCCTCGTCCGTTAGCGTGCCCCGGTCAGCCGCGGCTTTCAGCGCCAGCATCAACAACACGCTCAGCTGGCAGGTAAAGGCCTTGGTCGAGGCCACGCCGATTTCAACACCGGCATGGATCGGCAGAGCAATATCACTTTCCCGCGCGATCGAGCTTTCGGGGACATTGATCACCGAGACGATCTTGTCCGCCTTGCCCTCGCAATAGCGCAGCGCCGCCAGCGTGTCGGCGGTTTCGCCGGACTGGCTGACAAACAGTGCGGCCGTTCGGTCGCTGATAGGCGGCTCTCGATACCGGAATTCGCTGGCGATATCGACCTCAACCGGCATCTTGGCCAGTTGTTCGAACCAGTATTTGGCGGTCAGGCAGGCATAGAACGCCGTACCACAGGCGACCATTGTCAACCGATCCAGCTTGGTGAAATCAAGATCCGTGTCAGGCAGAACCACCCGGTCCCCGCCCGTGGGCAGATACGAGCGGATCGCCTCGGCCACAACGACGGGCTGTTCGGCGATCTCTTTGGCCATGAAATGCTTGTGACCAGCCTTGTCGGTGCGCGCGTGGTCCAGTTTGATCTTTCGGATTTCGCGATTTGCAAGCTCACCCGCCTCGGTGCGGATTTCCAGCGAGGTTCGGGTCAGTACGGCCCGGTCGCCTTCCTCCAGATAGGTGATGCGGTCGGTCAACGGTGCCAGCGCGATGGCGTCCGAGCCAACGAACATCTCTCCGTCCCCATGCCCGATAGCCAGCGGCGAGCCTTTGCGCGCGGCAACGATCAGATCGTCCTGCCCGTCAAACAAGAATGCCAGTGCAAAGGCACCTTGCAGCCGATCGATGGTCTGGTACGCCGCCTCAACCGGGGACAGCCCGGATTTCAGCAGATGTTCGGCCATCAGGGCGACGGTTTCCGTGTCAGTTTCTGTTTCGAACCCGATCCCGTGATCCGCCAGTTCAGCACGCAGTTCACGGTAGTTTTCGACAATACCGTTATGGACAACAGCGACCGGCCCGGCCTTGTGCGGGTGCGCATTGCCAACCGACGGTGCCCCGTGGGTGGCCCATCGGGTGTGACCGATACCGGACTTGCCGCGCAGAGGGTCGTGCACCAGCAGGTCGCTGAGATTGACCAGCTTGCCCACCGCCCGCCTGCGCCCCAGCGTCCCATCGTTGACCGTGGCTATGCCCGCGCTGTCATAACCACGGTATTCCAGACGCTTTAGCGCCTCGACCAAAATCGGGGCAGCTTCGTGCTGTCCCAATACACCTACAATTCCACACATCCGTCTCAGGCTCCTTTGTCGCGGCGAGCCTTCTTCGCCTTCAACATATCAAACAATTTGCGGGCATAGCCCAATTTGTTGTCCTGCTTGGCACGTGCCACGGCCAGCGCGTCCGGCTCGACATCTCGCGTCACCACCGTTCCGGTCGCCGTCATCGCACCATCCCCCAGCGTGATCGGGGCCACCAGCATGGTGTTCGATCCGACAAACACATTCTCGCCAATCGTGGTGCGGTGTTTCATCACGCCATCATAGTTGCAGGTGATCGTGCCCGCACCGATGTTCGAGGCAGCACCCACCGAGGCATCGCCAATATAGCTGAGGTGGTTGACCTTTGCGCCTTCGGCAATCTCGGCATTCTTGATTTCAACGAAATTGCCGACGCGGGTGTTTTCGGCCAGCTCTGCACCGGGGCGCAGGCGGGCATAGGGGCCGACGACGGCACCGCGGCTGACATGGCAACCCTCAAGATGCGAAAACGCCCGGATCGTCGCGCCGCTTTCAACGGTGACGCCGGCGCCAAAGACCACGTTGGGTTCAATCACCGTATCGCGGCCGATGATCGTGTCAGCCGCCAGATAAACGGTTTCGGGCGCCATCAGGGTGACACCCAATTCCAGCAGTTCTGTCCTGGCGCGGGCCTGAAAAACCGCATCCGCAACGGCCAGATCCGCGCGTGAGTTTACGCCCAGTGTCTGTTCCTCATCACAGGCGACCGCTGTGACCTGCAGCCCCCGATTGCGGGCAATTTCGACGACGTCTGTCAAATAGTATTCCCGTGACGCGTTGTTGTTTCCAACCGCGTCAATCAACATAAACAACGTTTGCGCATTACAGGCCAAAAGACCAGAATTACAAAAAGTTATTGCGCGCTCCTCATCCGAGGCGTCCTTGAATTCCACAATCCGCTCCAGCGTCTCGCCATCCATCATCAGGCGACCATAGCGGGCGGGATCTGCGGCCTCGAACCCCAGGATGACTAGATCGTTTTCTGCCCGCGCGGCGATCATCCGTTCAAGCGTGTCAGGCTGAAGGAACGGTGTATCTCCGTACAGCACCACCACGTCGCCGGAAAATCCATCCAAAGCGTCCCGCGCCTGACCGACGGCGTGGGCTGTTCCCAACTGCTCTTCCTGAATCGCGATCTGCGCTGTCTCGTCTTCGTCAGCGGCGGCCTTTGCAACGGCCTCTGACCCATGCCCGGTGACGATCACGGTGCGTTCGGGCGAAAGGACAGCGCCAGCCCGCATGGCGTGAACCAGCATGGGGGCCTGGGCGATAGGATGGAGGACTTTGGGGATGTCCGAATTCATCCTGGTGCCTTTGCCGGCGGCAAGGATGACAAGAGCAGTACTCATGAAAACGATTTCTCTTTTGTTTTGTTGCCGTCCGTTTTATCCGCTGAGGGCAAAGGCGCAAGCGGTTCGGGCATCAAACAAGATTGCCGTTTGCAACATCTGATGGCGGGAAACCGCCGAGGCGAGAGGCAAAATGCGCACAGTTATCTTCGATCTGGACGGAACTTTGGCCGATACGTCGGGTGATTTGCTTGAGGCCGCCAACCACTGTTTTCGCCATATGGGGCACGGCGATGTGCTGGTCCATGGGCAGGATGCAGGGATTGCGTTGCGCGGTGGCCGGATGATGCTGAGCCACGGGTTGAATCGGGTCGGGGAGTACGATGAACAAACCGTCCTGAGCTATTATCCAATGCTGCTTGAGGCGTATTCGAAAGCCATCGACACGCATACACAATTCTATCCCGGTGCGCTTCAGGCGGTCGAGCATTTGAAAACGGCAGGATACGGCGTGGGCATCTGCACCAACAAACCCGAGGCGCTCGCCGATCAACTGCTGAGCCAGATGGGCGTGCGCGATCAGTTTGCCTCATTGGTCGGGGCTGACACTTTGCCGGTGCGAAAGCCGGATCCGGAACCCTTGCGTGAGGCCGCGCGGCGGGCAGGCGGGCACCCGGACCTGTGTGTACTGATCGGTGATTCCGATACCGACCGAAATACGGCCCGCGCGGCGGGTGTGCCGTCGGTGCTGGTTACGTTTGGTCCATCCGGTGACGACATGGCCGCTTTGGAGCCCGAAGCGCTGTTGCATCACTTCGACGATCTGCCTGATCTGGTGGCTGACCTGATCGGTGCGGCGGCGTGATCTCTTGACGCGTAACGCTGACGGTACCAAAACAAACCCATGAACGAGATATTCACTGGCAGTTTCACCCAACAGGAACCCATCCCAGATGAGGCGATCGAGGCCGCGCTGGCCGTGATGCGCCACGGGCGCTTGCATCGCTATAACGTCGCACCTGGTGAATTGGGCGAGACTGCGCTGCTGGAACAGGAATTCGCGGCCCGGATGGGTGCAAAGTACTGTTTGGCAGTGGCTTCGGGCGGTTACGCGATGGCGACCGCATTGCGGGCGGTAGGGGTGCAGCCCGGTGATCCGGTTCTGACCAACGCTTTCACGCTGGCCCCGGTGCCGGGGTCGATCGCCTCAGTTGGCGCGCGGCCGGTTTTTGTTGGGGTAACAGCAGGCCTGACAATTGATTTGGACGATCTGCAAGCCAAGCTGGACCAGGCGCGTGTTCTGATGCTCAGCCATATGCGTGGACATCTGTGCGACATGGATCGGCTGATGCGGATGTGCGACGCCGCGGGTGTGACTGTGATCGAGGATTGCGCCCACACCATGGGTGCGGCCTGGCGCGGCCAATTGTCGGGCCGTCAGGGGGCTGTTGGGTGCTACTCCTGTCAGACCTACAAACATGTAAATTCAGGTGAAGGTGGCCTGCTGATCACCGATGACGAAGAGCTTGCGGCCAAGGCGACGATGCTTTCCGGCTCATACATGCTGTATGAACGTCATCTGGCAGCCCCTGGGCCAGAGGTTTTTGAGCGGATAAAATACACCACGCCCAATGTCTCGGGGCGGATGGACAACCTGCGCGCGGCGATCCTGCGCCCGCAATTGCGCGATCTGGATCACCAGGTGCAGCGCTGGAACGAAAGGTATGAGCGGGTCGAACAGGGTCTGCGCGATACCCCCGGTCTGACGATTGTGGAACGGCCCGAAGCCGAAACCTATGTCGGGTCTTCGATTCAGTTCCTGTTGCTGGACTGGTCGGCAGATACCATCGCTGTGGTCATTGAGCGATGCGCCGCGCGCGGTGTGGAACTGAAGTGGTTCGGCGGTGCTGAGCCCACTGGATTTACCTCGCGCTATGACAGTTGGCGCTATGCCGATAGCACGCGCATGCCGAACAGCGACCGGGTACTGGCGGGAATCATGGACATGCGCGTGCCTTTGACATTCTCGCTGGAAGACTGCGAATTGATTGCCCGGATCATCCGGGATGAAGTGACACGCATTCACAACCAGGCGACGTCCTGATTTCGCCCCAAAAGGCGTGTCCGGACACGAAAACACTCGCGTCCGGGCGCTGCACTGCTAGCATTTTTGCGATGCTCTTGCGTTATGGGCAGGGCACATCATCAAAAACGTTGCGAAGCTATGCGTAAAGAAAAGAAATCAGAATCCCTCGAAGTCAGGCTTAGCCTGTCGGAAAAAAATGCGTTTTACGCACGGGTCGCAGCCCGTGGGGAAACCATGAGTGCAGCGTTGCGCAGACTGATCGCCGAAGATGGGGTGCCTCATTCCAAAATGAAGGAGGTCTCAACCTTGAAGAAGATTTCAATCACTGCGTCGCCGGTGGCGCTCACCGTCGCTTTACTGGCTGCCGTTTCCCTGTCCGGGGCGCAGGCCAAGACTGATTTTGCAGGCAACTTCCGTGCGAAGGACGCAAATGGCGACGGGTTTGTCGATCGCATTGAAATGATGCAGTACATGTCGCAGCAAGCCGCCGAAGTGAACTTGCCCCCCGACTGCGACGGAAGCGAGCTTGCGCGCGTATGGTCGATGTCGCCGGAAGAGATGGCAGAGGAAGCGATTGGGTTTTCGGACGCTGACA
Source organism: Ruegeria meonggei (assembly GCF_042768335.1). Lineage (NCBI taxonomy): Bacteria > Pseudomonadati > Pseudomonadota > Alphaproteobacteria > Rhodobacterales > Roseobacteraceae > Ruegeria > Ruegeria meonggei. Next base: position 1,610,401 of record NZ_JAXHBT010000001.1, on the reverse strand, counting down.
AGGACGGCCGGATTACCTTGCCCGAAGTTGTCGCCGCAAACGAACGCTTTAGAGCCGACGATTTTACATCAGCGGACATAAACAATGATGGGTTTGTAAGTCTGGCTGAATTGGAGTTCGGCTTTCGCGAAGACGAGGCGAAAGTCAGTGCCGAATGCAGGGCAGCCATTGGTATGCATAGCGCTGCCCGCTCACCGGAGATTCTGGAGCAACTGGATACAGATGGGGACGGCAGGATCAGCCTGGGAGAATTCGTCAACCACTAAGTCCGCATTCCGACTGGACAGATATCACTCTCGCCGCTATTAATGAACAAGTGTTCAATTAGCTCCCTATGGCGCAGAGGAAGAAGATATGTTCCAGGCAACCATGACTTTTGATCTCGGCGATGACGTCAATGAACTGCGTAAAATGGTCCATCGATGGGCGCAAGAGCGGGTCAAGCCGATGGCGGCCGAGATCGACAAGGCCAATGCTTTTCCCAATGAATTATGGGCAGAGATGGGTGAACTGGGCCTGCTTGGCATCACCGTGCCCGAAGAATACGGCGGCGCGGGGATGTCTTACCTGGCTCATACCGTTGCGGTCGAGGAAGTGGCGCGCGCCTCGGCCTCGGTCTCGCTGTCCTACGGGGCGCATTCGAATCTGTGCGTCAACCAGATCAAGCTGAACGGCAGTGACGAACAGCGTGCGAAATACCTGCCGCGCCTGGTTTCAGGTGAACATGTGGGCGCGCTGGCAATGTCCGAGGCCTCGGCCGGGTCCGATGTCGTGTCGATGAAGTTGCGCGCCGAAAAGCGCAACGATCATTACCGGCTGAATGGCAGCAAATACTGGATCACCAACGGCCCGGATGCGGATACGCTGGTTGTTTATGCCAAAACCGATCCAGATGCGGGCTCAAAAGGGATCACTGCATTCCTGATCGAAAAAGAGATGACGGGCTTTTCCACCTCACCCCATTTCGACAAGCTGGGGATGCGCGGGTCAAACACGGCTGAGCTGATTTTCGAAGATGTCGAGGTGCCGTTTGAAAATGTGCTTGGTGAAGAGGGTCAGGGCGTTGCGGTTCTGATGTCCGGGTTGGATTACGAACGCGTGGTTCTGGCCGGGATCGGAACCGGTATCATCGCTGCGTGTCTGGATGAGATCATGCCTTATCTGGCCGAACGTAAGCAGTTTGGCAAACCCATCGGTAGCTTCCAACTGATGCAGGGCAAAATTGCCGACATGTATACCGCGATGAACTCGGCCCGGGCGTATGTCTATGAGGTTGCCAAAGCCTGTGACCGTGGGGATGTGACGCGGCAGGATGCGGCGGCGTGCTGTCTGTATGCCTCGGAACAGGCGATGACACAGGCGCATCAGGCGGTTCAGGCAATGGGCGGGGCCGGGTTCCTGGCGGATTCGACAGTCAGCCGGATATTCCGCGACGCCAAGCTGATGGAGATTGGCGCCGGCACCAGCGAAATCCGCCGGATGCTGATCGGGCGGGAACTGATGAACGAAATGCTCTGAGTAAAGAAAACGCCCCGCTGACGAGGGAGACAGCGGGGCGTTACGTGAAAGGATCAGAAGCGGTGAACGTAAGACACGCCGACCAGCCAAGGATCGATTTCAGCGGTGCCGATATCGGCGCCGTTCAGTTTGACGTCCGAGTCGATGTCGAACCAGCGTACGTTCAAACGCACAGCGCCTTTTTCGGTGACCATATAATCCAGACCGGCCTGCAGCGCGAGACCGACCGAGTTGTCGAGTTCGAGATCACCCAAGGCCGATTTCTCGTCAAAGAAGATGGTGTAGTTGATGCCTGCGCCAACATAAGGCTTCCAGGCGCTGTTGGTCGCAAAGTGGTAGTTCAGCGACAGGGTGGGCGGCAGGTGTTTGACGGTGCCTGCGTCGATGCTACCCCCCAAGGTGACTTCGTGGCTGAACGGGGTGGCTGCCAGCAATTCGATGCCCAGATTGTCCCGGACAAAGTATTCGGCGGTAAAGATCGGGCGGGTGTCCGCGTCTACGTCGGCGTCCAGCCCGGCCAGGGTTCCGTTGTCGGATTTCGGGTCCAGGTAGCCAACACCGACACCGACGGTCCAGTCTCCTTGATTTTGGGCGAAAGCGGGTGCGGCAAGCGCGACAAGCGCGGTCGAAAGAGCCAAAGCGGCGAGTTTATTGGTCATTTTACGGCCTTTGAATTTGTTGATGAGGGTGTTTTGCAGGACGCAGGCCGCGCCTACTCTGATCTGCATCAAGTTTCCGTGACAGCGGGAAACGGCGTGTATCCGGGAAAGCTCAGGAAAATAAGGGACTTCGATTATGCGTCCCAATAACGGCATACCGGGGTTGCGCCAGGGTGGAGGCTGGATGATTCCGGATCGACTCAATATGGCGCGTCAGTGCCTGTCCCAACCGCGCGAAAACACGGCGATTGTCACTGTGAGTGAGGGTGGCGATCAGATCATCAGCTTTGGACAGCTGGAGCGGTTGACGAATGGAATTGCACATACCTTGCTACAAAAGGTGAGCCCCGGAGACCGCGTGGGCGTGTTGCTCAGCCAGTCGCCTATGTGCGCAGCGGCCCATCTGGCGATTTGGAAGATCGGCGCGATCTCGGTGCCGCTGTTCAAACTGTTTCAGCAGGATGCGCTGGCGTCGCGCATTGGGGATGCCGGGGCGCAGGTTGTTCTGACCGATGCCGAAGGGGCCACGCTGCTGGGTGACCTGGCCCGGTCGTTGCAGGTTGATCAGATCACACCTTCGGACAATCCGCTGCCCTTTGCAGAGACCGGCCCCGACGACCCGGCGGTGCTGATCTATACCTCTGGCACCACGGGCAAACCCAAGGGTGCCCTGCATGGGCACCGGGTTCTGACGGGGCACCTGCCGGGTGTCTCCATCAGCCACAACCATTTGCGTGACGGCGATTGCCTGTGGACGCCTGCCGATTGGGCCTGGATCGGCGGGCTGTTTGATGTGCTGATGCCAGGGCTGGCGCTGGGCATTCCGGTTGTGGCCGCGCGTTTGGAAAAATTCACGCCCGAGGCCTGCGTCGATGTGATCACGCGCGGCGGTGTGCGGAATGTGTTCTTTCCGCCAACCGCGCTGCGGATGTTGAAGGCCACCGATCAACGTATTCCGGGGCTGCGCTCGGTCGCGTCTGGGGGTGAGCCTTTGGGGGCTGAAATGTTGGCCTGGGGGCAACAGGCGTTTGGCCTGACGATCAACGAGTTTTACGGCCAGACCGAATGCAACATGGTGGTGTCGTCCTGCACTGAGGACTTTCCCGCGCGCCCGGGCTGTATCGGCAAGCCGGTGCCGGGGCATGAGATTGCGGTCATCGACGAGAACGGCGCGCCAACCAGCGATGAGGGCGATGTGGCCATCCGGCGAGGATCGGCCTCGATGCTGTTGGAATATTGGAACCGCCCTGAGGCGACGGCTGAGAAGTTCCGGGGCGACTGGTTGATCACCGGCGACCGTGGTGTGTGGGAGTGCGACTATCTGCGCTTTGTCGGTCGCGATGATGACGTGATTACCTCGGCCGGATACCGCATCGGCCCGGCCGAGATCGAGGATTGCCTGCTGACCCACCCGGCGGTGGCGACGGTTGGCGTGGTCGGTAAACCTGACCCACTGCGGACCGAGATCGTCAAGGCCTATGTGGTGTTGAAACCGGGGGCCGAGGCCTCGGGCGCAGAGTTACAGGAGTGGGTCAAGGACCGTTTGGCGCAGTATTCCTACCCGCGCGAGGTGGCATTTCTGGAGGAATTGCCGATGACCGTGACCGGGAAGGTTATTCGGAAGGAATTGAAGCAGATGGCAAAATCTGAATTGACTATGGGTGTGAGCTCTACGTGATGAGGAGTTTTTTTGTTTCTTTTTTCCTTGCTCCATTTGCGATGTTATCAAGCGTTGGATTGGCGGATTCTATTGGTGAGTATTCTATTGACGAACCAGAGGAACCGGTCATCTGGATTGAAGAATGGTTCGATGGTTGCACGGAGCTAAGCGCCTCGACAAAAGTTACAATCTCCAAAATGACACTTGATGCTGATTGCCTTACACAGGCGCTGGGTTACTGCACAGGCCGAATTTCTGACGACCGAGAAGAAAGCTGTCAGATGATCTTCATTGATCATCTGCGTCTCAAAGGTAAGGAAATATCGAGTTCCTTACCGGCGGAAATCAATCTCAGAGGGTTCAAGCTTCGATCCTACGAAAACGCTGTAGGTCGTGCATCCAAGCCATCATTCGAAACGTGTGACAACGAAGTTCCCGAGTTGGAGTGCGAGTTGTTGGATGTAACTCTAAGATGGCTCGACTGGCGATATGCCCAAAGGTTGCTTAAGGAAAATAGGGAATGAAACTCACATCCAAAGCCATGCCCACCTCCGAGGGCTTCAAGGCAAACCGCACTGCCCATCTCGACGCGCTGGCGCAAATCTCTGCCGCTGCCGAAGCGGCGCGTATGGGCGGTGGTGAAAAATCCCGCGCACGGCATAACTCGCGGGGCAAAATGCTGCCGCGACGCCGGGTGGCGAACCTGCTCGATCCGGGGTCTCCGTTCCTTGAGATCGGCGCGACGGCGGCGCATGGGATGTATGGCGATGCCGCCCCCAGCGCCGGGGTCATCGCAGGTATTGGCCGGGTGCAGGGGCAAGAGGTCATGGTGGTCTGTAACGACGCCACCGTGAAGGGCGGTACCTATTACCCGATGTCGGTCAAGAAACACCTGCGCGCGCAGGAGATTGCCGAGGAAAATCATCTGCCCTGCATCTATCTGGTCGACAGTGGAGGGGCGAACCTGCCCAATCAGGATGAGGTCTTTCCCGACCGCGACCACTTTGGCCGTATCTTCTATAATCAGGCACGGATGAGCGCCAAGGGCATCCCTCAGATCGCGGTAGTCATGGGCTCGTGCACGGCGGGTGGCGCCTATGTGCCTGCAATGTCGGATGTGACCATCATTGTGCGCGATCAGGGCACGATCTTTCTGGCCGGCCCGCCTCTGGTCAAGGCCGCGACCGGAGAAGTGGTTAGCGCCGAAGATCTGGGCGGTGGCGATGTGCATACGCGCCTCTCGGGCGTGGCTGACTATTTGGCCGAGGATGACGCCCACGCGCTGGCCTTGGCGCGGCGCGCTGTAGGGTCGCTGAACCGGCACAAACCGCAAACGGTGGATTGGGCCAGCCCCGAAGACCCGGCCTATGACCCCGAGGAAATTCTGGGCGTCGTCCCTGCCGATCTGCGCACGCCTTATGATATCCGCGAGGTGATTGCGCGGCTGGTCGATGGCTCGCGCTTTGACGAGTTCAAACCGCGCTTTGGTGAGACTCTGGTGACCGGGTTCGCCCATGTCAAAGGCTGCCCTGTTGGGATCATCGCCAACAACGGTGTGCTGTTTTCCGAGGCCGCGCAGAAGGGCGCACACTTCGTTGAACTCTGCTCGCAACGCAACATCCCTTTGGTGTTCCTGCAGAATATCACCGGCTTCATGGTGGGCCGCAAATACGAAAACGAAGGCATCGCGCGGCACGGGGCCAAGATGGTGACCGCCGTGGCCACGACGAATGTGCCCAAGATCACCATGCTGGTGGGTGGCTCATTCGGGGCAGGGAATTACGGGATGGCAGGCCGCGCCTATCAGCCGCGGTTCCTGTGGACCTGGCCGAACTCGCGCATTTCGGTCATGGGCGGAGAGCAGGCGGCGGGCGTGTTGGCCACTGTCAAACGCGACGGGATCGAACGGCAGGGCGGTAGTTGGACCGATGAGGAAGAGGCCGAGTTCAAGCGCCCAACGCTCGAGATGTTCGAGGAACAATCCCATCCGCTCTACGCGTCGGCCCGGTTGTGGGATGACGGCATCATCGACCCGCGCAAAAGCCGCGATGTGCTGGCCTTGTCGCTGAACGCCGCGCTGAACGCCCCGATTGAGGAGACACGTTTCGGCGTGTTCAGGATGTAGGTCGTGGCTGATCTAGCCGGGTTTGAACCCGGAAAACCGCACCGCGCTGCCGCCGACGAAGTACTGGACTTCGACCGTCAGTCCAACCGCCTTGAGCGCCTCCATGACAGTGCTGCCAGTTCCGAAATTTCTTGTGTAGGCACCGATCATTGTGAAGTCCTGAGCGCCGTTCAGAAAGAGACGCTCGATCTGCGGCAACACGCCGTCAAGATAGAAGCGGTAGAGCGGTCGAAGAGACCAGCCCACGGGGTCCGTTGCTTCGATCAGGGAAAATGGCGCTCCGGGTTTGAGAATACGATTCAATTGATGGGCAAAGGCCAGATGCTGCTGGGCGTCAAACGTTTTGAGGCCAAAGGTGGATATGGCAAACTCGGCCGAGTCGCTCGGCAGATCCGTCGTCAGCATGTTGGCGCAGTGATGGGTGATGCGGTCTTCCCGATCTTTGTGCAGCCGGTCAATCGCTTGTCGGTGCATTCCCGGGCTGATGTCGATAGCCGTGACTTCAGCTATGTTCGGAAACCTGGCGAACAAATGCGGCCACGCCTCGCCGGTGCCGGCCATCAAGTCAACGCCAGACGCAGTCGATTTTCTGGGCAGGTTCAGTCCGTTTACACAGGCCCGACGCCACGATCTTATCAACCCGAAAGACGCGGCTGCGCTCCAGTTTCGATAAGCGCCCGAGCATCTGTCGAAGACACCGGCCACAAATTCGGGATCATAAATGTTATCGCTCATGGTTGGGACCGTGAAACTATGGGCTTTGGAAAGCAAGGGTTTGCTGATGTTCAATAAAATCCTGATTGCCAACCGTGGCGAAATCGCATGCCGAGTCATGGAAACGGCTCAGAAAATGGGTGTGCCTTGTGTGGCCGTCCATTCGGACGTGGATGCCTCGGCCAAGCATGTGCAGATGGCGGACGAGGCCGTGCATATCGGCGGCCCGGCCCCGGCGGACAGCTATCTGAAAGGCGATGTGATCATACAGGCCGCGCTCGACACGGGCGCGCAGGCGATCCATCCGGGCTATGGCTTTTTGTCCGAGAACCCGGAATTTGTAGATGCGGTTGAGGCTGCGGGCCTGACGTTCATCGGCCCCTCGGCGGATGCGATCCGCAAGATGGGCCTCAAAGACGCGGCCAAGGTGTTGATGGAGCAGGCCGGAGTTCCGGTCGTGCCCGGCTATCACGGTGACAATCAGGACCCCGAGCATCTGGCGGGCGCTGCGGATACGATCGGTTACCCGGTCCTAATCAAGGCCGTCGCCGGGGGCGGTGGCAAGGGCATGCGGCTGGTCGAACAGCCAGCGGATTTCGCAACCGCGCTGGACAGCGCAAGGGGTGAGGCCCGGACGGCCTTTGGCAATGATGCCGTTCTGGTCGAGAAGTTCGTTTCAAAACCGCGCCATATCGAAGTGCAGGTGTTCGGCGACGGCACCCATGCAGTTCATCTTTTTGAACGCGATTGTTCCCTGCAGCGGCGGCACCAGAAGGTGATCGAAGAGGCTCCGGCCCCAGGCATGACGGCTGAAATGCGCGAGGCCATGGGGCAGGCAGGCGTGCGGGCGGCCGAAGCGATTGGTTACAAGGGGGCAGGGACGGTTGAATTCATCGTCGATGCCTCGGACGGGCTGCGCGCGGACCGGTTCTGGTTCATGGAGATGAACACGCGGCTACAGGTCGAACACCCTGTGACCGAAGCGATCACCGGTGTGGATCTGGTTGAATGGCAATTGCGCGTGGCGTCAGGTGAGGTCTTGCCGAAGCAACAGCACGAGCTCTCGATCTCGGGCCATGCTTTTGAGGCGCGCTTGTATGCTGAAGATGTGCCCAAGGGCTTTCTTCCCGCGACGGGCAGGCTGACGCATTTAGAGTTTCCCCCGTCTTGCCGCGCAGACAGCGGGGTCCGCGCCGGAGATACGATCAGCCCTTGGTATGACCCGATGATTGCCAAGGTCATTGTGCACGGCCCGACCCGCGCGGTTGCGCTAAAGCAATTGCACCGCGCCTTGCAGCGCACCGAGGTTGCAGGCACGGTCACCAACCTTGCCTTTCTAGGAGCCTTGACCCGTCATGCGGGGTTTGCGGGCGGGGATGTGGACACCGGTCTGATCGGCCGTGATCTGGAGGTGTTGGTACAGGCCGTGGCTGTGCCCGCAGCAACCTGTGTGGCGGCGGCGATGGCTGCGCTGGATCTGGAAAACACAAATGACGAGACCGGGTTTTCTCTATGGGCCCCGCTGCATCGCGCGGTTCAGTTAAGGGCACAGGACGTAATTGACCTGGACGTTCAGGTCGAAGGCCCTGATCGTCAGACCTGGGACGTGGCGGGTAAGACTGTGCTGGCCGAACGCATAGGTGACACATGGGTGATTGACGGAATGCCGATGCCACGTGTTGCGGTTTCAGACACAACGGTCACTGTGTTTGATGGCTATGGGCAAGCATTTGATATCGTTGACCCGCTGGACCGCGCAACACGTGCTGCGGGAGACACCAACGTGATCGAAGCGCCGATGCCGGGACTGGTCAAGGCGGTCTTTGCACAGGTGGGGCAGGCGGTGCAGGAGGGCGACCGGTTGGCCATTCTGGAAGCGATGAAGATGGAGCATTCTTTGCTGGCTGCACGCGATGGCGTCGTGGCCGAGGTACTGACTGAGGACGGCACGCAGGTCGAGGCCGGGGCGGCTTTGGTCCGGTTGGAAGAGGAATGACCTGTCCCATGCGGACACAACGTGGCACAGTCGGTCAAAACGCGGCATATTGAAAAGGACATAACCATGGGTGAACGGGTCGAAATCTTCGAAGTTGGGCCACGCGACGGGCTGCAGAACGAGCAGCGCGAAATTCCGGTGGCCGAGAAGGTTGCCCTGGTCGATTGCCTCAGCCGCGCCGGGTTTGCCCGGATCGAGGTGGCCAGCTTTGTGTCACCCAAATGGGTGCCGCAAATGGTGGGCAGCGCGGATGTGCTGGCCGCGATCACGCGGGCCAAGGGCGTGCGTTATGCCGCGCTGACGCCGAACATGCGCGGGTATGAGGATGCACGAGCTGCAAAGGCGGATGAAATCGCGGTGTTTGCCTCGGCGTCCGAGGGGTTCTCGAAGGCCAACGTCAATGCCACGATTGCGGAATCTGATTGAACGGTTCGAGCCGATCCTTGAGGCCGCGCGCCATATTGACCTGCCAGTTCGCGGCTACGTTTCCTGCGTCACCGATTGCCCCTATGACGGACCGACCTCGCCTGAAAAAGTGGCCGAGGTTGCAGACCGGTTGTTCTCGTTGGGCTGTTACGAGGTCTCTCTGGGGGATACGATCGGGCAGGGGACGCCGGATAAGATCGCCCATATGCTGTTGGCTGTGCGTGACCGTGTTCCGGTCACACGTCTGGCGGGGCATTTCCACGACACAAACGGTCGTGCCATCGACAATATTGACGCGGCACTGACACTGGGCGTGCGAACTTTCGATGCGGCCGTTGGTGGTCTGGGCGGGTGTCCTTTTGCACCTGGCGCGTCCGGGAATGTCGCAACCGAGGCTGTCGCGGCCCATCTTGAGCGTCTGGGATATGAAACCGGGCTCGATCTGGCCGTTGTCGAAGAGGCTGCGCAGATGGCGCGCGCGATGCGGCCGGAATAAGGGGTGGGAATGTTTGAAACGATCTCGGTCGCCATGGATGAACGCGGCGTAGCAACCCTGACTCTGGATCGCGCCGATAAGCATAACGCGATGTCGGCGCAGATGATCTCGGAGCTGACGCAAGCCGCCGCGCAGTTGGGGGCCGACAATTCGGTGCGGGTTGTGGTGCTGGCCGCTGCGGGCAAAACCTTTTGCGCCGGGGCCGATCTGGGTTGGATGCAGGACCAGATGGCCGCCGATCCAGACACGCGCTTTGCCGAGGCGCGCAAACTGGCCGCGATGCTTCAGGCGCTGAACACCATGCCCAAACCCCTCATCGGGGCTGTCCACGGCAACGCGTTTGGCGGCGGTGTCGGACTGGCTGCTGTGTGTGACGTGGCAATTGGTGTCGAGACCGTGAAAATGGGGCTGACGGAAACCCGTCTGGGCCTGATCCCAGCTACGATCGGCCCCTATGTGATTGCACGCATGGGCGAGGCAAAGGCACGGCGTGTCTTCATGTCTGCCCGTTTGTTTGATGCTGCTGAAGCTGTGGCGCTTGGATTGCTGGCAAAGGCAGTACCCGCCGCGGATCTAAAAGATGCGGTCGAGGCAGAAATCCAGCCTTACCTGTCTTGCGCGCCGGGTGCCGTGGCCTCGGCCAAGGAACTGGTTCGGGCGCTTGGGCCATGCATTGACGATGCTGTGATCGATCAGACCATTCAGGCACTGGTGGAACGGTGGGAAACCGAAGAAGCCCGCGAAGGAATCGGCGCGTTTTTCGAGAAACGAAATCCTGCATGGAAAACTCAGGTTTAAGCCGTTTCTGTTCAAACGCGGATTCGCCAAAAATCGGCCTAACTCCGGTCAGGCAAAAGCGGAATATTAACCCCCTGCGCGGCTGTGTTCGGTTGACCCTCTGACCCCGCAGAGATAGAGAATGTCCAGTCAACACGCCAATTGACGGCGCACCCTGATGGGCTATGCGCAGGAAAGGAGCTATTCGTGGAAGACCTTTTGCGGGAGTATCTCCCGATCCTGGTGTTTCTGGCCGTTGCAGTAGGCTTGGGAATCGTTCTGATTCTGGCAGCTGTGGTACTGGCTGTTCGCAATCCCGACCCGGAAAAGGTCAGCGCGTATGAATGTGGCTTTAACGCCTTTGACGACGCGCGGATGAAGTTCGATGTTCGATTCTATCTGGTCGCGATTCTGTTCATCATCTTCGATCTGGAAATCGCTTTCCTGTTTCCCTGGGCCGTGGGGTTCAAAGACATCAGTGATGTCGGGTTCTGGTCCATGATTGTGTTTCTTGGCGTTCTGACCATCGGCTTTGCCTATGAATGGAAGAAAGGGGCCCTGGAATGGGAGTGATGACGGGTGCAAACACCGCCGGCGTCGACAAGGAAGTCGCCACCCAGGCCCTGAACGCCGAGCTGCAGGACAAAGGGTTCCTGCTGACTTCAACCGAAGACATCATCAACTGGGCGCGGACCGGATCGCTGCACTGGATGACCTTTGGTCTGGCCTGCTGTGCGGTTGAAATGATGCACACCTCGATGCCGCGCTATGATGCGGAACGGTTCGGCATCGCCCCCCGCGCATCCCCGCGTCAGTCGGACGTGATGATCGTGGCCGGCACCCTGACCAACAAGATGGCCCCGGCGCTGCGCAAGGTTTACGACCAGATGCCCGAGCCGCGCTATGTGATCTCGATGGGCTCTTGCGCCAATGGCGGCGGTTATTACCATTATTCCTATTCGGTCGTGCGAGGCTGTGACCGCATCGTACCGGTCGACATCTACGTGCCCGGCTGCCCGCCAACGGCAGAGGCGTTGTTGTACGGCCTGATGCAGCTGCAACGCAAAATCCGCCGCACCGGCACCATCGTGCGCTAAGGAGAGAGTGGATGAGCGAAGCACTCAAAGAACTTGGCACGCAGTTAGAGCTGAAGCGGACAGATTGTGTCTTGTCCTGGGACGTGACCCATGGCGAATTGAATGTTGATGTGGCTCCGTCCAATCTGGTTGAGTTCATCGAATTTCTGAAATCTGATCAGAACTGCAAATTCTCGTCTCTGGTCGATATCACTGCTGTGGACTACCCCGAGCGGGCCAAACGGTTCGATGTGGTCTACCACTTCCTGTCGATGTACCAGAACCAGCGCATCCGCCTGCGCGTTTCGATCCGCGAAGAAGACATGGTGCCGTCGATCGTTGATGTGCACCCCTCGGCCAACTGGTTCGAGCGCGAGGTGTTCGACATGTTCGGCATCTTGTTCTCGGGCCATCCGGACCTGCGGCGCATCCTGACCGACTATGGGTTCCGTGGCTATCCGCTGCGCAAGGATTTCCCGACCACCGGGTACACAGAAGTGCGTTATGACGAGGCGCAAAAGCGTGTGGTTTATGAGCCCGTGTCGCTGGTTCAGGAATACCGACAGTTTGATTTCATGTCTCCGTGGGAGGGCGCGAATTACATTCTGCCGGGCGACGAAAAGCAGGAGGCTGAGTGATGGGTGGTATCTGGTGGCTGATCCTGTCGGCGCTGACCATCATTCCGATGGTAAAGATTTTGCCGTTCTTCGGGATCAACAAATACTGGTGCCTTCTTTGCCTGGTCCCGTTTGGTACGATCGCGCTGCTGTGGTGGGTCGGACTGAAACTGCAAGAGTTGGAGCGCCGCTAAGATGCTGATGCTGCTGGGGGAACTGATCACTTTGGGTGCGCTGGGGGTCCTGCTGGCAGGGGCTGCGGCCAAAGCGCTTGAGGCGGAAAAGGTCCGGGTTCGGGCTGATGCAAAAAAGAATAAGCGGGGGCGTTGATGGACGGCTCAAGATACGATGACGGCAGCACGGACGCGCTGAGCGGAGAACAGAAGATCCGCAATTTCAACATCAACTTTGGACCGCAACACCCTGCGGCTCATGGTGTTTTGCGCTTGGTGCTTGAGTTGGACGGCGAAATTGTCGAACGCTGTGATCCGCATATCGGCCTGCTGCATCGTGGCACCGAAAAGCTGATGGAAAGCCGCACCTATCTGCAGAACCTGCCGTATTTCGACCGTCTGGATTACGTCGCCCCGATGAACCAGGAGCACGCTTGGTGTCTGGCCATCGAAAAGCTGACCGGCGTTGAGGTGCCGCGCCGAGGCTCTCTGATCCGAGTGCTGTATTCCGAGATCGGGCGCATTCTGAACCACCTTCTGAACGTGACCACGCAGGCGATGGATGTCGGCGCGTTGACCCCGCCTTTGTGGGGTTTTGAAGAGCGTGAGAAGCTGATGGTGTTCTATGAACGCGCCTGTGGTGCCCGCTTGCACGCGGCCTATTTCCGCCCCGGCGGCGTGCATCAGGACCTGCCGCCAGAGCTGTTGGACGATATCGAAGCCTGGAGCCACACGTTTCCGGCCGTCATGGACGATATCGACGGCTTGCTGACTGAAAACCGCATTTTCAAGCAGCGCAACGCCGATATCGGTGTGGTGACCGAGGATGACATCCTGAAATACGGCTTCTCGGGTGTGATGGTGCGCGGGTCTGGTCTGGCCTGGGATCTGCGCCGTGCGCAGCCTTATGAATGCTACGATGAGTTCGAATTCCAGATTCCCGTCGGCAAGAACGGCGACTGCTATGACCGCTATCTGGTGCGGATGGAAGAAATGCGCCAGTCGCTGCTGATCATCCGCCAGGCCATTGCCAAAATCCGTGATTGTCCCGGCGATGTTCTGGCCCGAGGCAAAATCACACCGCCGTCACGCGCGGATATGAAGACCTCGATGGAGAGCCTGATCCATCACTTCAAACTGTATACCGAAGGCTTCCACGTTCCCGCGGGTGAGGTCTATGCCGCCGTCGAAGCCCCCAAGGGTGAGTTCGGCGTCTATCTGGTCGCAGACGGCACCAACAAACCCTACCGCGCCAAACTGCGCGCGCCGGGCTTCCTGCACCTGCAAGCTATGGACCACATTGCCGGAGGGCATCAACTGGCCGATGTCGCCGCCATCATCGGCACCATGGACGTTGTGTTTGGGGAGATTGACCGGTGAAGAAGCGCTTCTGTTCAATGGCTCTTGGTGCCGTGTTGTTGGCGACCAACGTGACGGCTGATTCATCAGCATCGACGAAAGATGGCATCGAACACCGTGCCGATGCGTTGTACGAATTCGTCCTTAGGAACGGGTGCCGGATTGAGGCAGAGGATGTTGACAACAAACTACCTGCCGCTGGGTTTGTTGAGGCTGAGATACCTGACCTTATTGAACAATTGATCACTGATGAGCGGGTTCGCCAAAGTGACCGTTACTTGATGGTGATTCACCTATGCTGATGTTCCACTCCCTCACTCACAAGATTTGCTTGACGGAGAACTTCTAATGCTCCGCCGTCTTCACCCCGAACAACCCGAAAGTTTTGCCTTCACTGCTGCCAACCAGCAATGGGCCGAAGCGCAGATCACGAAATACCCGGAGGGGCGTCAGGCCAGCGCGGTTATCCCGCTGTTGTGGCGCGCGCAGGAGCAGGAGGGCTGGCTGAGCCGTCCGGCGATTGAATCCGTCGCGGATATGCTAGGCATGGCCTATATCCGCGTGCTTGAGGTGGCTTCGTTCTACTTCATGTTCCAACTGCAACCGGTTGGCTCGGTCGCGCATATTCAGGTCTGCGGTACGACGTCCTGCATGATTTGCGGCGCAGAGGATCTGATCGCGGTTTGCAAGGACAAGATCGCGGCAAAACCACATACGCTGTCCGCCGATAGCAAGCTGAGCTGGGAAGAGGTGGAATGCCTTGGGTCCTGCACCAACGCGCCTATGGCCCAGATCGGCAAGGATTACTATGAGGATCTGACGGCTGAGAATTTCGGCAGGATCATTGACGATCTGGTTGCGGGCAAAGTTCCGACACCAGGCCCGCAGAATGGTCGCTATGCCGCTGAGCCGCTGAAGGGTCTCAGCAGCCTGACGGAATACGAGGCTGATAGACCGCAGTACAATGCCAGTGTCGCGCTGGCGGCGGATCTGGGCGACACAGTCAAGCGCATTGACGGGACCGAAGTTCCGATCCTTACGCCTTGGCTGGGTAAGGACGGTAAGGCGGCGGCGACCAAGGCGGCTCCGACGCCGCCCAAGGCACCTGCGCCGGCCAAACCTGCTGTGAAGCAGGCGGAAGAGGCGAAAGCAGCCAAAGAGGCTCAACCCCAGACGCTGACCGGGGCGCGGGACGGCAAGGCAGATGACCTGAAGATGCTAAAGGGTGTCGGACCCAAGCTTGAACAGACGCTGAACGAACTGGGTTTCTATCATTTTGACCAGATCGCGGCCTGGACATCAGAACAGGTCGCATGGGTAGACGCGCGGTTGAAATTCAAAGGCCGTATCGAACGCGACGGCTGGATTGAACAGGCGGCCAAACTGGCCGCAGGCGAAGAAACCGAGTTTGCCAAACGTGTCAAAAAAGATGGCACTTACGAAGACTGATACGAATGCCCGTTCAGGGCACCAAGGTGAGATGGACCAGGACAAGGAACAGGCCATAGCCCGAAAGGGTCGACATATCGGGGTGGTCATTGCCGTGACCATGCTGATCTGGCTTGCCGTGACCCTGTTCATTGGCCCTGCATTGGAATTGCCGGGGCGTTATGCGCTGCTGTTTGATTTTGCCGCTCTGGCAGGATTCATCTATGCAGGCGTGAACATTTTTCAACTCTGGCGCATGCGTCAGGACAGCTGAAGGTAACACATGATGCTGAAGGATCAGGACCGGATCTTTACCAACATCTACGGGATGCACGAGCGCACGCTGAACGGTGCCCAGGCCCGCGGGCATTGGGACGGCACTGCTGGCTTGATCGGCAACGGGCGGGACTGGATCATCCAGACGATGAAGGACTCAGGGCTGCGTGGACGTGGCGGCGCTGGCTTTCCGACCGGTCTGAAATGGTCGTTCATGCCCAAGGAAAGCGACGGGCGTCCTGCCTATCTGGTTGTGAACGCGGATGAATCCGAGCCCGGAACCTGCAAAGACCGCGAGATCATGCGTCACGATCCGCATACACTGATCGAGGGCTGCCTGATCGCATCCTTCGCGATGAATGCGCATACCTGCTATATCTACCTGCGTGGCGAATACATCCGCGAGCGTGAGGCGCTGCAGGCCGCGATTGATGAAGCCTATGACGCAGGTTTGCTGGGAAAGAACGCGGCCGGGTCCGGCTGGGATTTCGACTTGTTCCTGCATCACGGGGCGGGCGCCTATATCTGTGGTGAAGAAACCGCTCTGATAGAAAGCCTTGAGGGCAAGAAGGGCATGCCGCGGATGAAGCCACCGTTTCCGGCAGGTGCTGGTCTTTATGGCTGCCCAACTACTGTGAACAACGTGGAGTCGATTGCCGTAGTGCCGACCATCTTGCGTCGTGGCGCGGACTGGTTTGCAGGCTTTGGCCGT
This sequence comes from Ruegeria meonggei, assembly GCF_042768335.1. NCBI lineage: Bacteria > Pseudomonadati > Pseudomonadota > Alphaproteobacteria > Rhodobacterales > Roseobacteraceae > Ruegeria > Ruegeria meonggei. The sequence goes on along the minus strand of NZ_JAXHBT010000001.1, from coordinate 1,594,389 downwards.
CAGAACAACGCAGGCACCAAACTGTTTGCAATCTCGGGCCATGTGAACAACCCGTGCGTCGTCGAAGAGGCGATGTCGATCCCGTTCGAACAGCTGATCGAGACCCATTGCGGTGGCATTCGTGGTGGCTGGGACAACCTGCTGGCGGTGATCCCGGGCGGCTCGTCCGTGCCTTGTGTGCGCGGTGAGAACATGCGTGACGCGATCATGGATTTCGACCACCTGCGCAACGATCTGGGCTCGGGCCTTGGAACGGCGGCGGTGATCGTGATGGACAAGTCTACCGATATCATCAAGGCGATCTGGCGCCTGTCGAAGTTCTACAAACACGAAAGCTGTGGTCAGTGTACGCCGTGCCGGGAAGGGACCGGCTGGATGATGAGGGTGATGGATCGTCTGGTGCGCGGCGAAGCGGAACTGGAAGAAATCGATATGCTGTTTGATGTGACCAAACAGGTCGAAGGCCACACGATCTGTGCGCTGGGGGATGCCGCGGCCTGGCCGATCCAGGGGCTGATCCGCAACTTCCGCGAGGAAATAGAAGACCGTATCAAGGCTCAGAAAACGGGCCGCATGGGTGCGATGGCGGCGGAGTGATACCAATGGAAGTATTCGCAGATTATGGACATGCAGTTGCGTCAGTGGTGATTTTCACCCTTGTCGTTCTTTTCATGGCTCCGTTCACGGCCCTGGCCAAACAGGGCAAAGGCCTGGCGCCTGGCGCGACGCCTGATCAGGACTATGGAGACCAGGCGTATCGCTTGAACCGTGCCTATCTGAACGGGACCGAGACCTTGCCTGCTTTTGCGGCGGTGACGGTCGCGGCGATCCTGATGGGGGTCAACCCGTTCTGGGTGAACCTTCTTGCCTCGGTCGCGCTGCTGGCGCGTCTGTTGATGCTGTTTGTGCATTTGCGGGGCATCGGAAAACCTAACGCGGGGCCGCGGTCTATTCTTTATGTTCTTGCGTGGGTCTGCATGTTCGTGATGGGTTTGATGGCTTTGGTGGCGGCGTTTTGATGTTCGTGCGCAATAAACAAGCCCCATCAAAAGCCCGTCGCACTGCAGTCTTGTGCGCTGTTGTCCTGTTGTCCGCAGTTTCGGCCTGTGGGCTTGTCACCCCGTCTGATGATCGAATTTTGTTCGACGGTAAGGCGTTCAGGGCCAAGGCGAAGCCAGTCGATAAGAAGGCCTCGCCTGCGGATTTCACCGTTGTTGTGAAAGGTGCCTCAGCTTCGCTGGATGGCGCGCGCGAAGCCGGGCGATACGAAGGAATCAAATTCTGCATCGCAAGTTTCGGGTCCTCAAGAATTGAATGGAAAGTAGGTCCGGATACCGACCCGCAGAACCTGCGTATCACCGATGACAACCTGACATTTGCAGGAACCTGCCAACGGCCATGACGCATAGTTCTGCATATCACGTCATGACGCGGCGGGTGTTATTGCATAGCAACCCGACCACCGGTCGTCTTGGAGTTTCCAAGACGAAAGGAATTGTTATGTCTGGTATGAAAACGCTTGCCTTGGTGTCGCTGATGACACTGCCGGTAATGGCCGAGGCCAAACCCCCTTTGCGCGAAGTCAAAGAGATCGACAACGAGCTCTATTACATCGCGATCGCAAACGAGATTTCGGAATATTGCCCGTCGATCAGTGGGCGCCGGATGAAAGCGATTGGAGTGATGTGGGGACTGCGGTCCAAAGCGAACAAGCTGGGCTACTCGGATAAGGAAATCCGGGACTACGTGGGTTCAGACGCCGAAAAGGACCGGATGCGCGCCAAGGGCGAAGCTTATCTGGCCCAAAACAACGTCGCCTATGACAACCCAAATTCCTTCTGTGCGCTGGGGCGTGCGGAAATCGAAAGAAACAGCGCCATCGGCGTGTATTTGAGGGCGAACTAGACCATGTCTGACCTCCGCAAGGTAAACATCGACGGGCAGGAAATCGAAGTCGACGGTGCGATGACCCTGATCCAGGCCTGCGAACAGGCCGGGGTCGAGGTGCCGCGCTTTTGCTATCACGAGCGTCTGTCGATTGCTGGAAACTGTCGGATGTGTCTGGTCGAAGTTGTCGGCGGCCCGCCGAAACCTGCAGCCTCTTGCGCGATGCAAGTGCGCGATCTGCGCCCCGGTCCAGAGGGTCAGCCGCCGGTGGTCAAGACAAACTCGCCCATGGTCAAGAAGGCCCGCGAAGGGGTGATGGAGTTTCTGCTGATTAACCATCCGCTGGACTGCCCGATCTGCGATCAGGGCGGCGAATGCGATTTGCAGGATCAGGCCATGGCCTATGGTCTGTCGGGCACGCGGTTCAAGGAAGCCAAGCGTGCGGTGGACGATCTGGATCTGGGGCCACTGGTCGGCACCGCGATGACCCGTTGCATCAGCTGCACTCGCTGCGTGCGGTTCACATCCGAGGTCGCGGGGATCACCCAGATGGGTCAGACCGGGCGTGGCGAGGACGCCGAGATCACCTCGTATCTGAATCAGACGCTGGATTCGAACCTGCAGGGCAACATTATTGACCTGTGCCCGGTAGGGGCGCTGACGTCGAAGCCTTACGCCTTTACCGCGCGGCCGTGGGAGCTGACCAAGACGGAATCCATCGACGTCATGGATGCCTTGGGCGCAAATATCCGCGTGGATACCAAGGGTCGCGAAGTAATGCGGTTTCTGCCGCGCAACCATGACGGCATCAACGAAGAATGGATCAGCGACAAGACCCGCTTTGTCTGGGATGGTTTGCGCCGACAGCGTCTGGATCAGCCTTATGTCCGAGAAAATGGCAAGCTGCGCCCGGCCACATGGCCTGAAGCTCTGACCAAGGCGGCTGAGGCGCTGAAAGGGGCTGAGAAACCTGCGGGGATCGTCGGTGACCTGGCTTCGGTTGAGGCCGCATATGCGTTGAAACATCTGATCGAAGGGCAGGGCGGTGTTGTCGAATGCCGCACTGACGGGACCAAGCTGCCTGCGGGCAATCGGGGTGCCTATGCCGGGACTGCCAGGATCGAGGATATCGATTCAGCCGAGCGTATCTTGATGATCGGCACCAACCCGCGCGACGAGGCGCCGGTTTTGAACGCGCGCATCCGCAAAGCTTGGGTGCAAGGGGCCGAGGTGGCGCTGGTCGGCCCCAAGGTCGAACTGACATATGATTACCACCATGTCGGCGATGACCGGGCGGCTTTGCAACAGGTTGTCGATATGGGTGGTGATGATGAAATCAAGGGCAAGCCCTCGCTGGTCATCGTTGGGCAAGGAGCACTGCAAGAGGCGGACGGCGCTGCGGTATTGGCCGCCGCGCAAACCGTTGCTGCCAATACAGAAAGCGGGCTGATTGTTCTGCACACCGCCGCCGGTCGCGTTGGTGCAATGGATGTGGATGCCACCAATCCAGCCGGGATGGACGCGGTCAGCGCGGCTGATGTGATCTATAACCTCGGCGCGGATGAGGTCGAAATCGGAGAGGGTGCCTTTGTCATCTATCAGGGCAGCCATGGTGACCGGGGCGCGCACCGCGCCGACGTGATCCTGCCGGCGGCGGCCTACACCGAAGAAAACGGTTTGTTCGTGAACACCGAAGGCCGTCCGCAATTGGCCATGCGTGCTGGTTTTGCACCCGGAGAGGCCAAGGAAAACTGGGCTATTTTGCGGGCTTTGTCGGCAGAACTGGGCGCAACACTGCCCTTCGACTTACTGGCACAGCTGCGTACCGCTTTGATCAAAGCTGTGCCGCATCTGGCGCGCATCGATGAGGTGGTCGAAAACGACGTACAGGCTTTGCAGACCGGGTCGCTTGGCAAAGCTGCCTTCCGCAACACGATCAAGGATTTCTATCTGACCAACCCGATTGCCCGTGCCTCGCAGCTCATGGCTGAGCTGTCTGCGCAGTCGCAGGCCCGAACCGCCGGAAAGATCGCAGCGGAATGAACCAAATCCGTTTCATATCACGGACAAGCGCGCGATTTGACGCGTCTGATTTGCGTGTGGAACGCAAGAAAAAGGGTGGCGTAGCGGCGGTAGATGCTGTTTACACCAACGCGCCGACCCAGCCGCAGATTGCGCAGGCACATGGCCTCTGCATCGCACGCGGAAAACGGAATACCCACGGTGTGAGGACCAATGGCTGATTTCTTTAACACCCCAGGCGGAATAGCCATCATCATTTTGGCGCAAGTGCTGGCAGTTGTGGCTTTTGTGATGATCTCGCTGTTGTTCCTTGTCTATGGCGACCGCAAGATCTGGGCCGCGGTTCAGATGCGCCGCGGGCCCAATGTTGTTGGCGTCTATGGCTTGCTGCAATCGGTGGCGGATGCGCTGAAATATGTGGTCAAAGAAGTGGTGATACCCGCTGGGGCCGATCGTACGGTCTTTATCCTCGCGCCGTTGACCTCCTTTGTTCTGGCAATGATCGCCTGGGCGGTGATCCCGTTCAACGACGGCTGGGTGCTGTCAGATATCAACGTGGCGATCTTGTACGTTTTTGCCGTATCCTCGCTGGAAGTTTATGGCGTGATTATGGGCGGTTGGGCGTCGAACTCAAAGTACCCGTTTTTGGGGTCTTTGCGGTCCGCTGCGCAGATGATCTCGTATGAGGTCTCCATTGGCCTGATCATCATCGGAGTGATCCTGTCGACGGGTTCGATGAACTTTGGTGCAATTGTGCAGGCACAAGACGGCAATCTGGGCCTGTTCAACTGGTACTGGCTGCCGCATTTCCCGATGGTCTTCCTGTTCTTTATCTCAGCACTGGCGGAAACCAATCGCCCGCCGTTTGACCTGCCCGAGGCGGAATCAGAACTGGTGGCTGGCTATCAGGTCGAATACTCTGCCACGCCGTTCCTGCTGTTCATGGCGGGTGAATACATCGCGATCTTCCTGATGTGCGCCTTGACCACGCTGCTGTTCTTCGGCGGTTGGCTGTCGCCGATCCCGGGCCTGCCCGACGGCGTGCTGTGGATGGTCGCTAAGATGGCGTTCTTCTTCTTCCTCTTTGCGATGGTCAAGGCGATCACGCCGCGCTACCGCTATGACCAGCTGATGCGGCTGGGCTGGAAAGTGTTCCTGCCGTTCTCGCTGGCCTGGGTGGTCTTTGTGGCCTTTGCAGCAAAATTCGACTGGTTCTGGGGCGCTTACGCCCGTTGGAGCGTAGGAGGCTGAGATGACCCAAATCGACTACACCCGCGCCGCCAAGTATTTTCTGCTGCAGGACTTCTGGGTCGGCATGAAATTGGGTTTGAAGTATTTCTTCGCCCCCAAGGCCACCATCAACTACCCGCATGAAAAGGGCCCGCTGTCGCCGCGGTTCCGGGGTGAGCACGCTCTGCGCCGCTATCCCAATGGCGAAGAACGCTGCATCGCCTGTAAACTCTGCGAGGCGATCTGTCCCGCCCAAGCGATCACCATCGACGCTGAACCGCGCGAAGACGGCAGCCGCCGCACCACGCGGTATGACATCGACATGACCAAGTGCATCTATTGCGGCTTCTGCCAAGAGGCCTGCCCGGTGGATGCCATTGTCGAAGGCCCGAATTTTGAATTCGCCACGGAAACCCGTGAAGAGCTGTTTTATGACAAGGAGAAACTCTTGTCGAATGGCGAACGCTGGGAATCCGAGATCGCGCGAAATCTGGAAATGGATGCACCGTACCGATGACTGACACACCGAAAAATCCGTTCGAACAGATGCTCAAACAGGCCCAGGATATGGCCAAGTCTTTGAATCCGGGGCTCGAGAATTTTTCGCCTCAGGGGTTCGAGTCGCTTTGGCCGACCATGCCGAAAGAGGTCATGGAGATGATGTTTGGCAACACCGTCAACAAAGAGGGGCTGGACGCTAAAACCCGCCTGTTGCTGACGCTGGCCGGGCTGACCTGTCAGGGCGCACAAGCTGACAGCGCCGTGCGTCAGACCGTGCGCCACGCACTGGAGGCCGGAGCCAAGAAACAAGAGATCGTGGAAACGATCGGTCAGATGTCGGTCTTTGCCGGCATCCCAGCCATGACCCGGGCGCTGGATCTGGCGAAAGAGGTCATGGGTGACAACGGGGATGAGGATCAATGACTGTCTTTGCCTTTTACCTGTTTGCCATCAGCGCCATCACCGGCGGGCTGTTCACGGTGATCAGCCGCCAGCCGGTGCACTCGGTTCTGTGGTTGATCCTGTCCTTTCTCTCCTCGGCAGGGCTGTTCGTGCTGTTGGGCGCCGAATTTGTGGCGATGCTGCTGATCATCGTCTATGTCGGCGCGGTCGCGGTGCTGTTCTTGTTCGTGGTGATGATGCTGGACGTGGACTTTGCCGAACTCAAGGCTGAGATGGCGCGCTATATGCCGTTGGCCTTACTGATCGGTCTGGTCATCCTGATGCAGTTCGTCATGGCCTTTGGCGCGTGGGACAGCGCGCAGGGCGCGGCGGCCAATCTGGCGCAGCCGGTGCCAGTGGATCGCCATAACACCGAGGCGTTGGGTGTCATCCTGTACGATCAATACTTCCTTCTGTTCCAACTGGCGGGCCTGATCCTGCTGGTGGCCATGATCGGCGCCATCGTTCTGACCCTGCGCCACCGCAAGGACATCAAGCGTCAGGACATCATCGGCCAGATGATGCGCGACCCGGCCAAGGCGATGGAGTTGAAGGACGTGAAACCGGGGCAGGGGTTGTGAAAAAAGTAACGAAGCATATCCCAGCGATCTGTTTCGCTTGGGTTGCGTCAAGCGGTGCTTCCTATGCTTGTTCGACAGCCTCAATGGCGGGCTTCCTGATGGATACGGGTACAGAGTTTCATTGGGATGTCCTCGAAAAGATCCGCGACCAAGAAGGTGGTGAGGGCATATTTCCGGTTGCCCGTGGGCAGTACTGCAGTTTTGCCTTTGCTGGCGAATACGATAATTATTTTGGTACACCAGTTAACAAGATCAAATCAGGCTTGCTGGTGCAAACGGTCCACAGTCTGGATGCTTGTAATCCTGAAACCAACTTGGTGATCACCGATTGCCAGAATGTGCAGGCTGCCATCCTGCTTGGGAAAGGACCTTATCCGGAAGAAGGTCAAGCTCACATTGCGGGATATACGCCAAGCCTAATTGGACACCATCTAGCGCCCGAAGGCCCGCTAGAGCTTTCTAAAATTGACAACGTTAGTGATTTGCGCGCCCAAGCGTCGGAGATTGGACTTCGTTCATACGACGAAAGCGAATTCGAGGAATTCTACGAATACCGTTTGGGCAACGATTCGATAGACACTTTTTGCGGCTGCAAACTCTACTACCCCGACTCGCCAGGAGCGAAGCTATGATCGGACTTGAACACTATCTGACGGTCGCGGCGACGCTGTTCGTCATCGGCATCTTCGGTCTCTTCCTGAACCGCAAGAACGTCATCATCCTGCTGATGAGCATCGAACTGATGCTGCTGGCGGTGAATATCAACCTCGTGGCGTTTTCCAGTTTCCTCGGCGATCTGGTCGGGCAGGTGTTTACGCTGTTCGTCTTGACCGTGGCGGCGGCCGAGGCGGCGATCGGGCTGGCCATTCTGGTTTGTTTCTTCCGCAACCGTGGTTCAATCGCGGTTGAAGATGTCAATATGATGAAGGGGTAAGAGATTATGGAAACCACCATCCTCTTTGCCCCGCTGGTGGGCGCGCTGATCTGCGGGTTTGGCTGGCGATTTATTGGCGAGAAGGCTGCCATGTGGACCGCCACGGGCCTGCTGTTTCTGGCCTGTTTGCTCAGCTGGATCATCTTCTTCACCTTTGACGGTCACACCCAGCAGATCGAGATCATGCGCTGGATCGAAAGCGGATCGCTGTCGACAAGCTGGGCGGTACGTCTGGACCGGTTGACCGCGATCATGCTGATTGTGGTGACGACCGTCTCGGCGCTGGTGCACCTGTATTCCTTTGGCTACATGGACAACGACCCGCAATGGCGTGAGGGCGAAAGCTATAAGCCGCGCTTCTTTGCCTATCTGTCGTTCTTTACCTTCGCGATGCTGATGTTGGTGACGGCGGACAATCTGGTTCAGATGTTCTTTGGCTGGGAAGGTGTGGGCGTCGCGTCCTATCTGTTGATCGGGTTCTACTATCGCAAACCGACCGCTAACGCCGCCGCGATGAAAGCGTTCATCGTCAACCGGGTTGGTGACTTTGGCTTTGCGCTGGGGATTTTTGCGCTGTTCCTGCTGACCGACAGCATCAACTTCTCAGACATCTTCGCCTCGGCCCCGAAACTGGCAGAGACACAACTGCACTTCCTGTGGGGCGAATGGAGCGCCATCGAAGTGATCTGCGTGCTGCTGTTCATCGGCGCTATGGGGAAATCGGCGCAGTTGATCCTGCACACTTGGTTGCCGGACGCGATGGAAGGCCCGACGCCTGTGTCTGCGCTGATCCACGCCGCAACCATGGTGACGGCTGGAGTCTTCCTGATCTGCCGCATGTCGCCCCTGATGGAGTTCGCGCCGGGTGCGACCGGGTTCATCACCTTCCTGGGTGCTTCGACCGCGTTTTTTGCCGCGACCGTGGGTCTGGTACAGACCGACATCAAACGGGTGATCGCCTATTCGACCTGTTCACAGCTGGGCTACATGTTTGTGGCCGCGGGTGTTGGCATGTATTCGGCAGCGATGTTCCACCTGCTGACACACGCGTTCTTCAAGGCGCTGTTGTTCCTTGGCGCAGGATCGGTCATCCATGCCATGCATCACGAGCAGGAGATGACCGAATACGGCGGTTTGCGGAAGAAGATTCCCTTTACTTTCGCTGCGATGATGATCGGCACGCTGGCCATCACGGGTGTTGGCATTCCACTGACTCAGATCGGGTTCGCTGGCTTTCTGTCCAAGGACGCGATTATCGAAAGCGCCTTTGCCGGTGGCACGGGCTATGCGTTCTGGATGCTGGTGATAGCGGCTGCGTTCACTTCATTCTACAGCTGGCGCTTGATCTTCCTGACCTTCTATGGCGAAGAGCGGGGCGACAAGCACACCCATGAGCACGCGCATGAAAGCCCGATGTCCATGCTGGTCCCGCTAGGGGTTCTGTCCCTGGGCGCGGTGTTTGCTGGGATGATCTGGTATGGCAACTTCTTTGGCCACGCGGACAAGGTTGGCAAGTTCTATGGCATTCCGGTGGCCGAGGCGTCCGAGCATGCTAAAGCTGGTGATCACGGCACTGCCGATCCGACCCATGGTGACGACACGCATGCTGATGAGGCGCACGCGGATGACGGCCACGGCGATGGTGCTGCACATGATGAAGAAGCGGCCCATGGCGGTGATCATCACTATGTGTTTGCCGGTGAGCCTGGAGAGGGCGCGATTTACATGGGGCCGGACAACCATGTTCTGGACGATGCGCATGCAGCCCCCAAATGGGTCAAGGTCTCGCCGTTTGTCGCGATGGCGCTGGGCTTTATCGTGGCCTATTGGTTCTACATCGTGAACACGTCGCTGCCCGCACGTCTGGCAGCGAACCAGCGTCCGCTGTACCTGTTCCTGCTGAACAAATGGTATTTTGACGAGATCTACGATGCGATTTTTGTCAAACCCACCTTGGCAATAGGCCGGTTCCTGTGGAAACGCGGCGATGGCAACACCATCGACGGCTTCCTGAACGGGATCGCGATGGGCGTTGTTCCCTTCTTTACCCGCCTCGCAGGAAAGGCGCAGACGGGCTACATCTTTACTTACGCCTTCTGGATGGTTCTGGGCATCGCAGCCCTGGTCACCTGGATGTCGATCGGCGGAGGCGCCCACTAATGGATAACATCCTCTCGATCGTCACCTTCATTCCGGCCGTGGCGGCAGGCATTCTGGCCCTGTTCCTGCATGGCGAGGACGTGGCCGCACAGCGCAACGCAAAATGGGTCGCGCTGGTTGCAACTACGGTGACGTTTCTTGTCTCGATCGGTATCTACACAGGTTTCGATCCGTCCAACACCGGCTTCCAGATGGTGGAAGAAGGCCAGTGGCTGCTAGGTCTGAAGTACAAAATGGGCGTGGACGGCATCAGCGTTCTGTTCGTGCTACTGACCACGTTCATCATGCCGCTGACAATCCTGGCCAGCTGGAACGTGACCGACCGCGTCAAGGAATACATGATCGCCTTCCTGTTGCTGGAAACGTTGATGCTGGGCGTGTTCATGGCGCTGGATCTGGTGCTGTTTTACCTGTTCTTCGAGGCCGGCCTGATCCCGATGTTCCTGATCATCGGTATCTGGGGCGGTAAAGAGCGCATCTATGCGAGCTTCAAGTTCTTCCTCTACACGTTTTTCGGCTCGGTCCTGATGCTGGTGGCGATGGTTGCGATGTATGCGGATGCCGGCACCACAGACATCCCGGCGCTGATGACGCATCATTTCTCATCTGACGGGTTCAGCGTGCTGGGTGTCTACGTCGTAGGCGGCATGCAAACGCTGATGTTCCTGGCATTCTTCGCCAGTTTTGCCGTCAAGATGCCGATGTGGCCGGTTCATACCTGGTTGCCGGACGCGCACGTGCAGGCACCCACGGCGGGGTCCGTCGTGCTTGCGGCGATCCTGTTGAAGATGGGTGGCTATGGCTTCTTGCGGTTCAGTCTGCCGATGTTCCCGGTGGGGTCAGCCGTGATGACCGATCTGGTGCTGTGGATGTCGGCGATTGCCGTTGTCTACACCTCGCTGGTGGCGCTGGTGCAGGAAGACATGAAAAAGCTGATCGCCTATTCCTCGGTCGCGCATATGGGCTTTGTGACCATGGGGATTTTTGCCGCGAACCAGCAGGGGATCGACGGGGCCATATTTCAGATGCTCAGCCATGGGTTCATCTCGGCGGCGCTGTTCCTGTGTGTCGGAGTAATCTATGACCGGATGCATACCCGCGATATCGAAGCTTATGGCGGTCTGGTGATAAGGATGCCCGCGTATGCCTTGGTCTTCATGCTGTTCACCATGGCCAATGTCGGCCTGCCGGGGACCAGCGGCTTTATCGGGGAGTTCCTGACGCTGATGGGCGCCTTTCAGGTCAACACCTGGGTGACGGCTGTGGCAGCAAGCGGTGTGATCTTCTCGGCTGCATACGCGCTATGGCTTTATCGCCGCGTGGTATTTGGTGACCTGATCAAGGAAAGCCTCAAGGCGATGACGGACATGAGCTCGCGCGAGCGGCTGATCTTTGCGCCGCTGATCGTGATGACCATCCTGCTGGGGGTCTACCCGTCGCTGGTAACTGATGTGATCGGCAACTCGACCGCGGCGCTGATTTTGAACTATGACACGGCTCTGGCCGCGGCTGAAGCCGTGACCCAGACGGCCGCCTCGCATTAAGGGAGCTTTGGAGACATGATCCAGGCTGATCTGACAATAATCCTGCCGGAGATCGTTCTGGCTGTCTATGCGATGGTCGCTTTGATTGGGGCCGTTTACACGACGAAAGACGGGCTGGCTTCGGTTTTGGTCTGGACGACGGCGGCGCTGATGGCGCTGCTGGCCTTCTGGATCGCCACCAACGGCGACGGTGTCAACGTGGCGTTCAACGGCATGTTTGTGGATGACGGGTTCTCTCGCTTTGCCAAGGTGACAATCCTTTTGTCTGCAGCTGCGGTTCTGGTGATGAGCCAGGACTACATGGCGCGGCGCGATCTGTTGCGGTTCGAATACCCCCTGCTGGTGGCGCTGGCCGCCGTGGGCATGATGATGATGGTCAGCGCAGGCGACCTGATGTCTCTATATATGGGGCTGGAGCTGCAATCGCTGTCCTTGTATGTTGTGGCCGCATTGCGTCGTGACAGCGCCAAATCCACCGAAGCCGGTCTGAAGTACTTTGTACTGGGTGCGCTCAGCTCGGGCCTGCTGCTGTACGGTGCATCGCTAGTCTATGGCTTTACCGGCACCACGCTGTTCTCGGGCATCATCCAGACGGTCCATCACGGAGAGGTTTCAGTTGGTCTGCTCTTCGGCCTGATCTTCCTGATCTCGGGCCTGGCGTTCAAGGTCTCGGCCGTGCCGTTCCATATGTGGACACCGGACGTATATGAAGGCTCGCCTACGCCGATTACAGCTTTCTTCGCAACCGCGCCCAAAGTGGCTGCGATGGCCCTGTTTGCGCGGGTGCTGCATGACGCCTTTGGTGGAGTGGTGAAAGACTGGCAGCAGGTGATTGTGCTGCTTTCGGTTCTTTCGATGCTGCTGGGCGCAGTTGCGGCCATCGGTCAGCGCAACATCAAACGTCTGATGGCGTTCTCGTCGATTGCCCATATGGGGTATGCGCTTATTGGTTTGGCGGCGGGCACCGAAATGGGCGTCAAGGCGATGCTGATGTATCTGGCGATCTATGTGACCATGAATATCGGCACGTTTGCGTTCATCCTGATGATGGAGCGCGATGGAAAACCCGTCACTGACATCGATGCTTTGCGCCAGTATTCAAAGCGTGATCCCGGTAAGGCATTGGCCGTATTGATCTTGATGTTCAGCCTTGCAGGCGTGCCGCCGATGCTGGGTTTTTTCGCCAAGTTCGGCGTGTGGCAAGCCGGTGTCAGTGCGGGTCTGACGGGCTTGGTCATCGTTTCGGCCATCGCCTCGGTCATCGGTGCGTTCTATTATCTGCGGATCGTGTTCTATATGTATTTCGGGGACGAGAATGAGGACCCGATCGAGACGCGCTCGACTCCGGTTCTGTGGGTTGCCCTTATGGGGTCTGCGGCGATGATGCTGGTCGGCGTGATTTATCAGTTCGGTATCGAAAGCGCGGCTGCAGCCGCGGCAACGACACTTGTCAACTGACATACAAATTACCCAATTGCAGAGGGCTCGGTCGGCGAACCGGGCCTTTTTGACATGACCGACTGGCCGCAGGGATACGGCTTGCACGTGTTGCAACAGGTCGACAGCACGTTGGATGAGGCGGCCCGTATTGCCCCTTCGGCGCAAGGACCAGTGTGGATCACGGCGCATAGCCAAACTTCGGCACGTGGTCGACGGGGGCGGGCCTGGGCCAACCCTAAGGGCAATCTGGCGGCCACCCTGTTGATGCGCCCGGACGGTAGCCCTGAACAAGCCGCCTTGCGCAGCTTTGTGGCGGCGCTGGCCCTGTTTGACGCCTGTGTCGCGGTCACCGGGCGTGCTGCGGGCTTTGCGCTTAAGTGGCCTAATGATGTGTTGCTGAACGGTGGGAAGCTGGCTGGTATCCTTTTGGAAAGCACAGGGCAGGGACGCGCCGTGTCGCACTTGTCCATCGGCATTGGCGTCAACCTGTCCGAGGCCCCTCCGAGCCATGCGGTAGAACCCGGTGCACTGCGCCCTGTTTCGCTGCTGTCTGAAACCGGTGCCAGCGTCACGCCTGAGGATTTTTTAACCGAACTGGCCGCAGCTTATGCCGGGTACGAAAGCCAGTTTGCCACCTACGGGTTCGAGCCGATCCGAACCGCGTGGTTGTCCCGCGCAGCCCGGTTGGGCGAAGTCATCACCGCCCGCACCACTACGTCCGAGACGGTGGGGACCTTTGAAACCGTGGACAGCAGCGGCAACCTTGTCCTAAAGACCGCCAAAGGCCGCGTTGGCATTCCTGCGGCGGATGTGTTTTTCTGAAGGAGACCGGGATGCTTTTGGCAATTGATTGCGGCAATACAAACACCGTTTTCTCGATCTGGGATGGTGAGAGTTTTCTGTGCACCTTGCGCACGTCGACCCACCATTCCCGCACGGCAGATGCCTATTTCACCTGGTATTCGACTTTGGTAAAGCATTACGGGATCGAGGCTGACATCACAGATGTCATAATTGCCTCAACAGTGCCCCGGGTGGTGTTCAACCTGCGGATTTTTGCGGACCGTTTCTTTGGGTGCCGGCCGCTGGTCGTGGGTAAGCCGGAATGCCTGCTGCCGGTTGCGCCCCGGATAGATGAGGGGACAGTACCCGGGCCGGACCGGTTGGCAAATGCGGTGGCGGCGTTCGATCGGCATGGTGGCGATGTGGTTGTCGTCGATTTTGGAACGGCTACGAATTTTGATGTTGTGGCCTCGGATGGGGCATATGTTGGCGGCATCATTGCGCCCGGTGTAAACCTGTCCCTTGAGGCTTTGCACCAAGGGGCAGCGGCATTGCCGCATATCGACATCACGCGCCCGGAAAGGGTGATTGGCACGAATACGGTTGGCTGTATCCAGTCAGGCGTGTATTGGGGCTATTCCGGGCTGATCGAGGGGTTGATTGCCCGGATCAAAGCAGAATATGGAATGCCGATGAAAGTGATCGGAACTGGCGGGCTGGCCCCTTTGTTCGATCAGGCTGACGTCGGGTTTGACGCCATCGAAGACGATTTGACGATGCACGGCCTGACCGTGATCCATCGCTATAACAAGGAAAATGGCTCGACATGAGCAGTGAACGACTGATCTATCTGCCGCTGGGCGGTGCAGGCGAAATTGGCATGAACGCGTATGTCTATGGCTATGGCAAGCCTGGGCAAGAACGGTTGATCCTTGTTGACCTGGGGGTGACCTTTCCGGATATGGACACGACGCCGGGGGTTGACCTGATTCACGCGGATATTTCCTGGTTGCAGGAACGTGCCGACCGGTTGGAGGCCGTCTTTGTCACCCACGCGCATGAGGACCACGTCGGCGCTGTGGCGCATTGTTATGGCGCACTAGGCGCGCCGATCTATGCGCGGGCGTTCACCGCCAACATCGCGCGCCGCAAAATGGAAGAGCATGGCCACCCCGAAGACGCGGTTCAGACCATCTCGGCCTGGCCAGAACAGATTTCGGTAGGTCCATTCTCGGTCGGGTTCCTACCGGTGTCACATTCGATTCCCGAAAGTGCCGCGCTGGTTGTTGACACCCCTGCGGGCCGGATCGTGCACACGGGCGACTTTAAGCTGGACACAGCCCCTATCGTGGGCGAGCCGTTTGATCCCGACTTGTGGGCCGAGGTGGCCAAGCCCGGCGTAAAAGCGTTGGTGTGCGACAGCACAAACGTGTTTTCCCAGCATGCCGGACGCTCGGAATCCGACGTCGGCCCCGAGATCACCAAGTTGGTAGAAAGCGCCAGCGGTATGGTGGTTGCCACGACCTTTGCGTCAAACGTGGCCCGGGTGAAGACATTGGCCGAAGCCGGGCAGCGGGCCGGGCGTTCGGTCGTTCTGCTGGGTCGCGCCATGCGACGTATGATCGAGGCGGCCACTGAAACCGGCATCCTGACGGACTTTCCCAAAGTCGTTAGCGCCGAAGAGGCCGTCGACCTGCCGCGCCAGAATCTGATGTTACTTGTGACCGGAAGTCAGGGTGAACGTCGGGCCGCCAGCGCACAACTGGCGCGCGGTAAGTATCGCGGGCTGGAGTTGAAAGAGGGCGATCTGTTCCTGTTCTCGTCCAAGACCATCCCAGGAAATGAGCGTGGCGTGATCTTCATAATGAACCAGCTCAGCGAAAAGGGTGTGGATGTGGTGGATGACAGCTCGGGTCTCTATCATGTCTCGGGCCATGCCAATAGACCGGATCTTGAGAAAGTGCATGCGCTGATCGATCCGCAGATGGTCATCCCGATGCATGGTGAACACCGTCACCTGCGCGAACACGCCAAGTTGGCCGAGGCCGGTGGGCGCACGGGTATTCTGGCGGTCAACGGCACTATGCTGGACCTGACCGGGAACGCGCCGCGTGTGGTGGACTATATTGAAACCGGTCGCACTTATCTGGACGGCACGGTCAAGGTTGGTGCTTTGGACGGGGTTGTGCGCGACCGAATCCGAATGGCGCTGAACGGGCATGTTACTGTGACCGTTATTCTGGACGAAGAGAACGAGCCGTTGGGCGAGCCCTGGTGCGATACGATGGGGTTGTCCGAAACCGGAACCTCGCGTGCGGCGTTGGTCGAGGTACTGGAAGAGGATCTGAACCAGTTCCTCATGCGGGCAGATGCAAAAACCCTGCGCGATGATGACAAACTGGAAGAAGCCCTGCGCCGCATCGTTCGGCAGACCGCAAAATCTGAGATCGGCAAAAAGCCCGAGGTGACGACGGTGATCAGCCGAATGAAGTAAGCGCTGTGTCTTAGTCCGTTTCGGGCATCGGATAGCCCTTCAGACGCAGGAACAGGCTTTGTTCATCGCTGTGCTGGTAAAAGGGGACTGAAGTGGGCGGCGCGGTGTCAGTGATCCGTGCCGCGATTTCCGCCAGCACAACCTCAGTAATAAAGGGCAGGTCCAGATCGCGCGCCCGCCCCAGTGCAACCCATTGCAAATGGGACAGCTCGTCCGAGGCACGGCTGAAATCGTCCAGGTCGCCCTGTATCGCTGTGGCGTCGACCAGAAAGAACCGCGCATCAAACCGGCGCGGACGACCCGGAGGTGTCACCGCCCGAAACACAAACTGAAGCGCATCCGCCGCGGGTTGAATACCCATGTCCGCAAAGCTCTGCCAATCTTCGGGCACTGATCCGAGCCAGCCACCGGGTTGGCCAAGCATCAGCCCGGTTTCTTCCCATAACTCACGGATTGCGGCAGCGGCCAAAGCGTTCTGCATGCCCGGCTGCGCCTGTTCGCTCAGCCGTTCGCTGCAAATCTCGGGCAGGTTCGACACCAAAGACACATCCGAATCCGCCGCGTCCACGGCGCCACCGGGAAACACAAACTTGTTCGGCATGAAGGCGGCTTTTGCGCCGCGCTGCCCCATTAGGATCGAGGGGTTGGTCAAGCGGTCTCGTAGCACGATGACCGTAGCCGCGTTCCGTATAGCTGATTTGTCTTCTGTCATGCCCTGCGCGACCCGGTTGCCAAGGTCATTACGCTTTTTCGAAACCGTGCATGCGGCGCGCCCATTGATAGGCCACCACGGCCCCCTTGAAACGGGGCAGCAGGAACAGTGACAAGGCAGTGCAGCCAATTGCAAAAGCCAGGAACATCGTCAGTGGTTCTGGGCGCCACTGCACGTAAGTGACATGCAAGGCAGGGGCCAGCAGATGGCCGACCAGCAGAATGGTCAGATAGGCCGGGCCGTCATCTGCCCGGTGGTGAAACAGTTCCTGACCGCAATTGCTGCAGCTGTCATTGACCTTCAGGTAACCGCGCAAAAGCCTGCCCTCACCGCATTTCGGGCACCGGCAACGAAAGCCCTTTATCAGGGCAGCCTTGGTAGGTCGGTCATTCTCGGTCATGGTGTTGATCGTCTGATCTGTCATTTTGAAACTCGCGCGTTCGAATTGACGGGATATTGCGCTTGTTTTACCCCGCAGAAAAGGGGGGTGCGTCGCTTTGTGTCGCGATGCCCAGATCAAATCTTTAGGAAGCTTAACTTTCAGCCCGGTGAAAAATTCTGTTTTCAGCGACGGAACCGGGTTCCTGGGCCGTTTGAACCTATGTGAGCAGCGGCGATGGGGCCGCTTGAATCAAAGGAAAAACGATATGAAAAGCGTAAAATTCATCCCGGCCATCCTTATCTCGGCTGTTGCAATCACCGGCACCTCGGTGCTGGCTGCCGGTCCGAAAGACCGCGCACCCGTGACTTTCCAGGAACTGGACGCCAATGGCGATGGTCAGGTGACGCAGGAAGAAATGCAGGCTCATCGCAATCAACGCTTCACCGATGCCGATACCGATGGGGACGGTCAGCTGAGTGTCGAGGAAATGCAATCCGCAGGCCAGACGAAGGCCAGTGAGCGCGTCACTAAGATGTTCGAAAAGAACGACGCCAATCAGGACGGTTTTCTGACCGAGGACGAGTTGCCCAAACCGCGCCGTGCTGGCAAGATGTTTGATCGTATCGACGCGGATAACAACGGGTCGATCTCGGAACAGGAATTTGCCGATGCAAAAGACAAGATGGGTCGAAAGCACAAGAAACACGGCCAGTCGGGCTCTGACGACAGCTGATGAAGGATGGAGGATCTGACCTCCCCTTTGCAGGATGTTCGCGGCACCTCTGGTGCCGCGGGCGACCCGGGCGACGATACGTTGCTGCGGCAGTTCGCAGATGGCGATGCTGCCGCTGCGCGTGAGCTGACCGATCGGCTGGGCCCGCGCAGCTTTTCCGTAGCTCTGCGGATGCTGGGTAACAGGGCAGAAGCCGAAGATGTGACGCAGGACGCCATGATGCGGCTGTGGCAAGTAGCGCCGAAATGGGTGCCGGGGCAGGCCAAGGTGTCGACCTGGCTGTACCGTGTGACGCTGAACCTGTGTGTGGACGTGCAACGCAAGAAAAAGCCCGACAGGCTGGCCGAAGTGCCCGAGCCCGAGGATGGTGAACCAAGCGTGGCGGACCGGATGCAGGACGGGGCACGCAAGGATGCGCTGCAGGACGCCTTGTCGCAATTGCCTGACCGGCAGCGGCAGGCCGTTATCTTGCGGCATATGGAAGAATTGCCCAATCCCGAAATCGCCGGGATTATGGGCGTTTCAACAGAAGCGGTAGAAAGTCTGACCGCGCGCGGAAAACGGTCTCTGGCGGCGATACTGGCCGGACGACGTGATGAACTGGGGTATGACGATGGCTGATGACACCACTGAACTTGAACAGTTGTTTGCCCAGGCGCGGCAAGCCCGGTCCGGTTTGCCCGATGAACTTGCGGTTCGAATTCTGACAGATTCCGAATCCGTGCGGCTTTCCCGGATGACGCCTGTACTACAGCCACGGCGCTCCCTGTGGGCGCGGCTATTGGACGGGTTTGGCGGCTGGCCCAGCATGGGTGGTTTGGTTGCGGCCAGCGCCGCGGGTGTTTGGATCGGGTTTTCAGCCCCTGACTTTCTGCCCGATCCGGCGACGTACATCTTTGCACAGGACAGCAGTTTCGTAGTTGCAGATCTTGGCCTGGACACAACATTTCTGGAGGACGCGGAATGAGCGAAAATCCCAAACCCAAGAAACGCTGGGTAACGGTTTTGTTGACCGTGTCCCTGGCGTTGAACCTGCTGATCGTGGGTATCGCGCTGGGAACAGCCTACAGGGTCAAAGGCGGGCACCATGCCAAGGCTCCACCCGGGTTCGGGTCCGCTTTGTACCGGGCATTGCCGAAAGAAGATCGCAAAGCTTTGCGCGGAGAATTGTCCGAGCGACACAAGCATGGATCAAAGCTCCGCGCCCAGGATTTCACTGCACTGGGCGCTGCATTGCGGGCCAATCCCTTTGATCCCGCGGCCGTGCAGGTTCTTTTGCAACAACAGGCGCAGGCCATGGCTGATTTGCAATTTGCCCTTCAGGATGAGTGGCTGGCGCGCGTTTCAGAGATGAGTGACGCAGAGCGACAGACCTATGCAACCCGGTTGGAAGAGGTTGTGCGGCGCAGACCTCATGGGCGCAAGTGGAAAGACTAAGCGGCGCTTTGCCGGACCCGAACCTGATCACGTCCGGCTGTTTTGGCAGCATAAAGCGCGGTGTCGGCGGATTTGATCAACTTTTCCAGCGGTGAGGGCCGGTGTAACAGCGATGGCGCGTCCGGCTTGGTTGCGATCAGACCTATGCTGATCGTAACCGGGATGGGGCAGGGTGCATCTGGCAGTTTAAACGGTTTTCGACGGATGCTGTTGCACAGTGTGCGGGCCAGCTCTAGCGCTTTTTCCTGAGTGGTGTCCGACAGGCCGATCATGAACTCTTCTCCGCCGATACGTGCGACGAAACCGGCAGTGCCGACGGTTTGCTGCAACCGTGCCGCCGCCTCGGTCAGGACCATATCCCCAGCGGAATGGCCGAAATTGTCGTTGATGGCTTTGAAGTGATCTAGATCGGCCAGCATTACCGCAAATCCCTGCCCGGACCGTGCGGCCCGGTGCGCGATCTGATCCATCGCGCGCATCGCATAGCGTCGGTTGTGCAGGCCGGTCAGCGGATCAACCCACAATTCAGCCAGCCCGCGGCGCAGGGATGCGCGCATCTGATCCAGTCGCACCTTGCGCGCCACTTGATTGTCGATGCGCAAAACCGTCTCCTCGGCACAGAACCCGCCCAGACAGATTGCATCGGCGCCCCGATCCAGCGCGTCCGAGGCGCGCTCGGCTTTCTCGCCCTCAAGGATACCTATCAGAACGGTGTGTCGCGTTGCCCCCCGGGATTTCAGATCAGCAAGAAGGTTCAGGTCGGCTGGACTGGCCCCCACTTCGACCACGATGGCGTCCGGCACCGGGCCGGACAACAACCCTTGAAGGTTTGACGATGTATGTACCGCTAAGCTGTGTCGCATACGTTTCGCCAAAGCGTTTTGCCAGATTGCGCCGGTACGCGCACTATGCGTCAGAACAGCCACTCGCGCTGGTTTGGATGCCGTAATCAAGGTGCCGGCAGGTTCGGCAAACCCGATGGGCTGCGAGCTGTTTCCAGCCCTCAGATCCTGTGTATCAGCCCGTGCGCGTAACAGGCTACGAACCCGGGCCAGTAAAAACGTATCCTTGAACGGGTGCGCCAACACATCATCCAGCCCGTCCTCCAGTGCCTTCAACCTGGCTGATTTGTCGTTTTGCGGCGCAATCGCGACAACCGGTACGTCCATTAGATCCGGATCAGCCATCACCAGCTTTTTCACATCCGCAGCGACACCGTCCGGCAAGGTCTGAGAGGTCAGAACCAGATCGGGCTTGGCCCGACGCAGGAGTCCCGCCAACCCATGAAGCCGTTCGCCCTGAACGACGTGATACCACGCCGCCGTCAGCTGAACCTTCAGCATGATGCGATTGGTCGAGGTCCCGTCGAGGACAAGGATGGTTCCCTGCACGGACATATTGGTCACCGTTGGTTGCATGCGTTGCCAAAGTGTTTATGAGTTTGGTTAACAAACCCTTTCCAAGAGCTGATCCGGGGCCTCTTTATGCCAATATCCGCCCAATCTGCTGAAACGCTGGCGCTGAACGCTCTGGGCTGGCTTGTCGGAAACGAAGAGCTTCTGCCTGTTTTTCTGGGCTCTACCGGTACATCAGAGCAAGATCTGCGAGACAGAGCCTCTGAGCCAGAGTTGCTGGGATCAGTGCTGGAGTTTCTGATGCTTGACGATTCGTGGGTGGTTGCCTTTTGTGACGCAAACTCGGTGCCCTATGAATTGCCGGGGCAAGCGCGCGCCGTTTTGTCCGGCGAGGCCGATGTCCACTGGACCTGATCCTAAAAACTTGCAGGAGCACGCAATGCCCATAGACGCCATCTTGTTCGACAAGGACGGTACACTGTTTGATTTTGCCGACACGTGGGGGGCATTTGGACGTAATGTGCTGATGCGGCTGGCCGAGGGAGACCTCAGGCGCGCAACCGAATTGGGGCATGTCATCGGGTTCGATCTGGAACAGGTCACATACTCGGCTGACAGTATTGTCGTGGCGGCGACGGCTGACGAGATCGCGGCGACCCTAGCCCCGCATGTACCTGAACTCACGCAGGCGGAACTGGTCGACCTATTGAACAGCGAGGCCGCCACTGCAGCGCAAGCACCAGCCATTCCGTTGCTGCCGTTTCTGGAGGGGTTGCGGCAGGCCGGTTTCAAGCTGGGAGTAGCCACAAATGACAGCGAAGCGCCCGCGCTGCAACATCTGGAATCGGTGGGCATCAGGGATCACTTTGATTTTGTTGCAGGCTATGACAGCGGCCATGGACACAAACCCGGTCCTGGACAACTGCTTGCATTTTCCGCCCATGTCGGGGTCGAGCCCGCGCGAGTGGCCATGGTAGGGGACAGCTTGCACGACCTGCAGGCGGGGCGTGCCGCCGGGATGACCACAATCGGTGTTCTCACCGGAGTTGCCCCGGCTGAGGCGCTTTTGCCTATGGCTGACGTTGTATTGCCGGATATCGGACATATCCCAGGCTGGTTGGCAAAAAACTGACGGCTCAGCAGCTGTTTTCGGCGGTTCGGAATCGAAAACCGACATAGGTTGTCGCAGACAGAGCGGCCAACCGCCCGGGTTCGGGGCTTGCTTGGGAAAGTGCAAGCTCCGGAGGACAAAATGGCCGACACAAAAACTCGCAGACGCCGCGGCGGAGGGCGTGCCGGTGCGGCTGAACGCAGGGGCAGTGCGGTGATCGACCAGATGCCGTGGGACCCTCCGATCAACACTGACAACCCCACCGAGCCGCTGGATGCAGCCGGGATCGAAGCGATCCACGAAGGCGCCATGCGCATTCTCGAAGAGATCGGAATCGAGTTCTACAACGAAGAAGCTATCGGTATCCTGCGCGAAGCAGGCTGTACGATTGAAGGCGACAACGTCCGTATGGGCCGGGATTTTGTGATGGAGATGGTCGGCAAGGCACCGGCCACCTTCTCGATCACTCCGCGCAACTTGGATCGCAAGATCGAGATCGGTGGCAAAAATCTGCTTTTCGGCAATGTTTCTTCGCCCCCCAATTACTGGGATATGGAGATCGGGACCAAGGTTCCAGGCAATCGCGAGATGTGCCGAAACCTGTTGAAACTGACCCAGTATTTCAACTGTATCCATTTCGCCGGGGGCTATCCGGTTGAGCCGGTGGATATCCACGCCAGCGTTCGGCATCTGGACGTTCTCTATGACAAGCTGACCCTAACGGATAAGGCGATGCACGCCTATTCTCTGGGCAAGGAGCGCGTCGAAGATGTGATGGAAATGGTCAGAATCGCCGGAGGCCTGAGTCACGAAGAGTTCGAAGAAACTCCGCGCATGTACACCAACATCAACTCGACCTCGCCGCTGAAACATGACCATCCGATGATTGATGGTTGTCTGCGTTTGGCGCGACGGGGTCAGGCGATTGTGGTGACACCGTTTACACTTGCTGGCGCGATGGCCCCGGTGACAATGGCCGGTGCTGTGGCGCAGTCCTTGGCCGAGGCGCTGTGCGCCATTGCCCTGTTCCAATATGTGCGGCCCGGGATTCCCTGCGTTATCGGCACGTTCACTTCGAATGTGGACATGAAATCCGGCGCTCCGGCCTTTGGCACGCCGGAATACATGCGCTCGACCCAGATGACGGGACAGATGGCGCGGTACTACGGCCTTCCGATGCGGTCTTCGGGTGTGTGTGCTGCAAACGTGCCTGACGGGCAATCGATCTGGGAGACGTCGAATTCCCTGTGGGCGGCAGTTCAATCCGGTACCAATATGGTTTACCACGCAGCTGGATGGTTGGAGGGCGGTTTGATCGCAAGCCCCGAGAAGTTCATCATGGATTGCGAAATACTTCAGCAAATTCAACGATATATGCAGCCTGAAATTACCGCAACCGGACCCGATGAAATCGCACTGGATGCGATCCGTTCCGTCGGGAACGAAGGCCATTTCTTTGGCATCCAGCACACGCAGGATCGTTATACCACCGCCTTCTACCAGCCCTTCCTCAGCGATTGGAAAAACTATGAAGGCTGGGATGTGGCCGGTGGCATCTGGACCGCCGAGCGTGCCCACCACATGTTCAAGGAGATCATTACCAGCTTTGAACCTCCGGCGCTGGATGAGGGTATCCGGGACGAGCTGGCCGACTTTGTAGCGCGCCGCAAATCCGAAGGCGGGGCGCCTACGGATTTCTGATATGACGTAATCAAATTACGCTTTGAGACTCGGTCATATTGTCCATATTTCACGATGCGTTTTGGCGTTTTATTAAGAATTGTCAGGCCAGATTGGCGGGGAAACCAATCTGGGGCATCTCATGCATGGTCTGATCAATCGGGCGATACAGTCTTTTGTGTGTGCGACCTACGGACAATCGTGCTGGCTGCGCGTGACCGAGGTGGCCGAGTTGGGATTCGTCGAGTTTGAGGCCATGCTCGTCTACGATGATGAAATGACGGTTCGGGTGTTGGATGCGCTTTGCGCCGACCTGAAAAGACCCCGCGCTGAAATGCTGGAAGATTTGGGAACTTATCTGGTCTCGCACCCAAAAATGGAGGACTTGCGCCGATTGCTGCGGTTCGGTGGCGTAATCTATGTTGAGTTTTTGCATTCACTGGATGATTTGTCCGACAGGGTCAGGTTGGCCGTGTCCGATCTGTGCCTGCCCGCGTTGGAACTTCGTGAAGTAACGCCGACGGAGTATCAGCTGCGTTGTTTTCCTGGCTTGCCCGGCTATTCCAGCGTCATGGTCGGTGTTTTGCGCGCGATGGCTGATGACTATGGTGCCTTGGCGATGTTGTCCCATGAGGGCCAAGAGGGAGCGGCCGAGGTCATCTCAATTGTTCTGGTGGAAAGCGCTTTTGCCGAAGGGCGGCATTTTGATCTGGGGGCGCGGAATTCATGATGGATACCGGTGATTTGGGTGCTTTGTTGGAAACGCTGTGCCCCATGTTCGTGCTTGTGGATGAGACTGGGCGCATCCAGCGCGTCGGTCCGACACTGCAAAAACTGCGCCCCGATCAGCAGATGGCAGGCAAGAGCTTTGTGGACGTGTTTAAGCTGGTGCGCCCCCGCGCAGTGAAGTCCGTGTCAGCCTTGATGTCACTGGCCGGGGCCAAACTGCACCTGAAACTTCACGACACACCAAGTACAGCGCTGAAAGGATTGATTGCACCGCTGCCACAGGGGAAGGGCGCAGTCATCAACCTGTCGTTCGGAATCTCGATCCTGGATGCGGTGCGGGATTACGCGCTGACCAGTGCCGATTTCTCGGGCACGGATTTGGCGATCGAACTGTTATATCTGGTTGAGGCCAAGTCCGCGGCGATGGAGGCCTCGAGGTCGCTGAACCTGCGGTTGCAAGGCGCCATGCTGGCTGCCGAGGAACAAGCTCTTACAGATATGCTGACCGGCCTGAAAAACCGGCGCGCAATGGATGTATTCCTTGGCCATCTGATATCCGGCAGCACCCCCTTTGCCCTGATGCATCTGGATCTGGACTACTTCAAATCCGTCAACGATAGATTTGGTCATGCGGCAGGCGATTACGTCTTGCAGCAAGCGGCGCAAATAATGATTGAGGAAACTCGAAGCGACGACACGGTCGCGCGTATCGGCGGAGATGAGTTTGTTATTATTTTCAGAGGCTTGATAGACGAAAAGGTTCTGTCGGCAGTCGCCGGGCGCCTGATTGAACGGCTGAAAAAGCCGATGGAATTCGAAAGCAATACCTGCCGGATATCAGCCAGTATCGGAACGGCCTTGTCGACACAATTCGTGTCACCCAAAGCTGCAGAGATTCTACACGCTGCGGACTTGGCTTTGTATGAGGCGAAGCGCAAGGGACGGTCCTGCCACGCCCTCTATTCAGCGTTGGCAGAGCTTGGGCAGGAAGGCACGACGACGGGGACACCCTCGGAATAGCCGCACCAGCCTCGCTGCTCACGAATTGCCTATGTGAAAGAGTTAACTTTGCCTGGCCGCCGTGGACAGAGTTGCTGCAATATGGCTTTTGATGCGAGGCAACTCACCGACCACCGGCATCACCTGACCTATAAAGCCCGCGTCGCTTAGTTCTTTCGGTACATCCTCAAGTACGTGCCCACCGGTGCAGGCAAAAAAGGGCAGGCAAAGGGCCTGACGGGTCAAACCAGTGGCGGCTTGGGCAATCGAAGGTGGCTCTTCCACAAAGCCGAGGTGAGAGGATTTGAACGTTAGATGCTGTTCCAGTACCGCTGCAAAGGCTGTTGCAACGGCAGAAGGATTGCGGCTGCGACCAGAGCCGTGGGCGGCCAGAACCAGATCAGTATTGGCGGCCTCCCATTGGTTCTCGGCCAGCACATCGCGCAGCGCATCGGCAACTAACGCGGGCAGTTGCGGGTCAACACCCAAGGGGTCGAGAATGCGTCGTTGCCGATCTCTTAGCCGGTTGGGCAGCGCGCTGGTCACAAACCAGCCTTTTGCCATAAAAAGCGGATAGATCACCGTGTCTTCGGGCAGGCGGTCCAAACATTCCTCCAGCATACCAGGGGCTGCCAAAGTTGCGGATTTAACGCTGACCCCGTGACACTGCGCGTCGACTTCGGCCGCATAAGCGGCCAGCGCAGCTTCGGCGGGGTCGGGGTCCGATGGCTGACCATGAGCGACGATAAGGGCATTGGGCATTTAAGAAATCCTGATTGGTTTCCCGATAGGTGTATCCTGACGGTCCAATGTCAATCTATGTTTGATGAATGTCAGCCCAACAGAGTCAACCAAAACAGAACCGTCAGAATGGACGCCGCCGTGCCGATCAACACGGACGACGCGGCAACCCGTTTCGCCCGCCCGTACATGTTAGCAAATATATAGGCGTTGAACCCGGGCGCCATGGCCGCGTTCAAAACACCAGACCGGAACAAATCCTGCGGTAGGCCAACAGACGACCCAAACAGCCAAACCAGGCTTGGATGCAGCATCAGGGATATGGCACAGACAAATGCGATGGCGCGCAGGTCGCCTTCGGGTTTGTATTTGACCAGCACACCGCCCAGTGCAAACAGGGCGCCGGGCAGGGCAGCCCGGGTCACAAGGCCAAGGGCCTCGTCCACGACGGCAGGCACTACGATCCCCGACAGGTTGACCACGAAACCAAGCGCGATGCCAAGGATCAGTGCGTTGCGGAACATGGCAGACAAGATGGACCGCACCATCCGGGTGCCGCCGTGGCCACGGTTTCTGATCACCTCCATCACCGTGATGCCGACGCCGTAGCAGAAAGGAGAGTGGAAGGCGATGATGGCGTAGTTTCCGGTCAGGTTTTCGGGGCCATAGGCGCGCTCGGTTATCGGCAAACCCAACAGGACGGAATTGGAGAACAGACAGCAAAACCCAATCGCGACGCAGTCCTCCCAGTCGCGTTGAAATATCAATCGCGCCCCAAAGAGGCCCGCGCAAAAGCATAGCGCGGCGGCGGTGTAAAAACTGGTCAAAAGCCGGGGATCAAAACTGGCGCTCAGGTCCAGATTGGATATCGCCAGAAACAGCAGACATGGGATCGCAAAGCCCTGCGTGAACTTCATCAACCCGTCGATATGAATTTCTTTGAAGTATCCCAGGCGGGTAGAGGCATAGCCAGCCCCGATCACCAGGAAGACCGGCAGAATAACGTCGATCAGGCTTTGCAGCATGTTATGCCCCCGTGTATTGCGCCATTGCTGGCGGCGGTATTTCGGGGCGGGCGATCAGCGGCCTAAAGGCCCTGAAGGATCACCATGCCGTCATAGGCCGGGGTGATATAGTTGTCGGTTTCCGCCTCGACCGTGGCATAATCCAGATCGATATGCATGTTGGTCAGCACTGCGCGTTTGGGTCTTAGTTGGTCGATCCATCCCAGCGTCTTTTCCAGATGCGCGTGAGTGGGATGCGGCGACCGGCGCAGAGCATCGATCACCAAACAATCCAGTCCTTCCAGCAGCGGCCAGACATCGTCATAAATCTCGGCAACATCCGGAAGGTAGACCAGCTTGCCCATCCGGAATCCCAGCGCATCGATAGTGCCGTGATTGACCCGGAACGGATGAAAGGGGATAGGTCCGCCAGGGCCGTTCACTTCGAACGGGCCGTTGATGGATTTAAGCTGCAGGATCGGCGGATAGGGTGAGCCTTCGGGTTGTACAAAGGCGTACCCGAACCGCCCCAGAAGGTCGTTTTGCGTGTCGCCATCCGCCCAGACCGGCACCCGTTCCCGCATGTTGAACACGATCATGCGCAGATCATCAAGACCGTGGACATGATCAGCATGTGAATGGGTATAGACAACACCATCCAGCCGTCCTGTGCCTGTGTCCAACAATTGGCTGCGCATGTCAGGCGAGGTGTCGATCAGAACCGAAGTTGTACCATCGGGTCCATCGCGTTCCACCAGCATCGAGCAGCGGCGACGGATGTTTCTGGGATTGTCGGGATCGCACGCGCCCCAATGCCCTCCCAGCCGAGGCACACCACCGGATGAACCGCAGCCAAGGATGGTACAACGCAATTCGGTCATGCAGCTGCCTTGTAAGCCGCAACCTTGGTGAACAACCGGTCGAAGTTAACCTGTGTCTGCGCTGCGAAATCGGCGTAGTCCAGACCGAACACCTCGGCCCCCTTGCGGGCGGTATGTGCGGTGTAGGCGGGTTCGTTGCGTTTGCCGCGATAGGGCGGCGGGGCCAGATAGGGCGCGTCGGTTTCCACCAGAATACGATCGACCGGTGCGCTTGCGAAGATATCCCGCAATTCCTGACTTTTGGGAAAAGCAGCAATACCGGACATGGACAGGTAGAACCCAAGATCCAATGCTGCCCTGGCCAGTTCTGCCGATGAGGAAAAGCAATGCATCACACAAGAATAGGGCGCGTTGCGGTGCTCTTCGGCCAGAATCCGGGCCATATCGTCATCCGCTGCGCGGGCGTGAATGATCAGAGGAAGACCGGTGCGCTGGGCGGCCTCGATATGAACGCGCAGTGATAGCTTTTGAACCGCGGCGGTGTCGGCGGTGTAATGGTAATCCAGCCCGGTTTCGCCGATGCCCACAAACTTGGGATGCTGAGACAGGGTGATCAGCTCATCAACGGTCGCCATCGGCTCGTCTGCTACACTCATGGGATGGGTGCCAGCCGCGTAGAAAACGGGTGCGTTCGCCTCTGCCATGGCGCGTATGGTGGGTTCATTGCACAGACGCGTGCAAATCGTGACCATCCGGGTCACGCCCGCCTCAGCTGCGTTAGCGATAATCTGGTCCAGTTGCCCGTCGAAATCGGGGAAGTCCAGATGGCAATGACTGTCGGTAATCTGGGGGGTGTCGCTCATCTGCTCTGACCGGCGGTTTCCTGTATCTTGAACACCGTATCTAGGACCAGAGCGGCAGGGTCAAGGTTCACTGCCTGACCATGGCGCGTGCGGGCTGTAATTGTCGCGGCAACCTCAGCCCAGCGCCGGGCTTGAAGCGGCGACGCGGACAGACGGCTGAGCGTTTCGGCCTCATTCGGGGCGGCCTCGGGCATCAGCGGTGCGCCGGTTGCACCAGTCAGGGCAAGGCGGGACAGGGCAACGTCGATCAGGGTTAGCAACAGCTCAAACCGCTCTGCCGCGCCACGTTGGGCGGCAGCTTCGGCAAGGGCCAGCGCGCGCTGGCGATCCATCCGGGGCAAGGTGCCCAGTATACTGATCAGCTCGGCGTAGATTTCCAGCCCGCCCAGATTGATCAGCCGGACCGCATCGCCCACGGATCCTGCAGCCAGGGCCGCAAGATGTTCGGCACGACCGGGCAGTTCGGCTCCGGTTTGGGCCAGTGCGGTCTGCATATCCTCGGCCCCAAGCGGCGAGAGGCGCAGGATTCTGCAGCGAGATCGGATCGTCGGCAACAGGCGGGACGGTTGGTGCGACACCAACAATAGCGTTGTGCGCGCGGGCGGTTCTTCGAGCATTTTCAACAGTGCATTGGCTGCACTGACATTCATCTCATCCGCCGAGTCGACGATCACCACACGGCGCCCACCATCTGCCGAGGACAGACCAAAGAACTTGCCCAGTTTGCGAATGTCATCAACGACGATCTCGCCGCGCAGGCGTCCCTGATCATTAACGGATCGGGTGATCGCGGCCAGTCCGGGCTCAGCCCCGGCCTGAATGCGATGAGTGACCGGATGATCGGGGGCAATCGCCAGCGTTTCGGGCGGCGGTGGGGCGCCAAACAGGCCATCTTCTTCGGCCGGAGGGGTTGCCAGCAGAAACCGCGCAATCCTCCAGGCCAAGGTTGCTTTGCCCACCCCGCGCGGTCCGGTCAGCAACCAGCCGTGATGCAGGCGCTCTGATGTATAGGCGCTCAGAAAGGCCTGTTCGGCCGCGGCTTGCCCAAAAAGTTGTCGGGTTTCACGCGGGTGCGGGGCACCGGGGGCCTGATCCGGGGAGGGTGTGTCGTCGCTCATTTCTCGTCTGTCACAAGGTTTGTTGGACGATATCTGTCACATCCCGGGCAACGCTGTCCATGTCCCGGTTACCGTCGATCACGCGAAACCGGTCAGAAAACTCATCTGCCAGAGCCAGAAACCCCGCGCGCATTTTCTGTTGCAGGTCGATGCCAAAATCCTCGAACCGCTCTTCCGATCCCTGACGTCCTTTGGCCCGCGACAGTCCCGTTTCCGGGTCCATGTCGATCAGAACAGTCAGATCGGGTTCACGTCCGATCATCAGGCTGTGCAGCTGATCGACCAGTCCGCGCAGGTCACCTCGGGACAGGCCCTGATACATGCGGGTGCTGTCGGCGAACCGGTCGCAGATCACCACTTTGCCTTCAGCCAGGGCTGGTTCGATCGTTCGTTCCAAATGATCCCGCCGCGCGGCAGTGAACAGCAAGATTTCGGTTTCAGCCGACCAGCGGTCAGGGTCGCCCTCCAGAACCAGGCTGCGAATTTCCTCGGCCCCGTCCGAACCGCCGGGTTCGCGTGTCAGAACGACCTTATGGCCCATACCGATCAGATGCTCGGCTAGCATACGTGCCTGCGAGGATTTACCTGATCCGTCAATACCTTCGAAGGTCAGAAACAACCCGGATCTTGTCACAATGCGTCCAATGGGTTGCCAATCACGTCGGTCAGGACGATGCCGCCTACGGTCATCATGCGGACCATAAATCCACCTGTTGGGACATCCTGCGCGGCGACCAGAGGCCTGCGAATCTCGGGCAGGCCTTCGGGTTTGATGACCAGTTCGGCCAGCTGCTGCCCTTTGGTAATCGGCGCGTTGACGGGGCCCTCATAGACCACTTCGGCCTCGACATTGGAGTCTCCCAGAACGGGGAACAGCAAGGACAGATCTTCTTCGGGTACCAGTCCAACGGTCTTGTTGGCCCCCATCCAGACCTGCGCTTCGGCTAGCGGCGTGTCCGGGTTGGCAACTGTCCTCTCGACAAAATTACGAAACGACCAGTTAACAACAGCCTCGGCCTCCTCTGCACGACGGGCGGTGCTGTCGAGGCCGGAGAGCACAAAGATCACCCGGCGGTCGCCCTGTTTGGCCGATCCGACAAGGCCGTAACCGGCCTCTTGCGTATGACCGGTTTTCAGCCCATCCGCGCCGATGCCCAGTTTCAAAAGCGGATTGCGGTTTCGCTTGTTTGAAGGTGCACGACCATCGAATTCAAACTCTTCTTCGGCGAAAAGAGGGTAATATTCGGGGAAATCCGTGATTAACCGGTTCGCCAGAACTGCAAGGTCATGCACGGACATCATGTGACCCGCGGCGGGCCAGCCGTTGGAATTGGCGAAGTTCGAGTTATCCATTCCGATCTGCTGGGCGCGCTGTGTCATATAGCGGGCGAATCCGGCCTCGGTCCCGTCGGGGCTCAGCGCTTCGGCGAGCACAACGCATGCGTCATTGCCCGACAATACGATGATGCCGCGCAACAAATCCTCTACCCGGACTCGGTCCTGCGTATTCAGGAACATGGTTGATCCGCCATAGCTCATGGCGTGTTCGGACACCGGTAGGGTTTCGTCCAGCGTCAGGCGGCCATCCCGCAGTGCCTCGAACGCCACATAAAGCGTCATCAGCTTTGACATCGACGCGGGCGGCAGTGGCTGATCTGCTTCCTTGGACAGAAGAACGGTTCCGGTCGTCTGGTCCATCACATAGGCCGCGCGGGCCTGAGTATCGAAAGCATGGGCAGGCAGGGCAAACAGCGCCAGGCCCAGGGTCAAAACGGATGATCGCAGTGAGGACAGCATCGGGGGCCTCCTTTGGTTTTCAGTTTTTGACGGTGAACGCGTCGGTGAATCCAAGGTCTTTGACATCGCTTTGGATTGCGTTCCGTTCAGAGCGGGTCGCAGCCGGGCCAACCAAAACGCGCCAGACCGTTTTGCCATCGCTTTCCAGTTCACGCACATCGGCGTTCAGCCCGTTTCGCTTGATCTTTTCAGCGGCACTTTTGGCATTGGCTTCAACGTTGAAGGTTCCAACCTGAACATATGGCTTGCTGATCGACCGGGGGGCCGCCGCCTGCGTCGCTGTGGCCGCTTCAACAGCGGTTGGTTCCGCCGCATCAATTGCCGCCGCTGCGCCTTCGATCGGGTCCAACGGAGTTTCCGTAATTTCGTTGGCAGGCTTCTTTTGCCACCATTTACGTTTGGCCGGTTTTTCCGTGGGCGGAGTAACCTCGGGGTCCGACAATGTCGCTGCCGGTGCGGCCTGAACAGCGGTTTCTGCAACTTCCTCAGCTGCCTCGGCTGCTGAGTCCGTCGCGGCGTCAGCTGCAACCGCAGCACCTGTTGCAGCAGCAGTTTCCTTCTTTTGCCACCATTTCCGTTTGGCCGGTTTTTCCGTGGGCGGAGTGACCTCGGGATTCGACAATGTCGCCGCCGGTGCGGCTTGAACAGCGGTTTCTGCAACTTCCTCAGCTGCTTCGGCTGCTGTGTCCGTCGCGGCGTCAGCTGCTACCGCAGCACCGGCGGCACCGGTTGCAGCAACAGTTTCCTTCTTTTGCCACCATTTCCGCTTTGCAGGCTTTTCCGTCTCAGCAGTTTCGCCGTTGGATGCGGCCGGGTCCGCTTTCGGCGTGTCCTCTGCGCTAGCGGTTTCTGTCCCGGCTGTTTCCTCGGGCGCGGGCTTTTTCTGTTCGACTTGTTTGCGACGCAGGGCGACCACTTCGACTTTTGTCGGTGCTCCCGCAAGGATGCCCAGCTTTTCGGCCGCCGCCGAAGACAACTGCAGGGCTGGACCGGGCAGGTTTCTTTCCCTGCGGAACAGGGCACCCGTCACGGTTTTATTGTTAGACGTGTTTTTGATGACCACGCGCTCTGGCTGTGTCACTTCGGGGTGTGCCACCCAGATTCCGCCCAAGGACGGGCGGCCGTCCCAAAGACCGGCTTCGGTAACCTGAAAAACCTCGGGGGCTTCCACGGACTCGCGAGAGTTGTCCGAGTACTCCGGGAACAGTTCAGTCTTTCCATCGTTCTCGGTGTCGCTGCTTTGCGCATCACCAGAAGCGCCATCTGGCGACAATGCCTCTTCGCAGCCTGCCAGAACTGCCAATGACAGGGCCAGAACCGCCAATGATCGCGGTTTTGCGCGTGTCTCACTCGCTCGCTTCATTTTGTCATCCCTTGCCTGAAAGGGTCTCGTTTCCTGAACCCCGCCGCCACTCGCCGGTTCTGTTTCGCCGGGCTGATATGGTCTTTCCGCCGAAGCATAACGCGAGCCGGGGTTCAAGGAAAGACCGCTGCGCTACCTTCGGCGAGATTTCCCTATTTGCTCTTGCCACCGTTTCAAGTTCGCCTTAGACCCGGCCCCACGCGGGGAGGTGGCAGAGTGGTCGAATGCGGCGGTCTTGAAAACCGTTGAACGTGAGAGCGTTCCCAGGGTTCGAATCCCTGTCTCCCCGCCACTCATACCCGTCTCACCTCAGTTGTGTTTTCTGACCCGGAATTGTGCCGCAATTCCCGCGAGTTGGCGCGTGCGCTTTCAATCAGAGACGGAGCAAACCGTACACTCAGAGTGCAATTTCGGCCTCAGTCTCAGTGCCGCATTTTGTCGGGGTCGCTTTGGGCTGGATTTCCCTGATAACCGACAATTTACAGGGAATTTTCGCAAAATGGACCTGTTGGCCGGCGCTCCACAAGTCAGAATTGCATGTTTTTCAGTGGCTTATGTTGCAAATTCCCTAAATATCGGAACAGGGAATTCTCTCATGCGAACAGGGAACTGTTCCACCGGATCAGGGAGGACTAGCCGCGTATCAGGGAGGTCGGATCTGGAGGTGTCAGAAGTCGAACAGGCGCTCCTGTTCGTTCCAATTAAGCGGGTGGGTAACGCTGACCAGACGCTTGAGTGTGAGTTCGGGCGGCTGGCTGCCGTCGAGAATCGCGGTCTGAATATTCGGTGAGAGAAAGGCGAGCTGGGCGCGGGTGCGGATGAATGCGCCGGGGACGCTTTCCCGATGCGCAATCTCCATCAGTTGAACCCCGGCCTTCAGATCACGGGCCCAACCATGGGCGCGGATCAGCATGGACCGGAGGTGAGGATCGGGTTGGGGCGCCATATTTCCGGCGATGACCTTGGCCTCGACGCCGCGGCGGCGCAGATCGAAGGATGCGGTGATGTGTGTGAGATCCGGGTGCAGATGGTCCGCAGCGATGCCAAGTGCGCTTGCCACAGTTTTAGGGTTCAATTCGAGGTCGATCTTTCCTCGTGCAATTTCGCCGCTGGCCAGAATATCAGCGCCGACCTGACCGCCTTGCTCTCGAAGTCGGGTTACTAAATTCGCAACTGAAGCCTGCACCGCCTCGGCTGACCCGGCCTCTGGCTGCGCCAGCACTTGGTGCGCGGTTGCTGTGTGTTGCAGATGTCCGACGATGACATCAGTGACCGCGTTTTCCAGCGCCGGGCCGGGCAATCGCCATCCAGAGATATCCTTGCCACCCGAGATCAGTCTGTTGGAGACGTAATAGCGCAATCGTCGGCCTTTGCGCGTGGTGTGGGTTGGCGTCAACCTGTCACCAGTTTCGTCCTGCATCAAACCGGTGAGCCAGGCGCCGGGGTCATTGGAGCGTTGGCGCGCATCGGAGCCGCCGCGTACCCGGGAGCGGTTCGATGCCTGTCGCATTTTCTCCTGTACCCGGTCCCAGACGTCCTGATCGATGATCGCCGGGTGTTGTCCGTCCCAGATCTTAACCTTATGGCGGATTTTGCCGAGATAGACCGGGTTGCGCAGCAGGTAATAGATCTGGCCACGTGACAGCGGACAATCCCCTTTCACACTGCCATCTGTCCGAATAACCCGTTTTGACCGCAGCCCTTCTGCCGTTGCCCGTTCTTCTACTTTGCGCAGGCACCCCAACTTGTCATAGAGACTAAAGAGATGCCGGACCGTTCTGGCCTCCTCTTCATTTGCCACCAGCGTTCTTGCCTTCGGATCCGGGTGGCGGTCATAGCCCAGGGGCAGATTGCCACCCATCCAAAGCCCCTTTTTCTTCGACGCAGCAATCTTGTCGCGAATGCGTTCGGCAGTGACTTCCCGTTCAAACTGAGCAAAGGACAATAGCACATTGAGGGTCAACCGGCCCATGGACGAAGAGGTATTGAAGGCCTGCGTGACGGACACAAACGAACAGTTCGCCTGTTCCAGCCGTTCGACCAGCTTGGAGAAGTCGGCAAGCGATCGGGTCAGCCGGTCGATCTTGTAGACCACAACCATTTCGATACGCCCTGCATCAATCTCTTCAAGAAGGCGTTGCAGGGCGGGGCGCTCAAGGGTGCCGCCCGACAGGCCACCGTCATCGTAACGCTCGTCCAACAGGGTCCAGCCTTCATGTCGCTGGCTGGCGACATAGGCCGCGCAGGCCTCATATTGCGCATCCAGCGAATTGAAGTCCTGATCCAGACCATCTTCTGAGGACTTGCGCGTATAGATGGCGCACCGGATTTTACGGCGCGCGCTCATTTGGCCCCCTTGCCGTTGAGTCCGAAGAAACGCGGCCCCGACCAGTGCGCACCGGTAATTTCTCGGGCGATGGCCGAGAGCGAGCGATAGGGCCGACCGTTCCAGGTAAATCCATCCCCTGTCACATCGACCATATGGGTCACGCCATTCCACTCGCGCAGCAGGCGCCCGCCGGGTTTAAGGGCGGGGCGGGAAGGC
Organism: Ruegeria meonggei; assembly: GCF_042768335.1. Lineage (NCBI taxonomy): Bacteria > Pseudomonadati > Pseudomonadota > Alphaproteobacteria > Rhodobacterales > Roseobacteraceae > Ruegeria > Ruegeria meonggei. The sequence goes on along the minus strand of NZ_JAXHBT010000001.1, from coordinate 1,558,982 downwards.
TGGGGCTTCTTCTCAGATCCCTTTTCCAGCTTGGCTTTGACCTGTCGAGACAGCCCGCCATGACGGCGGGATTGCATCTCAAAGGCGATAAAACGGCGCAGGAAGGGTTGGCTGAGCATGGCGGGTGCGGGTTGATTAAACAGTTGCTGCCAAAGCGTGACCAGATCCGATCGACCCATGGCGGCGAGATCGGCGACATCACTAGTCTTCGTCATGACTCTTCTCCTGTTCCCACCGTCAGGTGATAGGTGGAAGAACCATCTGGTTTATCGGATGTCCGTCGTTCAATCATGACGTCTTTCTTCCGTAGCCCACTCAATGCCGCTCTGACCGAATGAGGCTGCCAGCCAGTTGCTTTGCAAAGCGCCGCCAGGCTGGCACCACTTGGTCTGCGCAACAATTGTTGCACCTTGTCAATCTTGGTTTGCTTTGGCTTGAACATGTAGAATCTCCTCTGAATTGGGGCAGGTGGAATACCATGCCCGGTACCGAGGAGCGCCCGAATGGCTCGGGCGTGGGTTCAGTGATGCGTGGATTGCAACAACAGTCCAGCTCTTTCTGGGGCGATCTCTGGAAGGGCTTAGTCTGCGGGGCTCTGCTGCCGTACCACCGATTATTCGTCAACAATCTTAATTGGTTACGACTTGGTTACTTTTTGATTTGGGGTTGCAATTGCAAATCCCCGCGCATAAATTCTAGCCAGCCCTGCAAGGGACAAGGTCCCACGGGGAGGTGAATACATCTCCCAGGCAGCATTCGGTGCCGCATTTTTTGAAGCGGATAAGACCGAGAGCATTCGAAGGGGCAACGAACCGGATCGATTGGTCCGGAGAGTTGCTGGTCGTGCTCTCTCCGAATTCCCAACACGATCCTTTCTTGTCGACGCCAAAGAGCGTCAAATGAAAGGAGGCGGCTATGTCTGCCAAGAAATCACGCAGCGACGTCCAGGCGTCCAACACGCCGATCTGGATGGCCGAAAAAGTCATTCAATCTCAGATCAGCCAGATCAAGCCCTACGCCAACAACAACCGCGTGCACGCGGCCAAGAATATTGACAAGCTGAAAGCTTCGGTGGCCCAGTTTGGGTTCGTCACCCCGATCCTGTTGGATGGTTCGGGCACAATCATCGCGGGTCATGGCCGCTATGAGGCCGCTAAGGCCCTGGGGTTGATTTCCGTGCCGACTGTTGTCGCGGATCACTTGTCAGAAGCGGAAGTGCGCGCTCTGCGCATTGCGGATAACAAGCTGGCGGAATTGTCCGACTGGAACGAAGCTGCTCTGCAGATCGAGTTTGCAGAGCTGATGGACCTCAGCCTTGATGGTGAACTGGACTTCAGTCTCGACATCACCGGGTTTGAGACACCGGAGATTGACATCATCATCGATGGTGCGGGCGAGGTTACAGAGACTGAAGCGGAAACTGTTGAGACACCGGACCCGGCAACGCCGGCAATCACCCAGCCGGGCGATCTCTGGGTTCTCGGAGATCACCGCATCTTCTGCGGGGATGCCTTGCACGCCCAGAGCTACGACACCTTGTTGGATGGCGAGAGCCCGCAGATGGTCTTTACCGATCCGCCTTACAACGTGCCGGTCAATGGGCATGTCCGCTGTGGCACCGGTGGCAATCATCGCGAGTTTGCCATGGCGTCAGGAGAAATGTCTGACAGTGAGTTCCGTGGCTTTCTCTCTGACGTGATCAACCGGCTGTTTCACTGCTTGCCGGACGGAGGCATCGCGATGATCTGCATGGACTGGCGTCACATAGAAGAACTGATTGCGGCGGGAAAGATCGGCGGTTTTGACCTCATCAACCTCTGCGTCTGGAATAAGACCAATGGGGGGATGGGCAGCCTCTACCGCTCCAAGCACGAGCTGGTTGCGATCTTCAAGAAGCCGGGGATGCCGCATACCAACAATGTCGAATTGGGCAAACATGGGCGCAACCGGACCAATGTCTGGGATTATGCGGGTGTGAACAGCTTTGGGTCAGGACGCGAAGCGGATCTCGCTGATCATCCCACGGTGAAGCCGACAGCTTTGGTGGCAGATGCCATCATGGATGTAAGTCATCGCGGCGATGTCGTGCTGGACGTCTTTGGCGGGTCCGGCGCGACCTTGCTGGCAGCTGAGAAAACCGGGCGCCGGGCGCGGCTCATTGAGCTCGACCCGGCCTATGTCGATGTCGCCATCCGCCGTTGGCAGGAGATGACTGGTGAGAGCGCTGTGCACGCGGTCACAGGCCAGACGTTTGATGCGCATTCTGCAGCAACCGATGCCACCTCAGAGCTGGAGGCGGATCATGTCTGACGATACGAAAGAGTATGAGGTGGGCTACGGCAAACCGCCCAAAACAACCCAATTCAAGAAAGGCTGCTCCGGCAATCCGAAAGGGCGGCCGAAAGGTGCTAAGGGCGTGAATGCCAGTTTGAAACGCGAACTGGAAGCCAAGATCACCGTCCGCGAAGGCAACCACGAAACTCGGATTTCCAAGGCGGAGGCAATTGCCAAGCGATTTACGGCCGGTGCGTTGAAGGGCGACACGAAATTGCTGATGGCGCTTCTCAAGCTTGATGCTGATCTGTTCGGCGGGACAGATGATGGGAGCGAACAGGCTAGCGCTGCTTTGAAAGGACCGGAGACAGTTGATTATGACATCCTCCGGGATTTCTTTTCCAGCCAACAGGATGGTGATGGTGATCCCGAAGATGACGAGGTGGAAGATGACGGCTCCTGATCCCAAAATGGTCTTGCAAGCCGCACGCGAGGTTTGCCGGGACAATTTCTTTCCTTTCGTGTGGCGTGTGTTTGACACGCTGCACCAAGGGACTGACCGTAGCTTTGATCCGGCCTGGCATGTGCGTGCCATGTGCCATGAGTTGGATAACGTTCGCGTCGGCGAGAACAAGCGGTTGATCATCAACATTCCGCCCCGGTGCCTGAAATCGGTCACCGTGGCCGTTGCCTATGTCGCGTATCTTCTGGGGCATAACCCCAGCGCCAAGATTATTGTTGCCAGCTACGGGCTGGATCTGGCGCGCAAGCATTCCGAAGATTGTCGTCGGATCATGTCCGCGCGCTGGTACCGGGAAATGTTCCCTGAAACGGTTTTGGCCAAAAAGGGCAACACCTCAGAAGAAATCCGCACCACAAGGGGTGGCAGTCGCAAGGCTGTCTCCATCGGTAGTTCTGTTACTGGCCATGGTGCCGATTACATCATCATCGATGACCTGCTGAAAGCTGGTGATGCGGGTTCCGAAGCCGAGCTGGTCAAGGCACAGGAATTCATTGAGGGGACCTTGCTGTCGCGCTTCGACAACCCGGCCGAAGGGCGTGTGGTTATGGTTGCACAACGGTTGCACGAGATGGATCCGCCGGGTTATCTGCTTGAACGCGGTACCTATCGGCACCTGAATCTGCCTGCCATCGCCGAAGACCATGAGACGGTGCCTCTTGGGCGTGGAAGGGTTATGCACCGCAAACCGGGTGATCTCCTTTGTCCGTCGCGCCTGGATCAGCAAACGCTGGATACCAAGCGTCGCGAAATGGGCGCAGCTGTGTTCAATTGCCAGTATCAGCAGAACCCGATTGCACCAGACGGATCGCCGCTGCGCTGGGAGTGGTTCGGCACCTATGAGACCGTCGAAGATCGTCGCTGGTTCCAACTGGTTGTTCAAAGCTGGGATACGGGTATGTCTGCGGATCCCCGATCCGACTTCTCGGCCTGTACGACCTGGGGGTTCCGAGAAAACGCATGGTACCTGCTTGACGTCTGGCGAGGGCAGGTGGACTACACAGACCTGAAGTCCAAGGCATTGAATCTTGTCAACCGCTGGGATCCCGACCGCGTTCTAATCGAAGATGCGGCAAGCGGAAAACCACTCTTTGACGAGTTGTTTTTTGACGATCGCCGGCGGTACGAACGCATTAAGCCTGACAAAGATAAGGAAACCCGGTTCCAGTCAGCTTGTGCACCGGTAGAAGAGGGCAAGGTAAAGTTGCCAATTGATGCGCCCTGGCTGGCGGCATTCAAACGGGAGCTGCAATCCTTTCCGCGTGGGCGGAATGATGATCAGGTCGACAGCGTCTCGCAATTCCTGAACTGGTCCAAAGGTCTGGGCTTCTACCGGGCCCTTGGTCGCGATCACCAGATCAACATCGAACGACGGGAGCGCAGCCGTGAGCGGGTCAGACGGCGGTAGTTATATGAGCCAGACCAGGGACGGGGCAGGGTTCGCTTGGGTGACACCTGATGCACCTGCTGCGTCCGTTCGACATCGAAATTGAGAGGTGTCCCTCTGATCAAAGTTTGCCCGGGAACAAGATGTGCCTAGATCAGGAGAGGACCGGCCGCTACTAAACATGTCTCCGGAAGAAGGGGCGGGAAGCGGATTTTCGCTGCACCTGCGAATTAGACAAATCATCGTGCAAAGAGCCGACATTCATCCGGGGTCAGAAGTAGGGGTTATTCTGCGTTACGCTGAACGACGTCATTGTGGCCTTCAACAGAAATTACTTGACCAGCTTTCGGTGTTGCAAGCGTCGGATCCTCATAAATTTGTTTCCAGAAAATCACTGACCAGTTGATTAAACAGAATCGGGTTTTCCAGGTGAACTGCGTGCGCACAGGCGGGCAACACCGCGAGTCGGCAATCAGGTATGTTGTGCCATAAGGTTTCAGTTTGGGACCATGAATATGTACGGTCCCGGTCGCCCCAAAGCACAAGTGTCGGCAATGCAATTTTTGCAAGATGAGTAAGCCCGGACCAATTTTGCATCGCCTCCAACCCAGCAATGATTGCCTGCAATGAGCAAGCTTCCGCGATCCGGGCACATGCTGGAAATTCCTGCGCTGTTTCAATATCTAAAAACCAAGTCGCGGAGATCCTGCGAGCCGTTGATTTAGCCCCATCGGCATGGGCGCGTTGGATAGAGGTTTCAATGGGTTCGAACCGCTCAGGAATGATACCTTCTGCGCCCGTTGCATATTGCACAAGTTTGCGCACGCGATCCGGCGCAAGTTGGATCATCTCTTGGGCAATCATTCCACCCATTGAATGTCCGAGCAGGTCGAATTGTTCGGCGTCGACTTCGGCAAGGACCCACTCGGCGAACTCCGGAATGGAGCGTAGCGCGTCTTTGTGCGCATTTTTGCCAAAGCCGGGCAGGTCAATGGCGATCAGCTTTCGGTCCCCCGCTAGCGGCGCCTGCAATTTCCACTGCTTGCTGCCGCCCATAAAGCCATGGACAAAGACAAGTGGTGTCATTTTCTGGCGCCCTGCACGATCCGATCGAGGATCATTGCGCAGAACAGGATCGAGAAGCCCGCGAGGATCCCCTGGCCCACATTCGCGTATTGCAGCGCTTCAAGAACGTCTTCGCCCAGGCCTTTTGCCCCGATCAGGGAGGCAACGACCACCATGGCCAGCGACAACATGATCGTTTGGTTGATCCCCGCCCGGATTGACGGTGCGGCAAGCGGCAGATCGACCTTGGTCAGCAGATACCATTTGTTGGCGCCAAAGCTGATGGCGGCCTCCCGCACGGATTCCGGAACGCCACGCAGGCCTAGGACGGTCAGGCGTACCACCGGTGTGCCGCCAAAGATCATCGTTACAATGACCGCCGCCGGTTTACCGACGCCAAAGAACGCGATTACCGGAACCATAAAGACAAAGGCGGGCATGGTTTGCATAAAGTCCATGATTGGCTGGATAAACGAATAGAACCGAGGACGTCGCGCCGCAAACATGCCCAAGGGGATGCCGATCACAATGGACAGACATGCCGCTGTTCCCAACAAAGCCAGTGTTGTCATCGCCGCTTCCCAGAAACCAAGAAGGCCCATATAAGCCAGAAAGGCACTCGAATAGATGGCCGTGCGGATGCCTGCTGTCAGCCAGGTCAACAGGACGATCAGGCTGGCGATCACGATCCACGGGGTCTGCACCAATATGACCTCAAGCGCATCCAGCAGCGCGCGGATGCCAATTGTCAGCACTTCAAAGAATACTTCGCTGTTGCGAACGCACCATGCGATAAACTCTTCCACCCAGGTGATCCCGGTCAGGCGGATATTTGGATCCGTCGGAAAATGACTGAGCAGGGAAAACCGTCCGGGGAAGGAGTAATGCATCATCGCGGCAGTCACAATCAGCGCCATGAAGATTGCGCTGAACGCGATCTGCGACACCGGCATGGCCGAGCGGATCGAACGATCCGATAGCCACTCCGAGAAACGTTCCTCCAGGGCCCAGTTTGCCACCTGTGATTGAACAAATTTCGCGATGATCAGAATGATCAGGCCGGTCAGGACGATGTAAGGACCTTCGGCGGCCATTGCCTCGGCTTCAGCACGGATGCCCCCTATGTTTTCTTCAAGCGAGTCCACTGTCCGCTGATAGACATCGATCTTGTCCGAATTGCTTTCGATGGCTGCAGCCAATTGCTGTCGCCGCAGTTCAAGCGTCCCTTCAATCGATGCGATACGCTCCATGGCCTCGGCGGCCAAGTCACCGAACATTCCGCGCGCAATTTGCACATAAGCAATTGTTTCAAGGATCAGGAAGGGCAACGCCCATGTCCACAAACCGCGCGAGCCAAACCAGACCGGGCCAAACAACCCTGCCATCAGGTTGAGGGTCGGCGTAAAGCGCGACGACGCACCGATCTTGTCGAAGTTGCGGATGTAGTAATCAGGGTTGGTGCGCACAAAAGCACGAATATTCTCGCGCCGCTCTTCGGCATAGGCCAGAGCGGCCTCGCTTTCAGTGTCTTCTAGCGGGTTCACGTCATGAAGATTCACATCAGAGGTGCTCATGATACTTCTGTCCCTTCTATCACGGTGCGTAACAGATCGGCACGGGTTATGACGCCAACATCCACGCCGCCATCTTCCACAAGGATCGCGCTGCTGTTGTCGATCGCTAGATTAATCATTGTGCTCAGGTTTTCGCTTTCATTGACGCGCGGGGAGTCGACGGATAGCGGGCCATGGGCCGCGATATGATCAGCAATAGGCTGCATCACCGCATGGGCGCGCACCACTTTGAGCCGCGAGATACCCGCCACGAAATCCGCCACATAATCATCGGCTGGATGCATGACGATATCTTCCGCCGTGCCAATCTGCACCACTTTGCCATCGCGCATGATGGCGATGCGATTGCCGATACGGACGGCTTCATCAAGATCATGGGTGATGAAGATCGTCGTCTTCTTCAGAATCTTACTGAGCCGGATAAATTCGTCCTGCAATTGACGCCGGATCAACGGGTCCAGCGCCGAGAACGGCTCGTCCATCAACAGAACATCGGGGTTGGCGGCCAGGGCGCGGGCCAGACCAACGCGCTGTTGCATCCCGCCGGAGAGTTCATGTGCAAATTTCGAGCCCCAGGCGCCAAGTTCGACAATATCGAGAATGGCGGCGGCCTGACGCATGCGCTCATTCTTACTGACTTGCCGAATTTCCAGGGGCATCGCAACATTGTCCAGCACCGAGCGATGGGGCATCAGTGCAAAGTTCTGAAACACCATGCCAATTTTGTGGTTGCGAAACTGCTGAAGCTCTTGCGGACCCAGCGCCATCACATCGGTGCCTTCGATTTCAATCTTGCCATCGGTCGGTTCCAGCAGGCGATTGAAGTGTCGCACCATTGTGGATTTGCCGCTGCCCGACAGCCCCATGATGCAGAAGATTTCGCCACGGGTGACTGACATGCTGACATCGGCCACGCCGACAACGCAGTTGAACTCTGCCAGCACCTCGGCCTTGGTCAGGCCGCGATCCCTAATCGCCTGCAAAGCAATCTCGGGTTTGGCACCGAAGATCTTCCAGACATTCGAGATTTTGATAACGGTATCGTCGCCCATGTGTCCCCCGAAGACTTTTTGTTTGGGTTGCGCCGTTTCAAGGTGGCGCCGAATATGCAGCGCCACCTTGGGTTTCAGTGCTGGATCAGAGACCCAGCCAGGCGTCTACGCGATCAGAGTTCGCTTCAACCCACTCATGCGCAACCTCGGCGGGATCACGGCCATTGGCGCTGATCTCATAGGCAAAGTTCGACACGTCATCCGAGGTCACCTGGAAATTGGTGAAGAACTCGGCAATCGCAGGCGAGCGATCCACCAGCGAGTTGGACCAAGCGATCTGAACATCTTTCAGTGCATCTTTCGAGGCGACCATAGACTTGTCGAACCAATCGGGATCGTCCGAAGGCTGCACCATCACGTATTTTTCGGGATCAAACGCAGGCTCAGACAGCATTTCGACATCAAACATGAACCACACAGCGTGGGGCTTATAGCAGTAAAAGGCATAACCTTCACCCTTGGCGATACTGTCTTTGATACGCGCCGTTTTCACACTTTCCTCGGCACGTACCGGCTCGATGAAATCCATCAACCCGTAGTCGCGCACCTTCACCTCGTTCACATTGGCCGAAGCCCAGCCGGGCGCACCAATCCACATCTCACCACGGCCATTGCCGTCGCTGTCCATCAAAGCGGCCACGTCCGGGCGACCCAGGTCAGCGATGTCAGTGACGTTGTTGGCTTCGCCAAATTCCTTGCTGACGCAAAAGCCCTGATTGCCCTCATAAGGGTTGGACGATAGCGTTACAGTGCCCGCCTCATCGACATATTTCTGGGTAAAGCTTTCCTGATTTGGCAGCCAGACATCCGGGTGTACATCAATGTCGCCCTTGCCCTGATCCATCGCCTGGAAGATCGTGGCGTTGTTGCCGGGTACATATTCCACAGTCCCGCCGATCCGTGTCTCCACGACCGCGCCCAGCAAATAAGCTATAGCCTGCGCGCCCGTCCAGGACGGCACGCCGATCTTGACCTCTTCCGCCGCGAAAGCGGGCAGAGCAATCACGCCGACCGCAGCTGACAATGCCAGTGACTTCATCTTTAGTTTCATATTCTCACTCCTGTTGATTGGATGTTTCTTGCTAAGCGCGCGCCCGCTTTCGCTGCGGGTCTATGAATGGGATATCGGTGACCATGGCACCAAGGCGCTTCATCCGCCCGTCAAGTTGCCCAATTTCCAGCCTCGTTTCGTTTTCCGAATGCTCGACAGAAAGACGCGCGATAGCTATGCCGCGCTCAAGGGACGGAGAGCGCGTGGCAGAAGTGATTGCCCCCACTTGCCTCTCGTTGGCAAAGACCCCGGCGCCGTGCGGCGGGACATCATTGCAATCCAGCAATAGCCCCTTGAGCACCTGTCGGGGCGCCTCCTGATTGCGTTCGAGCGCGGCCCTGCCGATGAAATCCGTCTTGTTCAGATCAATGGCGAACCCCAATCCGGCCTCATAGGCATCAACACTTGGTGCGAATTCTGCGCCAGCCGCCGCAAGGCCTGCTTCGATACGGATGATCTCCAATGCAGCCGACCCCATCGGCGTGATCCCGAATTCCTCTCCCGCAGCCAACACTGCATCCCAGATGGTCACAGCATCGGCCTTGGAGCAGAATATCTCATAGCCCAGCTCGCCGGTATATCCGGAACGGGACAGCATAAAGGGGGCGCCTTCGCGATCGTTCAAGCGGCCTACGGTACAGCCGAACCATTTCAGTTGATCCAGCGTCGGCACATGGGGCTGCGTGAAGACAATCTTGCGCAGCACATCGCGGGATTTCGGGCCCTGCAGCGCCAGATTTGGCAACGCGTTTCGCATGGCGTGGATGCGAACCTGAAACCCGTGTTTCTCCGCCAATGTCTGCAGTGCCCGTCCGCTCTCCTCAGTGCCACAGCACCAGCGGAACAGGTCATGCGCAAGCCGGAACAGAGTACCATCATCAATGACAGAACCGGTCTCGTCACACATCAGCGTGTAAGAGCCGCGCCAGACCGGCAGTTTGGCAACATTCCGCGTCGTCGCCAGTTGCAACAACATCTCGGCATCAGGCCCGATAATATCGAATTTGCGCAGCCCGCTCATGTCCTGCAGGGTCACAGCCTCACGGCACGCCCAATACTCGCCCAGTGTCCCATGCGATGGAAAGCTCACCGGCGCCCAAAGGTCCCGCGCCGGCGCAAAGTGCTGGGTCAACGGTTCCAGCCGTTCATGGAAGGCAGATTCCTGACTGAGGGACATTGGTGCGTCTTCCTTTTCGCGATAGGCAACGGCGCGACGAATGGGTGTCTCAGGCCGGTAAATCCGTACGTGCACATCCGTTGGGTTCCAACCGTTAATAGGGTCGATGTCATCCGGGCACGCGGTCGAAACACAGACAAGATTTTCAAGAGCCTTCATGGCGATATAGTCGCCTGGGCGTGAGTGGCTTTCATCTACCAGAAGGTCGTGAGTATTGGGGTCGATCCAGGTGTTCCAAAAGAAATTGATTGCCGGCCATGCGGAACGGCGCTTCACGCCATAAGGATCAAGCGCATAGGAAATGTTGTCAGAACAGTTAACATGCCCCGGGAAACCGCGCTCCGCGTATCCACGTGCTGTGCAGGCCAGACCGTAAGTATCGTGCCGCCCGCAGGTGTCTTGTACAACGTTTAGAAGCGGGCGCATTTCGCTGTCGAAGAATTTGTCGAGCATGCCGGGGCCCGGGTAGGCGCGTCGCACCATCGATCGAGTTGCGGTACTGTCGATCAACCACTCCTCACCATTGTCGAGCCGATCGGCGCGTAAGGCGACAAAATCCGAGCATTGCTGCCCCTCGACGTCGATTATCTGGAGGGTTTCACCCTGCTCTAATTCGTAAGATATTCCCGTGCCGCGCGTAACGGTGAATTCATCGCGCACATCCCCCAGCGGGCAGGGCAGTATCAGATTGGTTCTCTCAACGGGTTGATGCGTAATTGTGATCGAGCCACCGCCAAATCCACTAACCAACTGGTCACGGTCCGAAACGCGCGACAGCCATAAGGTTATGGGGCTACTGGCCCTGAGAACAAACTGATCGTCACTTGCTGGCAGGTGGGCGGCAGCGATACAGGCGTTGCAATCACCGCCATGCGCTGCAATCCAGCCGACCAATTCGGTCAAGTCAAACTCATCGCTATTCAATTGTCCTGACGCAGCAAGTCCAATGGTGGAAAGCGCATCTTTTCCGCGGACGTCAAATGCCGAAACGTGCAGCTCACCCTCGGACCAGACCCCGGCAATGGATAGAAGATCGTCTGGGCGCATCGCGATTTTCCGGACTTCCCGAGGTGCCAGTACCAGGGTCCGTTCATGACCCGGTTTCTGAAACCCGGCGAACAACCGCGCGGGTGTAGCGTGCCCGTTATTGCTGAATTCGTGAAGGATCGCGTCGGTGGACATTGTTTTCCGTGAGTTAAAATGTAACTAGTTACATAACTTGATGTAACTGGTTTCATCTGTCAAGTATTAGAAAAATACGAAGAGAGTACACCAACTATTGAGGCAAAATGGAAAGCCGACCGAAAAAGAAACGGGCCAATCTTCGTGACGTGGCAAAGGCCGCTGGTGTTTCCATCGCGACAGTCTCACGGGTTCTGAATTCTCCAAAGGCTGTTTCTGAAGAGACACGGTTGCGCGTACAGGAGGTGATCGAAATGTTGCATTTCGTGCCCAGTGCTGCCGCCCGTGCTATCAATTCCGGCCGAACCCGCGTCATCGGCGCCCTGGTTCCGACACTAGATAACGCGATCTTTTCAAGATTTCTGGCAGCGCTTGAAAAACATCTGGCAAAGCACGGTTTGTCGCTCGTTGTTGCAACAACCTCTAACGATCCCGAGATTGAAACTGAAAAAGCAAGAGGGTTGGTTGATATTGGTGCAGAGGCTCTGATTGTTTCCGGTATCACGCACAGCCCAGAATTCGACAGGCTGATTGAACAAACCCGCCTTCCAGTGATAGCCACTTCGTACTTTGAAGAGAATTATCATATGCCGACTGTTGGCTACGATAACGCAAGCGCGTCGCGAATTGCTCTCGATTTTCTGCTGGCATCAGGTCACCGAAAAATTGCCGTGGTTCACGGACCGGTCAAGAACAACGACAGGACTCAGGCGCGACTATCGGGGTTGAAGACCACCAAATTTACGCACTCACTACAAATGATCGAGACGGATATCTCAATTCAAGGTGGCGGCACGGCAATACAAAATCTACTGAAAACTAAGGCAACATTTACGGCTGTTCTGTGCTTTTCCGACGTCTTGGCCATGGGAGCATTATTCGAATTGCAAAGGCAACGACTAATCGTGCCTGACGAAATATCGCTGATTGGAATCGATGATCTGCCTTCTTCACCCTACACGTTTCCTGCAATCACGACGGTCCATCTGCCAGTAGCAAGAATGGGAGAGGTTACCGCCAAATCGATAGTCCGTTGGTTGGATAGCCAGACCGTTCCTGACCCGTATCTTATACCGGTAGAACTGATTGTCAGGCATTCCACGAGAAAGCTGGTATAGATGGTATTCGCCAAGCCGTTAGCAAGCCTCGAGAAGGCTAGTAGTCACAACCGGATTCAACGTCTGCATACGGGAAGCCGCACTGCAGCGTGGTGATCGTGTTCAAAGTCCGGTTCGGGCCGCCCTCGAAGACGGCCCCTCCATTCTATATCTCAATGGTTTCTGCGATGGCCAAAGCGTCTTCCAGCTCAACGCCCAAATATCGAACAGTACTGTCCATCTTGGTATGTTCCAACAGGAGCTGAACGGCCCGCAGATTGCCAGTCTTTTTGTAGATCTGTGTGACCTTGGTGCGCCGCATTGAATGCGTACCATAGGCCGTTGCCTCAAGACCTATAGATGTAACCCAATCGCGAACGATCCGTGCATATTGGCGCGTTGAAATGTGTAACCGCTCGTGGAAGCGGCCTGGCCACAGAAATTCAGAGCCAACCATAAGAGGGTCCTCCATCCATTTCGCAACTGATGCTCGAGTGGGGGTGGTTCTACTTGTCCACGATCCTCGACGATTACAGTCGTTACATCATCGCCTGGAAGCTTTACACGAGAATGAAGACCGAGGATGTGACCGACACGCTGGACCTTGCCTTGCAAGCCTCAGGTTGTGATCAGGCAACGGTGCTGCACAAAGCACGCCTGCTCAGCGACAACGGGTCCAGCTGCATCTCTGGTGAGCTTCACATCGCCACAGAAGAATTGGACGTCGCAGAACGCATACTTGTCGATGCAGGCGACAAGGAAGTTCCGGGGCAGGAAGAGATACGGTCAATGCCTCTTACACTCGCCATGGAACGGCTGGCGTCAGCAAAGGCGTGAGAAAGATCGGGCCCATGATATCGGGTTCGAAAGTGGAGGTCGCAGCTCAGCCTAAGGCGGACCCTTGTTGCAATTGAAAGTAACGTCACAAAGGACCGGCGGTCGACTTTTCCAGCAGACGTAGGCAACGCTTTGCGCCAGCATGAAGGACACCGCAGAAATGGTAGTCTGAGCGCTACGACGCAACGCTTTGCATGCATCCTCAAACAACTTGGCAATACCAATCCTATTATTATCTACCCCAATCCGGCCGCTATGAGCCTTGGGTAGAGGCGCGCGCGGCCGGGTCAGGGCGCCCGCATTCGTCAATAAAATTGACCTAAGGTAAACTAAGCGATACAACCGTGATAATTTCGTCGCTACTGAGTCTGGATTCATGTTCTCTCTTTTGACATCCCCTGGCTTAAGATCGGTAGCTGAAAGGGAGCTTGTTCCTTTCGCTGTGTCGCTCGTGGTTGCCCAGACCTATTTCAAATGGGGCAGCTTTAGCCTTGAACTTGTTGGCTTTCTTGCGCTTTGGTTTGTGCTTGGCATTACCGCAGACCGAATTCTTAAAATGTTGAATCGGTAAAAAACCCTACGCCCGGTCGCCGGACGTTTCAAAAACCAAACCAACGATAAAGCGCTCCGCCAGCGCTCTGTTTTGTTGTGACAGGAGGGTTACGTCATGCGGCCACCCGGCCGGCCGAAAAAGACCTCTTTGTCGCTGCGCGATTTGATCGGGCAGGCTTTGAACGAGCCCACCATCAGCGATAAAGGCAAGTCCTTGCTCAAAGACGCCTCAAAATTGCTTGAGGGCCTTCAGCACGGCAAAACCACCGCCTTGGATTTGCGATTGGCCCGTGACGGTTCCGGACAGTTTGAAGCCGTGATCGAACAGGCTTCCGAACTTGGATTTTCAGATCGACAGGTTATTCGACTGAAAGACGCCATCGGGATACTGGCGCAAATCAAACTGAAAGATGGGCGTGGACTAGAAGACCTTCTCTGGACTGACAGCGACGACATAGGCAATCCCGACCGGCCAGGCGATGTAACTGTTCCTGACTTCCCTCGAATTGATGTGAGTGTGTTTGGCGGGTTTCTTGAGGCCGAGTTGAAAACCCCTTCTGTAGGTCTTGAGCTTGATGCGATAGCCAACGGCGCGTTGGCGGGTCTGCGAAAACAGCTGCCAGAGCTATTACCACGCGAACCAATCGCGGTTGGGGCGTTGGGCGCCGCGTTGCCTTTGGCGCCAAAAATCCTTGAACCGCTGATGCAATTGGCCGCTGTCGGTAAGAGTGGCGGCAAACCCAATCAAGATGACCCAAAACCCAAGCCGATCATTTGGGATGACGGCACCAGCGAGCTTGTCGTTTTTGTCGGCGAGGTGACGACCAAGACAGGCAAAGACGTGCTGAGCGTTACAATACCTGTGGCCACTGATGCGGGCCGGACCGAGATGATTGTCCCCTTTGCCATGGGAAACCCTGAACGGGTCGCGGGGCTTGTGGCGGCGGCCCCCGACAGGCCCGTTGGCGATGCGTTGATTGCCGATATCTGGGGTGAGACCCTGATCGCCTTTGCCTATCAGATGGTCTTGGAGGTCGCTGACAGTATCGCCGGGGCCTCTGGTCGCGACGTTTCAAATAAACGCCTCGTGGCACAAGGCCTCAGCCTGCAAGACGGCGCCTTGGTCGTGCAGTCGCAGGCGCGGTTCCGCATTCGAGGGGGGGCCAAATGAACGCCTTCTCGCCCGATGATTTTGGGGATCTGACTCCGCTGTTGCGCGCCCTTGGCCTGGTGACGGCGGAGGGTGATTTCAACGGCGACTGGTTGACAGATCCCCAGGACTACTTGTCGACAATTTTGGCCGATGACGCGCAGCGCCAGGCCTTGCTTGAGTTTGCCGCCGCCGTTCGCGAGGGCGGGATCGAGAGCGACCCGGATGGGCGACAGTGGATTGAGTTGTTTTCCGACCAGGTCGAGCCAGGGATCGACGCGGGCTTTTATCTGGTGATCGATGACCGCCCGGCGGGGCAGGTCAATATCTTCCTGGGTGTGGTCGTGAATACGGGTGGCGGCTTTGCAGACAGCAGGTCATCGCTGCTGTTCCCACTGTTTCGTGCTGCCAAAAGCTCTGGTCCCGCACCAGCTAATCCGTTCCTGGCCGGGGAACCCGGCGGCGTCATCGCACTGTCTTCAGAGATTACCGTAGCTGCCCCACCCGCTCCGGGCGAGGCTGGTCTTGCGCGGATCGGGTTGCGGGTTGCGATCCCAACCGACCCTGCGGACGGTGCGCCGGATGTGAGTTTATCCTTGGGTGGGTTGCAATTGCCCGGCGAAACCACGCCGCGTGACATGATGCTGTCGCTGGGCAATCCCGATGCCCTCCGCGAGTTGGCCATTGAACTTATCCTGGCGCTGATCGAGGCGCAGTTGCGCGGGGCAGGCGGCGCACAGGTGCGTGCGCTGGCAGACGCGCTTGGTCTGGGCACCGCGCCCGAGATTCCGGCCTTTCCCGTTGCCGACCTTCTGAGCCGCGGAGCGGATGCGCTGTCTGATTGGGTTGCGCAACTGTTGGGCGCTCCGGCGGCGCGGACACGCTGGCTTCAGGCTTTGGCTGATATTCTGGGTGCAGGTGCGACCGTAGATGCCACCGGCATTGACCTGCCTGTTGGCGGTGCAACCATTCGCATCGGTCTGCGTGCAGAAGACGGGCCTGAGGCGCGGCCGGACATCAGGATATCGCTGGGGTTCTCCACCACCACCGGGATCACACAGGCGGGCGTTTCGGCTGACATATTGCACCTGAGCCTGGCCACCGGCGCCGCGACTGCGGTTCCAAAGCTTGAAACCAGCCTGCACTTTGATCTGAGCGGAGAGGCCATGCCCAACGTGTCGGTCGCAGAGCTGATACTTGGGCTGGCACTGGACGAAGAACGCAGACCAGCGGTGGTTATTGCTGCGCGCGACGTGACAGTGGCGCAAAGCAATCACCCCTGGTTGGATCTGACCAACCCAGACGCGGTGGCGGCGGCTGCGGCGCAAACGGTGACCGACCTCTTGGACGAGCTGTTGTCCAACCTTGGCCCCGGTGCTGCGCTTATCGGGGTGGTCTTGGGCTGGCGCGCGCCTGCGGGGGCAGGGGCCGGGTACCCTACGCTTGATCCTGTCACCTTCCTGGGCGATCCGCTTGGGCAGCTGCGGGCCCATTGGCTTGACGTGCTCGAAAACCACAGCGGTGATGTCACCGCTGTGTTGGGCAGTTTGCGCACGCTGTTGGCCGGTGCCGCAGATGTGAGCGGCGCGGGAACCGAGGTCGATCCTTGGCGACTGTCGATCACGCCCGGGGCGCATGTGGCGATCTGGCGCGATGCGAATGGGGCCCTGGCGATTGGGGTCGGGTGGCTCAGCCGGGTTGACGATCTGGGGCAGCGTTGCACCGTGATCGAATTTCGGGGGCGCGTTGCGCTTGTGAAGGTCGACCTGTCGACAGGTGCCACCGCGTTTATCCCCGAGGTCGAGGCCGGCTTTAACGGACGGGCCCGCGGCGGGCTGCGGTTGCGGACCTCCGGCACTGGCCTGACGCTTGAGACCGACAGGTTGGGCCTGGTGGCCCGCTGGCGGCCAGCGGATGGGGTATCGGTTGAATTTGATACACCTAACCCGACGGTGTCGCTGGATGGCATCGGCCTTCCGCTGGAATTGCCGGACTTTTCAAGCGGCATGGATGTGGACCAGCTTTCGGGTGCGCAATGGGATGGGATTGAGCGGTTACTGGGTCTTTTGGCCGAGCGCAGCGGCAACGACTTTCTTGTTGATTTGGTGGATATGCTGGGGTGGCGACGGGCGGCACCTGTTCTCGGTGGGCCTGACCCGCACCGGCTTTCACTGTCGGCCTTGATCGATGCACCAGAAGCCGCCCTGCGTGACTGGCTGGGGCGGTTGCTGGCAGACCCCTTTGCAGAGGTAACGAAACGGCTGCAGGTTTTCACCGCCCGTCTTGGGGCCGGAACAAGTGGCGTGGAGGGTACCGGTACCTTGTCGGATCCATGGTGTCTGCTGCTGCCTGGCGCTGACAGTAGTCCGGGTATTGCCGCATGGCGATTGCCCGACCGATCCGAGGCCGAGCCTGACCGTTTCTCGTCACTGCCGCTGCGGACATGGCGCCCTGGTGATCCGGGTTTGCAACCGGATGAACTGGCGCGTGGGATGGCCTCTGAACTGCCGACGCTGCTTTCGGGGCTGGGCGCGGCGGAACTGGCCGTTGGCCTCTTGGCACTGGAAACAGGCTGGACGGGCACCGATGGGCTGGTCAGCCCCGCTGTCAATCAACCGGGTACGGTGCTGCATGTTGTAGGCGATACCGACGCCACAAGCCTGATCGAGAGTTCGGATGTGACGCCGTTTCTGGGGGCGGCCCCAGACGTCCTCTTTGTGATCTGTACATTGTCTGAAACTGCACCGGTTCCCGAGGGCGTTGACCCGGCCCGCCTGCTTGATTTGCGGATCCGAGACCGGGAGGCCACCGCGTTTTCGCAAGTGCCCGGAGATGCCAGCGGCACCTGGACGATCCTGCTGGCGCCCCGTCCGGATACGGAAGAGGACGACGCCTCAGGACAGGCGGCGCGGTTGTCCCATGCATTGGCACAGGCGGGTGGCATCGCGGGCGCGGCCGTCTTGGCAGACCGGGCTGCGGGCCATGGCGCCTGGCTGGCGCTGAATACATTGCCTTCCGGGCCCAACCAGTTGTTGATCGCGGGTCTGGCGACGGCCGCGCTTGACCCGTTGGACCTTGAAACCACCGAGACGCTGCACCGTCTCAATGAACTATTGCCCCCCGTTGACCCGGGCGAGCCGGACGACGCAGATTTGGCGCGGGGGCGGCGGTTGATCCGCGACCGCCTGTCGGGGCGTCCGCTGGACGAGCTGGCGCCGCCTGCAGGTTGGACTGGGGCGCGACGCGGCGATCTGCAGATCCACCTGCTGTACGGCGTTCTTGAACAGGACAGCGTGCGTCGGGCGATGACCGCAGTTGCGGCTGCAGGGCTCAGCACCTTTGCTGTGGCCCGGGCCAATGTGTTGCGACAGACGCAGGTTGAGGGCATGGGCATCGGGCTGCATGTTCCTCTGGGTGACGCCCCTGCGGCAGGGGCAATCGGGTACCAGGGACGCGCCCTGGTCGAATTGCTCTCGGCGCGACTGAATCGCGATGGCGCGTCTGGCCCCCAGCCGGAGTTCCGCCCGGCTGGCAAGGTTGTGCTGTCAGGCCATCTCTCTCGTGGTTCGGGATGGCTGGTGGGCGGGCCGATGGATCACGGCGATGCACCCTTGGGTTTGCGGTCCATTTCATTCTCGGGCTGCGTCGGGGTTGATGGCACCTCGGAAAGCGGCACCGACGGGTTAGAGGTTATTCTCCATGGCGCGCGCTTGTTCGGGGAAAGCCACGCGCGGCTCGTGGTTACGGCGGACACGCTGTCCAAGCCGGGGATTCCGCGCATTGCCCCCACCGCCCCAGCCGTTCGTGCGCTGTTCGGTGAGATCGTAGCCGAAGCCGTGGCCCTGCCCACGCCCGGTCTGACCGAGCTTATCGCGCTGTTGCGTGCGACCGGCATTCTGGGGGCTGATGACGGGTTCGACGCGCTGTCGCTGTCCCATTGGGTCGATGAACCGACCGCGCAGCTGCAGGTGGCGCTGGCCGACCCCGCGCTCGGTGGCGCGCTTATGGACGTTGTGCAAACGTTGTTTGACGGGGCAGGGGCCGGGCTGAGCTTTGACGCCGACCAAGGCCAGTTGAGTGTGACGCTGGAGGGGTCCGCACCAGATTTCGCCTTTGGGGCTTGGTCGCTGAACGCGGTGTTGGGCCAACATGGACTTGTTTCTGGCGCTGTGAATTTCGGGGCAGAGGGGACACCAGGCCTACAACTGGGACTGGCACCCTTTACGGCAGAGATAACTTTGCCCGGCGATCTGCCGGATATCCCGAGCGCAATCCCCCTTTGGCCTGCGCCAAACCCAACCGCGTTGGTCCGGGCGTTGCCGCCCACCCTTGCTGCGCTGGCCCTGAGCCAGGTTCTTGACGGGCTGCGCCAGATCGACCCGATCGTGACCGGGATCGTTGATGCGGGGCTTGCTGGATTTGGGCTGACGCCA
Organism: Ruegeria meonggei; assembly: GCF_042768335.1. Classification (NCBI taxonomy): domain Bacteria; kingdom Pseudomonadati; phylum Pseudomonadota; class Alphaproteobacteria; order Rhodobacterales; family Roseobacteraceae; genus Ruegeria; species Ruegeria meonggei. The sequence goes on along the minus strand of NZ_JAXHBT010000001.1, from coordinate 1,539,631 downwards.
GATCCGGTTCGGGTGCCGCCGCTTCTCTTTGTTGATCCGGGCGCGTGGTTCGCCAGCGCTTCGGTTTTGGGCGGGCCTGGCGGTGGTCTGCATGCGCCCCGAGTTATCGCCATTATGGACGCGCTGCGCCCGCTGGTGGGAACGGGCGGCGGTTCCGGTATTTGGGAGTTCGCACCGGGCTTTGCGCTGCGGGCCCGCGACGATGGCGGCCTGGTTCTGGACTTTGCCCTGGACCCGGGTGCGTTTTTGCCTGCGGGCAGTATCGCCTTGGGCGGCGCCTTTGGCCTGCGGTTCCCGATTGCGGCCGGGCCTTCTCGGCCCGAGATTTCTCTTTTTGCCGGCGTGCCCGGGGCGGTTGGTGATCGGCAGGCGGCCCATCTGACACTGACGGGCAGCGATCTGCGGGTGTTCCTGCGGCCTGATGCGGGCCCGGATATCGAGATCTACCCGGGGCCACCCAATCTCACGGATCTGCTGGCCACTGCCGTTACAGCAGCTTTGCCGCAAGTTTTGGACGCTATTGTCGATACCGGGTCACCCTTTGGCGCGTTGCTGGGCGACGTGGGTAATGCGCTGGCCTTGCGGTCAGGCGGTGCGTTTGACGGTCCAGCATTGGTGGCCTGGGCTGCTGATCCGGTTGCCAGCCTGGCCGCACGTTGGCCAGCGCTTGTGTCATCGGGCTTGGGTGCATTGAACCCTGTTTTGCCAACCGGTCTGTCGGTGGCAAACACCGGCACGGGCTTGCGCGTATCGGTGGCCAATGCGGGCACGCCGGGCTCGACACTTGAAATCGAGCTTTTCACAGCCACCCAGGAGGTCGAATTCACCGCTGATCTGGTCGGGATACCTTTTGTCGGCGATATCGAGACCAGCTTGAGCGTCGATGATGGCGGGCTGAACCGGCTGACGGCCATGATCGGCCCCGCCCAGATACCCGTGGCCGATGGCGTGATCTTGCGACCCTTTACAGAGATTGATGTGGGTCGCGGCGCGCCGCCATCCACGCTGAGCACGGGGCTGGCCTTTGATGCGAGTGCCGATCAGGCCTTCCGCCTGCGGTATAATTTTACCTCACAGACATTCTCGCCCAGCGTGGGTGGGGACACGCCGGAAGAGATCGCCGCGGGGCTTATGCATCTGGCCATCGAACTGCTGGGCGGCTTTGTCTTGGGGCTGGATGAAGTCAGCGCACTTTTGGACCGCGACATCGGCTCTGACACGATGCGCGACGTGTTGACCGACGTGATTTTGACACCCGGTGGCGGGCTTGATGCAGAGTTCTTCCGCGCGCTGCCACGGGTCGGCGAGACTCAACAAGATCTTGTGCAGTCCAAGCTTGTGCGGCTTTTGACGCTGATCGAAAATATTGCTGATGCAGGGCCGGGCATCACCGTGGATAATGCGGTTGAGATCGGTTTGGCCAATCTCGGCGGCTCTGTTGGGCTATCGGTGACCATCATTGACCGTTTTGAAGTCATTGGCGGCGACATTGCGATCTGGTTGGAAAATGACAGCCGTTGGATTGTGGGCGATGTTAATCCTGGTCTTGAAATCGGTCTGTTGAATATCAGTGGCGCCGCGCCTGATTTTGCTCCGGCCCTGTCGGTCAACGGGATTGGTCTGCGCATCGGCAGCTCTAACGCGCCGCTGATCAAAAGCCCGCTTTCATTGGGGTCGATCGCGATTCACGCCTTTGCGCAGGTTGGCTCTGGTCCGCTTCGCGGAGGTGCCCAGGTGGAACTGGCCGAGATCGGGGCGGCTGTCAGTGGCGGCTCTTCCGACAATGCCGTGGCCTCTGGCCTTCTGAGCGAAACGAATGACGGCAATGCCGCCCTGGCCCCTGCCTTTAGCCCGGCGCTGTCGGTGCAAACCCTGAACTCGGGCGATTTGCGCTTTGGCTTCCGCGCAGGTGAGGGATCAGGCCCCTGGTGGCTGCCGATCCGCAAGGGCTTTGGTCCGCTCTATGTCGATCAGATCGGCCTGGGCGCGCAATCTGACGAAGACGCAGGTCTGCAGTCCGTTTCACTGTTGTTTGATGGTTCGGTCACCATTGCCGGGCTTGCCGCTAGCGTCGATGACCTAGAGCTTATCTATCGCACCGATCAGGGCGGGATATTTGACAGCGCGTCCTGGGGGGCTGATCTGGCTGGCTTGGGCGTCTCTGCTGACCTTTCGGGCATCTCGCTGGCAGGTGGTCTGCGCAAGTTCGGTGACGAAGACGACATCGAATATGTCGGCATGCTGGCCGCTCGCTTTGCGGTTTATGGCCTGTCGATCTATGGCGGTTATGCCTCGGCATCGGACGACCAAGGCCGGTATACGTCCTTCTTCGCAGTGGGGTCATTCCTTGGGCCCATCGGCGGCGCGCCTGCCTTTTTCCTGACCGGGATCGGTGGCGGCTTTGGCATCAACAGGGATCTGGTTCCACCCACGGACCTGAGTGACTTTGGCGATTTTGTCCTGATCCAGGCGCTGGACCCGGCGGCTGACTTGCCAACCGATGTCATTGCGTATCTCGAAGAGGTCCGGCGCACATTCCCGGTCATACGTGGCAAGTTCTGGTTTGCAGCCGGCATCAGCTTTACCTCATTTGCTCTGGTCGATGGCATCGCCGTTGTCGCAGTGGAATTTGGCAGTGGCTTTGAATTGTCGATTTTTGGCCTGGCCCGCATGGCGCTGCCACGCCCGGGCTTTGCCTTGGTCTCGATCGAGCTTGGACTGCTTGCACGCTTTTCCACCGAAGAGGGTGTGATTTGGATTCAGGCCCAGCTGACCGACAATTCCTGGCTATTGCATGAAAGCGCCCGACTGACAGGTGGTTTTGCCTATGTCAGCTGGTTCAAAGGCCCCAACAAAGGCCAGTTCGTGCTGACCCTTGGCGGCTATCACCCAGAATTTGAGGCCAGTGGCTATCCGGTTGTTCCGCGTCTGGGGTATAACTGGTCCGTCTCATCGAACATCGTCATCAAGGCAGAGAACTACTTTGCCCTGACGTCTGAAGCGGTGATGGGTGGCGGCGCGTTTGAGGCAACAGCCAAATTCGGCCCGGTCTTTGTCTCGCTCGGTTGGGGCGTGAACGCGATTGTCTACTTTGATCCGTTCAAATACCTGGCCAATGCCTATGTGCGCATTTCGGCAGGTATTCGGATCAAGACCTGGTTCGGGACGATCAAGCTGTCGTTTAGCTTGAGCGCGGAAATCGAGGTTGCAGGGCCAGAGTTCCACGGCAAAGCGCGGGTCAAGGTCGGCCCCATCGACGTCACCGTCAAGTTTGGCAAGCAGGACAACCCCGAGCCGGAATATGTCACCTGGGTCGATTTCGCGGCCAAGTATCTGGAACTGGCTAGCGGTAACCGGGCCGAGGCGCTGTCGGGCATCACCGGGCGCGGCACCCTGCCAGCGGCAAGCGGGAATGGTGATGCATCGGACACCGCTGACGGCAGCCTGTCCAAGCCCTTTGATGTCATGAGCGAGTTTGAGCTGTCGATCACCAGCACCATCCCGCTTACTGTGATTGACCGTCCGGGTCAGAACCTGTTCGAGCGCGATCCCTCTGGGGCGCTTGGCGTTGCACCATCCAATCTGGTCGTCTCTGAAGTCACGCTGGAACTGTCGCTGCTCAAAATTGATCCGGGGTCTGACGAAGAACGACTGGATGATGTCGATAAGATCAAACTGCGCACACGCGATACCGGGGCTTTCCCCGTCGGTGTCTGGGGACCGCCGCAAGGCCTTGATGACAAGAAGGTGCCCAAAGGCACGATCATCGAGGCAACCGAAGGCGTCGACCTGAGCTTTGGCCCGGAATTCTTTGGCCGCCGTCCTAATCCCGAAACGGGCGGGGTGGCGTTCAATCAGGTTGAGGCCGGGCCTCGCCGGCCGCTGCCCCTGCGCGACAATGGCTTTTTCTTTGGATCAATCGTCGGGTTGGCTGCCACGCATCTCACATTGTTGAACTCGATTGCAGAGGACCGAAATATCGCGCTGGCGGCGGAATTCCAGACCGCCGAGCGCCGTCCGACAGGTGCCACGGGCGCGCGGGCCTGGCGTCAGGCCAGACGTACACCGATGCGCGTCGGGCTTTTGACAGAACGGATCGTCACGGATGCGCCGCGCGGCTCCAAGGACGAGCGTGTTCGAGAGGTCAGACCACGCCGCGACATTCAGTTTGGCCAGCCGCGCCTGCGTGGCCAGTTGAGCTTGCCAAGCGTTGTAGCTGCGGAGGCCGAGGGCGTTTTGACACCGCGCGCAACGCGTGTGCCCCCAGAGTTGGCCCGTGGGCTCAGCCGGATTGAGCCGCCGTCACTGGATGCGGTTTTGGCCGCACGAGGGGTGAGGGCGCCGGCATTCCTGCTGCGCACTGCCACCGCCCCGGCGCAGGTCGGCAAGACAATCGCCGCAGAAGGTCGGGTGCCGCGCACGAAAGCAGCGGGGCTTGATGCTTCAGCCAGTGCCGAACGGTCAACCGGTGCAACCCGCAACCATCTTGCAGGCATCGCCGCGATGGCGGGTGCGCGCGGGCCGCGAGGCACCAAATCCGCGGACAAAACTAGCGGGTTGGCAGCCGGCGAGGTGGTGGTCTTTGACTTGCCGGGAGCCATGCGGTCCCGTCGATTTGAATCGGCTGGCCGTCTGACCCTGAGCGGCGCCGCGCGGGTCTTGGCCATTGGCCTGACAGGCCGGGTTCTGCTGGACAATGCCGGTTCGAAGCGCAGCCTTGATTTGCCTGCCGGAACAGCGGCCTATGCGGTGATATCGGGCGACAATGGCAAGACTTCGGCAGAAATCGCGGGTTGGACGGATGCACAGTCAGTGGCCTATCTGGGCCGTTCGATGGCGCTGTGTCGCGGTGCCATCCTGCGGGCCGAGGGCGCAAGCCGCGTTCGAGGCGGTCGGGCAGGCGGCACAGGCTGGCTGCGTGCCGCGCATATGACCGATCAGGCCACGCTGGTAGAGACCCAGTTTGACCGCGCCGCCAGCGCCGTTGCGGTGCTGTTTGATGGCCGATTGACCGAGCAGGAACTCTCGGCGCTGGCCATTTCGTTCCAGGGGGCAGAGATCGTCGAGAAACGCCCGATGCTGGTGCCCTATGATGGCAAGACGCTGGTGGTCTACACCATCAAATCCAAAGCCGGTTTCGTCGTGCGTCTGTCGGGGCTGACCTCGGGGCGGCTGGACGGTGTCATGGCGGCCAATATGACAGCCGAGCGGTTTGTCTCGCGGCTTGTGAACGAGAGCGTATCTCTCTCGGTCGGGGTTGTGCGCACTGGCAAGGCACCGCTCAAAATCGGCTGGCGCCCGCCCGCTGATGTCACCCCGCGAACCGCAGAACTTGAAAACGGAGAACCTTGATCATGGTCGCGCGAGGGCGTTTCTTTCTCTATGACAGCATTGTCCCAGCGCTGGAGGCGGGGAAGTACCGGCTGCAAGGCGATCTGAAAATCGAGGCCGAAGAAGATGGCGTCGACGTAGATGAGCTGGCTGTCCGCCCGCTTCAAACTCATTTCAACGTGACGGCACCCCGATTAAAACTACCGCCCGATCAAGCACTTATGACTTTCCCGCCGGCCAATTCCGAAGGCGCTTATGAGGCCCGGCTGCCGCAGATTGTGCTCAAGAAGAAAACCCTGCCGTGGGATCGCAAGGCAGCACCAGATGAGACCGCGTTTGGAGATCAGATCACCAGTGAGCGCACACCCTGGCTGGCCCTGGTGGTGATTGCCGAAGGCGAGGGTCAGATCGAGCATGACATTCCCTGGCAGGATTGCGTAAGCGAAGGTGTCGATCTGCCCGGCGACAAAGACGTGCCGACGGCGACACGGTTGTCGGTCCCAGTATCTGTGGTTCGAAATGTTTTCCCCACGGTCGAAGATTTGCCGCTTTTGACCCATGTGCGCGAGGTCAATATCGACGATACCGAGGCCGCGATGGGTGATGATGATGGCTTTCTGGCGGTGGTCATTTCCAATCGCATGCCTCAGTTCGATCGCGAGAATTGTCGGCCCAAGGCATACACGGCCTGTCTGATCAATCTTGAAGGTCAGCTGGGCGAATTGCCAGAACCCTTGCCGCCGCGCAACTTTTTTGACCTCTCGGACCTGGTTTTCAGTACCGAGCTGACAGCCGTGAACGCCGCGATCTCTGATGGTGCAGCGATACCGCTGAAAGCGGTGCCAGAGCCGCGCAACCTGGATGTGCGTGACGGTGACGCCATGGCCGAAGCGATCCGACGCGGCGAAGTGGTGTTTCACGACGGGGCGCTCTTCGACCGGGCCAGCGCCAATGAAGACGGCGTCAGCGCACTGGGACCCATCAGCTCGGCGGCGATGCTTGACGGCGATTTCAGCGCGCTGGAAAGCGGCGCGTTGGAGAACAGCTTTCAGGTGAAAGGCGTGTTTGGTGGCTTCTCCATTCCGCCACAGGTCGTGTTTCAGGAACGGATACTACGGTTTCCTGTACTGACCTCCTGGCGGTTCACCTGCAGTGGGGCCGGTAGTTTTGAGCAGCTGATGCGGAATCTGGATGTCGGGCTCTTGGGCCGGCGCACCGGCAGCGGTTTTGCGCGACCTCTGGCTGACTGCACGCCTGATCGCGGCGGCGCGGATTCCGGCGCGGCGCCATCCACCCGATTGCCTCTGGACGTGGCGGAAAGCGGCCATCTGACCCTGCCGTATCGAACGCGCGTCGGAGACGGTGAAACCGCTTGGTACCGTGGCCCGTTTTCACCGGTGCGGGTGCGCCGTGACATTCCCGGCGTCGGTGATGACGCGTTGGCGCATGTGAGCGACCATTTGCGCCTGATGACCCCCAGTGGAGAGGAAGACGTCTCGCTGGCAGTGGCGTTTGAGACCGGGCGACTTTTGGCGCTTTCGCAACCGTCTTTCATCGCGGCGCTCAAACGTTGGCGGGCCGAACGGTTCGGCGCCGCGCGCGCCAAGACAGGGCTCGATTTTGCGGTGGTGGGAAATCTTGGCCTCTTTGCCGGCGGCGTGGCGACCGTCGATCCAAGCGTTTTGGAAAATTTGGTCCGAGGGCGTTTCGCGCGGGCCCTGGAAGCGGATTTGATCCGCGTCTTGGCAGAGGCGCCAGAGAAAACCATTGCCACGCTCCGGCCCCGGGTCGACGCCGGAAACCCCGTGCCCAACCTTGAAGGTGATCCGCTGGAGTTCTTGGTTCAGGGGCTTGAGCTTGATCCAGGGGTGCTTGAAGGGCTGAAGGCGCGGCCCACCGATACTGCCTCGGTGACGGCGCTTATGGCCGCGAAACCCTTGGTTTCTGGCACTGGAGAGGTGACTCTGGACCGTAGGCTTGAGACTGAGCTGGTCGATAGGCTGGATGTCGGGCTCAAACAACTGGTGGAATTTGCCATCGGTGCTGATGCGCTGGCCAGTGGCGATCTCGGTGCGGTTGGTGACATCGATGACCTCGATATCTTTTTGGAAGACCGATTGGAAAGGAACCGACGATGAGCCTTAGTGAGACCCTTGGGGTCGCCCAGGCACGTGCCGCTCTGGAACATGAACTCTTCCTGGCATCACCTGATGGCGAGACGGTGGCCACCGACAGCGTGTTGGAGTTTCTGGCGCGCCTGCGGATGTTGGAGGGTGTGCCGTTTAACACCCTTGTGCCCGATGCGGATCTTCTACCCGTTGAATCCATCAGGTTCTTCTATCTCGATCGCGCGTGGACGGATGCGCTGGTGCAAGGCGCGTTGAGTGTCGGCACCGCCAATTCGCTGGAGCGGGCACAGTTGGAAAAGCTCTATCCCAAGATCGAAGAAGAAATTGACGAGGCAGAGCGCCGCGTCCGATCACCCGGTTCGGAACCGACGCTGACCGGAACGGCCGGGGTTGTGACCGGGTTTCTGATGCGGTCGGCGGCGGTGGCGGGTTGGCCGGGCATGCATATCCGCGCCTATGACACGGAACCTGCCGATCATGACGAAGAGGTTCTGCCCGAATCCAATTCGGACCGGATCAAGCTGCTGCGCCTTGAACGGCTTGCTCCTTCGGTAATTTTGGCGCTTTTTGACGGCATCCCCAACGTTCTGCACATCGAAGAGCCGCGGCAGGGCCTGCAATTCGGCGTGCGTCTGGAAGAGCAATCGTCCGGCCGGTGGCGCGCATTTGTTCCGGCGCGAGACGTGCGCACGGCCGGTTATGTGGATGACGCGGGCGCGCCTGTCGTGCCGGACGAGGATGATCCGACCGCGCCATCGACCCTGGCCGCACAAATCCCCGTGCGGTTCCGGCGCGGCGCGGCGGGCGTGCTTGATCTGTCCAACACAGCCCGGGCTTTTGCGGACGCGGATGGCACAGGTATGACGGCGCCAATCCCGGGCGAGGATTTCGGCGAAGATATCGATGGGGCAGAATTTGCCATGCAGATGCTGCGGTTCCCGTACCGCCAGGTCTTTGCCCAAAGCACAACCACGCCGCAATTTCAGGATGCGGCCTTTGTTCCAAATGTAGCGGTTGTTGCAGATTTCGAAAACATCTTGCGCCAGCGCCTGGAAGAGGATTGACCCATGGCCGACCCGATCGATCCAAGGTTAATGCAAGCACTTCTGGCCCGCCCGGCCTGGAGCATGGCGGTGCATTTGGGCGATACGGCTGTCAATCGGCTCGACCAGTTTGCCATACCACCGCCTCCGCCGCCAGCGCTGGTCGTGCCTGTTGATGTTCGAGCGCTTTATGTGCCGGCGAACCACAGTGAAGAATATGTGCGCCTGCCAATGGAATTGGGCGGCCCGGCCAGCGAAGAAGACATCCCCACACCGCCATTCTCGGACCCAGAGGAACGGGCGCCGGGTATCCATCTGCACTGGGCGTTGCCCGATGGCTTGTTGCAGGGAGAATTGGCGGATGACGACGAACAAGGCTTGCAGTTGCGCAGCCTGCCGAACCGCTGGCTTGTGGTGCGCATGACCGGCCCCGCCAATTCGGCGCTGATGACGCTGAAGGCCTGGGTGGTCGCGTCGGAAACCGGTCAGGTTTATGAGTTGGAAGATTTCCCGGAGGGCCCCAGCCTGGGCGATGGTGACCAGCTTGATCCCGAGGCGCTGGACGGGGTTGTGGGCGGATCACCCAGCTGGACGGCTGGTTATGATGCCACCCGCAACCGGTTTTCGTTTTTCGATCCGCTTGAGGGTGTGAATGCCAACACCATCACGTCCCGGTTGGCGAGTTATGTTGTGGTCGGCTGGTGGTCCGAGCGCGCCTCTGATCCGCTTTCGTCCAGCTATTGGCCGTTTTCGGTGTCGCGTGTGCTCAACTCGCTGGGCTGGACCGCGTCGCCCGCGCCGATGGACGGGGCCGTTGCCCAACAGGTGAGCGCGGTTAACGCAGTGAACAATCAGTTTATCGCCCAGCGTCAACAATCAACCAATGATACGGGCAGGGCGGATGCTTTGGGGGTTGCCGCGGCATCGGTTACCTCTGATCTGCGCTTGACCGAGGTTGCCTCTGCCCTGGCGTTCTCCAGTTCGCAAAGTGCCTTGGCGACCGGATATGTCGCGGCGCGGCCGGAAATTTTGACCGTTCCGTTGCATGTCGGGCAGTTTAACACGCTGTTGCATGGGTCCGTTTTTGGTGTCCGGCTGACAGGACCTGTCGGCAAGGATCTGGCGCCGCGCAGTGAGGCCATAGAAGTCGCGCTTGCCCCCACATTAGAGCGATTGATCGCATCGCAGGTGTCCAAAACTTTTGGCCTGGATGACAGCGATGAGCTGGAGTTCTCAGAAAGCCTTTTGACTGCCGTGGCCAACGGAATGATCCGCCGGCTGGGCGAGCCGGATGGGCTGGTGGCGCTGGACGAAGCCGAACACGGAGACGGGTTCGAGGCGTTTCGCGGCACCGAATTTTACGAAGATGTCATCGTCGAACGGCGGCAAGCGGATATACAGGCAGGCCGTCCGTTGCGCACCAAAACGGCACGCCTTGCCTCACCGTCTCCGCCTGAGGCCGAGGTCATGTGGCTGGGCGCGCGACCCGGCCGCACAGATGCGGGTCGTTTCAAGTTACGCCAGAGCGCGAAACGCGCCAAGGACAAGCGGTTTGGCGTTGACGATGGCCGCGAAGGTCCGGTCACCAGACGCATTCAAAGACCCGCGCCGCGTTATCATCGCGCCACCGCGCCTATCCTGGGCCTGCGGAATTTCAAACGCTCAAACCGATTTAACGACGGGCGGTTTTCGAGCGACGGTAAACTTGAATGCCTCTGGGCGCGCGAATTGCAGGTCGCCTATGGCCGTCGGTTTGTGGCACGAGATTACCTTCCCGATCTGCCCAACCGCAGCAATTTGCCCCAGCTGGTCCGGCGCCTGATAGAGAATAGTTTCCTTCTGGATCCCTACCTTGATCCGTGGAAGCAAGCCGCCATCCAGCGCCGCACAACCAATAATGCAGAGGCCGTCGCCGTGCAAACAAGGCTACGCGGAGAAACTGCACTGCGGTTCACAAGTGACGGTGTCTATGATGGAACGCCCGCCCTGGCCGCGACGGCCCCGCCCCATGCCCAGGGGATCATTCGCGACGAGTTGCTGCGCCATTCTCTGGCCGAAGGCCGAGAGCCAAGCCCCGTTGGGGTGACCTCATGGGCACAACCCTGGCTGCCGGTCTGGCTGGAATGGGAAGCGCGACTGGAGCCGGGAAGTGATCTGGCCGGCTGGTCGCTTGGACGGATCGAGTTTGCCGGGCGCTCTGAGGGTGATGGCAGGGCATTGGTCCTGCGCGGCCGGGCACCGATCACCGACGGCCTGCACGATGCCTGGAAAGCGCTGATTGCCGATTACCTTGATGCGGAACACGAACGCGACGAGGACGAACTGGGCGAGATTTCGGATGAACACGCAGCGCGCCTGGCGGAGTTAAAAGTGTTTCTGGAAGATGCCGATACCGGCTCGGTAACGCTGGACCAGCTTGGCGATGTTTGGTTGGGCCTGGAGCCCGCGCCAGATGGGCAAGAGCGCGAAGTATCCATGGTCGTGCCTGAGCCCTTGCGCGACGCCGGGTTGCCGCGCCTCATTGCCAGCGGGCGCATCTCTTTGCTGCGTGCGCGTGTCATCGATTGTTTTGGCCGCTTCCGAGACCTTGATACCGAACGAGTGGTGCGCCCGCATGCGCTGTCCAGCAAGGACGAAGATGGCCGTCCGGCGCTGGAATTGCCACCACGGCTTTCGCTTCCGGCCAGATTGATGTTCCGGTTTGTTGATCCCGCCGATGCCTCTGACACGCCCGCCGAGGCGCAGCTTGACCAATCCGACCCCTCACGCGGTGTGAACCCCATCGCGGGCTATATCCTGCCGGATTTCATCGACGAATCCGTCGAGATGTTCGATGCGGCGGGTAATCCATTGGGTGAGTTGCTGCAAGATCCGGTGACCAACGGGCTGGTCTGGGAAGGTGCGGTCGGGCGGCCCGGACCTGCGGTGAATGACCCGCAACAAGACCTGCCGCCTGCGGCCCGCGTGTTGGGCGAGATTGCCCGCGGGATGATCGATGTGGACGCCCTGCGCCTGCAAGATCCCGATCTGGTTGATGATGAAAGCGCGCTGTCGGCCTTTTTGCGTGCCGTCGATACGACGATGTGGGGGGTGGACGAAGCACAGGTCCAATCGGACGCAACGATTGCGGGCCTGGTGGGCCGCCCCGTGGCAGTGGTACGCGCCACGCTCTGGCTGGATATCCCGACGGACCTTTCGAAGATCGATGCCTTCGATGAGACGGCCATTGGGCTTTCCAAACTTCTAAGCGAAACGGGTGTTTTTGAGGCTGTCAAATCCCGGGCTTTTGAGGTCGCGTTGGGTGAAGTGGCAAAAGGACATGATGGGCTTTACGGCTATTTCGTCGGCGATGATTTCCGCCGCTTTAGGTTGATCGAGAAAACGGTGGCGGAACAGGCACCCAGGACCGGCGCAGGTCGCGGATTTCGGGCGGTTCTGGGGTCCGCAACCTTGGCTCAGCCCTCACCGCTTTCGTCGCCCTATATCGAAGGCGGTGGGCGTTTGAACGTGCATTCCGGTCAACGGGTCCAACTGACACTGCTGATGAACCCGGCGGGGCGCGTGAACGCCACGACGGGCATCCTGCCGCGCAAATCTCTGGAGCTTTTGCGCGATTGGGTGGCGCCGGGGCTTGAACGGATTGCCCCTTCGGCCCGAATAGGCCCGGTGCTTATCGACCCAGACAAAGTCCGGCTGCCAAAGATTGCGGCCTTTGGCAAAGACCAGCGATGGACCCGCCGTAACACGCCGATCACCTGGCGGGATGACCCGATACTGGCGGCAACCCAGGCCGCAATTCTGCCGGATGGACCCGTCTCGGTCGAGGAAGGATGGATTCGCATCGGCGAAGGAGGAGACGACGAAGGAGGAACGGGTTGATGGCACGATATGACTGGCCCCCCGATCTGCGCAAAGTGCCTGAAACAGTGGCAATGCGCGCCGAGGCCAACAGCGCACGCGATGCCGATACTGCGGTGCCTGGTGGCTTGGGCGATTTGGACGCGCTTGGGGATGTCGTCACTGCCGGTTTTGAAGCCGAGCGCCAATGGCTGCCCATGGGCCCCACGATCCTGCGACAGAGTACAGGCACGGGATCTCCGACCGTAGCAGGCCGCATCCGTGACCTGGCGGTGCACCCGGGTGGCCAAAGAGCTTACGCAGGGGCCGCAAACGGAGGTGTTTGGACCACGCAGGACGGCGGCGCGAGCTGGGACCCGCTGGCAAGCTGGGCCCTTTCGGGCGCGACCAGCCGGGACGATTTGATCCTGACGGTCGGCGCCCTTTTGGTGGAATGGGGTGCAACCGCAAATGACGATGTGATTTATGTTGGCACCGGCGAGTTGAAGCCAAGATTTGCCCCGCGCGCTGGCACCAAACACGGCGGCATCGGTGTGTTGCGGTTAAACGGGACCGTGGGGGCCACGCTTGCCAATTTGGGGACCAACCGGTGGCAGCGCGAGGCGGTCAATCTGATCGGGATGGGTGTCTATCGCCTGGCCCGCGATCCGGCAACACCGCTGACCCAAACCGCGGCCGATACCGCCCGCATCGTCGCGGCCACGTCGCATGGTCTGTTTGTGCGCGACGGGCCATTCGTTGAAGACGCCACCTGGACCTATCAAGACTTTACTGGCGGCCAATTTGGCCGGGACATCGAAGGGGCGTGCACGGACGTGCTCTGGACGGTGCAAGGGTTATTCGTCGCGTTGATGGGGGTTGGCGATGCGGTAGATGGGGTCTGGCATTCAACCTCGGGGCCCACGGGGACGTTTCAGCGCATCGAGCCGACCGATTTTGAGGCTGGCAACCGCCTGGTTTTTGCAGCCTCGCCGGTCGAGCCGCGGCGTATCTATGTCGCTGGCAAGAAAACGCAGCCTGTTGTGGGCAAGGAAGGACTTGCAGCGGGGTGGCTGATCGATCTGACGCATACACCGGCAGGTGTTGCAGGCACCCCGGTCGCGGCGGTGCCGATCGCCAATTGGCCCTTTGGCGTCTACACCGCCAACGTGACTTTTGATGGAACCAACTACCTGATCAATAAGCCGGACCAGTCACATTTCGACAATAGCCTTGCGGTTGTTGATGATGGCTCTGGCAACGATGTTGTCTTTGTTGGGGGGGCAGGCAAAGGGGGTGAGGCGCATATATACCGGCTGCCAATCACTGGCACCGCGGCTGCGGGCGATCTGGACGCAGGGTTCACCTTGGCGAACCAAGCCAGTGCAGGCACCACAGGTGTGTCCATCTCCGGCCCGCCGGTCAGCGACCCGACCTATGTCGGGGGGGGCATCCATTCTGATGTCCATGCTCTGCGGCCTGCGGGCGCTACAATTTGGGTTGGGTGCGATGGGGGTGTCTATACCCGCCCCGATACCGCCAGTGGCGGCGGGACATCGCGAAATGTCGGCCTACCCACGCTTGAGCCTGGCTATTTGCGCTCGCATCCGACGCTTGATGAGCACCTGATAGCAGGGCTGCAGGACAACGGTTTTATCGAGCGCGTGGGCGGTGGACTTTGGCAGCGCCGGGACAGTGGTGACGGCGGCGGCTGCGCCTATCATCCCACCCAGCCCAACCATGTGGTCAAACAGTATATCAATGCGGACTGGGACTTTATTCCGGCGCGTCAACCGCGCGGACCCGCATTGCGCCGCGCCTGGAATGCTCTTTGGCAAAAAGAAAGGGATGAAAGTTCGATTGCAAACTTCTATTCCGGGCCGCTGGCTTTGCCGGGCAGGAACGCCAACATGGCGCGCCTATTCATCGGAACGCATCGAATCTGGATGACCGACAACTGGCGCGCAGGCGGGCCGCCAAGCACAGCCTGGATGACCTGGAGAACTCTGCCCTCTGGCAGCGATCCGCATACGACGCAATCTGCGACCATTCCAGGAACAAATGCCGGCAATGACATCAATCAGGACCGTCTGACCTACAACAACCAATGGGACCCCGTTGCAGTGATTGAGGTGCTGAATTCCGGGAACCCGTCAACCTCGGCAGGAACCCGCATCGCGGTCCTCAGCAAATATACCGTTCGCGTGTTCGAGTTTTCAGCAGCGACGTCGAGCTGGACCTCGCTGACTGACGCGATCGTCAGCGGAGAACGGCCCTCGGGCACATCAGCAGGCGACGATGAGCCGGACCCGTTTCTGGAATACCTGCCTTATAACGACGGGGTGGTTTGGACCGATCTGGCGCCGCATACGGATACAGCGTTCTATGTTGCCACTTCGGGGCGCACACGACGCAATGAGAGCGGCGGATTGGTGCCCGATACCGATTATGACACGCTTTGGTGGTACAATGGCAGCGGGCGCTGGTACCCAACCGGTCTGCGGACAACCCCGCCAAACGCGGCCACCGGACGATCCGGCACGCCTGCGTCGGTCCATTCCGTTTTGGTTGACCGTCAAACGCCAAATACTGTCTGGGCCGGAACCCGTATCGGCGTGTTCGAAGGGCAAATTGATACGTCCGGTGAACACCCGTCCTGGACCTGGCGCCCGATCATGGAAGGCCTCCCGCAAACTCTGGTCGAGGATTTGTCGCTGTTCCGGTCTGGCACGGACGCAAACGCGCGCGTGTATTTGCGGGCAGCGCTGGTATCGCTTGGGGTTTGGGAGCGTGACGTCTCGCCAACCCCACATACCGTGGGGCGCAGCTATATTCGTGCCGTGCCCATTGATGGCGGTCGAGGAGAGCTTCCCGATCCCGTCTTTGAACCCATGGCAGCGCCGCCCGGACCGGCACTGGCCGTCGACAGCAGCCCTGACATCCTGTTTTACGCAAATAGTTTACCGAGCGGGCCGTGGGACGAATACTTCTTCTCGACAGCGACTTCTCAGACCACCACGATCGAGCAAAGCGACATGGATTGCCTGGTCCAGATTCACCACAGACATGTCACGCCGCTGGATCCGAGCGGCATGCGGGTCAATCTTTTCGCCCTCAGTCACCCGACCGCGACGCCGTTGAGCGGGATCACTGTCGACGCCAACCTTCGCAACGCGCTCATGAACGGGGTCAACGGTGCAACGACCCCGCGCCAGATCCCGCTTGCGACGGCCGGATTGGCGCTGCAACTGATTGAGGCAAAAAACCCCAGCGCCCCGCTGAGCTTCCGCCGCCCCGGTGTGGTAAATTTTGATTTCGTGGATCTCACGCGGGTGTCTGGCGAGGCGACGCCCGACATGGTGACCTTGATCTCGATCATCGATCCGACGAACCATCCCTTCACCGCGGCCGAGATTTCGCCCCGCGGCAGTGAAACCACCATCAATCTGGATCAGGTTCTACGCCGATCAGCCTACGTGGCCGCCCGCAGGTTGACGCGCAGCTGACGTCTTGTTTTCCGCCACAGAACAATCGCCGGATGCACCGGCATTTGCGTTGGTGCAAGTATCCGGCAGGGTTCCGTTGCAAAGTTTAGGGGGTCTTGTCAGAAGAACTTTGCTTGAGCGGTGCAGGGCGGTTGCGTAGATTTTGCACATGACCAAACCTACCTCTTTCAAATACTTTAAGACCAGTCCCGAGATCATCCGCCTCGCTGTGATGTTGTACATCCGTTTCCCGCTCTCGCTTCGGAATGTAGAAGATCTGCTTCATGAGCGAGGCATCGATGTGAGCCACGAAACTGTCCGATACTGGTGGAACAGGTTCGGCCCGATGTTTGCATCAGAGATCCGAAGAAAACGGGTTCAGCAACTCCGAGCCTTTTCAAGGTGGAAGTGGCACGTTGACGAGGTTTTCGTGAAAGTGAACGGCAAACGCCACTATCTCTGGCGTGCCGTCGATCACGAAGGTGAAGTGCTTGAGGCCGTTGTCACAAAACGCCGAAACAAAGCTGCAGCACTGAAATTCCTCAAGAAATTGATGAAGCGCCACGGTAAAGCGGAAAACGTAGTGACGGATCGCTTCGCCTCATACAGAGCCGCGCTCCGAGAGCTGGGCGCCAATGAAAAACAACAGACGGGCAGGTGGCTCAATAACCGGGTTGAGAATTCGCACCTTCCTTTCCGACGACGCGAACGCGCGATGCAGCGGTTCAGGCGCATGCGAAGTTTACAGAAATTTGCGTCCGTCCATTCCTCCGTCTACAACCACTTCAACCAGGAAAGATCGCTGACCAGCCGAGACACCTTCAAGTTGACACGCAGCGCCGCTCTTACCGAGTGGCGTCAACTCTGTTCTGGATAGGTTCACGGTTTCTGCGGCAAACTGAGACTGGTTAGAATTCGTCTGACAGCACCGGATCAACATCGAACGTTGGGAGCGTAATCGAGAGAGAGTAAGAAGGCGGTAGAACAGAAAACAAAGTTCGAGGCCGATAGTCGGCCTTGAGCCGCCCAGCGAAACCTTAGCCATTGGGCCCGAAGGGCGGGAAGCTGACATTCGCGGTGAATGCGAACCAATGAGGGCGCTGGCAAGAAAGCCGACATTCAGATGGTGAATAATTCGGATTCTACGCTGCACCATCGTAAGTCGGCCCTGAGCCCGAATGCGTGCAAAAATTAGCTAATGATTGACTTGCTGTTTTTTGCGGAGGAGTTCATCAACACTAAAATTTTTAGGTTTGCGGCACCGAAACGGCTCCCGAAAACAATCGAAATGACTCTTTGATTGATAGGCATTCGATTAGCTTGCATTGTTGCATGGCAGCTCTTTATTCGGAAAAGGACCACCCATGTCTCGACTTTCAGAACGCAGAGATTTTGCCATCGAAGTTTGCGAGGAGGCTGGGGTAATTGCCGAAGAGTATTTCGCGGATCGAGGTAATCTTGTCGTTGATCAAAAAGGTGCTCAGGACTGGGTGAGCGAGGCGGACAAGAATGTTGAAACCTTTATTCGTCAGAGGATTGCAAAGGCGTGGCCCAATGATGGAATTCTCGGTGAAGAGCACGGGGCTACTGTTGGTAAGAGCGGTTTTGACTGGGTGATTGACCCAATTGATGGGACAACGAATTTCGTCAACGGCATACCTGCATGGACTATTGTTCTGGCTAGTGTCACGGAAGGACATACTGAGGTCGGTGTGATACGTGATCCAAATGTGGATGAGACCTTTGTAGCGATGCGCGGAGAAGGTGCGACGCTTAACGGATCCCCAATGCGCGTTGCGTCAGGGGTGGCGCTGCGGGACGGAACAGTCGCCGTGGGGTATTCGAACCGGATTAAGACCCGGCATGTTTTACCTATTGTCGAGAACTTAATCGAGCACGGGGCTATGTTTCACAGAAACGCCAGTGGAGCGTTATCATTGGCCTACGTCGCTGCTGGGCGACTCTTGGGATACGTGGAAGAACACATGAATGCCTGGGATTGTCTGGCTGGGCAATTGCTGGTCTCGGAAGCGGGTGGCATTGTTGAGGATCAGAACGCCGATGTGATGATCCGCGAAGGTGGGCGCGTAATCGTGGGTACACCAGATGTGTTCGAGACCTTGGTTGAAATCGCAGAGAACGCTTGGAACGACTAACGTTTATGCCAACGAAACCCAACCTGAATAGGGTTTGAGCGTCAATAGATCTGCCTGCCAGAAATGGCCTTGTGATGGCTGATCGTGCTTGCGGTCTATCGAACAATCCGAGAGTGCGCACCACAGCAATGTGCCGACCGCCCCATGTGTCACGATTGCAATATCTCCGGCGTCGTGCATTTGGATAATCTCGGTGATTGTCCGATGAATGCGTTTCTGCGCCTCGACAGCTGTTTCCCAACCGCTATAGCTAACTTCCGGCTGGGCAAAGAAGGCATCAGCCGCTGCCTCGAAATCGTCTCGAGGCAAATAACCGGTTGCGCTGCGGTCGTTTTCACCGAGACCCAAGTGACAATTCACGGGCAGCGTTTGTGGTGCAGCAAGAATCTCACCCGTTTCGCGGGCCTTTCGCTCGTTACTGGTCCAAATCTGCGTGACATTCGACAACGCCTCGCAGGAAGCAAATTCAGTCGCGCGTTTACGGCCCGTCACACTCAGGCCCCAATCTGTTATCTGGATGGCCGGATCGATAGAGACTTCGGGGTGTGTGATGATCGTGAGATTCGGCATTTAGTCAGGCAAAAGCACGGGCCCTTTGTCAGCAAAACCCATCATGATTTCAGTGCCGGGTTCTAGCGGTGCGTCGACATCATCTTGAACGGCAAAAACCTGACCGAATGCACCTTTCAATGTATATTCCATCCGAACGCCAACATAGGTCGCCTTGGCCACTGTGGCTGGAATACCTTGATCTGAACCGATCACCAAACGTGAGGGTCGCACGGCGATGGTTGCCGGTCCTTCGGACAGACCGCGACGTGGCAGCGTGTGGCGATAGCCTTCGACTTCGATGGTTGCCATGCCGCCATCAATATCTACGATTTGGCAGCTCAGTAGGTTTGCCTCACCGATGAAATCGGCAACAAACCGGTCATTTGGGGCATCGTAAAGCTGGCGCGGTGTACCCATCTGAGCGATCGCTGCATTGCGCATAACAACAATCTCATCCGAGACCGCCAGTGCCTCTTCCTGATCGTGTGTGACGTAAACAACTGTCAAGCCAAGGTCTTGCTGTATCGCCCGAATATCCTCACGCACCTGACGGCGAAGCTTGGCGTCGAGGTTGGACAGCGGCTCGTCGAACAGCAGAACTTGCGGCTCAAGCACCAGTGCGCGTGCGACGGCAACACGTTGTTGCTGGCCGCCGGATAGCTCTGAGGGAAGGCGGTTGTCAAACCCCTGTAGGCCAACCAACTCCAAGCCATACAAGGCACGACTGCGCGCTTCATCCTTCGCAAAGCCCGAGAATGTGAGGCCATACTTCACGTTCTCTAACACGCTCATATGAGGGAACAGCGCGTAAGACTGAAACACCATAGATACATCGCGGTCGGTGGCTGGCAGTTTGGTCACGTCCCGATCACCGATCAAGACCTTGCCCGAACTTGCCATCTCCAACCCTGCAATCATGCGCAGTGTCGTTGTTTTTCCGCAGCCTGACGGACCAAGCAGCGTAACGAGCTTTCCTGCGTCTACGTGGAGGTTGATGTTATCGACGGCGACCACATCCTTGCCGAATACTTTCGACACGTTCTCAAACCGTACCGGGGCGGCCTTGGAACCGATTTTGGTGTCGGTCATGGCGATGTCTCCGTTCCGTGCTGCGTGCGTCGACCAATCTGGACCCGGCCAACGAGAAGTTGCAATAAGCCGACCGCCGCGAGCATCACGAAGATCAGCGTCGTCGAATAGGCGATAGCAAGGCCATAGTCGTTATTCTCGACCCGACCGATGATATAACTGGTTGCCATGTCATACTCCGCGCTGACCAGAAAGATGACGGCCGAGATTGCCGTCATGGCACGTACAAAACTGTAGACAAGCGCAGCAAGTATCGCAGGGCGCAACAGCGGGAGGATGATACTGCGGAACGTCTGCCATGAGTTTGCGCCAAGGGTCAGCGAGGATTCATCAAGGCTGCGGTCCAGCTGCGACATGCTCGCGATGCCGGCGCGAACGCCAACCGGCATATTGCGGAAGATGAAGCTGACAACGAGGATGACACCTGTGCCAGTGATTTCGATTGGCGGAACGTTGAAGGCAAGGATGTAGCTAACGCCGATGACCGTGCCGGGGATGGCGAAGGACAACATTGTTCCGAATTCGAAAGCGTTCTTGCCTGCAAAGCTTTGCCTGGTCAGCAGATAGGCCGTTACCAGCCCAACGGCGGCAGTCAATGGTGCAGCAATGGCCGCGATCGTGATGGTCGTCCAGAAACTGTCCCAGGCGGCTCCGGTCCAGCGAATTCCCTCTTCTTCAAAGCGGACTGAGAATGCAGTGATGTAGTGCTTGATCGTCAGCGAATTATCGACCCCCCACAGCTCAACTACACTGCCGTAGATGATCATCGCATAGACAATAATTGTGAATAATGCCCAGCCAAAGGCGATGAGCAGTACAGGCACCGAAAGGCCGGTTGGCATCAGCGGATGCACGCCCGCATCGCCTTTGCCGGTGACTGTTGTGTAGCTCTTCTTTCCCAACCAGACGCGCTGCGCGTAAAAGGCGGAAAGGGTAAAGAACAGAAGCACCATTGCCAGAACCGCAGCGCGCCCTTGATCGTATTGAGCGCCGACGATGGCAAAGAATATCTCGGTCGACAGCACGTCGAAATTCCCACCCAAAACAAGAGGGTTGCCGAAGTCGGCCATGCTTTCGATGAAGCCCAGAAGAAAGGCATTGGCAAGACCGGGCCGCATCAGGGGCAAGGAAACCGTCTTGAACGTCTGCCATCTGCTGGCCCGCAGGGTCTGGGCCGCTTCCTCCATCGAGGGAGAGACGCCTTCAACCACGCCAATCAGCACGAGAAACGCAATCGGCGTGAACGCGAGTGTCTGCGCGATCAAGATGCCTGGCATTCCGTAAAGCCACCGCGTCGGCTGTGTGCCGAGTAATTCGGCAAAGAACCGGGTGACAGAGCCGGACAGTCCAAAAAGAAGGATGAGCGCGAGGCCGATCACGAACGGTGGAGTGATTATCGGGAGAACGGTCAAAGCCCGTAACGCGCGTTTGTAGCGGAAACCCGAGCGCGTCACGACCAACGCGAAGCATAGGCCGAGGATCGTTGTGATGAAGCCAACGAGGATGGCCAAGAAAAGTGAGTTCCAGGCCGCACCGCATCGTGCACCTTGAAAACACCCCAGTCCCCACAACCGGTCGTCGAAGAACTTCGAGAAGAAAACCGCAATGGAATAAGCGCCGTCTTCGGTGATGAAAGCAGCGAAAAGCATCTTGGCGATGGGGAAAAAGACAAAAGCGGTGACAATGGTAATCACACCGCCAATAGCGCTTACGACGAAGACATCACCATTAATGGCACCCCTCGCCGCGATACCTTGAGTGAGCAGGAACAGAAAGCTCGAGGCGCAGATCATTGCGCCGTAGCCCATGCCGAACTGACGGTCGCCAAAGTCGCCAATCATCGTTTCCAACCAGTCGAAGTTGAATCCTCTGATGCCAATGCTGAAACCCTGAACGATCAACCAGCCGAAGCCGAGCGCTCCGGAGAGTACCAGAATGCGGGCATAAATCGGGTCAGATTTGGCGCGTTTCAACACCAAAAGCGGTAGGGCGAGAGCGATCAGGAGTGGAGCGAGCCATAGTTTCTCACCTTGTCCAATCAGAAAAGCTGCAGGGGCATAATCCTCATCGAATGGGTAGCCGTCCAAGAGCCATTCGAACGACCACAGGCCGCCGTCGACCATGTACCAGGGCAGCAGGCAGAATCCGACCCACCCGGCGATGATCCAGAAGATCAGGACCGGATGGGTCGTTTTTGATGTAGTGTCAGTCATTTACTGCGGCAGAACCGAAACCTCTTCGTCCCATTTCTGCAGCAAACGCTTCCGTTCGTCTGAGGAACCATATTTTTTGAAGTCATAGTCAATCAGCTTGATCTGATTCATATCAGGTGCGCTTTCTGAGGTCTCCGAACCCTTGTTCGATGGCACCTGAAACGCATTGACCTGAAGGGCAAGATTCTGAGCTTCGGGCGACAGGGCCCAGTCATAGAACTTCTTCGCCTCTTCTTCGTTGCGGGCGCCGTCGATGATCGACATTGAGCCAATTTCGTACCCCGTGCCCTCGCATGGTGCGACGACCTTGATCGGGAACCCCGACACGGCCTGCTTTACGGCGTCATGCATGAAGACGATACCAATCGTGTTCTCGCCACGACCGGCGGCCTTGATCGGCGCAGAGCCGGACTTGGTATACTGGTTGATGTTCGAATGCAGGCCTTTCATGAACTCAAAGCCTTCATCCTCACCAAAGATCTGCACCATTGAGGCCAGCGTTGTATAGGCCGTCCCTGAAGAGTTCGGGTTCGCCATCTGAACGTGTCCCTTGTATTCGGGCTTCAAAAGATCCTTCCAACAGGCAGGTTCGGGCAAGTTGTTTGCAGCGACAAGGTCGGCATTGTAGCCATACCCAAGCGCGCCTGAGTAAATGCCGATCGTCTTGTTGCCCGCGCTTTCAGCCTGGGATATCGCCCAATCGTGAAGCTGGTCGCGCATCGGCGATACGTATTCCATCGTCAGGCCTTCTTCGGCGGCCTGCAGATGCGGGTCGCCCGTACCACCCCACCAAACGTCACCTTTCGGGTTCGAGCTTTCGGCACGGATTTGTGCAAATGTCTCGCCCGAAGACTTTCGGGTCATGTTCACGTCGATGCCAGTTGCATCTTCGAAGCTACGTGCCATCAGCTGACACCAATCCTCTTGAGCTGAGCAATAGAAAGTCAGCTTTTCAGCATGCGCCGCGGACAAAGACGCGGCCAAGGCAATCAGCGATCCGACGGCAGTGGATGTTAGTTTCTTCATTATTTTTCCTCCCTTTGGGTTTAATTCGCCCGGGTTTCCCGGTTCTTTTTTGCCCTTCCTCATGCAGCCTTACGAATTTTCTTTTAGATAGTTGGGGCTTCCTGATTATCTGTCAAAACCTTTGGAAAATGCGTCAGGATTTTTTTGCAACCACCAACTTCACCAAGAGAAAACCAACGATGCGCCCGGTCTTTCATTTTGAAATTGATCAGCCTGCGTATATTGCTCTGTCCCGTGAAATCTTTGATGTCATGTGAATTTTCACTACGAAATGAGGATTATGCAACAAAAATTATTGCAAAATGCCCGAAACCCCACAAAATTGAGTTCTGAAAATATTCGAGTCGTTGAATGTCCAAAACCAAAACGCGCGGTAAGAAATCTGAAAAAAGTCCTGGTCGGGTAAAAAAGTCCGACAGACGCCAGCAAATCCTGCTGGAATTGAAACTACGCCCGCACGTTCGCATCAACGAGTTGGCACAGCGTTTCAACGTTTCGAATGAGACCGTTCGCCGGGATTTTGAAGCCCTGTCCAATGAAGGCCTGATCGCGCGTGCGCACGGTGGGGCATCAGCCCCAGTGCAAGGGCATTATCCAAGTCTGGAAGAACGGACCGGCGCACAGATCGAAGAGCGCGAACGGATAGGAATCAGCGCGGCCGAGCTTGTTCAGGACGGTGAAACGGTCATGGTCGATTCCGGCTCGACGACTGTAGAGATGGCACGCGCGCTGGCATTTCTCGATATCCATTGTACGGTGATCACGAATTCAATCCCCGTGGCGATGACCCTTGGCCATGGTGCTGCCCAGGTCTTATTGTGCCCCGGAGAATACCTGGCAACTGAATCTGCAACGATCGGAACCGAGACACTGGAATTCCTGTCTCGTTTCAACGTTGACAGGTGCATGATCGGTTCCTCGGGTTTCTCAGTAGAAGGCCCGTCAGAGACGGTAAGGGGCTTTGCGGCGATCAAGAGGATGATGCTGGCGCGTGCTACGAAACGCCATCTTCTTATCGATTCCGGGAAATTTGAGCGCAAGGGTCTGTCTCAAGTAGGCGATCTTGCCGAATTGGATTCCATAGTCACCGACACAAAACCAACCGGGGAACTGCTCGATGCAATAGGTGGTGCCGAGGTCGATATTCTCGTTGCCGGTTGAGAACGAAAAGGAATGACTAACAGCGGCTGATAAAGGCCGCACATAACTGGGAGGAAAACATGAAGATCAACATCAAACTATTGGTTGGGGCATCTGCAATTGCGCTACTGTCGCTTTCGGGGACAGCCTCGGCGCAGGATTGTCCGCGCGGTGACTTGGACGAGCGTTTTTGTGACTCCGACGGAGATTTGATCGCGGATATCCCAACAGATCCCTCCGAGCAAATAGACCCTGACACCTTGATTTTTGCATATACACCAGTCGAAGACCCCGCCGTTTACAAAACCGCATGGTCAGACTTTCTTGAGCATTTGAAGGCGGAAACCGGCAAGGACGTCGTCTTTTTCCCGGTTCAGAACAACGCAGCTCAGATCGAAGCGATGCGTTCGGGGCGTCTGCATATTGCGGGCTTCAACACTGGTTCCAACCCTTTGGCTGTAAACTGCGCCGGGTTCCGGCCGTTCACGATCATGGCCTCGAAAGACGGTAATTTTGGCTATGAGATGGAAATCATTACCTTTCCTGGTTCGGGAATCGAAAAGGTTGAGGACATCAAAGGCAAGCAACTGGCCTTTACCTCCCCCACATCCAACTCAGGTTTCAAAGCGCCATCAGCAATTTTGAAGAGCGACTTTGATTTGCTGCCGGAGCGTGATTTCGAACCTGTCTACTCGGGTAAACACGACAACTCGATCTTGGGCGTGGCCAACAAGGATTACTTGGCGGCTTCGATTGCCAACTCGGTAAAGTCGCGGATGATTTTGCGCGACGTGATCAACGAAGATGATGTTGTTACGATCTATAAATCGCAGACTTTCCCGACCACTGGGTTTGGCACCGTTTACAACCTGACGCCCGAGCTGCAGGAGACAATCCGCAATGCCTTCTTCAGCTTCGACTGGGAGGGCACGACACTTGAAGCTGAGTTTTCGAAATCGAACGAAGGCCAGTTCCTTGAGATGACCTATCAGGAATTCTGGGATGTCATTCGTAAAATTGACGCAGCAAATGGCGTCTCCTACGCCTGCCAGTGACCTTTGGCCAATACTGCGGGCCCGAAAGGGCCCGTTATTCAACCTAATCTGGGGCATTTTATGCTGCGTCTTCAAAAGCTGACGAAAACATACAAGACCGGAGATCAGGCGCTGAAGGCCATCGATCTTGAGGTGCCCAAAGGACAGGTGCTTGCATTGATTGGGCCCTCGGGTGCGGGCAAATCGACCATGATCCGGTGCATTAACCGGTTGGTTGAACCCACAAGCGGTGGTGTCCTTTTGGATGATGTGGACCTGACCAAACTCGGATCGGGCGCTTTACGTAAAGCGCGCCGTGAAATGGGCATGATCTTTCAGGAATATGCCTTGGTCGAACGTCTCACGGTGATGGAAAACGTATTGTCGGGACGGCTGGGATATGTGGGATTCTGGCGCAGTTTCCTGCGGCGATATCCGCAGTCGGACGTCGACGAGGCTTTCCGCCTGCTTGATCGGGTGGGGTTGTTGCACATGGCTGACAAACGAGCGGATGAACTGTCGGGTGGTCAACGCCAAAGGGTCGGCATTTGCCGCGCATTGATTCAAAACCCGAAACTGCTGCTGGTCGATGAGCCAACTGCCTCGCTGGACCCCAAAACCAGCCGTCAAATCATGCGCCTCATAACAGAATTATGTCAGGAGCGAGGGTTGGCGGCCATTATCAACATCCATGATGTGGCTCTCGCCCAAATGTTTGTTCCGCGAGTTGTCGGCCTTCGCTTTGGTGAGATTGTGTATGACGGCCTTCCAACAGGTCTTACCCCAGAAAAGCTGACCGAGATCTACGGCGAGGAAGATTGGGAAGCGAGCATCGAAAAAGTGGACGAAGATGAAGATGTCGAGGCCGCAGAATGAGCCATCGAGAACTGGACGACATGCTCGGAAAAGGCTGGCGTAAACCTGCCTTTGTCAAAAACCCTTTGCTCCGCTGGGCATTGTTCCTTGGGTTTTTTGCGTACCTGATCGCCGCCTATATGACCATCGAAGTTGATTGGGGTCGTGTCTATGAAGGACTGGATCGGGGGTGGGCATTTGTACTTGCGTTTACCAGCCCAGACTTCGTTTCGCGGTGGTCAGACATTTGGAGCGGTCTGCTGGAGAGTATCATTATGACCGTGGCTGCGTCGGTCGTGGGCATCCTGATTTCGATCCCGATAGGGTTGGGCGCGGCACGCAACATCGCCCCTTTGCCAATCTACATGATTTGCCGGGGCATTGTTGCCATCAGTCGAGCCTTGCAAGAAATCATCGTGGCCATTTTGCTGGTGGCTATCTTCGGTTTTGGTCCGCTGGCCGGATTTCTGACCCTTTCCTTCGCCACCATTGGATTTCTCTCAAAACTTTTGGCCGAAGACATCGAAGCGATGGACAAGGTTCAGGCCGAGGCAATCAAGGCCTCTGGCGCGCGTTGGCCGCAATGGATCAACTATGGCGTTCAGCCACAGGTTATGCCGCGACTTGTGGGCCTTTCCATGTACAGGATCGACATCAATTTCCGAGAAAGCGCAATTCTTGGCCTGGTGGGCGCCGGCGGAATTGGTGCGACGTTGAACACTGCGTTCGATCGATATGAGTACGACACAGCAGCAGCCATTCTCATCCTGATCATCGGGATCGTCATGGCACTTGAATACCTTTCGGGAATTATCCGCGCGAGGGTTCAATAATGCCGGTTCTTAAACAAAACGATACGCAGATCTGGCGCCGACGGACGACGGGTCAAAGTCTTGTTCGCTGGTTTGGCTGGCTTTTGGGTGTGGCTGTCTTTGTTTATTGCTGGCAATTCATCTCGGAATCGACGACCTGGTTTTTCGTCTGGGATGCACCCCGCATTGCCAACGATATCTGGACCCGCGCAACGCCTCCCAAATGGGACTACATCACACAGCTGGGCCGCCCGATTTGGGACACACTGAACATCGCCACCCTGGGTACAATCATCGCCTTGTGCATGGCAGTGCCGGTTGCCTTCTTGGCCGCGCGCAATACCACGCCGTCGACATTGTTCATCCGCCCTGTTGCTTTGTTGGTCATTGTCTCGACTCGCTCTATCAACTCGCTGATCTGGGCCCTTCTATTGATCGCAATTATTGGCCCAGGCGTCTTTGCGGGTGTTATTGCAATTGCAATCCGTTCTATTGGTTTCTGCGCAAAGCTTCTGTACGAGGCCATAGAGGAAATTGATCACGCTCAGGTCGAAGCGATCACGGCGACTGGTGCGTCGCGCTGGCAAATCATGGCTTACGGGATCGTTCCGCAGATATTGCCTGCATTTGCCGGCATTGCCGTTTTTCGTTGGGACATCAATATTCGCGAGTCCACGGTTCTGGGCCTAGTTGGTGCCGGAGGCATAGGGTTACAGCTGTCAGCTTCGCTCAACGTGCTGGCCTGGCCGCAAGTCAGCCTCATCCTGATTATAATTCTCGTTGCGGTTTTGATTAGCGAATGGGTCTCGGCAAAGGTTCGAGGGGCGATCATTTGACCGGGTTCTCTGCGCAGGACGCTTTCGATGCCTATGAGGCTGTACGCCACCGACTTCCCCAAGCTAGACCTACTGAAGTGAAGTATCGTCAGGTTGAAACGCTTGATGACATAGCTCATGAGTTCGACGTGTTCCTCCTCGACGCATTCGGGGTTCTCAATATAGGTGATACGGCAATCCCGGATACACCGGATCGGGTCAGGTCACTGAAAGCCGCCGGCAAACATGTTTTGGTCGTTTCAAATGCTGCTGGGTTTCCTCACACAACTCTGTTGGAAAAATATTCCAGGCTTGGTTATGACTTTGCGCCCCGAGACGTGATCACCAGCCGGGCGACGTTGCTATCAGAAGTAAACGGTCAAAGTGGGTTGCATTGGGGCTTGATGGCGACCCCCAGCGCCGGTCTTCGCGATTTGGAGGGGTTGAAACTATCCTATCTGGAGGATGACCCAGAACCCTACGGAACTGTCGACGGATTCCTGATGATCGGGTCAGCGGTTTGGACTGAAACGCGTCAAGCCATGTTGGAGACCGCCTTGCTAGAGCGTCCCCGCCCGGTAATGGTCGGAAACCCAGATATTGTTGCTCCTCGCGAGTACGGATTTTCCAAAGAGCCCGGTCTTTTTGCGCACCGGCTGGCAGACCGAACGGGTGTCGCCCCTCAGTTCTTTGGAAAGCCTTTCGGCAACATCTATGATCTCGCTTTCCAACGCCTCGGGCACATCGACAAGTCCCGAATTCTGATGGTTGGCGACAGCCTGCACACTGACGTTCTGGGCGCATCCAGCGCAGGCATAGATTCGGCACTCATCTCAGGATATGGATTCTTCGCAGGGCATGATGTTGAAGCAGCGATCAAGAAGGCGGGGATAGTGCCAAACTTTATAGTAGGCCGGCCTTGAGTTTAGAGCATTCATTTTCGATAGATTTTCCGTTCAACTCGAATGTCCTGTAAGCCCGCATAGTGTTGAATAAGTCGACCTTGGAGCTGCCGATGGGCGAAGCCCAAAGCAGCTGGTCCGTTCCTCTCAGCCTGTTGGTTCTGGTTGCGGAACCAGTTTTGCGAGTTTCCGAAGGTTTTGGGCCGTGGCTGCGAGTTGGAACTGTTCATATGCGCCCTTGGGTCCTCTCAGCCGCATCATCGACACGCCTATGTATCGCTTTAGATGTGCAAGCAGCATCTCGACTTTCCGCCTCTGAATGAACGACGTCATGTAGGCGTCGGTTTTTCGGATATCGCGGGCAACGTCGCGAGCCGCTTCGTGGACGGATCGCATCACGCGTCGCCCCGGATCACCTGGGCAGCATTGCGGTTTGAGCGGGCATACATCGCAGTCGTGTTTTGAGGCGCGGTATCGGATGAAACCATCTTTGCCGCCGTTGGGCTTTCGTGGTTTTGAGAAGTTCCGGCGATATGTCCGCAGTTCCTTGTTACCGGGACATGTGTAGCTGTCAGTTGCTGGATCGTAGACGAAGTCTTCACGAGAGAACGTGCCGTTCGTTCGTTTCGATTTATCCCAAACCGGGATGTGTGGGGCGATGCCACGTTCCTCCACCAGCCAGCCCAGCATCTTAGCTGAACCGTAGCCGGTATCGCCGGCGAGCTTTTTCGGGGTCATGTCAACCACCGAGGCAGCGTTGCCATGTTTGACGATATATTTGAGGCCCTGACCCGCAATTAAATTAGAAAAGCTTGGGTGTAGGCTTGGCGCAGCATTGGACTGCGCCGACCGAAAAGCGAAGCGGACACCGCCGAGCCAGGCAATTCCCATACTCCATATTCCGGCCCAAGCCGGTAGTCGCCAAGACGGGTCATTCCCAGGTCCTGACACACCTGAGCCCCACCTGGCGAACAGCTAATAGAGCCGAGTCCATGCAGAACAATATCGCGACGAGCCAATTGTTCTAGGTAGGTTACAAAGGACGACAACAACAAAGGCGCAGCACTTTCGTGACCACGGCTAACAATTAAGGCAGGGCAATAGCCGAAGTATGTGCCCGGCAGGATAGGCTGTCGTACTCGCTCGACGGATAGATTTGATTCACGCAGTCTACACGCACGAAATTCGGCTTCATCTTCAGGGAATAGCAATAGCAGAGCCCATTTTGCGACCATCCGACCATCCCTGATAACCATTTGCCAATGATCGTCGTAGGTTTGATAGATCGGCAGGAAAACTCTCTCATCGGCGGCCAGCTCCTCGGGTAATCGACCCAATTCCGTGTCCGCGGTTGAGATCATGTGGCAGATCGCCTCCCGGTATGACCCGTTAAAATGCCTGTCCACCAGCGCATCGTCCAGCAATTGGTACTTTGTATCGACAAAATTACCCTGCCGTGCCTCCCAATCCAGCCGACAAGCTAGTATCTCGTCAATGCTCCACCCCAACCTTTCCGACAATCTGCTCTCCAGGTCGCCTCGAATGAACGACAGCGAGCGTTCATATTTGCCGATTGCATCTACACTTACATCTAACAACGCTGCCAATACCTCTTGTGTGATGCGACCGTGGGTGCCGTTGTCGGAACGCCAGCGGCGTAGCTTTTCAGCAAACAGAGAAGGTTGAACTGGCATACAGACCCACAAACGTTGGAGGACTTCGTGATTTAACATGCCTGTTGAGGTCTATTGTGCCAAGAGACTTACGGATGACTTACGGGTAATCCGGATCATGTCAGTGGTTGGTTAGAGATGAGGTGAGCAGGGTCGATCCATATCAATTACAAATGGAACCCTACCAATGTCTCGACGTATCTCCTCGCTTCCAGGTGCAACAGAACTTCTGTTTCCCTGGTTCTGGCCAAGAAAAGACAATCATAAACCCGAACCGCATTTCGACGATGGCCAACACAATCGTTACGGCTATGAACCTGGCCCTGCAGCCAGGCCCCGCCGATGGTTTTCATTCGACCGTTCAAATTGGCTCTGAACCAGTAGCGAACTCAAATTTAATTGCGCAATCTATGAGTTCGACGAGTCGTTGGCTTTGCGCCTGCGGCGAATGTCTGGAATGACGGGCCGCAACGCGGCATCGCGATAAAGGAACCAAGGTCCGGTAAGGGCCGTCCGCAAGATCAGTTTGAGTTGGGGCAGGGGGCAATGCTGCACGACGTCTGATGGCCGCTACGAGCCCATACGCACCAATGCTGCGAACTGCATGAAGGACTACAGTTACCTAAAACCCGACCTTGGGAAATTTATGGAGAAACGCGCAGCCATTTGGACCTTTAGCTGACAATCAACCCAATTCAAACGGTTTCCAACGGTCCTTCATTTCAAAATACGCTGATTTTCTGATCAACTCGAACCAAGAATAGTTGCCAGATCGTCCTGAGGTTCCTGCCGCGATTCCATATCAAGGCCGCTCTGAATGTGGTTCAGGTGAGATATGAGTAGTCTCTCAGCTAATTGCGGGTTCTGTGACTGGATTGCGTGCAGGATCTTACTGTGCTCGTCATCTGGGCAGCTCGCGTTTTGCGACGATCCGAAAAGGCCCACGATGAGGGATGTTCGCATGACCAATTCGCGCATCATTCGGAAGATGAACTTGTTGCCCGTTGCTTGGGCGAGTTTTGTATGGAATTCGCCGGACAGCCGAATGATCTCGGTTCGCTCTTCCTTTTCGCGGGCCGCATCCTCAAGGGCAATGTGATCAATGAGAACCGTCAGATCAATATCACCAGAGCTTTGAGCCAATTGCCGAACGAGGGGCGGCTCGATCAGCATCCGAGCCGCAAATACATCGTTTGCCTCGGACTTGTCGGGACAGGCAACATAAGCGCCGCGATTTGACTGTAATTCAATGAGCCCCTGACTCGAGAGTAATAGAAGTGCCCGTCGAACCCGCATACGACCAACGCCAAAGGTTTCGCAAAGGCGTGCTTCACTCAGTTTGGTGTTTGGTGCCAAACGCTGTTCCATGACCGCCTTGTAGATGCGCTCAACGATATAACTCTCATCCGATCCCGGATTGGGGCCCGTCTTACCTATGCTGCTTTGCTGAGGATTGGAGGACACGAGACTACTTTCAGGGTTGATTGCTGTTTTGGATTCGCTGGCTGTAAAGGCATAATCTCCAATCAGTCTAAGGCCAAGTATTAGAATTTGTCGACCAAAACGACAAATATGTTGACAAAGATTGTTAACAATCGTGAACTGACTACGCGGCACGCATGGGGATTCCATCAAACTGCCGGCCAAGAATGGCGCGAAACGCGCCGAATTTGAATTCAACGGGAGTTAAGATATGCAGCGAAGATCACTCATGAAAGCAGCCGCGACGGCTGCAACACTGACGGCGATTGGGGCAACTGCTGCCTTTGCAGAGAACCCGGTTCTGAAAATTGGCTTTGTTGGCGTGACCAGCGGCCCTGCTGCGGCCTGGGGTATTTCCAACCAACGCTCAATGGAAGCGCGTGCGACTTGGATCAATGAGACCGGCGGTTACACCATCGGCGGCACAACTTATGACATTGAAATCGTTTCCTTTGATGACCAGAAAGATCCCAAACGCGCAATTGCGGGCATGGAGAAAATGGCTCAAGAAGGCATCCACTACGTCGTCGGCCCGAATGTTGACGACGGCGCGGCAGCTGTGCGCCCCGTAGCTGAAGCCAACGGGATCATTTATTTCCCATACGCGTTTCCAAAGTCGCTTTATCAAGCACCGGCCTCCAACGCCGTTTTGGGTATGGTCGCCAACTACCAGTCCGGCCCAGCAATCTACAAATACCTGATGGCGGAAAAGGGCGTCAAATCTGTAGCCTTCATTGCAGCCAACGAATCTGACCCGCTCAGCCAGCGGGATGGTGGAGTTGAAGCAGCAACAGCACTTGGCATGGAAGTTGTTTCATCCAACGTCACGTATCAGGTTGATACAACAGATTTCACACCCGTTCTAACGCCAATCATGCGCACGCGCCCTGATCTGTTGGTCTTATCCGGGGTGTCGCCTGCGAACGCGCCACAGTTGATCCGTTCCGCTCGGGAACTGGGTTTTGAAGGTGTGATTTCAACCGAAACCGCACAGGATGCAGGTGTTCTGGCGGAAGGCGCTGGCGATCTGGCCAACGGCTTCATCTCAGTTGGTGGGGCATCCACGCCTGAGCTCGCATCACCAATGATGAACGAGTTTGTACAGCGCTACACAGATATGTTTGGAGAGTACAACGACGAATCCAACACCAAAGTTTATGCTTTGGAGTATATTCTGGAAACGTTGAAAGCCGACCCTTCCGCTATCACTGATGTGGATGCGTTCCAAACGACAATGGACACTTTTGAGGCACCAAACCCCTACATGAACGGTGATGCAAAGTTGCGTTATGTCGGCATGTCGTCCTTTGGCCAAAAGCGTCAGGTTGCAGTGCCATTGGTGGTAAATGTCTATCAGGACGGTCAGTTCGAAACGCTGTTCGTCGCTGAGGTCGACTAAAAACTCCCTTCTGCCGTTGGGTTTCACCTGAGCAGAACTTTCCCTGGGTCGCTTTGGCCCAGGGCTCTTCCACGAAAGAAAATCGACATGGAACAGATATTGGCCAATGGCGTCTATCTGGGGTCTCAATACGCGATGATCGCGCTTGGTCTGACCCTGATCTTTGCCTTGATGAACGTCCTCAACTTTGCCCACGGGCAGATGTACGTGATTGGCGGTTTCGTCACCTATACATTCTACGGCCAGTGGGGCGTGCCGTTCGTTTTTGCCCTTGTTATGTCCTGCGTGACCCTGGCGATCCTCGGGGCGCTGATTGAGCGATACTTGTTTGCCCCAGTGATCAAGGGATCAGCCCGCGAAGAAAGTACGATGCTCTTGGCGGCAGGGATTGCATTCTTTCTGGATGCCCTGATCCTGATTGTCTTTGGCGAAAAGCAGCGCGGCGTTCCTAAGATTGTCGATGGCGTGTTCAACTATGATTTCCGCCTGATCATGCCTTATGACCGCATTCTGATCTGCATCTTGGCGATCCTGTCGATCGTCGCGTTTATCGGCCTGATGCAATACACCAAGACCGGTCGTGCATTGCGAGCGCTGGCCCAAGACCGAACCGCTGCTCAGTTGATGGGCGTTAATGTTGACCGCTACTCTATGATCGGCTTCGCGCTTGGTGCGATGTTGGCCGGTTTGGTTGGGGGTCTTCTGGTGACCATCACCGGTGTGAACCTTGGTATGGGTGGGCCTACATCAATCAAAGCCTTCATGATGGTGATGATCGGCGGTGCCGGAGTGATCTCTGGCGCGATCTGGGGCGGTATTATCTTAGGCTTTATGGAAGCCTTCGGGCTGGCGTATTTGGCTCAATATGGTGACATCACATACCTGCTGATTTTCATCTCGCTGATGATCTTCCTCGCCATCCGGCCTCAGGGCCTGATGGGCAAGCCGTGGGGTTAAGATGATGATGGGATTTTCAACAAAACAACTGGTTGGCGTCGGTGTCTTCCTTGTGGCCATTTTTGTTGGCGTGCCGCTGCTTATCAACATGACGGGACGTTGGGATTTCTACTTTACCCTGACCTCTGTCGCGCTTTTGGCCATCGCTAGTGCGGGCGTCTGGCTGACATTCTACATTGGGCGGATCAACATTGGCCAAGGGGCGTTTGCGCTGATTGGTGCATATGTTTCGGCCATTCTGGTCGTCAAAGCCGGATGGTCCTTCTGGATATCACTCCCAGCCGCCGGGTTGTTTGCCGGGCTGGTCGCCGTGCTGATTGGCTTGCCGATCTTACGCCTTCGTGGCGTCTATTTTGCGATGATAACGCTGGTCCTGACCCAAGTGGTGACGCTGACTGCGTTGGCCCTGCCCGTAACAAACGGGGCCAAGGGCATTTCAAACATCCCCTTGCCGACCGGCGTCTCGATTTTTGGCATCCCGCTGATCCCTGATTTCGGCGCCATGGAGAACACCAAACTGGCCTTCTACCTGACGGCCTGCATCCTGATGGTCGTGACTTATGCGGCACTTTATAGGCTGGTCAATTCGCGCCTTGGGCACCTTTGCCGTTCGATGCAGCAAAACGAAGAGCTTGCCAGTTCTATCGGGGTGAACATCGCCTACATCCGCATTGTGATCTTTGCGATCTCAAGCTTCTTTGGCGGCATCGGTGGGGCCATGTTCGGCTCAATCGCGCAGTCGGTCTACCCCTCCACCTTTGTTGTAGCGGATTCGGTCAACTTTATGCTGAATTGCTTCCTTGGGGGGCTTGGCTATGTCTTTGGTCCAATTCTTGGAACGCTTGTATTGTACTTTGGTTGGGACCTTTTGTTCGAACTCGGCAAATACCAGATGCTTGTTTACTCGATCATCCTGATCGCCGTGATCCGCTTCCTACCTAATGGCCTACTCAGCATTCGGTTTGGCAAGGGGAACAATAAATGAGCGCCCTTATTCAGGTCAATAATGTCACCAAGAAATACGGCGGTCTAACCGCGAATAATGACATCAGTTTTGAAGTGTCTGAGAATGAAATTTTATCGGTCATCGGCCCGAACGGTGCTGGAAAATCGACGCTGTTCAAGATGATTTCATCCTTCACACCGACCACATCAGGTGAAGTGCTCTATCGCGGAGAGCGTATTTCCAACCTGAAACCGCATGTCGTTGCCCGTAAGGGCATCGTACGCACGTTTCAAGAGACGACGATCTTCAAAAGCATGACCGTGCGCGAAAGCGTTGTGGTCGCACAGCACCTGCGGGCCAAGGCATCTCTGGCCGGGTATTTCTGGGATTCTAAGACTGCCAAAGAAGATGTGTCCGCCTTTGGCAAATACGCGGATGAGTTGTTGGAGTTCCTCAGCATGTCAGAGATTGCGCATGAGCTGGCCAGCAATCTGCCACAAGGCAACCTGCGCGCGCTAGGCATTGCCATTGGTCTGGCCACTGACCCCAAGGTGCTGTTGTTGGATGAGCCCTTTGCAGGCATGAACCACGATGAGACGATGAACATGGTCAATCTCGTGCGCTCTGTACGCGACGAACGAGGCGTGACGGTCATGTTGGTGGAGCACGACATGCCTGCTGTCATGAACATCTCGGACCGGATCGTCGTATTGAACTTTGGTGAAAAGATCGCCGAGGGCACGCCGTCCGAAATCCAGAACAATGAAAAAGTCATCGAGGCCTATCTGGGCAGCGCCGACGATGAGATCGGGATGTAAGCCATGACAGCCATGTTGGATTTCACAGACGTCGAACTTTACTATGACCATGTCTATGCGCTGAAAGGTGTCTCGCTCAACGTGAACCAAGGCGAAACGGTTGCCTTGATCGGGGCGAATGGTGCGGGCAAATCGTCCATTTTGCGCGCCATTACGGGCTTGGCGAAACCTGTGAAAGGGTCCGTCACCTTCGACGGGGAACGTGTGGACGGAACAGACCCGTCTGCAATCGTCAAACGCGGCATCGCCATGGTGCCAGAGGGGCGTCGTGTGTTCCCGTTCATGTCGGTCAAAGACAATCTGATGATGGGGGCCTTCACCCGCAACGATAAGGCGGGCATACAAGTCACACTGGACAGCATCCTCGCCCGCTTTCCACGCCTCAAGGAGCGCTACTCTCAGGCAGCTGGCACTTTGTCGGGTGGTGAGCAGCAGATGATGGTGATTGGCCGTGCGTTAATGGCCAAGCCCAAGCTCTTGTTGCTGGATGAACCCAGCCTTGGCATCGCGCCAAAGCTGGTACAGGACATCGCCCGCTCTATCGTGGCGATTAACCGCGACGAAGGTGTGTCAGTGCTGTTGGTGGAACAAAATTCCCGTATGGCGCTCAGCATATCGCACCGCGCCTACGCAATGGCCACCGGGAACGTGGTCATCGAAGGCAAGTCCAACGAACTGTTGCACGACGACCGGATCAAGGCCGCCTACCTTGGCGGTGAGGTATGAACTGACATGAAAATTCTGGTTATCAATCCAAATTCAACCACATCCATGACTGACAAGATCGCATCGGCGGCGCGCGCCGTTGCCCGTCCTAACACGGATATCGTGGCCGCCAGTTCGCAAGACGGCCCAGCTAGTATTCAGGGTTTTTTGGACGTCGCAACTTGTGTGCCAGGGTTGTTGAAAGAAGTTGCGCAGCACAAGGACGTCGACGCAATTGTCATTGCCTGTTTTGATGATACAGGACTCGACGCTGTGCGCACACTTGTGTCCGTTCCTGTCCTTGGCATTGGTGAGGCCGCATATCACGCGGCCAGTATGATCGCCAATAAGTTCAGCGTTATCACTACTCTGTCCCGCTCGGTGCCGGGGCTGGAAAACAACCTGATGCGCTATGGGCTTGCCCAAAAGTGCGGGCGTGTTCGAGCAACTGAAATTCCTGTTCTTAAGCTTGAAGAGGGCGACTCAGCCACCTTGGATAAAATTCGTTCAGAAATCCGTGTGGCAATTGAACAGGACAATGCTGAAGCAATCGTTCTTGGATGCGCAGGAATGGCTGACCTAATGGCCCAGCTCAGCGAGGAGTTTGGCTTACCTGTTATTGATGGGGTGGCTGCAGGTATCACATTTGCTGAGGCGTTGGTGAGTAACAAACTTAGCACTTCGAAAATCGGTGCCTATTCGTATAGCTAGCAGCGGCTCGTTGCTCTTGTATGGCTGATTTGACGTGAAAAATAATTGAACTTCGCAACGCGTCGTAAGCGGACTTCGATGCAGCCGCAGCGAATTGGTACTTTGTCCGCGACCCGGTCATTGCCGAGGTGGAAATGCTGCACTCTGCACGAATGGCGCAATACGAATGCTGCGCTGCGGCGGTGAGGGGCACGATGAATGACTGGTAACGGCCGGTATCCTCTACGAGAGTGTTCATCGATACTGGCTCGCCAGCAGACAGTAGCTAGTGCCGGGAATTGATCTTTTTGATCGGTGGCGGCCCTGCTCGACATCGACTGGCGGTCACGCCGTGGCAACTCGACATACCGTTCGAGATCTGTGGCCTGCGACTACCCCTGACCTGCGGACGATCAGTCTCAGGTGGTGGGTCCGCTTTTCCGGAACCAAGTCCTTTTTCCATCGCTGTCGTAGAAGGCTTCCTCGATATTTGCTCCTGTAAAGGTAAAGGTCATAAAGCCGTTTTTGACATGAAGGCCGCAGTCGGGCTTTGGCGTTTGTGCAAAAAACTCGATGTCCTTGATGAAGTCGGATTTCTTGAAGGGCGGTTTGCTGCCCAATTTAGCCAATGCCCAGGGCGCCCCATACGGCATAGAGGCGTGGCCGGTGCACCGCATGTGACAGGTGCCCGGGATCTTCGGGCCGTGTTTTGAAGCGACAACTTTCTTTGGCGCATAGGCAATCCCGTCATGGATATGCCCGAAATACCAGTAATCCGGCAGGTTGTTGTCCAAAGCCCTGGCGACATCTCGGAGCAGAGATTTTTTGTTCTTGACCTGTTCGAACTTGCCAGTCACATCGAAGGGCGTGTGATGGGTCATGACGATTGTTTTCTTGTCGGTATTCCCTTTGCGCTTCGATTTCACGAAACTGATTTGATCTTCGCTAAGCGCACCATACATTTTGAGAAAATCTGGACTGTAGTAGGCACTGTCGAGGTAGAAAACCTGCCAAAATTCGTTTTCCAGCATCCCATAGGTGAAACCGTTTTGGTGGGCAAAGATTGGGCTGGACAGAGCGTCCTCAAAAAGACCCCGAGCACCTGTGTACATTTCATGGTTGGAATTCATCGTGAAGGACCGGCCGGGCTTCCTGTGCGTCTTGGGCCAGAAATCAACAAGATGGGCCATCTCATAGCCTGGCCCAAGGAAGGTCTGACGGGGCGATTGTTGGGGTGTGCCGGTGTAATATACGTCTCCTAAGTGAAACAGGTAGTACGGGTCCAGATGCACAGCCGCATGACGCACCGCTTTGGCGTCGTCTCCCCCTGTTCCCCAATCGCCGGCAACCACAAATGTATTGCCACCCTCGGGGATCGTTGCCACATGCGGGCTTTTGGCCGGGTCATTCAGGTCCGCCATCGGCCATGGGTATTTCTTGTAGTAATAGTTGACAAGAAGCATGTTAATCGGCGCTTCGAGCCAGCGATAATCCAGTTGCCCGAAGTTCCCAATTCCCCAAGACGTACCGTCGGGCGAGATCGCATTGTAGCTAAGGACTGCTGTCTTGAGATGCTCATACTCTTTAGGCGTGAGCGTTGGTTGTGGAATGAGGCCCAAACCATCGACTAATTTAAGGAACTCAAGGAAGACTTGTGGTATGTCTTGGTAATCGGGGATTTCCTTTGGGTATTTTGCCCAAAAAGGCAGAATGCCAAATTCAATCTCGCCGTGCGCAGGAAGCTCGGGCCGGTAATGTGGCGGCTTAAGGTAAGGCACACTTGCCTTGAGCATGGCGTCGGACTCTTTCAGAAGTTCGTAAAACTCCTCAAGGTCCTTGATGATTTTCGCCGGATCAAAAGTGACGTCAATCTGGTCTGAAGGGGGTCTATCTTCCGGTTTTTGGAGGAGTACTGAAATTTTTTCTAAAACGTCTGCCTCGGTCTGGGTCATGGCCGTCATGGCTTGCTCCCTGAAGTTAGATTGAAAATGGTTTTCTGCAAACTTTGGCCCTGGGAAACACCCGATGCTTCCGTTTGACCAATATCGTTAAACCGACGTTCCAAAAATTGAACGCCACTCTATGGATGTTGCCGCTGTTTTACGTATGGATCAAGCTTCTTGGACAAGCCGCCACCGCGGGTCAATCCTCGCAGTTCCACACCCATATTGGCAGGCGTTTAGCTGATGGTCACGTTGTCCGCGACCTGCT
This sequence comes from Ruegeria meonggei, assembly GCF_042768335.1. Lineage (NCBI taxonomy): Bacteria > Pseudomonadati > Pseudomonadota > Alphaproteobacteria > Rhodobacterales > Roseobacteraceae > Ruegeria > Ruegeria meonggei. Next base: position 1,500,331 of record NZ_JAXHBT010000001.1, on the reverse strand, counting down.
AGTTCGACGGGCGCTGCATTTTGCGCTTGCGGCGGATGGCTGCAAAGCGGGCTGCGTCCGCAGAAAATCGGGTGGCCAGTGGATGTCTCTTATGGGCCGCAGTCACCAATGTAAGCCCACCACCAGCTTTATTTGGTGGCGGGTGGTATTCTTGCTCCAATTGGATCAGAGCTTGATCCGGAAGGCTGCGAAGCCGTCGGCGCCTTCTCCGGCGTCCTCGATTGTGACACCTTTGACGTCGCCCATATAGTCCCGCGCTTTTGGGCCGGTCTCGAACAACACTGTCGTGTCCCCAAGCGGCGCAAAAGACCAGTTGGCATCTGCCTTTGGATCAATCGTGCCCTGCTCGACAATATAGCGCACTATGACGTCGCGGTTGGTATCCGGGGCTTCGAATACGATTGTGTCACCCAACGCTCCGGGGAAGGCTCCACCGCCTGATGCGCGATAGTTGTTGGTGGCGATGATGAACTCCATGTCATCAGTAACGGGTTCGCCATTGTAAGTAAGGTTTACAATCCGCGCGGCATCGGAGTTGATCTCTTCGCCTTTGGGCCCAAAGCGCGAAGGCTGGGACAGGTCAATCTGATAGATCACACCATCCATCACGTCAAAGTTGTAGGAAGGGAATTCCGAGTTCAGCAGGACCGCATCCTTCGAACCCGCTTTAACCTGATTGAACATTCCGGCCGAACGTTCCAACCAGCCCCTGACATGCGCACCATTCACGCGGACTGCTCTCACTGTGTTCGGATAGAGATACAGATCGGCTACGTTTTTGATGGCAACGTCACCAACGGGAACATCCGTGTAGTATTCCGGACCACCGCGGCCACCAGCCTTGAAAGGTGCTGCCGCTGACAAGATCGGCAAGCCTTCATGTTCTGTGCCTTTCAGCATCTCTTCGACATACCACTTCTGCGCGATTGATACGATTTGGACTGACGGGTCATCTGCAACCAATGCGAAATAGCTGTGCAGAGGTGCTGAGGTCTTGCCAACAGCGCGGCGAACATAGACTAGCGTTTCGTCGTGATCTGTCGCAACCGAGTCGAGGACTCGCTGATCATCTCCGACCAGCGCGGTGATTGATCGGTCCTCGTTCCTTCGGGAAATAGGTCGCGCCTCGGATGTGGTGGTCACCACCCGCCATTCGTTTCCATCCCGTTCCAACAGCAGATCAAGCAGACCAAGATGCGACCCCCAGAAGCCGCCCATAACGGCGGGTTTACCCATCAGCGTGCCTCTATCAACATCGATGCCGGGACGGTCTGCAAATGTTGGCGAGGGAAAGACCAAGTGATTGTGACCCGTGACCAGCGCGTCGATCCCGTCGACACCAGCAAGCACAACAGACGCGTTTTCCATACCATCAGCGTGATCGGCTCCCCCAATTCCTGAATGCGACAAAGCGATGATCAGATCGCAGCCTTGTTCCTGCATCTCAGGCAAATAGGCCTTGGCCGTCTCAACGATATCCCGCGCTTCGACATTGCCTTCGAGATGCTTGCGATCCCAGTTCATGATCTGCGGAGGGGTAAAACCGATAATACCGATTTTGATGGGATGCTTCGTGCCGTCACCCATTTCGATTTCGCGATCGAGAATTGTGTAAGGCTGGACGAGCGTCTTGTCTTCGCGCGGGCTCGCGCCTTTCTCTATTGCTACGTTGGCAAGAACCACTGGGAAATCTGCACCGGCCAAAGAGGTCTCAAGGAAGTTTAACCCATAGTTAAACTCATGATTTCCCAGTGTGGCTGCATCATAACCAACCGTGTTGAACGCGGTGATGACTGGGTGGCTATCCCCCTCCTTCATACCGCGTTCATAGGCGATGTAGTCGCCCATCGGGTTGCCCTGTAGAAAGTCTCCATTGTCAACCAACAGCGAGTTTACTGCCTCAGCACGGATTTCATTGATGATTGAGGCGGTGCGGGACAGGCCCACCGTATCCCGAGGTTTGTCGGCATAGTAATCATAGGGGAACACATGAACATGGATGTCGGTTGTTTCCATGATACGAAGATGCGCCTGATTGTTGGCCGCATCAGCCGAGAAGGGGTGAAGCGTAATTGCAGCGGTACTCGCAGCTGTTGTGGAGAGAAACTGGCGACGCGAAAACAATGTACGGTTAGAGAAAGACATTGGGCACCTCTCAAGTTGGTTGGTTAACGTGCCTTTTGCAGGCTTTCCGCGACATCCGTATGACATGGGTTGCGAGAACATCTGTCGCGCTATTCACGGTTGGTGGTATTCAGCACCATACCCAAACATCAGGGGTTTGCTAAGGTACCGCAAGTGGTGAACCTGAGCTTCCCTTTGATTGGTCAATTCAAAGTAGAGATTTCTCGATCATTCGAGGCTAAACAAAGCAAAACACCAAGCCGAAAAAGGTCTGTCTTGTCGGATATGCTCTCATTCATGCACCCTTCCTTCACCACGATGTAGCAGACGGTTGCTTTTGCTTCAGACTGTGAGTTCGCAGTCGCAGCGAAGGGCTGGTTTCGTGGGCTGTGCCGCAGAATCTCAAGTTGATGCCGTAGGTCGGCTATGGGCCGCGCACGCGGGGAGAGGCGTAGCACACAAATCGGCGGTCGCAATGCCTCCGAGGTCGGTTCTGAGCCCAAATTGACTTGAAACTTCTCGTTAGAAGTACAGAATTCAGGTATGCTATGGAACCATTTAATGTCGATTTGCAGGGAGGTAGAATGTCTAAGAGGGCCAAATCTAGGGAGACTTTAGATCAGGTTCTTTCATCATGTTCCGAAACTTTGTTCCCTGCCGAGATGGGTGAAGCTCTCGTCAACATCGACAGCAGGGGCTCCGATGGGGACACCCCTTTACATGCGATGCTTTGGCAAAAAAATATCTATGGAGCACTGCTCCTTATTGAAGCTGGTGCGGATGTAAACGCCGTAGGCGATATGTCCGAAACGCCTTTGCATATTGCCGTGCGCAAAGAATACACCGCAGTCGTTGAGGCATTGTTGAAGCGTGGTGCGAATCCGTCTGCGATATCTGAATTCGGAAAATCCCCGATAGAAATCGCTGTCGAAGTGGGCGGCGAGATGCAACAGTGTTTTCGAAACTTGTGACTTCATCCTCGTAGCATTGCGAATAGTGGCTTTGTTCGCGTTGTGTAAGTTCGAGCGGCTTCAGACTTTGCACGCGCGACGAATGTCGGCAATGCGAGCTGCGACTGCAGCATCCAGACAAGCCGATAGATGTCGGCTAAGGGCTGCTTTTCTCCGTCAAAGTGCGCCACTCGCCTGCAATAGCGCTACTACGCGATCGTTCATGTTGGCGCATTGTTTTCCACCGAATGGGAAGATTGCTTCGAACCCACCCCGAACCCGGTGTTCGATGGTGGTGCGCAATCGGCGACGGGCGCGGAATAGGCGTGTTTTCACAGTTATAGGGTTGATCTGAAGCTCGCTTGCAATGGCAAGAATGCTCATATCTTCAGCCTCACGCAGAAGAAACGGCAATCTCAGATTTGGCGGCAGCTCGGAAACGGCCGTTTCGAGAAAGTCTCTCAATTGCGCACGTCCAAGCATTGCATCGGGAAGCTCAGAATATTGCCCGGGGAAAGTTATAAGTGAGCTGGATTCGTCCACTGTGTCATACTCTTCAGCAGTTCGTGCTCGTCTGCGCTGCATACGCGCGGTATTAATCACGATCCGGGTGATCCAGGTAGAAAAGCTGGCATGTTCACGAAACCCCTCCAGTTTGCTGAACGCCAAAAGATAAGCCTCCTGCAGCGCTTCTTCTGCCTCGGTGTCGCTGTCCACGATACCACGGGCAACGCGAAACAGGCGAGGGTTCAGGCGGCGGATGAGTTCCCGGACGGCCAGTTCGCTACCTTCACGCGCAGCATTTACAAGCTCTGCTTCCGATTTGGCCGCATCGGTCGAGGCTTGTTGTCTGAGGCTCAATTGAACTTTCATGATCCGTTTTCCTTGCGAACGGTGCCTTCTGAAAGGATCTTTTGGACCAAAGGCAATGCTTTCAGGACGTCTTCCGACACATCGCTTTTGTCGATTGAACTTCCCTCCCAGCCGGTGTCGTTGGGTGTTCCAACCAAAATGCGACCGACCATCGCCGCCATCTCGTGCGGTAGACAATAGTAGTCATAAACGCCGGGTGCCGTCAGGGTGATTTCAAAATACTCGTCCGGAAGCAAAAAGTCGCTGTCCCATGGGTCGGCCTCAGCGGGGATGCGACGCCTTCGATCATAGTTTGCCGGATGATATGCAGTTACCGTATGGCTGTTGCCGGGATCGCGATTGATGAACCGGATGGTGGTGCCCGGAGACACCGCAATACCAATAGGATCATACCAGATGCGCTCACCACGCGGGCTTCCGCGCATCTCAATCGTAGTGGCCAGATGCGCTAGCGCGACCCGAGAACTAGCGACAGTAGCAATCGCATATCCCCCAACCCGAAGGGCATGGCGTCGCGTACAGATCATTCCGCCAGACGCTCTTTGGCGGTTTCATCGTGAAAAAGAACGACATGCGCGTGCGGCTTATCCACACCGGGATGCCCGGCATTGAGATAGATATCTGTCGAACTGACGGTGTGTGATCCGATTTTCAGGCCGTCAAACGATGTACCGTTTTGCAGATCATCGAGCGGTGTCATGTAAACGGTGGCTGACAATCGACCATCGCGATCATAGGCGAGGAACGGGCCAGCGGGTAGCGTGGCCGGGTCTACAAAAAGTGTTCCTAGACCTGGGATGAACTCGGGTAAGGGGAGAACGTCGCTCACTTTCACATAAGGATCCCCAGCTGGGGCATTCGCGAGGGCCTGCTCATCATGAGCTTTGGCGGTAGATGCACTAACGACGATGAATCCAACAGCAATTGCGGTCTTTCCAAACATGGTTGGGTCCTTTCCAAGGTTTTCTTCGAATGCGCGTTTGTGCGCACCTGGTTCCTTGGATGCAGGAGGTGCAGAAAGGTTCCCGAAATTCGACGAAATCGTGCAAAAAAAAGATCGTAATGCGCTGAAGGCCGGCTTTGTCAGTGACGTATGAATTCAATAGTTTCCAGATTTTGCGCTCGCGGCGAATGTCCGCAAAGCCTGCTGCGTACGCAGTATTGCCAGGGTACATCCAAGGTCGCCTTTGGGCCGTGCTTGCTAAGGTGATCTTTGTACGTCAGGGCGCTGCGAAGCATTCTGACTCTGTAGACCGGTTCCGACGAGCTCAGAAGGCGGGATGCCAAATTCTCTTCTAAATGCGCGGTTGAAATTGGCCGCTTCGAAGAAGCCCATATTCTCTGCAATATGGCGAACGGCACCCTTAACAGGTTTCATGGCTCTCAACCCATGGAAAGCACGGTGCAACCGTCGTTTCAATATGTAGGCTTCGACACCGCCATCATCCTCGAACATGCGGAACAATGATGAGCGCGATACGGAAAAGGTATTAGCCAACTGGAAAGCTGACAGATTATCGGAGAGGTTATCTTCGATATAGCTGTCTATCGCCAATCGCCGGGCCCGGGTGAGGTTTTCGCGGTTGGCGTGCTTGCGATTGGACAACAAAAGATCGCGAACCAGGGCGCATAGTGTGTCGACCATATGCAAGCCATCTGACACGGATGCATGGGGTAGCCGCCGCGTGACATCCAGAATCGCAGTGTTCAAAACCCGCCCAATGGGATCTCCCAAGGGCAAAGTAGTGCTTTCAGGATTTCGACTTGGATCGAACCCAACGAATTCGAATGGAACAAAGAAATCGATCGCGTTCACCGGAGTTCGGGGGCAGTCTGACTCAGCCCGGATTCCCAGCGAAGTAATCCTGCCATCGGCACCTCTTTCGGGATTTGGCCTTCCGAAACCAAGACAATTGAGCTGAACCATCTCCTGTTTAAGATGGCGGTCTGGATCACTGCGATACTGGCAACCAGATCCATACCCTTCATTCACTGAAACATCGCCAAAACGCCAAGAACGCCCTTCCAGCTTGAAACGATCCAGCCCATCCGGAAAGGAAAGGTCAACCGTGCCACGGGTTATGTCTGCAACGAAATCCGCTACTTCTTCGTGGGTCCGACCACGCGTTTCGAACATCGGAATGAGTTTGAGGTTCGACCTATCCAAAAATGGGTTTGCGACGTTGATCGGTCAGAGTCCTTGGTTATGGGATTTACTCTAAATCCAATTGTATCTTGGCGTCTACAACGTGCGATTGGGAGGCTCCGCAATCGTTGCTTGAACTTTGCAGGTGATGCCGACAGCAAACTTCAGACCACTATGCATAAGTCGGTTTGTATTAAGCCCTCTTTGTTGAGGGCCATCGAACCATTTTTGGGACTCAGTGACAACGACCGATCCCAAGCGATGTGCTACCGCTTCAATTGGTGAACGGGGTCTATGCACTGTGACTTAAAGATGCATGACCAAAGCATGCGCCCCGAACATCTTCCACGGGTGATAAAATTTTAGGATCGATAACATGTCACGTACTGCGATCACGTTCTCAATTGGGCTGACATTAATCAGCGGCGCTGCGGCAGCTCAAAGCGACGACACCGCCGCCGAAATCGCCAAGGATCTCGCCAACCCTTTCGCGGATCTGATCGTGCTGCCTTTGATCCTGGAATACACGCCTGATATCGGATCCGATGATGGGTACAGAACCTCTCTCAGTTTCCAGCCGATTTACCCTTTCCAACTAAACTCCGACCTAACCCTGACGGTCCGGACGATTATACCTTTGATACAGCAGGAGAACATCGTTGGGTCATCCGGCAGTCAATTTGGGTTGGGCGATATTGAGCAGGAGTTCTTTCTTGCACCCAACGCAAAGCAAACGCGATTTGGGGACCTCTCTTTGGGGGCCGGACTGCAAGTGACCTGGCCGACCAGCACGGATTCATTGCTAGGAGAGGGGACCATGGCACTTGGCCCAACGGCCGCCGCTCTCGTGCAGAAAAACGGCTGGACCTATGGTGGCCTGATCACCCAGCAATGGGGAGTTTGGGAAACGCGGGACAATGTTCCAGACGTAAACACAACGTTTTTGGAACCGTTTGTTGCCTATACCAACGCGTCGCAATGGACCTTTCAGACATTCGCCGAGAGCGAATATGACTGGACCGCGGACGAATGGTGGGTTCCGGTGACAGCCGAAGTCGGCAAGCTGGTAGAGTTCGGTGAGGTTCCGGTGCAGATAATGGGCGGCGTCACCTATTGGGCTGATAGCCCCCAAGGTGGGCCGGACGGTTTGGCATTTCGAATGGATGTGTCGGTCGTGATTCCAAAAGGTTTGAAAAAGTGACTTGATAGACTCGACGCTGGGCAGCAAGTTTCGTCAAACGATTAGCAGTGTTTTGCGCCCGAGGATTCTTGGTAAGAATTGAAAGGTCATCGATGATTTGCCCCCGAAGTTTGGTTTCAGCGTTAGCTTGTTTGGTGTTGCTTTTCTTCGGAACAGCGCAAGCTGATCAACAGAATTCAAAGTTGGAGTTTGCGTCACAAAACGCCAATCTGCCATCGGTGGCAATTATTGCAACCGGAGGGACGATCGCAGAGCGGACTGATCCTGAAACTGGTGGCGCCGTTCCCGGTGTGTCGGCCAAAGATCTTGTGGCAGCTGTGCCGGGACTGTCAGATATTGCAAACATTGGGGTCATTCAGTTCAGCAATATTGACTCGTCTCAGATGACGCCCATGGATTGGGCGCAGCTCAGTACCAAATTGGATGAGGTACTTTCTCGAGAAGACATTAGTGGTGCCGTTGTTACGCATGGAACAGACACGATGGCAGATGGGGCCTTTTTTGCAGATGTCACGCTGAAGAGCGACAAGCCCGTCGTATTCACCGGTGCGATGAACGATGCCTCTACCCCGAATCCGGATGGTCCTGGAAACATGTACAATGCTGTGATTCAAGTGCTGTCGCCCAATGCTCAGAACTGGGGCGTGTCGGTAACTCTCAACCGATATGTCAATTCGGCACGTCACGTTCGAAAAACGCAGACGACTAATGTCCAAACCTTCAATTCAGGTGAAAAGGGTTATCTTGGTTACGTGTTCAACGACCATGTCCAGCGTTTCAATAACCGGCTGCACCGGGTGCGTGTTTCGCTGCCTGAAACCCTCCCGAACACGTTGCCTGACGTGCCCCTGATCATGGCATATGCTGGGTCAGATGGCAGGTTGCTGCGCCACGCGGTTGATACTGGTGCCAAGGGGATCGTTATAAACGGAGTTGGGGCAGGCAACGTAAACTCTGATGTTTTTGACGCGATCAAGTATGCTTTGGCAAAAGACATCCCGGTCGTGATTGCTACACGGGTTTACCATGGGAACGTCGAACCAATTTATGGAGACGCGGGCGGCGGTGAAACGCTGCTGAAGGCCGGATGCATCTTGGCCGGAGACCTTTCTGCAGCCAAAGCCCGCCTTCTTCTAATGATTGGTCTATTGCATCACAACGCCGACCGAGAAGCTCTCGCAAAGCTGTTCGAATGATAGACTTACCAAGCGGTCTGGTTCAGCTGGGTCTAAAGAAAACCTCAGGGCTGGGTGTCATCAATTCTTGTACCCATGCTCATCAGCGCGAACCAATCATGCCAGAAGTTCAGATGAATGTCAGCTTCTTGGACTGCGGCCGCAGCATGACAAGACCTCAACGAGTGACTGCTTTGGGCCGTCTATTCGGGTGGCATGGGTCATTCACCGCTGGATGCTGCGCGGTCTCCGAGGTCCGCTAGGAGCCCTAAGTTACTGGAGATTACACTGTATCCTCCGCTCGCTTGACATGCGTCCGCCATCTGACAAATTGACTAATATTTTATTTGTGGAGGGTAATTCTTTGAGAAAACTTCTTGCAGGGATAGCAACAGCAATCTTCACTACAGCGACCCCGACCTTCGCTCAGGATATCACAGCTGGTTCCCGAATTACTGTGACTTCAGACTGGCACTCACAGAACGGGGGGCCATACAGTCCAAAAATCGTATCTTGCAATTCGAACAGTGGCTTGTGCCTGCGAGACACCAACACTTCTCCTGCAAACAATCCTATGACAAAGACTAAAAGTGGCTTGCAGGTCGTCTTCTCGGATTTTGGGGTTGTCTATATGTTCAGACCGGGTGGAAAGGGCACTTTTCACGATATGTCGGGCAAGCAGACTGGAAAATTCAAGTGGACACAGTGACGATTTGATTACTGGATGGTTCGCTCCATTGCGTAACTTTGATGAATGCCCGTTTTGTCCCGCAGACTACCTGTTCGCTGTCGGCTCGATTTTGCAACTGCAGCGAAAGTCCGAAATGAACGGCCGCACCGCAGCGTAGGCTCGACCCTGTGAATGGCTGGTCTGGGCCGTTCAGCTTGAGAAATGCGTACTGAATAACGGCGCTGCGACAGTTTACGAAAGAATGGTGCCCTGACTGTTTATGCATCCGTTAGATCGAACGGGAGTGCTTTCCTGCCTTGTGCAATGCCCGCAATTCTTCCGTCAGAAAATCGACAAGCCGCCGGACGCGCACTGTTCTTCTGAGGTCAGAATGTAAGAGCACCCAAAGCCATGGACCAGGAGAAACATCCGTTCTCGGCATCCTGCAAATGTTAGGGAAAGCAGGCTCGAGAAGAGTTGGCAAATGGGACATGCCGACAGACAGGTTAACGAGGTGTACTCTCATTTGTCCGTCAGTGACGTCGTGGCGCAGTGTCGCGTTCGGAAATGGCGAGGGTCGCGTCCAGCTTTGGGGTGCGCGGTTGGTCGGGGGCCCAATCCAGGTGAGGCCAACGCCGTCGGCCCCCGCATTTGGGACTATATTTTCGAGGTAATCCTTGCTGGCATAAACGCCAATCTCCAACTGAAATAGCTTACGTGCTACCACGTCGTCAGTCACGTCCTGCGCGACACGTAGCGATATGTCGGTTTCGTCATTGGTGATAGATTCCACCTCTGATGTCAGCCGCATCTCAATGTCAATCTCTGGATATTGTTTACTAAATCGCGCGACAATCGGGGCCACAATGCCATAGGCTAGGGTCGGCGTCAGCGAGAACCGAATTTTGCCCGCCTCGCTACGATCAAGCCCTTCAACCCGTTTGCGTGCCGCAAAGATTTTCTGTTCTGCGTCTTCTGCCATTGGCAAAAGGGCTTCTCCGAATTCGGTGAGCGAAAAGCCCTGTCTGGACCGGTGAAACAATCGCACACCATAGCTGGTCTCCAGTGCCTGGATGTTACGATTTACAGTGCCGTAGCTGGTTCCGACAATTTCTGCGGCTGACCGCAGACTGCCCGTCCGCGCCACGGCGAGGAAATGAGGCAAGAGCTCCCAATCAAACGTACGCATGTTCCACTCATGTAACAGTATGTTCAGTTTGTTTCGTTTTAGGTCGTTCGACGTATTGATACAAGGAACTGAACCTAACCTTCTTCACCCGCTCTGCTGCGCGTCACAAAGACTGGACTTTAACTATGAAACGATACCATCCCTTTTTCGTTGGCCTGCACTGGCTCATCGCTGTGATGATCCTTGTTGCGCTAATTCTTGGCGGCCCCAGCCTGGCAGAGATTCCAAATGATAGCCCGGACAAGATGTTTGGATTGACCGGTCATATGATCTGGGGTCTGACAATTGGGGTGCTTATGACCCTGCGACTGGCGATGCGCATCTTTGCCAAGGCTCCACCTTATGCGGATGCGGGCAGCCCTGCACTGAATTCGGGTGCCAAACTTGCGCATTTAGGGCTGTATGCGCTTGTCTTTTTGATGGTTGGCAGCGGCATTGCTCTTGCCTATTCAGCGGGGCTTTTCGCGATCATTTTTGGAGGGTCCGGGGCCGCCTTACCTCCATCTTTCAGTGTTTTTCCAGCGCGTGTGGTACACGGCATTATTGGGACCGTCCTTCTTGTTTTGATCGGGCTGCACGTTGCGGGATGGGCTTATCACCAGTTCTACATGCGAGACCGGCTGATCAGCCGCATGTGGTTTGGTAAGCGCAGCTAAACCGCCGATGGACCGTTACGGCGTTATGGAGGAAGTGCGACGCTGCATTCGAATTGGCGCTATGCTGGCCTGAGCGAGGGCGCTGAACAAGCACCATCCGTGCCAAACTTAAGAAGAAATGATATCTTCGTGTGGCCTTAACTGTAGCGGTAGCAGTTAATGACTGCTTTGCAGAAGCTGCACTGCAGCGTCTCAAGACGCGATGGACGGCCGCACTGGGCCGATGGCTAGGTAGTGGCAAGCGGGGCAGAGGCTTATGCTGCGTCTGCTCCGAGGTCTGCAAAGAGCCCAAATCACCAGATGTTGCGCTGAGTGTGAATGGCAGCGACACGCAGTGGTTTCAACGGATCGCCGCAATACAGGCTTCAAATTTCTCTACTGGCGTTAGGTGTTGCAAGCTCTTTCGAGGCCGCTAGTTGAGTTGGCGGGCAGGAATTCCTCAGCCTTTACGGGCACATTCAGCAGCACCTCGCCAATGATCTGGCATGAGGTTTCGTACTGTGTACCATAAGCGGATGACCTTGCGCACTCGACACCACGACAGCCAATGCTCACGGCGAATCTGCCTGATCGGCTTACTGTCGGATTTGTGCAGCGCCTGAGCTTTTCCACCGTTTCCACAACCAACATGCCGTGATTGCATCCTTGTGCTGTCGAGAAAGCGTCTGATCAGTATAGCCATGTGGGTCGGAGTTCGAGGCCGATCACTCCAAAATGAGAGTCACCTTTCATGCCGATCCACATCCCTCACGCTGGTTTTGGGGCACGCGCCGGCTTCAATGCGCAACTTACTGCCCAATAAGTACCCTGACATGTGACAGCGCGACCGGTTCGAGTGCGCCGGGTGGGACGTAGGGATTTGCAAACGCGTAGATCAGGAACAGAGTAATTCCGTTGTAAACGCCGAACAGGGCAACAAACACGATGTTGAGACCGGAGGGCGCAAAGGCAAAATAGCTCACGGAAATGATGACGAGACCCGCGATTGCAGCAAACCAGAAGGGAACCTGGTTTGAGCCACTTGCGATATTGAGGCGCTTGCTGCGGAACGTGTCCAACGCCCGTGCTTTGGCTACCAGGTTGTCGTGTAGTCTCTTCTGAACAGCAGTGTCTGACTCCAAATTCAACGTCCCCTGATAGATCTCTAGCCAAGCGGTACGACCAGCGGACCCTACGGCTTTCGCTGAGGCAAGATCCTGCCATTCCTGGGTTACGACTACATCGATATAATCTTTCGCCCCGGCAATAATGTCCTCTGTTCCTGCTCCTCCGTGTAGCTGGGCATCAGTGACAATCTGTCGAACCGTATCTGCTTCAGACCCGAGATCAGTCTGCAATACCCGATAGTCCAGCGCGAGTTGAGCAAACACCAGTCCAAGGATCAATGCGTGCAAGGCGGAGACCCGACCCAGGACTGAACCCGACAGCTCTTTTGTGACTGATTCAGGCTCCCGCCCAACCAACCAATGGGTTGCCCGGTAAACAAGCAGGATCATAACCACGGTGCCAGCAATAATGAAAAATGCGGTCAACAATGTCTGGTTCATCAAATTTACTCAATCATTCGAGAATTGTTCCTGTGACAATGACCAATAACATAGGCGCCTGGTGATCCGGTATTTTGGCGTCTGTGGTGAATTACTTTTTTCCGGTTCAGACAAAAGGGGCGTATCTTTCTTTTCCAAGAACCGCCGTAGAACTCTGGGCTCACCGTTCGCAATGGCTTCTGGCAACATCGACTGCCATATGCTCACCAATTGACAACTCATTTATGTCATCAGATCCCCCGGTGGGCGTCACACCAGCAGCTTTTGCATCCAGAGTGAATTGGGCAGCTGTCCTCCGGTTGGTGGTTTCGCTCGGCCCGAACCCTCGCACAACGTAGATATCGGCGTTTGGAGATGCTTTCAGATCAATTTGTGCAAACGAACCAGCAACGCACCAAAAGGCCTCGCCACTGAATTGCTCTTCCGCAACCGCTTCATAGACAGCGTCGTTGAGTTGATGAATGCTGAAGCCATCGCGGTTAAAGACTTCAGCAGCCGAGACCGATGTTGAAACTACGATGGCCATAAGAATGACTGAACGACATGTCATTTGGTATGCTCCTAACTCAATGGGACAGTGGTCAATACGATCAGATGCAACTTACACCGGCGCCACCCTCGGAGTTTCCTCTTTCAAGACGATGGTGCCGATAGTGAATGTTGGACAGGCGCGTCACCTTCGTAGATGTCGCCCCGAACTTGGCTCGGGGCAGCACCAGCGCGCTCACTTGACCAATTCGACTTCGCTTAGCCGCCAGGACTTGTCTAAGAAGCTTGGCATCGGACCATAAAGGCGCAGGATGTTGAAATACCCCTTGTTTGGGTCCGTCTGTATCCAATTGCCATCAGCCACGCCTTCCGGTTTCTCCGGGGCAAAGTAGACGACAGTTGAGCCGTCCTCTTCTGCTGTGGCTGCTGGAGTCGGATAAGATTGGCTGCCCGAGCGCGGATATTTCTGCGGAGTTTGTAACATGCTGCGAGTCTGGTTGTCATACAGAGTAAAGGACCAGAACGCCTTGGCCGGAATATCCTTTGGCAAAATCACCTTGTAGGTTTTGGAACCATCATAAGCATTGCCGTCGGAGTCGAGAAAACCGATAAGGTACTGTGATCCAACTTCAGGCAAATTCATGATCATGCCGGGGCTGTCCAGCGTGTAGGCGTAGTAGAAAGCTGTTCTGGAATCGAGGGTTCTTGCCCCGGTCGGCGGCAATGGTTTGAACATCCCGTCCTTGTAGGCTGGCGGTGGTGTTTCGAAAAAAGCACCCCCTTCCCAAAGCATGTTTGTCCAGTAAGAGCCTTCGTAGTAAGCCCACTCCGGATGACGCTCCAGAGCCTGCCATTGAAGTGCACGGCCATAGGTCTGGCCAGCAGCGGCTGCATCAGTCAGGATCTTTTTCATTCGGTCGTCAGGTTTGAAGTCCTGCCCATGAACGATCCCAATTGCTGCGAGTTGGCCAGCGAGCTCAACATCGTAGCTTGTGGCTGGCTCGTTCTGCACATTCTCGTTGATCCACTCGAAGAAACCGTAGTCACTTGGCGGAATAGTGTTGAAAGACATGCCGCTGGTATTGATGAACTTGGTCTCGGGGATTTTGGGTTCCCCGGCCAGGGCAACCGTGCCTTCCAACGCTTCGGCAATTGGGGTGCCATAACTGCCTGCCTTGTAGGGATAGAACTTCAGGTTTTGTTTGATGTTGTCCACTGCCGGTTTTGGGTCGTTCCCATTTTCGATGAATGCCCGAAGCGCATAGAGCACCGTGTTGGTCTTTGCGTGGGCAATGAAATACCCACCCTGGGGCAGCGGACCATCATAGTCAGGACCCACGATCAGGTATTTGCCGCCCAGGCCGCGATCCGGGCCGGGACGTCCGATATCGATGACCCACGAGAACCACATATCATTGATCGCCCCCAGGCCACCGGATGGCTGATCGATCACAATCGGCCCGTCTGACAGGTCAAGCCAGGACATGTAATAAATGGTGTCAGCGTTTGCTGTCAGAAACAGCGAGTCGGAACCCATCAGCTCTTCGAAGATGACGACATCGCCGCTTTGTGCACCGGCGTTCTGGAAGCCTTTCTTCAGACCCAGGGCCGATGCGCCGCGGAAACTGTTGTTGTAGACATTGAGGGCACGGGTGAAGTCGACCTGATCGAAGACAGTCTGAGCGGTGGCATCTGTTGGCACACCTTTGGAAAACTCAAGCGTGCCGATGCGGGTATCGATGGAGTCCGGCGCACCTAGGGACTCAACTGTCTCTTTTGAGACATCGGCCAAAGCCGGTAGCGCCAGCATCGCAAAGGCTGTCGCCGACGCAAGTTTCTTTGTCAGGCTTGTCATGTCTTTCTCCAAGATAATGTTTTGTTGTCAAAGTGATTTTCTACAGGGGGCCCGAAATCAGTTCAATTGCTCAAGCTATGTACAAGGCTCTGGGTCAAAAGAGGCTGGTCAGATTTAAGGTTCGCCTTCGGGTTGATCCGTCATTGACCAACAGTAGTCCGGATTGAAGCTGTATTTCTAACCATTTCGCGCCACAACTCTGCCTATGAAACTTCTCGTCTTTCCAGGCGCCGATAGTTAAGGGGTGTAACACCGTTCCACCGAACGAACGCGCGTGTGAAACTACTTGGGTTTTTGTATCCCAATTTTCTGGAGATCACTGCAATCGGCATTGCCGTGTGCGCCAGCATCGTCAGCGCCGCGTGGTTTACCGCCTGATCCCGGATGCCTGAAAACGTAACGCCCGAGTCGGCAAGATACCTCTGCATTGAACGCCTGCTCACGCCCAACTCATCGGCTACCTTTTGAATCGTAGCGTCTCCGTCCCTGACGAGAGCAGAGACCGCATCGGAAACCTCAACAGGATCCAGATGAAATTCGGCTGCCGACCGCGGCATTGGTGTTTCCCTTCTTAGCAGGAGCGTTTCTGCTACGATTTTAGGCAACGTTGATGCGTGGTGTCTGACCAATACGCGCCTCTGACCAAGGTGATTGCGGATTGGAACGCGCTGCATATACTATTGAATTGCGTCAAAGGGCCAAAGCTGGAAGCGATCATTAGAGGGTTTACGGATGAGAGCATTACCTTTGGTCCGCGCCGCGCACCTTCTCACCTACACGTCGTCCCTACGCGAAATCGGCGCACCGGTTGACCGGGAGCTGGAACGCGCCAAGCTTCCGACCATGATTGAAGACCATCCAGATGCCTATCTCAGCCTGCCCAAGGTTTTTGAGTTTGTAGACCAGTGCAGCCGTGATCTGAACATCGTCGAGTTTGGGCATCACGCGTCGCTTTCAGCCAGGGTTTCAGGGCTGTCGCAAAAAATGCAATCTGCGTTATTGAATGCGCCATCTGGTCTGGCACTTATTCAATCATTTGCGAAGGTCGTCCCCATCGAAAACACGGCCATGTCAGTCGGTATTCGGCAAGAGGGGGACGACTATAGAATTCACTTCGATTTACCCGACTTTCGCGACCACAGCGCCCTGGCAGGACCGGAATGGGTCGCTGTTCATTCGTTCATTGAGATCTTGCGCACTGTATGTGGTTCCGATTGGTGCCCTGGTGAAATTACCATCATGTCGCAATCCGCAAGCCATGTCCCGGCGGAGGCAACCTATCCCAACACCAGAATTCGATTTGGCCAGCCCCACACTTCTGTCACGGTTCCTATCATCAGCCTTGCCGTACCAAGTATGACGCAAACCGTGAACGGATCTGACGATATAGCTGTTTCTCCTGACGGGATAGACTTTGTTGGAAGCCTCCGGCGGGTTGTTGCACCCTATCTTCAGGACGCCTACCCGTCGCTCAATCTCATCTCCGAAATCACGGGCATGTCGCGTAGAACTCTTCAACGTACACTTGCGCGACACGGCAAAACGTACACTGAGCTCATTCAGGAAGCGCGTTTCGAAAACGCCTGCCGTCTCCTTCGTGACCTCGAAATCAAGATAATCGATGTTGCATTCTCGGCGGGGTATGAGCACCCGCAACACTTCACACGCGCATTTCGAAAATACACCGGCCTGACCCCAAGCCAGTATCGTCGAAATGGGCTGTCGCATGCCTCACAAAACGTGTGCTAAGTCCGGGTGCAAAAACAATTGGATCGGTCGTCTGACCTGACAAGCAAACGTTGCTCTAACCATATTGGAAAACGTCGCGCACATTTATCTGTTTCCGGGGTCAGAACGTAACGGCAAATTCTGTGTTGCTCTGACATTTTACCTTCTCGCACACACTCTTGTGTTTAGATAGTGGCGGCAAGCTGACAGCAGCCATTGGAGTACTAACGGTGAACGGCGGCAAAGACCGCGACCTGTGAGTTCGCGCTGACCAAGATTTCGCACCAGCGGCGAATGTCCGGATAGCGGGCTGCGACCGCAGCATCTAGAAGGCAGGGTGAAGGTCCGCTAAGGGCCGTTCCGCCAGTTTTGGTTCGACCGGCCATCCCGGCAAGCTAGGGTCTACCGAATGGTGGAAATGTGCCAGTATCATCAACAAATATGCTGACCTGTTGGCCGCCGACAACCCTATCGGCAGCCAAGAGATTTTCGTTGATTGGAGAAATTATGCGGCGTCGACAAAGTCTTTGCCGATCGTTTCACCAGCCGTAATATGGTGATCCAGTCCGGCAAGCACACTGTTCAACAGCTTCGTCATTTTGCCCTTGATCACCAACAGGTCTAATACGTCGCCGAACACACTCATCTTCATCTCGTAGTTCATTTCGATCGATACTTGCGTCGCTCCGCTTGGCGTCGGCACGACTGAGAACTTAGCTTCGAATGTTTTCATCGGAGCGGCAAACTCGCGTATCTGTACATGCACCTGACGTTTGTCTTCAACGCTGAGGAACTCTTCAACCACATCAGTTCCATCATAGAAATTGCATCGGCGTGTTGCGCCTGGCCCGGAAGCCTTGTCACTAGGGTCAGGATGCATTGATTTTCACTGCGATGCGTGATTCACGGCTCTGAAAACGGAGCGGTGACATGAGCGACCTCTATTGGCTGACCGATGAGCAGATGGCCAAGCTTACCCCATTCTTTCCGAAGTCACATGGCAAGCCTCGGGTAGATGACAAACGGGTGTTGAGCGGGATTATCTTTATCAATCGCAATGGGTTGCGCTGGCGAGACGCCCCGGAAGCCTACGGCCCCCATAAGACCCTCTACAGCCGATGGAAGCGTTGGAGCGAGAAAGGCATCTTCGCACGGATTATGGCCGGTCTGGCCGCCAAACACGGCGAAGAGAAGACGGTCATGATTGACGCGACCTATCTCAAGGCACACCGTACGGCGACCAGTATGGCCGCAAAAAAGGGGGGCGTGGCCGCCTGATCGGTAGAACCAAGGGCGGCATGAATACCAAGTTGCATGCTATCTGCGATAGCCAAGGTCGCCCGCTCAACCTGTTCGTAACCGCCGGGCAAGTCAGTGATTACATCGGTGCTCGGGCTTTGCTCAGCAGCATACCAAATGTGGACTGGCTGCTCGGGGATCGCGGCTATGACGCCGACTGGTTCCGAGACGCGTTGAAAGACAAGGGGATACGCGCCTGTATACCCGGCCGAAAGCAGCGCAAGACGCCGGTCAAATATGACAAGCGCAGATACAAGCGGCGAAACCGCATCGAGATCATGTTTGGCCGGCTCAAGGATTGGAGGCGAGTGGCGACCCGCTATGACCGCTGCCCAAAGGTCTTTCTGTCAGCCATCGCACTCGCGGCAACCGTCATCTACTGGTTATAAATCCTGACCCTAGAAAGAAACGCGAATCCACATCAACGACATGGCTACCTCAATCCACTAGCAAAACCGGGCACGGGGATAACTTTAATCTCATCGGATGATAAGCGAGTGTAGGTCAGCAAGGCGTTGACGATGTGGAGACCCGGCCCATTGCGGACACTCGACTCGGCGCGACGATGCTGCAATGCGGCCCGTCGAAGGAGACATTCGCTGCAACAGCGAAATCTTGAGCTGGCCGAACTTACAATTTGCGAGACGTAGCTGCCATACTCCCGCCTTGCCCTTATGCCTCACCTGATGCACTCTCTATGCGAAAGAGGGATGTCTGTTTCACAGTTAGCTCTGTTGGCAAAAAGACCAGCGCCGTGCCATGTTTAGGGAGAAGTGCGTCATGACATCCAAGTCCGAAGGCTCCACACCACCGGACAATCTGACGCCGCAGCAGCAGGCCATGCCAAAGGTCAATAAGGTGACGGCGGGTGATATTACCGCGTCACTGAAGGCCGGGTTTTCCGATTTTCTGGCTCGCCCCGTCATGAGCGGCTTCTTCGGCCTGTTCTATGCGGTTTTCGGAATCTTGCTTGTTTGGAGCTTCGTCTGGCTCGGCAAGATTTGGATGATCATACCCGCCATTGTAGGCTTTCCGCTGGTCGCACCTTTTGCCGCGGCCGGGCTTTATGAAATGTCCCGCCGATTGCAGAAGAGAGAGAGTTTTGGCT
The DNA here is from genome assembly GCF_042768335.1 of Ruegeria meonggei. Taxonomy (NCBI): domain Bacteria; kingdom Pseudomonadati; phylum Pseudomonadota; class Alphaproteobacteria; order Rhodobacterales; family Roseobacteraceae; genus Ruegeria; species Ruegeria meonggei. Next base: position 1,481,321 of record NZ_JAXHBT010000001.1, on the reverse strand, counting down.
GGTCAGAAATTCTCACCGCCATGGCAAATCAACGCAAGCGCGAAATGGGCTGGATGGCCTTTGTCACCCTGTTCATTTTCTGGGTGTGGGTTTATCAGGTTCGGCTTTGGCTGGCGATCATCCTGCAGAATACTTCTTTCTCGGACTTTGACGGGTTTTTGAACACCGTATTCTTCACACTGCAAGGCTGGACCTTCCTTGCAATTGGAACCTGTGTAGGCGCAATTCTGTGGACTGCACTGTTCTCCGTGACCGTCGTTGCCATGCCCATGTTGCTCGACCGGGAAACAAATTTCGTCTCCGCCATGTTAACTTCCATTCGCGTCGTCACGGAAAACCCGGTGGTCATGCTCACCTGGGCGGCGATCATCTCAGTCACTATGCTGTTGTCACTGGTTCCGGCGTTTCTGGGCCTGATCTTCACCCTGCCAATTCTCGGTCACACCACATGGCATCTCTACAATCGGGCCGTGTCACCTGCAGAGGAGTAGTCTATTCAGCCATCGGAGATCGGCCCTTTCCAGCCATTCATCGTGTCAGACTGCGCCGCGGTGCAGCTTCACCGAACCGGCCATTCGCTGCGAATGCACCAACGGCTGCTTTCGGAAATTGGTCGGGCTGAAAGGCTCTTGTCCGTAATAGGGCTGTGACGTTTGAATTTGTTGTTTTTTGCCTTATTGGACGGCCATAGAAACTCGATCGTGTCTTGGGGAGCATCCGAATTTGCGTGCATATTCCCGCGAAAACTGGGCCGAGCTTTCGTATCCGACGCCATAGGCAATCTCGGACACTTTCGACCCGGTTGTGCGCAGCTCGTTGCGGGCCTGCATCAACCGCAGGTCCTTTTGGTATTGCAAGGGAGACGTTCCAGTGACCGCCTTGAACTGCTCAAAAAAGGCCGAGTTGCTCATACCAACACGCCCGGCAAGCTCGGGAACACTCAGTGACCGACCCAGATCAGAGCTGATTTCGTGTGTCGCTGCAAAGATCCTGCTGGCCACGTTTTCATGCCACACCAGTTTCTGAAGCGTGCCGCCATGCTTGCCAATCAACAGGCGGGCATGGATTTCCCGCGCTGTTATGGGGGCGAGCATGCGCCGTGTCTCATCGGTTTCGCACTGGTGGAAATAGCGCAACAGCGCGTCCTGTATCGCATCATCCGTATCTGCGAGGCAAATCGAAAACGGGTCCGATACACGGGCACCAGATGACGGTGGCAGCGACGACGCCAAGGCGCGCATCACATCCAGATCCAAAGGGAATACGAGTGCGACATAGGGATGCTCGGGCGTTGCGTTGGTAACCTGCGAGACCACGGGCAAGGCATTGCTGACGATCAGTGATTGCCCAGCCCCAACTGTCAGGATTCTCGTGCTGGTGCCAACCTCCTTTGCGCCCTGCAGCACCGCACACAAAAGAGGACGGTAGACATTGGCCTCTTGTTGGGTTGGCGCCGGATGGGTCAGAAACACCGTCCCGCTATCTTCATGCTGAAGAACGCCCTGGCCGATCCCTTTCTGGTCAAGCAGTGTCGAAACGTAGTCCAACAAATCCTGGGGTTCCATGTCCGCCTCCCTTGGTTTGTCCTCCTTTAGCATGGACGCCGCCTTATATCTTAGAAAAACTCCGTTTCTGGAGAATTGTGCTAAAATTTTGGAGAATAGAAAAAGATTCCCACAGAATTCTTGAGTATTGTGCTCATAGGCATCAGGGGATCAAAGATATGAAGACCATTCTAATTACCGGCGCGTCGTCCGGTATCGGCGCGGCAACGGCCCGGTATTTCCAGGCCAGGGGATGGAACGTCGTTGCCACGATGCGGACCCCTACCGGCGGCTCGGATCTTGCCATTTTGGAGAACGTCCACCTGGCGCGGCTGGACGTGACGGACGCCGACTCAATCGCGACGGCCGTGGCAGAGGGCATCGAACGCTTTGGACAGATCGACGTTTTGCTGAACAATGCAGGCTATGGGGCCTATGGCGCGCTCGAAGCCTTTACGATGGACCGCATCCGACGCCAGTTCGACACCAACGTGATCGGCTTGATGGAGGTGACCAAAGCGGTGCTTCCCCACTTTCGTCAAAACCGTTCCGGCACGGTGATCAATATCTCGTCCATCGGTGGGCAGATCACCTTCCCGCTGGGCGCGCTTTATCACGGCACCAAGTTTGCGGTGGAAGGTCTGTCCGAAGCCCTGCACTACGAGTTGGAACCGTTTGGCATACGGGTGCGTATTGTTCAACCTGGCATGATCCAGACGAATTTCGGCGGCAGCTCGTTCGATTTTGCTATGGATGAAAATCTGCCAGACTACGTGCCGATGGCCGAAGCTATGGGGCGCCTGTTCGGCAAACTCGCATCGAACCCTTCTGCGCCAGAGACGGTTGCCGAGGTGATTTGGGACGCGGCCAACGACACCGGCGACCGTTTGCGGTATCGCGCAGGACCTGATGCCGAGGCTTTGCTGGATGCCCGCAAACAACAGGACGATGCGGCGTTTATCGGGGGCATTAAACAAAAGATGGCGCCCTGAAACACGACGTGACCCGTCATCAAGAGAGGGAACAACATGTACCAAAAAGCAATCGAAAAAGGCGGCCTAGCCGTTGTCACCGGGGCGGCAAGCGGCGTGGGCTTCGCTGCGGCCAAACGGTTCTTGCAGGCGGGTCTGGGTGTTGTGCTGGTCGATCTTCCAGGAGAGGCACTGGACAAGGCCGAGCCGGTTTTGATCGAACTGGCGGATACATCCCAGACGGTTCGGGCGATCCCCGCGGACGTGACCAACGCCGCAGCCATGACGGATCTCGCCGATCAGGTCTTTGAACTCGGAGAGGTGGCTGTCTTGATGAACAATGCCGGGATTGCGCTGCCGACCGGCAGTTGGGAAAACAGCGAGAACTGGCGGAAACTGATAGAGGTCAATCTGTTTGGCGTCATGAACGGAGTGCACACCTTCCTGCCGCGGATGATCGCCGCAGCACGCCCTGCCGTGGTCATCAACACAGGCTCGAAACAGGGGATCACCACGCCGCCCGGAAACACCGCCTATAACACCAGCAAGGCCGCTGTGAAGGTCATGACCGAGATGCTGGCCCACGAGCTGCGCGAGGCGGGTGCCGAGATCAGCGCCCATTTGTTTGTGCCCGGCTTTACCTACACGGGCATGATCCAGAAGTTCATGCCCGAAAAGCCCGCGGCGGCATGGTCAAGCGACGAGGCGATCGACTATCTGCTGCAGCGCATGTCGAACGGAGATTTCTATATTCTCTGCCCCGACAACGATGTCTCAGAAGCCCGCGACAGGAAACGCATCGAATGGGCCCTGGGTGATATTGTCCATAACCGGCCCGCGCTGTCGCGCTGGCATCCTGACTATGCGGATGCCTTTGCCGCCCACGAGGTCTCGGAATAGCCGCTCCAAAAGGGCGGCCGTAAATGGAGCCAACGAAACTGCTATCCAAATCACAAGGCTTACACCTCGTCGAATTACCTAGCGGACATTCGTACGAAGCGCGGAATCTGAGACTTCGGGCTCTAACCGGACCTCAGATGCGATACGGCATCGGTTGCCCGCCCTGTCCTACACAGATTGTGGACGGCCCATTGTTGCCGTTCAAACAAACCCCAAGTGCTGCAGTGCGGCCCGTCGAAGCTGCCGTTCGCTGCTGGTACAAGATTTAGCTCAGTCTGCACTCAATATGTGCTGACGAAGCGAACCCTTCAAACGCGTACCTTCGTGGCTGCCTTCAGTTCATGTAACTAAAGATTGTTGTGATTGCGCTTGTACAATCCTACGTTTCTTCAGACTTTTCTGGAGAAAAAACGATGCCAAAGGTAAGCGAACGACCAAACGCTATTTTGATCCTCGCTGATGATTTGGGTTTTGCGGATCTTGGCGTTACGGGCTCCGAAATCAAGACACCTAACATTGATGCGCTCGCTCGCGACGGCACCATGTTGTCAGCCATGTACAATTGCGCCAGATGTTGCCCGACCCGCGCGTCGTTGCTGACTGGGTTGTATCCTCACAACGCAGGCGTTGGTCACATGGGGGCCAATCTTGGCACGCCTGCCTATCAAGGGTTCTTGCGCAACGACAGCGCCACGATTGCAGAGCACCTCAGAGCGAACGGCTACCGAACGCTGATGTCCGGGAAATGGCATGTCGCGGGGGATTTCATGGCCCGCGAGGTCGACAGTTGGCGCGTTGGCGATGTCGAGCACCCAACACCACGTCAGCGCGGGTTTGACCGCTTTTATGGCATTGTCGATGGCGTCACACATTTCTTTTCACCGCATTACATGTTGGAAGACGATAGCCGGGTCGAGACCTTCCCCGATGATTTCTATTTCACCGACGCGATCACCGACAAAGCGGTCGGCATGATCGAAGAAACGCCCGAAGATCAGCCGTTCTTTCTCTATCTGGCACATACTGCCCCGCATTGGCCGCTTCACGCGCATGAAGAAGACATCGCCCGGTACGACGGAGTCTATAACGCCGGGTGGGACGCCACTCGCACTGCGCGGCACGAGACGATGAATGCCATGGGGCTGTTCCAGACCAACTGGGACATTTCACCGCGCGATGACCAGGTTCACCCGTGGACTGCAGAGAAAAACACGGACTGGGAAGCCCGGAAAATGGCGACCTATGCCGCAATGGTGGACCGGATGGATCAGTCCATTGGCCGTCTGATCGCCGAGCTGAAACGCATGGACAGGTTCGACAACACGCTGATCTTGTTTCTGTCCGACAACGGTGGTTGTGCCGAGTTCATGGCCGAAGATGGTTGGGCCAAGTTCTTCCCAGCCACCACCTCCGACGGTCGCAAGATCGAGATGGGCAATCGCCCCGACGTTATGCCTGGTAGTGCACTGACCTATCAAAGCTATGACAAACCTTGGGCCAATGTTTCCAACGCGCCATTTCGACTGTTCAAGCATTACGTGCACGAAGGTGGGATATCGACGCCACTGGTCGCGCATTGGCCCAAAGGGTTCAAAACCCGAAACACGGCCCATGCTGCCTGTCACGTTGTGGATATTCTGCCGACCATCCTTGAGGCGACAGGGTGCACATATCAAGACGAGGTTGGAGGGCACAAAATCCAGCCTATGCAGGGTGAATCCCTGCTTTCCTTGCTCAGAGGAAAAGACTGGGGACGCGAGCAACCGATCTTCTTCGAACATGAAGGAAACGCAGCAATTCGCCTCGGGCAATTCAAACTGGTGCGTCAATTTTCGCAAGATTGGGAGCTTTACGATATGGAGACAGACCGTACGGAATTGAACAATCTGGCTGGCACATCTCCGACGCTTGAGGCGGATTTGAAAGGCCAATACCTTTCCTGGGCAGCACAATCCGGGGTTTTGGATTGGGAGATTGCACTCCCGAAGTTACTGGACGCCTGGAAGATTGAGACTGCAGAGGGCTAGTCCCAAACCTAATCCCGGTTATACAGCCCTACCGGACATTGGCCCAACCTTAAAATTTCCGCGTTAGCGTCTGCCTTGCCGCCATTCGCTGCAGAAGCAGCACCCTGAACTAAAAGAGCTCACGCTCACCGGACCTCCACCACCATTTTAGGTTTCGCTCGTTCAGCATGTTGAGATCCCCGAAAACTGGACATTCAGCACCGGACTGAAAATGGCTGATGAGCGGACAAAGCGCTCACCGCCATTTCAGCTCGCTAGCGCACAAATCATCCTACAGCGGTTAAGCCCAGCCGAGTTGCTTTAACGAGTGACCGTCATTCCAAATCTTGGTCATGTGCCGAATTTTTTCGCCTTCGAACTCCATCGCATAGACGTAATCGGCCGCAACCTTATTTCCGGTCGCTGGCACGGGCCCGTCTACCGAGTGGGTACCGTGAAATACGGCAAATGCAGTTACGACGCCACGATCTGCATCAGTCGAGAATGACTTTAACTCGTAATGACCATCTGGAATAGGTGTCAGCAAACCCTTCATCCAATCCGCATAACCCTCCAGAGTAGATATGTCAGCTAACGCATCGGCCTGAGCTGAGAAAGTAGCGCCTTGATGGCAACAGCCTTTGCACCCTTCCCAACCCTTACCAGTCTCGCAAGCTTCAAAAAATTCTCGTGCGGTCGTTTCGATTGACATAGTTCCTCCCCCCAAAGAAGTTGGTCATTCATTCAGCTTTTCGACAGAGCAGTGTGGCGAGTGTACAGCAAAGTCGGTCGTATGCCAAAAAAACTCAAGCCGACACATTGCTAACATGCCGATGGGAACGGCGAATGCTGGATATTGCAAAGACTGCTTTGGGCTCAAAGCGGAAATCCCTTTTCGGGAGCATTGTCATCTTTCTTTAATTCTAGATTTGTTCCTGAACCAACTGCCTCCACCACTACTACTGCAGTTGTAAAATATCCGGGACGCAGAGTTTTCTTTTGGCAGGCATTTTGTCTGCACCATCTGATCGTTTCAGTCGCTTCGGGCCGTCCTTGACCTTGATTTTCGGCTTAGCTAGCGGGCCTTTTAGAGTCACTGGCCAGGGGCTTTTCGAAAGAGGTTCGCCAATCTTGCGGGGCTGTAGATCTAAATCCAAGACCTTGCCAGCCACATCGACGCCGCCAAAGACCACAACTTGGACATGATCCGTTTCCAAGGTGGTTTGTTTCGTCGAAATACTTCCATTGGAGATACTAATCGGCGCGCGCAAGCACACGATCGGAGCAACCTTTTGTTTTTCTTTGGTAAACACCCAAGGTAGCACACCCAGCCCCGCCAAATCCAAAAGCTGGGTCTCGATCGAGCCATCACGCAATGAAACTGTGGCGTTGCCGTTCATGCTGTTGGCAAAGTGCTTGGGTGAATTGGTTCCTCCTGACACCGAAAAATCTGCATAGATCGTACCGCTTGCACCTTTTTTGAAGTTCAGACCGTGAAGAATATCATCCAGCTGCCAGCCGCCTGCCTTGCCGGTCAACGTGAGCAGGTGCGCGTCGTTCGATAGATCCATTTGCCCGCTGACGTCGAAATGAGCGCCACCGTATTCAAATTTCAAAGGTCCGGCCTTAAGCTCATTTTTGTTAAGCGTCAGTTCGCTCTGCAAACTGCTAATGCCTTTGGCGCCCTCTATGTGCCGAAGGTCAATGTCGACATCCATATCCATACCGGACAAGAGAACTGAACGCCCAATTGGTTTAAGCGTCACATCTCTCAAAGGGCCAGTGTCATCTGCTTCTTGATTGACGTCTTCCTCGTCGGGCTCCGTACCGCCTAGCTTCCGCAACTGTGCGGCGGCCTGAATGATAGCTCGAATATGATCTATCTTTATCAGGTCACTCTCTATGGAACCCTTCAGCACAGGATCACTTGTTGCATCATCAAGATCGGCGACAATTTCCAGGACAGATTCAGAAACCTCGACATTGGCACTCGCGTTCCAATCGGTGCCTTCGCTAGCGAGGTCAATCTCAAGGCGAGCCCGTCCGGTTTCCACGCGATCAAGCGATAGTGCCTCCAAAAGGTCTGCACCTGATGGGACTTCAACATCGATTGCCAAATCCAGGTCCTCGAATTTGAGTACATTCTTGACAGTGCCATGTACTTCGAGGTTCCAGACTTCCGTTTCGCTTGTCCTGCCATCCAAATTCGTCAGCGATACCTGATTGATGTCGCCATTCAAATGAAAGTCGCCGGAAAATCTGCCGAGTTGGTCGTCCGGTCCTAACAGTTCTGGTGAGATCAAACTGCTTGCTGGAATATCCATTAGACCTTCTGCTGATATTCCTTGTAACTGCAGAGCGTCATCGACCGAACCGTCCAAAATGATAAACGGATCAGCCGGGTTCCCAATTCTCAAGTTGATGCTTCCGACCCTTAAGGCGCCTTCTGGTGTTCTGGAAAGTTCGGAGAACTTGATCGGAGGCGGACCCTCGCCAGACGTGTCCAATGTGAATCCGTTGGTCTTAATGACCATTTGCCGCTGCGGAATCCGCCCGGGGACGCTGTCGATAACCATGTCGACCGCGATAAGTTTAAGATCATACCGCGATGCGGCTGTGCCCGGTTCAGCATCTTCAGGGTACAACCGAATGCGGGTTGTCAGCGATACGTCTTCCGGGTTCCCCAATTCTCCGATTTGTCCTGTCAGCGAGAGGCTTTGCCCGCCATCCAACTCCGTCAAAACACTTAGATCATCAATCCGGGCAACGCCGTCGACCGAATTGAATGTTGCACTAATACTCCCTGAACCTTCCAGGACACGGTCAAGCTTCAGGATATCGAGAAGCTGGCCAAGTTCTACAACCTCTAGGGTCGTCTTCACTTGCAGCCCGTCTTCTATGGGGGATTCCTCTGCGGTAATCGAAATCTGTTCGAAGTTCACCGCTACCTGAAACGGGTCTTCCGCAGGGAATGTCGCGTTCAGATCAAACCTCTTTCCGTTTAGCGAACCGGCCCCAACTGCGGTCGCAACGTCGGTTTCCGTATCGCGTTTTAGAAGCAGCTCAGAAAGCTGCAGATCCAGCTCAAGCCCGTTTAGATCGTTTTGGTAAAAAACAGTGATATCGGTCAGGTCAATTTTATGGTCCGTTAGAACTCCAGCCAAAGGCATTTTCGGAGACTTAGCAGCTTGCCCGGCTTCTACATCTGATTGGGAAAGGGACTGCCAGTTTCCGACGCCGTCTTTGCCTGTGATCAGGTTCAGGTGCACGCCCGAGAAAGAAAGGTTGCTCAGCGATAGATTACTGTTCCAGAGGTCGCGCGTGGAAATTTCGAACTCAAGTTCGTCGATTGCTGCTAGATTCTCGTTCGCTCTCCGCGAACCGGGTAGTACCAGCCCCGCCGCTGACACCTGCAAGTGCCGGCCAAGGCCCAGACGCACTTCATCCTCTATGATGACGTCCTGACCAAGTTTCTTGGAGATCAGGTTTTCAACGAAGGTGGTCCTTACAGAAGAAAACAACGTAGAAGACAGGAAAAGCCAAGCTGCTAACACAGCCACAAACGCGACAGCGCAACAAACCAATACACCTTTTGCAACGTATCGCACGCTTTTCTCCTAATGTTCCGATTCATACCTTGGGCAACCTAAACCATTTATTTGTTAGGTTAATGGATTATTTGGTCGGTAAATTTCCCGACCTCTGAATGATCTTGACCGTACAGCTGATAACTCTCGCTGATTTGGTCGGACAGCTAAATCACGGGTAGATGACAAAATAACTTTTGTACCGCTGACCCAGCTTCCAATCAGCTGGCTTGAAGCGAGTTTGACCGACCAGAACTGGACACGTTGCAGGGGTTGCGACTTCAGCGGCTCGACGCATCCCCCAAGCTATTGGCAGCCAGATTTCTTCGATTTCCCACATTTATCCAATTACTGTTATATGTGAATTCTTCAAACGACGAGGACAGGATGAACTCACTAACCAGAATAACACGAGGGATAGGCGTCGCTTTCAAAGACGGTAGAGTGAAAGGCATTCTTGCCTTCACGGTTGGAATGATTTTATGGGCTTCGGTCTTTTACCACTTTGTCGAGGGTTGGAGTTGGCTCAACTCAATCTACTTTTCTGTAGTGACAATTTCGACCGTAGGGTTTGGTGACTTCTCACCTGAAACCGCGGCAGGGAAGATCTTCACAATGATTTACATCATCGTGGGCCTCGGTGTCTTCGTTACCGCTGCGACCACAGTGGCAGATACAATCTTGTCCCAAGACGACAAAAAAGCGGACTAATAGACTGCACTCAAATGAGCCAAACCGAGTTCCTGCACAGGCATTGGCCCGTCTGTGCATCTCAAGCCGCGGCCTGGATTCATTTGCGTCTTCAAGCTGATAGATGATCACTAAAACTAAAAAAATATACATATTATGTTTTTTGAGTATAACATTCAAAAAAACATATGGAGGGATGGAATGGAAAAGACACAGGACGCAAAGATTGTCGATCTAGCGATACGATTGCTCTTTCTCGGACTATTTCTCTACAGCGCTCTGGTCATGGTGGCCCCGCTTGCAAGCGTGGTTATCTGGGCAACTATCCTCTGTGTGGCGCTTTACCCGGCATTTGATTGGCTGCAGTCCAAGCTGGGAGGTCGGAAAAAGCTTGCCACAACGATCTTGGTTTTGCTGGGCCTTGTTTTGACCCTGGGGCCAGTCGCAACTGCGGTGTCTGGTGCTGCAGAACTAGGGGCTGAATTCGCGGAACAAGCAGACAAGGGTGAGCTGAAAGTCCCCCCTGCACCCGAGGGCCTCAAGGAATTACCATTGGTTGGAGACAAAATTTCCGATGTCTGGGGGATGTTTGAGCGCAATCTTGACGGCGCGCTTACAAAATATGGCGCGCAAATCCTTGAGATCACCAAGTCGCTGTTTGGAAAGGTGTTGGGCATCGGCATCGGGCTTCTTGGCTTAGCTCTGTCCGTATTGATAATGGGGGCGTTGTTCAGCCCCGGGCCAAATATGGTCCAAGGTCTTCAGCGCTTTGCCAACCGTGTTTTCGCTCCGCGCGGTGGAGAATTCGTAACACTGGCAGGCGCAACAATTCGGAACGTTACAAAAGGCGTGATTGGCGTAGCTGCCATTCAAGCGGTCTGCGTTTGGATACTGTTGGCTTTGTTTGGGATTTCTTCGGCCGCCACGTTGGCATTCATCTGCCTGATACTCTCGATTATCCAAATCGGGCCCGGATTGGTTCTTATACCGGTAATTATCTACGCTTGGAGTTCCATGTCCGGCGGAACTGCTTTGGTCTTCACCATACTGGCTGTTCCCGTCACTATAATGGACAGTTTCCTAAGACCCGTGTTCATCTCAAAAGGCCTCGAGACTCCTATGTTGGTCATCCTCATCGGTGTTCTCGGAGGTATGATGGCGTACGGTTTGATCGGCGTCTTTATGGGACCGGTTCTCTTCGCTGTCTTCTATGAGCTGTTCAAGGTTTGGATTGATACCTCGCCCGAAGCTGAGGGCGCTGCAGAAAGTGCGGCGAAATGAGGAAGACGATATGGACAACCCTGGCTGTCATTCTGATTTTTCTTGTCTGGTATCTGGTCGCTGATCGGAAAACGCCATTTACCGGGAACGCAAGAGTAAAAGCCGTGGCGACCCAGATCGTCCCGCAGGTGACTGGCACCGTGACTGAAGTATTGGTCGAAAATGGTCAGATTGTATCGGCCGGAGATGTCCTTGTCCGGATCGACTCGCGACCCTATGAGATTCAGCGCGACAAGGCGGAAGCTGATCTCGAAGCAGCCACTCAAGAAGTGGGCGCATCTTCGGCAGAGGTAAGAGCCGCACAGGCCAAACTAGCAAGGGCGCAGAGCGATCTGGATACGATGCGCATTCAAACAGAACGCGTATTTGCGCTCGAAAAGAAAGGGTTGATTGCCGTCTCAAAGGCCGATGATGCGCGAGGGCAACTGGGGGAGTCCGAGGCAAACTATGAGAACGCAAAAGCAGATCTGGAAAAAGCAAAACAAAGGCTTGGTGACGACGGGATTGAAAACCCGAAAATCCAGCGCGCGTTGGCGGCCTTGGCGGATGCAGAGCTTAACCTTGAGTGGACTGAGTTGCGCGCTCCGGCGACAGGTGTCATCTCGAATTTGCTGATAGCCCCCGGAACATATGCGCGATCCGGCCAGGATCTGTTGACGTTTCTGGACGCAACTGACGTCTGGATTGAGGCGTATTTTTCCGAGAACAACCTAGGAAGAGCCTCGATAGGGTCTCCGGTTGATGTCGTGTTGGACATGCATCCAGGTCAGGTTATTCCGGGCGTCATTGAGAGCTTTAGTGCGGCTGTTTCCCTAAGTGGCGGTGATGTGCCCGGGCAATTGGCGAGCCCTCCAAGCACTAAAGGTTTTTTGCGGGAGCCTGAGAGATTCCCAGTCAGGATCGTTTTACCTGGCTATGAAGCCGGAAGCGCCGAAGATGACCTTCGCTTTCAACTGAATGGGCAAGCCGATGTGATCATGTACCTAAGCGACAACTCGTTGCTGAACCTCGTAGGTCGCACCTACATCCGCGTGGTTTCAATTCTGTCCTATGCGTACTGAGGACCAACGCTCTGTCACCCGGCTTGCGCTGGGTGTTACCGGCGTCTTTTCATTGGGCCTATTTCTTGGGTGGCCGCTTGCCGTCGTTGGGGCGGTGTTCGCCGCACTGTTTTTGCAGGCGCCCGCCGCATTACCTCTGGCAGCATTTACTAAGCTGTTTGTTTTTTCGATTGGATTGATGTTCATTTCGTTTCTGGTGTCGTCAGTCTTCTCACCATATCCGCTCGTGTTTCTCATTCTGGTAGCCATTGGAATAATCCTGTCTTTCATGTGGTCGGTTTCAGGCGCCGGAGTTTTACCAGGTGTCATCGCTCTCATGGGAGCATTGATGATCCCAAACTTGGTTCTGCAATCCCAGGATCTGGCCTTGGTGCTTGTGTATTGGATACCTTTGAATCTGCTGTTTGCGGGCTTCGTATCGACGCTAATGTTCGCGCTGATCCCCGCCGAACCTCAAACAGCGGCCCAGAAGAAGGCCGCATCGTCGCCGAACTTCGACCCACATCGCCGAATAGTCAGGATGTCGCTTGTAACAGTGCCGTTTGCCTTGGCGTTTTTTGTTTCCGGCGCATCTGCACTACTTGTTTTGTTTTTTGTCGCGCTCCTGAGCCAGCAACTTGCGGCAATGCCCGCTGCAGGCAAAACAGTTGCAAAAGCAATGCTGACGGCAAACCTTCTTGGGGCGGCAGTATCCATCATTTGTTATGAATTAAACGTAATAGCTCCGGTTATTCTCACCCCCATTTTGCTGTGTTTTTTCTTTTGCCTAACACTCGGAGCACTCGGTAAATCTCAAGCCCCGCTCGCCACCGCTGCCGGCTCTGCTATTACAACGGCTCTGATTGTATATGGCGGGTCGGTTGCTCCGTTTTCCGATGAGGCAGATGTCAAGAGCATCACTCGAGTTTTACAAGTTGCCAGCGCCGCATTTTTTGTAATCGTTGCATATGTCGTGGTGGATGAATTCTGGCCGGAAAAAGAACGCCAGGCGACTCAATGACGTTTGTTGCAACAAGGCTTGGCGCTGAAACCGACAGTGTTCTCAACTTGACCAATTCTACTTTGGGTTAGGATTCATAACCAGTACATAACGGTTGCCTCGAGTGCGAAGGCTGAGAGGAAGACCTTGGGACTACGGCCATAGCGTGTCGCCACGCGCTTCCAATCCTTGAGCCTGCGGAACATGATCTCGATCCGGTTGCGGCGTTTGTACTTGCGCTTATCGTATTTGACCTGTGTTTTGCGTTGCTTACGGCCTGGGATGCAGGCGCGTAAGCGGCTTTGAGTGACTTGAGGATGAGCGGCAATAAGTAAGGACCAAGGGTTGGAAGTACACCAAACTTCAAATCACCTTCCAGATTGTCACTCAGGCTCAGCGACAATTCCAACAGTTCACGGGCCTCGGTCAGAAGGATTTCTGTTTTTGCAGGACTATCCGGCCGTTTTGCGTCAAAGAGACATGCCTGCCTTGACGTTCGAAAATCGAAAATCCAAGTCGGGCCTCTAGCTTCAATACCTGTTGGCTGATTGCAGGTTGTGAAACCCCACAGATATCAGCCGCTCGGCCAATATGACCTTCTTCGGCAATGCTTTGAATGTACTCAAGATCTCTGAGTGAAAGACCGGCAACCGAGGTTCTTCTTGCCATGCATCACCTCTGATTATCGATCGGATAATTTATATAAGTTGGAGTAATTTGGCGGTTTTCGGTTTTGTCCTGCCAATACCAACTCAGGAGATTGACATGACCAGCAAACCGAAACTGACCACCGCATTTGGCGCGCCAGTGCCCGACAACCAAAACACTCTGACGGCGGGACCGCGTGGTCCTGCGCTGCTTCAGGATGTCTGGTTTCTCGAGAAGATGGCTCATTTTGATCGCGAAGTGATCCCCGAGCGCCGGATGCATGCCAAAGGGTCCGGCGCTTACGGTACGTTCACAGTGACCCACGACATCACACGCTATACACGCGCCAAATTGTTCTCTGATGTTGGCAAGATGACGGATCTCTTCCTGCGCTTTTCGACCGTTGCAGGAGAACGCGGTGCGGCGGACGCAGAACGGGACATTCGCGGCTTTGCAGTCAAGTTTTACACCGAGGAAGGCAACTGGGATCTGGTGGGCAATAACACTCCAGTGTTTTTCCTTCGCGACCCGTTGAAGTTTCCCGATCTTAACCACGCGGTCAAACGCGATCCGCGGACCAACATGCGCAGTGCGGATAACAATTGGGACTTCTGGACCAGCCTTCCCGAAGCTTTGCTCCAGGTGACGATTGTTATGTCTGATCGCGGCATTCCCGCAACCTACCGGCACATGCACGGCTTTGGCAGCCACACAATCAGCTTTATCAATTCGGACAGCGAACGGTTCTGGGTCAAATTCCATTTCAAAACCCAGCAGGGGATCAAAAACCCCACCGACGAAGAAGCCGCGCAAATCATCTCTGGTGACCGTGAAAGCCATCAGCGTGATCTTTATGATGCTATCGAAGACGGTGATTTTCCCAAATGGACGCTCTACGTCCAAGTCATGCCAGAGAAGGATGCGGGTACATATCATCTCAACCCATTTGATCTGACTAAGGTTTGGCCGCATGGGGACTATCCGCTGATTGAGATTGGCGAGCTGGAATTGAACCGCAACCCCGAGAACTACTTTGCCGAAGTGGAACAGGCCGCCTTTGCGCCTTCTACAATTGTACCTGGTATCAGCTTTTCGCCGGACAAAATGTTGCAGGGACGTCTGTTTTCCTATGGCGACACTCAGCGGTATCGGTTGGGTGTCAACCATTCCCAAATCCCGGTGAATGCACCGCGGTGCCCGTATCATTCCTACCATCGTGATGGAGCGATGAGGGTCGACGGCAATGCCGGATCTCGGATTGGCTATGGGCCCAAAATGCATGGCGAATGGTCCGAGCAACCGGATTTCTCTGAACCACCTTTGTCCATCGAAGGTGCTGCGGATCATTGGAACCACCGCGAGGATGATGACTATTTCTCGCAAACCGGTGATTTGTTCCGCCTGATGACGCCGGAGCAGCAAAAAGTGTTGTTCGAAAACACTGCCCGCGCGATTGGCGCTGCAAGAAAGGAAATTCAGATCCGTCACATATCGAACTGTCTCAAGGCCGATCCCGGTTATGGTGCCGGTGTGGCAAGCGCGCTTGGTTTGAGCATCGAGTGTGTAGACCTAGCATAAAAACAATTGGCAAGTCCCCGATCTTTTGGGACTTGCCTGACGCTGTGGGTTGTTGGGTAGCGAGCACCGTTTGGTGTTTTTGGGCTTTTCGTCGCCGTGAAAGACAAAACTACGGTTTGGCGATGGCGCTTGGAAAAAACGATTTCCATATGTGGGCACCTTGGCCGGATCACACATTGCAGCTACCTGGTTTGCATTCGTTTTGATCAACAGTGACGGTGCCGCCTTTGGTCGACACGACCTCCTGTGTCAGAAGACTGCCAATCTCGGACCCCAATTGAAGTTCCGAAACCTGACCAAGGTGATGCGCAACGATCTGCCCCGCCTGATCTAAAAGGACAAGGCTTGGTGTGCCGCGCATGCCAAAGCGAGTCATCGTGTTTGGCAATGGTCCTGCGCCCTGTTTGCCCACGCCAACAGGGAAGGTAATGCGATATTCATGTAAGAAAGCCTTCAGAGACACCGGTGTCATAGCACGGTGATGCTCGAAAACAGTGTGCAGGCCAATCACGGCTACTTTTTCTTCAGGAAATGTCTTCTGAATCGATTGTGCTAAGGGAATGCCGTGCAGGACACATCCTGGGCATGCCATTTGAAATGCCTCAAGGACGACAACCCGTCCTTCAAAGTCGCCTAAAGTCAGGGGTGTGTCTGTGTTGAACCATTCCGATACGTCTAGTTCTGGTGTTTGCATATTCTCGTCCTCTTTAGCAGGCAGCCGCCTTGGGCTTGGCGGCTGCACGGTCGAATATCAGTGAAGTTTGCCCGGCAGGCTCAGGTCGCCAGATGCGACGTCGAAAACATCTGTGACGCATAGCAAAGGCGCATGGATATTCGCGTTAACCCTCAATGCTGACGTAACGCCGTCATAAGCGACACCATCCAGTTCAACGTCGCTGGCGAAGCCTGCGTTCACCACAATTTCGGGCCCATCAAACAGCGGTGTAAACCCTGGGCTGTCCAGAAAGATCGGGAACCCTGGCCATGTCGCAGGTAGCTTGGGTGAGGATCCTTCGGGGATGTCACGTACGGCAAGCGCGTCGGGTCCGCACGCTTCGGTCGGGGTCAACACAACCCAGTGGCTGTGCCATTCGATGCCGTCATTGGCCGGATCTCCGTCACCGTTCTCGTCAAAAAGCGGTGTGTCATCAAAATCCGGATGACTGGTTGCGGCCATTGCAAGGATGCCTGTGCCGCCTTCGAACCCAACGGCCGAAGGGTCCAAAGAAGTAGGCCAAACATAGGACCAGACGTCTGATCCACCGACCTCTCCGGTTGCCACCGGAACTGAGGCGCCAGCCGCTCCATTCGTTGTCATGTGAAAAGTGACGGTGTTTCCATTGCGGTGCGCGTGCGCGGCCAGAATGTCAAAGTCCGCGACTTTACTGGCGTCTGCCGAAGATATGATGGCGCCATCTTGATGGATGGCATGGTTCCCATCAGCAAGAGCTGTGCTGCCGATGAACAAGACCAGAGTGGAAGTGAGCATTGAGAGTTTCATGGGTGTCTCCTGTTAAAAGATAGCGAGTCGCTACTATAGTGAGAAATACATTGCAACTATAATTTCGAGTCGCTACTAAAAGCATTATGAACACAGATCATCGCATACGCACACTGATCAACCGTCTGGCCCGGATTGATGCTTCCGAAGGATGGGCGGGAGATTTGAACCCGACTCAGAGGATGGCGCTCGAGTACCTCGCTGAGGCGAACATGTTCTCGCGCTCGCCGTCGCATGTTGCAGAATACATCGGAACAACCCGTGGAACGATGTCACAGACGCTCAAAGCTTTGGCGCGCAAAGGCTATGTAGAAGAGCATCGCAAAGAACATGATCAGCGGTCGATTTCCTACGAACTCACAAAGGAAGGGGGCGAGATCGTACGTCAGCCGAACCCTGTTGCTCAGGCAGTAGGAGATATGCCTGCAGAAAACCAAGCCATGCTTGAGCAGGGGCTGATGCAAAGCCTCAGTCTGGCCTTGACCGCAAATGGCGGTCGTTCGTTCGGCCAATGCAAATCCTGCACTCATCATGATGCCACGACTAAAAACGGTTTCTGCAAGTTGTTGGGTATTTCATTGGAGCCCGGAGAGAAAGACAAGATCTGTCTTGAGCACAAGGAAGCCAGATGAACCATCCAGACCTGTCAGCGACTATTGACGACATATTCTTCGGAGAGGTCAAAGATCGCTGGCAAAACAAACCGCCATCAGCCATTCAGAAAGATCGGGTGAGCGGGCGGCAAACTATAACCTCGCTTGGATTTTCCGGGGACGCTCAAGCGGATTTGACCGTGCATGGTGGCGAAGACAAAGCCATCCATCATTATGCTTTTGATCACTATTCGGCTTGGCAAGCAGAGGGCCTAATGGCACCCGGCACGATGCCAGCGGCATTTGGCGAGAACATTTCTACGACGGGACTGACCGAGGAAAACCTCTGCATCGGCGACATCCTGTTACTCGGGACGGCGGTAGTTCAAATTAGCCAGGGACGGCAGCCGTGCTGGAAACTTGGGCTACATACAGGGCGCAAGGAAATGCCCTACCAGTTTCAGAAGACGGGCCGAACCGGATGGTACTATCGTGTGCTCGAACCTGGCGAAGTTGGCGCCGGTGATCGGATCACCTTGGCTGAAAGGCCAAATCCGAATTGGTCTGTATTGGCTGTTACACGCGCACGGCTGACTCGTCGCATATCGCCAGAAGATGCCGAGGTTTTGTCTCAGATGAAAGAACTTGCTGAAGGTTGGCGACAAGCTTTTGGCAGAATGGCTGAGGGCAATGCCAAGGAGGATACATCGGCAAGGCTTGGAGGCTCCGGATAAGACATCCAACGCGCGTTCAGTCGTGACGTAGTTTCCTCGAGCTTAGTAACCTTCTCAACTCCATGATGGTCAAATCCGCGTTTGTCAGTCGCTGGGTGGAGCAGGCAAGAAATGAGACATCAACTTCAGCATCGATGAAATGCCATTAATCACCTTGGGCCAGAAATGCTTGACGTTTGGGTCAAAATTGAATGACGTGATTGACCTGTTTATTGAGGTTTTGGCCGTCAATTGAGTCAAATATCAGTGACGTTCCACATTTCCTGTTGAACGTCACGCGAACCTGACCCAACCGTCATAGTTGGACCAGAAACTAGGTGAACGTTCGACATCAGAAGGCGCCCCCAACGTTGGACATCAGTTGAATTTGACCTTTGCGTCATCAAC
This sequence comes from Ruegeria meonggei, assembly GCF_042768335.1. Taxonomy (NCBI): domain Bacteria; kingdom Pseudomonadati; phylum Pseudomonadota; class Alphaproteobacteria; order Rhodobacterales; family Roseobacteraceae; genus Ruegeria; species Ruegeria meonggei. The sequence continues at coordinate 1,462,861 of NZ_JAXHBT010000001.1, read as the reverse complement.
TAACACACCGCCCCCATTTTTTTGCTCCGGCATGCAGTTTGATTTGTTCTGACTTCCTTTTCGGAAAATCAGAGCTGATTTGTAGGTCAGACAGCGAAGCTACCTGTTCCTGCTAATCTGCCACGTGGCGAACGCGGGAGGGGGCGAGGCAACGTTATTCGACAGGGGTGGTGCGGCCCGCAGGCAAAGCCGAGGACACGGCCCTGTCTAAAAGGGTTGCCCGAAGGGGAGGGCAGCGCCCTCACCCTGACGGCCAGGGGCGTTTGGCTTGTCCAAATGCCGCTGGCCCACGAAGGGAAAGTAAGGGGAAAGAGGGCCCGCCGCCATTTGCGATTGTACCATTCTGTCAAACTGCAAAAAGCAATAGGAGGCCACCAAGCGGCCCTTCGCCGCGCTTGCAACATCGAGCACCACAGATGGCAGCAATGCGCAGAAAGCGGGCTTTGCAAAGTCCTGTTGATCTCCCTGAGTCGCCCTTTGGCACTGCCACTTACCTATTGCATTCACCCCGCATTAGAAAACGATCTGGGTTCTTAGACCGAACAGAGTAATCTGGTCCTGATTGGGATTCAGAAGCGGGTCGGAAATGAATTGTACCGATGGCGTGATCTGCAATCCGGGTGAGATTGAAAAACGGTAGAATGCTTCGAGCGTGAACTGATCACCGTCAATGCCTCTTGCCTCGGCCCAGTTCAGGCCCAGCCCGGCCAGATCGGTATTGCGACCGTAGTACCCAAGACCGGCAGAAACCGACCGGTCATAAAGCGCTGCGGTTCCCTTTGAAGCCCCTGCACGGAAGAACGGCATCCACTTATTGTTAACAAACCATGCGGCAGAAAACGCGGCCCCGTAGTCTTCCGCTCGGCTGCCATCGTCAGCTGCGTCCGCATGCCAGAGGGTCAGATGGATGTTGTCGAAGTAGATGCGATCAAAGCCGGAGGTGTAACCAAATTCGAGTGATTTGAAGAGATTACCGTCGCTAAACACATCAAAGTTTGGATCGGACGGGTCGGCGTTTGCGTCTGAGACGCTTGCAACGGCGTAGAGATTCTCGCTCAGCTTTACCCCACCGGCAATGCCAAGACCTTGGTTGGGCGCGTTAATTGTCGGATTGGTATTGAAAGACAGGTTTTGGAAACCACTGTAGGGGCTTACCAACCCATAGATGTCCACAAAGTCCGTTACATCAATCTGGCCGACTTGCAGCGTCCACGAACCGTTCTCCGCCCTTTGGGTCCAGAACAGATTGGTCAATAGCAACCCATTATCGTTGAAGGCTGTCCCTGTGATTGAAAGCGCTCCACCATCTAACCCAAGGAATTGCGGGGCAACATCGGTATAACTGTGCCGGTCTTCGATCTTGAACGTCAGAGACCCTCGTTCAGTTGCCTGCCAACTGCCGTAGAAACGAGCAATTCCGCTGGCCGCTTCGCCGGTTCCCAGATCAGCATTCGTAGTTTGACCCAATGCCAAGTAATCAATGTTGAACCGAAACCCACTCTCCGCCAGTCGATCTTTCCACTGAAACCAACCCGGTGCGATGTTGCGCGGAAAATCGGAACGATATTGTGGGTCGGTTAGCCCATCTCCGGGCGCAAGATCAGCTTCAACCGAAGAAGGCCCGGACAGGCCTTGAGCCGACGCTGCGCCGGCAAAGGCAATACTCAATGCGGCAACGAGAAGTCTTATCATTCAGACGCCTTTGCCCCGCCGGTCTTGCGATTGCCCGCCGCTCGGATACGATCAGCGGCACGCTGCTTCCATTCCAGCCTGTCTGCCTCGGTTTCCAGAGTTTCGACACGTTCCGTATCTAGCTGGAAAGTCGCATTCATAGGCATAAGGCCGTCCACAACCATCATATCTTGAACAGAAGGATCGATAGTCAGCTTACCGGTCAGCCGAACGGGTTCGTGGAAATAGCTGGGCGCCCAGTCCCCGTTCAACCGCACACGGATCATTTGGTTGGGCGGAGGTGGCGGCATATGACTGCACATCCCTCGTTCTGGCACCAAGTACGCCACAGGTCGACCGTCCGGATCGCTCGGAGCAGGAATGGCAAACCCTGCGAGTGTGATTGTTTGACCATCGAATTGCGGATTTGCGTTCGTCCCAGCCTTTCTTCGACGTTCAGTCACATCCTCGCGCTGATCGAGTAGCCAATCGACGTCAATTCCGTCTGACACCAAGGCGTCTTCGGTCTCTGCTAAAAGCACTTGCCATTTCTGCCGTTCTTCGGCGCTGCCAACCTCTTGCTGCAACCTGCCACGTATACGCACAACGAAAAGAACATCGTCGAACTGTTCGGGGGTGAGATCTCTATAGGGGTCATCAAAGACCTGCGCGGATGGGTCCGGCAGGTCTGCCCAGTCCAACGCGGTTTCAGGCGTCGCCATGGTAGGCTGTCCACACCAAACCAACCCTGCGAATACTACGGAGCGAAACCAATGGTACATAAATACTCTCCGGCTATTTAGACTGGTCAATCCAGCGTGTTTTTGTAGATGACGCCGTCCTTCATGATCAGTCGGATCGTATCTGGGCTTTCAGGCCTCGGGTCGGCACCGAACCACTGATCACCCGTGCCAACAACCGAGAAGTCATCAAGTGGGTTACCGTCGATTAGCAGGATATCCGCATAAGCTCCTTCCTCGATAACGCCCAGTTTTCCTGCGGTATAAGGGTTCATAAAGTCACCTGATAGAGCGACTACCTCGCCACCCGTCGATGTCAACGTGACCATTGACGTGTAGGGGCCGAAAAAATCATTGTTTAAGTGTTTTTCGTAGGCAATCTGGATATTGCACGCCTCTACCGAACCAACACAGTCTGTCTGGAAACCCCGCTTCACCGGGCATTCTTTCATATTGTCGATATAGCCTGCAAATGTGGCCGAGGCAGACTTTGCCTTGGCAAGGCTCGCCGGAACATTCGCCACAGCTGGAATGTCGAGAAGGCCGGGGTCAAATGCCGTTAGGTTTGTTGTAATGTACGCACCCTTCTCGTTCATGACTTCGGCAATTTCGCAGTCAAAAGAAAAACCATGTTCGATTGACATAGCACCTGCGTCGAGCGCACTCAGGATAGCTTCCTTACGATAGGAATGCGCCATGACATAGCTGCCATATTCATTCGCGACCTGCACGGCGGCTCTGATTTCTTCGGGCGACCCGGCCAGCAATTGCCAAGGGTCGAATGCCGACACGACACCACCGGATTGCATGAATTTCAATTGCGTCGCGCCCATACGAAAGTTGTTACGTGCGAATTTATAGACGTCATCAACACCACTGACCTCCTGAGCCATGTTCAGCCGACCCATGTTTGTCTCCGAACCAGGTGGTGCTGTGAAATTCGCGAAGTCAGCGTGACCACCGCGTGTTCCAATAAACGCCCCAGATGGATAGTAACGAGGGCCCTCGATTTGCCCCGAGTTTATCGCCCTACGCAGTCCGCCATTAGCGCCACCAGCATCCCGGACAGTGGTGAAACCCTGCATCAAATACATCTCGGCCATCCGCGCACCGTGTATGGCAAAGTCCTCCCAGGTCGTGTTGGCCTCCATCGCGGGCAAGGTAGGCCCCATCAACATGAGGTGCGCGTGCAGTTCAATAAATCCGGGAGTCAGTGTCCGCCCCGCTCCGTCAATGACTGTAGCATTAGGGGCGTCGATCGCATCGGTTGATACGGACTTAATCAGGTTGCCCTCGACCAATACGCTGGCATTCTCGATGCGCTGTTCATTCACGCCATCAAAGATGTGCACGTTGGTAAACAACGTTTGGGGTTCTTCTTGATCCTGAGCCTGCGCGGACGCTGAAAAAGCAAGACCTGCAGCGACAATTACCGTCGAGCAAAGCGACATTCGTAGACCGGACATAAGTACTCCCTTCATATTCATGTTTTGCCAACTATAGTCCGGAAAAATTTGCCTCGGTTGCCACTTTTGAATTGGCATGTTCGAATGTGATCGTAAAAATGGCCACCAGTCAAAACTACTAATCATCACAAGGGTGACGAGCTTGCCTTTCAACTCCACCTCTCAAGAGCATAGCGAGGGCTTTATTCGCCTCTCCTTAGCAGCTCCGTTTCTGCAATATCTCACCGAACGTAAAATCAATCCGCAACCAGCATTGGATCAGGCCGGCTTGAAAGCTGAACTGTTGTCTGACCCATCTGTGTTCGTTCACTCAGAGCTGGTCTACGGTTTGGTGAATGCCTTCTCAGAAGTATCAGGGGATCGATACCTAGGACTGAATGTAGGGGAAGCGTTTGACCTACAAGGATGGCCGCCTTTCGCTCAAGCCTTGCAATCTACAAAAACGCTATTCGAGTTTTTCACTCGCTTTGTTGAGCTCGTACCGCAGGAGTCCAATTCTGTGCGGCACAGCCTCGTCATTGAAGCAGACAAAGCGACTTATCGTATCGAGAGGCAACAGGAACCTACTGTCCCGCCCATTCAGGTGACCGGTTTTGGTGCCGCAATCTATGTACGCCTATTGCTGACCGTCGTCGGAGATTCTTGGGATTCTTCGCGTGTGCGATGGGAAAGCAGATACATCAATGGTCTGCCTATCGACTACAAAGGTATCGAGGTTGGCCTTGGGGCTGATCCCGGAATGCAAATTAGTTTTCCTGTGGAATGGTTGTTTTTGCACCATATCTCAGAGGTCTCTGCCAAACCCGTAGCCTCACAGCGACAAGATGAAGAAGTAACCGTGGTGGCTGCATTGCGATCTGTCTTGCGCGACAAATTGGACGAATCCGATTTGGGGCCAGAGGTGGTGGCTGGGTTGATGGGAATACAACAGGGACGGTTCCTGAAAGCGCTTCAGAAACAAGGCACGACGCTACCCCGCGAGATCAAACGGCTGCGTGTCGATGTCGCTAAGGAGCACATCAGAGAAGACAAGATGACAATAGCGGAGATCGGCCTAATGCTTGGATTCTCCGACAAGTCTCATTTCACTCGATTTTTTCGAGGCCAAACCAGAATGACACCGACTAAGTTCCGAAGCAAGTAAATGTGGTCGGGCCAAAAGAAAACTTGGTTGAGAACGTACGATTAGGGCTGACTGCGGTCCATTGAAGTAAGAATGCGGATGGGTGCAAAGTCCCGCGAGGCAGCCTTTCGTACTCGTTCCACTGAACGGCCATCATTCACCCAGAGATCGCTTCACATAACACCGCTTCAGCGATGTTCGCGGATTGTTATCGCACCATCAAACATCCAATGGTTGCGAAATCTGCCGCTCGAGACGTCGGTCGCCTACAACCGCAATGCGCACAACGCTGACCTTTTCAGCGCTTACCTTAAGGATATGTTTCGGATACTGATTGCGCAACGCAACAACATTGCCCGGACCTTGTACTCTACCAATCTGGAAAACGTGTCGTGAAATAATTGGGGATAAGGACTGAAAACAGGCGCTTCAGTGCAGACCTGAAGGCAATGATTGCGGTAACTTTTGCTGGGCTCCCATCTTGCGGAGAATAGCCGATCACTTGCTGCGTTTCGGTGATATCCCAACGCATACCCGGGTTATCCGACATTAGGTTCAGTGCTGCAAAGGAAACGTCTTTAACATCAATTGCGGCGCGCATGCCGCATAGAAAGTCCCGATCGCTCAACCACATTTCCTGGCCCCATCGACCCATCGCCATATGCGTGCCGGGTTGGTTGTCGTGGGTCCATTGCGTCCAGCCAATGCGCAGGCAAATGACAGATAGTCCGTGATGCTCGGCGAAATAAGCCCCTGTCCGTTCACAGAACAGTTTTGACATTCCGTAAGCATTTACCGGACCAGGAGACGTCTTGCTATTAAGCGCGTCATGCGTGAATCTCTTGTCGCCGTGAACCCAGTTGGAGCTGGCAAGAACTACTCGGCTGACGCCCATGGCTGCCGCATGGTGATAGAGAGAAAGAGTTGCATCCATATTGTGTTTGATCGCAGAGGCCCAGGTGGCGGCTGGCTCTCTATCACCAGCAAGATGCACGATAACATCCACACCCTTTAGCAAACTGATCCAACCGCTGTTGTCGGAGAGGTCTGCGGTGTGAATGTCGGGATGGTCAACGGGACGGATGTCGATGCCAGAAACGATGTAACCGGGGTCGCCTTCTAGCGTGTCGAAAAGTTTGCGGCCGAGATGCCCACCAGCGCCTGTGATCAGGACATGCATGACATGAATTCCTTGTTGCTTGTGAGACTCGCTGGCATTTTCTGTGTATCGTCTGTCAATAATTGGAACGTCTGCCGAAAACTCATTGTTTCATTTGGTTCGAGGTCGTGCACGGGTGAGTGCCATTCTGCTTCGCAGTAGGCGTAATCTCCCGAATTGAAGATCTCGAACGGACGGTGATGCGCAAATCTGTCACCCTGTTGTGGTTCTGGTACTGAGCACATCAGCAAGGGGCCATCGGTTCCGCACCGTATCAGCGTTCGGTTGTTGGGGTTCTGTAGCCCGATCTTGAATTCCTGCAGTCTTCTACAATCTGCGACCGTGCCGCTGCCGCGCGTTTCAACCATCGCTTCTGAAGAGCCGAAAACAGGGTAAAATGCGGGGTGATCCATTTCGACTCCGATCTTGGCTGGAGTGTTAAGCATCATGACTGACCAAATGCCGGTCAGGCGAGAGGAAGTGCCGCGATTGGCAACGATATGTTCAATGTCCCAGCTGTTTTCAGAAGTCAGTGTGATGCGACGCGAAACAGATAAGTGAGATAAGGGACAGACGGCGCTGGTCAGGTCGATACGAGTGCTGCTTCTCAAAGTGATCTGGTAGGAGCCGCTGTCCAACACGGGAAACGGAGCGCCGTTTTCCCAAGACGCGTCAGGGGCGATCCATGTCTTCTCGCCCCCCCAAAGTGGAAAGCCAAATTGTGGAGAGCGTGTAGGCAAATCGGCGAGCCGGGTGTCATCGACCTCGAATCCGTCAAGATCGGGGTTTTGAAAGAGGAGTGAGAGCCCATGAAAACTCACGTCCCACAGACGGCCTCCGATGCCTGGCAGGAGTGTCAGTCGCAGATCGCCCTGATGTAGCTGAAGAACACTCCATCTGTCCGGCATGTTGGCTCCCTGACTATGTCCCAGCGCGACAAGCCGCGCCGGGATGACAATTTAGACGTGCTTAAACTGTGCAACATTCTCGGATGTGATCGGCATCACCCCGGTTTCGACGCGCTCAGGCAGCGGGTTGATCCCGGCAGCCTTCCAATCCGGCAAAACCTTCAACGCATCGGTATTTTGCCAATGCATCATGTGGAATGCGAGAAAGATCTCCAGATAGGATTTCTGAGCCACTGCGCCGTGAATTGTGCCGTCTTCGATATAGGGAAGCATATCATCATTTCGGTCCATCGCGACGATCTTGATGTCCTTGCGACCCGCCTCGTTGACCGCTATCGCAGCGCCTTTGCCACTGTCACCGTCTGTACCGCCGATGCCAACAATATCGGGATTTGCCTGAATGGCCTGAAGATAGGCTGTCGGAGCATAGGACGGGTCGGCTTTGTCGTTCACAACATCGACGACTTCGATATCCGGGTATTTCTCAGCGAAGACTTGTTTGTAACCCTCGACCCGTTCCAGCGTGGAAGGAGCAGGGAACGTGCCGAGAATGACCTTCCCCTTGCCGCCAATCGCTTGTGCCAGCATCTCGCCGCCGACACGTCCTGCCTGAACGCCGTTGATCCCAAGGAAAGTGGACCGGGGGCTGTCAGGAATGTCACCGATACAGCACGTGACTGGAATCCCGGCCTCGACCGCGCGTTCTACGCCTGGGGCCAAAGTAGCCGGATCACCGGGGAAGATGAGGATACCTGCGGGGCGTCTGGCGATCAGTTCGTCCAATTGGCGCGCCTGTGCTGCAGTGTCGAAATCCAGAGGGCCAGTGAACGTGGCTTTGATGCCCATCAACTCCTCAAGATCTTCCATCGCGTTGCGATAATCTACCCAGAACGGCACTTGCGTGACGATGGACAGGAAAACGTATTCCTTACCAGCGGCCTGCGCCATGGCTTCTTTGGACAGCATGGGCAGTCCTAACGCTGCAGCCAATCCAGCAGTGGTGCCCGCTGTCAGCAACCTGCGTCGATTTACATTCAATTCAGTCATCGTAGTCTCCCTGTTTTGGATCTTTGGTTGTTGTTGAGTTTTGGAGAGCTTCGGGCCTAGCCCCGTTTGCTTCGGATCAGCATGTCCAAGGCGACTGCTGTAACGAGCACACCGCCGATGACGATCATCTGCCAGTAGATCGATACGGCCAGCATCGTCATGGTATTGTTGATTAACGCCACGAAAACGACGCCAAGGAAAGCTCCAAGGATAGTGCCTTCTCCTCCTCGTAAAGATGCGCCGCCGATGACGGCCGCCGCCAGAACTTGCAGTTCGATGCCATTGCCTGCCGTGGGCGTACCGCTCATCAGGCGGGAGGCCAGCAAGACACCCGCCAGAGCAGCCAGAACACCGGTCAGCGCGTACAGAATGATGCGCACGCGTGTGACATGGATGCCCGAGAGCATCGCGGCTTTTTCATTGGCGCCAATGAAATAGACCTGACGAAAGAAACGCGTATGGCGGACGGCCAGATCAAACAGGATCACCAGTAGAATGGTGAACAAAACAATCACCGGAAAGCCGCCGATGTCAGCCTTACCGATCCAGGCGAAAGACGCCGGCAGGCTGGATACTGAAAACCCCTCGGTTAATACGAGGGCAATACCGCGTGCGATCGACATCGTTCCGAGCGTTGCGATCAACGGATTGATCCCGAGGCCGGTCACCAGCACTCCGTTCACCACGCCCACCGTGCCACCTAGAATGAGCCCGCAGGCTACGGCCAACGGGATTGCCATACCGGTCAAAAGCAGCATGGCGACGACGGTGGAAGACAAGGCCATCACCGAACCAACCGACAGATCGAAACCACCGGATGCAAGCAGGATCGCCATGCCGATCACGATGATTGCGGTCGGTGCCATGCCCACAGCTACGGCTCGAAAGTTCGAGAAGCTCAGGAAGTAGGGGTTGATGTTGGACATCACGATGATGATGGCGGCGATCAGGACGATCAGCGTCAGCTCACGAATATCAACAAAGGCTTGCAGGACACGGCGCAACAGAGGTGGTTTCATGGGCAAATTGTCTTGAGCTGTCATGGTCACGTCGCAACTCCTGATTGATCGGGTTGAGTTGCATCCACCGATGGAACAGAGTTTCCGGCGGCCAATTGAAGGAGCGTGGTCTCGGTTGCCTCAACCGCCGCAACATCGCCCATGAGGCGACCGTCGTGGACCACAAGGATGCGCGTAGAGAGAGAGACAAGTTCAGGGAAATCGGATGACACCACGAGGATGGCCATCCCTTCGGCGGCTCGACGTAAAAGCTCTGTGTGAATCTGAAATTTGGCCCCGACATCGACACCTTTTGTGGGCTCCTCAATGATCAGAAGAGCTGGAGCACGTTTGAGCCATTTTGCCAGCATGATCTTTTGCTGGTTGCCCCCTGACAGATCGCCAACAAGTTCGGTAATCCCGCTGGTTTTGACACTGAAGGCGTCAATGGCGGCTTGGCTCGCAGCTTTGATTGTGCTGGCACGCATGAAACCGACAGACGTGTGTTCGGAAAGACTGGCTGCAATCAGGTTGTCGCTGAGCGATTGTTCCAGAAAGAGACCTTCGGTCTTGCGTTCCTCGGGGACAAACCCGACACCAGCGCGCATCGCTTGCCGCAAGGACGCAAAGCTGACTGGCTTGCCATGCAATCTGATTTCGCCTGTCGCGCCATGCATCAATCCGGCGATGGATCGGACAATCTCGCTGCGGCGGGCGCCCATCAGACCGGCCATACCAACGATCTCTCCGGCTTTTATGGAAAACGAAATGTCTTCAAACTCGCCGGGACGCGTCAGGTTCTTTACATTCAAAACCTCGTTGCCGCCGCCATGATCCGAACGGGTGACATCACCGGGATGCGCGCCGCCGATCATCTCGGCAACGACCTTTTCCTGTGAGGTTTCTGACACGGGCAATGTGCTGATGCGGCGCCCGTCGCGCAGAACAGTGATGCGGTCTGAAATCTGGAAGATCTCGGCCATGTGGTGGCTGACGTATACTATGCCAATCCCCTTCTTTGTAAGGGACTTCAAAACGTCGAATAGTGCGCCCACTTCATCGGGTGCCAATGCCGAAGTCGGCTCATCCAAAAGCAGGACACGGGAGTTCAGTGACAACGCCTTAGCAATTTCTACGATTTGGCGGGAACTAATCGGCAGGCTGTCAACTGGTAATGAAACATCAATTTCCAGACCGAACTCTGCCAGCAGCGCTTCCGCCCGACGACGCAATTCTGGCCAATCGACGACACCCAACCGGGTGGGCACGCGGCCGGCGTAGATGTTTTCCGCTACGGAGAGGGCGCCGGCGAGGCTGAGTTCCTGAAAGACACAGCCAATACCGAGTGATTGCGCATGTGGCGGGCTTTCAACCCGCTGCTCGTTGCCATCGCACAGGATTTGCCCGGCTGTAGGCTGGTGAAGTCCATAAAGAAGACCGAGGCAAGTGGATTTTCCAGCACCGTTTTCACCACAAAGCGCGTGAACTTCACCGGGTCTCAACTCGAAGTCGACACCGTCCAAAACAATGTTCGTCCCGAAGCTTTTGCCAACCGCTTCCAGTTGAATCAGTGGCTGTGACCTCAGTGCGCCATGTTCCATTGCAGGTGTCATACAAAGCTCCTCCCGCTTTTTGATTGGCATCTGATATCTCAGATGTCAATGAAAAAGAGATAGCGGTGAAGCGAACAAGAAAGGGGCGGTGCCGATATGGCCCGCCCCCTTCAAAAAAACTCAGCTTTTCTATCCGTCAGGGCGCAGCGGCACCTTCGAGAACAATTGCAGCGCTCTTATATGCCTGCCGCGTGCGATCAATATGTGCCGTTAGAAGAGACTTGATTTTGACCATGTCCCCTTCACGCACTGCAATCGCAATCTTCGCATGTTCATCAAAAGAGAGTTCGGTGTGCTGCGGTAGCTTCGCCAGGTGGGTTCGCAATGCTGCAATCTTACCGATGTATCGGGTATAGCTAGCCGTCAAATAATCGTTCCCGGCATGTTCGAAGATCAACTGATGAAACGTGGTATCTAGTGAAAGGTAGCCCTTTTCGTTGCCTCGTCGGCGTTCTCGTTCCATTTCCGTCACGACGCGTTGCATTTCACTGGCCAGCCCTTCCGGGTCACGCGACAATGCCAGTTCGAAGGCGGCTGTTTCGATCGCTTGTCTAAAGTCGCAGATTTGGGTGACTTCCGGTTCGGACAAGGAAAACACGCGTGCGCCTTTTTGCGGTTCGATACTGACCAACCCTTCGTCACGCAGTTGAGCGAGCGCCTCGCGGACCGGTGACTTAGACACGCCCAGTTCTTCGGAGATTTTTCGCTCCGACAAAACCTGACCCATCTTCAGGGAGCCATCGATAATGCTGTTCCGCAAATGCTCCAGTGCGAGTTCACGCAATGATTTGGGTCTCTCAAGGGCCATCTGGGGATATCTCCAAAAAAGGTGTTGCCAGATGCAAGATATCTGATACACCAGATTAGGCAAGCTGGTATATCAGATATCAGAAAGCGATGATGGAGGTCAAAAAATTGCGCGCAGAGTTGGTGGTCGACTGCAAGAACCAGCACGGGGAAGGGATTTTCTGGAATCCCGCCGATGGGCTTGTCTGGTGGACCGACATCGAAGGCAGCGCGCTTTTCTTATTTGATCCGGTAACTTCGAAAAGCACGTCTCATAAGATGCCAGAGCGCGTATGTTGCTTTGCTCCGCGGATCTCTGGAGGGCTGATCGTTGCTTATGCAGATCGTGTCGTTTTGCTTGATCAGGCCATGAAAGAAGAATCCCTCGTCACCCGATTCGAGTCGAATAACCCGGAGACGCGGTTGAATGACGGGCGGACTGATCGTCAGGGGCGGTTGATTGTTGGGGGAATGAACGAAGTCTCGGGTAATGCCGATTCGTCGGTTATTTGCGTCGACACGGACCTGAACGTGCGCACAATCATCGAAGGGGTGTCTTGCGCCAATTCGACCTGCTTCACGGCGGATGGAACTACAATGTTCTTTGCCGATACCCCGGATCGGGAAATCGTGGCGTTCGACTACGACACTGATAGTGGATCTGTTTCGAACCGTCGGATGCATGTTTCTTTCGAGGATGAACCCGGCCTGCCCGATGGGTCCTGCGTGGATGCAGAAGGCGGCGTCTGGAATGCCGAATGGGAAGGCCATCGCGTTGTGCGCGTTGCACCCGACGGCACGATCAATCGCGTGATTGAGGTGCCGGTCTGGAAGCCCACCTGTTGCGCATTCGGCGGTCCAGACCTGGACACGCTTTTCATCACGACATCGCGGTTAATGAGTGACGATGCCGCTTTAACAAAAGAACCGGAATCCGGCGGCCTCTTTGCCGTGAAGCCCGGCATTCGCGGCGTGATCGACACGCCGTTCAACGGATAACCAACGAATTTCTGGAGGAGAAAACAATGTTGAAAACGCTTATGAGCACTACGCTTGCCGCGGGGTTCGTCACGCTGGCAACGGTCGCAATGGCCGAAAACTATCCGACACCGGTGCCGCTGCAGGGCGGGGCACAGGCTGCGATTGATGCGATTGAACCCAAGAATGACACGTTCCGGATCGCGTATATGCCACCGGCTACCGAGTTCAACTACTACATCGCCATTGGTGAGGGCATCAAAGCGGTCGCTGCGGAGGCCGGGGTCGAAGTCTTCATGCTCGCGCCTCAGTCTGGCGCGGATATCAACGGTCAGATGGGTATGATCCAGGATGTACTGACGCAGGATGTGGATGCGATCATCTTTGGAACGCATGATGAATTTGCTGCGGCGCCGCTACTTAAGCAGGCCGTTGACAAGGGCATGGCTGTTTTGATGATCAACTCGGACATCCCGAACTTTCCGACTCCGATCCACGGTGTGGTCGGGTATTCTCAGCGCAATGGTACTCAGGCCATCGCTGATTGGGCCATCGAGACCTATGGCGGTCAACCATTGAAGGTCGGCATCATCGAAGGGCAGCCAGGGTATCACTCAACCGAGCGGGTCGGTGGCTTTCTTGACGGCATTGAGGGCAACGACAACTTTGAAGTCGTTGTATCCATCGATGGCAAATGGAACGTCGAAGGCGGCAACACAGCTGGCATGGATATCCTGCAGTCGAACCCCGATCTCGACATGATCTTTGCTGCGAATGACTACATGATCATTGGAGCATCCTTTGCTGCGAAAGCACTCGGCCGAAATGACATCGTTCTATTGGGCAATGATGGCGACACGTCCGGCCTTGAAGAGATCGCGGCGGGCAACATCACGGCAACCGTCAACACTTCACCATTCCTGATGGGTAAAGCAGCAATGCACGCCACTATTGATGCGCTTAACGGGTCTTATCCCGGTGGCTGGATCGAAACGCCCACATCGATTGAGGACAAGGATGGCGCGATCAGTGTGCTGCAAGAGCCTGAAAAGCTCTTCCCACAACCGTCCAAAGAATACTGAGCCATCTCCCCGCATCCCGGTGGCGCGCGTGCGTGCTGCCGGGTTGCAAACCAGCCGAATTTCATTTTGTCGAGGCAATCGCAATGACACCCGCAACGCCCCTTTGGGAGTTTGTCGATATTACCAAGGCCTATCCCGGTGTCTTGGCGAACGACAAGGTCTGCATCCGGCTTATGCCCGGTTCCATTCATGGGCTGCTGGGCGAAAACGGCTGTGGCAAGTCCACGATGATCAAAACCTTGTCCGGCGTACAGCAACCAGATAGCGGCCAAATCCTGTACAATGGAAAGTCTGTCACAATCAGCGACCCGCAGGCGGCGCGCGATTTGGGCATCGCGACAGTTTTTCAGGAATTCTCGATCGTGCCGACCTTATCGGTTGGCGAAAACATCTTCCTTGGCAATATGCCTCGGTCTCGCTTTGGTGTGATCGATTGGGCCAGGGTCTACGATGAAGCCGCCCGCGTGTTGGCGGAAATGGATGTCGATGTTTCACCCGAAACTATCACCGGTACGCTGTCGGTAGGCGAGCAACAGTTGGTCGAGATCGCGAAAGCCATCGCGATGGATGCCCGCATGATCATCCTTGATGAGCCAACTGCGGCATTGGGCGAAGATGAGATTGAGCGCCTGCACCAGCTTTTGCGAAATATGCGCGAACGCGGCACCGCCATCCTCTATGTTTCTCACAGGCTGGATGAGGTTGAGCGGATCGTCGATGAAGTGACGATCTTACGCAACGGATGCGTTGTGCGCGCAAGTGGTGAGACCAAGATTAACGTCTCTGAGATTGTCAGCGCCATGGTTGGTGAGGACATTGGTGAGCATTATCCCAAAGAGCAGAACGCCACCGATGATATTGTGCTGGAGGCGTCCGGTCTGGCCACAAAATCAGGTGTGAAAGATGTTTCGTTTTCACTGTGCCGAGGCGAGGTTTTGGGCTTGGGCGGCGTCCTGGGCAGTGGCCGCACTGAAATTGCGCGCGCGCTGTTCGGGACCGACGAATTGATTGCCGGGCAAGTAACGCTGAACGGCAAACCGGTTCACTTCCGCCGGGAAATCGATGCGATCCGTGCTGGATTGGCCCTCGTTCCGGAAAACCGCAAGTTTGATGGGTTGTTCTTCAACTTTCGCGCAAGCGGGAACGTAACTGCAGCGTCTTTAGGCGAGCTAAGCCGGTTCGGAGTCTTGAAACTTAGGGTGGAAGAGCAAGCTACCCATGATCTGATCCGCGATCTGGAAATCTCGACCCAGGCCGAAGAAAAAACGGTCAATTTCCTGTCTGGTGGCAATCAGCAGAAGATCGTGATCGCGCGCTGGCTGTTCTCTGCCTCGGACATCCTGATCCTCGATGAGCCGACACAGGGGATCGATATTGGCGCCAAGATCGCCGTCTACAAGCTGATCAACAGGCTCACCCGTGCGGGAAAATCGATCATCCTGATCAGTTCGGACCATGACGAGCTGCTGGCGATGAGTGACCGGATTGCCGTTGTACAACATGGCACAATCGCGCGCACGGTCGATGCATCTGAGCTTACTCATGACGATCTAGTGCGCGCTTCCGCCGACATTTCCCATTCCAAGCCTGAGGAGGCTTTCGCATGAAGCGAATCTTTGACACTCAATTGATTGGGCCATTTGCAGCCATGGTGATCGTCGCTCTGATTGTCGCCCTTACGACAGAGCGCTTTCTGAACCCAGGCAACCTGTCGAACCTGTCCTTGCAGGTGAGCATTGTGGCGTTGATCGCAATTGGATCTACCATCGTGATTTTCGCGGCGGGCATTGATCTGAGTTCAGGGTCGATGGTGGCCTTGCTAACCATGATCCTTGCGCAGTTGTTGAAATTCATCGGTATTCCGTTGGTTTTGGCGCTACCACTCATTCTCTTTATTGGCGGATTGCTCGGTCTTTTCATCGGATTGATAACCGCCTACGGGCGCATTCCGTCGTTCATAACCACACTGGCGGCATTGATTGCCTTTCGAGGCCTTGCGCTGACCTTCAACAATGGCTCGCCGATCTTTTCGCTGGATCCAGCGTTGGAGCCGATCTTTTACGGTAAGCTGTTCGGCGTTCCGTTGCCGTTCTTCTACCTCGTGTTCTTCTATGCCCTTGCCGCGTTCACGATGAACTTCACAAAACTCGGCCGCGAGATCTATGCTGTGGGTGGCAACCCAGCCGCTGCCGTTCTGACAGGCATCAACGTCCGTAAGGTTCAGACCACGACATTTGTCATCGCGGGTTTCATGACGGCTGTCGGGGCCATCCTGATGTCAGCACGCCTCAACTCGGGTTCGCCCAACTATGGCCAGACGTTGGAACTACAGGCCATTGCTGCTGCTGTAGTTGGGGGCGCCAGTCTTGCAGGCGGGCGTGGCAACATCCTCGCCACACTGATGGGAGCGATGACAATCGTTATCGTCCAGAATGGTCTGAACCTGAACGCCGCACCATCTTCCGTTCAGAACATCGTGTTGGGCCTGATTATCTTGATGGCCGTCGGCATAGACATGTGGCGCGCGGAAATCTCGGCCCTCATGGGCCGCATATTTGGCCGCTCGTCGTCACAGCAATCATCAAGCCTAAAAAAGGAAGCCTGAGATGGATCTGGGACTTACAGATAAGCTGGTTCTGGTGACCGGTTCAGGTTCCGGCATCGGCAAAGCCACTGCCCGGGTCTATCTGGAAGAAGGCGCGCGGGTCATCGTGCATGGCCTGACCGAGGCGGAAGTGTCCGCCTGCGTCGATGACCTGTCATCTCTGGGCGAGGTTGAAGGCATTGCGGCCGACCTAACAAAAACCGCTGATGCGGATACTCTGGCGGATTTCGCGCAAGCGCGCGGTACAGTTGATGTGCTGGTCAACAATGTCGGCATCTTTTCGGTCAAACCGTTTGAGGATCTGACCGATGACGACTGGATGCATTACTTCAACATCAACGTCCTGTCCGCCGTTCGGATGAGCCGGATTTTCCTGCCCGAGATGCTACGCCGGGGGGAAGGGTCCATCATCAATATGGCCAGTGAAGCAGCGGTCAAACCACTGCCTCAGATGGTGCACTATTCTGTCACCAAAACTGCCATGTTAGGTCTGACACGTGGCATGGCAGAGCTCACAAAAGGTACGAAAGTCCGGGTTAACTCGATCCTGCCAGGTCCAACCTGGACAGAAGGTGTCGAGGTCTATTTTGACGGCCTCGCCGATCAAAAGGGTGAGCCGCTCGACACGATCGTGGACAATTACTTCAAATCAGATGAACCCACATCGCTCATACAGCGCTTTGTCCAACCAGACGAGGTCGCCCGCATGATCGTCACGATCTCGGCCAGCTCGGCCTCCAACGGTTCTGCGCACCGGATCGAAGGCGGCATCGTTCGTAACATTCTTTAACTGCTAACAAAAGGAGCCTCCCATGGCTGCTCTTACTTTCTCACATATCGGCATCACGGTTCCGGACCTGGAAAAAGCCGTGGAGTTTTATTCCCAAGCATTCGGTCTCTATGTGCTGATGGAACCAACCGAAATCCTGCATGACGAAAGCGCCATTGGTCAGATGTGCGACGATGTGTTTGGGGAAGGTTGGGGAAGCTTCCGCATCGCGCATTTGTCGATGGGAGATGGCGTCGGCATCGAGTTATTCGAATTCCCGAGAACCGTCGAAGAGGAACGTCCGTTTGAATACTGGCGGCGCGGTTTGTTCCATTTCTGCGTGCAGGACGAGGATCTGGAAGGTCGCATCAAGGTCATCGAAGATTTGGGTGGCCGCCAGCGCATGCAACAGGTGCGTAAATATTACCCCGGCGAAAAGCCCTATCGCATGGTCTATATGGAGGACCCGTTTGGCAACATCTTCGAGCTTTACAGTCACTCGTATGAATTGACCTATTCGGCGGGTGCCTATGACTGATCGCGCCAACTTTCCCCCCAGAACGGACAGGCCCAAGGTCGTGATAACCGACTACGATTTTGGCGACGTCACCGTTGAAACGGAAATCCTGGAAGCCGCGGGTGCCGAAGTGATCGCGCTTCAGGCCAAGCGTCAGGAAGACCTGTTCGATGTCGCGCCGCATTGCGCTGCGATGATGAATCAATATGCCCGGATCGGGAAGGAAACGATCACGCGGATGCGCAACTGTGAGGTCATCGCACGATATGGCGTCGGCGTGGATATCGTGGATGTTGGCACGGCCACGGAACAAGGCATCCTCGTCACTAACGTGCAAAACTATTGTACCGAGGAAGTTGCCGATCACGCGATTGCCCTTTGGCTGACTCTTGCTCGCAAGTTACCCGACTATGATCGGGCCACTCATGCAGGGGTCTGGCAGTGGCAAAGCGGACAGCCGGTCTACCGGTTACGTGGGAGGACGATGGGTGTCGTCTCGCTGGGTAAAATCGGGCAAGCCATCGTAGCTCGGGCGCAATCTTTCGGAGTTGCGGTCATCGCTTATGATCCGTATTTGCCAAAAGAAGCTGCCGCGAAGCTTGGGGTCGAGCTGGTGAGCAAGCCCGAATTACTGGCTAGGTCCGACTATATTCTGATGCAGGCTCCGATGACGCCGAACACGCATCACTTTCTGTCTGATGTCGAATTCTCTGTCATGAAACCCGGTGCGATACTCGTGAACACTGGACGCGGACCAACGGTCGACAACAAGGCGCTGTTCCGGGCGCTGACCGAAGGCCATCTGTCTGCTGCAGGGCTCGACGACCCCGAAGAAGAGCCGGCCAAGCGCGCCAACTGGACGCCTGATAACAACCCGTTGTTCACACTGCCCAACGTCCTCGTAACGCCACATGCCGCCTACTATTCCGAGGAATCCATACACGCAGCACGGGTCACCGCGGCCACTCAGGTGGCCAAGGTCCTGACAGGACAAAAACCCGACTACACAGTCAATGCCGACGCATTGGCCGTATCTACCGCATAACAGGAGACAAGAATGCCAGACGTCAGCACGGACCTTAGGGTTTTCAATGATTTAGAAAGAAACCCGGAACTTCTCAAAAAATTCGACAAGGTGTTGGAGGCGTACTCTGCCGCTGCCATTTTTGCGGATGTGCAGTACCGAACAGGTGTGATGGACAGCGCCATCAAGCCTGCTTTCCGCGCCAAGGTGACAGGCCAGGCCGTGACGGTTCAGCTTTCAAAAGGCGATCTGGTCGACCCTTTGAGAGCGCTTGAAATGGGACAACCCGGGGACGTGATCGTCGTGGACGCGGGTGGTGATCGCCAAACTTCGGTCTGTGGCGGCCTCATGGGTGGCCTGGCTAAGAACCGTGGTATCCGCGGCATGATCGTTGATGGCACCGGGCGCGACACAGATGAGCTGGAAGACATCAACTGGCCAATCTGGACGCGCGCGATCACGCCACGTGGTACGCACACGATGTTCTCAGAACGTAAAGAAGAGCTTTCGATCAATGTGCCAATCGCCTGTGGGGGCGTCGTCATAAACCCCGGAGATTTCATTGTAGCTGATCTCATGGGCGTCGTTGTGGTTCCACAGGAAATCGCCGAAGAAACCGTGCGCCTTGCTCAAGAGCAAGCTGACCGAGAGGAGGAAACCCGTAAATGGGTGGCCCAAGGCAAAACCGTCGAGGATCTGCTGAATGAATTCGGTCGCATCTGAGCCAGCGCTGATCGGCGTAGATTGGGGCACTTCATCGTTCCGTGCATTTCTCATTGGTGCAGAAGGCGAAGTGATCGATGGGGTCTCGTCGCCTGAAGGCATAATGCAGGTTGCAGGACAAACGTTTGAGTCGGTTCTTGATCGTCTCATCGGCCCTTGGGTCACTAAAGAAAACCTGCCGATCCTGGCATCTGGCATGATCACCAGCCGCAATGGCTGGGTAGAAACGCAGTATGCCGAAATGCCGCTCGGCGCGGGCGGTCTTGCACGGGCTCTGGTCCCTCATGACGCAACCAGTGGAGCACGCATTCACTTTGTAACGGGTGCTTCGACCGAACATGCCGGAGGACCGGACGTCATGCGCGGCGAAGAAACCCAGATCATTGGGGCCTCTTCGCTGGGTTTAAGCGAAGGCACGTTTGTGATGCCGGGAACTCACAGCAAATGGGTTCAGGTTGCAGGCGGGAAAATCGTAGATTTTTCGACTTACATGACGGGTGAGATCTTCTCTGCGCTGAAAGGGCACACAATCCTCGGGACCTTGATGAAGGACGATACCTTCAGTGAGGAGGCGTTCACAATGGGTGTAAAAGCCGGCCTCGATGGAACGTCGAACTTGCTGCACAGCCTTTTCCATGTCCGGACGCTTCCTCTCATGGGCAAAATTCCAAAGGTTGCAACGGCTGACTACCTGTCAGGTTTGTTGATCGGTACCGAAGTAGCTGCTGCAACGGGTGAATTGAACGAAGTTGGGACAATCACTGTTGTAGGACGTAGCGATTTGTCAGACCGCTACGAAATTGCTCTTCGAATAGCCGGTTTCGAAAGTCGTCGCGCGCCAGATGATATAGTGGCAAAGGGGCATTTCCTGATCGCACGCGCTGCGGGGTTACTCGGATGATTGACCTTACTGCAGCCCTTGCGGCAAATCCGCTGATCGCGATTTTGCGGGGGCTGGCACCAGAAAATGCGCGCCCGGTGTCTGATGTGCTCTTCGATGCCGGGTTTCGGATTATTGAAGTGCCGCTCAACTCACCGGACCCGCAGGAATTGATTGCGCAGATCGTTGCGAAACATGGCGCTCAAGCCATAGTCGGCGCTGGCACAGTGTTGACTACGGATCAGGTCGGGGCGGTCGCAGATGCAGGCGGGCGGATCATCGTGTCGCCTAATATGAACCCGGACATCGGGCGCGCGGCTGTCGCACGGGGTCTGTATTGGTGTCCGGGCGTCATGACCCCCTCCGAGGCCTTAACGGCATTGGATATCGGAGCTTCGGTGCTCAAATTCTTTCCGGCGGAAATGGTGCCCCCCGCTGCCATAGCGGCTATGCGCGCCGTATTGCCTGCAGACGCAGTCGTCGCTGCGGTAGGTGGCATAACGCCGGATACGATGGCGTCGTATCATGCTGCGGGTGCAGATGGATATGGGCTGGGCTCCGCACTG
Source organism: Ruegeria meonggei (assembly GCF_042768335.1). Classification (NCBI taxonomy): domain Bacteria; kingdom Pseudomonadati; phylum Pseudomonadota; class Alphaproteobacteria; order Rhodobacterales; family Roseobacteraceae; genus Ruegeria; species Ruegeria meonggei. The sequence continues at coordinate 1,442,206 of NZ_JAXHBT010000001.1, read as the reverse complement.
TTCAAACCGAGCTATACATTGGATGATATCGACAGGCGCGCGCGCGCCTTCACCAGTGTATTGGAGGAACTTGGATGAAGCAGGCCCTTGTTACGGGTGGTACGCGAGGGATCGGTGCGGGTGTTTCGCGATCGCTGGCTGAGGCAGGCTGGTCCGTCATCGCTGCATCTGCGTCCCAATCCGAGTTGGATGCGTTCGTGCCCCAGGACGGGATCAAGGTACAGACCCTGGATGTGACTGATCAGGTCTCTGTCGATACAGTGTTTAGCGATCTTACGCGTCTTGATGCTTTGGTGAACTGCGCAGGTATTCTTATGCGTGAAGAAGAATACAACATCGACGTATTTGCCAAGGTGCTTGATGTGAACCTGACCGGTACGATGCGCTGCTGCCTCGCCGCACATCCGTTGCTGACGGAAACAGGTGGGGCCATCGTCAATACCGCCTCCATGCTCAGCACCTTTGGTGGGCCTTTGGTTCCAGCCTATTCCGCTTCCAAGGGCGGCGTTGCACAATTGACCAAGGCGCTTGCAGGTCGCTGGGCCGAACACGGCGTCCGGGTCAATGCCATCGCGCCAGGGTGGATCGAAACAGAGATGACCCAAGGCCTACGGGAAGACCCGGCGCGAACGGCAGGAATCATGGCGCGCACGCCTATGAAACGCTGGGGAAAACCCGAAGAGGTCGGCGCGCTTGTGCAATGGCTTTTGAGTGAAAACGCCGGCTTTGTGACCGGATCGATCTATCCGGTCGATGGCGGCTATCTCGCTATGTGAGGAAAATCAATGAATGACGACGACACCGCCCGAATGCCTTATCAATTGCCGTTCCCCAAGGATGCGCAAGAAGAAATCGTGATCCCGAACGCGATGAGCGAGGACGAAAGGCTATGGGTTCCGCAGGCCGAAAACGTCTGGTTCCGACCGCTCTGTCTGAACCGCTCGCAAGGCTATTGGATGAACCTTCTCAAAGTGCGCAAAGCTGGTGTTCTTTCGCGGCACCGCCATCCGCAACCTGTCCACGGCTTTGTCCTTAAAGGACGTTGGCATTATCTGGAACATGATTGGGTGGCGGAAGAAGGGGGTTATGTCTTTGAGCCGCCGGGCGAGACACATACTTTGGTCGTCCCGGACGATGTCGAAGAGATGGTCACATATTTTCAGGTCAATGGCGTGATGTGCTATGTTGATCCGTGGGGCAAGGTCACTGGCTACGAAGATGTCTTTACCAAGATTGATCTGTGCCGAAAACACTTTGCGGAAGTAGGACTTGGAGAAGACTACGTTGAACAATTCATCCGGTGACGCGTCGCGTTTCGCGCTAGTAGCTCATGATGCGCGAAAGGACGAAATCGTTGAATGGGTGGGTCTACAACAGTCCCGCCTGTTCGGCGTGCAAATCTTTTCGACAGGGACAACCGGCGGTCGACTAAAAGAGGCCTTTCCAGAGCTGAATGTGACTTGCCTGAAAAGTGGACCGCTCGGGGGTGATCAACAGATCGGCGCTATGATCTGTGAAGAGAAACTGGATGCATTGATTTTCTTTGTCGACCCTTTGTCACCAATGCCGCACGATGTTGATGTTAAAGCTCTGACCCGCCTGGCGACGGTCTATAACCTGCCGATGGCTTGTTCGCGTTCAACTGCGGATCTGATCGTTAATGGATTGCTTGACGAGGCGATGAGCGGGTGTGTGTGATACGCGGTGCTTAGCGAAGGGTGATTAGCCACTCTTGAGAAGGTGCTCGGCCAAGTTGTCGAGGTTTTCAGCGCCCAACTGGCTCATATTGGCCTCAATGTCTGCTTTCAGGATGTGAACGAGATGGTCGACCCCTCGCGCTCCAAACGCTGCGACAGCATATTGAAAGGCGCGTCCGACCATGACGAAATCTGCACCTTTCGCCAGGGCGCGCATGATATCCAATCCCCAGGCGACGCCGGAATCGTAGATAAGTGGCATGTCTGTACCGACCGCTTCGCGAATAATCGGCAATTGATCAATCACAGCGGGCCCGGCTTCGAATTGACGCCCGGAGTGGTTTGAAACCCAGATACAGTCCACGCCCTCGGCCACCATTTTTTGCGCGTCCTCGGACCGCAGGACTCCCTTGACGATCAAGTTGCCCTCCCACTCCTGCCGCAGCTCGCGTAGGTGTGCGAAAGAAAAATACCAGATTCGGCGCAATCAATGACTTAGCTGTCGTTGAATGGCAAAACTATGTGTCGCCCGACATCCTGTTGAACGTCACACGAACCGGACCCAACCGTCATAGTTGGACCAGAAACGGGTGAACGTTCGACATCGGAAGGCACCCCCCGATGTTGGCCATCAGTTGAATTTGACCTTTGCGTCTTAAACTGATCCAGAATCCCTATTTTGATACTCCCGCAATGACTTTGTTTGACCTGGCTTCCCTTTTGGAAAATCAGGGCTGATTTGCAGATCAGACAGCGAAGCTGCCTGTTCCTGCTGATCTGCCACGTGGCGAACGCGGGAGGGGGCGAGGCAATGCTATTCGACAGGGGTGGTGCGGACCGGAGGCGCAGCAGAGGACACGGCCCTGTCTAATAGGGTTGCCCGAGGGGGAGGGCTGCGCCCTCACCCTGACGGCCAGGGGTGTTTGGCTTGTACAAATCCCGCTGACCTAGGAAAGGAAAGCGGCGGGGAGGATGACCCGCCACCATTGGCGATTGTTAAATTCTGTCATACCGCAAAAGTGACAGTCGGTCCCATGCGGACTTTGACGGTGAGGACACGTTTCTGCAGTGCGGAACCTCATTCCGGACATTAGTTGGTCAACGCAGCGATACATCTGACATGTTTATGCTTTTGTTCAACTAATGGCTGAGTAATATAGGGAAATTCGAGCAAAAAAGTGGATTAGGGAATGCCGGCGAGTCCCGAGGCAACAGGTGATACTGGATATACATTTGAAGACTCAGTTGTCGCTACGTATTTGACGAGCCTTTTGATCGAGGGCGGCGCACGCGGTATCTCCGAGGCCATTGCAGATAGCGTTTTTCTCCAGAGAGCTGCGTTGGGCGAACCACTGGACGATGTAATCGTTACTGTCTCAGATCGCTACGGACGACCCGCCAAGTTAGCACTACAGGTAAAGCAAAGCCCCACCCTCAGTTCCGCAGAGGGCAATAAGGGCCGTCACCAACGTCGGTTCTTCGGATTAAGCTAAGATAGATGCCGCACCACCGCATGACCGCAGTAAGCCCAATTTGACCAATAGCCCGTCCTTGGTGAATGGTGGCTTATTGGGATGTCTTAATTTTTCGGCTAGAAATCGCATGGATTGTGACACCCCGCTTGCCTAACCTATTTACGAAGGGAGACCAGATTGAAACGCCGTCTCACCGCGATCCTCGCCATAGATGCTGTGGGGTATTCCCGTTTAATGGGTCGGAATGAGGTGGGCACATTGGCCGCACTTAAGCGGCACCGCTTAGAATTGATCGATCCCAAAGCGTTTCAATACAACGGTCATACGATCAAGTTGATGGGCGATGGCGCGTTGATGGAGTTTGCCAGTGCTGTCGATGCCGTGCGATTTGCGGTTGAAGTGCAATGCGCCATGTCCGACAGGAATGCGGATGTGCCCGAGGATGAGCGCATAGATTTCCGAATAGGTATCAACGTAGGTGACGTCATCGACGAAGATGGCGACATCCATGGCGATGGCGTCAATGTCGCGGCACGACTTGAAGGGTTGGCTACTTCCGGTGGTGTTAGCGTCCATCAAAATGTGCGCAACCAGGTGCGCGACAAGCTGGATCTGGATTTTGAAGATCAGGGTGAAGTTGACGCCAAGAACATTGAACGACCAATCCCGGTGTTTCACGTCGTGCTGAATGAAAAGGCGGCAAACCTGACGACATCCATAGTCTCGCCCCCGCAGAGTCTAAGAACACGCGCAAAGCGCATGGTCGTACCAGTTTTTCTGGCACTTCTTATCTTTACAGGAATCCTATGGTGGCAGCTCAACGGGCTGGAATTTGAACCGTTAGAGGCGGCGGAAATGAAGCAACCTCTTCCCGAAAAACCGTCGATCGCAGTGTTGGCCTTCAGTGACCTGAGCCAGGGCGCGAACAAAGACTATCTAAGCGACGCGATCAGCGAGGAGATCATCTCCAAGCTCTCACGGTTTTCCGAGTTCTTTGTCATCGCACGTAATTCAAGCTTCTATTACAATGGCAAGGCAATGGACGTTCGAGAAATCGCCAAAGAACTTGGCGTCCGCTATATCCTTGAAGGCAGCCAACAAAAATCCGGAGACCAGTTACGGGTCACAGCGCAGTTGATAGACGCAACCGCTGGAAACGCGATCTGGGTGGAGACCTATGATCGCAACATGGCGGACATATTTGCCCTGCAAGATGAAATCACCCGGACCATTGTTGCGGCTCTGGAACAGAGTATCAACCTCGCAGAATATGACCGCCTGCTGCGCCAGCCAACCGAGAGTCTGCAGGCCTACGAACTCATTTATCTCAGCCGGGCAGAACGATTGAAATTCACACCGGAAGGTCACGCGGAAGCGTTAAGTCTGGCTGAAAATGCGCTGGTATTCGACCCGGGGTACTCGGCGGCATATTTCAGTATGGCGTGGGTGCACATCAACTGTTTCCGTTGGGGGTGGTGTGCCGACAGACCGCGAGAGGACGCGCTGAAACAAGCGTTTGCTATGGCCGAAAAAGCTGTTGAGCTTGATCCCGAAAGCTCTCTGGCACATTGGGTTTTGGCAAGTGCCAAAATGCAATCGGGCGACCTTGAACAAGCCGAAGTTGAATACAACCGGGCCATCGCCCTCAATCCAAACTCCGCCGGGGTCTTGGCCGACTCTACAGAGGTGTTGGTTTATCTTGGTCGGGTAGACGAAGCTCTTGGGCGCATTAAGTCCGCGATCCGTCTCAACCCCCATCATCCTGATTGGTATTTATGGACGCTTGCGTGGGCACAGTATTTTTCTGGAGAGTATGAAGAAGGGCTAGCCTCAATAGACCAGATGACGAGGATGCCAAATCTTGCGCGCCGCACACAAGCTGCGCTCTATGTACGGCTGGGTCGGATTGAGGATGCTCAGGCCGTGATTGATGAACTGCTGAAAAACGAACCTGATCACACGCTCGACGATCTAAGGCATAGCCTGAAGGGGAAGTTTCGCGATTCAAGCGTTGGCGAGCGCTTTGTTGAAGACTTACGCAAGGCGGGGTTGCGGGATCGGAAGTCGGAATAACCGCCAAAGAAGTTGTCGAGGTGGATGCATGCTAGCTGCCATTGAGGAACGCGAAGCAAATTTACACTTTGTCCGCCTCTTCGGACCTCCGTCCGTCTTCCAGCTTCGTTCGCGCAGCGAATGTCTCCTTTGACGGGCCGCGCCGCAGCGACGATGCCCACAGATCAACGGCTACTAGGGCCGCTCGTGTCGCCAACTGAGGTTGAAATTGTGCGGATGCTGCGCAGCATCTGATGGCGGCTGTGAGTCCAATTTGGCCGATGTTTGGCTGACTTCAAATGGCAACAATGCTTGGACGGCCCTACCTTGCAAAGTTTGGCGGACGGCCCCAAAAAGACGTTGACGTGTCTGTTCACTCGCATTGCTACCTATAACAAAAAGTGCTGCAATGCGGCTGGGGGAAAGTCACCTAGACACTCTCCGTTGTATTTCGCTTATTCGCGACCAATGCTGGAAATCGCGAAAGGCGGATGAGGCCGCCTTTCGATAAATTGTACGTTAGAGCTGGGTTATCTGTTGAGGAACTCCAGCTCATACTTATCCGCAACATCGGGCAAGGGATGTTCGGCATGAAGCGATTTGACGATGCCGTAGATCATGAACAGTAAGATCACGGCAATTGGCAGCCCGGCGACGATTGAAGCCGTCTGGAGCGCGCTCAAGCCGCCAGCTAGCATCAGAACTCCAGCCACAACGCCTGCCGTAATCCCCCAGAAAACACGGAACTTGACCGGTGGGTGTTCGTCACCCATCGACAGCATTGTGCACATCACCAACGTCCCCGAGTCAGAAGACGTGACGAACCACGAAATCAGCAGGACTGTGATCAGTACGGTGATCGGATAAACCAGCCAAGTATAGCCAAATCCTTTGACTGTTTGGAACACGCCAGCCGCATAGTCGTTGTTAACTGCTTCGACGACGCCCGCGTCATAGAACAGATCAACGCCTGCGGCAGCGCCACCAAAGACCCCCATCCACAGCATCACAACCGATGTCGGAATTAGAAGCACGCAATAGCAGAACTGCTTGATTGTCCGACCTTTGGACACGCGTGCAATGAACAGGCCCACAAACGGACACCATGCGATCCACCAGCCCCAATAGAAGATCGTCCACCAGCTCTGCCATTGGTTCTCGGGCTCACCATTGATCCAGAAGCCCATCGGGATCACTGTCCACAAGTAGTCGCCAAAGCCGGATATCGTGATGCCCAGCAAAAATGCTGTCGGCCCCAGGATTATGAAAAGGATCAGCAGTCCAATACTTGCCATAACGTTGGCCTCGGACAAGATGCGCACGCCTTTGCCAACGCCGGAGGCAGCGGAAGCTGTACCGAGACAGGTAATGACTGCGACAAGGATTAACTGATTTGTTTGGGTATTGGCCATCCAGCCCAGGTCTTCAAGACCAGCAGCGATCGGCGTTACACCCAATCCCAATGAGGTGGCCAGGCCAAATATGGTACCAAATACTCCGATCAAGTCGACGAGGTGCCCCCAAGGACCGTATATCCGCTCCTTGAGCACCGGATAAAGCGCCGTGCGCAGTGTAAGTGGCAACCCATGACGATAAGAAAAATATGCGAGAGATAGTCCGACCAGCACATACAGAGCCCAACCGTGGAACCCCCAATGGAAGTTTGTAATCGTAACGGCGGACACTGCCGCACCGACCGACCCGGGTTCGATTCCTGCACGATCGAGAAAAGGGCTGCCTTGAATATGGAACATCGGCTCAGCCACGCCCCAATAGATCAGCCCAGATCCCAAGCCGGCACTAAACAACATGCAGATCCATGAAAACGTCGAAAAATCGGGCTCGTCGTCATCTTTACCCAGTTTCACATGACCGAACCGGCTGATCATCAGCCAAATCACAAAGAACAGTGCTACGTTGACGACCAGTACGTAAAACCAGTCCAAACTGCCGATGATAAAATCCTTGCCTGACGCAAAGATCGCACTTGAAGCCTCGACATCGCGAATTGTGAAGAACACAAACCCCAATATCATTACCATTGAAGCGATACCCATCGTCGGGTTCATACCTTTGAACAAGCCGCTTTTTGCAACAAGATTGTCAGGTTTCTGTGTCGATTGATCACTCATTTTGCACCTCTTAGCCCTGTTGTTTCGGCTTACCGTGTTGATCCTGCAGCGCCTTGACGTTCAGACGTCACGAGCCAAGACTGAAACGCTTCCTCCAGACGCGCATGGTTGTTTGCCCACCATTCAGCGTCTGACAGAATGTAAAGATTGTCCTCATACGCCGGGCCGTTCGGAATACGCGCCAAAACGTCATCTGACAGGAGTGCCATTGAGGATTTACGGGTCGGACCATTTGGTAAGTGCCCAACCATGTCTGCCAGTGAATTTGAGCTGCTGGCAAAGCGAATGAAGTCGATGGCGCCTTCCTTGTTCTGACTTCCCTTTGGAATACCAAACAAATCCAGTTCGATCACACGGCCGTCCATATTGACGGTGAAATCTGCGCCCTCTTCCTGCGCAGCGGTCGCGCCTGTTGTTGCCCAAATTGAAGACATCGCTACGTCACCAGCGTTCAGCATGCGCACCGGTTCACGACCGGTTTCCCAGATTTGCAAACCGGATTTTATTCCGTCCATCTTTTTCAGGGCGCGCTCAACGCCTTCCTCGGTTTCAAGTGTTGGGTATACATCTTCGCGCGCCACGCCATCAGCCATAATAGCCCACTCCATAATCACTGTCGGATCATTTCGGATCGCGCGTGGACCTGGATAGGTTTCGGTGTCGAAGAAATCAGCGATGGTTGAGGGAGGCGTGTCCGCAAATTGAGAACTGTTAAATGCGTATGCGGTTCCCCAGACAATGACACCGACACCACAGTCGTTCAGGGCGCCTTCGACGAAATCGTCTCGAAATGGGGTGCCATCCACACCATCAGGCAGTTCAATGTTAGAGATATTCTCCAAAAGCCCCTCTTCACAGGCACGAAGAGAGTCCGCCTGTGTCAGGTCAACCACATCCCAAATCACATTCGCACTTTCGACCTGATCGCGGATTTCCGAAATGCCGCCATTGTAATGTGCAACATGCACTTTGGCGTTGTTCGCCTCTTCATAGGGGCGCACAAAGCCAAGCATCTGACTTCGCATATAAGGGCCGGTCCAAGATGTGAACGTGATGGTCGGCCCGGGTTCTGGGATCGTGACGTCACCTTCAGAAGTACTTTGTGCTATTACGTTGCTCGCAGAGAGAGACGTAAACAGCACGGCTATCAAAATCTGACAGCCTCTGACTGCGTTTGGATTACAATACATTGAAAAAGCTCCTCCCTGACCGCTTCCAAGTTTGTTTTAGAACGTCGTTTAGGTCATCTTCAGGGCCCACGCCCAATCCGCTCAGCAACAATACTTCAATATACCCCAATGATCAGTAATATTCGAAAGCACCAGCGATCAAATGCGACGGTTCAGGAGGTCCGGGCGACAGAATTGGAGCCCTGGTGGTAGCATTTTAGAAACTGTTGAGGTCCCAATCTTGTTTTTAACCAATCTTCCGCCTGTCGCGATATTGCAATTCACGTCTCCTGCGCATGGCAGATATTTGCAACGGTGAAGCAAAGACCGTTCTCCACCCAAGGCGCAAAATGTTATGACATCTTTGGGCTGGGCCCGACATTAATTTACTGCAAACCAAAGGAAGGAACGTCTCGCGATCTGGGTGTTCGCTCGACCAAAGATTGTGCGTGTTCAGCGAAAGGCTGGTTCAACGGGCCGCGCTGCAGTATCTCGACCCACTGGCGAACGGCAGCAATGGGCCGATCTAGGACAGCAGTGCCAATACCTGTTGGGTTTCAGCTCTCTGTCTGGCGGCATCAGGGATTTGGTAATACAGAAATCGGCCACTGTGGCATGAATCTTTGCTTGCTGGTCCAAGGGAATTATTGACCAGCGCATCTTCGATTAGGCAGAGATGTCCCATCAAAACGCCTGCACCTGCCTTCGCCTCTTCTACGGCCAAACTATAGAGCGAAAACTGCGGGCCGTTTCGTGGCTCTTTCAGAGGGATGCCGGTCGCCCCGGACCAAATGGTCCAGTCATCGGCCCATGTCTGATCGTGAAGAAGGGTCATTGTGTCAAGCGCATCCCTGCGCCCCAAAAGATCTGGCGCGCAAACGGGAACGATTTCATCGGCGCAAATGGGGATATGCGTGTCAGTCCCGTCAGGAACGCCAATGAAAATCGCCAGATCGAACAATTCCCGCGACAGGCTGGGCGGATACTCCATCGCCGTGACCGAAAAGTTGATCTCGGGAAAACGCGCCCTGACCCGGCTCAACCTTTTCGGCAACCAAAGCTGAGCAACAGATGGCAGGGCCGCGATATGAAAATCTGCTTTGGGCTTGAGGTTGCGCAGCGCGCGCGTGGCATCCGCCAGCCCGTCGAAGGCGGAGGTGAAGCTTGCTTTCAAAGACGCGCCTGCCTTGGTCAACGCGACGCCCTGCGCGTTGCGACGAAACAGCGGGGTACCCGCCCAGCTTTCAAGTGTTTTGATATGCTGCGATATCGCGCCGGGCGTGACGTTCAACTCCTCTGCTGCGGCGACAAAGCTGACATGCCGCGCCGCGGCCTCAAAGGCGCGCATGGCGTTCAACGGAGGCCCTTTGGGGCGTTTGGGCGCAACACTCATTTCCCTAGCCTTAGTTTTTCTACGCCAAGAAATAGCAAATCTGATTTGCGCTGTCACGGTTCCGCCGTCACAACATTCTGAAAAGGAGGACGGCCAATGACACTTGCAGAACGACACTGGGTGCCAAGCACAAGCGAAACCCTGGTTCAGGACATCGCACGGAAAGCATCGGTTGCAACATCTGAGGGTCTTCTGGTGCGGATCGAAGCACTGGCCGAACAGAACCGCAGGATCCACGAGGAAGAGTGCTTCAACCTCAACCCCGCGACCAACGTGATGAACCCCAAGGCCGAGGCGCTTTTGTCCTCGGGCATCGGTTCACGCCCGTCTTTGGGCTATCCCGGCGACAAATACGAAATGGGGCTGGAAGCGATTGAGGAAATCGAAGTGATCGCCGCGCAGCTCTGCGCGGATGTCTTCGACGCCAAATATGCAGAGGTGCGTGTGCCCTCTGGTGCGATTGCCAACCTCTATGGCTTCATGACGACCTGTAAACCGGGGGACACGATCATCGCTCCCCCCGCCTCGATCGGAGGCCATGTCACGCATCATGTTGCAGGCTGTGCGGGGCTCTATGGGCTACGCACTATCGAAGCTCCGGTAAACGCTGATGGCTATACCGTCGATCTGGAGCAGTTGCGGGCCTTGGCCCTGGCTGAGACGCCTAAGCTGATCACAATTGGGGGCAGTTTGAACCTGTTTGAGCATCCTGTGGCTGAGGTGCGGGCGATTGCCGATGAGATTGGCGCCAAGGTCATGTTCGACGCCGCACATCAATGCGGCATTATTGCAGGGCGTGCATGGTCGAACCCCCTGACCGAGGGTGCGCATTTTATGACAATGAGCACCTACAAGAGCCTTGGCGGACCCGCGGGCGGGCTGATCGTGTCAAACGATCCCGAAATCGCACAAGCCTTGGATGCGATTGCCTTTCCCGGTATGACCGCCAATTTCGACGTAGCAAAAACTGCGGCATTGGCCGTGACGATGCTCGATTGGAAAGACTTTGGGGCGGCCTATGCGACAGAGATGATCGCCATGTCGCAAGCCTTGGCTGCTGCGCTTGATACGCAAGGCGTGCCTGTGTTTGCGGGCGCCCAAGGGTTCACCAATTCTCACCAATTCGCAGTCCTGGCTGAGCCCTTTGGCGGCGGACAAGCAGCCTCGAGGGCTCTGCGCCAAAATGGCTTTCTTGCCTGTGGAATCGGCTTGCCGTTGGTGCCGGTTGAGGGGGATATGAATGGGCTACGGATCGGCACACCAGAGCTTGTCCGCTGGGGCATGACGTCGGCGGATGCCGAGCGTCTGGCAGGATTGATCAAACGCGGGCTGAGGAACGAGCAGGTGGGCGTTGACGTTGCGTCTTGGAGGCGCGAATTTCAAAAGCTCTGCTTTGTCCACTAACTGCATCCCGGCACCAGGACCGCCGCAGTAAGTAGTTGAAAAGTCGCAAATGCATCGAGTTGGAACATGTCCAGATTTCGCACACGCGGCGAATGGCAGTTATGCGGGCTGCAACCGCAACATTGAAACGACATGGCCAATGTCCGGATTGGGCGGCCCGTGTATGCCCAAACGTAGTTTCCCGCTTACCGTGTTCTGGGAAATCTCTCGTGGTGCCGCGTCGAGACGCGCCGTCACCTCCTGCGCGACTGGAAATAGCTTTCGTCCCGTGTCGCGCAGGACCACGCCGCGACCATGCTTGTCAAAGACCGGCTGACCCAGGATCGCTTCGAGGCGCTTGATCTGAAGACTTGTCGCAGATTGCGAACGCGTGGGGCTCAGGATCTTCAACGATTGCTATCGGGATCCGGCGTCAATTGACGAGCCTGCTGTAAGTCAGCCCAAAGCCGCGACATGACTTGCCCCATCGGCTGATCTCGTCGCCTTATGGCGAAGATCTCGGTATGCCGTGGGGGGTATCCTTCAACCGTCAACGGCACAAGTTCCCCGTTCGCCAATTCATGCTGCATTAGATGTTCTGGGATGCCACCCCATCCCAAGCCCGCCTTGAGTACTGATTTTTTGGCCTCGAAATCAGATACTGTCCAGCGCTGCCCGCCAGTGAGCAGATCGCGGCTTTGGTCGAAGGTTCGTCCTCCAGTACCCGACACAATCACCTGCGTGTAGGCCTGCATCTCCTGGCGGGAGCGCATACCGGTGCGCTGTGAGGCGGGAAAGTCCGGGCTTGCGACAGGGCGAATGACAATCGCGCCCACTGGCAAGGTTTCGACGTCATCCAGAGGAACGCCCTCGAGCCCGGCGATGATCAGATCTGCGTCGCCCTCTATCAGCCGCGCCAAAGGCCCTCCCATCATCTCGGTCGACACCCGAATATGTGTTTCGGGAAACTTCCGGCCAACGGCGCCAAGGACCATCAGGATGGGATCCAAGGACATGGTCGCCGTCATGACGACAGAGATCATAGGCTCCTGTTCGCTGCGTAGGCCCGCGGCCACTGATTTCAATCCATTTACCTGCTCCAGCACGCGGGCGGTCTCGCGATAAAAAACTTCACCTTCAGACGTCAGGCTGGGGCGATAAGCATCGCGAGAAAACAGATCGAAACCAAGTTCTGCCTCCAGTTTTCGGATTTGATGGCTGACGGCGGATTGTGCTTTGTTCATCCTCTCCGCCGCCGCACGGAAGGTGCCAGTGGCAACGATAGCATCCAGAGCGATGAGTTGGTCAAGCGTCATCTTGATAGTCCATATGATCTGTTGAATAGATCATAAACATGAAATCTCGATATTATCAATCGTTCGAAAAGAGAGGTACGACAAGGCAAGCAACACGAAAAAGGAGCTTGTCATGAAACTCTACTACGTACCTGGTGCCTGTTCGCTCGCCAGCCATATCATGCTGTACGAGGTGGGTGCCGAATTTGATACCGAGGCAGTCGATACCGCTGCCGGATTGACCGAAACAGGGCGCTCCTACCGCGATATCAACGCAAACGGATATGTACCGACGCTGGAAACGGACGCTGGTGAGAACCTTGCCGAAGGTGTTGCTATCCTTCAGTACATCGCTGACAACAATCCCGAGCGCGCCTACGCACCTTCCGCTGGCAGCGTCGAACGCGCGCGTCTGCAGCAGTTCCTGAATTACGCCGCTGCGGAATTGCACAAAGCATGGGGCCCGCTGTTCGCCAACGGCTCGACGGATGCGGAACAGGAAGCGGCACAAGAGAAAGTCGCAGCCAAGTATGACTATCTGGAAACGGTCTTGTCGGATGGGCGAGATTACTTGGTCGCCGATCAGTTCTCGGTCGCAGATGCCTACACATTTGTGCTGGTCAACTGGGCCAACTTTAAGGCGATTGACCTTTCGGGGTGGCCAAAACTTGCGGCCTATGTCGCGCGCATTGCGGCGCGTCCGGCTACCAAATCGGCCTTTGCTGCTGAGGGGTTGGTGCAATGACCGGTTCTGAAAACAGCGAGGTCTGCACTCTGCTGGGGCGCTATTTTGAGGGGCTCTATCACTCGGACAGTAAGGTGCTGCGCTCGGTGTTTCACGCAGGCCTGAGTTACGTGAACGGCACGGCAGGCACCTATGAACAGATGGGACTGGAGGCTTACATGTCGCGCATCGATGCGCGAACACCGCCTGCATCCCGTGGTGACCCGCGCGGCGAGGTGATCGAACGGATTGCCCTCAAAGGGGACCGGATCGGCATTGTTGAGGCGCGCATGACCATGATGGGCCGCAACTATCAGGACCTGTTGACACTAATCAATACAGAGGATGGATGGCGGGTGCTGACCAAAGTCTTTTCCTTTGTTGAGCGAAAGGATTGAAGCCATGCCCTATGTCAACATCAAGGTGACCCAGGAAGGCGGCCCCAACGGCACGGGCCCATCGGTAGAGGAAAAGGCCGAGCTTATCGCTGGCGTCACTGACCTGATGCAAAGGGTTTTGAACAAGAACCCGTCCACAACCTTTGTGGTGATCGACGAAGTGCCGCTCGACAACTGGGGTATGCAGGGTCAGCAGGTCAGTCACATTCGAGCGACCAAATCCTGAGCACAAGGCTCCTCCACATAATCCAATCCACAAAAATGGCGGCGTGCGGAACTGCGCGTCGCAGCTAAGGAGGCGTCATATGCCACGCTTTGAGCAAACTAAGGCAGATGCAAAGCTCTATGACACTCCCGGCGTGGCAACGCTGTTGGTGATCCCTCTCCTGGGCGAGACCCCTGACTTGGTTGAGGGCCTGACACTAATCAACGGACGAGGATGTTTTTGATGACCGACCACCGGCCAGCATGGCTTGTCTTTGCGCCCGGAGTATTTCTGGTGATGTGGTCAACAGGCTATGTCGCCGCCAAATTCGGTCTTGGCTATATCGAACCAATGACATTCTTGGCCCTGCGCTTTGCTTGCGTGGTGGTCATCATGGTTGGATTGTTTGTCATCCTGCGCCCACCGTTACCTCAGACACCATCGCAATGGATACATCTGGCTATCGTCGGGTTCCTTCTGCAGGCCCTGTATTTTGGTATGTTCTACATGTCATTCACCGCCGGGCTGTCGGTCGGGACACTTGCACTGATCCTTGCCATGCAACCCATAATGACAGGTCTGATTGCACCACGTTGGGCAGGGGAAACCGTCAGTTGGCGACAATGGGTTGGACTCGTCCGGGGGCTGGCGGGTGCAGTTGTCGTGATCACTGCACGCTCAGAGATCGCAGCACCGCATCCAATAGGATTTGTGTTTGCCATACTTGCCCTAATTGGCATCACAGGTGGATCGCTTTGGGAAAAGCGGTTCGGAGTTTCACACCATCCAGTCACCGCAAATCTGGTTGGTTTCACGGCAGGTCTGCTGGGGGTTCTCCCCTTCATGGTTGCCTTTGAAAGCATGCAGGTCACCTGGACGTGGCAACTCATTGCGTCGCTTATCTATCTGATCATCGCCAACTCACTGATAGCGATCGGATTGTTGCTGGCCATGATCCGGGCCGGTGAAGTGTCAAAAGTCTCCGCAATCTTCTTTCTTGTCCCTCCCATGGCGGCAGCCGTCGCGTGGATCGTTCTCGGGGAGGTCATGCCGCTTATCGCTTGGCTCGGAATGGTGATCGCCGGGCTCGGTGTCTTTGTGGCGACAGCAAGGACACAAAAAGCGACTTAGGTCTCTTCAAATAGGTCGGAACTAAAAATGTCATCCGCCGAGTTGCAACAGGAGTTTAGAATGAAAACGAACGATAAAGATGAATTATACATTGTTACGGGTGTTAGCGGGCGCACCGGTTCGGCCGCAGCCGAAGCGTTGTTAAGGGCAGGAAAACGTGTGCGCGTTGTCGTGCGCGAGGCGTCCAAAGAAGTTATCTGGTCTCGTTGGGGCGCAGAGGTGGTTTTCGCGGATTTCACCGATGTAGAGGCTTTAAACCGCGCGTTTTCTGGCGGCTATGGGGCTTATATTATCAGTCCGCCACAATACTCATCAGATACTTTGTTCGAACAAGCGGACGCTATGGCGCGCAACATCGCGGAAGCTGTGGCCAACTCACAGTTACAGAAGGTGGTCGCCCTGTCCTCGATCGGCGCTGACAAACCAAATGGGATTGGATGGATTGCCATGAACAGGGGTCTTGAGGCGTATCTGAGCCGAACAGAAATACCCGTGAGCTTTCTTCGTGCCGCGTACTTCATGGAAAACTGGGGTCCTTTGGTTCAAGCTGCAGAGCATGGCGAACTTCCTAGTTTTCTTGCTCCTCTTGAGCGGAAAATCCCGATGATCGCTACTAAAGATATTGGGCGTATTGCTGCGGAAGCGTTATGTGAAGACTGGCGTAACGTAAGGATACTTGAGCTGGAAGGTCCGGCGCGGTATTCGCCGATGGATGTTGCAAACTGTGTATCCCGAGTGCTTTCAAAGACGATAGTTCCTGCTGCATTGCCAACCTCGGCTTGGCCGCAGGCCTTATCCGGCGCAGGTTATTCAGCCCCCGCATTGGCAGGGTTTACGGAAATGACAAAAGGGCTCAATTCGGGGCATATCAGTTTTGCTGAGGATAGCGGTTTTGAGCGCAGGGCAGGAACTTTTTCCCTCGGTGCTGTCATCAGTGCGATGGTGACATAGACGGGGTGATTAGCGTGATAACAGCCCTTATTGCATTACAGTTCGAAAGGACCAATTTATGAATCCAATGGAAGGTGGCTGTCTCTGTGGGCGTATCAGGTTTCGCACGATCGGGCGTCCCGAATTTCCTCACACGTGTTCCTGTCGTATGTGTCAACGTCACACGGGCTCTCTAACCGCAACATGCGTGGAGTTTGCCGCGGAAGACGTTGAGTGGATCGGTCCTGATGGCAGGCCGGCCCTCTTTCGTTCATCGGAAAAGTCTTCCCGGGCTTTTTGTTCGACCTGCGGCAGTACGATTGGAGCCGTTGACGATGCTCTGGTTGTGGCATTGCTCACCGGAACTTTCGACAAACCCGGTCTCAAAATGCTCAAGCCGGATACACACTCGTACAAGGGGTCGCGACAGAAGTGGTGGAACCCAGAGGTAGGCCCATGCCTAACCTGATCTCTTTTTCGTTACTCGCGCTTAGTCTGTTCACCGTCACCTTCGCGGTGAACCTTCAGGCTCCGCTCTATGATGCCTATGCCGCACAAAGCGATGTCGGGGCAACGGCCGTGACCATTGCTTTCGCGGCCTATGTGGGCGGGTTGATGCCGACCTTATTGTTGCTGGGTGGGTTGTCTGACCGGATCGGCCGGCGGGTTCCAATTGCGCTCGCTTTGATCCTCGGAGCCGCAGCGACAGCACTCCTCGTGCAAATGCCGAGCTGGACCAGCCTCGTGATCGCCCGATTTATGCTCGGGGTTGGAACCGGTCTCGCGACGACCGCCGGAACTGCCTACATGACCGAAATCCTTGGCGTTGATCGGGCAAAAACTGCTGCATTGATCGTGACCTCGGCCACATCTCTCGGCTTCGGTGGCGGAGCATTAGCGACTGGGATAAGCCTGGGCTTCCAAGGCCCGACATTGTTGCCTGTCAGTTACATCGTCTTGTTTCTCATTGCGCCCGCCCTTGCGGTGATCGCTCTGGCTCTACCGCGCGTGGACACGCCCCGTCCTGTCTCCCTGCTGCGCCTCCCGGTGTTTCCGGCAGGCACATGGGTGTTCGGCGCGGCCATGGCTCTGGCATGGTCGACCACTGGCATGACCATTGCTGTGGTGCCGCTAGAACTGGCGGCAAATGATTTGGGCGGATGGACCGGGTTGGTTATTTTTCTCGCGATCTTCGTTGGGTTTCTGTGTCAGCCGATTGCGCGGCGTATGACCAACGAACGCGCCTTGGCGCTTGGCTTTGTCCTAATCCCGCTCGGGTTTCTGGTCCTTCTGGCCGGGGTTTGGCTGAAGCTACTGACCCTCGTTCTATTGGGAACCTGTATCACGAGTGCCGCAAGTTACGGGTTTACCTATCTTGCCTCACTTGCTGAGGTCTCGCTGCGCGCGCCTAACGAGCGTGCGCGTGCGACGGCTGGTCTGTTCGTCTATGCCTACTTCGGTTTTTCACTGCCCATCATCGCCAGTGGCGTTTTGGCGGACAAGTTTGGCCTTCTGAACGCAATGATCGTTTTCGCCGTGGCGCAAAGTATCGCCACCGCGCTGATCATTCTGAGCTGGAATAAACTCGTATCGTCCCAACTGTCTACTCCGAACGCGCGATAAAGCAGCCCTTCGCGCAGCCGCAGCGAAATGTAGCTTTGTTCGCAGACTGTGAGTTCGACCCGCAAAACGTATTGCACTGGCAGCGAATGTCCGGAAAGCGGGCGCATCCGCAGCAACTCGAAGGTAAGTCCAAGGTCCGGTTAGGGCCGCACGTCCATCTGCACACAGCGTCTGGCAAAATCGCAAAGGTCAGCTACAGTAGTCAATGTTCAAGCGCCCGCTTCAACACAGTCCTTTGCTGCTACCTAACAGTTGCGTGAGATTTTGGGATAGGTCGAAGAAAGTTGTGCCCTCCTAGCAATTTCAATTCAATACTGAAGAATATGAGTAATTTGGCGGAGATTTAAGTGCGACTTAGCGTGGGCATCGCTGTGTCAATTCTGGTGGCTGTGTCTATCGGGGTGTCGACCTTTATTGTCCATTCCCTGTGGTGGACGACTGCGCGCGACAATAGCCGCATGCTTGCAGCTGAAATCAACGGCCAGATCGCGAACACTGTCCGTATCGAATTGGGGGTAACGCTTAGGTCGGCCGAAGCCGCCTGGGCAGCCGTTCGCACGATCTTTGTCCAGAACGTCATCGCGACGCGACAGGCCGACAAGCGCGAGTTTGTTTTTCTGTCGCAATTGCAGGCGCAGCCGAATATCTCATGGATGTTCTTTGGCTGGCCCGATGGCAATTTTTTCGCGTCGCACCGTCTAGGTGACGGCGGGCTTGAGATGATTGAAATCGACAAGGGAATCCGCGACCGGATGCTACGGAAGGATCGCTACATCTTTATCCCCGGTGACATTCAGTTCGAGGAGCGGACCTTTACCGAAACATCCTATGATCCGCGCGAACATGCCTGGTTTGAAAACTTCATGGGTCTCAGCTCTGCGGGGTGGATCGAAACGCGCGACCTTCCGGATAGTAAAAAAACCGTTTACGCCTTTGCTGGTCCGATAGACGTCAACCGAACGCGGCAAGGTGTTCTGGCCGTTGCAATCGAAACGGATCGTTTGTCACGTTTTCTTGCCAAGCTTGCGCCCGGCGAATTCGGCGCGGCATTTATTCTGAACGCTGACGGCAAAGTTATTGCGGTACCTGATGCAGAAGCGGATGAGATTACCCCAGCGCGCATGGGCGAAGGGAAGCTTTATGAAGTTGCCATGATCTCAGGCGAAAGGTTGTTGGCAGACCCCCATGCGAATGCCCAGGGCACGTTGACGAAACGCGTCGTCATCGACGGCGTGCCTTATGCGGTGGCGCTGACGCCATTGGGGTTTTATGGCTGGCGCGTTGCCACGGTCATACCCGAAGCGGCGTTTCTGTCGGGCATCGATGAAACGCTGATAAACCTTATATACGTATTGATCGGTGTTGTGGTCGTCGCAACCGGGTTGGCGATCTGGCTGATCCGAAGCATTGTCGCAAATCCGTTGGCGCGCATCGCCGAAGATCTTGGCAAAATCGAACGCTTTGACGTCGAACGCATTGAGCGCAGACCCTCCAAACTGTCTGAGCTTGCCAATCTTTCTGCGGCAGCCGCGAGCATGGCTGCTGGTTTGTCCGCTTTCCGAAAATACGTGCCCACCGATCTCGTGCGTATGCTGGTTGCTGAGGGCATCAAGATACAGCCGGGCGGAGAAATGAAACAGATCTCTGTGTTGTTTTGCGATGTAACGGGTTTCACCGGGCTGTCCGAAAAACTTGGCCCAAAGATTGTCCAACTGATGGAGCCCTTCTTCAGCGCGGCCTCTGCGGCCATTACTCAAAACGGTGGGACGATCGACAAGTTTATTGGCGATGCCGTGATGGCGTTTTGGGGGGCGCCGCGTAAAGATGCCAACCACGCTGAAAATGCCTGCCGCGCAGCGCTGGACCTTGTCGCTGCCGTGGGCGCGTCCGGAATTAAAGATGAGGCTGGCAACCCCCTATGCGTCAGGATCGGGGTGAACAGCGGTGAGGCTCTGGTCGGAAATATCGGATCAGAGCAGCGGTTGAACTACACCGCGATTGGTGATGTCGTGAACGTTGCCAGTCGGTTGGAAGGGGCCAACAAAGACTATGGAACGCTGGTCCTGGTCGGGCCGGAAACGAGGCGACAGGCTGCTGACGCAATCGTGGTCCGCGAGTTGGACACGGTTACCGTGTTTGGACGTGTCGAAGAGCTGGTGGTCTACGAACTGATCGTAATGGCGGATGCACGTGATGGATCATTTGCCTGGATAGAGGCTTATGAACAGGGCCTTGCACATTATCGGACAGGGCGGTTTGAAGAGGCCGTTGCCGCATTCGCGGCCGCAGACCAGGCGCGAAACGGAGACCCCGCCTCAATCGCCATGATGGCCCGCGCCCAAGACCTGTTAGACAGGCCGCCAAAGGAAGGCTGGCGCGCGGTTACAAGCACCAATAAGAACCAATAGGAAACATCCGTTTAAGTTAAGGGGCTTCGGGAATGTCCGACAAGTGTCGCGTTGTGTGAGCTCAGCACGCCGGGGACTTCGCTCTCGCAGCGAATGTCCGGAAAATGGGTGCGACCGCAGCATCACCACGCGGTCGCCGAATGACCGGAATGGGCCGAAATCGAGATCCATCAGCAGAGGGGCAGGGGGCTATCCACGTGGCAATCTTGGCCCAGCTGAATGCTACCAATTCTGGAATGCGGGAGAATTAGGTCCGGCTGCGATGTAAGGCCGGTAACTGCTGCGCTGCAAAACTGAAAGGCCACCCGGTATAATGGGCAGATCACCACGATATGGACCGACCATGACCCAAAACCCCTGCGCCGGCTCACAAGAGACGGTTCAGGGGCTACTGCGTCAGGGAGATCATGCTGGGGTGTTCTGGGTGGAAGCCGATATGTTGGCTGAAACCTAGAGCCCGGTCACGAGACAGCAGGCTCGGGATTTGCTCTAAAAACAGATTGCAACCCGAAGTCACTCACCGCCCTGGACATAGCCGGTTTTGTTGCAAAGTTTTGAGCCCGACGAGCTGTTTTAACGATCGGATCGGAGCTAAGTTATGGTAAGTTTACGAGTGCGAACCAGCAACGATAATTGGGTCCCATTATCGTTGTCGATACGAACGGCCCATTCCCGACCTTGGACACACGGTCGGAATGCTGCAGCCGCCGCCCGCATTCCGGACATTCGGGGCCATAACAAACCCAGGGCTGATCGAATTCACACATCGCGGGGCAAAGTGAGCATCCGCCAGGCAGGTGCCAAGGTCTGCTTTCTTCACAAGTATCAAATTATCAAAAAGAGAGGTTGTCGACTTCAATTTCATTGTACGGCTGCGTATTTTGAAGAAGAACGAAGTTAAGGAACTCTCCAATTGCAAGGTCTTACATCTGACGACGAACGGTTACGCAGCCTAGATCAGCTCGCCTTGTTAGTCGAAAATCGATCTTTGGTCGACTACGATTTCAAACGGGCAACAGGCTCGCTTGATCAGGATCTAAAATTTGTATCTGATGCACTACTCCGCGACGCGAACACATGGAGATTGAACAGGGCATTTCATGCGGTTCACGCGCCAAGTTTCCTAGCGATTATGTCGATGTTGGATAACATAGACGAAATGAAGTCGGTCAACGAAGGCGAACGGCACCAGATTTACAGCTCGATCAATCGTGCCGCTCAGTTGGCATCTTCTGCGCGTGAACGGATCGAACAATCTGCGCTTACCGAGGCCAAGGTCGAACTCAGTGTGCTTGCCAAATATGCACCGATGGCCTCACAGGAGTTCAAGAGAGCAACATTTTTCGAACGTACTCGCGAAGGCGTTTTGTCGGCCTCCAACACTACCCTGCAAAGGGCCAAAAATAGCGTTGAGGCCGTTCCAAACATGGTTGGTGCGCTTAAGGACGGTGTTTCGACATCACTTGAACGCGCGAACGCTGTTCCAATGCTCGCATCCAATTTGCAGCGGACGCTGGCCGGAATGGTGTCAGACAACGTCACAAAGCCAATTGGAATGCGACTACAGGCCAGCGGCAAAGCACTCACTCACGGGACGGGCGCGGGTGTTGGTCTTGGCGTTATGGCAGCAGTTCTGTTTCCTCCATTACTCCCAGTCAGTGCCGGAGCAGCAATTTTGGTGGCGATGCGGTCTTGGCGAACGGGAATCAAAAAAGCTCAGAAACTCAGTGGAGAGGAGCGGGACGAACGGATTGCCAAATTAAAGGCGGAAAGGGCTGCGGCCCTTCTTCAACTAACGAATGGAGCGCCTTCGGTTCAGATGGAAACTGAGGAGCTTAGCTTGACGCTCGACGCCGAGACGGGTGAAGCGGACGCACTCATATTGAAAGGGGAGCACGCGGGGCGAACGTGGTCTGATTTATCCCCACTTGAAAAAGCCGAAACCGTTTCACTTTTTGCTCAGGGAGCCGATGCACTGTTGAGAATTCTCGAATATGGGAGCGAAAATCTCTAACCCTACGAAAGTAAAGCCGATATTCCTAGGAAGCACAGCATCGGTTAAAGTGGGCTCCCAGCAGACCTCCGAGGCGACGCAGCATCCTGTGAAATTGTCTCTCGTCAATGTCGGGTTGTCGTTGTGGGAGGGCATGGCGGATCGGAGGGTCAGTCATGGAAACCCAAACATACCTGCCATTCGCGTGCTTCGCCCAACCTAGAACAAGGGACGTATCGTCGGTCAGAAGCGGCCGCTAAAACCTAAGCATGTCTGGGCGTTCCGAGTTCGACTTGAACTGGCCGAAAACCACCGCGACCCCGCGTTGTTCAACATGGCAAGTTTTACGAGGCGAGGGCATCGATGACGATCGACGGCCTGCACATCATCGCAAGCTTTTTCAGTTACTTTTGGGTTGTCTCTCCCATAAAGTGCGTTGAAATCAGAGTTGGCGGTGATCGAATGAACGGCGCAGAATTGTTAGTCAAGACCTTTCTTCACAACGGTGTCGATACGGTTTTCGCCAATCCAGGCACGTCTGAAATGCACTTTGTTGCGGCTCTCGATCGACATCCCGAGATGAACTGTGTTTTGTGCCTGTTCGAAGGTGGAACGACGGGCGCCGCTGATGGCTACTACCGCATGAAACGGGACGTTGCCGGCACTCTGCTGCATCTTGCACCGGGGCTAGGCAACGCATTTGCCAATCTACACAACGCCAGAAAATCGGGGTCCGGGATCGTGAATGTGGTGGGAGATCACGCAACACATCACCTGCGCTATGAAAGCCCACTCAGAGGCGACATTATTGGCGTAAGTCAGGCCATAAGCCATTGGACACGAGTTTCTGATCAGGCCACAAGCGTCGCATCGGACGGGGCCGCAGCCATCCAGGCCGCCCGATCTCAAAACGGCCAGATCGCCACTCTTGTTCTTCCCGCCGATACTGCTTGGGATGCAGCGACTGGCCCTGCGACGAATAGCATTCTGCCCCAACCACTTCATTGTCCGTCCTTGGAAGACATCGAGGCCGCAGCTATGCGTCTGAAGACTGCAAACGCGGCTTTGATGATAGGTGGGTCCGCGCTTTTTGGTCCACTTCGTGTACTGGCTGGAAAAATTTCCGTCAAAACCGGATGCCGCCTGTTGGCGGATACTCTAATCCCTCGAATTTCGAAGGGGGCCGGGGCTGCCAAATTGGATCAACTTGTGTATCCAATTGCTCCCAAGATCGCTCAGCTTGAACAGACATCGTCAATCACTTTGATCGGCACCGACCAACCCGTTGCCTTCTTTGCATACCCGGGGAAACCGAGCACACCCGAGCCCGCCGGTTGCACGGTTTCAAGTCTGTGTGCTCCGACGGATGATATTGCCTGGACTCTTCAAACACTGGCAGACGCAGTTGGTGTTTCGAGCAAGACACAGCTGAACACATACGCTCTCGACCTGCCTCCAATCCCAACCGGAGATCTCACCTTAGCAAAAGTCGGCCAGACGTTGGCGGCCCTCATTCCCGACAATGCTATCGTTTGCAATGAATCCGTGACGTCCGGGTTTCACGTCATTCCTCCGACCGCAACCGCGCGACCACATGACTTGCTTGGGGGAACCGGTGGGGCGATAGGGCTTTGTCTACCGTGCGCAACTGGTGCAGCCATTGCGTGTCCAGACCGAAAGGTCATTGCTCTAACAGGCGATGGATCCGCCATGTATACGTTGCAGTCTTTGTGGACCATGGCGCGCGAAAGCCTGGACGTTACGGTGATTGTATTTGCCAACCGCGGCTATCAAATCCTTCGGGATGAACTGGCGAATGTCGGTGTTGAGAGTTTTGGCAAGAATGCTGAGGCGATGTTTGATGTGGAAAACCCAACGCTTGACTGGGTTGCGCTCGCCAAAGGGCATGGGGTTCCCGGGACACGAATTGAAGACACCGATGGCTTTGTAAAAGCCCTTTCCGCGGGGCTATCATGTGGCGGCCCTTCCTTGATCGAAGTTGTGTGCCCGCCAGCACCTTGAGCACAAATTCTTTTTGAAACGGACGGCCCATAGAACGCGTTGCACGAATAGCGCTTGGGCCGCATTTGCCCCTTTCCCCGGTTCGTTATGCGCTTCGTTCACAGGTCGCACAACCGAGATAAGTCCTGCGGTTTAGAGCTTTGACAGCGACCTTGGTTTCGGTTGTCTGGGTCTCCAATTTTCGGCTGCGCAACTCTGATCCGTTGACTTGTTTGTATCGCCCAATATGGGCGTTGCGTGCGGCCCACTCTCCGGGAACGGCGTTCTTCGGAGGCGGAATGATCAGCTCGACATCCGTACCGAAAGCCTGTCGGATCGTTGCGGCGGTTGGTGTACCGTCCTAAGCACCGTCTGCGATGAAACGGTGCTTAGGACGGTACACCTCGGCAAGAAGATCAGGCAATGCGCCGGGATATCCGACATGCTCGGTTGTTAGGCGTGACGCGACGAGCTCGCCGCTCTCCGGGTCGAACCCGATATGCAGTTTACGCCATGTTCTGCGAGCCTTTGGCAGCCCATGCTCCTCCCGCATCCAGTCGCGGCCACCGTGGACACGCAACCCGGTGCTGTCCACAACCAGCGTGATCGGGCCACCGGCCATGCGGATGTCAGACACGATCAGAAGTGTTTGCGCACGACGGCAGAGCGTCGAGTAATCCGGCACGGGGAGATCCAGTTCCATGAGCCGCAGCAGACTGCGCACAAAGCCCTGAGTTTGCCGAAGCGGCAGGCCGAACACCACTCGCAAGGTAAGACACATCTCGATCGCCAGATCGGAGTATCGCGGCTGACCGCCGCGCTTGCCTGAACGCCTTGCACACCATCCAGACACCGCGTCCTCGCCAAACCAGACCGTCACGTCACCACGCTGGCTGAGCACCTCGTTGTATTCGGCCAAGTTCTTCACACGGTACTTTACCTTCGCAAACTTATCCCGCCGCGACGCATTGAATTTGAAAGGCGTCCCAGCATCCCGCAGCCAATCCGAGGGACCAGCTAGGCATCAGAAACAATTTGTGCAACACGCTCCCGTCGACGGAATTCTGAACTAAAAATTGAGATCAGATACTCGTCAATCTGCACAGAAATCGATCAGAACCCTGTTGAACAGCCCAGGTTTTTCCAGATGCGTCGCGTGGGCGCACTCTGGTATCACTGCCAGGTTGGCGTCGGGAATTGATTGCCACAATTGCTCGGTCTGACTCCAGGGATAGGTGCGATCCCTGTCACCCCAGATAACCAGTGTTTTGACTTCGATGTCCGCTAAGCGTTCCGCCCCACTCCAGCCTTCCATCGCATCGAGCCCGGTGAGTATAGACTGCAAGTTGCATTGTTCGGCGATCACGGCGCAATCTTCATATGCTGCGTCCTTTTCCCGTTCGAGAAACCAGGAGGCCGCAATTCGTCTGGCTGTGGCCTGCGGTCCGTCGGCACGGGCTCGGCGTTTTGAGGTTCCTATGGTCTCGAACCGGCCTGGCAACACCCCCAACGCACCGGTGCCATAGAGCACCAAACGCGCGATGCGCCCCGGTGCGCGGGCGACCATTTCCTGCACAACCATCCCGCCCATCGAGTGGCCGATCAGGTGGAATTGTTGGATACCGCGCTCCGTCAATTCATTTAGCGCCCAGTCAGCATACCCAGCTATACTGTCCAACGCATCAAGCCGTGCATTCTTACCATATCCTGGTAGATCCAGCGCGATGACATCGAAACCTGACAGGTCTTCGGCTTGCCTCTGCCACTGCTGACTGCCGCCCAAGAATCCATGGACAAATACAATCGGCGTCATTTGCGCCCGCCCTGCACGATGCGATCAAGGATCATGGCACAGAACAGGATCGCAAACCCGGCGAGGATGCCCTGACCCACATTGGCATATTGCAAGGCCTCAAGCACATCTTCGCCCAGTCCTTTGGCGCCAATCAGTGATGCCACAACCACCATCGCCAGCGACAACATGATCGTCTGGTTTATCCCTGCCCGGATCGACGGGCTTGCGAGCGGCAGGTCGACCTTGGTGAGCAGATACCACTTGTTGGCTCCAAAGCTGATCGCTGCTTCGCGCACGCTTTCGGGCACACCGCGCAGGCCAAGAACAGTCAAGCGCACCACCGGTGTTCCCCCAAAGATCATCGTAACCACAACTGCCGCCGGTTTGCCGACGCCAAAAAAAGCGATCACTGGCACCATAAAGACAAATGCGGGCATGGTTTGCATGAAATCCATGATGGGTTGGATAAAGGCATAAAACCTTGGGCGGCGGGCGGCGAACATGCCAAGTGGTATGCCGATGACAATCGACAAACATGCGGCTGTCCCCAACAACGCCAGCGTGGTCATGGCGCCTTCCCAGAAACCCAACAAGCCCATATAGGCCAGAAATGCCCCCGAATAGATTGCTGTGCTGATCCCTGCGGTCAGCCAGGTCAGCAAAATGATCAGACTGGCGATTACGATCCACGGCGTCTGGACCAGAATGACTTCGAGAGCGTCGAGCAGCCCGCGGATCCCGAATGTCAGAGCATCAAAGAAACCCTCGCTGTTGCGCACGCACCATGCGATGAATTCTTCCACCCAGGTGATGCCAGTCAGGCGGAGGTTCGGGTCTGTGGGAAATTGGCTGAGGAGCGAAAACCGGCCCGGGAAACTGTAGTGCATCATCGCGGCCGCAACGATCAGCGCCATGAAGATCGCGCTGAACACGATTTGCGATACCGGCATGGCAGAGCGGATCGACCGATCCGACAGCCAGTCAGAGAAACGGGCCTCCAGCGCCCAGTTGGCCACTTGCGACTGCACGGCCTTCACGATCAGCAGGATGACTAGGCCGGTCAAAACAATTGAGGGGCCTTCGGCGGCTAACGCCTCGGCCTCGGCACGGATGCCGCCAATGTTATCCTCAAGAGATTCGACAGTGCGGCGATAGACATCAATCTTGTCCGATTGGTTCTCGATCGCGGCGGCGAGTTGCTGTTTGCGCAATTCCAGCGTGCCTTCGATCGAAGCGATGCGCGCCATTGCGTCAGCAGCAAGATCGCCAAACAGACCACGGGCGATCTGCACAAAAGCAATTGTTTCCAGGATCAGAAAGGGCAGCGCCCATGACCACAGCCCGCGCGCGCCAAACCACACCGGACCAAACAGCCCCGCCATCAGGTTGAAGGTCGGCGTGAAACGGGACGAGGCACCGATCTTATCGAAATTGCGGATGTAGTAGTCAGGGTTGGTGCGGACAAAGGTTCGAATGTTATCGCGGCGCTCTTCGGCATAGGCCAGGGCGGCTTCGCTTTCGGTATCTTCCAGCGGGTTCACATCAGAGGTATTCATGACACTTCGGTCCCTTCGATCACAGTACGCAGCAGATCGGCACGGGTAATCACGCCGACATCAACGCCGCCGTCCTCCACTAGAATGGCACTGCTGTTGTCGATCGCCAGATTGATCAGCGTGCTGAGGTTTTCACCCTCGTTGACGCGTGGGGCATCGGCCGCCAGCGGGCCATGGGCTGCTATGTGTTCGGGTATGGGCTGCATGACTGCGTGGGCACGCACCACCTTGAGCCGGGAAATGCCCGCAACAAAATCGGCCACATAATCGTCAGCGGGGTTCATGACAATGTCTTCGGCCGTTCCAATCTGCACGACCTTGCCATCACGCATGATTGCGATGCGGTTGCCGATGCGAACCGCTTCATCCAAATCATGGGTGATAAAAATCGTGGTCTTCTTCAGGATCTTACTCAGCCGGATGAATTCATCCTGCAATTGCCGACGGATCAGCGGGTCCAACGCTGAGAATGGTTCGTCCATCAACAACACATCCGGGTTAGCTGCCAGCGCTCGGGCCAAACCCACACGCTGTTGCATGCCGCCTGACAGCTCATGCGCGAATTTCGATCCCCAGGCGCCAAGCTCTACAATGTCCAGAATGGCGGCGGCCTGACGCATCCGCTCATTTTTGCTGACCTGGCGGATTTCCAGTGGCATCGCGACATTATCCAGCACCGACCGGTGCGGCATAAGTGCGAAGTTCTGAAACACCATGCCAATCTTGTTGTTGCGAAACTGCTGAAGCTCTTTTGGCCCCAGGGCCATGACATCGGTGCCTTCAATCTCGATCTTGCCGTCAGTGGGTTCAAGCAGCCGGTTGAAATGGCGGACCAGAGTAGACTTACCACTGCCGGAAAGGCCCATAATGCAAAAGATTTCGCCCCGATTGACCGACAGGCTGACATCAGCAACACCAACAACACAGTTGTAGTCCGCCAACACCTGAGCCTTGCTAAGCCCCTGATCCCGGATCGCCTGCAGCGCGACCTCGGGCCTGCCTCCGAAAATCTTCCAAACATTCGAAATTTCGATAACGGTATCGTCGCCCATAGGTCCCCCAGCGGTCAGCGTTCGGGTGGCGCCATGAAACGGCGCCACCGTGTTCCTTGAGCGAGATCAGAGGCCCAACCAGGCGTCCACGCGGTCAGGATTGGCGTCGACCCATTCGCGGGCGACCTCTGCCGGATCACGTCCTTTCCCGCTGATTTCGTAGGCGAACCCGCTGACGTCATCAGCCGTCACTTGGAAATTCGCAAAAAAATCGGCAATCGCAGGAGAGCGATCCGGGAGGGTATTGGACCAGGCGATCTGAACGTTCTTAAGCGCGTCTTTGGTGGCAACACTGGAATTGGTGTACCAATCCGGATCATCAGATGGCTGAACCATCACGTATTTCGCGGGGTCAAATGTCGGTTCACTCAACATCTGGACGTCGAACATGTACCAAACCGCGTGCGGTTTGTAGCAGTAGAAGGCATATCCTTCGCCCTTAGCGATACTATCCTTGATCCGCGCGGTTTTCACACTTTCTTCAGCACGCACCGGCTCGATGAAATCAAGCAGGCCGTAGTCCCGGGTTTTAACCTCGTTCACATTCGCCGACGCCCAGCCCGGCGCGCCGATCCACATTTCGCCCTTACCATTGCCATCGCTATCCATCAGTGCAGCGACGTCCGGACGGCCCAAATCAGCGATGTCAGTGATGTTGTTGGCCTGGCCAAAGTCCTGGCTGACGCAAAAGCCCTGATTGCCTTCGTATGGGTTCGAGGACAGGGTTACCGTTCCGGCCTCATCTACATATTTTTTGGTAAAGCTCTCTTGATTGGGCAGCCACACATCGGGATGCACGTCGATGTCGCCCTTACCCTGATCCATTGCCTGGAAAATAGTGGCGTTGTTCCCCGGCACAAATTCTACCGTACCTCCGATGCGCGTCTCAACAACTGCCCCCAGAAGATGCGCAATTGCTTGCGCCCCGGTCCAGGACGGCACACCGATCTTGACCTCTTCGGCAGCAAAAGCAGGCATTGCATAGATACCAACCGCAGCCGCAAGGCCCAGTGTCGTCAGATTCGTTCTCATGATAGTCTCCTCTGTTGATTTGCGCCGTGTTTTGGCGTCGTTCTTTAGTCATTCGATTTCCTATCGCGCCATAGGATCGTGCTAAATTGTCTCGGGCTGCGACTGCAGCCGGAAGGCTGAAAAAGGCGCAAACCGCCAAGTCCTGCCTGGAAGTCTAGATCATGAGGTTTTCCGAGGGCCAATTCGAACATTTCATCAAACTATTCGTTTTGTGCATAGTTACAGTTATGCTTGGCCAATGCGCCCTTTGACATGTAGGAACTTCCATTGGATCTGAACTGGCTGCGTGATTTTGAGTGCCTTGCCCGAACGCTGAACTTCACCCGTGCGTCCGACGAACGTAACATAACACAATCTGCATTCAGTCGTAGAATCAAAGCGTTGGAGAGTTGGGTCGGGCTGCCATTGGTCAACCGGGCCACATATCCGGTGCAACTGACAGAGGCGGGACAACAGTTTCTGCCCGTTGCCTTGGCTGCGATATCGCAGTTGTCAGAATCACGTCAATCACTGCGGGATGCTGACAGGGGGGACAGCCGATTCATTCGATTTTCGGTGCTTCACACCCTTGCGGTCAATTATCTGGCTGCCCGGATCGAAGAGTTGCAACTGCAAATCCCCGATTTGCGCACACGTGTACTGTCCGATTCCTTAAGCACCTGCTGCGATCTTTTGGTCGAAGGCGCAGTCGACATCCTGTTGTGCTATTATCACCACTCGGTCTCGCCGATGATTGACGAGGCTGCATTCGAGCGAAAGGATCTGTTGAAGGATCGTCTGGTGCCGGTGGCTGCGACTGAATCGGCGCGCACCATGGGGTGGAACCTCGCACGTCAGGATGGCCCGCCAATCCCATATCTGGCCTATGACCGCTCGTCATTTCTGGGCATGGTTGTTGAAAATACCATAGATCGGAAACCGCTGAATGCTGAGACGATCTATGTCGATAGTTTGGTTGAGACCATCAAACGGCGCCTGATGACCGGAAGTGGCTTCGCTTGGATGCCTGAAACCGCGATTTCGGTTGAACTTGACGCGGGACTGCTGGTGCCTATCGGCGATGACACTTGGTGTGCGACGCTCACGATTTCTGCCTTTTCCAATCCGACAATCTTTGACAAAACTGCCCGCCAGTTTTGGGATCGATTTTAAGCTAACCCGCCTGTTTCCCAAACCCATGTCGTCCCAAGGAATAATAGCCCTCGCTATTCCGCCTCACCATGTTGACCCGACTGAGAAAATTTACAAATTTCGGCGACCAGCAGGTCGATGGTGTCGATAACATTGGCGTCCGCCGCCACACTGTCGGCAATTAGCGAGAATTCCGAACACGCAACGATTTGCAGGTCTACGCTTGCTGCAACAAGTTCATGCGAAGCACCCCGCAATGTTTCGCGCGCATCGCTACAAGGGCCGTTTGCTTTGATGCTGCGGATTGCCGACAGCATTTCTTCATCATCTTTGGGCCAGACGACAGAAAGCCCTCGCGCCGACAGTGCAGTTTCGAACAAACGTGTGCGCCGCACGGCGGGCGAAGCAAGCATACCGACACACCCCCCGGAGCCAATCGTTCTGGCTGCATAATCAGCTGTCAGGTCAACCATGTTCAACAGCGGGATGTTCACCGCACCTGTGATTGCTTTGGCATAGTGATGCGCGGTGTTGCACGGCATTGCCAGCGCCAAGGATCCGGCAGTCTGAAGACGACGCGCCATTGTGGCCAGCGTCGGCCCAGGATTTTCTCCGGTGCCTGCGATCAAATGCGCCATCCGCGACGGTACTTGCGGGTTCATGTCGATCAACAGCGGGATGTGGTCGCAGTCATCACTCGCAGGCACCGCCTCCACCAGCTTACTCTGGAGGAGGATGGTCGCTTCGGGCCCCATGCCACCAAGAATGCCGACCGGACGCGGCGCCATGGCTCAGACAGTCACCCAGCGGTTTTGATGATCAAAGGCAAAGTCATACCCTCCGAGAGCTGCAGCGCCCCCGGTGTGCAGGAACACGACCCGCTCATCTTTAAACTCACCCTTGCGCGCAAGATCGATCAAACCCGCTGCACCCTTGGCCGAGTAGCACGGATCCAGAAGGATGCCCTCCAGTTCGGCAAACATCTGGATCGCCTCTATGCCGCTTGTGGTCGGCAGGCCATAGCCCTCGCCGACATAGTCGGTATTGGCCATCACGTCCTCGCGCCTGACCACATCTGCGCATCCCAGCTTCTCGGCAGTTTTGCAGGCAAGGTCGTAAACCATTTGTTCCTGTTTGGGTTGCGGCGCCCTTGTGCCGATGCCCAGCACGGGCACCTGAGCACTCATTGCGCACATGCCCGTAACAAGCCCTGCCTGTGTTCCCGAAGAGCCGGTCGCATGCACCAATCGATCAATTCTCAAACCGCTGTCATTGGCCTGACCTATAATCTCAAAAGCGGCATTCACATAGCCGAGCGCCCCAGTCGGGTTCGATCCGCCGCCTGGAATGACATAGACATTGCGTCCCTCTGCCCGTTTCTTGTTGGCTGCTTTCTCCATCTCGCCCGGCATGTCGTGGCCACCGGCAAACTTTTCCGTGGTCGCGCCATGCAGATGATCAAGCAGCACATTGCCATTGGTGTTGTAGTTGGCATCTTCATACCCTGTGCGATCTTCCAGAAGGATATGACAATCGAGCCCAAGCTTGGCGGCAAATGCTGCGGTCTGTCGGCCGTGATTGGTTTGCGTAGCCCCCTGAGTCATTACCATATCTGCACCCTGCGCTTCGGCCTCTGCCATCAGGAATTCAAGCTTGCGGGTCTTGTTGCCCCCAGTTGACATGCCAGTGCAGTCGTCCCGCTTGATCCAGATTTCGACACCCAGCTCTTTTGACAGACGTTTCATCGGCTCAAGCGGCGTCGGAAGATGAGCTAAGTGCAGGCGAGGGAAGCGGGCAAGATGCATGTGAGAGCTCCTAATATTGATTTACGTCAACTTACTCCTCGCTATCTCTGTATTCAAATTCGAAAGTTGACGCCTATATTGCAAGAGTTGCATATTACGCGAGGCTGCGTTATCTACGTTTTATGCGCCTTGAATGGATTGATGACATATTGGCCGTACTTGATAGCGGCTCATTGGCGCGCGCTGCTGACAAGCGGTTGCTGACCCAATCTGCCTTTACGCGCCGGGTGCGCCTTATCGAAGACAATATCGGCACGACCCTGTTCGACCGCCGCCGCAAGCCCGTATCTCTGATGCCAGGTGTACAGGCGCTGGAGCTCGAATTGCGTGAACTCAGCTCGCGGTTACACAAACTGCGACATACTTTGAAGACTGCGAGTGATCAGGCCGGCAATTCCCTGTCCTTTGTCTGCCAACATGCATTGACTACAACCGTTTCGCCCAAGGTTGTGTACGCATTGACGGAAAATGGCGATGCTTCGGTGTGCGTGCGTTCCGGGAACCAGGACGAATGCCTCTTGCTGCTAATCTCGAAGGAAGTTGATTTTGCGATCATGTACGCGATTCCTGATGGCAAAATGCCCGGACCTGGAAACGCCTTCGAAGCCAGGACACTTGGTTCAGATTTTTTGCTGCCAGTCTGTGCGCCCGCAATGCGCAGCAAGGCAACAGAAGCGGTAATTCCAACAATCAGTTACCCGCCCGAAGTATTTCTTGGGCAGGTCTTTTCCCGGATGGTCGCCCCGCGTTTGCCCACAGGCGTCACTGCGTTACCCAGAGCTGAAACCGCTCTGACGCTTGCCATGCTGCAATATTCTCTGAATGAAATCGGTGTTGCGTGGTTGCCCCACTCACTGGTTGCCGACCCGCTCGCACAGGGTCTGCTTGTGCGCCTTGATGACGTGCTGCCCGCGCAGCCCCTGACAATCAATATGGTCCGCTTGGTAGAAACACAGTCAGAGCACAGTGAGCAGGTATGGCAACACCTTGGCGACCAATTGCAAATTTTTGTTTCGTCACAACACCTACCCGACGATGCGAAAAGCTGCATTGAGTCAGAATAATTTTGGAGCGATCAGAGCGCTACTGCAGCAGAACGGAAAATGGGCAAATTGGGCGCTGACTGATCAATCGCTGCATTTGAGGTGATGCTGCACTGCCGGAATTCGTGAAGTCCACGAAGAATTCACTTCTAGGGGACGGTCAGCAATCCAGAATAGATAGGACTGACTAAGGCCGAGTGTCTGCTTTGGCCGGTTACGCAATTAAGTTTCGTGCATGCAGCGAAAGATCGCCTTCCGCCCGACCAGCGGATCGGCAACGACCGCTTTGGGCTGCGATCAGCCGAGTGCGACCGCAGCGGCCAGTTTGGGCGGCAATGGCAGCCCAGGGGCTTATTGCAGCGTAGCAGACGGACGTGCCGCAATGGGGGCTTGCAAATGGACGCGACCAGGACGAAGCGCTTTTTCAACGCAAATAGGCGTTGGTTCGAAATCCAGCGAAATTCGACCAATACATCTAAAGGTTGTCGAGCCGAAGCTACCCGTCTTGTAGCTTGCGGAACTGGAAACCCTGACAAAGGAGAGATCAGATATGATGAATCGTCAGACTTCAATGCTTTGCGCGGTAGGTGCCGTAGCACGTTAAAGCGGTCTGACAGGTTTCCGATCTGAAGGCCGCCTCGTGAGCGGCCTTTTTTGTTTTTTTCACGTAGCGGCTTTCCATCATTCATGAAGAGAACAATGCCAACCTTATCACTATACATTCCCTTCAAACGGTCGCGCGGCCTCTTGCTGCGACTGGATGCGGTAGGATCTCCATCGCGCGCACCGCGGGACGGGTTTCTTCGTGACGGGTGATGTCCTTGGACTGTTCCCGAGTCATCCAATTGAAGCCGAGCACGGCAATCACGAGTGGAGGCAGGATCGCCAATGGGCGGAAGTTCATAAGACAGCCCCGTCTTGGGCTACGTCAGCTGGGAACTCGGCACGCTTTGCCGTTTGTCGCGGACAAAATATCAATGGGCGCGGAGTGGCGCGGATCGGGTAGGGGCGCCTGCAGCTTTCACTTCCGTGATGGCAGGAAGCGCATGGTCACAAAACTGAGGACAGCACATGGGAGTGAACGGCAGAGAGAATACCCCGCTATGCGTCATTCAGTGACAATGCTCCACTGTTTTAGAGACGCCTCGACTTCATCGCAGGATTCCTACGAGAGTGGCCGTTTCACCCACGGACCCGCTGGGACTGTTTCCGATGCTACTACCACGCAATTAACTTGGTCCTCGTTTAGTCGCAGAGTCTGATCTGTATCGTCGTAAATGAACTTTTGGCGAGGATGATCGCTGCATTCCAACAGTGCAAACTCCGACTTTCCTGTAGCGATTAAGGCCTGCATGCAGAAGCCTTCAAACGGGTAAGATACGACCTGCATGGTGTCTGCGTTGTACTCAAAACGCGTGTCATGGCCTTCATAGCTGCGCGGTTCACCCTCACTGGGCGGTTTGCAAGAATGGGTCTGCAAAAGATCAGACTGCCCGGCCCCATATGTATCAATGCAAAACCCATATCCGTTTGGTTCGTCGTGGTTTTCGCTAAGGACGATAAATGGTGCTTCTGACGGAACCTGGTGGTGGTTCGCCTAAGATGGAGACATCTGACTAAAAATATGGAGGCAGAACTGTCGCGTTTGTGAGAGTAGGTTTAGGCCAATGGTCGGGCAAAAAATTACGACCTGTTTTCGCGAGGTCTTGTCAGAAGAACTTGGGTTGAGGCGGGCAGGGTGCTCTCGTAGCCTTCGCGCATGATCAAACAATCGCCATTCAAGTACTTCAAGACCAGTCCAGAGGTCATTCGTCTGGCAGTCATGCTGTACGTTCGGTTCCCATTGTCGCTTCGGAATGTCGAAGACTTGTTGCACGAACGGGGAATTGAGGTGAGCCACGAAACCGTCCGATATTGGTGGAACAGGTTCGGTCCGATGTTTGCCTCCGAGATCAGACAAAAGCGAGTTCAGCAATTGCGAGCACACTCGAAATGGAAATGGCACGTCGACGAGGTCTTTGTGAAGGTGAATGGCAAGCGACACTATCTGTGGCGGGCTGTTGATCACGAGGGCGAGGTGCTGGAAGCCGTTGTCACCAAACGCCGAAACAAAGCTGCAGCACTGAAATTCCTTAAGAAATTGATGAAACGGCACGGTTGCGCCGAAGAGATCGTTACCGACCGTTTTGCATCCTACAAAGCAGCGCTCAGAGATTTGGGTGCTCTCGAAAAACAACAGACGGGCAGGTGGCTCAACAACCGCGTTGAGAATTCGCACCTGCCTTTCCGACGAAGAGAGCGCGCTATGCAACGTTTCAGGCGCATGCGAAGTTTGCAGAAATTCGCCTCCGTCCATTCCTCTGTCTACAACCACTTCAACCAGGAAAGATCGTTAGCCAGTCGAGACACCTTCAAGCTGACCCGCGCCGCCGCTCTTAGCGAGTGGCGTCAACTCTGTTCCGGATAGGTTCGCCGTTTCCGCGGCAAACTGAGACTGGTTCGAATTAGTCTGACAGCACCAAAGCAAAGGCGCTGCAGCTTGTCGGCCGTTGGGAACCGGATCGAGTTCTGATCGAGGATGCCGCTTCTGGCAAACCGCTTTTGGACGAGCTTTTTCGTGATGACCGCCGGCGCTATGAACGCATTAGACCTGACAAGGACAAGGAAACCCGGTTCCAGTCCGCGTGCGGTCCTGTCGAAGAGGGCAAGGTGTACCTGCCTGCAGACGCGCCCTGGCTGGCGACGTTCAAACGAGAGCTTCAGTCCTTTCCACGCGGGCGTAACGACGATCAGGTCGATAGCTTTGCCCATTTTCTGAACTGGTCCAAGGGACTGGGATTCTACCGGGCATTGGGTCGCGACCACCGGATCAACATCGAACGTCGGGAGCGTAATCGAGAGAGGGTAAGAAGGCAGTAGAACAGAAAACAAAGTTCGAGGCCGATAGTCGGCCTTGAGCCGCCCAGCGAAACCTTGGCCATTGGGCCCGAAGGGCGGGAAGCGGCCATTCGCTGCGGTTGCGATGTGATCGAGCGATATCGCTGGGAGCTGACATTTGTTGATCATGAAAACAGGTCTTTTTCTGTACCACCGCAAAGCGGCTCAGGGTCCAGAGCGGACATCATTGATGCGAACAAAAGGATATTGATGCAACCTTGCAATGCTATCGGCCTGCCGTGGATTGCCATCCAGCCTTTTCCAAAGCTTCGATCACTGGATTGGCGTGGTCAGGCACGATGAATACTGCAGACAGAAAGCTTTCCAGTGGAAAGTCAGGCCAGGATTCCGTGAGAAGGCTTACGTATCGTGTTGCCTCTTGAGTTTGGTCCAGTTTCGCGTTCGCAGCCGCAAGGTAGGTTAGGGTCAGAGCACCAACGGGAGCACCGGCGTTTACTGCTAAATTATAAATGTCGATTGTGTCCTGGAAATTCCCGCGGTGAAATTCTGCCGTGGCGGCAACATTGCGAAAAATAAGCCGTTCTGAAAGCTCACTGGTTCCGATAAGAGGTTTGGCCACTTGAACCGCACGGTCGA
Source organism: Ruegeria meonggei (assembly GCF_042768335.1). Classification (NCBI taxonomy): domain Bacteria; kingdom Pseudomonadati; phylum Pseudomonadota; class Alphaproteobacteria; order Rhodobacterales; family Roseobacteraceae; genus Ruegeria; species Ruegeria meonggei. The sequence continues at coordinate 1,405,249 of NZ_JAXHBT010000001.1, read as the reverse complement.
ACTCGCCGCAAAATAGCGCGATTAAGGCATCGAAATTTTGGGCATATAAATCCCTGGGGCTGAGGCGGGTGGCGCGTTCGGAATAGGTCGCGGCCGTCCGACAGTCCTTTTCGGCAAAGTACACCATCGCCATGGCGGACTGCGACCAAGGCTCACCGGAAGCAAGTACAACCGCGCGTTCTGCGCGCTCCTTTGCTTTCGCGATATAGTCCTCTCGCGCTGGTGTATCGGGCATTTGCGAGGCCAGCATCGCGTTGATCTGAGCAGCCCCCGCGAACCCGGCGTAGTAATCGGGGTCGAGCGCAATGACTTGTTCGAACAGCGCCAGCGACGCCATCAGCCGTTGTCGATCCAATGCCGGGAACATCAGGTTGCGCGCATCTTCAGCGAGGTTTTTTGCCTGTAGCTTGGCTGGAGAGACCGCAAACAACGCATCCCTCTCTGCCAGTTTTGACGCGCCATCTGGCCCGGTGGTGATACTGTCCTTGTGTCCAAAAGGAGTAAGCAGGGTGATTGCAGCAATTAGGACAATGGTTGTAGCTGCGGCGAGGCTGATCCAGAGTTTCGTTCGTGCGACAACAGGGATTGAAGCAACGCGTTCGGGAGATGACGGTTCGAATTTCTGCGGCAGCGTTTCGAAACGGGGCGCGTAACCGCCTTTGTCTATGTGTATGCGGATCGCGTTTGTGTTTTCCGGACGCTGATAATAAGCACTCAGACGCCGCCGCAGCCGTCCGGCGTCAACTCTGACAATGGCCAATGGATCTTCGCCTTGGTTGGAAAAAACTCCATAGACATCTTCGCCAATTGTCTTGGCGCGGATGGCATTGCCTCGTCCGGCGAGTGCCTCGTCCACCACGTAGCGCAGAAAAGACTGAAGTCGGGCCGCGCCTGCGAGGTCCTCGCTGTCCAAGACCTTTTCGAGCTCTTGCTGTACAGCAAGAGCGTCGATCATCTGATCCGGAAAGCCGGTATCAGATTGCGATGAAACGGTGCCGCTGTTCATTTGGTTCCCAACTCAAGGCCGCTGGCAAGCCCCTGAAATCAAACATGTTACCCCGTAACTTACTGCATGATACCTACTGTGACCACTGGTGCTGTTGTATTTTAATATGTGAATTGAATTGGGTTGTTGAAAGGGCCCGGCAGATGAGTGTTTTGGACGACAAATTTGCGGAGCACAGACCTAAAATAGACGCGCTTTGCAAGGATGACAAAGTCATTAGGGAAATCATAGGCGACTATGAAGAGCTTTCCCGCCTCTTAGGTGCAGGGCCTTCAGTCGACCAAATTGCTCACATGCGATCCAGCCTCGCCGGTCTCGAAGAAGAGATTATGGCGTATCTCGCGACGCTGCCAGAGCGTGCCGAAAAGCCACAAAATGAATGACACGTGTTGGCGAAGCCAATCGCGCCTGTCTGAGTGAATGATCCTGATACCCAAAAAATCAGACAACAAATGGGAGCCACTATGAAACGCCTACTGACCTTAACAGCCGCCTCGGCGCTGACCTTATCGGCAACAGCCCAGGCCCAAGAAGACCCCATCGTCCGGGATGCTGAATACTACATACTTGAAAAACAGCATGGCGAACGTTGGACTGCGGAAGATCAGGAAATCGACGCGGTCATGGCCGACTTTCGTGAGCAGAATGGCGGCAATCCACCCAATATTCTGTACGTCCTGCTTGATGACGTCGGCTTTGGCGACATGGGCAATCCAACAATGAATGCAGTCAGGGGTTATAAAACTCCCGCGGTCAACGAGTTGGCGACAGAGGGCATGAGACTGGCCCGGATGTACACCGAGCCCTCCTGCACGCCGACACGGGTTGCATTCATGACCGGACGCCATCCCATCCGCAATGGAATGGGAAACACGGCGGTCGATATCTCCGGCTTTGGTCTTGCGGATAAGGAAGTGACGCTTGCCGAGGTCTTGTCAGATGCCGGGTACAACACCGTCCACATCGGCAAGTGGCATCTGGGCGACATCCGCGAAGCCTGGCCGAATTTTCAAGGCTTTGATTATGCCGCCTTTCCAATCCACCAGCAGGGGCAACTGACGCTTTACCATGATGACGGTGCGAACGAGGAAATCACGATTGGGATCGGTGAAAACAACTACGACAGCCGCCACACGAAAGACAATTGGTTTCGTTCGGATGCCTCCGCCATGGCAACCGGTGTGGAGGGCGTACGCGATACGAATGTGCGTGAAGTCCACATGGAGCCGGGTGAACGCTGGACTGAACAAAAGTACCATGAGATGAACCTGCGCTATCAAGATCAGGCGATGGAGCAACTGCGCGAACTTGCCGCAAAGGATGAGCCGTTCTTCCTGAACTATTGGCCCCTCTATCCGATTGTCGGGCCGCGAACGACCACGGCCGAATACACCACCCCCAATGGCGGCACCTATGTCGAGAAGATGAAGCTGGTGGATCAGTGGATTGGCGACCTGATGGCCGAGATGGATACATTGGGGATTGCAGACGACACGATCGTGATTGTCATGGGCGACAACGGTCACGCGACCAAGTTTTCACCTGAGTCCGGTTTCACACCGATGCTCTATCGCGGCGGGAAAGGCGCGACTTTAGAAGGTGGTGTACGTGTTGATGCCTTCGTCCGCTGGCCGGGGATGATCGAAGCAAACTCGATCGTGAACGACATAACGCATGTAAGCGATCTGTTCACCACGCTGGCGCGGATTGGCGGCGGCACCGGCGGCATCCCACGCGACCGGGTCATCGATGGGGTTGACCAGACATCATTGTTATTGAACGGAGACACGCATGGAAGGCGAGACTATGTCTTCCTATATGCCATCAACGCGCTCGAAGCGGTCGTGAAGGAACAGTATAAGCTCGCTATTCCCGGCGGCAGTATCGACAACGCGATCCTTGCCGATTTCTACGATCTCTACCGCGATCCGCAGGAAAAGTACCCAGTGTCGACCGAGATTGGTGCATGGGGCGGTGCAAAGTTTGTGCGCATGATCCAACGCCATGTTCAACGCAAAGAACAGTATCCCGACGAGGGGCCAGGTCTTGGCAGACCGTATGAGGGGATCGAGAACCTGCGGCCTGAATCAGAAGCTGCCGTCGCCGAATTTCTTTTCATGGTGCAGACGCCTGAGAAATAATGCGCGTATTAACCTCGGCAGTGTGGTCGGCATCCCATTGGTGCCGGTCACTTCTTTTCTGATCAACACCGGCGAGTTGCTCGGTTTAGGATTGGAACCGGTCAATTGACAAACGGAATGGGAAGGGGGGCTTTGTCCGAATTACTTCAGCATTAACGCCTTGTAACTCACCGACGTAGCGAAGGGCTGTTCTGGTGAAGCTGGGGCGCGGCGCGTAGCTGATCGATGATTGTCGGTTGTGGGCCGCCCCTGAAGACGGCCCAAGTCGTCAGATTTCGATCGCTTCAGCAATAGCGAGTGCGTCCTCAAGTTCAACGCCAAGATATCGGACCGTGCTGTCCATCTTGGTATGCCCAAGCAGGAGCTGAACGGCGCGCAGGTTGCCGGTCTTCTTGTATATTTGGGTTACCTTGGTCCGTCGCATGGAATGGGTGCCATAGGCGGTTGCCTCCAATCCGATCGAAGTGACCCAATCCCGAACGATCCGGGCATACTGCCGTGTTGAGATATGTAGGCGTTCGTGAAATCGACCTGGCCAAAGAAACTCAGATCCGACCATCAGCGGATCCTCCATCCATTTCGCGACTGACGCCCGAGTGCCCTCAGAAATCTCGAAGCGAACAGATTTTTGTGTTTTGCTCTGCAGAACTGAGGCGCGTTCTTTGATCTGGCCGGACGCCATGACATCCACCACCTGCATCCGGACGAGATCACAGCCGCGAAGCTTGCTGTCGATTGCCATGTTGAAGAGAGCGAGGTCCCGATGGTTTTCGGCTAGCTCCAGGCGAACTCTGATCGCCCAGACATGTTTTGGCTTCAGCGGGCGCTTTTGGCCGACAATCCGACCCTTGTTCCAAGCAGGTCGAAGCGCACGAATGGCGGGTAAGTTTGGTGTTTCCATGACTGATCCTCCTCCGATCCGCCATACCCTCCCACAACGACAACCCGATGTTGACTATCTGCCATATCACACCATCACGTGCCGCTACCGATAGCCGCCGCGAGCCCGAGACAGACATCCGTTGAGCGTGGAACTTTTCTAACTGGAACATTAAAGCGGCACCTGCAAACCAGCTTTTACGCGATTCACCACGACATTTGAGTGAAACCTTTGGATGTTGGGATTGTCAGTAAACACCTGTCGGCTGAATTCTTCATATGCCGCCATATCCGCGGATGTGACAATCAGAATGAAGTCGGTGTGTCCTGTTACATAATAGCATTGTTGAACATCATCCAACGCAAGCATGGAGCGGCGAAATTCGTCCAGCAGATCGGTGCGTTCGCGTTCCAGTTCAACTTCAACGATAAAGGTCATGGGGCGCCCGATGGCTTTAGCGGACAGGACAGAAATGTCCGCTTCGATGATCCCTTCATCCCTGAACCGTTTCATGCGCCGTTGAACTGACGAGCGTGAGATTCCGACATGTTCCCCTAATTCGTCTGCTGTCAGGCGATTGTTACGCTGAAGCAGCTCTAGAAGCCTCTTGTCGGTGTCATCCAGCAAAGTTGGCATATTGCTCACTCACCTTTTCGATTTTGCGTCATTTTGCGCGGAATACATCATTTATCAGGCAAAATGCCCAGAAAAAGACGGTACTTTCAAGCGAACAAGCCGAATCCTCGCATCGAAAGTTCGAGCATGCACAATTTGCCCAATTTAACCGCTCGCCACGTTGATCATCGCAACTACCCACCCGGTGTTGCATATATGGACGGACAATATTTGCCGATCCAGGAGGCAAAGCTTTCGGTTCTGGACTATGGCTTTCTGCATTCGGATGCGACCTATGATGTTGCTCATGTGTGGAAAGGCGCTTTTTTCAGATTGGGAGACCACCTGGAGCGCTTTTTTTGTGGGATGGCGGAACTGCATATGTCTATTCCATATAGTAAGGCCCAAGTGGCTGAAATCCTGCACAATTGCGTGGCCTTGTCCGGGTTCGAGAGCGCTTATGTGGAATTTATCTGCACAAGGGGGACATCTCCGGACTTCAGTCGGGACCCGAGGGACGCAGAAAACCGCTTTATTGCGTTCGCAATTCCCTTCGGCTCTGTCGCCAACGAAGAACAGATGGAACGTGGCTTGCACTTGGCCGTGACGGATGTGCTGCGTATCCCGCCATCCTCTGTCGACCCAACCGTCAAGAACTACCATTGGCTGGATATGGTGAAGGCGCTTTATGCCGCCTACGAGCGGGGGGCGGACACCGCGGTGCTGCTTGATACCAACGGAAATGTATCCGAAGGGCCCGGGTTCAATATGTTTGCAATTAAGGACGGAGTAGTTTCAACACCCGACCTTAGCGTCTTGTTGGGAATTACACGTCAGACCATCTTTGATCTGTGCGCAGAAATGGGCATCCAGTGCCACGCTCAGGATATCGCGGTTGAAGATCTGAAGTCGGCGGATGAGGCCTTTGTGACATCAACGGCCGGAGGCGTCATGCCTGTGACTACAATAGATGGGCAGTCCGTTGGATCGGGAGAAGTGGGCTTGCTCTCGAAACGAATGATGGCGCTCTATTGGCAACTCCATGAGGACGACAGGTATCGGAGCGTAATCAGCTACCCGGGATCGACTGAACAGTAATGGGTCTTGTCAGAAGAACTTTGGTTGAGCGGGGCAGGGTTGTTGCGTAGCTTTTGCCCATGACCAACCCTGCCTCTTTCAAGTACTTCAAAACCAGCCCCGAGATCATTCGCCTTGCGGTGATGCTGTACATTCGTTTCCCGCTCTCGCTTCGGAATGTCGAAGATCTGTTGCACGAGCGAGGCATCGACGTGAGCCACGAAACTGTCCGGTATTGGTGGAACAGGTTTGGCCCGGTGTTTGCTGCTGAGATCAGACGGAAGCGTGTTCAGAAGCTACGCGCATTCTCGAAATGGAAGTGGCACATGGATGAGGTTTTCGTGAAGGTAAATGGCAAGCGTCATTATCTTTGGCGGGCTGTTGACCACGAAGGCGAGGTGCTGGAAGCCTTTGTCACCAAACGCCGAAACAAAGCTGCAGCATTGAAATTTCTCAGGAAACTGATGAAGCGACACGGCAAAGTGGAAACCGTCGTCACGGATCGCTTCGCCTCATACAGAGCCGCACTCAGAGAACTGGGTGTACTGGAGAAACAACAGACGGGCAGGTGGCTCAACAACCGCGCTGAGAATTCGCACCTGCCGTTTCGACGACGCGAACGCGCCATGCAACGGTTCAGGCGCATGCGAAGTTTACAGAAATTCGCCTCCGTCCATTCCTCTGTCTACAATCACTTCAACCAGGAACGATCGCTCACCAACCGAGACATCTTCAAGCTGACCCGCGCCGCCGCTCTTAGCGAGTGGCGTCAACTTTGTTCCGGATAGGTTCGCGGTTTCCGCGGCAAACTGAGACTGGTTCGAATTCGTCTGACAGCACCTGCAGTAGCCTTTGTGGGCATAGGCGTCGGCATTGGGTCGCTTTATCGAATGACGAGGCCGACGTGATACAAGCATACAGTGCGGTTAACACGCAAATGCCACATCGATTGATGCTTTGTTTGAAAAGCCGGTCATGCTCTGATGCAATCATGAAAGTGAATAAAACTGCCTTGGCCTACGGGGCTTTGTTGCTTGCAATGTTGATCAGCGCCGGGAACTTCTTGTTCGGTAATTTGGCAGTCAAAGAAGTTCATCCGGTTGTGCTGACATTTTGGCGATGCCTGATTGCAGCAATTTTTGTTTTGCCTCTTGTTCTGAGAGGATGGAGCAACCCGTATCGACATTTCCAGAGCAGTTGGCTCCGTATTACAGTGCTTGCCTGCATCGGCGTGGTTGCCACGCCCTGGTTTGTCTATTCAGCGCTCCAATCCAACGACCTGATAGATCTTGGTGCCGGATACACCAGTGTGCCTTTGCTGACGATCCTGTTTTCTGCATTTTTGCTCAACGAACGATTGCGATCTGTCCAGTATCTGGGCGTTGCAATTGCACTCGTTGGAGCGCTGATTTTTGCATTTCGTGGTGATTTAGAGAATCTAATCAATTTCGACCCGCATCTTGCCTTCTTGCTGATGATAGCCTCCAATGCCTGCCGCGGGCTCTATTTGGTTCTTCTTAAGAAATGGAACATGCATCCAAAACCTAACGAAGGCCTGTTCGTGATCTTCGTTGTTGGCATTGTCGTGTTGCTGCCGTTTGTTGTCATTCACGAAGCAGGCACACTTCAGCCATTGGACTATTCCTGGCAGGTCTGGGGCTCAATCCTGTTCATTGGAGTTGGCATGGGGGCTATCTACCTCCACCTGCTTAATTTCGGCACCGACGAAGTTGGTGCGTCGACAGCTTCCTTGTTTGCCTATCTCGTGCCGATCCTCGTCGCCGTCGAATCCGTGACCCTAAGGGGCATCGACTTGCAGCTCTATCAAGGAGTCGGCGGTGTCATGATCATCGGTGGCGTTCTGATCGCAACCCGGTTGCACCTTCAACCAACCGCTGCCGATCATCCGCCTCATTGATCCACGCGTTGCCAGAGACGAAGATCAATCCGGCAATCCAGCGTCCCGAAGATCTTCGACAAATCTGTCAAGATCACGTTGTTGCAAGTTTTCGAATGCCAGGCGGACGCGCGAACAGGTCATGTCGGGGCGTTTTTCTTTGCTCTGGCGGACAACGTCTTTCGCCTCTTCCGTGGCTTTCTGTCGTGTCAATATGACTGCCAACACATAGCGGCCGAATGGATCAACCGATTTTCCTTCCAATGCTGTTCTCGCACACGCTTCGGCCTGGTCAAAGCTGTCGAGGAAATAGAGGCAAAAGGCCTTGGCCAACAATTTTACCTTGAAATATGGACCGGACGGGCCAAACCGGGTTGCGGTCTCGAAATGCGATAGCGCAAGCTTCGCCTGCCCCTTTGCGAGTTGAGCATATCCTAGAACCAAATGAGCGTTTGCCGCGCTCGGGTTGAGACTCACCGCAAGTTCTGCCTCCGCAATTGCGGTATCGTGTTGGTCGAACCGGGTGTAGGCACGGGCGAGACTGGCATGTGCGAAACTGCTTTGTTCGTCTAGGGCCACGGCGCGCTCTGCGTGATAGAGTGCGCGTTCCTTCGCCTTTTTCCGATCATCGACCTGGACGAAGAACAGTTTTCGAAGCTCGGCATTAGCCATCACTGCGTGCGCAAGTGCGTAATCTGGCGTCATGTCGATGGTTCTGGTTAAAATATCATTTGCCTTTTGAGTATCTTCATCGGTGAATTTGAATAGATGCCACAGAGCTTTTTGAACTCTGTCCCATACATTGACCTCACCTCGTTTCAGGCGGGCTTGTTCGCGCAGGTCGAACCGCAATTCCCAGTCTATATGCCCGACAACGGCTGACGCAATTTCCTCCTGCAGGGAAAAAACATCTTCCGTCTTTCGGTCCAGGCGATCGGCCCAAAGATCATGCCCATTTGATGTATCTACCAGATGGGCGGTGACGCGAACGCGTTGATCGTCATAACGCACGCTGCCCTCCACCAGGTAATGAGCCCCAAGGCGCTGCGCGATTTCCTCTCCGGCTAAAGACGCATCCTTGAGGAGCCTAGTGGAAGTGGGTGAAACCACCGACAGCCAATCCACTTTTGCAAGTTCGGTCACAAGTTCATGGTTGATGCCAGCCACAAAGCCATTGTTGTCGCTTTGTCCACTGAGGCAGTCGAAAGGCAGCACTGCGATTACCGGCTTTTGTGGCGTTGGAAGCTGAGTGACCATCCGATCAAACAAACGGTCTTTTTCAGCTGGTGGCTCAGTGTTTGGTGCAAGTGTTTCGGTTTCAGGTTGAGAGCCGGACAAAGGTTCATGCGTTGTCGGGAATTGGAACACAGGCCCGTGCCTGGGCCAGTCAACGTTGTTGAGCGTCATGTAGTCTTTGAGATTGTGAGCTGCATACAAGAATGCGTGGCTGCGCGCCCCGGTACTCATTTCCTTGTTTGCAAAGTTAAGACCCACGGCGACGCGGGCCAGCAAATATTGGCTTTCCATAAAACTGAGACGATGGCTTTCGTGGCGCTCCACCCACCTCATCGCCCCACGCCGCAAAGTTCTGACAAACTCGACAATCCCGACGTCATCCTGCCAAAGCCCTAATGTGTGGTGTTTTGAATGAAAGAGACCAAGATCATCAAGGATGGCATCCCATTGGGCAGGTAGGCAGCTTCCGCGCCGCGCCAGCAGATATGCCAATTCGAAATACGCGTGATCGTAAAACAGGAACTGTTTGTCTTCGTACAGTGCCAAATCGATCAGGTAATAATCGGGATCTCGGCTTTGGTGCGATCGAACCAGTACATTGTACCCGTGGAGATCCCCATGCACTCGGCCCTTTGCCGCTCTTATACTCAAGTGACCTGGCAGGTTTTCTTCACAGGCAAATGCCAGCGGGTTTGGGTACCAATGCCCTTCGAACATTAAGCAACGCTCATCTGGATCATGACCGCAAACATCTGACAGGAATTGATGCACGCGACCTTCCTCGGGCTCGAGCCTGTAGCCGAGCCATCCGGAAAGCAACTGCTGAGGCGTTTGCATTCCCGGCGCCATCTCGTAGTCAGCGTTCCAATCGTCCAGGAGGCTTCTCGACAGCCGCTGAAGAACGTTCAAGGCCAACTCATAGCCGCAATCGTTCCAGGGAAGAGAGTATTCCAACCCTTGCGCCACGACCGTTGAAAGGATCGCGATCTTACCGTCGTGTTCCAGCGAATGGACAATACGTGCCAGATGCTTGGATCCGAACGCGGGAATAGCTTCGAAGGCCTCAAGATGCCTTTGGTTTTCGGCCTTTTCTTTCCATTCTGGATCCGGAAGGGTGTCAAGTTTAAGAATGGCCTGACCGCTGAATGCGTCGCATGTAATGTCGACAATATAGACAAGCGCACCGGACTTGCCCGCACTTAGCTGACGGTGAAAGTAAATCTCATCCTTTACTGACCAATGGTCAGTTATCAGCGGCAGAAGCTCGATATACGCTTCAGGCCAAGCGAGATCATCGATGGCGGGCATTAACTACACTCCGCAGAAGTGCTGCCAAGGATTGAGTAATTCTGCACGGCGGCACTGTTTTGTAGCATGATACACAAGCAAACCAGTGAACCAAGGCGTTTAAGTAGACCGGCCGGGGCATTCTGTGCGATGGCTCGAACGGCGCAGCGACAGCCCGAAGGGCTGCAAGGTGCATGAAAGTCTGCTTTTGAGAAAACAGCGCTGTGCAAGTGAACGCGATCAATGACCAATGAGGGCCGTTCGGGCAAATAGGTTAATTTTCGATGCCGTATGGGAGAACGAGCGTATTCTCCAGCTCGGCCCGCAGACTAACGCAAGGGGACAGAGTATAGTATGTAACTGTCTTTGCGACCTACTTCGACAGCGCCAGTGTCGATGACAAAAACGCCCAGATTCTCCATGTCTTCGGGGCAACCGACCAAGTCGGCAGCGTCATCAAGGAACTGATTGGTAAAATCATCCTCACCTATCCGGCGACATTGATCGCCGTCGGCGCGATAGCCGTCGCCAAAGAACGGCAGATCGGTATCCGAGACCGTTTGGTTTGACATACAGGCGGATAATGAGAGGGCGGTTACAGTGAGGACAACAGAGCGCACAAGAAAACTCCTTTGATTGCAATGCGAGGACTGTAGCATTTCTTTCGACGCATCATAATAACCTATGCAGCGGCTTCGTTGTCCGTGGGCAGGGATGTTTTGCACACAGTGCTCTGGGCCCGCTTTTGGCAATTACACCGCTGTACGAACTCAACTAATGAACGGCAAGTTAGGGCCGCCCTCAGCAACCCGCCGGGCCGGACAGTCGGCTGATGTTGAGGCGCATCTGATGACAGGATTGAACCCAGAGCTACCTCTCTGGCTCCTTGCTGATCACGGTCGTCACGGTTCGAGTTGAACGACTTTGCGTGAGAGCTATCGCACCCAAAACCAGTGCGCAGGCAAGCGCCTGTGCACCCGTGATTACTTCACCGAATGCAAGAACGCCAACAGCAAACATCGTGGGTAGTTCAATACTTCCGACTACAGCAGTCCGCGCTGCCCCAATAATAGGCGAACAGATCGTGTAAATCAGTTGTGGAATAAGCGCGGTCAAAAGGCCAAACCCGACAACTAGAAGCCAGTCGTCCCCACCTTCTGGTAGGATTTCGCCGACCTCGGATGAAAGAATGAGAGGGGCAAGGCCAATGACCGACCCAAGCGAGACTGACGCCATTCTGGCTAAAGGCGCAATACGTGACAGGCGGTGCACGAGAACACAAATGCCGAAGCCAAAACCGAAAGGTGCCGCTAATGAGACGAGAAGGATTGGAATTTGGTCCGGAGGCACAGATGCCGGAGAACCTGCGAATATCGCAGCAACAACGATCAATCCAGCCGCAAAAAGGCTACGCCGTGTTGGTTGGTCACCAAAAAGTGCCCATGCGATAGCAATCGTAAACACCGGATAGGTCATGTAGAGAACACCAACCGTCGATGCAGGAGCAGTCTCAAGCGCGGTAACATAGCCGACCCAGCCAAGGCCCATCACTGCGCCCGCAACCATACCCCAGACGATTTCCCGCCACTTTGAGCGATGCGTAAAAAGTGCAGGCAAAAGGATAACCGCTGCCAAGATGTACCGATAAAAAGCAACCGCATAGGGAGCGAGACCCTGATCGGTGAGCCCACGGCTAAAGTAGGGTACAAGGCCAAAACAGATGGATGCAAAAAGCACTCCAAGGACCGCTAGGGCATAGGATGTGGCGTTCCGCTTGGCTGAGGTTAGTTGGTTCATTGCTGACAACTAACACGCTACATAGCGGATGACATTATCAAGCCAAATGCACAGCAACTTTGTACGCGATGTATGAGTTAGTCCTGATCCGAATTTTGCGCGCGCGGCGAAAGCCGGCAATGCGGGCTGCGTCTGCAGCATCGCGAACCGCCGCTGGACGTCGGCTCTGGGCCCGATCTCCTAACAAGTTGTGGAAAGAAATCACGGTATCGCCTTAGATCTCAGGGCTATCACTCAGATTGAACCAAGTTGGCTACGCTAATTCGCTGACCATCGATTTCAGATGGCGCATGTCGGTACCGCAGCATCCTCCAAATACTTGAATCGACGGATTCTGCTGCGCAATTGCGGCAATCTGTTTGCCAAGCTCAATTGGATCGCCTTCGTCCAGCTCATCTGCTTCGTCAAGTTCCGCATGCGAGCAACTCGAAGCGTTCGCCACCATGCCTCTCAGTCGTGGGTGGTTGCCAAGCGCTCCGGCGAAATGGGTCGGATGAGCGCAGTTGACCATAAAAAACAGCGCCGCTGCGTCGGTTGCCCCGTCGATATGGTCAATTCCGTCCACAAGTTTGGTTCCATCTGCCAGGCACCCGTCTGTCTCAACAACCAGAGACATGATGATCGGCAGATCAGCGTCTCGGGCGGCGAGGATGCATCCCGCTGCCTCGCTTGGGCGGTTGAATGTATAAGCGGTGACCAGGTCGACACTTGTGTCTTTCAGGCTGTGCATTTGAGCGGCGTGGTATTGACGTGCATCTTCGACGGTTACCGGCGGAATGTCGGCGTAAGGATCATAGCGCGGGCCGATACAGGCCGACACCAGTACATCATCGCAAGCTGCGGCTTGGCGCACGTCTTCCATTAGACTGACCGCGTCTTTGTTCACCTCAACGAGCCGTTCTGCATCGTACCCCAAAGGCGCTGCCCGGTCGGCATTCGCCATCCATGTGGGCGCATCAAGGATGCATCCGACACGCATTTCACGGGCTAGATCGACAAGAGCCTGCATTTGACCGGCCAGTATTGTCCTGGTGCCAGGTTCTTCCAGCAATGGAAACGAAGCGAAACTGGGTAGCTCAACTCCATGATTGAATATCAGGTCGGTACCAGTGCCGGCGTAAACCAGAAAGGTCTTGTCACCTTCGAGTGGGAGCTGTCGCGCCATTCTGATGCACGCCTGTTGCTGTTACGCTTTCACAAGAAACCTACATTGTCTCGGATCTCCTGTGAACCTTAAGGCGGAGACAGGGTGTCTTCCGCGAGCATGACCTCATCTTCCCGGGCAACTCGCTACCGCAGCGAGTGTCCCCTTCGGCGGACCGCACCGCGGAGTCATCAAGCCATTGCCAATGGCCGATTTGGGCCGCCATCAATTGGCTGGAACCGCTTTTCCCGTACACCATAAGTGGTCGGTCACCAACATTGTTGCAGATTGTAAATGCTTCGAAGGCCCTTAAGATGAGTGACATTCTTTGGAGAACCAAATGAGAACCCTATTGATTATCCAGCTTTTGGCGATACTCGGTGTTCCCGCCAGTGCTGACGAGCAACGCATCGAGATCAACAATGTCTACCCTCTAAACCAAGAGAACTTTGACCTTGGTTATCACATCTTTCACCTAACGGATAATACGGGTGGTTTCGAAGTAATTGAGGGTCCAATGGACGACGGGCCAGCCAGATGTCTGGGTTCGGGATTTGGATTTGAAGACGGCACCAACTCAATCAATGGAATATGCGTTTTCGGTGAAGGTGATGACACTTTTATCATGCGATGGAAGGCCGGGGAAAAAGGCGAGGCAAACACTTGGGAAATCGTCACCGGGACGGGGCGCTACGAAGGAATGACTGGCAGCGGCATAGCGACAACAGATATCGCCTCAGCATACCAAGCTCTGCCCCTGAGGCGAACTCATATTGTTGGAACGGTGGAAATCCCTGACTAGGACGGCAGCGGTTTTTTTATCTGTACAGTTTCGATTGGTCTCGAACTAATTCAGTCTTACGTGGCTTTTGCGGCTTGGTCTCAATCCTTCCTGGATCACTTTCTTTGGTGCGGCGTACGTCCGCTTTGGCCCGCGAAATCTGAACTCCTATATCGTTCGCCAGCACCTCAAACCATCGTCCCGATAGAACAAAAGCCGCTGATGCACTAACAATCATTTTGGATCAGTCAGGTGAGGCTGCTCAGCAAAGTTGAATTCTGCACCACCGCCGTCTCAAAAAAGCCCTTTCCGTAATATGGTACGGTCAGACATCGGGAGGGACCCAGATATGCTCGAAAAGGTAACAATCGCATTGTCCATGTTTCTGATTTCGGGGCAGGCCTTTGCGCTTGATTGCGGCGAAGCATCCAATCCCTGCAAAATAGACACTGGTCAGTACCATATCGCCCTTCCAGATGAATGGCGGGGCGGGCCAGTTGTGATACACTTGCATGGTTATGGCGGGTCCGGAGCAAAGGTACTTAAGAACAAGCCGTTCGTCGAAGCATTCACCGCGCGGGGTTATGCGTTTGTGGCGCCGACCGCACTGCCATGGCTGGAAGGCAAGCCCGCCGATTGGTCGGTTCGGGATGGGTGGATTACCTATCCCCGCTCAGATGTCAGGTTTCTCCGTGACGTGCTGGCGGATGTCGTAACCCGTGCAAACGTGAATCCGGACCAGGTGCTGCTGACAGGGTTCTCACGAGGTGGTTCCATGGTGTGGGAAGTTGCGTGCCTCGCACCAGATCTGGCGCTTGGCTATGCCCCTGCTTCCGGTGGCTTCTGGCTCCCAATGACCCAAGAATGCCTCGGGCCTGTTCACATGCTTCACACACACGGTTTCACTGATAAGGTTGTGCCGCTTGAAGGTAGATCAATACACAATGAAGAATTCGATATCACCATTACCCAGGCCGATATCTGGGAGGGTCTTTCGTTATGGCGCCGTACCAACGAATGCCAACACAACGCGGCAGAAAACGAAGTGAGAGCCAATCTCTGGCGCAAACGGTGGGAATGCGAACACGGTAGTCTTGAACTCTTTTTGCACAACGGTGGGCACGGCTACCCAAAAGAATGGGGCACGATGGCGCTCGACTGGTTCGAAAGCATGGAAAACTGACGAAACAACGAAATCACAACGGTCGTGTCAGTTCAGCCAAAACTAGCCCGTTGGCTCTGAGACACACCGTGCTGGGAAAACACACTTGTCCTTAAAGAAAATTGCCCAGATAGCAGCAATGATGACACCGGTGCCGGCAGCGAACACCAAAGCGATAGCGATGAAGAACAAACGCGGCTGGTTGGAGCGACGGAAATTCGAAAAATGAATTCTTGTCTGGCCTCTAAGCAAACCATCCGCTGCCATCGATATTGCAAAAAGGCCAAGAGACAGCGCACTGGATCCCCCCATAGTCGTTGCCATTGCTCACTCTCAGCCAATGCCAATGGCAAACCGGTCACGACAAAAGCGCTGCGAAGAGCCACATCAAATACACAAAAATCATCGACCCGATGACCGCCCGCCCCGGTCAATCCAGTAATTGACCAAAGCGGCTTCTGCAAATTCACCAAGCTCAGGATGGTCGCTGAAATAGTTCAAAAACCTCAACACGGCCTCATTCTGTGCAGGCGTCAATTGGTTGAACTTTGACTTCCTGAACTCATGCAGCAGTTCTTTCGATGTGCCGGGGTCGAGTGCTAGTAGGATGCTTTCACTGGCATACTCCGGGCTGTCTGAATTTCGCAGAGTCCAAATCAGATAGGCGGGCAAGTAGTACTGAAATGCCTTGGCGCTGAAGGCAGTGGGGGCAGCGTAACCGTATACAATCATTTGATCGGTCATCTCATGCCATTTGACCCCGCCATAGAATTCAAGAATATCCACGTCATCCATACAATCGGGGTGAAGAAGTTCATCATCGGTTGGTGGATCAAGGCCGTCAAACGCAGCAATGATCTGGGTTGCAAGAGCTTCCGTTGTTGTCGTTACCTTTGGCATGTTGACATATTAAACAGGCTGAAACCCCGAAATCGAGCGATTGCGATGGACACCGGACAGATGCTTTTTCAGTACATCGTTCGAAGTTCAGCAGCGGAGACGAAGAAGCTACTTTGGGGCAGCACAATAGGGATGTATGTGTAGAAGTGTTTTGAGGAAGCCGGGTGTCCCTAGTGAGTTACAAAGAGCGCCCTTGATCGATTTGGGAAAAAGATGATGAGCGGCGATTCTGAAACCTACCAGGGAATCTGCTATTGCGGCGCATGTAGTGTTTCTGCTGCCGGTGAGCCGATGGTCATGGCTTATTGTCATTGCCACTCTTGCAGAAAATGGCATTCGGCGCCGGTCAATGCCTGGTGCCTCTGGTCGGCAAACAATGTCTCGTTGTCAGGACCGACGGTTCAATCGGACAAGAATGATGAAAGCCATCGTGTTTCCTGTGGTAAATGCGGGGGTGCATTGGTGAATATCAAACCCGGTAAGGACATCGTCGCGGTTTACGCGATGTCGCTGGCCGAATCCGGATTGAGCTTTGAGCCAACCTTTCACATCTTCTATGGCGAGCGTGTTTTCGACATGGCCGACGGCCTGCCGAAATGGCAGACGGTTCCGACATCGTTCGGAGGGTATGGTGTCGCTATGCCCGAACCGGACAAAACCGGTTGGATTTCCTTGAACACGCGAGCCCAAGGGTGAAGCGCAAACTTACCTCGATCTTGGCGGCTGACATTGTCGGCTTCTCGCGGCTTGTGGAAGCCGCCGAGGAAGCCACGCTGGCCCGTCAGAAAGAACTGCGCGTGTCCGTGTTTGATCCCGGCATCGAGCAGGCTGGGGGTAAGATCATCAAGTCAACGGGCGACGGATTTCTGGCCGAGTTCTCTAGTGTAGTGGAAGCGGTGCGGTTCGCGATAGCGGCGCAAGAAGCGGTTCGCGCAGACGAAGAATCCACGCCTCAGGATCGGCAGATCAGTTATCGCATGGGCCTTCACATAGGCGATGTGGTTGTTGATGACGGCGATATCTATGGTGACGGTGTGAATCTCGCAGCTCGCTTAGAGGGCGCAGCCCCGACGGGCGGGATTTGCATCTCCGCTGCCGTTCGCGACCAGATCGTTGGCGTAATGGACGAGCTGTTTGCGGATGTCGGTGAATTGACATTAAAAAACATCTCGCGCCCGATCCGCGCCTTTGTTTGGCCCTCCGACCAAGATGGTGCGCAGAACGGTGTCAGCACACCACCCATCGGTGGCACATCCAGGAAACCGACCATAGCCCTCGCGGCATTCGAAGCCCTTGGCAACAATGACGATGCCAAGATGCTGGCAGAGGCCTGCAATCACACTGTAGAGGCGGCGCTTGCCAATCTGACCGGATTGGATCTGATCGCTCTCGATGCGGACCCGGACCATATCGCCACGGCAGTGTTTCAGGCGTCTGGCAACCAGGTCCGTGCCACCCTTAAGTTGCGTGAAACAAGCACGTCAGCAACCTATCTGACCCAGCGGATGAACGGTGATCTTTCCGACCCTTTTGTGGCAGAAGATCTGTTGTCAGGGGAAATCGCGACAACGATCCGATACGGAATTCTGCAACGAATTGCTGAGCGCGCGGCTGATACAGAGACAAATGATCCTGAGGCGATGCTGAACCTCGCGGGGCATTACATGATGGGATCGCAGCCCGAAGAATGGGAGGCGGCGGGCCGTCTGCTGGACAGGATCCTGACGGTCCAGCCACGCAATTTCATGGCCGTTGGGATGAAGGCGAACACGTTGATCGGCGAATTGGTATGGGGTTACCGTCCGATAAGCCCGGAGGATATCGAAGCCGCCGACGCCGGGTTGAGCAAGGCGGTTTCGTTGAATGACCAAAGCGATTATGTGCACCTGATCCGGGGAATTTTTCACTACGGTATTACCGGCGATTTGGATGCGGCGGTGCGGTGTGTTGAACGTGGGTTCGAAATCAGTCCGCAGTTTGCCCAAGGACATATGGTACTGGGCTGGATTCAGAACCTGATGGGCCAACCAGAGTTAGCGCTGAACTCCATCAAAAAGGGCTCGTTTTCTCTGGCCAAGAACCGAATATATCACCGTGTCCCACAAGCGTTGGCCCAGACTTATCTGGTTATGGGAGACTTCGAGAATGCCATCGCCAACGCCAACCGAGCGCTGCAAAATTCGCCGGGACTACCGGTCGCACAATTGTATCTTGCCAGTGCAGCTGGTCAGGCTGGTCTACATGATCATGGAGAAAAGGCTCGGGAGGCCCTAATTGCGTCAGATCCGGACTTCCGAGTTAGCGGCGTGCGCAGGTTCAATTTTCAGGACCCAACACGTTGGGACGCAATCCTGGATGGGCTTCGCGCGGTGGGGCTGCCCGAATAGAAGTTCGCCCGAGTTAGTGCCACAAGCATTTTAAACTGGATGCAATGATCGTCTTCCAACTCCACGAGATGCGCGAATGATCGTAAACCTAGTTTTGAATTAGCGGGCAGCGAAAGCGCGCAATTCGGAATATCGGCAATTGCTCCGATCAGATTCAGCACTTCATGCGTCTCTCGATTACCCTGAATTTGCAATTGCGGCGAACGGCGGCTCTGACGGGCCGCAACGCGGCATCACGATCCTCGATTGAAGGTCGGCTCTGGGCCGTCAATTAACCAAATCCGCTGATCGCGAGCATTCTGGCGACCAGCTCTAAAGCAGAGTCGAAATTCAGGATCGAAATTCTGCCCAAGGCTTGCTTAACCGGCTTTCGTTTGAATCCAGATCGTCTTGGTTTGCCGGTATTGTTCCAATGCTTCGGTTCCGTTGTCTCGCGCTAGCGATCCTGATTGTTTATAACCGCCGAACGGGGTCTTGATATCACCCTCCGAATATCCGTTGACAGAAACTGTACCACACGGCAGCGACCGTGCCATGTGAATGGCTTGGTCGATATCCTGGGTGAATACGGTGGCGTGCAGGCCATAGTCGGTGTCACAGGCAACGGTTAGCGCCTCTTCGGCAGAGTTCACCGACATGATGCCGAGAACCGGTCCGAATATTTCTTCGCGCGCGATTTTCATCTCTGGCGTCACGTTCTGAAACACGGTGGGTTCAATGAAGTGTCCCGGCAGTTCACTGTTGCCACCCACTATCTTGCTTGCGCCATCGTCGAGGCCGCTTTGGATATAGCGCATGACCATTTCCTTGTGGTCGCTTGTGATCATCGAGCCGATATCGGTGGCAGGATCCAGCGGATCGCCCAGTTTGAAAGCCCTGACGCGGTCAACAATGCGCGATGAGAACTCCTCGACCAACGGCGCAGCGATCAGTTGGCGCATGTTGGCTGAACAATTCTGCCCTCCGTTCCAGAAGGCCGCCATTGCGGCATGGTCAATCAGATCGTCATCCATGACTGCGTCGCCGAGTACGATGAACGGGCTTTTGCCGCCCAGTTCCAGGCCGACAACCTTGAGGTTGCTGTCTCCGGAATAGCGCATGAACATCCGGCCCACTTCCGTTGAGCCGGTGAAGGACACAGTGTCTATATCGCTGTGCAGACCGACAGCTTTACCAGCGGTCTCACCGTAGCCCGGAATGACGTTGATGACGCCGGCAGGAACTCCGGCTTCATGCATCAGCTCCGCAAGGCGAAGTGTTGACAGCGGTGTCTGTTCGGCGGGTTTGATCACTGCAGAGCACCCCGTCGCTAGAGCCGGAGCGATCTTGAAAGCGGCCATCAGCAGCGGGAAGTTCCATGGTAAAATGGCACCGGCAACGCCGATGGGTTCCTGTACCACCAGTCCCAAGGCACCCGGACCTGTATTGGCAACCTTGCCAAAGGTCTTGTCAGCCACTTCGGCGTACCACTGGAAGAATTTCGGGACCTCGACGCCGATCTCCTCCTTGCAGTCATTGATTGTCTTGCCGGCATCAATACTTTCAAGAACCGCCAGCTCATGGGCGTGCTCGCGCACCAGTTTGGCGACCTGCAGAAGGACCTCCTTGCGCTCTTCCGGCTCCGCTCGCGACCAGGTGCCTTCATTGAACACACGCCGTGCCGCGGCAACGGCACGGTCCACATCCGCCGCCTTGCAGTGTGCGACCTCAGCCAAGACGTCTCCCGATGCAGGGTTGGTTGTCTCGAATTTCTCGCCATCCGCAGCATCACAGAAAGCGCCGTCGATGAATGCTTGACCATTGGGTTTTAGTTTAGAGGCGATAGCCTGATAGTCGGCGTGGGAAAGCGTCATGTCTGTCTCCGTCGGATCAGCGGCGCAACGTGCGCGCGAATTTGCGAATGTCATTCAAGAGCATCTGCGGCTCTTCCATCGCCGCGAAATGGCCGCCCCGCGGCATCTCGGTCCAGTGCTGAATGTTGTAGATGCGCTCCGCGTAGCTGCGCGGTGGCCAACGCAGCATTTCGGCGGGAAAAACGGCACAGCCCGTTGGCACTTCGACGCGCTTGCCTTCAGGCGACAAGATGCGCCCGCCTTCCTCACGCCGTCCGTAGTAAATCCATGACGCTGTATTGAAGCAGCGCGTGGTGATGTAGATCATGATGTTGGTCAGAAGTTCATCTTTTGAATGGGCGTTTTCGATGCCACCCTCCGGCACATCTGACCAATCATGGAACTTCTCGATCAGCCATGCGGCTATGCCCACGGGGCTGTCCATCATGGCGTAACTTAGTGTCTGCGGTCGGGTCGCCTGTTGCGTACGATATCCGTTCTGCATGATCTGATCTTGATCAAATTGCGCTTCCCATGCTCTTTCTTCGGCAGTCTGAGGTCCGTCCGGATGCCGCATGGTTAGAACGTTGACATGGATCGCAGAACAGGCTGGCGCATGGTCGTAGCCCAGCCAGGAACAGACCGCGCCCCCCCAGTCGCCGCCCTGCGCAAGATAGCCACTAAAATCCAATGTTTCCGTCATCAGGGAGTTGATGACATGTGCCATCTTGCGCGGCCCGTAGGGGCGGGGCGGGCGAGCCGAGAACGCGAATCCCGGCAGCGAGGGGGCGATGATTGTAAAGGCATCTGCGACATCGCCGCCAAAGCGTTCGGGATGGGCCAACGGCTCGATGATTTCAAAGAACTCAACCACGGAACCCGGCCAGCCGTGGCTGATCATCAGCGGCATCGGGTTTTCGCCGCTCCCGGGTTCATAGATAAAGTGCATATCGATCCCGTCGACGGGGGCGTGGAAATTAGAGAACCCGTTGATGCGCGCCTCTTGGGCACGCCAGTCGAACCCATCTACCCAGTAGGCACAGAGCTTTTTCAGGTAGTCCAAGTTGGTGCCGTAGTCCCAACCACCGTCATCGGGCATCTCGTGCCAAGGGTAGTTGGCGACGCGGGCCAGAATGTCATTCAGTATCGCGTCTGGCACCTGAAAATGAAATGGCGTCACATTCGGATTGGAGGTTACTTGGTCTTTCAAAGGTCGGGTCCCCTGATCTCACAGACATCATCCCACACCTCTCGCTAAGGGTGGCGTGAAACTCAGATAACTTGAGAAATCGATGGATCGCGAGGGACAGAGCACGCATTTCACAGGGACAGATGGCGGCTTGCATCCCAAGGAGGCCTCACAACGGTTTGCGAACCTCGTCGGCGATAAGCTTCACACCGGACTGGAACTTGGATACTGGCACATATGCGAAGCCAAGACGGAAGCTTCTGCTGTCGCTGTTGCCAATGTAGTAGCGCTGCCCCTTGTCGATCAGAACACCTTTTTCGCGCAGCCGTTCCGCCAGCGCGCTGGAATCAAATCCTTCGGGCCCGGTCAACCAGAAGGATGTACTGCCTTCCGTCCTGGATCGCTGCATCATGCCAAGATGGGTGTCGATGGCGTCGTTCATCGCATGCCAGCGCTCGCTGAACCGATCGCCGATTCTTTGCACATGCGCGTCGTAGTGGCCCAGACGAAGAAACAGCGCCATGATTTCCTGAACGATTGTTGGTGGGTGCCGCATCATCACGCCACGGGCGATGCGTGCCTGACGAATGATATCGCGATGAGCTACGACAAAGCCGATGCGGAGCCCTTTTGAGACGATTTTTGATAAGCTGCCGACATATATCACCCGACCGGTCGTATCCAGTGACCGCAATGAAAGCGGGGGCTGTGTAATGGAATTCATGGCGACGTCATAGTCGTCTTCGACAATGATAAGGTCTTTTTCCACCGCCGTTTTGATCAGTTCTTCGCGGCGGGTTTGGCTCATTGTGACCATCGTCGGGAATTGGTGGCTGGGAGTTGTGAAGACAAGCTGACAGCCCTCGGGTATCGCCGATGGGATCAGGCCTTCCTGGTCGATCGGGACCCCGATGAGCGTGTTGCCGGATTGCACAAAGGCATTTCGCGCGCCGAAGTAACCAGGGTTTTCCATTGCGACCGGGTTTCCCTGAGGCGCGAAGATCGACCCCAGAATGAACAGGGCATTTTGCGCGCCGAGCGTGATCAGGATTTCGTCGTCTTCGGCATAGATACCGCGTGTAGTCAGAAGGCGCTGGCGCAGTTGCTGCAACAGTTGCGGGCTGTCGCTTTCGACGGCGTCGCTGGCCCATGCCGGCATGCGCGCGCGCCCCAGTACCTGTCTGGAGCATTCACGCCAACCGTCAACGGGAAAAAGATCCGGATCGGTTTGATTGTAAATGAACGGATAGGGATAGTTGCGGTAGTCCACAGGCATGATGATCGGTTCAAGATTGTTGGGCTTGAAGTTGACCGGACATTCCTGGGTCTCGCGCTCTGCCGCCTTGGCCTTGCCGCGTTCAGTTTGCAGCGCTGCCATCTTCGGGTGAACGAAGTAGCCTGATCGATCACGCGACACCAAGAACTCAAGGTCTACCAAACGATTATAGGCTGCAAAGATCGTGTTTCTGGAGACCTTAAGCTGGTCCGCTAGCTGTCGGCAGGACGGCAACGGACGGTCGTAAGCCAGCGCATCCGACATGAGTGCTGCACTGACAATTTCACAGACTTGGTCGCGCAAACTAAGACGAGAGTTTTCGGGAAGCTTTAAGAATTGCAATTCGGTCGAGCTCAATCGTGTCCCCTCATCTTGTGCTTTTGGCATCTATTGTAACGATCCGTGAAGCAGCTTGTCAGGCTTCCGGCAATCTGTCACCTGCATTTAATTGATCTGTCACTTTCACCAACCGGAGGCTAGACCGATGATGTGAGCAAGAAAAAGCTCAACGGGAGAATGATCTAATGACTAAGTCGTCCATACTGAAGGCAGTCTGTTTTGCGTCGGCAACCGCATTGTTCGCGCAATCCGCGGCAGCCGAAAAAGTGCTAAAACTGGGAACGGTGGGTTTTATTGGCATGCCGATTGGGGATGCCATTGATCAGGCTCTGATCCCAACGCTGGAAGAAGTGTCGGGCGGTCAGTTGAAGATCGAGCCGCACTATCGCAAGTCGTTATGCAGCGAACAGACGTGTGGCGAACAAGCGAACCAAGGGCTTCTGGCGCTGTGGACAAGTTCGACGGCAAACTTTGGCAATTTCGGAACATCTCTTGCGATTTTCGATCTGCCCTACATCTTCAAAAGCATCGAGGATGCGGACCGGATTTCATCCGAATGGTTGGCCGAGAAGCAATGTCAGGTCGCTGCAGAAGAGGCGGGCCATGTTTGCTTGACGGTTTACTCCTCGGGTGGTTTCCGGCAGCTGGGCAATGCGAATGGACCGGTACGGGTGCCAGCGGACATGGAAGGGCTTAAGTGGCGCGTAACCAAGAGCCCGATTGAATATACGCTTGTCAAGAACTGGGGCGCCGTCCCTGTACCCTATGACTGGGCGCAACTGTACCAGGGGCTACAGACCGGTGTTGTGTCTGGCCAGTATGTCGCAACTCCATGGCAGCATGTGGCCAAGCTGCATGAGGTTGCCCCATATTTCACCGAGATCGGTGGCTCGTGGTCCGGCAATCAGCTTTCCATCGACAAGCGCCAGTATGATGCGCTGACCGATCAGGAAAAGGAATGGCTGCATACAGCAGCGAAAGCGTTTGGCCAAAAGGTGCAGGAACTGGACCGCGAATGGGTTGAGGCAGGTGAGATTTCCATCAAGGAAACCGCGAAGGACTGGTATGTTCCGACCGAGGAAGAACTTACGCTCTGGCGTGCCGGGGCCATTGATGCCTGGCTCAATGCTAAGGGCACCTACGACCCGACAACCGCGCGCCGCGTTCTGGAAGAACAGGGCATGAGCAATTTCATTGCTCAGTTGGAAGAGGCGGGCGCGCTCTAAATCGAGCGGACCACGATCGAGACTGGCAAGGGCGCGGGATCGGGTTCCGCGCCCTTCAATAACAACAGCTGAAGCGAGATAGATTGAATGGAAAGCGTCGCACTTCTGACCATCCTGGTCGTGATGATCATGCTGGGCGCACCCGTTGGCTTCGTGATGATCCTAATCCCGGTGGCCTATATCCTGATCACCGACGCTGCCCCGATGATCCTGATCCCCAGCCAGATGTTTCAGGCGATCGAACTCGGTGCCGCTGACGGCCATTCCTTTCTTCATGCTGACCGGCGAGCTTATGACTTCGGCCACGATAACCGATCGTCTTGTGGATTTGAGCCAGCGGATCATCGGGCGGATGCGCGGTAGCATGGCGCAGGCCAACGTGTTGGTTTCCATGTTCTTTGCCGGAATGAACGGCTCGGTCGTGGCAGACACAGCGACGGTGGGGTCACTCCTGGTACCGGGAATGAAAAAGGCGGGCTACCCGCCCGAATTCGCCGCGGCAATCACCGCAGTCAGTTCCACAATTGGCGGGATCATCCCGCCGTCGATCATGATGATCGTTCTGGCGAATGCGGGTGGCATCTCTGTTGGCGCATTGTTTGCAGGCGGGATCATACCGGGCCTGATGATTGGCGGGCTTCTGATGACAATCAACTACGTCATTGCGCGGCAGAAGAACTTCGAGCGCAGCGAGGAGCCCTTCAGTCTCAAAGGCATCGCCATTGCCGGGTACAAGTCATCCTTTGCTCTTCTGATCCCGGTGGTTCTGGTCGGATCGGTCGTTTTTGGCATTGCCGGTGTGGTGGAGGCGGGTGCGTTGACAGCGACCATCGCGCTGTTCGTGGGTCTGTTTATCTACCGCACCATCACCTGGACCAATTGCAAGAGCGCGTTCGTGCGCGCTTTCCGCAATTCCGCGATGGTCTTCATCATTATCGCGGCTTCTGGCCCGTTCAGCTGGCTTCTTACCTCGCTGGGTGCGATCAGCCAGCTTGAACTATGGTTGCTAAGCTACACCTACAACGCGCTGATTTTTGCGCTGGTTCTGGTTCTGTTCATCTGTCTTCTGGGCATGGTGATGGACTCGGCAGCCAACATTATCGTTGCAGGCCCGGTCCTGGTGGACGTGATGGTCAAGGCGGGCTACCCGGATGTGCAGGCAGCATTGGTGGTCGTGGTGGGTTTCCTGATCGGTTCGGTCACACCGCCCGTTGGCGTTGCCTTCTTCACTGCGGGCGCCATCGCCGAAGTGCGGCTAGAGAAGGTCGCCCTCGCCATGCTGCCCTTCCTGGTTGCGCTTTTCGTGCTGCTTTTCGTGCTGATCGTCGTGCCGGACATTACTATGTATCTTCCGCGCGCTCTGGGCTTCGCAAGTTGAGAAAAGGAGCTTTGGATGATTGCCGCCATAAAGTTCATCGACAATGCCGTCAAGAAGACGCTGACCGCCTTTTGTGCGGTGCTGCTTCTGGCGATGGTGGCCTTCACGGTCTACTCGGTCGTGATGCGCTATGTCTTCAAGGATCCACCAATCTGGGGCGATCTTCTGACAGTGCTAAGCAACATCTGGCTGGTCTTCTTCGCGCTCGCCCTCACGGTGCGGGACAAGGACCACATCGCGCTTGACCTGATTTACAACTGGCTTCCACGAAAGGCTGCCTTCTTCATCCAACAGTTCTGGACTGCCGTGATTTTCTGCCTGGGCATCGTGATGATCGTTTGGGGGATCGAGGCGGTGCTGACCATGGGCGGCAAATACTGGGAGATGTGGTATTTCACCTGGGAGGACGGCGGTATCGTTTTCAAACCAAACTACATGCCCAAGAAATTCGCCATCGCGATCGTGCCTATTTCGGGCTTTCTCGTCTGCGTTGCTGCTATTGCTTCGATAGTCGAGGACAGCTTGCGTTTGAAGGCAGGCACATATCGACAAGCAGGTGATCTAGATGCCTTCGAATGATGTCCAACCACGGCGGAGAACGCGTAGCTGCGGTGACTGTTGAAGGGATACATGCTCCAGAAAACGCGAGCGCTAATAATTTCGCATTTGCAGCGAAAGGCGGTAATGTGGGCTGCGACCGCAGCATCCTAAAGACAGGGCCAACGGCAGGAATGGGCCGGAGTTTATTTACTCGGCTGGCCTAGAATTCTCGCTCTCGAACAATGAATGCGCATGACCTTGTGTGATCGACAAAATTAGCTTCGTCTTGCAGCAGCTCAACACTTAGCTCTTGCATTTCAGAGGAGCCCATCGCTTCCATCAGATCTTCTTCAGAAGTGAACCAGACTTCAGCCACACCGTCGAATTCCGGCAGCATGTTCCTGGAGTTTTTCATCGCGGCATTCAGTGGGCTGTCAATTGTATGGCTTTGAACATACCGCTTCGAACGCGTTACAGCCGCGTTCTTCTGAAAAAATGGCTCATGCTTGTTCAACCAATAATCCTAGAACTCTTCGCGGCTTATGTCCGAACGTCGGTGCAAACACATGATCAGTTTTATTATCGGGAATATCTCGTTTTGGAATTCAGTTGCTGTAAGTTTTAACGGAAATGCCGAAGGGACCAAAGGCTGGCAAATTCCACCCAAATAGATGGCAAGTAAGTAAACTGCTGCGCTGTGCTAAGTAAACTGTTGCGCAGTGCACTAATG
Source organism: Ruegeria meonggei (assembly GCF_042768335.1). Taxonomy (NCBI): domain Bacteria; kingdom Pseudomonadati; phylum Pseudomonadota; class Alphaproteobacteria; order Rhodobacterales; family Roseobacteraceae; genus Ruegeria; species Ruegeria meonggei. The sequence continues at coordinate 1,378,429 of NZ_JAXHBT010000001.1, read as the reverse complement.
GCCGATTTGGGATGGCAGCCTCGATCACTCAATGCGGACGATCGCATCAGCGGACAGAGGGAGATGCTTGACTGACGAACCCGAGGTATGCATCCGTTTTTACTCCTCAAAAGGGCCAAGGCTGATTGAGCAACAGTTGGTAAAGTTGACGCCAAATTCCACTAAGGATCAGAATTCTCGCCAGTGAGCATATCATGCAATGTCATTGGACAGCTGGGCTTCAGCAATGGATACTCAAGCCATGGAGCCGACAGACACCACACCTGTCCACCTGATCCATGTGGACCCGGACGTCAACATGGCGCGGTTCTATGGAATTGAATTGCAGCCGACATTGTTTGGGGAAATTTCCGTTTTTCGTACCTGGGGACGTATTGGCACAAACGGGCAAGCTATGATGGTGACGTACGATGATGAAGCTGAGGCTGCCGACGCGCTCCAGAAACTCGACAGGCAGAAACGCCGTCGAGGCTATGTGCCTATAGCTGAGTAATCAGGGCAGCTATTCCAGTGCCGTACTCGACTTTTGAGTTAACGTCTGACCCCGGCGGTTTCTTTGCACGGATCTCAGCAACTTCGGGCCGGATACCTTCTCCTTAGCAAATACCGAACCTGTCGGCTCGTGACCGGGCTCTCGGTTCCAGCCGGCGAACCGGCTTCCACCCAGAACAGCCCAGCATGATCTCCCTGACGCAATAGCCATTGATCCGTCTCTTGCGAGCCGTAGCAGGGGCTTTGGGCCATGGTCGTTCCATACCGTGATGATCTGCCCTTTCGGGTGACGATCCCTTTTGCGCTCCCACAGGATCGGAGATCCTTTGGCTTCTTTCATTGGGTCAGGCGGGATTTGGGCAAGCCAAACGCCGCCCGACGTCAGGGGGAATGCTCACTGCTCGGTAGTGATTGCTGACACATCCACCAGATACATCTGCCGCGCCCCTTCATGCACTGAGTCAATGCAGACCGTGTTGTTGCCATGGCTCCAGCGCGGGTGAAGGTCGCAGCGGTTGTGCTTGCCCAGATCCGGCGGCGTGTAGAACGACCCAAGGTCATGCCGTGCTCCGGTCTTCGTATCGAACAAAAACAGGACGCGCTCGTTCGTGTCGGCATCGGGATAGGTGTTGGACAGGATCCAGCGCCCGTCGCTGGAATAGGTCATTTGCCCGTTTTCAATCAGGATGCCCGGCCCAATGACATCCACCTTGCCGGTCGTGTCATCGTATAGATGATAATGGATTGCCACGTCATGTGGCCCCCATACGATCACCTCATTGTCCGATTTCCACATCGGGTGTGAGATTTGGTATTCCGACTTTTCATAATCGAATGTCCCTACCGCATTCGGGTCAAAATCGTCGGCGAGTTGCGGCAACGGGTGGTCCGAGCATTCAAGCATGTGCAAATCCGTCCCGTCGCCGTTCACGGTATAGAGGCGGTGCAGGAAGCATGTCTCGTCCTCGACCCGTTCAGTCCAGCGGTGGATAAATAGGAAGCGTGAGCCGGATGGGTTGGCCTCAAGATGAGTGATCCAATGGATGGCCTTGTCCATCGACGGTGTCGGCTGATGGGCTTTGATCTGCGCAAAGCTGAGGATCAGACGGTAATCACCAGACGCGACGTCCATTCGGTAGATGCCATCATCGGCAGGGGCCAAGTCCATATCCGGCACGGTCTTGTCAGAAGAACTTTGCTTGAGCAGGGCAGGGCGGTTGCATAGATTTTGCCCATGACCAGACCTGCCTCCTTCAAGTACTTCAAAACCAGTCCCGAGATCATCCGCCTGGCGGTGATGGCGTACATCAGATTTTCGCTTTCCTTGCGGAATGTCGAGGACCTGCTGCATGAGCGGGGCATCGATGTCAGCCATGAAACCGTCCGCTACTGGTGGAACAGGTTTGGTCCGGTGTTTGCTTCTGAGATACGAAGAAAGCGCGTTCAGAAACTTCGAGCCTTTTCAAGATGGAAGTGGCACGTGGACGAGGTTTTCGTGAAGGTGAATGGAAAACGTCACTACCTCTGGCGTGCCGTCGATCACGAAGGTGAGGTGCTGGAAGCAGTCGCCACGAAGCGCAGAAACAAAGCCGCAGCATTGAAATTCCTCAGAAAACTGATGAAATGAAGCGGCACGGTTGCGCCGACGAGACCGTAACAGATCGCTTCGCATCCTATAAGGCGACGCTGAGAGATTTGGGTGCGCTCGAAAAACAAAGTACGGGTAGGTGGCTCAACAATCGCGTAGAGAACTCGCACCTGCCGTTCCGACGACGAGAACGCGCAATGCAGCGTTTCAGGCGGATGCGAAGTTTGCAGAAATTCGCCGCCGTTCACTCCTCCATCTCCAACCACTTCAACCAGGAAAGATCTCTCACCAGCCGAGACACCTTCAAGCTGACACGCAGCGCCGCTCTTGCCGAGTGGCGCGAACTTGGCTTGGAATAAAGGACAGCGTCACAAGCCTAACAGAGACTGGTTCGAATTCGTCTGACAGCACCCGTAACAACGCCCGCTGCTCCGCGCATTTCCAGTCGCGTCAAAAGGATCGAACCTGCCGAGGTCGCCGTGGCGTCCTGCCGACAATCCATGACCAATACCGCGCGTTCAGGACATGTTTCCACGGCCACGCGCTGCGGGTGATCTGGCTCACGAAACGCCTCGATTGGGTCGGTGTCAGGCCGTGCAGGAATGTAGCGCAGCGTAAAAGCCGGGCCCACGAGGGAGGGCTTGCCCGTGCCCAATGGGGCAACGCCTTGAACATAGGCGTTTTGATAACCGCGTTTGTAAAGCAGCGTGGCCACTGTTGCCGTGCTGACCTTTGACAAGCGATCAAGCGTATCCGGATGCAATTTGATCGTTTCCGCGGGCTGAGGGTTCGGCATGGGCTGGATCCTTCTGCTAAGGCTGGGGGCAACTGTCGAGCAGGCTTTGGTTGATGGGAACAAGTGCACCTTTGCCTTGCACGACATGCCCTGCCAGTTTGCAGGCCAGCGCTATGCTGTCAGGGAAGGGTTTATCTGTTGCCAGCCCCGCCAGAATGCCAGCGTTGAAACTGTCGCCGGCAGCAGTCGTATCCACAACCGAAGCCAGAGGCGGAACATGGACAGAGCCGTCTGCGCCGCGGGTGCGATAAAGGACCGTTTCTGCGCCATTCTTGACAACGATCGTTTCCGCACCCGCCCTTGCATAGCGCTGCAAAGTGGCCGCGGGGTTCATGTCGCTGAACCAACGTGCCTCGTCCTCGAACGATGGCAAGGCGATATTGCTAACGGCGGCCGCTTGCATGATGTTCTCGGTCATCTCAGACGGACTGTCCCAAAGATGCGGGCGCAGATTGGGGTCGAAGGCAATCCGTTTTCCAGCGTGCCGCGCTGACCGAGCTACGTCGAGCAAGGCGGCGCGCCCTTCTGGGTTCAAGATTGCCAGAGTTATGCCGGAGAAATAGATTAGATCTGATTGCTTCATGGCGTGGGCAAGTGCTTGCTTGTCTTGGGCCAACAGGCGTGCGGCCGACTGGCCGCGCCAATAGGTAAAACTACGTTCCCCGTTGTCCAACGTGATAAGATACAACCCCACTGAACGGTTTGGCACGATCCTCACCTGCTGGGTGTTGACCCCACTTTCGCGCATGACACTCAGCATCCGAGAAGAAATGGCGTCATCTCCGACGGCTGTAAAATAGGACAAGGGCGTTTCGGGTGCGAGTTGGGCCAGATACCAAGCTGTATTGAACGTGTCTCCGGCGAACCCCATTTGATACGTGCTTGGCGCGTCAGTTGGGGCCATTTCGGCCATGCATTCACCTATCGCGAGAATACGCATATTCCGGTTTCCAGTACTTCGAATTTGACAAACGGTAGTGTTGGACAATTACGTGACCTGTTCTGCCGTGGTCACGAGAACAGCATCCCACCATTGATATCGACATTGGTTCCGGTCAGATAAGCCGCGTCCTTGCTTGCTAGAAACGCCACTAGGTTCGCAACATCCTGAGACCGGCCTTGCCGCTTGAGCGGCGCAGCTGCTTCTAACCCGCGACGGCCTGCGTCGGGAGTGTGGATGTTATGGAAATCCGTGTCGATCATACCTGGGCAGATTGCATTGACACGAATGTCAGGGCCCAGTTCTTTTGCAAGACTGCGGGTAAATGTCATCACAGCACCTTTTGATGTTGCGTAAGCCGACGCACCCGGGCCGCCGCCGTCGCGACCCGCCTGACTAGCGATGTTTACAATCGCCCCGGATTTCATATGCAGCAGCGCCGCTTTGACCATAAGAAACGTGCTGGTCAGGTTGAGATCCATGACAGCCTGCCAATGCTCAAGCGACATTTCCGCGATTTTCTTGCGCGCAATTAGACCCCCGGCATTGTTTACCAGAATGTCCAGACTGCCATAAGTTTCGACCGTTTGGGCAACAAGCGCGTCGACGTCTTCGGGCTTGTTCAAGTCGCCCTGAACTGCAAATGCCTTGCCGCAGTTCGCTACGATCTCAGCTACAGTTTCCTCCGCCCCTGCACCGCTGGCGAAGTAATTTACGGCCACAGATGCGCCTTCGGAGGCGAGCTTGACAGCACAAGCGCGCCCGATATCGCGGCCGCCACCAGTGACAATTGCGGATTTTCCCTGAAGTTTCATGATCGTTCTTTCCCGTCCAAATAGTGCTTCGTAATTTTCTGCCTTGGGTTGATGCTGTTCCCAGCGTTAGAGCCTGACAAAATAGTCGAAGATTTCCGGCACGTTGCCATCCCCAATGCCTGCGTCGACCGCGGCCTGTAAGTTGTGCGCAGTGCCTTCGGCAATCTCGGCCCGCGTGCCCATGTCAGCGGCCATCTTCAGAAAATACCCAAGATCCTTGTTGGCATTGTTGATTGAGAACCCAAGATCACTGACGCCATCCACCGCGTAATTCTTGCAAAAGCCCATGAATGGCGAATTGGACGGACCAGCTGACATGATGTCGAATAGTTGTTGCTTGTTGATCCCCGCGCGATCAGCCACGGCAAACGCCTGGCTCATTGTGCAAGCAGTGGTCATACCCATGAAATTGTTGATGAGCTTGGTCACGTGGCCAGCACCCAGCTCGCCGAGGTGAAACACATTTTCCCCCAGTACATCCAGGACAGGTTTCACTTTCTCAAAGGTGCCGATATCCCCCGCCGCCATGATGTTCAGTAAACCGTCCTTGGCGTGCGCGGGCGTGCGTCCTAGCGGAGCGTCAACCATACCGGCACCTTTGGCGGCTAAATCAGCGCCAATTTTGCGTGTGGACGCCGGGATGGAAGTACCAAAGTCAATGACCACAGCACCTTCTTTGATGCCTGCTAGGATGCCATCATCGCCATAGATTAGGCTTTCGACCACTTCCGATGTCGTTACACAAAGCATCACGATATCGCTTTTCGCAGCAAGCTCTCGTGGCGTCTTAACCTCTACACCGCCGCGGTTGACTGTGGCGGCCACTGCTTCCTTGTTGCGACCCATGACAACCAGATCGAAACCGTTGTTTTGCAGGCATTCTGCCATGTTGCCGCCCATGAGACCGAGGCCGATGAAACCGATGACGGGTTTTGTCATATCTGACTCCTTAAACTCTTTCTTTTTAGACTTCGCAGAGCGCCGTGACCGCTGCCTGCGCGACTTCGAGGTCCTGGGCTGGTGAACCTGAGCTCACTCCGATCCCGCCAACAACCTGTCCGTCAACCGTCACAGGGAGGCCACCTGCAACGGTCACCATGCGCCCCCCCAACGATGAGGATATTCCATGTGCGGCCATACCCGGCTGATTAGCTTCACCAAGAGCGTCCGTGCCTTTTTGGATGCCGGTTGCGGTGAAGCTCTTGTCGATGGCTAGGTTGATGCTGGTGATCTTGCCGCCGTCCATCCGCTCAAACGCGATGAGGTTGCCGCTTTCGTCTGTGACGGCAATACACATCGGCACGCCGATTTCCTGCGCTTTGCCTCGCGCTCCCGCGATCAACTTGCCCGCGTCATCGATGTCCAGGCGTCTTATTGTCAGCATCGCCAAATTCTCCTTTGATTTACGGGCCAATGATCAGGTTCGGCAGCGTCAGTGAAATTGCCGGCACGAAGGTGATCAGCATGAGCGCTGCAAAAATGGCGAGGTAGAATGGCCAAATCGTTTTGACCGCCTTCTCCATCGGTAGTTTTCCAACCGCACATCCCACAAAGAGACAGGTCCCGACAGGTGGCGTGCAAAGACCAAGGCCGAGGTTCACCAAAAGGATCATACCGAACTGCAGCGGGTCGATACCCAGCATGTTCATCACCGGCAAAAAGATCGGCGTGCAGATAAGGATGAGCGCGGCCATGTCCATGATCATCCCCAAAAGCAACAGGACAGCATTGATCATTAACAAGATCAGGATAGGGTTTTCTGTGATACCCAATAGGAATTCGACCGTTTTCGTCGGCACCCGGTTGAACGTCAGCATATAGGCAAAAGCACCGGCACAGGCGATCAGGATCATCACCATAGAAGTTGTGCGCACCGAAGAGATAACGGCGGTTTTAAAGTTTTCCCAAGACAGGCTGCGATAGACAACAAGCGTCACGACAAAGGCATACATTGCCCCGAACGCGCCGGATTCAGTCACCGTAAAGACGCCTGACAAGACCCCTCCGACAATGATCACGGCCGTCAATAAACCCGGAATCGAACCCACAAAAGCAATGGCAAGTGCGATCCAACCTGGAAACTGCTCGGCCTGATAGCCGCGCTTGACCGCTACAACGTACGCCGCAATTGCAAGGCAGCAACACATAAGGACGCCGGGCACAACGCCAGCCAGAAACAGTTTTGAGATTGAAACAGCACCGCCTGTTGCAAGAGCAAAGATGATCATGTTGTGGCTAGGCGGAATGATGATTCCGGCAATTGATGACGTCACCGTGACGTTCACCGCATAGTCGGCATCATAACCTTTGTCTTTCATCACCGGGATCAGGATCGACCCAAGCGCCGAGATATCGGCAATTGCCGATCCGGAAATGCCACCAAACAACATGGACGAGAAGACATTGACGATACCAAGCCCACCGCGCACAGCGCCTACGGCGGCCTGCGCAAACCGAACCAACCGGATTGCGATACCGCCGTGAAACATCAACTCGCCCGCAAAGATGAAGAACGGGATCGCCATTAGGGAAAAGACGTTGATCCCCGACACGATACGCTGGAATCCAACAAACAGCGGCAATCCTTCAAACCAAAAGGAAGCCAATGCAGCGATACCAAGGGCGTATGCCACTGGCGCACCGATTATGACACAAAGGGCAAAAACCCCCAACAGAATCATGAGTCCCATGACTATCCCTGATCTATGTTGTCTTGGCGTTCGTCTCGGCCCAGAAACAGGCGGATCAGATGGCCAGTGGAAAAAAGGAACACCAACGCGCCGCTGACTGTCAGTGGCAAGGAGCGCAAGCCCTCTGACCATTGGATGAGCGGGATCAGGGTGTTCCATTTGAATTTGGTCAACTCAATTCCGTACCAAAACATCATGCCACCGAAACCTGCCATCAGGACATCAGAGACCACGACGAAAACCGTTCGCACAGAGGCCGGAACTATATTGCGGAACACGACAACAGAGAGGTGCGTGTGATTGTGCACACCCGCAGCCGCGCCAAGGAATGCGATGACCATGACCAACAGCAGTGAAACCTGCTCGACCCACGTGGGCGTGTTGTTCAGAACGTAGCGGCCGAATACTAGCCAGGCAAAGATCGCTGTCATGACAACAATGGCGACGCCAGACAGCAACATGCAGCCTCGTGCGAGCAGATCAAGAATCCTGTCCATGTTGCGCATGGCGGCAGGTGGGGTATCGGGCTCTTGCATTGGGTTTCCTCTGAGGCAAAACGCCCGGCATCCAATTGGTGGAGCCGGGCGCTCAAAGTTGGACTATTAAGACAACTTATTCAGTGGCTTGCGCCATTTCCACCAACGCCTTCATGTCAGGATTTGCAGCCAGGTAGTCTGCGTAAACCGAATCCATTGCGGATTGGAATGGGCCTTTGTCGGCGATTTCGTTGACCGTGATGCCAGCCGCTTCAACATCTTTACGCGCTTGCTCAGAGCCAACTGCCCAAAGCTCTCGCTGGACCAGTGCGGCTTCTTCTGCTGCCCCGCGCACAGCGGCCTGCAGCTCAGGAGACAGCGCATTGAATTTGGCCGTGTTCACGCAGATGCACTCGGGGATAATCAGGTGCTCGGACAAAGAATAATTTGTGGTCACTTCATAGTGACCGACATTTTTGAACGACGGGAAGTTGTTTTCCGCACCATCAACAACGCCGGTTTTCAACGCTTGCTGAACTTCGGAGAAAGCCATTGGAGACGGGTTCCCGCCCATCGCAGAAATCATCGATGTATAAAGATCGTTGTTCATCACTCGGATTTTCAGACCTTCGACATCTGCGGGCGTGTTGATCGGCTTTTGGCTGTAGAAAGAACGCGCACCGGCATCAAACCATGCCAGTGGCAGTACGCCTGCTTCACCCATCGCAGCTGAAACAACGTCACCGGCGTCGCCGTCCAGCACGCGGAACATGTGCGGAACATCTTTGAAGATGAAAGGAAGCGATACAAGGTTAGCTTCTTTCACCATTGGGCCAATGGGACCGAGGTTGAAGTTACCAACCTCGATTGCGCCGATACGTACTTGTTCAAGGGCATCCGGTTGGGAACCAAGAACACCACCATGGAATACATCGACGGTAACCTCGCCGTCTGTAGCTGAGTCAACCAGTTCGGCAAACTTGTCCATTGCAGCCGTGTTGGGATGGCCGTCGTTGTGGATGTTCCAGGCCCGCCAGTTTTCGGCTGAAGCTGACGTTGCAATGAATGCCACAGCGGTCGCAGTTGCAAAGAACGATTTCGTGAAAGTCATGGGTTCTCCTCCCCGATTAATTTTGGACAGGATTTGGCTTTCATGGAATTTCAGAGACCGTAAGCCACTTAGCTTTCGATTTCCCCCAAGAACCAGAATCGCTGCTGCTTCTAAAGGGACACTAGTATCCAAGTTATGTCAACTGTAGGCATCTAGTATGTCAGATTGCTTGACAGTCGAAAGCGCAAGGCATTTGATAGGTGAAACGAATACATTGGTTCACTCAGGCAGACGCCAGAAGAATATTAACTTGGTTTCAAGGTCTTAACAGTGAATCGGTAATTTGAAACGTGACCAAGATAGAGGGCGCAAGCAACATACCGTGGAAGATATTGTCAGACGAACCACAACCGATGCGGTCTATGAAGCGCTACACGACGAGATCGTTTCGCTTGAAATTCTTCCCGGTACGAAACTTTCCGAATTTGAGGTGGCGAGCCGATTCGGGGTATCACGCCAACCTGTTCGCAACGCATTCACAAGGCTCGGCAACGAAGATCTGCTCGTAATACGACCACAAAAGGCGACTGTAGTTCGGGGATTTTCGATGGAGCGAGTGGCTCTCGCTCGATTGGTTCGAATGGCGGTGGAACTGGAGATCATCCATCGAGCAATGGAAGTTTGGGATGCAACGCGAGAAGCAAAGCTGGCAGAAAATCTCGCCTTACAAGAGCAGGCGATCAGTGACGGTGATCTATCGGCGTTTCACGCGCTGGACTATGATTTTCACAAACTGATCTACGTGCTCAGCGGCAATCCGATGGCATTTGAAGTGATGCTAGAATCAAAGCAGAAGGTTGACCGACTATGTATGCTCAGTCTTGAAAAGGGCAGTGCCGCAGACGCCATCCTCGCCGATCACCGAGAGATTGCAGAGGCCATGGCAGCAGGCGATCATGACCAAGCGCAAGCCTCAGTCAGAAAGCATCTGTCCCGCCTCGACGAAACCATCGACTTCATTCACAAGACGCACCCCAGCTACTTCGAGTAACCAAGGCCAAGCGATCTGGTGGTCTCAGGCCGTTCCTCGTTCCGGACGGTCATTATCAATATTGAATTTCATTCCGTCCAAAAGCTCTTCCAAATCGGGACGTGCCGCAGGGCCGTTAGAGATATCGGCCAGCATCAGCGTCCCATTCGGACGGATACCAAACGCGCCAGGTTCGGCGAATAGACCCGTCGTTTCTGCATCAGATAGAGGTGATGACACATATAGACCAAGCGCGCGCATTTGCGCTTCGGTCATTCCATAACAAAGATCAAAATCCCAGCCGAATTCTGCTTTGTCTGCTGCAGCTTTTTCTTTGGTGTCGGCAGAGACGACAACAACGTCCATAACGTCAGCCCATGCCGGCAGCGCCGCATTCAACTTGTTCAAGAAGCGCTTGCAGCGTGGACAATGCTTACCCCGATAGACAAACAACATGGTCCAGCGGTCTTTTTGTTGACCGATCGTAACCTTGTCCTCAAACCCCAGCCTTAAAAAACTCATTTGCTCGATTTGCGCCCCGACATTTGGTTTGGCTGAGGTCATGAGTCGTTCCTTTGTTCTAAAAATTGTGGCTTTGCGCGGATACCGTTAGCTCATTTCATGTCACGTCAAGGGAACGATTGAAACCAAGATCGCGATATCATTGGGTGCTTGAAAGGCACGCTCGATCTAAGATTGCCGTTAGTTAACGAAGAACCACCGATACCTACCCGCCGTCACTCTACGGCCCTCATTGCAGCCGGACTTCTAATGCCGCTACAGGTTTGAGCGCAACCAGCGTACCTGTATCGAATTCATCGCGACCTGATCAACTGTGGCCCCCAAGAACTCTTCACAATCGAGACCAGAACGATCGAACGACCAGCCTGGTGAAATCCACCACGTCACCGATACCACTTAGCTGTAAGCGCGAAGAACTGCTGCGTGAGCATTACCTGCAACCGTAAAAGTCCGCCTAGTCCGCGTTTAGCTTGCCCGGCCGAGCTGCGGCGACAGTACGGTTTCGCTTCCGGCAAATCTCGCGTCCGCTAATGACCGGATTGGCGACTTGAGCTGCACCGCGACAACAAGGGTGCCGCGCCTGCGAGCCGGTGCTGCGTCAGCGAAGGCCAAAAATCGAATGACGGAAAAGTCCGCTCCCTGCCGTTTGAGAATGTTACATCCAACTACCGCTTTCTGCAGTACGCGTTACGCTGCATACGCGAACGCTGGAAGTGCCGCTATAGTCAGATCAGGGCTCACCTGACCGGTCTCGCAGGCGCGCCGTAGCATGACGATGGATGCTTCGATGTCCGCTCTGGGCCGTGAGCAAAGTGGTCTTTGAGCCTTTCATTGGCGTTAGCCAATTGCTATTTGCCTTATATGCGTTTCGCTTTACTTAATGATGCCATGGCTGAGGCGAGCCCCGGTGGGGCTGGAATTTGCCCCGGTTGTGGGTCTAGGTTGGTTGCCAAGTGTGGGCCAAAAAGGGTCTGGCACTGGGCACATAAAGGGAAACCCCATTGCGATCATTGGTGGGAACCCGAGACGCAGTGGCATCGGTCATGGAAAGATCGTTTTCCGATGAGTTGGCAAGAGTGCCCTTTGCGAAGTGATGAAGGAGATTTGCACTTTGCGGATGTCAGGACTCCGAGTGGTTTGGTTATTGAATTCCAGCATTCACATATCGGCGAAGACGAGGTACGCGCGAGAGAACAGTTTTACGGAGACTTAGTTTGGGTCATCGATGGAACCCGCCTTAAGCGTGATCGCTCCTCTTTCTTTGATGGTATGGACCAAAATCGCGGGCTAGGAATGAATCCAGAGCAATATGTCTTCAACGGAAATGGGCGTCAGATTACCCGCAGGTGGGCAGTCAGCGAAAAACTTGTGTATTTGGACTTTGGCGATACCGATCTTTGGTGTGTGTCGCCCTACCAATCCAAATGGCAGTTCTTTGCGGTGCGCGTCACTAAGACTGAATTCGTAGCCGCTTGTGGGACTGGGCGGATGGCCCCAGCAGTTGGTCGCTTGCCAAACCCTTAGCCAGCCAGCGTTTCAACGTCGGCTTTGGTAGGCCGCGTGGCGGCATCTCACAGGCTAGGCGTCGGTCTAGAATTGGCCGAGCCATCATGCCGTGACTGCAAACGCGTGAAATCGCAGCAATGGCGGCAAATTGTTCTGATGGCTTTTTCAGGCTCACTGCAGAGAAAGTTGGCAGAGAGCCCTTTTTGTGAGGCCGGTTTTCATGCCGCGTGCGCTCGCGACGTGGTAAATGCTGCGGTAGCGTAAAGTATGGTGCTGTCGGGCAGCGGGATAAAGCCGCCATTCGTGCAGAGTGCAGCAAGGATCAGGGACTGAATTTACGCACTGTAGGACAAAACGGACCTCGGTTGGTTTAGTAATAACGACCGCTATGTTCGCTTCACAACAACCGTAAGATCGACCTGCGCATAGAGCGGAAATTGAGCCGGATTATTCGACTGAGCCACTCCCAGACTGACCACCTAAACCCTCAACGCCGATGGAAGGAGACTTCTGGTATTGTTGCTCCGCTGAACCATCACGATAGCCGTGCAAATCCTACTATCTTGAACAAAATGCGCTGGCGACAGATGCCGCCAGCGCATTCCGCATCACTGGGTTATGATTTCCGGTCCCATGAATGTGTTGGGGAGGAATGTAGACAGGAACGGAACGTAGGTGACGATGAACAGGAAAACGAACAGCACGGCAAGGAACGGCAAGGCTGCTTTGACCACGCTCATCATCGGCATCCCGGCAACGCCCGAGGTGACGAAGAGGTTCAGGCCGACCGGCGGGGTGATCATACCGATCTCCATGTTGACCACCATGATGATGCCCAGATGGATCGGATCGATGCCCAACTCGATGGCGATCGGGAACACCAGCGGTGCCACGATGACCAAGAGGCCTGAGGGTTCCATGAACTGACCTCCGATCAGCAGGATGATGTTGACAACCACCAGGAACATCACCGGCCCGAAGCCCGCCGACAGCATCGCATTGGCGACCTGCTGTGGGATTTGCTCGTCCGTCAGCACATGTTTCAGGATCAGCGCGTTGGCGATCACAAACAGCAGCGTCACAGTCAGTTTCCCCGCATCGAACAAGGTCTTTTGAGTGTCAGGATGCACAATCGCGGTGACCACTGCCCAGGGCTTACTTTTCAGGGGAATGCGCGGGCCTGCAGGGGCGTCTTCGATCACTGCGGCGGCCGACAGGCTGCGGGTTTTGGGGGCGGCCAGCGGACCCATGTCCTTATAGACAAAGGTGGCGATGAAGAAGGCATAGACAGCGGCCACAGCGGCGGCTTCGGTAGGCGTGAAGATGCCGCCATAGATACCGCCCAAAATAATCACGATCAGGAACAGGCCCCAACCGGCCTCGCGACCTGACTGGAACACTTCGCCCCAGCCCTTCCACTCGCCCTTGGGCAGATTCTTGATCTTGGCGATGACATAGATGGTGGCCATCAGCATCAAACCGGCCAACAGCCCCGGAATGACACCTGCCAGAAACATTCGGCCCACCGACACCTCGACCGAGGCGGCATAGACCACCATGACGATAGAGGGTGGGATCAGGATGCCCAATGTACCTGCGTTACAGATCACACCAGCGGCGAATTCCTTGGAGTATCCGACCTGCCGCATGCCAGAGATTACGATTGTGCCGATGGCGACAACGGTGGCTGGCGATGAACCCGACAACGCGGCAAACAACATACAGGCAAACACACCCGCAATGGCGAGGCCGCCCGGGAAATGGCCGACACATGCTATCGAGAAGCGGATGATCCGTCGCGCCACACCGCCCGTCGTCATGAAGGCCGAGGCCAGAATGAAGAACGGGATCGCCAGCAGGGTAAAGTGGCCTTCAAATGCGGCAAACAGCGTTTGTGCGACCGACGCCAGTGAACTGTCCGAAAACCACAGCAAAAACAGGATGGACGACATCCCAAGCGAGATTGCAATCGGGACACCGATCATCAGGAACCCGATGACCATGGCAAAGAGAAGGACGGTTTCCATTATTTAGCCTCTGCGTTCTGGGCTTCAATTTCGGCCAATTCTTCTTCAACCTCATGGCTGGCCACGAGCCGATCCGTCTTTCCGTTCAAGATGCTGAATGTCGCCTGAACAAACCGTAGCAACAGCAAGGCCATCGAAATCGGCAGCACGATGTAGGGCAGAAAACGCGGGATTTTTTCGTAGGCCTCGCCCTCATTGAAGGTGTCTGCCATCCAGGCGAGGATACTGGGCATCGGGATGTCGTTGGTCTCGTACCAGCCCTTTTCAAGGTAGTCTTGCTCGAACCCAAGCGGGAACCAGCGCCCTTCGGTGGCGGGCAGGTTGGCGAAGTTGGCCCAGTAATCCCACGATCCCTTCAGCATAAGAAGTGAGAAGGCGACACAAACAGCGGCAGCGACCAGGGCCAGTCGTTTCCGGGCATTGCCGTGCAGCATGTTCACCATCAGATCGACCCCTAGATGCGCGTGTTTTTTCACCGCATAGGACGACCCCAGCAGAACCAGCCAGGCGAATAGGAAGACCGTCATCTCCAATGCCCAAAGGATATTAGAATCAAAGACATATCTGGCAACGACGTTGGCAAATGTCAGTGTGGTCATCAGACCCAGAATAACGGCAATCAAAGTCTCTTCGATCCGGTCCGCGAACGAGTGATTGTCGGCCATAGTCTACCCTCCCAACAACTGCTTGTTTGACAAAAGCGCGGGCAGGAATGTCCTGCCCGCGCCGAGTGATTCAGAAGCCAGAGTTGATCTGAACTGCTGCGTCGAGGGAGTCCTGACCGATATCGCCCGAGAACTGTTCCCATACTGGTTGCATGGCGACGACCCAGGCCTCGCGTTCGTCATCCGTCAGCGCCCGAATGGTGCCGCCCGCATCCAGAATTGCCTGACGGTTTTTCTGGTTCACAGCGTAGGATTCCGAGTTACGGGTCGCGGTTACCTGGCCCAGTATGGTCAGGAACTGATCACGCACTTCGGGGTCCAGGCTGTCCAACCAGTCAACCGATGTCACGACCAGATAGTCGATGATGCCGTGATTGGTCTCGGTGATGCCGTCCTGCACTTCGAAGAACTTCTTGCCGTAGATGTTGGACCAGACGTTTTCCTGCCCGTCCACAACACCCTGCTGAAGGGCGCCGTAGACCTCGGAAAAGGCCATTTTCTGCGGGCTGCCGCCAATCGCTTCCATCTGTGCCACCAGCACGTCCGAGGACATGACCCGGAATTTCAACCCACCCGCATCGGCCGGTGTAACCAGCGGAACATTGGCCGACATCTGCTTCATGCCGTTGTGCCAGAAAGTCAGCCCCTGAAGGCCGCGACGCTGCATCGAATCCAGCAGTGCTTGCCCGGCGTCCGAGGTTTGGAATGCATCAACCGCCTCGATGTTCTTGAACAGGAACGGCAGGTCGAAGATACGGAATTTCTTGGTGAATTTTTCGAATTTTGACAGCGATGGCGCCGCCAGTTGAATATCGCCGTTCAGCAGCGCCTCAAGCACTTTGTCATCATTGTAGAGGGTCGAGTTCGGAAATACCTCCATACAGGCTTTTCCGTCCATCTCGTCGTTGACGCGTTGTTCCAGCAGTGTCGCTGCGATGCCCTTGGGGTGTTTGTCGGTATTGGTAACGTGGCTGAACTTGATGACGACCTCGCCCGGATCACAGGCGGCAAAGGCCGCACCTGCACTGGTGACAAGCGCAACGACCAGACTTGATGTCTTCCAGAACTTCATAGCTTCCTCCCTTTCAGTCAGGCCGGTCTGACCCGATCAAATATGCTGAGCGAGATTACATGCTTGTGCGGCGATGATTTTTCGGAAGAATTGATCAGTAAATCCGATTAATATTGTCAAAAGAGTCGGTTATCTTGAATAACCAACCGATTTAGCGGAGCGCACCGGTATGTTTCTGGATTTCGAGGAATTGACTTTGAATGTCGGCGAGCAGAAGATTTTTGTGCGACACGGTGGCGACCCTGGCAATCCGGGCCTTTTGCTGTTGCACGGCTATCCGCAGACGTCGGCCATGTGGCATGCTGTTGCCCCGCAACTGACAGATCAGTTCCATGTCATCTGCGCCGACCTGCGCGGATATGGCCGCTCGTACAAACCCGCCTCAGATGATCGGCATACGCCCTACTCGAAACGCGAAATGGCAAAAGACATGGTCTCTGTCATGTCTCAGATGGGGCATGAGACCTTTCTGGTCGGTGCCCATGATCGCGGAGCGCGGGTCAGCCATCGGATGGCTCTGGATCATCCCCAAAAAGTCCGCGCAATAGCCCTGTTGGACATCGCACCGACTCGCGAAATGTATCGCGATACCTCAATGGAATTTGCCAGCGCCTATTGGCACTGGTTCTTTCTGATTCAGAAACACCCCATCCCGGAACAGATTATCGGCAAAGATCCCGCGCAGTTCTGGAAATTGAAATGCTTCAATCAGGCCAAGGGCGAAAATCCCTTTATCCCTGCGGCGCTCGACGAATACATCGCCGCCTTCAGCACACCCGAGGCCATCCACGCCGCTTGCGAAGACTACCGCGCCGCCGCGACCATCGACATCGAACATGACGATCAGGACGACGGGCAGAAAGTTGAACAACCGCTGATGGTCCTATGGGCCGAGCGCGGGGTGATTGAGACCTGTTTCGACGCGATGGCGCTTTGGCAATCGCGGGCGCAACGGGTCGAGGGCGAAGCCGTCGACGCCACCCATTACATGGCCGAAGAGATTCCGGACGAAATAGCAAGCCGAATGCGCGCATTTTTCCTGCGCCAGATCGAACAGAAGGATGCTGCCAAATGAGCAGGACGCTTTACGATAAACTGGTGGACGCACATAAGGTTTGCGACCTGCCTGACGGCGACATGCTGATTTATGTCGATTTCCATATCATGAACGAATACACCAGCCCGCAGGCCTTTTCCGGGCTGGATCAGAAGGGGCTTTCCGTTTGGCGGCCCGAGGCCCATTTGTCAGTGGTCGATCACGTGAATGCCACACGGCAGCGCGATCCGCATGATGCGGCCTCTAAGTTGCTGATCGATAATCTGGAAGCCAATTGCAAAAAGCACAACATCGCCTTCTATGGCCTAGGCGACCGCCGCCAAGGGATCGAGCATGTTGTTGTCCCGGAACAGGGGCTTGTCGCACCAGGGATGCTAATTGCCTGCGGTGACAGCCATACCACCACCTATGGGGCCTTTGGGGCGCTGGGTTTTGGCATCGGCACGTCCGAGGTCGAACACGTGCTGGCGACGCAAACCCTGCGCTATAAGCGGCTGAAGACAATGCTGGTCAAAATCGATGGCGATCTTGCCCCCGGTGTGACCGCCAAAGACATCATCATGAAAGTCGTTCAGGTGGTTGGTGCGGGCGGTGCAAATGGCTATGCCGTCGAGTTTTCCGGCTTGGCCATCCGCGCGCAGGAAATGTCCGGGCGGATGACGATCTGTAACATGGCGGTCGAGTTGGGCGGACGGGCTGCCCTGATCGGGGCAGACCAAAAGGCGCTTGAGACAACCAAGGGGCGCGCGCATAGCGGCACACTGGACTTCGGCGGGCTGGAATGGAACTCGGATGCGGGCGCGGAATACGACACGGTGTTCGAGATTGACGCTGCCGAGATTGCCCCGCTTGTCAGTTGGGGCACCAGCCCGGATCAGTCCGTTCCAGTCGACAGCTTGGTCCCCGCCGAGACCGAGGGGATGACGCCAAAGGCACGCGAGGCGCTGAACCGCGCACTAAACTATATGGACCTGAGGGCCGGTCAGGCGATCACCGATATCGAGATCGACAGCGCCTTTATCGGCTCGTGCACCAACAGCCGTATCGAGGATCTGCGCGCGGCTGCCTCAATCCTGCAGGGCAAAAAGGTTGCCGGATCGGTGAACGCCATCGTCGTGCCCGGTTCGACCTATACCCGTCTACAGGCCGAGGCTGAGGGGATCGACCGGGTGTTTATCGAAGCAGGCTTTGACTGGCGCCCGGAAAGCGGCTGTTCGATGTGCCTTGCGATGAATGACGATATCGCCCTGGATGGCGAGCGGATTGCCTCCTCCACCAATCGTAATTTCGAAGGTCGGCAGGGTCGCGGGGCACGCACCCATTTGATGAGTCCAGAAATGGTGGCCGCCGCCGCCATCCATGGACGGATCGCGGATGTCCGCGAATTTCTAAGCGAAGGAGCGGAATAAGATGCCTAAAACTGTTCATGGGCTCGCCGCCGCCCTGCCGGTTGCCAACGTTGATACCGATGTGATCATGCCTAAACGCTTTCTGATCACGATCACTCGCGAAGGGCTGGCAGAGGGCACATTCGCCGATCTGCGCTTTCACGAGGATAACACCCCGCGTACGGATTTTGTGCTGAACACCCACCCGTGGCATGAGGCCAGAATATTGGTTGTCGGCGACAATTTCGGTTGCGGGTCCAGCCGGGAACACGCGGTCTGGGGACTGGTTCAACTGGGCGTTCAGGGCATCATCGGCACCAGCTTTGCGGGCATTTTCTATGACAATGCGCGCAAGAATGGCCTTGCCTTGCCCATGGTCAGTCCCGAGGTGCGGGATCGGTTGATGCATGCGGCGTCCCATGAGGATGGCGTCAACTACACGATTGATATCGAAAACCGGGTCATCAGAATGGGCGAGGCAAAGCTGCCGTTTGAAATGGACGACGCGACACAGACTGCCCATCTTGAGGGCCGCGACGACACCCTGAACTCGCTGGAATTCGCGGATGCGATCCGCAAATATGAAAGCGGGCTAGGAGAACGGCAACGGGCGCGCGTGATACAGTAGTCGGGACAGGTTGATTTGGAACTTCGCCAACTTCAGTGCTTTGTAGCGGTCGCCGAAGAGTTGCATTTTCGAAAGGCGGGCGAACGTCTTGGCCTCAGCCAGCCTGCATTGTCCGATCGCATTTCCGCGCTGGAACACGAGTTGGGCTTTGCCCTGTTCTTTCGTACAACCCGGCAGGTTAGCTTGACGCAAGCGGGGTCCGAGTTCCTGCGCGACGCTAAGCGTATTCTGGCGGATATCGACAAATCCGTTTCCAAAGCCCGGCATGCGGCCGATAGCGGCCTGAAGACATTGCGGGTCAGCGGGGTTGATGAGGCGATCTCGATGCTACTGCCGCCAGCGCTGATGGAGTTCCGCAAACGGCAGCCTTCGGTGCATGTGGACATTCTTGAGATTTCGTCCTCGGATTACCATACGCAAGAGCTTGCAAATCACCGCACCGACATTGCTTTTGTCCGCAAACCCCCTGAGGAAGAGTATTTGAAAGCGGACCTTTTGTACCAGCAGGGCGCTGTTGTGGTCTTGCCATCCTCATCGGAACTTGCAGGCCGGGACACGCTATCAGCGGCAGATATCAGGGATCATCCGATTATCGGGTTTCCAAAACACGCCCGCCCGATCCTTCACGACCTGCTCTGGAACAGCTATCGCGCCCATGGGTGGCAACCAGACATCGCCTGCGAAGTCATCGACAAATCCACCATGTTGCAGCTGGTGGCGCACGGGGTTGGCATCGGGCTGGCACCCGCATGGATTCGCGCCCTGGCGCCTGCACATTTGAGTTGCATCCCGTACCAAACGGACGGCCAGAGCATCGAACTCTATATCGCGCGACGGGCGGTGGGGAACTCAAAAATGGTGGATGAGTTCGTGGACGTGGTCAAAGACGTTTCCTCGGACCTGCACCCCGTCGGGGCGGGCCAGTGACGCGACCCCGATTGTATTCCACAGGAGCATTCGTCGGCTAAAGTGGAGCAAATACGGTAGCCTTGAAATAGCCCCAGCGCGCGCCTGAAGTTTGTGTATCGGAACATTACACGATATGGCGAAACGCATCGTCGAAAGTGCTGTCGGCGATCCGGAGAAGTTAGATCGTCAGTGAAGTTTGGCTTGGACCTCTCGTTCAGACAACAACGGCAGTCATCTACGGACTATGGTCGTTCGTGTGTACAGCGGCATTAAGCACTTCGGGCTCCGTGCCGCCGATTGCATCGGCAGAAATGGTGTTCTCGGCTAACTTCCGGGACCAAGCATTCACTCCGCTTGTACGATGACATCATCAGCGCGGCGCTGATGCCTGGGGATATGGCCGGCTTGTAAGGGATTGGGTGGCCGCGATTGGACTGGAGCCCAGAGGATACGGCACTCGTTCGCTGCGTAGGACCAAAGCAGCGGAGATATACCGGAAAATCGGAAATCTCAGAGTGGTTCAACTTCTGCTCGGACACACAAAGGTTGACAGCACTGTCAGATACCTTGGCGTCGAACTTGAAGATGCGCTGAGCATCGCCGAGCAAATCGACATTTGAACCATGTTGGCGGGCGGTACTTGTCGTTCGCCAATTCGGGCCGGACATATGTTTGCGCCGCAGCGGTGGTTTGAATCGAGCCCATTTTATCAGATGCAGCACAACCCACTAACGTCAGCTTTGCATCCGTTTCGCTGTCGCTTCTTCCCATCCCTTGAGCAGCGCCGCCCGCCGTCCCGGGTACTTCTGGCCCAGTACTTTCAGCTCTTCGACCCGTTCTGTCTTGAAGTGCCGATAGTCGTCTTTGGTCTCGCACCATCCCACAAGGTATCGTGTTCGATCCAAGAATGCGATCAATAGCGGCCAGACAACCCTGTCAGTCGTGCTGCCATCACGGTCCGTATAAATGAGTTGCAATCTGTACCTCTCCCGAATGGCATAGCGCAGCAGAGCGCTATCGAAACGTTCGGTCACCCTGGCGCGCGTCTGAATAGGCTTTGTGCTGCCGTCCAGCACCACCGGGCGCAGTTCCTTCGGGATGGCCAAAGAGAGCTTTGACACCAAATCCCGCGCGGCCCGGGCAAGCGAGGGATCGGCCTCAGATGCCACCCACGCGGCACCAAGGGCTGCCGCCTCTAACTCATCTGCTGTGAGCATCAGGGGCGGCATGTCATAACCATCGTCAAGCACGTATCCGATCCCCGCCTCGCCCGTAATAGGGATGCGCTGTGCATGAAGCTCGGCCATATCGCGGTAGAGCGTGCTAAGAGATATCTCCAATTCATCTGCCAACTCCCGTCCTGTGATTGGCGACTGGGTAGATCGCAGTATTTGGATAATCTGGAACAGACGTTCAGTGCGACGCATTTTTTCATCCTCCTCTCACACTACTGTCATAACGGTGAGAGGAGCGTAGTTCTAGGACAGGATCAGAAACCGACTGACATGCAAACAAACGGAGTTGAAAATGATCCACCATGAACGCAACCTAACAATCGACGCAGCCCCAGAATCCGTTTGGGCAGTGTTGAGCCAATACATGCATATCGACGCATTCGCACCGCAGATCACATCCGTTGATGCCTTAACCGACGGCGAAGTTGGAAAGGGCTCAAAGCGCCGCAACCACTTCGCGAACGGCACGTCTGTGGTTGAAGAGGTGACTGCATGGAAGCCGGGCAGCGGCTATACGGTCAAGCTATCTGAGATGGCCGCGATGCCGCTGCACGAAGCCTGTTCCGAAATCCGCATCACGCCAATCGGCGGCAAATCCAAAGTGACTTGGACCTTCGATTATCGCGTGAAATACGGGCCGATCGGATGGCTGGTGGGACAAACCATGATGAAAATGATGATGGGCAAGATTATCGTTGCAAACCTTCAAGGGCTCTCAGAGAAGGTTCGCTTAGGGCGGTTCACGTGAGAGTTTGAGAGCATGCTGCTCGGCCTCTGATGCCTGCAGTGAGCCCATGGCGGACCTTTTTTCCCTTACGACCACCGGCAATAGATTTTGTCGGAAGCGCTCGTTCATTGCACCAATCATTCCTGCGTGCCATCTGTTGGTGACGCGACGATTTCGGATGGCCTCTGCCTACGGTCTGTCGCTTCATAGTTTTGCAAGTGCAGGAGTGATCATGACGTTTTATGACCGCAAAGACGCCGCCGCCGTCTTTATCCTGCGCATAGGGCTCGTGTGGTTCATGTTTCTCTGGGCCGTCCACAAGATCATTACGCCCCAGCAATATCAAAACCTGGCCAAGAATATCGACGGGATCGAGATGTCCTTTGCCCAGATATACGCTGTGGGCGGCGTTCAAATTGCACTTTGTGTGCTGGCAGCTCTGGGCGTTTTTCGCGTTTTCAGCTATGGCGGTCTTGCGGCGATGCATTTCTTTACCATCACCCGACAATGGGAGCGTTACCTAGATCCCTTTGCTCTGAACGACCGCGGCTTTCCAATCAACCGAAACCCAGTGATCGCTCTTGCGGCGATGGCCGCATTCGTCGCGCTTCTGCTCCTGATTCACCGCGATCACTTCAGCATCGGAGGCTGGCTGCGGCGCCACGCAGGCGCCCGTTGGTGGTATTAGGATCTGTCTTCTAGAAAAGGTAACCGCCCAATAGACCATCCATTTGGCGAGATTGAGGGCATGCCGAGATCGGCTTTGTCCGCAGATCGTGAGTCAGGGGGGAGCAAAATCATACATCCGCAGCGAATGATCTTGTCAGAAGAACTTTGCTTGAGCGGGGTAGGGTGCTCTCGTAGCCTTCGCACATGATTAAACAATCGCCATTCAAATACTGTAAAACCAGTCCAGAGGTCATTCGTCTGGCAGTCATGCTTTACATTCGGTTCCCACTATTGCTTAGAAACGTGGAAGACCTGTTGCATGAGCGTGGTATTGAGGTGAGCCACGAAACCGTCCCCTATTGGTGGAACAGGTTCGGCCCGATGTTTGCCGCTGAGATCAGACAAAAAACGCGTCCAGCAACTGCGTGCCTTCTCGAAATGGAAGTGGCACGTGGATGAGGTTTTCTTGAAGGTGAAGGTGAAGGTGAAGGTGAAGGTGAAGGGCAAGCGGCATTATCTTTGGCGGGCTGTTGATCACGAAGGCAAAGTACTGGAAACAGTCGTACCAAGCGTCGAAACAAGCAGGCGGCATTGAAAATCCTCAAGAAATTGATGAAGCGACACGGTAAAGCGGAAAACGTCGTCACGGATCGCTTCGCATTGTATCGGGCCGCTCTCAAGGAGCTTGATGCTACCGAAAGACAGCAGGCGGGCAGGTGGCTCAACAACCGCGTTGAGAATTCCCACCTGCCATTCCGACGAAGCGAACGCGCCATACAACGTTTCAGGCGAATGCGAAGCTTACAGAAATTTACCTCCGTCCACTCCTCCGTCTACAACCACTTCAACCAGGAAAGATCGCTAACCAGCAGAGATACATTCAAGCCGGCACGCAATGCCGCACTTGCCGAGTGGCGTCAGCTTTGTTCCGGAAAAGTTCGCGCGTGTCGCAGCGAACAGAGACTGGTTCGAATTTGTCTGACAGTACTTCTCCGACACCGTAGACGATCGCCCGCACGGGCCGTGCCCCCTTGGCAGCGATCATCATTCGCCAGCAACCTGGCGTTCATAATCGGCGCTGTCATACCAGCCCAACGACTTGATCACCTTTAGTTCGTTGTCCAAATCCCATTCCTCCCAACCTGAGAACTTCACATGGCTGCCCGTGTCTTTGTGGTGGCCCTCAAAGGTCCACGCATAGACCATATGGTGATCGGCAACTAAAACACTGTCGAGCTTGAGGATGAGATCGGGAAAATCGGCCATAAAACCCGCAGCCATTTCGGCGATTTCAGCTTGGCTTGTCATCGGGTCGCTGCGGTTCATACCCATGGTCGTGTTATATGCGTAGCGGCTTGCCACGGCCTCTGGATTTCGTTCGGTCCAAGCGTCGCAATGCGCTTTCGCACATTCTGTGCGCAGTCTCAAAATCAGGTGTCAAAACGTCCCCCAGAAAGCAGCAATTGTGTTTCAGTGAAGTTAGCGGCGGATGAACCACCAGGCCATCCGAAACTTAACGGTCAGGATTGTTGAGCGGCAGCTCCGCGCTTGTTGAGAGTGCTCGTCCGGCACCGGCGTTCGCAAACGCAGCGAATGACCGTAAAGCGGGCTGCGACCGCAGAATTAGACAGCTGCGCTGAGAGGCCGGAATGGGCCGCTACCGATCCGGTGTTGCAAAAATAAGGCGGGTCCTCGCACGTGCTTTTGCCATGGAGAAACCCAGGTTTGTTTGCCAGCTGATCATTACCGATGAATTGGAACTTCACCTTTCAATCGGTGTCTGAAGCCCAATTGGATATCTGCGTTGCGTTTGCTGGTATTGCCTCGTGTTGACTGTAACTCTGTGAATTCGGCAGCCGGCTTTGTTTTTAACTGTCAAGCATCGCGAGAACGGCGTCACGATCGGATAGCACCAGCAGCAAGGCAATATCACCCGGCTCCAGCAATTCAAGTATCAGTGAAGCAGCCTGTGAGGGCGAAGTAGCTCTGAGTATTTGTTTCGCATTATACCCATGTTCCAACGCTGTTCGTTCGATCAGATCAGAAATCTCTCCTAATTCGCGACCTCTTAAATACCCTTCTAACTCGGTTGCGACGACTACGTCGGGTTGGAATTTCAGCGCTGTCGCAGTTACCTCGCGGATATCTTGATCCGATCTGTCCCCAGCATGGCTAAGCATTATGAAACGCCGTTTTGCTGGTAGGCTCGATAACGCATTGCAAACTGCCGAAATCGAATGCGGATTATGTGCAAAATCCACGAAAACCCGGGCCCCGTTGTGCTGAAACTCGTTGCAACGACCTGGGTTATCTTTGGCGTCTGGCTTGAAACCGGCCAATCCATCCCGAGCCGCCTGAACGGGTAAATTCAGTGCCAAGGCAAGGCACAAGGCCGCCAGCGCGTTCAGGATATTATACTTCGCAGCGCCGCCCATGGTCAGAGGGACATCGGAAACCGCGATCACCATCTGTTCCGCAGCGCCGTCGAAAAAGATGACATCTCCCTGCCGTACATACGCGCAGCACTTGCCCGCGTCACGAGCCTGCCGGATCAGGTCATTCTGTGAGTCCAGCGAAAACCACCAGATATTCGCAGATGTATCCTCCGCTTCGGCGCGGACATAGTTGTCATCGGCATTCAGGGCCAGCACGCCACCCTCGGCCAGTGTTCGATGTACGGCGAACTTGGCCTGAGCCAGTTCTGGCACCGTGTTGACCCCGTATTGCCCTAGATGGTCGTTCGCCACATTGGTGACCGCTGCTGCCGTGGCCGCGCGAGTCGGTAGACCCCGACGCAGAATGCCTCCCCGTGCGACTTCAAGACAGGCGACCTCCAGCCTTTTGTCACGCAGTAACATGCGCCCGCCGCCGGGACCTGAGTAATCGCCACGGTCCAGAATTTCGTCACCCACGCGCACAAATTCGGTCGAGGTCAGCCCGGCGACCTTGCCCGAAGCGCGTGAGATCGCCTCAAGCAACCGGGTAGTGGTGGTTTTGCCGTTGGTTCCGGTGATGAACGCGACCGGGATATTGTGCAGAGCAGACCAGTCTACTTCATCAGAGGCTGGCAGCGCATCGACCGGCCAGGATTGACTGCCCGTCCCATGCCCGATCGATACGTCATCATCATCGCAGAGGATATCCACACCTTGCACTTCTGCTGCCGCGATCAAGGCGATCAGCGCAGGGTTGGCTTCATTCTCCACTACGCCTTTGACATCTGCAACCATCTGATCGAAATCTCCGGGCTCGGATGCCAGCAGTTCGGCGGCACAAAAATGCCACGCGGTTTGCGCCGCGAAGATCGCGGAATAGAGCTGATCCATTGGCGCTGAGATCGCCAAATTGACACCACCCGTAAAGATGCGGTGGGTCAGGTCCTGATCCTGCCACCCAAGCGCATCCAGCACACGACGCGCGTGTTTCTCCCACAGGATGGTGACCTGCGTGGCAGCGATATCGGTGAAAAACACGTCTATCACCGCGCCGGGTCGGTCCCAAAGCAGGCCCGGCCCAGTCAGACGCCGGGCATCATCCACCTGAATATGGTCGACAGTCGCGCTTGCAATTGTCAGCGCGGTCTCAAGCTCTTCAATCCGGTCCATTTCCGAGCCTCCGCTCAATCCGCGTCTTCACTGATGTCACGGGCCAGACGCACACCACGCTCGTCCCGGATCAGGTTCTGGTCGCCTTCGAACATGTCTTCGAATGCGGGTTCGGTGGGGCTTGCCACCGGCACGGCCTCGGGTACTTCACCATCAGAGTTGAAATAGATGATCTGTTTCCAGCAACGCGTCGTGTCGTCACCAAAGATTACCAGCAGATCGCCCTGTGCAGCCTGCTCCAACGCGGCGCTCACGGCTTCGACCTCGTCCGGGATGATCGTGATCGCTGAAGCGTCCACACCGTTTTCGATCATGGCCTGACGCATCAACTGCGGCACCTCGTCATGCCCGCGACCGCGGCGGCGGTCATCCGCTTTGCAGATGTAATGATCAAAGTGTCCGGCCAACGCGGCGGCCCCGTCTACAATGTCTTCATCGCGCCGGTCGCCGGGCATCGCGACAACACACAATCTGCGGCCCTTGACCTCCAACTGATCGGCCAGCGCCGCCATCGCCTTTAGCGCGGCGGGATTGTGGCCATAGTCCAGGATCACCTTGAAGGGATGTTCATCATAGACATTCATCCGCCCAGGTGCCTGGAAATAGCTGGTGTCGAAGGTGCGCAGCCCGTGGCGGATATTGTCAAGATCCACTCCGAAACTATAGGCCATCGCGGTGGCAAACATCGCGTTCTGGACGTTGAAAACCGCTTTGCCTTCCAACGTCGCCGGGATCAGATGTGCCCACAGAACCGGGATATGAAGCCCGTTGTCGTAAATGGTCAGCATGTCACCATTCATGCCCTTTTCAAGCACGATGGCCTTTCCGCCTGCCTTGATATGTTCTTTGACCAGACTGTGCCCCGGATTGGTGGTGACATAGAAGATCTGGTCCGCTCCGGCGTAGTCAGCCATTTTCAGACAATTGATGTCATCGGCATTCAGCACGGCCGTATCCGTAGAGCTCTCTACCACCACGCGCTTGACGACGGCCAGTTCCTCGACCGTGTTGATGCCGCCAAGACCCAAATGATCTGCCGAAACATTCAGACATGCCGCCACGTTTGAGCGCTGATAGCCCAGACCTGACCGAACAAGACCGCCGCGTGCGGTTTCCATCACGGCAAAATCAACCGCCGGATCGCGCAGGACGATCTGCGCGGATTTGGGCCCTGTCATGTCGCCCTTCACGCTCAGCTTGCCGTCCACATAAACGCCGTCGGTCGAGGTCATACCAACGGTCTTGCCGCTGGTTTTCATGATATGACCCAGCATCCGTGACGTCGTTGTCTTGCCGTTGGTACCTGTGATCGCCGCAATCGGTATGCGTGTCTCCTCGTTGGTCGGGAACAGCATGTCGATCACTTTCCCGGCCACATCGCGCGGCTGACCTTCGGACGGGGCAACGTGCATCCGAAAGCCAGGGGCTGCGTTCACCTCGACAATCGCGCCGCCGATATCCTTGTAGGATTTGGTGATATCGTCGATCAGAAAGTCCACACCGCCCACATCCAGCCCCACGGCCATGATGGCGCGTTCGGCCATATCACGGTTGTCGGGATGCACCACATCCGTCAGGTCGATTGCGGTGCCGCCAGTGGACAGGTTCGCCGTCGACCGGAGATAGAAAATCTCGCCATCCGGCAACACGGTCTCTGTACTTACGCCCGCATTCTCCATCAGGCGTGTGGCCTGATTGTCGATTTCGAGCATGGTCAGCACTTTTTCGTGCCCGATGCCTCGGCGCGGATCCTGGTTCACGATGTCGACCAGTTCGGCAATCGTGTGCGTGCCGTCGCCAATGACATGCCCGGGAACCCGCTTGGCCACCGCGACCAGCTTGTTGTTCACCACCAGCATTCGGTGATCAAAGCCGGTGATAAAGCTCTCCACCAGAATAGCACGGCTGCGGGAATGTTCTTTGGCTTCGGCAAAGCCGGCCTCGACCTCTTCGTCTGAGTTCAAATTGATTGAAACACCGCGCCCGTGATTGGCGTCCAAAGGCTTGACGACCACCGGGTGTCCAATTCGTCCGGCAGCGCGTACCGCTTCGCCCGGGGAATAGACCATGCGCTGCTGTGGTACCGGCAGGCCAAGATCGTTCAGCAGGTTGTGGGTGTCTTCCTTATCGCAGGAAATCTCGACCGAGATGTGTTTGGTCTCTGATGTGATGGTTGCCTGAATGCGTTTCTGGTACTTGCCATGCCCGAACTGCACCAGCGAGCCTGAATTCAGCCTGATCCACGGGATGTCGCGCCCTTGCGCGGCCTTGACCAGCGACCCGGTTGACGGGCCAAATTCTTTGCGCTGCGCCCGCAGCACAAAGCTGCGCAGTTCATCGTCCCAGTTAAAGTCCGGGTCGAAGTCGTAATCCACCTGTTCCTTGAGGGCTTGCGGCAAAAGATGCATCAGCAGACGCATTGCCAACTTGCCTGCATCTAGACCGACATCGCGCTGACGGTATTCATAAACCATATTGTACCGGCCGGGTTCGCCTGTGCTGCGCGTTCGGCCAAAGGTTACATCCGAACCGGCCACATTCTGAACCTCTATCGCACAATGTTCCAGCACATGACCCAGCCAGGTGCCCTCATCTTCGCGCAAGCGGCGGATGAAGCCCCCGGGTTTGCGATAAGAACAGCCATGCTCAGCCAGACCAGGAAGCGCCTTGATCAAGGCGTCGATAAACTCGGGTCCAATTTTTGCCGAGGGCCACTCTTCCAGAACACCCAGATCGATGACGTGGCGAATGACCGGAAAACTGGCCCAGACATTCGGGCCGACAAAGACATTGGTCGAGATTATTTTCATGAGGCTCCCCGTTGGTTAGCTTTTCATCCCCCCGCTGGCGGCCTCATCCCCGGACTAATCCGGCAATGTGCAGAACGCCATATGCTCATCCGGCGGAAAAGCCTGGCGAGCCGTCAGATCATAACGGCACCCTTCGCCCAGAACGTCAAGCCGAAGACCAAGAAGGCTCAGTGCTTCGCCCCGGCGGGCATCCCACATTGATGAATGGGTCAACTGGCTGGCATCCACCACTGTTACCGAACCGCTGCCGATCACTTCAAAGACATTGTCGGGACCGATGAAGGCAGCCGTGTCTTCGTCAATTCCCAACCCAATCAAGAAAGGGTTGAAAGATGAGGCCGTTAGCAGGCGTCCAAGCCTGTTTCGCTGCGTAAAATGCTGATCGATGATGACGGCATTGGTCAGGCCCATGCCAGGTGCAAGTGTGATGTTGCCTTCAGCCGGGGCTGAGTTGCTGCTGCCGCCCGCAACCATATGCTCGGACATGATCGAAGCACCTGCCGAAGTTCCTGCAACCGGTACACCGGTCGCATTCCGGCGGCGTATTTTTTGGGCGACTAGAGTACCTCCAAGAATTGCTGACAGGCGCAACTGGTTCCCACCGGTCATAAAAATCCCGGTCGCGCGGTCCAGCATCTCGGCAAAATCAGGGTTGTCGCAATCGGCCCTGCGTGAGATCGGCAGGAATTCAACCGTGCCTGCGCCCAGCTCGGAAAAGATACGGTTATAGTCGGGCCCTGTTTCTTCCAGCATCGAGGCTGTTGGGATCACGACAATATCGGCTTCGGCACCGCCGGACAGTTCCACAAACTTTCGGTGAATCTGCATTTCCTTAGCGCGGTCTTCACCGCCGCCAATCGGAATAATGTACCCGCGCGGGGTCTCTGCATCTACGGGTGCAGGGCACATGTCTCAACTACCTTCCGGTGCTATAGCGGGCAGCCACCGGGACCGCGCGGACGCTCAAACCTGTTCATACATACCGCGCTGGACTATCTGGCCATCGCGGACATGCCATTCCCCCCGGGCCATCACATGCCGCACAACCGTGTTTTCGTCAAGAACCACCAGATCCGCGTCCATGCCAACTTTCAGACGCCCTTTTCGGGGTAACTTCAGCAGATCGGCGACATTCGAGGTCAACGGAGCCAGCGCTTCGGACAGGGATACTCCCCGATCTGTAAGGTCGCGCAGGGTTTCGGGCAAAGTGTCCGACAATCCCACACCGAACCGTGTCAAATTGCCATCACGGTCAAAGGCAGGCAGGCAACCGCCACCGTCAGAGCTGATCGTAAACCGGTCCGCATTACCGCCCAAATCGCGGAATTGGATGTAGGCCTCGGAGGCAGAGATGCCCGGTTCGATATGCTCACAGGGGAACGCGGTAGCGTCGATGTAACATCCGTGCCGCGCCAGCGCGACGGCCTGTTCGAAAAGTGGCTTATTGCGATTGACATGGGTTGGATTGAAGACGCGTGCGGGAATTTCGCAAGCCGCGATAGCTTGCTCCAACATTGACAACCCCCGCTCGCCATCTCCCATATGGCAATGCACAATCCCCGCTTTTCCAGTCATCAATCCCGCGACATGCGCCTCGCTTGCAATCCGAAGAAACTCATCCAATGTCGGTTGGCTCGACCGATGATCACTGATCGCTAATTCCCCAACGCCGATGACCGGATCTAGGAACACGATATCTCCGCGGACTGAACCGGTGAGAGTGGTTAGCGGGACATGATAGCCACCGGTGTGACACCAGGCCGAAAGCCCCTCGGCCCGCAGCCCACAGGCCTGCTGCACCAGCGTCTGTGTGTTGCGGGTCAGATCGTCGGTGCCCAAGACTCCAATGACCGAAGTGACACCGGCACGTGTGAAAGAGGACAGGACCATCGGCGGCACCCGACTGGCTGGTCCGGTTTCACCGCCGCCGCCCGTGATGTGCGCGTGTCCGTCAATCAATCCCGGAACAACCGCTGCACCGTCGACGTCAATGACCTCGGCCTGAAGCTGATCCGGCAATTCGGGCGCTACGCTACCGACGTAAATGATGCGTTCACCTGCGGTGAGAATATGGCCCAAACCAAAAGGTGCAGGCGAATAGAGGTGCGCATTCTTGATAAGTCTCAACACGTTTCATATCCGTCAATAGGAGCGGCGACATCCTGTCTTGCACTAAAAGACAGTAAAAGAACCATCCCCTATTTGGAAGAAAGCACGAATGCCGAACTCTAAGCCCTAGCGGATATTGAGGAAGAGGATGGAAGACTAGTTGCGAAGATTGTGAGTTCGCCTAGCTTTGCTTCTTGCTTCTTGCTTCTTGCTTCTTGCTGTTCCAGCGAAAGGCGGCTTTGCGGATTGCGACCGCGGCAATTCTAGAGGGTGTTGAGAGTCCGGTTTGGGGCCGCGATCGACGCTCACACCGCCAGGACATTCTGAATTGTTGATCGGAACTTGAACAGAGCCAGATGACCATGTCTATCGGCCATTCGCATGCGATCGAGTTTGAAACTGAGCCCTGAAACTACTGTCTCAATTGGTCAATATCTGGAATGCAGGATTTTCTGGTAAGAGGCAGCTTCGTCGCGCCGTCTGCGCGTTTCTGGAAAATATTGTGATGAAGAAGTTTGATTTTCGGATGCGTCAGCGTTCCTACGACTTCGAAAGGCCAGGCGCTGCGTGACAACGGCCTGCCAAGCTTTCGGGCTTCTGCGTGGATTGAAATCGAGTTCTTTTTCCAATCCAGCTCGCCACGGGCAACTAGTTGAACTTTTTTGGTCTCGGCGACAAACGAGCTGAAAGAGACGTTGCCTGCATCGACTTTAATAGGCACGGCAAGGCATGTGATCTTACTGTATCCTTTTCTGAGTTCATCAGAAAACAGCCATGGAAATATGCCAAGGCCGGACAGTTCGAGAAGACTGGTTGCAATCCCACCATTTGACATCAGAATCGAAGCAGAACCCTTCATAGAGTTCAAGTAAACGTCTAGCGAACGCCTGTTTCCGACAAACTCGAAACTCCCATGGAGTCGCCCCTCAGCCGCGTATTTGACCTTGAATGCGTCCAGGACGTCTGCCAGATTCCAGTCTTTCGTTGTGCCTTGAATTGAAAGCAGCTGGGGTGTCTTTGCCACGTTCATCTTCGCCGTGCCGGAGAAATGACCACCATCATACGCTACGTCGACCGGCCCAAGTTGTGCAATGCCGTCCTTGGCCGTGAGTTGGCTGGACAAGCTGGTTATCGCCCGTTGGCCTTCAATTTTTTTGATATCAATGGTTACATCAACATCCTGATCGAGCAGAAAATCCTCTACTTCTATCAGATCAGAGGCCTTGGCTTTCGACCTGGCGGATTTTGCTTCTTTGGTACCGCGCTGTCGGAAGCTTGCTCCAATTCGCGAAACGATGGAAATAGCATTTTTGACATCCTGAAGCACGATACTCTGGCTGGAAACCTTGCCTTGCGTTTTGGGTCGCGCGCCAGCTACGAATGTCTCCAACTTGGCATTCAGCTTCGACTTTCCGGTTAACAGCGCGATGACACTTGAGAACTTCTCTTTTTTTCCATTTGCGGACAGGCTGAACTTCAACGGCCCAGCATTGATCTTTTTCAGGTTAAGGGCGCTCAGGAACAAAGCACTGTCTTTGACAACTAGGTTGAAATCAAAGGACAGGTTCTCAAAATCATCTACATTTCCAAGCTTTGCCTGAGTTTTCAGCTCCCATACGTTGGTATCTACTGTCTGCGCATCAAACTCGTTGAGACTGAGGAACCCTTGCAAGTCATCGAAAGAAAAATTGCCCTCTACGCTGCCAAGCGTCTTTGCGTCTTTCTCGTCTTGGTCTCGAAAGACCACCGAAGCTGGTATCGACATAGTACCGCTAAAGTCGATGTCCTTCAGCCGCAGCAGGTCTTTGATGTTCCCTTGAGCGGTAACGTATGGTCGATCCTGCGGCCCGGCCTGCAACGCGATGTCTTCAAGCATCAGATTGCCCTCATTAGACCGAAATACGCGACCAATACTGACTGGGCCGACCCGTTTTAATTCATTGTCGAATGCGTTTGTTGTTAAAATCAGATCCTGAAACTCCAATGCGCCATCCGTACCAACAATATGAGTTGATAAGTCGGTCAGCTTCAGATCCTTCAGATCCGTGGCTGTTTCAGGTGGGTTTCCCTCAGGATAAAAGCGTCCGTCGACAGTCAGATCTATACCCGCAAAATCTAACAAATTTTCGACAGAACCCTCCGCTGTCAGCTTTTGACCTTTAGAAAGGTTTAAAGCTGTTGTGATATCTGTAATTTTCAGTTGTGGGTTCTGGCTGCGTATCTCTGCTGCCAAGGTTGCTTGCCCCTCAAGATCACGGTCGAGCCTCAGCACTTCGAGTAAGTCGCCAATTTCGCCTGTGTCCAACGTCAGTTTGCCATCGAAACCGCCACCATTCTGCGATGTGATCGGAGCCCCGTTGAAATCAAGCTTCATCGCACCGAAGTTTGCAGTTGTCGTGAATGGTTGACCTCTTGGATAATCGCCTTTGATTTGGAAGTCCTGACCGTTCACGGTTCCTTGGCTTGTTACGGTAACACCCGCATCATCATCCACTTGATCCAAGTGTAGATTTGTTAGATTGAAATCGAATTCAAAGCCTGTCGTTTTATTTTCGACGATCAGCGCAACCGAAGTGAATGCGGCTGTTTTATCGCTCAAGAAGTCAAGAATGCCGTCAGTGTCATTCTGCAGCCCCGACGTCGTCAAACTGACCTCAGGTCGATTGTTTGCTGTCCAACTGTGCGTCCCGTTCTTGTTAGTCAGCATTCTGACTTTCAAGCCGTCCACAATCAAGTTGTCGAAATCAATCTGGCCTTTGATCAACGCCGGCAGGTTCAGTTCTAGCTTAAGGTCCTTCAGCGTCGCCAAACTCACATTGGCAATGGTCTCGCTTGGGACTTCCACTGCGGTTGCATGGATGTGGCTTGTTGCACCCAGAACGATGCTGACATCTCCTCGTATATACAACGTTTGACCGATTTGGTCTGAAAGCACCCTCTCTAAAATTGGAACCCGAAGCCCCGAGAAAAAAGGCAGCGCCAATACAGACCAACCAAGCGCTATCATAAGAGCACAGAACAGAACGGCACGTCCGGCTATTCGTAAAATCACCTTCATAACGCCCAATCTTCTTCGCTGCACATCGCCGACGCTTGTTAAGAAACGCCTGTACCGGGATCGTACAGAACGGTGTTGCTAGAAGAAACAAAATTGAAACGGGCATAGAAAGTGCCACTCAGTGGGTGAATGCTGATCAGCCAAAAATGTTTGCTAACAAGATTTGCTAAAACGTCGTACTGAGGCAGTCGGGGAAATGCTAATTGTTTTGGACAGATAAAATCAGCCGGGTCTTATCAGAAGAACTTTGCTTGAGCGGGGTAGGGTGCTCTCGTAGCCTTCGCACATGATTAAACAATCGCCATTCAAATACTGTAAAACCAGTCCAGAGGTCATTCGTCTGGCAGTCATGCTTTACATTCGGTTCCCACTATTGCTTAGAAACGTGGAAGACCTGTTGCATGAGCGTGGTATTGAGGTGAGCCACGAAACCGTCCCCTATTGGTGGAACAGGTTCGGCCCGATGTTTGCCGCTGAGATCAGACAAAAAACGCGTCCAGCAACTGCGTGCCTTCTCGAAATGGAAGTGGCACGTGGATGAGGTTTTCTTGAAGGTGAAGGTGAAGGTGAAGGTGAAGGGCAAGCGGCATTATCTTTGGCGGGCTGTTGATCACGAAGGCAAAGTACTGGAAACAGTCGTACCAAGCGTCGAAACAAGCAGGCGGCATTGAAAATCCTCAAGAAATTGATGAAGCGACACGGTAAAGCGGAAAACGTCGTCACGGATCGCTTCGCATTGTATCGGGCCGCTCTCAAGGAGCTTGATGCTACCGAAAGACAGCAGGCGGGCAGGTGGCTCAACAACCGCGTTGAGAATTCCCACCTGCCATTCCGACGAAGCGAACGCGCCATACAACGTTTCAGGCGAATGCGAAGCTTACAGAAATTTGCCTCTGTCCATTCCTCCGTCTACAACCCTTCAACTAGGAAAGGTTACTAGCCAGCAGAGATACATTCAAGCTGACACGCACCGCCGCTCTCGCCGAGAGGTGCGGCGTAAAGGGCAGCTGTACTGGCCTAGCTGAGACTGGTTCGAATTTGTCTGACAGCACCGTTTCTGGCTCTACCACGGGCGCAACTCCTGTTTCGCAGTTTCCAAGATGCCCAATGCGGCTGTCTCGCCAAGTCTCTTTAAAATTGCAGTCGGCCTACGCCGATTTATTCTGTGCCTTTTTGCCAGTTTTAGTTGGCTTCCCTCCATGTTGTCCGGCAGTGCCGTTGAGTGCTTGGTGCCAAGCAGGTTTCTTGACAGGGTTTGCACCTGGGCGCCTTGCCTTGGGCTTTTTGGATTTAGGCATTGGGTGTCCTCTCTCGGTTTCAGGCAGGCATAGAAGGTTTGAGACCGGATTGATACCACCCAGTTCGGGCGTGGACATGACGTTAAGCAAGAGAGACTGAAGCAGTTCAATCGTACCTCCATGTGAATTCTCATCAAGGTTTGTTTTGCCCCAACAACAAAACCGATCATTTAGGAATGCTGCGTCGTGCACGAACGGCAGCAATGGCGGGCTTCGGTCCAGCATAACTGGGTCCAGCCGATCGACGGCTTTTGGCCTTGCTCAACCAGTTCCAGCATGCGCGCCACGTGGCATCGTACGCATGCACTCGGTTCAAATTGACGTCGGCAAAGGTGTTCAAATCCCAATTTCCATTCTAGGGTTGCCAAAATCTCAATCAGAGGAATTCAATGTGTCGAGCTCAAGAATTGAAGTAGATTTGACAATC
This sequence comes from Ruegeria meonggei, assembly GCF_042768335.1. Lineage (NCBI taxonomy): Bacteria > Pseudomonadati > Pseudomonadota > Alphaproteobacteria > Rhodobacterales > Roseobacteraceae > Ruegeria > Ruegeria meonggei. The sequence goes on along the minus strand of NZ_JAXHBT010000001.1, from coordinate 1,342,839 downwards.
GAAGGTAATGTCAGTTCAAGCGGGGGAGGTGTCGAAGTCAATGGCCGCGTGGTCGGCGATGTCAGCGCTGAGACGATCACAGTTCAGTTGAGCGGGTCGGTTGACGGGGCATTGTCGGCAAAGAAGGTCATGGTTGAAGGCAAGCATAAGGGCCGCTTGAATTGCGATGATCTAAAGCTTGCATCGACCTCACAAGTTCATGCGGATGTCGTGGCCAAGACGATGACAACTGAAAGCGGCGCTAAGGTTGTGGGCAAGGTCAAAATCACGGGTCAGCAATAGACCATGTGTGGTAAAGCACGTGCAAAAGACACAGGTGTAGTCTTTGTGATTGCCGGATATCTGAATACATGTTGAGCGGCTCGACTATCTACCTGATGGACACAGCCTAGCCCTACCTGCGAGGCGCAGATTTAGTAGGTCATTGTCAGAAGAAACCGGCTTGAGACGGGCAGGGCTGTTTCCTAGCTTTGCCCGATGACAAAACGTTCCCCTTTTCGCTATTTCAAAACCAGTCCTGAAATTATTCGCCTAGCAGTGATGATGTATGTCCGTTTTCCGCTTTCGCTTTGTAACGTTAAAGACCTTCTGCACGACTGCGGCATCGACATCAGCCACGAACCAGTTCGGTGTTGGTGGAATAGATTTGGTCCGATGTTCGCGGCAGAGATCCGAAGAAATAGGGTCAGTCGGATGCGATTTTATTCGAACTGGCGGTGGCATCTGGACGAAGTTTTCGTGAAGATCACTGGTGAAACGCACTACTTGTGGCGGGCGGTCGGTCACGAGGGCGAAGTGCTGGAGTCTTGCGTAACAAAGCGCCGTGACCGCAAGGCGGCATTGAAATTCCTCAGAAAATCAATGAAATGCTACGGCCAACCTGAAATCATCGTGACTGACAAACTGAGGTCATATGGCGCAGCGATGAGAGTTGTTCGGAACGATTGTCGGCAAGAGGCCGGCCGCTGGTTAAACAATCGCACCGAGAATTCCCATCTGCCATTTCGACGACGAGAACGGGCGATGCTCCGGTTCAGGCAAATGCGATGTTTGTAGAAATTCGCCGCCGTTTATTCTTCCGTCCACAACCATTTCAATCAGGAAGGCCACCTTTATTCACGTGACAATTACAAACTGACCCAAAGCGCTGCTCTCTCCGAGTGGTGCCAGCTTTGCTCCGCCTAAGTTCCGGGATTTGGTGATGAACTGAGACTGGTTCGCTTTAGCCTGACAGCACCGCCACTCATCCCCGTTTCAAATCATTTGTGTTTTCTGACATTGAATTGCGCTGCAACTCGCGCGTGTTGCAGCGCCTTAGAGGGCCCCGAATTGTGTTAAAAGCACCCTGGGTACAGCCCCCCCAGAAACCTACGGATCAATGCGCCTGCTCCTTCGCGGGAAAAGCTCTGCATATCGGTCAGATAATTCACCCACATACCTTCCAACAGAGCCAGAGTTCCGCTGGTGGCATCCTCTGCTAGATCCGGATCATACCCATTCTGTTCACCGAGCTCTCTGAAAGCCTCCAGCAAGGTGTCGACAAGTTTGTGATCCTGGGTGCTGCTGTAGCGGGCAATGCCTGGATGAGAGCTCGCAATGCCGCGGAAAGCGTGCCAGATTTTGGTGCTGCGGGGGTTGAGCAAAACTTCTGACAGATCGGCCCCGACCACTGCCATTATCCGATCTTCCGGCGATGAATGCAGACCCAGGTCGGTCATCCGGTCCATTTCAGCATAGTATTCAGCGCTGAATTGCTGGGCCGCTTCAGTCAGCAGCTTGTCTTTCCCTCCAAAGTGCAAATGGATCATGCCACGCGACAGACCGGAGCGCTCGCAGATGCGGCTGACCGAAGTGTCGGTAATTCCAATATCAGCAATAGTGTCCAGAGTCGCCTTGATCAGCAACTGTCTGTTGGCCTCTGGATCACGCCTTACACCGCGCTTTCTCTCTTTAAGTGTCTTGTCGTTTTTCAATGATTCCATGTGTTTGAGATCTACTCAGAGGGTCGGTTCACAGGGAGATTGACACGAAAGGCCTTTCTGGCGCAACATTTAATGGACGATCGTCCATTAGTGACTCGTGAAAAATTCGGAAATGGAGGTTGGGTGATATTTCGTAGCGAAGCGTCCCGGGGATATACCCTCAGCGCACCAGCCACGGCCTATGTGGGCTTTCTGGTGGCGGCGCCATTGGTGATCTTGGTCGCCTATTCGTTCTGGACCCAATCCTATGTGACGCTCGACAAGACACCGACCCTGAAAAACTATCGCGATGCGTTTGCGGACCCGCTGGTTCGTCACCTGATGTTGCGGTCGATCTGGATCGCCGGGGCGGTTACCGCAGTTACTGTCGCACTGGCTTATCCAATCGCATATTTCATCGCGATGAAGGCGCGCAAGAAGACCATCTGGCTTCTGCTCATTACCATTCCGTTCTGGTCCAGCTACCTTCTGCGCGTATTTGCCTGGAAACTCATCCTCGGGTTCAACGGCGTGATGAATTCTGCGCTGTTGATGCTGGGTCTAATCGACGAACCGCTCGATTTTCTGCTTTATAATGAATTCGCCGTCGTGCTGACGCTTGCCCACGCCTGGGCACCGTTTGCGATCCTGCCGATCTATGTCTCACTGCAGAAAATCGACCCCAGCCTGTTGGAGGCAGCCACCGATCTGGGCAACGGCCCCATTAGACGTTTCATGCGCGTGACGCTGCCGCTGACAATCCCGGGTATTATTGCCGCCTGCCTGATTATCTTTATCCCGACCGTCGGCGATTACGTGACCCCGGCGCTGGTCGGCGGGTCGGACGGTAAGATGATTGCAAATCTCATTCAGGTTCAGTTCGGGGCTGCCAACAATTGGCCCCTTGGTGCCACATTGTCACTGATCGCGATGCTCTCGGTCGGATTTGTAGCCATTGTATTTGTCCTTACCGCCACGCGGCTGGGGAGGCGGATCAGATGAGGCGTCCTTCGACCCTGACGGCATATGCTTTTCTGTATCTTGTGTTTCTGTACTTGCCGGTTCTCTTCCTGCCGTTGTTCTCGTTCAACAGCGGCACAATCGTGGCCTTTCCGATAAAGGGCTGGACGCTGGACTGGTACCGAAAGCTGGGCGAGCAGGACACTTTGATCCAAGCCCTTTGGAATTCGCTTGGTGTCGGCACAGTTGTCGCAATTCTATCCACGGCCATGGGGCTTTTTGCCGCCCGCGCCTTTGTTCGGTACCGTTTTCGGGGGCAGCGCGCGGCTGAAGGTCTGGTAATGCTGCCCCTGGTCATCCCGGGCATCATTGTCGCTTCTTCGATGTTGGTTCTGTTTCTGTTTCTTGGCCTCAAACCATCTCTTTTGACCGTTGTACTGGGACATACCTTCCTTGCTCTGCCGTTCTCTGTCTCGATCCTGAAATCAGCTTTCGATGACTTCGACGCGTCATTGGAGGAGGCATCCTATGATCTCGGTGTCGGCGTATTTGAGACTTTCCGTCGCGTGACGCTGCCTGTCGTAACCCCCGGCATCGTGGCCAGCATTCTGGTAACATTCACGGTGAGCTTCGACGAGTTTGTCCTCGCCTTTTTCCTTTCCGGGAACCAGCCAACCCTGCCGGTTTATATCTGGAGCCAGATCCGCTTTCCGGCCAAGCTTCCCAATGTTCTGGCGCTCGGCTCTATCTTGCTGCTTACCTCGGTTCTGCTTTTGGTGCTGGCCGAGTATTTCCGCCGCCGATCTTCCGCATCAGAGGTCCGATGACAGACAGAAACATCATAGAACTCAGGGACGTTGAAAAGCGCTACGGCACGTTTGTTGCCGCTGCCGGGATCAACCTCGATCTCAAGGAAGGCGAGTTTTTCTCTCTCCTCGGCCCTTCTGGGTGCGGCAAGACCACGGTTTTGAGGATGATCGCTGGCTTTCAGGAACCAACCAAAGGCTCTGTTTTGATTGATGGTCAGGAAATGGAAGGTGTGCCTGCAAACAACCGACCAACGAACATGGTCTTTCAGAGCTACGCCATCTTCCCGCACCTGAATGTCGGAAACAACGTGGCCTATGGTTTGCGGGGCAAGGCGCCCAAGGCCGAGATCGACCAGCGCGTGGCCGAATCCTTGGAAATGGTCGAGCTGGGCGGTCTTCAGGACCGCGGCGCAGGCGAGTTATCCGGTGGACAGCGGCAAAGGGTGGCTCTTGCCCGGGCGTTGATCATGCGGCCCAAGGTGCTGCTGCTGGATGAGCCTTTGTCGGCACTTGATAAGAAACTGCGAGAGCAGATGCAGTTTGAAATGCGCAATCTGCAGCAATCGCTTGGTATCACCTTCGTGATGGTCACCCACGACCAATATGAAGCGATGACAATGTCTGATCGTATTGGCGTGATGTTCAATGGGCGGCTCAAACAAGTGGACACTCCAACCACGCTTTATGCCCGCCCCTGCGATCAGCAGGTAGCCAGCTTTATCGGCGAGATGAACATTTTGCCCGCCCAACTGCTGGATGAGACTGGCGATACGCTTTCAATCAATGCAGCCGCTTTTGGGCGTATGGAGATTGAGAGAAATCCCAATGTCGCGACCAGCGACAGGAACATGAACATCGGTATTCGACCGGAACAACTAGAGATCGCCGCTGAAAAACCCGAGGATTATCCATCTACGGTACAGGGCACCGTCAGCAACGTCGCCTTTTATGGTGAGAACATTCACTACCATATTCAGGTTGCGGGGCCCGAGACACCAATCTCGGTGTCGGTTCCGAACTATTTTCACACGGTCGATTTCAATCGCGGCGATGCGGTTTGGCTGGGGCTTCAGGGCGCCAGCGTGATCGATCTTGGTCAAAGTACAGAATAAAACAGTGGGAGGATAAAATGAAACTTCAAGGAATTGCGGCCTTCGCGTGTGCGACTGCAGTAAGTACAGGAAGCACCTTTGCAGGTGGTGCTGATCTGACGGTTTTTGACTGGTCAGGATATGAAGATCCCGGCTTCTTTGCGAGCTATATGGAAAAATACGGGAATGAGGCGCCAAGCTATTCCTATTTCGGAAGTCAGGAAGAAGCCTTTACGAAACTCAGTTCGGGTTTCGCCGCAGATCTGGCGCATCCCTGTTCGGACGCGGTCCGAAAATGGGTCGCAGCTGATCTGATCCAGCCACTTGATGAAAGCAAGTTGACCAACTGGGCCGATGTGCTGCCCGAGATCAAGGAAGTGGATGCTATCGTTCTGGACGGCCAGCTATACATGTTGCCGTTCGAGTGGGGGAATACGGGCCTTATTTATCGCACCGACAAGATATCAGGAGATGATGTTTCACTGCAGTTGCTGGCTGACCCGGCCTATGCTGGCAAGATCGCCGTTCCTGATGCCGCGTCGTCCGCATATGCGTTGGCGGCGTTGGCCACCGGAAATGCTGATGACTACACTAACCTGAGCGATGAACAGTTCAAGGAAGTCTCGGATTTTCTGCGTTCGATCCACCCGAACGTGCGCTTCTACTGGTCCGATGCGGGTCAGTTTGACCAGGCGATGACCAGCGGTGAAATCGAATTGGGTTGGGCCTGGAACCAGTCGGAGTTGAACCTGATCTGGAACGAGGTTCCTGCCGCAATGATGCGTGACGTCGACAAAGGCATCGCGACATGGGCGTGTGGTTACGTGCATCTGAAATCTTCCACGACACCGGTCGATCAGGTCTATGATCTGTTGAACGCACTCACCGATCCTGCCAGCGGTCAGTACATCATCGACAATTGGGGTTACCCCCATTCCAACGCAAAAGCGTTTGAAGTCGCCGATCAGGCCAACATCGAAGCCTATGGTTTTGCGGATCCAAAAAGCTTCTTCGAGGGCAGTTTGTTCTTTGATGCGGTGAACCCCGAGCTTGAGGCGAAAATGCTGGCAGAATTTGAACGGATCAAAGCCGGCTTCTAACACAACCACTTTTCCGGGGCCTTACGGCTCCGGATCCCAAAAATAGGAAAACGCGTGAACATGTCGAACGCGAACCCATATGCTTTGCTTTTCGAACCGATTCAGATCGGCCCGGTCACAGCCAGGAACCGCTTTTATCAGGTGCCGCATTGTACTGGGTTGGGGCACGTTCGGCCTCGAGCCGACGCAGCAGTGCGTGGAATGAAGGCTGAAGGTGGTTGGGCGGTGGTTTCCAATCAGGAGACCGAGATCCATCCGACCTCGGATCTGTCCCCCTTTGCTGAGGGGCGGTTATGGGACGGACGCGATATTCCCGCGTTGCAGTTGATGACGGATGCGGTGCATGCGCATGGCGCGCTGGCAGCCATCCAACTGGTTCACAACGGCAATCATGCCCAAAACCTGCTGACCCGCGCGCCGGTTCTTGCGCCATCCGAAATGTCCGTCGACACGACGCACCCAAAGCAGGCTCAGGCCATGGATAAGGCGGATATTCGGGAATTCCGCCGCTGGCATCGCGACGCTGCTCTTCGCGCGAAAGACGCCGGGTTTGATATCATCTATGTCTACGCCGGGCACAACATGACTCTGGCCCACCATTTTATGCTTCCGCATATGAACCAACGTTGCGACGAATATGGTGGATCACTTGAAAACCGCGTGCGCCTGACCCGCGAACTGCTTGAAGACACACATGAGGCCGTGGGCGACAGTTGCGCTGTTGCGTTTCGCTTTGCCATAGACGAGGTGATCGGCGCAGATGGCATGCAGGCATCAGAAGAAGGCCGCGCTGTGGTCGAGCTTTTGTCGGACCTCCCTGATCTGTGGGATGTAAATGTGGCCGACTGGTCGAATGACAGCGTGACCACTCGTTTTCAGCCAGAGGATGGGTACCAAAACGCGTTTTTGTCCCACGTAAAGCAGATAACCCGGAAGCCCGTGGTTGGCGTTGGTCGCCTAACTTCTCCTGACATGATGTTGTCGATGGTCAAAAAAGGTATTGTCGACCTTATTGGTGCTGCGCGACCTTCGATTGCGGATCCTTTCATACCCAACAAAATTGAGGAAGGGCGGGTTGACGAAATCCGCGAATGCATCGGCTGCAACATCTGTGTGTCATCTGACAATCTGGGTATCCCAATCCGCTGCACCCAAAATCCGACTATGGGTGAAGAATGGCGGCGCGGTTGGCACCCTGAAATCATCGCCCCGAAAACCAGCGAGGCGAACACGCTGGTTATCGGCGGCGGCCCGGCCGGTCTTGAATGTGCAATGCAACTGGCGCGGCGCGGGTATCAGGTGACTCTGGCTGAGGCGTCATCCGAACTTGGCGGGCGCGTCGCAAAGGAATGCGGACTTCCCGGACTAAGCGCGTGGTCGCGGGTAATGGATTACCGCGTGAACGATCTTAAACAGCGCGGCAACGTTCAGTTGTTCACCGACAGCAGGCTTGATGGCGACCAGGTGGCAGAACTTGGTATCGAGCACGTTTTTTTCGCCACCGGCAGCCGTTGGCGCTCCGATGGAATGGGCCGCAGTACGCAACGCCATTTGCCGACGATTGCGTCAGGTGCCGAAGTGCTGACGCCCGATGACATCATGACCGGCAAACTGCCTTTCGGCGGTCCGGTCCTGATCTATGATGATGACCACATCTATCTGGCAGGCGTGATAGCCGAAAAACTGGCGACAGCCGGATATTCAGTGGTTTTTGTCACGCCGGACAGTCTGGTTTCCGCTTATGCAGTCCACACCTTAGAGCAACCCCGCATTCAGGCCAGACTGATCGAACTTGGTGTCGACATTCGCTGCAATCAGGTGCTGGCGGCGGTTGAAGGTGACATGGCGCGCATCAGGTGCGCCTTCACAGGGCGCGATACCGAAATTCCGTGCGCCTCGACGGTGCTGGTCACTGAACGCCAGCGCGAGACAGCGCTTTACGACAGCTTGCGAGGGAGCGGGTTGAAAACTCTCGAACTCATTGGCGATGCCGCATCGCCTGGGTTGATCGTCGACGCTGTTTTCGCGGGTCACCGCGCCGCCCGCAATTTTGAACGCCCCAAGGCAGAAGCCGAAAAAGATTGGTTTCGCCGTGAAACAATAGACTTGGCAGAGGAAACGTTATGAACAGCACAACCGAAACACCCCGTTCGCGTCGTCGCGGTGGCGGTGGGCGCGCCGCGCGCATTGCCGTTCAACAGGCGACGACCGGTAACGAGGCCGTACGAGGCGGGCTTAGTGGTGGGCGCTACAAGCCTCTTACACAGCGCGATATGGAAAACATCCACAACGCCGCGCTCAACGTTTTGGAAAACACAGGTGTCACAGATCATTTCCCCGAGCTTCTCGATCTTGTGCTGCCCAAAGGGGCGGTATTGAACGACCATGGCCGCTTGTGTTTTCCCCGAGCATTGATGGAGGACATCCTCGCTGGTGCTGCAAAGGAATTCTATGTCTACGCGCGCGGTGAGCGTGAGGGCAAAGACGACATGCATTGCAAGGCGGAAAGCGTTTACTTCGCCAACTCCGGCACCGCAGTCACGACTTTCGACTATGAAACAAAATCCTATCGCCCGAGCGATCTGCGCGACGTGTATGATTTCACACGGTTGGTGGATCAGCTCGAAAACATCCACATGTTGGGGGACACGGTTCTGGCGACCGATGTCACCGGCGATTTTGCCCATGACATGAACACCATCTACGCGATGCTGGCCGGCAGTCAAAAGCCTGCCTGCCTGACGTTCCGCGACCGCAGCCATATTCCCCACGCCATCCGAATGTTCGATCTGGCGCAAGGCGGCGAGGGCAGTTTCATGAAAAAACCCAGTGTCATTTTTGGCGGATGTCCGATGGTTTCCCCCTTGCGGATTGGCAAGGAAAACATGGAAATTCTGATAGATACGGCCAAACTTGGACTGACCGTCGATCTGGCTGTGCCGCCTCAGGCCGGGGCCACAGCCCCCGCGACACTTGCTGGGACCCTGGTGCAAACCGTTGCAGAAACGCTTGCCTGTGTCGCTATCGTCAACCTCATTACGCCTGGCTGTCCGGTCTGCTTTGCCGCCTGGCCGTTCATCACCGACCTGCGCAGCGGGTCTTTTACCGGTGGCAGCGGCGAACAGGCCCTGATCGGGGCCGCAGCCATTCAGATGGGTAACTTTTATGGCCTGCCCACCTCAGTCGGGGCAGGCATGACCGATGCCAAAATACCCGACGCGCAATACGGATTGGAAAAGGCTTTGACCTTCACGCTCGCCGCTCATGCCGGCGCAAATCGCCTGTGTGAGTTCGGCGGAATGATCGGCAGCCTGATGGGATGCAGCTTTGAGAGCATGGTCATTGATGACGAAGCGGGGGGCATGATCCTGCGATCGCTACGCGGGATCGAGGTCACGGAAGAAACCATGGCCGTAGACGTGATCCATCAATGCGCCATCGATCCCGGTCATTTCCTGGGCAACCCACATACGTTGAGCTACATGAAAAGCGAGTTCGTTTACCCCCGGCTCATGGATCGTGAGCGCACAGACACATGGGAGAACGAGGGCAAAACCGACCTTTTGGAACGGGCGCGGGACAAGGCCAACACGATCTTGAACTCCCATTTCCCCAACTACTTTGGCGCAGCAGATGCGCTGGTCCGTGAAGAGTTCGCAATTGTCATGTCAGCGCAGGAAATGGCGGTCCCACGTGGATAACACAAATGCGAAGCAATGGGACAACGACCACTTCCTACATCCGTGGGAGGGGATGGACACCCTGGGCAAGAACAACCGAACCCTTGTTGAAGGCGCAAGCGGCATTCACGTTGTGAGCGACGAGGGTAACAAGCTGATCGATGGCCCGGGTGGGATGTGGTGCACACAGATCGGCTATGGTCGCGAAGAAATGGCCGAGGCGATGGCAGATCAGGCGCGACAACTTGCTTATTTCTCGCCGTTCAGCAACACCAACTCTACCGCTGCGCGTTTTGCGCGCGAGATTGCCAAACGCGCGCCGGGTGACCTGAACCACGTTTTTTTCACGACCGGCGGCTCAACAGCAGTGGATACGGCGCTTCGATTTGTCCAATTCCGGAACAATCTGCTTGGGCTGCCTGAAAAAAAGATCATCATCTCTCGCCAGAAAGCCTACCATGGCAGCACTTATCTGGCCGCCAGTGTCAGTGGAAAGGAACGTGACCGTCTGTGGCTAGACAAGGCGAACGAGCTCACCCATTTCTTACCTGACGTGAACCCCCTTTATCGTGCCCAGAATCAATCCATCCAGGACTTCTTGAACGAAAAGGTCGCCGACCTGGAAAACGCTATCCAGACGCTTGGCCCGGACAAAGTCGCGGCTTTTATCGCTGAACCGATCCTGGCCTCGGGCGGCGTCATTGTACCTCCTGAGGGGTATCACAAACGCTGTCTTGAGGTCTGCCGGCGCAACGACGTTCTCTACATTTCAGACGAGGTCGTCACCGCGTTTGGTCGCCTGGGTCACTGGTTCGCATCCAAAGAGGTTTTCGGCATAGAGCCTGACATCATTACGTGCGCCAAGGGTTTGACCTCGGGTTATTCGCCAATGGGTGCGGCTATTTTATCGGACCGGTTGATCGAAGATGTGGCTGGGCAGGATGCTACATTTTCCAATGGGTACACCTATTCCGGCCACCCGGTCAGCGCAGCAGCTGGTCTGAAAAGCATGGAGATCATCGAACAAGAAAACCTTCTTGAGCACGTGCAGCTAATGACACCGATCTTTCAGAACCGTTTACGGGAACTCTCTGAGATCAGCCTTGTCACCGATACCCGCGGAATGGGGTTGATGGGATGTGTGCAATGCTCAGAGACCGGCGATGCGCAGGATGATCTCAAACGAGATTACCAGCTTGGAGCGATGATCGATGCAGAATGCCAAAAGCGCGGGCTAGTATTGCGTCCCATCGTGAACATGTGCGTCTTTTCACCGCCGTTGATCATAAGTGAAGCAGAAATCCATCGAATGTTTGACATCCTGAAAGCCGGGCTTCTGGCCGTATCGAAGGCCAATTGAATGGGCTCAATGATTTAACACTCAGCCTTGTTATCCAAACTTGACCAACTGCGGGTAGTAAGTGTTCGCTGTCTGAATTTATTTATTGTCATAGTTGACAATTAACTTTAGACGGTTATTTGTCAACTATGACAATAAACGAGAGCGCCATGTCCCGCCCCAGTTTGAAAGACCAAAGATCAGAACAAATCCTCGATGCATATCTTACCTGCGTGGCCCGCTTCGGGTTGGAGGGGGCAACACAGGAACGCATCGCGGCCGAAGCCGGGGTCAAACGACCCATCCTGCGTCACTACTTGGGCAACAAGGATCAGATGACAGGGGCCCTCATAGGGTATGTCGTGGATCGGTTCGCTGAGGCGACCCATGCCTTGCAAGACACGTTGGAACCAACGGGCACCCCGACGGATCTGATCGATCTTCTGTTTGACAAGTCCACCCCTAATGATCCGCGCCTGACGCTGGCCTACCAGTCCCTTGTCACATCCGTTGCCGATCACCCGGAGATGCGACACCCCCTTGTGGAAAGCCTGGAACATTTTCTTGGGGTAATCGAAGTGGTGTTGCGGCGCGCCGCCCCCAACGCCTCGGCCACACGGGTTCGCGTCGTCTCGCAGGGGATCGCTGCCACGTATGTAAACCTGGATTCATTGACCCCACTCAGCCCGCCCGACGCATGGTGCCAGGAGCTGAAGCAGGCTGCGCAGATACTTGCCGCAAGCCTCGAGGCAATCACATGAGCACCTCGCGTACTATCAATTACGTTGCCTTGCCCATTCTTCTGGTTGCCGCGGTTCTGGGGCTCTACTGGGTCTGGGGAGCGCTGTTTCTCTGGTGGTTGGTGCCGTCAATCATGACTGGCCAGACCGCGCTTGTCTTTGACATCACACGCGATCAGGACCCGATCCTGTTTTGGGTTGTGGCGATCCTTTGGGCTGTATTCGGTCTGATGATGATCGCGGCCAGCCTGTTTCCTTCCTACGCCATCTGGCTTGTTTAAGAGGTTGCCATGACCCGGATGTACCACCACCTTCCCGTTGATGCCTATACGTCTCAGGACTGGTTCGACCGCGAACAGCGGCTGATCTTCTCGCGTACCTGGCGTTATGCCGGGCTTGCAGAGGACGTGCCGGAGCCCGGACATTTTATCTCGGTACAGGCCGGGCTGAACAACATCTTTATCGTTATGGGCCGCGATCACCGATTGCGCGCGTTTCATAACATTTGCCGCCATCGCGGCACACAGCTGATCCGGGCGGTTGGGAAAACACAAAAAGCACTGACATGTCCGTATCACGACTGGACATACGATCTGGAAGGTAACCTGATTTCGGTTCCGGATGAGGCAAAGGAATATCCCAATGGTATCGACAAATCCTGTTTGGGACTGAAACCCGCCAGTGTCGATATCTGGCGTGGAATGCTGTTTGTTCATCCTGATCCAAATCCGCCGAGCCTTGCGGATTGGTTTGGTGCGGTTGATCCGCTGTTGGGGCCACACAAACCCGAAGAGCTGGTGGAATACCCCGATGCTCGGCGAAGCTATGAGATCAAGGCCAACTGGAAGATCGTGGTCGAAAACTACATCGACGTCTATCACCTGAGCCATCTGCATTCGAACACGCTGCATATGTATGATCATGCGCGGGCGGAATACGGGTGGAAGGGGCCGCATTATCACTTCTGGGAACCCCCCGCGCCTGAATACGCAAAGAATCTGGAAAAAAACCTACCCACACCGCGGGCGATACCGGAACCCCATATAGGGGCCTGGGTGCCAATGCTGTTTCCCGGTATCGGGCTTGGCGCGGGCGAGGACAGCTGGAACATCTTCATCATCACGCCCTTAGGGCCTGATCTGACGCGCGTGGAAAACCGGACCAAGTTGGCGAACGCCTCGGGGTGGGAGTTTCAAAAACAGGAATGGAGCAGTTGGAGTTTCTGGAAGGATTTCGGCGGCCCGAAGTATCCTGACGGAGACGCCACCGGTGAAGACGATCCCATGGCCTCGGGTGATTTTACTGCCGAGGATATCTATGCCTGTGAGCAACAGCAAAAATCACTGACCAGCCCGTATTTTGAGGTCGGCCCAGCCGCCAACGGTGAAAGCCCGGTTGTCGGGCACCAAAAAGCGATCCTGGGCTTTCTTGAGACACAAGAGACCGGGTCCTACGCAGTTGCTTTGGAATGACACCGGATCCTTTCCTCAATCAAGTGCAGAAACACCTGCATTCCTTACTCAGGCTGGAAGAACAATGATGCGCATATTTGCAACCCTGATCGGGATGACCCTGGCATCCGGGCTGGTCCTGGCCAACCCGTCAGACGAACCGAAGGACCTGGCGGTTCGCTATCTCGAAGCAACAAATGAACCCGCCATCGCTGCAACATGGAAGGACTGGCACCCGGAGGCGGTGCATATTTTCACAGTCAAATACGGGGCAGGATTGCCGGATGAGCAGTTTTCTTATTCGGTAGCAGACTGGGAAACCCTTCCTGATTGGAGCCAAGACCTGGCATGGGCCGAAGCGATGCGGGGATATGCGGAAACCACCCGCGATGCGCCCGAAATCACCTCTGAGATCGCCGAGGGCGGCACGGAAGTCACTGTTGTCACCGGTGTCGGCTACACTTGGGATGATTTTTCCGGAACCATGACCCAGACGGATAAGTTCCTGATCGTCTCGCAAGCGGGCCGGTTGGCTATCCGCACGCTGGACACCACGTTTGACTATCGGTGAGAATGCTATGAATCCCAACTTCTTTTCCCTGCGGATTGCTGAAACCCAGCCCGAGATCAAAGGCGAAGCCACAAGTGTGATCTTTGACCTGCCTGCCAAACTGGCCGAGACCTTTCGCTGGCAGGCAGGGCAGCATGTCACTTTGCGCTTCCACCTCAACGACACAGAGCAACGCCGCAGCTACACTATTTCCAACCCACCAGGTGCCCCTCTGCGCATCACGGTAAAACGGGTGGTCGATGGGATAGTGTCCAATCATATCGGCGACCACTTAACGCCCGGCGACATGATCGATGTCATGCCGCCATTTGGTCAGTTTTCACTTTCGCCGGATGCACTGAACCGTCGTACCCATTACTTCTTTGGCGCAGGCAGCGGTATCACGCCGCTTTTTGCAATGATCAATGCTGTGCTTGAAGAAGAGCCTCATTCAGTGGCGCATTTGATCTACGGCAACATCGATGACGGTAGCATCATCTTTCACAATGAACTGGGCAAGTTGACAGCGGAGCATGGCAGCCGATTCACTGTGCGTCATGTCTTGTCCGCTCCGTCGATGTGGCGTTCCATTAGTCCGTGGCGAAAGGGGCGCGTGGATGCAGGTTTGATAAAGGATGCGATCGCCGAAACCCCACCCGTGGCACAAGATGTTCAGTATTGGGTCTGCGGTCCCGGAACAATGAATGCCGACGTGAAGGATGCTCTGATGGCGCTGGATGCACCGGCAAGCCGTATTCACATGGAAAGCTTTGGCGGGGGCGAGGTCGCAGCGCCCAGTGTGATTGGTGTCGCCGCCAATGCAAAGGTTGAACTGGATGGGGCGGTACACGATGTTTCCGTCGCAGAGAACGAAACCCTGCTCAATGCGGTGCTCTCAGCGGGCCTCGCACCCCCTTTCAGTTGCCAATCCGGAGTATGCGGCGCCTGCAAGGCGCGCCTGACAAATGGCCAGGTTCACATGCGCGCCAGAATGGCTCTTGAAGATAGCGACATCGCACGAGGAGATATACTATCCTGTCAGAGTGTTGCTGCGTCGGATAAATTGAGCATTAGCTTCGACAAGTAAGTGCAGGATTTTGGCGCTATGCTGGATCTCTTAAATTAAAAAGAACTGGCCTCGAAGTAGTTTGTCGTCTTGCGATCAAAGGCCCGCTGCCGGCTAGGCCAATGCAAAGAGGCGGCGCGCCTGTCACCCATTCGTCGCGGTTCCGCTGCAATCCTTGTAGGCAAAAACGGCTCTCTGACCAAACGCTCCTGGCCAATGGCCTCTTTGAGGGCAGAGGTTTAACGCTCCACACCTAAATTGATCCAAGAAGAGCCTTTCGCGCAGAGCGCCAAAAATATCTAGAACAGCTGCAAGTCCTTCGCGCCGCTTTGGATTTCGGCAAAATCCGGCATGTTCTGGATCGTCACGGGTGCTGGTGCCACGCCCGGCATCGCAACTGTCGGTTTCACCGCCGCCGCCTTGCCAAAGGCTGGTTTCTCCAACTCTCCTCGGATATCGCGCAGCAGCGTTTTGTGATCCGGCATCGTTTTGATTATCTGCGCAAGATCTGCTTTCGCGCGCTTCATGCCCTGGAACCAGACCGGCTTCTTCAACGGACGCAGACGATCACGGATGCCAGTGCCATAGCCTGTATCATAGGCCTGTTTGCCCAACAGAACTGTCTGATACACGCGATGGTCAAATAGCGTGGCGAACTCGATATCGTGGTCCATCGGCAGGCGGTGTTGCCACAATTCTAGATTCTCGGCCAACCGATCGGGTAACTTCATCTCCGTTCGTGCATCGATCCAATACTGGTCATCGGTGCGGTTGCCCAATCGATAGTGGAGGCAGATGAATTCCAGAACCTCATCGTAGAGCTTGTTCATCTGCCGATTGTATCTTGTCCGCAACGATGGCTCGATGTCGCGCGTCGGCAAGTGTTCTGCGAACCAGCGCACCGCATGATCCACCATATGGATCGCGGTACTCTCTAACGGTTCTATAAACCCGCCGGATAGACCGATCGCGACACAGTTCTTGACCCAGGCATTGCGCACACGCCCGATGCGCATTGGGATTACGCGCGGCGTCGCACCCTTGCCGCTGTCCCCAAGCCATTCGAGGTATTCATCCGCCGCCTGATCATCCGTACGATGCGCCGATGAGAACACATAGCCTGTGCCCACACGGTTGAAGAGCGGCACCCGCCATGTCCAACCCGCGCCAAGTGCTGTAGACCGAGTGAGGCTTTCGATCTTATCTGGATCGGGATGTTCGATCTGCAACGCCAGGGCGCGATCGTTGGGCAGGTAATCCGAATAGTCCATAAACGGCTCACCAAGGGCTTGATTTATTATCAACCCGCGAAATCCGGTGCAATCCACGACCATTTCGATGTCATGGCGGCCGGCGCGCTCCAACATCAGATGGCTGACGTTGCCCTGTTCATCCAGCTCAACGGCTTTTACCTCATCCTGGATGTGCTCCACGCCGCGATTGGTGCAAACCTTGGTGAGCATGCCTGCAAACTTTACCGCGTCCAGATGATACGCATAGCCAAACCGCTGTTCAAATTCGGGCTGGCCCAACTGCCGCGCGCCTTTGCACAGGCGGCCGAGATGATCGTGCGGCGAGATTGACTGCGTAAAGTCCCGATCTCCGTTGCCAAAGCGCAAGAAATACTCGGCAGCTTCCAACCCTTCCACCATCTGGCCGTGGGCAAAGGGGTTCACATAATCGATGCGATTACCCTTGGCGTCCTTGTTCCAGTTGCAAAACTTGACACCCAGTTTGAACGACGCGTTGGTTTCGCGGAAAAATTCTCGCTCTGAAATACCCGCCTGACGGAGCGTGACCGGCATGCGCGGCACTGTGGCCTCACCTACACCTACGGTGGCTATGTTGGGGCTTTCGATCAGGCAGATGCGCGGACGATCCTTGGGTGCTGAGGTGCGGGAAAGCACCATATCCAGAAGCAGCGCGGTCATCCAACCTGCCGTGCCGCCACCTACAATGGTGACCTTGCGCAAACGATTATTCATGTTAGTTCGTCCCTGTTGGCTTGTGGGATTTTACAGCTGCCTTCCGCTTTTTGTTTTGGGCGTTGTTTGGCAGCTTTCCCTTTTGGCTTGAGGGAAACTATAACAGCTTTCCTGCACCTCGCTAGGGGGGAGTCTGTCAGATAAACTATGCCAGGCACGGTGTGGTGCGCTGGGCAGCGTCCACGCACGATCAAGTGGTATGCGTTCGGTTCCTGCCGTTGTTTCAGTGGCGAGCATTAGGCCACAGGGCGTGAGGCCGCGGGTGAAACACGAGCATTTCGATACGCGGTTGGGGATTGATCGTGTATCTGGCGAAACGCCCTGTTAAACGGCCCGATCGAAGCAAAACCAACATCGTAGGCGATTGTCAGAACCGGCGTATCGGCGCAGGTCGGATCGGACAACACCTCACACGCGGCTTCGATCCTGAACTTGTTGATGTATTGCGCAAAATTGCGGTAGCCGAGCCCTTTGTTGATTGCGGTACGAACTCTGTGTTCGGGCGCCGCTGTTGCCGCTGCGAGCTGCGCGATTGTAAGGCCTTCGGTGCGCCAGATGCCATCACCCATCGCGGTCTCGACCCGGTGCAACACTGCAGCATCAGCGCCTGACAGGGGCATGGCAGTCTTTGCCTTGACCGCTTGCTGCGGGGGCCAGACGCCGGGGGCAACTCGAACCGCCCAAAGCAGGAACAGAAGTGTCAGCACCAGAAATCCTGCGGCATGCAGGGGGTATATCCAAGGCGGCAGGTTGCTATCAAGTCTCAGTAACTCAATCCCTGAAATCCCTAGCCCCATCAGAGCCATGAGCGCCACAAACCACCTGCGGAACCGGCGACGGGTTTCGACCAGATCACCCGAGGCAGTGGATACGGCAATGCCGAGTAATCCAGCATATAGTAAGACGACGAGAACGCCCCGGACCGTTGCAGCGACGGGTAGAAAGGGTGCAAGCCACGTACTGACCACGACCAGGGCCGCCGCCACGCCATGCCACGGCCGGAACGCCGGACGGTCAATGAAAACTTCGGCACCGGCCCAGACCGACAATACAGGCACAAGGCCGGCACCCAGGATCAGTACCGTCTCGGCTCTCTCAAGTCCCAGGTTCGGCGACGACACGAGAAGGTAAGCGATAAGTCCTATGCAGAGGGCTGGCACTGACAGACCTCGGGGCCAATGGGCACGGTGCGCCAAAAAGACCAATGCGCAAATTGCCAGCGCGGTTACCGCCCCGCCCCTCAGAAGCAGATCAAATCTTGTTGCGACATCTTCCATTTCCCGAGCGAAGCCGAGACCTGTGATCCAGTCAACCGGCCTGGGCACGCCGATTTTGGAAAAGCCGCGCCGATTTTCGAAAACACTAGGCAGTTTCCAACTTCAGCGAGAGGGTCACATGGATCCCCGTCAATGTCTCGTCCTGTAATTCCAATCGGAGGCAACCATGGAAAATCACTGCATTATTCGTCACCTTGCCGAGACATTCTCGGGCGTTCTGACAATTGACCTGCTGCGCTATCTTGTTGGGGCGGGTGGTGTCTATCTGATAGTGAACCTGGCGCTGGCTGCGCGACTTTACACACGCAAGATACGGCCAGACACACCTCCGCTCAGCCAGATACGCCGCGAGATTCTTGTTAGTCTGCGCACCGTTCTGGCCTTTACCCTGACCGGAACTCTGATCGCATTGGGGGCGGAGGCGGGGATCATCCCGATCTATACTGAAATCGGCAGTTACGGATGGACGTATCTGGTCTTCAGTACGGTGGTTCTGATCGTTGCCCATGATGCGTGGTTTTACTGGTCCCACCGGATGTTGCACTACCCACCGCTATTCCGGCGCTTTCACCGGTTGCATCACAGATCACACAATCCGACGCCCTTCACCTCGTATAGTTTCGATCTGGGTGAAGCGGTGACGAACGCAATTTACCTGCCACTGATCCTGCTTGTCGTGCCAGCGCATCCGGTGGCGATCCTGATTTTCGTCACTCATATGATGTTGCGTAACGCGATCGGTCATTCCGGGTACGAGCTGTTTCCGGCAAACCGGCACGGCAAGCCGTTGTTTGGCTGGATGACGACAGTCACCCATCATGACCTGCATCACGCCCATGCGGGTTATAACCTTGGCCTATACTTTTCCTGGTGGGACCGCGTGATGGGAACGGAACATCCCGATTACCACACCGAGTTTCGTAAGGTCGCACATGCAACCCCCTGACGCCGGGGTCCTGTTCGATCCCTGTGTGCGCGTGCCCCGTGCGATCAAAGACCCAACGGCTTCAATCCCGGAAATGGCAACAAACGATCCGCGCCCCTTCGCGCCGAGAAAGGGCAGATCGGCCTTGGCTAATCGCATTGGGGCCAAGACCATCATCCCGTAACCATCATACCAGGTGCCTTTGGCCAGTGGGAGACGCAGCCTGGGGGCACCTTTTATCTCTGGGGCAGGGCCCTTGGCAGTGATGGGGATGGCCTTACTGCGTTTCAAGCAGCTGCGGATCACTTGGGCCCTAAGTTCGGGCGTGCCATTGGACAGTCTGGGTCGTTTTAGTGTTTGCCAGAACGGCCGCAGTTCGGGCACCTTATACCAATGCTCGAAATACCAATGCTCGAAAACGGGATTTGGTTCCAAGCGATTGTGGGGAAAGAAAATGCGCAGATTCGATTTATCGAAACCTCTGGATCTGCCATGTGGTGTCCGCTTGAAGAACCGCTTTTCCAGAAGCGCGATGACCGAGGCGCTGGCTGGTTCCGATGATGCCCCCAACGAGGCCCATCAGACATTATACAAACGGTGGTCCAGCGGCGGTATGGCCATTCAGATGACCGGCAACGTCATGGTCGACCGGCGATATCTTGAACGACCTGGAAATGTGGTTGTCGAGGACGATACCGTATTGGCGGCGCTGCAACTCTGGGCCTCGGCTGCCAAGTCGGGAGGTAGCCAAATCTGGATGCAGATCAGCCATCCGGGCCGCCAATGCCCTATCGTCGTCAATATGCGCCCGCTGTCCCCGTCCGATGAAAAGCTGCGCATTCTGGGTCTTTTCGGCAAACCAAAAGCGATGACGCCTGACGATATCGAGGATGCGATCCGGCGGTACGCACACACCGCAAGGATCGCGTGTCAGGCCGGATTTGATGGTGTTCAGATCCATGCGGCACATGGTTACCTGGTCAGTCAATTTCTGTCTCCGATCACCAATCAACGAACGGACGAATGGGGCGGTTCTCTGGAAAACCGGGCGCGGTTTCTGCGGCGGGTGTACGTAGCGATCCGGGCCGAAGTGGGGCCGGATTTCCCGGTTGCAGTAAAGCTCAACTCTGCCGATTTCCAGAAAGGTGGCTTTACGATCGAGGACAGTTGCCGCGTTGCGCAAATGCTTGAGCTGGACGGGATTGACCTGATCGAGCTGTCTGGTGGTACGTATGAGCAGATGAGTTTCGTCAACGGCACACAAGAGAAACAACGCGACAGCACAATCAGGCGCGAGGCCTATTTCCTGGAATATGCCCGCGAGGTTCGCAAGGCGGTCTCTGTCCCGCTTATGGTCACCGGCGGCTTTCGCAGCATTACGGCAATGGAGCGGGCCATCTCTGAGGACGGCATCGACATGATCGGTCTTGCGCGCCCCTTATGTGTTCAGCCGGACGCCGTGGCCGAGATGCTGGATGGCAAGGTCGAACGCATTGGTATCGAAGAAGACGGGCTGGTTATCGGCAAAGGTCGGTTTGGGGTGAACGCCCGGAACTGGCTGATCAATCTGGTTAACACTGTGTCCCGGGTTGAATATTATGCCTGGCAGATGACGCGCATGTCGCGCGGCGAACAGCCCCAAACCGAAGCGCGCAATAATGCGATCGGGTATTTCCTGTGGTACCTCAACCGCACAACGCTTTTGGGTTTGCGCCGTCAGTTTGCACGCCGCAGTTAGGGAAAATACATGATGTCATACGAGATTTCATTTGTGTCCACTGTGGTCAACCTGCCGGAGTTTGAATCGTTGTTGTTCGAGTATTACTCGGACGTTTTGCAAACGGCTGCTGCGGCCGGATTGCCAAAGCTTGCGCCGGAAGACATGGTGCGGTCTTCGCTGGAAAACCTGGATCAGATGCTGCCACCGGACGGGCGGCTAGTGTTGGCTCAATCTGAAAATGGACGCCTGCTTGGCTGCGCCACATTGCGCCGGATACGACCTGACGCGGCCGAGATGAAGCGCATGTTCGTTCGCCCCGAAGCACGGCGCATGGGGATGGCGCGGCGTCTGTTTGAAATGCGCCTGGAAGAGGCAAAAAGGATGGGCTGCACTGCGGTCTATGCAGATACGGTCAAGGGCAACCGACCGATGCTGTCGATGTACGAAAAATTCGGGTTTCAATACATCGATCGGTACCCGGAAAACGCAAACCCAATCGAGTTTGAGCCCTACCTTGTCTACCTTGAGTACCGCTTTGAAGGTAGAGACTCGTCTTCGTAAATGCCTGCTATTCGGCCCGTTTCCAAATCACATAAGCAGTGACCCGCTCTCCTTGAAAAACGGCACCGGCCGCGCTTAGCGTCATTTGAGGGCCGTCAAATCTGATATCGCGAATTTGGTCAGTGCCGACCCAATTTGGGCACGACGCATGTGTGACGTGGTGCGTGACCTGATCACCGCTGACCCTGTATCGCCCGGCATAGCTGATCTGAGATTTCATCGCAGCTGAATCCTCTGCCTCTGATCCACCAAACGGGTCGTTAATGTGGTAAAGCTGGCGATCTGCGGCCATCAAATGGACGAAGACATGTCCGTCGCTCGAATAGCTTATGTATCCGGTCGCGTTCTGCCCCAGGGGATAGTGCTTTTGACCGGTTTCGTTCTGATTGTACCAATCCAGCATCTCCCATGTGCCGATAAGAGGATTGTCGGTCGCGGCGGTGTTTATAGTGTCGATAAATGTGCCCTCGCTGTTGTGATCCATGCCACGCTGATCACAGTGGCAGAACCATGTGCAGGTGCGTTCCTACGCCATGCTGATCAGCAAGTTGAGGAACTCGCGTTTCGACCGCAACTTGCATTCCGATCCGTTTATAGAACTGCACCGCATCATTATCCGCCGCAACATCCAGACAAACGCGGACACAACCAGCAGCCTTTGCTTTTGCGATTGCGGCGTCGATTAGGTTGCGCCCAATACCCTGGTGACGAGCGTCCGCAGATACGGCCAGGTCGAACACAAAATACGACCCATCCAACCCGTGCGGGAAAAGCTGCGTCATCAGGTCGAAGGCGGTGTCGAGGTGTTTTCTGAATGCGGGCCCTTCGGTTTCACCTTATCGCTTTCGTGTTTGTACAAAATGCGCATCGAACTCTTCGAGCGTGTGCGAGACGAGGACGCCAGCAACCTTCTGACCCTGCATCGCAAGGCATGTCTGTTTGTGGCACACGATGCCAGTGGTTTCCGACCAGTCGTAGGCAAAGACCCGGTGCCAGCGGCCTTTGGTTCCGAATAGGAACTTCATCAACGGAATATCGACGGTCCAGATCAGGTCGGCGATTGGCCCGGGCGGTGTATCGGCGCGCGCTTCGACAACAGACGTTTGCATGATGAACGGTCCTAACAATATCGGTGTCAGCCGACCCTAGCCGAATACTGCGCTTGATGGCCATGAATTATGGAATGTGTTCGGGCTGAGGATTCTCACCCTGGTAACTCCTAGCTGTCCAACGATGCAGCCCGTATTTGTGACAGGCGAACCCAACGGGTTTTGCCGAATTCAGCCTGCAAGTTTGAAAACCTCAAGCGGTTTGCGAATGCCGAATGTACTACGCTTCTGGGGGGGGGGTATCGCAGGGCAGGGATCATTGAACAGGACCAAGGTGCCGTCAGTTACGGTGGTAGGTAGGAACCGTTTGAGCTTGCCCATCCGTCATTGGCTGGGAATGGCGCGGCGTTCGCCTGAGCAATACCAGTGCTCATTTGGGGGTCTTTGACAGTTGTGACAACCGGGTGCCGCACTGATGGGCTTTCATCGGCGTTTCAAGTTCCTGACCACTCTTTCGAAAGCGAAGAGTGGTCGAGTGCCAATTAAATTATTAAAGACAATGGGTTGTCTTATTTTTATGCAGTTTTAGATGGCGCTATGAGGTACGAACCTCAGAAATATCTGGACTTGAGGTGCGTACCTCAAATAGCCTTGGACCCATGCCGCGATTCGCACATCCTCGATTGACGGCGCTAAAAAGGGAGGAATGGATGACTTACTCAAAACTGGCCTCGGCCAGCGCAATAGTCCTTGCCGCTACTACTCTTTCTACAACGGCAAAAGCCGATGATTTGACGTTGTGTTGGGCGGCCTGGGACCCGGCCAATGCGCTTGTCGAACTGTCCAAGGAATTCGAAGCCGAATCCGGCCACACAATGAATTTTGAGTTCGTGCCGTGGCCGAACTTTGCAGACCGGATGCTGAACGAGCTGAACTCGGGCGGTAAGCTGTGTGATCTGCTGATTGGCGACAGCCAGTGGATTGGCGGTGGTGCTGAAAACGGCCATTATGTCCAACTGAACGAGTTCTTTGATGCTGAAAGCATCAGTATGGATGATTTTGCGCCAGCCACGGTCTATGCCTACTCGACCTGGCCCAAAGGCACCCCAAATTACTACGCGCTGCCTGCAATGGGCGATGCCAACGGATGGTTCTATCGCAAGGACTGGTTCGACGATCCCGAGATACAAGCCGCCTACAAAGAAGCCACCGGGCAGGACCTGCGCGAGCCGGAATCCCAGAAAGAACTGCTGCAGATCGCACAGTTTTTCCAGGGACGCGAAATTGACGGCAAGACAGTCTATGGCGCTGCGATCTTTACCGAGCGTGGTTCGGAAGGCATCACAATGGGTGTGACCGGCGCGCTGTATCCATGGGGATTCAAATATGAAAATACCCCGGGGTCTTACGACATGGAAGGCGCGGTGAATTCGCCAGAGGCGGTTGAAGCATTGGAATTCTACAAAGAGTTCTACAAGACAGCGACACCTCCGGGATACACGAATTCTTACATGGGTGAGAGCCTGGACGCCTTTAAGTCGGGTCAGGTCGCCATGGCGATGAACTGGTTTGCGTTCTTCCCGGGTCTTTACGCCGACCCCAATACCGGCGGTGACAAGATCGACTTCTTTGTGAATCCACCGCAGAATGTCGCCGGATCAACACTTGGCGGGCAGGGTATTTCGGTTGTCAGCTACTCCGAAAAACAGGATGCGGCGCTGGAATACATCAAATGGTTCGCGCAGCCTGCGGTACAGGCCAAGTGGTGGGAGCTGGGCGGATATTCCGCGCATAACTCAGTGCTGCAGGATCCGGGGTTTGTTGATAGCGCCCCATTTGCCGGTGATTTCCTGTTGGCCATGAATGACGTTCAGGATTTCTGGCAAGAGCCGGCCTACGCAGAACTGCTGCTGGCGATGCAAAAGCGTATTCATGACTATGTCGTGGCCGATCAAGGCACGGCACAAGAAGCGCTGGATCTGCTGATCGAGGATTGGACCGAGACCTTCCAGGACGAAGGCAAGCTGTAATCCGGAAACAGGACAGGAGCGGGCTCTGACCCGCTCCTGCTTTTCCCTCAGAGTCTGCAACCGACAAGAACTGGCAAAGAGATGTCTGACAGGACCGTAGATCGCGTTGCGCAGGCAACGCCCGTGCGAGTTGCGCGAAAAATTCGGGGACTATCTGATCGGGCGATTGCCTGGATCTTTATCTCTCCCACGATCTTCTTGCTGCTTGCGATCAATATCTTTCCTCTAATCTGGACCATCCAGCTGAGCTTTACCAATTTCAAAGCCAACCGGATCGGGCGTGAGGTCAAGGATGTCGGGTTCAGGAATTATGAACGCATCCTGACGGATTCTGATACCTGGCTGAACATGCAGGCGACGGCGCATTTTCTGTTCTGGACGATCTTCTTTCAAGTCCTGATCGGGTTCACGCTGGCATGGCTGCTGAACAAGAAATTCAGGGGCAATGACCTTTGGACGACGATCATCGTGTTGCCGATGATGCTGTCTCCGGCGGTGGTCGGGAATTTCTGGAAGTTCCTCTATCAACCGCAGATCGGTCTGTTCAATTACATCGTGTCCTGGTTCACCGGTAAAGACCCATCCAGCTTTGAGATGTTGGGATCGGTCCAGTTGGCACCTTGGGCGATTGTGATCGTGGACACCTGGATGTGGACGCCGTTTGTGATGCTGATCTGCTTGGCCGGGCTGCGCAGCATCCCCGATTACATCTATGAGGCCGCAGAAGTCGACCGGGCCAGCAAGCTGCGGCAGTTCTTTACCATTACTATCCCGATGGTGCTGCCATTCCTGATGCTGGCGGTTCTTTTCCGTGGGATCGAAAACTTTAAGATGTTTGATCTTGTGGTCCAGCTGACTGGCGGCGGGCCGGGTTCGACGACCGAATTGACGTCGATCAATCTGAAACGCGAAGCGTTCGAGAAATGGCGGACGGGCTATGCCTCGGCCTACGCAATCATCTTGTTTGTCACGGTGTTTGGGTTGGCGTCCATTTACGTGAAAGCCTTGAACAAGGTGAAACAACGATGAGCAGTTTTTCAGTCACCGAACCCTCAAAACGGTCCAAGTGGGTCGCAGGTACTTTGGTCGTCACCTATGCGCTTATCACCATGATCCCGCTGGTCTGGATTCTGTTAACTGGCTTCAAATCACCTGCAGATGCCATCAGTTATCCCCCTAAGGTCGTGTTCGACCCGACACTTGAGGGATACGTGAACCTGTTCACCACCCGCACTCGGCAAACGCAGGAGTTTCTAAACGCGAACCCGCCACAGAACTGGGCGGATGAGATTGTCAGGCAGTATGATATGGTGATCGTCGGACCGTCCAAGTTTGGCGAACGCTTTATGAATTCGGTGATCATCGGGTTCGGATCTACCTTCCTGAGCATCTTCCTGGGCACGCTGGCGGCTTATGCGTTCAGCCGGTTCAAAGTGCCGCTTAAGGATGATCTGCTGTTTTTTATCCTCAGCACGCGGATGATGCCCCCGGTGGCCGTGGCCATTCCAATCTTCCTGATGTTCAGAAACCTGGGGCTCAGTGACACGCATCTGGGGATGATCCTGCTGTACACGGGCGTTAATATCTCACTCGCGGTTTGGCTGCTGAAGGGGTTCATCGACGAAATCCCGCGCGAGTATGAAGAGGCGGCGCTGATCGACGGCTACACCCGGTTCCAGGCATTCTACAAAGTGGTCCTGCCACAGGCCGCCACTGGCATCGCGTCGACCGCTATTTTCTGCCTTATCTTTGCGTGGAACGAATACGCGTTCGCCGTGTTGCTGACCTCGGCCACCGCGCAGACCGCGCCTCCTTTCATCCCGACCATCATCGGTGTTGGCGGGTTGGATTGGCCTGCTGTTGCGGCGGGCGCGACGATATTCCTGATCCCGGTGATGATTTTCACCATTCTGATGCGCAAACACCTGCTGCGTGGAATTACCTTTGGAGCGGTACGCAAATGAGTGATTTTCTGTCAGGTCTGCTGCGATTTCGTCGTGGCCCATGGGAAATGGTTGCAACGATCCTGATTGCGATTGGTGTCTTTATGCTGATGCAACCGTTTGTCCTTTGGGCGTTCACATACTCATTCATCGTCACGCTGATCGGAACGGTTATGTTCATCGTCGTCAGCCATTTTCCGGAGTAGAAATGGCCCAGATCGTAGTTAAAAACGTCAAGAAGATGTTCGGCGATTTTACCGCTGTCCGCGAAAGCTCGTTCACGATTGAAGATGGCGAGTTCTTTATGCTGCTGGGCCCCTCCGGCTGTGGAAAGACCACAACATTGCGGATGATCGCGGGACTTGAACTTCCGACCTCTGGTGAGATTTTCCTGGACGGAGAGGAAATCAGTCAACGGCCACCGTCCGAGCGGGATATCGCCTTTGTTTTTCAGATGTTCGCCCTGTACCCGCATATGAACGTGCGCAAGAACATCAGCTATCCGCTGATCTCGCAGGGCATGCCGCGGGCGGCAGTGAAAGCAAAAGTCGCCGAAGTTGCGGGTATTTTGGGTATCCAAGACATTTTGGACAACCCTGTGGGTGGCTTGTCGGGTGGTGACCGGCAGCGTGTCGCACTTGGGCGCGCCATCGTGCGCGAACCAAAGGCTTTCATGATGGACGAGCCTCTTGGCGCGCTGGATGCCGAGTTTCGCGAACACATGGCAGAAGAGCTGCGCGGGCTGCATGATCGCATGGGAGCCACGACGGTTTACGTCACCCATGATCAGCTGGAAGCCATGCAAATGGGCGACAAGATTGTTGTGATGAACAACGCGGTGATTGAACAATTCGGAACCCCGCAGGAAATCTATGACAAGCCCGCGACGATGTTTGTTGCCGATTTCATCGGGTCGCCGTCCATGAACTTTCTGAAATTTCAGGGCAAGGTGGAACCCGGGTCGGACATGGTACGCTTGAACGGCCATGATGAGACCGTGCCGCAGTCGCTGGAAGCCGCCGAGGGCGAGCTGGTGTTTGGTGTCCGCCCCGAGCATGTGTTTTTGTCCGACAACAGCAGCTATCGCGCCAAGGTATTGGCCGCAGAGTATCTGGGAACCACCCAGATCGTGACGCTGCAAAGCCCAAACGGAGAGTTGAAGGCCCGCATAGATGCGCGCGATACCGTTGGCCCCGGCGAAACCGTCGGGCTGGAGTTCCGGTCCGCGATGGTGACCCTGTTTGACCAGTCCACAGGCCGGGCATTGCGATCTGTCCTGAACGATGAGGTGCTGTCCAATGGCTGAAGTCGTACTGGACCAAATCTCAAAATCTTTCGGCAGCCTGAAGGCGGTTGATAATATCTCGATGACCATCCCGGATGGGGCTTTTGTTGTGCTGCTAGGGCCGACCGGGGCGGGAAAAACAACAACGTTGCGGTTGATTTCGGGGCTTGAAAAGCTGGATTCCGGTTCGATCCGCATTGATGGTCGGGATGTCGGGCTTGAAACGCCAGCCCAACGCGATGTGGCCATGGTGTTTCAGCAATACTCGCTTTACCCGCATATGACCGTGCGCGAAAACCTGTCCTTCCCGCTGCGATCCCCGATCCTCAGGACGCCTGAAGATGAGATCACGCGGAAAGTGGGCGAAGTCGCGGAAATCCTTCAGATTCCGCACAAGCTGGACAACAAGGCAACCGAACTGTCGGGCGGCGAAATGCAGCGCGTTTCAATCGGGCGTGCGCTGGTCCGGGATCCACAGATTTTCCTCATGGACGAACCGCTCAGCTCGTTGGATGCCAAGCTGCGGGCGGATTTGCGGATTGAGTTGAAAAGAATTCAGGCCGATTTGGGCTCTACGCTGTTGTATGTGACGCATGATCAGGTCGAGGCGATGACCATGGCAACGCATATCGGTGTTTTGGAGGATGGCAAGCTTGTCCAATATGGCACCCCTCGGGATATCTATGAAAACCCGGGCAGCGTGTATGTCGCCAGCCGTCTTGGTTTGCCGCGGATCAATATCCTGCCGTCCGAGCTGTTTGGTGGCGATCACAAAGGCCCTCAGATCGGTCTGCGTCCCGAAAATATCGTCGAAGGCGATGGCGTTGAGGCCCGTGTGATCCGTGCTGAACATCTGGGTGACCAGACAAGGTTGCATCTTGATCTGAACGGGCACCCGATTGTGACCCTTATTGATGTCCATCAGGACTACCCTGCCAGAAAGACTATTAAAATCAGACCCAACAACCCGTTGTATTTCGACGCGTCCGGCGCGCGCGTGACCTAAGGAGCAAAAGCATGGCCCAGTTCCTCAACACCAAAGAAACCCTTGTGACGGACGCGATAGACGGCCTTTTGGCCTCGTCGGGCGGCACACTGACACGGTTGGACGGGTACCCCCACATCAAGGTGGTCTACCGTTCTGATTGGGACAAGTCCAAGGTTGCGCTGGTGTCTGGCGGTGGGTCGGGCCACGAACCCGCGCATGCAGGGTTTGTCGGGGCTGGAATGCTGACCGCAGCGGTTTGTGGCGAGGTCTTTGCCTCGCCGTCCGTTGAGGCCGTACTGGCGGGAATTCTGGCGGTGACGGGTGAGGCGGGATGCTTGCTGATTGTCAAGAACTATACCGGCGACCGGCTGAATTTTGGATTGGCCGCCGAGCGTGCGCGCGCCTTGGGTCGCAAAGTGGAAATGGTTGTGGTCGATGACGACATTGCCCTGCCAGACCTTCCGCAACCCCGTGGCGTTGCGGGTACGTTGTTTGTTCATAAAATCGCAGGCGCGTTAGCCGAAGGCGGCGCGGATCTGAACGCGGTGACCAATGCGGCCAATGCGGTCATTGCAAAAGTTGTCAGCATCGGCATGAGCCTGGATACATGCACCGTTCCGGGATCGCCGAAAGAAGACAGAATTGCACCGGGAAAAGCGGAATTGGGATTGGGCATCCATGGCGAGCCCGGCGTACAGCAGGTGGATTTTGCAGATGCTGTTACGGCGATGTCCACAGTTGTCGAAAAACTGAAACAACGGGTAGATGCGGGCGAATGCGTGGCGCTGGTGAATAACCTGGGCTCGACAACGCCGCTGGAAATGGCGGTTCTGACCCACGCGCTGTCCGAGACAGGCTTTGCGCGCCACATCATCGGGCCTGCGCCGATGATGACCTCGCTAGATATGCATGGGTTTTCCGTGTCGGTCTTGCCGGTTGGTTCTGATGAGTTGGTGGCCCTCAAAGGCCCGGTCGATCTTGCCGCGTGGCCGGGGATCAATTCTATTGCCCCGGTAAAGATTGCGCCGTTGCCGGATGGGTTGACACCAATCGATCCGATCCCCTCGAACAACTCGGCCACCAAGGACACGATCACCCGACTGTCTGCTCTGTTGATTGGCGCCGAACAAGACCTGAATGCGCTGGATGCCAAATCCGGGGACGGTGACACAGGCAGCACTTTGGCTACCGCGGCCCGGGCTTTGCAAGGCAGTCTGGACCGGATGCCTTTGGCCGATCTGACACAGCTGTTTCCCGCGCTGGGCAATGAATTGAGCCAGACCATGGGTGGCTCGTCCGGCGTGATCCTGGCGATCTTCTTCAACGCGGCAGGGGACGCTTGTGCAAGTGGAGCGTCAGTGCCCAAGTCGCTGGTTGAAGGGTTGAACAGAGTCCGCCAGGTGGGCGGCGCCAAACTGGGTGACCGGACAATGATTGACGCGCTTGAACCCGCGTTGGACGCGTTGCCCGATGGATTGCCCCAGGCCGCGAAGGCCGCGCGAGAAGGCGCTGATAATACGGCAAATATTCACCGTGCCAAGGCGGGCCGAGCAGCCTATGTTCCCGAAGAAAACCTGATTGGACACAACGACCCCGGCGCTGAAGCGGTCGCATTGTTGTTCGAAGGGTTGGCGCAGGAGATTGAGGGCTAGCAGACCAGTGGAAGACCAAAAGCAAAAACTGGAATTGGTGAAGAAACCAACGGTGAACGACATCGCGCGGGTGGCTGGCGTCAGCCTGGCAACGGTTGATCGCGTGTTGAACAGGCGGCCCGGCGTTCGGGCGGTGACCGTCCAGAAAGTGCAAAAAGCAATTGATGAGCTGGGCTATGTCCGCGACACCGCCGCCGCAAATCTTGCGCGCAATCGGGTCTACAATTTCCTGTTTGTTCTGCCAGACACGGATAACGAATTTGTCGAGGCGCTCAGCACTCAGATCGGTGAACAGTCGTGGGACCAGTTCATTGAACGGACGCGAATGACGATCAAAAAGGTCGCTCCGTTTGATCCGCAGGACATTGTTGAAATCCTGGACGGTGTCGATGGGCGTGATGTTGACGGTGTCGCCGTTTTTGGCCCGGAAACGCCATCTGTCCGGGACGCAGTGAAAAGGGTTCGGGACAAGGGCGTGCCGGTTGTTGCGTTGGTGTCTGACCTTCCCAGCTCGGATCGGGATCATTTCGTCGGAATTGACAACGTATCCGCCGGACGCACGGCGGCCCAGTTGATGGGGCGGTTTGTGCACCGGCCCGGCAAGGTTCTGGTTCTGACAGGTTCCCGCCTGGCACGGGACCATCTTGAGCGGCGTCAGGGCTTTGATCTGGTCGTCGCCGAAGAGTTTCCACATCTCGAAGTTGTCGCATCCGTCGAAGGCCGCGATGATCCGGATCTGATCTACAAGATGATGCCCGAGATTTTTGAGACCTATCCTGATCTGGTCGGAATATATTCTTCTGCCGCAGGCAATGCCGGGCTTGTCCAGTTCCTGTCTGAAAGCAAGATCAGTAAAGGCCTGGCAATTATCGCCCACGAACTGACACCACTGAGCCGCGAGGCGCTGTGCCGTGGCACGTTCGACGCGCTGATTTCACAGGATTCGGGACATATCGTTCGGTCTGCCGTGCGTCTTCTGCGCGCGACATCCGACAAGGTTCCGTTCAACAGGGCGCAGGAACGCATTCGCATCGACATCTACCTTAAGGAAAATTTGCCGCCATAGAGGCATAGGTTTTGGGGAGGAAACACTATGAAGACGATTAAAGGCCCGGCTCTGTTCTTGGCCCAGTTCGCTGGGGACGATGCTCCGTTCAACTCATGGGATACGATCACGCGATGGGCCGCTGATTGTGGGTACAGGGGCGTTCAGTTGCCCAGCTGGGATGGCCGGCTGTTCGATCTTGAGGCAGCGGCCTCCAGTGTCGATTACTGCGATGAATTAAAAGGCAAAGCTAAGGAAAATGGCGTTGAAGTGACTGAGCTGTCTACCCACCTGCAGGGGCAGTTGGTTGCCGTCCATCCGGCCTATGATAAGGCTTTTGACGGGTTTGCGGCCGAAAGCGTTCGGGGAAACCCCAAGGCCCGGCAGGAATGGGCGGTGGATCAGGTCAAAAAGGCTCTGTCAGCATCCCGGAACATGGGTATTTCAGCGCATGCGACGTTTTCCGGTGCTTTGGCGTGGCCGTATATCTACCCATGGCCGCAACGCCCCGCTGGTCTGATCGAAACGGCATTTGATGAGCTGGCGCGGCGTTGGAAGCCTATTCTGGATCACGCGGAAGACTGCGGTGTGGATGTCTGTTACGAGATCCATCCGGGCGAGGATCTGCATGATGGTGTGACCTACGAGATGTTTCTTGAGAGGACGGGCAACCATGCGCGTGCCTGTATGCTGTACGATCCATCACACTACGTGCTGCAATGCCTTGATTACCTAGACAATATCGACATCTACAAAGATCGGATCCGGATGTTCCACGTCAAAGACGCCGAGTTCAATCCAACTGGTCGGCAGGGCGTGTATTCCGGGTATCAAAGTTGGGTTGATCGGGCCGGGCGGTTTCGGTCTCTGGGCGATGGTCAGGTGGATTTCGGGGCGGTCTTTTCGAAAATGGCGGCCAATGATTTTGACGGCTGGGCTGTGGTCGAATGGGAGTGCTGTCTGAAACACCCCGAGGATGGCGCGCGCGAGGGTGCTCAGTTCGTTTCGGACCATATCATTCGTGTGACCGAAAGGGCCTTTGATGACTTTGCGGATGGTGGGGCAGACGAAGCTGCCAACCGAAAAATGCTGGGGATTGACTGATGGTTACAGGGCGCAGCGAAGACAATTCGGGGCGTATTCGCCTGGGTATGGTTGGCGGTGGAAATGACGCCTTTATCGGAGGGGTGCATCGCATCGCGGCGCGGCTGGACGACAAGTTCGAACTGGTCGCCGGGGCCTTGTCCTCAACGCCTGAAAAGTCCCGCGAAAGCGGTGAGGCGCTGGCGCTTGCGCGGGTCTATGACGACTTCAAGCAGATGGCGATACGCGAAGCGCGGCTCAATTCCGGGATCGAGGCGGTGTCGATCGTCACCCCCAATCACATGCATTATGCGGCGGCACGTGAGTTTCTGAAACGCGGCATTCACGTCATTTGCGACAAACCGCTGACTTCGACGCTGAGGGATGCAAAGAAACTGGTCAAGGCAGCCGAAAGCGCGGACGCCTTGTTCATCCTGACCCACAATTACACGGGTTATCCGATGGTTCGGCAAGCGCGCGAGATGATTGCCAATGGTAAGATCGGGAAAATCCGTGTGGTTCAGGTTGAGTATCCACAAGACTGGCTGACCGAACAGCAGGATTTCAAGCAGGCAGAGTGGCGAACCGATCCCGAACGGTCAGGCGCGGGGGGCTCGACCGGAGATATCGGGACCCATGCCTACAACCTTG
Organism: Ruegeria meonggei; assembly: GCF_042768335.1. NCBI lineage: Bacteria > Pseudomonadati > Pseudomonadota > Alphaproteobacteria > Rhodobacterales > Roseobacteraceae > Ruegeria > Ruegeria meonggei. The sequence goes on along the minus strand of NZ_JAXHBT010000001.1, from coordinate 1,309,898 downwards.
CCTGTTTCGTCACGGGACTGCAGGCCGAAAGCCTCGCTGCCGATCTACAGGCCTTTGTTCCCGGTCGTCAGGTTGACGACAATGCCCATGTCCTGCTGCGGTTCGATGGTGGGGCGCGTGGGATGCTTTGGTCCTCGCAGGTTGCACCGGGCAATGAAAACGCCCTCCGACTGCGTGTGTATGGGGAAAAGGGCGGATTGGAATGGGCGCAGGAAGATCCGAACTATCTGTGGTTTACGCCTTACGGTGAACCCAAGCGGTTGATCACTCGCAATGGGTCCGGTGCCGGAGAGGCGGCCAACCGGCTAAGCCGCGTACCACCTGGTCATCCAGAGGGGTACCTGGAAGGGTTTGCAAATATCTACAGCGAGGCCGCAGAAGCGATCCGTGCCTTCAGAACCAGTGCGTCGCCCGAGACGGCAGTGATGTATCCGACCATTCAGGATGGCCTCAACGGTGTGAAATTCGTCGCGGCGTGTGTACAAAGCTCGGCGCGTAACGCAGCTTGGGTCACGCTCGACTAGTATTCTCAGCTGGTGGGTTTGCGCGGGGGGCAGTGATCAAAAACAACAGGGGCGCGTGGCAGAGATTGCGTGTTTAAAGAAGGAGTTTCGAGTGTATTTAGGTTTGGATTTGGGGACATCTGGTCTTCGCGGGATTCTGGTGAACGACGACTGGAAAGTTGTCGCTGAGGCTGAGACAGGTATCGAGACCTCAACGCCCAAACCCGGCTGGTCCGAACAGGCACCGGAGGATTGGATTGAGGCCTGTAAGCAGGTGATTGCCGCGTTGCGCGCGGCAGATGCCAGTGCCTTGTCTGCAGTTCGTGGCATTGGGCTAAGCGGACACATGCACGGCGCGACCCTGCTGGACGCAGACGGCAAAGTACTGCGGCCGTGTATCCTTTGGAACGACACCAGATCCGCGCAAGAAGCGGCGGCCTTGGACCAGAAACCCGAGATGCGCGCTATTACCGGCAATATCGTTTTCCCCGGGTTCACAGCCCCCAAACTGGACTGGGTGCGAAATCACGAACCCGACGTGTTTGCCAAGACCGAAAAAGTTCTGCTGCCCAAGGACTATCTGCGGTTCTGGCTGACCGGAGATTACATTAGTGAGATGTCCGACAGTGCCGGGACCTCTTGGCTGGATGTGGGACAACGGGCGTGGTCGGAATCCGCCCTTGATCTAAGCCACATGACCGCCGATCAGATGCCCCGTCTGGTAGAAGGCAGCGCGCCCGGAGGAGAGCTTAGGGCGGGTTTGCTGCAGGAATGGGGCCTGTCCGGACCCGTTTTGGTCGCAGGAGGTGCCGGTGACAATGCCGCTGCGGCCTGTGGAATTGGCAGTATTGATGAGGGGTCAGGGTTTGTCTCGCTGGGCACATCCGGGGTTTTGCTTGTTGCAAAAAGCACGTACGCGCCAGACCCTGAAACCGCAGTTCATTGCTTTTGCCACGCGGTACCCGAGCGGTGGATTCAGATGGGTGTCATTCTGTCGGCCACAAACAGCATGAACTGGCTGTCCCGCAATCTCGGTCAATCTGTCGGATCACTGGCGGCTGCATTACCCGAAACACTGGCCGGTCCCTCATCCATTACCTTTCTGCCTTACCTGTCCGGTGAGAGGACGCCGCATAACAACAGCGATATCCGGGGGGCATTTCTTGGTATCGATGTGTCTGCCGGACCCGTCGATCTGACGCAATCTGTCATGGACGGCGTTGCCTTTGCCATGCGGGATTGTCTGGAGGCGTTGAAAAGCACTGGCACTGAACCTGAACGCTTGCTTGCCGTGGGGGGGGGCGCGCGCTCTCGGTTTTGGCTGGAAACGCTTGCGACCGTGTTAAAAGTGCCGCTTGCGCTGCCCGAGGGCAGTGAGTTCGGGGCCGCAATTGGAGCAGCTCGATTGGCCGCCTGTGCGGTCAGCGGTGTTAACCCCGGCGAAGTTATGGTGCCCCCTCAAATCTCGGACGTTATTGACCCGCGCGCGGATTTGTTCGACGTGTATGAAGTCGCGTATCAACGCTATGGGAAGTCCTACAAAGCCCTCGCGCCGCTCGCAGCTCGATAAAACAGATCAGAGAACACCAGTGCAGATTGACCGCGTTTTGCTGAATGACCACACGATGTCCGTGGCCCTGCTGAGCTGTGGGGCGATTACCCAGGGGTGGTGGATCAACGAAACGCCCTTGATTTTGGGCTATGAAAACCCGCAGGATTATCTGACCGATCCCTATTATCTGGGCGCGATCGTCGGGCGGGTTGCCAATCGGATAGGCGGTGCTGAATTCTGGCTTGACGGTGCGCCGTATCCGCTCAGCGCGAATGAGGGGGCGAACACGCTGCATGGTGGGGTTAAGGGCTTGTCCCGGCAAAACTGGTCACTCAGTCAGACCGCAGAAAACGAGGCTGTCTTGAACCTTGTATCGCCAGATGGCGACAATGGATTTCCGGGTGAAGTGCAATTCCAAGTTCGGGTGACACTGAATTACCCTCGCCTTACCTATAGGATTTCCGCAGTGCCGGACCGACCGACGCCCATCAGTGTTGCACAGCATAATTATTACACGCTGGGCAGCACCGATGGTATCGCAGATACTCGACTGAAACTGGCTTCAAATCGGATTCTCGATATCGATGACCAAGGGATACCTACGGGACAGTTGCGGCAGGTGGGCAAAACCAGGTTGGATTTCACCGTGCCGAAATCGATTGGCAACGCTGCTCAGGACATAGATCATTTCTTTGTTTTTAACCCCCAGAGAAACCCGCAGACCCCTGTGGTTGAGGTTGCAGTGGACAATGGTTTGAAACTCAGCGTCTGTTCTGATCAGCCCGGTGCGCAGATTTATTCTGCAGCACATCTGTCCGACCCTTTCTGCAAGGGCGGAGGGGTTTGTATCGAACCCTCAGGCTATCCAAATGCGGTCAACATTCCATCGTTCCCAACAGTGATCTGCACACCGGACAGACCTTATCGCCAAAAGTTGGTATTGGAAATTTCCGAGGGACGGGTATGAGGCATTATGGCATTTCAACAACGCTGGGCGCTTGGGTGGTTGCGTCGGTTGTGAGCGCGCAGGATCTTGGGCCCAGACCGGAATTCATTGAACCAGAATTTGCCAATGCCCAACTGGGTCAGTTTCTGTTTTATGACCCGATTTTGTCGGGGAACAGGAATATCAGCTGCGCGACCTGTCACCATCCTGATCTTGGCACCTCGGATGGTCTTTCGCTTGGGATCGGCGAAGGAGGCGTTGGGCTGGGACCTGATCGCAAGATCGACCCGAACAACCCGCCCGAACAGCGCATCCCCCGCAACTCGCCCGGTCTTTGGAACCTTGGGGCCGTTGAGTTCACGACGTTTTTTCATGATGGACGCCTGGAAACCGACCCCAATCTGCCAAACGGCATCCGGACACCTTTGGGCACGCATATGAGGCCCGGTTTCCAATCTGCATTGGCCGCTCAGGCGATGTTCCCGGTTTTGTCGCCGGATGAGATGGCCGGGCACTACTCGGAAAATGAGGTCAGCAAGGCTGTGCGTCTTGGGCTTTTGACCCAGGAAGGCGGCGCGTGGGATTTGATTGCCGCACGTGTGGCGGAGATTCCTGAATACAAGCGGCGTTTTGACGAACTCATGCCGGGGGAAGACATCACATTTACAGCCATCGCAAATGTCATTGCCGACTTCATCGCCTTTGAATGGCGCGCGGATAACAGCCCGTTCGACCGCGCAATGCGTGGGGAAGAGGCGATGTCAGAACAGGTGCAGACAGGGATGCAGCTTTTCTATGGAAAGGCAGGGTGCGGCACCTGTCATTCTGGCTGGTTTCAAACCGATCATGCGTTCCACGCCATTGCGATGCCCCAGATTGGCCCCGGCAAAGCGGCAAGGTTCGAGAACCACACGCGCGATGACGGTCGCCTGAGGGTAACGGGACACCAAGGGGATGCCTATGCCTTCCGGACACCGTCATTGCGCAACGTGACGCTGACCGCGCCTTATGGCCACGCCGGGGCATATGCCACGCTTGAGGACGTGGTGCGGCATCACCTGAATCCGGTGGCTTCTCTGCAGGCCTACCTGGTGGACAAGGCTGTGCTACCCGAATTCCCTGGGGCCGAAGACCAAAGGCCAATGCTTGATCCGAGTAGTGTTGAGGCAATTGGTGATGCCAACAGCCTAGCCTCATCAAACCTGACGAACGCTGAAATCAATGCGTTACTTAGCTTTCTCACCAGCCTCGAAGATCCGGCGCGGCGTTTGGGTGTTCCCGACCGCGTCCCAAGTGGGTTGCCAGTCGAGAATTGATCAGCGTTTCAGTCGGGTTTTCTGGTTGGGGCGGACCCGATGCCAATCCCCTGTTTCTCCATCGGGCCAGATCATCCGGATGTCGATCCGGTCCGCATCGCCAAGGCCAAAGTGATGCAGCACAGAACTGCCGCCCGCATGGCCACCGCCAAGTGTGATTTCGCGCGTCTGCAACCCAAGATCGGTTCTGACTTCGATAAACCCGCCTATGGCGGACCGATTTGGGCGGTTCTGGCTGACATCCACCAACAGCCAGTTTCGCGGATCAGATTGGTTTTGATACACTTCCAAGTTGGCACCGCGGTTCACGACTACCAGATCCAGCAAGCCGTCGTTGTTCAAATCCGCCAAAGCCGCGCCGCGGGACTTGGCCGTTGACGCAATGCCGGCCTGGTCCGAGGATTCAGTGAATTGTCCATCTGCCTGTTGTAAAAGCAGATTATTGGGATCGTTCAGTGCCGCATCCGGCATTTGTTCAACATTGCCTTTGGCGACGAAAATGTCGTCCAGGCCATCGTTATTTGCATCCCCGAACTGTGCGTGCCAACCGGTCGACGGTCGGCCATCACCACCCACATGCGGTCGGTGCGCGGTCGTCCCTTTCTCATAGGTGGCATCGCGCCAGGTTGGGCCGTCAGCACGCGGATCAAACACCTGAAATTTCTGATCGCCCATTGAGGTCAGGTAGACCTCGGGGAACCCGTCACCTGTCAGGTCTCTGGACGCGATGCCCATGCCCCAGATCGAATAAGGCAACCATCCGTCATCGCTGGAGTACAGCCGCGGTTCAGGCTCCATAGCCCAAAGTTGCTCTTGCCCGCCGCGCACATAATAGTGCCGATCATTGCTGACCCGCAGATCCGCGCGCCCCTTGCGGGCCCAGTCTGAAAACAACAGCGACAAGGCGCAATAGCCCGGTTCAAGCTGTTGGGGCTCTTGGTAACTGTCCCCGTCAGGTCGGTAAAGAAGCGTGGGACCACAAGTTTCAAAAGGACCTTCGGGATCAAACCGATCGACATAGGTGCCAAACGCCAGCGTCGGCAGCGTTTGGCCCATCTCCCAGGTTGCAGAAAACCCTGTGGTCCAGTGGTCGTCTGATTGGAAACCTATTGTTTCGAAGGGGGAAAACGCGCAGTCCGGTTCACCCTTCAACAACACGTCTTCACCGACACGCAATACAACCAAATCCATGATGCCGTCGCTGTCGATGTCCAGAGGATAAGCGCCGGTGACCCCGGTCAGCGACAGCTGTTCCGGTGTTTCAACCCGGAACGAGACGTCGCTGCCTGAGGTGTTTCGAAACAGCTGTGAGGGATTTGCCCCACCTGCCACAAACAGCTCGGGCAGAGCATCTAGATCACAGTCAAAAACGGCCACACCACCGCCTACGAAATGCTCCCACCCGCCATCATAGATATGCGCGGGGACATCGACAGGGTTGAACCGGGGAACCTCGGCGCTGGCGGTCGAGGCTAGGGTGACAAGGACAGCAAGCTCAGGGCGCATGTTGTACTGCAAGCTCCTGAACCTTGAGGATCGAGACCTGTTCGATCCCATAGGCTGCGGCCCCCTTGGACCACATCAGGTCGCCCCATTTATAAATCTTGATCTCAGGCAAGGGGGCATCAACATTAACAACACCGTTTTTGATGCGGTTCATGACATCCTCGGAACAGAGGTGTTCCATGCTCATCTGAGCGCCCGACAGGATAATGCACTCGGGGTCAAACAGGTTGATCAGGTTGGACACACCCAGACCAAACATCTGACCTGCGCGTGCCAGAACCGATGCGGCGCGCTGATCGCCGGAATTGGCCTGAACATGGATGTCCGACACGTTGGCCATCTCTGAACTGTGGCCGGTGACCGTCATTTCGCGCAGCAATGCATAGTCCCCGACATAGGCTTCAAGGCAGCCACGCTGGCCACACTGGCACAATGCACCATCGAGCTGAACCTTGGCATGGCCAAATTCAGCACCACAGCCGCGCTCTCCGCGGTAAAGCTTGCCGTCCAGTACGATCCCAAGCCCAACACCGTGTTCTATCGTCACCACCAAAAAGTTCTTCAGGCCTTTGCCTTGTCCAAAAAGCTGCTCGGCTTTTGCGACCAGATTGGCATCGTTCTCGACAAAAGTGGGGCAGGGCAGGCCTTCTGAAAACAAATGGCTGAAATCGACGTTTCGATCAGTAATCGAGGATGACCAATGAACGAAGTTCCGCTTGGCATCGACTAACCCTGCAATTCCGATTGAGACGCCTGCCAACTGTTGGATCGATCCGTTGATCCTGTCGCAGGCCTCTTCCAGGGCCAGTCGAACGGTGGCCACGAATGCAACCGGCGTCATCTGGACGTCTCGCAGCTGGTGCATATGTGACGTGACTTCATTGCCTTCAAAATCGACCAGCAGGACCGAGATGACATGGCGCGCCACTTTCAGGCCCGCCACCAGGTGGGATCGACCATCCAGCTGCAGCAAGACCCGCGGCCTGCCGCGTTTCGCGGATTTGGCCGAGGTTTCGCCTTCAATCTCTTTTACCAGACCGGCTGCAATCAGGTCGGCTGTTGCGGCCGTAACCGTCGCCGGGCTGGTCTGCAGAGCCGACGCGATATCGGTTCGTGAGATCGAGCCGCGCGTTCTGATATGTTCCAGAACGCGGAGGCGGGTCGCGTTTCTTTGGTCCAGAGAATTTGGAGAATCTTTGCTTTTCAGCATCTTGTCCTCACGAATCTTGTCATGACCCCAATCTATTTGGATTTCCGCATTTCGAATAGAGTAAATATTTTACTGACTGAAATAAATATGCTACTCAGTAAAGGTGAGGGCCACGAATCAAGAGGCGATGGCTCAGCAAATGGGAGGAAATCATGAAACGAATTCTCAGCTTTTCAGCTGCGGTTGCATTGTTGGGCTCGGCCGCGTTTGCCGAGCCGGTTGTCGGCGTAAGCTGGTCCAACTTTCAGGAAGAGCGCTGGAAAACCGACGAAGCGGCGATCAAGGCAGCCCTTGAAGCAGGCGGTGCCGAGTATATTTCGGCAGACGCGCAATCGTCGTCTGCCAAGCAGCTGGCAGATATTGAAAGTCTGATCGCTCAGGGTGTGGATGCCCTGATCATTCTTGCCCAAGACGCGCAGGCCATTGGACCGGCTGTTCAAGCTGCCGCTGACGAAGGTATCCCAGTTGTTGCATACGACCGATTGATCGAAGATGGTCGCGCTTTTTACCTGACTTTTGACAATGTCGAAGTCGGACGGATGCAGGCGCGCGCTGTTTTTGAGGCGATGCCCAAGGGCAATTACGTAATGATCAAGGGTTCTCCCACCGATCCGAACGCTGATTTTCTGCGGGGTGGCCAGCAAGAGATTATTGGCGCCGCGGTTGATGGCGGTGACATCGTAATCGTGGGTGAGGCCTACACAGATGGCTGGCTTCCGGCCAACGCCCAGCGGAACATGGAACAGATCCTGACTGCGAATGAAAACAACGTCGACGCAGTTGTTGCCTCAAACGATGGAACAGCTGGCGGTGTGGTTGCGGCCCTGACAGCGCAAGGTATGGAAGGTATTCCTGTGTCCGGACAGGACGGGGACCATGCAGCGCTGAATAGGGTTGCGCTGGGCACGCAGACGGTTTCGGTCTGGAAAGACGCCCGTGAACTTGGCAAGGCGGCAGGCGAGATCGCAGTCGCGCTGAGCAGCGGCACCAGCCCGTCTGACGTCGATGGAGCGGTCAGTTGGACATCGCCCGGCGGGACCGAGATGAACTCGGTCTTTCTGGCACCGGTGCCGATCACCAAGGACAATTTGACGGTTGTCGTGGACGCCGGATGGATCCCGCTGGCAGACCTTTGTCAGGGTGTCGAAAACGGCCCAGCCCCCTGTAACTAAACCCTAAAATCCCCGGCCTTCACGCTAAGGCCGGGGATCTTCGCTGAATATGAAAGATCGGATATGACCGAAACTTCGTCTCAGCCGGTTCCTGAAAAAGCAAAGCCAGGCCTGTTCCAGCAATTGGAACTGGATATGCGGCTATTGGGAATGATCGGCGCGTTTGTCATCTTATGCATTGGTTTCAACATCTTTACGGATGGGCGGTTTCTAACACCGCGAAACCTGTTCAACCTGTCCATTCAGACTGTGTCAGTGGCGATCATGGCCTGCGGAATGGTCTTTATCATCGTCACCCGCCACATTGATCTGTCCGTTGGTGCGTTGTTGGCGACCACGTCCGCAGTGATGGCTGTAACGCAAACCGAGTTGCTGCCGCATATCCTGGGGCTGGGACTGGGCAACCCGGTGACATGGGCAATTACCATTGTTGTGGGGCTGCTGATTGGCGCGCTGATCGGTGCCTTTCACGGCTGGATGGTGGGCTATCTGACCATTCCCGCCTTTATCGTTACGCTCGGTGGCTTCCTGGTCTGGCGCAACGTCGCGTGGTACATGACCAGCGGGCAAACGATCGGCCCGCTGGACAGCACGTTTCTAATGTTCGGGGGAACCAACGGCACCCTCGGCACATCGGCAAGCTGGCTGCTTGGGTTGTTCGCCACCGCGATTGCGATCTGGGCGTTGTGGAGCGGCCGACGCGCCAAGGCCGCGCATGGCTTTCCGGTCAAACCGGTCTGGGCCGAGGCGACAATGGCAACAATCATCGCAGTCGCAATCCTGGGCTATGTGTATATCGTCAACAGCTACGCCATTCCGACCCGCAGGCTGCAGCGCATGTTTGAAGCGCGCGGAGAGGTAATGCCGGAAGGGCTGGTTGTTGGGTATGGCATACCGATCTCAGTGCTTATCCTCATCATCGTTGCGGTCAGCCTGACTGTTGTGGCGCGGAAAACCCGGTTCGGGCGCTATATCTTTGCCACCGGGGGAAACCCGGACGCGGCTGAACTTTCTGGGATCAACACACGGCTGCTGACCGTAAAGATATTTGCGTTGATGGGGTTCTTGTGTGCTGTCTCGGCCGTGGTCGCTTCGGCGCGTTTGGCCAACCACTCGAACGATATCGGCACGCTGGATGAGCTGAGGGTTATTGCCGCAGCCGTAATCGGCGGCACCGCATTATCGGGCGGGATCGGGACCATCTATGGCGCGATCCTTGGTGCATTGATCATGCAGGCGCTGCAGTCTGGCATGGCAATGGTCGGCGTCGATGCGCCGTTCCAGAACATCGTTGTCGGCAGCGTTCTTGTGCTGGCCGTTTATATCGACATCGTCTACCGCAAGCGATTGGGGGCAAAGTGATGCAAGCTCAGGACACGCAAAAGACGCCTTCAAATACGGGCCGCGGTTCAGGCGCGCCGCCACTAGTTGAAATGCGCGAGATTTCGATTTCCTTCGGTGGGATCAAAGCCGTGGATCACGTCTCGGTCGATCTTTATCCTGGTGAAGTCGTGGGCCTTTTGGGTCATAACGGGGCTGGAAAGTCGACTTTGATCAAGGTGTTGTCTGGTGCCTATCAGATGGATCACGGGGAAATCCTGATTGATGGCAAGCCGGTTGAGATCACCAACCCACGTGATGCGCGGACGAACAATATCGAGACGATTTATCAGACGCTTGCGCTGGCCGACAATCTGGATGCCACGTCCAACCTGTTTCTTGGCCGCGAAATGACCACCCCTATGGGACTGGTCAATGACGCTGCGATGGAGGCTGAGTGCCGCAAGATCATGGCGCAGCTCAATCCCAATTTTCAAAAGTTCAACGATCCCGTCTCGGCACTGTCGGGCGGGCAACGGCAATCCGTGGCCATCGCGCGTGCGGTCTATTTCAACGCGCGTATCCTGATCATGGATGAACCGACGGCGGCCCTTGGTCCGCATGAAACTCAGATGGTGGCGGACCTGATCCATCAGCTCAAGGCGCAAGGTATCGGGATCTTTCTGATCGATCACGATGTCCACGCGGTCATGGACCTGTGTGATCGGGCCTCGGTTATGAAAAACGGCAAGCTTGTCGGAACGGTTGATATTGAGGACGTCACGGATGACGACCTGTTGTCGATGATTATTCTTGGCAAGCAGCCGGGGCAAAAAGCAGAATAAGGGGGCAGAGATGAAAAGCGGATTTTTCGAAGGCATCGAAACCATCTCGTACGAGGGGGCAGACAGCGGCAATCCACTTGCCTTCCGTCACTACAACCCGGACGAAATCGTAATGGGCAACCGTATGGAAGATCACCTGCGTTTTGCCGTCGCGTGGTGGCACTCTTTCGCGTGGGAGGGCGGTGATCCGTTTGGCGGACCAACCTTTGAACGCCCATGGTATCCGCAAGACGATATGGGCCGCGCCCGGATGAAAGCGGATATCGCTTTTGAGATGTTCGAGATTTTGGGACAGCCCTATTTTTGCTGGCATGATGCCGATATCCGTCCGGATCAGGGCAATTTCGCGGATAACCTGCGCACGCTGGAAGAGATCACCGATTATATCGGCCAAAAGATGGAAAGCGCTGGCACCAAGCTGCTTTGGGGAACAGCCAATATGTTCAGCCATCGCCGCTGGATGTCGGGTGCCAGCACGAACCCTGATCCCGATGTCTATGCTTTTGCGGCTGCAACGGTGAAGTCGTGCATCGACGCCACACATAAGTTGGGCGGCGAAAACTATGTGCTGTGGGGCGGGCGCGAAGGGTATGAGACATTGCTCAACACCGACATCGGCGCTGAGCTTGATCACATGGGTCGGTTCCTCAATATGGTGGTTGAGTACAAGCATAAGATCGGATTCAAAGGCGCCATTCTGGTTGAACCGAAACCACAGGAACCCTCGAAGCATCAATATGACTATGACGCGGCGACCTGCATCGGATTTCTCAGGAAATACGGGCTGGAGGATGAGGTGAAGCTGAACCTCGAACAGGGTCATGCAATCCTGGCCGGCCACAGTTTCGAACATGAGATCGCGGTGGCAACGGCCGAGGGCATGTTGGGATCGATCGATATGAACCGCAACGATTACCAATCGGGTTGGGATACAGACCAGTTTCCGAACAACACGCCAGAGGTCGCGCTGGCATATTACCACATTCTGAAAGATGGCGGGTTTTCGACCGGCGGGACCAACTTTGATGCCAAGATCCGCCGCCAATCGATTGATGCGCAGGACCTCGTGGCCGCTCATATCGGTGGCATGGACATCTGCGCCCGAGGGTTCAAGGCCGCGGCTGCGATGATCCAGGATGGTGGTATGGATGTGGCCCTGGCAGAACGGTATTCCGGTTGGGACACTCCTGCGGCGCAATCCATGTTGGAATCCAGCCTGCAAGACATATCCGACCGAGTTTTGGCGGATCACATCAACCCCGAACCGAAATCCGGACGTCAGGAGATTTTGGAAAACTATGTGAACAGGTTCGTTTGACCCGCTCCGAAGTCCGGTCTGCTTACGTGCCCGTTACTTCGCGCGGGTTTGGTAGGCCCCTCGCCACTGCCGGGCAGAATTCGGCAATGCAAGGGGTTGGGGGCCACTGAAGCCGTCGATTTTTGCCAAGCGGATCAGCTGAAGTTAAGCAGGTCGACCTCGTGGTCTTGCACGGCACGGGCTGCGGTGTCGCCGTAAGCGTTGTTGCTCTGGTCTCGAAGTTCAGGGAACAACGCAAGTATCTCTTCGCGAGATTGTTCTGCAAGACTGTTGAACGCAGCATCGCTTGGGTGAAAACTCTCGGTTTCTGCGCCGTTTGAGATGACGATCTCATGCCGTTTGAACAGAAGATGGTAGTAGGTCACCTGTTGAGGGGTGTCGTCTTGGGTGACGCCGTCCATCGATGTCAGGTGTTTGGCGGGGACGAGAACCGACGATTCTCCGAAGTGAATTTTGTTTTCGGGCCGGGATACAAGAACGCGGTGATTGGGCGATACTCGTAAGGGGACAGAAGGCACGTTTGGTGCCAGGGCCCCAATTGAAATCTGAATCGGGTTCAGCCGCTCGCAACTTTCAGGGTCGGTTTGGACGGTTTTTGAACCGATCCACTCGATTGGACTTTCTGTGTCATCGGCCATAGTGACCAAGTCACCAGATTTCAGGTCTTCGATTTTGACCTCGCCGCGCGGGGTCAGGATCAGGGTTCCTTTCGCGAAACAGGGCACGTCGACCTGGGAATTCGCACCGGGCCCGGAAGATGCCGGGGTGGTCGCGTTGGTTTCAGAGTAAGAGGTAGCGTTCGGCGCAAGGCCGATGAATGAAGGATTTGCCATGAATGTGCCTGCTAATCGGTCGCCCTACGTTCAGTTAATGACGGGCAGAGCTGTAAGGAAGTCGGCGCTAAATAGTCAGGGCGTACGAGAATTGGAAGGGCCGCAGCAGGCCAGATTCCGTGGGGTTACTAATTACAACGTGGGGTAACAATCCGGGCGGCGCCAAAAGGTGTGCGCAGGGTCAAGTTACCTCAAGCGGCGCGGGCAAAACACGGAGCGCTACGGCAAAGAAGAACAATATGCTGCCGGCCAGAACAAACACGTGCCAGATCGTGTTGTGGTAGGGCAGCCAATCGAGAAGATAGAACGTGACGCCGACCGTGTAGACAACTCCGCCCGCGATCATCAGGAAGTAAACCGTTGGCGAAAGTTCGGCCAAGGTGGATTGACCGGCCCACACAATGGCCCATCCCATCATCAGGTATAGGGCCAGTCCAAACCAGCGAAAGCGATTGGGATCGATGAGTTTCAACAACGATCCAAGCGTCGCCGAAGACCATAGCCCCAACAGCAGCCCAGGTGCCTGTACGCCTGAGACCAGCAGGAACGGCGTGTAGGTCCCGGCTATTTTGACATAGATGCCTGAGTGATCGAGACGCCGCAAAAGATCGGACCACCTTTTACTTTCGTTCATATTGTACGCCGCCGAAAACGTGAGCATCAGAACCAGCGTGGCGCCATAGATCGAAGCACCCAGTACCGCAGCAGGTTCGGATCGATAAAAGACCAACATCACGATCAGGGCTGGTACCGCAACAAGGGCGGACGTCACGCCCAGCACGTGGACGACTCCGTCACTTATACGTTCGGCCCGGCTATAGGCCGGGCGGATATCTGCATAAGACCGCATACTTAAAACTTAGGGGCCGGATCGAGGTGCGGCAAGTTAACTTGTCAATTGATCGATAGCGGGTCCGACACGGGATCAGGTCGGATCATCAGCTGATTTAGGGTCTTTGTACCGGTTGAGGTCCAAAATACCCGCATGAACCGGGTTTCGCTGGATGAAGATTTCATGAATTCGGTCACTCAACGGCCAGAATTCCGGGCTTGTTCTGCGTACGCCATGGGTGGCCACAACTTCCATGAAATCACTTTGCGACCCTACAGCTTTCAGGTCCTGGACAAAGGCGGTCAACTCGTCCTGCCGAACCTTGAAGAAGAAATTCGGATAGCTGCCAGCCAGCCCGGGCAGAATTGTCAGAACATCCGTCTCAGGGTCTCGGCGGGCTGCCTCGTCGAACAGAAACGCCACGTTCGTGTGGGCCTTATCATGGGCAAGTGAGAAGACGTCTGCCGCACCGCCACTGTCTTCGACGACCAGAACAGACAGGTCCGGCAAATACCGCACCCAATCGCCACGTTGATTGGCCAACGCGCGCAGGGCGAGTTGGATCTGGCTTTGCGAGCAATCTGCGTCAGCGCATCTGTTGATCGGGTCTGTCACCGACCACAGGCCATTGCCGCGTGCGAGCAGTGTCAACAGGAACTCCTGCTTGGGCGTCGAAGTTTCAAAGCCGATGCCGGTGGGAAAACTGGCATCGACGTGGCGGTGGTGCCAATAGGTATGAATTTCAGCCAATGTGCCTTGATACCATTTCTTGTGTATCTGCTGACGGGCCGCTTTGGGCATGAAGGACAGGAAAGTGTCTTCGCTCTCCATCCGCAGCTCGTCCATGTACAGACGTGTCGAAAGCTGATGTTCGACCCGGCCAAACACATCGAACCCCGCCACCAAATCATAGTAGATGCGTTCGAAAATCGGATAATCGATGACCCACGCCGTTTCGGGGATGTCACCATGAAATCCGGTCATTGCAGCGGCGTTGTCGAAATGGCGGAAAACCGTGATCAGCGCATTCGGGTTGGTGCCATCACCATCCCAGATTGCATCGTAGTCGAACCCTTCTGTGTGCGCCGCGCTGTCGCGATAACGGGCATCGCGGAACTCAAGATACCTGACCTGATTGGCATGCGAAAAGCCTTGCAAATCGCCCAACGCGCCGCCGTCAACCCCAGAGACGGGCAGCTCCAGATGTACCGCTCCGTCCTGCAGAAAGGCCGGATCGATGATCGACAGATCCGCGTCCGGGTCCAGGAAGCTGACCCAGAACCGGTCCTCGATCACATCCACGGCGGTTTGCCCATGGCAAACGGGGCCGCGGATGAAGCTGCGGACAAAGAACAAGGCATCATCAAGCAAAAACTGATAGCGGCTGCGGGCGGGCATAGAGGCAAAAGTGCTAAAGGGATTACCGCCCTCGGCATCGCCATAGGGCGGCGCAGTGGCAAGCGACCAGTCGGGGTCCAGAAACAGTGTCTGGAAACGTGCCATCCGATCAGGCCCTATCTCGTAGACAAGGTGTTCCTTGTGCGCGATCGTTTCGTCAATTTGTTGAAGGCGATAGTAAAACGGGTTCACGCCCGGAGCATCAAAGGGGCGACGGGTTGCTATGATGCCGATCTTTTCACCGGGCGGCGTGGTTGAGCGCACCAGTTGGAAAAAGCGTCTTGGGTCATCACCCTGAAAGTGTAACCGCGCCAGAAACAAGTGTTCGTAAATGTACCGGCTCATAAGTTGGGGTCGCAAGTTTTTGCCGTTCAGAAACGCCTCCCACTCGGTGATCTGAGCCTGAATGTCGTCGGGAACATTGGGGGGTGCGGAAGGTAATGGCGCGCCGCTGCGTGCCCATGCCACAAGTGTTTGGTGCGCGTGATCCTCGAGCGGCGCAGTTGCGTACGGCATGCCGGCCAACGGATTGCCATCGCGGTAGGCATCGAACTCATCATGGGTGGGGCAGGCCAGAGGGCGATCTGTAGTCAGGTTAAGCGCGGCAGGAACAGGCGCGTTTACGGGCATAGGGTTTTGGCGACCCAGATCCAGATATCTTTCCAGCAAGCTGGGGTCAGTTTCCACATTCTGCGTCACCGAGTGAAATCCAAGCGCCCGCCATTGGGGTAGGGACTGTGCATCAACGCCCAGTCGGGTCAGCGGCGCATCCTCAAGGCGCTGACTGTGATAAACGGCTTGTTTGCTGGCCCCACGTAACAGCCCGGCGGGGGAGGTCAGTTTTAGCTGACACGGCGCGTCATAACAGCTGTGACAAACGACACAGCGCCGATCCATGATTTCTTTGACCTCGGCCCAATCGGCATTGGTTGCAGATGCAACGCTTGGATCACTTTGTGCTTCGGCCCAGTGTGGGGCAGCACATGCAAATGCAATGAGCACCGAAACCATGCTACGTCGCAATGATCGAGCTTTCTGCATCAATGCCCTCCGGGGTTGTTCGCGGTCCACAGTCTGAAACGTGGACTGAGTTTGTTCATATAAAGCCCACTGATCAAATGAAAAAAGGCGGCCTTGCCAGCATCCTGCTCTCTGATTCAGACGTTGTGCTGGAAAGAGGCCCACTTGATTTCGTGGCTGTGAATCGGTCCGCGCGCGGTGTGGTTGCAAAACATAACAAAAATGTGGGATATTGTGGAAAATACCAACGTTAGTGTGGACTTTTCTTGTCCAGCGCGTATGACGCAAAGTTCTAGTGAGCAGACAACAACATATGACACCACAAAAAACCCTTTCCCCGAGGGAAATGCAACTGCTTGAAGTGCTTCGCCAATTTGGCGGCCATGCGCGGAATGCAGAAATTGCAGAATTCCTGGATGTCTCGGATGAGACGGTTCGGCGAGCGGTCAAATCCCTGTCAAAAATGGGTGTTGTTGCCCGTGGACACGGTGGTGTTCGTCTTCTCGAAACACGTCAGCAGACGGGGTTCTTCCAGCGTTTCAGCGAGTTTACGAAGGAAAAGAGCAAGATAGCCAAAGCGGTTGCAAAGGCTGTGCCCGACGGGGCCACCGTGTTTCTGGACGTTGGAAGTACAACCGCTATTGGTGCCGAAGAGCTGAGGGTCAGGCATAATCTGACCGTTGTGACCAACTCGACCAAAGTTGCGCATGAGTTGGTTGAGCATAACGGCAACCGCGTATTTTTGCTGGGTGGTGAAATGCGCAAGGATGAACTGGGTTCATTTGGCTTTGTGGCCGAGGCGCAGGCCCGCCGCTATTCCTACGACGTCGCTCTGCTCAGCGCGGACGCGTTAAATTCGAAGTACGGGTTTTTGTACGAAAACCCGGTTGAGGCCGAATTGGCCTCGGTCGTGTTGGAACGCACCAGCCTGGCGCTTGTGGCCATGGTTCATCAGAAGTTTGAGACAGCGGGACGGCATCAGGGTTTCGATCCCAGCCAGATCGGGCGGCTTGTAACGGATGTTGCACCGGGAAAGAAACTGGCGGCCAAACTTGAGCGCTGGCAGATTGATGTAGAGGTGGCGGAATGATCCGGTCTCACCGAGCAGAACGAAGGATGTGCTCAGAATGGCAATACTAGTCTTCCTGACGCAATTGGCGGGTGCAACAATGCTGTTGTTGTTTGCCGTACGCATGGTGCGCACCGGGATTGAGCGCAGCTATGGCGCGTCTTTCAAACGTGTTCTGACCCGCAACAACAGCGCCGTCGGTTCAAGTATGACCGGCATGGTAATGGCGCTTGTGCTGCAAAGCTCGGCCGCGGTTGCGTTGCTGGCGTCTGGGTTTGCTGCGGGTGGATTTTTGTCGTTTCCAGCCGGTCTTGCGATCGTGCTGGGTGGTGATCTGGGATCGGCGTTGATCATCCAGATTTTGTCCTTCCGCCTGGATTGGCTTGTGCCATTGCTACTGGCCGTTGGTGGATGGCTGTTCGTCAAGACCGAGCGTAAGAAACCCCGTCAGATTGGGCGTATCCTTATGGGGGTCGCCTTTATCCTGATATCCCTGCGCTTTCTGCGCGAGGCGATGGATCCGATCCAACACAGCGCTTTTTTGCCTGCCATTGCCGACTATCTAGTGCGTGATTACGTGACCGCGTTTCTTGTCGGCGGGGCACTGGCCTTTGTCATGCACAGCTCGGTGGCTGCGATCCTGATGTGCGTGACACTGGTGCAGATCGGTGCCTTGCCGTTTTCCGCCGGGTTGTCACTGGTGTTGGGGGCAAATCTGGGCAGCGCGCTGATCCCCGTGTGGCTGACACGAGGTATGGACATACAGGCACGGCGCATCCCCTTTGCCAATCTGGCGCTGCGGGGTGTTTGGGCGATCCTGTGCCTGTTTGCAGCCAACCTCGCCGTTCAGGCTGGTGTGTTGGGGGCAGGGTATCAGGGGCAGATGCTGGTCAATGCACATCTGGCATTCAACGCGTCTCTGCTGATCCTGTCGCTGCCGTTTTGCCAATTATTGAAGGGTCCGTTCGAGCGGATGTTGCCGGATGCACCGCGCCGGTCCGAACCCGAAGCCCGTGCAAAACCGGCCAGTGCGCTGGACCCGCAGTTGGCCGAGACCCCGACACTGGCCATCTCGGCGCTCAAGCGAGAGTTATTGCGGATGGCTGATCAGGTCGAGCTGATGTTCAGCCCCTTGCTGACCCTGTATCGGTCTGGTGAGATCGAGCAGATCAAGGCGGTTCAGACACTCGATCACGAGGTAAACCAAAGCCTGTCGGATATCCGGACCTTTGTGGCATCCTTGCCGATCGAGAAGATGGATAAGAAACACGCAGACGAGGCGCGCGACGTTCTGGAATATGCCGTCCGGTTGGAAACTGCGGGCGATGTCGTGGCCAAGCGCCTGACTGTTCTGGCGGCCGAGTTGCAAGAGACGGGCAAGCAGTTTTCGCACGAGGGATGGTTAGAGTTGCAGGAGCTGCACGAGAAAATTCTGGCCAATCTTAAACTGGCAACCAATGTTCTCATTTCGGAAGATATTGAAAGCGCGCGGCTTCTGAACCTGGAAAAAACCGAGATTAAGCGAGCCGAACGAGACAGCCGTAAACGTCACTTCCGGCGTTTGCAGAGCGGGCAGGTTGATAGCCTTGAGACCAGCGATATCCATCTAGAGACTCTTCGCGCGTTCCGTGAGTTCAACAGTCATATCGCGGCCATCTCAACACCGATTCTGTATGCCAATGGTCAGCTGCTGGAAACGCGCCTGATCGAGGACCTGCCGGAACGAGAGCGAAACACCGAAGTCTAAGACGCAAGCGGCAGGGGCCGGACGGAAGGATACCTTTATCCCTTCGTCGCTTCCGTCATAAAGGGGATCAGACTGTCGCTGAAAAGTTCTATGAACTCCAACGCCACCAGAGACGGTTGCTTGAGCACCGGGCGGACCAGAGACAGGGTATGAGGTAGGATCGGTCTGAAGGGTCGGAAACTCAGCCCCTGACCTGCATATTTGACCGCATCCAACTCGCTCACTATGGCGACGCCTACACCGTTGACGACCAGTTCACATGCGGCTGTGAACTGCCGAACCTCGATATGAGAATTCAACGTGACATCGGCGTCCTGAAACACTCGGGACAAGCGCCCGAAAAAGTCGCTGTCGCGCCGCGTATGGATGATCTGTTCGTCGGCCAGCAAGGATGGTGTTACTTCGTGCACCGATTCCAGCGTATGGCCTTCGGGGAATACGCAAACGGAACGAACATCGATGTTCCGGCTTTCGATCGCAGGATGCCCGTTGAACCCGTCGGTGATGCCAAAGTCATATTGCTCACCAATCATCCATTCAAAGATTCGCTCGGGCCGGTCCGGTTCGATGGTCAGGGTGACACCGGGCCTGTTCTTCAGAAAATCCGCCACAACGCCGGGCAGATGACTGGTTGCGAAACCGGGCAGGCAGGCTACGCGGATATGCCCGGCTTTGCGCTGCGTGATATCCTCGCTGACGTCTGAAATCTGTTTCATCAGTTCCAAAACGCGCTCAACATTCGGTTGCAGATACCGCACCTCTTGAGAAGGTACCAAACGCCCGTCGCGGCGGTCAAACAGCTGGAAACCCAGCGCTTGTTCCAGATCTGACAGCAACCGGCTGACCGCGGGCTGGCTGACACCAAGATCTGACGCCGCCGCCGTCATCGAGCCATTTGCGATCACCGCCACCAACGCCTCTAACTGCCGAATTCTTAAAACCTGGCCCATTTTCGATCCCGAACTGATACCTCAAAGCGAATTTCATAACACTATATTATGTTTGTAACAAAAAAACTGAACTTGAATTATGGTTTTTCGGCGATAACGTCGTAAAAGTATTAAGTACACCGTTTACGCGAAGCAGATGGTGTTAACAAAAAAGCATCCCTTGTGATGCGTGGGAGAGATCATGAATAAGCACATTCTCGGCGCGCTTGCCGTTTCAACCGCCTTGTCGCCGGTCATGGCGATGGCGCAGACCGAAGTTCAGTTCTGGCATGCCTTCACTGGCCGTTTGGGTGAACTTGTGAAAGCCCAGGTCGAGGAATTCAATGCCGGCCAAAGCGAGTATGTCATCGTGGAAAGCCACAAGGGCAATTACTCGGAAACCCTGAATGCGGGTATCGCGGCCTTCCGGGCCGGTGAGCAGCCCCACATTCTGATGGTTTTTGAAGTGGGAACCGCAACCATGATGTCAGCAGAGGGTGCAATCAAACCAGTGCACCAGGTGATGGCTGAAAGCGGCGCGTCTTTTGATCCCGATGCGTATATCGGATCGGTCAAAGGGTATTACACCACGACCGACGGCGATATGCTGTCGCTGCCTTTCAACTCTTCTACCCCTGTATTGTGGGTGAACCGCGACGCCATGCAGGCGGCTGGCGTGGACCCGGACACCGATTTGTCGACCTGGGAAAAGGTGGGCGATGTTCTGGATCAGCTGAAAGCTGGTGGCGAGGAATGCCCGCTGGTCACTGCGTGGCAAAGCTGGATCCACCTGGAGAACTTCTCGGCCTATCATGATGTGCCGTTTGCGTCTCAGGACAATGGATTTGCGGGCCTGGATACCGAATTAATGCTGAATAGCCCGGCGCAGGTTGCGCACCTGACCGCGATGGGCGATTGGGCCAAGGATGGCAAGTTCATCTATACCGGTCGTCGTAACGAAGGCGGTGCGAACTTCCGCGCAGGTGAATGTGCGCTGTTCACCGAAAGCTCGGCGGGGTACGCGGGAATCAGTTCCGAAGCCGAGTTTGAATTTGACGTGCGCCCACTGCCATATTGGGAAGCCCTGACAGCCGAGCCGCAGAATACCATCATCGGGGGTGCATCCCTGTGGGTTATGGAAGGGCATGAGGCCGATGAGTACAAAGGGGTCGGCGAGTTTCTGAGCTTCCTGTCTTCGGCCAATGTGCAGGCGGACTGGCACCAGAATACCGGGTATCTGCCCATCACCGCCGAAGCCGGTGTTGTCACCCGGGACTCCGGTTTCTACGACAGCAACCCTGGCACCGACATCGCTGTGATCCAGATGACGGCCAAAGAGCCAACAGCAAACTCAAAAGGCCTGCGTCTTGGGTCCTTTGACCAGATTCGCGGAATCATCGATGAAGAGCTGGAGGCCGTCTGGTCAGGCGACAAAACCGCACAAGAAGCAATGGACAGCGCCAAAGAGCGTGGAGACAGCCTGTTGCGCCGTTTCGAATCCGCCAACCAGTAAAACCAAAACAGATGCGGGCTCTTCGGAGCCCGCAATCTTTGCACCTAGGCCCCCAAGATGGAAAAACGCGTAACCTTTCGCGGCTGGCTGCTGCCGCTTGTGCTGATTGCACCGCAGGTCATCATCTCTGCCGTATTCTTCTTTTACCCGGCGGCGCAGGCGATCTGGCAGTCTCTTTTTATTCCGGACCCGTTTGGCCTGTCTTCCCAGTTCGTTGGACTGGGTAATTTTGAATTTCTTCTTAGCGACAAATTCTACCGTGCCTCGTTCCTGACGACGGCGATCTTCTCTACCCTCGTCACATTGTGCTCGATGATCCCAGCCCTGTTTCTTGCGGTGATCGCGGACCGGCTGATTAAAGGATCAGGCGCTTACCGCACGCTTTTGATCTGGCCCTATGCCGTTGCGCCGGCCGTCGCCGGTGTGCTGTGGCTGTTCATGTTCAACACACGGGTGGGTGTCATTTCGTGGTACCTCAGCCAGCTTGGTTATGACTGGAACCACGTTCTGAACGGGACAGAAGCGATGGGTCTGGTGGTTGTTGCCTCGGCCTGGGGCCGGATCAGCTATAACTTCCTGTTCTTCTTTGCGGCGTTGCAATCGGTTCCGCGCTCTGTGATCGAGGCCGCCGCGATTGATGGCGCGCATTTCTGGCGCAGGTTCTTTACGATTGTCCTGCCGCTTTTGTCGCCAACTGCGTTTTTCCTGCTGGTCGTGAATGTGGTTTATTCGTTCTTCGAAACCTTCGGGGTGATCCACACGATCACCGGGGGCGGACCGCAACAAGCGACGACCATTCTGGTCTACAAAGTGTTTTCCGACGGCTTTGTCGGGCAGGATTTGGGCTCATCCTCGGCGCAGTCGGTCATTTTGTTGATCGTGGTGGGCCTGTTGACCGTGATCCAGTTTAAGTACGTTGAGAAAAGGGTGCATTACTGATGGCTGCCCAACAACACGGTATGGTCGAAAAACGGGGTGCTGGCATCTGGCTGACGCATGCGTTGATGATCCTTGGGGTGCTGGTCATCTTCTTTCCGATCTGGCTGGCCTTTGTTGCCTCGACGGTTTCGCAACCCGAAATCGTCAGACCGCCAATGCCGATCTGGCCTGGGGATCAGTTCTGGGAAAACTACAAGGCGGCGCTGTTTTCCGGGGTGAACGTTCCCGTTGCAACGATGCTGTTCAACAGCCTGGTGATGGCAATCGGGATTGCGGTCGGCAAAATCGCGATCTCGCTTCTGTCGGCCTTTGCGATTGTCTATTTCAAGTTTCCCGGACGCACGACGTTTTTCTGGCTGATCTTCCTGACGCTCATGCTGCCCGTTGAAGTACGCATCGTTCCGACGTTTGAAGTGGTGGCCGGTTTCGGAATGCTGAACAGCTATGGCGGCTTGATCTTCCCCTTGATCGCGTCGGCCACGGCCACCTTTTTGTTCCGCCAGTTCTTTTTGACGATCCCGGATGAACTGGCCGAGGCGGCCCGCGTGGATGGCGCGCGACCGATGCGGTTCTTTATCGATATCGTTGTCCCGATGAGCCGCACAAATATTGCGGCGCTGTTTGTGATCCTGTTTATCTATGGCTGGAACCAATACCTCTGGCCGCTGCTGATTACCACTGACCCCGAAATGAACACCATCGTGATGGGCATCAAGCAAATGTTCCCATCCGGTGATGATGTCGCCAACTGGCCGGTGATCATGGCCACATCCATCCTGGCGATGATACCGCCGGTCATTGTTGTGGTGTCCATGCAAAAGCTGTTTGTACGCGGCCTTGTCGATAGCGAGAAATAAGAAATGGCTACAGTAACCCTTCAAGACATCAAGAAGAGCTTTGGACCGACGGATGTGATCCACGGTATCGATGTCGATATCCAAGATGGTGAGTTCATCGTAATCGTCGGCCCTTCGGGCTGCGGCAAGTCGACATTGCTGCGCATGGTTGCGGGGCTTGAAACCGTGACCGCCGGTGAGATCAGGATCGGGACTGAGCGCGCCAATGAAAAAGAGCCGATGGACCGCGATATCGCGATGGTGTTTCAGAACTACGCGCTCTATCCGCATATGTCTGTGCGTCAGAATATGGGATATGGGCTGAAGATTGCAGGTCTGCCGAAGGATCAGATTGATCAGAAGGTGACCGACGCCGCCAAGCTGTTACAGCTTGAGCCGCTGCTGGACCGCAAGCCCCGGCAGCTGTCGGGCGGGCAGCGCCAGAGGGTGGCCATGGGGCGCGCGATTGTGCGCGAGCCTGCGGTTTTCCTGTTTGACGAACCTTTGTCAAACCTAGATGCCAAGCTGCGGGTTCAGATGCGTCTGGAAATCCGCGAGCTGCAAGAGAAGTTGGGGGTCACCTCGCTCTATGTGACCCACGATCAGGTCGAAGCTATGACAATGGCTGACCGGATGATCGTGATGAACGGAGGAATTGCCGAGCAGATCGGAACCCCGCTTGAGGTCTATGAAACACCGCAGACCCTGTTTGCCGCGCAGTTCATCGGCAGCCCTGCCATGAATATCTTTGACGCCACGCGCGATGCCGGGTCGATCAGCGTCAGTGGGGTAGCTGTGGGCCCGTCTCAGGGTGAAGACGGTGCGGTAAAGCTGGGCATCCGCCCCGAGCATCTGGTCCAGGACGATAATGGCCCATTGGAGGCGTCGATTCAAATTGCCGAACCCTTGGGGGCAAACACTCTGTTGCACGGGCACCTGACAGCAACCGGCGATGCCATCACGATCAGCCTGCCGGGCGTTCATCCGATCGAAGAGAAACACCCCCTTATGCGGTTCTCGGTGCTTGCAGCACATATGCACCTGTTTGATCCGACAAGCGGCAACAGGCTGGGGGTGTAAAGGTGCTGACGATCCCGACCGGCCACGCAGTTCACAAAGGGCCAGCTGGACCCCATACGTGCATCGGATCTCGGCTGGGAATCAACCGCTCAGCCTGTCGGAGATCTGATCAAGTACCGCACGCGCACGTGCTCCGACCCCCGGTGCCTCGGATGCCCTCGGGCCTGCGATGTTCAAAACCTCTATTGGGGTCGAAGCTAACCAGACCCGTACCTGTTGAGCGCAAGTATCTGTGCCACCCCTAAGATCGACGATCAGATGCGGTTTCCCCGCGTCGATCGCGAAATCAACGGTTTGCAAAGTGCCGGGGCTGGTTGAGCCATCGATAAAAATCAGCGTGGCGTCAGCAAAGACGACGTTACGCTTTGTTCTTTCAGATACTGATTCTGTGGGCGTTTCGACCAGACCACTGAACTGATCTGGGATGCGGCCCGCTTCATTCGTTCGGCCTTTGGGCACCCAGCCGCCATAGGGCAGCCCGTTCTCGCGGGCAAATTCCAATGCCGCGATATCCACCCCCGTTTGTCCGCCTGAGGCGATCTTCATACTCATGCCTCTCGTCTTTTGACAAACCTAGCGAAGTGGTAAGTTTTCGGCAAATCAGGCGTTTCCGGTGGAATTCTGCACTTGCATTGGTCGGGCATACGATCCTTCATGGGCCAGCAGGGATGGCACTGATGAAAGGCGCTGTCTAAACAAAACTAAAACTGCCCGCAGGCAGTCAATTGCAGGAACAGGCATTGCTAAGCGCCATAATAAGCGCCGCTGGGCAGCGGTATATGGATATCCGGTTGAAGGCCTCCGGAGGCTACGCGGTTCGGATTGTTGAACGGCCAGGCCTGTGGATGCAACCGTCAGAGTTGGACAAACTGGTTGCTGACTTGCGTCAGGTGGCATCCAAGACGCTCCCTGCAGGAGAGCTCAGCTATGGAGTCTTTGCCGGGGATCGAGACCGGCTTGGGCAGTCGGTGATTACTCTGGTCACACGCCGCGCCGATCAGACGCCTGTGGCTTTTAATGCACTGGCGTTGATGGATGTCGATCTGGGGCATCGCTCTGAACAGGTGCTGCATCTGGGGCTGGTGATGGTGGACCCGAGCCTGCGCAGTCAGGGGTTAAGTTGGGTGCTGTATGGCCTGACTTGCGTTCTTATGCTGTTTCGCAATGGTATGCGGCCGCTTTGGATATCAAACGTGACGCAGGTGCCTGCGGTTGTGGGGTTGGTCGGAACCGGATTTGCCCGGGTGTTCCCGACACCTGAAGGTGGCGTGCAAAACCGGCGCAGCCTTCTGCATCTGCTGTTGGGGCGTGGCATCATGCGCCAGCACCGCAATGTGTTTGGCGTCGGGGATGAGGCCGGTTTCGACGAGGATCGCTTTGTGATCACCAACGCCTATACCGGCGGGTCGGATCACCTGAAAAAAACCCTCGCCGAGGCCCCGAAACACCGGGATCAGGCGGTCAACGATTTCTGCCGCGATCAACTGGATTACGATCGCGGCGATGACATTCTGCAGCTGGGTCAGATGGATACGCCAACCGCGCTGTCCTATGTCGGGCGCGAGGTCCCGCGCGGGTCTTTTGCCGCGCTGACGCTGGCCGTGGGCGCTGCAGTCCTGCAACGACTGGCGATGCCTCTGTGGCAATGGGCGGATACGCAGCGGGAATTCGGCATCCTGCGGCCAAGGGAAAAGAACGAATGACGGATTTTTCATACCAGGAATTCACAACGCGCAATCTTGGCTTTGTCACTGAGGTCGAGCAGGCCGCCCTGCGCAATTCCTGCGTTTTCGTTTGTGGTACAGGGGGGATGGGCGGCAGTGCCATCATGACCCTGATCCGAGCCGGGGTGGGGCGGTTGATCCTTGCGGACCTGGACAGTTTTGAGGTGTCTAACCTGAACCGCCAACTGTTCGCGACGCTGAAAACGGTTGATCAGGACAAGGCCATGGCCACGCGGGATCAATGCCTGCAGATTAACCCCGAGGCCAAGATCGAGGTGCTGGGCGCCGATTGGTCCGACCATGTGGATCGTCTGGTCGAGGAAGCGGATGTGGTGATCAACGGCACCGATGATCTTGGGGCCAGTCTGCTGTTGTATCGCACAGCGCGAGTAAAAGCGCGCACTGTGATTGACGCCTATGCCTCACCGCTGCCGTCCGTCTATGTCACCACGCCGGGCGATCCGATGCCGGAAGAGCGGCTGGCATACCCAACCCAAGGCACGGGCTGGAACGCGCTGACTCAAGACATGAACGCGGCAGCTTCAGCGGCTGAGGCCGAGTATGTGCTGACGCATTCCTCGTCCCGGCATCACGTCGATCTGGCGCTGGCCGGTGAGGTGATTGCCGGCACTCGCAGCCGCATGTCCTTTGCGCCGATGGTGATCATGGCGGGGACCCTGATGGGCGGCGAGGCCCTGAACGCCGTTCTGTGCCGCCCCCACGGCGCAGATTTTCGCGGCTGGTTTCTGAACCCTCATAGCGGCAGAATCGAAAGACCACTGCCTGGCCTGGTGGCCGCCGTGATGCGTCCACTCGTCCGACGGCAGATGAACAGGCTCCTGGCGTCATGACAGGCGGGGCGAGCTTTTTGGCGGACGCCTGGGTGTCTTTGTGTGCTGCGTTGGGCGCGGTGGTGGTTCTTCTGCGCCTGGGGGATATTGTGCAACGCCCAGAGATCGCCAGTCGGTTCCGGTTTTGCCTGTGGGTGCTTGTCATCCTGATGCTGGCCCGGATTGGCCATTGGGGCGGTTGGGGATGGCTCGTTTCAGTTGTCGCAAACTGTTGCGCGGCTTTGGTCCCTTTGGCCGCGCTGTTGTTGGCCGAAGGTTTGCTGCGTCGTCATGCTTCAGCGATCCTGAAACAGACCTGCGCCTGGGGCGCGGTTGCCTTTACCCTGTTGGGGCTGTTGCAGTTCAGCAGTCTTGAGGTCTGGCGATTGTTCGGCATGCTGCTGTTCCAATTGGTGGGACTGGTAGGCGTAGCCTTGTTCGTTCAACGCAGGGATCACGGCAGCCTGTCGCCCACCGAAAACAGCGCCATCAACCAGATGAGCCTGTCTTTTCTGCTGATCCTGCCCTTTCTTGCCACTGACTACATGCGGTTTCCGACGGTGGATGTCCCTGTTCGGCTGGGCGGTGTGGCGGTGCTGGTCCTGTGCTGGTTGTCGATCGGTCTGAACCGACCTGCGGTCACCGCACGGGACATTCTGCGCGGTTTTGTGTTTGTTTTTGCTGTGACCAGTTTGCTGACGCTAATCCTGGCCGGGCTTGTTTCGATGGATTTGCGGGCGGGTCTGCAGGTGATGGCGGTCATAGTGTCAGCCCTTGTTCTGCTTGCGATCTGGCAGGCAGCAACTGCCCTACGGACCGAAGATCGGCAGCTTGTCGCATTGCGCGAGATTGCCGAGGCCGACGGGCAAGGGCCCGAGGCAAGCATGGCGTTGCTGCGCCGTGCAGCGGGCGCTCCGGATGCGGTTCTGGTGGAAGAGCCTGATCTGTCGGATATGAACCTGACCGACCTGCGCGCGCGGTTTGATGAAACACCGGTTCTACAGTTGGGGACGACGAGTGATGAGCAGGTCAACTGGCTGTTTTCCCGTTTCGATGCCACACATGCCGTTCTGCTGTCCGCCGATCCTTTCCGTGTGGCGATGCTCAACAGTCCCGACATCGCTGTATTGGACAGCTCGGGCGCAGGTTTGCGCGCTGTTCAGCGGATGGCGTGCATCCTTATGACCGCGGGGCACAGATGATCGAGATAAAAGAACGCGACTTTGCCAACTTTTTTGCGGCCCCATTCCACGCTTATGGTACAGATACGCCTTACGTCTCGCCCATGAAGGCCGATTTGCAGCGGTTTCTGTCAACTAAGAACCCTATGTTCCCGGACGCCACACGCTATACCTATTTCACTGCTCTGCGGGGTGGGCAGCCTGTTGGCCGGATCACGGCCCATCTGCATCAGGCCTCAAACGACCTGCATCATGAAGCGCGTGGATGTTTTGGCTTTTTCGATTGCGTGGATGATGGTGAGACGGCGGAAGCCCTGCTTGTGGCGGCCGAGAACTGGGCCCGCAACATGGGCATGACGCGGCTGACCGGAAACTTTAACCTGACCGCGATGCAGCAGGCCGGGGTGATGACAGACGGTTTCAACCATGCGCCTTATACCGACCAGATATGGGGCCCGCGGCACCTGCCCAAATTGCTTGAGGCAAATGGGTACATCCGCCATTTTCCGATGACCACGTTCGAATTGCGGCTCGACAGTCACCCGGCCCCGAAGGTGTTGTCAGATTCGCAACGTGCGCATTGTTAGGGCAGGGGTTTGCCTTCGCGCCAGTCAATCGTTCCACCATTGCTGAGCGGCTAGAGGACGCCCGCACCATTCTGAATCGAAGTTTCAGGGACAACCCGATGTTCGTGCCTGTCTCGGCGGAAGAGTTCAGCTTTCAGGCGAAAGACCTGAAGTGGATCATGGACCCGCGGATATCTAAAGTCGTGCATTACCAGGGCAAGCCTGCGGGCGCTGTGATTGCTATCCCCGATCTAAATCCGCTGCTGCGGCGGTTGGGATCCCGATTGCGTCTGTCTTTGCCCTGGCACTATCTGCACTACAAGGCGCACCGGGATCGTGCCGTGGTGATCTTTCAGGGTGTCATGCCCGAGTTTCAGGGTCAGTCCGTCAACCCTTTGATGCTGGGTGAGATGGCGCGCGATATGATCGCTGCGGGGTATAAAACTGTT
The DNA here is from genome assembly GCF_042768335.1 of Ruegeria meonggei. Classification (NCBI taxonomy): domain Bacteria; kingdom Pseudomonadati; phylum Pseudomonadota; class Alphaproteobacteria; order Rhodobacterales; family Roseobacteraceae; genus Ruegeria; species Ruegeria meonggei. The sequence goes on along the minus strand of NZ_JAXHBT010000001.1, from coordinate 1,281,264 downwards.
GGTGGCACCTGGATCGCTGATGAAAACCACGCCAGCCTGCGGCAATCCGAAAAAGCCGGTGCCAAGCCTTTGCATCGCCTGCATCTGTTTTCCAAGGAGCTGTCGTGATGGATCAGACAGAGTTCCATTCGGTCGTGGCCAACGCAATGCTTGCGCCTTCAGCCCATAACACGCAACCGGCGCGGTGGTCGCTGCGCGACGGAGGGATCGAGATCCTGGCCGATCTCTCTCGACGTTTGCCCATCGGTGATCCAACCGATCGTGATCTTGAGGTCTCCTGTGGGGCTGCGGTCGAAGCCACGGTTTTGGCGTTGGCGGCGCATGGCGTTGGGGGAAACGTCACCCTCTTGACCGCACCCGATGAAAACGGCCTGCACCCGATTGCTCGGGTTATGCCAGGCGGAGAGGTCAATCCTGAAGATGCCGCACTGGCCGCGCAGATGGGACAGCGTCTGACGCATCGGGCGGGGTTTGCGCCGACGGGCTCGACAGCCTTTCAGAACTGGCAGGCTGATCACATGACATTGGTGACGGCACAGGAGCAAATCGACTGGCTTGCGGCACAAATCGACATCGCCTCGGCCCGGGTGATGCAGTCAAAACCATTCCGGACAGAGTTGCTGAGCTGGATGCGGTTGCGCAAAGATTCTGTGGGGTATGACAGGGACGGGTTGAACCGAGAGGTTTTGGCCATGGGTGGCACGACTGCCAAAATCGTACCTGCGATCCTGGGAACAGGCCTTTTTGATTTGCTGTCCCTGTTGGGCCTGGGTCCAAGCTTGTCCGGTGAAGCCGCGCGTAGCCGCGGAGCAGCGGCGATGGCGTTGTTTCACTGGCCGGCCAACGAGTTGAATGTTGATGCGGGGCGTGCGTTCTATCGATCATGGCTTCTGGCCAGCGCGCGTGGCCTCGTGGGGTGGCCTGCTGCGGCGCTGGCAGATGATGCGGCGACGCGCAAAGCAGTGTCGGACCGGTTCGCTATCCCGAAAGACCGGGTGTTGTTCAATACTTTGCGGCTGGGGGTCGCAAACGGAACCACCCCCAGCCGCACGCGTTTGTTCTTGCGCGATGTCATCGTTTAGGCAGCGATATTGTCGCCAACCTCTTTCAGCAGCTTCTCGGTCTTTGCGTCCTCGATCCTGTTGTGCAGACGCTGAGATTCTTCACGGTCGCGCAGGGTTTTGGTGATCGATACAGTGGTGTGCACCAGCATCAGCGCGGACATTGAATAAAAGCCTTTTGCCGCAAAGCTTGCTTCGAGAAAGTATATGCCACCGGCCATCATTCCTGCGGCAACCACAAATGAGATGATGGTGAACATGTTCCATGCGTTGGACTGGGGCAGGTTCAGGTTTTCTTCGCTGTTCATTTTAATATTCCTTTTTTCAGTATGTTACGTTTGGTTCTTCACGTCAGCTTGATTTGGATTTCCCGGATTTCTGCGCCTTCTTCTTCAGGCGCTCAAGCACGTCGTCAGTGCTAGTCCGCAGGGGTTGACCACAGCCGGCCTCGGCCAGACGATCCTGGACGTTTTCCGCCGAACCGGTTGTTTCCAACTCGGTCATGGCGCGGGCGGTTGCATCCATCTCGCCTTGACGCTCTTGCAATCGTTGCAGCGTGTCTTCGGCCTCGCGCAGGGTGGATAAACCGCTGTCAGGGGCCACCTGTTGCAGGCGCTGTGTTTTGTCGGTGGCAGCGGCCAGACGTTGGCCGCGCTGCAACTGCCGCAACCGGGTCTCGGCTTCACGCAGGACAGTGCGCAGCCGGGCAATTTCCGTGTCGAACCGGGCCTGAGCCTGCGTGGACACGTCGCGTTCAGCCTCAAGGTGGGCGATGGTTTCGGCCGCGTCACGCGCCAGATCTTCGCGGTTTTTCTGCAATGCATCCAGCGTACGTGTTTCGAGGTCCGCGATCTGCAGGGTCAACCGGTCATGCTGTTTCTTTTCTTGCTCGTTCTGCGCCATCGCAACGGCGACGGCCTTGCGGGACATTTGGACCGCATGGGCGCAATCCCTGATTTGCTGGCGCAGAATGGGCAAGGCGTGGCGATCTGTTACCACGGTCGCTGCCTCAAAAGCCCGGCCTCTTAACAATGTGGCAAATTGTTTGAACATCTTTGGCTCCTCGTTTATGAACATTGTTCATGAGGTGAATGTGCAATATTCCTGAACGTTGTTCAAGAATAAAATTGAACGCCGTTCAAAAAAATCGAAACCGGAGGTGTAAGTGGCTAAAACAAAAAGAGAAATTCTGAAGGAAAATCTTCTGAATGCGGCCGAAGAGAGGATCAAAACCCAAGGATTGGCCGCCTTGCGCGCCCGTGACGTTACCAAAGACGCGGGATGTGCTTTGGGTAGCTTGTATAATGCCTACGAGGATCTGGACCTTTTGGTTCTGGCGGTGAATTCCCGAACACTTGCGCGGTTGCATACGTCTTTGCAGCAGGCGTCAGCCTCAACCGAAGTGCCGGAAGAAAGGGTGCTGGCTCTGGCGCTGGCTTACCTTGAGTTTGGCACCGCGAACCCAAACCTGTGGGCGGCTTTGTTCGATCATCACATGCCGCCCGATGTGTCTGTTCCAGATTGGCACCTGGACGAACACGCGCTGCTGATCGCTGATGTTGTCAAGCCGCTGTCCCGGATCACTCCGGAAATGGACGATCAGGCGTTGGCCTTGCGCGCACGGACTGTATTTTCCGCCGTTCATGGGATCGTCAAACTGTCGCTTGAAGGCCGGTTTGTCGCTCTGGACCCGGAAGCTCTTAGGTTTGAGCTATCCGAGTTCGTCCGACAATACCTGCGTGGGCTTCGGTTCAGCGATGCAGCTCTGCGCCAATGATCTCTTCGATGACTCGGGTGCAGATCCAGTTGTCACCTTCGGGGTATTTGGTCTTGCCCGCATGAAATACCTGCATCGCAGAAGAAGCGGTTTGCATCGGGACCCCAAGCTGGGTGGCCAGCTCAAGTGAGATGGTCAGGTCTTTGTGCATAGTTGCGATATGACTGCCGGTGCCGACAAACTGCCGGTCGATGATGTTTTCAAGTGCGTTGTTAACCACTCCGCAACCCGCACTGGACGAGGCGAACACGTTCAGCAGAACCTCACCGCTGACGCCGGCTTTGGCGGCCAGCGCGGCAGCCTCGAAGGTGGCTGAAAAAATCGAGCCAATCAGCGATTGCAGGCAGGCTTTCACAGTCTGACCGTCACCGGGATTTGTTCCAACCCGGTGGATTGTGGCCGAGACGGCCTGCATCGCATCGGCGTTCTGGTCCAGCACGTCCGGCTGCCCAGCCGCCATCATCGTCAACGTGCCGCCCTGCGCGCCGGGAAACCCGCCCGAAACAGGCGTGTCGATCAGATTGATGCCCGAGCCAGCCATCTCGCTGCCAATGGCCACAACTTCGTGTGGTTTGATCGTGGCAGACAGGATAACCGTGCCGCCGGGGGCCATATTGGCAACCAGCCCGTTGTCGCCCAGAATAACCTCACGTGCCTGATCGCCGTTCATGACCATTACGAACACACAGGCGGCGTGGGTCCCGACCTCAGCAACGGACGGTTTGGCCATACCGCCCATCTCTGTAAAGGCGGATATTCGGGTATCGCTCAGATCAAACCCGGATGTTTCAAAGCCATTCTTGATAAGGTTCTTGGCAAGGCCGCTGCCCATATCGCCAAGACCAATTACACCTGCGGTTTTCATGGAAACCTCCCGTTTTTTGCGGCTGCGAACGGCGCAGGCCGACGTTTCGAAAAATGATGCCTGCACGCATCGGATTTCACGGGGATTTCACACGCCGGTTAAGACGTCGGGCGGGTCCGGAAGACACCCCGCTGCCCGTTTAGGTGCCTCTACTAAACGGTGAACGCCGCTGTGACGCAAGAAAATAGATTTCAGGCACAGGCGGCCAGGATCCCACGCAATTCAGCCAGGCCGCGTAAACGCCCGATCAAAGGGTAGCCAGGCGTGCTGTGTCCTCCCAGATCGCTTAGCAATTCCTGACCGTGATCCGGGCGCATCGGGATTTGCCAATCCACGCGCCCTTCGGATATTCGCCGCCTCTGTTCTTGCACCAGCGCGCGGATAGTACCAACCATATCGGTATCACCCTCAAGATGTGCAGCCTCGTAAAAATCGGGCTTTTCCAGGTCTGATCCCGCAATCCGCTTGGTGTTGCGCAGATGAACAAAGTGAATGCGCGCACCATGCCGCTGGACAAATCCGGCGCCGTCGAAATCAGCGGCCACGCCCAGCGATCCGGTGCACAGTGTCGCCCCGTTGGACGGCAGATCGACGGCCTTCAGGACCTTTCCGTAATCATCCGTGCTGGACATCACACGCGGCAGTCCCAGCAGGGAAAAGGGCGGGTCGTCGGGATGGCAACATAATCGCAGGCCCAGATCCTGCGCGAACGGGGCGACTTCGGCCAGAAAATCGATCAGGTTGGCGCGCAAATGGTCTGGGGTGATATCCTTATAGGTTCCAAGCAGCGCCCGGACATCTTCAACGCTCCACTGATCGTTTGATCCGGGCAGCCCGGCAGTGACGTTGTGTTGCAACGTGATCTTGGCTTGATCGGTCATGTCCTGAAAACGGGATAAGGCTGCGTCTCGCGTATGTTCGGAATAGTCTTGCGCCGCATTGTCCCGGTTCAGGATATGCAGGTCGAACACCGCGAAATCGGTGAGATCGAATAACATAGCTGTCCCGCCATGGGATTGCGGTGCGCGTAGTGAGGTTCGCGTCCAGTCGAGGATCGGCATGAAGTTATAGCAGACAACCTGAATGTCGCGATCGGCAAGGGCTTGCAAGCTGGATTTGTATGCGGCGAGATGGGCGGACATGTCAGCCGATTGTGTCTTGATGGCCTCGGACACAGGCAGGCTTTCGACCACGTCCCATTGATATCCGGCGGTGGCCAGAAGGTTCTGCCGATCTGCGATGCTTTGCTTGTCCCAGGCCGTTCCAGGTGGAATGTGGTGCAGGGCGGTGACGATCCCCTGGACCCCGACTTGATGAAGGTCGTGCAAGGCAATCGGATCATCCGGTCCAAACCAGCGCCAGCATTGTTTCATGGCAACCATCCTTGATATAGCGGGTGGTCAGGGGGGATTGGCAGGGTCACCCGATCACCTGTTCGCGCAGCGTGATAGATCGCGGTTACAAGGGCAACCGACGCGATGCCATCCTCTAACGTGACGGCCGCGTTTGGGACGCCGTTCAGCGCCTTGGCAATTTCAGTGAAAAAACCTTGGAACGCGGCAGGTTCACAGGGTGCTGCGTTCAGCGCCGCATCAATCACTGCCTGATCGGACGGATCGCGGGCGGTAAATGTCCACAGTGCGGAACCGGGGGCATAGGGTTCAACACCGGACGTGGCGGTCAGGTGTTCGAACACAATGCGCAGGCGTGTTTCATCCGTCGTAGCACCCAGAGTGATATTGCTGGTGCATAATGCACCAGACGTCAGGCTAAATGCGATGGCGGCGCAGTCTTCGGTTTCAATTGGGTTAACGCGCGTCGTGGCCATGGCCGAGACCGAAGCGACTGGTCCCGCGAGGTGGGTCAGAAGGTCGTGGTTGTGGATGGCATGGCCCAACACGGCACCGCCGCGTTCCCCCTCCCATGTGCCACGCCAAGGGATGGCGTAATAATCCGCCCCCCGCGACCAATGCGTTTCCAGCGCAGCGGTGTGAATCTGCCCGGTCAGACCGGTGGTCTGCAGATGGCGCAATTGGGCAAAGGCGGGACCCCAGCGGTACTGAAACACCGGAAAGATTTGCCTGCCGGCGTGTTTCGCTGCGGCCTTCATCCGGTCTGCATCCGCCATCGACGTCGCCAGTGGTTTCTCGCATACCACATGCTTTCCAGCGGCCAGCGCATCCAGCGTGACCGGAACATGCAGGTGCGGCGGCAGGCAGATGTCGATCACGTCGATTTGCGGATCGGCAAGGGCGTCGGCAATATCGGTCATCGCCGCAAAGTCGCTTGACGCCCGGATCTTTTCGATCCGGTCCACGTCCTTGTCGACAATGGCGGCAACCCTAAAATCGCCACCAAGCTGCCGCAGAGCGCCCAGATGCTGGCTGCCGATACCAGCCCCGAGGATTGCAATATTTATCATGGGGACTCAGCCATTTCCTGCGCGCGCAACGCCAAATCCATGACAGTAAAGCAATGCGCCTGCGTCATCGCGGTTTCAGACCGGTGCTTGATGTCATGCGCGAGGCGCGAAAAGTATGGCAGCCCTGCATCTGACGCGTCCTGTTTCTTGCAGGTCTCACCGTTGACCAGGATCAGATGATCCGTTCCTGCAGCACCCCCAACATCAACGTTTTTGCGCAGCTCGATATACCCTTCGGTCCCAAGCAGGGTCAGCCGTCCGTCACCCCAGTTTGGCAAAGCGTCCGGGGTGAACCAGTCGACCCGGATGTACCCGGTGCCCAGCGCGCTGCGCAGGTTCAACTCGCCGAAATCCTGCAGGCCCGGATCTGCCGGGTTGGCATAATTCGCGACGAAGGCGTTGGTGATTTCAGCCGAGGTTGACCCAGTGTAGTGCAAGAACTGATCGATCTGGTGTGAGGCGATATCAGTCAGAATGCCGCCATAGAGATCCCGTTGAAAGAACCATTCGGGCCGGGTCAGCCGGTTCAGCCTGTGCGGGCCAAGGCCGATGGTTTGGACAACCTTGCCGATCGCCCCAGAGTTCGACCAACTCGGACGCTAATGTGCTGACCGGCGTTTCGAACCGTTCCGAGAAATTGACCGACCATATTCGGCCCGTGTCGGACACTGCCTGACGGATGTGGTCCAATTGCTCAAAGCTGGTGCAACCGGGCTTGTCGCTCATGACATCCATACCGTGCTGCATCGCCTGAACGGTCAGATCAGCGCGGTCAGCAGGAATGGCCGAAATCAGAGCAAGGTCGGCCCCGCAATTCAACGCGTCTTCAAGCTGGTTCAGGCGCGGTATCTCAGGAAACCGTTTGACAAAGCCGGGCAGGGTGGCGGGCTCGCCTAGGGTCCAATAGCCAACGCACCTGACACCAGCTTTCGCCATGTTCTCCGTCATGCCGTAGATATGGCGGTGGTCCAGCCCAAGGGCGACGCAGGTCAGGCTCATGAGGCAACTTTCGTTCTCTGGCCAGTCCGGCTGGCGGTTTGCATGGCGTCGATCACGGCATGAGACAACAGCGCACTGCGGGCAGGGGCCAAAGGTGTGGTGCCCGAGGTGATCGCGCGGGCAAAATCTTCGATCACCGATTGGTGCCATTCATGTGTAAATGCCATCGGATCAGCGCCGCCGCCCGTGGATGCCGTTTCGCCAAAGCTGGTGGTTTTCCCGTCCAGATAGGTGATCAACAAAACCCCGGATCCCAGCTGGGCCGTTGCCTTGGCGCCCTGAATGGTGATGGTTTCAGCACTGCCCGGAAAATCAGCTGTTGTGGCCATCATCGTACCGACGGCTCCGCATTCCATTTCGAACAGGGCTCCGGCCCAATCCTCGGCCTCTAGCTGATGCAGCGGCGTTTGGGCCATCAAGGCCTGCACCGACGAGATCGGGCCAAGCAACCATATTGCAAGATCCAGCGTATGGATCGCCTGCGAGATCATTACTCCGCCACCGTCACGCCCATATGTTCCGCGCCCTGGTGCATCATAATAACTTTGGTCCCGCCACCAGGGGACACGGATATCCACCGTGGCAATGTCACCAAGTTCGCCCGCCATCAGCGCGGTTCTCAACGCGGCAGAGGCGGCGCGGGCCCGGTGCTGAAAAACGATGGCCAAAGGAACCGATGCGTCCTCGCACAAGGTGACGATTTCCCTTGCGGTGGATAGCGTCCGTTCAATCGGTTTTTCCATCAGGATGGGTTTGCCCGCGGCGGCAAGCGCGCGGACCAGTGGCAAGCGTTGATCCGGTGGCGTTGCCACAATGGCGAAGTCGATGGCAGGATCCTGCGCGATCTCTTCTACACTGTTGTAAGCGCGCGTTTTATGCTGGGTCGCGAAAGCGACCGTCCGGTCCGGGTCACGGCCCAACACGCCGGCCAGGTTCAGACCGTGCCCCGAGGATTGAATGGCCGCGACATGCGTGCTTGCCACCATACCCAGGCCAATCAAAGCAATATTCATCGTTCCCCCCGGTCACGCATTTTATCGCCTGATTTTGCATCGAAAAGATGCGGGCGGCAAAAAGAATGTTAACATGTGCAGAGACATATGAAAGAGGGTCAATGGCGGGACAATTATCGGATTTGGCTGACGGGCTTTACCAGGGCATCAAGGAACTGCCGATTGTTTCTCCGCATGGGCATTGCGACCCCGAATGGTTTGCCAGAGACGTGCCCTTTTCAAACCCGGCCGAGCTGTTGGTGGTGCCGGATCACTACGTGTTTCGGATGCTTTATTCGCAGGGTGTTCCCCTGCACGAGCTTGGCGTCGGACCTAAGGGGCACACTGCTGATCCGCGCCAGGTTTTCAGGTTATTCGCCCAGCATTGGGACCTGTTTCTGGGAACGCCCTCGCGTATCTGGATCAGCTACGTGTTGCGAGAAACGCTGAGGATAACACAGGATTTATCGCCTGAAACTGCGAATGCTATCTATGACCAGATCGCCGATTGCCTGACACAGGACGCGTTCCGTCCACGGGCTTTGTTCGACCAGTTCAACATCGAGGTACTGGCCACAACGGATTCCGCGCTGGATACGCTGTCGCATCACGCTGAGATCAGGGAAAGCGGCTGGAACGGGCGCGTTGTTCCGACCTTTCGCCCCGATGGTGTGTTGGACGGGGCCGATCCGAGTTTTGCAGCGAACCTCAAACAGCTTGGGGCTCTGACCGGGTGCGATACGGGCAACTACCAAGGATATCTTGAGGCTTTACGCCTGCGCCGCCAGTTTTTCATTCAGATGGGGGCAACTGCGACGGATCACGGCATCGAACTGGTCCATACAGAGTGGTTGGACGACCCAGACAAACTGTTTCAACGTCTGCGGCAACAGCAAGGAACGCCTGAAGACGCACAGCAATTCTATGGTCATATGCTGATCGAGATGGCGCAGATGTCGGTCGAGGACGGCCTGACCATGCAAATCCACGCTGGTAGCAAGCGCAATACAAATACAGCGGTGATGCAGGATTTCGGGCGCGACAAAGGCGCGGATATCCCCATCGCGATGGATTGGGTACGGGGCCTTGAGGCTCTGCTGAACCGGGTTGGTAACGAACCAGACTTGCGCATCATTCTGTTCACGCTGGACGAAGGAACATATGCGCGCGAACTGGCCCCGATGGCGGGGCACTGGCCGTGCCTCAGGATTGGTCCACCCTGGTGGTTCCACGACAGCCCCGCGGGGATAGCGCGTTACTTTGATCAGGTGGTTGAAACAGCAGGGTATTTTAACCTAGCGGGATTTAATGATGACACACGGGCCTTTTTGTCGATCCCGGCGCGTCACGATATGTGGCGCCGCGGGGTTGCGCTCCATTTGGCGCGACAAGTTGAAAAAGGCTATTTCGGGCGTGACAGCGCGGAACATCTGTCACAGTTGCTGACAACCGATCTGGCGCGTCAGGTTTACGGGTTGGAGGCATAGATGGGCCGTATCCTCCACTTTGGCTTGGGTAATTTCGCGCGTGCTCATTTGCTGGATTACACCGATCAGGCAGACGGTTGGGATGTGGTGGGTGTCAGCTTGCGTTCACCCGCAGTCCGGGACGGTTTGGCGAAACAGGGATTTGATTATGACCTGTGCGTGCACGGTGAAGGCGTGCGTCGAGTCACTGTTTTGCAGGACGTGCTGGTTGCGCCGGAAAACCCGATGGCGGTTCTTCGGGCTATAAAGGACGCCGATGTAATCTCGGCCACTGTCACCGAGAAAGGTTACCACCTGAAGCCGTCGGGGCAACTTGATGAACACGATCCCGCGATCATCGCGGATCTGAACGGGCGGAAGCCTTCGACCTTGATCGGCTTTTTGGCGCATGGGCTTGCGGAACGCACGCGGCCTGTAACGGTGCTGAGCTGCGATAATCGGGTTGAAAATGGCAGGGCGCTGCAAGCGGCCGTGTTTCGTTTTGCCCAGATCGCCGGGCTGAGCATCGAATGGGACATCGTGCGGGTCCCGAACGCGATGGTCGACCGGATTACCCCTGCGACCACGGACGCCGTGCGGGCAATCAGTGGTGATCCTATGGCTGTGCCGACCGAGGCGTTTTCAGAATGGGTGATCGAGGATAGTTTCGCCGGGCCCCGGCCGGATTGGCCTGGGGTCCAGATTGTTCACGATGTCGCCCCGCACGAGCTGCGCAAACTGCGCATGCTGAACGGTGCACATTCTTTGCTGGCCTATGCAGGATTGGCCCGCGGCCATACCTTTGTCCACGAGGCCATCCGGGATCAGGCTCTGCGCAATCTTGTAGGGCAGCTGATGGCCGACGCGGGTTCAACGCTGCCAAAGCAGGTTCAGGACCAGGTGCCGGGCTATGCCTCAGCTCTGATGGCGCGGTTCGAGAACCCGGATTTGCAGCATCGACTGGACCAGATAGCCATGGATGGCAGCCAAAAAGTGCCATACCGGTTCATCGAAACACTGCGGGAAACCGGATCAGAACCCGTCATTCAGGGCGTGCGGACCTGGATCGACTATTGCGTTTCGGAAACGGCGCAGGGACGGTCTTTGAACGATCCCAAATCAACCCAGATCGCCCAAGCCGCGCAGTGCGCAGATCCAACATCCGGGCTTTTGGCCCTTGTTGGGGCCGAGGACCTGGCACCGCTTATTCGGGAATAATTGCGCCCCGGTATTGCACCACGACCGAGGCCATCTGGTGCCCCGCCACAAGCGCCCGTTCCTGGGATCGCCCTGACAGCAGAGCGGCCAAGTACCCACCGTTGAAGCTGTCTCCGGCGGCGGTTGTATCGACGACATTGGCGACAGGGGCATAGGATTGCCGGACAGTCTGGCCGATCGAAAGGGGCCCTTTTTCGCCGCGTTTTAAAGCGCCGACAACAGTAGGATTGGCAAAGCGGTCGATCACCTGATCAGCGGTCTCACCGAACAAGGTCATCTCGTCATCGATTGAGGGCAAAGCGATATCTGCCCTTTGCCACAAAAGTGAGGTGACCAGCCGGGCGTGTTCAACGCTGTCCCAAAGTTTGGGTCTGTAGTTGCTGTCATAGATCAGTTTGACAGGGTTTGCCGCCAACCAATCCAGAAGTGCCAGCCTGACCGGATGCGGCAGGATCGCCACCGATATCCCCGACAAGTACAGCGCGTCATATTTGGTCAGAACGCGAAAATCGCAATCCGCGAACAGTTTCCGGGCTGCGGATTCACTGCGCCAATAGGTGAAACTGCGCTCACCAGCCTCTGACGTTGTGATGGCATAAAGGCCAGGCGAGGCGGCGGGGATCGTGCCAATGGCCGAGGTGCCGATGCCGTGATCAGAAATAAAGTCGAATATCCGCTGGGACATCGGATCGTCCCCGAGGCACGTGATGTAGTCAACCTCCAGATCCGGAGCCAGACGTTTGGCATAAATGGCGGTGTTCAGCGTGTCGCCCGCGACGCCAACTTGCGCGTCAGCCTGCGTGATCGACAATTCGATCATGGCCTCGCCGATGCAGGCAATACGCGTCATCTCTGTTCTCGTTTCCAAATGATCAGCCCGGCGCACATAATCAGCAAAGCTCCTGAAATGGTACCACCGTCGGGCACCGTGCCAAAGAACAGGTAACCCCAGAGGGCGACATAGATCAGGAAAGAGTAGGTGAACGGCATCAACTGATTTGCCGTACCGAACCTGTGCGCATTTGTCAGCAATTGGTGCCCGCCCCAGCCCAGAACGCCCAGCCCGATCAGCACGACCATGCCCCAGTTTGTGGCAGGCTGAATCCACGACCACACCGCAAAGGGCAGCAGAATAAATGTGCCCGTCAGGCCCAAGTAGAACTGCATGGTATCAACCGCAACTATACCGGACAGCTTTCGCGTCATGATCGAATACAAAGCCAACGCGGTTGCGTTGTAGATGATCAGCAACATGGTTGGGTGGAAAGCAGTTCCAAAGGGACGCACCACCACCAGAACGCCGACAAAACCCAGTATAATTGCGGCCCAACGCCAAGGTCCAACCCTTTCATTCAACACAAAAAAGGACAGAAAGCAGACGATCACCGGGCTGGAAAACATGATGGCCGACACCACAGTCAGCGGTAGGAACCGTAAGGCGTAAAAATTCAGAACAGTGGCCGAGATCAGCAGCATCGCCCGGCTGATCAATTGCCAGGGGTGATCTGTCTTGAATCGGTCCGCCTCCAGGCCACCTTTTGCGATCACACCAACCGAGATCACGAAGTGGCCAGCGTATCGCATGAACGCCAGCTGTGCCGCTGGCAGGCCGGCCACAGCCAGCCACTTAGCACCCAAGTCCACAACGGAAAACGCCAGCCAGGCCAGCAGCATCAATAAGATGCCCAGCCGTGGCAGGTCTGCCGTGGATTTGGCAGCGACAGCCATAGGTCAGCCTTTGAACCGTTTGGCGTAGTAGTCGACCATCTGGCTTACCATGTCGTCTGCCTGCCCACTATCGCGTGCGTCGCTTAGCGCAGCCAAGGTGCCTGTGGACATGACGCTGTTGACGCCACTTTCTTCGGCCATGCGCGCGTAATAGCCCAGATCCTTGGCGGCGTTCTTGATGGCAAACGCAAGCTGGTTGGGGTCATTGTCGACACCATAGGCTTTGACAAAATCCATCATCCCCGAATGCAGTGGGCCCGCTGCCATGACATCGTACAGCTGGTCGCGTGCGACCCCAGCCACATCCGCCATGGCAAACGCTTCGGCCATGGCATTGGCCACGGTCATTCCAAAGAAATTGTTGATCAGCTTGATCGTGTGTCCAGAACCTGACGCACCCAAGTAGAACACGTTTTCTCCAAGGTCCTTCAGCACCGGCTCTATCGCATCGAATGCCACCTTGTCACCGGCGGTCATGATGTTGAGCTGACCATCCAGCGCATGCGACGGGGTGCGCCCCAGCGGAGCATCCAGGTATTGCCCCTCGATTTCGGATACCTCAGTCGCAAGCTGTTTTGTGCTGCCGGGCAGAGAGGTGCCGAAATCGATAACTACCGCGCCTTTTCGCAATCCGGCAAGCACGCCGTCCGGTCCGCGCATGCGCCCCTCGACCTGTTCCGAGGTACCCATACATAGCATGACGATGTCGCTGGCAGCGGCAAGTTCGCGGGCAGTTGCAGCCTCGGTCGCGCCGCGCGCAATGGCGGCATCCAAATAGGTGCGATCCCGATTGCCCAACACGGTGACATTATAGCCGCGGTCCTGCAGGCGGTTGACCATCGCCCCCCCCATCATTCCCAAGCCGATAAATCCAATAGACGGTTTGCTCATCGGGTGTCCTTCCAAGTCTCGTTGATCGGTGTGAGGTCTTTATCAGGCCCCATAGTGTTACATTCGGCGATTTTTCTGAGCGGCCAGTTCCTGTTCGATCTTCATTGCAACGGCCAGGGTTTGCGCCGCGTCCGCGACGTCCGTCAAAGGGTCTGCACCCTCCATCACCGCAAGAAAATGGTCCAGTTGAGCATCGAGCGGTCGGCCCGGATTGCTGGTCAGCTCCAGCGGTATCTGCTGGGCGGGTATGCCCCAGTCTTCGCCGTGCCACAGGGTCATCGACGGAAAGCTGATCGCGCCCTTGGTGCCCGTGATCCACATCATGTCCTGCCCGGTGGTGCCGATGTTGGGGTTTTCGCCTATTCCCGCCTCGAACCCCCAGGGGCTGGGCGCTGTATCGGCAAAACTGATCGTCCCCGTGGCACCGCATTCAAACGCCAAAGCAACGGCACCGCTTTCCACCCGTGTGCTGCCTCGGACAGATGGGCCGCGCAATGCCGCAACATCTGAAATCTCACCGATCACAAATCGCAGCAGATCAATATCATGCACCAGGTTGATCATGACCGGACTACCGCCAGATGTGCGCCAGTTTTGGTCGAAATAGGCATTTGGTTTGCGCATCGCCCAAATCAGCGAAACGGTGATGACCTGTCCGATTCTCTCATCGGCCAGAACGGATTTCAGATGCTGAACTAAATTGTGATACCGGCGATGGTGACCCACCAGCGACGACACCTGCGCACTGGCCACCGCTTGGCCCAGCAGGTTTGCGTCTTCGATTGATCCTGCCACGGGTTTCTCGATCAGCATATGCCACCCGCGTTCGGCCGCCTGTATGCCATGCGCTGTGTGCAGATGTGTTGGTGTAGCGATGATCACACCGTCGACCGGGCAATCGACATCTTCCATCGCGTCAAAACGCGGGGCATCGGTGTTTATGGATCTGTCCGGATCAGCAAGCCCGACCAGAACGCAATCCGGATGCGCCTGCGCGGCGTGGACATGGCGGATACCGATCAGCCCGCCACCGACGACAAGAAGACGTTTCACATCATTCCTCCGAAATGTGGGCCTTCAGGCGCAATAGGGTGAATCCGAGCGCCACCGGTGAATGTCTATATGCGCCAGTCCCGCAAGGCGGGTACGGGCGGCTTCCCATTGGGCTTTGCAGGTGGTCCAATCCCGCAATACGATTTCTGGGTTGGTGCGGGATCGGGCCACGAACTCTGGGAAATGGCCTCGGCCCGTGGGTTGACCGGTTGCGCTGTAACGGATGTCAAATGACCAACGAAAGGCATCAGTGGTGTTGGTCAGCGAAGCATGCGGCGTAAGTGGATGAAACAACACAACCCCCCCGGCCGTTATCGGCAGCGGTACCGCGCTGTGTTCGTCGATGAATCCGTCTGCGATTCCGGTCTGGGTACGGGCGCAGTGGGGCAGGATATCCTGATCTGCTGTTTTCGGCAGCACTTGCAGACATCCGTTGTCTACGGTGGCGTCATTGACCGCGATCCAGACGGTGACCATCTCGGTTCGATCCGCTTCTTCCAGCGCAACGGCTCGGTCCTGATGCCAGTCGGTTGCAGTGATATGCGCACGGACCTCGTCCTGGGATAACTGCGTGGCCGGTGGTTTCAGGCGCACATGCTGTATCGGGTTGCTGGTCAATTCGGGGCCGATAATACATTCGACAACGTCCAAAAGAGGGTCTGCAGTCAGCATGTCAAACATGGCGGGGCCGATGTGAAACGGGGTGTCTGCCATGATCCGGTCACCGGGCAGCGAAATGTCCATCGGCTGAAAGTAATCGCAGCCAGCCTGATAAGCGGTCAGCAGCTTGCCCCAGAAATCCAGCAAGTCGGGGGGTGTTTCAACCAGACCTTGCGAATACCACCCGTCATATAGTCCGTCGAGCAGAGCGGAATACTCGTCTTTGACCGCCTTAAGGATGTCTGAGGGGATCACATCAGGCACGACAAGATATCCGTTGGTTTGGAACTGTAAGATTTGGTTCTGTGTCAGCATTGGATGGCTCCTACAGCAGCAATGCAATTATGCTTGGCCAGATCAGCAGGATCGACAGGGCCACCAACTGAATACCAATGAAGGGCAGGAAGCCCCGAAAAATGTCTGTCAGACTGATATGCGGCGGGGCCACGGATTTGAGATAAAATGCAGCCGGTCCAAACGGGGGCGACAGGAAACTGACCTGCATGTTCATGCAGAAAACTACGCCGAACCAGATGGCCACCTGGCTGGGTTCCAGCTGCCCGATGAGGCCAATCTCTTCGATGGGCAGGCGCAGGACGATGGGCAGGAAGACCGGGATGATCAGCAGTACGATACCGACCCAGTCCATGAACGCCCCCATGAACAGAAGGATCAGCATCATGACCAGAATGACCAGCATTGTCGGCAGCTCTTGCCCGACGATCAGATCGGCCACGTATTGCGGCCCTCCGGCGATAGTATACGCACCGGCCAGCGCCGCAGCCCCGATGGTGACCCAAATGATCGTGCCCGTGGATTTGAGCGTGCGCATGAGACTGTCCCACACCAGCTCGAACGAGCCTTCGCCACGCAGGAAGGCAATGACCAGAACGGCAAAGGCCCCCATGCCAGCGGCTTCGGTGATCCCGGTAATCCCACCATAGATCGATCCCAGAACAACGCCAATCACGACCAGCGGGGCAACAAGTCCTTTGCCCATGTCCCACCCGATCTTTGCGCGTTCTTTGCCAAAGACGAAAAAGATCAGAAGCAGCGCGACGATGGTAATCCCTGCAAACCAGGGCAGGTGATCAATTGTCCCAAGCCGGGCGGGTTCACCCTGACTTGCAGCGTTTGATCCAGACAGCTCAAAAAAGGCCGCGCGGATAAACAGCGTAGTCGAAAACCCGGCGACGACGATGCTTAGGAATGCACCAAACAGCTTGCGCTTTTCGACGGGCTCGGGATCGCTTGGGTCCGGTTCGGGCAAAGGGGCGTCGTCGGGGTTCAGCCGGGTACGGACCACGATGTAGAGGATGATCATCGACGCCAGCATGAAGCCAGGGATGAAGGACGCGGTGAACAGTGACTTGATCGAGGTTTCGGTGATCAGGCCGTAGATAATAAGAACAATCGACGGCGGGATCATCGTACCCAATGAGCCCGAGGCGCAGATCACCCCAATCGCCAGGTTCTGATTGTACCCAAGCCGCAGCATCTGGGGCAGGGCGATCAGCCCCAGCAGAACCACCTCACCCCCGATGATCCCGGACATGGCCGCCATGATCACCGCCATGATTGAGGTGACAATGGCGATCCCGCCCCGTGTGCGCGACAGCCAGATATTCAGAGAGGAATACATGTCCTTGGCGATACCGGACCGTTCCAGCAGGGATGCCATGAAAATGAACAACGGCACGGATATGAGGACGTAATCCGTTAAAAGCCCATATATTTTCTGTGCCAGAATATACAGCGGCCCGGTTCCTGGGCGTCCGGTCAGCATTCCGTCTCCGAAGGAAAACGGATTCAACAGAAGGGTCGGTTCGAACTTCAAAACCAGGACTAGAACCGCAAGCGACGCAGACGCCAGACCCAATGGCATCCCAATCGCCAAAAGCACGATCAGGGCGACCATCAGGATCAGTGAAATTGTTCCAATGTCCATCAGTCTTGTCCCACCGCTTTCTTGAGCATTTCTATCTCTTCATCATCCGGTTCGTCGGTGTGAACCTCGGGTTCTTTGTTCCAATCGGCGAACAGGTTAACGATGGCCTGCATGGCCACCAGTGTGATCACGATCAGCACCATTGGCTGCAGCGTCGCCGGAATGGGAGGGTTGAAGGCCGAGCCGTAAAGCTCCCATTTGTATAGCTTATTCACGAAGACCTGCTTGTAGCTTCCATAGACCAGAAAGAAGGCGAACATGACGATCAGAACAGTTGAAATTGTGTCAAAGACACGTTGCAGCCAGCGTGGCACTGAATCGTAGAGCAGGAAGATTCGGATGTGGCTGCGCTGTTGCATGGCGTAATAGCCAGACATCAGGAAGACGAAGCTGGCAAACCAAAGGGTCATCTCGTTGGCCCATTCGGTCGGCTTTTCCAGAATGTAGCGCATGAACACTTCGTACAGCATCACAATGGTCATGATCGCAATCATCATCATGGTGACGCGCCCGATGAACAGGGCAAAGCGATCAATGCCGCTGGAGCCGCCGTATTCCATGGCCGCCAGACGCACCGTGCGCGTGCCGACAACGGCAAGTATCGGCAACAGAACAAGCGCGATGATATCGATCATGTCGATATGCGCGCCGAATACTCCGGGCATGTTCGGGGTCACATCGCTGCGCAGGTAAATCTCTTCGACCTGACCTTTCAGAGACTCAGACGTATAGGGCAGCCAGTCCAGCAAAAACGCGGGCAAATGCCAGACCAGCCAACTGGCCGTTGCGACAAATGCCAAAGGCACCAGCCATTCTACCAACCCGCCTGTCGATCGTTGCATCGCTTATCCCTTCGCCGCTAGGCAGCTATCCGAAAGTGATCAATGAAATCCCGATCCGGCGTCACACCGATACCGGGGACCTTGGGGGCCTTGAACCGGCCAGTGTTGTCCTTAATCTGAAACGGATAGGTGTCGTCGATACCGCGTCGCACGGCTGTGCACAATTTGACGTCTGAATTTGGCTTCATCCCCAGTGTCTTAGGCTGGATCAAGGCCTGAACTTCGGCTTGATTTGCACACGCCAAGTTGCTGGGGTCAAAGCGCTCTCCCCATCCGGTTATGCCCTCGTCGGTCGGCAATTCAACCAGGTGGGCCGTACGTTGGCGGTAATACTGCTGCGAATATCCCGGCACCTCGGGCATGTCGTAGCGCAGAACGTGACTGATGACTTTGGTGATTTTCATGAAATCCACGAACCCGAGAGGAGCGCGGAAAGGTCACCGAGGCAGCCTTTCCAACAGGTGTTCTCAGCGAAGCGCCGATTAGTCCATCGCACCCAGGTTTCTCAGGAACGCGATGTGGCTGTCCAAAAGCGCCTTGGATTCAGGTGTGGTTGCAAAGTCTGTCCAACCAACCTGCACGGCGGCGCGGTACGCAGCCAGATCCTCGGGCGACCACTCATACAACTCGATGCCCTGCGCGCGCAGATCCTTGGCGGTTTGGGCGTTTTGCACTTCGTTGATGGTCGCATTGTGCAGCGCCAGGCTGTCCATGGCGACTTCGATGATCTTGCGATGATGCGCGGGCATGGAATCCCAGACATCCTTGCGGCAGGCAAGGTGGTCTGCTGGCATCGAATGGAAGCCCGGATAGTTGGTGTGCCCGGCGATTTCATACAGACCCAGACCCACATTGTTGGTCAGGTTCGCCGCGTCAGCACCATCAATGATGCCGGTTTCAAGCGCGGTGAAAATTTCGTTGAAATCCATCACGATTGGAGAAGCACCCAATTCGGCAAACACCTTGGTCGCCAGACCCGGAGGTGAGCGGAACTTCCAGTCTTTGAAATCGGCAGCCGTCTTGATCGGCTTGGTCGAAGCCAGAGATTCAGGGCCCGGAATCCACCAGCCAACGAATTCCATGTCATAGCCATTATAGAGCTCGTTCAGAGCATCCCGACCGCCGCCATGCAATAGCCACGCCATTTGCTGATAAGGGTTCTGGTATCCGCCCAGAAGATCGCCAGCGAATTGGAAGGCCGGGTTCTTACCGGTCTGATAACCACCTCCGGTCATGTCACAATCCAGAATACCGGTTGCGGCGGCGTCAAAGGTTTCGACCGACTTCACAACCGATGAGGAATAGAACATCTCAACTTCGATCTCGCCGTTCGACATCTCGGTGATGTCTTCGACAAATTTGGCCGCCATCTTACCCGACAGCTGTTCAGGCGAGAAATGGGTCTGAATGCGCAGTTTGGTTGTTTCGGCGGTAGCAAAGGTCGCCGCCATGGTGGTCGCTACGGCCACAGCGGCCGCTGTCGTCAATAACTTCATATTGTCCTCCCAGACGTTGAGCGTGGCATGCTGAAGGTCTTTTTGCCTCCTTGATAACGAACGCCGTTCGACGTTAGGACGGCGAATCGATTGCAACAAGCAAAATGTGAAATTTGAAAAAATTTCGAGATTATTGCATAAAATCGAAAATCGAGTTACGACCAGAGCAGACCAGAACCCGGGACACGTATACGAATGAGCAGCGAAGTTGATATCTACCAAGAGCTTAAAGCCAGGCTTGTATCAAACAGGTTCGAACACGGCGCAAAACTGAGGGCCGAGGATTTGCGCAAGGAATTTGGGTGCTCGGCCAGTACCGTGCGTGAAGTGCTGTTCCGCCTGTCTACGGTTGGTCTGGCTGATTTTCAGGAACAGCGCGGTTTTCGGGTTCCTATCCGTTCGTCTCAGAAACTGATCGAACTGACCCATTTGCGGATATTGCTGGAAGGCGAGGGGACGGTTTTGTCCATCCGCAATGGCGGCGTGGATTGGGAGGCCCGCCTGACCGCCGCGCATCACAAGCTGAGCCACATCGAAAAGCGCATCCATGCCAAGGATGACCCCAGCGATCTGGTCAGCATATGGTTTGCCTCGGAAAACGAGTTTCATCAGACGCTGATTTCGGCTTGCGGGTCAGAGACGCTAAAACAGATGCACGGGCGCATTTACGCACAGTTCCGGCAGCAATTGATGGTCGCAGACCGACGGTTCGAGTTCATTTCGGCAAATATCCAGCATCACGCAAGTATTCTGGATGCGGCTTTGTCCGGGGACGAAGACCTGACGCGTCAAAAAATCCACGACCATCTGGCGCGTCATCTGACCGGAAAGACGATGGGCGATTAACCGGTAAAATCGTCTTCCAGATAAGTCTTGATAATCTCTTCGAAACTGCCTTCGGCCTCAAATCCAAGGGCGCGGGCCCGTTCGGGAATAAAATCGCGCGGCCAGCCTGCAACGATGTTCCCGATGGTTGTGTCCGGTTCGGATTTGATCAGGTCAACTGCGGCTTGCCCGGCCACATTGCGCAGGGCCTCGATCTGCTCGGCAACGGTGCAACTGACACCCGGCATGTTCAGCGCATTGCGGCCCTGCAACTGATCCGTGTCCAACGCGGCCGCGTGAGTCAGAAATCGGGCAGCGGCGCGGGGGCTTGCGTGCCAGTGGCGCACCGTATCTGGAACCGGCAGAACGGCGTAATCCCCGTTCAGCGGCTCTCGGATAATGCCCGAGAAAAAGGACGACGCCGCCAGGTTTGCTTTTCCGGGGCGCACACACAAAGTGGGCAGGCGCAGCGAAAGCCCGTCGATAAACCCTTTGCGGCTGAAATCCGATATCATCAACTCTGACGCCGCTTTCTGAACCCCGTAACTGGTCAACGGAGCGCACAGGAAATCGTCTTCGATCCGATCCGGAAATGGTGCACCAAAAACCGCAATAGATGAGGCGAAGACCAACCGTGGCCGGTACTGCCCACCTGATGCCTCATGCTCGTGCCTGAGTGCGGACAGCAAGTCCCACATGGCCATCAGATTGACGTTCCAGCCCAGATCGAATTCAGCCTCAGCCTGACCCGAGACGATGGCGGCAAGGTGAAAGATCACGTCCGGGCGACTGGCAGCAAGCGATTTGATCATACCGGGTTGGGTCAGATCACCCGTTAAGGGGGTCACACCTGGTGCAGTGTCGGAAAACGCCCTGTCAAACAGCATCAGACGGTCCGCAGGGCCAAAGGTGTTTTCTGTCAGAATGCGTCGGGTCAGTTTCTGGCCCAGCATTCCGGCTGCGCCAATGATTAGAACCTGCGTCATGACAGGCCGTTCTGTTTCTTTAGTTCCTGATACAAGGCGGAATGATCCAGGTCAGCACCATCCATTTCGTTGACCAGATACGCGAACCGATCCCGAACGGCCTGGGTTGAGGGGAGCCTCAGGTTAAACGCAGCTGCCTCGGCCAGCGTGTTGTCCAGATCCTTGAGTTGGAACTTTGACAAACCGCCGGGCTCAAAATCACCTTCGGACATCCTTGCGCCGTGCTGCTGCAAGATCACACTGTCGGCAAACCCACCTTTCAGGGCTGCACGCAGGGCATCCGGGTCCGCACCGCCTTTCTCGGCCAGCAAGGTTGCTTCGGCCACGGCCGAGATCGTGACGGCCACGATGGTCTGATTGGCCAGTTTGCACAGCTGTCCCGCGCCTGACGGGCCGACATGAACCGGACGCCCCATGGTCGAAAGCAGAGGTGTCACCTGATCGAAGGTGGTTTTTTCACCGCCGACCATGATCGCCAGCGACCCCGCCTCTGCGCCCTTGGTGCCGCCCGAGACCGGCGCGTCCAGATGTGCCACACCCAATGTGTGCAAAAGGGCAGATTGTTCGCGGGCATGTTCCGGCTTAGCGCTGGACATATCGATCCAAACCATTCCGGGCGACAGTGCCTGGCGAAATTCAGGATCGGACAACAGGGCCTCGGTTGCATACCCGTCTGACAGCATCGTGATCAGGACACTCGCGCCCGCAACGGCCTTGGCAGCTGTTGGGGCGGTTTTGGCGCCGCGGTCTACCAGCGGTATTACCTTGTCCGTACTGCGGTTCCAGACGGTCAGATCGATCCCACCGGTTAAGAAGTTTTGGGCCATGGGCGCACCCATCAGGCCGGTTCCTATCAACGTCACGCGGCTGTTTTGGGGCATGCTGGCAAGTCCTTTCAAAGAGATGTTGCGATGGATTAGTGCGTTCGAAGCCGAGCGTTCCGCAAACTCAGGTTTGTTTCAATTAATGTGGCATTAGACGATTGGCGAGCAAAATCACGAAAATAATTAAATTTTCGAGATTGACGCCCCGGCCGCAGAAAGCGAGGTTGGCAGCGCCACAGCAAATCATCGATGGGGGCTGGTCAGGCCATGGCTCAGAAAATTACGAAGGACCAATTGCGGTCGCGCAAATGGTTTATGAACTCCGACAATCTGGAAATGACGGCATTGTACCTTGAAAGGTATCTGAACTATGGCCTCACCCGGGAAGAGCTGCAATCCGGCAAGCCGATCATCGGAATCGCGCAAACCGGCAGTGATCTGAGCCCTTGCAATCGGCACCATATCGAGCTGTCCAAACGTGTTCGCGATGGCATCATCGCGGCCGGGGGGACATGCATCGAAATACCTGTACATCCGATTCAGGAAACCGGTAAGCGCCCCACGGCCTCGCTGGATCGCAACCTGGCTTACCTGTCGCTGGTCGAAAGCTTGTTCGGGTATCCGCTGGATGGGGTGGTTCTGAACATCGGGTGCGACAAGACCACGCCCGCGCTTTTGATGGCAGCGGCAACGGTGAACATCCCTGCGATTGCGCTGTCCGTGGGCCCCATGCTGAACGGCTGGTGGAAGGGTGAAAGGGCCGGATCGGGCACCGTGATCTGGCAGGCGCGCGAAGACTTGGCCGCCGATAAGATCGATACGGATGAATTCATGGAGATCGCAGCCGCTGCGGCTCCGTCAGTGGGCTATTGCAACACGATGGGCACGGCCACCACGATGAATTCCCTTGCTGAAGCCTTGGGTATGCAACTGCCCGGCTGTGCCGCCATTCCCGCCCCGTATCGTGAGCGGGGACAGATTAGCTATGAAACAGGGAAACGCATTGTTGACATGGTTTGGGAAGACCTGCGCCCAAGCGACGTGATGACGCGCGACGCGTTTGAGAACGCGATTGTGATCAACTCGGCGATTGGCGGGTCGACCAACGCGCCGATCCACCTGAACGCCATTGCCCGGCATCTGGGCGTTGCGGTGGACAATGATGACTGGCAGGCGCTGGGGCACGATGTTCCCTTGCTGGTCAACATGCAACCCGCAGGAAAATACCTAGGTGAGGATTACCAGCAATCCGGTGGCGTGCCCGCCGTGGTAGGAGAGTTGATGGAGGCAGGTCTGCTGCCGAACCCAAACGCCATAACGGTAAACGGGCAGTCCATCGGCCAAAACTGCGTGAACCGACGATCCCTGAATGCGGATGTGATCACACCGGTGAGCGATCCGGTCAAGCAGCAGGCTGGGTTCCTAAACTTGTCAGGGAACCTGTTCGAAAGCGCGATCATGAAGACATCCGTGATTTCGCCCGCTTTCCGTGCCGCCTATCTGTCGAACCCGAATGATCCAAATGCGTTTGAAGGCAGGGCGGTTGTTTTCGACGGCCCCGAGGATTTTCACCACAGGATTGACGATCCGTCCGAAGAGATCGACGAAAACTGCATCCTGATCATGCGGGGCGCGGGCCCCAAAGGATATCCGGGGGCGGCTGAAGTGGTGAATATGCGCCCGCCTTCATATCTGATCAAAAACGGCGTCGAGGCGTTGCCCTGTATCGGCGATGGGCGGCAATCGGGCACGTCCGGCAGCCCGTCGATCCTGAACGCGTCACCCGAGGCGGCGGATGGCGGAGGATTGGCGCTGGTGCAAACCGGAGATCGCCTGCGCATTGATCTAGGAAAAGGCTCTGCGAACATGTTGGTGCCGCTGGACGAACTGAATGAACGAGCCCGTGCGCTTGAGGCTGCAGGGGGGTATGGCATTCCCGCCAATCAATCCCCCTGGCAAGAGATTTTCCGTGAAAAGGTCGACCGGCTGGATCGCGGCATGACCTTGAAAGGGGCGGATGCGTATCGTGATATCGCGCGCAAACACGTGCCCCGCGACAATCACTGAAGGATTTGGGGATGGTTTTGGTTCACAAAAGGGGCGGATGGTGCCCCCAGGCAGGCGGTCACAATGGCTGATCTTCTGCAAATCGGCGGTATCACAGAGGCGATGCGTACTCGTTTGTCGGATGCGTTCAATATTCACCGGCGTGATGCGTTTGATGCGGACGCCATCACCCATATCGTCACCAACGGCCATGACGGGGTGCCTGCTGACCTGATGGCCTCCTTGCCAAATCTAAAGGTGATCAGCGTGTATGGCGTGGGGTACGATGCCGTTGATGCAAATGCTGCAGCCAGCCGGGGTGTGGTAGTGACCCATACGCCGGACGTCTTGAACCAAGAAGTGGCGACTACGGCTGTTCTGCTGCTGTTGTCCTGTTACCGCGAGTTGGTGCGCGATGACGCCTTTGTTCGGGCGGGACACTGGGAAAGCAATGGCAACGCACCTTTGACCCGGTCGGCAGACGAACAGAAAGTTGGTATTTTGGGGCTGGGGCGTATCGGGCAGGCTATTGCCCGCAAGCTGGGCCCGTGGAACCCCGAGATTTCCTATCACACCCGCAGCAAAAAAGACGTGCCCTACAAGTATTTCGACAATTTGATCGCGATGGCGCACCATGTGGATGTCCTGATCTGTATCACACCGGGAGGTTCATCAACCGACAAGCTGGTCAATGAAGAGGTGATTGAAGCTCTGGGTCCTCGCGGAACATTGATCAATGTCAGCCGCGGATCGGTTGTGGATGAGCCTGCGCTTATCGCTGCCCTGCAGGGCGGCATGCTTGGATGGGCAGGGCTGGACGTTTTCCGCGACGAGCCACGCGTGCCTCAGGCCCTGCGTGACTTGTCCAATGTGGTGCTGTTACCGCATGCGGGCAGCGCCACGGTCGAAACACGGGCGGCGATGGGTAACCTGACCGTCGATAACCTGTTGCAGCACCTCAACGATGGCACTGTTCTGACGCCCGTCCCTGAGTGCAAAGACCTGTGATGGCGCAGTGCTGCAATGATTGAATTTATTATTGCAGTCTTTTTCCTTTTGATCACGCCGGGGCCGGGGGTTTTGACGACTGCAGGGATCGGCGCGGCCTTCGGCTATCGTGCCGGATTCGGCTTTGTGGGTGGGCTGATGTTGGGCGGCTTCATCAACATGATGTTGGTTGTGAGTGGGATCGCCGCGCTTGTGCTGGCGGTACCGGCGCTTCGATCCATGTTGTTCCTTGCCTCGGTTGGCTACCTGACGTACCTCGCGTGGCGTATCGCCAGTACGGGATCGAAGATCGGGTTTTCCGCCGCTGAAAAGCCGCTTGGTTTTTTCAACGGGCTGACGTTGCAGTTTATCAACCCCAAGGCCTATGTGGTTGGTACCGCGTTGTTTTCCGGTTTTGCCTTTCTGCCCGAGGCCCCGTTTTGGGAAGTCGTGATAAAGTTGTTTTTTTTCAACATTATCTGGTTACCAGTTCACCTGATATGGCTCAGCGCGGGCGCTCGGTTGGGCAGTCTGAATCTTAACCGAGCAACACAGCGAAACATCAATGTCGGGATGGCAGCATCCCTGATGATCGTGGTTGGCGTGGCCGTGGTGTCGAGCCTATGATCGGCGCTGACCCGACATTACAGCGATGCGGTTATGCCACCGTCCACATACAGCGTATGGCCGTTCACAAAACTGGATGCTGCAGACGACAGGAAGATCGCCGCGCCCACCAGCTCATCTACGTTGCCCCAGCGGCCCGCCGGGGTGCGTTTTGCCAGCCAGGCGCTGAATTCGGGGTCGGCAACCAGCGCCGCATTCAGTGGGGTGTCGAAGTAACCGGGCGCGATTGCGTTGCAGTTCAGCCCGTATTTGGCCCAATCCGTCGCCATACCTTTGGTCAGATTCGCCACCGCGCCCTTGGTGGCGGTGTAGGGCGCGATCCCGGGCCGGGCCAAAGCCGTCTGTACCGACGCGATATTGATGATCTTGCCCGCTCCCCGATCGATCATGTGGCGTGCAACGGCCTGACCTACATGAAAGACCGAGGCGATATTGGTCTGCAAAAGACGCTCAAAAGCGTCGGCGGGAAAATCCTGCAGCTCGGTCCTGTGCTGCATTCCGGCATTGTTGATCAGGATATCAATCGCACCGGCCGCACCTTCAAAGCTGTCCACTGCCGTCCGAACACCGTCATGATCCGTGACGTCAAAAGCCAGCTCGTGAACCGTTGCTTTGTCGGCCCGCAGCTCGGTTGCGGCGGCGCTGATTTTGGCGGGGTCTCGGCCGTTCACAACGATCTCGGCGCCTGCACCGGCCATACCTTTGGCCAACGCGAAACCAATACCTTGGCTGGAGCCCGTGATCAGAACCCGCCGCCCGGTCAGGTCAAACATTTGAAGAGCCATCTTGAAAAACCCCTTGGTGGATGGCCCCGACTATCCGTATCTTTTGCCGCACTGTATAGAGGATAAAGACATGACAGCCGCCAATGCCTGTGTTGTTGTCCACGCTGCGCGGGACTTGCGGTTGGAAACGCGTGAAACGCCAGGCCCCGGATCCGGCGACGTGCTGATCGAGATGAAAGCGGGGGGCATCTGCGGATCGGACTTGCACTATTATACCCACGGAGGATTCGGAGCGATCCGCCTGCGCGAACCCATGGTTCTGGGGCACGAGGTGGCAGGA
The DNA here is from genome assembly GCF_042768335.1 of Ruegeria meonggei. Lineage (NCBI taxonomy): Bacteria > Pseudomonadati > Pseudomonadota > Alphaproteobacteria > Rhodobacterales > Roseobacteraceae > Ruegeria > Ruegeria meonggei. The sequence continues at coordinate 1,254,486 of NZ_JAXHBT010000001.1, read as the reverse complement.
ACGGTTGCCGGGCTGGGGGAAGGGGTCACAGAATTACAAGTTGGACAATTGGTGGCTGTGTCCCCATCCCGGCCCTGTCAATCCTGCGAATACTGCTTGAACGGGCAGCAAAACCATTGCCTCAACATGCAGTTCTACGGCAGCGCGATGCCTTTTCCTCATATTCAGGGTGCGTTTCAGCAAAAGCTGATTGCAAAGGCAAACCAGTGTATTCCGGCTGATGGGCTGACGGCGGCGCAAGCTGCGATGGCCGAACCTTTGGCCGTATGCCTTCACGCCATTCGACAAGCCGGTAGCCTCGTTGGAAAGACCGTTCTTGTCACCGGCTGCGGTCCGATCGGATGCCTTGTGATCCTTGCCGCCCGCCGTGCAGGCGCAGCCCGCATCATTGCGACGGATTTGTCGGATTTTACGCTTGGGCTGGCCCAGACCTGCGGCGCGGATGACGTCATCAATATCCAAATTGATCCTGATGCTCTGGCGCAGTTTCAAGACGGAAAAGGCAAGATTGACGTGCATTTGGAGTGCTCGGGGGCCCCACAGGCGCTGGCTTCTGGTGTTGATGGTTTGCGCCCCGGTGGCCTCGTGATCCAGCTTGGTCTGGGCGGAGATATGCAGGTCCCGATGCAGAAAATCACGGCAAAAGAGATCACTCTGCGCGGCTCATTCCGATTTCACGCCGAGTTCAGGACAGCAGTGCAAATGATGCAGGCCGGGTTGTTGGATGTGGATCAGCTTGTGTCCCACAGCTTTGATGTGTCGGAAGCTGTAAAGGCGTTTGAAATGGCCTCGGATCGGTCTTGTGCGATGAAAGTTCAGTTGGTGTTTTAGCCGTATGCGGGTTGGTCACTACGTGCCAGAAATAAAGGCTAGACGCAGTTGGATACCGTGGATTGACATGGGCCCGGAGGCCGAGAAATCTAAGAATAGGAGACCGCATGAAACACTCAAAACCCAATGTTGGCGAACGCGTTGAGCCAACACGTTTCTTACATGTGGATGGCGGTATCTGCGAAATCGGCCAGCCAAAACAGCGCTGGTCCGTATTGTTTGTCTATCGTGGTCGACACTGCCCGCGGTGTAAACGGTATCTGAACAAGCTGAACGATCAGCTGTCAGACTGGACTGCGAAAATGGATGTGATCGTCCTGTCCGCCGACACCAAAGACAAAGCCGTGGCTGATCGAGAAGAGTTCGAGTGGCGTTTTGATCTGTGTTACGGGTTGACGGTGCCTCAGATGCGGGACCTTGGCCTTTACGTGTCTGACCCTTTGTCCAAAGCCGAGACTGATCAGCCTTTTGCAGAACCGGGCATGTTTGCGATGCGCCCGGACGGAAGCTTGATGCTGGCTGATATTTCAAACGGTCCGGCGGCCCGTCCCGATCTGGATGAACTTTTGGACGGGATGATCTTCAACATCGACAATGATCGTCCCGTACGCGGCACAACATGAGCAAGATACACTCGGTTCAGGCCCAACTGTTCAACGTGCCTCTGGCCGAAGTGCTGGTGGACGCCAAACATGGTGACCACACCTTTTTCCAACTGATCACCGTCACGGTGCGCACAGAAGAAGGCGTGGAAGGCGTGGGGTACACTTATACCGGCGGCAAGGGCGGTCATGCGGTGCTGGCGATGATCCAGCACGATCTGATGCCCTTTTTGATCGGCAAGGACAGCAATCAGATTGAGGTTTTGTACGATGCCATGCTGTGGCATGTGCACTACGTTGCTCGGGGTGGCATCGCTTCTTTTGCGATCTCGGCTGTGGACATCGCACTGTGGGACATTCGCGGGAAACAAAGCGGTCAGCCTTTGTGGAAAATGGCCGGGGGTGTGTCAGATCGTTGTAAGGCCTATGCCGGGGGAATTGACCTGAACTTCCCTCTGGAAAAACTACTGGCGCAAACCGAAGGCTATCTGCAGCGCGGATTTAACGGTGTTAAAATCAAGGTGGGTCAGCCAGAGTTGTCCGAGGACCTGAGGCGCGCAGCGGCGGTGCGCGACTTGCTTGGCCAGGATAGGTTTTTTATGGTCGACGCCAATTATTCAATGTCCGTCGATCAGGCGGTTTCGGCGGCGCGTGGGTTCTCAGAGCTCGACATCTTGTGGTTCGAAGAACCCATCATTCCCGATGACTACAAGGGGTATGGTCGTATTGCGGCGGAAACCGGTGTGCCCTTGGCGATGGGGGAAAACCTGCACACGATCCATGAGTTCGAGTATGCGTTTGCAGATGCCAGTCTGAGTTTCATTCAACCCGACGCGTCCAACTGTGGTGGCATCACGGGGTGGTTGCAGGTGGCCGCACTCAGCGCCCAACACAGTATTCCGGTGTGCAGCCATGGCATGCAGGAGCTGCATGTCAGCCTGGTGTCCGCGCAACCAAATCCGGGCTGGCTGGAAGTTCATTCGTTTCCGATAGACCAATACACACAGCGTCCGCTGGTTGTTGAGGATTGCCAGGCCGTGGCCCCCGATACTCCGGGAACAGGGGTGGTTTTTGATTGGGATATGCTGAACGCTGAACACAAAGACACGCCCTGATCGCCTGCGTTTGTTGGATTAGTTGTTGCGACAGGGGATGAAACACGGGCAGTTTGGTTTGGGACACGAGGGCAGCAATCCGGTATGGCAACACAATCCGAACCTAGGGCGGTTTTTCTGACCGGCAGCCTGATGCGTCACGTGACGCGTATGTCGTTGACCACCAGCATTGGCCTGATGGCGATTTTTGCGGTCGATTTCGTCGATATGATTTTCATCTCCATGCTGGGCAATGACGCTTTGGCGGCTGCGGTCGGCTATGCGGGAACGCTGTTGTTCTTTACCAATTCCATCAATGTTGGCCTATCGATCGCGGCCGGAGCGCTGGTGGCCAAGGAACTGGGTGCCGGGCGGTCGGAACAGGCTCGCCAATATGCGACCAGCGTGGCAATTCTGGGCATTCTGGTCGGTTTCACCGTGTCTGTCAGTGCTCTGTTTAACCTGCCCTTTTTCCTGTCCATACTGGGGGCCGAAGGTGAGGTACTCCGCCTTGCGGCGCGTTATATAACAATCATTCTGCCGACCATGTGGGTGATGGCTTTGGCCATGACGGGAATGGCTGTGTTGCGCGCGCATGGCGATGCGCGCCGATCAATGCAGGCCACGATCTATGGCGGCGTGGTAAACGCTGTGCTGGACCCGATCCTGATCTTTGCCGTGGGGTTGGGCTTGGATGGGGCGGCCATAGCTTCGGTCATTGCTCGCATTTTCATATTAGTCGCCGCAATCCGGCCCGCGCTGCGCGTGCATCGTGGCTTCGCCCGGCCATCGCTAAAACAGGTGGTTTCGGATTTGGGGCCAGTGCGCGCAATTGCTATCCCTGCTGTATTGACCAACGTGGCCACCCCCATCGGCAATGCAATCGTTATCCGCGAAGTTGCTCAGTTCGGAACCGATGCGGTGGCCGGGATGGCTGTCATAGGGCGGTTGACCCCCGTTGCGTTCTCGGTCGTGTTTGCCCTCTCGGGAGCCATTGGTCCCATCGTCGGGCAAAATTTCGGGGCAGGGCAATATGACCGTGTGAAGAATGCCTTTCTGGCCGGTGTCAAATTCACCGCCGTTTACGTCTGCCTAATGGCCGCCACGCTTTTCCTGCTGCGCGCGCCCATCGCCGACCTGTTTCAGGCGCAGGGCGAGACCCGGGCGCTGATCTATTTGTTTTGTGGTCCACTGGCGCTGGCGTCGTTTTTCAACGGGGTGATCTTTGTGGCCAATGCCAGTTTCAACAATCTCGGGCATCCGGTGTATTCGACCTGGGTCAATTGGGGGCGGCATACTTTGGGCACATGGCCTTTTGCCGTGGCCGGTGCCTATATCGCAGGCGCGCCCGGTGTGCTGATCGGGCAGGCGTTGGGCGGCGTTATCTTTGCGGTGATCTGCTGGGTATTGGTCCGCCGGGTCGTGTCCACTCTGGCGGTACCACAACCGGTTGATCCCTTTGCAGGGCAAACCCGGTTGCAGGCTCTGTTTGGGCGGCGAGGTTGGTAGAGGCCTGGGCTAGTTGCCCTGATTGCGCGCTTCCAAGCGTTCCAGATTGACCACAGTGGACAACATCAGGCGATCATGGGTCCAATCCTCGGTCTGTTGAACCGAGGCAGCACCCAGACCCAAAACCGTGGCGAACACCAGTGTCATGCCAAGGAACATGACCGGCATTGAGGACTGAACCGCTGGCGCATCTGCTAGCGCAATAACCCGCTGGCGCAGCACACGTTTCGCCTTGCCGCCTGTAACCAGAGCGACATTCAGGACCCGCGGGCTGCCACGCACCACGGTGCGGGCGCAATAGTCCAGTAGGCACGAAGTATAATCCCTCGCGTCAATTCCAGAACGGGCAACGACGGATTGATCGCAGGCCAGCTCTCGCAACCGATCGAACTGGTATTTCAACGACACGTAAGCCGGGTTCCAGAACAGAAGCGGGCGCAACAGTTCAAAGCCCAGCTCCCATTCGACATCCCCGGCACGCACATGCTGAAGTTCATGCGCAAGGGCAAAGCGCAGTTCGCGCGGGGTGTCCAGCAGATGGCTGGGCAGGACAACATGACGTCTGCGCAGGCCCCGCACTGCGAACGGAACGGCGATGCGGTCAGACAGGCGGATGTCCACCTTGGCCGAGTGGCGCCACAGAAAGCTGTTGTTGACTGTGTCCCGGATCGCCAGCCCGTCGCGGACAATGCGCAAGGCATAGGCCAAGGAGGCCAGCGCCATAAGCGCGAGGATCGCAGACACGATTTGATACTCGCCGCTGAAGATCACCTCGCCCCATCGCTGGCGCGTGTTCAGCAGCGCTTCGAACTGGGTCGCAGGCATCGCAATGTCACCGCGCAGATAAGCCGCCACGGCGATATCGCCGATGGCTACCGGCCCCCCGGCCGGGGCGTGTGCAGCCAGAGCGGACACGCCAAGCGCCAGAAGAGGGCTGAGAACAACACACAAACAAAGTGCCTTGAGCGCGCGCAGCTGTGCCACAAAACCGTGGCTCAGTGTCGTTTTGGACAGGACGCCTCGGGCAACCAGCCACACAATGGCCGCAAGGACCAGGACCAGGTTCAATTCCAGATACGCGTCGAGAACCGGTTTAACCGCTGTCATTTTGCAGTCTCCTCTCTACCAGTGCCCGAATATCCTCCAAATCGGCTTCGCTCAGCCCTGCGTCGTCGACCAGACGCGCCACCAGCGAGGCGGGCGTGTCGTCGAACAACGTGCGGGAGAGGTTCTGCAGCGATCGCGCCTGATACCTGTCTTTCTCCAGAAGCGGTGTATAGATCAGCGTCTTGCCGTCCTTGCGGCTTTCGACAAAGCCTTTTTCGTCGAGAATTCGCAGGATGGTCGCGCCGGATGTATAAGCCAGATTGCGTTCCGGGGGCAGGCGATCAAGCACGTCACGGACCGAGCCCTGACCCAGTGCCCAAAGTTCGTTCATGAACTCAAGCTCCACTTCGGTCAGCAGGTTTGTTGTTTTTTTCTTTCGCATCGGTCTTTCATGTCGCATTTTTTATTATGCCTGACAGACAAGCATCCTTTCGCCATTTCGCAAAGCTCAAACTTTCCAGAACACGAAGATGCCCCAGCCCACAGACAGGAAGAGCGGCGTCCAAACCGGCTGACCCACCAATCCAAGCCACGCCAGAAAGATATAGACCGAGCCCAGAAGGGTGATGAACAGCCGATCGCCCAATGTGGTCGTCAGGCCCAGCACTCCGCGCCGTTCGATCCCGTCGCGGAACTTTGTGCCTTCGAGTATGCCAATCAGGGCAATGGCCGAGAAGATGCCCACGAACACCGCCAGTGTTGCCGGGGTCCAGGCCATCCAGAAATCCGGCCACAAAGGCGCGGTCCAGGAAAACCCTTTTTCCTCTTGCTGGCCGACGCTGCCCCACCCGGCAGTCTGAGCCAGCGTTGTTGTCGGGAAAAGCAGGGGGAGGGTGAGTAGGAGTTTACGCATATCGAACCTCACACACGGCCCATCGCGAAACCACGCGCGATGTAGTTACGGACAAACCAGATGACGATGGCGCCGGGGATGATGGTCAAAGTGCCGGCAGCAGCCAGCAGGCCCAGCTCGTACCCCGCGCTGGAGGCCGTGCGTGTCATCACGGCCGCGATGGGTTTGGCCTCAACCGCCGTCAGGGTCTTGGCCAGCAGCATTTCCACCCAAGAGAACATGAAGCAGAAGAAAGCCGCCACGCCCACACCCGCTTTGATGTTGGGCAGGAAGATCGTCACGAAAAAGCGCGGGAAGGAATAGCCGTCTACGTAAGCCGTTTCATCCAACTCTTTTGGGATGCCGCGCATGAAACCTTCCAGAATCCACACCGCCAGCGGCACGTTGAACAGCGTGTGTGCCAGCGCCACTGCCAGATAGGTGTCGAACAGACCGATAGAGGAGTAGAGCTGAAAGAACGGCAGCGCGAATACGGCAGCCGGGGCCATCCGGTTGGTCAGCAGCCAGAAGAACAGCTGTTTGTCACCCAGGAACCGATACCGCGAGAACGCATAGGCCGCAGGCAAGGCAACACAGACCGAAAGCACCGTGTTCAGCGTCACATAGGTGATCGAGTTGATGTAGCCCCAGTACCACGTTGGGTCGGTGAAGATCGTGGTGTAATTCTCCAGCGTAAATGTTTGGGGAAAAAGGGAAAAGCCCGACAGGATCTCATTCGTGGTCTTGAAGGACATCGCCACCAGCCAATAGATCGGCAGCATCAGGAACGCGATGTAAAGTATCGGGATGATGGAACGCTTTTTCATTCTGCGTCATCCTTTGTCATCAGAGTGTAGAAGAGCCACGACACAAGCAGCGTGATGGCGAAATAGATCAGGCTCATCGCTGCCGCAGGGCCAAGGTCGAACTGTCCCAGCGCGATCTTCACAAGGTCAATCGACAGCAAAGTGGTCGAGTTGCCGGGGCCACCGCCGGTCAGAACAAACGGCTCAGTGTAGATGTTGAAACTGTCCATGAACCGCAGCAGGATGGCGATGGTCAGAACCGTCTTCATCTTGGGCAATTGGATATACCGGAACACCGACCACGGGCTGGCGCCGTCAATCTTGGCGGCCTGGTAATAGGCGTCGGGGATCGACACAAGGCCCGCATAACACAGCAGGACTACCAGCGAGGTCCAGTGCCAGACATCCATCACAATGACTGTAATCCATGCCGACAGAGGCTGTTGGGTCATGTCATAGTTGATGCCCAGGACGTCGTTCAGGAAATATCCCAGCAGGCCGATTTTAGGCAGGGTAAAGATGTTCCACATCGAGCCCACAACATTCCACGGGATCAGCATCGGTAGGGCCATCAGAACCAGACAGACCGGTACCCAAAAGCCTTTGCGCGGCATGGACAGGGCGACGATGATGCCCAAGGGCACCTCGATGATCAGGATCATGAAGGTAAACAGGAACTGTCGCCCCAAAGCGGCCTGAAAGCGATCGGATCTCAGGATTTGCTCGAACCAGCCCAGCCCCTCCCAGAAGAACTGATTGTTGCCAAAAGTTTCCTGCACCGAGTAATTGACCACCGTCATCATCGGCACCAGCGCGTTGAAGGCCACCAACGCCAGAACCGGCAGGACAAAGAACCAGGCTCTTTGATTTTCCGTTCTCATCTGCCGCGCTCCTTGGTTGCGATCCAGCCGTCGCGGTACACGCGCGATTGTTCAGGTTTGAATTTCAGGAAAACATGTGATCCCGGGTTGGGTGCGTTGTGTTCGGCGACAGCCTTGAGGGCGGTATTGCCGACCATAGCGCTGACCACATAGTGGCGGCCAATATCGGCGACCTTGGTCACTTGCGCGGGGATACCGGATTCTCCAAAGCTCACATATTCCGGACGAATGCCCAGATCGGTGCGACCGCCGTCGCCATGGGTTGGGCCTTCCAACATCACTTCGTGGCCTTCGAAAACAGCGCGGTCGCCTTTGGCTTCGCAGGGCAGGACGTTCATGCCGGGCGAGCCGATGAAATGGCCGACAAATGTGTGCTGAGGGCGCTCGAACAGCTCAACCGGCGTGCCGATCTGAACCACTTCGCCGTCCTGCATCACCACAACCTCATCCGCGAAGGTCAGCGCCTCGGTCTGGTCGTGGGTCACGTAGATCATCGTCGCTTTGACACGCTGGTGCAGTTCTTTCAGTTTTGATCGCAGCTTCCATTTCAGATGCGGGTCGATCACGGTCAGCGGTTCGTCAAACATCACCGCGTTGACATCGTCACGGACCAAACCACGACCCATCGAGATTTTCTGTTTGTTATCCGGGCTCAGACCCGACGCGCGGGTGCTCAGCATGTCAGAGACGTCCAGCATCTCGGCAATCTCATCCACGCGGCGTTTTATCGTTGCCGCATCGACGCTCCGGTTCTTTAGCGGAAAGGCCAGATTTTCACCCACGGTCATGGTGTCGTAGATCACCGGAAACTGAAACACCTGCGCAATGTTGCGCTGATCTGGGGGCAGGGCGGTCACGTCGCGATCATCGAACAAAATCTGCCCCTGGGACGGGGTCAGCAGGCCCGAGATGATATTCAGCAGCGTGGACTTCCCGCAGCCCGACGGTCCCAGCAGCGCATAGGCCCCGCCATCGCGCCAGGTGACGTCGATTTCTTTCAGCGCATAATCCTCGGGCCCTTTGGGCGATGGCATATAGCTGTGGCGAAGGTTTGAAAGCTTGATCTGCGCCATGTCAGGCCACCCTTTGGCCGTCTTGGCCGAAATACCGGCAATGGGCCGGGTTCATGTAAAATACGTGATCTTCTCCTACCCGATAGGGATGTACGCCGGTCGCCAGTGAGACCCAGGCATCCTCGCCATGCTGGAAATGTGCGCTGGAATCCGAGCCCGAAAGCTCAGTCACTATGACCCGACCGGTCAATTCTACATCCGCGTCCGTGGTCCGGAGCGGCGTCACACGATGAGGGCGGACCGCTACTGTGTATTCACCATCTGCGATATCGGTAACCGTCCATTTTCCGCCGCCTGCCAGATGCGCCTGCGTGCCTGACACGGTGATGTGGCCGACATTGATGGGCGGGTCTGAAAACACCCGTGCGGCGGCGATGTTTTCCGGGTTGCGATAGATGTCTGCGGTTGGGCCGAACTGGGTCACGCGACCATCTTCCATCAGGGCGGTTTGACCGCCCAGCAGCAGTGCCTCCTCGGGCTCCGACGTCGCATAGACCACCACTGCACCGCGACCTGCGAACAGATCGGGCAGTTGTTCACGCAGTTCTTCGCGCAGTTTGTAATCCAGGTTGGCCAGCGGTTCGTCCAGAAACACCGCGCGGCTTTCCTTGGCAATTGCTCGGGCCAGCGCCGTACGTTGCTGTTGTCCGCCCGACAGCTCATGTGGGCGGCGGTGCAGCATCGGGCGCAGTTGCAGCAGGTCGGCTGCCTCTTCGACGCGGCCTTCGACTTCGGATTGCGCCATGCCCGCCACGCGCAGCGGCGAGGCGATGTTGTCGAAGACGGTCATATGCGGGTAGTTCACAAAGAACTGGTGCACCAGGCTGATTTTGCGCTTTTGCGTGTTCAGCCGCGTGACGTCCTGCCCGTCCATCAGCACCTTGCCCGAGGCAATCGGATCCAGCCCGGCCATCATCTTGATAAGAGAGGTCTTGCCTGATCCTGTGGCGCCCAGCAGCACATTGAAATGGCCGGTCTGCAGCGTCAGATTAGTGGGTTTGATATGGATGACGTTGCCGACCCTTTTGGTCGCGTCCTGTAATTCGATCATGTCGGTGGATTCCGGTCTTTCAGTGCAACGCACTGGTCTTGGGGTGGGGATGCCTGAAACGGCACCCCCGGGGTTTCAAAGGCTTACTGAGACTGCCAGCGCTGAACCAGTTCGTCATAGTTGACGGTCTGGCCCTGCGGCTTTTCGTTGTCCAGCTTGGCCTTGGGCGAGCCCGCCTTTTCCAGCCAGAAGGCGGGATCCTGCGGTTCGTTCAGGCGCGGGCCGCAGCCACCGTAGACACCGGCGCTTTCATCCGCGGCCTGCATACGGGCCATGGTGATGTCCATCTCTTCGGCCAGACGGTCCATCGCCTCTTGCGGGGTGAAGGCGCCCGAGTTCACGTCACCGATCTGCTGCCACCAGATCTGGGCCAGCTTCGGATAGTCCGGCACGTTGATACCGGTTGGCGACCATGCCACACGGTCGGGTGAGCGGTAGAACTCGACCAGACCACCCAGCTTGGGTGCGCGTTCCGTGAACAACTCGTGGTTGACCGAGCTGTCGCGGATGAAGGTCAGACCCACATGGGACTTCTTCACATCGACAGTCTTGGACGTCACGAACTGAGCGTACAACCACGCCGCCTGAGCACGATCCGCAGGGGTCGACTTCAGGAAGGTCCAGGATCCCACGTCCTGATAGCCAACTTTCTGGCCATCTTCCCAATAGGGGCCATGCGGACTGGGTGCCATGCGCCACAGAGGCGTGCCTTCGTCATCCACGGTGTTGTTGCCTTCGGACTTCGGCTTGACCATGTCGGCGGTAAAGGCGGTGTACCAGAAAATCTGCTGGGCCACGTTGCCCTGGCTAAGCGCCGGCAGCGACTGGTAGAAGTCATAAGACGCCGCACCCGGAGGTGCATAGTTCCGCAGCCACTCATCCCACTTGCGGATCGCATAGACCGCAGCCGGACCGTTGGCCGCACCACCGCGAGAAACGGATGCACCGACGGGGTTGCAGGTGCCCGCTTCCATGCGGATGCCCCATTCGTCGACCGGGATACCGTTTGGCTCACCCACATCTCCGGCTCCAGCCATCGACAGCCAGGCATCGGTCATACGCCAGCCAAGGTCAGGCGCACGTTTGCCGTAATCCATGTGTCCATAGATCGTGGTGCCGTCGACTTCTTTCACGTCGTTGGTAAAGAAATCGGCGATGTCTTCGTAAGCTGACCAGTTGACCGGAACACCCAGATCATAGCCGTACTTCTCTTTGAATGCGGCTTTGTTGGCCTCATCATCGAACCAGTCCTTGCGGAACCAGTAGAGGTTGGCGAACTGCTGGTCGGGCAGCTGATACAGCTTGCCGTCCGGACCGGTGGTGAACTGAATGCCCATGAAGTCATCTAGATCAAGCGTCGGCGAGGTCGTGCCTGCCCAGTCGCCTCCCATCATATCGGTCAGCGGATAGGCCAGTTGCAGACGCGAATGCGTGCCGATCAGGTCACTGTCATTGACATAGCCGTCATACAGGTTCCGGCCGGTTTGCAGCTGGGTCTGTACAGCCTGAACAACTTCGCCTTCGCCAAGAATCTGGTGGTTGACCTTGATGCCCGTGATCTCTTCGAATGCCTTGGTCAGGACCTCGGATTCGTAAGAGTGGGTCGGAATGCCTTCTGACAGAACGTTGATTTCCATGCCATTGTAAGGCTGTGCAGCTTCGATGAACCATTGCATTTCCGCCATCTGCTCGTCTTTCGACAGGGTCGATGGCTGGAACTCGTCGTCGATCCAGCGCTGTGCTGCGGCTTCGTCGGCCCAAACGGGACCGTGCCCCGCAATGACGGCAGCCGCCGCCACTGCGGAAAGTAGATGTCTCCGCATCTGTTTCCTCCCAGAATTTATGGTTATCCGGCTTGAACCGGATGGCGATCAGCATCAGCGATTTTTCGCACATGTGTCAAACTAATTTTTTAGTAATTGAGGGGTAATCGCGGTAGTGCATTGTTTTTATGGGGTTATGTCTCGAAATTCGACCCCGGCTTGACGACGCCGTAATGTCGCAGCGGATACCCGGCTTCTGTCCTTGCCAAGCTATTGATTCTTTGTAAGCTGTTTGAGAAATCACGCGTTTCGTTCGTGATTTTCCGTAAAGTGGTTTCAGATATTTCTATTGCGCGGCTGAGGATAGGTGATGTCCCAAAGTCTTTTGAAGTACACGCGTGTTCTGGAAATTGTGGGCGATACGATCAAGGTCAGGGTGCCGTTGGACGGCTCTGCTCAGGCAGTCGTTCGGTTCAACGATCTGGCCGTGATAGAAACGGTGGACGGGCACAAGACACTGGCGCAGGCGATTTTCATTGATCGGGATGTGGTTACGCTGCAGGTGTTTTCGGGCACCAAGGGAATCTCGACCGAAGCGACGGCAACCTTCCTTGGCCATCCTATGCAGACCCCGTATTCAGCCAACATTCTGGGGCGTGTGTTTGACGGGGCGGGTGAGGCGATCGACGGTGGGCCGGATCTGTCGGCAGAGCCCCGGATCGATATCGGTGGGCCGACGGTAAACCCTGTAGAGCGTGCAGTGCCGAACAAGATGATCCGCACCGATGTGCCGATGATCGACGTGTTTAACACGCTGGTGGAAAGCCAGAAGATCCCGATCTTTTCGGTCTCGGGCGAACCCTTCAATACCTTCCTCAGCCGCATTGGCATTCAGGCGGACGCCGATGTTGTGGTTTTCGGTGGATTGGGGCTGATTTTCGATGACTATTATACGTTCCGTACGTCTTTCGAGGACGCTGGCGTGTTCTCGCGGACGGTGATGTTTGTCAATCAGGCGATGGACCCGTTGGTGGAACGCCTGCTGGTGCCTGACATGGCACTGGCCGTGGCCGAAAAGTTCGCAGTGGAAGAGGGCAAGCGCGTTCTGGTTTTGCTGACAGACATGACGGCCTATGCCGATGCGATGAAAGAGGTCGGCATCAGCCAAGAACGTGTGCCATCGCAGCGGGGTTACATGGGAGACCTCTATTCTCAGCTGGCGCGGCGATACGAGAAGGCTTGTGATTACGCCAAAGGCGGGTCGGTCACTGTGCTGACCGTCACGACGATGCCGGGCAATGACGTGACCCATCCTGTGCCGGACAACACGGGTTATATCACCGAAGGGCAGATCTATTTACACTCGGGCGTGATCGACCCGTTTGGCAGCCTGTCGCGCCTCAAGCAGAACGTGATCGGCAAAACCACTCGCGAAGATCACGGCCAGATCATGAACACGATGATCCGGTTCTATTCTGAAAGCCGCGATGCCGCGCAGAAGCAGGCGATGGCCTTTGATCTGTCGGATTATGATCACCAATTGCTGAAATTCGGAGCCCTGTTCCGCGCGCGTTTCATGGATATCAACGTCTCGATCCCGCTGGAGGAGGCGTTGGATCTGGGCTGGAAAACTCTGGCGGAATGTTTCGCGCCCGGGCAGTTGTTGATGAAGCAGGCTTTGATCGACAAGTATTTCCCAAAGGATGCCGATGGCACGGTTGCAGCTGAATAAATCGTCGTTGGCCCGCCAGCAGATGCAGTTGAAAAGCTATGAGCGGTTCTTGCCGTCACTGGATCTCAAACGCCAGCAATTGATGGCGGAACGCGCCAAGGCGCGGACGGACGTCATGCGCCTGCAGCAAGAGGTTCGAGATCTGGCGCAGCAGGTCGGGGAAAAGCTGCCGATGCTGGCGCAGCAGGATGTCGATCTGAACGGGTTGGTGGAGCTGAAGGATTACAAGGTCACCGAAGTCAACGTGGTGGGTGTCAAAATGCCTGCGCTTGACCGGATCGGGGTCGCGGTGCGACCGTATTCCTTGTTGGCAAAACCGCATTGGGTCGATGCGACAGCGCAGTTGTTGCATGACATGATCGAGGCCCGCCTGCGCGTCACAGTGGCCAAAGAACGGGTGAAGATTTTCGACAAAGCTGTGGCCACGATCACCCAGCGCGTCAACCTTTTCGAAAAGGTTCTGATCCCACGGGCCAAGGCCAACATCAAGAAAATCCGCATCTATCTGAGTGATGAGCAGATGCAGGCGGTCGTGCGTTCGAAAATTTCGAAACGTAAGCACGCGCAGGAGGCTGTGTCGTGAGTGTTGCAAGGCTCAGTAAACTGTCGCTGGTTGGACCCGCCGCACGTAAGACCGATACACTTGAGGCCCTGCAGGATCTCGGCTGCATGCACGTTTTGCCGCTTGCCTCTCCGCCTGATGAGCCGGAAAAGATCAACCAACGCGGAGCGCGGGACGCCTATAAGGCATTGCGGTTTCTGACCGATGTGGCGGATACGCGCCGTCAGATTCAGCGTGATCCCGACTTCGATATGGATCAGTTTGTCCGGGATGTGCTGGATCTGATGCAACGCAGCCGCGAGATGCTGGATCGGCGGGATTTTCTGGCCCATCGGATTGCGCAGGTGCGTCCTTGGGGGGATCTGGATTTCCCGCCCGCCGACGTTCTGGCGGACAATCGGTTGTGGTTCTACCAACTGCCACTCAAGCACCGGGATGCATTGGGCGACCTGACACTGCCGTGGGCGATATTGGAGCAGGACCATCGCTTTATCTATGCGGTGTTGATTGGCCCCGATGACCCAGGCGACGACATCCTGCCGGTCCCGCGTACACACACTGGGTCGTTGCCCATTCACGAGCTAGAGGCGCAGTTGGAAGAGGCCGAGATCGCGATTGAAACCCTAGAGGCCGAGCGGGTGGCACAGACGCGCTATCTGACCCTGATGCGGCGCAACCTGTCGGCGGCGGAAAGTGCTGCGGAACTGGCCCATGCGACCCAGAAGGTGCGCGATGAAAACGCCATGTTCGCGTTGCAAGGCTGGGTGCCCGAGGATCGTATTGATGCGGTGCTGGACCTGGCCAAATCCAAGAACGGCGCCGTTTTGATCGAAAGACCCGGCCCCGAAGACATCCCACCCACATTGCTGGAACAACCAGACAAGCGCGCCGCTGCGGTAGATCTGGCGCTGTTCTATCAAGTGCCGGGCTACAAGGATTGGGATCCCAGCATCATCGTCGCCGCCTCATTCGCGATTTTCTTTGCGATGATCGTCGCTGATGCAGGGTATGGAGCGGTCATCTTTGTGGGGCTTTTGTTGTTCTGGAAACGGTTGGCAGGAACGGCCAAAGAACGATCTTGGCGGCGTTTCGGGTTGATCGTCTCGGGCGCAACGATCCTGTATGGCGTTCTGGTCGGCAGTTATTTCGGTGTGATACCGCCCCAGGGGTCAGTTTGGGCCAAACTCAAACTTCTCGACTTCAACAACTTCGGCGCAATGATGATGATCTCGATTGTTGTCGGCGTCCTGCATCTGGTTCTGGCCAACGCACTGGCCGCGCGGGCCGCATGGGGGCGGCGCAGTGCGATTGCAAATCTGGGCTGGATTGCAGTTCTGGTTGGTGGGTTCCTTGTTTGGCTTGGTTATATCAAAGGGGCCTCGCTGGTCTCGGGCGGCGCACTGGCGGGGACGGGCGTTCTGGCGATCGTGCTGTTTTCCAGCGAGCGGGTCATCAAAACACCGACCGACTGGCTGTGGCAATTCCTGGAAGGTCTGCAGAGATTGGCCGGGGCGATGGGCGCCTTTGGCGATGTGCTCAGCTATATGCGCCTGTTTGCGCTGGGGCTGGCCTCGGCCTCGCTGGCGATCACCTTCAATGATCTGGCAATGTCAGTGATGCAAGCGCTCAAGGGGCCGGGTATTCTGTTTGGCCTGCTGATCCTGATCATCGGCCATGTCCTTAATTTCGCGTTGGCGATGATGAGCGGCGTCGTCCACGGATTACGCCTCAACTACATCGAGTTCTTTAAATGGGGTCTGCCGGATGAAGGCATTGTATTTCGTCCGTTCGCCCGCAAGGAGGTTCAGGAATGAATGAGCTTGTTCTTACATTGGGTTGGCTGGGTATCTATGCCCCCATGGCATTGGGCGCAGCGGCAAGCGCTATTGGGTGCTCTATCGCCGGAATGGCCAGTATCGGAGCTATGACTGAAACGGATGGCGGATATGGCCGTTTCGTTGGGGTTTCGGCCTTTCCCTCAACAATGGTGATTTACGGCATCGTCATCATGTTCACCTTGAACCGCGATGTGACCCCCGAAAATGCGGGCGGTTTGTTTGGGATCGGCATTCTGTCGGGCATCGCGCTGATGTATTGCGGCATATGGCAGGGTAGGGCCTGCGCAGCGGCCATCAACGCGACCAAAGAGAAACCCGAAATCTTCGGACTGGCGTTGGCCCCGGCTGCGATCATCGAAGGGTTCGGTGTCTTTGCCTTTGTCTTCGCTCTGGTCATCAGCGCGGGGATCAGTTGATGGCACAGGATGATATAATCTCGCACGGGGTCGACGCCCTGATCGACAAACTGCGCAATGAAGGTGTCGCGGCCGGGCAGGCCGACGCGGAAAAGCTGCGTGGCGAAGCCAAGGCAGAGGCGGCGAAAATCCTGGCCGATGCAAGGCGTGAGGCAGAGGCCTTTCAGAAAAAGGCCCGGGTCGAATCCGAAAATTACCGCGCCGCAGGGGAAGAGGCGCTGAATACCGCCATGCGCGATGCGGTACTAACCATGAAAGCCGGGCTGACGGATCGGTTTCGCGAAGATGTCGAGCGTCTGGTCACCAAGGAAATGTCCGATCCGGACCTGCTGAAACAGATGATCCTCGAAGTCGTCGGCCGCGCTGCTGAAAGGGCCAATCTGGACGGCAAGGTGCAAGTGATCCTTCCCGCCAAAGTTGCCACGCAAGAGGATATCAAACAGAACGCCGATGACATTCAATCCGGCAAGCTGACGAAATACGTCTTGGGATTGACTGCCAAAATGCTGCGAGACCAGGTCGAGCTGCACGCCGCGGACAGTGCGCAGGACGGAATTCAGGTGCGGGCCGAGGATCAGGGCGTGGTGCTGGATTTGACGGACAAAGCGGTAGCCTCGCTGCTGATGGAGCATCTTCAACCGCGCTTTCGTGCGGTGTTAGAGGGGGTGATCCGTTAGCATGTCGAACCCCGACGCCTATATCGCATTGATCAGCAGCCTGCCGGGTTCAGAACGTTTGTTTGTCGCAAAACAGCCGCCCCTGTCACGGATCAGGTTGGATCGTCGGCTCAGTGCATTGACACCAAAAGACGCGCGCGTGCTGAAGGTGTTGGAACATGCGCTGAACTGGAGCGATTATGACATGGGCGTCACCGACGCGCAGGCCATCGCGCGTTGCAAAGACGCGGTTCGCGAAATCCCTCAACCAACCTTGCGCGCGTTGTTCACCGCGCGGATGGATCTGCGCACGGCCGTTGCGGCCTTGCGTCTGCGCAAACAGGGCGGCAGGCCCTCAACTGAGACCTTCGGCCTGGGCCGATGGAGCCGTCACATCCCTGCCAACTGGGCAGACCCTGGGTTTGGGTTGGAAACAGTGATGCCCTGGCTCAAAGAAGCCAAACAGCTGCTGGACGCAGATGAACCGCTGGGTCTGGAGCGGCTGCTTTTGTCGGTCAGCCACAAGCAGCTAAAGCACCATGCCGCCCGCCATTTGTTCGATTTTGAGGCCGTGGCGATCTACGTGCTGATCTGGAACATTTTCGACCGCTGGGCGCAAAGCAATGCGCCGGATGCGGCCAAACGATTTGAAAAGATGGCGCAGCAGGCGATGGCCGGCGCCGTGGAAATCGACTTTGAGGGAGCAAGAACATGACTGCCCCAACCTCAGCCAAACAAACCGCCACCGCCCGCGTTATCGCTGTGCAGGAAGGGCTGGTGCAGATTCAGGCCAACCCGGATGCTGCGGGCCATCCCGGTCAGTTGGTCAAGAATGAGGTGGTGTTTATCCGACCCACACGCTCTGGTCCGGACGGGCGTCAGGAACGGTTGAAGGCCGAAGTTCTGCGCGTGCGCGGCGACACGGCGGATGTGCAGGTTTATGAAAGCACTGATGGCGTGGCAGTGGGCGATCCGGTCGAACAATCGGGGCAGCTGTTGTCGGTCGAACTGGGCCCAGGCCTGTTGGGGCAGGTGTTTGACGGGTTGCAATCGCCACTGCCCAAGGTGGCCGCTGAATTCGGGACGTTCCTGCCTCGCGGGGCGGATGTGGCACCATTGGATACACAGGCCAAATGGTCGTTCACGCCTTCGGTCAAGGTTGGCGACACGGTCACAGCTGGCGACAGTATCGGAACCGTGCCCGAAGGGCATTTTAGCCACAAGATCATGCTGCCCTTCAATTGGGTTGGCGACTACAAGGTTGTCTGGGTCCAAAAGGGTGCCGCCACGATCCACGACATTGTCGCGCGTCTTGAGGATGCGCAGGGGGGCGAGCATACACTGACCTTGTCGCAGAAATGGCCGGTGAGACGCCCTTTGCCGGAAAGCATCCTGAAACGCGCCCTGTCCGAGCGGCTTTACCCGACCGAGCCGATCCTGACTTCTCAGCGCCTTATTGATACGTTTTTCCCAATTGCGCGCGGGGGGACGGCCTGTATTCCGGGGCCTTTTGGGGCGGGTAAGACGGTTTTGCAGAACCTGATCGCACGGAACGCCAAGGTCGATATCGTGATCGTAGTGGCCTGCGGTGAACGCGCGGGCGAGGTGGTCGAGACCATCGCCGAGTTTCCTAAGATGACCGACCCGACCTCCGGCGGCAGCCTGATGGATCGGACGATCATCATCTGCAACACTTCCTCGATGCCCGTTGCCGCGCGTGAGGCGTCGATCTTCACCGGCATCACGCTGGGCGAGTATTACCGCCAGATGGGTTATGACGTGTTGCTGATCGCTGACAGCACCAGCCGTTGGGCGCAGGCGATGCGCGAAACCTCGGGCAAGCTCGAGGAGATTCCGGGCGAAGAAGGGTTCCCGGCTTATCTGGAAAGCTCGATCAAGGGCTTGTACGAGCGTGCCGGGGCGTTGAAAACCAATGACGGTGATCTGGGCAGCCTGACCCTGATCGGCACCGTGTCACCGGCCGGCGGCAACTTTGACGAACCGGTCACTCAGTCGACATTGTCGACGGTCAAGTGTTTCCTCGGCCTGTCGTCGGAACGCGCCTACAAACGGTTCTATCCGGCTGTTGATCCGATGCTCAGCTGGTCACGCTATCTGGATCAGCTGTCCGATTGGTATGACAAGAACGCCGAGGTTGGATGGACAGAAAAGGTGCGCGATCTGTTGGCGTTGATCGAAAAGGGCGAACAAGTCGACCAGATGATGCAGGTGACCGGTGAAGAGGGTGTCACGATCGAAGATTTCGTCACCCAGCAAAAAGGCCTGTTCGTGGATATGGTCTATCTGCAGCAGGATGCCTTTGACAAAGTGGACGCAACCGTACCGTTAGAACGTCAGAAGATGACCTTTAAGCTGGTCTACGATGTCACGCAGTCAACGGCGGAATTTGCGGACAAGGCCGAGGTGCGGCAGGTGTTCACCCAGGCCACCGGGTTGATAAAGAACTTCCACTACGCAGCAGAAAACACGCCGGAATTCAAATCCATCTGGGAACAGGTGCAGGGCCTGTGCCACGAAAAGTTCGGATTGTGATGCAGAAAATGGTAGCCCGTAGGGGAATCGAACCCCTCTTTCCAGGTTGAAAACCTGGCGTCCTAACCGATAGACGAACGGGCCATTTGGACCTGACAAGCACAAGTGGTAGCCCGTAGGGGAATCGAACCCCTCTTTCCAGGTTGAAAACCTGGCGTCCTAACCGATAGACGAACGGGCCACAGCTGGCTTGTGGAGGGCCTTTTACGGTTTACCTAGCACCCCCGCAAGCCGAAAAACGCAGGGATGTGAAAGTTTTTTGGAGGCTCTGAAACCGCGATCAATTTGCCTCGGCGGCGTCCTCAAGCCTCAGCTGCACGCTCTGTCGGCCACCCCAGGTGTTGACCTCAAGCCGCCCGGCAAAATGGAACCGCGCACCGCCGTGATTGGACAGCTTGTCACCCATCGGGCCATCAAAGGCCCCAAAGGCGATGGCGTCCAATCCACCGCCCATGCCGTCGGACAGGGACAGTTTCAGATGGGTTTCACCGACACGTTTTGCAAACCGAACCTGCAGATCGGGCAGGGCATAGCGCGGGGCAGGGGCACTGGCCCCAAACGGACCTGCCTTTTCGATCTCTTCGATCAGATCCACCGTGGCCGCACCCGGCATCAGCGTGCCGTCCAGTTTCAGGTCGGCTGGGCCGCCGTCACCCGCGCCCTGTTTGGCCAGCAATTCACTTAGCCGCGCCATCGCTGGTTCCAACTGGTCGCGCATCACGGTCAGGCCCGCCGCCATCTTGTGGCCGCCGCCTTTGACCAACAGTCCTTCGGCTGCCAGCTTTTGGATTGAGGCCCCCAAATCGACGCCGGATATCGACCGGCCTGATCCTTTGCCCTCATCCCCGTCAAAGCCGATGACAATTGCGGGACGGTTGGCGTTTTCCTTCAGTCGCGACGCGACAATACCGACGACGCCGGGGTGCCAGCCTTCACCCGCTGCCCAAACCAGGGGCGCGTCCAGACCGCGGTCTTCGGCCTGATCCAGCGCGGCTGCGCGGACCGCGTTTTCGATATCGCGACGCTCGGTGTTCAGCTCATCCAGCCGTTGCGATAGGGCCTCGGCCTCGGTCATCGAGTCGGTGCTGAGCAGGCGTGCGCCCAGATCGGCCTGGCCAATCCTGCCACCTGCATTCACCCGTGGCCCAAGCAGGAACCCCAGGTGATAACTGTTTGGCGCTGCATCCATCCGCGCCACGTCGGACAGTGCCACCAGACCCGGCCTTTGCCTTTGGGCCATGACCTTCAACCCCTGTCTCACCAGTGCCCGGTTTGCCCCGATCAGGGGGGCGACGTCGGCGACGGTCGCCAGGGCCACCAGATCGAGCAGGGAAATCAGGTCGGGGCTTTCGGCGCCGGCCTCACGCAACTGCCGCCCGGCTTCGACCAGCATCAGGAACACAACACCGGCGGCGCAGAGATAACCCAGGTCGCCGCCTTCATCCTGCCGGTTCGGGTTCACCACAGCGACACAATCAGGCAATGTCTCACCACCCAGATGGTGATCCAGAACGATGACATCGGCGTCTTTAGCAGCTGCAATAGGTTCGTGGCTGAGCGTGCCGCAATCGACGCAGATGATCAGGTCATGATCTGCAGCCAAAGCCTGCATGGCTGGTACATTAGGTCCATATCCTTCGTCGATCCTGTCAGGGACATAGAGCGTGGCCTGCAAGCCCATCTGCCGCAACCAGACCAGCAGCAAGGCGGCCGAGCTGCCGCCATCAACGTCATAATCTGCAAAAACGGCGATCCTCTGCCGGACTTTGACCGCCGCCAGGAATCGTTTGGCGGCCGTTTCCATATCCCGCATAGAGCGCGGGTCTGGCAGCAGTTCTTTCAGTTTGGGATCCAGAAACCCCTGTGCTCCCATCGCCGGGACGCCACGCCGGGCCAGCACCTGACAGACCGCGCGGGGCAGGCCAGCCTGTTGCACCAGCATTTCGGTGGCGCGTTCCACGTCGGCTGTAGGGCCGACCCAGCGCCGCCCGGACAATGACTGTTCAACCCCTAGAAAGCTCATACCTTGCCTCTTATGTGCTAAGGCCGGACCCTCTCGGACCCGGCCTCTTCATCTTTGACAAATACTCTCGCTGAGGGCATCGGCGCAAGCTGTCATGCGTCGTCGTGCGGCCATGTCGGTGTACGATAGGACATGCGGCGTACCGAACCGGTTTTCGAACGCATCAGCAGCGTTGTTGTCTCAACCCAGCCTGGCTCGCGCTTGATGCGCGGCAGCAGAGAGCCGCCGGTGACGCCGGTCGCAGCAAAGATCACGTCCGCCGTCACCATCTCATCGCGGTCATAGACGCGGTCCAGATCGGCAATGCCGGCTTTGGCGGCGCGGCCGCGTTCGTCATCGTTGCGGAACAGCAGCCGACCATAGATCTGACCACCCATGCATTTCAAAGCTGCCGCGGCCAGAACGCCCTCGGGGGCGCCACCCTGGCCCATATACATGTCGATGCCGGTCACTTCGCTTTCGGCGCAGTGCATGACACCAGCTACGTCGCCATCGGTGATCAGACGGATCGAGGCACCGGTTTCGCGCACTTCGGCAATCATCGCTTCGTGACGAGGACGTTCCAGTATGCAGACAGTGATGTCAGCAGGGGTGCAGTTCTTGGCCATGGCCAGCGCTTCGACACGCTCGCGCGGGGTCATGTCCAGATTGACGACACCCTCGGGATAACCCGGCCCAACAGCCAGCTTGTCCATATAGACGTCGGGCGCGTGCAGCATTGAACCGCGCGGGCCCATGGCGATCACGGTCAACGCGTTGGGCATGTCCTTGGCGGTCAGCGTGGTGCCTTCCAGCGGATCCAGTGCGATATCCACGCCGGGGCCGTTGCCGGTGCCAACCTCTTCGCCAATGAACAGCATCGGCGCTTCGTCACGCTCGCCTTCGCCGATGACCACGACACCCGCGATGTCCAGCAGGTTCAGCTGTTCGCGCATGGCATTCACCGCGGCCTGATCGGCGGCTTTTTCATCACCACGCCCAACCAGCGAGGCAGACGCAAGAGCGGCTTGTTCGGCAACCCGGGCAAGCCCCAGAGACAGCAGGCGGTCGTTGAAATCGGTTTTGGCAGCACTCATCTTGGGTATCCTCAGGTCAGTAAAGGCGTTGTGTTCGGCATAGCCTGCGCCTTGGGCAGGCTGCAAGAGTCAAACCTCTTCAATCCGCAATGCAACAGGTTCGCCGGAAACCACATCGGTCGCGCGGAACCCTTCCAGGGCAACGTCCAATGTGGCGCGTGTCGTCTTGTGTGTAACGATCAAAACAGGCGCGGTGCTTTCCGAGTGGCCGTATTGGCGCATCCTGTCGATCGACACACCAGCGTCGCCCAGAATTGCAGCCACTTTGGCCAGCGCTCCGGGTTTGTCGAACAGGGCAAGACGCAGGTAATAGGGGGCTGGCAAGCCGGTTATTGCCGGGGTCGCCTCTTGAAGAGAGGTTGCAGGGCGGCCAAAGGTCGAGATTTGCAGCCCGCGCGCCAGATCGCATACATCGCCCATCACCGCACTGGCAGTTGGGCCTTCGCCCGCGCCGGGGCCGCGCAAGACAACCTGATCAACCGCGTCGCCTTCAATCACGACCATATTGGTGCCGCCTTCCAACTGACCCAGGGCGGATGCACTGGGCACCAGACAGGGTTGCATGCGTTGTTCAAGACCGCGCGCGGATCTTTGCGCCACGCCCAGCAGTTTGATCCGATAACCCATGTCGGCGGCCTGATGAATGTCATCCAGGCTGATGTGCTGAATGCCCTCGATCTGTATTCCGTCGAAATTCGGCTTGGTGCCAAAGGCAATCGAGGACAGTAGTGCCAGCTTATGCGCTGCGTCGATCCCGCCCACGTCCAGGTTGGGGTCAGCTTCCAGATATCCCAGCTGCGCACATTCCTCGAACAGCGCGTTGTAACCCTGTTCCTGCGACTGCATTCGGGTCAGGATGTAATTACAGGTGCCATTCATCACGCCCATGACGCGCGTGATCTCGTTACCTGCCAGCCCTTCGGTCAGGGATTTGATCACCGGGATTCCACCTGCAACGGCAGCTTCGAACCGGATGACACGACCGGTGGCTTCGGCCTGTTCGGCCAGATCCTGACCGTGAATGGCCAGCAAGGCTTTGTTCGCTGTGACCACGTCCTTGCCGCTGGCCAGCGCCGCCTCGACCGAGGCTTTGGCGGGGCCGTTTTCACCGCCCATCAGTTCGACGAACACATCGATGTCGTCGCGTTTAGCCAGCGCCACCGGGTCGGTTTCCCAAGCGTAATCGGACAGGTTCACGCCGCGATCTTTGGCTGCGTCCCGTGCTGATACAGCAGTGATCACTATCGGTCGGCCGGTGCGCGCCTGCAGCAGATCGGCATGGCGGCGGACGATTTTCACGACACCCAAACCTACGGTTCCCAAGCCCGCAATTCCCAGCCGCAGCGCCTGTGTCATCCCGTGGGTTCCTTTCCGCTCGAATTCCTGTTGTTCAGGCTGTGCGCCCGTTTAGCGCTGCCTTACCGGGTTTGGGCCAGGGGTGCAATGCGTCGCGGTCCAGGACGGGGCTGTGAAAAGGCCGGCTGTCAGTCGATTTCCACATTTTGCAATTCTTCTGACTTCTTCTGCAGCGCCTCGCGCCGCGCAAGAAGGTCTTCTTCGACCTCTGCCGCCTCGTTCACAGGGTCGATTGGGGGGCCGAGGTTTTCCTGCAATGGAATAAGCTTAGGGTAGCGCGCGGATTTGACATCGGGCTGCTCCCGGCCTTCAAGTTCGGGGAAATTCGTGCATCCCGCACAGGCAAGAAACAGGATCAGCAAAGGCAGGGGCTTCATGCGCAACCTTTCAAGGACAATTGCAACCGTGATGCACCTTTTGCCCATTTGGTTCAAGCGGGGTTCTATCTGAACAGGCGTTCAGATACGGTGTGGCCATGGCACGTACTCAGGGTTCTCATTCCGACATCACCGGCCCGCGCATCCGCGAAGCGGCGTTGGCATTGTTCGCACGCCATGGGTATGCGGCGGTGTCCATGCGCCAGATAGCAGCCGAGGTCGGTGTGCAGGCCGGGGCGCTTTATAATTACACGCCGGATAAACAGAGCCTTCTGTTCCGTCTGATGTACGAACATATGCAGGATCTGATTACGGCCTACGCAGATCAGGACCAAACCGAAGACGCGGCCGAGGCGTTGCGCCAGTTTGTTGGATTTCACATACGCTTTCACCTGCAGCGCCCGGACGAGGTGTTCATCGCCTATATGGAGTTGCGCAACCTGTCGTCCGATAACTTCGCCCAGATTGAGGCGCTGCGCCGGACCTATGAAAACGCGCTGGAGGCTATTTTGCGCAGAGGGCAGGCGGCAGGCGCGTTTGACATTGCAGACACCAAGATCGCCACGTTCGCCGTGATAGCGATGCTGAACGGCGTGATGACCTGGTATCGGGCAGGCGGACGGTTGTCGCTGGACGAAGTCGAACAGGCGTATTGGGACATGGTGCACCGGTCTGTGACGGCCTGATTCAGTGGTACGGCACGCGCCTAGTGTGCAGGGCGAATGAACGTACCGTTTCGCAGCTCGCTGAAGGCTTGTTCAAGCTCGGCCCTTGTATTCATGACAATGGGGCCATGCCACGCCACCGGCTCATCAATTGGCGCGCCCGAGATCAGCAAGAACCGCACCCCGTCGGGGCCGGCTTGAACGGTGATCTCATCCCCTGTGCCAAAGCGCACAAGGGTTCTGTCGCCGGACATGTCGCGGATATTGACCTCTTGCCCGGCCACTTCCTTCTCAAGAAGAACGCCAGCGGGTTGTGATGCATCTGCAAAGGCGGCTTGTCCCTGGAAAACATAGGCAAAGGCGCGGCGGTAGGTGTCGATCCGAAAGGTCTTTTTAACCCCAGCCGGAACCTCGATGTCCAGGTATTGCGGGTCAGCTGCAATACCGTCTACGGGGCCAATCTTGCCCCAAAACTGCCCCACGATCACGCGCACTGTGGTGCCGTCGTCGTCGGTGATCTCAGGTATCTCTTTGCTTTGGACATCCTGATATCGGGGAGCTGTCATTTTTTGATCTGACGGAAGATTTCCCCACAGTTGAAACCCATGCATCTGACCCGACAGGTTACCCTTGGGCATTTCCTGATGCAGGATACCGGACCCTGCCGTCATCCACTGAACATCCCCCGCACCCAACGTCCCGCTATTGCCCAGCGAATCCGAATGCTCAACCGTTCCGGCCAGCACATACGTGATCGTTTCAATGCCGCGATGAGGGTGCCATGGAAATCCCGCCTGGTAGTCCTGCGGTTGATCGTTCCGGAAATCATCAAACAGCAAAAACGGGTCCAACTCGGACGGGTCCTGAAACCCAAAGGCACGATGCAGTTTAACGCCTGCGCCTTCACGTGTGGGAACGGATTTCCGGGTTTCCAGGGTGGGTCTTAGGGACATTGTGGCCTCCTGCAGCAATGGGTCAGATGTAACCTGTGGACAGGATGCGTCAATTCGCAGGAATGAACGGAGAATGTGCAAAAACCCGCAGTCACTTTCGCCTCTGTCTTTCCCGGTGCAAAGCCGCTAAACCCGGTTGAAAAGAGCAGGGGATACGCATGCAACAGGAAGTTCTGGCAACGATCAAGGCCTCAGGCCCCAGACGCTGGCTGGGTGTTGGCATGCTGAGTGTCGTAGGAGGTCTGTCGATCTTTGTCGCACTGGCCAACCCGCCAGAACCGCAATGGGTGCTGTTCCTGCTTGTGGTTGGGGCTGCTGCGTTCTGGCTTGCGTATCGTATGTGGAGCGCGACCAACGAGTGGATTGAGTTGACCGAAACCGAGCTCAGAACCGGGGCAGGGCATCTGATCGCCAATGTTGAGGATATTGAGACCGTGGATCGCGGCGTCTTTGCGTTCAAACCGTCGAACGGTTTTCTCGTAAAGACTCGCAGCAGCGCAAGGTATCACTGGGCGCCTGGCCTGTGGTGGCGACTGGGGCGACGAACTGGAATCGGCGGCATGACGGCAGCCGCCGAAAACAAGTTTATGTCAGAAATTCTCTCTGCAATGATTGCTAGCAGGACGTAACGGACACGTCTGCTGCGATTTCGTTAGTGAAACGCGGCCGCGTGAATACGAAGTTGGTAAAGACTTTGTCTCTCGAAACCCATCCGTCACTCAGGATCGTTTCAAACACCGGTTCGTAATCGTTTGATGTCTCGACAATGATCAAAGTATCCTGATTGGGCATGGGCGGAAGATTGTCGCGCATGTTTCCAATGTTGGCGTTGGTCCAGATTGCACCGTATCCGCACTGCGTCGACCACCGAACGTAGTGGCGATCATCATCCTCATCAAACACAACCAGCGTTACACGCAGTTTCAGTTCGCTGTTATTGCTCACCATCCGCTGCATGAGTTCATGCAATGACTCGATGTAAGTATCTGTAATCTGTTGTGTTTCACGCGAAATCAAGTCACCAACAGTGTAGGCGGCCTTTAGATTAGAGGCGCTTTGACGAAATCCGTCGAAAAAGGTGAAGGCGCCGGTTATGGTCCAAACCAACATCGGAAAGATTATGACAGCGTCCACGGTCATCATCCCGCGTTCATTACGCGAAAACGAGCCCAAGCGCCGGCGGATTCTTGAAAACAATCGCATGTTTTATGGCTCCTGAACGAAGGCAGTTGTCGAAGTTAGTGCGATCTGACCGGTCTCATCAACCAAAGCGCGCCCCATGGCCGAAGTTGGAAAAACGGGGTCGACTCTTGCACAGGCGCGCAAGATCATCAGTTCGTTTGATGCACCATTGCTGAATTCACGAACCGGTTTTACTTCTTCGGAATTGTCTGTGCAGTCAGCCTCGGCAGGCAGGTTCACACCTACAAACGCGTCTTGGATGATCATTTCCAGTTGTAGATTAGATGAGCAGTCCCTGATCACTGCCGCCTTTTCGCAGATCGAAGCTTTGATCTCATCATGAGTGGGGTTAGCGCCCGTACCCAGGCGAATATCACGCACCGTCCGGTCCACTGAATGCTCCAGCATCGCCTGCTGCATGGTCACCAGTGAGTATTCCATTGCGCTGAGGATAAAGAACATGAACACCGGAAAAATGATCACGAACTCCACGGTCACTGCGCCGTTTTCCTTGCGCTTAAAACGCACCACTTTACCAAGGAGTTTGCGGATCATTGCGTCAACCTCAGCTTTTTGATCGAGGACGCGATAAATTCGAAAGCGTCTTCAAGTTCGTCACCATCGACGTCGTAGACATGGCTTATCGAGCTTGCGCAATCAACGATTGTGTTCAGACCGCTTTGTGGGGCTTCAAAGGCGATACCATAGACGATCATGCCTTTGTCTTTGGCTGCACCGCAAATATTCGAGGTGCGTGTGTTTTTCGTCCCAGAACCTGTGCTTCTGTACACGTCACGATACCAATTCTGAACATAGTCACTTTGGAAGTAATAGTTGTTGACGGCGTTCCAGTACACAGATGCCCGGTTGAACAGTTGAGGATAAGTAAGGCGGGTTGCCTCACCAGGCTCGTTGTCGCCGTAAGCGTGGTTGGCAAACTGGTCCTGTTGTGTCCAGAAAAAGCGATCAGGATCGGTAGATACGCGTACGCTGTATTCGCCTCTTTTACCACTGTCACGAACATAGTCCGGGTTGAACCAAACATCCGACATGCCATCACGATACTCGGATTCAAGACGGTACTGCGATGTATTCTGCCCATCGGTCATTACGATAACCACCTTCAGCACGTCCTCTTCATACGAGAGAGGGCGGTCGCTGAATTTGTTGGGAACGATGCCTTCTGTAGCCAATTCGCTGGTAATGGTGCGGAATTGAGGATCCAACATTGCCGAACCCCATTTCATACCAATATCGATCGACGTGTTTCCGTTCGGCGTCAACGCGTCGATTTGATCATGCAGATCGTCAATATCGTCGGTCAATGCCGTGATCTCACTACCTGAACGTACCGGACAAACAGGGGCCGAGATTGGGTTTTCCGAATTTGTGAAAACGTCAAAATGGCCGGTTCTTTGCAGAACGGTCGACGGGCTCAGCGCAGCGCTGTTGAACTGGCTGGAAGTGAAGTTCACGCAATGGGAATAATTGTGTTCGGAAGAAACGTTGTCAAACTTGTCCAGAATGTTTGCACCAGCGTTGACCTGAGTTGCGTATGGAATAATGGAAATCGAAATTGTGTCTTCTTCCGTCTTATCCAGCATGTCCGTTACAAATTCTTTCGCCGCTTCTCGCAACGTCGCAATCTTGGAAACCCCAGGCGTTGCCGAAGCGCGGCTCATTGAGCCGGACATATCCAGAACCATCGAAATTTCGATGAAGCCTATAGACTCTTCCGCGGTGCTTGCCGCATTGGCTGTCAACTCGGGAACTCCGGCAAAGCTCATGAAGTGAGTATCGACAACAACTACGGCCGTTGCCGAAACAATCCTGGATCCCAGTCTTTCCTGAACGGTAATCGTGTCCAGCTTGTCGCTGAGCCCGGCCTTGTCGAGATAGGCTTCCACTACGTCGCGAGGTGGCAGTTTCTGATCAAGGTCAGCTGCCGCAAGAACAGCACGGTCCAGTGTGGACTGGAGGTTCGCCCTGTCGCGTTCGAAATTCATGATGTCGACGCCGATACCGGTCGTGGCAAAGATTACCAGGAACCCCATTAAGACGAATATCGTAAAATTCCCGTCTTCGCTCTTTGTGAACCGTCGGGACATGGATACACTGTCTTTAATTTTCTTCGTACCGTTCTTTAATACGCGCCTTACCATCCTGGTGACCTCGCTGAGCAGACATCCAACACTGCTAAGGAAAAGTTAACACTAGGAAATTAACGCCGAATCGTGGCGGGAATTGGGCGATATAGCCCTGGTTCTGGTGTCTTTGCTGGTATTTGAAGGATAATTTTACGGTCTTTGACCCGTCTGTCCCTGTTTCCGCTACAATAGCGAAGGTAAGCCCGAAATATGGCGACTCAGCTGCCGCCGGAAAGTTTTCTGCGACTTTTGCGCTTTTATTTCTGCATAATTATTGATCGTTTACTCATTGGGTGCGACAAAACGTCAGGACGCAAGTCGTTCGCTGGCACGGAGGATTAAATGACGGCCATAAAAGAACCCAGCTTTCGCGAGAGTGTAGATCTCATGTTCAACAGAGCGGCGTCTCTGATGGATCTGCCCCCGGGGCTGGAAGAAAAAATCCGGGTCTGCAACGCCACCTACACGGTGCGGTTCGGCGTTCGCCTACGTGGAGAGATCCACACATTCACAGGATATCGATCCGTTCATTCCGAGCATATGGAGCCGGTCAAAGGGGGTATTCGATATGCCCTTGCAGTGAACCAGGACGAGGTTGAGGCGCTGGCAGCGCTGATGACTTACAAATGCGCGCTGGTCGAAACACCTTTTGGCGGCTCAAAAGGGGGGCTGTGTATTGATCCTCGCAAATACGAAGAGCATGAGCTGGAACAGATCACCCGTCGTTTCGCTTATGAGCTGGCCAAGCGTGACCTGATCAACCCGTCTCAGAACGTACCTGCCCCGGATATGGGCACGGGCGAACGTGAGATGGCCTGGATGGCCGACCAATACGCGCGAATGAACACGACGGATATCAACGCGCGGGCCTGCGTTACCGGCAAGCCGCTGAATGCGGGTGGCATCGCCGGACGGGTCGAAGCGACTGGCCGGGGCATCCAATACGCTCTGCGCGAGTTTTTCCGGCACCCCGAGGATGTCAAAAAGGCGGGTCTGTCAGGAAAACTGGATGGCAAGCGCGTGATCGTACAGGGGCTGGGCAATGTGGGATACCACGCGGCCAAATTCCTGAGCGAGGAAGACGGATCGCGGATTGTGGGAATCATCGAATGGGATGGCGCATTGTACAATCCCGACGGGATCGACGTTGAATCGGTGCGCCAGTGGATCGTGAAACATGGCGGCGTCAAAGACTATCCTGACGCCACTCACACGGCCGAAGGCGCTACGGTGATGGAGCAGGAATGTGAAATTCTTGTTCCGGCGGCACTTGAGGGTGTCATCAACCTGACCAACGCGGACCGGATCAAGGCACCTTTGATCATCGAGGCGGCAAACGGACCTGTCACGGCAGGTGCGGATGAGGTCCTGCGCAAGAAGGGCACTGTTATCATTCCCGACATGTATGCAAATGCGGGCGGCGTGACAGTGTCTTACTTCGAGTGGGTCAAGAACCTGAGCCACATCCGCTTTGGCCGGATGCAACGCCGCCAGGAAGAGGCGCGCCACGAGCTGATCGTCAGCGAGTTGGAGCGGCTGGACCGTTACCTGGGGGATGCGTGGTCAATGTCGCCGGACTTCAAGGCCAAGTACCTTAGGGGTGCGGACGAACTCGAGCTGGTGCGCTCTGGCCTCGATGACACCATGCGTATTGCTTATCAGGCAATGCGCGAGGTTTGGCACAGCCGGGATGATGTCGAAGACCTGCGAACCGCAGCTTATATAGTGGCCGTCGACCGGGTCTCGAAAAGCTATCGCGCCAAGGGGCTTTAACCCATGGCCTTGCGGGCAGGCAGGTTACGGCCTGCTTGCCCGCAGTATCAATTGATCCCATGCGATGAAAAGTAAGATGGCAGGCCAGTTGTCATCTGGGTAAGCTGCCGCGACAGAAACGAATCCGGGAGACCCCCATGTTGCGTATCGCCATCGCGGCCATTGTTTTGGCCACACCTCTGGCTGCCGAAGAAACCAAAAAACAAAGCTGCCAGTATCAGGCGGATGTCGTTGCGGCGATTCAAAAAGCACGACTGGATCGTGTCAAGGAACGCAACGTGCCGCAGGCCGTTGCTGACACGTCCCCCACATGGCCAGAGAACTATAATGCAGCTGTGCCGCTGATCACCCCTTGGGTCTATGAGCAAAAAATGCGCGACGTACGCAAAAAAGACCTGGGCGCCGCGTGGTTGGAGCTTTGCCTGCAGCAATAATCCACAGCGACTTCATTTCTCTGTGGACAAACGCGCGTCATCCCCTTGGCGCGCGTTTCCGTTTCTGTCAGGTTTGATGCATGTCACTGCCTCCTGGATTTCTGGATGAATTGCGCACCCGGCTCAGCCTGTCTCAGGTTGTTGGGCGCAAAGTCATGTGGGATGCGCGCAAATCCAACCAGGGCAAGGGCGACATGTGGGCGCCGTGCCCATTTCATCATGAAAAGACGGCCTCGTTCCATGTGGATGACCAAAAAGGGTTCTATTACTGCTTTGGATGTCATGCCAAAGGTGATGCGATCAGCTTTGTGAAAGAGACCGAAAATGTCTCTTTCATCGAAGCGGTTGAGATTCTGGCGCGCGAGGCCGGGTTGCCGATGCCCGCTCGGGACCCCAAAGCGCAGGAAAAACAGGATCACCGGTCGCAACTCGCCGAGGTGATGGAGCAGGCGGTGCAGTTCTTTCGCCTGCAACTCAAGACCGGGGCAGGGGCCGAGGCCCGCGATTACTTGAAACGCCGCGGGTTGGACGACCAGGCGCTTGACCGGTGGGAGATCGGTTTTGTGCCGGAAGGCTGGCAAGGTCTGTGGGATCATCTGCGCGGCAAGAACGTGGCAGAGGATCTGATCCTGGACGCAGGGCTGGCTAAACCATCGAACAAGGGCAAAAAGCCGTACGACACGTTCCGCAACCGGATCATGTTCCCGATCCGTGACCCGCGTGGCCGGTGTATCGCCTTTGGTGGCCGGGCGATGGACCCAAATGACAACGCAAAATACCTGAATTCGCCCGAGACCGATTTGTTCGATAAGGGCCGCAGCCTTTATAACCACGGCCCCGCTCGTCAGGCAGCAGGTAAGGGGCAACCGCTGATCGTGTCCGAAGGCTATATGGACGTGATCGCGCTGGGCGAAGCCGGGTTTGGTGCGTCTGTCGCCCCATTGGGGACTGCGATCACCGAACATCAGCTGCAACTGCTGTGGCGCATCTCGGATGAGCCGATCATTGCACTGGATGGCGACACGGCGGGCCTGCGCGCGGCGATGCGTGCGGTCGATCTAGCGCTGCCGTTGCTTGAGGCCGGGAAATCCCTACGGTTTGCCCTGATGCCCGAGGGGAAAGACCCCGATGATCTGCTACGGGCCGAAGGGGCAGGCGCTGTGCAATCGGTTCTGGATGGCGCTATTCCGATGGTCAAACTGCTGTGGCAGCGCGAAACCGAGGGCAAAGTATTTGACAGCCCCGAGCGTAAGGCGGCGCTGGACAAAACTCTGCGCGACAAGATCAAGCTGATCCGGGATCCGTCGATCCGGTCGCATTACGGGCAAGAGATCAAAGACCTGCGCTGGCAGTTGTTCCGCCCACAGCGGCAACAGCAAAACCGGTCCTGGCAACCGCGCGGCAAGTGGAAACCTCAGCCGCAGCCGGCGTCGCCCGGGGCGCGGGCCTCGTTTCTGGCCTCTTCCGAGAATGCCGAGATTCAGTTGCGCGAAGCTGCTATTCTGGCCATCGCCGCCCTGAATCCACAAGTCGTCGTTCAGTTCGAACACCAGTTGGAGGAGATGGAGTGCCGCGATCCCGATCACGCATCGCTGCGCCACGCCATTCTTCGCCACGCCATAGACGACCCCGACAGCCTGAAGGATCATATCGCCGAAAATTTGGGGCCGCAGGCCCTTGAAAACCTGCTGGCCCTTCGCCATGTCGCAGTAATCCCTAGTGTGTCCAAACCAGGCGACGTTGAAAAGGCCGAGATGACTCTGGCCGAAGAACTCGCAAAGATCAAAGCGCTCCGGGGATTGGATGCTGAGATTGCCGAAGCCGCAGAGGAACTGTCCGATTTGGCCGATGAGGCGCTGACATACCGGCTGGCCCAGGCCGCCGAAGAGCGTAACCGCACAAGCCGCAGCCAGAACGAGGACAAGGCTGTTTTCGACATTGCCGACAATGGCGCGCGAATCAACCGCGACGAGAAAGATGCGTTCAAGGCAATCACGTCAGGTATCAATTTCGAACGAAAACAGCGCTAAAGTGGTGTTTTCGTAAGGCACTGGAAAAGAAAAACGGGTAAACGGGTGGCCGAATCACTTTCACGCGCTAATGATTCGGTTCATACGAATCACCCATCCCTGCAGGAGCATTGAATGGCCGCCAAGGATACGAACGAAGACCGCAAATCCGACGAGCAGGAACAGGAAATCTCGCTGGACATGAGTCAGGCCAACGTCAAGAAGATGATCGCCGAGGCCCGCGAGAAAGGTTACATCACCTACGACCAGCTTAATCAGGTTTTGCCACCTGATCAGGTCAGTTCGGAACAAATCGAAGATGTTATGTCGATGCTGTCCGAAATGGGCATCAACATCATCGAAGATGAAGAGGCCGAAGAGGAAGAGAACAAAGGCTCGACCGAACTGGTGACGACTGACAGCAACCGTGAGGTGGCGCTGTCAGGTGCGGCAACCGAAAAGCTGGACCGCACGGATGACCCCGTCCGCATGTATCTGCGCGAGATGGGCAGCGTTGAGCTGTTGAGCCGCGAAGGCGAGATTGCCATTGCAAAGCGGATCGAGGCGGGTCGGAACACGATGATCTTGGGCTTGTGCGAAAGCCCGCTGACATTCCAGGCGATCACGATCTGGCATGACGAATTGCTTTCAGAAGACATTCTGCTGCGCGACGTTATTGATCTGGAGACCACTTTTGGCAACCAGCTTGACGAAGACGGCGATGTCGAAGAGCCGGTCGTCGACACGTCAGCTGTGCAAGCAGCCAAGCCGGCCAAAGAGGAAACGGGTCCAGAATTGGACGCGGACGGCAACCCGATTGCCAGCGACGATGATGATGACGAAGACGAACAGGCCAACATGTCTCTGGCTGCTATGGAAGCAGCGCTGAAGGATCAGGTTCTGACGACGTTGGAGCGGATCTCAACTGATTTCTCGATGTTGTCCGAGATGCAGGACAGTCGGATTTCGGCGACTCTGAACGAAGACGGTTCGTTCAGTGAAACGGACGAGGCGACCTACCAAAAACTGCGGGCAGAGATTGTTGAGCTGGTGAACGGGCTTCACCTGCATAACAACCGGATCGAAGCGTTGATTGACCAGCTCTATGGCATCAACCGGCGGATCATGTCCCTGGACAGTTCAATGGTAAAGCTGGCCGATCAGGCCCGCATCAACCGCCGCGAATTCATCGACGCCTATCGGGGCCGCGAACTAGACCCGAACTGGATGGCTGAGATGGCCGAAAAGCCTGGTCGTGGGTGGCAGATGTTCATCGAACGGTCGACCGACAAGGTTGAAGAATTGCGCAACGACATGGCGCAGGTCGGTCAATATGTCGGTCTGGATATCAGCGAATTCCGTCGCATCGTGCAGCAGGTACAAAAGGGCGAGAAAGAAGCCCGTCAAGCCAAGAAAGAAATGGTCGAGGCGAACCTGCGCCTGGTGATCTCGATCGCCAAAAAGTACACGAACCGCGGCCTGCAATTCCTTGATCTTATTCAGGAAGGCAACATCGGCCTGATGAAGGCGGTGGACAAGTTCGAATACCGCCGTGGTTATAAGTTCTCGACCTATGCAACCTGGTGGATTCGTCAGGCGATCACGCGGTCCATCGCAGATCAGGCCCGCACGATCCGTATTCCGGTCCACATGATCGAGACGATCAACAAGCTGGTTCGTACCGGACGTCAGATGCTGCACGAGATCGGCCGTGAGCCGACGCCGGAAGAACTGGCTGAAAAGCTGCAGATGCCGCTCGAGAAGGTGCGCAAGGTGATGAAAATCGCCAAAGAGCCGATCTCATTGGAGACGCCCATCGGCGACGAGGAAGACAGCCAGCTTGGCGATTTCATTGAGGACAAGAATGCGGTGCTGCCATTGGACAGCGCCATTCAGGAAAACCTCAAGGAAACCACCACACGGGTTCTGGCCTCGCTTACCCCGCGGGAAGAACGCGTTCTGCGGATGCGCTTTGGCATCGGCATGAACACTGACCACACGCTGGAAGAGGTTGGACAACAGTTCAGCGTGACCCGCGAACGGATCCGCCAGATCGAAGCGAAAGCGCTGCGCAAGCTGAAACATCCCAGCCGGTCGCGTAAGTTGCGATCCTTCCTGGATCAGTAACCCCCGAAGGCGCCTCAACCGAGGCGCCTTTTTTTTGGCTACGGGCGGTTCACGTTGTCTGCCGGTACGATCAAATTGGCGAGAACTCACAAGTCGCGGCCTGTGCGCCTTTCTATATCTCCAGTGTCCACTCATGGGACAGGCCGGGGCGAGGCGTCGCCGCTGATGACCCCCGGCCACCGGATTCAAGTTTTGACCGGAAAATCCAAACGGCTTCGGAACGAACTGGGTGCCAGACCAGTCCAACGTTTGAACGCCGTCGAAAACGCAGGTTGATCAGCATAACCCAAAGAAAACGCGATCTCGGACAGTGGCATGCCGTTGGTGATAAAAGTCTGGGCCAGATCGCATCTGAGGTCATCGACTATGTCGCGATAGCTAGCCCCTTCATCCTTGAGACGACGGGCAAAGGTGCGGGGGCTCATGCCCAGATTGGCCGCGACGTCTTCTGCCTGAATGATCGCGCCGGGCAATGAGCGGGTAATGAGCCCTTCGACCTGGGCGCGCAACCGTTGCTTGGGTGAGCGCCGCTCAGCCATCACGCGTTCACCATATTCCAGAAGATGCTCGCGCAGGTTCGAATCGTAGGTGGGAACCGGTATATCCAGTGAGGACAGGGCCAGCACAAATTCCAACCGCTCGGCGCCGAAAACAACCGGAAAACCAGCCAGTTTCTGAAACTGTTTGCTGTTTTCACCGACCTCGTGCTGAAAGCGTATTTCAATCGGATAGAAATTCGATTGGGTCAGGCTACGCATGCGGGCCAGCCCCGCGAACATCAGAAACTCGGTGCGCCGATGATACCGGGCATAGCTGGCATCCTTCCAGTCGGCCTCAATCGTGGCGAAATTCCCGGCATGGCGCAGGCTGAAGAAAATCGCGGGATCAATCATCCCATGAAACCGCGACGTATTCTCGATGACCTGCCTCAGATCGCGCGAGTATTTGCTGATATAAGCGGTCAGGCTGGAGGATGAAGTGAACTGCATCCCAGCCTGCGCAGCAAAGGTGATATCCCCCAGCGCATCGCAGGCATATCGCACGAACAGCGCCTCCTGAGTGGCCGTGTACGTCGTGTCCGAAGCCGCAATTGCTGCCCGGTCCAGTCCGCATTTATCAAGGATGCGGTCTGCCGTATCCGGAGTTTCCGCCTGTTGGTCCAGAGATCTGGTTAGCAATTGGATGCGGGAGATATGAACTTCCATGGCTTTTTCTACTGCATTCTCAATGGATTTGCACGTGATTGCGGGTGCTTGCGATCAATCGGTTGGTTCCGGAATACGTTTGGTTATAAAACTCGGCGGCGACGTTTGACAAGAAATCGAACACTTTTGGCTGATGCGCACAAGACCAGATGCGCGGGATCGAATAGTTTCAGCGCGTTGTCGGGTTAGTGCCTTATGGGGATGGGGTCAGAGCCACGGAGTTTTGCCACAAAGACACCGGAGGCTCCCCGGCATGTTATCTATTTTGTGCATCTGACCAAATGGCCACTTGTCGCATTGCCTGAATTGGGGCGCGATGAAAGGGTGCGCGGCAAGGGAACAACTGGGCGCAGTTTTGATGCCGAACCAAACAAGTGCCGCAATGCCGGATAGCGGCGACCTGATCGTATTTGATGGAGAATGCGTTCTGTGTTCCGGTTTCTTCAGGTTTATGGTGGCGCAGGACACGGCGCAGCGATTCAGGTTTGCCACGGCTCAATCGCCATTGGGGCAGAGGTTGTACGCAGAACTTGGTTTGCCGACGGATAAATTCGAAACAAATCTGGTGGTTGTGGATGGCGTAACTCACCAGCGGCTTGATGCCTTTGCTGCAGCCATGCGTGCTTTGCCGGGGGGGTGGCCTGTTCTGTCGCTTTGCAGGTTCCTGCCTGGCCCGGTCAAAGACCCCCTATACTACGCCATCGCCCGGAACAGGTATAAGATATTCGGCCGTACCGAGGCTTGTTTGATCCCGGAAACCAGTTTGCGGTCCCGGTTCTTGCCCGAGGGGTTTTAAGTGCAACCTGATCCCTTTCTGCAGGCCTTGCCAGAGGATAGTGAGCTGCCAATGGCTGTTCGCCGACTACACGGCAATACAGGTCTATATTCGGGGCGCTGCGATGTCCGCAGGGGACGGGGCCTGCTGATCGACCTGATGTTGCGACTTGGACGCTTTCCCCTAAACGCCGAAGATATCCCAGTGCAGGTCAGGATCGAGCGGAACGGGCACGAATGGACCTGGCAGCGGGATTTCAACGGACACACCACGTGCTCGCGGCTGACCCATGATCACGAAACCGGGTCTATTCGTGAAAAACTGGGTTGGGTGACGTTGTGGCTGAAGCCAGAGGTGTCAGATGGGCGTATATTTATCCACATCCGTCGCGTGAGCGTGCTGGGCCTGCCATGCCCTGCGTTCCTGTTGCCGCGATCTTCAACCGCTGAATGGCAGGGCGAAGACGGTCATTTCTGGTTTGACGTATCGGCCGAGGTGCCAATGCTGGGCCGGTTGATCCGGTATCGCGGCTGGTTGACGCCTGTTCACGCCGATGGGCACTGTGGCTGAAATCATCGTGAACCGGCTTTGCCGGCTTTCATTGTAAACTAAGTCAATACTTACCTCGAAACAGGAAAGAGTATGCTTATGGAAAAGATATTATCTTACGCAGTATTTGCTGCCCTTGTGCTGGGCACTCCGGCGTCGGCGTTTAACGGCCGTCTCGGATATCAGACGGTTGCGGTGAACAGTTCAATATTTGAAGTGATCCCGCGTGGACGCACGGACGCAGATGGCTATTGGTGTGCCGCCGCCGACTTTGCCCGCAGATCGCTGGGTGCGGGTTGGCAGCAGCCAATTTATGTTGTGCGCGGCTATGGCCCCAGCGAAGCGACAGGCCGCAGAACGGCCGTGCAGTTTTCGATCACGCCGCCAAAAGGCGTTGATCTGAACGTCATGTCGAACTCTGTTGGGTTCATCCCGGGCCAAAGCCGGTCGGTTCAAAGCGCAAACGGCCTGTGCAATCGCCGTCCGCTTTTCGACAACTAAACGGAGTATCGTTGCGTTTTGCAGACCGAGTTTCTTATTTCGACGTATGGTCCGGGGTTGTACGAATTCACCAAGGATGTGCGAAACTGGCTAAACTCGG
The DNA here is from genome assembly GCF_042768335.1 of Ruegeria meonggei. Classification (NCBI taxonomy): domain Bacteria; kingdom Pseudomonadati; phylum Pseudomonadota; class Alphaproteobacteria; order Rhodobacterales; family Roseobacteraceae; genus Ruegeria; species Ruegeria meonggei. The sequence continues at coordinate 1,215,928 of NZ_JAXHBT010000001.1, read as the reverse complement.
TCGAACGTGACGGATTGCTGACCCTGTTTGTACGACATACGTCGTGTTCGCTGGTTATTCAGGAAAACGCAGATCCTGAAGTGCGAACTGATCTGAGTGCTTTCTTTGACCGGCTGGTGCCGCCCTCGGATCATCCCTCGATGGCGTATTTGCGACACACCTATGAAGGGCCAGATGACATGCCCGCCCATATCAAGGCCGCGCTTTTACCGGTGTCCTTGTCTATTCCGGTGGCATTCGGCAAGCCGGTGCTGGGAACATGGCAAGGCATTTTTCTGTTTGAGCACCGCACAGCGGCGCATCAGAGAAGGGTCACTGCCCATTTCGCGTGACCCCTTTATCTTGCGGTGAAAATTTCCGACTACCCAAATCCTAGCGGCTGCCCTATAGTTGTGGATAAGTAAGCCAGAGTGCTTACAAAAGAGGCCGAACCAGGGACGAGGAGACGGCGGATGCGCTGCCCGTTTTGCGGAAACATCGACACACAAGTCAAAGATTCACGCCCGGCAGAGGATCATGCTGCGATCCGCCGGCGCAGATTTTGCCCGGCCTGTGGCGGACGGTTCACAACCTATGAACGCGTGCAGTTGCGCGATCTGGTGGTGATCAAAACCAATGGCAAACGCGAAGATTTCGACCGCGATAAGCTCGAACGCTCGATCCGCATTTCGATGCAGAAACGGCCCATCGATCCCGAACGTATCGATCAGATGATCTCGGGTATTGTGCGGCGTCTGGAAAGCATGGGTGAGACCGATATCCCGTCCAGCAAGATCGGCGAGATCGTCATGGAAGCTCTGGCGCGGATCGACACCGTGGCCTATGTTCGCTTTGCGAGTGTGTACAAGAATTTCCAGGCGGCCGATGATTTCGAGGAGTTTGTCCACGAACTGCGCCCGCCGCAGCCTTCGACGGACGAGTGAGCGAAACAGATAAGCGATATATGGCGCTGGCCTTGTCTTTGGGTCAGCGCGGGCAAGGGGCGTGTTGGCCCAACCCGTCTGTCGGCTGTGTCATCGTGCGCGTCGGACGGATTATTGGTCGTGGCTGGACCCAGCCGGGCGGCCGCCCCCATGCAGAAGCCGAAGCACTGGCACAGGCTGGTGAGGCTGCACGCGGCGCGACAGCGTATGTGTCACTGGAACCATGTTCGCATCATGGTCAAACACCGCCCTGTGCCGAGGCCTTGATCTCAGCCGGAGTATCCCGGGTGGTGTCGGCCATTGAGGACAGCGATGCACGTGTGGCGGGGCAGGGCTTTGCCATGTTACGTGAGGCCGGTATCGAGGTGACGACTGGCGTTCTGGCGGATCAGGCCGCGCAGGATCACGCAGGTTTCTTTCTGAAAACCGAACAAGGTCGACCCTTTGTAACACTTAAACTGGCCAGCAGTTTTGACGGGCGGATCGCCACGTCCAACGGGCACAGCCAGTGGATCACCGGACCTAAGGCGCGCCGGGCCGTGCATGCCATGCGCGCGCGCCATGATGCGGTGATGGTTGGGGCCGGGACCGCGCGTGTCGATGACCCCTCTCTTACGGTGCGTGATCTGGGGATTGCGGCGCAACCGGTGCGGGTTGTTGTCTCTCGTCGTTTGGACATCCCGCTGTTGGGGCAGTTAGCGCGGACTGCATCCGAGGTTCCTGTTTGGCTGTGCCACGGCCCGTCCCCGGACGCAGAACGTGCCCGCGCGTGGGAAGGGATGGGTGCTCGTTTGATCCCCTGCGCCTTGCAGGACCACCATATCGATTCTGCGGATCTGCTGCAGCAACTTGGGCATGCAGGGCTGACACGGGTGTTTTGCGAGGGCGGGTCCGCATTGGCTGCGTCCTTGCTGGCTGACGACCTTGTGGACGAGTTGGTGGGCTTTAGCGCAGGTCTGACGATCGGTGCCGAAGGGTTGCCAGCCATTGGCGCGCTCGGGCTTGAGAAACTGGACAGCGCCCCCCGGTTTGAACTGATCGAAACGCGGGCCGTAGGGCCTGATGTATTGCACCGCTGGTCGCGCGCGCTGCGTTAGCGGCGGCGCCACAGATGCGCGTGCGTGGCAAATGTCCCTTGCAGCTTGGACAACACCCGGAGCGATGGACCGCCTTTGGTGCCGGACCTGTCGGCCAAGCGTTCCAGTGCGACCTCAACCGGGCAGGGCTGGCCAGTGATCGGATCCAGATAGCGCGGGTAGTCGATCAATGCAGCATGCACCAATCCCAACAATGACGGTCGCGCGCCGCGGCGCGCCGGAACGGTGCCCAAATCCTGGGTCAGCCCCCAGCCCGCATAAAACGGCGCACCCAACGTAGTAACGGCGACGCCGCGCAACAGCGCTTCGAACCCCAGCAATGAGGTCATGGTCCAGACTTCCTGAACCTCAGACAGCAGTGCGGCCGGGTCGGTGTTTCGGACAATGACATCCGCCAGATGGGCGTCGTCCAGCGCGCCTTCGCGCAAGCCAGCCTCAACATCCGGATGGGGTTTGTAGATCACGATAGCGTCTGGGTTCGCGGCGCGGGTTGCGCGCAACAGATCGGTGTTTGTGCGTACCGATGTTGTACCCATAAGGATCGAGGCGTCGTCTTCGACCTGTCCTGGCACCAGAATACGGTGACCGGCGGGCAAATCGGGAACCGCATCGCCGGTGTTGTATTTGCTGAGGCGGCCCGTGATGATCTGCGCAACCAGACGTTCGGCGCGGATATCCTGATCCGGTCGCAGGGTTTCGCGCGCCGCGATTAACTCCTCCAACTGGCTGGGATGGGTGGGGTCGTAGTAAATGCCGAGATCGTCAGTCGCCAATGAGATAGGCGGCACCAGGCTGGCCCCCAAACCGCGCGACCGCAGAAATCCGTCTTCGACACGCACCGCATCTGTGGCGTCGCGGGCATGCCTGGCCCAGACCATGTGCGGCCGGTCGGAATTGTCCGGTTGGGCCGATGTGAACCGGATTTTCTTTTCGCGCCCGAACATTTGTTGCAGGTGCTTGCGTTTCCACACCCGCATACCCGAGGCGGTCCAGCCCTTGTGATCCTGCCGCCAGGTGCGGGTTTGCGCCTCAAGCGTGTCCAGGATTGTTTCCAGTTCACACACCTGGTCCCGGTAAGGATCGTACCAAGTCGGGTAGAGGATCATCGACGCCGCAAACAGTTGCGCCCGGGTCAGGCTGCGCTGGCGGCGGGGAAAGTGGGCCTCGTCCTGTGTCAGGCCCCACCCGGCATAAAAGGGCTGGCCGAATACACGGGGTTTGTGTCCGGCCATGATCGCCTCGAACCCCAGCTGAGAGGACAGGGTGTAGACGCCAACAGCCCCTTCCAGCAAGCACCACGGGCTGATCGGCGCTGTCATGAGCGAGACCCGGTCGGTGACATCCCGGTCCGAGAAATAGCCAGCCCTGTGACCAGCGTTGGTTTCGGGGTGGGTTTTGATCAGAACTTTGGCGCCTGGATTTTCCTCTTGTGCCATGACCAGCATTTCGCGAAACCGGGCGGCGTCGCCCCCGCTGGCGGTGACGGACGCGTCACCCTGGGTCTGATCGACCACCAAAACATAACCCGGATTGGGGGGCGGTCGGTCGGGGTCGAAGGCAGAGTACTTGCTCAGATGCAACTCGCGCACCCGCGCAATTCCATAACGGGCCCGATTCAACAAAGCCGTGTCGTCTAGAGGGTGCGTGGCCAGCAACGTCTCAATATCCGAAGGATGTGCCGGACCGAAATGAAGGCCGGATTGGTCCAACAACAGGCCAAGCGGGGCCTCACCATCGCGACCAGGATGAAGTGACCGAAGAAATGCGTCCTCAACCCGCAGGATCGGCACATTGTGTTTCGTGGCAACGGACAACCCTCGGCGGGCTGTGGGGCTATTGCCCCAAACGCCTACGACATCGCCGTCCTTGGGAAAGCCAATGCGAATATCGTACCCCTTGAGGGAAAGAATGCGCCTAATACGGCGCTGTGTCAGAAAGCCGGCATTATAGACAAACAGCCGAGACCGCTTTGACCCGGCTGTTGTTTCGGATTGCATCAACCGCCCGTCAGCGTCGCTACATTTGCGACCGGGGTCAGGCCACCGGCGATCAGCGAGATGGACTTGCTCCATTGCGCGTATGGGGCTTCGGTCACATAGATCGTGTCATCGTCGCGAATGACAAAATCACGGGCAATGAACAGCCCGTTGGGGGCAGTGAGGTTCAGCAGGTAAACCATGCGCTGTTCCCCTTGCAGATCAGAACGGCCCATGACCGAGCGGGCGATATCCTGACGTTCGTCCCGCAAAATAAAGATACCGGTGGGGTCAGAGGACAGGGATTGTAAGCCACCGACCTGCGCCAGGGCTTCAAGCGCGGACAGGTCCTGGGTGTCAAAGGCCACACGGGATTGCCCGCCTGTTGCACCCAGGGCGATGTAAGACCGGGTGTCGGCCTCTACCAGAATACGATCTCCACCGCGAAGAGCGACGTCCAGGCTGGGGTCGCGGAACAGGTCTTCGTACCAAACCGTTCCCCGGTTGTTGCCGCGGATCAACGTTACAACCGCAATGTCGGAACCAAGGGCCACCCCACCGGCACGCGACAGCATCCCGGACAAGGTGCGGCTTGGGCGTTCGATCGGGTAGACACCGGGGGCGCCGATTTCACCGGTCAACGTGACGGTGGAGCCGTCCCCGGCCGTGCGGCGCACCTGAACCTGCGGGTCGGGCGTTTGTTCGGCAAGTTTACTTGTGATCAGCTGTCGCAATTGCTCGGGCGTGTTGCCCGCGGCGCGAATGCGCCCGGCATAGGGCACAAAGATGAATCCGTCGCTGTCGACTTGTACTTGCTCTAGAATGGTGGATGAGCTCAGCTCTCCGGATAGAAGGCCATCATCGACGTTTTCCCAGATCGTCATGCCCAAGGTGTCACCGGGACGGACGGTATCTGCAGCCAGACTGGTCGCGCTGCGAAATGCGGAGGAAAACCCAAATTGCGGAACGGCTGAGGTGGCCTCGGACACCCGGTCGTCGACTTCGACAACAAATGCGTTGCCACCGTTTTCAACAGAGCCTGCCAGAATTTCACTTTTATTGGGCCCGGCCTTAGGAAGCTGGCACGCGGCCAAAAGGCCAATAGCGGCGACAAGGGAAATCCCCCGTACCCATCGGATTGGAAAACGCTTCACTGCCGGCTATCCTCAGTCGTCTTTGTTATAGTCTTTTGTTGGCCGTAAGTTATCCGGATTGTGCGATAACATCTAGCGCCGCGTGGGTCTGGGCTACTCAACAACTCGCAACTGTGGCGTCAGCGCCTCTTTGTTGGTCAGGACCGATTGATAGGGATCTTTTGCGCTGAGCATCATGTCAGCCACGCTGCGCAGCAATTGTCGCCGCCCCCGACGCGAGTAAAACCCACCCGGCACCTGGCTGGTTTTGAGCAGGAACCGTCGGTAGATTTGATAGGCACTCTGATCTGGGGGCATTGGCGCGGCGAAAAAGTCGGTTAAAGACTGGTGCGATACGAATTCAGGCTTGTCGTAAACCGATCTGCCAAAGATGCGCAGTGGGATGCCACGCCACAGAACCTGCTGCCCGGCGGTCGAGTTGATTGTGACGGCCGAATTGGCATCGTCCAACAGCTTTGCAAGCTTGCCACCAGGAACATAATGTACGCGGTCTGAAATACCATGCGTTCGCGCCATCTGACGCACGCGTTTGCGCAGAGGTTCGCGGTGGTTTTCAAGCGGGTGTTCCTTGATGACCAGGCGATGATGTGCGGGCGCGCCTTTTGCGAAGCCTTTGATCACATCCGCCACAAAATCGGACATGCAGCTATAGTCCGAATGGGACTGCACCGAACTGTCATGCCCCAGTTGCAGCAGAACCAGATGGTACGGAAACCCGCTGCTGCGCGCGCGCGCTGTGGCCCAGCGGCGCTGAATGCGATGAAAAGGCATCAGCGCCAGGCGCTTGAAATACAGGCTAAACTCTTTTGAAACAGGCAGGTCTCGATGGGGGCGAAAACTGCGGTAGCGCCTGTTCATAAACAGCACAAACCAATGATAGAGCGCCCCGTAAAAGATGTGCTGTCGCATATCCCCCCAATGGGACGGAGGCGGCGGCGTCTGTGCAAAGGACTGGTCCAGCGCCTGCTGCATCTGCGTAACTTCGAGAGACATCAGGCGGGAATTCCCGTTGGACCCGGACCTTTCGTAAGTGACCCACCACGGGCGCAGATAGCCCTCTTCGAACACGTGCACCGTGACGCCTTTGGCGCGCGCAACGTCCACGGCACAGGCATGGATCGGGCGTGTGTCACCGTAAAGGACGATATCCGTAACCCGCCGTTCGGCGATCAGCGTGGCAAGCGTGTCAGGCCAAAGTGCAGGATCGTCGCGGAACGGGGTGTAGCTTGATGGGTCCGACCAGAAGGCCTGATCGCCCGCGTTGAACCCGACACGCCAGACCTCGGCCCCTGTGGCGCGCAGCATCCGACCCAGCCCGTTGAAAAACGGGCCATGAGGTCCCTGCAAAAATAGAAACACGCGGCGTTGCGGGCCAATGGCGGAGGGTGACATCACTGCTGCTCTTGTCGTTTGTTAATGAAATTATGCCCGTTTACGCCCTTCCCGGCAAGGTGGGGCTTGTCCGGCACGCAGCTTGGGCTTAGGTCGGCTAGGAACGCTGGGCTAAAGTATGAATTAGGGGTTAGCGAAATGTTTACAGGGATTGTCACCGATATAGGCACCATCACTGAGCTGGATCAGCAAGGCGATCTGCGGGCCCGGATCAACACGGCCTATGATACGGCGGGAATTGATATTGGTGCCTCTATTGCAAGCGATGGCGTCTGTCTGACTGTTATTGCACTAGGGGACGACTGTTATGACGTTCAGATCAGCGCCGAGACCGTATCCAAAACCAATCTGGACAGCTGGGCAGTAGGTAAGCGGGTCAATCTGGAACGGGCCCTGAAGGTCGGCGACGAATTGGGCGGGCATATTGTGTCCGGCCATGTGGACGGTGTCGCGCAAGTGGTCGCTGTCGAGGACGAAGGCGACAGCACCCGCGTCACCCTGCGCGCGCCAAAGGATCTGGCTCGGTTCATTGCTCCGAAAGGGTCGGTTGCATTGAACGGGACCTCGCTGACCGTCAATGATGTCGACATGTGCGAATTTGGGATCAACTTTATTCCGCATACCAAAGAGGTGACAACCTGGGGTGATGTCTCGGTTGGGGATCAGGTGAACCTCGAGATCGACACCCTGGCGCGCTATGTCGCCCGATTGGCCGAGATGTCCTGAGCCACGTTAATCAACGCCGCGTCCTGACCGGCTCGTGCCGCATGCGGTCTGGTCTTTGAACGTCTGGTAGTCTATCCACCCGGTCAAACTTGCTTTGCGAAAGGCTGCTTCATGAGTTTTGAAACCCCCGGACCTGTCGAAGCCCAGCTGCGCGACGCGATCAGCCCGATCGAAGAGATTATCGATGAGGCGCGCAAGGGCCGGATGTACATTCTGGTCGACCACGAAGACCGCGAGAATGAAGGCGATCTGGTCATAGCTGCCGAGTTTGCTGACGCCGAGGCGATTAACTTCATGGCCACACATGGCCGCGGGTTGATCTGCCTGCCGATGACGGCTGAGCGTGTAGACGCGCTGGGCTTGCCGATGATGGCCGTGAACAACTCATCACGTCATGAAACCGCGTTCACAGTGTCCATCGAGGCGCGCGAAGGTGTATCAACGGGCATCTCAGCTGGCGATCGGGCGCTGACCGTGGCAACGGCGATCAACGAACAGAATACGATGGCGCATATCGCAACGCCGGGCCATGTCTTTCCCCTGCGGGCCAAACGGGGTGGGGTGCTGGTGCGCGCGGGTCATACCGAGGCGGCTGTCGATATCTCGCGCCTGGCGGGGCTAAACCCTTCGGGCGTGATCTGTGAAATCATGAAATCTGATGGCACCATGGCGCGTTTGCCCGATCTGGTTGCGTTTGCCAAAGAACATGACATGAAGATCGGCACGATCAGCGACCTGATCTCGTACCGGTCACGCAACGACAATCTTGTGGTCGAAACGTCGCGGGAAACCGTCAGTTCCGAATATGGCGGCGATTGGGAGATGCGTATCTTCACCGACCAAACTCACGGCATCGAACATGTCGTGATGGTCAAGGGCGACATCACCACACCCGAACCCGTTCTGACCCGTACGCATGCCTTGCACGAGGCCCCCGACATTCTGGGGCTGGGGCCAAAATCGCCCCATGAATTGCCGCGCGCGATGGAAAAGATCGCCGCCGAGGGGCGCGGCGTGGTCTGCCTGTTCCGCCAGCCCCGCAATTCGCTTTACGCAGGTGATGACGAAGGTCCACGCACTATCAAGCAAACTGGTCTGGGCGCGCAGATACTGTCCAAGATGGGTATTCAGGAGCTGGTGCTGCTGACGGATTCACCTGAAACCGTGTATCTGGGGCTCGACGCGTTTGGCCTGTCCATCGTCGGAACCCGCTCGATTCTCAAGGATGACTGATCGTGGCTGAACAAGACAAACACGGCGTTCTGCCGACACCGGCATTCGACAAACCTGTCAAACTGCTGATCGTGGTGGCTCCGTTCTATCGCGCCATCGCCGACAATCTGGTGGCTGGTGCCAAGGCCGAGATCGAAGGGGCAGGCGGCACCTGTGATGTGGTCGAGGTGCCCGGCGCGCTGGAGATCCCCACCGCCATCGCCATGGCCGACCGCCAGTGCAACTTCGACGGTTATGTGGCGCTGGGCTGCGTCATTCGCGGAGAGACTACCCACTATGAAACCGTCTGCAACGACTCCAGCCGGGCCATCCAGTTGATGGGCCTGCAGGGTCTGTGCATCGGCAACGGCATCCTGACGGTTGAAAATGACGATCAGGCCGAGGTGCGTGCTAACCCAGAAAAGATGAATAAAGGTGGCGGAGCCGCCGCTGCGGCCTTGCATCTGATCGCACTCAGCCGTAAGTGGGGCGCTTCGAAAAAGGGCGTCGGCTTCAAGCCACCGTCCGAGTCCATCCTAGTGGCGGGCGACAGCAACGGATCCACGACAGCATGACCCAGACAGACGCGCCGAAACCGGCCAACCAGAAACGCCTGATGAAATCCGCCGCCCGGCTTTACGCCGTGCAGGCGCTGTTCCAGATGGAACAGTCGGGCCAGACGACCGAACAGGTTGTGAATGAGTTTCTGGAACACCGGTTTGGCGCTGTCTATGAGGGTGAAGAGATGCTGGACGGCGATATCCGCGTGTTCCGCAAGCTGGTTGAAGATGCCGTGAATTATCAGGCACCGATTGACCAGATGACCGACCGCGCTCTGGTTGCGAAATGGCCCATCGCACGGATCGACCCCACCTTGCGCGCAACCTTCCGCGCGGCCGGGGCTGAACTGACGCAGGACGATACCCCACCCAAGGTGATCATTACCGAGTTCGTTGACGTGGCCCGTGCCTTTTTTCCTGAAGGCAAAGAACCCAAATTCGTCAATGCTGTGCTGGACCATATGGCGCATGAGGCCAAGCCCGAGGCGTTCTGACGCCTTTACCCCGAACCTGCATGCGCTAATCTGAATGTCAGAGTGCAAGGAGGTTCGCCATGCCCAAACTTATCCGTCTCTACATCACACAGGTTGCTTGGGGATTTGTCATCTCGGCCATTTTTGTCGGCGTGCTGCTGGCCCTGAACGTGGCCAACTTGCGCGGCCTGATCACCGGATCTGACATGGGTCTGATCGCGTTGGTCATGATCTGGTTCATGAATGGCATCGTGTTTGCTGGCGTCCAGTTTGCCTATGCGATCATGAGCATGGCCGACAAACCGGGCGGACCGCGCCGCGGCTCACCTGTTGTGCACAGCTTTGAACCTGCCCCAGTGCGGCAGGACGCGCCTTCAGCGAAGTAGCAACATTTGCGAAAAGTGTGGCGGGACCACCAGTCAACCGTGCGGTTTGATTCCCGAGGACCTGTATGTACAGGTGGGCGCCAGGTAATCAGGCCAGGACCTGAACAGAGCCAGCCCCCTCGGAATTGCTTAAGGCCACCAGAATGCTACCTGTCACAAGAAGGGCAGAACCCGCCACGGGCCTAAGTAGGATGTGCGGCGGGTTTGCACAAGGGGTCAGGCGTCAACTGTTTCGTGCAACGCAGTCCGCATCTTGCCCAAATGCTCATCCCAGCCTTTGTCCAGCGCCAGGATAAGCCCGAACGCTTCGGCGGTTTGGGGCAGGCCTTCATGGTGCAGCCCCAAGCGGGTACCGCCTGCGACGGGTTCCAAGGTCCATTTGACCACGCTGATCGCATCACCCATGGGTTTCACCGTAAAGGTGTACTCCAGGTATTCAGGCGGGCGGGCAACGCGCACCTCGCCCCAGATCAGCAGATCGCCACTGGTGGTTCCGAACATCTCAAGCTTTTGATTTGCCGCCAGAGGGCGCACGGGCTTGTGGAACCATTCTGCCAGGCGATCAGGCTCGGTCAGATAAGCCCAGACTGTTTCAGGTTCAGCCTGCAGGAAGATCGATTTTTGCAAAACGGATTTAGTCACTTTTTATTCCTTTCAATGGCTTCTTTAAGATTGTTCAAGCGATCATCCCAGAACTGGTCAAAATAGCTGAGCCAGTCCAGAACAGGGGCCATCCCCTTGGGTTCCAGTCGGTTGATACGTTCCCGTCCGCGCGCCTCAACCGTGATGAGACCGCCATCGGACAATACGGTCAGGTGCTTTTTGACAGCTGCGCGGGTCATTTCAAATTGATCGGTCAATTGCGCGATCGTCATGTCCTGCGCAGCAAGCATCTGTACGATGTCCCTGCGGGTTGGGTCGGCAAGCGCACGAAACGCGTTTTGAGTTTGTGTCTGCATTCGATACACCGTTAGTGATACCATTTGGTATCTCATTGATAAGATACTGATTGGTATCATGTCAAGTGCGATGATGTTCTTGATTTATGTTCATGAATTGTTCACATTTCAAACATGACATTAGATCTACAGCCCGGACAAAAGCTCGCGCGTGGTGTTTCACGGCACCTGTTGACCCATGGGTTTGTTTCTGTTGAGGAATTCGTGCCAACACGCGGATTGCGCGTGGATGTCATGGGGCTGGGTTCAAAGGGTGAGCTGTGGGTGATCGAATGCAAATCCAGCCGCGCCGATTATCAGTCGGATGCCAAATGGCAGGGTTATATGGAGTGGTGTGATCGATTCTTCTGGGCAGTCGATACCGATTTTCCTACCGATCTGCTGCCGCCCGAGACAGGCCTGATCATCGCCGATGCTTATGACGCCGAGATTGTGCGCATGGCCCCGGAGGACAAGGTTGCGCCGGCGCGGCGCAAGAAACTGATCCAGAAATTTGCGACGGATGCCGCCCGCCGTCTACACGCAATGCGCGACCCTCGGATCTGAGAGGTCAGCCTTGCACCGCGCGCGCAGCCTCAGCGGCCGCACGGATTTCGTCTGCGATTTCTTCGGCTTCCTCGGGTTCGAAATCCATCGGGATCTCAACACCATCGGCCTCAATGAAAAGTCGCACCATGCCGTGATCAGTGGGGCCGATCTGCAGGTTTGCCTGAATGTCACGTTCGGTGTTGATGCTCATATGCGCCTCCGGGGATCAGAGATTGTGCTAGCGCGCAAAGGGTTGAGAATCAAGCCGCCTTTGCTATCCAATAAGGAATGCAGGATGTTCTGATCAGACCCTTTCGCGCCTCCGACGCCCCGTGGCTGGTTATGCAGCACGGCCTGCTCTATGCGCGCGATGAGGGGTTTGATGAGACCTTCGCCCCCCTTGTTCACAGTATCCTGACCGACTTTGTCGCCGGGCATGATCCGACCCGGGAAAGGGGTTGGATTGCCGAGCGGGCAGGCGAGAGGCTGGGCAGCATCTTTTGTGTTGCGCTTGACGAAAAAACAGCAAAGTTGCGTCTGTTCCTGCTGATGCCTCAGGCCCGCGGGTTGGGGTTGGGCAAGCGGATGTTGGGTACCTGTATGGCGTTCGCGCGCAGTGCCGGATTCACAGAAATGAGGCTGTGGACCCACGAAAGCCACGAGGCCGCCTGCAGGCTTTACCGGGCTTCGGGGTGGCACTTGCTGAACAGCAAACATGTGCATTCCTTTGGGGTCGATCTTGTCGAACAAAGCTGGAAAATTCAGCTTTAATCCTCTTGCATTCCGTGGGCGCGTTCGGTACATCGCCCCACACGAGTGCCGCCTTAGCTCAGTTGGTTAGAGCGCTGGATTGTGGATCCAGAGGTCGCCGGTTCGAATCCAGCAGGCGGTACCATTTTCAAACAAATCTCAACTCCTTCAGCCCGATTGACTGGAGTTTGGCGCTGCGAAAATGTTGTGAATAGCCTGCTGCCGCTGTGAAGGCGCCCATAGGTCAAATCTGCATCAGGCAGAGTTCAACAACGGCTTCAGATCGAGCCCACGCACTGCAAACAGGGCAATCAGACGCTGGCGCTGTTCGTCGTTAAGAAGCTCAATTGCCTTGCGATGCACCCCAAAAGTGGCCGACGGGGTAGTTTCTGCGTTAGAGATAACCTTGTTGATCAGTTGCGGTGAATACTCTTTCCACACCCCTAGGTGTTGGCCGGCAAATTCTCCGAAATACCGGTCGACATTGCCTTCGTTCCTGATGCAAGAGGCAAACAATAACATGAATTCCGTTGGCCGTTGTTTGGATGCAAACAAGGCTTGAACTGAACCATGGGACTCGGCGACTTCATCCAGCACGCGCAGCACCAGTTGGCGATTGACCGGATACGGAGTCTCGTAGGCGGTGGTGGCTTCGATATCGTTGGCCGTCATGTTCAGGTCCATCACTTTCAGGCTTTCATTCAGCCAGCCCTGATGGAATTCGGCGTTCGGAGGATGGAAAGTGGATAGTCCGCGATTTTGTTCGTCAAAGAACTCTTCCGGATCGAAATCGCGCAGAAAAATGTTCTTTCCGTCCAGTATGAGCATCCTGTCGCAGTCAGCGATCCGCGCTGAGGCCAGTTTCAGGGCCTGCTGCATCCGATAGCCATTGCCGCCGCGCCAGCCTTGCGCAGAGGCAAAAGGCAGGCGATGCCGGTTGTCCACATAAAGCCACTCAAACAAACTGCGGCGGGTTTTACGCGGCACGTTCAGCAGCACCTCATCGCCGCCGACGATCCGGACTTTGGCGGCATGAGGGCCGTACTCCGGGCGCATTTCTTCCAATGTGCGGCGGATATCGCCCTCATTCACATCGTTGATGACCAAGTTGATATCGTTGATAATTTCCGGGCGCACCAATAACGCCAGCGATCGAGCCTGATATCGCACGAGATCCAGATCACCAGAAAAAACGATAGTGACAAGGCTAATCAAGGCCGAATTCCCTAATAAATCTTGTTCTGCGACGCGAATGCCCGTGGTCAGCGCGCCAGCTTCAGGCGGAACTGCATTTTGGCTTTTTTGGCAGCTGGCAGGTGCCGATTGAGCCGCTTGTTCACCAGACCAAATCCCCCGATCACAACCAGCGTCAGCAGGATAAAATAGAAGGCCAGAATGGGATAGGGGACAAACGGGTTAAAGGTCTTGTCGGCAAAATAGCTGGCGTAGTACAGCGCATCGCCGCGTTGTTGCCACGCGGGAAATGCCGAGAAGAAGACAAGTGTGGTGGCGTGGAACAGAAAGATCGCCTCGTTCGTGTAGGCGGGCCATGCCAGCCGCAGCGTGGTCGGCCAAACGACCCGGCGGAACCGCGACCAGCCGGACATGCCATAGGCGTCTGCTGCCTCGATATCCCCTTTTGGGATTGAGCGCAGCGCGCCATAAAAGATCTCACCCGAATAGGCAGCCGTGTTGAAGAACAGAACGATCAGAGCACCAAGCCAGGCTGACGTGAACCCGTCGAACATCGGGTAGGGTTTTTTCAGCGAGAGAAAGAGGAAATACGCAAAGAAGAACTGGATGAACAGCGGCGAGCCGCGGAAGATAAAGATGAACCACTCGGACGGTTTGCGCAGCCATATGTTGCTGGACGCCTTGCCGACGGCCAGCGCCGTCGCCAGGAAGAACCCGGTCGCCAGCGCCATGATGCCGAAATAGACGTTCCAGATCATGCCAGACCCGATCAGGGTGAACTGTTCGCACAAGGTGAAATCAGACTTGGGCAGCAGACGCTCACCCAGACCGATGGACCGCAGGCCGTAATCCTGGATGGTCTGCAAGCAGCTCATGCCGTGGTCTCCTTGCGCAGCAGTTCGCCGCCCGATGTGGCCTGCCCATGGGCCAGGCGTCGCATCAGTTTCTCGAGTCCAATCTCAGAGACACGGGTCATGCCAAGGTAGAAGACCAGCAGAAACAGAAAGTACCACATGCGCCAATCGCCATGCGGGTAGGCGGTGAATTTGGATGTCTTGGTTCCACCCAGTTCGCGTGCCCAATAGACGATATCCTCGACCCCTAGCAGGAACAAAAGCGGTGTGGCCTTGATCAAAACCATCCATAAATTCGACAGGCCGGGCAGGGCATAAACCCACATCTGCGGCACAAGGACACGCCAGAAAGTCTGACGGCGTGACATGCCATAGGCTTCGGCCGTCTCTAGCTGGGCATGCGGAACGGCTCGCATGCCACCAAACAGCACGTTGGCAGCAAAGGCCCCAAAGACGATCGAGAAGGTGATGACTGCCAGAAAGAACCCGTAGGTCTCGTGCATCCATTCCGGCGAAGAGCCCAGCGGTAATTTGGCGGCTTGGCACACCAGAAAGTCGTTGCCCTGACGGATCGGATCGGTCCAGTCGGGGCAAAGGATTTTATGACGGGTCCATTCAAACGCCTGGTCCAGCGCGATCACAAAGAACATGAAAAAGGCGATATCCGGTACGCCGCGAACTACGGCGATGTAGCCTTTGCCCAGCCAGCTAAGCGGCGGGAAATGCGACCGGGCGGCCATTGCTCCGGCAAAGCCGAACCCCAGCGCAACGGGCGCAGTCACTGCCAACAAGGCCAAAACCTTGAGGAAGGACAAATAGAAGGACCAATGCACTCCGTTGGTCAAGTAGCAGGAAAACCAACGAAACGTGTCCAGAACATCGGGATCAGAGCAGAACGAGAAAATGGCAGGCCTCATACACTAGCGAGGGCTCAGCGGCAGCGCGCCCCAAATCGTAAGGGCGCGCTACTTGTGCAGAAAAATCAGAAGGTCGAAGACACTTCCCATTTGCTGATCAGCGTGTTCAGGCTGCCATCATCCTTCATCGATTGAATGGCTGCGTTGAACTTTTCTTTCAGCTCGGCATCCGATTCACGAACGCCCATGCCGACGCCACCACCCAGAGGGACTTCGTCGGCGACAAAACGCAGATCACCGTCTTCTTCAACGATGGGGGCCAGGAAGGACTTGTCTGCCAGAACCGCGTCAGCTTCGCCGTTGCGAACAGCGGCGAGGGTTTCATCCGGGCTTGAGAATTCTACCAGAGTTGCACCGGATTCGGCGATGTACCCGGCCTGAATGGTACCGGTCTGCGCTGCGACAACGCCACTTGTGACGTCTACGTCGTCGGACATCGCAACATAGGCCGATGGGTCCGGCGGTGTGTAGTTCTGGGTAAAGTCGATCACTTCATCGCGTTCGTCAGTGATCGACATACCCGCGATGATGACGTCGTAGTTACCCGAGACCAGGTTTGGAATGATCGAGTCCCAGTCATTCTTGACCCATTCGCATTCCAGGTTGGCGCGCTTGCACAGCTCATCGCCCAGTTCACGCTCAAAACCGTCGATCTCGCCGGCATCGTTGATAAAGTTCCAAGGTGCGTAAGCGCCTTCAGTGCCCATCCGAACCGTGTCGGCCATGGCAATACCAGCTGTCAGCGCAAGCGCTGCTGTGGTCAGAATCAGGTTTTTCATTGGTTACTCCCCAGTTTAGTTCTGTTCTGATTTTACGCCGCCTGAGTGGCGGAGAGAAAGCCCTGAAGTCGTTCTGATTCAGGGGTAGTAAAGATATCTTCCGGCAGGCCCTCTTCTTCGATCAGGCCTTGGTGAAGAAAAACGACATGGCTTGAGATATCGGCAGCCATCTTCATGTCGTGGGTCACGATGATCATAGTCCGGCCTTCGGCGGCCAGATCCTTGATTACCTTGATAACTTCCTGTTCCAGTTCCGGGTCCAGCGCTGAAGTAGGTTCATCAAACAGCAGCGCTTCGGGTTCCATGCACAGGCCGCGGGCAATGGCCGCGCGTTGCTGCTGACCGCCAGACAGCTGCGCAGGGTAGACGTCGCACTTGTCGCCGATCCCGACCTTTTCCAGATATTTGCGTGCGCTGTCCTCGGCTTCGGCCCGGTCACGCCCCAGCACGGTAACCGGAGCCTCCATCACGTTTTGCAGGATTGTCATATGGGCCCACAGGTTGAACTGTTGGAATACCATCGACAGGTTGGTGCGAATGCGCAGCACCTGCTTGGGGTCTGCGGGACGGCGTCCGTGGCCATCGCCGATCCAGCGTACCGGCTCGCCCTTGAACAGGATCTCGCCCTGTTGGCTGTCCTCCAGCAGGTTGCAGCAGCGCAGAAGCGTGGATTTGCCCGACCCGGATGATCCAATCAGGGATACGACATCCCCGCGCCTTGCCGTAATATCGACCCCCTTCAGCACTTCCAGATTGCCGAAGCTTTTGTGGAGGTTCTTGATCTCGATTACGGGAGTGGAATCTGTCACGGGTGGTCCAGGTGTTATTGGTGTTGGTGCGGTACTAGGGCTTAAAAATCGGGGCAATGCAATGCGCAATTGACGCGTTTGGGTTCGGAAACTGCCAAATTGACCAGACGTTTTGGCCAAATCGGTCAGGGACTAAGCTGATTGACCGTGTCCTGATCAGGATTTGAGACGCAAAGATATTCGTCAGCGGAAATGTCGATCAGGTCGTGCAAATGCAGCAGGCGGCGATCTTCGGCCGGCAGGGCGTGAATGGCGGCGCGAACGGCGCGTGCAATTTCGGACGCATTCTGTCCGTTGGCGGTGATATAGGGCAGGGCAGGAGTAGGCTCGGTTGCATCGATCTCGCGCAGGGTGGTGCCCATATCGGTGTGTTCCTTCAACAGCTCCCATGTCAAAGCATCCAACGCGGCATAGTCGGCATGCCCGTCTGCGACGGCACGCGCCGAATGCACATGCCCTCCGGTTTGATGGATGGTCGCGGGTATCAGGTCGCGTTGTGCAAGGTGAACCAAAGGCGCGGCCCAGCCGGACTGAGACAGGGCCTCATTAAACGCGAATATGCCACCGATCAGCTGATCCAGGCCTCGCTGATCGTCCTGCCGTGCCACCAGGATCGAGCGGTAGTGGCCGGGCGGACACCCGACCAATCCGTAATCAGGTGTGCCAATCAATTGCACTTTGCCGTGCAGGCGGGTGCGGTACGGCATCCCACAGGTCTGCGCAAAGACAAGATCGGAGTTCAGCCAGATCTCCCACACATCGGCATCGCGGGTCAGGTGGACAGGGCCATACCCCAGATGAGAGCGAATCAAAGTCCAGAGCCGGTCGTTGGCCGGTTGCAGGGCAGGCATGTCATACATGCCCAGCATCGCAATCACGCTTTAGCAGCCTTTTGACGGGCCAGAGCGGAATCCACGTCGCTGACACCCAGCAGGCTTACGACAAGCCGCAGCAGCGAATCCTCTTCGCCGGTGCGCTGCCCATCAGCCAAGGCAACCGACCACATCGCCTGTACGACGGCGAGGCGGTTATCATAATCCACGGCTTCTTTGATTGCGCGGGTAAAGCGGACGGTGTCGGGGGCCTCGGCCTCAAGATCTTCGGCGCGGGCGCGCAGACCGGCGGCCTCGAACGGAGACAGACCATAACGCTCGGCCGAAATCCGGTCGATTCTGGACATTTCGCTGTCGGCATAGTCGTTGTCAGAACGCGCAATACGCACCAACAGGGCTGTCAGGGCCAGGCGGGCGTCATCATGGGCAAGCGGGGCGGGCTGGGGCTGCGTAAGCCGGGACAGGAAATCACTAAACATGTGCTAGATATAGATGGCGTCTAACGCTCTTCCAAGCGCCTTTGCATCCGTTCGCGCGCGGTCTGACTGTCTTTATAGCTCAGACCCATGGCGATACGGGATTCTTCCACAATCTTCATCTCGCCCTCGTCCGAATTGCCATCAGCCAGAACGACCTCCCACAGGGCATCCAACGCGGCCAGACGTTCCTGCAAGTCGGTGGTCTCGCGGATCAGTTTGCCGAACGTGTCGGTGTCCGGGGCAGCCGCGTGCAGCTTTTCGCAGGTGGCCCGGACCTTGGCGGCCTCGATCGCGTTGTGCTGGTAAAGCCGGGCAAGGATGCGATCGATCAGGCTGATTTCTTCGAGTTTGTAATCCCGATCCGCCTGTGCCACACGCACCATAAGCGCCCCAAGCGCCAGTTCAGCATCCGGGTCGGGCAGGTTGTCGTGTTGCGGCGGGCGAAAGGCCTGAAAGAGCTTTTTCAACATAGGGGGACATTATTCCATATTTTGTGGGCCGCCAAGCACGGACTACCCGTCATAGCCCGATAATCATAAGTTTGCCGGTTTACGGGATTCCACCTGAAGTTGCTGTCGTGATGCGAGGGGTCAGCCCCCATGCAGTGCCTGTTTTGCCTGTTCCTGCAACCAGCCCAGCATAAGGCGGTATGGCACCGGTCCATAGCTGATCCGCGCCACGCCCAGCGATGCCAGCGTGGCCGTGTCCGGCGTGCCGGGCAGTGCGATAATGTTGACCGGTAATTCCGTCGATTCGCACAACCTGGCGATCATGGCTTCGTCCTTCAGGCCGGGGGCAAAAAAGCCGCTGGCCCCAGCGTCTGTATAGGCTTGCGCCCGCGCAATGGCATCATCCAGCATCGCGTCACTATGGGTTTCCGGTTTGGCCTTGAGGAAGATATCGGTCCGTGCGTTGATAAAAGCAGGAACGCCCGCCGCATCGGATCCTTCGCGCATGGCAGCAACGCGTGCAGCCTGGGTTTCGATGTCATAGAGATCACTGGTTCCAACGATTTGGTCTTCGAAATTGAAGCCGACGACACCGGTTTCAAGTGCGCGCTGAACATTGCTGGCAATGCCCAAAACATCCTTGGAATACGCCCCTTCAAAATCCAGAGAGACCGGCAAATCAACGGCCGTCACGATACGGCCGACATTGTCCAGTGCTGCCTCGAGTGGAAGGTTCTGGCCGTCGCCGAAGCCCTGCGCCATCGCAACCGGTGCGCTGCCGGTGGCAATTGCCTTGGCACCGGCGTCACGAACGGCCCCGGCGCTGCCGGAATCCCAGATATTGTACAGGATTACGGGGTCGCCCTTTTTGTGCAGGGCGGCAAAATTCTCTGCCTGGGTGATTTGATTGCTCATGGCCGGTCTCCTGTCGGTTGTTCCCGACAGTTAACCGCGCAAACGACCGGCGCGTACAGAATTTTCACGCCGACCGATACAATGTCGCAAAGCGCCTTGTGTCAGACCAGGCGCGAGCTGTCTTTCGCTGCGCGCACAAAGTCACGAAACAGAGGATGTGGAGCAAACGGCTTGGACTTGAGCTCCGGATGGTACTGGACCCCAATGAACCAGGGGTGGTCCGACCATTCGACGATTTCCGGCAACCGGCCGTCCGGCGACATGCCCGAGAAGTTCAGCCCCGCCTTTTCCAGCTTTTCACGGTATTTGATGTCCACCTCGTACCGGTGGCGGTGGCGTTCTTCGATATTGGTTCCGCCGTAAACCCCGGCCACTGTTGAGCCTTCTGCCAGAACCGCATCATAAGCGCCCAGTCGCATTGTGCCGCCTTTGTCGTCGCCCACTTTGCGCTCGACCTTGTGGTTGCCCTGCACCCATTCTTTAAGGTGGTAAACAACCGGTTCAAAACGCTTTTTACCGGCCTCGTGGTCAAACTCTTCCGAGCCTGCCTCGGTTATTCCCGCGACATTCCGGGCGGCTTCGATGACCGCCATCTGCATGCCCAAACAAATGCCCAAGTAGGGTACTTTGTGTTCGCGCGCGTACTGAGCTGCTTTAATCTTGCCTTCAGTGCCGCGTTCGCCAAAGCCACCGGGAACAAGAATGGCGTGGAAACCTTCGAGATGCGGGGCGGCGTCTTCGGTGTCGAACACCTCGGCATCGACCCATTCGACCTTGACCCGAACCCTGTTGGCCATGCCGCCATGGGTCAGGGCCTCGGCAATCGATTTATAGGCGTCCTCAAGCTGTGTGTATTTGCCGACGATTGCGACCTTCACTTCGCCCTCGGCGTTATGGATGCGGTCGCTGACGTCTTCCCATTTTGTCAGATCGGGCTTTGGCGCGGGGCTGATCTGGAACGCGTCCAGAACTGCCTGATCCAATCCCTCACGGTGATAGGCCAGTGGCGCATCGTAGATGGTGCTGAGATCCTGCGCAGCAATAACCGAGTCGGGACGCACGTTACAGAACAGCGCCAGTTTTTCACGCTCCTTGGTCGGGATCGGCCCCTCGGACCGGCAGACCAAAATATCGGGAGCCAGGCCAATAGAACGCAATTCCTTGACCGAGTGCTGCGTTGGCTTGGTCTTCAACTCGCCCGAGGCTTTGATAAAGGGCAGCAGGGTCAAGTGCATGAACAGACATTGACCACGGGGCTTGTCCTGGCTGAACTGACGGATGGCTTCAAAGAAGGGCAGTCCTTCGATATCGCCGACGGTGCCGCCGATCTCGCACAGCATAAAGTCGACCTCATCCTCTCCGATGGCGATGAAGTCCTTAATCTCATTGGTGACGTGCGGGATCACCTGAATGGTCTTGCCGAGGTAGTCTCCACGGCGCTCTTTCTCGAGAACGTTGGAATAGATCCGGCCCGAACTGACAGAGTCGGTCTTGCGTGCGGCCACACCCGTGAACCGTTCGTAATGCCCAAGGTCCAGATCGGTTTCGGCACCATCATCGGTTACGAAAACCTCACCATGTTCAAACGGCGACATCGTGCCGGGATCGACGTTCAGATAGGGGTCCAGCTTGCGCAAGCGCACCGAATACCCTCGCGCTTGCAACAGCGATCCCAAGGCCGCCGAGGCCAGTCCTTTACCCAAGGACGAGACCACACCACCTGTAATGAAAATAAAACGCGCCATGTTTTTCGGCTGCTCCCGTGAGACGTCAAAATCAGCTGCCCGGCGGCTTGAAAAAACCGCAGCACCACGGGACTTTACACATAAAGGATTCGCGCCCATAGCGCAAGAGAACCGCAAGATGCTGTTGCAGCTCTCTTTCAGTATTCTAGGTTTTGTGGATCAGTT
This sequence comes from Ruegeria meonggei, assembly GCF_042768335.1. Taxonomy (NCBI): domain Bacteria; kingdom Pseudomonadati; phylum Pseudomonadota; class Alphaproteobacteria; order Rhodobacterales; family Roseobacteraceae; genus Ruegeria; species Ruegeria meonggei. The sequence goes on along the minus strand of NZ_JAXHBT010000001.1, from coordinate 1,194,653 downwards.
GGCCTGCGGAATCAGTGGCGCATTGTCGCCCTGTGTCGGAGGCAACAGATCATCTGCCGACGGAACCGCCGGTGTGCTTTCCTCAACCGCGGCTGGTGCCGGAACACCCAGACGGTCGATAACGGAGCTGCCCGAGGATTTCTGAGCCGCCAGAATGGTCAGCGTGATCGACGTGACAATAAAGCAGGCCGCCAATATCCAGGTAACCTTGCCCAACGCGGTCGCAGCCGCACGTCCGGTCATGGCGCCACCGCCACCGCCGCCCATACCCAGGCCACCGCCTTCGGACCGCTGCATCAGAACAACGGCAATCAGGCCCAAAGCCAAGAGAAGGTGGATGATGAGAACGACGTTTTCCATGGTGTTCCTGTACAGCGTGGCGTGTATCGCGTGGTACTTATGCAAGTTTGCCAGCGGGGGCAAGGGAGGAGTTGCCATCACCGCACGTGATGCAATTTATCACAGCAAAGAGACTGGACAGCCGTGCATATGCTGACGCAACCTGCCGCTCATGCCACATGATGATCACGACCACCCGCACGCCCTGTTGCCGCCTGAACCTGCGCTCCGCGTCAAGGCGCTCGAGACGATTCTGACCCGCAAAGGGCTGATCGACCCGGCAGCACTGGATGAGATAATCGACACCTATCAGAACAAGATAGGCCCCAAGAACGGCGCGCGCGTCGTGGCCAAGGCGTGGAGCGACCCTGAGTTCAAAAAGGCTCTGTTGGAAGACGCCACACAGGTCGTAGCCGATCTGGGTTTTTACGGACGGCAGGGCGAACATTTGGTGGTAGTTGAAAACACAGCCGACCAGCACAACATGGTCGTTTGCACCTTGTGCAGCTGCTACCCGTGGCCGCTGTTAGGTATTCCGCCAGGGTGGTACAAGTCCGACGCTTACCGCGCCCGCGCTGTACGTGAGCCGCGCAAGGTGTTGGCCGAGTTTGGAGTCGAACTGCCGGCGGAAACCGCCGTGCGCGTGTGGGATTCAACGGCCGAAATACGCTATCTGGTGTTGCCAATGCGCCCGGACGGCACCGAGGGAATGAGCGAGGATGACCTTGCGGATCTTGTCACCCGTGACAGCATGATCGGCACCGGCCTGGCACGGGTGCCCGCATGACCCGGGTTCACGATATGGGCGGACGGTTCGGGGACGGCCCCGTGGTGCCTGAGACCGAGGACGGCCCGGTTTTTGCCGAAGACTGGCACGGGCGTGCTTTGGCTGTAACACTGGCGGCTGGGTTTTTGGGGCAGTGGAATATCGACAAATCCCGCCACACCCGTGAAAGGCTGTCACCGAAGGATTACGCCAGGTTTTCATATTATGAGAAGTGGATATCGGGCCTGGCTGATCTGTTGGTGGATAACGGTGTGCTGTACCCTGAAGACTTGATTGGTGACGAAAATGACAGCTCGCATCCCTTGTCTTCGCGGGTCTTGCAGGTTCAGGCCGTACCAAAGGCCCTCGCAAAAGGAGGCCCGGCTGATCGCCCATCTGATGTGCCTGCTCAGTTCGAAATCGGGCAGGCGGTTCAAACTCTGCATCCGGCCGCCAACCGCCTTGTCGATGGCGGACACACCAGATTGCCGGTTTACGCAGCCGGTGCAAAGGGCCGAATCCTACGGCTGCACGGTACGCATGTCCTGCCCGATTCCAATGCCCATGGTCTGGGCGAAGCGCCCGAACCTCTCTATGCCGTGGTCTTTCCGGCCTCAGAGCTCTGGGCCGATCCGGAGCACCCGCGGGATGAAGTTGTTTTAGACCTGTGGCAAAGCTACCTGGAACCCGCATGACGCTATGCAACACTCATTCCGCGCCGGAACCGGTTTTTGCCGAACCCTGGCACGCACAGGTATTCGCCGTCACCGTTGCATTGAACGAAGCGGGTCGGGTCGACTGGCCCGACTGGGCTGCACGGTTTTCGCAGACCCTGAAACGTCACGGGCTGGACCGAGAGTTGGACGGGGGCGACGACTACTTCCTCGCTTGGCTGGTAACCCTAGAGGAATTCCTGGTCGAGCAGGGCGCAGCCGCAACACAGGACGTCGCTAACCTCAGAAACGCTTGGGAAGAAGCCTATTTGACAACGCCGCATGGTCAGCCCGTTCGTCTGGCTGCACGTTAAGAAGGGGGCTCTGCCCCCGCCGCCCGTTCCGGGCGACTCCCCCGGGATATTTCGGGCCAGATGAACAAGGGATCCGATCTTCATCTGGCTAATAAATATCCCTGCCGGAGGCATCGCGCGCAGCGCGGTTGTTATCTGCGGCGAATTACCGGTTTCCCTGCCGCTTTGTCCCCGTTATACGAGCCGAGTTTGAAAACTCAGCGCAAAAGGACCAGATATGGCCAATGTGGTTGTTGTCGGCGCCCAGTGGGGTGACGAGGGAAAAGGCAAGATTGTCGACTGGCTTAGCGAACGGGCAGACGTAATCGCGCGTTTTCAAGGCGGACATAATGCCGGTCATACGCTGGTTATCGATGGTGAGGTTTATAAACTGCATGCGCTGCCTTCGGGTGTCGTGCGCGGCAGCAAGCTAAGCGTCATTGGCAACGGCGTTGTGCTGGACCCATGGCATCTTCTCAAGGAAATTGGAACGATCCGTGCACAGGGTGTCGATATTTCGCCCGCGACACTGATGATCGCAGAAAATACGCCGTTGATTCTGCCGATTCACGGAGAGTTGGACCGCGCGAGGGAAGAAGCGGCCTCCAAGGGCACGAAGATTGGCACAACTGGCCGCGGTATCGGCCCGGCCTATGAGGATAAGGTTGGGCGCCGGTCCGTACGCGTTGCCGATCTGGCGGATGAGGCAACGCTTGAAGCCCGTGTTGACCGCGCCCTTCAGCACCACGACCCTCTGCGCAAAGGTTTGGGAATCGAACCAGTTGACCGGGACGCGCTTATCGCTCAACTGAAAGAGATAGCGTCGAAAATTCTGCCTTTTGCGGCCCCTGTCTGGAAAGTGCTGAATGAAAAGCGCAAAGCAGGAAAACGTATTTTGTTCGAGGGGGCGCAGGGCGCTCTGTTGGACATTGATTTTGGCACTTACCCGTTCGTGACGTCATCCAATGTCATCGCGGGCCAGGCTGCCACCGGGGTTGGCATTGGCCCGGGCTCAATCGATTTCGTTCTTGGCATTGTCAAAGCCTACACGACCCGAGTGGGTGAAGGTCCATTTCCAACCGAGCTGGACGACGACGATGGGCAGCGTCTGGGTGAACGTGGACATGAGTTTGGCACCACCACCGGACGTAAGCGCCGCTGCGGTTGGTTCGACGCGTGCCTTGTGCGCCAGACCTGTGCGACCAGTGGGGTGAACGGTATTTCGCTGACCAAACTTGACGTTCTGGACGGGTTTGAAACTCTGAAGATCTGTACCGGCTATAATCTGGACGGAGAGCATCTGGACTATCTGCCTACCGCCGCGGATCAGCAAGCGCGTTGCACGCCCATCTACGAGGAGATGCCAGGGTGGAGCGAATTTACCGAAGGCGCGCGCAGCTGGGCAGACCTGCCTGCCAACGCGATCAAATATGTGCGTCGTGTTGAAGAGCTGATCGACTGTCCGGTCGCGCTTCTTTCAACCAGCCCGGAGCGGGAAGACACCATTCTGGTGACCGACCCGTTTGCCGATTGATGGGGCAGGACGAGAAAACCGGTCTGAGCTATAAGGCGCGCCGTCGCTGGTCGCTGGTACTGCTGCTGGTAGGGTTGCCCGTCTACATCGTGGCTGTAGTGACCGTTGTAAACTGGCTGGATCGCCCGCCGATCTGGCTGGAGTTTCTGGTCTATGTCGGCTTGGGTATCTTGTGGGTTTTACCCTTCAAGTTTGTATTCAAGGGCGTGGGCAAGGAAGATCCGGATCAACCCACGGAATAGTTGTTGACGCTACCTGCGGATGAGATCCCTGCCATGATTGCCAGCAGCAGGCCTGTTGGACCTATCCAAAACGGATTTCATCGGTCTTGTCAGTTAGGCCGCAGACTGGGAATTGGATAGTGTCATGGCGTCGTTGAATAGGCGGGTACACGGTTTTCGAAGTCGATACCGTGCGTTGCATTCGCGTTGTTAACAAAGGCTTTGGTGTGACTGACCTCATCCTGACAGGCTCCCACGTGGCCTTGGTCTTCACTTTCTAAACTCAACCCGCGCGGTGGTCCGGCGTGGGCCAGCTTAGGATTGCACGCGCGATTGCGTGGTATTCGCCCGAAAGTTCTTCGGCCACGCTGAACGGAGTGGGCCAGGGCGTAGTGAGCGTGGCTTCAATCTGGCCTGTCGCAATATCAAGATCAGCTTTGTGTTTGGCAGCCAGGCGGCGCATCTTTTGATTGGTTGCCAGGCACAGCATGTGGACTTCGCGAATTCCGCGGTTTCGGGCGGCGGTGATGATCCGGGACAGCAGGGCGTCGCCGATACCGCGATCTTGCCAGGCTGATTCAACCGTAAAGGCGACCTCGGCCACTTGATTGTGACTGTCTGGCAGGATGCGCAATTCCCCCACGCCGCGCAGACGGGAATCCGGGAAGGCCCCGAACACCAAAGTGGCATTTTCGAACAGCCCGGACAGGTACGTCTGAACCGTTTCTGATTTGACCGAAATACCAAACCTGGAGGTCAAAGCATCGTCACTCAAGTTTTTGAAATGACTTATAACTTTCTGCTCGTCGTACTTTCTGAGACGCCGGATCGGGACTTCGTACATGGCGCAGCCTTTGCTAAAAAGAGACCTGACTTAGAGACCTCCTCCCCAGCAGACAGTAGCATTTTTCTGCATTGCAGCAAAGGTGCTGGACTACATTTCGGCGAAAATTGGAACACCAAAACCTCACCGCAAAAGAAAAAGGCCGAAGGAAACCCTCGGCCCATTTGATTTCTTTGGCAAAAAGTCAGCCTGCGGCGCGCTCGTCATCCGGGCGGAACCCGATCTGGGTCGAGGCCGCAAAGCGTCCGCCTCCGGCTTTTTCGATCTTGCCGTCCCGCAGCAACTGACCGAAAGAGCGCAGGCTTTCTTCGCGATTGAACTCATCCTGCTTGAGCGAGCGAATTTTGTTCATCAACTGTGGGCGCGAGAACTGCTCCTGGCCTTCGATAAAGGAAAGGTACGCAGCAGCGGCTTCCAGCAAATCTGGCAGGGATTGGGCCCCTTGTTCCTGTGCGAACAGAACAAACCCACCTTCGTCGGGCGTTTCATCTTCGGTATCCGACTTCACACGGCGGGGGGTCACCGGTCCTGCTTCTTCGGACTGGTTGTCGACACGTTGCTCCGCAACCAACTTGAGAGGCGCGGCAGCGTCAATGATGGGGCGCGCGCTGGTCACTTGAACATCCGGGCGGCGGGGGCTGACGACTGACGTCAGATCGCTGCGATAATCGTCGCCCTCACTTTCTTGCTTGATACCATCGGAAGCACCTCGCTCGGCCTCGGTCACCGCTACCGCTGCGCGCATGTGAGAGTAGGTTTCACGCTTGGTGTTGGTGGTCGGATCGCTCAATTGCTCACCAACTTTGTCCATCAAGCGCGATACATCTTCGTCCAGGCTCATTGGGTTAGCCGGTGTCTTGTCTGTGCGGCCGGCCAGATGGTTTTCGACCTCTGATATCTCTCTCAGCAGATCAAACTCGTCTTCTTCAGTCAAAGTGCCGGATTCTGCATCATCCATCCGGGGATGTTCGGCCTCGTCCCCAGCGCTTGTATCTTTAAGGATGTTGTCCACTTCCTCGCCTTCCGGTTCGGTCTCGGCGGAGTCATCCAAGTTGGAAAACATCGCATCAATGGTAACAGTTTCCTCAACTTCCGTTTCTGGTACCGCGTCATCTGACGTCAGAACCATTGGGCTTTTTTCGACCACATCTTCGATCTCGGGCTCAGCTTCGGCAGTGTCCTCCGCTTCAACCCGGATGTCTTCCTGTACGTCATTGCCGCTGTCCACCGGCTGTTCAATCTCGGTTTCGTTGGTTTCGCCCAGGTCCGAGGGGTCAAGCGACCCGGCTGCAAAGGCGGCGGCGACGGCATCTGACGGACCGGTCGCGTTTTTCATCAGGGCCGTCTCTTCGTCTTCAGTGTAGATCACCGCGTTTTCCTCGGAATGAGAAACAACTGCGCGGATACGCTGGAGTTTGGCCGCGATACTGTCGGCTGCTGGAGCAGGTGCGTCTTCAACGGGTTCCGCATCAGCGAACGCCGTATGAGGGGGGTGCGAGGGGGATGGTGCCGCTGCGGACGTGTTAACAACGTTCAATTCCGATGCAGCGGGTGCAGGCTGTGACGGGGTTGAGACCTGATCGGTGGCACGCAGAAGCAGACCTGATTCATTCTGGCTGGCTTCCACTTCTCTGGATGCATCGCGTTTTGCGATACGGGCCAGCATTTCGGTATCCGGTTGAGGAGGCTCCGATCCAAAGTAACGATCATCCGCAGAAAGATCACGAAAGTACTCTGCAATCGCTTTCATTGTTTCAAATGAATTGTCGAACCCTTCTAAAGTGCACGAGAAGGTTCCATAGGAAACGGTTAATACCTTGTTATTCTGTACCATCAGACGCACGTCCTCTACAAACTACGAGAGCCAACAGCCCAAGTACGGGCGCACCTATTGGCTCAGAACTCTTTCCATGAACCTATCATTTTGTGGTCTCAATGTGTCCAAATCCGGAAAAAATGATCAATCTTAAAAAAAATACGTCGATTGTACGGTCATCAGAGCCAATTGGACTGGTTGGAGGCGGCCAAATAGGCCCTGACGACCTGAATCAGCTGCTGATTCGAGTAAAAACAGTTGTGGCCGCTGATGGTGGCGCGGCGTCATTGATGGAATCGGGCCGCGTCCCGGATGCCGTGATCGGTGATTTCGATTCGCTGAGAGCCGAGCATCGCGACCAGATCCCTGCGGACCGGTTGTTTCCAATTCCGGAACAAAATAGCACCGATTTTGACAAGGCTTTGCGCAATGTTGACGCACCTTTGGTGCTGGGGGCGGGATTTCTTGGGGGGCGTCTGGATCATCAGCTGGCAGTGCTGAACGTGCTTGCAAGGTGGCCTGATCGACCTTGTATCCTGCTGGGTGCGCATGAGGTTGTGTTCCTTGCGCCGCCTCGGATTGCGCTCAAGGTCACGCCGGGAGATGTGGTGTCATTGTTTCCGTTTCAACGTGTAAAGGGGCGCAGCCTTGGGTTGGAGTGGCCAATCGACGGTCTGGTAATGGAGCCAAACGGGGGCGTTGGTACATCCAACCGGGCATTGGCGGATGTTGAGTTGTTTATAGACGGACCGGGTCTGTTGGTGATGGTGCCGCGATACGCCCTGGATCAGGTCATGCAGGCGTTTCTGTCGGAGCAGACCGGGCGCTGGCCCGCTCGCGAAGAATGACATAGAGGCCGGCTGCAATTGTGATCGCGATACCGAGCGCCGCGATGCCATCGGGTAGATCGTGAAAGATCAGCCACCCAAACAGGGTGGCAACGGGTATCTCAAGGTACTGCATTGGGGCCAATGTGGCTGATGGTGCATAGCGCAGCGACCATGTCATAAACAGATGCGCGACTGTTCCCAACAGACCAATTGCGATCAAAAGATAATGACCTTCGCCCATCGGGGGGATCAGGGACAGTTCCCAAACGCCACCCACGGTTCCAAGCACTAAGACCGGCAGCAACAGGACAGTCGCCATTATGCCAGAGACCGCCTGAAGGGCGACCGGATCGGTTTCCTTTGCGATCTTTCGCGTCACCAGCATGAACAGGGCAAAGACCAAAGCCACAACCAGAGGCAACAGGGCAGCCGCACCAACCTGTGCAAAACTGGGCTGAATAACCATCAACGTCCCCACAAACCCCACGGTACAGGCAATCAGGCGGCGAATTCCGACCACTTCATCCAGCACGTACTTGCCCAGGATCAGCATGATAAAGGGCATCACAAAGGCAATTGCGACTGCATCTGCCAATGGCAGGAACTTGAGTGCGCTGAACATCGCGGCGATTCCGACAATGTGCAAAATTGTCCGGATGAAGGTCAGGCGCAGAATGCGGCCTCGCATCCGAAAGCTCCGGTCGCTTAGGGCAACCAAAGGGATCAAGACAATCGCCTGCACTGCAAATCGGACCCAGACCAGCATGCCAATGGGCGTCGTCTCGCCCAGCAGTTTGGCCATGGCATCGCCCAGCGGTGCGAGTAGGCAAAACCCGAGCATCAAGACGATGCCGAATACTGGTCGATCCTGTGTCATGGGCGCGACGCTACGGGGTTTGACCCAGAGTGGAAAGCGTTTACGGCAGCGACTGCGCCTTGGTGTAATCCGGCCCGATACAGTGGGGTAGGCCATCGTCTATCTTGAGCCAGCGCAGCTTTTCCTCATGTGCGACATGCAGGGTCGGCTGCAGCAGTTCCGGATCGTCGAGCGTGGCCACATAGAGGTGCAGGACGCCTGACATGGCTTGTGAGCGGAAAGAGATCGGCGTGCCGCATTCAGGGCAAAAACTGCGTTCGACCCCAGGGGGTGAATTGAAGGTCTTTGGCGCATCACCAAGCCAGCGCCATTGCCCGTCGCGAACCCCGAAATAGGTCGTCATCGGGGCCGCGCATTGACGCCTGCAACTGTCGCAATGGCAAGTCACGCAAGACAGGGCCGGAGGGGTGACCTCATAACGGATCTTTCCGCACAGACAATGTCCTTGCATGGGGTCCCTCACATATCTCTCAGCAGTTTGGCACGTTGACCGCCAGACCACCTAGTGACGTTTCTTTGTATCTCTCATGCATGTCATGCCCTGTCTGGCGCATGGTTTCGATCACCGCATCCAGCGGAACAAAATGCTGTCCGTCACCGCGCAGGGCAAGAGACGCCGCCGATACGGCCTTGATAGCACCCAGGCCGTTCCGCTCGATGCAGGGCACCTGAACCAATCCTGCAACCGGGTCGCAAGTCATGCCCAGATGGTGTTCCAGCGCGATCTCGGCGGCGTTTTCCACCTGCTCGGGCGTGCCACCCATGACGGCGCACAGCCCAGCTGCGGCCATAGCGGCGGCGCTGCCGACCTCGGCCTGGCACCCGGCCTCGGCACCTGAGATTGACGCGTTGAACTTGACCAGCCCGCCAATGGCAGCAGCGGTCAGCAGGAAGTCTTCGATATGCGTCTCGGATGCACCGGGCACGTGATCGAGATAATAGCGCAACACGGCAGGCAGTACGCCAGCCGCACCGTTGGTAGGTGCTGTCACGACTTGACCGCCGGCTGCGTTCTCCTCGTTCACGGCCATGGCGTAAACGCTCATCCAGTCATTGATCGTGTGCGGTGCATTCAGGTTCATGCCTCGCTCGGCCTGCAGCGCATCGTGGATACCTTTGGCACGGCGGCGCACGCTCAGACCGCCGGGCAGAATCCCGTCCGTGGTCAGACCCCGTTCGATACAGTCGTTCATCACCTGCCAAAGCCGAGCTGTCCCTTTGGCAAAGCTATCCGCGCATCCACGCGCGATTTCGTTGGCGCGCTTCATCTCGGCAATGCTTTTGCCACTGGTCCTGGCCATGTCGAGCATCTCGACAGCGGATTTGAAGGGGAAGGGCACAGGGTCGCCTTCGTCTGTCGCTTTACCCTCGGCCAGTTCTTCCTCGGTCAGGACAAAGCCGCCACCAATTGAATAATAGACCTGCCGCAGGATCACATCGCCCTGCGCGTCGGTGGCCATCAGGATCATACCGTTGGCGTGACCGGTCAGTTGGTGTTCGAAATCAAAGGTCAGATCGGTCTTGGGGTCGAACTTCAATTCTGGCAGTCCTTCGGGGGAAACCACTTGTGTTTCAGCGATTTCCGCCAACGCGGATTCGGCCTTGTCGTTGTCATAGGTGTCGGGAACAAATCCGGCCAGACCCAGTATCGTGGCGCGGTCGGTTGCGTGACCAACACCGGTAAAGGCAAGGGATCCGTGCAAAGATCCGCGCAGGCCGGAAAACTCGAACGGTGAGGCGCGCATCATGTCCAGAAACCGCGCAGCCGCAACCATTGGCCCCATGGTATGAGACGACGAAGGGCCAATGCCCACTTTGAACATATCGAAGACGGATAGAAACATATCAGGTAGCTGAGCCTTCTTGAGGAGTAGCATAGGTCGGAGATGTAAAGGGCGTAACCCCTAACCCTTCGGCCGCAATGGCGGCGCGGGTTGCAGGGCGTGTTTCAAGCTGCATCAGGATAGCTTGCAGGTACGGGGTGTCTGCCAGCTGATACCAGCTGCGATCGGTCTGCGCCGGATACAACGCCAGCCACCGCATCATGCAAGCGACATAGTAGGTCAGGACCGAAGGCCGTTCCGGGTGCAGCCATCCCGGCGTGTGCCGTGCCTCGGCGTCCAGTGCCTGAAGATGCTGTCGCAGCCGAGGGCGGATACTGGCGCGCAGGGTCTCAGCCGCAGCTGCGTCGATGTATTTCTCGGCATAAAACAAAATACGCATATCCGCGTGCAAAGTGTTTGATGCAAAGAACAGCCATTTCAGGAACGCTGCCCGATCTGCGTTGTCAGGGGCGGGGGCCAGTTGTTCATGCGTATCTGCGAGCCACAGCAGGATGGCGGCTGTCTCAAAGATCGGACCTTGCGGCGTCTCCAGAACGGGGATCAAGCCGTTTGGGTTCAGCGCCCGGTAGGCTGCGCTGTCCTGTGCGTTTCGGCTACGATCCACCAACGCTGTTTTGTAATCCAGGCCCATCTCTTCCAACACCAGCCTGATCACCAGCGAGGCGTTGTCGGGGGCATAATGCAAAAGATAGGGCGCGCTCATAATGGCTATGTATACGGGTGCCGTCATCTTGAAAGCATCGATTGCGACGTTTCCAATAGGAAACGCGTATTTTCGCGACATGATGGCTCAGAAAATTGGTGTATTCGCTCTCGCAGTTGCTGATCGCATTCCGTATAAGTTCGGCAGCAAAACAGGGGAATGCTGCCATGACCGGAGAAATGTCACCCGTCGACAAGGCCAAGTATGTCGCCGCGCGCCGCGCCGCTGATATGGTTCAGGATGGAATGCGCGTTGGGCTGGGCACAGGATCGACGGCCGTATGGATGGTGCGCCGCCTTGGGGAGCGGGTGAAGGACGAAGGGTTGCAGATTAAGGGCGTTCCGACCTCAAGCCGCACCGCGCAGCTTGCCCGTGAGGTGGGGATCGAGGTTGTCTCTCTGGATCAGGCCGGATGGCTGGACATGACGATTGACGGCGCGGATGAGTTCGACGGTGAGCTGAACCTGATCAAGGGCGGCGGGGGCGCGCATCTTCAGGAAAAGATCGTTGCAACAGCCAGCGACCGGATGGTGGTGATCGCCGATGCGGGCAAAGAGGTCGAAACGCTGGGCGCGTTCCCTCTGCCGGTCGAGGTTGTCCCCTTTGGCTGGCAGACCACCCGCACCCTGATCGAAGAGGCGCTGGACACGATGGACGTTCTTGGCACCTCGACCGCTTTGCGCATGAACGGTGAGGCGCCTTTTGTCACCGATGAGGGCAACCACATCCTGGACCTGCATCTGCAGCGCATTGGCAACGCGCGACAATTGGCGCTGGTGCTCAATCAGGTGCCGGGCGTGGTCGAAAACGGCCTGTTCATCGATATCTGTGACAAGGTCGTCATTGGCTACGGCGACGGCCGGGTTGAGGTGCGAGATATCAACGAAGGCACGATTGAGACAGACCAACCGGCCGAGAGTGGAGAGAACCTGTTCTTGGATATTGTGGATTAAGAGATAGACCCAAAAGGTGCGGTTGTGATCATCATGGAATGCCGCGCTTGCATGGCTTGCGTACACTTTCTTAACCACCAAGGGTTGGATGCGCGTCACTTACCCCCAGATAACCAACGAATTTGCCCTGTCTGAAAAAAGGAACTCAGGATGAGCTTTGACTATGATCTGTTTGTCATCGGCGGCGGCTCGGGCGGGGTCCGCGCGGCGCGAGTTGCAGCTGGCGAAAATGGCGCCAAGGTGGCGCTGGCAGAAGAGGACCGCTACGGCGGCACCTGTGTCATCCGGGGCTGTGTGCCAAAGAAACTGATGGTGTTCGCCAGCGAATTCTCGGACATGGTCGGCGATGCGCAGGCTTATGGCTGGGACGTGAAACCTGGCCCGTTCGACTGGCAGGTTTTCCGCGGCAAACTTCATGCGGAACTGGACCGGCTGGAAGGCATTTACCGCAATATTTTGAAAAACAACGGTGTTGAAAGCTTTGACCAGCGCGCCCACCTGGTGGACGCGCATACCGTTGAACTGGCTGATGGAACCCGCAAAACCGCCAAGCACATCCTTGTGGCCACCGGAGGCCGCCCGGTCGTGCCTGAGTTTCCGGGATCTGATCTGGCCATCACCTCGAACGAGATTTTCCATCTGGAGAAGCTACCCCACTCGATCTTGATCGTCGGCGGCGGCTATATCGCCAGTGAGTTTGCCGGGATCATGAATGGCATGGGGGTCAAGACCACTCAGTTCTATCGCGGCGCGCAAATTCTGCGGGGCTTTGACGAAGAAGCGCGCGGGCTGATCAGTGAGGAGATGTGCCAGAACGGCATTGATCTGCATCTGGGCACAAACGTGCTGGAAATGGCCAAGGACGGTGACAAAATTCGCGTCAAGGCCACCAATGGCTCGGAACAGTTGTTCGACGTGGTCATGTATGCCACCGGTCGCGCGCCAAACGCTGACAATCTGGGTCTTGAGGCGATTGGTGTTGAACGCGGTCGCAAGGGCGAGATCATCGTGGATGAATACAGCCAGACCGGCGTGCCCTCGATCTATGCCATCGGGGATGTGACCGACCGGGTGAACCTGACGCCCGTCGCGATCCGCGAAGGCATGGCTTTCGTCGAGACAGTGTTCAAAGGCAACCCGACACCGGTGGATCACGACCTGATCCCCACCGCGATCTTTACCCAGCCCGAATTTGGCACCGTTGGCCTCAGCGAAGAAGAGGCCGCGGCACAAGAGCCGGTCGAAGTTTACGCAACTTCGTTCAAGCCGATGCAAAAGGCATTTGCTGGTGGAACACAGCGGGTACTGATGAAGCTGATCGTCAGCCAGGCCAGCCGCAAGGTGCTGGGCTGTCATATCGTGGCGCCGGGCGCTGGTGAGATGATTCAGCTGGCTGGAATCGCAGTGAAAATGGGCGCGACAAAAGAAGATTTTGATCGCACCGTTGCAGTTCACCCGGTGATGGCCGAAGAACTGGTGACAATGCGGCAACCTGTGCGCACTGCTTGATTTGCAAGCGCGCGCAACCAAGTTACAAGGGGCACCGTGATCACACGGTCCAGAACAAAGGAAAAGATACATATGGCGGGCAACAGCGGTGGCCCCTGGGGGGGCGGAGGCTCTTCGGGAGGTGGAGGAAATCGGGGTAACAATGGGGACGGGCGCAAGCCCCCCGAAGGCGATGGCCCGCAGATCCCCGAGATCGATGAGCTGATGAAAAAAGGCCAGGAACAGCTGCGCGTTCTGATGGGCGGTCGTGGCGGCGGTGGCCGTGGCGGCAATGGTCAAGGGTCTGGCGGTGGCGGTCCAGCCCTTACCAAGGGAACCGTTGCGATTGGTTTGATCGTAGCGGCGGCTTTGTGGGGGTTCGCAAGTTTCTATACCGTGAAACCAGAAGAACAATCGGTTGAGTTGTTTCTGGGCGAGTTTTCAGCTGTAGGAAACCCGGGTCTGAATTTCGCGCCGTGGCCGTTTGTGACCGCCGAGGTTATCGCCGTGACCAGCGAGCGGAACGAAGATATGGGCGGCGCACGCGGTAGCGACGATGGCCTGATGCTGACCGGCGATGAGAACGTGGTCGATATCGACTATCAGGTTGTCTGGAACATCAACGACCCAGCCAAATACCTGTTCAACCTACGAGATCCCAAACAGACGATTCAGGCGGTTTCGGAATCGGCAATGCGTGAGATCATTGCCCAGTCAGAGCTTGCTCCGATCCTGAACCGGGATCGTGGTGTTATCGCGGACCGGCTGCAGGAACTGATCCAATCCACGATGGACAGCTACAGCTCTGGTGTGAACATTGTGCGTGTCAACTTTGACAAAGCGGACCCGCCGCAGGACGTGATCGCCGCATTCCGCGACGTTCAGGCCGCTGCACAAGAACGTGACCGCCTACAGAACGTGGCCGACGCTTATGCGAACAAGGCACTGGCTGAAGCACGTGGTGAAGCCGCCCAGGTTCTGGAAGAGGCCGAAGCGTACCGCGCGCAGCAGATCAACAGCGCCCAGGGTGAGGCCAGCCGCTTTAGTGCGGTTCTGGAGGAATACACCAAAGCGCCTGATGTGACCCGTAAACGTCTGTATCTTGAGCGGATGGAGCAGATTCTGGGTGACGTCGACAAGATAATTCTGGACCAGAACTCAGGCGGGCAGGGGCAGGGCGTTGTGCCTTACCTGCCGCTGAACGAGCTGCGCCGCAACCCGGCAGCGGAGGGTAACTGATGCGTAAATCTCCAATTATTCTGATTATCGTCGTAATCCTTGCTGTGGCAGGTTTGTCGTCGATCTTTATTGTGGACGAACGCGAACGCGCGTTGGTTCTGCAATTTGGCCGGGTCGTCGCGGTCAAGGAAGAGCCCGGATTGGCCTTCAAACTTCCTGTCGTTCAGGAAGTGGTCCGCTATGATGACCGCATCCTGTCGATTGATGTTCAGCCGCTGGAAGTTACCCCGCTGGATGACCGCCGTCTGGTGGTTGATGCCTTCGCGCGCTACCGGATTTCCGATCTGAACCGGTTCCGTCAGGCCGTTGGCGTTGGCGGCATCCCAGTTGCCGAAGATCGACTTGACCGCATCCTGCGCGCCGAGACACGCGAAGTGCTGGGTTCGGTGTCATCGCGCGACATTCTAAGTTCTGACCGGGCAGCGCTGATGCTGCGCATTCGCAACAGTGCGATTGCCGAAGCGCAGGCGCTGGGCGTAACCGTCATCGATGTGCGACTGAAGGCGACCGATCTGCCTCAGGCGAACCTTGAGGCAACGTTCGACCGGATGAAAGCCGAGCGGGAACGTGAGGCGACAGACGAACGCGCCCGGGGCAACGAAGCGGCCCAGCGTGTGCGTGCACAGGCAGACCGGACCGTGGTTGAACTGGTATCAGATGCCCGCCGCGAGGCTGAGATCACGCGCGGTGAAGCGGATGCTGAACGAAACGCGATCTTCGCCGAAGCTTATGGCGCAGACCCCGAGTTCTTTGAATTCTATCGGTCGCTGACGGCTTATGAGAATGCGCTGCGTGGCGGCAACAGCTCATTGGTTCTAAGCCCGGATTCCGAGTTCTTCAATTTCCTTGGATCATCGACAGGACGGGCTGTACCGGTGGCCCCTGCATCCCAGTAATGGGCCTTATCCTTCTGGCCTTCGGGCTGGTGCTGATTGTTGAGGGGCTGGCCTATGCGCTGGCCCCTTCGCTTATTGAACGCATGCTCGAGGCGTTGCGGTCTTTGCCCGAGCAGGCGCGACGGCTGGCCGGGCTGCTGTGTGTGGTCAGCGGTCTGGTGCTGCTTTGGGGAGCATATCAGGTCGGGTTTTAACGCTGTGTTTTCAATTGCTGGTGAATTCCCCGCGATCACGAGTTGCGGGCTAGATCAAACCGGCTACATTGGTTGCTAAGAAGGGCCGCCTGCGGGCGGTTTGGTAAGAATTGTTGACAAGGAGTTCCCAAGTGCAGGCACACGCACGCAGTATTTCCGTCCAGCGGGACGATGGTGTTGGTTTCATGCGGCTGATGTGGTTGGCCTTTGCCGGGATGCTTTTGGTTCTGGCGCAAGCTGTGGCTGCTCAGGCGCGGAGTGAAAGTCTGGCGCCGCTGGCTGAAAAGATCAGCCCGGCGGTGGTTAATATTACAACCTCGACACTGATCGAAGGCCAGACCGGCCCGCAGGGGATTGTGCCCGAGGGCTCTCCGTTTGAGGATTTCTTTCGCGAGTTTCAAGATCGTGAAGGCGATGATGAAAACCGCCCACGCCGCAGTAACGCGCTTGGATCGGGCTTTGTGATTTCAGAGGATGGCTACATCGTCACCAACAATCACGTGATTGCAGAAGCCGATGAAATCTTGGTCGAGTTCTTCCCCGGCGACGGTCAGCCCAAAAAAGAGCTGCCAGCCAAGGTGATCGGCACAGATGAGAAAACCGATATCGCCTTGCTCAAGGTCGAGGCGTCGGGTCCGCTGAAATACGTTAAGTTCGGTGACAGCGATATCGCGCGCGTTGGCGACTGGGTCATCGCAATGGGCAACCCGCTGGGGCAGGGGTTTTCGGTTTCGGCGGGGATCGTCTCGGCCCGGAATTGGGAGCTGAGCGGATCATATGATGACTACATCCAAACCGATGCAGCGATCAATCGGGGCAACTCGGGCGGGCCGCTGTTCAACATGGATGGCGAAGTGGTTGGCGTGAACACGGCGATCCTTTCCCCCAATGGCGGATCGATCGGGATTGGGTTCTCGATGGCCTCTAACGTAGTAGTCAAAGTGGTCGATCAGCTGCGCGAGTTTGGTGAAACCCGTCGCGGCTGGCTGGGCGTGCGCATTCAAGATGTCACAGAAGATATGGCCGAGGCCATGGGTCTTGAAAAGCCGGGAGGCGCGCTGATCAGCGATGTGCCGGAAGGACCAGCCAAAGAGGCAGGTCTTTTGGCTGGCGATGTGATCCTGAGCTTTGACGGTGTTGAGGTTGAAGATACGCGAGGTTTGGTACGTCTGGTTGGCGAGACTACAGTCGGCAAATCGGTCCGGGTGGTCGTGCATCGGGATGAGGGCACGCAGACAGTATTGGTAACGCTGGGCCGTCGCGAAGACGCTGAGCGGAGCGAAGAAGGCGAAGAGGACGCGCCTGATGCGCCAATCGAGGAAAACGCGGATATCCTGGGGCTGACAATCTCACCCCTGACGGACACTTTGCGCACGGATCTGGGCCTGGATGCCGAGGCCGATGGACTGGTTGTAACCGAGGTGGACGAAGCCTCAGAGGCTTTTGCCAAGGGTCTGCGCGCGGGTGATCTGATCACCGAGGCGGGGCAGCAAAAGGTGACATCAATCGACGATCTTGAGGCACGCATGGAAGAAGCGCGCGATGCAGGCCGCAAGTCGCTGCTTCTTCTGGTTCGGCGCAGTGGAGAGCCGCGCTTTGTGGCGTTGAGCCTTACAGAGTAAGCCAGCCAAATCAATGAATGATCAGGCCGGGGCAATCGCCCCGGCCTTTTTGATTTAACCCTGCACCAAAGAATTGAGCCACACGCCGGGGAGGCGCATGGCTCTGATACAGGGAGAGGTCAGTGGACAGATATCGGGGATGATTCTCTGACCTCCTACGGTAACAGTTATGAAGGTATCCTTAACTTGACCCTACGTATGTGAAGCAAGTCACAAGGGTCTAGATCAGGTCGGAATCGGCCAGTTCCCGAAGCGCGTCGAAATCCTGAATCATCAATCCGCCGCGCGATGCTTCGACAACATTGTCTCGCTTCCAGGTCGAGATCGTTTTAGAAACGGCTTCACGCGTGGCACCGACGAACTCGGCAAGTTCGCTTTGGGACAAGGTGATCCGCTTGGTTGGGTCGTCCTGAAGCTCTGACAGATGCAACAGCTTACGCGCCAGCCGGATCGGCATTGGCAAAAAGACCTGCTCGTTTAACTGCGAACCCATCCACCGCATCCGCAGACCTGCCAACCGGATCATATCAACGGCCAGATCGGGATGCTGACGGATTTGATTCATCACATCACCCTGACGCACGCGTAACACGCGGGACGGGTCAGCAGCAGCGATGGTCGCGGTGCGTGGTCCGCTGTCAAACAGGGCAATCTCGCCAAACACTTCGCCAGGCCTCATCAGGGTCAGGGATAGCTTGCGGCCGCTCATTGCCAAAAAGGACACTTCGAGCGTGCCTTCGAGAATGGCATAAAGCGCGTCGCCTTCATCCCCCTGTTCGAACAGGGTCTCGCCCCTTTTCAGGGTTATCTCTTTGGCCTGAGCGGAAAGCATCGCCTTTAGTCGGTCGGAAGCCTCGGAAAGAAAGCCGCTGTCTGGGAAAGCCGTCATCAGTGGTGGGTGCTCCGGCTGCAAATGTTGAGTGGTGACTCAACTTTCCACAGCTTTGGCGCTAAGCCAAGGATTTTATCGGGTTTTCCTCTATTGAGGGTCGTCCAAATGTCCTCAGTCCTTCAAACCCAAGGGATGAGCATCTTTGCCTGCTGTTCATCTACTGGTGGTCAGGATCATCCATGTAGTTTTGCAACAAGTTGAATTGCAGCATCAAAAAAGCCATCAGTGCGATCGGGAAAGCGAAAGTTTCGATTTTCACCCACAGATCTGTCGACATCGTCCGCCAGACAATTTCGTTGGCGACGGCTAGAACGACGAAACAGCCACAAAGACGCCGGGTCAGGATCATCCACCCTTCGTGCCGCATGGGCAGCATCTCGTCCAGGACATAGGCCAGATAGGATTTCCCCTGCAGCAGACCGATGCCAAGAATGACCGAGAAGAAACCATAGACTAGTGTGGTCTTCATTTTGAAGAACCGCTCATCATTGAACCAGGCGGTCAGGCCGCCAAAGAAAATGACCATGAAAGCGGTGAAGATCTGCATGCGGCTGAGCTTGCCAGTCAGAAACCACAGCACACCCATCGCGGCCAGCATCAGCGGCACAAAGATGATGGTGGCAATGATAAAGCCAGAGTATTCGATGCCGCCAATCAGAAAACTGTCGTCGCGCAGACGCAGGTAGATGAAAAAGAAGGCCAGCGGAGGGCCAAGTTCCAACACCTGCTTCAGAAATGGATTGATGTCTTTTTTGCCTGTCATAACGGTTTCCTGCTGCTTACCCGCCCATTTCAACTATTACGGCGCCCAATGCAATCAATGCCATCAACGCAATCCGCCGCGGACCGACAGTTTCTTTCAGAACCAACCACCCGATCAGGGCGGCAAAGACGGTCGAGGTCTCACGCAAGACAGCAGCTTCGCCGACCTTGTCCAGC
Organism: Ruegeria meonggei; assembly: GCF_042768335.1. Lineage (NCBI taxonomy): Bacteria > Pseudomonadati > Pseudomonadota > Alphaproteobacteria > Rhodobacterales > Roseobacteraceae > Ruegeria > Ruegeria meonggei. Next base: position 1,175,650 of record NZ_JAXHBT010000001.1, on the reverse strand, counting down.
CGGGTTGCCAGCATGATTGACCCAAAGGACAGAGGCGCGATGATACCGCCAGCCAATCCACGCAGCATTAGCGGCCCGACCGTTGGGCGGTTGACCATGGCGCGCCATCTAAGGAAGGCGTAGATCGGCATCGTTGCCCCGTCGATCATGAAAAACCAGGCCAGGAATGTAAATGGATCGGCGGTCGCGCGGATGCCGTAGGCGTCATAGGTGGTGTAAAGCGCCACAAAAAGGCCTGTTGCCACCGCCAACGCCAGCGCGATGCCCAGCGTCTCGCGATTGGTTTCGAGAAAGCGCAAGTTATAGATGGCCAGACCGAAGATACCGGCCAGCAGGACAGCCACGCCAAACCACTGGGCACCAGTGAACGTTTCAGAAAACAATAGGTACGCGCCAATGACAGTAAACAGCGGACCGGTACCGCGAACGACGGGGTAGACGACGGTATAGGACCCCTTGGTGTAAGCCATCGCTTGCAGCACTTTGTAGGCGACATGGATTAACCAGACGGTGGCGAAGATGGGCCACATATAGGGCTCCGGCCAGGGCACCACGAAAAACGCGAACGGTGCAGCCATCAGGCAATAACTGGCGTCGATGGCACCACGCGACAGCCAAGGATCGTGGCGGCCTTTTTGCAGCGCTCCGAAGACAGCGTGCAGGAAAGCGGCCATCAAGGCGAGACCAAGGGCGAGCTGGTGGCCTGCTTCGGTACCTTCGAGGGAGATCAGCCAGTCGCTCAATACTTGGGTCTTTCGCTGATGGAGAAAGTGGGGGGCTGTCTGCCCCCCGGCACCCCCCCGAGGATATTTATAACCAGATGAAGCGGCGGATCAGGTTTCCAGCCCGGTCAGAGCGGCGGCGAATTCCTCGGGGTCGAACGGGGCGAGGTCGTCGATCTGTTCTCCGACACCGATGGCGTGGATGGGAAGGCCGAACTTGTCCGCAAGTGCGACCAGTACGCCGCCCTTGGCTGTGCCGTCCAGCTTGGTCATAACCAGGCCAGAGACGTCGGCCAGCTTCTGAAACGTTTCCACTTGGTTCAGCGCGTTCTGGCCGGTGGTGGCATCCAGGACCAGCAGGGTGTTGTGGGGGGCGGTTTCATCTTTTTTGCGGATGACGCGGACGATTTTGGCCAGTTCCTCCATCAGGTCGGTGCGGTTTTGCAGACGGCCCGCAGTGTCGATCATCAGCAGGTCGGCGCTGTCTTCCTGTGCTCGTGTCAGGGCGTCATAGGCCAGTGAAGCCGGATCTGATCCTTCGGGAGCAGTCAGGACGGGTACACCTGCGCGGTCCCCCCAGACCTGCAATTGTTCGACGGCTGCGGCGCGGAATGTATCGCCAGCCGCGATCACGACCTTCTTCCCTGCGGCTTTGAACTGGCTGGCCAGTTTGCCGATGGTGGTGGTTTTGCCTGATCCATTGACCCCCACGACCAGAACGACCTGGGGACGTTTGGGATAGATGGGCATGGGTTTGGCGACAGGGTCCATAACGCGGGCCACTTCCTGAGCCAGCAACTGCTTGATCTCTTGGATGGACAGTTTGCGGCCAAATCGCCCCTCGGCCATGTTTGAGGTAACGCGCAGGGCGGTGTCGACGCCCATGTCGGATGCAATCAGCAGCTCTTCGAGCTGTTCCAGCATGTCATCATCCAGCGTGCGGCGCACAACTGGCGCGGCCTCTGTGCGGCCAAACAGGCGACCCAGAACACCTTTGGCGGGCGCAGCCTCGGGCGGTGGCGGGGCTGGGGTAGGATCGACAGGCATGGGCTCGGGCGTTTCAACCGGCTGGGGAACAGGTTCTGGTTGGGGCAGTTCTGGCACCGGTTCCGGCTGTGGGTCCGGTTCGGGGATGATCGGATCTGGCGTCGGTGTTTCCTCGCCCCCGTCTTCGACGATGGCCTCAAGCCCCTGTTCGAGGCGGGACGAGGATTTGAACAGCTTGTCCTTGAGCTTTGAGAATAACGCCATTTTTGGTCTCCGCAGGTGTTCCCTTCACCTAATGCGGATTTGCGGCAGTTGCAAAGGGTCAGGAGAGCGCAATAAGCAACCCGGCCTGGGCAGCCCAGTAGAGGCCCCAAACCATGAAGGGGGTGATCCGGTGCGCCGGATGATCGGGGGGCAATAAGAATTTTTCGGTCGCCAGGATCAGATCAGACGCGATGAAGGCCAGTGCGGCAGGCAAGGCCCAGCGCAATGTCCCGGTTTCGGGCAGCGCCAGAACAGTAACGCCCATGCCCAAAATGATCGGAATATAACCCAGAACCGGCCCTTTGAGGTCTCCGGCACGGGGGGGCAGCAAAGTCGTCGCAACGATGCCGAGGAGGAGGAGGGACCAGAAATAGCCGGGCTTGTTCAGGACCAATGAGAGGTCACTGTTGGGATGGGTCAGGAACAGGGCGATATAGGCCAGATGCCCAGCGGCAAATGCGCCAATCCCGGCTATGAAAGTGCTGTCACTGTCGCGCGATAGCAGCGCATCGCCGACAGCGCATAGGGCAAGAGCCAGAACCAACAGCATCGGGCCGTTCGTCAGTAAAGCAATCGCCGCAAGTACCGCTACGGATGTGGTCTTGAGCACAGAGCGCATGGCACTGGCCGGGCGGGGTGCCATGGGGAAATAGGCCAGCGCGCATGCGGCTGCGATCCAAAAGAGTGCGGTTGTCAAAATGGTGTCCCTTGCACGATGCGTTTTGCGCAGCATCGTACCGGGGGCGAGGGAAACTCAACCGGTGACGTTAAGGCAGGATGATCTGTGAAATTGGTGATTGGCCCTGCGCAATTGCATCTGACAAAATGGAACCATGATTAGATACCTAGCGATTCTCTTGACCGTGCCTGCGCATATGGCCGTGGCCCAATCCGCGCTCTCTGGGGCGGAGTTTGATAACTACACTCAGGGCAAAACCCTGTTTTACGGGTTTGAGGGGCAGGTTTACGGGGTCGAGCGCTATATGCCCAACCGGCGGGTCATCTGGTCGTTTCTGGATGGCGAATGCAAGGAAGGGATCTGGTACGAGAGAAATAATCAGATCTGTTTTCTCTACGAAGATCGCCTGGACCCGCAATGTTGGGTCTTCACCCGCTCAGGCAACGGTCTGGCCGCGCAGTTCGAAGGCGACCCGGCGCAGACCGAGTTGTATGAGGCCGAAGATATCGACGAAGAGATGGTGTGTTACGGGCCTGACGTCGGGGTCTGAGCCTTGCGGGGTCAGAATAGTGACCCCTGATCCGGCGCGTCTTTTTTGGGTGCTGCCTTTGTGCCGGGTCGGGCAGTTGGCGTTTGACCGGTGGTCAAAACTCCGTCCGCGAACTCAATCTGAAGCGTATCGTGTTTCGCGGCCTGTTCCTTTGTCGTGACCACTTGATCCTTTGCGCGGACCACAGCGTATCCGCGTTCCAACGTTGCCTTGTAGCTAAGCGTTTCACGCAGTCGGTCTGTGGCCTCCAGTTGCTGCCGCATCCGATCCAGTCGCGTTGACTGCGCCGTGTTCATGCGGTCGCCCAGTCGGGTAAGGGCCTGGCGCTGTACGTCGATTTCGCGCCGAATGGGCCGTAAGGACAGGCGCGAGGACAGGTTGCGCACCGCTTCACGCCGCGTAGTCACAAGATTGCGCAGGGTCGAAGGGCGTAAATGGGCAGAAAGCTGCACGACCTGCAGGTGACGGTTCTGAACCCCACGCTCTAGCGCTGGTGTCAGACGATCTGCAATCAAATCAAGCCGTTGCCGCGGAGTGTTCAACAAGCTGTCCGGGCGTGGCAAAGCACGAGACAAATCACGCAGGCGCTGGCTGCGGCGCTGTACAGCATCAGAGGCCGCGCGGGACAGGCGCGCGCCTTGTTCTCCTGTCCAGGCCAGCAGTTCCATCCGCACAGGTACGGCCAGTTCGGCGGCGGCGGTTGGTGTTGGCGCGCGGCGGTCCGAGACAAAATCAATCAAAGTTGTGTCTGTTTCGTGCCCCACGGCCGAGATCAGGGGAATAGTGGATGCTGCGGTCGCGCGCGCGACAACCTCTTCGTTGAAGCCCCAAAGATCCTCGATTGACCCACCACCACGGGCAACAATGATCAGATCGGGTCGGGGTAAAGAACCGCCGGGTGTCAACTGATTGAAACCCTTGATCGCATTGGCGACCTCAGGCGCGCAGTTCGAGCCCTGAACCGCCACTGGCCAGATCAGCACCTTGCGGGGAAACCGGTCGCGCAGGCGGTGCAGAATATCGCGGATGACAGCGCCCGAGGGCGAGGTGACGACACCGACAATCTGGGGCAGGTAGGGTAAGGACTGTTTTCGCTCAGCCGCGAACAGACCTTCGGACTCAAGCTGCTTTTTGCGTTTTTCCAGCAACGCCATCAGCGCGCCCTGTCCGGCGACGGCGACCTCATCAACATTCAGGTTGTATTTGGACTGAGCGCCAAAGGCCGTTAGGCGACCCGTCACCACGACCTCCAACCCTTCTTCGGGGACAACGGACAGGCCTGAGACCTGACCTTTCCACGTGGTGCAGGCCAGCACGTTCCGATCGTCCTTGATGTCGTAATACAGGTGACCTGACCGCGCCTTGAACACACGCCCGACCTCACCTCGCACCCGGATTCGCCCGAACGTGCCCTCCAACGTGCGCTTTACCTCGCCCGAGATGTACGAAACGGAGTATTCAGGGGTATTTTGGCCAGGAATGGGATCGTCAAGCAGGTCGGACATTTCAGCGCCTTGTGTCAAATGCCTGCCCAGCTTAGAACGCGCGCAAGGCGAGGCCAAGCAGATCGGAGAGCATTCATGAATATCCTCATTCTCGGCAGTGGTGGGCGCGAACACAGCCTGGCCTGGGCGGTGATGCAGAACCCCAAATGCGACCGTCTGATTGTGGCGCCGGGCAATGCCGGGATTGCGCAAATCGCCGATTGCGCCGCGCTGGATATCGAGAATGGCGGCGCTGTTGTCAGCTTTGCCGAAGAGAACGCAATTGACTTTGTGATTGTTGGCCCCGAGGCACCATTGGCGGCAGGTGTAGCGGATCGTTTGCGCGAAGCAGGCGTGCTGGTGTTTGGACCATCGGCGGCTGCGGCGCAGTTGGAAGCTTCAAAGAGCTTTACCAAGGAAATCTGTGATGATTCGGGCGCGCCCACTGCGGAGTATGCGCGGTTCACCGAAGCCGCGCCAGCCAAGGCCTACATCCGCGAACAGGGCGCGCCGATTGTCGTCAAGGCCGACGGGTTGGCGGCAGGCAAAGGTGTGATCGTGGCGATGGAGGAGCAAGACGCTCTGGACGCCATTGACGATATGTTCGGCGGTGCCTTTGGCGGGGCTGGGGCCGAGGTTGTGATCGAAGAATTTATGGAGGGCGAAGAGGCATCCCTGTTTGTGCTATGTGATGGTGAAAACATCCTGTCTATTGGCTCAGCCCAAGACCACAAACGCGTGGGTGAAGGCGATACCGGCCCGAACACAGGCGGCATGGGCGCTTATTCACCAGCACCGGTGTTGAGCGCTGAGATCGAAGCGCGCGCGATGGATGAGATCATCCTCCCTACCGTGGCCGAGATGAAGCGACGTGGCGCGCCGTTTCAGGGCGTTCTTTATGCAGGGCTGATGATCAAAGAAGGCCAACCCCGTCTGGTGGAGTACAACGTGCGTTTTGGCGACCCGGAGTGTCAGGTGCTGATGATGCGCCTTGGTGCGCAGGTCATGGACTTGTTGCACGCCGCGGCCGAGGGGCGTTTGGACAAGGCGCGCGTGAACTGGGCGGATGATCATGCGCTGACCATTGTGATGGCGGCGGAAGGCTACCCCGGTTCTTATGAAAAAGGCAGCGTGATCAAAGGGCTGGATAACTTGCCTGAGGACAGCAAGAATATGGTCTTCCATGCGGGTACAAAGCAATCCGATGGTCAGGTTGTGTCCGCAGGCGGGCGAGTTCTGAACGTCACGGCGCGGGGTGACAGCCTGCAGGACGCGCGGGACCAGGCCTATGCGATGGTGGGTGGAATTGACTGGCCGGGCGGGTTTTTCCGTAGCGATATTGGTTGGCGCGCGCTCTGAGCCAGGGGCTCCCGCGCTCTGACGCCGCATCAAAGATGCAACGCCACAGGTCTTGGGCCGGGCAGCCTGCTGGCGCGGGCTGCTTCAAAGCGTCTGACAGGCCATCGCCCGATCCAGATTCGACTGCGAAAACGGGCCCAGCCGGTGCCGTTGCCATTCCTGATCGTAAGACACGCTGACAATCTCGCTCCAATCAGCGTTGGCGACGATAAGTTCCGGTCCGTTGCCGCAATCCCGTAAACCTCCGCTGATGAAATCCTCACCGATTTTGTGGTTGGTCAGGCCGGGCAGGTCGGCGATTTCAGTGAATTTACCGCGGGTAAACCGCCAGATTCTCAGGGTTTTTGCCAGATGCGGGCGGTCGACATAGGCGATTTCAACATACCCGTCACCGTCCAGGTCTGCGGCGCCAACAGGGGCAAGCCAGCGGAACCGGGTGCCGATATGCGGGGTTGCCGCAATCTTGGTGCCGCTTGCGTCGTAAATCGCTAGCTGGGCACCGGCGGCTATGTGGGTTTCGACCACTATGGCCTCGAGTTTTCCGTCCAGATCAACATCCACCAATCTGGGGGCGAGATCCTCGAAGACCCGGTCGGAGGGCAGTTGCAGCACCAGGACCCGATTGCGGAGGGTCAGCTCTAACGCACCGTACTCGACCTTATCCCCCAAGACGCCATGGGCGTAGCGTGTGGTGGCATGGGTGAAACGGGCAGATACGATTGCGTCCGCAGCGACCGCAGAAAAGGTGCCTGTGAGCCAGAAGCACAAGGCCAGCCACGCGCCGCGAGCCCGAGGGCGCCAGTGGCACGCGGGTGGGCGCGGCGCTTTTGAGTGCATCAGATTTGTTTTTCAGGCATCTGCACGACCAGACCGTCCAGCGCATCCGTGACCTTGATCTGGCAGGTCAAGCGCGAGCGGGCGGGGTCGGGTTCATAGGCAAAGTCCAGCATGTCCTCTTCCATGTCATCCTTGGCTGGAACCTTCTCGACCCAATCGGGATGGAGATAGACATGGCAGGTCGAGCACGCGCAGGCGCCGCCGCAATCGGCCTCGATGCCGGGGATGTTGTTGTCACGGGCGCCTTCCATGACGGTCAGTCCGTTGGCAACCTCGACTGTATGCTCGGTACCGCCATGCTCGACATAGGTGATCTTTGCCATTGCGTGCGTCTTCCTTTTGCGATGTTCAAAACCTTCCTTAGTCAAGGCAATTGGGTCTTTCCAGTCTCATTTGCAACTCCGTACGCCGTGGCTGGACTTTCCTGCGGTATGTTCTATTTTTGTTCTCATGCTTGTTGCTTCTGCCCACCCGAAAACGTCGAACCGGAATTGGCCGCGCCCACCAGCCTGTCTGCCCGCCAATCGTCTGGATGACCCGCCCGAGGGCGCGCGGGTGGCTGTGGCCGGTCTGGTAATCCTGCGGCAAAGGCCGGGCACGGCGAAAGGGGTGATCTTTGTCACGCTTGAGGATGAGACCGGGATCGTGAACGTGGTGGTCTGGCGCAAGATCTACGAACGCTTCCGCCGCGCGGTAATCTCGGGGCGGCTGTTGCGGGTCACAGGCCGGATGCAGCGGGCGCATTCGGTGACCCATGTGATCGCGGAGGAAATCGAGGATATCTCAGCCATGCTGGATGTGCTGGTGCAGGGTAATTCGCAGACGTATTAACGGGCCGACGCAATATCCAAAGAACGGGCAGCATGTGTGCCGACAACATTTCGCCCAAATTGGGTGCATATTGAAAGAAAATAATGAGGCGTTTTCTTTGCAAAACAAATATTTATACCGAATTTATCGGTTGCGTAGGCTAATACTTGTCAGTCTAATCAGCTTTTTCGCGCAATGGGCCGTTGGCGTTTACCTTTTCGGACCGTCTGACGTGCTGGCACATTCGTTTGCCAGTGCCAGTGTCGCTTTGGTCGGTACATTATCCATCCTTGCATTGGTGATGATCTATCCGCGCGTCTGGTGGGAGACCCTGTCAACAGCGCTGATATTGGGGCTTATTCTGATGTTCCTGCCACTCATTGAAACGCTGCCGGACTTTGCCCCTGCACAGAACCAGAGCATGGTTGTGGCCTGGATACTTTTCGGAACTGTATTCGGAAGTATATTTCTTTGGCTTGGCTTGAACTGGCTTCCTGACACGGTTCGCGAGATACCGTACGGTCTTGCCCAATGGACATCGCGCATTTGCTACGACATGCCCGCCGACAAGGCGTTTCAGATCCTAAAAACCACCCCCGACAGCGATGATGGGTACTACAAGGTAGGTCCGGCGGGGGTAGACGGGGTGTTTTCAGTATCGATGACGACAAACACCGTGAACCCGCAAACATACGAACCCGAGATCGAAGAACTCCACTATAAATGCAGAATTGAACAGGAGGGCGAATACAGCCAAATCATCTCGGTGTTCTTTATGGTCGAGGACGAAGCGAACGTCGATGTGGAACGTCTGAGTATTCAGGCCAATGGATCTGCAGCAATTTGTGAAACCCGTACGGTAAGAAGTCGGCGTAGTTACTATGAAGACCTTGGGTTTTGGTTACAGGACTACGGCGGCGATCATTTGTACGGCAGATTGGCCAGAACGGATGGCCAAGGTGCTGCAGCGCTTAACACATTGCCCTATGTCAGCCCTTTGGTGGGACTGGCCCGGTTTTTTGAGCGTTTCAACGACAATCCCCCAAATCCAAGCGACGGGTCGACTTAAAGGCCGGAGCAGTGACGAACACAGGCAATGACAAATCTTGCCCAAGCGCATCTGGCAAACCTTCTAGCGGCAGATTGATCCGCTGCGACGACGGGCTGTATCAAAATGGAAATGCCCTTGATGGAACCGGTCAGAGTCGGGGCAAAGCGCAAGGAAGAAGCGCAGAGTGATGAAAAACAGCACAAGGTCTTACAGTTAAAAGAAAAATGGCATATAAAAGCCACATTCATGTTAATGAATTACACCGCGAGAAAATAGGAATTGGGGGTAGATATGGCCGCTTACTCATACATCGGGTACGCCCCTAATGTTATATCGGTATCTTTCTTTAACGGCACCGTCACACTTGCCACAACCTACGACCCAAACTCCGATAGGCGTGTATTCAACGTCCAGGACGACCCTGGGCCACCAAATCTGGTCAATGGCGATCCGGACAATGGTACTGATTTCAACGGTGACCGGTTTAACAACGAGAATGGCGATGACCTTACACAGCAGGGACTTGTAACAGACCTTGACGGAACTCCAATCGGGGGATTGACCGCAAATGGGGACATCTATTTGGAAGAGTCCTACACTCTTACAAACCCAAATGGCGGAACAATCGACGTATACCGGGTTGAGGTGAACGGGACGCTTGCAGGCTACATTACATCGGAACCATTGGATCCTGGTGTGGCATACGCATTTACTGTTTCAAATGTCACTCCTGACAATGCTCCGGACACGACGGATCCGGATGCCATCGTTGACGTACCGTGTTTCGTGTTGGGAACAATGATCCAAACACCTGAGAGTGACGTCACCGTCGAGAACCTGAAATGCGGTGATCTGGTAACAACTGCCGAAGGAAACGCAAAAAAGATACGGTGGATCGGATCTCGAACTATCGACGTATCTCAATCAGGCCAAAGCCATTTAAAGCCGATCAGAATTTCAAAGAACGCATTGGGCTTGGGCTCTCCGACAGCTGATCTTTTGGTTTCACCCAATCACAAAGTGCTGATTTCCGAGGCGGAGTTGGAAGTACTTTTTGACGAATCCGAAGTTCTGATTCCTGCAAAACTCCTGTTGGAGATGCCTGGCGTTGAGGTGGTGAATGATGCCAGTCAAGTAACCTACTACCACTTCATATTCGATCAGCATGAGATCGTATTCTCTAACGGGGCAAAGACCGAAAGCTTATATCCGGGGGACATGGCCCTGCGTGGCGTAACTAAAGCGACGCAGGACGAACTCTTTGAGATTTTTCCTGGTGTTTTTGATGGCCGATTGACCGACTACGGCCCAACCGCAGCCGCAGTGCTGAAAAAGCACGAGGTTTCGGTTTTGGTCGCCAACAACCGAACAAAGAGACCTGAGAGAATTCAGGCGTAGAAACATAGCTTTATGCGCCTCTGGTTTGCTTTTTGCTTGAATAAGACGTTTTGTGGTTTCCTGTCCCGGTGATCACTGTGCAGCTCTGCAAGAAGCGCCGGGCCGGCCCGCATTCCGGGGCGGGCACCTGCGGCCTCGAACAGCGTGTGAAATGCGGCTTGACCTCTAACTCCTGTTGCTGGCCTTCCCACAGGCTGCCCACCCCCAGATGCAAGCGGCGGCTCGATCTAAAGTCCGCAACAGTAACGCAAACAGGTTTTAACCAAACCTTACGCTGGCGCATTCGATGAAATTGTTAGCGGCAGATTGATCCGCTGCGACGACGGGCTGTATCGAAATGGAAATGCCCTTGATGGAACCGGTCAGAATTGGGGCCAAGCACGGTACCGAACAGGCCACAGGCCCCGGTATGCAGATCACGCATAACGTCACTCGTGTCGTCCGCTTTCCATCCGTTGCCCACCGTAATCACGGTGCCATCCATCAGTATGAAAGAAGAGATATCAATTGCGCGCCCCCGTGCATGCTCGGAAAGGCGGGCGCGGGGTTGGTTGTTCTGTGTGCGACAGGCATAGTGGCCGACAAGGCGTATGCCTTTTAGACCACCACCGCGATCCGCAAACGCAGGTTTGGCTGTGTTTTCGATCCATGTTTTGAAAGTAATCGCAGTCTGGCAATCCATCAGTGCCAGTTGGCTTAGAAAAACGTCGGACACCACGCGGATGCGTACCGGGGCTGCAATTCCACACCCTCTGAGCTTTCCTGAAAAAGGCTTGCGGGTGTCGCCTATTATTGTCCAGTCGCCACACACCGCCCCACGCTTGCGCATGAGCTCGCGTCCGAGTTCGAGTTTGCGAAACCTGCACGGTCGCAGCTGTGGTCTTGGTGAACTCACCACCTTTGGGTTGGGTTTGACAGGCCCGGCAACCCCTTCGACATCAGGCAAGGTGAGGGGAACAGACGGGTCAAAGGCCACGAGATCAGATCGTGGGGTTTGCAGGCTTTCGGCGCAATCCGGTGCCGCACTCGCCATGCCCGCGCACAAAACAAATACAGTGACTAAAACTCGCATAGTTTGACTTGCTCCATCCCAAGCCTGGCGCAACTGGTTACCGACTGACTACGACGTTATCACAAGGCGGGCACGGATTGCGGTTAAAAACGAAGCGTCCGGCGTTGTCCTGTATGTCTACACTACCCTCAGCTTTGCCCTGTCCTTACAGTCATGCTTGCAGCGCGCCTTAACGGGACAGCAAACCCAGTAGGAGCGTGTCCTAGCGCTTGAACAGAACGTTTTGCGATTTCTTGTCGCTGTGATCACCACGCAATTCCGCATGCAGCGCACGGCCGGCCTGTACCCCCGGGCGGGCACCGACTGTTTCCAGCCACCGGGTAAAATGCGGCTTATCCTCCAATACCTGTTGCTGGCCTTCCCACAGGCTGGCCCAACCCCAGATGGACATGTCCGCGATAGAGTAGAAATCCCCCGCAACATATTCATGCTCGGCCAAGCGCCGGTCGAGCACGCCGTATAGCCGACCGACCTCGGCGCGATAGCGGTCTTTGGCGTAGGGCAGGTCCTGGGGCGGATCGAGCTGTGGGGCGTAATTCAGGAAATGATGCGCCTGTCCGGCCATTGGGCCAATACCGCCCATCTGCCACATCAGCCACTCCTCGACCGATATGCGGTCGCGTTCCGTATCGCCATAAAAGCGACCCGTCTTACGGGCCAGATACATCAGGATCGCGCCGCTTTCAAAGACCGAGATCGGCGCGCCGTCCGGGCCGTCCGGGTCAATGATGGCAGGCATGCGGTTGTTTGGAGAGACTTTCAGGAATTCAGGATCAAACTGATCGCCCTTTCCGATATTGATCAGATGGGTCGTGTAGGGTAGCCCCATTTCTTCTAGCGCGATAGAGGCCTTCCAGCCGTTTGGCGTGGGCCAGAAATACAGATCGATCATGGTATCTCCTCAGGTTGAGAAGATCATGAGGCTTTCTGAACAAACGGCAAGAGTTGTCGCGGACGGGGCAGGGCAAAAAGCCGTGACCAGCGGCGTGTTGGTTGATCGGGAATGCCGCGTTGCAGGGCGGGCAGGATCAGCCGGTTCTGATCGCGCAGCAATGCATTGTAAATTCGCAGCATGCCCGGGCGGGTATAGCTGGACCAGTGGCAGATGCGGCGCTGTGGGCCGCCAATCGGAAAGTTCGCCCGTGACAAATGATCCAGCGTCTGAAGGCAGTCGATTTGCAGGGTCACCGCATTTGGCGCGTTGAGCCCTGTACCAATGCATCGGTCTCCTCGTTTCGGCGGCTAAATCAGCAACTCGTACAAACAATCAAACAGGTCGTTTTCGCGGCTGATCACGTTGATGAACTCGGCCCGACGGCCAGCAGGCGTGTCCAGCGCCATACGAGCGCGGCTGTGATACGCGGCACCAGTCATTGAGATAACGCGGTTTAGCGCGCCGGGCTGAATATGATGCAGGGCCTCAAGCGAAAGTTCCGCGCCCATCGAATGGCCGATGAAATGGATCGGGCGATCCGGATTCATCTGCCGTAGGCTGCCGATCAGTTCGGCAAGCGCGTGCCCGGCTTTGATTGCGCGCTTTCGGGCCTCCCACATCGGTCCTTGCGCATTCCAACCAAAGGCGATGCCCAGCCCCTCATCTTCGAACCCGGATCCAAAACCCAGATGTTGCGGCCAACTGAGGCAATGCCTGCGCAAGGGCGATGGCTGTAAAGCCAGGATGCTTTGATGCGGGCAGGATTTTGAGCATTCGGGGCGGTATTTTTAGCCATGCGTCATGATGATGACAGGGCCGGGTGAGCTCCGGGTCTGACGTAAAACGCTGCGCGGGGGCCGGGGGCTGCGGTGCAAAGCGAATGTATCGCCAACGGCATTGATCCTGATCATTGGCATAGCTTTGCCTCACACAAGATGTTGTGGTGCTGCTTTCGCATAACGCTATGACGCTTCGATGAAAGGAAGGTTACAGATGCGTGACGTTGCACGTGTCGGGGTTGACGCGTTTGCATGTGCGGCGTAATGGCAACGGTGCTACGTGGCGATTTGTTACCGGATTGCGGGCCACGCTAAACAACACCGCTAAAAGGTCAGGATGAAAGGCCCCTTTCGCTTGACCGCGTCTGGGGTTTTTTTGATGCCTTTGCCAGACAAAGGCCGAGAGGAATGACATGAGTGAGAGCTGGAACAAACGCACCCAAGCCGTCCATGGCGGCATCCGTCGCAGCCAATACAATGAGGTCAGCGAGGCGATCTTTCTGACCCAGGGTTTTGTCTATGATACCGCTGAACAGGCCGAGGCGCGCTTTATCGAAAGCGGTCCGGACGAGTTTATCTATGCCCGTTACGGCAACCCGACCGTGTCGATGTTCGAACAGCGCATTGCGGCGCTGGAAGGGGGCGAGGACGCCTTTGCCACTGCCTCGGGCATGGCGGCGGTGAACGCGGCGCTGACCTCCATGCTGAAGGCGGGGGATCATGTCGTCTCGGCCAAGGCGCTTTTTGGGTCGTGCCTGTACATTCTGGAAAACATCCTCACCCGTTATGGGGTTGAGGTCACTTTTGTCGACGGCACCGATCTTGAGGCTTGGAAAACGGCGATCCGATCTGACACCAAGGCGGTGTTTTTCGAATCCATGTCGAACCCGACGCTTGAGGTGATCGACATTGCCGCCGTTGCTGATCTGGCCCACACGGTTGGGGCGGTGGTGATTGTGGATAACGTCTTTTCAACGCCGGTGTTCTCGCGCGCGATTGAGCAGGGAGCCGATGTGGTCGTTTACTCTGCGACCAAGCACATCGACGGGCAGGGGCGCGCATTGGGCGGTGTCATCATAGGCACCAAAGAGTTCATCCGCGGCACAGTTGAGCCCTATCTCAAGCATACTGGCGGCGCTCTTAGCCCGTTCAATGCGTGGGTCATGCTGAAGGGTCTGGAAACGATGGCCTTGCGAGTCAACGCTCAGGCGGACACGGCGCTGATCATCGCTGAATTGCTGGAAGGTCACGCTGCGCTGGAGCGAACGTTGTATCCGGGGCTGAAAACCCATGCGCAGAACGTGCTGGTGCAATCTCAGTTGGGCGGCAAGGGTGGCACTGTTTTGTCGCTGGATATCAAGGGTGGCAAGGACGCCGCGTTTGCGTTCCTGAATGCGCTGACGATACCGGTGATCTCAAACAATCTTGGCGATGCCAAGTCGATCGCAACGCACCCCGCGACAACGACCCATCAACGTCTGAGCGATGCGCAGAAAGACGAGTTGGGGATCGCGCCTGGCCTAATCCGGTTTTCGGTTGGGCTTGAGGATGCAGGCGACCTGCTTGCCGATATCAGGCAGGCATTGGACGTTTCTCAGCGATAAGACGCGTAATCCGCCTGATGCGCCGGATCGAAACCGAAGTTGAGGGGCGCAAACAGCGCGCCCTTCACGGAAATCCGATCCGGGCTGTGATTTGGCACGTATTTGGTTACACTGGAAAACGCGCTGAACCGGTTTATATTCCGGCGACCAACCCAAGGAACCCTGATCGATGAACGTGCAACCCCGTGACATTGATGACGCACCTGACCATGATGAAGCCGCAGCCGCACTGAAGACCCTGCGGAAATGGGCCGAAACCGCAACCGAGGCCGAGATCAGCCAACTCGACCCGGCAATCGCACGTCTGGTGCCAGGGTTGGCCTCAACAAATTACCCGGCATTTTCTCGTGAGTACCCCGAAGGGTTCACGGTTAACGAGGCCTACCGCGCCTCGCTGCCCGATCTTCAGAACGGGCCATCCAGCCTGATCCGCGGAGCAAAGCAGCAGATCCAGCACGTGGGCATTTCGAATTTTCGCTTGCCGATCCGCTTTCATCGTAAAGACGACGAAGACCTGACATTGGAAACGTCGATCACCGGCACGGTCAGCCTTGAGGCTGAAAAGAAGGGCATCAACATGTCCCGGATCATGCGTTCGTTCTACAAGCATGCCGAGCGGACGTTCAGCTTTGAGGTCATGGAGGCCGCGCTGGACGACTACATGTCCGACCTGGACAGTTTTGACGCACGCATTCAGATGCGGTTTTCCTATCCCGACCGGGTGAAAAGCCTGCGGTCCGGGCTGGAAGGGTACCAGTATTACGACATCGCGTTGGAACTGGTTGAACAGAATGCCGTGCGCCAGAAGATCATGCATCTCGACTATGTCTACTCATCGACCTGCCCATGCTCTCTGGAGCTTAGCGAACATGCCCGTGCCACACGTGGGCAATTGGCGACGCCGCATTCGCAGCGTTCGGTCGCGCGGATTTCGGTGGTTGTCGATTGTGATGCGGATTGCCTTTGGTTCGAGGATTTGATTGGCCTGTGTCGCCGGGCAGTTCCGACTGAAACGCAAGTTATGGTCAAACGCGAGGATGAGCAGGCCTTTGCCGAGCTCAACGCAGCAAACCCGATCTTTGTCGAAGATGCAGCCCGCTTGTTCTGTGCCGAACTGTTGGCCGATCACCATGTCGGTGATTTCCGCGTGGTGGCCAGCCATCAGGAAAGCCTGCACAGCCATGATGCCGTTTCGGTTTTGACCAAGGGCCCAACCTTTGTTTCCGCCAGTTTGGACCCGCGTCTGTTTACAACGCTGTTCCATGTAGGGTGACCCGGACGGGGCTTTAAGTAAGCATAAAAACACTTCTGACGGCGGGTAATTGCCGCAATGCAGCAATTTTTGCTGCGATTGCATCCAATTCACACTATAGTGGCGTCGAATGCACCTATGTCGTAGCCGTGTATCTGGTGGCTACGTGACTCTGAAAAGGAAGCCGGCACGTGCGACGCCCAGGACTGCAAGGCAACGCAATCCGTCCGAATATGCGGGGCGGTCAGGGTTCTTTACTCTTTCGCAGGTTGCATCGCTTTCACAGGAGAAAACACTCATGAACCCGATTACCCAACCGCTGGAGTTTCAGGCAGCGGCAATTCGTATGGCTGGACAAGCGGTCGGCAACCAGCTGAAAATCATGCAGATTTTTACATGCTCTGCGTTGGAGCTGCCCTTTTTACCGGTGCAGGTCCTGTACGCGTCATCCAAAATCCCCGCGCCGGTTGCCAAGGCACCGGAATTCAAATCGCAGGCCAAGACGGTAGCGCCGGCAGTCAAGGCCAAGCCAAAGCCAGCCGCCAAAGCAACGCCGGCGGTTCAGGCAAAAGCAACTGTCGATGCTAAGATCGAATCACCCAAGCCTGCGGCTGTGAAACCGGCGGCAAAAGCCAAGACCGCACCCGCTGCGACTGCAAAAAAGCCCGCGGTTGCTAAGGCTGCGATTGCCAAAACCGCTCCGGCCTCAAAAGCTCCGGCGACGAAGTCTGTTGCAGCTGCTGCGCCCAAACCTGCCGCTGCAAAGCCAGTTGCCGCGACACCTGCACCGAAAGCGGTTGCCAAACCCGCTGCTGCTCCGGCCAAACCGGTCGCGCCCAAGGCAGCCGCCAAACCCGTCGCTCCTAAGGCTGCAGCCAAGCCCGCAGCGCCGAAAGCCGCAGCTGTGAAAGCTGTTGCACCCAAAGTTGAGGCGCCCAAAACAAAAGCAGCTATAGCTGCCACACCCAAAGCAGCGGCAGCTAAGTCGACAGCCCCCAAGGCAGTTGCAGCGAAACCCATGGCGTCCAAGGTTGAGACCGCAAAACCCGCAGCCGCAAAGACCGAGGCAGCAAAACCCGTTGCAGCAAAGGTTGCAGTCGCTGAGCCTCAGGCAGCCAAGCCCACCGCAGCTGCGCGCAACACGCGCGCGCCGTCGAACCCGCCTGCGATGCCTTCGTCGGTTGCCAAAACGGACAAGTAAAACCGGGCATCCGCTTGACACTGTCGTGCAGGCGCGCCAACGCTGCGCCTCATGACGGACATGCGCCCGGTTGGATATGTGATTGGCCTGTTGGTCGCCATTCTTGGGGCGACCATGATGCTGCCCATGCTTGCGGATCTCATTGAAGGTCGGGGCGAATGGCATGTGTTTCTCGAAAGCGGCGTCATCACAATTCTGATCGGCGTTATCCTCTCACTCAGTTGTTCCAACGGGGTGGGAGAAGGTCTGACGATACGTCAGACCTTTTTGCTGACTACCGGCGTGTGGGTCGCGCTGCCGTTTTTCGGTGCGATCCCGTTTTTGTTCGGTGAGACCGAACTGCGGTTTGTCGATGCGTATTTTGAGGCGATGTCGGGGCTGACGACCACCGGTTCTACCGTTATTTCAGGCTTGGATAGTCTGCCGCGTGGGCTTTTGTTGTGGCGAGGCGTGCTGCAATGGCTGGGCGGGATCGGCATCATTGTGGTCGCCATGGTTTTCCTGCCCGAGCTTCGGGTCGGCGGTATGCAAATCTTCCGTTCGGAAGGGTTTGAAACAATGGGGAAAATCCTGCCCCGCGCGCAAGAGATTGCGGGTCAGATTTCCTTGATCTACGTCTTTCTGACCATTGTCTGCGTTTTGGTCTATGCCGGGTTAGGGATGAGCTTTTTCGACGCCCTGGTTCATGCGCTGACAACGATTTCGACCGGCGGGTTTTCCAACTATGACGCGTCTTTCGGGACGTTTTCAGGGCCTTCCGAATATGCGGCGTCAGTCTTCATGATCCTCGCGGCTTTGCCGTTTGTTCGCTACGTCCAGTTCGCCAACGGCACGACAAGCTCGCTTTGGCGAGACAGTCAAATCCGAGTGTTTCTGGCCACGATCCTGGTTCTGGTTGTGATCATGTCGGTCTTTCTGACCTCAGTATTTCCGCATCACTGGGAACAAGCGTTCCGCGAGTCCCTGTTCAATATCACTTCGATCATTTCCGGCACCGGATATGCCAGCGTTGATTACATGGGCTGGGGCAGCTTTCCGATCATGTTGTTCTTTCTGATCGGACTGATTGGCGGGTGCGCTGGATCAACCGCCTGTTCAATCAAGATCTTCCGGTATCAACTGCTGTTTGCTTCGATCAAGACGCAGATCCGTCGCATCCGGTCTCCGCACGGAGTGTTTGCGCCGCAATACGACGGGCGTACGATCGGACCGGACGTTCTGACCTCGGTCATGAGCTTCTTTATGTTCTTCGTGGTCACGCTGGGCGTGTTGTCCTGGGCCTTGGCGTTGACTGGTCTGGACTTTATCACCTCAGTTTCGGGGGCGGCGACTGCACTGGCGAATGTCGGGCCAGGGTTGGGGGACCAAATTGGTCCGGCGGGCAATTTCGCGAACCTGAACGACACTGCAAAATGGCTGCTGACCATCGGTATGCTGGTTGGACGGCTTGAGTTGTTGGCCGTCTACGCGCTGTTTACCACTCATTTCTGGAGAAGTTGATGAGAAGACCTCTGGGTGCCCAGATATCGCACATGCTGAAAGATCGTGGCGTTGACGTGATCTTTGGCATCCCCGGCGTGCATAATCAGGAAATGTACCGCGGGATCGAAGATGCGGGCATTACCCATGTGCTGGCCCGACACGAACAAGGCGCTGGGTTTATGGCGGACGGCTATGCAAGGGCGACCGGGAAACCGGGCGTGGCTTATGTGATCACCGGCCCGGGGCTGTGCAACATCATGACACCAATGGGGCAGGGCTATACTGACTCGGTGCCGATGCTGGTGATGTCGTCTTGCCTGGACGATCCGCAAGCGACGCAGGGGCAGTTGCACCAGATGAAGGATCAGCGCGGTGCGGCCGAAACTGTGACCAATTGGTCGTTTCAAGCGAACACGGCGCAGGCCGCCTATGGCTTGGTCGAGCGTGCCTTTGAAGAGTTCGAACTGTCGCGCCCGCTCCCCAAGCATATTCAGGTGCCGATCGCACAACTTGAGGCCGAGGCTGAGCCCGCACCGTTTCCAAGCCAGCCGGGCCTGCGCACAAAGGCTCTGCCGCCCGATGTAGCCTCGGTGTTGTCGTTGCTGAACATCGCACGTCGACCCCTGTTCATTCTGGGGGGCGGTTCCCGGTCCAACCTGTGGCGGCAAATTCTGACCCAATTAGGGGCGGCCTGTTTTACGACCTATGCCGGGCGAGGGATGGCCGGGCTGGGTTATGCGCTGGATTTCGGTGCCGCGCTGCCTCGTCCGGGAAGTGCCGATATTATCGGCTCAGCCGATCTGGTGGTCGCAATAGGTGCAGAACTGGGTGAAGTTGATTTGTGGCGTGACACGCTGGGCCATTCCGCCCATCTGGTGCGGGTTGATCTTGATCCGCAGGTTCTTGCTGACCGCCACCGCGCCGCAGTCAAGCTGCAGGCGGATGGGGAAAGCTTTGCCCATGCCCTTTGGGCCTCGATCGACCATGTCAAACCCGCAACAGGATGGACACCCGAAGAGGTTGCGCTGGTGCGCAGTCGCTGGCGCGCCGAAGTGGATGCCGAGCGTCCGGGTATCGTCCCAGTAATCGACGCGCTGCGTGACGCCATGCCGGCGGATACGATGATTTACTCGGACATGACCCAATTCGCCTATGTGGCCAAGGAAGTCTGGGACATGGCCTTTCCCTACCACTGGCATCACCCGACCGGATTCGGCACGCTCGGTTACGCGTTACCCGCCGGGATTGGCGGCGCGGTGGTGCGTCGGGGTAAGCCCACTGCTGTGATTGCAGGGGATTACGGGTTTCACTATACGATGATGGAACTGGGCACAGCGGTTGAGCTGGGCCTGTCTCTGCCCATCATCTTATGGGACAACGGTAAGCTGAAAGAGATCGAAGACAGCATGATCGGCAGCCAGATCGCCCCCAACGCGGTCGTGGCGCGCAACCCGGATTTCTGCAAGTTGGCCGACGCCTTTGGGGCCTTGTCCGTGGCCCCAGCCAATTTGGAACAGATGCAAGCAGCGGTGCGTGCTGCGTTTGATGCTCCTGTTCCAACCCTGATCCGGGTGACCCCGGGTATTCTGTAGGCACAAAAAAAGCCGCCCAAGAGGGCCGCGTTTTTCTTTGTTTGTTTGACTTAATCCCAGCAGTGAACCAGCACTGTCATCCCGTTTGCCCTGCGGCTCAGTTCATTTGGTGAGATTTCGGCTGCCGACTGACCGGACTGACCCGAGACTCCGGCCTGTGTCAGAACTTCGTTCAGCCGATCCACGGTGGCGGCAAGGCTGACAGAGGCGGGCAGGGTGCGCCCTTCGGATGGTGTCGGCAGCAACATGCCAACAACCTGACCGCTGTCGTCAAAGACGGGGCCGCCTGCATCGCCCGGTTGGGCGGCCAGTGCCAGGCGTTTAACACCGTTCTCGCCATCCAGACCACGCACATCGGTGATCTGGCCGAATGTCAGTGTCGGAGCCCCAAGCGCGCCCTGATACGAGAACCCGGAGACCGCGATCTCGGATTGAATACGAGGTTTGTCGGCGCTGAATTCTGCCACATTGATCGGCACAAGGCTGCGCACAGGGCGCAACACGGCCACGCCCAGGTTTGCATCGCTCCAGGCCACCTGTACTTCCTGATCATTGTCCAGTGTCACGCGGGTGCAGCTGTCGGTGGCCTCGGAAACGGTCAGAACCGTGCCATCCGCATCGGTAAAGAACCCTGACCGGGACAGGCGAGGCTTTCGTACCTGCAGCCCGGCTACAAGGTCGATGCGCTGTTCGGCATCCGCACCGGCGCCAGCGTCCAGAACGGCATCATTGGTGGTAAAACTGGCCTTGATCGCGGCCAGCACCCGTGCGCGGCGGGCCTCATCCCCTTCGGGCCAGACCAACGTAAAGCCTTTGATCTGTCCATCTTTCAGCGCAGCTTCGGTATAAGACACGATCCCTTTGCCGCGCCCTTCAAGGGTAAAAGCGTTATTGCGCAGGTTTCGCGGGCCATCCAGCGGCACAATCTCAAGCGATTGCATGACTTCATATAGCGCACGCAGAGTTGCCTTGTCACCTTTCTGACTGATCAGCAGGGCCTGGGTGTTGGGGTCGTCTGAACCAGCGAAATGGGCAAACGGGGCCTCATACCGGTCGAAGGCGACCATGCCCAGCGGCAAGTCCAACTCAATCCCAGCCTGCGGGTCTGCGTACCGATCCATGCCAGCGCTAATCAACGGCGCGTTAAAGTCATCCATCAGCGCCTGGCGCTGTACCGTGGTCAGAACGCCGGTTGGTTCATAGCCATTGAACCGCTGCCAATCCCCCATCGAACGGCGGGTGCCTTGACCAAATGCGCCGTCGATTGTCGAATTGTAGAACCCGGCGGCCTGAAGGGCGGTTTGCAAGTTCTCGCGGTCCTGGGCCGACAAAAGGCGTTCGGACTGCAACGCCTGAGACCGGGTTTCATCCGAAGCCTGAGGCGTCAAACCAGCCACAGGCTCTTCGGGTTCGGGCGTGCTTTCCACCGGCGGGGCCACGACGCCGCGATCCAGAATATTCGCGCCCACCGGCCAGAATTGCTGACCCAGCGCGCTTGAAAACGCAATGAAGCTGTCGGACGGGATTTGTCCCTCGGCGCGGTAGACACGCAGAACCTGTTCGGCGTCATTGCGCAGATAGGGTCCGATCACAATCGCGTACCAGCCAGAGTTCAACCGAAACCCGTTCACGTCAGGTAGGGTGTTGGCATAAGCCTGCGCCCGATCCTGTGCCTCGCGCAGCGACGGTTGCGCCTCGACCTGCACCCAAACGGCGCTGTCCTGTTGTGCGAAAACGGTTCGCACGCCGAAGAGAAATAGAAACAAAATTGCAGTGAATATGCGTGTCATTGTCTGCCCATGTCCGCAGTGTTTTGGTTTTGCGGCACACTACGCGATTTGCGGATAGGAAAGCCATGCTTGGAATACGGGGAATTTCCAGTGTGGCGGTGCAGTGACAGCCCGGGGCCATTGGCCCGTTGACGCCCCTTGGCCCCTTGCATAGGAAGGGAAAAACAGACCGAAACCGGGCGAAGTTGCACCCAAAAGGAATGTCATGACCGAACCGTCCAGCGCACCACGTTCATTTCAAGAGATCATCCTGCGGCTTCAGGCGTATTGGGCGTCGAAAGGCTGCGCCATCCTGCAGCCTTATGACATGGAGGTCGGTGCGGGCACGTTCCACCCTGCGACAACATTGCGCGCGCTGGGGTCCAAGCCCTGGGCGGCCGCCTATGTGCAGCCGTCCCGTCGCCCGACGGATGGCCGCTATGGCGAGAACCCGAACCGGTTGCAGCATTATTACCAGTACCAGGTGCTGATCAAACCCAGCCCGCCCGATCTGCAAGAGCTGTATCTGGGCTCATTGCAGGCTATCGGCATCGACATGGAGCTGCACGACATCCGGTTTGTCGAAGATGACTGGGAAAGCCCGACATTGGGCGCATGGGGTTTGGGTTGGGAGGTCTGGTGTGACGGCATGGAGGTCAGTCAGTTCACCTATTTCCAGCAGGTCGGTGGCCATGATTGCACGCCCGTCTCGGGCGAGCTGACTTATGGTCTCGAACGTTTGGCGATGTATGTGCTGGGCGTTGATCATGTGATGGATATGCCGTTCAACGATCCGCAATCGCCCAGCCCGCTGAGCTATGGCGACATTTTCAAGCAGACCGAAGAAGAATACGCCCGCTGGAACTTTGACGTCGCCAACACTGATGTGTTGCTGCGCCACTTCGAAGAGGCCGAGGCCGAATGCGCAACCATTCTGACGCAGGAGCATGACGATCCAAAAACCGGCAAGCGTATCGTAATGGCGCATCCGGCGTATGACCAATGTATCAAGGCCAGCCACATCTTTAACCTTTTGGATGCGCGCGGCGTAATCTCGGTGACCGAGCGGCAGGCCTATATCGGGCGGGTGCGGGCGCTGGCCAAACAATGCGCGGACGCCTTCGTTCAAACCAGGGCCGCCGGGTTCGAGGCCTAATGGGGCGCTCAGGCCAATCCGGGCAGCAGTACCTTCAGGCCGTCTGCGATCATGCTGATTGCGATGGCCGAAAGGATCATGCCCATAAAGCGGCTCATGATAACGCGCGCGTTGTCGGACAGCCGCTTGGCCAGAGCCGCGGCGTTCCAGAACGTGACGAACAGCAAAAACAGAACGCCCAGAAAAACACCTGCATAAACAATGGCGTCTACGGGTTTTGTAATGTGATGCGCATAGAGGATCAGAGTCGTAATTGTGCCGGGGCCGACCAGGATGGGGAAAGCCAGAGGGTAAAAGGCGACGGTTTCGGGCTTGGGGTAGGATCGCTTTTCACCTTCGGTTCCGTGATGCGCGGTGGTTTCCTTGCCGCTCAGCATATTGAGGCCGATCATCAGTACGACCAGACCGCCCGCGACGCGCAGATCGTCAACACTGATCCCGAACAGGCCCAGCGTCTGACTGCCAACGGCCGCGAAAGCACCGCCCAGAACAAGGCAATAAGTGGCTGTCTTTGCCGCAACTTTGCGCTGGTCGGCTGGCGTCAGGCCGTCGGTCACGCTCAGAAATACGGGCAGGTTGGTGATCGGGTTCATGATCGCAAACAGCGCGCCGAAAAATCCAACGGCAAGGGTCGTGTCCATTCCAAAAGCCTCGTTTCAGCCTGTTTCAGGTTGGAACCTGTCCCATTTTCCACCCGTTTGAAAGAGGTCGCGTGATCAGGATGTTGAAAACATGACCGGAAAACTACTTGCTCTCCTCCTTCTTGTCTCCGCCGTTCTGGCGGGTGGGGGCATGTACTACATGCAGGTGTATGGGTTTTATTACGACGTCGTCGCGCAACCAGGCGAGGATGTGGTGTTGCTGGGAACAGGGGCAGACGCCCCTGAACCGATCACCTACACAGCGTTTCAAGCAATTGACGCAGACAGCTCACCCATCCGGTACCGGGCCTGTTTTGAAACTGACCTGACGGCTGCGGACCTTTCCGCCTATCAGCCTGTCGAAAATGCAGAGCCTTTGACCGCACCGGGTTGGTTTGGGTGCTATGACGCGGTCGCCATTGCCGAGGCTTTGAAATCCGGTCAGGCACAGGCTTTCATGGGCACAAAGAACATTCACTTTGGCGTCGACCGGATCGTTGCCGTGACTAAGGATGGCAAAGGCTATGTCTGGCATGCGCTGAATAATTGCGGCGAAAAAGCTTATGACGGCACCGTTGTGGGTGAGGAGTGCCCTCTGCGCCCGGCGGCCGCGCAATGACTTACCTTGTACCTGATATGATCTCGGCCACTTTGGGGCTGGCAGTCTACTTGTTGGGGGCCGAGCTGAACACTCAGGTCGGGTTTCTACGGCGCTTCAACATCCCCGAGCCAGTCAGTGGCGGTCTGGTCGCGGCACTGGCGATGCTGACCCTGTACCTGACGACGGGTATTTCGTTTGAGTTTGAGATGGAAACCCGCGACTACCTGCTGGTTCTGTTCTTTGCCGCCATTGGCCTGAACGCCCGGTTCTCAGATTTGATTACAGGCGGTAAGCCTTTAGCTCTGCTTTTGGTTCTAACGCTGATCACAATCTTTGCGCAAAACGGGATCGGCATGTTGGGCGCCGTGGCCTTTGGCTTTCCGGCCCAGTCCGGCGTGCTGTTCGGCTCTGCCGCACTTATCGGTGGACACGGGACCGCAATTGCCTGGGCTCCGGAGGTTGGCGCAGTCACCGGGCTGGATGGGGCAACTGAGCTGGGCGTAGCGGTGGCTACTCTGGGGTTGGTGCTGGCGGCGCTGGTGGGCGGACCGGTTGCAAAGCACCTGGTCGAGCGCAATAACCTGACACCTGACCGTCCGACCGAAGAACTGACAGTCGGGGTTCCTACCGAGGACCAGCGCGATCCTGAGATCACGCCCATCGGTTTGATGCGGGTCATGCTGTATCTGCATCTGGCAATTATCCTGGGCTATGGCGCAAATATTCTGATCTCCGAGGCAGGGTTGAAGCTACCGCTATTCGTACCCTGTTTGATCATTGCCATTCTTATCGCCAACCTGCGCAGTTGGATGTTTCCTGACGCAGTACCAGTCAGCCGTACGCCGGCGCTTGGCCTGGCCTCAGAGTTCGCCTTGGGTGCCTTTCTGGCCATGTCATTGATGAGCCTGCAGCTTTGGACCATAGCTGAGCTGGGCGTGACCATCCTGGTGGTTCTGGTCGCGCAAACTGCCTTTACCGTAGTTTTTGTGATTTACGTGTTGTTCCCGGTGATGGGGTCGGGCTACCGCGCCGCCGTTTTGGCCGCCGGGTTCGGTGGCTTCGCTTTGGGTGCGACCCCCACGGCCATCGCCAATATGACCGCTGTCACCAAGCGATATGGCCCGTCACCTATTGCCTTTATCGTGCTGCCCCTTGTATCCGCATTCTTTGTGGACATTGCCAATGCCATCGTCATCCAGACGATCGTCAATTTCTAAGGACCGACTATGCCCGACCTGCTGATCGAACTGTTTTCCGAAGAAATCCCCGCCCGTATGCAGGCCCGTGCGGGTGAGGATCTGAAAAAGCGGATGACGGATGGTTTGGTTGAGGCCGGTTTGACCTATGCCGGGGCCGCTGCCCAAACCACGCCGCGCCGCCTGATGCTGGCGATCGAAGGCCTGCTGGCCGAAAGCCCGACCATCCGCGAGGAACGCAAAGGCCCCAAGGTTGGCGCGCCCGACAAAGCGATCGAAGGGTTCCTGCGCGGCGCAGGCCTGACCCGCGACCAGCTTGAAGAGCGCGACACGCCCAAGGGCGCGGTCTACTTCGCAAC
This sequence comes from Ruegeria meonggei, assembly GCF_042768335.1. Taxonomy (NCBI): domain Bacteria; kingdom Pseudomonadati; phylum Pseudomonadota; class Alphaproteobacteria; order Rhodobacterales; family Roseobacteraceae; genus Ruegeria; species Ruegeria meonggei. The sequence goes on along the minus strand of NZ_JAXHBT010000001.1, from coordinate 1,149,871 downwards.
GATCGAGAAAGCCGGTCGTCCGGCAGCCGAGATTGTGGCCGAGGTGCTTGAGGCGACCATTCGCAACTTTCCCTGGCCCAAGTCGATGCGTTGGGGCAGCGGCACATTGCGCTGGGTTCGTCCTTTGCACTCGATCCTGTGCATTCTCAGCGACGAAGCGGGCGCGCAGGTTGTTCCGCTTTCCGTCGATGGCATCACCTCTGGTGATACGACTGCCGGACATCGGTTTTTAGCCCCGAAGCGTTTCGCGGTGACATCTTTCGACGACTACGCGGCAAAGCTGAAGAGCGCCTATGTTGTGCTGAACCCCGCAGACCGGGCTGAACACATCTGGAACGACGCGCAGAACATGGCTTTTGCGGCAGGTCTGGAAGTGGTTGACGATAGGGGGCTGCTGGCCGAGGTGGCCGGGCTGGTCGAATGGCCGGTGGTGCTGATGGGCAAGATCGACGAAGAATTCCTGCAACTGCCGCCCGAGGTGCTGCAAACCTCGATGAAAGAGCATCAGAAATTCTTCTCGGTCCGCAATCCTAAGTCGGGCCGGATTGAGCGGTTCATCACCGTTGCCAACCGTGAAACCGCCGACAATGGCGCGACCATTCTAGCCGGAAACCAAAAGGTGCTGTCGGCCCGTCTGGCGGATGCGAAATTCTTCTGGGAAAACGACCTGCGCGCCACCAAAGCGGACATCGCGCAATGGACACGCGCGCTGGAGAATGTGACCTTCCACAACAAGTTGGGCACACAGGCTGAGCGGATTGACCGTATCGCCGCGTTGGCCCGCGAACTGGCCCCGGTCACCGGCGCAGACGCTGATCAGGCCGAGAAAGCCGCGCGTCTGGCCAAGGCGGATCTGAGCTCGGAAATGGTCTATGAATTCCCTGAGCTTCAGGGGCTTATGGGGCGGTACTATATCGAGGCTGCGGGCGAGGATGCCGCCGTGGCTGCCGTGGCACAGGAACATTACTCACCGCTTGGTCCGTCGGATGACGTGCCCACCGCGCCGCTTTCGGTGGCCGTGGCACTGGCTGACAAGCTGGACACGCTGACCGGGTTCTGGGCGATTGACGAGAAACCGACCGGGTCGAAAGACCCGTTTGCCCTGCGCCGCTCGGCATTAGGTGTTATTCGGTTGGTTTTAGACAATAGTCTACGTCTAAGGTTGGACCGCTTCTTTGACGGTCAATTGGTTCGTGCGGAGAGCGCGATCAATGCAGCGTTGCCTGACGCGAGTGTTCGTGATCTCTTGGAAGAAATCGCTGATCATGGTGTCTTTGGCGCTGCATTCCAGGCTGCCAAAGAAAAACTCGAAGGATTGCCGGCGTCGGCCTTTCTTGAGCTGGAGAAGAAGGTTCCAGACGCATCGGGCGACCTACTTTCCTTCTTCCACGACCGCCTCAAGGTCTTCCTCCGCGATGAGGGTATCCGCCACGACATCATCGACGCCTGTATCGCGAAGGAGGGCAATGATGACCTCAATCTGCTGGTCAAACGCGCACGGGCTCTCAATACAATTCTGGCCACCGAGGATGGCGAGAACCTGGTGCAGGGATTCAAACGCGCCAACAATATCCTCACGCAAGCCGAGGAAAAGGATGGCGTCGAATACTCTTACGGTGCGGATGTGAAATTTGCCGAGACCGACAGCGAAAAGGCCCTGTTCGGGGCGCTCGATGCGGCTCAGGCCAAGATCGACCCGGCGCTGAAAGCCGAAGATTTCCCGGCCGCCATGTCTGCAATGGCCGAATTGCGCGGCCCGGTCGATGCGTTTTTCGAGGATGTTCAGGTCAATACTGACAATGACATCCTGCGCCGCAACCGCCTGAACCTGCTCAGCCAAATCCGTCAGGTCTGTTCCAGCGTCGCAGATCTGAGTCAGATCGAGGGTTGACCCAGATCGCCCTTGCACCACTGGTGCAGGGCCTTATGCTGCGGGCAAACCAAAAGGTGCCGCAGTGCAGAATAACCCGCATACCACTCTGATAACATCCGATGCGCCCGTTGCTGCCAACTCTCATGGTGGGCGGGCGAAATGCTTGCAACGGCTGGTCCGGCTGGAAATGCCAGTGCCCCGTACGGTTGCTTTATCGTTTGACGCGGTGCAACGGATCGCTAAAGGGCAGGTGCCTGATATAGCGGCTATCCTGGATCAGTTCGATCAGACCGCTTTGCTGTGCGTCCGACCAAGTTCGGAGGACCCCGACTGGGGAGGCCCCGGGGCGATCCTGAACATCGGGATGAATGACGCGCGCTATGTGGACCTGTCGGATTCGATGGGTGGTGAGGCCGCCGCCGCGCTGTACCTGCGCTTTGTTCAAAGCTACGCGGTTCACGTCGCACGGCTGGATGCGGATGTGTTTGACGACATAGATGCAGATGGGCGCGAAGGATTGCAGCAATCGCTGCGGGCCTATGATGATGAGACCGACGAAGCCTTTCCTCAGGACCGGGGCGAGCAGTTGATTGCCGTTCTGCGGTCGATGGCGCGGGCCTGGGATGGCACATCGGCCCGGTTGCTACGACAGGCCAAGGGGGCTCCTGTGGATGCTGGGCTGGGCCTTGTCATTCAGGAAATGATCCCCGGTGTCGGACAGGGCGAATGCGGATCAGGTGTACTGCAACTGATTGATCCTACAACGGGAATGCCGCAGCTAACGGGTCGCTATCTGAGCCAAAGCCAGGGTCGGGATGCACTGGGTGCGGGCGTGGCCGCGCTGTATCTGGAAAAGGACCCGCGCGGTAAGTCTTTGGAAGAGGTGGCACCGACGGCGTTTGCTGATCTCAAGACCCATGCGGCGTTGATGCGGGTCAAGCTGAAGGAAGAAATGCAGGTCGAGTTCGTGATCGAAAACGGCCATGTGCATATTCTGGACGGCGTGCGCGTGCAACGCAGTGCGCGGGCGGCGATGCGGATCGCGGTGCGTTTAGCGGAAGATGGCATAATCACCCCGCAAGAGGCGGTGATGCGGGTCGATCCGCATTCTTTGAACGAATTACTGCATCGACAGGTCCACCCCGAAGCGCGCCGAGATGTTCTGACCACAGGTATCGCTGCCAGCCCTGGCGCGGCAACCGGCAAACTTGTGTTCACGGCTGCCGAGGCGCAGGCCAGTGCAGCCCGAGGAGAGCCCTGCATTCTGGTCCGGCGCGAAACCGCGCCCGAGGATGTGCGCGGAATGCATGCGGCTGTTGCGGTGCTGACCGAAAAGGGCGGTATGACCAGCCACGCGGCGGTGATTGGGCGGGGCCTGGGTCTACCCTGTATCGTCGGGGCCTTGGACATGCGTTTCCAAACTCGGAAAAAGCTGCTGACCGCCTCTGATGGGCGTGTGTTCAAAACCGGCGATATCCTTACGATTGACGGCACGTCAGGGCAGGTTCTGGCCGGACAACCCGCCATGTTGGAGGCCGCATTAGACGATTGTTTTCAAACGCTTATGGGCTGGGCCGATAGCGAACGTGACATCGCCATTCGCGCCAACGCTGACACGCCGGCCGATGCGCAGACGGCCCGCAATTTTAAAGCAGAAGGGATAGGTTTGTGCCGGACCGAGCATATGTTTTTTGACCCCGGCCGCCTGATTGTGATGCGTGAGATGATCTTTGCGCAAACTTCCTCGGGTCGCGCCGCGGTGTTGGAACGGTTGTTGCCGATGCAGCGTGAGGATTTCGTGCAGCTGTTCCGGATCATGGAAGGCCAGCCCGTGTGTATCCGCCTGTTTGACCCGCCCCTGCACGAATTCCTGCCGACCACACGCAGCGGTCAACGCGAATTGGCCGAGGCGTTGGACTTGCCGGTCTCGGATGTTGAGCGCCGTGTCGCGGCCATGACGGAATATAACCCGATGTTGGGTCTGCGCGGTGTCCGTCTTGGTGTCACTGTTCCCGAAATCTATGACATGCAGGCGCGGGCCATTTTTGAGGCCACACTTGAAACCAGCAAAAACGGTGCGCCTATTGTGCCAGAGGTGATGATACCGCTGGTTTCCGCCAAGCGCGAGGTCGAACTGGTCAAAGCGCGGATCGATTCGGTTGCGGCCTCGGTGGCCTCGGAGCAAGGGGTGGAGTTTGAGTACCGCCTGGGGGTCATGGTCGAAACGCCACGCGCCTGCCTGCGCGCGGATGAGATCGCTCCGCAAACTTCATTCCTGAGTTTTGGCACTAACGACCTGACACAGATGACATATGGGCTGTCGCGCGATGATGCTGGCCGGTTCATGTCGGCCTATGTCCGCCAGGGTGTCTTTGTCGAAGATCCGTTTCACGTCCTTGACGCTGATGGGGTGGGCGAATTGCTGAAACTCGGGTCTGAACGCGGACGGCAGGCGCAACCGGACGTTACGCTTTCCGTTTGTGGCGAGCACGGCGGCAACCCCGAATCAATCGCCATATGTCGCGATTTGGGGTTTGACTATGTTTCTTGCTCGCCCTTCCGGGTGCCTGTCGCTCGGCTGGCTGCCGCTCAACTGGCAATTTCGTCCAGACTTGGGGGTTGACAGTCTCCTTTTACCCTAGGAATAGTGGTTGTTGAGAGGCGCTGTCGTCAATTTTTTTTGACGTTACGGCGATTTTCCACTTGCGTTTCCATCAGAACTGGACGTTTCCGATTCATTTCGGTATGAGCCTTCTCGCGCCCGCCGGGGGAGGGTTTGGCGCGTAATGTGCCTGTGCGAGGTTATCTGATGCTAAGATATATACTGGCTGTTGCCGTCATGGCAGCAACTGTGCTGCCGAGTGCGTCGTTCGCCGAAAGGAAAGCGACCAATGCTGCCAAGACTGAGCTGGTTTCACGTGGTGAACTGCCTGTTCAGAATTTCCGCGATTATCTGAGCTTGTTCAAGCCCGGAAAGCCGCTTGAACCGAAAAAAGTTTCGTACTCGAAGGACTGGCTGGATCAACAGCCTGCGGCCAAAGGGGACGAGCATTTCAAATGCCTGGCCGAAGCCTTGTATTTTGAGGCGCGTGGCGAAAGCGTGCGCGGTCAGTTTGCGGTGGCCGAGGTAATCCTCAATCGTGTCAAAAGCGGTCGTTTTCCGGATTCGCTGTGCGGCGTGATCAAGCAGGGAACAGGCAAGAAATACCAGTGCCAGTTCACCTACACCTGCGATGGTCATAAGGAAGTCATCCGCGAGAAGAGAGCTTATGAGCGCGTGTCCAAAGTCGCGCGTGCTGCGATCGACGGGGCTTCGAAAGAACTGACCGAAGGTGCGACGCATTACCATACCACAGCGGTCAACCCGTCGTGGTCGCGTGTTTACAAGGAAACGGCGCGCATCGGCGTGCATGTTTTCTATCGCCACAACTACCAGACAGCGAGCAACTGATAGACGCACCTGCGCCGGAAGGCTGATGGCGGGGGGCGTCGAATGATCATTGTTGCGGGCTGATTGGCCCGCAACGACGTTTTCACGCAGGCTCATCCTGCAATTGATGGCCGCAATGCCGGCACTGCCTGACATCGGATCGGGGTTTGGTGCTGACCCGCTTGCCCGGTAAGCCATCCGCCAAATCGCCCCACAGGGCCTTCCCACCACGCCTGTCTGGTCCTGTAGTGGCTTGAAGCGACGCCGTTGGGTGACTCAGCTTTCTGGTCGCGAGCGAGGGGAGGCCCGGTAAATAGCGCTGGAGGCGGACAATCCGAACAGCTCGCTGTTGCACTGCCACATGTTGGGCCACAAGGCGTCTGCGATGATCCGCGTCACCTGACGCCGCATTCGATGACTGGAAAGGCGTTTGTTGCAGTGATATATGCGCGCGCATCGTCTATTTTGGGCAAATCAGTCCAATGAGCCCGAGAAGGTCTGTCGCATGAGTTCTGAAATCCGTCTTGCCTTTGCGCACCCGTCCGAACGGTCCGAAGCAACCGCGGCGCGCGGCCCTCTGGATCGCATCTCATTGCGCGACCATATCGTCGAGGTTGAGATCGGTGCTTTTCAGGCCGAACGCGGAACCACGCAGCGGATCTGCTTTAACATCGTGGTCGAGGTTCGCCCGCTGACCGACCCGATTGATGACGACGTCGATCGGATCCTGTCCTATGACCGAGTGACCGAGGCCATCGGCTTTGAGCTGGCGGCCGAACGGCTGAACCTGCTGGAAACGCTGGCTGATCGGGTGGCCGAGCGAATATTGCTTGAGCCTCAGGCCGTAAGATCCTTTGTTCGCATAGAAAAACTGGATCGCGGCCCAGGAGCGCTGGGCGTCGAAATCGTGCGCGGCAAGGACAATGTACACCACGATATGGTTGAGGAAGAGCGCCCCCATCCACGGCTGGCCTTTTTGTCGAACGAGGCCATCACATCGTCAAACCTGACCGGATGGATCGATCAGTTGGAACACCGCCAGCGGCCCTTGATCCTGTGTGTCGGAGCGGCAGAAATGGCGGTGCCGCAGACCGGTCATGCGATGACACAGCGTCGGATTGACCTCTTGGCGATTGAACAGAACGCCTGGGTTCTGGCCGCGCGGGATCATCGCTGCGTTGTTGTGTCGACGCGGACCGAGTTGGACTGGGCCATGAAAAACGGCCAGATCTGCGTCTGGGCGCCGTCTAAGATCGTGCTGGATGCAGTCGATGGTCCTTCAGCGGCGCCTTCGGACGCAGTGGCCTTGGCGGCGTGGTTTGCTGCTACGTTTGAGGCCAGCGAAATGATGGTGATCGGCGGAGCATTGCCGGATGCGCCCAAGACCCCGCTGCGTGCTGTATCCGTGGATCAGGCACTGCTTTGACCGCGTATTTCCGACCTCTGGTACAACATGGCCCAGCGTGCCCCAATGGGGCGGTGTTTCTGGCCGGGTTACCTTTGTGGTTCACCCATGCGGAGCGATTGGTTCGGGGCGTAAAGTCCAGCATCGTTTCAGTACAGCAAGTCCCAGAAGAGGTTCTGAACCGTCTGACCCAACCGCGCGCGGATATTGCAGGGATCAAGATGGATCGCCCACAGATCATGGGCATTCTCAACGCAACACCTGACAGCTTCTCGGATGGTGGAGTACATAATTCGGTCGAGGCCGCCCTGATGTCGGCACAAGAGATGGTCTCGCACGGGGCCTCCATTCTCGATATCGGTGGCGAGTCGACCCGTCCCGGTGCGTCCTTTGTGCCCGTGGACGAAGAGATTGTCCGGACCAAGCCCCTGATCGAAGCGATACGCGCCAAGACAAACGCCCTGATTTCCATCGACACGCGCAAGGCCAGCGTCGCACAGGCGGCGTGGATGGCAGGGGCAGGGATGATCAATGACGTGTCGGGCTTCACGTTCGATCCGCAGCTTGCACCTTTTTGCGCCGAAACGGGCGCGCCGGTTTGTGTGATGCATATGCAGGGCGATCCGGCCACCATGCAGGACGATCCGCAATACGACGATGTATTGCTGGACGTGTTTGATTTTCTGGAAGGGCAGGTGGCACGGCTGGAACAGCTTGGGTTGCCGCGGGACCAAATCGTGATCGATCCTGGTATCGGGTTTGGTAAAACCGAAGCACATAACCTGACCTTACTACAAAATCTCAGCCTGTTTCATGGATTGGGCTGCCCGGTCCTTCTGGGGGTGTCCCGGAAAGGGCTGATCGGTCAGATTGGCAAAGAGCCGCGCAAGGATGCCCGCGCACCTGGATCTATTGCCGTGGCACTGGCGGGATTGGCACAAGGGGTGCAGATCGTCAGGGTTCATGACGTCGCTGAGACCGCTCAGGCCTTGCGCCTATGGGCCGCAGTCCGGTAATCCGGTCGCAGGCAAGAATTCGAGGAGTATTACCTATGCGCAAGCTGTTCGGAACCGACGGGGTGCGGGGCACTGCCAACACGCATCCGATAACGGCCGAGATGGCCTTGCGCATTGGGGCCGCTGTTGGCCGCTATTTCCGCCGGGATGCATCCAGCGTCCACCGTGTGGTGATTGGCAAGGATACGCGCTTGTCCGGGTATATGTTGGAAAACGCCCTAACGGCAGGTCTGACCTCGACCGGTATGAACGTGTTGCTGCTGGGTCCGGTGCCGACCCCAGCGGTGGGCCTGATGACCCGCTCGATGCGGGCGGACCTGGGTGTGATGATCTCGGCCAGTCACAACCCGGCCGAGGATAACGGCATCAAGTTCTTTGGTCCTGACGGTTACAAGCTGTCGGATCAGGCAGAGATCGAGATTGAACGGCTGATCGAAGAGGGCGTCAAACCCGCACAGGCGCAGAATATCGGACGCGCCCGCCGGGTGGACGATGCCCGTTTCCGCTATGGTGAGCGGGTCAAATCCTCGCTGTCGCGCGACCTGCGACTGGATGGGCTGAAAGTGGTGGTCGATTGCGCCAACGGGGCTGCCCACCGCACTGCGCCCGAGGTTCTTTGGGAATTGGGGGCTGAGGTTATCCCGGTTGGCGTCGCGCCAAACGGTAAGAACATTAACCTGAATTGCGGCTCGACCAAGCCTCAGCTGGCCGCAGAAACGGTTGTGGCCCACGGGGCTGACGTTGGCATTTGTCTGGACGGAGACGCCGATCGCGTGGTCATGGTGGACGAGCATGGGCAGGTGGCTGACGGCGATCAGCTGATGGCGTTGCTGGCGACCAGCTGGGCCAAGGCGGACCGTCTGACCGGTGGTGCGTTGGTTGCCACGGTGATGTCCAACCTCGGGCTCGAGCGGCATCTGGCCCGAGTCGGGTTGCGCCTTGAACGGACGGCAGTAGGTGATCGCTATGTCGTTGAGCGGATGCGCGACGGCGGGTTCAATCTGGGCGGAGAGCAATCGGGCCACATCGTCATGAGCGATTATGCGACAACCGGCGATGGCCTGATGGCCGGACTGCATTTCCTGGCCGAGATGGTGCATACGGGCCGCAAGGCCTCTGAACTGTCGGTGCAGTTCGAAACCGTACCTCAACTGTTGAAAAACGTGCGCTACGGCGAAGGGCAGACCCCGCTTGAGGCCGCCAAGGTTCAGGCTGCCATTGCCGATGCCGAGGCGCGTTTGACCGGGCAGGGGCGTCTGCTGATCCGCAAATCAGGGACCGAACCTTTGATCCGCGTGATGGCAGAATGCGAAGACGACGCCCTTTTGACGCAGGTCGTGGATGGCATCGTGGCCGAGGTCGAAGCGGTTGCCGGTTAACGCCCTGTCAACATTTTACGCAGACTGAACCACTGGCTGATCGCCAACCCGGTCAGGATCATCGCCAGTGCGATGTAAAACCGTATGGGCAGAGCCTCGGACAGAATCCACGCGCCGAACACCATCGACCAGATCGGCACCTGGTAGTTGACCAACGTCAGGAAGACGGACCCGGCGCTGCGAATGATGGACACGCGCAGCAATGTGGCAAAGGCCGTAGGCACAAGGCCCAAGACCAGAATGGCCAGACCGGGGCGTGTCCCCTCCCAACCGGGGATACCCTCGGTCACCAGCATGATCGGCACAAGGATAACGGCACCAACCACCAGTGTCAGGGCCGCCAAGGTCACCGGGTCGATGGGTGGGCACCGTCGGGTGAAAATCGACGCACAGGAATAGCAGAATGCCGCACCGATACAGGCCAGTTGCGCCAATGGCTCTGCGCCTGTTCCCAGCTGCGCCAGACCCGGTCCGATCAGCACCAAGGCACCAGAAAACCCAAGTGACACGCCCAACAGCCTGCGCAGGTTCATGGGTTCGTCCGAGAAGAAATGCGCAAGCGGCAGGACCATCAACGGAATCGCCGCCATCGACAGGCCGGCAAAGGCTGACGGAACATATTGCTGTCCCCAACTTAGCAGTACAAAGGGCAGCGCCGTGGACAGAATACCAATGATAACAATGAACCCCCAAAGCCCGGCAGAGGGGCTGGGCATTCTACGGCGGGTGACTGCCATCAGGCCCAACAGCGTCACCGCACCCAGCGTAGTGCGCGCAGTGGCGACGGTCACCGGTCCGTAGCCTTCTAACGCCATGGTGACGACCATAAAGGTGCCGCCCCAGATCAGGCCCAGCGTGATAACGCCGCTCCAATCGCGGGAGGTGGGTTGATGGACCATGTGCGCCTCAGATAGCAGGACGAAAAAGGGCGGCCTTTTGGGCCGCCCCTTCGCTGACTCCTGTCAGACTTAGTTCTTTTCTTTGTCGACCATTTTACCGGCCGAAATCCATGGCATCATGCCGCGCAACTTGGCACCGGTTTCTTCGATCATATGTTCATCATTGGCGCGACGTGACGCTTTGATGGTCGGCTGACCCACAGCGTTTTCCAGCATGAAGTCACGGACGAACTTGCCCTGCTGAATGTCGTTCAGCACTTCTTTCATGCGGGCTTTGGTTTCGTCGTATTTCAGGATGCGCGGGCCGGTCACGTACTGGCCGTATTCTGCTGTGTTCGAGATCGAGTAATCCATGTTGGCGATGCCGCCTTCATAGATCAGGTCAACGATCAGCTTCACTTCGTGCAGGCATTCGAAATAGGCCATTTCAGGCGCGTAGCCCGCTTCGACCAAGGTCTCAAAGCCGCAGCGGATCAACTCAACCAGACCGCCACACAGAACGGCCTGTTCGCCGAACAGATCGGTTTCGCATTCTTCGCGGAAGTTAGTCTCGATGATGCCCGAGCGACCGCCACCGATGGCCGAGCAGTAGGACAGGCCGATTTCCAGCGCCTTACCAGTCGCGTCGCTGTTGACGGCGACCAGACAGGGCACGCCGCCGCCTTTGGCATATTCGCCACGCACGGTGTGGCCGGGGCCTTTGGGGGCCATCATGATGACGTCGACGCCTTCTTTTGGCTCGATCAGGCCAAAGTGAACGTTCAGGCCGTGCGCGAATGCGATGGCTGCGCCGGGCTTGATGTTGTCATGTACGTATTTCTTGTAGGTTTCTGCCTGCAATTCGTCGGGCATGGTGAACATGATGACGTCACACCAGGCCGCCGCTTCTGCGATACCCATTACCTGCAGACCTTCGGCCTCGGCTTTCTTGGTCGAGCCCGAGCCTTCGCGCAGTGCAACGACCAAGTTCTTTGCGCCCGAGTCGCGCAGGTTCAGCGCATGGGCGTGGCCCTGGCTGCCATAGCCCAGGATTGCCACTTTTTTGTCTTTGATCAGGTTGATGTCGCAATCGCGATCGTAATAGACGCGCATGTCGCTGGTCCTTTCTGTTTCGATTGAGCAAGGTTCTACTGCGATTTTTCAAGGATTGCGATGGCGCTATCCTTGAAATATCAGCAAGAGTGTGAGTATTTATTCGCGAATTACCGTAGAAGTGAAAAATTCATGCTTGATGATATCGACCGGCAAATCCTGCGCCATTTTCAGGCCGACCCCACCCTGTCGACTTCCGAATTGGCCGAACGCTCTCGGATCAGTGCCAGCGTCTGCTGGCGGCGGATTGAAAAAATGCAGGAGGCGGGTGTCATTCAAGGGCAAGAGGCCGTGATCGACTGGACAGCGCTGGGATATGCGGTCGAAGTTTCGTTGCGCGTGACGCTGGACAAGACTCAACCGCGTGCATTTGACGAGTTTACCGCCGCTGCCCGGCAAGTGGCCGAAGTCATCGAATTGCAGACCTTTCTGGGACGTGTTGACGTCCGCCTGTCGGTGTTGGCCAGGGATATGAAGCATTACCAACAGCTATATCGAGACCGCATTCTGACCTTGCCTCATATCGCTGATATCGAAGCGTTGATGCATATCGCGCGCGTCAAAAGCGACGAGGTTTTGCCCGTATGATAGAGCTTGATGAGATCGACAGGCAAATTCTCCACAACCTCGCCACGGATGCCACGCAAAGCGCTGGTGCGTTGGGGCGAAAGCTGAACTTGTCGCAGCCCGCGACCTGGCGGCGCATCAGGCGGCTGGAAACCGCAGGTATCATCAAAGGTCGCCGCCTGCGCCTGAACGCCGAGGCGCTTGGGTTCGGGGTGACGGTCTTCCTTGGTGTAAAGCTGGCGCGCAAGGGGCAGATCAGTCTGGAAGACTTTGAACGCGCCGTTAGTGCCATTCCCGAAGTCCAGACGGTCGAGCATGTTTTAGGCTTGTATGACTATCGCCTGCGTGTTGTGGCGCGCGACCTGTCCGATTTCGAGCGCGTCTTGCGCCGAAGGATCATGACCCTGCCGGGAGCAGGCGATGTTGAAGCCAACGTGTTGCTAAGCGAAGAGCGTTTGCCCGGTCCGATTGGTTAGGGCAGGTCAGTATTTTGTGCGAATGCGGAACCCGGGATGATGTGTCATCCGGGAAAACGTCATCGGTTCACCGTCTTTCCAGGTGATCCGTTCAAGCTGCATCATCGAGGTACCGGCGGTCGTACCCATGAACTCAGCCAATCGGCCATCGGCAGAGATCGCACAAAAAGCCACTTCGGCCTCGGTAAAGGGGGCGGCATTTAAAAGCCACTCGTGGGGGCCGTGGCTGTTGAGGTCGGCATGTTCCACCTCGGGCACGGCTGCAATGTTGATCCAGCGCTCTTCCAGCTGAAAGGGAAGGTTGTCGGCATAATGCATGCACACGAGGTGAAGTACCCGCGCGTCCGGTGACACGCTGAGTTGTGAGGCCAGCCAACCGGGGCTTGCGACCACGTTGCGTTCCACCAGCGCATATCGATAGATAGAGTTCTGGTTTTCTACAGTTTGCCGCGTCAGTGTAAACTCAAGCTTGGCGTGTTTGCTGGGCTCTTTTTTGACCCGCGTCCCGCTTTTGCGCTTTCGTTCCACAAAACCCTGATCCGCAAGTTCCCTGAGGGCGCGATTCACGGTGGCACGTGCGCAATTGAATTCTTCGGCAAGTTGCGTTTCCGTTGGCAGCAGAGATCCTTGCGGCCAGATACGGGTTTCAATACGTCTTTTGACCTCGTCACGTACAACTTGGAAACTGATCCGCTTATGCGCAGTCACGGGAGGAAAAACCTTTCTTCTACAAAGTGAATGCATCTGTTCAGAAACACGTCAGGGTGTAAAGGGGCGGTGACACTGTTTGGCGTCAACTACCTGAATATTGACGCTTTCAGGAGTTAATATTCTGTTAGGAACCTGTATTCCCTCGCGTCAACTGCGCTGCGAAAGAGCGTTTGACCATTTCCCCGATTGGGGTCAGAAATCTCTGAGATAGTTTGAAAGGACACATCATGCCGGCGCTTTTGGAGACTATTGATCCCAACGGGCTCGAAGAATTTTCGGTTGTTTTCACAGATCGGTCACTGAACCACATGTCCGCCCAGTTTCAGCAGGTTATGCGGGATGTCTCGGATATGTTGCGCGATGTATATCAGGCGGGCGGCGTTGCGATCATTCCTGGCGGCGGCACTTACGGCATGGAGGCTGTCGCCCGGCAATTTGCGCGCAATGCCAATGTGCTGGTGGTTCGGAACGGGTGGTTTTCCTACCGTTGGAGCCAGATCATCGAATCCGGTGAGTTGACGGCGTCGGCAACGGTTCTGAAGGCGCGGCAGACCGGAAACTCCAGCCCGTCACCATTTGCCCCGGCCCCGATCGAAGAGGTCGTGGCGACGATCCGCGAACAGCGCCCGGATGTTGTCTTTGCCCCGCATGTGGAAACCTCGGCTGGTCTGATACTGCCGGACGCCTATGTGACCGCGATGGCCACCGCTGCGCATGAGGTTGGTGCCCTGATGGTTCTGGATTGCATCGCCTCGGGCTGTGCCTGGATCGACATGAAGGCCACCGGTGTGGATGTGCTGATCTCAGCTCCGCAAAAAGGCTGGAGCGCCTCGCCCTGCGCTGGGTTGGTCATGTTGTCCGAGCGCGCCGAAGCCCGGTTGCAGGAGACGGAATCCGATAGTTTTGCCGTTGATCTTAAGAAGTGGCGTCAGATCATGCAGGCCTATGAAAACGGCGGCCATGCCTATCACGCCACAATGCCGACTGATGCACTGCGCGCTTTTCGCGATACTATGATTGAAACCCGTGACTACGGTTTTGATAAGCTGCGTGATGCACAGTGGGCGCTGGGTGATGGTGTTCGGGCGATGTTGCATGAAAAAGGCGTTGTCTCGGTGGCCGCAGACGGTTTTGGTGCGCCGGGCGTGGTGGTCAGTTACACTTCGGACCCCGAAGCCCAGAACGGGAAAAAATTCGCCGCCCTGGGCATGCAGATCGCAGCTGGAGTACCGCTGCAATGTGATGAGCCCGAAGGGTTCAGCACCTTCCGATTGGGTCTGTTTGGGCTGGATAAGCTGTATGATGTGGACGGCACGATCACGCGGCTCAAGCGCGTGTTGGATCAGGTCCTGTAAACCTTCTGTGGGTACGGGACCTCAGCGCACGCCGAGGCCCATCTGCATCAGCGTTTTACGGACAGGCGGCAGGGAATAAAGCGCATTCAGCCCCATCGCGCGAACGTCCCGTAACGGCCGCGCTTCGATCATCGAGGCGCGGTTCAGCAGGTCGATGCCTTTGACGCGCATCTCAATCTCAGCGTGGCGGGCCTTGTGATAAGCCTCCAACATCTGCACATCGCCCAGGTTTTCGGGCCGGGCTTGTGCCAGATCCAGAAGACTGCGCAAATCGCCCAATGACATGTTCAGCCCCTGCGCGCCGATAGGCGGCACCACATGCGCAGCCTCGGCCATCAGGGCAACCCGTTCACCCGACAGGCGCTCCGCCTTCTGACTGATAATCGGCCAGATCGTCCGGCGTGAGGCCAGCTTCAGCGGCCCAAGCAACCCGCAGGACCGTTTGGTCATCAGCGCCTCAAACGTGTCGGGATCGGTATTTAACAGCTCAACCGCACGTGGCCCACGCTCCATCCAGACGATGGCGGAAGAGGGCTGACCCTGCCAATCCGGCAGGGGGACCAGGGTGAACGGCCCGCCGGACCGGTGGATCTCGGTCGAGACATTGTCATGCGGGATCGGGTGCGTGACGGCAAAAGCCAGCGCCTTTTGGCCATAGCGCGTGGTGTGAACATTGATCCCAGCGGCCTCGCGCATGGGCGAATTGCGGCCATCTGCGGCGATCACCAGCTTGCAGCGAATGCGGCTGCCATCGCTCAGGCCCACGCGGGCTTCGGCGGTGCGGGTGAACAGACTGGCGGTGCCGGTGCCAGGACGGAAATCGACATTCGGCAATTCGGCCAGACGGGCGACCATCTCGCGCCGCAAAAGCCAATTGGGCAGGTTCCAGCCAAAGGGCTGGTCCGAGATATCGGCCGCGTTGAAGTCACGCACCACGCGCGGTTCCGGCACATCTCCGCCCGCATCCACAATGCGCATGATCTGCAAGGGGGCCGCGTGTGCGTCCAGCCGTTGCCACAGCCCGCATTGCTCTAAAAGCCCATGCGCGGGTTGCAAAAAGGCAGTGGTCCGCAGGTCGGACCCGTCGACATCGCGTTCGGTGATCGGTGGGGTCGGGTCGACGCAGATCACGTCGAACCCGGCGGTGCTAAAAGCCGCTGCAGCGGTCAGTCCGGCGATTCCGCCGCCGGAAATCAGGATGTCACACTGGTCTGCCATGGCGCCTCTTTCGGTTTTGGGCAAACCCTAGAGTGCTTCTGTCTCAAGTGCCAAGTGACATCCTGTCCCGTGTCTCAGCCGCGCGATATCCGCAGCAGGATCAGGAACATCACTGGCACCATGGCCACGGCTGGCATATACAGGCCTGGCAGGCCGAACAAAAAGATCAATACCCCCCACAGAAGGAACAGACCAACAGCCGAGTATGCCCAGTCCCTCGTCGTGACATCTTCTGCATCGCAAAACATTATGCCGAGCATGGGTATTGCAAACAACAGTCGTTGCAACTGAGTTCGGCGTCGGGGAATCACGTTCGCGCACATGGGGGTCTCCTATCCGTTAGCGTTGCGCTGCATACACCAAAATGCTGCAATGCAGCAAAGGCAAGTTGTCGCAGGCGTTAGGTCATTTCAGCCGCGCAAGAAACGCGGCCAGATCGTCGGTGTGGTGATGAATGTGTTCAGCTTGGTGTGGCTCGGGCGCGACGTGGACAGTGCGCATGCCCATCGCGTGCGGAGCGGCCAGGTTGCGGGGATCGTCTTCGAACATCGCAGCTTTGGCCGGGTCAATCCCATCCTGCGCAAAGATCGCCTGAAACGCGGCTTTTTCCGGTTTGGGCAGATAGCCTGCGTGTTCCACCCCATAAATCGCATCGAACAATCCACTGAGGCCTCGCGCTGCAAGCACACGTTCGGCATACGGCGCACTGCCATTGGTATAGACAATGCGACGTCCGGGCAGGGTCCGGATGTGATCAGCTAGCTCGGCATCGGGGTCCATGTGGCTCATGTCGACCTGGTGAACCGCGTACAGATAGGGGTCAGGGTCCAGGTCATGCTCGGCCATCAACCCCGCCAGCGTGGTGCCGTATTGCCGCCAATATAGGGATCGCAGGCGATCCGCCTCGGCACGGTCGACGCCAATTGCCTGTACCACGTAATCTGTCATCAGCACCTCGATCTGGTCGAACAGGCGCATATGCGGCGGGTACAGCGTGTTGTCGAGGTCGAACACCCATTGGGTGACGTGAGCAAAGGCAGGTTTGACCATGGTATGGGTTTAGGCCGCAACAGCACGGTTTTCAATGCTACACTTGATTGCAATGGCCCGACCCGGATAGACATGTCCGAACGAGGAGACAAACCACCCAATGCCCCAATCCAGACAGCCCAACAAAGACGCCTACAGCCTTATTCTCGAAGCGATTGATGTTGGCGTTTACAAGCCCGGCGACCGTCTGGTCGAAAGCGAACTGGCAGAACGGTTTGGGGTGTCTCGCACGCCAATCCGTGAGGCGCTGCAGCGGCTGGAAACCCAATCCCTGCTGGAACGGGATGGGCGGTCGTTGATCGTGGCGTCGCTGGACCACAACCAGATGGCCGAGCTTTATGTGGTTCGGCGCGAGTTGGAAGGGCTGGCGGCAAAACTGGCTGCCAAACATGCCACTGAAGAAGAGATCAAGGTACTTCAGGACATGGTCGCGGCTGATGATGCGCTGGTGGACGATCCCTCCGCCCTGTCGCGTGCCAACAGGCGGTTTCATGAGCAGATACACTTAGCCTCGCACAATCGCTATCTGGTGCAGCAGCTCAACCTGGTTCATCGCACAATGGCGTTGATGGCTACCACATCGCTGGCCGTTCAGGGGCGCGGCGAGATTGCCCAAAGCGAGCATAAGGGCATTGTCGAAGCGATTGCAGCCCGAAATGAGGAGGCCGCCGAACGCGCCCTGAAGGAACATATCTCGGTCGCCTTCATGACCCGCCTGAAACAGGATGCGGTTTTGCGTGAGAAATAAGCGTTAGGGCACCAGCCCTTCGTCACTGGCCTGTCCGTGTTGTGTTTTATCCCAGAAGAACGGATTGGTCGCCAGCTCCCAAAGGGCTTTGTATGCGGCCAAAACCCCCAGCGGAAAGTACAGGGGCATCGTTAGGACCCACGGCAACAGAAACCGCCGCTCGGGCGCGGAAACGACAACTAAGGCTGCTGCGACGTTTGTAACTTCTGCCGAAAGGAACAGAATGATCAGCCCGGTCAGCATGTTGCCGGGGATGATCGTATCCAAAACGCTGGGCAGGCCGAATGCCTTCATCCAAAACAACCAAAGCACCGGGGCCAGTAGGAACTGTCCGACAGTGCCCAGAAAAAAGGCCTGGAGCCCCAGAAACCTCAGCAGGCCCAGATCTTTCAGCAGACGCAACGGCGCGCGCATGTGAACCAGATAGGTAACCATGAACCCTTTGAGCCAGCGCGAACGCTGCCGGACCCAGGGCCAGGCGCGAAAGTTCGCCTCTTCAAAGGTTGTTGTATCAACCATTTCCGTGCGATAGCCCGCCCGGCTGAGACGAACCCCAAGATCAGCATCTTCGGTCACGTTATGCGCGTCCCAACCGCCCAATTCCAGCAGCTTGTCCCGGCGGAAGAAAAAGGTGGTTCCACCCAAAGGCACGACAAGCCCGAGGCGTGCGATGCCCTGAAGGATGACGCGGAACCAGCTGTTGTATTCGATAGTAAAGCAGCGCGATCGCCAGTTGGTACGCGGGTTGTAATAGTCCAGAACGCCCTGCAGGCACACGACATCTTCATCCGCCTGCGCAAAGTGCCTCGCAACGCGTTCGATCTGATCGGGTTGCGGTGCGTCTTCGGCATCCCAAACACCCAAAATTTCACCGCGGCAGAAATCCAAGGCATAGTTCATGGCGCGGGGCTTTGTGGTTAGGCCGTTCAGTTCGGGAACCTCAACCATTCTGATCCAGCTTGGCAGGTCAACGGATGCCAGAGTGGATCGGGTCACGTCGTCGGATTCTTCCAGCACCAGAATGACATCCAGCAACGCCTTGGGATAGGTCAATCGCCGCAGCCGATTTATCAATGCGTCCGCGATTTCCCGTTCTTTATAGAGCGGCACCAATATTGAAACGCCGGGCAAGACGTGCGGGGCGTGAACCGCCGCTGAATCCGGGGCAGGGGCAGGCGGCTTCCAGACATGTCCAAGCAGCCCGGCCAAACGCAATGTCATGAACAGAACCAACGTGGTCACAGCTGCAACGATCAGCACTGTAAATCCGGTCATGGGGACGGCTGCAAATACGCCGACCAGAGCGATCAGCGCAATCGTTGGGCCAGCGTGGGACCGCATCGTCCAAGACCGACAGCTGTGATCCGGGGTGACACGCGTTTCTGCGGCCTCTGCCAGAGGCCTTGAGAACACGCGGGCAATGGTGCTGTCAATTTGATCCGAGGACGCGAGAACAGGCGCCACCGCCCACCCGTTGCCTTCCATTTCGGCGCGGACTGCAGGAAAGAGATCGGGCCGGGCTGTTGCCACCAGGACAATTGGCCCCAGACGCATCCACGGAATGACGTTATGAGCCAGCCAGAACTCAACTGGTTTGAGGTTATACAGATCCGGTGGTGGAGTGCTGCTGTCCAGATCAGCGATCTGCAATCCGCTTTGGTCAGAAAGCGCGGTCAGGACATCCGAACGCCCAACCCAACCCTCTGCCACCAGAATCTCGCCCAGCGGAGCCTTTTGCCAAGATTGCAGAAACAACGCTTCGTCCAGTTGGGCCCGCGAAATCAGGCCGCGGTCAATCAGGCACTCTCCCAACGGCTTGCGGTCCTGCGCAGATACCGGCGCGGTATGCGCGAATTGCTGCAGATTAAGCTGGACCATAATGAAAGAACCCTGACACGCTTACCAGGCGTCAGGGTTGCTCAATCAGGGTTAACAGCGAGTTAACTCTGTTCAACAGGTGGTTATGCCTGCGCTTTTCTTCCCGCCATGGCCTCGGCAAAACGCTCGAACAGATAGAAACTGTCCTGCGGTCCGGGCGACGCTTCGGGGTGGTGTTGCACCGAGTAGACCGGGCGGTTCGTCATGCGAATACCGCAGTTTGACCCGTCAAACAGAGAACGGTGGGTTTCCACAACACCTTCCGGCAAGGACTGTGCGTCGACGGCAAAGCCGTGGTTCATCGAGGTGATCTCGACCTTGCCGGTCTCCATGTCTTTGACCGGGTGGTTCGCGCCGTGGTGTCCGTGGTTCATCTTGACCGTATGACCGCCCAAAGCCAACGCCAGCATCTGGTGCCCAAGGCAGATGCCGAACACCGGCAGATCGGTGCTGTCCAGAACCTCTTTGATCATTGGCACGGCGTATTCCCCAGTGGCCGCAGGGTCGCCGGGACCGTTCGAGAGGAACACACCATCGGGCTCGTGGGCCAGCACTTCGGCGGCTGTGGCTGTGGCGGGCAGGACGGTGACGTCGCAACCGGCCGAGGCCAGGCAGCGAAGGATGTTACGCTTGGCGCCGAAATCCACGGCAACAACCTTATGCACCGGGGCTTCTTGCCGGGTATAGCCATCCGGCCAGGCCCACCGCATCTCATCCCAGCGATAGCTTTGGGCGCAGGTGACGTCCTTGGCCAGGTCCATACCTTCCAAACCGGCGAACCCCCGCGCTGCGGAGGCCAAAGCTTCGATATCGAAATTGCCGTCAGGGTCATGGGCCAATGCCACGTGCGGCGCGCCCTGTTGGCGGATTGCGCGGGTCAGGCGCCGGGTATCGACACCACCGATTGCGATGCGGCCACGACGGGCCAGCCAGGTCTTCAACTCTTCGACCGAGCGCCAGTTCGAGGGCTCGGTCGGGTCCCACTTGACCACCATTCCAGCCGCAACCGGATCACCGGTTTCGTCATCCTCAGGGTTCACGCCGACATTGCCGATATGGGGAAAGGTGAATGTTACGATCTGTCCGGCATAAGAGGGATCGGTCATGATCTCCTGATACCCAGTCATGGCAGTGTTAAAGCACAGTTCGGCCACTGTCTGGCCGGTTGCGCCGAAGCCCATCCCGTAGAACAGTGTTCCGTCGGCCAATGCCAGACATGCGGTGGGCTTGGACGGGACGTTCTGTGCCATGGCGCGACTCTCCTGCAGGGTAAACCGGCGCATACTTAAGGGGGTTGTGGCGCTGGGTCAAGCCTGTTCAATTTTTAGGCTATTAAGCAAAATCAATGCCTTAGCTGTATTCACCCCCGGTTGTGTCGCGCTTTTTGTTTCGATATGGTCGGGGTTCCTTTGCCATGGGGATGGACAGAACATATGGATATGCGATCACGGGTGAACACTGCCCTGAAGCAAGCAATGAAAGACAAGGATGCCGAGCGTCTGTCGACGCTGCGCCTGATTAATGCTGCGATCAAGGACCGTGACATCGCCTCGCGCGCGGCTGACAACGAAGAAGCCAAAGGCTGCGGCGACGCAGAGGTGCTTGAAATTCTTGGTAAAATGACCAAGCAGCGCAAAGAAAGCGCTCGAGCCTATGAAGAGGGCAGCCGATTGGATCTGGCCGAACGGGAATTGCGCGAGGTCGAGGTCATCGAGGAATTTCTGCCCAAGCAACTTGACGAAGACGAGGTCGCAAAGGCCATTCAGACCGCAATCAGCTCAACCGGCGCGGGTTCAATCCGGGATATGGGCAAGGTCATGGGCGAGCTCAAGACACGCTATACCGGCCAGATGGATTTCGGGAAAGTCGGCCCTATGGTCAAGGATCATCTCTGCTCCGCCACGAACGGCTGCTGACAATCTCTACATAAATGACCAAATTACTGCGCGACCCGTTCGCGCAGTATTTGTTTCAGATCGTCGTATAGGGCGATGCGTTCGTCCTCGGACAGAAACGCGCCGATTTCCACCTCGCGCCCGTCGCCGGTCAGCGTCACATAGTTTGGAACCGGACCGCCGTGTTTGTGCATTTCGGGCCGTGCCCAATAGCGGTTACAGGCCCATTCCTGTCGCCCTTTGCGCGGGTCGTGATGCACCAGAGTGGCCTGCGTCGCGTTAAGTGTCAGAACCTCAAACATGCTGCGAGCACGGTAGTTGGCCTGTATTGCCAGCCATAACCCCACCACTGTGATTAACAAAAACGGCAACAACCCCCACAGCAACGCCGATCCCAACACTGCCATCAGCGGGATCAGGCCAAACAGGAACACCGAGAACACGACGCACATGGCCCAGCGTGGAGGCAGCGAGTTATGCGGCCAAAGGCGAAGTTCCTGCTCCGATTCAGACGTTTGAGTCCATTTGTAAGGCATAGCCAAATAGTAGCGCAGGACCGCAAAATGGCGAAGGGGGAATGATCAAATGACGTGACCCACGCGTGCCCAGGACAGCGCGTCATCCAGCCGGTCATCACCCCAAAAAACCTCACCCTGAACAACAAAGCTGGGAGCGCCAAAAACGCCGAGTTTTATGGCCTGCTCGGTTTCAGCTTCAAGCGCGGCAACCGTGTCGGGGCTGCGCGCCCGCGCCAGGATCATGCGCGGGTCCCGCTGGCACCTGTGTAAGGCTTCTGAGATCGCGCTTTCACTGCCAGCTTCGACTTTTTCTTCAAACCAGATGCGATACAAGGCTTGGGTAAAGGCTTTGCCCCAGCCGTCGCCCATGCCCAATAAGGCCACCTGATTGGCCAGCACCAGATCCGAGATAGGGTAGGGAGCAGGCAGCTTTGCGTGAATGTGGTACTTTGCAGCCCGGCGTTCGATATCTCGCCACATATAGGCAGATTTGACCGGTTTTCCCGCAAATGGAATGTTGCGTTGTTCGGACATCACACTGCGCACATTGAATGGTCGCCATGCAACCGAGGCGTCGTGTTCCTCGCACCATTCGTCCAAGCGCATGGCCGTCAGAAAACTGTAGGTGCTACCAATAGAATACCAAAAATCAAAATCGGGCATTTGAAACCTCCGGGTTGCCGGATGTGGTGCCGTGCCAGAATAGCTGATTTTTGTGGCTCTGGCGACTTTCTACCCAGACCGTGGTCCGGGGATGCGCTTTTGCAAAGAAAAAACCCCGCCGGAATAGGCGGGGTTTCTTTTGGGTTTAACAGGATCAGTGCGCGTGGCCCTTGTCCCAGTCTTCCTGCTTAGGCAGCTGCTCGAACGTATGTTCGGGCGGCGGCGAAGGAAGGGTCCATTCCAGCGTGTCCGCGTATTCATTCCATGGGTTGTTGCGCGTCTCTTTCGCGCCCCGCAGCAGAGCGTAGATCACGATGCCGAAGAACAGCAGGAATGAGGCGAAGGACACAAAAGCGCCAATCGACGATACAAAGTTCCACTGGGCGAATGCCTCGGGGTAGTCGATGTAACGGCGCGGCATACCCTGGCGGCCCAGGAAGTGCTGTGGGAAGAAGGTCAGGTTGGCGCCAATGAAGAACAGCCAGAAGTGAACCTTGCCCCAGAACTCGGAGTATTGACGACCCGTCATCTTGCTGAAGTAGAAGTAGACACCTGCGAAGATCGCGAACACAGCACCCAAGCTCATCACATAGTGGAAGTGAGCCACCACATAGTACGTGTCGTGATAGGCGCGGTCGATACCGGCCTGCGACAGCACCACGCCTGTCACACCACCAACGGTGAACAGGAACAGGAAACCAAAGGCGAACAGCATCGGCGTCTTGAACTCAATCGAGCCGCCCCACATCGTCGCGATCCAAGAGAAGACCTTGACCCCTGTTGGCACCGCAATGACCATCGTGGCCAGCATGAAGTAGGCCTGCTGACGAAGCGACAGGCCAACGGTGTACATGTGGTGCGCCCACACGACAAAGCCCAGCACACCGATTGCGATGATCGCCCAGACCATCGGCAAGTACCCAAAGACAGGTTTGCGCGAGAAGGTGGCGATCACGTGGCTGATGATGCCGAACCCGGGCAGGATCACGATGTACACTTCCGGGTGGCCAAAGAACCACAGGATGTGCTGATACAGGATCGGGTCACCGCCGCCGGCAGGGTCAAAGAAGGTGAATCCAAAGTTCCGATCCATCAGCAACATGGTGATTGCGCCCGCCAGAACCGGCAAGGACAATAGAATCAGCCACGAGGTGACGAAGATCGACCAGCTGAACAGCGGCACCTTGAACAATGTCATGCCCGGGGCACGCATGTTCAGGAAGGTGGTGATCATGTTGATCGCGCCAAGGATCGAAGAGGCGCCAGATACGTGCACTGCAAAGATTGCAAGGTCCATCGACATGCCGCCTTCGGATGTCGATAGCGGTGGGTACAGAACCCAACCCACGCCAGAGCCAAGCTGGTCATTCCCGCCCGGTGACAGCAACGAGGCCACACCCAGCGACGTACCAGCGACATACAGCCAGAAGGACAGGTTGTTCATCCGCGGGAACGCCATATCCGGCGCACCGATCTGCAACGGCATGAAATAGTTGCCAAATCCGCCGAACAATGCCGGGATGACCACAAAGAACATCATGAGAACACCATGGTAGGTGATCATCACGTTCCAAAGATGTCCGTTCGGGGTGCATGGGTCGGCCATGAAGCCTTCGAGGCACATGTACTGAACACCGGGGTGCATCAGTTCGAGCCGCATGTAGACGGTCATCAGAACCGAGATCAGTCCGGCAAATGCCGAAAAGATCAGGTACAGAATACCGATATCCTTGTGGTTGGTCGACATGAACCAGCGGGTAAAGAAACCGCGTTCGTCTTCATGATCGTGACCATGAATGGCTGCGTCCGCCATTATGGGTGCCTCCTGTTGCAACTACACCGCGCACCCAGACCTCTCTGGTGCGCGGGATTCCTGCCGGTTTTAGAGTGCGAAAGAAGCGCCTTCAATGGTCGAGTTTGATCTGGATCAAGATTAATTGTCGCGGGCAGGAGGATACCCAGCGATTTCCGGACCCCGAACGCCAGCGATTTGGGTATTGACGACGGGAATTCAAGAGGACGCCGCGCAGGCACTTTCACCGCTTGACCCGCACCGGGCCGCACCGCAGAACTAAAGGCAACACCGAAACCGGAGCGCTGACATGACTGCTTATGACCCCGACAACATCTTCGCCAAGATCGTGCGCGGAGAAATCCCCTCGACCCGTGTGTACGAGGATGATGACACGTTGGCGTTCATGGACATCATGCCGCGCGCGGATGGGCATTTGTTGGTGATCCCAAAAACACCGTGTCGGAATCTGTTGGATGCATCACCCGCGCAATTGGCGGCAGTGATGGCGACGACGCAGAAACTGTCGCATGCTGTGGTCAACGCCTTTGGCGCGGATGGGGTCACGATCCAGCAGTTCAACGAGGCCGCAGGTGGGCAGGAGGTGTTTCATCTGCATTTCCACGTGCTTCCACGGCATGCAGACGTCTCCCTGCGCGCGCCGGGTCAGATGGGCGACTTTGATGTGATCGCCCAGCACGCAGAACAGATCAAAGCCGCGCTGGCCTGATTACGACTTGGCCGCATGCGGTCCCAGACAGGCATCGTGGTTGCCAAAGGCGTGCAAC
This sequence comes from Ruegeria meonggei, assembly GCF_042768335.1. Lineage (NCBI taxonomy): Bacteria > Pseudomonadati > Pseudomonadota > Alphaproteobacteria > Rhodobacterales > Roseobacteraceae > Ruegeria > Ruegeria meonggei. The sequence continues at coordinate 1,125,118 of NZ_JAXHBT010000001.1, read as the reverse complement.
ACGGCACAGACGTGATCATGCGTGCCGTCACAGGCCGCGGAGATGCGGGTCAGTTCGACCTCAAGCCTGCGCAGCTGAACAATCCGCTGCCGCAGGTCAATCAATTGTCGTTCCGCGATCTCATGCGCGCGGTCCAGATCGGGGCCTTGCGCGCCCTCAAGCGACAGCAATGCCTCGATATCGGTCAGAGGCAGGCCCAGATCCCGGCCATGACGAATGAACTGCAACCGGTTCAGGGCACCGTCATCATACCGGCGCTGATTGCCCACCGTTCGATGCGGTTTGGGCAACAGGCCTTTGTCCTCGTAAAACCGAATCGTGGGGACTTTGACCCCGGTTCGACGAGATAACTCTCCGATTGAGTGCATTTTCTGAAACTCACCTCTTGAACCTCTAGTGACTAGAGGAATTATATAAGCTGTGCGACCAAAACAAGGAATCAGGCCACAATGGGACAGCACCACGATCACAAAGGGCATAGCCACACTCATATTGACCCGGATGCAGGCGATATGCGCGTCGCAGGGGCGATTGGTGTCAACCTGCTGTTGACCGTGGCGCAGGTCATCGGTGGCATCTTCTCGGGCTCGTTGGCGCTGATTGCGGATGCGCTGCACAATTTCTCGGATGCGATTGCGTTGATCATCGCGTTTTTTGCGCGCAAGATCGCCCGAAGGCCTGCTGATCCGCGTATGAGCTTTGGCTATGGTCGGGCAGAGGTGGTCGCGGCGCTCGTCAACTATACCACGCTTATCGTTCTGTCGGTGTATCTGCTGTATGAGGGCGTGATGCGGTTTTTCGAACCCGAGCCCGTAAACGGCTGGATGGTGGTCTGGATCGCAGCGCTTGCCCTGATCGTTGATCTGATCACTGCGGCGCTGACCTATTCGATGTCAAAAGACAGCATGAATATTCGCGCGGCCTTCATCCACAATGTGGCTGACGCATTGGGATCAGTCGCCGTTATCGTTGCCGGAGCCGCGGTGATCCTGTTCGGTTGGACCTGGGTTGACCCTGCGGTCACGATCCTGATCTCGATCTACATCCTGTGGCATGTCAAATCCGAGATCGGCGAAACGATCCGCGTTTTGATGTTGGGTGCGCCGCCTGAACTGAATCCGGAAGAGGTGGCAACTGCGATCGAACAGGTCGACGGGATTGCCAGCGTACACCACATCCATCTGTGGAGCATGCAGGAACGCGAGCCGGCCCTGACTGCGCATCTGGAAATTGCCGCTCAGGCCTGGTCCGAGGCCGATTCCATTCGTGTCGCTGTGAAAGAAGTTCTGAAATCCAGGTTTGGCATCGGGCACACAACGCTGGAGCTTGACCTTGTGAATCCGATCAGCAAAGCCTCTCCCCGATTTGGGCATGATCATGTGCAGGACGCGTGAAAGGGAGTAGCCTATAATCAGAATACGAATTGCCGTTCCGATTTGGGGTCGGAACGGCAAACTCGTAACCAAACACTTGTCCGATACCCAGGGCAGCCCGGGATCACCGGTTAACACACCACTCACTCTAGAACGGTAAGAGTAGTTTACGCGTTAACAGGCGACTTGTATGTATTTGAGTGAGTATGCCTTGATTAAGGCACCAAAACTGCATGCAAAGTAGGCAATTGTAGTTAGGCTTGGAAACAAAGTCTTGGCTGGTTTGCTATTGTTACGATCACAGTGGTCAGGTGGCGATTCGGTAGACGCGAAATTGTTCGCGCTCAGACCCTGGCTGGTAAGAAAACTTCAGCAAATGTCTTATGAAGCGCGGCGTCGATATCAGCCATCGTCACGGGCAGGCCCAGATCGACCAACGAAGTGACTCCGTATTCGGTGATGCCACAGGGCACGATGCCGGAAAAATGGTCCAGCTCGGGTTCGACATTGATCGAGATACCGTGAAAGCTGACCCATTTGCGCAGTCGCAGGCCAATGGCGGCGATCTTGTCCTCGGCGGGTTTGCCGGTCACCGTCAGTGGTTTGTCATCCCGACGGACCCAGACGCCAACCCGGCCATCCCTAATCTCACCATCAACATTGAATTCCGCCAGTGCGGCAATTACCCATTCTTCAAGCTTTTTTACAAAGCCCCGAACATCCCTGCCACGCTTGTTGAGATCCAGCATGACATAAGCCACCCGCTGACCGGGGCCGTGATACGTGTATTCCCCGCCGCGCTTTGCCTCGTAGACAGGAAAACGATCCGGGTCTGTCAGATCTTCGATTCGGGCAGAAGTGCCGGCCGTGTAAAGCGGCGGATGTTCCAACAGCCAGACGCATTCCTCAGCTTCGCCATTGGCAATAGCGGCCACGCGCGCCTCCATAAAGGCGATGGCGTCGTTGTATTCGGTAAGCCCGTCAGTGATCTTCCATTCCATGGCGATTCCATATCGCGGGTGCACGGGCAGGGGAAGGGGTTACGCGGCCTCGGTCAAACACCGTTGCAGGGCCTGCTCATAAGTGTCCGTTCCTTGCGCGCCGGTTAGCAGATACTTACCACCAAAGACCATGGATGGCACGCCCGAGATGCCGCGGCTGGTCCAGAACTGCTGCTTGTCACGGGTCGGTGCGACATGCGCACCTGACTCAAGCGCGGCCCGCGCAGCATCGCGATCCAACCCGGCTGCCTGGACTGCGTCCAGAAGAACAGCGGTCTTCGAGACATCCCGTTGATTGGTAAAATAGGCCTCGAACAGAGCCAGCTTCAACGGATGCTGGCGGCCTTGAGCTTCAGCCCAGTCCAACAGTTGATGCGCTGCAAACGTGTTCACAATCCGGCTGTCGTCGTCAAAATTGAATCTAAAGCCCAGCTCGTCCCCCAGCTGCGTCAGGTGATCGCGTGCCTGTTGGCTTTGAGCAGGAGTCGAGCCGTATTTCTCAGCAATATGTTCGCGCAGGTTCTGACCTTCCGGCGACATAGTTGGGTTTAGCTCGAACGGGTGCCACCGCAGTTTAGCCAGCACATTCTGTTGCTGAAGGGCCAGATCAAGCTGCCGGAACCCGACGATGCACCACGGGCAGACCACATCCGAAACTATGTCGATCTGGACGATGGGGCGGGGATCGGATGAGGCCATGTTCAGGCTCCTGACTGGGGTGTGGGAAATACAGTGGTTGTATAGATATGAGCGCCCGACGGGAATTCAAACCGTCGTTGTTTTTGCCTCTTCACATCTCGATCTTCAGCGTCTATACGCCCCTCTACCAAGTCACTGGCAGTGCGGTCGTGGCGGAATTGGTAGACGCGCAGCGTTGAGGTCGCTGTGGGGTAACACCCGTGGAAGTTCGAGTTTTCTCGACCGCACCAGACTATTCCCATTATTGCAAAACGGCTGTTCTCTCGAAGTGTAGGGTTGCACCAGTTTACCGGGGATTATTGATATGTCGATTTCCAGTCTCGCCCGTGCCCGCGGGGTTGTGTAAGACGATGATCAACGCAACTGAGGAAGGTCTTAATGTCTCAGGCCATTACCGTATTCACGACGATGAAGAACGAAGGCCCCTATATGCTGGAATGGGTCGCGTTCCATAAGGCGCTAGGGATTGATCACTTTGTGATTTTCACTAACGACTGTGAAGACGGCACGGATGATATCGCGCGCAGGCTGCAAGAACTGGGGATCGCCACCCATGTGCCAAACGAGGTGAAAGAGGGCGGCAATCCACAGCATCAGATGCTGCGACGCGCGCGGCGGCAACCAAAGGTCAAAGCGGCCGATTGGCTGCTTTGTCTGGATGTGGACGAGTTTTGGAACATCCGTCACGGGGATAACAGCTTTGACGCGTTGATTGCCGAGGTCGAACATCGCGCCGGACAGCCGGTTGACGCAATCTCGTTTGCGTGGAAACTGTTTGGCAGTTCGGGCAACCTCAGCTTTGAAGACAGGCCAGTGACCGAAGTGTTTTCGATGGGGGATCAGGAATTCCCCTATCATTCCAGCCGGGCCTCGGGTCTGAAGACACTGTTTCGCAACAATGGCAAGTTCACCCGATTTGGCCCCCATCGCCCCAAAGGCGTGGAAGAGGGGAAAGAGGCCGAGATTGCCTGGTCGGATGCCGGCGGCAAGCTGTTTCCAAGCGAAAAGGTCGGCTGGCGGGCCTGGCGCGGGTTTGATCATTCGCTTGGTCGTTTGCATCACTACTCGGTGCGGTCGCTGGATGGCTTTCTTATCAAACGTGACCGGGGGCGGACAAATCACATCAAGGTGGATCAGGGGCAGTCATACTGGCAGGACATGAATGCCAACAAAGAAACTGATCAAACCATCCTGCCCACTGCCCGGCGAGCGGCCCCGCTGTTGGATGAGTTGAAAGCGGATGAGGTTCTAGGGCCGCTCCACACCCAGGCTTGCGACTGGCACCGTGCCAAGATCGCCGAGATCAAGATGCGCCCGGACTGGGTGGACTTTCGGGTGTGGCTGGTGGACAATCTTGTTTGAAAACCATGGCAGACGACCTTTCAAAAGAGCAGTTGAAACCCGAACACCCCGATCGCAAGACAGGGTATGAACGGATTTTGACCGACCCCGCACCGCCGTGGTTTGTCGAGCTTTACCCCGGCGGCGACGGTGCCGGATACCTGCAAAAGCTTGAACGTCATTCGGTGCTGTTCCATCAGCGCTCGGCGTCGCAACTGGTTGTCAGCTTCGACAATATCGCCAACGCTAATGACCTGTCCTTTGCGCGCGAACCCTGGGGGTGGAAGTTTTTCCGGGATGCAGGCTGGTCGCATATGGGGGTCTTTGCGAGGACCAAGGCGTGGTATCGCGACCCCGAGATCATTTCGTATTTCCAGGATCGCGCCGCCGAAGGCTTCTTTGACAAATATGACCGTGTGGTGTTCGCCGGTGCCTCAATGGGCGGCTTTGGGGCGCTGACCTTTTCCGGCCTGGTTCCCGGTTCGCATGTGATTGCCTTCAATCCGCAAACCACGCTGGATGCGCGTCTGGTGCCGTGGGAGACCCGATATCGCTTTGGTCAGGTTCAGGATTGGGATCTGCCTTTGGGGGATGCGGCCCAGACGGTACGGACAGCGGGCAAAGCCTACGTGTTCTATGATCCATTCTTTGACCTTGATCGCCAACAGGTTCAGCGGCTGAGCGGAGAGAATGTGCTGCTGCTCAAGACATGGTTTGCGAACCACTTTGCAGCACCGATGCTGCGTAAACTGGATATTCTAAAGCCGGTCATGCTGAAGGCGATGGATGGGACGCTGGAACCTACAGAGTATTACGAAATGATGCGGGCCCGCCGTCAATTGCCGATGGTCATGCGCGGGATCGAAGGTTTTGCGGAAGACCGCCATCCAAAACTGGTACAGCAGGCGCGCCGACGGTTCCGGGTTCTGCGACGCGCTGCAATGGCCGAGGCCGAGGGGTCCTCATGACCTCACCCAAAGGTGTGTTCATCGGCCAGCGCAAGGATCGCATGGGCGCACGATTGCTGATGATGCTGACCTGCATCCGCCTGGCCGAGGATTTTGATACCGATTACCGGGTGAACTGGTTCCCGCAAGGAGCCGACGCGCCGGAACTGGACCAACCGCAGGATCTGTTCACGAAAGACTGGATGGACGCCTATTTCCTCAGCACCAAGGATTTCGATGCGCTGTCAAAACAGGCCCTGCCGATCTGGAAGTTTCAGAACGACAAGTCTCCGGACCGTCTGATCACACATCTGAACTCTGGCCGGTCTGTTCTGGTTGAAGAGGGATTCGAGGTGTTTGCCTTTCCATGGGAGGATATCGAAACGATCCGCCCAAGGTATCGCGAGTTTATCTACCGAATTGGCTTTACAGAGGAAATCCGCGCCATCATGGACCGAGCGGATGCCAAACTGTCGGGGCAGGGGGTGTCGGCCTATCACATTCGGCGGGGCGATATCCTGAACGGGTTGCCCTGGAAGCACACGACATGGCCTGCCAAGATCGAGCCGGAAGAGCTGTATGAGGCACATCTTGAAAAAACCGCCGGGCAAACGGCCATTATGTTTTCGGATCAGCCCGAACTGATCGCGCGCTTTCAGTCGCGGTTCCCCAACTTGTTGGGAATGGCCGATATTGCCGACGTTTCCGGCATGACCCGCGCGCAGCGGGATTTTCTTGAACTATATACAATGTCACGGGCCGAACAGGTGATCGCACCGTTTATTTCTGCGTTTTCGATGGCAGCAGCGCGGGTTTCTGGTCGGCAGAGGCTAGTATTCAAGGACGTGCTGACGGAACAAGAAGTTTCGGCGGCAAACCAGCGTGTGATTGACCGTGTGGCCAAGGGGCCAGACGCGTTTCTAAATGTGTCCGAGGCCGCCCATGTTTATGCGAAGGCAGCTCAGTACCTTTGTGCGCAGGATCAAATCGAAAAAGCATACGAGCTTGCCCAACCCATCCTGAGTAACAAGGCGGACAATGCGTTTATGCCGCTTCTTCAGGCGATGAATTGTTTTTATCTTTCGCACTGGAAAGAAAGCGAGGGTCTGGCCAAAGCGGGGTTGAAAAACAAGAATCTTTGGCCGGACGACTACGCAGTGTTACTTGCGCTGCAAGCTGCGGCGCTGGGTGCACAACAAAAGCGTTGGCCCGCAGGTCGCCACTTTGCGCGCGCGTTCTGGGCCAAGCCGTTGCGCCCGGATGTTGTGGTAATTGGCTCTCGCATGGTCTACAGGGATCAACTGCCTGCGCGTGTTTTTCCTCCCACGGACTTTCGCTTGCAAAAAGAGATGCGCCGCCGCCGTTTTCCGCCGTTCAATAGCCTGTATCTGGTGACGCACAAGGTGCTTGTCAGACAGCCCTGTAACTTTGATTTTATTCTATTGGATTGGCCGGATCTGGCTTTGGATCAAAAGGCGCGTAGATTGCTGGATGACCGATCAAGGCTGGAGCGCCTGCACGAAGGGCTGGGGGCCATGAAAAACACCCCTTGTGATGATCCCTCTGTTGAAGGTTTGGTCGCCTTGTTAGATTGGCATCTTGGTGTATCTGATCTTTCGAAGGCCATCGACATCCTTAGCCATATTGCAGCGGACTGGCCGGAAAACCCGCTTTACCACAAAAGACTGGCAAGCCTTTTTGAGGCTGATGGGGATTTGCCACGTGCGCGGATTTCGATGGCCGATGCCCTTGCATGTGACCCTGGCAACCCGTTTTTGATCTTTGCCATGGGGCAGTTTCTGGAGCGGATCGGAGCCGTCGACCAAGGGCAAAACCAAATCATCCAAGCTGCTGAAATAGACGACAACACCGCAGCAATTCAGGGTATGGCCGGTCACATCCATTTGCGACGCGGAAACAAAAATAAAGCTGCCGGTTTTTTGCAGAAAGCGCATGATCTGTTTCCACCGTACAAACGATTTGCAAACCAGTTGGCGCGGGCTCGATCATAATGGCACATTCAGTCAAAAGGTTGTGGGATTGCCCTTGGTCACAGACTTCACAAGGCCTAGGCTATGGTCCGAGCGAAAGCTGTGGAAACTCGGACGCAGATTGAATGAGCGGCAGTAAAGAAGGCTAGAAAGTGTCTGAACAGGACCCCCGATACATCAGTGTTACCCCGATGAAGAACGAAGGCCCCTTTGTTCTGGAGTGGGTGGCGCATAACCTAGCGATCGGCGTCGACGATATTGTCGTGATGACTAACGACTGTACCGACGGCACGGATGTCTTGCTGCAGAGGCTGCACGACAGGGGGATCGTGACCCATGTCGACAACAACTCGCGCCGCCAGACCAGCCCGCAAAAGCGCGCCTACAAAAAGTTCCTCCGGATGGAGGTTGCGCGGCCACAGGACTGGGTCATCGTGATTGACGCCGACGAGCATATCAATGTGAAAACCGGCGACCACACCCTGCGGGCTCTGACCGAGGCTATTCCGGACGCAAAAACGATCTCGATGACGTGGAGGCTGTTCGGAAATGCAGGTGTCATCCGGTATGAGGACCGGTTCCTGTCGGATCAGTTTCAACGTGCGGCGCAGGAACAGAAACCCCGCCCTCCGCAGGCTTGGGGATTCAAGACGATGTTCCAACGTCAGCTGTGGGATGCGCTGGGCGTTCACCGACCCAAACGGCCCACTGTCGAGACGATGGAGGAATGCCATTGGTACAACGGGTCGGCGCAAAAGATGCCGGAACGCTATTACACCAGCAGTTGGCGGTCGGCGCGGGATTCCATCGGATATGATCTGGTGCAGGTCAATCATTACGCGCTGAAATCGTGCGAGAGTTATCTGGTCAAGAAAATGCGTGGGCGGGCCCATCATCTTGGGGAAAGCCTCGGGATGGAATACTGGAACATGATGAACCAGAACGCTGAACAGGACAGCTCAATTGATGTTATTCTGGACCGCAAGCGCGAACATTTCTACGAATTGATGTCAGACCCGGAAACGGCGCGTCTGCACCATGTGTCTTGTGACCTGCACCGCGAGCATATCGCGGCGCTGCGTGAACAGCCCGAAATGCAGGATCTCATGCAGCAGATGACATCCGGCTTTGTCGCTCAGCACCAGGAATGAGCGGGTCCAGCTCTGACGCAGGAGGTATCTGATGCTTTGGCTGCATATGGGGATGCCCAAGACGGGCACCACTGCGCTGCAGGGGTATGTGCGCAGCAATGCAGATCAACTTGCAGATGTCGGATTGCGCTACATGGAGGCGGGGCGGCGCAGGCTGGAAGGCAGCACGCGCCTTGCGATCAGCCACAACATCATCGCGTTTCACATCAACCAGAATCAGCATCCAATGGACCCGTTTCGCGAAATGATGACCCGCGAATACGAGGCGCATCACGATCAGACCTGCCTTGTGTCATCGGAAATGTTCTATTCCTGCGATCTGACCAAGTTGGCTCAGGTTTTTACGGAAATACCGTCGCGGGAATTGCGGATTACCTTCTATTGCCGCCGCTATTCCGACTTTTTTGAAGCGGATTACAAGCAACGCGCCAAGAATGGCCGGTTGAACAGCAGCCCATCAGATTTCGTGCGGAATCGGTTGGACAGAATTAAAGCCAACCCTCAAAGCTACAGTTTTTCGGCAAAGCTGGCGCAAATCCGTCAGTCCTTTCCTGGCGTGCAGGTTATCCCGACCTTATACGAGCGCGCTGAGATGGTGCGGGGACATGTGGTGGACGATTTCATGGCGCAGGTCGGTGTGCCGTTGCCAGAAGGGGGGGCAATAGATCGCCCTTCGAACCCGTCGCAATCACGCGCGGCCAGCGAGGCTTTTGGCGTCGTTTCGCGCGCAATAGGTCGGCGAGAAAGCCGACGCCTGCGGCGGCGTGTGGTCGATGATCCGGTCATGGTTCGGCGGCATGACGTTCTCGAACCGGATGAGCGGGCCTGGTTGGATGCGTTTTTGACTGCGGAAGATGCGCCATTTCAGCAGGAGTTCTTCTCGGATCGACCTCAGTTGTTCTCTCCGGTCGAGCTAAGCGAAGAGGAACAAGCATTCCGAAGGGACACCGCAAAAGAGTATGATGCCCTGCGCAGGGCGTCCGAGATCGTGTTTCGCATGGCTTTGGAAACCTAAAGATCAGGGCTCGACCGTGATTTCCTGGCGCTGGCGTCCGGTTGTCTTGTCGAAGATAAGAATGCGATCATCGTCCGTTACCACCGCATACCAATTGCTTCCGATTGTGACAGCCTGGGCTTTTGCGCCGTTCGGCAGTTCGACCTGATCGGGTAGGGTGGGGGTTCTGTCCGATAGTCGGATGACAATCAGTGCGAATGTCACTAGAACCCCGCCAATCATCACCGCGGTCAGCAGCATGACCATTCTCCGCAGCAAGCGTAGCTGTGGCGTTTCCTGCGGTTCCTGGGGTTCGGAAGGGACAGTCATGAGCACCCGTCAGATTGAGTTTCAGATCGCGGCCGATCCGCCGCCACGCCTTGATAAGGCGCTTTCGCGGGATGTGCCAGCCGAGGAGAGCCTGTCTCGTACACGTTTGGCCCGGTTGATCGAAGAAGGAGCCGTTCGGATCAACGGCACAGAACTGCGCGATCCCAGGGCCAAAGTGGTCGAAGGTGCAAAGGTTACAGTAACCGTGGCCGAAGCCGAAGATAGCCATATCGGCCCCGAGGATATTCCGCTGCAGGTTGTCTACGAAGACGCGGATCTGATCGTCATTAACAAACCGGCTGGAATGGTCGTGCATCCGGCGCCCGGATCGCCGAACGGGACGCTTGTGAACGCACTGCTGCACCATTGCGGCGATGACCTGTCCGGGGTTGGCGGCGTCAAACGGCCGGGGATCGTGCACCGTATTGACAAGGAAACAAGCGGATTATTGGTTGTTGCGAAATCTGACGCGGCGCATCACGGATTGGCCGCTCAGTTCGAGGCCCACAGTGTCGAACGCTATTATCGGGCGATTTGTTATGGTGTGCCCGATGCTAATGACCCACGTCTGCGCGGGGTTAAGGGCGTCAGCTTTGAGCCCGGCAATATCATGCGATTGACTACACAGTTAGCCCGCCACAAGACCGACCGACAGAGACAGGCTGTGTTGTTTCATGGCGGGCGGCACGCTGTGACCCGCTCTCGGGTAGTTGAGACATTTGGCACTCCGGCTGGCGTGACACTGATCGAATGCTGGCTGGAGACCGGGCGCACCCATCAGATTCGCGTTCACATGGCCCATGCAGGCCACGGGCTGGTGGGCGATCCGGTCTATGGAGGAAAGCGCAAACTAGCCGCAAAAGCCTTCAGCACGGACGCTTCTGACGCGGTCCGGTCGTTTCCCAGACAGGCGCTTCACGCTGCGGTTCTTGGCTTTCAACACCCTGTGACAGGTGAAAACCTGAGGTTTGAGGCGGATTTGCCAAAGGACATGGAAAACCTGATTGAACAGCTTCGTACACCGCTGTCATAATGTGCAAAGACGCGTGAATAACAATTTCTTAGCTTTCCTTTATCGATCGTTAATCCCAAACTGTTAACGGTACCTCTTGAATGGATCGGGAAGGTTTCCCATATCCTATGTTAACGACTTAAACATTTGTCGGAGGGACATGAAACATGGCAAATTACGCAAATCTCCCCGCGCCGACGCCGGAAGGCGGGCTGAACCGCTATATGCAGGAAATTCGCAAGTTTCCCCTGCTGGAGCCAGAAGAAGAGTACATGCTCGCCAAACGTTGGGTGGAAGAGCAAGATACTAAATCTGCTCATAAAATGGTCACATCGCATCTGCGGTTGGCGGCCAAGATCGCCATGGGATATCGCGGCTATGGCCTGCCACAGGCCGAAGTGATTTCCGAAGCCAATGTCGGCCTTATGCAGGCGGTCAAGAAGTTCGACCCCGAAAAGGGCTTTCGGCTGGCGACCTACGCGATGTGGTGGATTCGCGCATCGATCCAGGAATACGTTCTGAGATCGTGGTCGATGGTCAAATTGGGTACCACGTCGGCGCAGAAAAAGCTGTTTTTCAACTTGCGCAAGGCCAAAGCCCGCATCGGCGCGTTGGAAGAGGGGGATTTGCGCCCTGAAAACGTGGCACGGATCGCAAATGACCTTGGAGTGACTGAAACTGAGGTGATCAGCATGAATCGCCGGATGTCCGGTGGCGATGCCTCGCTGAATGCGACGGTCGGATCCGAAGGCGAAGGGACCATGCAGTGGCAGGATTGGCTTGAGGATGAAGATGCCGACCAGGCTGGCGATTATGAGGCGCGCGACGAACTTGATGCGCGGCGTGAATTGCTGGCGGCGGCGCTGGACGTTCTGAACGACCGGGAAAAGGATATCCTGACCCAGCGCCGCTTGATGGATCAGGCTGTCACTCTGGAAGAGCTGAGTACCCAGTACAATGTTAGCCGCGAGCGCATTCGTCAGATCGAAGTGCGCGCTTTTGAGAAACTGCAAAAAAAGATGCGCGAGCTTGCGCGTGAAAAGGGTATGCTCAGCACGGTCTGAGGATATTCAGTCGAAACGAATAGGCCCGCCAAATCTGGCGGGCTTTTTTGTAACAAAATCGGACGACTCCTCGGTTCTGATGCCGGTTTTTCGTTGGCCAAGGTCAGAGAAAAGCCTGACTTCGCAGCGGTTGATTGATACAGATGTCATGACGCTGAAATGTTAGCGGTAACTTGCGGGTTTCGGCATACGGGAACCAATGGCGGAGGAGATGATGCATAAACCAGTAGAATGGGGTGTTCTTGGGGCTGCAAAGTTTGCGCGCCAATTCATGGCTCCGGCAATCCACGCCGCAGATGGAGCACGGCTGGCCGGGTTGGCCACTTCAAACGTGGGCAAGGCTAAACCGTTTCAGGCATTTTGTCCGGATTTGACCATCTATGACAGTTACGAAGCGCTGCTGGCGGATCCCGCGATTGAGGCCGTCTATATCCCGCTACCCAATCACCTGCATGTGGAATGGAGTCTAAAGGCGTTGGACGCCGGCAAGCACGTGTTGTGCGAAAAGCCGATGACCATGGCCGCGACTGAGTTCGAATCTTTGATCCAAAAGCGCGATGCGACCGGGTTGCTGGCGGCTGAGGCGTATATGATCGTGCACCATCCGCAGTGGCAGTTTGTCCGCAAGCTGATCGCTGACGGGATCATCGGGAAACTGGTGCATGTCACAGGGGCGTTCAGTTTCGACAACCGGACGGATGTTACAAACATTCGTAACAAGGCAGAAACCGGCGGCGGCGGTCTGCGGGATATCGGCGTCTATGTGATTGGCGGTGTGCGCTTTGCAACCGGGCAAGAGCCGGTTTCTGTCGAATCCGCCATTCGGTGGGAGGACGGAATTGATGCGTTCAGCGAAATTCGGGCTCGGTTTCCGGATTTTACGTGTTCCAGCTATGTCTCGATCCGCATGCATCCGCACCAAGAGATGGTGTTTCACGGGGAAGGGGGTGTCATCCGTCTGACCGCGCCGTTCAACGCGCGGGTTTTTGGCGAAGCGCGGGTCGAACTGCACCGTCCGGGTCTTGAGGTTCAGGTCACGCGATTTCCCGGTGACGACCATTATAAGCTGCAGGTCGAGGCGTTTTGCCGGTCGGTCCGCGAAGGGGACGAATATCTGTGCCCGCTAGAGTTTTCGCGCGGGACGCAAGAGATGATCGACCTGGTTTTTGACAAGGCTGTTGCGCTCTGACTTGCCACGCCGCGCCCGGCTCGGCTAACCTGACGGGCACCTGATCAGGAGGAGACCGATGGCAGGCGGTTGGGCGCGAGATGGCGCGGTAAGTGAACAGATCGAGGCATCCATTTCGGATGAGCTCGCCCGGATGCAGTCGAAAAAGCGCCCGGTGGGCGAAAGCCTGACCCATTGCGCTGAATGCGAGGAACCAATTCCGGAAAAGCGACGCATGGCGCTGCCTGGCGTCAAATTGTGCCTTGAATGCCAGCAGGAACGCGACGGAGCTTTTAAATCCCGTGCGGGCTTTAACCGGCGCGGGTCCAAAGACAGTCAGCTGAAGTAACCAGGTCAGGAGGATGGCGGCAACTCAGTCGAAACGGCCGCTGTTACAAAACGGGCTGGTTCTTGGGTTCGTTGCTGCGTTTCTCTGGGGCACGCACAGTGTCATTGTCCGCTATCTGACCAGCGACTTGGGTGGGCTTCAGATCGCAGTGACCCGCTTGTTTATCGCGGCACTGGCCATTTACTGCATGTTGCGGGTGATGCGGGTTTCGGTGTCAATCCGATTGAGCGACTGGAACTTTCGACTGGCCGTTTTGTCCACGGTCGTCAATTACATCCTGTTCCATATCGGGCTTGAACACACAGGTGCCGCGAATGCGATGGTGCTTGAGAATACAGCTCCGTTCTTTGTTCTGGTCTTCCTGTATTTCTTTGCTGATACGCCAGTTACGCGCACCGACGTTCTGGCCACCACTTTGGCAATCCTGGGTGTCTTTCTGACTGTCTTCCGCGACTTTCAGGGGCGCGGAGAGCCTTTGTTCGGAGATTTGCTTGAAATCGGTGCCGGCCTGAGTTGGGCGGTGTTCCTGATTTCCAGCAGCCGGGCGATGCGCAGCTCGGAATCAACCGCCGAGCGATTGAGTTTCCTATTCGGGATATTCCTGTGCTCGGGCTTGCTTTTGGTTCCACTGGCCGCTTTTACGCTGCAGGTTCCGACAGTCAACGATGTGGTGTTCCTGATCCTGCTAGGGGTGCTACCGACCGCCTTGGCCTATTACCTGTGGTACGAGGCCGCCGCGCGGGTCTCGACGCTGACGGCGACCTTGATGTTCGCCGCATCCGTGGTGTTCACCTTTATCAACTCAGCCCTGTTTCTGGGGGCCGCAATCACACCGGTTGCGGCCCTTGGGGCCGTGCTGATCGTGGCCGCCATTTTCCTGACGACCAAAAGCCAGATGTGATCAGTCTTCCATCGCTTCCAACTCGTCGATGAAGCCCGAGATCATCGACAGGCCCTTGTCCCAGAATTTCGGATCGCTTGCATCCAGCCCGAATGGGGCCAACAGCTCTTTGTGGTGCTTTGATCCGCCCGCGCGCAGCATCTCGAAATACTTGTCCTCGAACCCGTCCGAACCGCTTTCGTAAACCGAGTAAAGCGCGTTCACCAATCCGTCGCCAAAGGCGTAGGCATAAACATAGAAGGGCGAGTGGACGAAATGTGGGATGTAGGACCAGAATGTCTCATACCCGTCCATGTATTCAAACGCGGGCCCAAGGCTTTCGGCCTGGACGCTCATCCACAGGGCGTTGATGTCATCGGGGGTCAGCTCGCCCTCGCGGCGGGCGGCGTGAAGCTTGCATTCAAAGTCATAGAAGGCGATCTGGCGCACGACCGTGTTGATCATGTCCTCGACTTTGCCTGCCAGCAGAACCTTGCGCTGCTCAGGCGTTTCAGCCTGATCCAGCATTTTGCGGAAGGTCAACATTTCGCCGAACACGGATGCAGTTTCGGCCAGCGTCAGAGGTGTCGAAGACAACATCTCGCCCTGATCGGCGGCCAGCACCTGGTGCACGCCGTGGCCCAGCTCGTGCGCAAGGGTCATTACGTCGCGCGGCTTGCCAAGGTAGTTCAGCATCACATAGGGGTGCACTTCGGTAACAGTGGGGTGTGCAAATGCGCCGGGGGCCTTGCCCGGTTTTACCGCCGCGTCGATCCAGCCTTTGGTAAAGAACGGCGACGCGATGTCGCCCATACGGGGGTCGAATGCGTTATAGGCATCCATCACCATCTTTTCGGCCTCATCCCAACCGACGACACGAGTGTCTTCCATCGGCAATGGCGCGTTGCGGTCCCAAACCTGCATGACGTCCAACCCAAGCCATTTGCGCTTTAGCTCATAATATCGGTGGCTCAGCTTGGGGTAGGCGGCGACGACGGCGTCGCGCAGGGCTTCAACAACTTCGGGCTCGACATCGTTGGACAGGTGGCGACCGGTTTGCGGTGTTGGCACGTTGCGCCAGCGGTCTTCAATTTCCTTTTCCTTGGCCTGCGTGTTGTGAACGCGGGCAAAGATCTTGATGTTGTCGGAAAAGACCGCCGCCATCTCGCGCGCCGCGGCCTCACGGACCGAGCGGTCCTGTTCGGTTAGCAGATTGGCGGTGGCTTCAAAATTCAGCTCTTCGCCATCAACGGTAAAGGTCAGGCCAGCGATGGTTTCATCGAACAGGCGTTCCCATGCGTCGCCGACAACGCCCATGTCATGCAGGAATTTCTCTAGCTCGTCGGACAGTTGATAGGGCTTCATCGCACGGACGCGGCGGAATACAGGCTCGTAGCGCGCCAGCGCGGCGTCGCTGTTGAAATGGGCTTTCAAAACGTCATCGTCGATGCGGTTGATCTCAAGCGTAAAGAACACCAAGGGTGTGGTGAAGATCGTGACCTTTTCCTGCATGTCCGACAGAAATTTGGCGCGCTCGGCATCTGTCGTCATCTGGTAATAACGCAGGCCCGCGAAGGACATGATGCGGCCCGCGATGGTGTTGATCTTTTCGTTACGCTCAACGCAGGTAAGCAGTTCACCGGCATCCAGATTGGCCAATTTGCCTTCGTAGTCGGCGGCAAATGCGGCGCATTCGCCTGCAAGCCAGTTTAGATCGCGATCCAGTTCGGGTGCGTCTTCCGATGCATACAGATCGGTCAGGTCCCACTCTGGAAGGTTGCCGAGATTTTCGGCCCCGCCAATTGCATTTGCGTCACGGGCTGGAAAGGGAAGGTCGCGCATGGATCACCTCGGAATATCTGCTTTGGCAAACATCTAGGCGCGGGCGGCGTGGATCACAAGCTGCCTTTGTTCGGGTATCCTGTCAGCTTGTCAGCGCAGGCTGTGGGCTTGGATTTTTCTGGGTCGCCAGAAAATGGGCTGCCAGCTGGTCGAACACAGGTCCGCGCACATCTGGCGCTTCCATCATGACCTCGTGTTCACCATCGGGGATTTCGACCAAGGTGCCATTTGGCCAATTCGCCATCCGTGCCCGGATCGCCTTGCGGTCGACGATTTGTTCGTGACTTCCCAGAAAAGTCAGGCAGGGCGTTGCAGGCGCTGTCTGATCCATCAGCCACGCGCATTCGTCCAATGCTTCGCGCAGCCAGATTGTTGACGGGGCGCCTAGCGCCAGTTCGGGATGTGCCGCCAACTGGTCCTGCATCATCTTATACATTGCTGGATCGCGGGTCAGCATGTTGCCTTTAAACGGTTGCGCCAACACATAGCTTTCCAGCGTCGTGGTCGGGGGGGTCTTTTCGCCCAGGCCGATCCTTGGGCCCC
This sequence comes from Ruegeria meonggei, assembly GCF_042768335.1. Classification (NCBI taxonomy): domain Bacteria; kingdom Pseudomonadati; phylum Pseudomonadota; class Alphaproteobacteria; order Rhodobacterales; family Roseobacteraceae; genus Ruegeria; species Ruegeria meonggei. Next base: position 1,108,433 of record NZ_JAXHBT010000001.1, on the reverse strand, counting down.
AATAGGCCGTCAGGCGGCTGAGCGGTTTCATGATCGGCGTAAAGAATATGCCCCACATCGGGCCGGTAAAGGCGCAGGCCGCAAAGCAATCGTGTTCCAGCACGGCCCGCAGACCGATGGCCCCACCCATCGAATGACCAATCACATACCAGGGCTGCGGAAGGTCCAGTTCGGTTGCCAGATCCAGCGAAGCCTGAACGTCTTTCTGATAGTCCGCAAAGCTGTCCACGTGACCGACGCGCGGGTCATCCAGCAGGCGATCCGCCAGCCCCTGTCCCCGCCAATCAACGGAAAGGAAGGCAAACCCTCTGCCTACGAACTCGGACGCTGTGCCGCCGTACTTTTCGATGTATTCGGTGCGGCCCGGGAACATCATTATCGTTCCACAAGCCTCCTCTTCGGGCAGCCAATGGGCCACGCGAATTTGGGTATTGTCCGAGGTGTTCAGCCAATGGGCCTGACCACCGGCAGGAGCGCCGGCCACGTCTTCAAACAAAGGGGCCGGCGAAAAACCCATCAGGCCAGTGCCGATGCCAGTTGCATGGCGACACCCATGTCACCGTCCACAGTCAGCTTGCCGGACATGAAAGCACCGGTCGGGTTCAGTTCACCGCTGAGGATTTGCTCGAACGTGTCGGCATCTGCGCTCATGGTTACATCAGCGTCGTCTTCGCTGACGCGTGCGCCGTTTGCGTCCACAATGATTGATCCCATACCGGCGATTGCGAATTTGGCCGATGCGCCAAAATCACCGCCCGACAGTTTTTCGTTCAGCGCTGCTGCGGCTTTTTCCAGGGTTTCGCTCATGGTTATCCTCACTTTGATTTGTGCGCAGGGAATGGACATCCCTTGGCGCTACGCTACACTGAACGTTGTTATGGGCATTGCAAGCAACAATCTCAAATGTATCGTCGCGGCAACGGCGCTGCTAGTCACGTTTTCCATTCCTTGTCTTGCGCAACAGGCAGATTCTCGGGATGAGATAGAGCTATTGCAGCAACTGGTGCAATCAACTCCGGATCAGGCGATCAGCATTGATCGGCAACTCAAGGCGCTGTGGTCGCTTTCGGGTTCAGCCTCTGCGGATCTTCTTTTGGAGCGTGGGCGCGAGGCGCTTGATGACGGGAACGCCACGGCCGCGATCGAACACCTGACCGCGCTGACCGATCACGCCCCCGATTTTGCCGAAGGCTGGCATCTGCGCGCATCAGCCTTTTTTGGTGTCGAGCGTTTTGGTATGGCCGCAGCCGACTTGGAGCACGCGTTGACGCTGAACCCGAATAATTACGAGGCAATCTACGGATTGGGTTTGATTTTCGAAATAGTCGGGCAGCCTGATAAAGCGTTCCAGGCCTATGAGCGCGCGCTGTCTATACATCCCCATCACGAAGAAGTAACCAATGCTGTGAATCGACTGAAGCCTCAGGTCGAGGGCTCGGCCCTCTGAAGAACCGGGGCAGGGGGCAAAGGTGAGCGGGTCATCCCAAATCGTGGCCGTTCTTGGCCCAACCAACACAGGTAAAACCCATTACGCGATCGAGCGCATGCTGGGGCACCGGACGGGTGTGATCGGTCTGCCGCTGCGCCTTTTGGCGCGCGAGGTCTATGACAAGATCGTCGCCATTCGCGGCCCGTCTGTGGTGGCCCTTGTCACCGGCGAAGAACGGATCGTGCCGCCGCGTGCCCAATACTGGGTCTGCACGGTCGAGGCGATGCCCGAGGGCATGGGGGCCGATTTCCTGGCCATCGACGAAATCCAGCTGTGCGCTGATCCTGAGCGTGGCCATGTGTTCACCGACCGCCTGCTGCGGTCGCGCGGCACCAATGAAACGCTGTTTCTGGGCTCTGACACCATGCGCGGCCCGATTGCAGCGCTAGTTCCCGAGGCGCAGTTTGTGCGTCGCGAACGGATGTCGCAGCTGGTCTATTCTGGTTCGAAAAAGATAAGCCGCATGCCCGCGCGCAGTGCCATTGTCGGGTTCTCGGTCGATAACGTCTATGCCATTGCCGAGCTTCTACGTCGCCAAAAAGGCGGGGCGGCTGTGGTTATGGGCGCACTCAGCCCCCGGACACGGAACGCGCAGGTCGATCTGTATCAGAATGGCGAGGTTGACTATCTGGTCGCCACAGACGCCATTGGCATGGGGCTGAACCTAGATGTGGATCACGTGGCGTTTTCGGCGCTCAGCAAGTTTGATGGCCGCCGGATGCGTCCTTTGGCTCCGAATGAATTGGCTCAGATTGCCGGGCGGGCCGGGCGTGGCATGTCGGATGGCACCTTCGGCGTGACAGGTGAAGCTCCGCCGTTGGATGATGGTGTTGCGCAGGCGATCATGGACAGCCGCTTTACGCCGATGAAGAAGCTGAACTGGCGGAATGCCGCTTTGCGCTTTGGCTCAATTGACGCCCTGATCAACTCGCTCGAGGTCAGCCCGCAGGGCGAGCATCTGATCAAAGCGCGCCCCGCGGACGACCTGAACGTGCTGAAATCCCTGTCGCAAGTGACCGAGATCATGGCGCGCGCCAGCGACGGCCCATCCGTCCGGATGCTGTGGAATGTGTGCCGTATCCCCGATTTTCGCGGTATCAGCCACGCTGAACACGCCAGTCTGCTCGAGGTGATCTACGGTCACCTGCACGAGAGCGGTACGATCCCCGATGACTTCATGGCGCGACAAATTCGCCGGATCGACCGCACCGATGGCGATATTGATGCATTGTCCAAAAGGTTGGCATATATTCGCACCTGGACATATGTTGCGCAACGAAACGGCTGGGTGCGTGACGAATCCCATTGGCGCGCTGAAACCCGCGCTGTAGAAGACAGAGTGTCAGACGCGTTACACGACCGTTTGACTCAGCGATTTGTGGACCGGCGCACGTCTGTGTTGCTGCGCCGGCTCAAACAGAAGGAGGCCCTTTTGGCCGAAGTAAATGACAAGGGTGAAGTGACCGTCGAAGGCGAATTCGTCGGTCGTTTGGAAGGGTTCCGGTTTACCCCGGACAAAAGCGCGCAGGGAACCGAGGCGAAAGCTTTGAAATCGGCATCGCTGCAAGCACTCGCGCCGCAATTCCATCTGCGTGCCGACCGCTTCTATAATGCGCCCGATACCGAAATTGATTTTACCGATCAGGGTGGCCTGATGTGGGGCGAATATGCCGTCGGCAAACTGGTTGCTGGGGCCGAACCTCTCAAGCCGATGGTCGAAGTGTTTGTGGATGAGGCCGCTGGGCCGGATGTTGAACAGAAGGTTCAGCGTCGTTTGCAGCATTTCATCGACCGCAAAGTGGCCGCGCTGTTCGAGCCGCTGCTTACCTTGTCACGGGACGAAGAGCTTTCGGGCCTGGCGAAGGGATTTGCGTTCCGCATGGTCGAAGGGCTGGGCATTCTGCCCCGCGCTGGCGTTGCGCAAGATGTCAAAGATCTGGATCAGGATGCCCGTGGCGCACTGCGCAAGCACGGTATTCGGTTCGGTCAGTTCACTATCTTCATGCCGTTGCTGCTCAAGCCTGCCCCGACGCGTCTGCGCTTGGTGCTGTGGGCTCTCACCAATGGACTGCAGGAATTCCCTGACGCACCGCCTCCGGGTCTGGTGACGGTGCCAGTCGCCAAGGATGCGCCGCAAGGCTACGACAATATGTGCGGATATCGCGACGCCGGTGAGCGTTCGATCCGCATCGACATGCTGGAACGTTTGGCTGATATGCTGCGTGCCGAAGACAGCAGGGGCGGTTTTGAAGCCAAGCCCGACATGCTGTCCATTACCGGTATGACGCTGGAGCAGTTCGCGGACCTGATGCAAGGGCTGGGCTACAAGGCCGAGCGTGGCGAGCGCGAAAAGGTCAAGGTAGCTCTGGTCGAGGCCGAAAAGCCAGCGACAGAGGCCTCAGCGCAGCCAGCCGCCGAAGAAACCACCGTGCCCGAGGCCGGACCCGAAGAGGTCGCCGCACCCGCCGAGGCGCCAGCCGAGGCCACCGCAAGCACCGAGGCGGCAGCCGAGGCTTCCGGATCGGACGAGCCCGAAGTTGAAGTGTTCTATTCCTTTACGTGGGGCCGTCAGCGTCAGGCCAACCGGGGTCCGCGTCGCGAGCCTCGGCAAGGGCAGGCCAAAGGCAAGCCACGTGGTAAACCTCAGGACGGGCGCGGAAAGCCACAAGGCAAGAAGGGTGGCAAACCGCAAGGTGCCAAGTCCTTCTCCTCCCGGCCTCCGAAAAAGGAAAAGGCCATCGATCCGGATAACCCGTTTGCTGCTGCGCTGATGGGTTTGAAGGACGGTAGCTGATCGCAGATGGCTGATGAGGCCAAGCTGCGGATCGACAAATGGTTGTGGCAGGCGCGGTTCTTCAAGACCCGCAGCCTGGCCGCCAAACAGGTCAGCAGTGGTCACGTCAGGATGAACGGACACCGGATCTTGAAACCGGCGCAAGCGGTTGGACCCGGTGATGTTCTGACTTTCCCTCAGGGGCGTGTTGTTCGCGTCGTTCGCATTGAAAAGCTTGGTGAACGGCGCGGTCCGGCGCCCGAGGCGCAAACACTGTATTTCGATATGACTGAAAAACAGGACACACCGCCGCGAAATCCGGGTTTTGAAGGAAAAGGTCGCCCTACCAAGAAGGATCGGCGCGCGCTTGATCTTTCTCGCATGTCAGGGGACTGATCCTACCTTGAAGATAGCGCAATACTGGACTAGCTAAACGACAAAGCGCAAACGGGAAACCAATTATGACCTACGTCGTCACCGAAAACTGCATCGCCTGCAAATACACCGACTGTGTCGAAGTGTGTCCGGTGGACTGTTTTTACGAAGGTGAGAACACGCTGGTTATTCATCCTGACGAGTGCATCGACTGCGGCGTGTGCGAACCGGAATGCCCCGCCGATGCGATCCGCCCGGACACCGAACCCGGAATGGACCAGTGGGTCGAATTCAACCGTAAATTCTCGGAACAATGGCCGGTGATCGTGACTAAGAAAGACCCGTTGCCCGACGCCGAAGAGCGTGACGGCGAAGAGGGCAAGATGGAAAAGTATTTCTCAGAAGCGCCCGGCGAAGGTGGCTAGGCGATTCGCGCTCTGAACTTGCTGGTTCAGATGTAAAAACATGCCTTATTGCCTTGAAATTCCTGATGTTTCAGGATCTCGGAATGGCCTGCGCTTTTAAGTGTCGCAATTTTGTGATATACTCATAAGCTGAAAGATGAATGAGATGGGGATGTACTCCGTAAGTATGAATACTTTGGAGTTCTGATTTTTTGGAAAACCAAACACCTGACGGGGCCGGGGATGGCACCGGCTTGTGTGTTTTGTTGTCCACGCCTCGCTCTGTAAACAAGGATGAACCTGTATGTCTAAGTCGAAAAAGCTTGAGTTCCGCCCGAATGACTATGTTGTTTACCCTGCGCATGGCGTGGGTCAGATCATTTCGATCGAAGAGCAAGAAGTCGCGGGATACTCACTCGAGCTGTTCGTCATCTCTTTTGAAAAAGACAAAATGACCCTGCGGGTACCGACCAACAAGGTGACTGAATCCGGTCTGCGGTCGCTCAGCTCGCCGGATGTCATCAGTCAGGCGATGAAAACGCTGAAGGGTAAGGCTAAGGTGAAACGCGCCATGTGGTCGCGCCGGGCGCAGGAGTATGAGCAAAAGATCAACTCAGGCGACCTGATCTCGATCGCGGAAGTGGTTCGTGACCTGCACCGTACGGACGATCAGCGCGAGCAGAGCTATTCTGAGCGCCAGCTCTATGAGGCGGCGCTGGAACGTCTGACCCGCGAAGTCGCGGCCGTTTCTGGCGCAGGAGAGGTTTCGGCCGCCAAGCAGGTGGATGAGGTTCTGGTCTCACGTGCACCCGCCGCCGCCTGATTGCAGAGAATTGTGGATTTGAGGCCGCTCCTTCCGGGGGTGGCCTTTTTTCATGTCTGGTCGCTTGGTGAAATCCGCATTTGCAGCTAATTTCCCAGTAGCTAGAGGCGGGTAGATGGTCAGATTGAAGCAAACCGTTAAGTTTCTGTATGTCGCGCACGACCCTGTCTCGGTTTGGTTCCGGTACGGCCTGATCGTGTTTGACGCGGTTTCTATCGTGTTCTTCATCGCCACTGCCAACGTGACACATGGGCCGGGAATTACATTTGCCAGCTTATGCATCGGATTTGTGATCCTTGTGGATTTTTTAGCCAGGCTGTGGATCGCCAAGGATCGTTGGAAACTACTGCGCAAGGTTTACACGCTAGCGGACATTGTGGTGATTGTCTCACTGCTGCTGGATCCGTTTTTACCAGGAAACCTGGCTTTTGTCCGGATCCTGCGCGCCTTGCGCCTGATCCATTCCTATCATTTGCTGCGGGATCTGCGGCGCGACAGTCAATTCTTTCGCACCCATGAAGATGCGGTAATTGCAGCGATCAATCTGATGGTGTTTGTCTTTGCGACCTCTACGGCAGTTTTGGTCTTCTTCATTCCGGACAGCAGCCAAACTGCCTATATCGATGCGCTTTACTTTACCATGGCCACGCTGACCACGACCGGGTTTGGCGACATTACTTTGGACACACCGGGTGGAAAGCTGTTTTCGGTGTTTATTATGGTGGTAGGGGTGGCGCTGTTTGTGCGATTGGCACAAGCAATCTTTATGCCGCAGAAGGTGCGCCATAAATGCCCCAGCTGCGGGTTGTACCGCCATGATCCCGATGCGGTACATTGTAAGCACTGCGGCGAAGTCCTGAAGATCGAAACCGGCGGAACGGTCTAAAGCGCTGCGACAGCAACGGCGAGGAACGAAAGCTCTGCCAGTTGTTGTGTTGCGCCCAGAACGTCGCCGGTCTGGCCGTTGATCTTGGTTTTTGCTAAACCGGCCAAACCAGCAATAGTCACCGAGGCGATCAGTATAGCGATCAAAGCTCCCGATCCCATCAGAACTACGGCGCAAACAACTGCCAAAACCATCCCAACAAGGACGGTTCTGACACTTGGTCCGCCGACCGTGTGGCTCAGCCCACTGTTGCGGGCATTGGGCAAGGTCGCCATCAGCACCGGCATAAAGGCGCGCGAGATGATGCAGGCGGCAAGGATCGCCCCATAGAGACCGGCCGTCAACAAGGCCCCCATCAGGATTACCCGCAGCACTTGTGAAAAGATCAGCGCCAGAACGCCATAGGTCCCGATATGGCTGTCCTTCATGATTTCCAGCCGACGTTCGGGCGTGAAACCACCCCAAAGCCCATCAACCGTATCGGCCAGCCCATCCTCGTGCATGGCACCGGTGCTGATCACCAAAGTTGCAATCAGCAGAACTGCACCAGCCGTTGGAGGCAGGGTAAGCGCCATTGCAGCCCAGCCCACACCACAGGCCAACAGCCCGACAATCATTCCGACCACCGGAAAGGCCCAAGCGGCGTCGGCCTGCCGGGCAAACACATTCTCGGGCAGGCGCGGCACGGGCAAACGGGTCAGCAGGACCAGCGCCAGCGGAATATCCCACACGGAAAAGGGTTTGGTGTCGTTTTTATGCACTCCCGCGCCTTTCGGGGTCTTGTTGGTCTGGACGGTTCGGTTAAACACACAGGACCACTCTGATGCAACGAGGCTTTGAATGCTGCCCCAACTTAGTGACCTGAAAACCTTTCGTGAGGCTCTCAATGGGGCTTCGGGGCCGGATGGGGCCGCGCTGCAAGGAGCGGCTGACCGCAACGGGCAGCTGACCAAACCGCCCGGGGCGCTTGGTCGGCTTGAGGACCTGGCGATCTGGTATGCGGGCTGGCGTGGGGATGCCCGGCCGCTAATTTCTGCACCGCAGGTCATTGTGTTCGCCGGAAATCACGGCGTGACAGCACAGGGTGTTTCAGCCTTTCCGCCGGAAGTGACCGTGCAGATGGTCATGAACTTTGAACATGGTGGCGCGGCGATCAATCAACTGGCCAAAGCGGCGGGCGCGACAATGGATGTGCACGCGCTGGAACTGGACCGCCCGACTGCAGATTTCACCACAGGTCCCGCAATGACCGAAACTGAACTTGTGCAGGCCCTGCGCGTCGGATGGACGGCCGTGGACCCCAATGCCGATCTTTTGGTAGTCGGAGAGATGGGCATCGGCAACACCACCCCGGCAGCTGCCATTGCCTGTGCCCTGTATGGTGGTGATGCCGCTGACTGGACCGGGCGTGGAACCGGTGTAGACGATGCTGGGCTGGCCAACAAAACCCGTGTGGTGGCCGAGGGCGTTACTTTGCACGCAGATTCTGGTGACGGGCTGGATATTCTACGCTGCCTGGGCGGACGAGAGATTGCAGCTATGGCCGGTGCGATAGCAGCAGCGCGTATCCTGCGCATTCCGGTTGTTCTGGACGGCTTCATCTGCTCGGCGGCTGCGGCCTGTCTGGCGAATGTGCGCTCGGATGCTCTGGATCACGCGGTGGCAGGCCATCAAAGTGCCGAGGGTGCGCACGGCGCTGTTCTGGCGCAGCTTGGCAAGAAACCCTTGCTTGATCTGGGCCTGCGGTTGGGCGAAGGCTCGGGCGGGGCGTTGGCGATCAACATCCTCAAAAGCGCCGTGGCGTGTCATTCGGGTATGGCGACCTTTGCCGAGGCAGGTGTCTCGGACGGGTAAACAATGCCGCCTGATCCGGGTTTGACCAGATCAGGCAGACTTTTTGGCGTGTTTTTCAGCCAGCTCCAAAAGCTCTGTTTCCAGATCCTTTTCAAGCTGTTGCGCCCGTTCGATGTATTTCTTGTTTTCCCCTGTGGGCATTCCGGGAATCCACAGTTCAGCCAGTTCGCGAACCGAGGTCCGGTCGTGATGATAAAAGGTCTGTTCGGCCTGTGCGGCCTCGTATTCGCTTAGACCCGTATTTTCCAGAACATAGCGACCAGCCCGGAGCGAGCTGTCAAACATCTCGCGCACGATATCGTTAGCCCCGGCCTGGTACAGTTCGTATACATGTGTCCGGTCGCGCGCACGCGCAACGATATGCAGGTCCGGGCGCTGACGCCGGGCGTAGCTTACCAAACGGGTAACTTGTTTCGGATCATCCATCGCAGCAACCAGCACGGTAGCTTTTTCAAGCCCTGCCGCCCTCAGCAATTCCGGGCGGGTGGGATCGCCCAAAAACCCTTTGACGCCAAAGCGGCGCATCAGCTGAACTGTCTCGATGTCGTGATCCAGAACTACGGTTTTTAACCCGCTGGCGCGAACAAGGCGGTTCACGATCTGACCAAAGCGCCCAATACCCGCGATGATCACCGGCCCTTTCTCATCAATCTCGTCGGGTTCAGGGGTAGGTGTGCCATCGCCGATACGGCGGGACAACACATCGTAGATGATGAACAAAAGCGGTGTGATCAGCATGGTCAGTGCGATGATCATCAGCAGTTTTTGCGACAGGTCGGGGGGAATTACATTCTGTTGTGTTGAAAAGGCCAGCAGAACAAATCCGAACTCGCCGGCCTGCGCCAACCCAAGCGCAAACAGCCATTGGTCACGCCCACGCAGGTTAAAAGCGCGCCCGACTACGTATAGAATAATCCCCTTGGTCAGGATCACCAAAAGAGCCAACCCGATCAGCTCTAACGGGTCGTTGAAGAAATAGGCGACATCGATTCCGGCCCCGACGGTGATAAAGAACAGGCCCAAAAAAAGGCCCTTGAACGGTTCAAGGTCGCTTTCCATCTCATGCCGGAATTCCGAACTGGCCAGAACAACGCCAGCCAGAAACGCGCCCAAAGCGGGGGACAGGCCCACAAGGGTCATTAGAAAGGAAATCCCGACAACGATCATCAAGGCCAGAGCGGTGTACATCTCGCGCAGGCGGGTTGCGTGGATGAACCGGAACAGGGGGCGGGTCAGGTAGACGCCCGCCAGAATGACAAAGGCAATGGCGCCAAGGGTAACCAGCGTGACCGCCCAGCCGGGCAGGCCTTCGACCAAAGACAGGCTGTGGTGTCCGGCGCCGTGCAGGTCCTTTGCAGCGCGGTCGATCGATCCGTCGTTTTCGATATGGGGAATGGCGGGCAAGGCCAGCAGCGGCAGAAAAGCCAGAATGGGAATGACCGCGATATCCTGTGTCAACAGCACCGAAAAGGTCGCGCGACCGCCATTGGTACGCATCAGGCCCTTTTCCGACAGTGTTTGCAGAACAATCGCAGTGGAGGACAGTGACAACGTTAACCCAACAGCCAGCGCCACTGACCAGGGATGGTTCGCATACATGGCTACACCGGCAATCGCGGCGGTCGACAAACCAACCTGCAATCCGCCGAGTCCCAATAGCCGGTCACGCATATCCCATAAAGCGCGTGGCTCAAGCTCTAGCCCGATCAGGAACAGCATCATCACCACGCCGAACTCGGCCACGTGCTGCAGGCTTTCAGTTTCAGCGCCCACAAGGCCAAAAACCGGGCCGATGACGATGCCAGCGGCCAAATACCCCAACACAGATCCCAACCCCAGACGTGCCGATAGGGGCACGGCGATCACGGCAGCTGCCAGATAGATCGAAGCCTGGTAGAGGAAGTCGTCCATTTTCGTCCTTTCGGTCGGGTTACGTCGGCAATGGCGCGTCGCGTTTAAGTTGATCCATCACGATCTGGCTTTGAATCCGTGCCACGGCAGGATGCGGCAGGATCACCTGATGAAGCAAGCGATTGAGCCCGGATAGATCGTCGCAATAGACATGTAGCAGGTAATCTGCCTCGCCGGTCATCGTCCAGGCGCTGGTGATCTCAGCGCGGGTATCGACCAGACGGGCAAAGCTCTCGGATTGCTCTGGCCCATGGGTGCCCAGATGCACCTGAATGAACCCTTGCACGTGCAGCCCCAGCTTTAGCGGGTCCAGCCGAGCGGCATAGCCGGTGATGTACCCCTCGGCCTCTAGCCTCTGTCGGCGCCGACCAGCCTGACTGGGCGACAGGTTGAGCAATTCGCCCAATTGGTGCGCGGTCAGATGGGCATCCTTTTGCAATGCGGACAGCAGGCGCGTGTCGGTGGAATCCAACATATGCGGAAGTTCTCCATATTTCGTCTAAACGATGCGGGTTTTGCGCGCTTGAATGCAGCTTACACGAAAACAATGCGCAGAAACAGCGGCGGTTAAGGCGTATTTTGGAATCAGCAAAGAAATTCCTGTTTTTGAGGAGACGCGCCATGGGTCCTTTCCCGCATACCGCCCCGAAATCTGTCATCAGTCCCGAAAACCCCGCCGGCACCGACGGGTTTGAGTTTGTCGAATTCGCCCATCCGGAACCACAGGAGTTGCGCGATCTGTTTGCCAAAATGGGGTACGATCTCGTCGGTCACCACACGGATAAACCAGCGATTGAGCTATGGCAGCAGGGTGATGTGACATACATCCTCAACGCCGATCCCGACAGCTTTGCCGCGCGCTTTGCAGCCGAGCACGGCCCATGCGCGCCCGCGATGGGCTGGCGTGTGGTGGATGCGCAAAAGGCCTATGACCATGCGGTTGCCCAAGGGGCCGAGCCGTATGATGCGGCGGACAAGACATTGGACGTTCCGGCAATCAAAGGCATCGGGGGGTCGCTGATCTATTTTATTGACCAGTATCACGACACCTCGCCCTATAACCAGGAATTCACCTGGACCCAGCAATCCAAACCGCGCGGCGACGGGTTCTATTACCTCGATCACCTGACGCATAACGTCTACAAAGGAAATATGGACAAGTGGTTCAAGTTCTACGAGAAATTGTTCAACTTCCGTGAAATCCGGTTTTTCGACATTCAGGGCAAGTTTACCGGTCTGTTCAGCCGGGCTCTGACCTCGCCCTGCGGACGTATTCGCATTCCGATCAACGAAGATCGCGGCGAGACCGGGCAGATCGTGTCATACCTTAACAAGTACAAAGGCGAGGGAATTCAGCATATCGCGGTGGGCAGTGAAGATATCTATGCCTCGACCGATGCGATTGCTGAAAAAGGTCTGAAGTTCATGCCGGGGCCGAACGAGGCCTATTACGACATGTCCAAAGAGCGCGTTGTCGACCACGAAGAGCCATTGGACCGGATGATGAAGCACGGCATCCTGATCGACGGAGAAGGCGTTCTGGATGGGGGGGAGACCAGAATTCTGCTGCAGATCTTCTCAAAAACCGTAATCGGACCGATCTTTTTTGAGTTCATCCAACGCAAGGGTGACGATGGGTTTGGTGAGGGAAACTTTAAGGCTTTGTTCGAATCCATCGAACGTGAGCAGATCGAAAGCGGTGAAATTACAGCTGCTTAGTGAGTTAACCTAAGGTGGGGTGACCTCAATGGCTTGCCCCATCCCTTATCCACGCGGCATTTTCAATGTCGTGTTCTTACCACGTTTTTGATAGCGTAACTCGCTGTCGCCGATGGCGATAACTTTACCGCCGTCCAACCTGTCTCCGACCTTCAGCTTTTTGTACCGACCGCTGGGCAAGCGTACCAAGGCCCGCCGGTTGGCAGGCGTGCCGTACACACCAATCAGGTTCAACCGGCGCAGGTTCAGGGCGTTGTCGATCGTCGCCTGCCGTGCCACGGACGCAGACGACGGAATCTTGGGCGCGACGGCACGGGGCTGGAACGATCCTGCCTCAGCGTCGGATTGCGTGATCGCTGCTGTCGAGCCGAGATTTGCAGTTTGCGTGCCGGATGATGGTGCCAGTCCCGCAGGGCGTGGTTTGGGTCGCGGGACCCGCACAACCGCCAAAGCGGTTGGGGTTTCATCCACCTGAGGTTGTTCCTGCACGGATTTGGGCCGCAGTTTAGGGCGCAGAACCGCCAGTTCCTGGCGGGTGCGTCCGCCAAGTTGCTGACGTTCGAACCGATCAATCAGATCGCTGGGACGGGGTTTGGGGCGCAGTTCGGCCAGAGGATTTTGGGGTTCTTGTTCAATTGGTTCCTGTTCAAACCGAACGGGGATCTCTGGCGGCACTTTCGACGGGCGCCCCAGATAGACAACGATGCCGTCAGGGTTCAGGGTGCCTTCGGCGGTGGGCGTGACAAGACCGCGGTCATCCAGCGCCACGTTTGTGCCGACCGCACTTGGAACGGAAATCGGTTCAAAAGGCGCGTCGGTGGCAAAGCTGTCAACCGGCGGTAACGCCACCGCATCGCGGGACAGATTGGAATTGTCGACAGAGGCTAGGTAAAGTTCTTCAGTTTTGGGTTCAGCCGGGATCTCTGGCGCGCCGGGGGCTGTGGTCTGCAAGCCCGGCTGTGTCGGATCTTCCTGCGGTTCGGGATCGCGCGCTACATCCTCTACGGTTGTTGGTGCGACGTTCAACGCCTCAAGGATTGCAGCATCTGTAGCGGTTAGGTCCGATGGCTCCGGCGTAACCGGATCAGGCTGAGGACTTTCTAAAGCCGCTGTTTCAGTAGTTGTTTCGTCAGCGGTGGCTTCTGGCGGATCAACCTGTGTGTTAGCCACAAGCGGTTCGGCAGAGGGCACATCTTCCTGCACCTGCACCGTTTCGGAAACTGGGTACCGATCTGTATCCGACCCGGTCATTGTCCATGCACCTAATCCCACGGCAAGCAAAACGGCGGCGGCCACCGCAGCGGGAATGGCATAGCGCGAGGCGAGAAGGCCTGTGGCAGGCCTTGGAGCTTCGCCCGAGGCCTCAACCGGGGCCGACCTGAACACATCCGGGGCCGTTGTGGCGGCGATGGCATGAACGGTTGGCGCATCCTCTGCTTGTGGCTCTGGTGATGGTACCCGGACCTCGGCTGGGGTTGCGACGGACATGTCGGGCTCTGATATCGAAAACGTGGGCTCTGTCGGAAAATCCTGTGCGTCCGCATCAGTGCTGAACTGAACCGGAATAAACCCGTGTTCTGTGGCGAATTCCTGTGCCTCAACCAATGTCTGTTTGGTAACGGCGGCCACATAGGTGGTTGCGTCGACCGTCGTCGAGGAAAACGCCAGATCATCGACTGAATACGGCGTCTCACCCGCCAGCGCGGCTTTCAATGCTTGTTCGTTTTCTTTGTCCGAAAGCCCGTCTGTAGGCGCTGAAATGTACCGAACCTGATCTTCGGGAATCACCAATTTGCAGCTCAGGTCGTTTGCAATGGCAAATCCCTGGTCACGCAGGGCGCGCACCTGATCCTTTAGGTCGGGCGCGTCCAATGCGATCTCGCCCACGCAGAACCAGTCGTCATCCGATTGGTGGTGCAGAGAAATTCCGGTGGCAGAAAAAGACAGCGCAAAGGCAGGTTTCATAATCCGGAAGAACCATAATTATCAGCATCAATGCAAACGACATCTCGTCCGCAGCCCGACATTAAAGCAGGATCCCGCCGAGGGAAAGAAAAAGCCGTGGGTTCCCCTTGTTCCACACGCCCTGTCCATCCCATGTTGTGATTGAAGAATTTGGAGGGAAGACTTTGAAGAAACTCGCTTTTCTAACGGCTGTTTTGGCGATCACGGCGGCAGGAATGGCCCATGCGGAAGAACGTCGCATCACCGTGGATGCAGCCGGTACCGTGCAGGCCGCACCCGACATGGCAACGATCACATTGGGTGTGACAAACGAAGACCCGCAGGCCTCAGCCGCGATGCAAGCAACGTCCGAGGCCGTGACGCAGATTCTGACGCGGCTGGATGACATGGGGGTCGAAGCCCGCGATGTTCAGACCCGCGATCTGTCTTTGTCTCCTGTTTGGACTGGCCGCAACAGCAGTGGCGACCGGCCCGAGATTTCAGGGTTTGTCGCCTCGAACAGCGTGCTGGTGCGTGTCCGCGATCTGACCCAGCTTGGCACCATTATGGACGCGGTCATCCAGGACGGGGCCAATGATTTCGGCGGGTTGAACTTCGGTGTGCAAGACCCGGCGCCGTTACAGGCTGAGGCGCGCGCCAAAGCAGTAGGAGAGGCAACGGCGAAGGCTGAACAACTGGCACAGGCTGCCAACGTGACACTCGGCCCGGTTCAGCAGATTAGCGAACAGGTTGGTGGATCGTTCCCGGTGGCTCAGATGCGGGCGGTAAACATGTCCGAAGCAGGCAGCGTGCCGGTAGCAGGCGGCGAGATTTCAGTCTCGGTCAATGTGACGATGGAGTTTGGGATTTCGGACTGACCTTTACCCTTGGGCCCGGGCCATCAGCGGTTTTCGTTGCTGGCCCGTCTCGTCGAAATTGTCTGGTGACAGCCAGCTTTCGAACGCGTCGCGAATGCGAGGCCATTCGCTATCCAGAATTGAATACCACGCCGTATCCCGGTTGCGCCCCTTATAGTGGGTCGCCTGTCTGAACACGCCTTCAAAGGTGAACCCCAACCGTTCGGCCGCACTGCGGGACGGCGCATTCAGGGCGTCGCACTTCCACTCGTACCGGCGATAGCCAAGCTCGTCGAAAACACGGCGCATCATCAGATACATCGTTTCGGTCGATTGTGGTTTGCGTTGCAACAGGGGCGAGAAATGGATGTGTCCAACCTCAATGGCTCCTGCCGCCGGTGCGATCCGCAGGAATGAGGCCATGCCGACCGGCATATCAGAGCGGTCGAGTACCGTGTGAAACATCGGGTCAGCATCGCTGCAAGAGGCACGGGTCCATTCGTTAAAGTCATGCTCAGAAGCGAACGGCCCGTAGGGCAGGTATGTCCAGTTCCGGCCATCTGCGTCATTGGCAAAGGCCCGAAACAACCCGGGTGAGTGCCTGTTCACGTCCAGTGGCACAACAGAGCAATACTGGCCTTCCATTGGCGTATAGGGCGGTGTCGGGCGCGGAAACGCGCCCTCAACCGGTTTGCCAATTGGCTGACCCAGATCGTTTGTGTCGTGCCCTGCCATCGCTTAGCTGTTTGCCTTGGCCAGAGCCTGATCCAGATCGGCGATCAGATCGTTGGCGTCTTCGATACCGATGGACAAGCGCACAACATTGGGTCCTGCGCCTGCGGCCTCTTGCTGTTCGGGGCTCAACTGACGGTGCGTGGTCGAGGCCGAGTGGATGATTAGCGACCGCGCGTCTCCAAGGTTGGCCACGTGGCTGAAGATCTCCAACGCGTTCACCAGTTTGACACAGGCCTCATAGCCGCCTTTGACAGCAAAGGTGAACAACGCACCGGCGCCTTTGGGGTAATGTGCTTTAACACGTTCGGAATACGGTGACGAAGGCAAACCAGCATAGGTGACGTAGTCGACACGGTCGTCTGCCTCTAACCAAGCAGCGATCTTTTGGGCATTTTCAACGTGGCGCTCCATCCGCAGAGACAGAGTTTCTATCCCCATCAGCGTGTAATGCGCCGCCTGTGGGTTCATCGTCATGCCCAGATCGCGCAGACCGATCGCAATGCTGTGGAAGGTAAAGGCCAGCGGGCCAAAGGTCTCGTGGAATTTCAACCCATGATAAGCCGTTTCTGGTTGGCTGAGCGAAGGGAACTTGTCGCTTGCCGACCAGTCGAACTTGCCCGAATCCACGACACAGCCACCTGTGACAGTGCCGTTGCCCGTCAGGTATTTGGTGGTCGAATGCACAACCAGCGACGCGCCGTGTTCGATCGGCCGGCACAGGTAAGGCGTGGCTGAGGTGTTGTCGACGATCAGCGGAATGCCCGCCGCATCCGCCACATCCGCCAGCGCGCGAATATCGGTGACATAGCCACCTGGATTGGCGATGGATTCGCAGAATATCGCGCGGGTGTTTTCGTCGATGGCACCTTTCACGGCGTCCAGATCATCGGTATCGACAAATGTGGCCGACCAGCCAAAACGTTTGATCGTCTGGCTGAACTGCGTGACCGTGCCGCCGTAAAGACGGGTTGAGGCCACGATGTTGCAACCAGGCCCCATCAACGGGAACAGCGCCATGATTTGCGCCGCGTGACCCGAGGAGCAGCAGACCGCGCCGACGCCGCCCTCCAGCGTGGCGATACGTTCCTGCAGCACGGCCACTGTCGGGTTGGTCAGGCGCGAATAGATAAAGCCCACCTCTTGCAGGTTGAACAGGGCGGCAGCGTGGTCTGCGTCGCGGAATACATAAGCGGTCGTCTGGTAGATGGGCGTCTGACGCGCGCCGGTTGCCGGATCGGGCCGCGCACCCGCGTGAATTTGCAGCGTGTCAAAACCATGTGTTGGACCGTCTGACATCTTTATGATCTCCCGTTGGAATTAGTGTTGTTGAATCTCTAGGCGATTGGTGGCGTGCGCACAACATTGCTGTCAGCGCATCCAAAGCCCCTTGCTTTTGATCGTCTTGCGAATGACCTGCTCGCGCTGAGGCAGGCTATCGCGGTCGAACAGGTCCCGGATTTTGTGCCCTTTGCGCTGTAGAACCAGCTTCTTGATTGGGTCATAGCCCTTGAGCACTTTCTTGACCCGGTTCGGTGCGACAACCGTTTCGAGCACGTCGATCACATGGTCGCTTTCGCGTGCGTAAAGCAGTGGGAACAGGCGATAGTGGCAACTGACCGAACCATCCAGCAGGCCCACTGGCAGGGCGTCCCGCCCGCCGCCAAAGGAATGAATGACCAGTGGTAGCGCGACTTGGTCCAGCCAGGGGTTCAGGTTCTGTCCGACCAGTTCAGGGATATCGCCATCCCGTATCGTACGGGCATAGTGCAGGAACCTTTCACCAAAATTCCGCGGGCAAGAGTAAAAGAAATACCCCGCGTTGAAATACAGGTAGCGCCGCCAGTAATCCACCGGCTGGCTGGTATCCAACGCGCTGTCAAAATCAAGATCAAAGTGGCGGTAAAGAGCGCTCCAGATACCGTCCAGCCCAGGACCATAGAGCGTGGGTTTCGGCCAGGATCCTTCGACTTTCAGCGACGCACCAGGCCAGTCGAAATCAAACGGAACGCTGTTCAGATCGCCGGTGATCAGTGTGTCGCTGTCGAAGAATACAAAGGGCTCGCCTTCTGGCAGGGCCATCAAAGCTTCGATCTTGTTGCCATAGGGATAACTGCCGCCAAAGACTTGATTGTCAAAAGGCAAAATCTCGGTGTCCAGCTGACCAAGTGCCTTTAATACGTCCTCGTCGCGGATACTCGGGTCCTGCTGCCAAAGCGGTCCGGGCTGTGGCATCGCCACAAACAGCCGACCTGCGAAATCGGGGCAGCTGTGGCGCAATGAGGCCGCGAACAGCAGCGCCTCATACTGCAGCCGGTTGTTTTGCCCGATGATGACGATGTTGAACTTCGTGGGGCTGGCCTGCATCGCGAGTCTTTCGGATTTTCGGCCGTTAGCCGGCACTGCTGGGTCTTTGTCGGACCCACATTACGCAGCAGAACCGGCTAAAACCAGACGCAACCAACACCTGTCCGGCGAATTTTCCAAGCGGTCCCATGCGTGTCTGACCAACTTTGATTCCTGCGATCAGAGGTCCAGATATCATCGATTGAACGAAAAACAGGCGATTTTGGCGCCAATTTGGCTAGGTTTCCAGGGTTTCTGCATTTTTTGACCATTTGAGAAATTTTACCAATTGATAAAAAATCAGAATGTGGCAAGCTGAGGTCATAACAAACATATCTACAGGGAGTAGAGCGATGGCACAGGGCCAGATGGTCCCCGGCATTGTCTCCGGGCGACTTTCCAGCGATGAGCTGACCTCGAATTTCACGGATCTGCATCCGCCACTGGCCCCGCACGAGGCCGCGGTGGCAGCAGATCGGTGCTATTTTTGCTATGACGCGCCATGTGTGACGGCCTGTCCCACGGACATCGATATTCCGTTGTTCATGCGGCAAATTCAGGCCGGTCAACCCGAAGCGGCGGGCGAAACGATCCTGGCGCAGAACATTCTGGGCGGCATGTGCGCCCGTGTATGCCCCACGGAAACGCTGTGTGAAGAGGCCTGCGTACGTGAGACAGCCGAAGGCGCGCCGGTTGAGATCGGTCGCTTGCAGCGGTACGCGACAGACAGCGTCATGGTCGCAGGGGATCACCCGTTTGACCGCGCCGCGCCGACAGGCAAGTCCATTGCCGTCGTTGGGGCAGGGCCCGCAGGTCTGGCCTGTGCGCATCGTCTGGCGATGCTGGGCCATGACGTGGTGATCCATGAAGGCAAGCCCAAGCCGGGTGGTCTGAATGAATATGGGATCGCCGCTTACAAATCGACCAATGACTTCGCACAGGCCGAGGTTGACTGGCTGATGAAAATTGGCGGCATTTCGATCGAAACCGGCTCAGTTCTGGGCGAAGGGGTCTCGCTGAACGGTCTGGTTGAGAATTATGATGCGGTTTTCCTGTCCATCGGTCTGGCCGGGGTAAACGCGTTGCGAACGCAGGGGGCAGATCTGGACGGTGTGCGCCATGCTGTTGATTTCATCTCGGACGTGCGTCAGGCCTCGGATTTGGGGCATTTGCCAGTTGGCCGCAACGTTGTTGTCATAGGTGGTGGCATGACGGCTGTAGACGCGGCGGTGAAGTCGAAACTGCTGGGCGCAGAACATGTCACCATCGCCTATCGTCGTGACCGCGATGCGATGGGGGCCAGCCGATATGAACAGGATCTGGCCGCTTCGCACGGTGTCAGGATCATGACCAATGTTCAGCCCGTGACGGTTCATGGAAACGGGGCGGCGGCAGAGATTGAATTGGAGTATACTGCCAGCCATGATGGCCAACTGTCCGGAACCGGAGAGAAAATCCGCGTACCCGCTGATCAGGTTCTTAAGGCCATCGGTCAGACGCTGGAAGGTGCACCCGAAGGGCTGGCGCTGGACGGCAACAAGATCGCTGTGGACGAGGCCGGGCGCACATCTTTGTCAGGCGTCTGGGCCGGGGGCGATTGTGCATCCGGCGGCGAAGACCTGACCGTGACCGCCGTGGCCGAAGGTCGGGATGCGGCGATGGATATCCACGCGTCTTTGACCGCGTGAAACACAAGAACAAGATGCTGAATTGCATCAGGGAGGCCGGATAGATGGCTGATTTAAAGACAAACTTTCTGGGAATCGAAAGCCCGAACCCGTATTGGCTGGCCTCTGCGCCGCCGACCGACAAGGAATACAACGTCCGCCGTGCCTTCGAGGCCGGATGGGGCGGTGTGGTCTGGAAAACGCTGGGATCCGAAGGCCCACCGGTCGTCAATGTGAACGGCCCTCGCTATGGTGCGATTTATGGGGCTGACCGCCGTTTGCTGGGGCTGAACAATATCGAATTGATTACCGATCGCCCGCTTGAGGTGAACCTCGAAGAAATGGCGCGGGTCAAGGCCGACTATCCGGATCGCGCCTTGATCGCATCGATCATGGTGCCTTGCGAGGAAGAGGCCTGGAAAGCCATTCTGCCCCGCGTTGAAGAGACGGGCGCGGACGGGATTGAGCTGAACTTCGGTTGCCCCCACGGGATGAGCGAACGGGGAATGGGATCCGCTGTTGGGCAGGTGCCGGAATACATCGAGATGGTCACCCGTTGGTGTAAAAAGTATTACGACCGACCGGTCATTGTGAAACTGACGCCGAACATCACAGATGTCCGCAAACCGGCGGCTGCGGCGCGCAATGGCGGTGCGGATGCTGTGTCGCTGATCAACACAATCAACTCGATCACCAACGTCAATCTGGACACGTTCAGCCCGGAACCATCGATCGACGGCAAGGGCAGCCATGGTGGATATTGCGGTCCGGCGGTGAAGCCGATCGCATTGTCCATGGTGTCTGAAATTGCCCGTGCCGAGGCCACGCATGGTATGCCGATCTCTGGGATTGGCGGCGTGACCACATGGCGCGATGCGGCCGAGTTCATGGCGTTGGGATGTGGTAACGTTCAGGTCTGCACGGCGGCAATGACGTATGGGTTCAAAATCATCGACGAACTGACTGCGGGTCTGTCCAAATGGATGGACGAAAAAGGGTTCAAGGACGTGTCCGAGGTCGTGGGCCTTGCTGTTCCGAATGTGACCGACTGGCAGTATCTGAACCTGAACTACGTGGCCAAGGCCAAGATTGATCAGGACCAGTGTATCAAATGCGGCCGCTGCTATGCCGCGTGTGAAGATACCAGCCACCAGGCGATTTCCATATCCGAGGACCGAGTGTTTGAGGTCATGGATGATGAATGCGTCGCCTGTAACCTGTGCGTGGATGTCTGCCCGGTCGACGGGTGTATCTCGATGGAACCGATGTCAGCCGGAGAGGTCGATCCGCGTACTGGGTTGGAGGTTCAGCCTGACTATGCCAACTGGACGACGCATCCGAACAATCCGATGGCAAAAGCAGCCGAGTAGATCGATTGACAAAATGCACGAGGGGGCCGGTCAGCGGCCCTCTTTTTTATGGCGCAAGCAGCTTGCGATAGAGCGTATCGACAAACGGTTCAGCGCCTTCAAACGGGTCTTCATCGCCCAGAATGGCACGAACCTGGACATCAAAATCTGCGTAGTGCTGCGTCAGGGCCCAGATCGAGAAGATCAGGTGATAAGGGTGCAGCCGGGCGATTTTGCCCCGATCCATCCAGCCTGTCAGAATGGTAGTTTTTTCATCCACCAGCGCCTTTAGGTCTTTGGACAACGCGTCGTGGATGCGCGGTGCGCCCTGAACCAGTTCGTTGGCAAACAGGCGGCTTTCACGCGGCAATTCCCGGCTCATCTGAAGTTTGCGCCGAATATAGCTTAGGATTTCTTCCATCGGGTCCCCGTCTGCGTCAAGGTCATGCAATGGGGCCAGCCATGTTTCAAGAAGACCGGACAGCAGCGCGGTATGGATCGCCTCTTTCGAGGGGAAGTAGTACAACAGATTGGGTTTGCTCAGCCCGGCTTCGGCAGCGATCTGGTCCACCGTTGCGCCGCGAAATCCATGGGCAGAGAACACGTTCAGGGCGGCCTCGAGAATGGCGGCCCGATTCTTTTTCTGAATTCTGGTTGGCGCGCGATCTTTGGGCATGTTTTGTCGATGTCTCTTTTTCCGGCAAGCAGGCGCTGTTTAGGTCAAAAAATCCGTCGGCGTCCTGCAAATTCTTGACTGATCTCGAACCCGTGATAGCGTGAGTTTGACCAGATGGTCAAATCAAGACACCAATAGCGAGCCAAATCGCAAGCAACAGGGAAGAATAAGATGGCAGCTCCGGCGCAGAACCTCATGATCAACGGCGACAGGTTGTGGGACAGCCTGATGGAGATGGCCAAGATCGGCCCTGGCGTTGCGGGTGGCAACAACCGCCAGACCCTGACGGATGAGGATGCCGCGGGGCGCGCGCTGTTTCAAAACTGGTGCGAAGAGGCTGGTTGTTCCATGGGGCTGGACCAGATGGGCAACATGTTCGCCCGCCGCGAAGGCACCGACCCTGAGGCGCTGCCGGTCTATGTAGGTTCGCATCTGGATACGCAGCCAACCGGCGGTAAGTATGACGGTGTTCTTGGCGTGTTGGGCGGTTTGGAAATCATCCGCACGCTGAACGATCTGGGTATTAAGACCAGGCATCCGATTGTCGCGACCAACTGGACCAATGAAGAGGGCACGCGGTACGCCCCGGCGATGCTGTCTTCGGGCGTGTTTGCCGGGATGCATACGCAAGACTGGGCTTATGATCGCGAAGACGCCGAGGGCAAGAAGTTTGGTGCCGAACTGGAGCGCATTGGCTGGCGCGGCAAGGAAGAAGTTGGCACCCGTAAGATGCACGCGTTCTTTGAGCTGCACATCGAACAAGGCCCAATCCTTGAAGCCGAAGGCAAGGATATTGGCGTTGTTACCCACGGTCAGGGCCTGAGCTGGACGCAAATCAC
Organism: Ruegeria meonggei; assembly: GCF_042768335.1. Classification (NCBI taxonomy): domain Bacteria; kingdom Pseudomonadati; phylum Pseudomonadota; class Alphaproteobacteria; order Rhodobacterales; family Roseobacteraceae; genus Ruegeria; species Ruegeria meonggei. The sequence continues at coordinate 1,085,789 of NZ_JAXHBT010000001.1, read as the reverse complement.
TGTGACCGGCAAGGACGCACATACCGGATCGACTCCGATGCCGATGCGCAAGAATGCCGGTCTGGCAATGGCGCGTATTCTTGAGAAAGTGGATGAGATCGCGTGGTCCCACGCGCCCCATGCTGTGGGGGCTGCAGGGCATATTGATGTGTTCCCGAATTCGCGCAACGTGATACCGGGCAAGGTGGTGTTTACGGTCGATCTCCGCTCGCCCAATTTGGCGGTGATTACGGATATGGAGAACCGTTTGCGTGTGGCCGCCGAGGATATCGTGGACGAAATGGGCCTGCAAATCGAATTCGAGAAAGTTGGTGGATTTGATCCGGTGGAATTCGACGCTGGCTGTGTGGCCGCTGTGCGCGACGCAGCCGAGCGCTTGGGGTATTCCCATACGGACATCATCTCGGGCGCGGGTCATGATGCCTGTTGGATCAACCGCGTGGCGCCGACCGCAATGGTGATGTGCCCCTGTGTGGATGGGTTGAGCCATAATGAGGCCGAAGACATTAGCAAGGAATGGGCTGCGGCCGGGGCTGACGTACTGTTTCATGCGGTCGTTGAGACGGCTGAGATCGTAGAATAGGGGGCGCTGCCCCGTCGCCTGATGGGCGACTCCCCCGGGATATTTTTAGCCAGATGAAGCGAGCGGCGCAGACCGCATGAGGGAGTTTAACATGAGCACTGTTATCAAGAACGGAACCGTCGTTACTGCAGATTTGTCTTACAAGGCAGATGTCATGGTTGAAGGTGGCGTTATCACCGAAATCGGGCTGGACCTGAAAGGCGACAAAGAGCTGGACGCGACCGGGTGTTATGTGATGCCGGGCGGAATCGATCCGCATACGCATCTGGAGATGCCTTTCATGGGCACCTATTCCAGCGATGACTTTGAGAGCGGAACACGGGCAGCCTTGGCCGGGGGCACCACGATGGTGGTGGATTTTGCCTTGCCCAATCCAGGGGAAAGCCTGTTGGACGCGCTGAAGCGCTGGGACAACAAATCGACACGCGCGAATTGTGACTACTCGTTCCACATGGCCGTGACCTGGTGGGGTGAGCAGGTGTTCGATGACATCAAGACGGTGATCGAGACGCGCGGGATCAACACGTTCAAGCACTTCATGGCCTATAAGGGCGCGTTGATGGTCAATGATGACGAGCTGTATTCCAGCTTTCATCGGCTGGCCGAACTGGGTGGCATCGCCATGGTACATGCCGAAAACGGTGACGTGGTCGCCGAACTGTCTGCCAAGCTGCTGGCCGAAGGCAATACCGGGCCTGAGGCGCATGCCTATTCCCGCCCGCCACAGGTCGAGGGTGAGGCCACCAACCGCGCGATCATGATCGCCGATATGGCAGGCGTACCGCTTTATGTGGTGCATACCTCTTGCGAGGAAAGCCACGAAGCGATCCGGAGGGCGCGGATGCAGGGCAAGCGCGTTTGGGGTGAGCCTTTGATCCAGCATCTGACCTTGGACGAGAGCGAATATTTCCACCAGGATTGGGACCACGCCGCGCGTCGTGTGATGAGCCCTCCGTTTCGGAACAAGCAACATCAGGACAGTCTGTGGAACGGATTGCATTCCGGAACGCTGAGCGTTGTGGCCACCGATCATTGCGCCTTTACGACTGATCAGAAACGTTTTGGGGTCGGGGATTTCACCAAGATTCCCAACGGGACCGGCGGGTTGGAGGACCGGATGCCAATGCTGTGGACCCATGGTGTGAATACCGGTCGTCTTACTCCGAATGAGTTTGTGGCTGTGACGTCAACAAACATCGCCAAGATATTGAACTGCTATCCGAAAAAAGGTGCGATTCTTGTTGGTGCTGATGCGGACATCGTCGTCTGGGATCCCGAAAAGTCCAAGACGATCCGCGCAGAAACACAGCAATCCTCGATTGACTACAACGTGTTTGAAGGCAAAGAGGTTAAAGGCCTGCCGCGCTTTACCCTGACACGCGGTCAGGTTGCTGTGCATGACGGAGAAGTCCGCACGCAGGAAGGACATGGTGATTTTGTTGCCCGTGAACCCAACGGTCACGTCAACAAAGCACTAAGCACCTGGAAAGAGCTGACCGCGCCGCGGCCGATTGAGCGGACGGGTATTCCGGCGACGGGGGTTTGAGTGCCGATCATTTGGAGTGTTCTGGGCTACTTGGCAGCTGTATTTGTTGCGTCTCTTGTATTTTGGGGATGGCAAATGGGTGTTTTCACTGAGACAGGGGGTGACCAATTTGTCTGGGTATCAATTGCGGCCTCGACGTTGCCGCTTGCGATTGCGGCCACTGTGATTCCGGCTTTTGGAGTGCGGCTCTGTGCGGTGATTATGCACCAATTTAATCCTGCTATTGCTGGGATCGGAGGAGCAATCACCAGCGTGGCTGTGTACCTATGGCTCTTTTCAGAAGACATGACTACCCGACCTCTGGTGGATGTAATGCAGGAATTGGTGGTCTTCACGGCTGTGGGGGCGATTGCGGGGCTGATATGGTTCTGGGTTGAAAATTTGGGGACGACTAAAGAATGACGAATGGCAAGGCGGTGATAGAAGCCAATGGGCTAAACCTCACCTTCCAAACAAACGACGGCCCGATCCACGCGCTCAGGGATGTGAGCCTTTCGATCAATAAGGGCGAGTTCGTAAGTTTCATTGGCCCCTCGGGCTGTGGTAAAACCACCTTCCTTCGCTGTATCGCGGCGCTTGAAGCCCCGACCGGAGGGACGCTCACCGTCAACGGCATGACCCCGGATGAGGCACGGCAGAATCGGGCCTATGGGTATGTGTTTCAGGCGGCGGGACTGTACCCGTGGCGCACCATTGCCAAGAACATCAAGCTGCCGCTTGAAATTATGGGGTATTCCGCGAAAGAGCAGGAGGACCGGGTCAGGAACGTGCTTGAACTTGTTGATCTGGAAGGGTTTGGCGGCAAGTTCCCCTGGCAGTTGTCCGGTGGGATGCAGCAGCGCGCCAGCATCGCGCGGGCTTTGGCCTTTGATGCGGATATCCTTCTGATGGATGAACCGTTCGGGGCGCTGGACGAGATTGTACGCGATCATCTGAACGAGCAGCTGCTGGCGCTGTGGGCGCGGACCGAAAAAACTATCGGGTTCGTAACCCATTCGATTCCCGAGGCCGTCTATCTCAGCACAAAGATCGTGGTGATGAGCCCGCGACCGGGGCGGATCACGGATGTGATCGACAGCCCTTTGCCAAAGGAGCGTCCACTGGATATCCGAGATACGCCAGAGTTCATCGAAGTGGCCCATCGCGTGCGCGAGGGCCTGCGGGCGGGGCATTCTGATGAGGAGTGAAGGGATCAGAGCTATTTGGGCTGTCCTTACCGTTGTTGGCGTCATTCTTCTGTTCTGGTACGCCGCGAGTGTGCCAATGAACATCAAGGGTGTACTGACCGAATTTGAACGGGCAGGGCAGCAGGTTGATCCACCCAAGGCGGTTGATCGGCGCGACATGAGCGAGTTTGAGCTGGTTATCGACAACCCCTACGCCATCGATGAGACTTGGGAGCAAGAACGACCACGTTTGCCCGCTCCGCATCAGGTGGCAGAAGAGTTGTGGGAAACAACAGTCGAAAAGAAAATCACCTCGAAAAGGTCATTGATCTATCATTCCTGGGTGACACTCAGCGCCACTATGCTGGGCTTTGCCATCGGAACGGGGTTGGGCATTCTACTAGCCGTCGGGATAGTGCACAGCCGTGTGATGGATCTGTCAGTCATGCCCTGGGCCATCGTCAGCCAGACCATTCCGATTATTGCGCTGGCACCGATGATCATCGTGGTGCTGTATTCGATTGGTATTCAAGGGATCATTCCCAAGGCGGTGATCTCGGCCTATCTGAGTTTCTTCCCGGTCGTGGTTGGCATGGTGAAAGGTCTGCGTAGCCCGGATGCGATGCAACTGGACTTATTGCGCACCTATAGTGCGAGCAGCTCACAAGGGTTCTGGAAACTTCGCTTGCCCGCGTCGATGCCCTATCTGTTCACCTCTCTGAAAATTGGTATCGCGGCCTCACTGGTCGGGGCGATTGTAGGTGAGTTGCCAACCGGCGCGGTGGCAGGGCTGGGCGCGCGATTGCTGGCGGGCAGCTATTATGGTCAGACGGTTCAGATCTGGTCCGCTCTGTTTGCAGCGGCTATTCTGGCGGCCTGTCTTGTGGGCTTGCTGGGGATGGTTGAACGTTCGGTCCTGAAACGGATGGGGATGGCGCAATGATCTTAGTTCTGTGTGCCGTCCTTCTTTGGCTGTTTGGCTGGTGGTTGAACAGCCGACTGGCGAGCGGGCCACAAGCCAACAGCCGATTGGTGCGGTTTCTGGCACCGCTGATCTTTGGTCTGACCATCATCGGAATATGGGAGCTGTTGGTGCGTGGGCTGAATGTGCCACTGGTCATCCTGCCTGCACCGTCGGTTATCGCAGTGCGTTTCGCGGGCAGCCTGCCTATCCTTTGGGTGGATTTTGTCCAGACGATCATCAAAGGCGCGCTGAGCGGGTACATCATTGGCTGCTTTTCTGCATTCCTGATGGCGATTGCCGTGGATCGCTGGGACTTTCTGCGTCTGGGGCTGTTGCCGGTTGGGAACTTTGTCGCGGCTTTACCGATTGTGGGCACGGCCCCCATTTTGGTGATGTGGTTCGGGTTTGACTGGCATTCGAAAGCCGCTGTGGTGGTGGTGATGGTCTTCTTCCCAATGCTGGTGAACACGGTTGCAGGGTTAAGAGAAGCAACCGTCATGCAGCGTGACTTGATGGAAACTTATGCAGCGACCTATTGGCAGAGCTTTCTAAAGCTGCGCTTGCCCGCCGCGATGCCATTTGTGTTCAACGGGTTGAAGATTTCCACCACCCTGGCGCTGATCGGCGCTATCGTGGCCGAGTTCTTTGGCTCGCCAACCCTGGGCATGGGCTTTCGGATATCAACCAGCGTCGGGCAATTGTCGCTGGATATGGTCTGGGCCGAGATTGTTGTGGCTGCTTTGGCCGGCACGGCGTTTTATGGTCTGGTGGCGATGATCGAAAAAGCGGTGACCTTCTGGCATCCGTCGCAACGTGGATAAAAACTTTTCAACAGACCCCGAAAACGGGGCTTTAACAGCAACTAGGAGATATGAAGATGAATAAGCTACTCAGCGGTGCGGTCGCCGCCTTTAGCCTTGCAGCCAGTGCGGCGCTTGCAGCAGATGAGGTGACACTGCAGTTGAAATGGGTCACGCAGGCGCAGTTCGCAGGCTATTACGTGGCCAAGGACAAAGGGTTTTACGAAGAAGAGGGGCTGGATGTGACGATCCTGCCCGGCGGTCCCGATATTGCGCCCACGCAGGTGATTGCAGGGGGCGGTGCCGATGTGACCGTTGAATGGATGCCGGCGGCTCTGGCTGCGCGCGAAAAGGGCTTGCCGTTGGTCAATATTGCGCAGCCGTTCAAAAGTTCGGGTATGATGCTGACCTGCTGGAAGGATGCCGGGATTTCCTCGCCCGATGACCTCAAGAACCGCACGCTGGGTGTCTGGTTCTTTGGCAACGAATTTCCCTTCATGAGCTGGATGAGTTAAGCTGGGAATCGACACCGCCGGCAAAGGCGAAAGCGGGGTCGAAGTTCTGAAACAGGGCTTCAACGTCGATCCGCTGCTACAGCGTCAGGCTGATTGTATCAGCACGATGACCTACAATGAATACTGGCAGGTCATCGACGCGGGTGTCAGCCCGGATGAGCTGGTGACATTCAAATACGAAGACCAGGGCGTCGCCACGTTGGAAGACGGCCTGTACGTTCTGGAGGAAAACCTGAGCGATGCGGCGTTCGTCGACAAGATGGAGCGTTTTGTGCGTGCTTCGATGAAAGGCTGGAAATTCGCCGAAGAAAACCCGGATGAGGCGGCTGATATAGTGCTTGAAAATGACGCAACTGGTGCCCAGACCGAAGAGCACCAGAAACGCATGATGGGTGAGATCGCCAAGCTGACTGCGGGATCAAACGGCGCGCTGGACCCGGCAGATTTCGACCGGACTGTGGGCACGCTACTGGCCGGAGGCTCTGACCCGGTGATCACCAAGCAGCCTGATGGTGCTTGGACCCATCAGATCACGGATGCTGCACTGAACTAAACCCACTTCCATCGGTGTCCATATGCGCGGTCCCAAACGGGGCCGCGTTTCTTGTTTGGGGTGTCGGATTTGTGTCTGTACTTGGGGCATAAATGCCTTAGAATTACGCTGTAAATTAACGCATTTCATTCGAAATGTCCGCAGGTCAGAAAATAATGCAGGGTTTTGCATCAGAATTCAGTCAGGCTATTGCGTTGATCATTCGCGGCAACTCAGAGCTGTGGGCGATTGTGGTGCTGTCCCTGCAGGTGTCCATCATTGCCGTTCTGATTTCCGCCCTGATCGGGATGCCCGTTGGGGCCGCTTTGGCAGTTGCGCGCTTTCCCGGACGGCGTGTGTTGATCGTGCTGATGAACGCGTTGATGGGGTTTCCGCCGGTTGTCGTGGGTCTGCTGGTGTATTTGACGCTGTCGCGATCCGGACCATTGGGTGTGCTCGAGCTACTCTATACGCCGACCGCGATGATCATCGCTCAGGTGGTTCTGGTAACACCTATTGTTGCTGCGCTGACCCGGCAGGTGGTTGAGATGCTGGCCGAGGAGTATTCGGAACAGTTGCGCTCGTTGGGTGTTTCGCGACTGGCCTCCGTACCGGTGTTGCTATGGGATGCGCGGATTGCGCTGGTCACTGCATTGTTAGCTGGGTTTGGCCGTGCGATTGCCGAAGTGGGTGCGGTCATCATCGTCGGTGGCAATATCAACCACGTTACGCGCGTAATGACGACAACCATTGCGCTGGAAACGTCCAAGGGTAACCTTGCACTGGCTTTGGCCTTGGGCGCGATCCTGATCGGCATCGCCGTGGCTGTGAATGCCATGGTCAGCGCACTCAGCCTGCGGGCTGAAGAGGAAGGGTTGCGCCATGCGTGACCTGATTTCTGAGATGGCAGGCTGTTTGTCCGTTGATGGGCTTCAGATTACCCGCAAGGGCAAGGCCTTGCTGAATGTGCCACACCTTTCATTGGACGGGCCCGGGCCGACCCTGATCCTGGGGCCCAATGGGGCTGGCAAAAGCCTGCTTCTGCGATGCCTGCACGGGTTGATCGTGCCAGAGCGGGGGCAGGTCAGGCAGGATGGTGCCCTCTTGAATGCTGACCACAAAGCCCGTCAGGGGATGGTGTTTCAACGACCCGTGCTGCTTCGGCGCTCGGTTGCGGCTAACCTGGACTTTGTTCTGAAACGGCAGGGTCTGACGCGCACGGGGCGCAAGTCCCGGATCGAGGAACTGCTGGCTGAAGGCGGTCTAGAGGGGAAGGCCCGGCAATCAGCCCGCTCTTTGTCAGGCGGTGAAGCACAGAGACTGGCTATTCTGCGCGCTCTGGCGTTGAACCCCGAGACCCTGTTTCTGGACGAGCCGACCAGCGCGCTTGACCCCAGTGCCACGCAAATGATCGAGCGGATGGTTCAACGCGCCTCAGCCCGTGGTGTCCGCATTGTCATGGTCACACACGATATCGGCCAGGCTCGGCGGTTGGCGACGGATGTCGTGATGATGCAGGGCGGTCATGTGGTGGAACACGGGGTGGCCCAGCAGGTTTTGGACACCCCGAAAAGCCTCGCCTCGCGCCGGTATTTGGCGGGCGGTCTCGTTACTTAATTGATTGTGGAGAGTGGAATGATCCGGAATTTCGTTCGGGTAAATCTGGTTGCACTTGGCCTTTTGGTAGGCCCAGCAACGGCAGAAGAACCTTTTATTGTGGTGCAGTCCACGACATCGACACAGAATTCAGGCCTGCTGGACTACATTCTGCCGGGGTTCGAGGCAGAGACGGGGATCGACGTGCGTGTGGTTGCCGTCGGAACAGGGCAGGCAATCCGGAATGCGGTGAACGGCGATGGCGATGTCCTGCTGGTGCATTCCAAACAAGCCGAGGATCAGTTCGTGGCGGATGGCTGGGGCGTTGAACGGTTCGATGTGATGTATAACGACTTTGTCCTCGTTGGACCAAAATCGGACCCCGCCAAAGTGAAAGGAAGCACCGATATCGTTGCCGCCCTGACTGCGGTATCGGATACCCAAACTCCTTTCGTATCACGCGGGGATGATAGTGGGACACATAAGGCTGAGATGCAGCATTGGCAGGCGACAGGCATCGATCCAACCGGCGCGTCTGGTGAATGGTATCGCGAGACCGGATCGGGTATGGGAGCCACGTTAAATGTAGCCAGCGGCATGGACGCCTATGTGTTGACGGACCGGGCGACGTGGTTGTCCTTTGGAAACCGGGGCAATCTTGAAGTTCTGGTTGAAGGCGATCCACGCCTGTTCAATCAATATGGCGTGATCCTGGTAAGCCCCAAGAAACATCCGGGCGTGCGTTCAGCGGCGGGTCAGCGGTTCATCGACTGGCTGACAGGACCAAATGGCCAGACGGCAATCGAGTCTTATAAGCTGGATGGTCAGCAGCTGTTCTTTCCGAATGCCAAATAGTCAGCCGCTGGCGCCGTTGTGATGAATCGTCCCTAATCCCGCCAGGTCGTATCCGCCAAACTCGGCCGCGCGGGTGGTGAAACGCTCGGATTGCAGAAAGCTGAGCAGTTTGAGCATCGGATCGTCGAAATAGGCGCGGCGCCAGATGGCCAGATCCAGGCGCTCGGAATGGGTTGGGGCAAAGCCTAGGTTATACAGCCCGGCAAGGGCACCTAATCCGAATCCGGCTTCCGCCTTGCTGTCGTGCAGGGCGATGGCCAGTTCCTCTTCGGTGCGGGCGCAGGTGGGCAGGGTGTCCAGATCGTCGCGTGTCAGGCCATGGGCCTCAAGCTGGGCATCGAACAGCCGCTGACTGGCGGCGCTGTTCTGGCGTAGGATGACCTTGCGCCCCTTGAGGTCGGCAAACCCTTTCAACCCAGTCACGCCGGGGGCCAAAAGTAGCCCACGTTGGCGCAGCGCAATTTCAAACAGAACCACCGGTGCCTCTCCCAGGGTGGTGCGTAGGGTCTGAGTGTTGAAACCGCCGTCTTCGTGGATGTGCAGTGCTGCAGCCTGCGCGCGGCGATCCGTCAGACGGTTCAGCCCGTCAAACGAGCCGTCGTAATAGGTCGCCAGCCCTGATCCGCTTTCGCGCAGAGCCCAATCCAGCAACGGATCATGACTGCCCGCCACGATCGGCGGCAAAGGCGGTTCCGAGACCTGCGGGCCGGACCGCGAGGCGTTAAGCCAGGCGATGACTTCGGCTCGTGGGAACAGCAGCTTGCCCATGGCGCGGACGCAGGGAACCTCGCCGGATGAGGCCAGATCATAGGCCTTGCGCTCACCAATGCGCAGCAGGTCGGCCAGTTCCTTAGTTGTCAGGTATTCGGTCATTCAGTCGAGGCGCACAGCCGAACCGGAGCCCGCATCCGCAGAGCTGAACCCGATCTGTTGCAGCGCAAATGGTGCGGCGGCTGTAATAACGACCATTGCGGCAGCAGCGGCAAGAAAGGCTTTCATATGTTCCTCCGGCTCAGGTCTATGGGCTCGTAGAGCGGCGCAGAAAGGCGACCAGATCGTCGCGGTCCTGGGCTTGCGTGATCCGCTGCATTGGCATCTTAGACCCTGGAATGTAGTGGTCGGGCCCCTCGTCGAAAAGGGCATTTATCGTTTCGTCATTCCAAATGATATCAGAGTCTTGCAGCGTGTCCGAGTAGAAATATCCCGGCAGTGTACCGGCCTGACGTCCGAACACGCCGTGCAAGGTTGGGCCTGCGCGTCGCTGACCATCAGGTGTCAGGCTATGGCAGATTGAGCATTTTCGGGCAAACTGGCGTTCTCCGTTGCTCATCTCATCGGGGTTTTTCAGGAAACTAGGCTCGGCCGTAGCCATCTGTTCGTGATCGCCGAGGGCGGCAACTGGCCAACTGTACATGGCCTCGTCGATACCGCCCGCATGGATGTTCTGGCCGTCTGCGGAAAAAGCCAACGCCCAGACCGGGCCGCGCAGCGTTGCGCGGAAATCCTGCACGATACGCCACTCTTCCGTGTCGATGACCATGATGAACCCTTCGCCATCCCCAACCGCCAAAAGGCCCCGATCCGGGCTGAGCGCCAGCGCCAGAATTGGACGGCGGTCAAGAGTGAAGTCACGCTCTTCGCCAGTGGTCAAGTCACGGACACGCGTGACCCCGTCCACTGCGCCATAGGCAATCCAGTTGTCCTGAGTGTTCAACACCAGCTCGTTGATGCCAAACCCATGTTCCACCACACGCTGCATTTCCTGACCGGTGGACACGTCCCACAGCCGCAAAGCGCCGTCCATGCCGGCGGAGTAAAGCAGTGTTCCATCCGAGGAAAACGCAACCGTGTTAACGCCACTGCTGATGGGCCCCAGCATTTGAGGCGTAAAGTCATCCACCGGCCACAGGCCGATAGTGCCGTCCCAACTGGCTGTGGCAACATGTGTCTTCGAGGCGGCAAGCCCAACGATTTTACCTTTGTGCTTGCCCACAATTGCGCCGCTAGGCCAGCGGCGCAGGGTAAAGTCATCGCCTGCGGAATAGATCGCCGTGCCATTAAATGCGACGCTGTTGACGGCAGCTTCGTGGCCTTCCAGCCATTGAGGAGTTTGGTCTGACCACAGGCCAACCGAATTGTCGAAACTGGCCGTGGCGATCCGACCGTCAGGTGCAGTGGCGATCCCCATGATCGGCCCTCCGTGGCCCTTGAGCGTAAAGAACTCAGCCAGGGCGGGGAGGGGGATCAGCGCCAGTGCAACGACCAGCCCGCGCATTTATTCGGCAGGTGAGGCCGCCGTCTTTCCGGCCTCTTTGTCCTGAACTTCAGCAAGCCACAGCGAGTGATGCTCGCGCGCCCATTGTTCTTCAACCTCGCCGGTGCCCATCGCGTCGAACGCTCCTTCCATTCCGACAGACCCCAGATAGATATGAGCGATGATGATGGCAATGAACACATAGGCGACCATGACGTGCCACACTTGAGCATATTGCATCTCTTCCTGCGGTGACATTTGCACCGGCAGGTTCAGGTCGAACATCTGCGGAATACCAGTTGAATTCACGATCGAGAAAGTTTTGGCAAACAACGGCATTTCAAATGGGAACAGCAGTGACAGGCCAGACAAGCTGATGGATACGCCCAGAAGAATACAGGCCCAAAAGATAACCTTTTGCCCTGCATTGAATTTCTTGGCGGGTGGGTGGCTGCCTTTGGTAAACAACCCGCCTCCGGCCGCGAGCCATTTCAGGTCAGTGCGGTTGGGGATGTTATGGGCGATCCAGTTCACGGTAACGATGACCAGGCCCAGCATGAACGACCAGGCCAGATTGTTGTGCAACCATTTGCACCCCCGGGCGATGACGGCAAAGCCTTCTTTTCCAAAGAGCGGTATCAGAAAGTCACGCCCATACAGGGTCAGCAGGCCCGTCAGGCCAAGAACAAGAAAAGATCCCGCAAAAAGCCAATGGCCGAAGCGTTCGAAACTGTTGAACCGGGTCACGGTTCGACCTGTTATTTCACCATCGATGCGGATTTTCCCTCGGAGCAGGAAGAACAGAACAATGACGGCCAGCATCCCGGCAATGATGTAAGTTCCATATTCACGCAGTGGCCCGGTTCGAAAATTCAGCCACCACATGCCGCCGTCTTGTATCAAAACGCTGGCGGCCGGTCCTTTGGACGACACTGTGACATCCGCAGACCCATACCTTAACGCACGATAGACATCACTGTCCGAGGTGACACCGCGCGTGCCAAATTGCCCCATCAGGCCCTCGACATTGCCTTGCCCGGTGTTCTCTGAACGATAACTGTTGTCAACCTTTTCTCCGCGTTGGCGGGCCAGGATATCTTCCAATGTTGTGGCCCCGCCCGTTGTTGCCCGGTCTGGCGTGCCCTGGACGTCAGAACTGTCCTGTGCCCATGCAAACCCGGTAAGGAACATCGAGATCAGCAGATACTGGATCAGGCGCATCGGGGTACTCTCCTGTGCAAACTTGGATTAGCGGGAAAAACCGCCGATTTGCGGATGAAAAACCGCTCCAACAGGGGTCAGGGCGGCGCGCAGGTCGTCTTTAGCAGGTCCGTAGACATCAAGCTGAACGGGTGTCAGCAGCGCCAGGAAACGATCCGCAAAGTTCTCACCAAAGTTCTGCATGTGGATCATCGCATCTTCGGAACTGGCATATCGTTCATAGATTTGAACACGTGCATCGCTTAGGTGCCATTCATAGTTTTTGGCACCGGACTCTTGCTGTGTGGCTGCAACCATTTCATGCATAAGCGCCTCGAACTCGGGTTTATTATCCAGGTTCAAGTCAAGCTTCAGAACCCAATGGACATCGTTTGTCATGTTCGCTCCGTTGCGGTCAGATTATGTGGTGGTGCTTTACATGCATCATGACAGCCCCGCACGCGAAATGCGGGACTGTTGGTCTTGAAGGCCTGTTCAGCCGTCCTTCTGGTCGTAGGCTGTGCCCCAACCCCAGGCACCCGAACCAAATCCGCGCGCCACAACGCGTTCACGGTAGATGGCCGAGACCACGTCGCCGTCGCCAGCGAGCAGGGCCTTGGTGGAACACATCTCGGCGCAGATGGGCAGCTTGCCCTCGGCGATCCGGTTGCGACCATATTTGGCGAACTCTGCGGTCGAGTGGGTTTCCTCGGGGCCGCCGGCGCAGAAGGTACACTTGTCCATCTTGCCACGTGACCCGAAGTTGCCCGCCTGCGGGTATTGCGGCGCGCCAAACGGGCACGCGTAAAAGCAATAGCCACAGCCAATGCACAGGTCCTTGGAATGCAGGACGACCCCTTCTTCGTTCTGATAGAAGCAGTCAACCGGGCACACCGCCATACAGGGCGCATCCGAGCAATGCATACAGGCAACCGATATCGAGCGTTCGCCCGGGTCGCCGTCATTGATCGTCACCACCCTGCGGCGGTTGATGCCCCAAGGCACCTCGTGCTCGTTCTTACACGCGGTTACGCAGGCGTTGCATTCGATGCAGCGTTCAGCGTCGCAGAGAAACTTTGCTCTAGCCATTTATCGTCCTCCTTACGCTGCCGAGATCTTGCAGAGAGTACATTTTGTCTCCTGCATCTGGGTCACTGAATCATAGCCATAGGTCTGGGCGGTGTTGGAACTTTCACCCAGCACATAGGGATCCGCTCCAGCGGGGTATTTGTGCCGCTGGTCTTCACCCTGGAAATGGCCGCCAAAGTGGAACGGCATAAAGGCCACGCCGGCACCAACTCTGTTGGTCAGCATCGCCATCACCTTGACCTTGCCGCCCTCAGGACCTTCGACCCAGACCTGTGATCCGTCACGAATACCAAGGTTGTTGGCATCGCGCGGATTGATCTCGACGAACATGTCCTGCTGCAGCTCGGCCAGCCACGGGTTGGACCGTGTCTCATCACCGCCGCCTTCATATTCGACCAGACGACCAGACGTCAGGATTATTGGATAATCCTTTGAAAAGTCGTTCTTCTGGATCGAGGCATACAAGGTCGGCAGGCGATAGGCCTGGCGGTCCTCATAGGTTGGATAGTCCTCCACCAGATCGCGGCGTGGCGTATACAACGGCTCACGATGCAGCGGCACCGGATCCGGGAAGGTCCAGACGACCGTGCGGGCCTTGGCGTTCCCGAAGGGCGCACAGCCATGCGCTATCGCGACCCTCTGGATGCCGCCCGAAAGGTCGGTTTTCCAGTTGGTCTTGGGCCCCGCAACGGCGTCAATCGCGGCACGTTCTTCAGCCGTCAGATCGCCGTCCCAGCCGAGGTCCATCAGCATTTGCATCGTAAACTCAGGATACCCATCCTGAATCTCTGATCCAACACTATAGACCCCTTCGGCCAGCAGGTTGTCGCCATCGCGTTCCACGCCGAAACGGGCGCGGAAGGTCAGGCCGCCTTCGGCCACCGGTTTGGACATGTCATAGAGGTTTGGTGTCCCCGTATGACCCATCTCAGCCGTTCCCCAGCAAGGCCAGGGCAGGCCGTAGTATTCGCCGTCGTTTGGTCCACCAATGGCTTGCAGCGTGGTTCTGTCGAACGTGTGCTGGTTGGCCATATGGCTTTTCAGACGTTCCGGCGATTGACCTGTATAGCCGATAGTCCACAGACCCGAATTGAACTCACGCGTGATGCTTTCGACATTCGGGGTTTCGGCGTCTTCCATTTCGATATTGCGGAAGAACCGATCCGCCCAGCCGAACTTGTTGGCGAACTTGGCCATGATGACCTCGTCCGGCAGGCTTTCGAACAGCGGATCAACCACCTTGTCACGCCACTGCAGCGACCGGTTCGAGGCCGTGACCGAGCCGCGGGTTTCGAACTGAGTACAGGCCGGCAACAGATAAACGCCATCGGTGCGGTCATGCAGAACGGCTGAAACAGTGGGATACGGGTCGATCACGACCAGCATGTCCAGCTTTTCCATTGCCGTTTTCATTTCCGTCATACGCGTTTGCGAGTTAGGCGCGTGGCCCCATAGAACCATGGCGCGGACGTTGTTGTCCTGGTCCATGTTCGCCGGATCTTCCAATACACCGTCGATCCAACGGGACACCGGAATGCCGCGCTCGTTCTGCAGCGGTTTGTCCTTGCCTTCCTTGTCCTTGATCGAGGCGAACTGACCGGCCAGCCATTCGGGTTCTTCTCCCCAAACGCGCGCCCAGTGGCCCCAAGCCCCTTTCGACAAGCCGTAGTAGCCGGGCAGGGTGTGGGACAGAACACCAAGGTCCGTTGCACCTTGCACGTTGTCATGGCCACGGAAGATGTTGGTGCCACCCCCCGAGGTGCCCATGTTGCCAAGCGCCAACTGTAGCACGCAATAGGCGCGGGTGTTGTTGTTGCCGTTGGTGTGCTGTGTGCCACCCATGCACCAGATCACCGTGCCAGGACGGTTGTTGGCCATGGTACGCGCGACCCGACGCAGTTGCGATCCGGGTGTCCCAGTGACGCGTTCGACCTCATCCGGGTTCCATTTGGCAACCTCTTCGCGGATCTGGTCCATACCCCAGACACGGGTGCGGATGAACTCTTTGTCCTCCCAGCCGTTGTCGAAGATGTGCCACAGAATGCCCCAGATCAAAGCAACGTCGGTGCCGGGACGGAAGCGGACATATTCATCAGCATGGGCTGCGGTGCGCGTAAAGCGCGGGTCACACACGATCAGCGGGGCGTTGTTCTGCTCTTTCGCGCGCAGAACGTGCAGCAGTGACACGGGATGCGCCTCGGCCGGGTTGCCGCCGATGATGAAGATGGCCCGGGAATTGTGGATGTCATTGTACGAATTTGTCATGGCGCCGTAGCCCCATGTATTCGCAACACCCGCAACGGTGGTCGAGTGGCAGATACGGGCCTGGTGGTCCACGTTATTCGTGCCCCAGTAGGCGGCGAACTTGCGGAACAGATAAGCCTGTTCGTTGTTATGTTTCGCGGAACCCAACCAGTACACACTGTCCGGTCCGGATTCTTCGCGGATGTTCATCATGCCGTCGCCGATCTCGTTGATCGCCTCTTCCCAGCTGATGCGTTTCCACTCGCCGCCTTCCTTTTTCATCGGATACTTCAGGCGACGCTCGCCATGGGCGTGCTCGCGAACCGAGGCCCCCTTGGCGCAATGGGCACCCAGGTTGAACGGGCTGTCCCAGCCGGGTTCCTGCCCGACCCAGACGCCGTTCTGCACTTCGGCGACGACCGTACAGCCGACCGAACAGTGGGTGCATACGGATTTGACGTTCTCAACAGCCTGGTTGGCCGCAGTCTGGGCACTGGCTTGCGTCACGGTTCCACCCGTAGCGCTGATCGCGGCCAATCCGCCGATCGTCAGGCCCGATCCACGCAGGAATGCGCGGCGATCGACGGTTTTCTCGCCGACCTGGGACAGGATACTTGTCCGCTGGGGGCGTCTCGCAACCCCGTTGGTCTTTTTCCTAAGCATTGTTTTCCTCCCTTGCTGGCCATGTGAGCCATGGCTGGCTTGGTACTTGTGGTGCCGACGTCAGGGCCAATCGCAACCGTCAGTCGGGTGTGAAAACGTCCGGTCCTAGAACCGGGTGCTTTCAAAATATGCGCGCGTGTGCGCGGTATCCTGAATGCGGGTGTCGTCCGTTGGCAGCTCGGCTGCTTCGGCTTGACCGCTCAGGCTGGCGGCGGCGACAGCAGCAGGTGCTGCGGTTCCGGCCAGTTTCAGGAAATCACGGCGCGTGGCGCCATCTTCCTTTGTCTTACTCATGGGATTCTCCTTTCCCAATTGCGATCTAGCGCCGTTTGGGGCGCTGGCGAGTGGCGGGCTATACCGCCGTCATTCGGAACGCTTCGCGCTCGATCTCCATGAACACCCGACCGGCGGTGCCGATCGACGCGTAGAGAACCGAGTTTTCAGCGGCTTCCAAATCCGAATAGAAATGCGCGGCCCAGGGGCCGATATGTTTGTTCCAAAAGGCCTTCTGGTCTTCCAGCAGCGCGGGCGCACCAAAGCGGCCCACGATCATGCCTGCCATCATCTCCATCAATGAGGCGATGTTATCTTCGGGTTCAAACACGTTTTGTGCACGGGTGATGCCCCGCACTGCCATGTCGTTGCGCAGCTGCGCCAAGGGTTTTTCGTTCAGGAAACCTGTCAGGTAAAAGCTGGCGTAGGGCAGCAACTCACCCCGGCCCAGACCGATGAACAGCGCGTTGAATTCGCGTTCCGCGGCGGCCGGTTTGGTGACCTTGGCCACCCGTGCCATCGCCCGAATGGCCTGACCCAGATCGGTTTCATCCCCGGACAGACCTGCTACCTGATTCAACAACATCTGATCCGGCGGGGCCGATAGTAGCAGCCCGATAAAGTTATAGAAATCCGCGCGCAGGCGATCCTCGGCCGGGACATCCATGTTTTGCGCGTTGCTAGCGGTCATAGGGTCATCCTTCGAATTCAAACTTCATGCGGCGCGGGGCAGGAGGCAAATAATCCTCTTCTGCATCCTCAGCCTGCGCTATCACGACCGGTTCCGGTTCCGGTTCCGGTTCTTCGGCGATCTTGGGCGGTGCGTCAGCCTCGGGTTCTGGCGTTTCAGCTTCTACTTCGGGCGCGGCATCCTCGGCCTCGGCAGCAGCGGCCAGAGCTTCTACGTGGGCCAACATTCCCTTGCCGACCTGATAGGCCGTCTGGATGTTCTCGATCACACAGGAAGCGTCGGTGTAGTCTTCGCCGTAATCAACCAGCCCGTCCACATTGGCCAGCACCGGGTTCAACCGCCACAAGCGCCGCAGCGCTCGGCGCCGCAGACGGTCGGGTACGGCCTTCGCCATAAAGCTGGATACGTCATCACCGGATTGCAGGTGATCGGGGTCGGGCAGATCGAATTCCGCCAATATCTCAGCGTCGCTTTTTTCGTTCAATGCAGCCTGTTGCGCTGCAATGGCCTGTTCCTCGGTTGCAAGGTCTTCAGCTTCGGTCTCGGCCTCAACGGCGGCCTTGCGGCGGGACCAGAAATCGCGGGCTTCGCTCATTGCACGATCCTCCGCGGGGCGCGGTAAACGTCCGAGTCCTGACGGATGCGGGCGTCGCCCTTGCCATCCTCGACCAGGTCTGTCCGTTTCTTGTCGCGGCGACGCTTGACGAACACCTCGTCGCGATGATGCTCCAATGCAAAATCGCGTACCCAGGCAATCAACCCTTCGGTCATGGGTATTTTCTCGACGATCTCTTCGCCGGTATCCGCGTAATCCTGCCCTTCGAACGGCGAGGCTGTGACCAGCACTGCATCCATTGGTTGGCTGCCATCCAGCGCGTCCCGCAGAACAAGGTAGATTGAGGGTTGCCCGTCAGACAGGTTGACCATGTAGGCTTCGGATTCATCCGCCCAAAGGGTCAGGGGCAGGGTGGCCGCGTGATACTCGACAGCCTCGCCTTCACGGCGCATCTCCAGCCAGGCAGCGGGTCTGGCACCCGGCAGCACAGCAACGGCGCGCCAGTTCCATTTCGCCCAGCGGGTTACACCGGGTGTTTTGCGCACGACGACGCCGATTGGCATTTCAATCTGGCTGGCGGCCTTGGCCACATAGTCCTCCCCGGAAGGCTCTCCCCTGCCTTCCACGGGGTCCACTATGGTACACAATCCGGCCCTGTGCCAAGCCCCTCCTTTGGTCGCATAGCCAGTGTTCACCGTTTCTTTATTTGCTGACCTCTCGCCAAAGGCCTTTTGTAGGCCGGTTTTACGAGGGCGGGACAGCGCAGGGATTGCCACTTTCTGCAGACACCCTAATCTGATGACTTGACGGGGGAGACGCCTGAGGGGAGGCCATGGGCACAAAAATCATATTATGCGACTGCGCTGGGACACAAAACCTGGACGCAGACCAAATCGCATCCGCCTGCGGGGTCGGATGTTCCAAAGTTCACACGGCGCTTTGCACCACAGAGTTAGAGAAAGCCGCGTCCCTGATGCAGGATGGTGACACCGTGATTGCCTGTGGTCAGGAACAAGACGTATTTCGGGCACTGGCTGATGAGTTGAATATCGAAGCGCCGGGATTTGTTGATCTGCGCGATCGGGCCGGGTGGTCGGAGCAGGGCAACGACGCGACGCCTAAGATCGCCGCGCTTGCAGCCGAAGCGGTGTTGCCTCAGCCCGTCACGCCCAGCGTCGACATTATCAGTGAGGGTACCTGTTTTATCATCGGCCCTGGCGATGTGTGTTTTGATCTGGCAGCGCAGTTGGCCCCTGTTTTGGCTGTGACGGTTCTGGTCACCGACATGGCTGAGACGGTGTCGCGTGCCTTTGATGTAGTGCGTGGAAAGGTGCGGTCGCTCAACGGTGCGCTGGGTGGGTTTTCCCTGCACCTGGATGCATTGCAGCAGCTTGAACCAGGTGGCCGGGGCGCCTTTGGGTGGTCCGCCCCGCGGGATGGGGCGCAATCGTCTTGCGATATTATCCTCGACCTGACCGGAGGGGCGCCATTTGTTCAGGCCCCGGCCAAGCGCGAAGGTTACCTGCGGGCCGATCCCAAAGATGCCGTTGCCGTCGCACGGCTGGCGTTCGAGGCGGCCCAGCTGGTCGGCACGTTCGAAAAACCGCTATATGTTCGGCTAGAGGAAACCCTGTGTGCCCATTCCCGGGCCGAGCAGGTCGCCTGTACCAATTGTCTGGATATCTGCCCTACCGGCGCGATCACTCCGGCGGGTGAACACGTGGCCATCGATCCGATGATCTGTGCAGGGTGCGGCGCATGTGCCGCCCTGTGCCCTTCGACCGCCATCACCTATGAGGATCCGCCGGTTGCGGCTGTGTTGTCGCGGATGCATATCCTGGCCCGCACGTTTCGGCGCGCAGGGGGCACGGCCCCTCGTTTGCTGGTCCATGATGCCCATGGGGCCGAGATGATCCGGCTGGCCGCCCGGTTTGGGCGAGGCCTGCCCGCTGACGTTGTGCCACTTGAGTTGAACGTGATCTCAGGCTTTGGTCACGCTGAAATGCTGGCCGCTTTGGCGAACGGGTTTGCCCGCGTGGATGTCTTGCTGGCCCCCACAACCGAGCGCGATGCGCTGGACCAGGAACTCAACTTGGCCTTGTCGATTTCAGGGTTGGACAATGTCGGGCTGATTGATGAGGGCGATCCAGACGCGATGGCGGGGATGCTTTACGCCCAACACGTGCCCGCCCCCTTGGCCGATCCGGTTCTGCCCTTGGGCAACCGCAGACAGATCGCACGACTGTCTGCGCAGGCCTTGAACCCAAAAGCCGAGGCACCTTTGACCCTGCCGGAAAACGCACCCTACGGGGCTGTTGCCGTTGATACCGACGCATGCACCTTGTGCCTGAGCTGTGTGTCGCTATGCCCGTCGGGGGCTTTGGTTGATAACCCGGACAAGCCGCAGCTGAACTTCCAGCAAGACGCCTGTTTGCAGTGCGGATTGTGCAAGGGCATTTGCCCCGAGGATGCCATTACTCTGGTGCCGCAGTTCGATCTGAGCGACGCGGCCCTGTCCCAACAGGTACTGAACGAGGAAGAGCCGTTTGCCTGTGTGGAATGCGGTGCGCTGTTCGGTGTGAAATCAACGGTCGAACGGATCATGGAGAAACTAGCGGGCACGCACCCGATGTTCGCGACTTCTGACAAGGCCCGAATGATCCAGATGTGCGACAATTGCCGTGTGAACGCGCAGTTTCAGCTAGAGGACAATCCGTTTCAGTCGAATCCGAAACCCAAGGTTGTTACGACCGAAGACTATTTTTCAAAAAGAAAGGATCATTGAAGCTGCAGCGGCTGGCCCAGATCAGCGGCGGTGAGGACCGAAACGAAGGCTAGAATTGCTTCCAGCTCATTCAACGTTATCTCGACCGGGTGAATGGGCGAGGGGCGCTGCGGGTCAAACGGAGGCGTTAGACCTTCGATCTGTGTGAACGCAGGATGCGGGTTCAGCGCAAAGAACGCCTCGAACCTTTCGGACCAGTCCGGCATCCCGCGCAGCACCGCAAAAGAAGGCGTCGATCCCAACCCGTTCATTCGGTTCTTGGGTCCGATTACATGGCACCTGCCGCAATGGGTCATCGAAAGTTCCTCACCCAACACTGCATTGCCATCGACCTTTGTTTCCTCTTGTATTGCAGCAACCTCGAAACGGGCAGAGAACGGTACGCCTTGATCGGGGATAAAGCTTTCGACTGTGCGCTTGCCGATATCCGACAGCAACCAGTCTCGGAACCGTTCGTGTCTGGCGTCCGCTTCGATCCGCAGATGGTAAACGACACCATCGCGGGCAAATACCGGATCCCCTGGCGGTGCGGTTTCCAGCACCAAAACGCCGCCATCATCGGCAATAACGCGTATCCCGGTCTTGAGAGAGAAGCGCGGAAGGATATGTTGCAACAGACCAGAGTCTGAAACTTCGGCCGGGGCGACAAGGCCCAGTGCCTCTTGCGACCAAGAGGGGGTGGCGGAGAGCGTCAGGCTCAGGCACAAAAGGACAACGCGCATGGCTTAACCTAACGGCCCGGCCCCAAATGCGTCAAATAAACAGAATAAGACGGAGACACATGCAATGAGCGGCGACCAAAGCCTGTCGATACGCGCGGTTCTGAAAAACGGGCCCATCAAAGGGAAAACCGCATGAGTGTTCGTGACGCGGTTCTGGCGAACCTGAAAAAGATCACCGACCCTGTGTCCGGTCAGGACATTGTAAGCGCCGGCGTGATCCGCGCGCTTAATGTCGAAGGTGACACCGTGCGCTTTGTGCTTGAGATCGACCCAAAACAGGCAGAACGGATGGAGCCGGTGCGCGCTGCCGCCGAACAGGCCGCCCAGATGGTGGACGGCGTTGCCAGCGTATCGGCTATGATGACGGCACATTCCGAGAAGGCCCCGCCGGACCTGAAACCCAAACCTAAGCCCTCGCAAACTGGACCGCAGGCGGTAGCGGGTGTGGACCGGATAATTGCCGTTGCCTCGGGCAAGGGCGGCGTGGGGAAATCTACGGTTTCGGCCAACCTGGCTTGTGCGTTGGCGGCCGAAGGGCGCCGCGTGGGTCTGCTGGATGCGGATGTTTATGGTCCGTCTCAGCCCCGGATGCTGGGTGTCTCGGGCCGTCCAGCCAGCCCGGATGGCAAGACGATCCTGCCGTTGCGCAATCATGGCGTGACCATGATGTCTATGGGTCTGATGACCAACGAAGGGCAGGCGGTTGTTTGGCGGGGTCCCATGTTGATGGGCGCGTTGCAACAGATGATGGGACAGGTGCAGTGGGGCGCATTGGACGTGCTGATTGTTGACCTTCCGCCGGGCACAGGCGACGTGCAACTGACGCTGAGCCAAAAGTTCCAGGTGGACGGAGCTATCGTTGTGTCGACCCCGCAGGACGTTGCCCTGATTGATGCCCGCAAAGGGATCGACATGTTCAACCAGCTCAAGACGCCGATCCTGGGCATGATCGAGAATATGTCGACGCATATCTGTTCGAATTGCGGTCACGAAGAACATGTGTTCGGTCACGGTGGTGTCGCCACGGAAGCCAAGGAACTGGGTGTGCCGTTGATGGGTGAAATCCCTCTGCATCTGGACATCCGTGTGGCGGCGGATGGTGGTGCTCCGATCGTGGTCAGTAAACCCGACAGCCCACAGGCCGAGGCTTTCCGCAAGATCGCACGGGACATGATCGCCAAAGGCAACGCATGAGCCTACCGGTTTTTCCGCCCTTGCTGACAGGCCATCCGGTTCAGGGCACAGAGGACCCGTTTGAACGTGCGCAGGCAATGGCGGCGCTGGGCTGCGATGGCGGGACGGTGGTTTACAACATTCAGGCCGACCGCCTGCGTGTTGCCATCGTCTTTGCGCCCGAGTTACCCCTGCAGGACGCAATGGTCATGCTGCCGCTATGTTCGGTGGGGTTCCAGAATGCCCTGGGCGCGCTGGCACCACCCGAGGTTGCGGTGCATCTGGGCTGGGACGGGCTGATCTGTGTGAACGGTGCTAAATGCGGTTTGTTTCATGCGGCGGCTTCGACCGGAGACCCTGAACAGGAACCAGATTGGTTGGTGATTGGTTGGGAACTTGCACTGCTGCAAACCGGTGACGCACCTGGGGAAACCCCTGATGTCACTGCGCTGTATGACGAAGGCTGTGCCGAAGTGTCGCCGGTGCAGCTGATAGAAAGCTGGTCGCGTCATATGCTGACATGGCTGAACCGTTGGCAAGAGGATGGCAATGCGCCGCTGCACGCGGAATGGATGGGGCTGCTACAAGGTGTTGGCGAACCCATTGAAGACACGGGTGTGTTTGTCGGCACGGATGAGCGGTTCGGGATGCTGATCCGTGACGGCGCTGACACACGACTGCGCCCGTTAACCGACGTGTTGGAGAACTGATGATGAAACTGGCCCGCGCAATTCACTTCGACGAAAGCGATATGAACGTGTTTCATTCCCCGGCGCGTACCGGTGAATGGTGCATTTCAGGGGGGTTCGAGTTCTCGAACTGGGGGCAGGGCGATCTGGAAGGCAAAGCGCGTCAGGCATTTGCTAATGGCTGGCTGGGGGTGGAAACCTTTGGCCGGGTGACCTTTGTGGCTGTTACCCAGATCGAAGAGGCTGAGGTTGAGTCAATCGCGCAAAGCCTGGCCCAGCACTTTGTGCAACTCTACGGCGCGCCCTCAGTTCAGGCGGCATTGGGTGTAGCGCGCGCCGAAATCGAGCATATGAGCGAGCTGTGCGATGAACATGCCCCAAACACTCTTTTGACGGTTGCCCGAGAGTTATCCGAAAACGGCGTGCACGAGGCGTACCGGATCATTACACCGCAGGAAACGCAGCTAGATGCTCTGGCTGTTCACGGGACGCTTGACGAATAAACGTTACAGAAAGTCCGCGAACCCACCGAACTGACCGCGTTTGAAAATCAGACCCTTGCCGGTTCGGTACATCACCTTTTTCACCTCACCGACCAGAATCAAGTGATCTCCGGCTTCGTGTCTGGAGTGCAAATGGCAGTCAAACCGGGCCAGGCAATCGGCAAGGTGCGGGCGACCATCGGGATCACTCAGCCATTCCGCATGCGAAAAATCCAACCCGTCGCGCGCAAACCGCAGCGCTTGGTCCTGTTGTTCCTGCGCCATTACATGGATTGCGTAATGCGTGCAGGCGTGGAAAGCGTCGAACCTGTTGGAGTCGTTGGCCAGACACCACAGTACCAGCGGTGGATCCAGCGAAACAGACGAAAACGAGTTGACAGTGATGGCTCGCGGCCCCTGCGCGGTGTTGGTGGTGATAACCGTAACACCGGTTCCGAAACACCCCAGCGCTTCGCGGAAGGCGATGCTTTGATTGGGGGTGGGGGTAAAGGTCTTTTCGGTCATCGCGCGCTCATTTAGTGGTCGCGCATCAGGTGCCACGGCCTGTTGGAATTGTCCATGAAAAGCTGAATCCAGCCCGAACAAATCGAGGCTCAGTTCAGATCTTCCAATAGACGGCCATGCTTGCGGGTGGCTTCGATGACCTCGCCAAATGTGGTCATCCCACGTGCCTGAAGCATCGGCAGCATTTTAACCAACGCCTGGGCTGTGGCCACTGCATCGCCAAGGGCGGTGTGGCGCAGGTTCTCTGGGATGGTAATCTGCAACCTGTCGCACAAAGCATCCAACGTGTGCTGGTCGCTTGCTCCAAACAGAACGGCGGACAAAAGAACAGTGTCAAGAATAGGGTGATCCCAGTCCACATTCATACGCTTCGCATGGCTCCGCAGAAAGGCCATGTCGAAGGGGGCATTATGCGCCACGATCACCGCGTTGCGCGCGAATTGGTGAAAGACGCGCCCAGCCTCGCCAATGTCCGGCGCCCCTTCGACCATCCGGTCGTTGACCTTGTGTACCTTCGTCGAGGCTGCCGGAATCGGCATTCCGGGATCAACCAACATGTCCAGCTGTTCACCTTCGACGATACGACCGTTCACTACCCGCACCGCACCGATCTGCACGATCTCGTCCTTATGCGGCAACAGCCCTGTGGTTTCCGTATCAAACACAACAAAACACAGATCGGACAGGGCAAGGGTGTCAAACCTGTCCTCAGCATCGCTGTGCAACAGGTCGAAATCATAGACCAAAGGACGCGCCGCGTCGGGCGCGATATTGGCTGAGCTTTCATCGAACAAAAGCAGATACCCCGGCGCGTCACCCAGCGGTTTCATGCGGGCGCTATAGGTCTGGGCCCCGTCGATGCTGATCAATGTGCAGGTCACTTCGAGACCGGTTTTGGTCAGTTTCTTAAAAGCCTGTTCCAACGGCGCTGGCTGGAGGTATTCAAACAGCGAGGCGTTGAGGCGGGGATGGGCGATCTGTGCCAGTACTCCGGCGGCCTGTCCGTCATACAGAACGATTTTATGGGTTGGACTGGCCAGAACCATTGCCACGGGAATTTCGGTCAGAAGGGCGGTCAGCCTCTGTTTTTCGGCCGCCAGATGGGCGGTTTCGACCGCAACGGCCTCGGCCACATCCATGGTTTTGCCGGACAGTTGATCTGCCAGCCCCGCCGCTGCGGGCGCAAGGTCGCCCAGATAACGTGCGGCTTGCATATCGACATCTGTGCTGACACCTGCATGCGCGCGGGCCCGCAACTGCGCAGAGAGGCGTTCAATCGGTTTAGCGACATTATCATCAAACAGAAGCCAAACAGTGGCGATCAGGGCGACAAACCCAAATCCCATAAGGATTTCGGCAAAGACGAACGCGCTGGCCAAATCAGGATCGGCGGCACGCTGATAACTGATCCAAAGCGCGATTGAACTGACGGCCAGAGCGCCTGCAGCCAGAAGGCAAAAAAACAGAAAAATCCGCAGGCGCAGGCTTAAACGGCTCAGCATGTCACACTCCGCAGGTCGCCTCGATAACCGGATCATCGGCGTTGGCTTTGATCCAGTCGGCGTTTAACAGATGGCCGTCATCGCCAAACTCGGCCCCGTCCGCCAAATTGGCGCGGCTGTTATCGACACAGTTCACGGCCACCGGCATTTTAGACACCGGAGCCCAGCGGCCGAAGAAATACAGGTCCACCAGACGCTGTTCGGGAACCTGTGTATTGGTGCGCACTGAGACGGTGTCGATGGCGGCGAAACGATCTACATACGGCACGGCGTAGGTCCATGGGCGATAGAAGGCGCGGCTTTCAACCTCTTGTATGACTGTCAGGCCGTCGGGCAGGGTGCCGCGGGTTCGATCGTACCAGGAGTACTCGCTATTGATGGTCATGGCGATCATACCCAAACCTGCCGCGACCGGGGCGGCCCAACGCGGCAGGCGTCCGCCTGTCAGCTTGTTTACAACCATGACCACGCCTGCAAAAGCGATGCCTGCAAAGACGGTACCGATGAGTTCCAGAAACATTGTGTCTCTCCGAATTTCGGGCGCTTGGTCCCGTTCCGTGTGTTTTCAGTCTTAGCCGAGCATACCCTTGCCATGACCAACAGCCGATTGCATCGTCTTTACGACAACAAAGGCGTTGCGAAGATGACTTCGCTCAAAGTCTGACAAGCACGATGGCGGCAGATAGTTGTCGGGTTTCTTACCGGACTTGACCAGCCTGACCTGATGTTCCAGCCGATTTTCGGCGATCAGGTCATACGCATCAAGCAAATCTCGCGCCCCTGAGGGACTGAGTACACCTGCAGCCTCGGCGGCCTTCAGGCGCGCGCGCGAGTTGGCCTCGGGCAATTGGCCCTGCAGGCTGTAGACGCGGGCCAGATCAACGACAGGCACGACGCCGTTATGCTTAAGATCCAGTGTGTTTCTGTGCTCGCCCGACCGGATCGTCGCAAAGCCACGCAACAAGCCCAGCGGGGGTGTGTGTTTCAGCGAGTTCGAAATCATGTGCGCCACAAAGATCGAGTTCGCATTGGCGGCGGCCAGCGTGTCGGCCTGGAGGTTCGTGAACAGCTCGAATGTGCCGCCAATCGGGCGCAGATCAAACATGACCGAGGCCAGCATCTGCGCTTCTGGATTGGGTTTGGCGATCCAACCTTTGAAATAGGTGTGCCAGATGCGCACTGGCTGGCACCAACGCGGGTTAGTCGCCATCATGTCACCGGGGCAGTAAAAGTATCCGCAGGTATCCAGCCCATCGCAGACGAATTTCGCCAAAGCGGCAAAGTAGGGCATGTCGTCCTTGGACACGCTGTCGTCCAACATCAGACAATTGTCTTGATCCGATACACCGGTTTGTTCTTGCCGGCCCTGCGATCCACAGGCCAACCATAGATACGGCACGGGCGGGGGGCCAAGTTTCTCTTCGGCCAGTGCAAGCAGACGCCGTGTGGCGGTATCGGCGATATCGGTGATCAGACGGGTGACGATCTCATGTCGGTTCCCACTGGCCACAAGCTGTACCAGAAGCTGTGGAATTTCCGCCGTCACGTGCGCCATCTCCTGGGCTGATTGGGCGCGGGCTATGCGGCGGACAAGTTCGGCGGAATTGATGGCCTGATAATGGGTCAGGTCGGTCTGCGTCACGACGCCAACCAGCTTGCTGCCCTCACAGATGGGGACATGACCGATGCCACGCTCCATCATCACATGCAGTACGTCAGATCCAATGTCGGTCGGCGACAGGGTGATGGGGTCAGGGGTCATGATCTCGGCGATCAGCGTGGTCTCGGGCATACAATCCGCTACGTATTTCCCGGAAATGTCCCGCAGGGTCACTATGCCCACAAGTGCGTCATCTGAGGTCACGCATAGCGATGAGATATGGCGATCCCGCATCATTTGCGCTGCCTGCTGCACTGGTGTGCCAGGCGTGCAGATGGCGGGATCCTTGGCCATGAGGATGTCAATGGAACTGGTCGCCAAGCTTTGCGGGTCGGTCCGGTCACCGCGTGTGCGATCAAAAAAGCTCGAGACAACTTCGTGCTCGCTGGCCAGGTCACGCACCAGGTCGGGTGCAAGCAGCATCAGAACCGAATGCTCCTGCGCCGAGGCGTTGGTGACCGCGCGGCCATCTTTGAACAGGCCGCGCTCGCCAAAGGAATTGCGCAGCCCGAGATGAGACACGACTGCGCCGTTCTCGTCAGTGATTTCAACCTGTCCTTCGTAAATGATGAAGACGCCGGGCAGAGCATTGCCCAATTCGTATAGCGAGGCGTCTTGTTCGACCTCCAACACTTGGATCTGGCGGGCTGTGCTATCCAGCACATCCTGGGGCAGGGCGTCATAGGGGTGTACGGATTTTAGAAACCGGGTGATCTCATCATGGGACAGGGGCATGTGACGGTCCTGGGTTTCTGGTTAAAAATCCCGCCCGGTGGAGTGCCGGGCGGGAGTAGTCAGTCGAAAGACGCGGTCCTTGGACTGTGTCCAGGGTCCGCATCAGGCTCATTTGTTCTGAGCTGCGCCCGCGCCACGGGGAATACGCACGCTTTCGACCAATTCAACGATCTCCGGCGGAGTCTCTTTGGTCATGCCTGCAACGATGTAGGCGGTACCAAAGTTGATCATCGCACCGATGGCGCCGAACGAAGTCGACTTGATCGGACCCAAAAGCGGATCAGCATCGGTGAACGAGTTGGTGCCCGGAATGAACAGCCAGCCCTTATGCAGGAAGATGTAGACCAAAGTGACGGTCAGACCTGCCAGCATGCCAGCAACCGCGCCGGTGTTGTTGATGCGGGTCGAGAAGATCCCCATCATCAGCGCCGGGAAGATCGAGGCAGCCGCCAGACCAAACGCCAGAGCCACGGTTTGCGCCGCAAAACCCGGTGGGTTCAAACCCAGGTAGGTTGCCACAACGATGGCCACGGCCATTGCGATCCGCGCCGCCAGCAATTCACCCTTTTCAGAGATCGACGGATTGATCGCACCTTTGACAAGGTCGTGGGACACAGCTGACGAAATCGCCAACAGAAGGCCCGCAGCGGTCGACAGAGCGGCCGCAAGACCACCGGCAGCGACCAGACCGATCACCCAACCCGGCAGGTTGGCAATCTCGGGGTTGGCCAGAACCAGGATGTCACGGTTGAACTTGGTCAACTCGTTTCCAACCCAGCCTTTTTCCTCGGCGATAACGTTCATGGCATCGGACATGTCGTTATAGTATTGGATTTTGCCGTCGCCGTTCTTGTCTTCCCAATCCAGCAGACCTGTTTTCTGCCACGTGGCCATCCAATCATACCGCGGATCGTTGTCGATATCTTCGACCGAAACCGCGCCACCTTCGATGCCACCATTGGGCCACATCATGTCACTGATGTTCAGGCGAGCCATTGCGCCAACCGCAGGGGCGGTCAGGTACAGCAGTGCGATGAACACCAGCGCCCAACCGGCAGACCAGCGGGCATCAGCCACTTTCGGCACGGTGAAGAAACGCATGATGACGTGCGGCAGACCGGCCGTACCGATCATCAGCGACAGCGTGAACAGCACCATGTTCAGCGTGTCCGAGTGGTGGGCGGTGTATTCGTTAAAGCCCAGCTCGGTCACGATCGCATCCAGCTTAGTCAGCAGCGGTTCACCACTTGCGGTGTCGCCAAACAGACCCAGCGCCGGAACCGGCGTACCGGTCAGCTGCAGTGAGATGAAGATCGCCGGGATAGTATAGGCGGTGATCAGCACACAGTACTGAGCGACCTGCGTATAGGTCACGCCTTTCATCCCACCAAACACCGCGTAGGCAAACACGACGCCGGCGCCAATCAACAGGCCAGATGTGTTGCTAACCTCAAGGAAGCGGCCAAAGGCCACGCCCACACCGGTCATCTGACCGATCACGTAAGTTACCGAGGCCACAATCAGACAGATCACTGCAACGATGCGTGCGGTTTGGCTGTAAAAGCGGTCACCGATGAATTCCGACACGGTGTATTTGCCGAACTTGCGCAGGTAGGGCGCAAGCAGCAGCGCCAGCAGCACGTAGCCACCAGTCCACCCCATCAGGAAGGTCGAGTTGTCATAGCCGGTAAAGGCGATCAGGCCCGCCATCGAGATGAACGAGGCTGCTGACATCCAGTCAGCCGCTGTCGCCATACCGTTGGTGACCGGGTGAATGCCGCGACCCGCGGCGTAGAATTCAGATGTGGAACCCGCACGGGCCCAAATCGCGATGCCGATGTATAGCGCAAAAGACGCGCCGACAAACAGCAGGTTGATGGTAAACTGATCCATTGTCCCAGCGCTCCCTTATTCTTCTTCCACGCCGTATTCGGCGTCGAGCTTGTTCATGCGCCAGGCGTAGTTGAAGATCAGCACCAGAAAGACCAGGATTGATCCCTGTTGTGCAAACCAAAAGCCCAGATCGGTGCCACCGACGGCGATCCCCGACAGTAACGGACGCAGCAGAATGCCGAATCCAAACGACACCAGCGCCCAGATAACGAGGCTGATGTAGATTAAGCGCAGGTTGGCCTGCCAATAGCCCTTGTCGGACTCGGCAGTCTGCGCAGAGTTGGTAGATTGATCCGCCATTGCGGGTTCCTCCTTGCTTCCCTCTTGGGCGGCCCGCGCCCGACTCCTCCAGTGTCGCGGACCGCTTCCCGATTTAGCCAGACGCCATCGTCGGCATCAGGCAAGACTCCTCTGGTCCGCCAAGGCGGGTCCAACGAAGTATTCCTATTAAGGATCAAAGCCCTGTGGCTTTTCTCCTCCCCTTAATTCAATGCGTCGCCGACGATCCCCTCCAGATCGTTGGCGATGTCTTCGATCTTGCCCATGGCGTCGGTGCGTTTCAGCACGTTCTGCGCATCGTAATAGGTAATCAGTGGCGCGGTTTGCGCGTGATACGCGATCAGCCGGGACGCCACGGTTTCTGCATTGTCATCGGCACGGCGATTGAATTCGGTGCTGCCGCAATTGTCACATGTGCCTTCGACCGCGGGTTTCTTGAACTGGTCGTGAAACCCCTCGCCACATCCAGCGCAGGTGTATCGGCCCGAGATGCGGATCACCATTTCTGCATCCTCGACTTCGAGGCTGACCGCAGCGCTGATCCTTTGCCCGTTCTCGGCCAGCAACGCGTCGAGCGCTTGCGCCTGCACAGTGGTGCGGGGGAAGCCATCCAGGATGACGCCCTTGGAGCAGTCACGCTCGGCCATGCGATCGCGCAGTATGGCGATGACAATTTCATCGCTGACCAGTTCTCCAGCCTCCATCACGGCTTTGGCGGCCTTGCCCGCGTCGGTGCCGGCAGCAACCGCGGCCCGCAGCAGATCACCAGTGCTCAGTTGCACCAGACCGAACTTGTCTTCCAGCATGCGCGCCTGTGTGCCCTTCCCAGCGCCCGGAGGGCCGAGAAGGATCAGAACAGCAGGTGTGGTGGTTATGGCAGCGTCCATCACGTCCTCACTTTCCCGCGCGGTTTTCGATCAGGTCTTCGACGACTGACGGGTCCGCCAGCGTCGACGTGTCACCCAGGCTGCCAAAGTCATTCTCGGCAATCTTGCGCAGGATACGGCGCATGATTTTTCCCGAGCGGGTCTTGGGCAGGCCAGGGGCCCACTGGATCACGTCGGGCGAGGCAATCGGACCAATTTCGGTCCGCACCCAAACGCGCAGTTCCTTGAGCAGATCGTCGCTGGGTTCGCGGTCATTCATCAAAGTGACATAGCAGTAGATGCCTTGCCCTTTGATTTCATGGGGGTAACCGACAACCGCAGCCTCGGCTACCGCGGCGTGTGCGACCAACGCACTTTCCACCTCGGCGGTGCCCATGCGGTGACCTGAGACGTTGATCACATCGTCGACACGACCGGTGATCCAGTAATCGCCGTCCTCGTCCCGGCGGCACCCGTCGCCGGTGAAGTAATAGCCTTTGTAGTCCGAGAAATAGGTCTTTTCGAACCGCTCATGATCGCCCCAGACGGTGCGCATCTGACCAGGCCAGCTGTCCTTGATGCACAACACGCCTTCGACGCCGTTGCCGTTGATCTCGACGCCGGATTGCGGGTCCAGAACGACCGGTTCGATACCAAAGAACGGCTTCATGGCCGAGCCGGGCTTCATCGCGTGGGCTCCGGGCAGGGGGGTCATCAGATGACCACCGGTTTCGGTCTGCCACCAGGTGTCGACGATCGGGCAGCGTCCGCCACCAACAACGTCATTGTACCAGTTCCACGCTTCGGGGTTGATCGGCTCACCCACAGTGCCCAGTGTTCGCAAGTCACTCAGATCGCATTTCTCGACCCACTCATTGCCTTGGCCCATCAAGGCGCGCAAAGCGGTGGGGGCTGTATAGAACTGGTTGACCTTGTGCTTTTCGCAAACCTGCCAAAAGCGGGATGCATCCGGATAGGTTGGAACCCCTTCGAACATCAGCGTGGTCGCGCCATTGGCCAGCGGGCCATAGACGATATAGCTGTGCCCGGTGACCCAGCCGACATCAGCAGTACACCAATACACATCACCGTCATGGTAATCGAACGTGATCTCGTGGGTCATCGCGGCATACACCAGATAACCGCCGGTGGTATGTACCACACCTTTTGGCTGACCGGTCGAACCCGACGTATACAGAATGAACAAAGGGTCTTCGGCATTCATCTCGGCCGGCGCGCAGTAATCATCCGCCTCCAATGCCATTTCGTTATAGTCATAGTCGCGACCCGAGACCCAGGTTGTTTGCCCGCCGGTGCGTTTGACAACCAGACATTTCACCGAGTCCTTGGTGTGCAGCAGCGCAGCGTCCGCGTTTGACTTTAACGCAGTCTTACGGCCGCCCCGTGGCGCTTCGTCGGCTGTAATGACCACCTTGGCATCACACCCATTCACCCGCGCTGCCAGAGCGTCCGGGGAAAAGCCCGCAAACACGATTGAGTGGATGGCACCAATGCGTGCGCAGGCCAGCATAGCGTAAGCGGCCTCGGGGATCATGGGCAGGTAGATGACCACACGGTCGCCCTTTCGTACGCCCATAGATTCCAAAATGTTGGCCATCCGGCAAGTACGACGATGCAATTCCGCATAGGTGATATGCTGGGCCGCGTCGTTTGGATCGTCCGGCTCCCAGATAATGGCGGTCTGGTCGCCGCGCGTTTTCAGGTGACGATCCAGGCAGTTGGCCGAAACGTTCAGCGTACCGTCTGCGTACCAGTTTATCCCGACCGACCCAAAATTATAGCTGACGTCTTTGACTTGCGAAAAGGGTTTGATCCAGTCGATCCGCTTACCCTGTTCGCCCCAGAAGGCGTCAGGGTCTTTGATCGATGCCTCATACATTTCGGAGTATTTGTCGGCATCTACATGAGCACGCGCAACAGTCTCTGCATTTGGTGGATAGACATTTGCACCTTGCTGGGCAGCGGTTGTCATACTGAGGCTCCTCCCTCTTGACTGAATTTCACTGGACCGACGTTTACCTAAATGTTGGGTGTCGTCGATCTTGTTTCTCCCCGAGGCGAATAATACCGGGAACTGAAAACAATGAAATAAATTACAGAAATCCATGGATTAGTTTGTAAAGAAATTTTTCCACGCAACGTAAGTTTGTAAACATTATAAAAATATGTAAAAATAAATGAACTTAAACAATTGTTTAGATGTAATGTATATTTTGCACGGTTTACGCAAAAAGATGCCAGATCCTACGCGCACCAGACTCTCCTTTTAGTTGTTAGCGTATGACTGCGATCATAGAGCGTCCCGCTGAAACCCGTGCGGGGTTGGCAGTTTTCGATGTTGGCGCTAGCTTTGGGGCAAGCGCTCGGACATAGGGGCGCTCAATAGGGAGAAATCACGATGAAAAAGATGTTGAGCGGTGCTGCCGTCGCCGCTTTGGGTGTTGCGTTCGTCTCAGAGGCTGCGGCAACCGAATGGAATGCTTCGGTCTGGGGCAAGCGCCGTGCCTTTACCGAACATGTTGAAAAACTGTCTGAGCTGGTCAGCGAAAAAACCAATGGCGATTTCACGATCAATGTTAGTTATGGCGGCTTGTCCAAGCCGCGTGAGAACCTTGATGGTATTGAAATCGGTGCCTTTGAGATGGCTCAGTTCTGTGCCGGATATCACCGCGACAAGAACCGCGCGATCACGGTGCTGGAACTGCCGTTTCTGGGTGTGAATAACCTGGATGAAGAGGTTGCCGTCAGCCACGCGGTCTACGATCATCCGGCTGTCAAAGATGAAATGGCGCAGTGGAATGCACGCATCATCATGACCTCACCCATGCCGCAGTACAATCTGGTCGGCACAGGCGATCCGCGCGATGAACTGGCAGACTTTGACGGTATGCGCGTGCGCGCGACCGGTGGCCTGGGTCAGGCTTTTGAAGCTGTCGGCGGTGTTCCAACCTCGGTCCCCGCAACCGAAGCCTTCAACGCCATGGAATCCGGCGTTGTGGATACGGTAGCCTTTGCCCAGCATGCTCATTTGTCGTTTGGCACGATCAACGAAGCTGACTGGTGGACCGCCAACCTGAATCCAGGAACCGTGAACTGCCCGGTTGTGGTGAATATCGACGCCTACGAGGCGCTGCCCGCTGAACACCGCGAGGCACTGAACAGCTCGATTGACGAGGCGATAGATCACTACCTTGCCAACTACGGCGGCCTGCTGGAACAGTGGGATGGCGTTCTGTCGGAAAAAGGCGTCGAGAAGGTTATGATCGACGAAGCCGTGCTGGAAGAATTCCGCACGACGGCGGCTGACCCGATCCGCGAAAAGTGGATTGCGGACATGTCTGCCCAGGGCATTCCTGCGCAGGATCTTTATGATCTGGTTCAGGTCACGCTCAAGCAAAAGCGTGGCGGCAACTGATCGCATAATCCGGGTGCCTGAACGGGCACCCGGACACCAATCATAATAACAGGGGACCACCGGAATGGCAGGACAGGCCACGGTGTTGGAGGATGGCAGCCGCCTCAGTCGGCTGGACCATCTTCTGCTTGGGGTAGAACGGTTTCTGGCACTGATCAGCGGGCTTGCCGTCTTCGGGCTGATGGTGCTTGCCGTCGTCTCGGTTAGCGGGCGCAACGCGATAAACGCGCCGCTGCCGGGTTATGTGGACTGGATCGAACAGGCGATGCCATTGATCGCCTTTCTGGGCGTATCCTTTGTGCAGCGCGACGGCGGGCATATCCGGATGGATATTGTGATTTCACGCCTGCGAGGCCGCGCGCTTTGGCTGTTCGAGCTGATTTCGGTGGTTTTGATCCTGGTACTGATGTTGGCGCTGGTCTGGGGCAGTTGGTCCCATTTCGACCGATCCTTCGATTTTGGCGCTCCGATGTGGAGCCGCGACAGCTCGATCGACATAGGCATCCCACTGTGGCCGGCCAAGCTGCTGGCACCGGTGGCGTTTTCAGTGCTTTGCGCGCGACTGATACTGCAGATCTGGGGATATGGCCGCGCGTTTGTACTGGGGTTGGAGAACCCGGTGGCTGTACCGTTGATACAGGACACCGCGGCGCAGGCCGCTGCCGAGGCTGAGCAATTCGAAGGGCAGGACTAGCGCATGGACACGATTGAAATTGGCCTGTGGGTCACGGGTGTTCTGCTTGTTTTGGTCGTCACCGGAATGCGCGTGGCTTTTGCGGCCGGTCTTGCGGGGCTGATTGGGCTGGTCTGGATTTTCTGGGCCAAGTTTGGCTATGATCCCGACCGATTTGGCAAAGCGCTGACCGTCGCCGTCAAAACGGCGGGTCAGGTGCCTCATTCAAAAGTGGCGTCCCATACGCTCAGCCTGATCCCGACATTCATTCTAATCGGCTACCTTGCGTATTACGCAGGTTTGACCCGTGCGTTGTTTGAGGCCGCAAAACGCTGGGTCGCCTGGGTTCCGGGGGGGCTTGCTGTTTCAACGGTGTTTGCAACGGCCGGGTTTGCCGCCGTGTCAGGCGCGTCCGTGGCGACCTCAGCCGTGTTTGCCCGGATCGCGATCCCCGAGATGCTGAAGGTCGGATATAACAAGCAATTCGCAGCCGGGGTCGTTGCCGCAGGCGGTACGCTCGCCTCGCTGATCCCACCTTCGGCGATCCTGGTGATCTATGCGATTATTGTCGAGCAGGATGTCGGTAAACTCTTGCTGGCCGGTTTCATCCCCGGCGCTTTTTCAGCAATCGTCTATGGCGTTTTGATTGTGGGCATCGCGGTGATTTTCAAATCGGTTGGCCCACCGGTCAAAGGGTTCACGTGGAAGCAACGGTTCGCGTCCTTGCCTGGTGCGTTCCCAATCGTGGCCGTGATCCTGATCATAATCTGCTTTGTCTACAATCCGTTTGGCGAAAAGGCCTGGGGCACGCCAACAGAGGGCGGGGCAATCGGTGCCTTTATTGTCTTTTGCTTTGCCCTGTTTCACGGCATGCGCTGGACCGAGCTGAAATCAGCCCTGCTGGAAACAGCCAAACTGACCGCCATGATCTTCTCGATCATTTGGGGTGTGTTGATTTACGTCCGATTCCTGGGATTTGCCGACTTGCCGGGCGCGTTTTCCGACTGGATCACTTCGTTGGAAATGTCACCTATGCTGATCCTGATCTGCATCCTGCTGGCCTATGCAGTGCTTGGCATGTTCATGGACGCCATTGGGATGCTGTTGCTGACCCTGCCGGTTGTTTACCCGGCCGTTATGGCCCTGAACGGAGGCGAAGCCGTCAGCGCGGCCGACAGTGCCTTTGGAATGTCCGGCCCAATGTGCGCGATCTGGTTTGGTATTCTGGTGGTTAAAATGGCCGAGTTTTGTTTGATCACGCCTCCCATTGGTCTGAACTGCTTTGTCGTGGCTGGCGTGCGCCCGGACCTGAGCGTGCAGGATGTCTTCAAAGGCGTCACTCCGTTTTTCATCGCGGACGGGGTTACAATCGCTCTTTTGGTGGCCTTTCCAGGCATTGTGTTGTTCTTGCCGTCGCTCGCTGGCTGACAGGTCATAAAATGCGAGGCTCTGCCTCGCGCTCCGGGATGCTTTTAGCCAGATGAAGGATCGGATCCCCTGCTTCATCTGGCTAAAAATATCCCGGGGGAGTTGCCCGTAGGGCGGCGGGGGCAGCGCCCCGTTTCCCGGCCGCTATCCGGCCCGCATCAGCATTCCGAACAGATCGCGAGGGTCATCTGGATCGGCTAACATATCCAGAGCCTCATAGAAATCAGTGCCTTCAATGGCGGATTTAATGTAGCCTAAGGCCGAGAAATCTTCGATCGCAAAACCGACGCTGTCGAATAGAGTGATCTGCCGGTCGTCACGACGCCCATTGGCCTGCCCGGTCATGACCTGCCACATTTCAGTGACCGGGTGGTCGTTTTCCAGCGCTTGAATCTCGCCTTCGACGCGGGTTTGTTCGGGGTATTCGACGAAAATGTCGGATCGCAGCAGAATGTCGCGGTGTAGTTCGGTTTTGCCTGGGCAATCGCCACCAATGGCGTTGATATGCACGCCTGGACCGACCATGTTGTCAGTCAGGATCGTTGCGTTTTTCTTGTCTGCCGTACAGGTCGTGATGATATCCGCGCCCTCAATGGCGTCCTCGGGTGTTTTGCACTGTACTATGGTCAGTCCTGAACCCAATAGGTTTGCAGCGCATTTTTTGATGGCATTGGGGTCGGTGTCATACAGACGCACTGTCTTGACGCCGCACATCGCCTTGAAGGCCAGGCACTGGAATTCCGACTGTGCTCCATTACCGATCATGGCCATGACGGACGAGGATTTTGGTGCCAGATAGCTGCCCACCAGCGCTGAGGTTGCCGCTGTACGCAAAGCTGTCAGCATGGTCATCTCGGTCAGCAGGGTGGGGTAGCCGGTGTACACATCGGCCAATAGGCCGAACGCAGTCACGGTCTGCAACCCCTCGGACGTATTCTTGGGGTGGCCGTTGACGTATTTGAACCCGTACGCCTCGCCGTCTGAGGTGGGCATAAGTTCGATCACCCCGTGCGGGGAATGAGCCGGAATACGGGGAGTTTTGTCGAAGCTTTCCCAGCGTTTGAAATCGGCTTCGATCCGGGCAGCGATTTGTGTGATCATTTTTTCAAGCCCGACGTGATGCACAAGACGCATCATGTTGTCGACGGAAACAAACGGCACCAGGGCTTTTTCGGAAGGTTGCATCAGGGTCTCCTATCGGCGGGAAAGATGAATGCCGGCGATCATGCAACGCACTGACCCTCCGGCTGTTTCTATCGTTGGGATCGTCAGCGACAACGTAGTAGCGCTGGCTTTGATGACCTCAATTTGCTGGGGCGTCAGCGCGTCCAGGGCGCGAGAGGACAGGGCCAGTACGAGGCCGTTGTTCCCGCTGAGTTCGATTGCGTTACCGGCGAAATCGGCAATCTGTTCGTGGGACAGATCAATGACAGTGCGACCAGATTCTTCCAGGCGCGCCCGAACGGTGGCACGCCGGTCGAGATCGGTGATCATGTCCAGACAGATCAGCACATAATGCATACCGATCCCCATCAGAACATTGGTGTGATAGACGTCTCGGCCTTCGGCATCCCGGGCTTCGAAGGCAATTGGTTCATAGTTGAAATGTGTGCAGAACCGTTCCAGCAAAACCCGATCGGCTCGGTTGGATTTAACCGTATAGGCGATGCGCCCAACGTGATCGAGAACCATGGCGCCGGTGCCCTCAAGCGCCAGATTGTCCTGTTCCAGGCCGGAGTAATCTATGACGTCCTGAACGCGGTATTCCTGTTTTAGAAGTTCAATAACGTCGCTGCGCCTTTCGCGCCGACGTGACGGGACAAACATTGGGTAGATCGCCACATGCCCGCCGGGATGGGTGGAAAACCAGTTGTTGGGAAAGACGCTGTCCGGTGTGTCTTGCGTGCCGTGATCGTCAAAAACATGAACGGTAACACCTGCCGCGTGCAGTTGTTCGACGGCCCGGTCATGCTCATCCCGTGCGGCAGCCGAGGTTGCCTTGGCAGATCGGTTCGCCAGCGTCTGAAATGCGTTGTCATCGCGGGTTTCGGGGTTCGAAGCAAAGGCATGGGGGCGAACCATGACCACGGCGGACGGGGATTGCAGGGAATTCATCAGAAACTCCGGGTTGGGCGGTCGAAGATGCGACGCCCCAGCAAAGAGGCCGCAAGATCAACCATCAACTTGGCAGTGCGGCCCCGTTCGTCGAGAAACGGGTTTAGCTCGACCAGATCAAGCGAGCAGACAAGGCCGCTTTCGTGCAGCAGTTCCATAGCCAGATGCGCCTCGCGTTCGGTTGCGCCACCGGGGACCGTTGTGCCCACAGCAGGCGCGACCGAAGGGTCGAGGAAATCAACATCCAGCGAGACATGTAGGATGCCGTTTGCCTGCCGAACCCGGTCAAGAAAGGCCAACAGGGGAGCTTTGATTCCGTGTTCATCAATGCTGCGCATATCCGCGAGCATGGCGTGATCCTGCTCTAGTCGGGCGCGTTCAGCCGGGTCAACGGACCGCAGACCGATCATGCCTACGCGATCGGTCGGAACGGGGGCTGTTACCGGCGGAAAGGCGTCAAACCCGGGCTGGCCGGTGAAATAGGCGACGGGCGTGCCATGCAGATTGCCACTGCCGGTGCTGTCTGGCGTGTGGAAATCGCTATGGGCGTCCAGCCACAACACAAACAGGGGGCGATCAATCTGTTGGGCATGGACAGCCATGCCTGCAACCGTTCCCATCGACAGGGCATGGTCGCCACCCATGAAAATTGGCAGACCCTTCGGGGCAGTGTTATGTGCCGCTCGGCTTAAAGCGTTGGTCCAGCCGATGCAGTCGGGCAGGGCGAAAAGGTGGTCGTGATCCGGTACACCCGTAGCGTCCGCGCTGACATCACCGATATCGGTGACTGAATGCCCCAAATCCGCCAGCGCCTGTTCCAGCCCGGCCACCCGATAGGCATCGGGCCCCATCCGGCACCCTTGTCTGCGTTTGCCCGCATCCATGGGGGCGCCAACTAAAATCACGTGTTTTTTGTCCATATGATTATCTAAGCTGCCGGGATGCCTTGCGAGAAGAGGGCAAAATGTTCAAAATGAAACCCGGTGATACGAAATGAGAAGTAATTATGGACGATTTGGATAGTCGATTGCTCAACGCGTTGCATCGGGATGCTCGGGCCTCGTTATCCGAGCTTGCGGAAACGCTGGGGGTCACCCGCACAACGGTGCGCAGCCGGTTACAACGCCTCAAACAATCCGGTGAGATCGTGGGCTTCACAGTTCTCACCCGGCAGGACGTGGCCGAAAGCCCGGTGCGCGGGTTGATGATGCTTGAAATCGAAGGGCGCGGGACCGAGCGGACGATGGCCAGAATCGCCGCCATGCGTCAGGTGCGCGCCGTGCATTCCACCAATGGCAGCTGGGACCTGATCGCCGAGATCGGCACCGAAACGCTGGCGGAATTGGATGAAGTTCTGTTTCAGATACGGCGGATGGAGGGGGTCACGCGATCGGAAACCAACCTGTTGCTGTCCACCCGAAAAGGTCGGGTCTGATCCGCCCTGTAGCGCTTTGAGGTTCAAAGAAAATGTGCAAGGATCGACCTGCGCCATACATTCGCGTGCAGGATCATTTCAGTGCCTGAGAGCAGGAAAAAACCATGACTGATCAGCAGACAGACAAAGAACTCTGGGCTGTTCGCTGGGCCGAGCGGGTCACAAAGGTCCTGGAAAAGCCGTGGATAAAAATCGCGATCCCGATTCTAGTGACGCTAATTGCGCTGACCGTACTGCATGAGCTGTCCTCGCACGTGAAATGGTCCGACGTTAAGACCGACGTGGCCAACACATCGTGGAAGCTGATGTTCTTTGCTCTGTGCTGGACAGTAGTCAGCTTTGTGTCCTTATCCATGTATGACGTTTTGGCGGTTCAAAGCGTGGCCGACGGCGAGGTGCCATTGCCCGTCGCGGGCATGGCCGGAGCCAGTGGGTACGCAGTGTCGAACTGCCTTGGGTTTTCGTACATCACGGGTACAGCTATTAGATACCGCATCTATGCCTCGCTCGGGCTGGATCTGAGCAGGGTCGCCGGCGTAATTGCGACCTCATGGATTGCGTTTTGGTCTGGGTTGGTTTTGTTGCTTGGCATCCTGTTGACGCTGCATCCAGATGGAATTTCCAAAGTTCTTCCGATCAGCGACACGGTAGAAACCACAATTGGACTGTGCCTGCTGGCGGGTCTGGTGACCTTGTTCTTATGGCTCGCCAAAGGGGGGCGCAGACTGGCCTATGGCGGGGTCGGGTTCAACTTGCCCGGTGGCAAGTTGTCTGGCCTGCTGACAATAGCCGCAATCGGAGACCTCTTTGGCGCGTCCATGGCGCTGTACGTTCTAATGCCGGATGACCTTGGTGTCGGCTATCCGTACTTCTTCACGATCTACATCGGGGCCATCGCAATTGGCATCCTCAGCCATGCGCCGGGCGGTATAGGTGCGTTTGAGGCCACGTTGATCGCCGGGCTGGGAGCGTCGGGGCGGTCGGACGTCATCGCCGCGCTATTGCTTTATCGATTGGTCTACACGTTTTTACCATTTGCGATTGCAACCCTCTCGATTGCGGTAGCCTCGGCCCTGACACATCGCCATCACATCAGTGGCGCAGCCACGTGGGTATACCGCGCGATCCGCCCAATTGTGCCGATGGTTGCAGCCGGAGTGGCGGCTGTGGCCGGGGTTATCCTGCTGGTGTCGGGTGCTTTGCCTTCCAGCAGCCAAAGCCTGGGTGTGTTGCGGGATTTCTTGCCTCTGTCCTTTGTAGAGGCCTCACAT
The DNA here is from genome assembly GCF_042768335.1 of Ruegeria meonggei. Lineage (NCBI taxonomy): Bacteria > Pseudomonadati > Pseudomonadota > Alphaproteobacteria > Rhodobacterales > Roseobacteraceae > Ruegeria > Ruegeria meonggei. The sequence continues at coordinate 1,044,593 of NZ_JAXHBT010000001.1, read as the reverse complement.
CTGGCGGGCAGTGCCGTGGGCGTTCTTCTGATCCTTGTCTCACGCGGCTTGTTCCGCAAGCTTTACCGTGCCTGGATTGCGGCCATGCTGTTGATGGTGATTGGCTTCGTCGCCTCTCTGACCAAAGGGTTGGATACGCATGAGGCGATCAGCATGTTGGCCACCATCGCGCTGCTGGCCACGTTCCGGGGGGCGTTCTACCGCGTCAGTGGTGCATCAATCTTTCGCCTGAACATCCCGTGGCTGGTCAGTGTGGTGGCTTTGCTGGCGGTCATCTTCTGGGTCGGACTATTTGCCTATTCCCATGTCGAATACCAGAATTCCCTGTGGTGGGAGTTCGCGTGGAATGGCGATGCTTCGCGCTTTTTACGCTCTAGCCTTGTGGTTGCGGTCATTCTGGGGGTTGTGGCTGTGAACTCTCTGTTCGGGCGCGAAATCCCACCCCCGGTGCGAACTGAAATCCCGCCTGTGGTCGAGCGGCTTGTGATGGAGAGTGAGGATACCGAATCTCAAATTTCACTGACCGGTGACAAGCAGTTTCTGATCGCGCCGGACGACACAGCGTTTATTGCCTATGCCGATACTGGCAACGCGCTGATCAGCAAGGGTGAGCCGGTAGGTGACGAAACAGCCGGTCAGCAACTAATTTGGCAGTTACGCGAAATGGCGGATCGCGAAGGTAAGCTGTGTGCGTTTTACAGTGTTTCGACCAAATACCTGCCGACCTTTCTGGATCTCGGCCTGTCGATCCTGAAAATCGGCGAGGTCGCGCGCGTGCCGCTGAAAGATTTCTCTCTGGATGGAAAGCCCCGCAAGCGATTTCGGCAGGCCAAGAACCGGGCAGAGCGTGAAGGTTATGTGTTTGAAATCATTCTCAAGCAAGACCTAAGCCCGGTCCTGCCAGAACTACGCAAAATCTCTGACGCTTGGCTCGAACGTAAGGCTGGCGAGGAAAAGGGTTTTGCCCTGGGTGGGTTTGATGACGATTACCTGTCCTATTTCGACCACGCCGTGCTGCGCAATGGCGATACCGGACAGATCATGGCATTTGCCAACTTGTTTCAGGGCGGCAACAAATCCGAGCTGTCACTGGACCTGATGCGGTATGAGCCTGACAGCCCAAGCTTTGTCATGGACGCGCTGTTTGCCGAGATGATGGCGCGGGGATCAGAGCAGGGGTTCCAGTGGTTCTCGCTGGGGGCTGCGCCGTTTTCCGGGATTGAGAACCGGCAGCTGGCCTCATTCTGGAATCGTGTGGGCGGCTTTGTCTACGAGCATGGTGAGCAGTTTTATCACTTTGAAGGGCTGCGGTCGTTCAAGCAAAAGTTTGAACCGGACTGGAGCCCGAATTACCTGGCCAGCCCCGGTGGCCTGGCGGCACCCCGCATTCTGTATGAGGTGAATATCCTGATCTCTGGCGGCTTGCGCGGCCTGACCAAGTAAGTGTCAGTTCAGGCTGGCGCGCGTTGGGTCTTGTTGCAGCAGATCGCCCCAGTCGGTGCGATAGGCCATCTCGGCCAGCACGGTTTCAGGCAGGAATTCCTGATTCTGACGGATCTGCCAGCCACCACCCAGCCCCTTGTAGACCGCGACCAGATTGCTGGACACTTCCTGCCGTGCCTGGATCAGGTTGGCCTGAGACCGCAATAATGCAGTTTGGGTGTTCAAAATACGAGAGTAACTGGCAGCACCATCCCGGTATTGATCAATCGCAATTTCTGACGCTTTGCGTGAGGCGGCGACGCTGTTTTCATAGAATCCCACCTGCTTGCGGGATTGGGCATAGGCCACCATCGCGCTTTCAACCTCGGAATAGGCGGTCAGGACTGTGTTCTGGTAGTTGGCGATCAGTGCCTGATAGGCCGCATCCTGTGCCCGGACGTTGTTCTTGATCCGACCGTAGTTCAGCACATTCCAGACCACGCCGGCATTGGCTAGCCCGGTTGTGCTGGCCGACGAAAACAGATCTCGCCCGCCAGAGGCCTGCAGCCCGATTGCGCCGGACAGAATGAATTGCGGGTACAGGTCTGCCAGCGCTATTCCAACTTGCGCCGATTGGATGGCAGCCGCCAATTCAGCCGCGCGCACATCCGGGCGGCGGCGCAACAACTCGGCAGGGACGCCAACGGCCACGTTGGACCGGGCTGACGGGATGCGCCCTGAATTGCCCAGAAGGCTGGTCATACGCGACGGGGTAGTTCCCAGCAGAACGGCCAGCGCATTCTTGGCTTGTTGCAGATCGCTTTCAATCTCGGGCACCAAGGCTTTGGTGTTGTTCAACAAAGCCCGCGACTCCTGAACGTCCAACTCGGTCGTCACGCCATTATTGAACCGCAATTCGGTCAGGTCTGCGGATTCCTGCTGCAGCTGGATGTTCTCGCGCGCCACCGCCAGGGATTCCTGCAAAGCGCGGATATTGACATACAGCGCCGCCACATCGCCAGTCAGTGTCACCAGTGCGTCGTCATAATTGGCCACTTGCAGGGCCAGATTAGACCGGGCGGCCTGAACACCGCGCCGTTGCTGGCCCCATATGTCCAACTCCCACTGCGCGTCAAAGCCAACCTGCGAGGTCGAAAATTCGGTATCCAATGGGATAATCCGGTTGATATCCGCAATCGGATTTAGGTTCTCACTTATTTGCCGCCGTTGGATCGAACCGCCGATGGCTTGGGATTGGGGGTAAAGCTCTCCGAAAGCGATGCCCAATTGTGCGCGGGCCTGTAGAACACGGGCACCCGCGACCTGCAGATCGAGGTTCTGGGCATAGGCCTGAGCGATCAGCTTGTTCAAGGTCGGATCGTTGAATGTCTGCCACCATTTCACCACCGGCGCGCTGCGCGAGGTCAGACCGCTTTGACCAGTGCTGGGGCTGTTGACCTCGATCCATTGCTTGACGACCGGAGAGTTCGGCCGCACGAAATCCGGGCCAACAGGCGTGCAGCCCACCAGCAGTGCCGCACAAAGGGCTGTGCCCATCAGTCTGCTGTAAAGTCTGGCCCGTGCCATGATGTCAGTCCTCAGATATCCAGGGGTCGGATGAAGTTGGCGAAGGAATACAAACGGATATTGATACGCCGCAGGAACTCAAAGCTTTTGCCTTGTCCGGTATAGATTGCCACCGCTGCATGCCCGCCCGCAGGGAAGGTATGCTTGTCGGGGATGTCGACCGAGATTTGCACCGCAATGCGCCCCGGCAGTTTGGGCAGTTCAAAGCCGGGCAGGCGGCCAGAAGGCAGGTACTGTCCTTGGCGCGTTGCCCACCAGATAGCCTCGACCTTGCCGGTCAAAATCTCTCCGGGGTAGAGATCGAGGGCAACCTCGACCTCTTGGCCGGGTTCGACAAACTTCAAATTCTGTTGACGGTAGGTTGCCAGAATATAGGGGTTGTCCTTGGTCACAAAGCTGGCGATCGCGCCCAGTCGGATATCTCCTACGACAAGTCCAGGGCGGGCCTGTTGTGACACGATCATCCCGTCTTCGGGCGCATAAATTGTCGTGTTCTCCAGAAAATACTCAGCTTTTTCCAGCTGTGCCTGCGCTTGCAGGATACCCGTGTTCACCCCGTCGATCTGCGAATTCAGGGCAAGCTGAGCCTTTTCTAGATTGGCTTCGGCCTCTTTGACCAAAGCCTGATCCTCGGTGACCTGTTCGTCCCATCGGTCGAGCTCATCCTGACGCGCACCGCCAGCGGGCACGAGGTTCTCATAGCGCGCCTGCTGTGTTCGGGCATATGCCAGCTGCGCGTTGGCTCGTTCAATGGCCTCGGAGGCAGCAATCACGTCCTGTTCCAGGATTTTGGCGTTCTGTTCAGCCGCGACCAACTGGGCTGTGGCTTCTTCAACCTCAAGCGCAAATACAGTGTCGTCAAAGCGATAAAGCGGATCGCCCTTCTTTACCTCGGTATTGGGTTCCACCAGCACCTCGGTCAGTATCGTCGGTTCAGTCAGCCGGGGCACAATCTGAATGGTCGAGCGCACAACATGGCTGTCGATCGAGAAGGGCTGAAAGAACCGCAACGCGACCAGAAAGATCAGCAGCAGATGGGCGCCAACCCAGAACGAGACGATCCCCCAAGTGATGTTGAATTTCAGCCATTTAGCTTTGAAGAAAATGAACCAGACGAAAATGATGTAAAACAGCGTAATGCCGAGGGCGACAAACATATTCTGTGACTTCCTTTGGCTTTAGCTTTTCTGCGTCTCGTCAGGATCCAGCGGATCGCGGTATTCTTCGGTCAATTCGCCCCCCAGTCGTTTGATCTCTTTGCGCACTGCGTCACGTTCATCTTCGGGCAAGCGGCGAATATCGACTGTGGTTCCGTCGTGGAAGGCCCAGATAAACGCGTGCACCCAGGGAACGATGGCCAGAAATCCCATCCATCCCATGATTTTTACGGCCTCGGCGTGGGGGTGGTTGCGTTTGATCGCAATACGTCCGGGCAGCCCCATGATGAACAGAAAAAGCCCCATGACGGCGCCCAGCAGAAGAATCAGCGCCACAAATGTCAGATAGTCATAATAGCCCAGCGGCTGCCCCAGTAATCCCATGCTCGCGCCTCCTTTGGAAGGTTGTCTCATCCTCAGTTGTTGGTGTCCAGTTCGTCAATCACTTTATGGTTGAACGTAGGGTCTAGGCGTGGCTACCCAGATTGCCGCTTGACCGAAGCTGACAGAAAAACCCGCTTTGGTCAGCCGCACAGTACCAGTCGGGTGCCCCATTCGGCGCATTTACTGGCCAACTCATCCGGCAGTGGGAAATCAGTATAAAACACGTCGACCTCAGACATTGACGCGATCCGGGCGGGTGCGGTCCGTTGAAACTTGGACTGATCCGCTACTAGACAAGTTTTGCGGGCCTGCGCGATGATGGTTTGGCTGACCCGCACTTCCTGAAAGTCGAAATCCAACAAATCACCTTCGGTATCCAGGGCAGAGCATCCAATGATCGCATAGTCGAACTTGAACTGCTCTATCGTCGAAATGGTCAGATTGCCGACCAAACCCCCATCCGAGCGGCGCAGCACACCTCCAGCCACAACGATCTGGCAGTTTGGGTTTTCGACCAGAATATTGGCGACGTTCATATTATTAGTCACCACCATCAGGTCCTTATGGGACAACAATTGCCGAGCGACGGCTTCGGTCGAGGTGCCGATATTCATGAACACTGACGCCCCGTCAGGAATATCCCGCGCGCATTTTTGAGCAATCAGCGCCTTGGTTTCCGCGTTCAGGGCGCGGCGGTCTTCGTAGCCGATGTTGGACACGCCAGACCGCAGAACAGCGCCACCATGCACACGATCAAGCTTACCCATATCCGCCAGTTCTGACAGGTCACGGCGAATGGTTTGGACCGTCACGTCGAACCGCGTCGCCAAACCGTCGACCGTCACACGACCGTCCTGCTTGGCGATGCTTAGGATGTCAGACTGGCGAAAGGATAAGGACACTGTTGGCTCCAACCGGGTTGTATTCGTTTTTGTTCTATTTTTCAGGTTTTGCAAGTGATCCATGCCGAATTCAGCAAAATAGTCATAACAAATGTGTTCCTCGGATGCAAAAAGCGAAAAAAAACGAAAAGAGACATTGACGAAACGAGGGGCCGCGCGGTTAATGAGCGCGCGTTTTCCACAACGGGGAATCACTGGGATATGGACCAGAAGAACACGCAGGTCACAGACCTGTTCATCATAGGCGGTGGAATCAACGGATGCGGTATCGCACGTGACGCAGCGGGGCGTGGTTTGACTGTCACGCTGGCTGAAATGCATGACCTTGCATCGGCAACGTCCTCTTCCTCGACCAAACTGTTTCACGGCGGCCTACGCTATCTTGAATATTTCGAATTCCGCCTTGTCCGCGAAGCGCTGATCGAGCGCGAGACGTTGTTGCGTGCAATGCCCCATATCAGCTGGCCCATGCGCTTTGTGCTGCCGTATCACAAAGATATGCGTTTCGATTCCGAAACGCCGACGTCGCGTTTGCTAAGCTTCTTCATGCCGTGGATGCGCGGTCGTCGGCCTGCGTGGCTTATCCGTCTGGGGTTGTTTCTGTACGACAACCTGGGCGGCCGCAAAATCCTGCCGGGAACGTCGTCGTTGAACCTTGCATCCTCACCCGAAGGTACGCCTCTGCAGGACAAGTTTCAGACGGCCTATGAATACTCCGACTGTTGGGTTGAAGACTCCCGTCTGGTCGTTCTCAATGCCCGTGACGCCGAGGCGCGCGGGGCCAATATTCTGGTGCAGACCGAAGTGCTGTCCGCCAAGCGTATTGAAGGGTTGTGGGAGATCACGATCCGTGACCGAGAGTCCGACGAAACCCGGGTTGTGTGGTCAAAGATGCTGATCAATGCGGGCGGTCCCTGGGTGGGCGATATCATCCAGACCAAAATCCATGTGAACTCACGCGAGGGCGTGCGGTTGGTGCGGGGCAGTCATATCGTGACCCCCCGGCTGTTCGATCATGAAAAATGCTATTTCTTTCAGGGTGAAGACGGGCGCATCATCTTTGCCATCCCGTACGAGCGCGATTACACCCTGATCGGCACAACGGATCAGGAACACGCCGACCCGTCCGAACCCCCGATCTGTACAGAGGCCGAGCAGGATTATCTGTGCGCCTTTGCGTCGAAGTATTTCAAAAAGCCCGTGACGCGGGACCAGATCGTCTGGACCTATTCCGGTGTGCGCCCTCTGTACGATGACGGAGCCAGCAGCGCGACAGCCGCGACCCGGGATTACACGTTGAAAGTAGATTCTACCGGCGGGGCACCGGTGCTGAACGTCTTTGGCGGCAAGATCACCACATACCGCCGGCTTGCAGAACACGCGCTTGAGAAAGTTGCCAATCACTTCCCTGACCTTCACGGCCCGTGGACGGCTGGCGTTGCTTTACCCGGCGGTGATTTTCCGGTCGATGGTGTGCAGGATCTGGTGGCGGGATTGGAGGCTGACTATGCCTTCTTGGATCGTGCCTGGGCCGAAAGGCTTGTCCGCGCCTATGGTACCGAAGCGCGCGTTATTCTGGGCGATGCGAATTCTGACAAGGCGTTGGGTGAGAACTTTGGCGCGTCTCTAACTGCGCGGGAGCTAGAATGGCTGATGGACAAGGAGTATGCGCGCAAGGCCGAGGATGTCGTCTGGCGCCGTAACAAACTGGGACTGAAGCTGAGCGCCGAACAGATCGCCCACATTGACGAGTGGATGGATCAGCGTCGATCTTAGGCAGCAGCTTGACCGGGTAAAAACAAAGCCCCGCCATTGAGGCGGGGCTTTTTGATTCAGACGGGTTCTTCGGTAGGTCCAGGATCGTTTTTTGTTCCCTTGATCCACTCTCTAAGACTTTGCATCAGCGCATAGAGCACTGGCACCAGAATGACGCCAACCAGTGTGGCTGCCAGCATCCCGCCAAAGACGGCCACACCAATGGCTTTCTGACTGGCCGCGCCCGCGCCATTCGCGGCCAACAGCGGCACAACGCCCAGCAAGAAGGACAGGGCGGTCATCATCACAGCGCGGAACCGCTGAAACGCGGCCTCGGCAGCGGCATCTTTGATCGACAGTCCATTGGCCCTTTGCTCCATCGCAAATTCAACAATCAGAATGCCGTTTTTCGAGGCCAGCCCCACAAGCATGATCATCCCGATCTGCGTATACAGATTGATATCACTACCCACGATGGCCACGGCGGCCACCGCCCCGAACAGGGCAACAACCACCGAAAGCAGGATGGAAACCGGCAGTGACCAGCTTTCGTATTGCCCAACAAGGAACAAGTAGCCGAACAGAATTGCCAACCCAAGGATCACAACCACCAGGCTGCCCGAGGCCAGCTGCTGCTGTGCTGTGCCGGTCCATTCAAACGCATAGCCCGGGGGCAGGGCGTTTGCGGACTCTTCGGTCATGACATTGATCGCGTCTCCGCTGGACAGGCCCGGCGCAGGCACAGCGGTCACGGTCGCCGACCGGAACAGGTTGTGCCGTTTTAGCAAAACCGGACCCAGCACGTTTTCGACATCGATCAGCGTTCCCAGCGGCACCATATCGCCCTGCGTAGACCGCACATAGAGGTTCGAGATGTCTTCGACGTTGTCGCGATAAGTGCCGTCGGCCTGGATCATCACGCGGTAGACCCGACCGAACAGGTTGAAGTCGTTTACGTAATACGAGCCCAGCTGCGCCTGCATGGTTTGGAAAATCTCGGCCACGGACACTTGCAGCGTCTTGGCCTTTTCCCGATCCAGATCGACAAACAGCTGTGGGACGTTGGCGCGGAAGGTGGTATAGGCCTGACCGATCTCGGGCCGCTGGTTCGCTGCATAGACAAACGATCCCACGGCCGAGGCCAGATCCTGTGGCGTACCGCCTCCGGTTTGCTGAACCTCCATTTCAACCCCGGCAGACAGGCCGAGACCCTGAATGGGCGGCGGGTTGAAAGCCACGATCGAGGCCGCGGATTCACCATTGGCGATGGCCAGGACCTTGGCCAGAATGGCATTCGCGCTCAGATCCTCTTCCTGGCGGTCATCCCAGTTTTCCAGGTTCACAAAAACCGTAGCGCCGTTGGTGGTCGTGCCGTTGAGAATAGAAAACCCATTGACCAGAACCGTGCTGGCCACGCCCGGAATCTCTCGTATTTGATCATCAACCCGTGCGGAAACCGTTTCTGTCCGTTCTAGGGTTGCGGCATCGGGCAGTTGAATGTCAACGAACAGGTATCCGTTATCCTCAAGCGGAATAAACCCGCTGGACGTATTGGACATGATCGTGCCGGTTCCCATGGCGAGGGCCACGATTATCCCCAGTGCAACCACCGGCAGGATCAGCATCTTGCGCACGATCGCGACATACCCGCTGCGCACTGTTCCGATGAGGTTTTCGAACATGGCCAGCACCCCTTTGGGAGGGCCAGAGCGCGCGCGCAGCACCAGCCCACACAGGGCGGGTGACAAGGTCAGCGCGTTGATCGACGAGATCACCACAGCGGTTGAGATGGTAACAGCGAACTGCGAATATAATCGCCCGGAAATGCCGGGCATGAAGGTTACCGGCACGAACACCGCCAGCAGAACCAGTGTGGTTGCGATGACGGGGCCGGTGATTTGTCCCATCGCTTTGCGAGTCGCCTCGGCTGGGGGAAGGCCTTCGTCCGCGATGATGCGTTCAACGTTTTCAACAACAACAATGGCGTCGTCCACCACGATCCCGATAGCCAGCACAAGCGCGAACAATGAGATCGTGTTCAGGGACATCCCAAACGCCAGCAAAAAGGCAAACGTTCCGATCAGAGATACTGGGATCGCAACGGCAGGAATGATCGTGGCTCGCCAGCTGCCCAGAAAGACAAACACAACCGAGATCACCAAAATGAAGGTTAGCATCAGGGTTGTGACCACGTCATTCAGGGATTGCTCGACAAAGTCGGTGGTGTTGAATGGTACCTGGAATTCGACATCCGTCGGGAAGGAACGGGACAGGCGGTCCAGCTCTGCCTGAACCCGTTCGGACACGGCCAGCGCGTTCGCTCCGGGGGCCTGATAGATGCCCAGAACCGTTGCCGGAACGGCTTGGAAATAGCCCGATGCGGAATAGAACTCTGCGCCCAGTTCAACGCGCGCGATATCCTTGACCCGTACGATTGATCCCGCGTCACCGGTTCGGATGACGATGTCGCCAAATTCGGCGGCCGAGGTCAGACGGCCTTTGGTCTTGATAGTATATTGAAACGTCTGCCCCTCTGGCACAGGTGGCGAACCGATAGAGCCGGCGGAAACTTCGATGTTCTGCTCTTGGATCGCGCTGATGACGTCACCGGGCGTGATGGACAAAGCCGCCATCTGATCCGGGTCCATCCAGATCCGCATGGCGTATTCCAGATTGGTCAGAACTTCGGCTTTACCAACACCCTGAACCCGGGCCAGCGCGTCTTTCAGGTTGATTGACGCGTAGTTGGACAGAAACACGCTGTCATACGTGCCTTCAGGTGAGGTCAGCGTCACCAGCAGCAGCATGTTGGTTGACGCTTTTTGCGTGACCACGCCGGACGATGTCACTTCGGCGGGCAGTGACGACATGGCCTGAGCCACACGGTTTTGCACGTTGACCGAGGCAATATCAGGATCAGTGCCGACCTCGAATGTAATGTTCAGTGAATATGAACCGTTATCTGACGACGTTGACGTCATATAGATCATATCGTCCACACCGTTTACCTGCGCTTCAATGGGCGCGGCGACGGTGTTTTCCACCGTCTCGGCATTGGCGCCGGTATAGGTGGCCGTGACGCTTACAACCGGCGGTGTGATATCCGGGAATTGGGCCACTGGCAGAACTAGGTAGCCGATGCCGCCCATGATGGTCAGGACCAGCGAAATGACAAGCGCCAGCTTGGGCCGGCTAATGAACAGGGCGGAGAACATCAGTTATTCTCCCGGCTGTTCAGATGCGACGACCGCATCTACGGCAACACCCGGGCGCACGCGTTGCAGGCCCTCGACGATGACACTTTCGCCTTCGCGCAGGCCATCTTTGACGATGATGGCAGTATCTACGGTATCTCCGGTGGTGATGTAGCGCTGTTCGACCATTTGCTGGTCGTTAACTACCAGGACGAACTCGCCCCGTTGATCCCGCTGAAGCGCGGCCTGAGGGATAAGCACCTCTAGCGTCGGCTCCAGCGCTTCGATGCGCACGTTCAGAAACGCCCCGTCGATGATCAGTCGGTCTGTGTTATCGAACTCGGCGCGCATTGTGATGGCACCAGTCAGGGGATCAATCCGGTTGTCGACAAAGACGATGGTCCCGGACTCGTCCAGTTCTGTTCCGTTAGGCAATGTCACGCGAACAACCGGGCTCTTGTCGCTTTCGGACAGCGACGAGGCGCTTTCGCCAATGGTTTCAAGAACGGTCGTAAACTGTTTCTCGTTCAGGGAAAAATTGACGTAGATCGGTGCCTCGCTGACGATATTGACCAGCGGAGGGTTGGTTGGACCGACAATATCCCCGACACTGATTGCGACCCGCCCGATACGACCCGTGAAAGGGGCGTGGATTTCAGTATAGCTAAGGTCCAGTTCGGCCTGCTGGATCGCTGCTTTGGCGGCCTTGACCTCAGCTTCGGCCACCAGTTCGTTGGCGCGCGCGATATCACGCTCAGATTCTGGCGTGGCGTCGCGTTTATAGAGCTCTTCCTTTCGGGCCAGATCAACCTTGGCCAGTTCCAAATTGGCTTCGGCCCGGTCCAGATCGGCGTTTCTCGCCTCTAGCGTCGCCTGATATAGGTCAGGTTCGATGGTGAACAGCACGTCGCCTTCTTTTACCAACGCACCGTCTTCAACGTTCTGGGTTTCCAGGAAACCGCTAACGCGGGCCACGATATCGACCTTGTCCAGCGCTTCGGCCCGTCCGATGAATACGGCCTCTTCGGTGATTTCCTGCGAATAGGCGGCAGCGATGGAAACTTTTGGCGGCGGCGCGTCGCTTTGGTCCTGGGCTGAGGCGGTTTGTGTCAGTCCCATGCAGATTGCTGCGGCAGCGGGCCAAAGAAACCGGGTGACCGAGGGGCTGTGACGGAAGCAGGAAAACGTCGATGCAAGGGACATAGAAATTGCCTCGTTGAAGTAAATTTTACCCGGCCCAGACCACCGATCGAGACCCGAGTCGCCGGAACTTTGGATCAGGATGGCGGGTTTAGACGTGTTTCTCAACCTTGTTTACACTGTAGGCCTGAATACGAAGGCTGAAATTATTCTGACATCGCGCAGGTTTATCCACGTATCCGCGCAACATGAGTGTGCGAATTGGAACCAGACGGCGATTGAGATTCAACCGGATGGTGCTACAAAAAAGGGGGGCAAACTGCCCCCCGAATTTCGACTGTAAAGCGGTGTGTCAGTCGCGTGTGCCCGCGAACCGCGTCTGCCAATCCTCACGCTGGTCATCGGTGATCTTGGCGAACAGAACCTCTGGCACTGAAAATTCATGACCAGAGGGCAGGGCGCCCAGCGCAGCGGCGACGTCCTCGGGCCAGCTGGTGTCCAGCGTGTTCATAGCGCTCAGCATCCGGGCCGAGGTTTCCGGGATGAACGGCGCACTGAGCACTGCATAAAGCCTGATCAGGTTCAGGCCCAGACGTACCTGAGCCGCCGCCTGTTCGGGGTCTTCCTTGAATACCGACCACGGTGCTGCGGCTTGCAGGTATTCGTTGCCCGCAACCCAGATCGCCCGCAGTTCCTGAGCGGATTTACGGACTTCCATCGCCTCCATGTGGCCTTCATAGGCGCGGACGCGTTTGGTCAATTCGTCGATCAGTGCCTGTTCGCGTTCGCCATAGGTGCCGCCTTGAGGTACGGCCTCAGAGAATTTCGAACGACAGAACTTGGTGATCCGGCTGACAAAGTTGCCCAGAACATCAGCCAGGTCCTTGTTCACCGATTGCTGGAAGTTCTCCCACGTGAATTCGCTGTCACTGCTTTCGGGCGCGTGGCTCAGAAGCCACCACCGCCAGTAGTCAGCGGGCAGGATGTCCAGCGCCTGATCCATGAACACGCCGCGCCCCTGAGAGGTCGAGAACTGGCCGCCATCATAGTTCAGGTAGTTAAACGATTTCAGGTGGTCGACCATCTTCCACGGCTCACCCGAGCCCAGAATGGTCGCTGGGAAGCTGAGTGTATGGAACGGTACGTTGTCCTTGCCCATGAACTGCACATAGCGCACGTCTTCGGCACCTTTGTCGGTGCGCCACCAGCGTTCCCACTCGGTATCGGGCTTGCCGGAGGCGTCGGCCCATTCCTTGGCGCAGGCGATGTATTCAATCGGCGCGTCGAACCAGACGTAAAAGACCTTGCCCTCCATGCCCGGCCAGTCCTGATCGCCTTTCTTGACCGGCACACCCCAATCCAGATCACGGGTGATGCCGCGATCCTGCAGCCCGTCACCGTCATGCAGCCACTTTTTAGCAATTGATGTGGTTAGGATCGGCCAATCAGTTTTGCTGTCGATCCAGGCGTCCAACTGATCCTTCATCGAAGACTGGCGCAGATACAGGTGCTTGGTCTCGCGCACTTCCAAATCTGTTGAGCCCGAAATGGCCGAGCGCGGCTCGATCAGGTCGGTTGGGTCCAGCTGTTTGGTACAGTTTTCGCATTGATCGCCGCGAGCGCGGTCATATCCGCAATTGGGGCAAGTCCCTTCGATATAGCGGTCCGGCAGAAAGCGGCCATCGGCGTGGGAATAGACCTGCTTCTCGCTGACTTCTCGGATCAAGTCCGCCTCGTCCAGCCTGCCGGCAAAGTGCTGCGTCAGGGCTTTGTTCTGGTCGCTGGACGAGCGGCCAAAATGATCAAAGCTCAGGCCAAAGCGTTTTGCGATATCCGCCTGCACGCCGTGCATTTCGGTGCAGTATTCAGCGACGGGTTTGCCCGCCTTGGCCGCCGCAAGCTCGGCCGGGGTGCCGTGTTCGTCAGTGGCACACAGGAACATGACCTCATTCCCCCGGCCACGCTGGTAACGTGCGTACAGATCAGCAGGCAATTGCGAGCCGATCAGATTGCCGAGGTGCTTGATCCCGTTGATATAGGGGATCGCCGAGGTGATGAGAATCCGAGCCATTTTGCGTTTCCACGTATCTGTCTGCGCGCCCATCTACCTTATGTCACCGGCCAGCAAAAGCCCGGCTTTTATCGGGATGTCATTTTAGACACGCAAAGACCCAAAACGTGTCGCGACGCAGGGTCGTGGATTGCAGGCGTCTTCTGCGCTGCAATACCCTTGGGTTGTATTTTTGGATCACAACTACTTGAATATTTGGGACGACTTCCCATATTGAATGTATACCAATGTATACTAAAGCGAGGGCCACTATTTGATGTTCGACTTCTTACTCGAGGGTGCATTTGCACCTTTTACCCTGGCGCTTGCGCTTCTGTTCGGCCTCTTGGCGCTGGAACTGATCGCTTTGGTCCTGGGAGGCAGCCTTTTGGCTGGCGAGGGTGAGGTTGATCTGGATGTGATGGATGCCCCCGATCTGGACATTGGTGATTTAGGTCTGGACATCGACGCAGATGTCGATCTGGGCGATTTTGAGCTGGCCGAAGTTGAAAGCGACGTGCCTGACGCGGCTGCGGCGGGGCCATTGGCGTGGCTGGGGATTGGCAAAATCCCTTTCATGATCTGGCTGGTGGTGCTGCTTGCGGGGTTCGGCCTGTCGGGTGTGGGCTTGCAAATGGCGCTGCGCGATCTGCTGGGCTTTGACCTGCCGCCCTGGATGGCTGCAATCCCCGCCGGTGCCTTTGGCCTGTGGTTTGCCCGTGGCTTTGGCAGTGTCTTTGCCCGCCTGTTGCCCAAGACCGAAACCGAGGCGATTTCCGAACGGATGCTGGCTCGCCGCCGGGGTGTAATCACCCAAGGCACGGCCTCACGCGGTCGCCCGGCCGAGGTTCGGGTCATGGATCGCTTTGGCAATACCCATTACCTGCGCGCGGAACCGCTGCAGGACAAGGATGCGCTGAATCAGGGCACAGATGTGCTGGTGCTGCGCGACCGACGACGCGACCGGTTCGTTCTGGTCGGCCTGTCAAACTAACCAACCCCAATTCGGAGGAATTTGCATGGAACTTACATTCCTGATCACTGCAGTTGTGACCATTTTAGCGGTAATTGTGTTCATCGGCCTTGTGCTTGGCCGTCTATACCGCCGCGCGACCCGAGAGGTCAGCCTGGTGAAGACCGGCGCAGGCGGCAAGAAAATCATCATGGATGGTGGTGTCATCATTGTGCCCCTGTTGCACGAGGTAAGCCCTGTCAACATGAAGACCCTGCGCCTTGAAGTGCAGCGCAGTGACGAGGCTGCCCTAATCACCAAAGACCGTATGCGTGTGGACGTTGGCGTGGAATTCTACGTCTCGGTCATGGCCACGGACGAGGGCATCGCACGTGCGGCGCAAACGCTGGGTGATCGCACCTTTGATGTCGAGCAACTGCGTGAGATGATCGAAGGCAAGCTGATCGACGGTCTGCGCGCCGTGGCCGCCCAGATGACCATGGACGGTTTGCATGAAAACCGCGCCGATTTTGTGCAAGAGGTGCAGAATGCCGTGTCCGAGGACCTGCTGAAAAACGGCCTGTCGCTGGAATCGGTGTCGCTGACCGCGCTGGACCAGACACCGTTTGAGGCTTTGGACGAAAACAATGCGTTTAACGCCGTGGGTATGCGCAAGCTGGCCGAAGTGATCGCGGTGTCCAAGAAAGAACGCGCGCAGATAGATGCCGAGGCAGAAGTTGAAGTGCGTCGGGCTGCAATGGAGGCCCAACTTCAGAAACTGCTGATCGAGCAGGACGAAGCTCAGGCACGCATTGAACAGACGCAAAAAGTGGAAACCTTGCGTGTGGCGCAAGAGGCCGAGATCGCCGCGCGGACCGAGGACTCAGTGCGTGAAACCGAGCGTGCACGTATCGCGCGTGAAGAAGCCATCCGCGCCGCCGAAATTGAGCGCGAGCGCAAGATCCGCGACGCGGAGATTTCGAAAGAGCGTGAGCTAGAAGTGGCAGAACAAGAGCGCCAGATCATCATCGCGCAGAAATCCGAGGAGGAAAGCCGCGCGCGTGCATCGGCCGACTTGGCCCGGGCCGAGGCGACCAAAGCCACCGAGGCCGTCGTAACTGCGCGTGAAGTGTCCGAGGCTGAGCGTCAGAAGCAGATCGTTCTGATCGAAGCCACCCGTGAGGCCGAGCGTCAGGCTACCGCGATCCGGCTGTCTGCGCAGGCCGAGAAGGAGGCCGCCGCTGACCGTGCCGAAGCCCGCCGAGAAGAGGCGCAGGCCGAGGCAGACGCGCTGAACATCCGCGCAGAGGCCAAGAAGAACGACATGCTGGCCGAAGCCGAAGGTAAGCGCGCGATTGTCGAGGCCGACAACGCTCTGTCCGCGGCGCAAATCCGCATGAAGGTCGATATGGCGCGGATTGAGACCATGCCGTCGATCATTTCGGAAATGGTCAAGCCGGCCGAAAAGATTGAATCGATCAAGATCCATCAGGTGGGTGGCATCGGGGGTGGTGCAGGTGGCACCGCGTCAAACGGCGACAAGCCGGTGGTCAATCAGGCGCTGGATTCCATCATGGGTATGGCCGTTCAGATGCCGGCGCTCAAGAAGCTGGGCGAAGAGCTGGGCTTGTCGATGGAAAATGGGGTCGGTGGTGTCGTCAACGGCGCGTTGGAATCGACTTCCGAATCCGCTCAGATCGTCGAGGAAGAAACGCCTCCGACACAGCAATAAAAGACAGGGCCGGGATTTCCCGGCCCTTTTTCTTTAATCCTCGCGCGATCGTTTCAGCAACCGCCCGATGGTGAACGATGTCCGCGGTGCGTAGACATAGTTCGTGCGTTCTTCGGGTGTCGGGCGCGACCGCATCCGCGCCAGCCCAAATACGATCAGGCCCAGATGGCCAAGTGCCACAAAGGCAAACAAAGCTCCGGGTCCGAACTGCTGGATTAATGTCGACGAAATATAGGGTGAGGCGATCGCCCCCAAGGCGTACCAGAACATCAATGCCGCTGACAGCTCGACCCGTTGCTCGGTTGTGGCGAAGTCATTTGCGTGCGCTGATGAGACAGAAAAGATCGGAAAGGTGGTGAACCCGAACACCCCTGCGGCCAGCATTACGCCGACGGTTCCTGTTCCACTGGCGACCATGGTTATCCCACAACTGAGTACTGCCGCTGCCGACAGCCAAATCAGGACCCAGCGCCGGTCATATTTATCTGCAAGCCAACCCATCGGGTACTGCGCCATCGCGCCACCCAGCACGAACGCGGCTAGAAAGAACGCGATCTGGTCCACGCCCAGACCGACCTCTTGCCCATAGACCGGTCCGACCATCCGGAATGAGGCCGAGCTGAGGGCCGCCACGATCACCCCTGCAACGGCAAGCGGTGAGCTGCTCCATGCCAGTTTTGGCTTCAGGCGGGGTGCGTCGGGCGTTTCGGGCTGGCTGGCCCTGGTCAGTGTCAATGGCAGCAGCGCGGCGCAGCACAGGATGGCCAAAAGGTTGTACGAAACGTATGAGGCCGGTGGCAGAACCGCGATGATCAGCTGCGCACAGAGGGACCCGCCCATATCGACGATGCGATAGGTGCCCATGGCGCGTCCTCGGGATTCGTTGGTGACCTTGGCGTTCAACCAGGCTTCAATCACCGTATAGGCTCCGGCAACACAGGTGCCCGAAGCAATCCGCAACCCCGCCCAAGCATAGGGATTGTCTGTCAACGTATGCCCGATCAATCCCATCGCACCCAAAGCTGTGCAAACTGCAAATGCACGAGAGTGACCAACACTGCCCATCAGGCGCGGAGCCCACCAGCAGCCGATAAAGAACCCGACGAAGTGGGCCGAACCCAGCAGGCCGATTTGTTCGGTTGTGAAATCCAGCGTCAGGCCCGAGATGGCATCCAATGGGCCGACACCGCCCGTCGAGAGCTGCAGCAGAATGACCGAAAGAAAAAGGGCGGCAAATGAAATGATCGTGCGCATGATGCTCTGAACTTGACTGACCTGATGTACGATGCGCGCGACTATTCGACTCTGTCACGTCGTTTTTTGTCTATTCGGCCCGTTTGATTTCTGCCTGTATATCCAACCCAACCGTATCCTGCACCAGATCAGCATAACCCGAGGCGCCGAAGTCATGGCGGTTCAACGCGCCGGTCAGGCGAATGGACAATTCGTCCAGATTGTTGGTGTCACTGCCTGGCGGGCGAAACAGGTCGGCTTGCAATGTAATCGGACGGGTCACGTCCCGCAGGGTCAAATCACCGATGATCTTGGCCCCACGTGATATCCGCCCACCATCGCCCAGCTGTACTCGGGTCGAGACAAACTGGATGGTGGGGTAACTCGCGGCATCCAGGACATCTTTGCCAAGCATAGGGTTGCGGGCAAATGGCAATCTGGTGCGGGCTTCGGCCACGTTCAGGACAACATCTACCCGGCTGTTAGTCAGATCAGCGAGGTTGATCTGAATATTTGCGGACTTGATCGGCATGGTCCCGGACTGGGCGATGCCGGACAGGTTGAAAGTAAAGTCTACGGATGTTCCTTCCGGTACCAGCACATAGGGCCGCAGGGCCGCTTGCGCCGGATGGGCCAGGGGCAGAGCCACCAGCCCGGCCATTAGGGTGCGCCGCGTCAATTGGGTCATGCCAGAACCTCTTGCCGGCGAGGGCGTGAGCGGTGCAGCAAAACCAGCAGAATGGCGATGTTCAGCCCGTTCCACAGGATGCCGTTGATAAAAGCCAGTTGGTAGTTTCCGGTGACGTCATAGATCCAACCTGACATCCAACCGCCCAGTGCCATCCCCATTATGGTCATCATCATGACGAAACCGACCCGCGCCCCTGCCTCTTGCGGGGGCATGTATTCCCGCACGACCAGCGCATAGCTGGGCACGATGCCACCCTGCGCCAGACCGAACAGCAGGCTGACGACGTAAAGCGAGGCCATCCCGTTATAGGGCAGGAACAAAAACAGCGCGATGCATTGCAGGACCGAGCCGATCAGCAATGTCATGACCCCACCCAGCTTGTCCGCCACGAGCCCCGAGATCACGCGGCTGACTACGCCGCCCAGCAGCATCAGCGACAGCATCTCGGCCCCAACGGCGGGGCCGTAGCCCAGCCCGACACAGTAGGACACGATATGGACCTGCGGCATCGACATCGCCACGCAACAGCCTATCCCGGCCAGACCCAGAATGTATTGCAAAGCCCGTGGAGAAATCCCCACACTGCGCGCATTAAGCTGCGCATTGGCAGCGGCAGTGCTGTGGGCCTCGACCGGGACCTGACGGCGCAGCAACAAAGACATCGGGATCACTACGACCAACGTGATCACCGCGAGGGTCAGGTAGACCTGTTGCCACCCGTCGCGCGCCAGAATGCCCGACAGCAGGGTGGGCCAGATCGCCCCGGATAGGTAATTGCCGCTTGCCACCAGCGCCACAGCGATCCCGCGCCGCCGCATAAACCAGTGCGAGATATCGGCGATCAGTGGCCCAAAGCCGATTGATGTGCCCAACCCCAGTAAAAGATGCGCCGCCGAAAGCAGCATTATGTTCGGCGCCATGGTCGCCAGCAGGTAACTGACCGCGCTCAGCACGGCGGCCCCGATCAACGCTTTGGTCACGCCCAGCCGGTCCACCATCTGCCCCAGCCACATATTCCCCAGTGCAAAGCCGATCATCGACAGGACATAAGGCAACGAGGCCTCGGCCCGGCTCGCTCCGAATTGCGCCTCGACCGCAGGCATCACCACAATCACCGCCCACATCCCCACATTCGCCACCATCGCGATGCCAAGCGTGATCAGAAGGCGGAGCCAGGAATAGCGACTGTCGTGTATTGGGTGGCTCATACCGGGAACGCTAGGGCGGGGGGCGGGCTTTTGCCAGTCACAAGTTTTGTTAACCGCGTGAGGTGTCACACCAAAACATCTTCGGTTTCGATCCGCGTCAGGGTCAGCCCGGCCCGCGGTTTGGTCTGACTGGCCTGCCAGCTGACCGGGGGCAAGGCGCGGGCGCGACGGCGGGTCAGGGTCCAGCGCCGGGTGTCGCCCTGATGATCGGCGGCCATGTGCCAGCGGGTTTCGACCCCCTGTGCACCGCCATCGCCGGGCGTCAGCAACAGCCCCAGCGGCGCGCGACCCATCGCGCCGCCCTGTTCGGCGGCCAGATGCATCCGCCGCACCGGCGTCAGCCCCGGCGCGCCGGGCAGGTCGCCAATCACCAGCGGGATGGCCCCGTTGCGCAAGGCCTCTTCCATGCACCACAGCAGGTCCTCGGCACGGGTGGGGCGCACGAACAGGAACCGGGCGGGGTCGGCAAAGGGCATCATCCCGTCGGGGTTTAGCTGGCCGGGCTCCCACGCGGGGGAAATCCACAAGACCGGCCCTTGTGTCTGACCGGCCAGCCACATGGCAAAGCTGCGCCGGGCGGGGCCGCAGGCCTCGTGCACGCGGGACAGTTGCAGGGTAAGCTGCGGGTGAAGGTTTATTCCCGGCGCCTCGCGCGCGGGTTTACGGCCAAGAAGCTGTGCAGACATGCTGATAGGATAACATGTTCTTACTTTGTTCTCAATTCGGAAATGCCACCGTCAGCGCTCTTAGCGCGAAAGGATCAGGCGGCCATCCGTGAACTGGATGCTTGAGAACCGGTGCAGGTAATCCATACCCAGCAGCGACTTGTCCAGCTCACCCTCATTGATCCAGGCTGATACATTATGGTCGGTGATCGGCCCCAGTTCCAGACTGTCCAGACGCACGGGGGCAGTTCGGACCTCTCCGTTTGCCGTGGCGGCGCGCCCCAGGTAATTCAACTGGTCGGGATCAATGCCCACGCGCCTGGCATCCTGTGCGCTTAGCACAATCTGGCTGGCGCCGGTGTCGACGAGAAAAGTGATCGGCTCTCCGTTCACAATAACCGGCAGGTAGTAGTGCCCGTCATACGCGCGGGGCACCTGTATCGTCTCACCGGTCACGGTCATCTGCGTCGTGGAGCCCAAATCGGTTCGGATGTCTTCCCACAACCCGACAATGGCAATCACGCCTACGAAAATAAACACCCAGGCCATCGCCTGTTGCAGCGTTTTGTTCATCGACTGGCGGTTTTGCGCGAAAAACCACAACACCACGGCCGAGCCGAGAACAACGAGATAAACCAAACGCCCAATGTTGTCGCTGTCCATACCGTTACCTCAACAAGAAAACCTAAGGGTCATATGGGGATTTACGATGCAAAACCAAAGGCCTTGAGGCCATCCAGAATGAACTGAACAGACAAGGCGGCCAACAGCATGCCCAGCAGACGGGTCAGAACGTTCAGCCCGGTTTTGCCCAACAGCCGGGCGACGGCACCCGAAGACAGGTAAGTCACAAATACCATAGCCACCACGATCAGCATCATACCGATCACCACGGCCAAACCATCATAGCCTGGCTGTTGACCAGCCAGCAGGATCATCGTGGCAATCGCACCCGGGCCAGCAATCAGCGGAATTCCCAGCGGAAACACCGAGGGGTCAGGGTGCTCTTCTTCCTCGGCGCTGTTTTCACGCCGCTTGGTGCGGCGTTCGAACAGCATGTCCAGCGCGGTCAAAAACAGCAGAACACCGCCCGCAACGCGGAACGCCTCCATCGAGATACCGACAAAGCCCAGCACCGCCTCGCCAAAGGCGGCGAACATGGCCAGAATGCCGGCCGCGGTTAGGCAGGCGCGGACGGCAATCGCGTGGCGCGCCTGACGGTCCATGCCCTGGGTTAAGGCCACAAAAATCGGTGTCTGCGCCGGCGGGTCGATGACCACAAACAGCGTTGTGAACGAAGTGATCAGAAAGGCCGCATCCATCATGCTGTGCCCTCGGCCTGTTCAAGCCGCTCTGCTGCGGCCACCCAAAGAGATTCCGCTTTTTGCATGGCTTCGACTATCTCAGAAAATTTGCGGTTCCAGGATTCCAGATCGCGGACGCGATCATCCTCGTACAAGGCCGGATCTGCCAACTTGACTGACAGCTTTTCATGCATGTCAGTCAACTTTTCGATCCGGTCCTCGCATTTGCGGAGATCGGCGCGCAAGGCTTGCATAGTGTCGCGTGACGAGCGTTTGGGTTTGGCTGTTTGCGGCTTGGCTTTCACGGGTTTGTCGCGTGCCAGAAGCATGGTGCGATAGGCTTCCAGATCACCGTCAAACGGCTTGACCGTCGCATCCGAAACCAGCCACAGACGATCTGCCACCAGCGACAGCAGATGCATGTCGTGGCTGACCAGAACAACCGCCCCGGAATACGCTGTCAGCGCCTCGACCAGTGCCTCGCGGCTTTCGATGTCCAGGTGGTTAGTCGGTTCATCGAGGATCAGCATATGCGGCGCATCGATTGTGGCGATCAACAATGAAAGGCGTGCTTTTTGACCGCCCGAGAGGCGGCCCACCTTGGTTTCCACCTGATCCGTCCCCAACCCGAACCCGGCCAAACGCGACCGCCATTTGCCCGGCGCCTCGGTCGGGCGCAGACGGCGCAGGTGGTCCAGAGGGGTCTCGTCCACATACAGCTCATCCACCTGATGCTGGGCGAAATAACCGATGCGCAGCTTGTTGCTGCGGGTCATTTTGCCCGCCATCAGCGGCAGGCGGTCGGACAGCAGCTTGGACAGGGTCGATTTGCCCTGACCATTCTTGCCCAGCAGCGCGATGCGATCGTCTTGATCAATGCGCAGGTTCAGACGGCGCAGAACTTCAGTCTGACCATAACCGGTGACGCCGCCTTCGATCTGGATGATCGGCGGCGACAACTCCTCGGGTTCAGGGAAGGTGAACGCGCGCAGGGCGGCCTCTTGCGGGGTTGAAACCAGCTGAATGCGCTCAATCATCTTAAGGCGCGACTGGGCCTGCACGGCCTTGGACGCCTTATAGCGGAAACGGTCTACAAAGCTCTGCAGATGAGCAATGCGAGCCTTGGAACGGGCATTTTCGGATTCAGCCTGCGCCAGCCGTTCGGCCCGGCGTTCGGCGAACTTGTCATAGGGTACTGCGTAATAGGTCAGCTTGCGGTCTTCCAGATGCAGGATCGAGCCGACCGCGCGGTTCAACAGCCCGCGATCGTGGCTGATGATGATCACCGTGTGCGGGTATTTCGCCAGATAGCTTTCCAGCCAAAGCGCGCCCTCGAGGTCCAGATAGTTGGTCGGTTCGTCCAACAGCAGCAGATCGGGCTGCGAAAACAGCACCGCCGCCAGTGCCACCCGCATCCGCCACCCGCCCGAGAAATCCAAACAGGGGCGCAGCTGGTCCTGATCATCGAACCCCAAACCTTTGAGGATCGAGGCTGCACGGGCCTCGGCTGACCAGGCGTCGATATCCACCAGACGGGTCTGAATCTCGGCTATGCGCGAAGGGTCAGTGGCGCTGTCGGCTTCGGCCATAAGCGCGCTGCGTTCCTTGTCGGCTGCCAGAACCGTGTTGATCAGCGATACCTCCGAGGAGGGCACCTCTTGCGCGACGCCACCGATGCGAGCGCGTTTGGGCAGGGCGATGTTGCCCGATTCCAACGCCAGCTCACCCCGGATTAACCGGAACAAAGTGGTCTTGCCAGTTCCATTTCGCCCCACAAGGCCAACCTTGTGGCCATCGGGAATCGTTGCGCTGGCCCCGTCAAACAGAGGGCGGCCTTCGACGGCGTATGTGATGTTGTCGATCCGTAGCATGGGGCGCTCATAGCAGAGCATCCGGGACGCCGCCAGCGGGTTGGCATGTTCAATTCCCAAGCGTTGTGTTAGCGCTGATCCAGTTGGTTTTCAGACGGTTCTTACCCCATGCGCGCGGCCCAAACGCCCCCTTCCTTGGCTACGTTGATTTTTGCGACGGCCCTTTCGGTGCTAACGCTGAATATGTTCCTGCCGTCGCTGGCGCGGATGGCAGATGATTTTCAGGTCGACTACGCGTTGGTGAACCTGTCCGTGGCGGGATATCTGGCGATTTCCGCCGTGCTGCAATTGATCATGGGGCCCTTGTCGGATCGTTATGGGCGCAGGCCGATCCTGTTGATCTGCATGGCGATCTTTACCGTCGCGTCGGTCGGTTGCGTACTGGCAGATTCGATCTGGGCCTTCCTTGGGTTTCGGCTGTTGCAGGCGGCGGTGGTCGCGGGGCCGGTTTTGTCCAGCGCGGCGATCCGCGACATGCATCCCCCAAACGAGGCGGCCAGTAAACTGGGCTATGTCGCTATGGCGATGGCACTGGCGCCGATGTTGGGGCCGATGCTGGGCGGGGCCTTGGACATGGCCCTTGGGTGGCGGGCCGGGTTTATTCTGTATTCCGGGTTTGGGGCCGGGATGCTGATCCTGTTATGGGCGGATATGGGTGAGACGAATACACATCGGTCCTCAACCTTCTCGGCCCAGTTGCGTGAATACCCGCACCTGTTTCGTGCCCGCCGTTTTTGGGGCTACGCACTATGCGCGGCGTTTTCCATCGGCGGGTTTTTCAGTTTTATTACTGGCGCGCCGCTGGTTGCCGCTGCTTGGTTCGATCTGAGCCCCGCAATGCTGGGCCTTGGTATCGGGATCATCACGGGCGGATTCATGGTCGGCAATTTCATCACCGGACGTATCGCAGCCCATACGAAGCTGACCACCATGATCCTGGCGGGGCGGATCATCGCCTCAGCCGGTCCGTTCTGTGGGTTGTTGTTGTTTTCGGGCGAGCAGGGCTCGGTTTGGGTTTTCTTCGGGGCGGCGGTGTTTGTGGGCTTTGGCAACGGTTTGACCAATGCCAACGCGTCGGCCGGAGTGATGTCCGTTCGCCCGAAACTGGCGGGCAGCGCGGCTGGCCTGTCCGGCGCGATGATTGTGGCCCTGGGCGCTGTTCTGACGTCGTTGACAGGCGCATTGGTCACGGCGGAAAACGGCCCGTTTCTGGTACTTGGCATGATGTGCGCCAGCAGCTTCGCCGGTCTTCTGGCCGTGCTTTATGTTCGTCGGGTCGACCGACAGGACCCGCTGCCTGACGCGATCTGAGCGGTCAGCCATCATAGTGCTTTTCATAAGGCACATACCGTGCTAGGCGGCGCGCGATGGATTTCGGCGCATGTCCTGCGCCTTACACGAAGGAGAGGCCGATATGGCACTGGAACGCACATTCTCGATCATCAAGCCCGATGCAACCCGCCGCAACCTGACTGGCAAGATCAATGCCAAGTTCGAAGATGCAGGTCTGCGCATCGTTGCGCAAAAACGCATTCACATGACCAAGGCGCAAGCTGGCAAGTTCTACGACGTACATGCCGAGCGCCCGTTCTATGACGAACTGTGCGAATTCATGTCGTCCGAGCCGGTAATTGTTCAGGTACTGGAAGGCGAAGGCGCCATTGCCAAGAACCGTGAAGTCATGGGCGCAACAAACCCCGCAGACGCGGCCGCCGGCACCATCCGTGCTGAATTTGCTGAATCAGTTGGCGAAAACTCGGTCCACGGTTCGGATGCTCCGGAAACTGCAGCGGTTGAGATCGCGTATTTCTTCTCGGGTATCGAATTGGTCGGCTAAACTCTCGCCAGACGAAAAATTCAGGCCGCATCCGGAAACGGGCGCGGCTTTTTTACTTTGGTTTGAGATCGTCAGCCGTCACGCGCACACCGATGGCATCCAGATCCGACATCATCTTCGTTTCCGGTGCCGCATTGACACCTGCCTTGATCGCGTCAAATCTTTGTCGCAACGCTTTCTTCTCATCGCCTTTGCAGTCGTTCCAGGGCCGCCCTTGTAGACCCATGACCAGAACGTAATAGCCGATGAAATGCGGGCGTGAGCCTGCCTGCAACAAACGTGTATAGGCCTCATCGGGGCCAATGTCGCGCAATTGCTGCGCCGAGCGGATACCTGCCTTGGCGCAGGCTTGCTCATAGGCTGGGCCAAGATTTCGGATTGATGAAACAGGATCGGACATGACCACCTTTTAACCCCGCGCACCGGTGCTGTCATCCGCCTGTTTTTTGTGCAGGCGAAACGCCTTGCGATCCTTGATTACCGACGGGATGTACGTTTTCATAGTGCCGAGCAGTCACGAGGTCACCGATGTCCGAAGATCTGGAAAACAGGAAATGATCGGCGGCGCCTCGACCCTGCATATGTTTGTTTCCCCGCCGCTGGTGGGGTGCCAGTAATGGCGAACGACGACAGGTTCTTTGTGTTCTCTGGCAAGTTTGATCTGACACAGGTCTCAAAAGGTCTCAATGGCTTCTCGTTGAAGACTGAGAACTCCATCCCCCGCCGCGCGTTTAATCTGCTGGATTGTTATGATCAGTCTGTCCGGGCAGATGGGCGTCTGTTGATCCAAACAGATGACGTCTTGAGGTTGCTGAACTCCGATGGCTCAGTGGTTGAGCAAAGTGGCATCGGAACAGGTCGTTTCGTGCAGGACCTGCCCGAAGGTCCCGTTCGCACCGCTCTGACCGGGTTTCCCAGCTTGCGTGCGTTGATGGGCATCACCTCTGGCTGGTTCGAGAGCCATGACTTTGCGGTTTTAGACGATTTGCAGAAGACGCAAGTTCGGGGTTTCGCACAGTCATTGTCAACGCAAGGCGGGCAAGTGGTTCTGGTGCGCGTTCAGCCGATGCGCGGGTATGACCGCGCGTTTCAGACCGTGTGCGCGGCGTTTGCGGACCTGTCAAGTGGCCAACAGAGCATGGAAGCCGTTTTCCAGGCTTTGCTTCCCGGGATCTCCCCCTACAAGGCCAAGCCGGATATTGCGCTTGGCACCGATGAGCCGTCGGTTCAGGTGGCGACCGATATCATCCGCACTTACCTGCACGTGGCACGGCAGAATGAGGCCGGGGTGATCGCCGACATAGATACCGAATTCCTGCATGATTACAGAGTGTCCCTGCGCCGTATCCGCTCGGTTCTCAGCCTGTTCAAAGGGGTTTTTTCCCCCGACCAGACTGCAGAGTTTAAGCAAGTTTTTTCCGATCTCATGGCTCCGACAGGACCGGTGCGGGACATGGATGTCTATCTTCTGGATAAAGATATGTATTTCAATCTTTTGCCATCCAACCTTCACCTTGGACTTGAGGCTATGTTCGACCAGTTCGGAGCGGAACGTGCGCGTGCGTTTCAAGCGCTGACAAAACAGTTCCGAAGCACGGCGTATGAACAACAGATGAGTAAACTGACAACGCTGTTTTCCGAGGCAGGGGCGATTCAGCCCGGTCCCAATGCTGCTCGAGGGGCCTATGACTATGCGTGTGCATTGATCTGGAAACGTTACCGCAAAGTCTGCAAACTGGCGCGCAGGATTACAGAAGACACGCCGGATGAGGCCGTTCACGCCCTGCGCATCGATTGCAAGAAGCTGCGTTACTTGATGGAGTTCTTCGCGCCCTTGTTCGACAAGAAGGCATTCAAAGCGCTAATTAAGCCCCTGAAAAAGCTTCAAGATAACCTGGGCCTGTTCAATGATTACTCGGTGCAGCAAGATGCGCTGCTTGGCTTTGTGTCTCGTCAAAGCAACGCGCAGGGCCGCGTGAATGCGCAATTGGCCTTGGCCGCTGGCGGGTTGGTAAGCATCCTTGATCAACGGCAAAGGGCCGAACGGCACCGCGTTATCGCCAGTTTCAAGCATTTCGACAGCCTGGACACTCAGCATCTGTTCCGCACCCTGTTTCACCACAAGGAGGTCAAGACGTGAAGATCATTGCCTGTTACAGCAATAAAGGCGGTGTAGGAAAAACCGCAACCTCGGTGAATCTGGCCTATTGTTATGCGCAGGCAGGGTACACGGTGTTGCTGTGTGATCTCGACCCGCAAGGGGCGTCGGGATTTTACCTGCGGGTCAAACCGTCAAAGAAACTCAAGGACGCGCGGTTTTTCGAGGATGTTGAACGCTTTACCGGCTCGATTCGGGCCAGTGACTTTGACAGGTTTGATGTACTGCCGGCCAATCTGACCTTCCGCGATTTCGACGTGTTTTTGTCGCAGATGCGAAACAAAAGATCCCGGTTGAAAAAGTCACTTGCGGCAGCAGGTAGCGACTATGACGTGGTCCTTCTGGATTGTCCGCCGAATTTCTCAACCCTGTCTGAAAACATCTTCAGAGCAGCCGACCAGATTGTGGTGCCGGTCATTCCAACGACCTTGTCTGAACGAACATTCGATCAACTCGTAACGTTTTTCGAAAAACAGGGACTACCCAAGAAAAAGCTGCGGGCGTTCTTTTCAATGGTTCAACGGCGCAAGACGCTGCACCTGGACACGATCGAGAGGATGCGAAATCTGTATCGCAAGCGGTTTCTGAATGCCGAGATCCCATTTGCCGCCGATATCGAGCGGATGGGACAGAACCGCGCCCCGCTTGGGGTTTATGCCGGGCGCAGTGTGGCGGCGATTGCCTATCAAGCGCTGTTTGACGAGCTGGAAAACGGAGAGGTTTCAACCATATGAGCACCGAAATAGAACGCAAGTTCCTGGTTGCTGACCTGCCGGATTTAGGGCCAACTGACAAAGCCTTGGTGCGGCAGGGATATCTGACCGCCCCTGACGATTTAACTGAACTGCGTCTGCGCCAGAAGAATGACCGATACTATCTGACGCTGAAAGGCGGTGGTACGATGGTCCGGGTCGAGCGCGAGGCCGAGATTTCGGCCGAGCAGTTCGAGACTTTCTGGCCCGAAACCGAAGGACGCCGGGTGGAAAAAGAACGCTATACCGGGGAATTGCCGGATGGACGTGTGTTCGAACTGGACGTGTTTGTGGGAGATCTGGCCCCGCTGCGTCTGGTCGAGGTGGAGTTTCAATCCGAACCCGAGGCGCAGGCCTACACCCCGCCAAAGTGGTTCGGCACAGATGTAACCGCGGATAAACGATATAAAAACAAGACGATGGCCATCGACGGTTTGCCAGCTTAGGGCTATCGCGCCAGTTTGATCGTAGCATTAAGCCCTGGATCGCAATTGTGCGCTTCGAATGCACCGCCATGCATGTGGGAAATCGCGGCCACCAGTGCCAGGCCCAGCCCGGAATTGCGTTCGGTACGGGCCGGATCAAGCGTCACAAAGGGCATTTGCAAGCGTGGCAGGTCTTCTTGCGGGACACCGGGGCCGCGGTCGCGAACGCTCAGAAAGGTGAACGGGCCGTCTTCGGTAAGGCTGATCGTGATAGTCGTGTCGTCCGGGGCGTAACGCATCGCGTTTTCCAACAGGTTCGACAAAGCCTGCGACAGCAGCGGGCGGTGACCGGGGATCGCCGCGGCTGTTCCGGTGATTTCCAGTTGAATGCCCTGATCGGCGGCCACGGGTTCATACAATTCAGCTACATTGGCCACCAAATCCTGAAGGTCGACGGGTTCAAATTGTTCGCGCCCGACGCCAGCCTCGGCGCGCGAGATTTCGGTCAGCTGGCCCAGGACGCGCAGAACATGGTCGATCTCTGCCGATGCCCGAGCGATGTCAATTTCGCGATCCTGTTCGGACTTGTCCGGATCAGACAGCGCATCAACCCGTTGCCGCAACCGAGACAAGGGAGAGCGCAGATCATGCGCGATAGAGTTCGACGTGGTGCGCAGATTACTGACCAGCTCTTCGATCCGATCCAGCATGGTGTTCAACGTTCCAGCGACCTGATCAAACTCATCGCCAGTGCCGCGCAGCGGCATTCGGCGGGACAGATCGCCCGATACGATGTTTTCGGCAGTGCTGGCGATATCGGACAGGCGCGAGAAAACAAGCCGGGTGAACAGCCAGCCAGTCAGGACGCTTAGCGCCAGAGCAATACCCAGGGCAATTCCGACTGAACGCAACAAGACGCGGTCAAACTGCTGCCGCGCCAACGCGTCGCGCCCCACCAACAGACGTTCACCGCCGGGCAGGCGGATGGAGGCAGCCGAAATGGGCACCAGTTGATCATTATCCGCGCGGCGTAATTCAAGATCGACCCAACCGCCGCCTGCGGCGATTCCCTCGGGCCATTGTTTAAGGTTGCCAACCAGCTTGGCACCAAACCGATCCGTCAGCAGGTACAAAGCATCCCGTTCGGACGCCGAGGGAATGCGCCGTTCGATCGCTGCCATCAGACCGATCAGCCCACGACGTTCATATTCGTCCGCCAACCCAGTCAGTTCGGCCGACACGACCGACCGGGTTTCGCTTTCGATGCTGCGATTTGCGGTTACGTAAACCAATGCCAGAACCGTGGCTGTCAACAAAGTGCTCAGGACCATGCTGGCCAGGACTAGGCGGGTACGGGAATTGTTGAAGGAAAGTCGCAAGTTATCCATCGGATATCATGTAACCTGCACCTCGGACGGTTTCAATCAATGGTGGCTCTCCGCCTTCGTCCAACTGACGTCGCAGCTTTGAGATATGGACGTCGACCACATTGGTATTTGGGTCGAAATGGTAATCCCACACGCCCTCCAACAGCATGGTGCGTGACACCACGCGGTTTTTGCGGCGCAAAAAGAACTCAAGGATCTGAAATTCGCGAGGGGTGAGGCTGATTTCTCGCTCGTCGCGGGTGACCTTGCGGGTCAGCAGGTCCATCTCGAGGTCTTTGCAAGTCAGCGTGGGGCTTTCCTCGGACTCTTGCGGGCGGCGCAGCAGGGCCTCGATCCGGGCGTGCAGTTCCTGAAAGGAAAACGGTTTGACCAGATAATCATCCGCTCCTGCGCGCAGTCCCTTGACCCGCTCGTCAACGGCGCTCATCGCGGTCAGCATCAGCACAGGTGTTTTCAACCCCGCCGCACGCATTGATTTAATCAGAGACAAGCCGTCCAATCCGGGCAACATCCGATCCAGAACAACGGCGTCAAATCCGCCATCGGTGGCGTGATACAGGCCCTCGCGGCCGTCAGTGGCCATTTCTACCACATAGCCTTCTTCACCAAATCCTTTGGCGATGAAGTCCCGGGTATCTTCGTCGTCTTCTACGATTAGCAGGCGGCGGCTCATGATCGGACCTCCTTTCTATCCGGATTTAAACATAATTTGCGGGTAAAGCACATGGTTTGAAGTGTTTACGTGCCGGGTGCGTCCTTGCGCACCCGGCAGCCCCAGCGGTTTGCGGACAATTCAAACCCGCCGAGGAGGCGCCCGCCAGATATCCCCATCTTGTGGCGCGCGCTGGTGTTTGATCAGGCGATTTCCACCGCAACAAAGATCTGGTTGCCGCCGCGATTGATCAGGACAAGCGCGGGGTCGGTCTTTTCGCTGTCCAACGCGGCTTTCAAAGCGTCTGGTGTCGCGGTGTCCTGACCGCCCAACTTGACGATTACATCACCGGGCTGAAGTCCGGCCTTGGCAGCGGGGCTGTCAGGGGCCATGTCGGTGACAACGACGCCGTCGACATTTTCAGCCACGCCCATCTGGCTGCGGTTGCTGTCGGTCAGTGGGGCAACTGTCACGCCCAGAGCGGTGCCCGAGACGGTTTCGTCAACCGACTTGTCAATCTCGGCCGAAGCGCTTTGGTGCTGTCCGATCGTCAGCTCAAGCTGCTGCTCGGCCCCATCACGCAGAACGGTCAGAACACTGTCGGTGCCCACCTTGGTGGTTCCAACCAAAAGCGGCAGATCACTGCTGGAATCGACGGGCTCGTTGTTGAAGGTCAGGATGACATCGCCCTGTTTCAGAATGCCTTCAGCCGGGCTGCCGTCGACTACGTCCGACACCAGTGCGCCAGCGGATGCGTCGATACCCATGGCAGCCGCGATTTCGGGGCTGACATTCTGGATCGATACGCCCAGCCAGCCGCGGCTGACCTGACCATCATCGCGCAGGTCAGCGGCGATGTGTTCGACAATGTTCGAGGTCACGGCAAAGCCCAGACCCACGGACCCTCCGGTTGGTGAATAGATGGCCGAGTTTACGCCAACCACTTCGCCTTCCATATTGAACAGCGGGCCGCCCGAATTGCCCTTGTTTATGGCGGCATCGGTCTGGATGAACTCGGCGTAGGGTCCTTGCGAGATGTTGCGACCCTTGGCCGAAACGATCCCGGTGGTCACGGTGGAATGCAGGCCGAACGGGTTGCCAATGGCCACCACATCTTCGCCCACGCGGATGACATCGCTGTTGCCCAGATCCACGGCCTGCAGGCTTTCACCCGCGTCGATTTTCAGAATGGCGATATCGGTCAGCGGGTCGGTACCGATCACTTCGGCCTCAAAGCTGCGCTCGTCGCTCAGGCGCACAGTCACGGTCGCGGCGTTGTCGATGACGTGGTGATTGGTAACAATGTATCCGGCTTCATCCAGCACAAACCCTGATCCCAGCCCCTGTGCAGGTCCACGTTGCGGTGCATTGAATCCTTCGGGCGTGCCAAAGCGTTTAAAGAACTCCCCGAACGGGTGGTCTTCAAGATCCTGGCCCTGCGCGGGCATTGGGGCCGTGTTTTGCTCTGCGATGATTGTGACGACCGAGGGCGAAACGTTTTCGACGAGATCAGCCAGCGCCTCATCGGCCATTGAGGGCAGGGCGGTGGTTGCCAGCAGTGCAGCGCCTAATGCGCCAACGCCGACCCAATTGGTTGTCCCGGGAAGAAGGGAGGATTTGCGGATGCTCATTGTTGTCTCCTGTATATACCACGCGATTGCGACCGCGCGTTGAAACAGGAGATGCGCCTTCAGTCTGAGTGTTTCCTGATTGGATTGTTAAGAAATCTTAATTCTGCCACAAAAGAACGGTTCCATGCCGCTGCATCTGAGGCGGCGATCGGAGGATTCGCGCGAATCATTCTTGGCGAATCGGTGGATTGTTGCCGATTTGACCAGCAAAGCGCGAAAAGAGTTGAATTGACTCAGTTTTGTTAACAAATCACCCATTGATTTTCACTGTTTTCGAGCGATCCTCTTTTGGTTGTGACGCTGCGCGTTGAACGCCGGTGTAAACGGGAACAATTCTTGACATAATTGCTAGATAGCTCACTGGACGTAGACATAACCAAATTTGACGTCACTCTAAGTGAAAGTAGCACTCAACGCTAGGTTGAATGGCCTCGAAAGAATGTTGCGGAAAAACCATTCTGATACCCCTAAAATTAACCATCCCGTCCAATTTTAGATTGTTTGAATCCTTCGGATCGGTGACGATGAAAAGGCCCAAGCGAGGGGGAGCCGATGGCACTAGGGGGTGCCAAAGGCTTGTCACAGTTACTGGAAGCGCTGAGCGGCATGTTAACGAGGGGGTCTTGTTTAGGTTCAGCGGCACAATAGCCAGATTGCCAATAGGCAGTTTTGGCCGCGCTTCTGGGATTGATGAAAAGTGGTAGTCCTGTTTTGGGCAACCGGCCCGGTCGACAACGACCGGGCCGTGTTCATTTTGGGCCGATGCGTTCAGGACCGGCGATTTCTCGCCCATTTCTCCCAGTCTTCCGGCGTGTCCAAATCCAGTAATGCGTTGCTTGCCGGCAGAGCGTGCAAATGCACCTGATCTGAATGCGCCCGCACAACAGATTGCGCACCCTCATCGCCGGTCAAGGTTGTAAGTTGGTCAAACAGGCTGCGGTCAAAAACCACCGGGTGACCGGCCTTGCCTGCAGCTGTCGCACCCCGCCAGATCAGGTTGTCCGGGTGGATTTTGACGGCACCCAGAACGGCCGTCAGATCGTCAGCAGTGATGTCAGGCAGGTCAGCCAGCAGAACCATCGCGGCCGGAGCATCAGACGTTACCTGAGCCAAGGCACCACGCAAGCTGGCGTTCATGCCCTCACTGGCATCGGGGATTTCGATCATTCGCAGATCCAATCCCTCCAGCGCGGTGTATCTGGGGTGCGGAGACGCGGGCAGGGCCACTATGACCGGTGCCGCTTGTAATGCGATCTGTGCTGCGCGTCGCAGCAAGGGCAAGTCATCGACAATTTGCAACAGCTTGTCCCTGCCGCCCATGCGGCTGGACTGTCCGGCGGCCAGTAGAATGATCGGTATCTGAGTCATACCGCCACCATGCCGCCGGAGCGCGGGCGAGTCATCCCCGCATACGCGCACCGTCCGGATCAAACAGCGGCTGAGAAATCACACGGGCATTGCGCATCTGTCCCAGGATTTCGATCTGAACCTGCGATCCGTCGGCCGCGCGGTCGGCAGGCAGGAACCCCAAGGCGACGGATTTCCGGGCATGATGAGAATAGCCGCCCGAGGTGCAGAAACCCACGACCTCGTCTTCCATCCAGATCGGCTCATAAGCGTTGACATCTGCATCGTCGGCATCGACCTCGAAAGCCACCAGCTTGCGTGCGGGACCCTCAGCCTGTTCAAGCTCGGCAGCTGCGCGACCAATGAAATCGGCGTTTTTCGAGTAAGAGATGAACCGATCCAGCCCCGTCTCGGCAGCTGTGTAGTCTGGTGAAAATTCCGACATCCAGGACCCAAAGAACTTGTCCAGACGCAGGCTCATCATCGCGCGCATGCCAAAGGGCACCATGTCGTGGGATTGACCGGCCTGCCACAAGGTCCACCAGAGCTGCCGTTGGGCCATCGGATCGCAGTAAATCTCATACCCCAGATCTCCGGTATAGCTGACCCGTTGGACAATGCAGTCGGCCATTCCGACCGTCATGCGCCGCACATCGAGAAAGCAGAAATCTGACAGGTCGTCGCGGGTGCAGGCGGCCAACACCTGTGTGGCGTTGGGCCCCGCAATCTGAAACCCGTTCAAACGGTCACTGATGTTTTCGATGCTAACGCCGTCGACCTGATGTTGCAGGAGCCACCGCATGTGAAAGGCCTGACTGCCATAAGACGCGGTCAGTTGGAATTCGGTCTCGCCCAGGCACGAGACAGTGAAATCCCCGATCAGCTTGCCCTTTTGGGACAGCATCGGCGTCAACGATAGCCGCCCCGGTTTGGGGATGCGCCCGGCCATGATCCGGTTTAGCCAGTCCCGCGCGCCCGGTCCCGTGATGCGGTATTTGCCAAAATTGTGAACTTCGTTGATGCCGACGCCGGTGCGAACGGCACGTACCTCGCGCCCGGTTGCGTCAAACGCATCCGATCGCCGGAACGAGGGCGTCTCATATCCGGGCTCGCCGTCCTTCGCGAAGTAATTCGGTACCTCAAGCCCGTATTGCTGCCCCCAGACCGCGCCCAGATCGGTGAAGATGTCATACATCGGGGTTGTCCGGTTGGGGCGGGCGGCGGGCAGTTCCTCGTTCGGGTAGGCGACGCTGAACCGTTTTTGATAGTTTTCGACCACTTTGGGGCGGGTGTAGCCGGGGTTGATCCAATCGCCGAACCGGGCCACATCCATGGCAAAGACATCGCGCTCGGGCTCGCCCTCGATCATCCACTGCGCCAGTGTCAGACCGACGCCGCCACCTTGGCTAAACCCTGCCATCACGCCGCAGGCTGACCAATAGTTGCGCATCCCCGGCACCGGCCCGACCAGAGGGTTCCCGTCCGGTGCAAAAGTGAACGGCCCGTGGATCACTGATTTCACTCCGGCCTCGGCCAAAACTGGAAAACGTTCATAGGCGAACTCGATACTGTCGGTGATCTTGTCATAGTTATCGGGCAAAAGTTCGTGGCCGAATTCCCACGGGGTGCCGTCCACAGCCCAGGGTTTGCAGGGTTGTTCGTAGAACCCGATGCACAAGCCGCGGCCTTCCTGGCGCAGATAGCTTTCTCCAGCGGGGTCCATCACATGCGGGTGCTCGCCCCCGGCGTCGATGATCGCCTCAATCTGAGGGATTGCATCCGTGACCAGATACTGGTGTTCCATCGGGTGTAACGGGAAATAGACACCGGCCATGGCGCCAACTTCACGGGCCCAAAGGCCGCCGGCATTGACCACATGTTCGGCGTGGATGGTGCCTTTGTCAGTGACCACATCCCAAGTGCCATCCGCGCGCTGCAATGTTTCGCGCACCATACAATGGGTTTCGATCGTGGCTCCGCCCATCCGCGCGGCCTTGGCGTAGGCGTGGGTTGTACCAGAGGGATCCAGATGGCCGTCCAACGGATCGTAAAGGGCGCCGATAATGCCATCTGTATTGGTGATCGGGGCGATCTTGCGGATTTCATCGGGACCCACGATTTCAGTCTCAAGCCCCATGAACCGGTGCTTGGCCCTTTCGGCCAGCATCATGTCAAACCGGTCCTGATTGTCGGCCAGGGTTACCCCGCCCACATGGTGCAGGCCGCAGGACATCCCGGTAATCTCTTCCAGTTCTTTATACAGGCGGATCGTATAGCCCTGCAGCGCAGCCATATTGGTGTCGCCGTTCAGCGTGTGAAACCCGCCCGCCGCGTGCCACGTTGACCCGCTGGTCAGTTCGGACCGTTCCAGCAGCATCACGTCCGACCAGCCCAATTTTGTCAGGTGATATAGAACCGAACACCCGACGACGCCGCCGCCAATCACTGCTACCTGAGTTGTGGTCTTCACGACTTGCCTCCCTTGGATTTAGCCAAAGCCTGCAAGTACCGTTTGGGGTTTACTGTTCCGTTTCCGACATGGATTGTCGCTGACTTGGAGTCACAAGGGGCGGATTTTCAGCTCGGTGATCCGGTTGCCTTCGCGGGCCGTGACCTCAAACCGGAACCCGTGGAACGAGAAGACCTGCCCGGAAATAGGGATCATCTGCGCCTCGTGAATAACCAGACCTGCGACGGTGTTGGCTTCGTCATCGGGCAGGGACCAGTCCATCGCCCGGTTCACATCGCGGATCGTCATGGCACCTTCGACCAGAAACTGACCGTCCTCGGTCCGGGTCACGGGAACATCCTCGTCGATGTCGAACTCATCTGCGATTTCGCCGACGATTTCTTCCAGGATATCCTCAAGCGTAATCAGGCCGCGCAATGATCCGTATTCGTCGACCACCAGCGCAAAGTGGCTGTGCATCCGCAGGAATTCTCGCATCTGATCGTCCAGCGTGGTGGTTTCCGGCACGAAATACGGATTGTTCGCCACCTTCGAGACGTCGAATTCCTTAAGCCGATTGGTCTCGCTTTCGCTGGCCCCGGCATGGGCGTACATGGCGCGGAACAGGTCTTTGGCGTGGACCACACCGACGATGTTCTCGGGTTCATCTCGAAACACAGGCAGGCGGGTGTGCGAGCTTTCAAGGCATTGCTGCAAGATGGCTTCCGGGGCGTCGTCCGCGTCGATCATTTGGATGTTAGAGCGGTGCAACATGATCTCTTCCACGGTTCGATCGCCTAGATCCAATGCGCCGAGGATACGATCGCGGTCTTCTTTTTCGACTACGCCTTCGGAATGGCCCAACTGTAGCGCTCCGGCGATTTCCTCACGCACGGCCAGGATGTTGCTGTCTGGGTCAATTTTCACGCCGAACAGACGCAAGACACCGCGCACCAACAGGCGCACGGCCGCCACGACCGGCGAGAAAACGGTCACAACCACACTGATGATGGGGGCCACCAGCGCGGCCGCCTTTTCCGCATTGGTGATGGCATAGGTCTTGGGCAGCACCTCGGCAAAGATCAGCACCAGCAGTGTCATGACCAACGTCGCAAGCGCCACGCCACTTTCGCCAAACAGCCGCGTGAACATCGCCGTCGCCAGCGAGGCCGCAAGGATGTTCACCAGGTTATTGCCCAGCAGGACCGAGCCGATCAGGCGTTCATTGTCATCGGTGATGTCCAGCGCCTTTTGCGCCCCGCGCGAGCCTTTGTCGGCCTGTGCCCGCAGCTTTCCGCGTGACGATGCGGTCAATGCTGTTTCAGAACCCGAGAAAAAGCCCGACAGGATAAGCAAAAGCAGAATAGCGCCAGTGGTAAACCAGAATGCGCCGTCGATCAGAGAAGAAGAGGGTTCCATCGGTCCTTGATTGTTTGTGGTGTTGCATTGGTTATGGGGGCGCGGTCCCGGC
This sequence comes from Ruegeria meonggei, assembly GCF_042768335.1. NCBI lineage: Bacteria > Pseudomonadati > Pseudomonadota > Alphaproteobacteria > Rhodobacterales > Roseobacteraceae > Ruegeria > Ruegeria meonggei. The sequence continues at coordinate 1,007,236 of NZ_JAXHBT010000001.1, read as the reverse complement.
GGATCAAGGGGTTAGCCCTTGTTGCTGGGGTCTTTCGCCAGCGGGTGATGCTCCAACACCAGTTCTGACAGGCGTTCGTCCAATACATGGGTGTATATCTCGGTCGTTGCGACGTCGGCGTGGCCCAGCAGGGTCTGGATCGACCGCAGATCGGCGCCATTGGCCAGCAGATGTGTCGCAAAAGCATGGCGCAGCGTGTGCGGCGTGACCTTTTCAAGCGCAACGCCGCCTTGAACGGCCAGTTCCTTGACCAGAAGAAAAAACATGTGCCGCGTCAGGTGGCCAGATTTGCCGCGGGATGGAAACAGGAACTTGGATCGCTGCCCTCCAACGGCCACCAGTTGATCTTCGGCCTCATCCCGCACGCGGAGCCAGACCGCCAATGCATCCCGTGCGGGTGGGGACAGCGGCACCATTCGTTCCTTGCCGCCTTTACCCAGGACCAGCAGCATTCGCGGATCGCCACGCGCCGAAGATACGGGCAGGGATACCAGTTCGGTCACCCGCATTCCGGTGGCGTAAAGAACCTCCATCAGGCACGTGTTGCGCAGACGGTCGGTTGGCGTGCGCCCGGTTTCGCGGGCCGCTTGCAGCAACCGGTCAACTTCGGGCACATCCAGCGTTTTGGGCAGGCGTTTCTGCCGACCGGGGCCTTTGATCTGAATGGCAGGATTGGCCTCGCGCCATCCTTCTTCAAAGGCGAAACGGAAAATCTGCTTGATGGCCGAAAGCCGCCGTGCCCGGGTGGACTTTGCCAATCCCTGTGCGTCACAATTGATCAGATAGGCTTCGATCTGATCCCGATCCGCCTCGGCAAATCCGACCTTGCGATGGTCGAGCCAGGCCGCGAAGTCCTTCAGATCGCGGCCATACGCCAGCAGCGTGTTTGTTGCGGCCCCCAGTTCGGCTGCTTGCGCCTGTAGAAAAGTCGAGATCCAAAGCTCCTGAGTGGCTGGGGCGGTCATGGTCAGATGCCTTGCAGGATCAGCAGGTTCAGCGCAGCACGCCGGGCTGTATCCTCAAGCCCCACGCGGCGTAATGTTGCGATAGCAGCAGTCAGATCGACAAGATTGCCGCGCGCACCATGGGCGAACAGTTCCATGGTTTCCAGAATGGCCTCACCCAGCTGACCGTTGGCCAGCATCGCGTCGATATCCGACGGCACCGGAGCCGCCCAGGCAAAGCCTTGAGCCACCGCATCAGCCAGTGGCGAAGGTGAGCGCGCGCGCCCTGGATCGCCCTGCGCCAATGCGGCCAGAAACTGCGATTTCTCAGACTGGTCTGGTGCAGACAGGGCTGCGGTCTCATAAAGTTCGGACAGCAACAGAACGCGCCAACGCAGGCTTTCAGCGCCTGGATTCGTTAGCGTTACCTGCGATAATCGACCCGCGAACAATTCGGAAAACGGAACTTCCAAACCGACTTTTTGCATTTGGGCCCACACGATCGGCAGCGTTTTGGCTATCGCAGCGGGCTTGCCTGTCTGCAGTGTGCTTTCGAACCGTTGCACCGCCGCGACCCGATCCCAGACTGCGCCGGATGCTGCGGGATCGCGTTCAGAATAAAGCCCCAGCAACTGATTGGGTGTAAGCGCACCAATTCGTGTCAATCGTTCAGCCGCTTCGATCTGCGCCTTCCAGCCCGCTACGTCCCGCAAATCGGCATTGGCAAAAGCCCGCGGCAAAGGGGTCGAGGGCAGACGCTCGCCAATAGCCTCAAACAGACGGAAGCTTAACGGGTCGGGGTGATCGGGTTGCGGCAGGTATTCTGCATCTTCGTATAATTCAGGGCTGAGGAACCGATCCAGAACCGCCAGATCTTCGGACGGTAGAACCTGCAGCGCATGGGCGGCCTCAAGCGTCAGGGCGGCTGACGCCCAATCACCCCGGCGGGCCTTGCAGAAGATTTGCGCCGCATAGTCCTGCGACAGGTGAGGTTGCGCGATCAACGCGGTGCAGCTGCGATCTTCGTCCCCGGTCAGCAATGTCGCATCGAACCAGCGCTGAAATCGCGCACGGCTGTCGGTGGGGCCGGCCAGTTGCACCAGCGACTGCACCGGATCTGCTGCGCCCAACTGCATCAATCGGTCCAGGCGAGCCAACAATAGCGTCTCTTGCGCGCCTGGTTCCGCTGGCGCACGTGCCTCGGAAAGCAGCAGGGTAAACAAAAGGCGCTGCATGGCCGGGTTGTACTTAACCGGGACGTGTCCGATCAGCTTGGCCAAACGGTCAGGATCGCTGCCTTGCCACATGTCTACGGGCAGCCCGGTCACCGAGGACGACACCAGCCCCAGCGGCTGCGACAGCGCCTCAAGTGGCGTGACGACGATATCGGGTTGATTGCCGCTCTGTGTTACAGGCGGTTCCAGCAGGACAGTGCCCGGCAGGTTCTCGGGTGGATCGTTTAACCAGTCGATGACTGAGAGTGGTTCCTGCTGTGCCTGAGCCGACCCGGCCAGAAACAGCATGAACACTGCGACCTTATTCGACATTCAGTATTACCGGTTCTCGAACCTCATCCTGCGGTGCCGAAAAGTCGGCCCCGAAGAACGGCCCAAGATAGGCGTACGCCACCAGCCCGATAAAACACAGGCAAATCAGATATATCAGGAATTTGATCAGACGGCCCATTGCTCAACGCTGCCCCAATTTTCTCTTTTGTCATAGTTATAGCTAGCATTTTTCCTAAGATCACGTCATTCACGGTGAAATGAGCGAAATTAAGCATAACACCTACAGCTCGGACGCGGATACAGGCTTTGAACTGCACAAAACGGTGGTTCTTGTAGGTATGATGGGGGCAGGAAAGACGGCAGTGGGCCGGGGTTTGGCCGCAAGACTGGGCGTTCCGTTCCTCGACAGCGACGCCGAGATCGAATCAGCAGCCAATATGACCATCCCCGAGATATTCGAACGCGACGGAGAGCCGTTTTTCCGGACCAAGGAAAGTCAGGTCATCGGCCGTCTACTGGACGAGGAAAAAGGCATCCTTTCGACCGGCGGCGGCGCTTTTTTGGCCGACACCAACCGAATGATGATCACCGAACGCGGTGTCTCTGTCTGGTTGCGGGCCGACCTGAACGTTCTGTGGAACCGAGTTAAACATAAGGACACGCGCCCCTTGCTGCGCACGTCGGACCCATATGCGACGTTGCGCGCCTTGTACGAGGCGCGTGTGCCGGTCTATGCGCAGGCTGATCTGACGGCTCAGTCCGATGGTGAAACGGCGATCGAGACTATGGTGGACCGGTTGGTGGCTGCTTTGCTGACACGCCCCGATGTTTTGGAACGAAAATAGATGCACCAAAGTGTACATGTAGAGTTGGGCGAACGCTCATATGACGTGGAAATCGGCCCCGAATTGCTGGCCCAATCCGGCACCAGGATCGCGCCCCTGTTGCATCGCCCCAAGGTCGCCGTTCTGACAGATGAGAACGTGGCTGCATTTCATTTGGGCGCGCTGCGCGACGGATTGGCCACGGCCGGAATCGAGATGTCGTCGCTGGCCTTGCCCGCCGGTGAAGCAACCAAAAGCTGGCCGCATTTCGAACGTGCCGTCGAGTGGCTTTTGGCCGAAAAGGTTGAACGCCGCGACGTTGTCATTGCCCTTGGCGGCGGTGTCATCGGTGATCTGGCCGGTTTTGCGGCCGCCGTGTTGCGGCGCGGGGTGCGGTTCGTACAGATCCCGACCTCGCTGCTGGCACAAGTCGACAGCTCGGTTGGTGGTAAAACCGGGATCAACGCGCCGCAGGGCAAGAACCTGATCGGTGCTTTTCATCAGCCGTCGCTGGTGCTGGCCGATACATCGGTATTGGCGACCATGACCCAGCGGGATTTCCTGTCCGGGTATGGCGAGGTCGTGAAATATGGCCTGCTGGGAGATGCCGCGTTTTTCGAATGGCTAGAGGTCAACGGTCCAGATGTCGCGGGCGGTGACATGGCCGCAAGGGTGCGGGCCGTCACACGTTCGGTGCAGATGAAGGCCGAGATCGTAGCGCGGGATGAAACCGAACAGGGCGACCGTGCGCTATTGAATCTTGGGCATACCTTCTGTCACGCGCTTGAGGCCGCCACCGGATATTCCGACCGGCTGTTGCATGGCGAAGGCGTGGCCATCGGGTGCGCGCTCGCGTTCGAGCTGTCCTCCCGGCTTGGCCTGTGTTCGCAGGAAGACCCCAGCCGTGTGCGGGCGCATCTGCGCGATATGGGCATGAAGACCGATCTGGGGGATATTCCCGGTGACTTGCCCGGCGCTGAGGCTCTGGTCGATCTGATGGCGCAGGACAAAAAAGTGATCGACGGCCAGTTGCGGTTCATTCTGGCCCGAGGGATCGGGCAAGCGTTTGTCACCTCGGAAGTCCCGCGTGAGGCGGTTCTGTCGGTGCTAAAGGACGCATTGGCGACGGCCTGATCACCGACTGCGGATCACCATCAGCTCACCGATGTTTTCCCGGGTGATATAGCCAACCATGTTACCGGCCTGCGAACAGACTGCGATGGCGGGGGCACCTTTGTGTAGCCCGTCCAAAACAGTCTCTAACCCGCTGGTCAGTTGCACCTGCGGAATATCTGTCACCATGACCGAGGTTGCAGGATCAGACCGCGGATGGTCTCCGGCCAACGCGGCAAAAAGCCGTTCACGCGTCAGAAACCCCATCAGATGGTCATCTGCGCCCATCACAGGAAACTCGTGCTGGGTGGTGTGAATGACGGCCTGCGCAGCGGTGGCTAGTGTATCGCTGGGGGACAGGGCGTGGAACTCGGTGATCATCGCATCACGCGCCAGAACCCGCCGCGCGACCGAGCGCATCGCAACATCCTGGCTTTCCGAATTGGCAGCGACAAAGACAAAAACGGCGATCAAAACCAGCAGCGGGTTCCCTGTGCTCAACCCCCAAAAACCAAACGCTACGGCAACCATCTGGCCGCCAATGGCGGCGACTTTGGTGGCCTTCACCCGGTCCATTTTCAGACAGAGCAGTGCGCGGAACACGCGACCTCCATCCATCGGAAAGGCGGGGATCATGTTAAATGCGGCCAGCAACAGGTTCACATAGGCCAGACGGTTTAACAAAGCAGGCCCGGTCGAGTCGATTTGCGCTATCGTTTCGAACGGCATTCCGGCGCCCAAAGCAACCAGAACGATCCAGATCGCGATATTCACGGCAGGTCCTGCTAGTGCAACCGCCACCTCTTGCATCGGCTTTTCCGGCATCCGTTCCAACCGCGCCAGCCCGCCGATAGGCAACAGAGTGATATCGGGGGTTTTGATCCCATAGCGCCGGGCCATCAAGGCGTGGCCGAACTCATGCGCCACAACGCAGGCAAACAGCGCCAGCACGAAAACCAAATTTTCGATTGCGGCTGGCAATCCACCGCTGGAATAGGCGGCAAAGCCCACCCAGGCCAGCAACAGAAAAAAGGTGACATGGACCCTCAGTTCCGACCCCAACAGTCGGCCCAGTGTGAAGGACCATGTCATGTCAAATCTCCGTCTGGTTTAGAACGGGATCTCATCATCGTCGATGCCGCCGGATGCTGGAGCAGGAGCGCTGGAGGAGGGGGCACCATAAGGATCGCCGTATCCGCCACCGGCCTGACCGCCGCCATATCCTCCGGACTGGCCACCACCGCCGCCACCTTCGCTGCGGCTGTCCAGCAGCGTCAGCTCACCACGATAGGGGCGCAGCACAACCTCGGTCGAATAGCGATCCTGACCGGACTGATCCTGCCATTTGCGGGTCTCCAACTGGCCTTCGATGTAAACTTTGCTGCCCTTTCGCAGGTATTGCTCTGCAATGCGGGCCAATGGCTCTGAGAAGATCGCAACCGAGTGCCATTCCGTCCGTTCGCGACGCTCACCGGTGTTGCGGTCTTTCCAATTCTCAGAAGTAGCGATGCGCAGATTGCAAACTTTACCGCCGTTCTGGAACGACCGGACCTCGGGATCGCGGCCAAGATTTCCGACCAGAATGACTTTGTTGACAGAACCCGCCATGTATTTCCCCGTTCTTAACTGGTTTGTATGCGCCCGAATCTGGCGCCGTTTCTGTAAGCGACCCTATACGGCCTGCGTCAGGGTGAAAACATAGATGATGACGGCAACACTGGCCAAGAAATCGCCAAGGATTTGTTCACCATGCTTTCATCTTTAACTGGAATACCTATACTCGCGTAGATTCCTGAACGAGCTGGATTGGCTTGAATGCGTCTTTTGGTTGGTTGTTTTTCTGTTCTGTGCTTGACGCTGGTTTCGGTGCCGGTTTCGGCTGACTCGTTGTCTTCGAAAAGTCGCCGGGACATTTTTCTGAAACAATCCAAAGTATTGGATACGCGCGCAGCGACGCAATACCGGGATTCCGATCGCCTGAAACCTAAGGCAGCACAACCCACATTCAGCAAACGATATACCGGCAAGTACCGGGGCGAGTATATGGCGTTGGCGCGTCAGGCGGCGCGCAAGCACAGTGTTCCAGAAGAGCTTTTCCTGCGCTTGGTGCAGCAGGAAAGCGGTTGGAACCCTCACGCCAAATCGCACAAAGGTGCATTGGGTCTGGCACAGCTGATGCCGGGCACAGCGCAGCTGTTAGGGGTAAATCCGCATGACCCGCAGCAAAACCTGGAAGGCGGTGCGCGATATCTGTCCTGGCAGTACCGCAAGTTCAAATCCTGGCGTTTGGCGCTGGCCGCTTACAATGCGGGTCCAAAAGCGGTCGAAAAGCATGGCGGAGTGCCGCCGTACAAAGAAACCCAAAACTACGTAAAAGTTATCTGGGGCGGCTGAGCTAAACTGACGCCTCCCCCAAAAAATGAACCGGCGCTGTGGCCGGTTCTTTGCGTTTCAGCTCTTACTCTGCGGCAATTTTGATCACCGGCTCCATCCGGGCCAGAATGTCCTCGGCTAGATGACATTTGACCTGATGCCCGTCAGCCAGAGTTTTCACGGGCGGTATATCGCGTTCGCACAGCCCGTTCGGAACTTCGGATTTCCACCTGCATCGCGTTTGGAACGGACACCCCGGAGGCGGGTTCATCGCCGACGGAATATCGCCATCCAACACGATATGCTGCTTTTCAACGGATGTATCCGCAATCGGCACCGCGCTCAGCAGCGCCTCGGTATAGGGATGGTAGGGCGGCGCAAAAACCTGATCCGTTGTCCCAAGCTCGACCACATGGCCCAGATACATCACCATGACCCGGTCGCTGAGATAACGCACGATCGACAGATCGTGGCTGATGAACAGCAAGGTGGTCTTGTGTTCACGCTGGATCTCCATCAACAGATCGGTCACCGCCGCCTGTACCGATACATCCAACGCCGAGACCGGCTCGTCCGCGACCACAATCCGGGCATCGCCTGCAAAGGCTCGTGCGATACCAACGCGCTGTTTCTGGCCGCCGGACAACTGTCGTGGCATCCGGTCCGCAAAGGCGCGCGGTAATTTCACCAGATCCAGCAGTTCCAGCATTCGTTTCTTTCGCTCGGCCTCAGAATTGCCGACGCCAAAGATTTCCAGCGCGCGGATGATTTGGCGACCAACGGTCATTGACGGGTTCAGCGTATCGAACGGGTTCTGGAACACCATCTGAACTTCGCCAACGGTCTTGGCGTCGCGCTCTTCGATGGGCACGTCTTCGATATTGCGATTGTCCAGCAGAATCTGGCCGTCAGTCGCTGTTTCTAATCCCATTAGCACCTTGGCAAAGGTAGACTTGCCGCAACCGGATTCACCCACAATAGCCAGTGTCTCAGATTCATGGGCCTCGAAACTCAGCGTCTCGTTGGCCTTCACAACCTTCTTCTCGCCCCCTCCAAACAGGGCGTTGGCAGCAACTTCGTAGTACTTCTTGAGGTTGTCCATTTTTAATACAACCCGGCCAATCTCACCTTTTTCCTTCTGTTCACCCAGAGTGATCGGCGCGTTCCAGTCAATCTCTTTGAACTTCAGACACCGCGTGTGATGGCGGTCATTGCCCGGCACGGCTTCCATAAGGATGTTCTGGGAGTTGCAGCGACCTTCCTCGAAATAGTCGCAACGCGGTCCAAAGTTGCATCCCTGTGGGCGTTCATGGGGCAGGGGGAAATTCCCCGGAATGGCGACCAGTGGCCGCGCGTTCTTGTCCGCACCCGGCAACGGGATCGACCGGAACAACGCCTGCGTATAGGGGTGCTGCATCTCGTCGAATACATCATGGATCGAGCCGCGCTCGACCGCCTCACCGGAATACATAACGCACAACCGGTCACAGGTTTCCAACACCAGCCCCAGATTGTGCGAAATGAACAGCATCGAGGTGCCGTATTTCTTGCCCAGATCCTTGACCAGCTCGACCACCGCAGCCTCGACGGTCACGTCCAGCGCGGTTGTCGGCTCATCCAGTATCAACAGGGCAGGTTTCGACATCAGCGCCATGGCGATCACAATGCGCTGCTGCTGCCCGCCCGATAGCTGGTGCGGGAAAGAATTGAGCATCCGCTCGGGATCGGGTAGGCGCACATCGGTTACCACCTCCAGGGCGCGGGCATAGGCCTCGTCCTTGCCGACGCCCTCGTGGATCATCGGCACTTCCATCAACTGCCTGCCGATTTTCATCGCCGGGTTAAGTGAGGCCATTGGTTCCTGATAGATCATCGCGATTTCATTGCCGCGAATGTCCCGTAGCTCGTCCGAGCTTATTTCGGCCAGGTCCCGTCCCTTGAACTTGATCGATCCACCGACGATGCGGCCATTCTTGCCCAGATCCTGCATGACACCCAAGGCCACGGTGGATTTGCCACAACCGGATTCACCCACCAGACCAACGGCTTCCCCGGGTTGGACAGTAACCGAAAAGTCCATCACGGCCGGAATTTCCCGAAGGCGGGTAAAGAATGAAATCGACAGCTTGTCGATCTCAAGGATCGGGCCGTCATATTCCGCCAGTTTGCTCATCTTGTTTCTCCTCGCGAGAGTCAGGGGATCCCCTTCATCTGGCTAAAAATATCCCGGGGGGTTGCCATCTGTGGCGCCACCGGTTCGAGCCCAGATGGCGACGGGGCTGGCCCCCGGCCTTGGTCACATCAATCCTTCAGGCTTTCTTCGCGCAGACCGTCGGCCAGCAGGTTCAAACCAAGAACCAGAGACAACAGCGCCAGCGCAGGCGGCAGGGCCGGGTGCAGATAGATCGACAAAAGCTTGCGCCCTTCGTTGATCGTCGACCCCCAGTCGGGGCTTTCCGGAGGCAGGCCCAGGCCAAAGAAGCCCAACGTCCCCAAAAGGATGGTGGTGTATCCGATGCGCAGGCAAAAATCGACGATCAGCGGACCGCGTGCGTTGGGCAGGATCTCCCACAGCATAATGTACCACGGACCTTCACCGCGCGTTTGCGCCGCCGCCACATAATCCCGTGTCTTGATGTCCAGCGCCAGGCCCCGCACGATACGGAACACAGTGGGTGAGTTCACAAAGACGACCGACACAAACACCACCAGAATACCTCCGGGGATGTTGAACAGATCAAGATATGTGGGCAGACCCCAGATGCGATAGGTCTCTGTTTCGATAATGTAGCCACCGGTCGAGATCATCGACAGATAGAACCACAGCGCGACCCCCAGAACCCCAATCAAAAGCGGCGTGCGAAAATTCGGGCGGGTGTAAAAGCGCGAGTTCAGAAGCACCGCAAGAAAGATGATGGGAAAGACGAACAGCACTGCGGCCATATAGTTCGGTACGCCGGTTGCGACGATCTCTGGCGTGACCAGCAGGTAGAACAACAAGATGACCGGGAAGGCCAGGATCAGGTTGGCCAGGAAGGACAGGAACGTATCCAGACGTCCGCCGTAATACCCGGCAGGCAGGCCCAGCGTAATGCCGACCATAAAGGCAAAGATGGTCGCAAAGGGCGCGATCTTGACCACTTCCCACGCGCCTCTGACCATGCGGCTAAAGACATCGCGGGCTAGGTTGTCACCGCCCAGCAGATACCAGGCATATTGACCTTCATCCGTTGACGGCACCGGTGTTCCGGGGACCTTGTTCTTCATGCCCGAAAGCTGCGACAGCGGATCTTGTGTGATGATCAGGTCCATGGCACCAAAGATACCGGTGAATACCCAAAACATCACAAGGCCGAAACCGATCATCCCGATCGGGCTGTCAAACAGCTTGCCGTACAGACCAAGGCGCCGTTTGAACGCGATGGACATGGCAAACAGAATGATCAGCGACAACCAGACGGGCAGGAACTGCCGTGATATCGCGCCGATGATCCCGGCGCTGGTCCCCATCAGGATGCCCAGCACTAGATAGGCCAGCGTAACGGCCACACTGGCCATGAAACTGTATCGCAAGGCCGATTGGGTAAGCCCCCGCAGCCCGGCATTGGCGTTTAGGGTTCCGTCGACATTGATGCTCAGCGGTGCCTCGGGCAGCACGATGCTGCCAAGGATCCAGACCACGATGGAAATCAACATCGCAGCCAGCGAGATCATCAGCAAAGGGTTCAGAAAGGCAATAGAGCCGGTCCAGGTAAGAGGTTCCATGTTCTATCCTTCCTTACGAAATACGGATGCGCGGGTTGAGGTAGACATAGCCGATATCCGAGATCAGCTGCGTCACCAGCACCACAAAGACCGACACGACTGAAATCGCCAGCAATAGCTGGATGTCGTTGTTGCCTGCCGCCTGTACCAGTGCCCATCCAAAGCCCTTGTAGTTGAACAGGGTCTCAACGATCACCACGCCGTTCAGCAGCCATGGGAACTGCAGCATGATGACGGTAAAGGGCGCGATCAGCGCGTTGCGCAAAGCGTGCTTCATAACGATGTTGGGGAACGCGACACCTTTCAGGCGGGCGGTCCGAATATACTGCGCGGTCATCACTTCGGTCATCGAAGCGCGGGTCATCCGCGCGATGTATCCCATGCCATAAAGCGCGATGGTCAGCACCGGCAGGAAGAAATTTTCGAAGGTCGGGTTTTCCATCGCCTGTGTCGCGGTTCCCTTGAACCACTTTAAACCGACGGCGGATGAGGTGAAGATCGCGATAAAGATAACCCCCGAGACGTATTCCGGTGTCGCGGTTGTGGTGATTGCGATGGTCGACAATGTCCGGTCGGTTGCCGAACCTTCGCGCATACCGGCCAAAATCCCTAGGATCAACGCAGAAGGCACCATCAGCAGCATCACCCAGAACATTAAGCGGCCGGTCAATGCCAGCCGGGTGCCAACAACGGTCGAGACCTCTGCTTTGAAAACGGACGAGTATCCCCAGTATCCTTGCAGGATGCCGCAGAAATTAGGCGACTCTTCCGCGGTTGTGCCCGGCAGGATGCATCTGCCCAGAACAGATCCGTCTTCGTTCGTATGCCGATAGGAAGGCAAAACGCCCAGCCATTCGCCGTACTTCACGGGCGTAGGTTGCAGATACCCGTTCTTTTCAAGGTAGCTTGCGACCTGTTCGTCCGACATGCGGAAGTTGCCTTGGGTTTTGGCAAGCTTTTCGAGGTTCGGATATAGGTTGGTGAGGAAAAAGACCAAGAATGTCAGACATAATGCTGTCAATAGCATGATGCCGACACGCTTTAGAATGAATAGTCCCATGTTAGCCCCTGTTGGTAGGCTAGCGCGTGTTTCAAGTTGAACCGCGCATCGCTGTTTTTTATTGCCGCCGCACTCAGGACGAAAAAGCCGCGCCAGTGGGGCGCGGCTTGGGTTTTGTCAGGTCAGGACACAATGCCGAACTTGTAGATCTGCGGCAGGTCCGCAATGTGTTTTTCGACGCCCACCATATTGTCGCGGTGGTGACGCATGGCCGTGCGCCAATACGGCTGAATGGTCACACCTTCGTCGATCATGATCGCCTGAAGCTTGGCCATCACTTCACGGCGCTGGTCCACATCCGCGATGGAATTCGCCTCGGCTAGCAGAGCGTCAAACTCCTCATTGGCGAACCCGGATTCGTTCCAGGCCACGCCGGACTTGTATGCCAGTGCCAGAACCTGTGTGCCCAGCGGACGGTGGTTCCAGTTGGTCGACGAGAACGCGTATTTGGTCCAGTCGTTCCAGAAGGTCGAACCCGGCAGAACCGTGTGACGCGCCTTGATACCTGCGTCGTTCAGCTGGGCAACGACTGCAGCCGTAGTGTTGCGGCGCCAGTCGTCGTCTATCGACTGAACTTCGTGTTCAAAATCGGCCATGCCTGCTTCGTCCATAAGGGCTTTGGCGCCGGCAGGATCATAGGGCAGGCGGGTAACAGCCGAGTCGAATTCTGGGTGCATCGGACCGACATGGCAGTTGTCAGCCGGAATGCCGTAACCTGACATACCCAATTCCAGACAGACCTCGTTGTCGACGGCCATCGCCAGAGCCTGGCGAACACGCTTGTCGGCATAGATCTTGTTGCCATCTGCGTCTTCGGCCAGTTGGTTGGGACGGATGACAATAGTAAAGCCCGACGGGATTTCCGATCGGGTCAGGCCGATGCCGTCAAAGATGTCGACAAATTCACCGACCGATTCCCAGTTCATGTCGATCTCTTCCGCCTCGTAGGCGGCCAGGAACGCAGCGGGGTCGGTGCCGTAGTCGATGAATTCGATCCGGTCGATATAGCCGCCTTTGCCAGCGGCATAGCCCCACCATTCGTGGTCTTCGTTACGGACCAGCACACCCTTTACGCCAACTTCATGGCTTTCCGGCAGCATAAAGCCCGTCCCGATTGGGTTGGCCAGCATGTTGGCGGGGTCGTGGCTGCTGTGCACGATGGAACCGGGGTAATCCGCCATGCCGGGGATAACAGTGATATCCGGCGAAAGACACTTCAGCTGGACGGTATGATCGTCAACCACTGTGATGGCGCCGTCCGCGGCCTTTTGGGTGTCGGGGTCGACCAGCGAAGTCATCCGCGACGCCATCGAGTTGCCCTCGACCGTCGCATCACACCACATCTCGATGTTGCGGGCGACGTCTGCTGCCGTAAACGGTTCGCCGTTGTTCCAAGTGACACCCTTGCGCACGTTCAGCGTGTGCTCGGTCGCGTCGTCATTGGTTTCCCAGCTTTCCAACAGCATCGGCTTGAACGAACCGTCGTTGTTGTATTCGACCAGATATTCCAGCCAGCCAGCGGTAAAGGTGGCGATCTGGGTCCAGTCATAGGTGCGCGGGTCTTTGAGTGCGCGCACTTCCATCTGATAGCGGATGGTCCCACCGCGCTGCGCTTCTTGCGCTTTGGCCGGTGAAGCCAGGCCAATCATTCCGTAAGCTGCCGGTACGGTGACACCCAGAGCGGTGGCGCGGGCCATAAACTCGCGTCGGCTCAGTTTGCCGTCCCGATATTCCTGAGCATGCATTTCTGCCGCCCGATGAATCGGTGCTCCGGTCAAGGTTTGATTTCGCATTAATGTCTCTCCCTGTGACACTTTTATAATAGTGAAGAAGCTCTGAACCGCTCAGACGGGAATGACCCGGTCGGCAGGTTCGTAGGTTTTCTTTTGTTGGATCCTGAACATCCCCATGGGGTCATTCGGCCCCAGAAATTTGCTGAGGTCAACGTTCGAAATCGTCATTCATGGTACAAAAACGACATCAATGAGCCCCGGTTATCGGTAACAGAGACCACAGGTTATGGTGTTTGGGTTAGTTAAACCCGATGTAATGCTGTGGATTCGCTTGCTTAAAATGCCGGTGCAAAAAACCTGGGCACCGCTGGTTGAACTGCCCGAGGTATCATTTTGAGAAATCTATGTGATTCCAGCTTTTCATTCTGGCCTTAAACCATGTGCGCTGACGTTTTGCGAACTGGCGGGTTGCAATTGTGGCGCGTTCTCTGGCTTGATCCAAAGTCATGTGCCCGTCCAGGTAGGCCAGAAGCTCGGGCACGCCGATGGCTTTGAATGCAGACAAAGACGGATTGTAAAGGTGGCGCATCGCTTCGACCTCGGGCAGGGCGCCGGTTTCCAACATCTGATCGAAACGGCGGGTGATACGATCCAGAAGCCATTGTTTATCCACGTCAAACACAATCGGAACCGTGTCACAAAGCGCAAGCATCGGCGGCGGTGTGTTGTCCTGCCAGTCGCCCAAGCTGCGCCCGGTCGCTTGCTGTACCTCCCACGCGCGCTGAACGCGGGCGCGGTTGTGGGTGTCGATCCGCTGCAGGGTTCCGGGATCGACACCGTTGATCAGCTTAGACAGTTCCAACTGATCGGCCGCAGCCCGTATCCGGGGCGGGGTGGCGGGAATGTCTGCCATACCCTCGGTCAGGGCCATGAAATACAGTCCGGTACCACCAACGATGATCGGGCGTTGTTCACCCGACAACAGAGGCGTCACATCCCGCAGCCAGTGCCCGGTGGAATAATCCTGATCATAGGCGACATGGCCATACAGACGATGCGGTGCGCTGGCCTCTTCCTCGGCGGATGGACGGGCCGAGATCACCCGCCAGCAGTCATAGACCTGGCTGGCATCGGCGTTGACGATGACGCCGCCAAATTCTTCCGCGATCCGCAAGGCCAGAGCCGATTTGCCCGATGCTGTCGGGCCAGCGATCAGGACAGGTTTGTCATCCGGAATGGGTGGCAGACGATCCCAGAATTGCGAAGTTTTGACAGTGCTCATGCGCGGTCGCCTCATTCCTAACCAACCGCATTGAACCTGCGGAGCTTTTGCTTCATTTTGCGCCTGAAAATAAACCCGTGCCAGCCCGGAGCGCAACATGAGCCTTTCCTCGACAAATGAGACCACCGCCACCCCCAAGGCGACGTATAAACGCGTGATGCTGAAAATCTCGGGCGAGGCGTTGATGGGGGATCAGGGGTTTGGCCTGCACCCGCCAACCGTTCAGCGCATCGCGCAAGAGGTCAAATCGGTGCACGATTTGGGCGTCGAGATATGCATGGTGATCGGGGGCGGTAACATCTTCCGCGGGCTCAGCGGCTCGGCCCAGGGAATGGAGCGGACGACAGCTGATTATATGGGTATGTTGGCGACAGTGATGAATGCGCTGGGGATGCAATCGGCCCTGGAAGAGGTTGGCGTGTTCACCCGCGTCATCTCAGCCATTCGAATGGATGAAGTGTGCGAGCCGTATATTCGCCGGCGCGCCGTGCGGCACCTGGAAAAGAAACGTGTTTGCATCTTTGCCGCCGGAACGGGCAACCCGTATTTCACCACCGACACTGCGGCAACGCTGCGCGCCAATGAAATGGCGTGTGAGGCGATCTTTATGGGTAAGAATGGCGTCGACGGTGTCTATGACAAAGACCCCAAGGTTCATGCGGACGCGGTGCGGTATGACTCGGTCAGCTATGACGACGTGCTGGCCAAGCGTCTGCGGGTCATGGACGCCTCGGCAATCGCGCTGGCACGTGACAACAACCTACCACTGATTGTATTTGGGCTGGATGAACCCGGTGGGTTCCGGGGCATTCTGGCGGGTGAGGGCACGTATACCAAAGTTCAGGGCTGACCCTCCTCCAGTTCTATCAGTCAAAGCCGGGCCGTTTCGCCCGGCTTTTTCAGTTCCACACCCTGTTGTGCGCTTGACGACAGCTGGACCTCTGGGCAACGTGTCGGTGTTCTTGCGTGCTACACGTGCAGGGGCTGCGGGCGTCTGTGCGGCGTCGGCTGGGCTGGAAGACCTGCCATGGTTTCTGAGGGTTCCGGAATCATGCTCGGACACCTCTTGGAATGACGAGCATAAACAAGGAGGCACGTGCCATGAGCACTCTGGATATCAATTTCGTTCGATCGCAGTTTCCGGCGTTTCAGGAACCCAGCCTGCAAGGACAGGCGTTTTTTGAGAATGCTGGCGGTTCGTATACCTGCAAACCGGTGCTGGATCGGCTGACACGGTTTTATACTCAACGCAAGGTGCAACCCTATGCGCCGTATCAGGCCAGCCGCCTGGCCGGAGAAGAGATGGATGAGGCCCGCACCCGCATGGCCGCCGTTCTGGGTGTAGACACAGACGAGCTGAGCTTTGGGCCGTCGACCACCCAAAACACCTATGTTCTGGCGCAGGCATTTCGTCAGTGGATGCAGCCGGGTGATGCAATCATTGTCACCAACCAGGATCACGAGGCGAATTCCGGTCCCTGGCGGCGTCTGGCAGAGGAAGGGATCGACGTACGCGAATGGCAGATCGATCCCCAGACCGGATCTCTGAACCCGCTGGATCTGGAAAACATGCTGGATGAAAAGGTGCGTCTGGTCTGTTTTCCGCACTGCTCCAACGTTATCGGAGAGATCAATCCGGTCACCGAAATCACCGCAATCGCCCACGCCGCCGGTGCGTTTGTCTGTGTGGACGGAGTGTCTTATGCACCGCACGGATTCCCGAATGTGGGGAAGCTTGGCCCCGATATCTATTTGTTTTCAGCCTATAAAACTTACGGCCCGCATCAGGGTTGTATGGTGATCCGCCGCGCAATCGGAGAGTTGCTGCCGAACCAGGCACATTATTTCAATGGTGACGTTCTGCACAAACGTTTCACCCCGGCGGGTCCCGATCACGCGCAGATCGCGGCCAGCGCAGGCATGGCGGATTATGTCGATCTGCTGTGCGATCATCACAACGGCCCCGGGTCCGGTGCGGCTGCGCGCGCGGCATTTGTGCACGACCTGATGCGCACGCACGAGGTTGCGCTTCTGCAGCCCGTTTTGGACGCGGTTAAAGACCGCAACAACGTACGGCTGATTGGCACGTCCGACGCCACCCGGCGCGCTCCTACGGTGGCCCTGTCCCTGAACACGGACGCCGAGGCCGTGGCCGCAGACCTGAACGATCATGGTATCATGGCAGGTGGCGGCGACTTTTATGCTGTGCGCCCGTTGCAGGCGATGAGGGTTGACCCCGAGCAAGGCGTGCTGCGCGTTAGCTTTACGCATTATACCTCGCAGCAGGAAATTGATCAGTTGTTAGGGGCACTTGAGACCGTTTTGTGATCCAGTTCCAAGCCTGCCCCGTATCGTCAATAAAACAACAGGGCGGTCATGGGTAACGAGCAGTCACCGATCATTGTGTGGTTCCGACGGGATTTGCGTCTGTCGGACCACCCGGCATTAAACGCAGCAGCCCGAACAGGCCGTCCGATCATCCCGCTGTTCGTTCTGGACGATGCCGTGCACGCGCTGGGGGCTGCACCGAAGTGGCGGCTGGAACAGGGGCTTGAGGTTTTTGCGCAATCCCTGACACGGATCGGAAGTCGGCTGACCATTCGGCGTGGGGATGCGCTGACAGTGATACAGGCTTTGATCGCTGAGGTCGGGGCTTGCGCTGTCTATTGGTCCCGTGCCTATGACCCGGCTGCAATTGCACGGGACAGCACTTTGAAAGCCAGCCTTTCCGGGCGGGGGGTAGAGGCCAAGTCCTTTGCTGGCCACCTATTGTTCGAACCCTGGACCGTTGCCACCAAAACGGGACAGCCATTTCGTGTGTTCACACCGATGTGGCGGTCGGTGCAGGGGCGGGACGTCCCCGAGCCTCTGGCCTCACCATCTCGTTTATCTGCACCGTCCGAGTGGCCAGACACCGAACAGCTTGAGACGTGGAGATTGGGGGCGGCCATGAACCGCGGCGCAGCTATCGTGTCGCCTTTTGTTCAACCCGGTGAAACTGCAGCGTTTGACACCCTGCATAGCTTTCTGGATCGCATTCCAAACTATGCAACCCTTCGCGACCGGCCAGATCTGGATGGAACTTCGGACCTGTCCGAGTACTTGTCGTTGGGTGAAATCAGCCCGCGCAGTATCTGGCATGCGGTCCAACGTGCTGCAATGAACGGCGTATCAGGTACCGAGCCCTACCTGCGGCAACTGGTCTGGCGTGAATTTGCCTACCATCTGATGTTCCACTTGCCCCAACTGCTGAGCAGGAACTGGAAGCCCGAGTGGGACAGCTTTCCTTGGAACACTGACGCAACCCATCCCGATGTGATGGCGTGGAAGCAGTCTCGCACTGGTATCCCAATGGTCGATGCAGGCCTACGCCAGATGTATGTGACCGGCCGGATGCACAACCGCGCGCGTATGATCGTGGCCAGCTATCTGACCAAACACTTGATGACCCATTGGAAGATCGGAATGGATTGGTTTGCCGACTGCCTGGTGGATTGGGATCCGGCTGCCAACGCGATGGGGTGGCAGTGGGTTGCGGGCTCGGGCCCCGATGCGTCGCCGTTCTTTCGCGTCTTCAATCCGCAGACCCAGCGTGAGAAGTTTGATCCAAATGCAGCCTATGTAAACCGGTGGATTGCCGAAGGTCAGCGTGATCCGCCAGATACAGCGCTGGCCTACTTTGAGGCTGTACCGCGATCCTGGGCGCTTGATCCAAGTAGAACCTATCCTGCTCCGGTTGTTGAATTGGCCCAGGGACGGGTGCGCGCGCTGACGGCATATGAAGGCCGAAAAATCCAGTAAGGAACTGAAAACTTGCCAGAAACACAAACTCGTCCTAGCCTGAACCCGCCACTGTACAAAGGAGAGGGGATGATCCTTACGACGACAGACGGGCAAAAAGACCTGCCCAGGTACTTTGCGCAAGTATTGAAGATGCTGAACCGGATGGGGTCCGGTCGGCTGGACATTGTGTTGCCGGATGGTCGTATCTTCCGGACCGAAGGGGCCAAAGCGGGGCCAGTGGCCCGCGTTGATATCCATAACCCAGACGTGTTCGCTCGTTTGATCCGAGAGGGTGAGCTGGGCTTCTCGGACGCCTATCTGGAAGGGGATTGGAGTACGCCTGACTTGCGCTCGTTCATGGATCTGGTGCACCTGGGCACCGAGACGGTCTATGACGACTTTACAGGTAAACTTTTGGTTCAGGCCTATGAGCGTTTGCGGTTCTGGCTGCATCGTAACAACCGCAGGCAGGCCAAAAAGAACATCTCGTACCATTATGATTTAGGTAATGATTTCTATGGCTTGTGGCTGGATGATACGATGACTTATTCCAGCGCGTTGTTCGAAACCGGACAAGAAAGCCTGGAAAACGCGCAAACTGCAAAATACGCTAGCCTTGTTGATGAAATGGGTGCGAAGCCCGGAGATCACATTTTGGAAATCGGCTCTGGCTGGGGCGGGTTTGCTGAATACGCCGCAAAAGAGCGTGGCCTTCGGGTCACAGGTTTGACCATCAGTCAAGAACAGTTGAACTTTGCCCGGCAACGGATTGAAAAAGCGGGGCTTTCCGACATGGTCGAGTTCAAGTTGCAAGACTACCGCGACGAACAAGGTCAATATGACGGCATCGCGTCAATCGAAATGTTCGAAGCCGTAGGACAAAAATACTGGCCAGTCTATTTTGAGTCCGTGCGCGAGCGCTTGAAACCTGGGGCACAGGCGACGCTGCAGATCATCACCGTTGCTGATCACAGATGGGATGTATACCAGAATGGTGTTGATTTCATTCAGAAATATATCTTTCCGGGTGGTATGCTTCCGGCGCCTTCGGTTTTGAAAGAACACGTCGCGCAGGCGGGGCTGAACGTTGTGAAGTCGCGCGAGTTTGGAAAAAGCTACGACCTGACCTTGCGACGCTGGTACGAGACGTTCAACGCCAAATGGGACGAAATTGCCGCTCTGGGTTTTGATGAGCGTTTCCGCCGCATGTGGAATTATTATTTGACTGCTTGCGGCGCAGCCTTTGACACTGGCAACTGCGATGTGACACAGATCACTATAGCAAAACCCGGTTAACAAACGGAAATTTCGAATGCCCACTGCCGCACGTCTCGTAGCATCCTTGTGTCTTTTGGTGATCGCGTTTCTGGTTTCAAGCATGATCATCGCAAATGGTGATGAGGGTAAGGATTACGGCTGGTTCACTTATGTGAATATGGTGATCGCAGTGGTTTGCGCTTGGAAGATCATGGGCAAACGGGTCGGCAGAGGCTGGACGGCGGCGGTTAACAATGGCTTGACCGGCGTCGCGTCGCTGGTGTTCTGGGGTCTGTTTGTTCAAGGCTGTTATGAGATGTTCCGGCTGGCAATGCGCAATCGCTATGACGGACCGTTTGAGGCGTTGATTGCCATTTTCCGGATCGGTGTTGAGTACGGTCAGTTGCTTTTGGTTCCAGAAATCCTGTGGACATTGGTGATCGGAGCTCTTATCGCCGGGTTGGCGGCCGAAGAAGCCAATCGCCGCTGGAACTAAAACCCAAAAATCAACGCGAGACTCATATCTGTGTCCGATTTGTTCTTTTACGGCACGCTCAGGTATCAGCCACTGCTGGAGCTTGTGCTTGGCCGTTCGCTATCTGATCTGGCCATCTCTCAGGCCTCTCTGAAGGATCATAGTGTGTACGGGGTGAAGGGGCAGGCCTTTCCCTTGATTGCTGCTGAATCCGGTAGTGTCGCAAAGGGGTTGCTGGTGCAAAACCTTTCCCCGAATGACCTTAAAAAGCTGGCTTTTTATGAAGGTGGTTTTGAATATGACCTCAACTCGCGGATGGTCGATCTGGCAAATGGATCAACTGCCGAAGCGCTGGTGTTTTATCCCGAACCAAACCTGTGGACGCCGGACGTTCTTTGGTCTTTGCAGGATTGGGTGGATGGTTGGGGGGAACTGACTCTGATCGCTGCGCAAGAGGTGATGGCCTATTACGGCAAGGTCGACGCCAGTGTTATTGCCCGCAGCTTTCCCTCCATCCGGACTCGCGCGTGGGCCAAGCTGGCCGCCCGGAAACGCAAGACGGGCGATCCGCGCGATGCCCGCAAGGATGTTATCATTCACGATCATAAACGCGCCTATGTCGACTATTTCGGTATGGAAGAGGTCGCGCTGCAACATCGTAGGCACGATGGCTCGATGGGCGCTGTTCTGAACCGAAACGGGTTGATGCAGGGCAGTGCGGTTGTCGTTTTGCCCTATGATCCGGTGCGCGATGCTGTGCTGTTGGTTGAACAGTTCCGGACGCCGGTGTTTTTGATCGACGACCCTGAGCCCTGGATGTGGGAACCCGTGGCAGGGATGATCGACCCCGGCGAAACGCCAGAACAAACAGCACTGCGAGAGACACAGGAAGAGGCGCAGGTTGCGCTCGACACGCTTGAGTTTGCGGGCGAGGCTTATTCCTCCAGCGGGTCGTCGACTGAATACGTGTATCTTTATGTCGGGCTGGCTGATCTGACCCGGACTATCGACAATGGCGGGTTGGCGTCCGAGGGTGAGGATATTCGGACTCAAATCCTTCCATTTGACGCGTTTATGGCTGCCGTGGACAGCAATGGCTTTAAGGACATGCCGCTGTTGACACTTGCCTATTGGCTTGCGCGCCATCGCGACCGGCTGCGCGCTTAGTTATCGCCGCTTGTGGTTGGGGCAGTGCATCTGTAAATCTTCGTTGAGACATAATGATATGAGGGCGCCATGCGCATTGCACGAGATCTTGCTGACGCAGTAGGAAAAACACCGTTGATCCGGCTGCGCCGTATCAGTGACGAGACCGGGTGCGAAATTCTTGGCAAAGCGGAGTTCATGAATCCGGGCCAGTCGGTCAAGGATCGCGCGGCGCTTTACATCATCCACGACGCCATCGCCCGTGGCGAGCTAAAGCCGGGTGGCACTATCGTCGAGGGCACAGCCGGGAACACCGGTATCGGCCTGGCATTGGTGGGTGCGTCGATGGGGTTCAAAACGGTGATCGTGATCCCGGAAACCCAGTCCGAAGAGAAGAAGGACATGCTGCGCCTTGCCGGTGCGCAACTGGTGCAGGTTCCCGCAGCCCCGTATCGCAACCCCAACAACTTTGTTCATTACTCGCGCCGTTTGGCCGAGCAGCTGGCGCAAACCGAACCAAATGGCGCAATCTGGGCCAATCAGTTCGACAACGTGGCCAACCGACAGGCGCATGTGGAAACAACCGGCCCCGAGATCTGGGAACAGACCGACGGCAAGGTCGACGGTTTTGTCTGCGCCGTTGGATCGGGCGGCACGCTGGCCGGTGTGGCCGACGCGCTGCAGCCCAAGGGCGTCAAGATCGGGCTGGTCGATCCGATGGGGGCAGGGCTCTATTCCTATTACACCACCGGTGAGATCGCGATGGAGGGCAGCTCGATCGCGGAAGGTATCGGTCAGGTCCGTATCACCAAAAACCTCGAAGGGTTCAAACCAGACTTCTCGTACCAGATGACAGACAATGAGGCACTGCCGCTGATCTTTGAACTGCTGCGCGATGAGGGTCTCGTCATGGGTGGCTCGACCGCGATCAACATGGCGGGCGCGGTGCGACTGGCCAAGGATCTGGGACCGGGCCACACTATTGTGACGATCCTGTGTGATTACGGTACGCGCTATCAGTCCAAACTGTTCAACCCTGAATTCCTGCGTGAAAAGGAATTGCCGGTTCCTGACTGGATGACAGAAGCACCCCGCAGCATCCCCGGCGTGTTCGAGGACGTATGATGCTGCGGCAGGTTCGCCCGTTTCTGGCGTTCCTTCTGGTTTGTTTTGCCCTGCTGGGTGGCCCTGTCGCTGCCCAGTTAACTGATCGGCAAAGCGAATATTATCAGAACTGGCTCGAGACAGCGGACCGTGCCGAGACCGATATTGAAGCTGATCGCACCTCGAACGCCGCGCTGGAAAACCTGCGGGCTGACATTCACAACTATCGTGAAGATTTCAACCGGGCGCGCAGTGCAAACACAGACCGTATTCAGACGCTGGATGCGCAAATCACGGCCTTGGGGCCGGCACCCGAAGGGGATGCGACTGAACCCGAAGAGATTGCCAAGCTTCGGGCGCATCTGGAAAAACAGCTGACCAGCCTGCAAGTGCCGCAAATCATCTCGGAAGAAGCCTTCAGCCGTGCTAACGGGCTGATCAGCGAGATTGACCGCCTGCTGCGCGACCGGCAGACAAAAGAATTGCTTGAACGCGGGGTATCCCCGCTTAACCCGGTCTATTGGGGGCCAGCTTGGGTCGACATTGTCGAGGCTGTACGCGGCCTGATCAATGAATCTGCACTGAACCTAAAATCCAACATCGTGCAGGACCATCTGAAAGAACGCGGACTGGGCATTTTCTTCCTGACCGCTGCAGCGGGGGTTTTGCTGTACTACGGGCGTTTCTGGTCCGAGGCTGCTGGTGAATATATGCGGCAACTGGGGGGCCGGGGCAGCGGCGTCTGGACGTTTCTGGTTTCACTGCTGCGTATTCTGCTGCCTTGGTTGGGTGTCTGGCTGCTGGTACAGGCGATCGTGATGACCGGTCTACCGGGGCTGCGCGGAACGCTTTTGATCCAGAATGTCCCGTATTGGGCGGCGCTTATCTTTTACTACGATTGGATCGGTCGTCAGGTTTACATCTCGCAGGCCGCGCAGAACTTTAATCGCCTGTCCCGTAAGGGTGTGACCCAGCTGCGGGTATATCTGGATATTCTGGCGATTTTCCTGATCGCGCATGAATTTGGGCTGCTGTTTGACCAGATCGAGAACATCTCAGACGCGACCCGTGCTGTGATCAGCTTTCCGGTTGTTGTTGGAACGGCGCTTGTCTTGCTGCGTATCCGTCGCATTCAGGCCGTTAAGCCAGAGACCGAAGACGGGCAGTCAAGCGAAACGCCGCGCAGCGCCGGGCTGACGCAGCTAATGGAATTCCTGCGCAAGGCAGTATTCCTGCTGGGAATTGTCAGCCCGATTTTGGCTGCCGTAGGTTACACCAATGCAGCCGAGGGGATTGTTTTCCCAGCGGTGAAAACACTGGTTCTGTTTGCGGCTCTGACGATCTTCCATCGCTTTATCACCTCGGTCTACGGCTGGCTCAGCGGGCTGGGCGAGGCGGCACGGGATTCGCTGTTTTCAGTGCTGGCCGGATTTGTCATCGCCATCCTGACATTGCCTGTATTGGCGCTGTATTGGGGCGCGCGCCAAACGGACTTGCTTGAGGTCTGGTCACGGCTGCTGTTGGGGTTCGATATTGGCGGGGTTACGATCTCGCCCAGCAACTTCTTTACCTTCCTGATCGTGTTTGTCATCGGCTATGGCCTGACCCGTCTGTTGCAAAGCGGGCTGCGCAATTCGTTGCTGCCCAAGACCAGTATTGATCTGGGTGGCCAGAATGCGATTGCAGCGGGCACCGGGTACGTCGGGATTTTTCTGGCCGCGTTGGTCGCCATCATGCTGGCGGGTTTTGATCTGTCCTCGCTGGCCATTGTCGCCGGTGCGCTGTCGGTTGGTATCGGTTTTGGCCTGCAGACCATCGTGTCGAATTTCGTCTCGGGCATTATCTTGCTGGTCGAGCGCCCGATATCCAAGGGCGACTGGATCGATGTGAACGGGATGATGGGTTATGTGCGCGATATCTCGGTGCGGTCTACCCGGATTGAAACGTTTGACCGAACAGATGTGATCGTTCCCAACTCGGACCTGATCAGCGGTGTGGTCACGAACTACACGCGCGGCAATACCGTCGGGCGGGTCATTGTACCGGTGGGCGTGGCCTACGGCACAGACACGCGCGTGGTTGAGAAGATATTGGGTGAGATTGCCAATTCGCATCCGATGGTTTTGGCGAATCCAGCACCCAGCGTGGTGTTTCAGGGCTTTGGTGCGGATTCGCTGGATTTCGAAATCCGGGCCATTCTGCGGGATGTGAACTGGGTGCTGTCGGTGAAATCTGACATGAACCATGAGATCAACCGCCGGTTTGTTGACGAAGGCATTGAGATTCCGTTCGCTCAGCGCGATGTTTGGTTGCGCAACCCCGAGACGTTGCGGGCGGGTCCGCCTGCGCCGCAACCCGCACCAGAGACAAAGGTTGCCAAGCCGTCGAAACCGGTCAGTTCTGCACCCGTTGAGATGACCGAAGCCGACCTGTCTGACGGTGACGGGGACGAGTTGTAAGCCCACCTGTGTCACAAGCGCGGAAGGTTAAAATTTCGCGGTATTCACCTCTTGCAAATCCTCCGGCGATGGTTCAAACAACGCCGGCACGGAGAGGTGGCCGAGTGGTCGAAGGCGCACGCCTGGAAAGTGTGTAGGCGGGAGACCGTCTCCAGGGTTCGAATCCCTGTCTCTCCGCCACCTAAACCAGACTCATTTCATTGGTGTTTTCTTTCCCGGATTTGTGCCGCAATTCCCGCGGGTTGTCATGGCCGCTGCCAAACCGAGACGCGTCAGCGCACCAAATGGACTGCGACCCCGCAGTTGCAGGGATTGGTTCGCATTTGTCTGACGGCATCCAACGGCATTTTCAGGGTTGCACCGGTTTGGTGGACTGGTCATTGCGGTAACAGGCAGGGCGAGCTGATAGGGCGGCTTTGCGCCGTTTCATCTGCGAAGATGCGCGGTCAAGGCTGTCCGACGGGGCACGTCGAACTTGGACAGAATGGAGCGCACGTGGTTCTTGACCGTTCCGACACTGCGGTTGACCTCGCGGGCGATTTCTTTGTTCGTCAAGCCGTCGCAGACCAGGCTGCAAATCTCCCGCTCGCGGCGGGTCAGGCACCCGGTCGGGTCATCGGTTGCATTGGGATCGCGTTCGGGGCGTGCAAGGGCCCGCATCATCGAGGCCGCCACAGTGGGCGAAACCACAACCTCACCTCGCATAGCCGCCCGCGAGATTCGCACAACATCCTCAAGCGTGGCATTCCGGGGCACGATCCCGTTACAGCCAAGCCGCGCCGAGGCAAGCACATCATCCGCCGCAGTTTCATCGACGGAAAGCCCCATGAAACAGGTATCGGTAAGGCGGCGTCGTAGGGTTGAAATTCCGGCCCTTCCAGCTTCGTCAGCAAGGTCCACAAGGATGATCGACGTCTTCATGCGGGACGCGAGATGCGAAATTGTATCGATATCGGCAGAATACTCCGCCGAGCGGACGGCTGCATGCTGGCTTAGACCATCTGCAAGACAGCGGCCGAACAGGGCATTCGCCGAAAAGATAAGACACCGCATGACGTACACGAAATAAAATAGAATCAATCGTGAGTTTAGTATAACACGAGTCACCAGAATTTTTGGGTTCGGCACCAATTCAACCATAAAAATAGGCGGAAATCTGTAGGGCCTATGCCTTTAGGCACAGAGATTCAGTTGAAGTGTATAGGTCCAAGTTGCCGTTACGTAAGCCTTTTGGGCCAATCCGGATTTTCACCTTAGGGCAGATTCACGAATTCTGAAGCAAGGCGCATTCTTTGGGGCATGAACAAGGTTCGCCCATGCCCATAACCCGCGTAATCATTGGCCCTTTCAGTCGCCGCGCCCTTGGGGACGCTTTGGCGCTGTCTCTGAAACAGGACAGATCACTCGCAGTTTCTCAGGTTGGGTCCGAGGCGGAAGTTGAGAGTTTTCTTAACGCCACCGAGACTGTTGTTGTCCTATTAGAGCAGCGGGGCAGCGATACCCTGCAACGCTTTATGCCCTTGTCCGACAGCGTTTCGGTCATCCTGATTGATGGAGACGGGCGCGGCGATGTCCAGGTTGCGCTTCGCGAAGTCGGGCTGTCCCGGATGCGTTCAATCATTGGATTGCTTGCCGAAAGCCCGCATCCCAAAGTCTTTTGCCTGGATCAGCATCTCCCTCTGGCATCAGAGCAGCTTCTGCGAGACCCCGGTTCCGGTTTGGCTCCGGTCTTGGCTTGGCTCGACACGGCCTTTGCGCTTGTGCTGGATCGGTTTGCAGCCGCGCGTGGCGGACAGGGTGATGCCCCCTGGATGGAAGAGCTTCTGTACCTCAAGGCGCATTTTCTGGCAGGTCGGCAGGTTTCGCGGGAACGCGAAAGCGAACTATTCGATGCCATGGCCGAAGCGCCGTTGTGGCATCAGCCGGTGTTCAGGACACTTCCCCTTGCCCCAGAGGAATTGAAGCTTTTGTGCCTGGCAGCCGCCCCCGATCTCGATCAGCGCTACGGTCAGGCAGTCGGGCTTTTGCAGAACAATTTCGCCGAGTCGCGTCCAAGTGCTACGACCCTTTCGATGTTCTTCAGCCCGGATCATGTCGGTGGTGACATTCTGACGATCCTCAAGACGAAACGTCCATTCGCGCGATTGAAGCTGATCCGCACCGAGGCAGACGGGCCGCAGCCTGGCTATCGTGTGCCAAGGGAAGTGATCGAACTTCTGTTCGGAATCCGCCGCTGTTCGGGGCAAGATTGGAGTGTTCAGTGGGTTGGGCTGGATGCCGAGCCGCAACTGGCCGCATCGCTTGGGCGCCTGTTGTCCAGAAAGGCGCCACCCCTTGTATTGGTTGACGGGGGTAACGCCTATGCCGCCGGCGAAATCGCGGCGGCGGTTCTGGCCAATGAAGGACCTGTTTTAAGGGTCAAGTGTACGGTTGCTGAGGCGGGTCAAAGCGCGCGGCTGGTTGATTGGGCACTGGCTGCGAGGATCCATGACGCGGTTTTGATGATAGAGAATGCCGGAGTTCTGCCAGGCCCCGAGCAAGAAGCGATGCTGACCTCGGACGTCGGATGCGTGCTGCGCGGAATGATCGTGATCGGCGCAACGGAAATCGCGCGGTCCCAGCCAAACGGGCGGGGAATTGTTCATGCTGCGGTCAAGAAGCCGGGCGGGGACCTGATCTCGGCTCGTTGGTTGCAGGCAACGCGAGAGCTGGGTGTCGTTCTGAATGCTGACGACGCAAGAAGCCTGGCCGGTACGCTGCGACTCCCCCCTGAAGAGATTGTCACGCTGGCGCAGATGGCTGTCAGCGCGGCGCAATGCGCTGATGGCGGCGCTGACGTTCGGCCAAAAGCTCTTTTGGAGGCCGCCCGCCATCTGGCGGCGCGCCATGCGCCGGAAACCGTCAGAATACCCGAGTGCATCTTTGGGTGGAACGACATTGTCCTGCCGGACACCATACGCACAGTCGTGGAACTTATCCCCGAGCATGTCAGGCACAGCCAGCAGGTGTTGGATGAATGGGATTTTGTATCGCGCCTTCCGTATGGCCGAGGGGTAGGTGCCTTGTTTAGTGGCCCTTCGGGCACCGGCAAGACCATGTGCGCGCAGGTCATCGCGGCCTGTCTGGGTGTCGAACTGATGCAGGTAGAAATTGCTCGGTGTGTTTCGAAATACATTGGGGAAACGGAAAAGAACATCGACCGCTGTTTCCAGGCCGCCGAGGCCGCAAGCGCGGTTCTGCTGTTTGACGAGGCCGACGCCCTGTTCGGAAAACGGACCGAAATCAAGGATGCCCACGACCGCCACGCGAATGTAGAGGTTGCGTATTTGCTGCAACGGATCGAGGCCTATGAAGGTCTGGTCATTCTGACCACCAACCTCAAGAACAACATCGACCCTGCGTTCCTGCGCCGCTTGCGTTTTGTGGTTGATTTCCCGATGCCCGAGGCTGCCGACCGCGAACGGATATGGAAACTGGCCTTTCCGGATGCTGCCAAGCGCCACGTCAGTGTCGATACGGCATTTTTGGCGCGCCGCCTGCCGCTGTCGGGTGGCTCGATCCAAGCCATCGCGGTCAACGCCGCCTTTGGTGCCGTGGCCGAAAGCGCGCCCGAGATTCATATGCGACACGTCATGGCCGCAACGCGCACCGAATTACTGAAAATGGGAATGCTGAGTGTCGAGCGCGAGCTGACCGACCCCCATCCCGAACCACTGGTTTTGGAGGGCTGCCTGACATGAGCATTGAGGCCATCAAGCTGGTAACCCAGGGCATTCAGGCGCTGATCGAAACCAAACTGGCGGTTGAAAATTTGCCCACACAGGTTTTTCTGGGCTCTCCGGCACAGCGCAATGACGTGAATACGCATCTGGTTTCGGTGTTCATGTTCCACCTGGCGCCCAATGGCGAAATGAGAAACGCGCCCCGTACGATCAACGGCGCCCCGGATCCGGTTTTGCAGGACGCGCTGCCTTTTGATCTGTACTACCTGATTAGCTTCTTTCGGTCTGGAAATGGATCAGAAACAGTCGATCTGCACCGTATGGGCGCAACAATTGCCGCTCTTCACGAAACGACAACGGTGGCAGAGGCCATCATCCCGGATCAATCCGTCCGTCTGACGCCCGTACCTTATCCGATGGAAGAAATCAGCCGCGTCTGGGGCCTGATGAACGACAAGCCCTATGTGTCTTCGTTTGTTTGCCTGGCCAGCCCGGTCTTTATTGATGCGCGCGCCGCGGTCCGGGGTGCACCGGTCCGCAGCCGTCGGCTTGATCCCGGTCATTCCGCTGAAACTCCGGATGTCTTCGGCAGAAAAGAGGGCGCGTCATGACCCATTCTTTCCCGATCATCTTTGATCCGAACCGGGAAGCCCCCGAGCGTACAAGTCCCGCAAGCATTGTGGTGACCCCTCTCGACAGTTTCACGCGTCGGATGATTCAAGGTCCGATCACCGCAAAACTCAGGGATTGGGGCAACAAAGCGCGCCGCTCGGCATCGGGCCATCTGGTGTTCGAGCGGCTGACGGCGGGCAAGACGTACACCGTCGAAGTGGATGCGGAACGGGCAGGGTACTTTCAGCCTAAGCCCTATAACATCACCGTTCGCGCCGATCAGAAGGACCCGGTGCCCGATGCCGGGCGCATTCTGACCCTGACCCTGCGCCCGGACCGGGTATCGGATGGTGAGGCCTTGATCGTGCGTGGCGAGGTTGTCGATGCGTCCGGCGAGCGTGTGGCTGGCCAGGTGCTGGACGCCAAGGTCAAACTTGCCACTGAAACACAGGTGCGTCCGGGGGCACTTACTTTTTCAACGCAAACGAACGCCCGGGGCAATTTCGCCATGCGTATGAGGCCCCCCCCGGTTTCGCTCAGCACGACACCCAAGTTCCCGCTGCTTGTCGATGTCTCGTTTGAGATCGCCGGGACCGAGGTTTGGTCCGGGAAGGTCAGGGATTTTACCACGCTGATTTTGGATACCGCAATCGTGGTGCCCTGAGGGCATCAAATGGAGGAGGCTATGGCACATAACGCAAACTCGCTTGAGGACCTGAAGACAGCTCTGAAAGACGAAAAGCAAGCTCAGGATACGGCGCAAGTCGACAAGAATCTGGCCGATCTGATCAAACTGATCGCAGATCGTGACAAGGCTGTGGCTGAATACGAGGCCGCCTATGAAGGTGACGACGGGCTCAAGGCAAAGGACAACTCGTTGAAGGCACGGGAAAGTAGCGCCAGAACCCATATTCTGGAAGAGCTTGGCGAGCCCGGTGTGGAAAGCGTCGGCGCAGAGATCGCTATTGTAACAACTAGGTTGACCGATCTTCACACTGATGTTGTCGACGCCGAAACCGCGTTGGCCACCGCGAAGAAAGACCAGGAAACCTGCGATAATGCCCTTGTAGCGGCTTCTGCAAACCTTGAGCTTTGGCGAAAGCCTACCGCGGCAATCAAAGCATGGCAGAAATCCGCAGGCGAGATTGCTTTGGCCGTCGAAGAACTGGCAGCCATCGGCGTGCATGAACACCGACAAGCCTATTTCTTGCTGTCCGGACCGCCTGAAAAGTCGAAAAATGAAATGCCACCCGACGAAGACCCGCCCAAGCCCACATATGGTGAAACCGTTTTGGCCGGTCAGCTCAAGACCCTCAAAGGTGCGATTGATGTCGACGTCGACGGAAAGCCCCCGGTTGTGCCGCCGGGTGAACTGAGTGGCCGGATCAGAGATGCCTGGACGGCATTCTCTGACGCGCGCGCAAAAGCCGAGGGGCAGAAATTCAAGGTTCTGGCCGCCGAGACGGCACTGAAAGCCGGGAAAGAGGCGCTGGCAACCGCCGAAGCCTCAATCATCGACGACATCAACGCCGCCCTGAAGGGGTGGGAACACCGTGCTGCTGAGTGCGGCGAGTAGAAGGAGATAGACAATGCCCGAGTATCTCGCACCCGGCGTGTTCATTGAGGAAATCGAACGCGGACCGAAACCGATTGAAGGCGTCGCCACGTCCACAGCAGCCTTTCTGGGCGAAGCGGAACGTGGACCGATGCGGCCCCGGCTGGTGACAGGCTTTGGAGAGTATCTGCGCCTGTTTGGTGACGTTTTTGCCGACAACAAATACTTGCCCTTTGGCGTCAAAGCCTTTTTCGACAATGGCGGCAGGCGGTGCTATATCGCCCGCATCGCTGGTCTGAACGCGCAGGCGGCCACACTGGACACCGGTGTTGGCTATACGATTACGGCAAATGGTCCCGGCGTGGCTGGAAACCGAATGTTCGCGCGCATCTCGGCGTCCACTACCGAAGTGCAGAACGCCGCTGGCGACGCTCTTGTCCCCTTGGGGTTCCGCTTGCAGGTGGCCTATTGGAGCCGAGGCGAGCCGGCAGAATTGGATTTCGACCCCTTTGAAGCGACCGACCGCTTGCCGCGCCCGGCGTTGATCGAAGATTACGATGATCTGGCTATCGACCCCGAAAGCTCATCCTACTGGAAGCGATCCATAAGCGATACGACTTCGGCGCTGATTACCCTGACCGTTGATCCCGATCCAAACAATGTAACATTGCCGACCGATCCTGAGGGAGGTGATGCGATCAAGGGTCTTTTGACAGCAGGGGATGACGGCGAAACTCCGAATGTCGTTCAGTTTGAGGGCGACCGCGATGATGATAACAACCCCATCGCCGATCCGAACCAACTTCGAGGATTGGCGGCTCTAGAATTGGACAATTTCCGCGATGTCGCCATCGTTCATGCGCCTGGTATTGGAAATGATGACGCCGGAGCGGATATTCAGAAGGCCATTGTTGACCACTGCCGGCCCGATCGGTTCCGCATTGCGGTGCTTGACGCTGCACGAAACCAGAATGTGTTGAGCGGCGAAACCCTAAACCCCCGTAACCAGAATGACAGCCAGTATGCGGCTTTCTATTACCCTTGGTACTTCACACCACATCCGCGTACCGGAGCCCGCACGCTTGTTCCACCTGGTGCTGCCGCATGCGGCATCTACGCGCTGACTGATAATGCGCGCGGTGTTTTCAAAGCCCCAGCTAACGTGCCTGTCGCGGGAGCAATAGATCTGGAATTTGATATCGATACGGGAAAGCAAGAAGTGCTGAACCCACGTGGGGTCAACTGTATCCGGCGTTTCCCCGGACGTGGAATTCGTATGTGGGGTGCCAGGACTTTGTCGAGCGACCCGCTTTGGAAATACGTTTCGGTGCGGCGACTGTTCCTGTTCCTTGAACACTCGATCTACAACTCGACGCAATGGGTCGTGTTCGAGCCGAACGATCAGCGCCTTTGGGCCCGTGTGCAGCAAACCATAACGTTGTTCCTGCGAACGCAGTGGCGCGAAGGGGCGTTGTTCGGTGCAAAGGAAGAAGAGGCCTTCAGCGTCTCGGTCGGCCCCGACACAATGACAACGGATGACATTCTGAACGGGCGTCTAATCGTCGAAATCGGAATCGCGCCCGTGCGCCCGGCCGAATTCGTTATCTTCCGCGTCTTTCAACAAACCCGCGAAGCAAAGAGCTGAGCCCTGGCTAAAGGAGTACCGACATGGCACGACAGGACCCGCTACGTAACATGCGTTATCGCCTCGAGATCGACGGGATCGATCAGGCGGGCTTTGCCGAAGTAGCGATTGGCGACCTCTCGAACGAACCCATCGAATACCGCGAGGGTGACGAGATTACGACTGTCCGAAAGCTCAACGGGCTGACCAAATACGCCAATATCACGCTCAAGTGGGGCATCACGGATTCACTGGATCTGGCGGATTGGCACCAATTGGTCGTTGACGATGCAACACCCCTTGATGATGCGCGGCGCAATGTTGTGATCCGCATTCAGAACGAAGCGGGTGACGACAAGGCGGCCTTTGAGATCACCAAAGCTTGGCCCTGTAAATACGATCCGACCGACTTGAACGGTAAGGGTAACGAAGTCGCCATCGACACGCTCGAACTGTGTAACGAAGGAATTAAGCGAATTCAGTAAGGAGTTGAAATCATGGCATTTCAAACAGAAATCAGCTTCACCTTGCCGCGTGGGTATCTAGATGCGGATGAAGGATTGCACAAGGACGGGACAATGCGGCTGGCGACAGCCGCCGATGAAATCCTGCCGCTGAAGGATCCGCGGGTCAAATCCAACCCTGCCTATTTGGCGATCGTGGTCCTTTCGCGTGTGATCACTCGTCTGGGTGCGGTGAGCGATGTGAACACAAAGGTGATCGAAGGGCTGTTCGCAGCCGATCTGAATTATCTGCAAGCCTTGTACGAGAGCTTCAACAGCGATGGTGCGATCGAGGAAGACGCTCTGCCGGCCCCGGACGCGCAGCGTGAAGGGTTTGGTCTGGTGGGGGAAGCCTGAGGGTCACTCCTGCCGGCGAGCTCTACGAGGAGATGGCCTTTATTGCCTACCACTTTCACTGGTCGAGCCGCGAGCTGATGACGCTGGACCACGCCGAACGCCGCACCTGGGTCGAAGAGATTTCGACCATCAACCGGCGCCTGGATGCAAACGCGGGCGGATCGCGCCCGCTGGAACATTATTAACCCCGGAGGAGACCGATGGCTGATCCATATGGCAGTTTCCGCTTCAGGATCGAGGCTGATGGCCTTGACCGGGGCGGCGTGCAGTCGGTTTCGGGGATCGAACGCACGACCGAGACCGAACCCTATCGCGAGGGTGGGGTAAACGACCATGACCGGCAGCTGATCACCAAAAGCACGCAGGCGACTCTGATCTTGAAACGCGGTTTGTTGGACCCCTGGTTCTGGGATTGGCACGAGGATGTGGTCAACGGCGATGTCGAAAGGCGCACAGTCTCGATCATTCTGATCGATGAGGGCGGCGAGGAAGCCTGGCGCTGGATCTGCGCCGACGCTTTTCCGTCCAAATGGGGCGGGACCGAACTGGATGCAACCGCGAGCGCGGTGGCGGTGGAGAGTATCGAACTGGTGCATCACGGGTTGACGCGGCAATGAAGGGGCGGGTGTTCATATCACCACGCGCGCCGCTCTGCGTGACAAGGCCATTCGGTTTGGTGAACGCGGGCTGGCCCAGAACGCGCCGTTGTGCGCGGCCCGCTCAGTCGCAGGGACCCGAGCGCGTCTTTCGTTCTTCGCGCGCACCAGCAACTGCTTCTGGGGGGCCGGGTCGGCCGATTCAATTGAATGTCACCAACGTGACGGTATCCCCCTATTTCAAACTGCTCTGGTCACAGACCGTGCGGTCAGAGGTCGCGCTACAGGCCATTGCAGGGCCTGGTGCCGTGTCCATGGGGTCATCTTTTCCAGGCGGTGTAGGTTCGGAACATACGCCCAATCGCCGCCCCTGGACCGCGATCAACTGGCAACAACTCCGCACTGTCGCAATATTTCAGGATGCGGTGACGCCATACAGCACCGACCCGAATGCGCCATCGCCCTTGTACAAGCCTAATTTAGTCAAGCGCGATCAGGCGAACACCGAAAGGCCGCATGCATCAGTGACGCCGGATCGCAAGCTGATTGAGATGAGGCATGGAAAACAAACACATCTGACGGACCGTGTTGCGCGTCAATCCGAGACCCGGTTCGCACTGGTCAACGAGGCAACGCGGCATCTGATCGAAATGCGGTCTCAAAAACAGAGGAAGACCATTCAGACAACGGTTGCCCGCCGTATCCTGACCTGGAAGGCCCGGCATTCGCAATCAGATGTCACTGGCCAGCATGCCTCGTCAGGAGCAGCTGGCGGAATGTCTGAGCTGTCGGTGCCGATACGGCCAGAAGTCACCGCCCGGCTTAGTACTACGCAACCGCGATCAATGGCAGGAATGTTCGAGATCAACGCCTCGCCATCCTCACATATACGGTCCAGACCGCAGTTCCGCGCGCCGCCACCAGTGCCGCCAATCCCGACTATGGAGCCTGTCGCACCACCGCCACCGGTTGCGCAAGCGCCCGAGATCGACATGGCAAAATTGGACAAGGAACTTTGGCGGCGGTTCGAAAAGCGCATCCGCATCGAACATGAACGCAGGGGAAGGGGCTGATCCATGTCCACACCACTTGTAAAAGCTATGATCCGCATCCTCGAAGGCCGCAATGCCAACGACGAGCTGACGGTGCATTTCAACCCCACCGAATACGCTCTGGAATATGGCGCAAGTTTCCAGGAAACGCCGATCCCCGGCCTGTCGAATCCGATCCTGCAATTTGTGAATGGCGCTGCAGAAGTGCTGACCATGGATCTTCTTTTCGACACCTATACCGATCAGGGCGGCAGAGATGTCTCAGAGGACACGGGCGCTTTCACGGATATGGTGGCTATCGACGGCGACACCCATGCGCCGCCCCGGATCGAGTTTATCTGGGGGTCGTTCAACTTCCGCGCGGTGGTCGAGAAGATCTCGCAGCGCTACACGATGTTTCTGGGCGATGGCACGCCGGTTCGCGCGACACTTTCAGTCACATTCAAGCAGTACCGGACGATCTCTGAACAGTTGGAAGAACCGCGTCGGAATTCGGCCGACAAGTCAAAACACCGGGTTCTCGGCAAGGTCGAAGGCCACCGTCCAACCGCCACCACGCTTTGGGGGTTGGCGGCCGAGGAATATGGCGAGCCGCGTTTCTGGCGGCAGATCGCACGGGCCAATGGGGTCGAGGACATCCGCACTCTGCGGAACGGTGATGAGCTAATCGTCCCACCGCTGGAGGATTTCGCGTCGACGGAGAGATTTGATGGAAATTGATGATCTTGAACGCATTCATCAGGACTTTTTCGCGCCGACTTTTGTGGTGACCATCGGTGGTCAGGATCTGGTGCGTGATCTGCACCTGACGGTCGCTTCGGTTTCGGTAGACCTCAAGGAAAAGGCGTCGGGCCGATTCACGATCACTGTCACCAATGCCTTCAGTTGGGAGGATAGGGAATTCGTTGCCGGGGCAGCGGATTCGCGCGTTCATCTTCTGGACCTGTTCAAATTCGGAACTGAAGTGGATGTCCGTCTGGGATATGGCGAACCGGCGCGGCTTTCCTCGGTAATGACCGGTACGATCACTGAACTGGCGACCTCTTTCGGTGCCAGTGGCGCGCCGCAGCTAGAGCTGTCTGGCTATGACCGGCTGTTCGGGCTGACAATCGGTAAAGAGAAGGATTATCTCGAAGAGGCGACAGACAGCGACTATGTCCGGCGAATTGCCGCACGCCACGGTCTGCAGGCGGATGTCACCGATACCACGCCCAAAAAGCCGCGGATCGAGCAAAATGAAGAAACCGACTTGGCGTTTCTGGAAAAGCTCGCCGGACGAAACGAGAATTTTACCTTCTATGTCCGGAATGAACGCCTGTACTTCGGACCAAGGCACCGCGCGGCGGCAGATATCGTACTGCCCTGGGGTGGTGGGCTGACGGCTTTCAATCCCGAAGTAAACCTGGCCAACCAGATCGCGGCGGTCGAGGTCGTCGGCACCGACGCCGAGACTGGTGAACAGATCGTAGGTCGGGCAGAGCGCGTGTTACCCGAAGGACGTGATGGAGCCGAGGGGTCAGGTCCCGAACGTCTGGCCGAAGCGTTGAATTCAGAACCGGTTCTGCGGGTGCGCGCCGGGGTGCACACCCAGGACGAAGCCAAATCCAAAGCGGCAGGCATTCTGAACGAGCGCGCGAACAAGTTCCTGACCGGCAGCGCCGATTGCATCGGGCTTCCGGAGCTGCGGCCCGACATAAATGTAGCCTTCGAGGGGTTGGGGCAGGGGTTCTCGAAAACCTACTGGGTCAATGGCGTTGTGCACGAGATTTCGGGTGCGGGCTTTACCACGTCGCTGACGGTTGAGGAGACGGGGATATGAACAAAATGATGGGTATGGTGGCCACGTCCGAAGCCGAACGCGCAAGCGATGGATTCGTGCGGGGACTGGCGCTTGGAAAAGTGACAGACAACGAAGACCCGAAGGGTATTGGCCGGGTGCGGGTCCGTCTGGAACTGCACAACGAAGATCAGGAGAGCTTTTGGGCGCGCGTCGCCACCCCGATGGCGGGCAACGAAATGGGTGTCTACTTCCTGCCTCAGAAGGACGACGAGGTTCTGGTTGGTTTCATCGGCGAGGACCCTTCACACCCGGTGGTTCTGGGGTCCGTTTGGAACGGCAATGCCCCGCCACCTGAAACCAACGATGGCAAAAACGACCGGCGCCTGGTGCGCACCCGCAGCGGGCACGAGATGCGTTTTGACGACGGTGACACAGATGAGGTCGAGGTAATCCATAACAAGGGTGCGCGGGTCTATCTGGCTGAAAACAAGGCAATACTCGAAACCGACAGTGGTAATACCGTCACGATCGACGGCGGCGAAATCTCGGTGACGGCGGCGCAGAAGATCACCCTGAGCGCGCCCCAGGTGATCGTCGACGCCTCGGGCAAGGCCGAAGTGAAAGCAGGCGCGACCTGCAAAATCCAAGGCGCAATGGTGGAGATCAACTGATGGGACAGCCCGCAGCACGCATGAACGATACCACAAGTCATGGCAAACCGCTGAGCCCCGGACCGGGTGCGATGACTGTGCGCATCGGTGGGATGGCCGCTTGGCGGGTCGGTTTGGATTTCCACGCCTGTCCCTTGTCGAACGGTCCGCAGCCCCACGTTGGCGGTACCGTGGCCATTGGATCGACCACGGTTCGCATCGAAGGCGCGTTCGCCGCGCGTCAGGGCGATCAGGTGGTCGAGGCCGGACCGCCCAATGCCATCGCCCTGGGCTGCCTGACGGTGCTGATCGGATGAGCGTTTTGCGCCCAGATACCCAGGGTTTCCCAGCCTTCCAAGGCCGCGGCTGGCGCTTTGGCCGCGATAAGATGGATCGCCCGGGTGTGACCTGTGACAAGCGCTGGGGCCGGGTCGAGATGAGCACGGGACTATCCGATATTGCCGAGGCAGTTTATTTGATCATCGCAACCTCGAAAGGGTCGCGTGT
This sequence comes from Ruegeria meonggei, assembly GCF_042768335.1. Taxonomy (NCBI): domain Bacteria; kingdom Pseudomonadati; phylum Pseudomonadota; class Alphaproteobacteria; order Rhodobacterales; family Roseobacteraceae; genus Ruegeria; species Ruegeria meonggei. The sequence continues at coordinate 969,452 of NZ_JAXHBT010000001.1, read as the reverse complement.
TATGCGTCCTGATTTCGGCTGCGGCATCCATGACATGACGCTTTCATCACCGGATTCCCAAACCCGAACGAGGATCAAAGCCGAGATCAAAGAGGCGCTGCGCAGGTTCGAAGCCCGTATCGACGTGACCGGTGTGGATGTCTCGGGCGACAATGACGTGAACGGCAAGTTGCGAATCTCGGTCGATTACCGAGTGCGTACGACGAACCAGCGTGGCAATATCGTTTATCCCTTCTATTTCCGCGAGGGCGCATGACTTTGCCGGGCAAATATCCCCCGGTCGATCCGCGACGGGCACCGGAACTTCGCCGCGTTTTGTTGCGTGACACGGCTGCTATGGCCGCGTTCTGGCAGGGCGCGTTTGAAGGCAAAGGCGCGGATCGGGCCCTGATCGAAATCGCTTCACGCCTGTTTGAGGAAAGCACATCGCGTCTGGACAAGACGCCCGAACGTGACGCTCTGGCGTTCTTCGAGACCTTCGACTTTGCACCACCACCGCCGAAATCGGCCAAAGGTCACGTCGTTTTCGCCCTCAAGGACGACCGCAGCACACCGGTTGAAATCGCGACCCGCAGCCCGCTTGAAATCGCAGCTCGCATCGGCGTCGGCGAGAATGCCGAGATCGGAAAAGCGCCCTTCGAAACAACGCAGCCAATGCGCATTCAGCCGGGGCGCATCGCGGTCGTGGCATCCGTTGACCCCGCAAACGACAAGATCGAGCTGGCTCCGGATGCGGTCAGCACGCTTGAGCCCGACCTCGAACAGCGACCACAATACACGCTCCAGGCGGCGGCTTCCGGGACCAGCGATGTGATTGCGATCACTCCGCCAGCTGGTCTGGCACCTGGCGACACGCTGAGGGTCGAGATGATGGCGGAGCCGCCGAAGTTCCTGAAGATCGTTGAAGTTTCCGAGGACGGGCGCTGCCAGCTGGCCGCACAAATCGGGGGCGCTGGTGTCGCACAGAATACTGTCCGACGGATCACCCGGCAAACCAGTTTTGACATCACGGCTATGCCCAACCTTCAGGAACACGGGTTTTACATTGGCGACAAGGATTTGCTGAATGTAGAGGAACCAGCAGATATTACGCTGAAATTTGATCGGACCTCTGTAGCGTCCGCCCTGATCGCAGCAAATGTTCGGTTCCAGATTTACGGCACTCGCAAGGACGACATTACGCAAAACGGAGACGACCCCGAACCGCAATGGCATGATCTTGTCCCTCTGGCAGGTCCCGGGGACGACCTTGTTTTGCGCAAGGCCTGGAAGGGCACTGTGGATGAACTGAAACTGTCGGAGGATCAGGAAGAGAGCGCACGCTATATCCGCATCGTTCCACAAGGCCTGCTGAACTCTGACGCCGCGGGTTCGCTGATCGCCGAGACAAAGGGGTTCCGCGAATTGACGATGGGCGTGAAAACCAGGCTGCCCAAAGGCGCATCAGACGACACGATTTCACAGTTAGCACATAATGGGGCGCCGCTGTCTCTTGCCAGCCCATTCAATCCTTTTGGGGCCGAGCCCCAGCGTTTTGACATTTTCTCTGTCGCCGCTCCCGAAGCCCTGACCAAACGGGGTGCGACCGCGCGTCTGAAGTTTGACATGCTGGATGCCACGGTGCTGTCTATGAAAGCCAGCACGCGCAGCGATGTGCGTCACCTCTTTGGGTTGTCCCGCAATGGCCGTCTTCAGGTGGTTGATCTTTCAGGTGCCAACCCGATTATCCGTCAGATAAGCGGTCCGGCCGGGGGCGGCGGGAGTATTGACGAACGCTTTGATCCAGTTGGGTCTTTCGATGTTGTTCCGCTGGACTTCGCGGCGGGGGATATCAGCCACGATCTGGTTGTCGCCACAACTCAGAATGGGCAGTTCTATGTAGGAGTGATCCGGTTCGACAAGACGCCTGGTCCGGCGGACGAGCCAATTCAGCGTGTTGGTGACTGGCAAAAATTACCGGACATCGAGGTGAACGGGCTTGGCCAGACACCGGGCGGGTCACCTGAAAGGCCGGGGCTAGCGCTTTTGCCGCATCAGGTTTCCAACACCGAGATTCAAGCAGAGTTGATCGCCGAAACCAGCCTGAAATTCTATGCGATTCAGATTGACCGGGGCGGTGTGCCGGACCCGGCAGGCTGGGTCGCGGTGCATGAGAAAGGTGCCGGTTTCGCGGCCCGGCTTGCCCCCAATGTGCAGCGGATCGAGGACAGTGAGTTTCCGAACGCCACGAATAACCACAACGCGCCCTGGAACCGGCGGGGCGTACTGACCACAGATGCGCAAGGGGCGATCTGGCGTCTGGCGCGCAGCGGCGGTCAATTCGTGCTGCATGAAGTGGACACCACGCCCGGCAATTCAACTTCTTTGGCCGGACTCATCTATAATGCCGGAACGGAACTGGCTGTAGCCCGGGTGGGCAATGGCAGGCTTCAATTGGTCGAACTGGCCCTGAACAACTTTGGGGCTGCGGGCGTTGCCCTTGCTGGTCCAGAGATTAAAGCCGCTGACGGCCCGGTGACAGCTCTGGTCGCATTGGGGTCAAATACCGAGGAAGATCAGCAACCCCGTGTCTATGCCTATACACAGGGCGGCGCGACGGGAAAGCTCTATTGTTGGGACCCAGTGGCACGGACGCAGCAGGTCATCGACATTGCAGGGGGTCGGACCGTTGGCGGTGACCTGAAAGTCTTACCGATCTTTGCCTCAGCGCGACCGTTCACAGGTGCTGTAGGAAACCTGCCTGTACTGGTGATCGGCGGGACCCAGCAAAAGATATTTACTTACACTCCAGAAACCGTCGGCGTGATCGGGCAAGTCGATTGGGTTCCGTTCCGGAATGTGCCAAATGATCTAAGTGATTTCGCCCACGCAGTGCGCCGCAGGAACCAGCTTACGACCGAGATCGAAATTTTAACGACGGGCGACGCGGCTTTCACCCGTGTGGGCTATGTCACTGGTGATCCCCTAAATGACAACGATGATGCCATCTATGAAATTGGTACAGGCACGGATTGGGCTGCACCGGTCGAGATCCTGACCGCCGCGAATGCTGCCGAACGCGCCGGTGTGATCGACAACTCGGATGTTCTAACACAGGATGATGGACAACCGCACGGCTTGCTGGATGACGACCTCATCTTTGTCAGCACAACCGGTGATCCGCCATTCGATGTTTTCCGGGTCAGTGTCATCGATCCGGATTCCGTGACGCTAATTGCTGCATCAGATATGACAGCGGCCCAGTTTTCCGATTCCCTTGACGATATCGGGCGAAACGTGACCATCCAGTGGCGCAAGGCCGATGTGGCAGAGTTGGCACCTGCGGACAGCGCCCTGTTCCATGAAACGCTGCTGATCTTACCCGAGCCCGACATTACAGGGTTTGGCGGTGTGATAGATCAGGGCGGTACACCTCATGAATTGATCGTTCCCGATCCCAGAGGTGTGGTGTTGCCCGGATTTTCCAGGGTTCTGGTCGACGGCTGGACCAACGCCATACCGCCGAATTTTGCTTCTCTACCGGTGCTGGAACGTGCCGGGCAGGCGCTTTCTGTCGTGCCTGTCGAGGTCGCCGCAAGATACGCGAACCCCCAGCTGAGTTGGGAATATTACAACGGGCAGGGATGGAAACGCCTGGCGGTTGGGTTCACTGACCAGACGTCGAATTTCGCGGTGTCCGGTGAGGTATCCTTTACGGTGCCCGACGATCTGTCACTGGTCGAGATCGGCGGGCAGGAGGATTTCTGGATTCGCGCTCGTCTTGTCGGTGGTGACTACGGCCAACCCAAATACACTGTCACAACAGTTGGCCCTGAACAGACGATCACTGTTGATAAATCCCATATGCGCCCTCCTGAAGTTGCGCGCCTGAGCGCGGCCTTTCATCTGCCGGCAGAACTCCGACCTGGTGTGCTGGTGGCGCGAAACAATCGGAACGATATTGATGTAACCGACGCCAATGGCGTTGATGGCGCGCGCCTTACGGCGTTTCAGGGCGTGTTTCAGGCCCCGCTTACACCGCACCAGGAGGACCTTGATCTGACGCCCGGTTTGGCAATCCTGATTGGCCTGACAAGGCGGTTGGCGACAGGGTCGGTTTCTCTGCTGGTAAAAGTGGATGAGGGCCCGCCCGCAGACCCGGTCCAGATATCCGTTCTTGGCAGTGACAATCGCTGGACCAAGGCATCACTGACCGGTCCCGACCCGACACATGGTTTGATGCTGTCGGGGCTCTTGGAGATTCAATTGCCCGTTGAACCGGGGCAGATGCGGCTGCTCGGCAAGTCGCTGTTCTGGCTCCGGCTCGACCTGAAGCCGGGGGCAGAATTGCCGCGGATCAAAGGGCTATGGCTGAATGGCGCGCCGGTCGAACAATCGACCTCGATCCGGCAAGAGCTTGTTGGCTCGATCCTTGGTGAGCCCAAAGAGCGTTTTGCGCTGCTAAATACTCCCGTCCTTCCTGACACGATCGAACTACGCCTGAGGGAGGATCTGAGCGCGGAACAGGTCGCCAAACTGCGCAATTTCCGGGGGGAAAGAGCGGTGCTTACCGATGTCGCGAATGTGCCTGGAACCTGGGTCCTATGGGACCGCGTCGACAGGCTGGCAGATCAACCTTCCGATGCGCGCGTCTATCTGGCCGACGCTGCAGGGAACCTGCAATTTGGTAACGGTGAGAACGGGTTGATGCCAACGGCCGGTGCCAACAAAATTCGGGCATTCGCCTACGCGCAAGGCGGTATGCGGGTCGAAACGCAGGCTTTCGCACCGGCCGGTGCAACCGGGTCGGTAGAGGCGCTCGATCGGGTTCTGGCTCCGATCTCTATTGCAGGCGGGCGCGATTTGCCCGGGGATGCGGAACTGGTCGAGCGTATCCCCGACACCCTGCGCCACGCAGGGCAGGGGCTGTCACTGGCGGATATCGAAGCCATGGCACGCGACGCGGACAACGAGATCGTACATGTTAAGGCCTTTGCCCCGACCGGTCCCGGCGCAAAGATCACAATTGCGGTTCTGGCGCGCGGCAAAAGCCGCACTCCGGTCTATTCCCGGGCCAGTCGGATGGCGTTGCAACGGGTGCTTGCGGCCAGGATGTCCGATGCTTTCGGACCGGACTGCCTTGCAGTTCTCAGCGCGCCAATCCTGTCGCTGGAAGTTGACATCAAGCTGATTGCGCGTGACGGGCAAGGTGCCGCACTGGATGCGGCCGCCAGTGAAAAAATGCGGGACTTTTTGCATCCGTCCATCGGAGGGCCTGCTGGAAATGGCTGGCCGCCGGGCCGGCCCATTTATGAGACCGACATCAGGCGTGCCCTGATGCATCTTCCGGGTTTGGATCGCATCGGTGCGATATCGATCCAAAGAAAAGGCAAGGTTCCTTACGCGACCTCTATTGGTGGAACAGAAGTCATCGGCGTGACTGATACACGCGATATCCGCATCGTTTTGACCGAGGGCGCGCCATGACAAAACTGACCCCAAATCTTGATACGGTCGAATTCGAACAACTGGTCAGCGACGGGCGTGGATTGATCCCGGCTTACGCACCTGAATGGACCGACCACAATCTGCATGACCCGGGGATCACGTTGATCGACCTGATCGCCTATTTGGTGGACGCTCAGATCTACAGGGTTGGGTTTGTCGGCGACAGTTTGAAACGTGCGTTCACGCGTCTTCTTGGGGTTGCCCCACGCGAGGCGGTTCCTGCCCGGATGCTGATCTGGCCCGAGGAGGGCAACAACCAGGTACTTGATCTCAAGCCGGGTACCCCTATCGACAGCACCGATTTGATTGACGCCAATTGGACCCTGGACGCACGTATTCGCACGGTAAAACGCGCGGTTTCTGCAATTTTCACGGTGACGGGCGACGACGCAAAACCTGTTGGAATCGGGTTGGTCGAAGGGCGCGACCCCCTACCGATCGCCGCTCATATCGCTGGCGGTCCTGATAGTCTGGAATTTGAACTCGACAACGACATTTCGCCATTGGGCGGTGAGGGCTATGTTTCGCTGGGTCTGTTGTTCGATGACGGTCGTCCGGGACCAGTACCAGCATTCGACCCAGCGTGGGAGCCGGTACCGGTCGATCAATGGGATACAGGTGGATTCTGGCGACGTGTTGAAACATACGATTTGACCTATGGGATGCGCCAGGACGGTGTTATCCTGTTTCGCCCGCGCGAGGAGGGCGCGGCGCGCCGTTTCCGGATCCGGCTTAACGCGGGATTCCGACCCGGGCCGGTCACGCTGACGCGGATGGGCCTCAATGTCCTGCCAGTGACCGAAGGCGTCAGCCACGATGGCGGGTTTCTGGCCGACCCTACCGGCCTTCCCAATCAACTCGTGCTCTTTTCCGCGAGCGATCTTGTCGAATCTGGGCACCTTTCGCCGCCACTCGACCGCGATGAACGCCCTCTTACAATTCTGGTCAAAGCGGGAAACAGCCAGCAGCAATGGAAGCGTGTTGCCACTTTCGACGAGTCCGGCCCGGAGGACCGGCATTACCTGATCACTGAACAGGGCATCCTGTTTGGCAACGGTCTGAACGGAGCGCTGCCGTCGAAACTGGCGCAAATTCTGCATGGCCCCCTGCGCCGAACATGCGGTGCTGCGGGCGCGGTACGCGAGGGATTGCACTGGCGTGTTGCGGGAACGACCTACGGCAGCAACCTGTCGGCCTCGACCCCGGGCCGGGATCGCGACGGTCTGCCCGAGCTTTTGACAAGGGCGCGTGGCGTCGCCACCAAACGCGCGGCGCACCTATATGCCGACGATATCCAAGCGCATCTTCTTGGCGGGGATTTCGGACTGGCGCGTGTAGACGTTCTGCCACGCAAAAGACCAGGTCGCGAAAAGGATGCAGCAAACGGCAATCGAACGGTTCTGATCTTTCCAAAACGCGATCCCGACCTGCCGCCGTCGCCGCATGACCCCGACTTGTTGGCCAGGATTGCGGGCAACCTGTCGGACAGCCTGCTGGTCGGAGAGCGCTGCCATGTCTCAGCCCCGGTGTATCGTTGGTTCCGCATCGAAGCCTCACTTTTGGTTGAGGCCGATGCCGATCTGACTATGATAGAGGCCCAGGCGAATGCGCTTCTTTCATCGCGCTTTTGGGATGTCGAACGGCCTGTTGAACCCCGTTTGCCACCGTCAGACCCCGGCCGTCCGGTGACTATTGGCGCGATCGAAACGGTTTTGGCGCGAATAGGGCCGGTGATCTCGGTTCTGGAAACTCGGATCGGTGAAGCGGATCAGAAATTGGGGACCGAACCCATGGTTTTGGGCGACCGGGAATTTGCGCTGTTCCAGAGCCTGTCCCTTCACATGAATCGGATCGATGAAAGGGCAGGGACATGACCCATCCCAGCGATCAGGTGTACCGGTTCCGCAGCCTGGCCCATTGGGGACGCGGTCATGCTGAAGGGTTGGTGTTCGGAACCGGCGATGACGCAAGTCTGTCGACGCTGACCAATCTTGAGGCCCATCTCTGGGCGGAACCGCAAGGCGATACGGACATCGTCGGATTTGGGTTTGATGTTGGCAACCGACTGATCTGGATGACATCGGACGGTGGGCTATGGGCCTGGTCGAACGGTTTTGTGGTGCTTTTGGCGCGCGTGGCGCAGCATCTGGCAGACAATCCGATTGCCATTATCTGGGGGCAATTGTCAGGTTGGATCGCCAGCGCGGACAGCCTCCACAGGATCGACGTCAAGACCGGAGACCGGACCGGGAATTTCGCGCGCCGGGACTGGCGCACGGTTGGGGTAGTTCCAGATAAATGCGATGGCGTCATCGTGCTGGAATTGCACAATTCGGGCGCGCCCTATGAGCTGCGCCAAATCCGTTCGGATGGCGTGGCGCGTCAGTTGCCAATTAAAACCGAGCTGTGTGACGTCGTCGCAATGGCGCGTCGAAACAAGTCTGCACCTTTACAGATCGTTGATATCGGGGACGCAGATTGGCGTGTGCTGGCCTTGACAATTGGCGATGATGAACCTCGGATATCGACTTTCCATCTGGACAAGGATCGCAGGCCAACGGCGAATTTGACCATGGACGGGCCGCATCGCCTTGCCTTTGTCACGCAGGATGGCGCGATCTTCTCGGCCTCACACGGGGTTTTGGAACCTGCGCAGAAAGTCCACTGTGTGGGTCCTGTTGTTGACCTGACTCACTGGAACGGTGCGTTGTTTGCCGCGACTGCTACGGGTGTGTACCGCGTTGATGCCGAACCGTTGGCCGGTGCGGCCCAATTGGCGCACTACCTGTCGCCCGTTTTACACTCGCCTCCGGGAGATACACGATCCGGTTGGCAGAGGGCTGATCTGATGGCCGACATGCCAGAAGGCGCGCAAATCCGGATACGTAGCCGCAGTTTCGACAATCCGTATGATGTTGCCGATTACCAGGACATGATGAGGAACGATCCCGGAAATCCGATGCTAAAGCGCGGTTGGGACGAAGAGTGGGCCAGTGTCCACAACGGTGTGGGCAGCCCCGAAATCGCCCGGCATTACCTTGGCGCGGATAAGAGCGATGATGCAGAGGAAAAGCGCCCGTATATCGCATTGCGGATCGACATTTCGGTGCCTGCCTGTGTCACGCCGGTACGGCTGACGGGGCTTGATGTCTTCTATCCGGACCGTTCTCTGATCGAGGAACTGCCGGACATTTATCAGACCGGTGATGCCGGTGAGACCAAGTTCCGCCGGATGCTGGCACCGATGCAGGCGCTGGCGGATGAAATCAACGATCTGATCGGTTCGACGCTGGTGCGTATCGATCCGGAACAGACCGATGCCCTTTGGGCCGGATTCCTGTTGTCCTGGCTGGGGCATGGGGGATTTGTGGGATTGCCAGAGGATTTGCGGAAATCCCTGCTGTCGGCCCTTCCGGATGTACTGCCAAGACGTGGCACCATGACCGGTTTGCGGGCTGCTCTGACAGCGCTGGCACCCGATGGGTTTTCCGTCGAGGACCCGTCGCGCAGACCGGATCTTTGGGTATTGCCCATAGCGGACGACCCGAACGGTGCGCGGCTTGGCTGCGATACCGCAACGGTGGGCCATCACCCTCAGGCCTTGCAACTCGACGATTGCTGCGGCCCACCACTGGGGCTGGCGGTCCTTGAACGCAGCTGCCTGGACCCGGCGCTGCTTACGCAGCCCTGCAGCACTGAGCTGGTCATCCGCTTTTACGGCGCAAGCGCCGAAGACCGGATCGGTCCCTTTGCCGACCGTATCGCACGACATTTTCTGCCGGCCAATACCCGTGCCCGTTTTGAGTTTGGCGGCAGTCCCAAAGGGCGTCGCCTGGGTGACGACCCCAACCAGGAGGATGGCAATCCCCTGATCGTTCTCGACCAGGGCACTGAACAGGAAGCGGGCCGCTGGGCTTTGCCCCGTGTCGGTCCGGGAACCGAAAGACAAACCGAAACTGTCGAGGCCGCCGTGCTCGATGGCACCCTGATCCTGAAATAGCGGCCCGCTTGAGGAGACCAAGACAATGGCCAATTCACCGACGGAAAACCCGAAGCCGACCCCGCCGACCGAGCATTGCTGGTCCAGTCTGCCGATCTACCGGCCGGGCACGGGCCTGTCCGCGGAACAGCTGAACGCCAGTCAAAGCGACGCCCAGACCCGCACTCGTATTTTGAACCTGGGCATGAACGGTGTGGGCATAGCCCACGGGTATCAACTGACCACAAGACAGGACGGCACCCTTGACGTGCGCGATGGCTGCATTGAGATCAGTTGTGGCCTGGCGTTCGATCGATATGGCCGGATGCTCTATTGGAAGGGCGGTTGGATTTCGATGAAGGACATCCTCGGCTGCAAGCCCGATTGCACCGGGCAATATTGTCTTCGGGTACATTACGCCGAGGAATCCGAGAAAGGTAAGTTCGACCCCTGTTACGACAGCACCGATTGGATCTCGACCTGTGTGGGGTTCACACTGGAAAAAGACTGTTGCAGCGACGTTGATTGCCTGCCCGAGGTCAATGCCTGCGATTGTATCGAGCGCAATGAATACATCTGTCAGCGCAATGGTTTCTCCCCGCCAGACGAGATCGGGAAGGACGCAGATCTGAAATTTGCCTGTCAGGAGCCGCCACAGCTGGAGCTGAGCAACTGCGGACGGAAGGGCTTTGATCCAAAAGAAGGATTGTCGCTGGCCTGCGTCGAGATTTGCGTTTCGACCGACAAAGCGTGCGACGACGATTACGAGTTTTGCTGTGACAGTCAGGTTAAGGCCTGCAAGATGCGCAAAACGGCCTATCGCAACCAATTGCTGTACGAACTGATCAGCCGGAAGGATGTGCCGCTTTCCAAGGTCAAAACCTACAGCTGGTCGGATTACGAAGCCGTAATCTGGCATGATGATGTCAGGATGCCGTTTTCGCGGTTCCGCAAGCGTGCCAAGGCGTGCCTTTTGGGCAAGAAACCGGAAAAGGGGTTCTTGATCCGTTTCACCCGCCCGCTGATGCGCCAGACGCTCAATCCGATGAGCGTTGTCATGGACATCCATATCCCACAAGAGCGTCCCGCCTACTGGATGCCGCATCGGGTGCCGGCAGAGATCATGCATCTGGATGAAAACGATGACATCATTCACAGCCCACGGCAGCCCTACGCCTGGGGCATCTTAATCTGCCCTGAGAAAGCCTGGATCATGCACGAACTGGAAGATCCCGCATCCTCGATCCTGGATTGCGCCAACAAGGGATATCTCGCCCGCGTTGAGGTTTTGCTGTTTGGGCATGTCATTCGTGATGCCTGCGGCCGGATGCTGGATGCCCGCCCGGGTTGGGTGGACAAGGTAGATGATTGGGGCCGCTGGTTCGGGCACCCGGACGACCCGTGCGACGATCGTGCGGGTCAAGACCGGCCTGGCGGAACCTGGCGCAGTCATTTCCGCATCGCGCGCGATTACGACGCCGACCGCGAAACCGCGACAACCGCCGCTAAGGCGCATCAGGCCGATCTGGAACGACAGGCCGCAGACGCAACTGCGGCCCAACACGATCAGCCCGCAAGTGAGAGGATAAACTCATGAACAAGCATGTTAGCAAGACCGCTCCGACCTGGCCGATGTCCTCGGAAAAGGTCAATTTTACCAACGGGATGATCGTGACAGCGGATGACCTGAAGGCGGCGATGCAATATTCCGTCTCGCTAATGAAAATCACCAACCGGGCTGTCTTTGGCTGCGGGGTAATCTGCGGCTTTGAACTGAACCCGCATCCGGGCCTGTGCGGCACGCCGGAAGACATCGAGGTGATAGATCGTGAAGGTAAAGAAAAGCAGGTGTTTGTCTATCCCAGCTATCAGGTCGAAGTGGGTCCCGGCACTGCAATGGACTGTCATGGCTTGCCGATCGAACTTTGCAAACCGATGCTGGTTGATCTGTCGCCCGATATTTGCGGATGCGATCCTAAAACGGGCGGAACTGTGTGCATTCTGATCAGGCGGATTGAAGCATCGGAAGACCCGCGCGGCGATTGTTGTGGAGGAGGTACGCCGGAATGCTCGCGAATTCGCGACCATGTCGAACTACGAGGGTATGCGAGCGAAAAGGACATGCCCGAACATTACTGTGGGCATCCCCCTCAGACGGAAACCGACCCCTGCGCACCGGATGATACGGAAGAGCGTAAGGCACCGTTGACAACTTGCGAATGCCTCAAAATCTGTGACGATTGCACCTGTTGCGGTGATGGATGGGTGCTTCTCGGATGTGTTGAGCTGACCAGCCATGGGGTGATCGCCTGGAAAACAGATCCAGCCGATACAAGGTACGAAAAGATGCTTGAGCGTCGGAAATACATCAAAACTATTGAGTGCGCCTGCCTGCCTCACAGCCACCCACATAGTCACGATGAAAACCGCACAGAAGGTGACACCCCTCAATTTGTCCACCAACAGAACAAGGTCCTGAAGCAGGTTGTCGAAGTCATCGAAAGCAAAGTGACGAAGAGCGAGTATCGAAAGTTTCTTGTCGCATCAAAACCGGTAAGCCTTGAAGAGGTGGTGACCACCCTAGACGCCATAGAATCTGAACCAGAAGCTGCGAAGGAAATATTCCGAGCGGACTTTATCAGAAGGGCGCCGGGATACCGCGACGAAATCAAGCGAGAGATAGAAACCCGGGCGCGGTCAGGCAAGACGTCCTGATACGTTGACGTAGTGGCCCGAGCAACCACAAAACGGCGCTCAAGCGCCCCGCGACCCAGGCAGCAGATACGCCGGTCAGGGCCATCAGCGTTGCGGATTCCGGGGCAGGTATCTCGCGGGTTGGAAAGCCTCAGAACCGGCGGTGGTGAGCCCGCAAGTGTGCGCACTGCGCCCCCAGTTCCCTTGCGAAATCCGGTCAGCAAGGCCGTGCCCCCTGTGGCCGAGCGCAAGTCGGCGACCGTCGCGGTCGTGACCGAAGTAAGCCGTGCGCTGATCCCGGCAAACACCGAACCCACCCCGCAGACGTCAGCGCAGGAACAAGACATCTCTGCCGAGTCAGACGACTTGAACGTCGCGCAGCCAGAACAGGCGCCACAGGTCAGCCAGGACCCGCCTGGTTCAGCGCCGGTGGATATTAAGACAACCGCACCGGATGCGGACGGCGAAGCACCGATTGGAGAGGCCGCAGCAGCACAGGCAGCAGACGGTGCCAAAAGCGCGGAACCTGTGGCCGAGGAAGAACCGGTCGAGCCCAGCCCTGCGGCGGCGGTTGCTCCGGCTACGTCGGCTGTATCGCGCCGGGCCGGCCGCTCAACACGGCACCAACCAGCCCGCGCGGCGTCGGACAACGCCATTGCGGCCTCGAACGAGGCAGAGGTCACCCGCAGGCGCGGTGCGCAGCAGGCAGGTATGGCAGGGGCCGAAGAGGCCGAAGCCACCGGTATCGACCAGTCTGGGTTCGAGACGGCCCTGCGTGAGGCGATCCGTCGGGCGATGCCCGACGCCACGTCCGAGGATGATGCCCGCGAGGTCATGGCCGAAGGTGGTCGCAGCGCGGCCGAAAGCGTGGGTCAGACCCTGCAGACCCAGCAGAGCCAGGCGGCTGGCAATCTTCCCGCAGCAGTCAGCGAAGACGCCGTACCGCCGACGGCAAGTCAGGACGGTGGAATTGAGGTTGAACTGGTGCCAGATGAGGTCGGCGAACCGCCCGCACCGGTCTCGGCAGGGCCGGTGGTGCCGCCGCCCTCGACCGACAGTGCCATTGACGTGTCCGAGAACAGGGCAGAGGTCGACCAGCTAGAAACCGACAATAACATCACTCGCGACCAGTTGGAGAGCGGCAACGATCCACAGTTCCAGACAGCGCTTGGTGCGCGGGGCGAGGCCGAGACGCATGATCGCGAGGCTCCGGCGCACCTGCGCGAGGCCGAGGCCGCGGATCGGAACGAGACCCGCGCGCGCGCCTCCGGTTCCATTGGGCAAACTCTGGCCGGTTTCCACAGTGAGCGGGCGGCGCAACTCGGCAGCGTCGCAAACCAGCAGATCGGGACACAGGGCCTGTCCGCGCAGCGCAAGGCTGAGATCACCTCGGACGTCGAAACCATTGGCCGTGAAACACGCGAAGCGGTCACCACTATCTTGTCCGACATGAGCACGAAGGCGACCGAAGACTTCCGGGTGGCCATCGAAGAGGCGCTGGAGGATTACGACAGCGCCTTTGCCAAGGAAAAAGGCGGGTTCTTCACCTCAGTCGGAGATTTCCTGACAGGCGACTGGGGCGATAAGCGCTTTAACCGCGCTCTGGCTCTTGGTCGGGCCGCGTTTGAACGGAGGATCGAGCGCGCGATCACTGATATTGCTGCCTTTGTCGAAAAACAGCTGGCAGCTGCGCGGGTCCGAGTGGCCGAAGGTCGGACCCGGATCGACACCTACATGACCGACGATATCTCTGAGGCGGAGCGTGAGTTTGCCGAACAGGCGACATCCGGGATCACAGCCGACTTCGAATCGTTGGAGGGTGAGATCAATTCGGCACGCGACACGCTTGTCAGTTCGATGGTCGATATCTACCGCGACGGCATTGAACGACGGAACGCGCGCGAAGAGGAACTGCGCGAGGCCAACAAGTCGATCTGGCAGCGGGTCTACGATGCGACCGTTGGGGTCATTCAAAAGATCATAGAATTCAAGAACATGCTTCTGGGTATTCTAGCGCGGGCCGCTGGTGTCGTCGAAGCGATCATTCAGGATCCAATCGGGTTCCTCTCAAACCTTATTGCGGGGATCGGCGCGGGGCTGGAACGCTTTATGTCGAACATCGTTCAGAACCTGCAGCAGGCGCTGATGGGATGGCTGTTTGGTGCTTTGGAAGGGGCAGGGCTAAAGCTGCCGGAACGGTTCGACATGGCCGGGTTCCTGGACATCGTGCTGCAGGTCCTAGGGTTGAGCAAAGAGAATGTTCGCGCCCGGGCGGTAAGCATTCTTGGCGAAGGCATCGTGTCCAAGATCGAAACCGCCATCGACTTTCTGCGCATTCTCTTCACCGAAGGCCCGGCGGGTATCTGGCAGATGCTTCTGGAGCAGCTTGGAAATCTGAAAGATGCGATCATAGATGAAATCAAGTCTTGGGTAATCACCAGTATCATCGAAGCCGGGATCAAATGGATCATCGGCCTGCTGAACCCTGCCAGCGCCTTCGTGAAGGCCTGCATGATGATCTACGATATCGTCGTCTTTTTCATTGAACGGGGCCAGCAGATCATCTCGGCGGTCAATGCGATTATCAATGCGTTAGGCACCATCGTCGCTGGCAATATCTCGGCCATGGCGCAGGCTGTCGAGGGGGCACTTAACCGCATTTTGCCGGTGGTGATTGGATTCCTTGCTTCGCTTCTGGGACTGGGTGGAATTTCAGATCGGATCCGTTCGATCATCCAGGCCATTCAGGCACCCGTGAACCGCGCAATCGACTGGGTGATCAACCTGGGTGTCTCGATGGCGCGGCGTATTGCCGGACTATTTGGCGGCGACCAAAAGGATGACGAGGAACAAGAGCAGGCGGCTGATCCCGAAGTTCAGGCGCGGATTGACGCCGGGCTTCTGGACCTGCGCGAGCGGAATACGGCAATGCTCGACAGTGGCGCAATCACTCTGGAAGAGGCCGAGAATGTCGCGGCGAGTGTGAAGCAGGCTCACCCGGTGTTCAAATCAGTCGAAGTCGAGATCGAAGGCGAGTCCATCTCGTACGCCTGGAGCGCGAACCCGGGAGGTGACGAGAATGCCGGTCGCATTGATCTGGGTACGCCGCCTGCGGGCGTTGCAGCACTCAGCGATGATGAATGGCAGATCAGCCCGGCCATAGAAGTGTCCTTTAACGTACGCGAAAAGTTCATCCAGCGGGGGCTGGGCGATGAATACCAGTCCCAGCTGGATGAGCAATCGGAGGGCCTTAACCGGATGAACGTTGCCGAATGGCTGGCCAACCGAGCAGCCTATGAGCGGCGTGCCATCGAGGCTCGCGCCGCACGTGCGGCGGGTGATCGCCGGGCTTCGGCACGTGACCCGCGTGGCGCGGTCGAACAACAGGCGGTGCGAGACAACTACGACCAAAGACGCTTTACCGAATTACTGGCCGAAATCGGAAGCGATCCCGCCAATGCAGACCTGAGTGATGAGGATTTGGTTGATCTGGTGGAAACCGCATTGGAAGACGAGATGTCGGAATTGCACGCCTTGCACAATCCGGATCAAATAGCGGGCGGACATTACGATTCCGGTGGGCGTCAGTTCATGCGCATGGGCAGCTCGGGGGTCAACTCGTCGATTGGAGCTCAGTGGCGGCATGTCCCGGTCGAAGAACGCGCCCGCGCACAACAGGAGATCGACAGCGATGTATTGGTCGAGGACAGAACAGCGCCCCGTTCGCGCGTCGAAGTCATCCAGCAGGGTGTGGAAAATATCGATTGGTATGACATGCCGCTCTTTAGGCATGCACAGCAGCAAAAGACCCAGATGAATGTCCGCCTGGTTCCGAATTTTATGTAAGGTTGCGTCAAAATGACCCGAAAATTTGCCTTTGATGCCTTCATGAAGACCCTTCCTAAGGACGGGCCAGGCGATGCGTTATCTGACGGCATGCTCGAAAAATATGGGGGCGTTGTTCCCGCGGATCTGACCCAACATTGGCAGGCGCACGGTTTGGGCAGCTACGGAAATCGTGCGCTTTGGTTCATTGATCCTGACAAGATCATCGAGGAAATCCGCCGGTTCGAAGGCGCTGAAACCGCTATTCCTTTTGCACGCACGGCCCTGGGTATGGTGTTTTCACTGGTTGAGGAAGGTGTCGTCATGACCTTCCCGCAATCAAATTTGACAGAACTTTCTTCGCCAAACCTCAACGTTTGGGGTTTTGGATATTTTCGAAGCCCGGACAAGAACCGCGGCATTCTTTCTCTGGACATAGCCGAAGAACTGGAACCCCGGCTCGGCCCGGTCGCCAAGGATACGTGCTATGGTCTGAAGACCGCCCTCGCATTGGGCGGGGGCGACGCGCCGGAAGATTATGCCGTCGTCAATCTGGCGGTTTATCTGGATATCCTCGCCTCAGTTCACGCCGAAATTTAAGGTTGGTGCGAACTCGTCGGACAGCATCGCTATTCCCAACACGCAGCTGTTCTGTTTGACCCCTGACAGGGTCCCATCTTAGTGCTGGGTATCAAAAGGTGAATTGTAAGGCGAATGAGAAAGTCTTATGACAGAATCTGATTTTAAAGCCCGACGCCCTGTTGAGATTGCGTTTTCGAAGAACTGGACCATGCCGACATGATTGACCTGTGTGATCTCAGCCCTTTACGCGAAAGCCGTAACTACAAGATTTTTCAACATCCCGAACTTGAAGACGCGCTGTTGAAAGTTCGTGTCGACGAAGCCGTTCGCGATCATTTTATCCCGCGCTATGCGGAATGGCGGTATGGCAATCTGCGGCAATGGAATCGCGAGGCAAACGAGTATCTGGCGGCGCTGCACCGGGGCTGCCCTGAGATCGAGCGGCTGGCGCAGTTTATGGGATATGCTCCGACTTCGGTCGGGCCGGCCATGGTTGTTGAAAAAATGACGGGTTCGGATGGCGATCTTGCACCGACTCTGCACGCTGAACGGGTGGCACTGGACAAAAAAGATCAGGAAGGGCGCCAGCGGCTGCATGATGAGCTGATGGGCCTTTTGGACGATCTCAAGCGCGGTCAGATCATCGTTGGCGATCTCAGCTTCGAGAACGTCGTGCGGGCGCAGGAACGTGGCGGGAAGCTGACGGTAATTGATGGTTTGGGCGAGAGGGTCATGTTCCCACTGGCCCTGTTCAGCACGTTTGCTTTTGAGAAATCAATCGAACGCCGCCGCGCGCGGATGTCCAAAGGGTTCGGACTACAAGCAAATTAACCCGGACCGAGTGTTTATCCGGCTGCCTGCAAAGGCGTGGTGTTTTCAACCTCTTTCCCGATCTCATTAATCAGGGCAATTGCCGCTGGGTTGCGGCGCTTCAAATGCGTGCGGGCGACATAGGCGATGCGGGGCGGGTCGGGGAACACATCGTCGATCACCTCCATATCCGCAGTGACATGCAGACCATTCAGTAACGCAACCCCCAGCCCCGAGCGGACTGCCGACTGAATGCCAGTGGCACTGGGGCATTCCAAAACGCTGTCAAAGCGGTGCGGTCCCTGTCCGATGCCCCATTGCCTATAAAAGCACTGATTGTCGAAGGACAGAAACGGTATGGGTGATGAGGTGCCCAAAGGAAACTCAGGCGATTTCACCCAATGCAGCGTGTCCTCGAACAGGGTCAGATCATCCGGCATCACGTCATGGCGAAAGACCTGCATCACAGCCACATCCAGCTCTCCAGCTTTCAGCCAGCGCTGCACGTTCAGGCTCTGACTGGTGCGGGTGCGGACCTGAACATCCGGATAAAGCCGCGTAAACCGCCCCAGAATCCGCGCGATGCGGCTGGTGGTGGTGTCCTCGGTCATTCCCAGCCGAATGGCCCCGGTCAAAGGTTTCTTGCCCAAGGCCGACAGCGCTTCGTCATGCAGATCGGTGATCCGCCGGGCATAGTCACACAGGCGTTGGCCGGCATCGGTGAACAGCGGGCCACCGGGGCGCCGGGCCAGCAAGTCGCAATCCAGTGCTAGTTCCAGCCGCCGAATCTTATGGCTGACCGCCGATTGCGACAGGGCAAGATGTTCTGCCGCACGCGTGACCCCGCCATGGGCCGAAATGGCCAACAAGGCGCGCAGGGCATCTATTTCCAATCGTTCAGCCATTCCCATTTTCATGACAAAAGAAGATTGCTGAATGACAATCATTCATTTGAGTCACATGGTAGCGCCGGTCTACAGACAGGGAAAGACAAATCTTCGGAGTATCCCATGTCTCACCTTGTCACTGACCATGCCCTGATCAACAGCACGCGTATTGCCCATGGAACCCATGGCGCAGGGATACCTGTGGTTCTTCTGCATGGCACGCCGTCTTCCTCGTATATCTGGCGCGATGTTCTGCCATCTCTGGTGAATGCCGGCTACAAGGTTCATGCCTTCGATCTGTTGGGGTTTGGACTGTCAGAACGGCCCTGGGACCCCGAGATCGATACCTCGGTCACAGGGCAGGTTCCGATCCTCGAAGGTCTGCTGGACCTGTGGGGTCTGGAGGACATGCACTTGATCGGACACGATATCGGTGGCGCTGTGGCAAAGCGATTTGCGTTGCAATCGCCCCAGCGCGTCCGGTCTCTGACCGTGATCGACCCGGTCAGTTTCGACAGTTGGCCGTCGAAACGCACGCAAGAGCAGATGCAGGCCGGTTTGGAACGTCTGATCAAAGCGCCAGATGCAGATCATCGCGCCCATTTCCGCGACTGGTTGCTTTCCGCGGTGCAGAACAAGCAGCGAATGACGGATAGTTCGATGGACATCTATCTTGATTTCATCACCGGTCCCATCGGGCAGAGCAGCCTGTTTCAGCACCAAGTTCGTCACTATAAGCCACACCACACCAATGACATCGCTCCGCGATACTCCGATTTGGGCGCGCTGCCGGTTCAATTGATCTGGGGTGCTGAGGATACGTGGCAGGTGATCGACTGGGCGCAAAAGCTGCACAATGCAATCCCGGGGTCCGAGCTGCATATCCTCGAAGACTGCGGACACTTCGCGATGGAGGATCAGCCGGAACGGATTTCGGACCTGTTGGTCGACTTTCTGAATCGGGCGGGCTGAACAATGGCAGAGACCGAAACACCAAACCGGCGGCACATGACGACACTGTTCGAAATCACCGGCTCGGTTCTGGCGATGGCCTATGCTTTGCTGATCGCCTCGAACACAGGGGCCGAATTGCTGGGGTTTGCGCTATTACTGCTGTCGGCGGGCCTGTTCGCCGCCTGGGCAGTGATTGACCACCGCTGGACCTTCCTTTTGCTGCAGGGGTTCTATGCAGCTTCGGCTGTCATTGGCTTGGTCCGATGGGCCTAAGCCGTGTACTGGACCGGCAATGGGTTGCCAGTCCAACCAATGCGTTACAGTGCCGACCGCATCGCAGTGATGATCGCATGATGCAGCGTTCCGGCCGAGGCGCGCGGCCCGTACAGGCTGAACAGCCGGGACGTCCGGCAAAGCACGAAACAGCCAACGTGGTGAATCGAGCATCGCGCGGCGCTACCTTCTTCCAATGTGCGCAGATCAAGCTGGCACAGCAGTTCCAGAACAGCCGGAATGCCATCTCCGCTGAGGTCGAAGCGGGTCCAGGCATCTGTCTGTTCGGTGACTGATGCGGTCTCGCCCATGGCTGTTGTGGCCTGATCGGCAATCTCTTCATGCGTCTCAAAGGGTGCCTCGACCATCCACTGCTCTGGGCCTGCCCAAAACGCGGTCAGGGCCTCTCCGGATGTCCTGCCGATGCCTGGTGCGGGGGAACCGATCAACTTGGCCAGGGCTTTGGCGGCCTTGCTTTCCTGCCCCAGACGCGCCGCAACAGAGGCCAGGGCAACGCCCGGTACTTCGGTACATGTGACCGCGCCCACTGTATCGACGCATGGCTCAGACCCACCCAGGGCGGTTATCGCAACAAGATCATGCACGGACACGTTCTCCTTCTGGGTCGACAAAATGGGCCGAGACTATTTCGACCTCGACAGTCAGGTCGGTCACAGGGGACACAAGGCGCATCTGTTCGCCCAGCCGGTCTCCGCCGTTTTTCAGAAATCCCAGACCGATGCTGCTGTTCAAGCTGGGCGAATAGGCGGCTGAGGTGACGTATCCCTGATCATGGGCCGCATCGACCGGGCCTTCGGTGTTCATCAGGTGCCCGCCAGCGGTAATCTTATGATCCGCATCCAGCGGCTTGATACCAACCATCCTCAACGCATCCGGTTCGTTCAGGGCCTCTCGCTCGGACAGGGTTGAGCCGATACTGTCCTTTTTCTTGGACACCATCCGGCCCATCCCAAGATTCAGGGCCGTGGTGGTGCCGTTCAGCTCATTGCCTGCGGCATGGCCTTTTTCGATCCGCATCACGCCCAGCGCTTCGGTGCCGTAGGGGACGACGTCAAACTCTTCGCCCTCGGTCATCAGCCGCCGCATCAACGCGTCGCCGTATCGCGCGGGGACGGCGATTTCAAACGCCAGCTCGCCCGAGAAGGAAATACGGAACAGGCGCGCGCGCAGGCCCCCGCAGACTGTGATGTTGCCGCAGGCCATGAACGGGAAGCCTTCGTTCGAGATGTCGAATTCAGGGTCCACGATCTTTTGCAACAGCTTGCGCGCATTCGGACCAGCCACCGCATATTGCGCCCAGGCTTCGGTGGTTGAGATCAGCTGCACATCCATGTCCGGGCACAGGCATTGGCGAACAAATTCCATATGACGATAGACGTTGGCTGCATTGGCAGTGGTGGTGGTGACGACAAAATGATCCTCGGCCAGCCGGCCGGCTGTTCCGTCATCCATCGCAATGCCATCCTCGCGTAGCATAAGGCCATAGCGGGTCTTACCCACCGCCAGTTTGGCAAAGCCATTGGCGTAAATGCGGTTCAGAAACGCTGCTGCATCGGTGCCTTGTACGTCGATTTTCCCAAGCGTCGTGCAATCGCAAACCCCGACCGAGGCGCGGGTCTGACGCACTTCGCGGTCAACCGATTCACGCCAATGCGTCTCACCCGGCAGGGGGAACCACTGGGCGCGCAGCCAGTTGCCAACCTCGACAAACACCGCTCCGCGTTCCTTGGCCCAGTAATGCGAGGGCGTCAGGCGGGTGGGGTGGAATTCCTGCCCCCTCATCCGGCCCGCAAAAGTGCCAATCGGGACTGGTGTGTAAGGTGGACGAAAGATAGTCGTCCCGGTCTCGGGGATCGACTTGCCAGCCACCTCGGCCATGATCGCAAGACCACCCATGTTCGAGGTCTTGCCCTGATCTGTCGCCATGCCAAGGGTGGTATAGCGTTTCAGGTGCTCGACCGAGCGGAAGCCTTCCTGATAGCTGAGTTTGACGTCTTTGACCGTCACATCGTTCTGCTGATCCAGCCAGGCGCGTTTGCATCCCTCAACGTACCAGAACGGTTTCTGCGCAACCGGCGCGTCTTCGGCCTTGGGCAGGTCGGGCAGGGCGCTGGACAGCTCCAGCAACTGCGTGGCCCCTTCGGCACCGGATTGCAGCGCCCCATGCGTCGACATAACACCGTTTGCAGCACCAGCAACGGACAGTCCCACAGGCAGGTCGGGGCCGGGGACAAAGGCGGCCAGTGCTTCGTTCCAGGCCGGACGGCCCCGTTGGTGGCAGGTCAGATGCACATTCGGATTCCAACCACCGGACACGCCCAGCGCGCCGCTGTCCAGTGTGCGGGTTGTGCCATCAGCCAGGGCGACTTCGACAAAAGTCAGCCCGTGACGGCCTTTGGTGTCAGTCACCTGAGCGCCGCGCAGCACCTCATAATCGTGACTGATCGGGGCATCGTCGCGCACGTCAACAACTGCAGCGATCTTGACGCCCTTGGCATGCATGTCAGCGGCAGTGCGATGCCCGTCGTCATTGTTGGTGAAGATCGCCACACGCTCGGACGCGGTGACGGCAAAGCGATTGGCGTAGCTGCGCAAGGCCCCCGCCATCATGATGCCGGGCCGGTCGTTGTTTTCAAAGGCAATCGGCCTCTCGGTGGCACCTGCGCATAGCAAGGCACGCTTGGTATAGATGCGCCACAGAATCTGGCGGGGTTTGCCCGCAGGAAGGGTAGGCAAGTGATCGCCCGTGCGTTCGACTGCGCCATAGACGCCATGATCAAACGCACCGATCACCGTGGTGCGCGGCATCAGGCGAACGTTGGGCAAAGCGGAAAGTTCTGCCACGGCCTGTGCAGCCCAGTCGCTGGCGCTGTGATCCCCCAGCGTGAAGGTTTCGCTGTTCAGTCGCCCGCCCAGCGCAAAGTCCTCGTCGGCTAAAATGACATCCGCGCCAGCGCGCCCTGCAGTGAGCGCGGCCATCAACCCGGATGGACCAGCCCCGATGATCAGCAGATCACAGTGGCGGAAGCCCTTGTCATATTCGTCCGGGTCGTCCTCCATCGAAAGCGAACCCAAACCGGCGGCGCGGCGGATCATCGGCTCGTACAGTTTTTCCCAAAACGCTGCGGGCCACATGAACGTCTTGTAGTAAAAGCCAGCCGACAGGAAGTTTGAGAACAGATCGTTCACCGCCAGCGCATCATATTTCAGGCTGGGCCAGCGGTTCTGGGACTGCGCCTCAAGCCCGTCGAACATCTCGGTTGTTGTGGCGCGCGTGTTGGGTTCCTTGCGGTTGCCTGTGCGCAGCTCGACAATGCCGTTGGGCTCTTCTGACCCGGCGGTCAGAACTCCGCGCGGGCGGTGGTACTTGAACGATCGCCCGATCATTCGCACACCATTGGCCAGCAGGGCTGAGGCCAGTGTGTCACCCGAATGGGCGGTATAGCTGCGATTGTCGAACCGGAAGTTCAATGTGGTGTTGCGGTCGATCTGGCCGCCGCTCAGCCGGTTGGTCTGGGTCATTTGGATCGCCCCCGGGCGCGGGCCACGTCGCGGGCCAGTTCTACCTTGGAAATCTCGTGCGTCATTGTATTTCGTGTGACGACCAGCCAGGATCGGTCGCCTGCCTCGTGAAACCAAAGCTCTCGGTGTTCTCCGACAGGGTTGTCACGCAGATAGGCGTATTCATAGAACGCCTCGGCCGCGTTTCCGGCCTGCCAGTCGGGGCGGTCGATCAGGGATGCATCGCCCAGATATGCAAATTCCGAGGCATCGCGTGGTCCCAGAAGGGGGTGGTTGATGATCATGCCCGTGCTCCCCTCAGTGCAGGTTGGGCTGGTTGCCCACGCCCTTTTCGTCGATCATCCGGCCCGTGCGGAACCGGTCAAACCGATAGGCGGTAGCAGTCGGATGGGGTTCGTTGCGAGCCAGCAAATGGGCAAAGCAATAGCCCGAGGCCGGCGTGGCCTTAAACCCGCCATAGCACCAACCGCCGTTGAAATAGAGCCCCTCGACCGGTGTACGGTCGATAATCGGCGAGCCGTCCATCGACATATCCATGATGCCGCCCCACATGCGCAACAGTCGTGCCCGGCCAATCATCGGCATCAGGGCCATGCCGCCCTCGCAGACATCCTCGACCACTGGCAGATTGCCGCGTTGCGCATAGGAATTGTACCCGTCCAGATCGCCGCCAAAAACCAACCCGCCCTTGTCCGACTGGCTGACATAGAAATGGCCCGCACCAAAGGTGATGACCCCAGGCAACAAGGGCTTGAGACCTTCCGACACAAAAGCTTGCAGCACGTGGCTTTCGATCGGCAGTCGCATTCCAGCCATCCCCATCACACGGCCCGAATTCCCCGCAACGGCACATCCGACTTTGCCCGCTCCGATGAACCCTTTTGAGGTCTCGACCCCCAGACATTTGCCATTCTCGATCCGAAACCCGGTGACCTCGCAATTCTGGATGATGTCGACGCCATGACTGTCGGCCGACCGCGCATAGCCCCAGGCCACCGCGTCGTGGCGCACTGTTCCTCCGCGCCGCTGCGCCAGCCCGCCTTTGATTGGAAAGCGCGCGTCGTTGAAGTTCAGATAGGGGTATTCCTTGCGCACCTGATCGGCGTCCAGCAACTCCGCATCGGCCCCGTTCAGGATCATCGCATTGCCTCGCCGCGTAAACGCATCGCGTTGCGCGTCGGAATGGATCAGGTTGATGATCCCGCGCTGGCTGACCATGGCGTTATAGTTCACGTCCTGCTCAAGCCCTTCCCATAGTTTCAGGGAAAACTCATAAAACGGCTCATTCCCGTCCAGCAGATAGTTCGAGCGGATGATGGTCGTGTTCCGCCCGACATTGCCACCGCCGATCCAGCCCTTTTCGATCACCGCTACTTTGCGCTGACCGTAAACTTTGGCAAGGTAATGAGCCGTGGCCAACCCGTGGCCGCCGCCACCGATAACCACGATGTCATACTGCGCTTTGGGTTCTGGATCGCGCCAGGCCGGTGTCCACCCTTTGTGGCCGGTAAGCGCCTCTTTGATGACTCGGAATCCTGAATATCGCATGAATCGGACCTTTTTTTCCAGAATTCACTAAAAACCGAGGTCATGATATCCTCAGATGCGACATCAATACGTCTGAATCAGACCTCAAGCTTCGAGCGTTTCGAAAAACCACTCGACAAAAGCTGTGACCTCAGTCGAGTTGCGTTGAACCGCCAGAAAATACCCTTCGCTGGCCGGGGCAGAGGCATCTGTCGCCTGTACGACCTGCCCGGACTGCAGGGCGTGTTCCGCAACCAGAGCATTCACCAGAGCCACGCCATTCCCAGTTGTCGCCAGTTGTAATGCCAGCCCGTAGGAATCCACATAAAATGACGGCGTATGGACAGTATGCCCGGTCGCATCGGCCCATGTCACCCAATTGTCCGACGTGCCTACGGATTCGATTAGAGGCAGATCTCGCATGTCACCTTTCAGAGCAGGGGATTTTAACGCAATCAGTCTGTTCGGCCGCAAAGGCGTAGCATCCTTTCCCACTTGCTTTTCAGACCCAAAGCGAATTTCGACATCCGCACGCGAGGCTGCGTATTCATCGGGCCAGATCGTGCTGACAAAGCGAATTGACGTGTCAGGATGTTCCGCCTGAAACCGAGGCAAAGCGGGGGAAATCACCCATTCCAACACGCTGACCGAGGCCGCGACGGTAATGTGGCGCGCGCGGTCCTCGGTCAAATAGGGCAAGGCAGCCGTTTGCAACATTTCCAGTGCGGTCTCGATCTGGGGCAACAGTTTGCGCCCCTCGTCGGTCAGCGACAGCCCACGTGCGTGGCGATGAAACAGCATTACACCCAGCCGCGTCTCCAGTGATCTGATCTGCTGGCTGACGGCAGATTGAGTCAGCCCGATCTCTTCTGCCGCAGCGGTTGAACTAAGCCTGCGGGCGGCTGCTTCGAAGGACCGGAACCAGGTGAGCGGAGGTAAGGATTTCGACATCGGTAACCTACATATAAGAGTCACTAATACCTAAGACCAAACTTCTTTCGTTTGTCAAAGTGTGGCGCCGCCAGAGATAGTCGTCAGACCAAAGGTGGGGGAAGGTTTTGGAACCGAATATCCGAAAAATCGTGACTTTTGACGAGGAAGTTCTTGTCGAAGGGTTTCGCAAAGCAGACCGCCCGTGGCGGATGTTTGCAGTGGCCGCAGTGGTGTCAAATCCCTGGGCCGGACGGTATGTCGAAGACCTGCGGCCCGAGATATTGGCCTATGGCCCCGTCCTGGGAGAGATTCTGACCAACCGGATGATTGCGCTGGCCGGAAGCGGAGATGCCATCGAGGCCTATGGCAAAGCTGCTGTTGTAGGGTTGGATGGTGAAGTAGAGCATGCCTCAGGCCTGATCCACACGCTGCATTTCGGCAATATCTTCCGTCAGGCTGTTGGCGCAAAATCGTACCTGTCGTTCACTAACACACGAGGCGCGGCGAACGCTCCGATCATGGTGCCGTTGATGGACAAGAACGATGCAGGGCGGCGGTCGCATTACCTGACGCTGCAATTTGCCATCCCCGATGCACCGCGTGCTGATGAGGTCGTTGTGGTGCTTGGCGGTGCTACGTCGGGTCGACCGCATCATCGAATTGGTGATCGCTATCAGGATTTGAAGGATCTGGGTCATGACGTGGAAAACCCGGCCTCGGTCTGAGTTTGGCGGGCTGGCCGCAATAGACGAGGGCGCAGGGCCGCTGGTTGTGCTGTTGCACGGCGTCGGCCTGAGGGCCGAGGCTTGGGGTGGGCAGATTGGACCTCTGGTGTCGGCTGGCTATCGCGTTCTGTGCCCCGATATGGTCGGGCACGGCGAAACTGTGTTTGTTGATCCGGATGGGTTGGACAGCTACGCCGCGCCCATCGCGGATCTTTTGCAGGAACCCGCTGTTCTAATCGGCCATTCGATGGGCGCTGTGCTGGCGACGCGGATTGCCGCGACAGGTCAGTCTCAGATCAGGGGTGTGGTGGGATTGAACGCTATTTTTCAACGCTCTGCACAAGCGCAGGATGCCATCCTGGCCCGCGCGCGTGCGTTGGACGGCGTGAATGTGAATGACCCGTCGGTCACGCTTCACCGCTGGTTCGGTGGGAAAGTGTCGGCAGAGCGGGATGCTTGTGAGCAGTGGCTTAGGGATGTCGACCCGCGCGCATACAAGGCCGCCTATACCGCCTTTGCCGAAAGCGACGGACCAACCGCAGCGCAACTGTCCGGGATTGCATGTCCGGCGTTGTTCATGACTGGCGCTGATGAGCCGAACTCAACCCCGCAAATGTCGCGTGCGATGGCGGAACTGGCACCTCGGGGACGGGCCGAGGTTCTATCAAATGCCGCCCATATGATGCCCATGACCCATGCGGCCGAGGTCAATGCCATCCTGCTGGCTTTTCTTCAGGAGTGTTTTTCATGACGGTTCTGGACCCGCGCGCCCTGCGCGACGCCTTTGGCAGCTTTATGACGGGTGTGACCGTCGTGACCACACGGGATCGGTCGGGCGCTCCGGTTGGATTTACGGCCAACTCTTTTTCGTCTGTATCGCTTGATCCGCCTCTGTTGCTGGTGTGTCCGGGCAAGTTTCTGTCCAGCTATGAACTGTTCGCGGGGTGCAGTCACTTTGCGGTCAACATTCTGGCCGAAGGGCAGCAGGACGTTTCGAACACGTTCGCGGGGTTCAAAGGCGACCGCTTTTCCAAGGTTGCCCATCGCAGCGGCGCCAATGATCTGCCGCTGATCAATGACGCAGTGGCACAGTTCTGCTGTGAAACGGTTCAGGCCGTTCCAGCGGGGGACCACACAGTCCTTATCGGCAAGGTAGTAGAGTTCACGCACAACCCGGGCGACGGTCTTGGATATGTCGGGGGGTCGTATTTCAGCCTGGGCCTTGAGCGTGAGATTGACGCGACAGTTCCAACAGTTTGCGGTGCCATAATCGAGGCGGGTGGCAGAGTGTTGTTGGACAACGAAAAAGGCGTGTATTCACCAATCCAGATCGCCGGTGCGGAGCCGGGCGGACAGCGTAACCGGTTGGCGATGGGGCTGTCTGAACGCGGAATCTCGGCACAGATCAATCAGGTCTATTCGGCCTTCAATGACGCTGACTCCAAGCTGCACTATACGTTCTTTTTGGCATCTGCGGATCAGGTTGATCCGCCTGAGCACGCGGCGTGGGTCCCGATCGATGATCTGCCCAACCTGAGTTACGCCAACCAAGGCATTCACCACATGATGACCCGCTTTGCGCGCGAGGCCCAGACAGGCGATTTCGCCCTGTATCTGGGGGATGCAAAGCAGGGTGAAATCCACAGTTTTCGTTGAAGGAGCCGTCTGATGGAGTTTTCATTATTTGCCCATATGGAGCGTCTGACCCCGGAACAGCCCCATGACGTTCTGTACGACGAATTCGTCAGTCTGGTGAAAATGGCTGACGAGGGCGGGATGCGCGCGGTCTGGACGGGGGAGCATCACGGGATGGAATTCACCATCGCGCCCAACCCGTTCCTGTCGCTGGTTGATCTGGCCCATCACACACGTAATGTGCGGTTAGGCACCGGCACTGTGGTGGCCCCGTTCTGGCATCCCATCAAATTGGCGGGTGAAGCCGCTGCTGCGGATCAGATCACCAAAGGTCGCATCGAACTGGGTATCGCGCGCGGGGCGTATTCCTTTGAATACGAACGTCTGGCCCCGGGCATGGACGCCTGGGAAGCCGGGCAGAAAATGCGAGAATCCACGCCGCTGTTGCCTAAGATATGGCAAGGGGACTGCGCCCATGAAGGCGAGTTCTATTCCTTTCCGGCCACGACCTCGGCGCCAAAACCGTTGCAGGATGGAGGCCCTCCGATCTGGATCGCGGCGCGTGATCCCAACAGCCACGAATTCGGCGTCCATAACGGGTTCAATATTCAGGTTACACCTTTGTGGCAGGGAATGGAGGAGATCGAGACGCTGATCACGCGGTTCAATGATGCCTGCGACAGCTATGCCGGGCCGCGCCCGAAGGTAATGTTGTTGCACCACTCTTACGTCGGAAAAGACGATGAGGATGTGGCGCGGGGTGTCGAAGATCTGCGGCGGTACTACAATTACTTCGGAGCCTGGTTCATGAACAAACGCCCGGTCCAGCAGGGGCTGATCGAACCGATCACCGAGGCCGAAATGGATGCCAATCCGATGTTTACCCACGAAAAACTTGGCCAGGATCTGACGGTTGGCACAGCGCAGCAGGTGATCGACAGGATCAAACGCTATGAGGATCTGGGCTATGACGAGTTTTCATTCTGGGTCGATAGCGGCATGACCAATGACCGCAAACGTGCCTCTCTGGCGCGATTTATCGACGACGTTATGCCGGCATTTCAGTGAGGACCACCATGGGAAATCTTCCACATTATCAACTGTTCATTGATGGCACGTGGACCGAGGGCTCGGACGCGCAGGTTATGACGTCCGAAAACCCGGCGACCGGACAGGGCTGGGCCAGCTTCGCCTGCGCGTCCGCCGCAGATGTTGACCGGGCCGTTGCTGCTGCCAAACGGGTTTTGGATGATCCGGCGTGGCGTGACATGACCCAGACGGCGCGTGGAAAGCTGCTGTATCGCCTGGCGGATCTGGTGGCGGAACACGCGGACCATCTGGGTGAGTTGGAGACAACAGACAGCGGCAAGTTGCTGGCCGAAACAGCGGCACAGACAGGGTATGTTGCCGACTATTACCGTTACTTTGCCGGGCTTGCTGATAAGGTCGAAGGAACGGTGCTGCCCATCGACAAACCCGACATGCACGTATTTACCACCCGTGAACCGATCGGCGTTGTGGCTGCGATTGTGCCATGGAATGCCCAGATGTTCCTGACGGCCACCAAGCTGGGTCCAGCGCTTGCGGCCGGGTGTTCAGTGATACTGAAAGCCTCAGAAATTGCACCCGCACCGATGCTGGCGTTTGCCCGGTTGATTGAACAGGCTGGGTTTCCGCCCGGGGTCGTCTCGGTCATCACCGGCGACGCCCAGAACTGTGCCATTCCGCTGACCCGGCACCCGGATGTCGACCGCATTGCCTTTACCGGCGGGCCAGAAACCGCGCGCCATGTGGTGCGCAATTCAGCCGAGAATTTTGCAGTGACCTCACTGGAGCTGGGCGGAAAATCCCCTATTCTGGTGTTCGAAGACGCCGATCTGGATGGCGCGGCAAATGGGTTGATCGCGGGGAACTTTGGCGCCTCAGGGCAAAGCTGTGTGGCGGGCACACGCGGTTTGGTGCATCGGTCCATTCTTGAACCCCTGATTGCGCGGATTACCGAGAAAGCTAGCGCCATTCGATTGGGTGACCCGCTGCACGCAGATACCCATGTTGGTCCGCTTTGTACGGCAGCACAGGTGCGCAAGATCGAGGACACACTGGTCAAAGCACAAGGGCAGGGTGCGGCGATCCGGTTTGGGGGAAAATCTGCGGACCGGGCGGGGAACTATATGGAGCCCACGCTGGTTGAATGTGCAGCACCCGATACCGAAACGCTAAAGGTCGAAATGTTTGGCCCCGTGATGTCTCTGCTGCCCTTTGATACCGAGGAGGAGGCCATCGCGCTGGCCAACAGCACGCCCTACGGGCTGGGCTCTGGCGTTTTTACCCAGAACCTTGCCCGCGCGCATCGGGTGTCAAAACGGATCAGGTCGGGGATTTGCTGGGTGAACACCTATCGCGCAATCTCTCCGATCGCGCCGTTCGGCGGGTTCAATCAGTCCGGCTATGGGCGCGAGGCAGGCGTCGAGGCGATGCTGGATTACACCCGCACCAAAACAACCTGGATCAGCACCGCGCAAGAGCCGATGGCGAACCCGTTCGTAATGCGCTAAGCCTGTGCGCAAACAGGGATGGGAGCACGGGCATGAAACTGGAAAACCCGAAGTTTACGGCACCGGCGGATGCTGATGATCGCAAAGCCATCACTCCGGTCATCTGCTATCCGCCCGAAACGCTTATTCAGCCTGATCTGACCGGTTTGCGGCAGTTGCGCCAGAGTGCAGTGAAAACGGCCGAGGTTACTGCGGGTGCGCGTGATGCGGCCTGTATCGATGTGCCTGCTGGGGCTTTTGTCAGGGTTGTGTCCGTCGATGGTCCTCAGGTCGGCGATTTGAATATGTGGAACAGGCACGACCTGACCGAGCGGTTCTATTCCGGGAAGACACGTGCCCTGCACGGCACGCACTTGTCCACCGGGGATCGCATGTGGTCCAGCTTTCCCAATATGCGACCCATGGCGACCATCGTGGGGGATACGCTGGACTGGTACGGGTTCGATGACTTTGGCGGTTCCGTGCATGATGTGATCGGGACGCGCTGTGATCCTTACACCGGCCGGTTGCTGTCGGGTGACGATTACCATCATTGCTGCCATTCCAACCTGACCCGCGCCCTGGCCGACCATTGCGATCTGCCGCTGCATGAGGCCGAGATGCTGGTGCACGACGTTTTGAACGTGTTCATGTGTACCGGTTTTACCCGTGATACCGGGCAATACTTCATGAAGGCCAGCCCCGTGAGGCCCGGCGATTATCTGGAATTCTACGCCGAGATTGACCTGATCGTTGGTTTGTCGGCCTGTCCCGGTGGCGACTGTTCGTCGGAGCATTCATCCGACACAGCAGCCTGTTATCCGTTACTGATCGAGGTATTCGACCCCGGCCAAGAAGCACGCGCTGCGCATATCCAACCGGCGCGATCTGCGTATGACCGGACCCACGGAACCGGCTAACGCGTCAGACGTTGCCCCAACCGATCAAGCATCCGGCAACACAGGTCCAACTGCTCGATCTCAAGGAATTCATCCGCCTTATGAGCCTGTGCTATTGAGCCTGGCCCGCAGACAATCGCGTGCACGCCCAGTTGCTGAAACAGGCCAGCCTCAGTCGCAAAGGCTACGACACCGGTGCCGTTCGCGCCTGTTAGTTCGGCCACTAGATCGCGGGCGGCGTTGTCATCCATCGGCTCAAGCCCGGCCACTTCGGCGGTGATGTCTTGGATAATGTCGGCGTCGTTATGAACGGCCTGCATTGCGGGCAGTAGGGTCTGGGTCACGTAATCGGACATGGATTTTTTAACAAAATCAGCGTCGCTGGACTGAACCGGGCGCATCTCCCAACCGACCTCTGCCTTGCTGGCGATGACATTGTGCGCCACGCCGCCGTTGAAAAAACCTATGTTTAGCGTGGTCCAAGGCGGCTCGAACACGCTGCCTTTGGGCGCGCGGGCCTGCAGGGCATGGCGTAGCTCTAACAGCTTGCCGACATAGCGCGCGGCGTATTCGGCTGCGTTCACGCCATCATCAGGGGCCGAGCTGTGGCCTTCCAGCCCAACGAACCGGGTAGTGTATTCATAGCAGCCCTTGTGCCCTTCGATCACCCGCATCTCGGTCGGCTCACCAATGATGGCAATGTCCGGCACGATGCCTCGATCCGACAGATCACGCACCAGATGCTGCCCCCCGAGGCAGCCTGTTTCTTCGTCATAAGTGAAAGCAAAGTGCAGCGGCTGGGTCAGTTTGCTGACATCCAGCGTCTCAGCAAAAGCCAGCGTGGCGGCAATGAACCCCTTCATATCGCAAGTGCCACGGCCAAAGAGTTTTCCGTCATTCTCAACCATCTGAAACGGGTCTGTGGTCCAGTCCTGATCGGCGACAGGCACCACATCCGTGTGTCCTGACAACAAAATGCCGCCGGGCATGTCGGGACCCAGTGTGGCAAATACATTGGCCTTTTTGCCGGTCTCATCGCGGGTTTCGATGCAACGCGCGCCCAGTGTCTCAAGCCGTTTGGTCAGGTAACTAATGATCTCAAGGTTGGAATCGACCGAGACAGTTTCAAAACCGATCAGGTCAGCGAGGATGTCGATGGATCGTTGTAGTGTCATGGCCTTACGAACTTCTTTCAGATGCTTGTCCAAACACAGTCGCAGCCAGTTCCAACGCTGTATCGCGCGGCTGAGTTTAGATAGAGGTTGTTGTCAGTCTGAAGGAGTAGTCGTTCCGGTAGAAGGCGAGATCAGTTTGGAGCAACGGGGCCTCGTGAGGTGACTGAGTATTGTTGACAGAACTTGACGAATGCGGTCACGTCAATGGGCAACTCAGGAAAGACAACTAATTGAAAATCACATCAAACACCCATCGTGGTGGCCAAAAGCTGATTGAAGCGGCACCATTTCCGTCCACCAAAGCGGACCGAGTAGCCGAATTGTTGAATAAATGCCCGGCGGCAGCCGAGACGCCCTTGGTCACGATCGACGGTCTGGCGGATGTCGATGCGCTTTGGGTCAAGGATGAGCGCGGCCGAATGAACTTGGGCTCGTTCAAGGCGTTAGGGGCGGCCTATGTCATCGCACGTCACGCAGCTGAGGCCTCTGAAACTCCGGACCAAGCGACGCTGACAGGCCGCACTTATGTCACCGCCAGCGCAGGAAATCACGGAATGAGCGTGGCTGCAGGGGCGCGGGTTTTTGGGGCGAACGCAGTGGTTTATATCGCTGAGACAGTACCCGAGAGCTTTGCCGACCGTTTGCGGGCACAAAAGGCGCAGGTTGTCCGTCACGGTGCGGATTATGCCGCCAGCATGGAGGGCGCGCGCGCAACCGCAGACGAGAACGATTGGATCTTACTGTCCGACAGTTCCTGGGACGGCTATTACGACCTGCCGCATACGCTGATGGAGGGCTATCTGCAGATGGCGGCCGAAGCCACGCGGCAATGTCCCCAAGCGCCAACTCATATCATGCTTCAGGCCGGTGTCGGTGGGCTGGCCGGTGCGGTCGCGGCCTATGCGCGGTCCGTTTGGTCGGACGTCCCACAGATCATCGTGGTTGAACCAGATGCGGCTCCGGCCCTGCAGGCCAGTATCGAAGCGGGGGTTTGTGTGTTTGCCGACGGGCCGGACAGCGTCATGGGGCGGTTGGATTGCAAAGAGCCGTCGCAGATTGCACTGAACGGGCTGGCGCGCGATGCCGACAGTTTCCTGACGCTTTCCGACCAGGAAGTGATTCAGCATCTTCCGGCTATGGCTGTGGCGGGTATGGCCACGACCGCGTCAGGTGGGGCAGGTGTTGCGGCTATCATGAACACAGATGTGTGTCAGGCTCTGGGTATCGGGCAGGGGGCACGGGTTTTGTGTATCGTCTCAGAGGGATCGGAATGACCGTGCCCAACAGCGAAAAGACACAACGGGCCTTTTATTTGGCGGCAGAATTCGCTTAAGAGGGCATTACCTAAGGTAAGGCCCATTATACCTGCCTAAAACTGGTACGGAGATGCACGCAATATGAGCTATTTGCCCTATACTTTGGACAAAGATGACCCCTCGGCCGCACCGTTGGGACTGATTGTTTTGCAAACGGATGAGACGATCGAACCAGAGTTCAACGCGTACTTTGCGGACCGGACCTGTCCGATCTATGTGTCCAGAATCCCCAGCGGTGAAAGTGTTACCACAGACACCCTTGCCGAGATGGAAAAGGCGCTGCCGGCGGCGGCGGATCTGCTGCCCAAAATACGCCCTTACCGGGTGGTTGGATATGGCTGCACATCCGCCAGCTCGGTCATCGGCACCGAGCAGGTCGAGCGGATGGTCCAAAAGACCTGCGATGCGGCGGTGGTGACCAATCCGCTGCGGGCGGCGTCGGCCTGTGCGGCCCATCAGGGCGTGTCAAAATTTGCCCTGTTGTCTCCTTACATCGAGGAAGTGAACGAACCGTTACGGCAGGCGTTTGCTCAAAACGGGATATCGATGGATGTTTTTGGTTCGTTTGGCGAATCCGAAGAATCAAAGGTCGTCCGGATTTCCAGGCAATCCGTGGTTGAGGCTGCCTTGGAACTTGGGGCTGATTCGGCGGTTGAAGCTGTATTTCTAAGTTGCACGAATCTAAGAACTTTTGATGCGATCCCCGAGATTCAAGAGCGGCTAAAAAAGCCTGTTTTATCAAGCAATCAAAGCCTTGCGTGGCACATGCGGGAATTGAATTCTGCCTGAGATATGCGCGTAGGAAACCGTCTGTGTTACCTGCGCGTCACATTTTGGTTGCGTGTCGCGCCCCGCATGGCCTTTAATGGAGCGGATTGGTCTCGTAGACCCGGATAAACCGGGCAGCACGGGACCGCACAGGGGAGCCAAGTCGGTAAATGTCCAATGACGCAGCGTTCGTCGAATTTCAGCGTGTCCAAAAATCTTATGATGGCGAGATACTCGTTGTAAAAGATCTAAACCTCTCAATGCCAAAAGGTGAGTTTCTGACAATGCTGGGCCCGTCCGGGTCCGGTAAGACAACTTGTCTGATGATGTTGGCCGGGTTTGAAACAGCGACACATGGCGAAATCATGTTGGACGGGCGTCCGATCAACAACATCCCACCTCATAAGCGAGGGATCGGGATGGTGTTCCAGAACTACGCCCTGTTCCCGCATATGACAGTGGCCGAGAACCTCTCGTTCCCACTGGAAGTGCGAGGCATCGGCAAAGACAAGCGTGAGGAAAAGGTCAAACGCGCGCTGGATATGGTTCAGATGGGTGCCTTTGGCAGCCGTCGGCCTGCGCAACTGTCGGGTGGACAGCAGCAGCGGATCGCTCTGGCACGTGCACTTGTGTTCGAGCCCGAGCTGGTCTTGATGGACGAACCGCTGGGCGCATTGGACAAACAGCTGCGCGAACATATGCAATTCGAAATCACCCGTCTGGCGCACGAGCTGGGGATCACCACCGTATACGTGACCCATGACCAGACCGAAGCGCTGACCATGTCGGACCGCGTCGCCGTGTTTGACGACGGTCGTATTCAGCAGCTGGCCCCGCCAGACCTGTTGTACGAGGAACCCGAAAACAGCTTTGTTGCCCAATTCATTGGGGAAAACAACACATTGGAAGGCGTTATTAAGTCCATCGACGGCGATTCCTGCGTTGTAACGCTGGATGACGGGTCCGAGATTGATGCCAAACCTGTCAACGTCCACAACGCAGGCGAGCGCACCAAGGTGTCTATCCGCCCGGAACGGGTTGAGTTCAACAAAGACCGCCTGCACGCCGATGCGCATACGCTGAAGGCGACGGTGAAAGAATTCATCTATATGGGCGATGTGTTCCGGTTCCGCGTGTCGGTTGCGGGCAATGATGATTTCATCATCAAGACCCGGAACGCCCCGGACGCGATCAAATTGTCGCCGGGCGAAGAGGTCGAAATCGGCTGGTTGGCTCATGATTGCCGGGCCTTGGACGCTTGATCATTCGGTAATACCTCACGCGGACCTAGCGCCATGTGGGAAAAGATGATCGGGTTGCCCCGTGATCCGGTCATCGGGAATAAAATTAACGGGTATAACAGGGAGTTAACTATGAAAGTAACCAAAACCACGCTTATGGCGAGCGCGATTGCGATGGTTGCCGGCGGGGCGATGGCCGAAGAGATGACCATCGTGTCGTGGGGCGGCGCCTATTCCAAATCGCAGCTGAAGGCCTATCACGAGCCCTATTCGGAAAAAAGCGGCGTCACCATCCTGAACGACGACAGCTCGGCCGAAGCGGTGGCAAAGCTGCGTGCGATGAACGAAGCTGGCAACATCACCTGGGATGTGGTGGACGTTGTGGCCGCAGACGCGATCCGTCTGTGTGACGAAGGTCTGGCGATGGAGATCGACCCGGATACCATGTTGGCCCCGGCCCCGGACGGGACTTCGGCTGCTGATGATTTCGGCGACCTGCTGGTCAGCGAGTGCTTTATCCCGCAGATCGTGTACTCGACTACATTCGGGTATCGCACCGATCTGGTGGGTGACACCGCGCCGACAGATGTTTGCTCGATCTTCGATCTCGATGCCTATCCGGGTAAGCGTTCGCTTGAAAAGCGTCCCATCAACAATATGGAATGGGCTCTGATCTGTGACGGTGTGGCAAAGGACGACGTCTATGACGTTCTCGCGACGCCAGAAGGTCAAGACCAGGCGTTGGCCAAGCTGGGCACCATCAAGGACAACGTAGTCTGGTGGTCCGCCGGTGCCGATACACCGCAGCTGCTTGCTGATGGCGAAGTCATCATGGGCTCGACCTATAACGGCCGTCTGTTCAGCGTGATCGAAGAGCAGAAGCAGCCCGTCGCCATGCTGTGGGACGCACAGGTGTTCGATCTGGACGGCTGGATCATCCCTGCTGGTCTGAGTGAGGAGCGTCAGAAGCGCGCGCTAGACTACATCATGTTCGCCACAGACACTCAGCGTCTGGCGGATCAGGCCAAATGGATCTCTTATGGTCCGGCACGTGCGTCCTCGGCCCCGCTGGTGGGTCAACACGCAGAACTTGGGATCGAGATGGCCCCTCATATGCCGACCGATCCGGAAAACGCCAAGAACACGTTCCTGTATAACTATGAGTTCTGGGCGGACTATCGCGACGATATCGACGCGAAGTTCCAGGCGTGGCTGGCACAATAAGCCTGCTTTGATGAACTTGGTCGGGGCCGCCTTTGGCCCCGACACACCTAAGACCAAGGGACGCAGATGACTGACGCTACTCAATCAGGTCCGATGCTGGCTGCAGATGGCACGCCGTTGAAGAAATCTCTGGCGCGGTCGTTGCGTCGCCGAAAACTCCGGGCATTGGCTCTGATCGCGCCCCTCTTACTATTTGTGCTGCTTTCCTTTGTGATCCCGATCGTTTCGATGCTGTTCCGGTCGGTTGAGAACAGTATCGTGTCTGAAACGCTCCCCTTGACGGTGGTTGAGCTTCAGCACTGGGATGCCGAAAGCGGCGAGTTGCCGGACGAGGCGCTGTATGCCGCCTTTACCAAGGATATGGTTGCCGCCGTTGAGGCGAAACAACACACCCGATTGGGCACCCGCCTGAACTATGAACAGACCGGCATGTCGTCGATGTTCCGCAAATCTGGTCGTCAGATCAAACGGTTGGATGTAGAAGCTGACGCGCCGTTCAAGGAAAAGCTGATCGATATTCACGATGGCTGGGGGGATGTTGAAACCTGGAAGGTCATCAAGACACACGCGGTTCCTATCACCAACGGGTACTTCCTGAATGCGGTTGATATGCGCCGCACGCCCGAGGGCGCGCAGTCTCAGCCCGAGGACAAACAAATCCTTATCAAGTTGTTCGGGCGCACGTTGTTCATGTCGCTGGTGATCACCGGCTCCTGTATCTTGCTGGCCTATCCAATCTCGTATCTGCTGGCGAACTTGCCGATGCGGGTTTCCAACCTGCTGATGATCCTTGTGCTGTTGCCGTTCTGGACGTCTCTGCTGGTGCGGACGTCGGCGTGGAAGGTGATGTTGCAACAACAGGGCGTGATCAACGAAACGTTGGTCTGGCTGGGGCTTGTTGCGGATGACGCCCGACTTGTGATCATCAACAACCAGATTGGTACGATCATCGCGATGACGCATATTCTGCTGCCGTTCATGGTTTTGCCGATGTACTCGGTAATGCAGACGATACCTGAGACCTATACCCGCGCGGCCAAGTCGATGGGGGCGACCAACTGGACGACCTTCTGGCGGATCTATTTCCCGCAATCCATTCCGGGCATAGGCGCGGGATCGATCCTCGTGTTTATTCTGTCCATCGGGTATTACATCACGCCCGAGATCGTGGGCGGAACCAAGGGCGTCTTCATCTCGAACCGGATCGCCTATCACATCTCGTCCTCGCTGAACTGGGGCCTTGCGGCTGCGCTGGGGACGATCCTGCTGGCGGTGGTTCTGCTGCTCTACTGGGTCTACGACAAGATCGTCGGCATCGATAACGTGAAGCTGGGATAAAGAACATGGCAGCACTTACACCAATATCCCGCAAACCACTGTCGATGGTTCTGCCATCTGTTGCCGTCGCCGGAGGGCTCGCCGGAATGTTCGTCGGGGCCGGGCAGGGCAGTGCCTTATTGGGCGTTGTGATCGGCGCTGTGCTCATGGCTGGTCTGGCTTGGGTTTACATCACCGTTCTGGACAATGAGCGGATTGCCCGGTGGATCACCATCCTTGGTATGGGCGCAGCTGGCCTGCTTTTAGGGGGCATTACCGCGATGATCGTCGGTCTGCTGGCCGGTTGGTTTTTCGCCTTCTTCATTTTCTGGCTTTATGAAGGCCGCTATCGCCGCAAGTTGCTGCCGTATCTGACGGGTCGTCAGGTCCTTTGGCACTATGCGTTCCGGGTGACCTGTGGTGCGATTTTTGTCTTTCTGATCACACCCATCCTTGTGGTTTTGCCGCTGTCGTTCAACGCGCAGGACTTCTTTACCTTCACGCCCGAAATGCTGCGACTAGACCCAGAAGGGTATTCGCTCAAGCATTACCGTGATTTCTTTACCAACAATGAATGGCAGCGCAGTTTTAAGAACTCTTTGATCATCGCGCCTATTGCAACTGTGATATCGGTGTCTCTGGGCACGCTGGCGGCCATTGGCCTCAGCCAGTCTCATGTACCGGGTCGTCGGGCAATCATGGGTATCCTGATTTCTCCGATGATCGTACCTCTGATCATCTCGGCCACTGGCATGTTCTTTTTCTACAGCGATATCGGACGGTTCCTGGAAGGGACGCTGGGGATGGACAAGAACTTCGTTGGTTATATCAAAGTTGTCCTCGCCCATGCCGTGCTTGGAATTCCGTTTGTGATCATCACCGTGACCGCCACGTTGGTCGGGTTTGATCAGTCGCTGACACGGGCGGCTGCAAATATGGGCGCGGGCCCAGTGCGGACGTTTTTCAAAATTCAGATGCCGTTGATCCTGCCGGGTGTGATTTCGGGCGGGCTGTTCGCCTTCATCACTTCATTCGATGAGGTTGTGGTGGTGCTGTTCGTCGGGTCTGCCAGCCAGAAGACACTGCCTTGGCAGATGTTTACCGGCCTGCGGGAACAGATCAGCCCAACCATTCTGGCCGTTGCGACCATCCTTGTGGTGTTCTCGATTGCGCTGCTGACCACAGTTGAACTGCTGCGGCGGCGGTCTGAACGGTTGAGAGGGCTCAGCCCGGCTTGACGCGACTCAAAAGGTGAATTAGCGATTTCATTATGCACCCCGGTCACGATGGCGTCGTGATATCTAGGTGGGTGCATGGCTCTCGGTTCCCGAGGCCGCTTGTCCTGAACGCCGGGATTAGTGGCCGGGCTTTGCCTGTCCGGCATTGAGGAGAGACCAAGATGACTGACCTATCCAATCGCCCCGAGTACTTTATCAGCCACAATGGTGACAAAGCGCCATTGCCATTCAGCAAGGCCGAGTATGCGCGCCGTCTTGCCAGCCTGCGCGCGACAATGGCCGCGCGGGACATTCCTGCGGTTCTGATGACTTCGATGCAGAACATCGCCTACTACTCTGGCTTTTTGTATTGTTCTTTCGGGCGCCCCTATGGCTGTGTCGTGACGCAGGACGCCTGCACGACCGTTTCGGCCAATATCGACGCAGGCCAGCCATGGCGGCGTTCAGTTGAAGACAACGTGATTTACACCGACTGGCAGCGGAACAACTACTGGCGCGCCGTAGCCAGCCTTATCGGTTCTGCCAGACGGATCGGGATCGAGGGCGATCACATGACGCTGGCGATGCGTGACACCGCGCTTGACATGTTGGGCGGGCCGGAACTGGTCGATATCGCACCCAACTCGATGGCGGCTCGGATGGTGAAATCCGCAGAAGAGATCGCGCTGATCAAGGGCGGTGCCCACACGGCTGACGTGGGCGGCGCTGCCATTCACGCCGCGATCCGCGAAGGCGCGACCGAGATTGAGATTGCCATGGCCGGCCGCGATGCGATGGAAGCCGAAATCGCGCGCGCCTATCCAGAGGCCGAGTACCGCGACACCTGGGTCTGGTTCCAGTCCGGCCTGAACACCGATGGCGCACATAACCCGGTCACCAAGCGCGCTTTGCAAAAGGGCGATATCCTGTCGCTGAACACGTTCCCGATGATCTCGGGCTATTACACCGCGCTGGAACGCACCCTGTTTCTGGGTGAGCCGGACGCCGACAGCCTGCGGATATGGAAAGCCAATGTCGCCGCCCATGAACTGGGCCTCAGCCTGATCAAACCGGGTGCCACTTGTTCCGGCATTTGTGAAGAGATCAACCGGTTCTTTGCGGATGAAGGACTGCTGCAATACCGATCCTTCGGGTATGGCCATTCCTTTGGTATCCTCAGCCACTATTACGGCCGCGAAGCCGGGCTGGAATTGCGCGAAGATATCAACACGGTGCTGGAACCCGGCATGGTGGTGTCGATCGAGCCGATGCTGTGGATTCCTGAAGGTCAGCCTGGTGCTGGTGGTTACCGTGAGCATGACATTCTGGTCGTCGAAGAAAAGGGTGCCGAAAACATCACGGGCTTCCCCTACGGACCCGAGCACAACACGATCAGTGCGTGATCAAACAGGCAGGAAGGGCGCTCAGCCCTTCTTGCCCCGTTCGTGAAAGATAAACCCGATGAAGTTCAGCAGCACCTGCGCGGCCAGAATCTGAGTGCTTTCGGTGGGGTCGTAATTGGGAGCGACCTCGACCAGGTCAATTCCGACAACGTCTCCTCGGTTCGCCAGACCCTGCAAAATCTCCAGCACGTCGTAATATAGAAACCCGCCATGGCTGGGTGTGCCCGTGCCCGCAGCGATTGACGGGCAGAATGCGTCGATATCAATCGTCACATAGTACCGCGCGCCTTCGGGTATGCGCGCCAACACGCCCTCGGTTCCCAGTTTGCGTACCTGCCGTACCGAAAGAATGTCCGAGCCCCGCGCGCGCGCGTCGGCATACCCTTCCTTTGCGGTTGAGGACACGTTGCGGATGCCAAGCTGGGTCATGCCCGAGACGTAGGGTTTTTCAATCGCGCGTCGCATCGGGTTGCCGTGGCCCGCGGTCACACCGTGCCGTTCGTCCACAAAATCCAGATGCGCGTCGATCTGAACCACATGGATTGGCCCGTTTTGCGCACACTCGTCCGCAAATGCGTTGATGCAGGGAATGTTGATGGAATGATCTCCACCAATCGTGACGGGCAGGGCACCCGCCTCAAGCATCTTTTCGACACCTAGCTGAATGTTGGCGTGGCTTTCATCAGTTTTGGTGTGGATGATATCGGCATCCCCGATATCAACCATCCGCACCGACGCGTCCAGATAGGTGGCGTCATCCTCGTGATCATAAGCCCCGGCATGGCCAAAGCTGAACAGGGTCGAGGCTTCGCGCACTGCACGCGGCCCGAACCGGGCGCCAGACCGCCATTGCGTGCCAAAATCATAAGGTGCGCCCATGACCGCCACGTCGGCGTCGATGCGGTCCCAGTCCTCAACATACGGCGATTTTCCGAATGTCGAAATGCCCACAAAAGGAAGGTTCAGACGCCCGCTTGAATACCCATGAGATGACATAGCGCAATTCCTGTTTTCTGGTCTTCTGACACAGCCTAGACGCGTTCCACACAGGTGAATAGACCACCGTTCAACTTCTCGCCGGACAGCCCGGGGTTGATTGTCCGGGGTGGCGGTGTGTATCTGGCATCAGCACTGG
Source organism: Ruegeria meonggei (assembly GCF_042768335.1). Lineage (NCBI taxonomy): Bacteria > Pseudomonadati > Pseudomonadota > Alphaproteobacteria > Rhodobacterales > Roseobacteraceae > Ruegeria > Ruegeria meonggei. The sequence goes on along the minus strand of NZ_JAXHBT010000001.1, from coordinate 927,369 downwards.
AAAGGAATTGCTGTGGGACATCACGAATTGCCATCGGGAACGGGTGTCTTCTACATCAACCTGGATCGTGTGCCTGAACGAAAGACCTTTATGGAGAGCCAGTTCGCCCATGCGGGCCTCGTCGGAGCCCAGAGGTTCAGCGCGAAGGATGCGCAGTACCCCGGCGCGATTGACGGCAATGGATATGTTCCCGGCTCGGGCAGTCGGTGGGGGCTGAAAACCAGCGAAATCGCGTGTTTCGAAAGCCATCGGGCGGTGTGGCAAACAACCGTGGATCAGGGCCTGAAGGCCGTCGCGATCTTTGAAGATGACGTGGAAATGTCCGTTCAGGCCGGGGCGGTCATCACTGCTGTACTGAACGCTGCAACCGGGTTTGATTTCGTCAAACTGGATTTTTCCCCGCGATCATTGCGGTTCGGGCCTGAGGCCAAGATCGCAAATGTCCCTGTCCGACCAATGTTGGAAATGGCCCCCAGCGCGGCCGCCTACATCCTGACGCAAGAGGCCTGTCGCAAGCTGCTGACTTGGTCCACAAAGTACTCGGATCATTTGGATGATTTTGTTTCAATCCCACGGCCAGACTGGAATATGTTTCAGTGTTTTCCCGCAGTAGGCGTGCAAATGATCTGGTCGAAACAGCAGGATCAGATCGTCGAAACGGTAAAGGTCAGCGAACGCTCTCAGGACAAGACAACCAATAGTGGGCTGGACAAAGGCCCGCTTTGGTTCCGTGTCAGACGAGAAGTGCAATCCGCCCGGCGTAAGCTGTATTGGCGCGCCGGAGGGCAAGCCCGTATTTTAGAGCAGGGCGGTTTTGTAGGTTTCATTCCCTGCGCTGACGACCTGAGCGTGTGAAGCCTGTCCCGGTGCGGAAACAGTGGCCGCTGCCATAAGCGTTAACAAAACGGCCATTTTGCTATAACCTTTCAGTGTTGTTTGTGCTCAACAGCTAGGTGCTTTGGTGTGGTTCAGTCGATTTATGATAGATACGGCGGGTTCAAAATTATCAGCCGCGTTGTAATGACTTTCTACGAGATGGCGTTGGATTCCGATCAGATCGGTGGCCATTTCGAAGATATCGACATGCCGCGTCTTATCGATCATCAGACCAAGTTCGTCTCTTCTCTGGTCGGTGGTCCGGCCTCATTTACCGATGACCGTATCGAAGCGGTTCATCGCCATCTGAAAATCTCACACGCGGATTTTGATGAGATGGCCGACCTGTTTGGCGAAGCATTGGCGGCACATGGGATGGAGGATCAGCACATTAAAGTTGCGCTTCGAGCGATTGAATCCAAGCGAGCGATCATTGTTTTTCGGGACGCTGCCTAAGTTGTTAGCCCGCAGTGGATACCGGATCAAAGGCGGCGTCAATCGTCCTGCGGTACCAGACCCAAACCGCGAAGATAGATACCGATGCCGGTCTCTAGCAAATCCTCGGGCGGGAAAGGAGAGCTGGCACCAGCGTTACGCGCATACAGCTCAACAACCCCGTGACTCATCGCCCAGATATGGGCGCTGAACATCGACGCGGGCGGGCGTTTTTCCGGCGGGATGTGCTGAGACAGATCGTCGGCGGCTTTTTCAAGAATGCTCTTGGCTCGGTTCGCGGCCAATGAAAGCTCTGTTGTACGGTTGACAGAAATGCCGCTTTCGAACATCGCAATGTAATGACCGGGATGCTTGCGCGCAAAGGCCAGATAGGCGCGGCCGGTGGCCTCGAACGCCGCAAGGGCCGAGGGTTGGCCTTCGTCATAAGCGTATTGCATCAGATCAGCGAACATCTCGAACCCCTGGCGGGCGGCCTCGGCGATCAGGTCTTCGCGCCCGTGAAAATGCCGGTAGACGGCCGCAGGCGTCACGCCTGCAGTCTTCGCGGCCTCGGATAAGGTAAAGCCGGTCGGGCCTTTTTCCTCGATCAAAGACAGGGCCGCCTCAATCAAGGCCTGTTTCAGGTTCCCGTGGTGATACCCGCGCTTTGTCATCCCCGTTTCAGGTGCCTTTGTTGTTCAAGCCATCGAAACCCATGACATAAGCTGCTATGGGGCATTCGTCCAACCTGCATCACGCGTCCCAAATCTCGGGCCCGCCACAGATGTCTGGGTCATTGGGGCCAATCGCGGCCTCATCTTTTTCGTCATAATCCAGCGCATGCAGAACGGTGCGGATGGCTGCCAAGCGCGCGCGTTTCTTGTCGTCTGATCGCACGATGGTCCAGGGGCTGTGTTCGGAATGGCTGCGTGTCAGAGTTTCCGAAATTGACTGGCTGTATTCGTCCCATTTATCTAGCCCCGCTATGTCAATCGGGCTGAGCTTCCATTGCTTGAGCGGGTCGGTTTCGCGTGCAAGGAAACGGTTCAGCTGCTCGGCCCGACCAACGTTCAGCCAGAACTTGAACAACTGAATTCCATCATTCACCAAACCGGTTTCCAGTGGCATCACTTGACGAAAGAACCGTTCTCGTTCTTCGGTTGTGCAAAAACCAAACACGTTTTCAACCACGCCGCGATTGTACCAGCTGCGGTCAAAGAACACGATTTCCCCGGCCGAGGGCAGGTGCGAGATATAGCGTTGAAAATACCACTGGCTGCGCTCCATATCCGACGGCTTGCTGAGCGCGACATTTCGCGCGCCACGGGGGTTCACGTTCTCGCGGAAACGCTTGATCGTGCCGCCTTTTCCGGCTGCATCCCGGCCTTCAAAGATCAGGGCGATACGATGATCGGTTGCCCGGACCCAGGATTGCATCTTGACCAGTTCAATCTGCAGCCGGTCCATTTCCTTTTCGTAATCTTTGCGCTTCATGCGTTCGGAATAAGGATAGGTCGGGTTCAGAATAGCGCCTTTTTCCGCGTTTTCGATTGCCGCACGCGCGTCTTTTGGGGCGTCGTTGCGAAAGTACTTCTCGATGGAACCTTTTGCAGACCGGGCCATGGGTTACCTCGCCATAAAATCCATATCCTACTATGGATTAGCTGTGGGCTTAACGCAAACCTGCACGTCGCGCTGCGCGGTCGATTGCGGCGGCAACTTCGGGGGCGGCAACGACCTGCGGCATATGGCCGATGTCCGGCAGTTCGATCAGCTCGGCACCGGGGATTTGTTCGATCAGGCGCTCGGAATGCCAGCCAAGCCCCACAGTGGTGTCAGCGGTGCCATGCACGATCTCGGTCGGGACATCAATTTCGGCGTATCGCGGCTGAAGGGCGTGGACCTCGTTCAACAGGTTGGCGCGCTGTTTTGCGTTTGCATGCATCGAGGCGCGACGGATGGTTAAGCCGGGACCAAAGTGATCGGCATAACCTTCGGGCGCGATTTGTGGGGCAAACACTTTGTCCAATGCTTGTTCGACATACCATTCTGGCACAAAGGCGGTGATGAGAGGCAACACCAGCGCATTTCCAACTTGAGTTGAGGCCAGTTTATTGAACCCGTCCAGTGGCGTTTCCCAAGGAATTGCCGCAGGGGCGATCAGCACCAAGGCTGAGAGGTTGTCTGGTCGCGTCACCGCCCAAGCAAGTGAAACGGACCCGCCGTAGCTTTGCCCAGCGACGATGGGCTTTTCGGCGCCCAGTTGTGCAGTGGCTTTTTGCAGAATATCTGCTTGTTCCTCAAGTGTTTCGCCATCAGGATTAAAGCTGTCGCTATAGCCCAGTCCGGGCCGGTCAAAGACAATAACTCGGTAGTTTTCTGCCAGAATCGGAGCCAGAGCAAAAGTCATATCACGGGTATTGCCGCTGGAACCGTGCAGCAGCACCACATCCGGGCCCTGTCCCATAACAACAGCATGAACCGAGACGCCGTCCACGTCGATGATCTGGCCTTCGAGCGGATAGGTGGCCTCGGCACGGGCCTCATTTCGCACGGTGCGCCATAGGGTCACGAGCGTGAGGACCGCAACAATCAGTCCGAGGGTTATGAGTGCCTTAACTGCCAATTTTTTCCATATCAAACGGCGTGGTTTGATAAATCTGGTTGATCCAGTTGCCGTACAACAGATGGGCATGGCTGCGCCAACAATTCTGCGGCGGGCGACTGGGGTCGTCGCCTGGATAGTAGTTCATCGGAACGTTGATCGGTGTGCCATTGGCTACGTCGCGGTCATACTCCTGCTTCAGCGTATCGCTGTCATATTCGAAATGGTTGAAGATATAGATCGCGCGATGCGATTGATCCTCGACCAGACAGGGTCCGACGTCCTCACTGCCTAGTAGTGTGGTCAATCCCGTAGCGTTGTCGATCTCATCCTGTTTCATTTCGGTCCACCGGCTGACGGGGATCACGCAATCATCCGAGAACCCCCGCAGGAACGGAGACGCCGGGGACAGGTTCTGGTGGCGGAAACAGCCAAACGCCTTGGAGTCCAGCATATGCTTACGCACGTTATGGAAATGGTTGATCATCGCCATTCCGCCCCAACAGACGCCGAAGGTGGAATGAACATGGGTCTGGGTCCATTCGAACACCTCACCCAATTCATCCCAATAGGTGACGTCATCGAACTCCAAATGTTCGATCGGTGCGCCGGTGATGATCAGGCCGTCAAACTTCTGATCCTTCACCTCCTGGAAGGGGCGATAGAATTCAGCCATATGCGCGGCGGCGGTGTTCTTGGTCCTATGTTCGGTCATGCGGATCAGCGACAGATCGATCTGCAGCGGGGTAGCGCCGATCAGACGTGCGAACTGGTTTTCGGTCTGAATCTTCTTGGGCATCAGGTTTAGCAACCCGATCCGCAGCGGGCGGATGTCCTGGCGCATCGCCTGATCCTCGTCCATGACCATGACGCCCTCATTCGTGAGAACGTCAAACGCAGGAAGGTCGGAGGGAATCTTGATCGGCATAAGATGCAAGCCTTTGGAAGAACACTTTAAGTGCGGAAACTAGGGTCAGTTTGGCTGGGCCTCAAGGGTGCGTTCGATCAACTCATCGAAATCGTTCGCATCACGGACCTTGTTCATGTCGTCTGCTGTGACCGCGACACCCCAGTTTTTTGCCATGGCCCGATAGCGCGGTTGCCTGTGTGCCAAGGCCTGCGCATAGGTCCAGCGGATGAAGGCATCCGGGTCTACTTGTTTCGCCGAGCAACCATGCTGTTCGAGGTAATCTGCCCATACACGCGTCAGAAACTCGGGTTGGTACGACATCGGTTTGGGGGCTTTGTCAAAGCGGCGGATCAGTTCCGCCGTGTGATCCTCATCGCCCTGAATCCAGGTCATCAGTGTCTGTCCCGACAGCTCGGACAGCACGTGGTCTTTTGGGTCGTCGGGATCAACCCATTCGCAGATTGACCCACCAGTGTCGCAGATGAAATGCGGATACTGGTACAGCCGCTGCGCACGATCAATGAAGTATTCTGTGTCTAGCAGGGCGTGAATTTCCGCCTGTTGGAACTGTTCCTGACGACGGCGATATTCGTTCATTTCCAGACCGCCCAAAGCCGGATTACCGGGCTTGCCGAGATACGAGGCGACAGGAGTCAGGTTCTCGAACGAGATATTGGAGCCGAGAAATATCGAATCCGACAACAGCAAATCGCGTAGAAAAGGGACTTTCATCGCCTCAGCCTTGGCATTGTCGATGATGTATTCACCCATGTACCGTGTACCGATCCGGTAATCGATCGAGTAATGAAACCAGTCGCCCTGGTCGCGCAGAACGTTAGATACGTAGGTTTTCCCAAGGCCCGACATGCCGAAAAACAGCACTTTTTTTCGCGCCGCATCGCGCCAGTCCTTTGCCGAGCTGTAGATCATCTTCTGCTGTCCCTTTTTCAGACCTAGCTAATTCGGGCGGCGGGCGGCGTCAATCATGCGTGCAAGACCAGTTCAATACCATCCTGCCGGTCGAATTGGGGTACAGATGGCAGAGGACGAAAATCATCGGAGCGTCAGACTGCTTTTTAGACTCGGAACACTACAAAACGAAAAACCCCGCCAACAAAGGGCGGGGCTTTCTTTGTTAAGGTATGACCTCTGGTTAGTTCAGCGCGTAGGTCAGCTGCAGGCCGACACTCCAGGCGCTGTTACCGCTGAAGTCCGCACCCTGGTTGGTGGTGGCGTCTCCAATGTCGGTATAGCGAATGCCGCCAGAAATCTTGGCTTTTTCGATCGAATATGTACCAGCGACACCGACGCTCCAGAAACCGTCTGTTGGCCCCAGGTCTGACACGGTTGACCCGGTTGAAGTTTCATAGCCCAGCGTGACAGCGCCCGAGAACTCTTCAGAGAATTGGTAACCCAGGCCTAGCGTGTATGTGAACGTAGCATCATCGTAGTCCAAAAGATTGCTGCCGGTAATGCCAGTGTAGACGGGTGGAGCATACACGGATTGCGGCCAGTCCACCCACCGTACGGACCCGAACAATAAGGTTTTTGGCGCCACACCGGTTTGGAAATCCAAGTTAATAGACTGCGGTGTTACAACTTCGGAATCGGTGTCTGCCGTAAATACACCTGCCGGGATGGGCGGAACGATGTTATTGGACTCGGTCTGCGACAGGTCATGCGTGATCTTCGAGTTGTAGGTCAGCGCGACCCGGGCCGCGATCTCGGGTTTTTCCCAGGCAACACCAACGACATAACCAAAGTCGATATCCGCGTCGAGGTCGGACTCATATCCTGCAGCAGCTGGTACTGCCACATTGCCAGTCAGGCGCTGAGCGCGCAAACCACCAATGGCACTGAAGCCATTATCGAACTTATACCGAAACAACGCGGTAATGGTGTCTGTATCGGCTTCAGCGCGCAGAACGTCAGTGCGACCTCCGAACGGTGATGTCGGGTTTTGCGACAAAGGATAGTTTGAGCCGTATTCAACGTCAGCGCCAAAGGGCTGATCGTAGATAAGCGCGAAATCCAGTTTTTCGGTTAGTGATGTTTTGTAACCCAAATGCGGGGTGAAGAAGTCTTTGGCAACGTTTCCCGAGTTTACTCCGCCAAGTGTCCCGGACACATCGGGGTTGGTGTATCCAAGGCGAAACTGAACAACAGAACCTTCTTCAAAGATCAGATTTACACCTTGGCCGCTGCGATCAAGTCCGCCTGCATAGGCTCCTGACGCTCCAACGCAAACTGCGCACGCCTGTAGAAGCGCTTTTTTCATTAGTTCCTCCCTAAGTTGCTTTCGCAGGCTGGTGTGGTGTTGCATGGAGTGGGTATGCGCCAGCCCGGCGTAGTGGTGCTCGATACTTTCTAAAGCTTGATTGTACCGTCAACTGGTGACGGTGCGTTACCGTTGCCGAGTGTCCTTTGGAAGTGTTGCTAAACTGTTACGTTTCTCGGCGCTAACATTCAAAAAGATACCCGAGAAGATCACGACCGCCCCCAATAGGGTCCATTGGTCCAGTGGCTCGTGATAGAGAATCATGCCGACAATCGCGATGGTCGGCAGGCGGGCAAAGTCGAACGGAACGACCACGGTGGCCGGGGCAATTGCCAAAGCGTTGGTGATACAGAAATGTGCCAGTAAGCCCGCCAGGCCGACCAGCAACAGAAACGGAGCCGTGTTGATCGTGGGCAGTGTGATCTGTCCGTCGAGACCAGAAGCTATCAAACCAAGCACCGCCTGCATAACCGTCAGCCAGAACATAATGCACCCGATGCTGGCAAATCTGGTCAGTTTCTTGGTGGAAATGGTTGTCAGCGCAAAGAACACCGCTGAAAGGGCTGCGGTCAACAGGCCGGTACTGATGGGCACAGCTCCGGGGCGGGCAATGATCAGGATGCCGGCAAATCCAATCAGGGCGGACATAACACGTACGGGTGTAAGCCGTTCGCCTAGCAACAGCGGTGATAGCAGGATTACCCAGATGGGCTGTGTAAACTCCAGCGCGAAAACCTGCGCCAGAGGGATCACGGACACGGCATAGAACCAAAGGTTCTGACCGGCAAAATGCAAAAGGTTCCGGATGCCATGTAGTCCCAGCCGGTACGTTGAGACCTGATGCCATTTCCGCGACAGCGTCAGCACCAGCGCAACAACGCAAATACCAACCAGGCTGCGATAGAACATGATCTCGAACGTGTCGTGGGTCACGCTCAGCTCGCGGCCAGCCACGGCCATGGACGAGAACGAGGCAATCGCTCCGGTCATCCAAAGCGCGGCCTTGCCGATCTGAGGTTTGCTGCTGTCCATGGTGCCGCCTGCAAGAATCGCGAAGTAACAAATTGAAAGTTATTGGTTTTCGCCGGGACTTAAACAAAAAAAGCCGGGCTTAGCCCGGCTTTTAGGTCATTCCCACTCGATTGTTCCCGGTGGTTTTGAGGTGATGTCATAGGTGCATCTATTGATGCCTTTGACCTCGTTGATGATCCGCGTGGCGGTTTCGCCAAGGAACTCGTGGCTGAAGGGGTAATAGTCGGCGGTCATGCCATCCACAGACGTCACGGCCCGCAGCGCACAGGCATAATCATAGGTGCGTCCGTCGCCCATTACGCCCACAGTACGCACAGGCAGGATGGCCACAAAGGCCTGCCAGATGTCATCGTACAGGCCATGTTTGCGAATCTGATCAATGTAAACCGCATCTGCTTCGCGCAAAATCCCAAGCTTTTCGCGGGTGATTTCGCCGGGGCAGCGGATCGCAAGGCCGGGGCCGGGGAAGGGGTGGCGGCCGATAAAGCTGGGCGGTAGGCCCAGTTCGCGACCCAGCGCGCGCACCTCATCCTTGAACAATTCCCGCAGGGGTTCGACCAGCTTCAAACCCATCTTCTCGGGCAGGCCGCCGACATTGTGGTGCGATTTGATCGTAACCGACGGACCACCTGAGAACGACACCGATTCAATGACATCCGGATACAGCGTGCCCTGTGCCAGGAATTCGGCCCCTTCGATCGTATCGGCGTGTTTCTGGAACACGTCGATGAAAAGCTTGCCGATTATCTTACGCTTGGTTTCTGGATCACTCTGACCGTCGAGCTCGCCCAGAAACAGGTCGCTTTCATCGGCGTGGATCAGTTGGATGTTGTAGTTGTCGCGGAACATGCCAACGACTTCTGTCGCCTCGTTCTTGCGTAGCAAACCGTGATCCACAAAGACACAGGTCAGCTGATCGCCAATCGCTTCGTGGATCAGGATCGCCGCGACCGAGCTGTCGACGCCGCCGGACAGGCCGCAAATGACGTTCTTGTCGCCAACCTGCTCGCGGATCTTGCGGATCATCTCGTCCCGGTAGGCCCCCATCGTCCAGTCCCCGGCAAATCCGGCCAGCTTGACGAAGTTTTCATAAAGCTTGGCACCACGAGGAGTGTGGTGGACCTCGGGGTGGAACTGAACGGCATAGAAATGACGGTTCGTGTCCGCGGTTATCGCATAAGGCGCGTTGGGCGAGGTGCCATAAACCTTAAACCCGGGCGCGATTTCACTGACGTGGTCGCCGTGGCTCATCCAGACTTGTTCGTCGCCATCGTCGAACCAGCCGTTCAGAACATCCAGCTGACCTTTGGGGGTCACGAAGGCCCGACCAAACTCGGCCGTGCCGTGGCCACATTCGACCTTGCCACCAAGCTGATGCATCATCACCTGCTGGCCATAGCAGATGCCCAGGATCGGAACGCCGTAGTCAAATATCTCTTGCGGCACGCGCGGAGACCCGTCGCGTGTCACACTGTCCGGACCGCCCGAGAAAATCACCGCTTTCGGGGCCATTTCCCGCACGAAGTCCATCGTGACGTTCTGGTAGGGATGAATTTCGCAATAGACGTTCAGTTCGCGCAGGCGTCGGGCAATAAGTTGCGTTACCTGGCTGCCGAAGTCGATGATCAGAAGGCGGTCATGGGATGTCTGGGTCATGGGTTTGCTACTAGGTTGCAGATGTAGCGAACGCAAGGGATTTCAGGCAGGGCAGCAGCTTAGGTCGCCCTTTGTTGGTTGCGGTGAGCTGCGCGTTTCAGTCTGAGGTTGATCCTCAATACATTGCCTGGCCTGTTGAACGTAAGGTCGGAATGGATCAGGTCGTGCAAGTCGCGCAAAATAAGGTACTGCGGAAATACCTCGCCAGAGCGAAACGGACTGATAAGGCCCAGTTCCGGTTCCTGGGGCGGCATACCGGCAACAAGGGGAAAGACTTATGGCAACGTGTGAGATCGCATTCATCACCGGTGCAACCGGCGGCATTGGCATGGCTGCGGCGGCTCATTTTCACGACGGCGGCTATAAGCTTTGGCTGTGTGGTCGCGACGAACGTGTTTTGGCCGAGCTGTCCGAGCTCTATCCCACGGCGATAATCAGTAAATCGGACCTCTCCGATTCGAAAGCGTTGGAGGCGCTCTGTACCGAGATTGCAAACTCATCAGAGCGGATTGCGGTTGGATTGGTCAATGCCGGTATCATTCAGCCCGGACATGCCGTTGATCTTGAGCGCTCAGCGATCTGCCAACACCTCGACATCAATCTGCGGGCTGCCGCGCATCTCAGTCAGGCGTTGGCGCAGCATATGAAAAAGAACGGCGACGGTCATATTATCGGAACGCAATCCGCAGCCAGTTTCGTTGCCCTGCCTGGTAGCGCCGCCTATGCCGCCAGCAAGTTCGGCATTCGTGGGTATTACCTGTCCCTTGCCGAGGAATTGCGCGCGCATGGCGTCTCTGTTTCCTCGATCTACCCCAATGCGATCGACACCCCGATGTTGCGGTATGAGGCAGCAAACGGCGGCAGTGCGCTTAACTTCTTATCCACTCCCTCGACGACGGATGATGTTGTCGCAGTCCTGAAGCGGGCGCAAAAGGGTAAAAAACTGGAATATTTCGTACCGCGCTCAGATGTGGTGACCGCAAGACTGCTGACCGGGTTCCCGGGCCTGATGCGGGTGCTTTATCCGATGCTGAACCGCATGGGTGAAAAAGGCCGACAGAAGTTTATTGCCAAAATTAAATAGGCTTCGTCCCCTCAGCGGGGGCTGCAAATTGTAGCAGCCAGAGCAGCCAGTACGGGTTCATGTCGCTTTTACCTCTAGAGCGCCGTAATCCACGTCTGGTACGGTGTCAGTTTCATGTAAAAAAACCAGGAAATCTAACAATTATCACGGGATTTTCTCATGCCAGAGGCAAACACCCGGCGCAGGGCGAGAGGTGGCGGTGGAGCCGCCCGCCGGGCCGAACGTACCGCAGTTCGCATCGAAACCGCAAAATTTATCGAACGGAATATTCCGAACTTCGAGATACTCAACGAAGAAGCGTTGGAAATCATCGAAACCAATGCGGAAACCGTTCTGGCCGAAGTTGGCGTCAATTTTGTCGACAACCCGGCGGCTTTGCAGCGCTGGAAGGATGTGGGGGCCGATGTTGAGGGCGAGCGCGTTCGCATCCCTCGCGGTCTGGCGCGGCAGCTGATCAAGACCGCGCCCAGCCAATTCACCCAGCACGCCCGCAATCCCGAGAAATCGGTGGTCGTAGGTGGCCGCAATATGGTTCTGGCTCCGGTGTATGGACCTCCGTTTGTGCGGGATGCGCATGGCGGGCGTCGTTACGCGACCATGGAAGATTTCAACAAGTTCGTGAAGCTGGCCTATATGTCCAAATGGCTGCACCACTCGGGTGGGACAGTCTGCGAACCAACAGATGTTCCGGTAAACAAACGTCACCTGGACATGTTGATGGCGCACATGACGCTGTCGGACAAGCCGTTCATGGGATCGGTCACTGATCCCAGCCGGGCGCAGGATTCCGTTGAAATGTGTGAGATTCTGTTCGGCAAAGAGTTCGTTCAGGAAAACACGGTGATGACCTCGTTGACCAACATCAACTCGCCGATGACCTTCGACGACGTGATGATGGGCGCGCTTGAGGTTTATGCCAAAAACAACCAGGCCTGCATCATCTCACCCTTTATCGTGGGTGGCGCGATGGCGCCGGTCTCGGTTGCAGGGACGCTGACACAGGTGCTGGCCGAGGTTATGGCGGGCGTTGCGTATAGCCAAATAATCCGACCCGGAGCCCCGGCGATCTTTGGCGCGTTTGTGTCGTCGATCGATATGAATTCCGGCGCGCCGACATTCGGAACACCCGAGGCATCGCTTGTCACCTATGGGGCGGGTCAGCTGGCCCGACGTCTCGGGCTTCCGTACCGATCAGCAGGTTCGTTCTGCGGCTCAAAGCTGCCAGACGCGCAAGCGGCGTATGAAACAGCAAACTCGCTGAATATGGGGCTGATGGCCGGTGTGAACTTTATGCTGCATTCCTGTGGCTGGCTCGAAGGTGGTCTGGTTGCCGATTTCGAAAAGTTCGTCATGGATGCGGACCAGCTGGGCGTGTTGCACGGATTGGCCAAAGGTGTTGCGTATGACGAGAATGCGCAGGCCATGGACGCCATCCGCGAAGTGGGCCCCGGGGGTCACTACCTTGGCTGTGCGCATACGCAGGCCAACTTCAAAGAGGCGTTCTGGAAAAGCGAAGTGCTGGACTACAAACCGTATGAGACCTGGGAAGATGAAGGCGCACGCGACACACGCCAGATTGCCACCGGGCGGGTCGAGCATCTGCTGGCCAACTACCAGCAGCCGCAACTCGACCCGGACATCAACGCCGCGTTGAATGACTACGTGGCGGAAAAGAAAGCATCCATGCCGGATGCCTTTGCCTGATCACTGATACTGCGAGGCGCGGCTGGCCTGAAACAGCTGCGCCTCGCCCAATAGCGCGATCAACAAGTCCAGATGGCGGACCAGTGAATAGGCGGCATCCTCTTCCTGCCTTTGCGCGTTAACCTCTCGCTCCATTTCCAGCAACCGAACCAACGCTGCCCCTGTACCGGGCAGCGATCCATAGCCCAGTATGCGCTGCAGATGCCGATCCCGATCGTAGTCCTGAGCCCCGATTTTTGCGGCCCTTGCCAACAAACGGGGACGGCGCAGTGAAGTGATCATGGTCATCAGGTCGTGCATTCGATGGATCCTTTTTCAAAGTGAAGGTTCCACAGTTGTCACACAACCTTAGCGGGCGTTGCCTTGATCGGGCTCTCGCCGGACTATGACTTCATGACTGTTTATTTTTTTGAATCAAATCTGGTCGTTGTCTCTGTTGATTAACGAACGAGTAACGAAAGCAACTCTAGTTAGAATTGGTTAACAAATCATCGGGGGCGATAGATAGCAGATTGTTTTGTCGACGAGGGCAAGTAAATATGGAAAATAACATGGCTTTCACCATTCCGGCTTGGGTACCTGAGGGGGCGCAGCGATACTTGGCCCACACGGAAACCGGACAGTCGATCCGCGATATAGCGCGGTCCGCTGGGTGCCATGCTTCAACCATTCTCAGACAAATCAGGCGTATCGAGATGCGCCGGGACGATCCCTTGGTGGATGCCGCACTGCAATCGCTGGCCCAGACCCATTTTGCCGAACCCGAGGCCAAGCCAGATGTGATGACGACCGGACTATCTGCGGTGACACCAGAAGAGGCGGCCGCGGCCAGAGACGAAAGATTTAACCGCGAAGCTCTGCGCATTTTGCGGCGGCTTTGTGAAACGGGTTCGGTCCTGGCTGTCGCCGAAGAGATGGACAAAGCTGTTGTAGTTCGCGATTCCGGGGATGGTGGGGCGACCAGAACCGCGGTGGTAGCCTGTGAGATTGCGCAGGCCTTGGCGTTAAAGGACTGGATTGCCTGTGACAATCCCGGGCGCATTTCGCGGTATCGGATATCCACCTCAGGGCGCACCGCGCTCAGCCGGTTGGTGGCAGAGGCCGAGAATAAAGCCCGGGCGCGCAGTGAATTTGGCATGGCTGAGGCTCAGTCTCCGTTCCACGCTCAAATGGCACAGGGGCAGGGTGGCGAGGCAAACACGAACCGCCCCAAACGGATGCGCTATAGTGTGGCGGAAAGCCCTCTGATCGCATTGGCGCGCAGGCGGGACAGGGACGGAAAACCTTTTCTGGACGAAGCGCTTGTACGGGCCGGCGAACGTTTGCGCGAAGATTTTGAACTGGCGCAGATCGGACCGCAAGTGGCGCAGAATTGGGATCACTTCCTGACCGCCGGCGGGCGTGGCAGTTTCGGAAGCGAGGCGCATGGCGGGCGTGGATCTTCGGACGCGCGTGGCCGGGTAGAGCATGCTTTGTCGGATCTCGGGCCTGGCCTCAGCGATGTCGCTCTGCGGTGTTGCTGTTACCTTGAGGGGCTGGAGCTTGCGGAAAAGCGTATGGGATGGTCTGCGCGCTCGGGCAAGATCGTGCTTCGGATCGCGCTGCAGCGGCTCAAGCGGCACTACGATATGCAGGCCGAGCGCAACCGCATGATTGGGTAGCGGCATCACAATATGTTCCGGTTGCGGTTTGGCGGGTTAGTGATAATCAGAGGTTATGAATTTCACCCTCAGACAACTGCAATATTTCAACGCCGTCGCCGAACAACGCAATTTTGGCCGGGCTGCACAGGTTTGCAACGTTTCGCAACCAGCCCTGTCAGTGCAGATCAAGGCTCTGGAAGAGACGTTGGGTGGCTCACTGTTTGAACGGCAGGCGCGGGACATCCTGCTGACACCGCTAGGGCGCGATGTGTTGGATTATGCACGCCAGGTGCTTGGGGCTGCCGACCGGCTGGATCAGTTTGCCAAGGATCACTCGGGCGGGCACAGGTCGTTGTCTATTGGCATCATTCCTACGATTGCGCCGTATTTGCTGCCCGGTGTGTTGGCGGGGCTACGCAGTTCGGACGTGTCGCTGCGGGTTCAGATCCGTGAGGCCAGAACAGATCGTCTGCTGGCCATGTTGCGCGCGGGTGAGATTGACGCGGGCGTTGTCGCACTGCCCTCGGGCAGCAACGAGCTGTTCGAGCTGCCGTTGTTCGAAGACCGCTTTCTTTTGGCTGGCAGTCATGCACGTTTGGACGGTATGGACTCCGATCCGGATGCTCTGCGTCCAGTAGATCTGCAAACTGCGCAACTTATGTTGCTGGATGATGGCCACTGCCTGACGGATCAGGCGCTTGAGGTCTGCGGTCAGGATCGCAGCAGCGGGTTGATCAACATGGGGGCGTCTTCGCTGGCGACCTTGTCTCGGTTGGTTGCCGAAGGATTCGGCCTGACCCTGATGCCCGAACTTGCCGCCCAATCCGAAGCGCATGCAGTGCCTGGGTTAAAGCTGTTGCGGTTCACGTCGCCGCAACCTGCCCGAACGGTCGGGCTGGTACGGCGTTTGTCGACCGGGGGCGAGGATTGGTTCGATGGTTTGGCAGAGGTCATTCGTAGGGTCGGTAATGACATCGTGTCGGCAACCCGCACGTGATGAAAAAGGCCCGCAAATCGCGGGCCTTGAGCAGTGATGTTGGTGCTTAAACCAGCGCCGGTTCCTTGGCTTTGTCCAGGTGCTTTTTCATGTTTTCCGGGGACGAGACGCCATAAGGGTCCTCGGGACAGTTATCCATCAGGCCGGGTTCTTCGAACCACGCCTCGACAACTCCGTCCGTGATGATGGCGGCATAGCGCCAGGATCGCATGCCAAAACCCAGATTGTCCTTGTCGACAAGCATGCCCATCTTGCGAGTGAATTCACCCGAACCATCTGGGATGACTTTGACGTTCTTCAGGCCCTGATCCAACGCCCATTTGTTCATGACAAAGCTGTCATTGACGGACATGCAGTAGATGTCGTCGATGCCCTGCGCCTGAAAATCGGCAAACCCATTCTCAAAACCGGGCAATTGGTAGGTCGAGCAGGTCGGTGTGAACGCGCCGGGAAGCGAGAACAGGATCACCCGTTTGCCTGAGAAATAATCGGCTGTCGTCTTGTCTTCCCAACGGAACGGGTTGGGGCCTTCGATGGCCTCATCGCGGACGCGGGTGTGAAAGATGACGTCGGGCAGTTTGGCGCCGGTTTTCATGCTCAAGCTCCTGTGATTCATTCGTGAACAGAGAGTGGATTAAAACAGTTCTAAATTGGCTTCAACGGCATAATTTCTGCAACTGCAATTTCAACTATGTGCGCAAAGGGCGTTGATTTTAAAAAGGTTTAGGAAAGGTTCGAAGGGTGTATTCTGCATCAGCATGATCAGTTGTCATGGCAGCTATGCACGGGTGGCGTAGTCTGCGATGGCAGTTTATGTTAGGCAAAAGCAAATTGATCCAATGTCAGGAAAGCCAGCCGTGCGTGATCTGAAGATCCCCGAACAACGTCACCCTGAAAAAGCGCACCGTCAGGACAATGCGCAGCCGAAAAAGCCGAGCTGGATTCGGGTCAAGGCACCCGGTGGCAAAGGCTATGCCGACACTCGTAAGATCATGCGCGACAACAATCTGGTCACCGTCTGCGAAGAGGCCGGATGCCCTAATGTCGGCGAATGTTGGAGCCAGGGCCACGCCACTATGATGATCATGGGTGAAATCTGTACGCGCGGGTGCACCTTCTGCAACATCGCCACCGGCAAGCCCGATACGCTTGATGCGTTTGAACCCGGTCGGGTGGCGCATGCTGTAGAAAAACTGGGGTTGAATCACGTTGTGATCACTTCGGTCGACCGCGATGACCTGAACGATGGTGGCGCCGAGCATTTCGCCCAAACCATCCGTGCCGTGCGCCACCGGTCACCCAATACGACGATCGAAATTCTGACGCCTGATTTCCTGAAATGCGAGCCGTCGGTTCTGGAGGTGGTGGTCGAATCCAGGCCAGACGTTTTCAACCATAATCTCGAAACCGTACCCGGCCTTTACCCCGAGGTTCGTCCCGGCGCGCGGTATTTCCATTCACTCCGGCTGTTGCAGAGGGTCAAGGACTTGGACCCCTCGATTTTTACCAAGTCCGGCATCATGGTCGGTCTCGGTGAGGATGAGCAAGCGGTTCGGCAGGTGATGGATGATATGCGCGCGGCGGATATCGATTTTCTGACCATTGGTCAGTATCTGCAACCAACTCCGAAACATCACCGCGTCGATTGGTTTGTCACACCCGAAGAGTTTGCCGCCTATGAAAAGGCGGCATTTGGCAAAGGGTTCTTGATGGTCTCGGCCACACCACTGACCCGCTCTTCCTATCATGCGGGGGATGATTTTGCCCGACTGCGCGAGGCGCGCAACAAAAAGCTGGGCCTTGCATGACGACTGAGCGTTTGGCCGGTCTTGTCCGACTGCGTCACGCCTTGCATCAGATCCCCGAAGTTTCGGGCAACGAAGTGAAAACCGCCGCTGCGGTGGCTAATTACCTGCGACAGCACAGTCCCGATCAGGTCCTGATTGACCTCGGCGGTCACGGTGTCGCCGCTGTTTTCGACGGCCAGGCCGAGGGACCCAAAGTGTTGATCCGGTGTGAGTTGGACGGGCTTCCAATTCCCGAACACTCCGACAAGCACTACCGGTCCCTTCATCAGGGCCGGGGTCACCTTTGCGGCCATGATGGTCATATGACAATGGTGGCCGCGCTGGCCGAGGGTCTTGCTGCAAAACGCCCGGCGCGGGGCCGGGTTGTGCTGCTGTTTCAACCAGCCGAGGAAACCGGAAAGGGCGCGGCGGCAGTGATCTCCGACCCCGCATTTGCAAGGATATCTCCGGATTATGCGTTTTCCCTGCACAACCTGCCGGGGCTGCCGGTGGGGCAGGTGGCGCTGTGTTCCGGACCGGCTAATTGCGCCTCACGAGGGGTTCGCATCCGGCTGGAAGGCAAGACCTCTCATGCCGCCGCGCCGCAGGATGGGGTGTCGCCCGCCGGGGCGATCTCGCGCCTGTTGCCGGGGTTGGAGGCCTTGTCCAGCAATACGGATCTGGGGCCCGATTTTGCGCAGGTTACCCTGACCCATGCGCGTCTGGGTGAGGCCAGTTTTGGCATCGCGCCGGGACAGGGTGAGGTCTGGGCCACCCTGCGCACCGTGACCGACGCCCGCATGACGCAGCTGCTGGCAGATACCAATGACTTGGTGGTTCAAGTCGGGGCAAAAGAAGGACTGCAGGTCGAAGTCGAATACGACGACATATTCGAAGCCTGCACCAACCAAAACGCAGCCGTGTCAATCCTGCAAGAAGCAGGCCGGGCGGCCGGGTATCCGATGCAGATGCGGAATGACCCTCAGCGCTGGTCCGAAGATTTTGGCCAATTCGGCAAACAGGCCAAAGCGGCAATGTTCTGGTTGGGCTCCGGGGTGGATCAGCCGCAGCTGCATAACCCGGACTACGATTTCCCTGATGAGGCCATTCCCGTCGGGGTTGGCATATTCACGGCCGTCATCAACGGGCTGCTAAACGCTTAGACAAATCCGGCTGCGCGCCGAAACACGCGCAGCCAGTCTTTCAGGTCTGTTACAGCAAGTTTTCGCGCAAAATATCAACCACTTGCTGGAACCCGGCGCCGGCGGCGGGAACGCGACCGGGGAAGTTCATGAACGGGTGCACAAGGTCCTCGATCACCCGCACGTCAGCTTCGATGCCAGCGGCTTTGAGCTTTTCGGCATAGGCGACGCCTTCGTCGCGCAGCGGGTCAAACCCGGCGATCACCAGTGCGGCGGGGCAGACGCCCTCGACATCACCCAACAAAGGTGAGGCCATCGGGTCCAGCGCGTCTTCGTCAGAACGAAGGTAGTGGTTGGTGTACCACTTCATCTCTACTTTCTCGAGCAGGAAGCCTTCGGCAAACAGCTCATAGGACCGGGTCTGTTTGCTCATGTCCAACCACGGCACGATCAGGACCTGGTATTTCGGCGGATGCTCGGCGTTCTTGCGCTGTTGCGCCACTACGGCTGAGACATTGCCGCCTGCGCTGTCCCCACCAACAGAGATACGGTCGGGGTCAAACCCAAGTTCAGCGGATTTTTCAACGATGCTGTCAAACGCAGCAAGGCAATCATTGACGCCGACGGGGAATTTATGTTCAGGCGCAAGGCGATAGTCCACAGCCACAACCGCGCAGTTTACGTCGAGGGCCAGCTGACGGCAAACGCCCCGATGGGATTCCAATGAACCGCTGACGTGACCTCCGGCGTGAAAAAACATCAAAACCGGGGCAGGGCTTGGCAAGCCTTTGGGGCGGTGGATTTCGCAATTAATTGGGCCTGCAGGGCCATCAATAACAAGCGGCGTCATTGTTACAAACGGGCTGGGCGCATGAGAAAACCAGTCGCCCTGTTCATCAAAGCTGGCGCGAATTTTTTCGATACTTTGGATTTTGTTCGGATCATCCGCGAAGTGTTTCACCATCATGCTGACGAGCGGGTCGAGTGTCTGACCGTCGATTTCGACATCTGGCCCGCTCAACAGGCGATGAACGGGAGTCGGCAAGCGGCATGCGGTGCGCGCGATTGTTCTGAGTACGGCGTTTTTCATTTTGTGTCTCCTGACCTGGGCATGCTCTAAACAAGAATAATATTCGCATAAAAGTTCAAGTCGCATTCCGTCACTAAAAAGAATAATATTCTTGTTGGTGACGTTGCGGTAAACTGGACAGCAGGCGCGGTGAACGGCATAGGCGCGATAAGCAAAAACGGAAGTGATGCACGGATGATGGTAGAATCAGGGGGAACCCCGGCTCAGCAACTGACCCGCAGGCCGCGCCAAAAGCGCGGTAAGGAAAAGTTCGAAGCGATTCTTGATGCGACCAAATCCATGATGGTCGAAATGGGCAGCGTCGGGCTGCGCATTCAGGATATCTCGGCCCGGTCCGGGGTCAGTGTTGGCGGGATCTATCAGTATTTCCCGTCTAAAGAGGCCATCGTTCAGGAAATTGCCGATCAGTATAACGACTGGATCGGCGCGTTGATTTTTGACGTGCTTCAGCACAGCCCTGAAGACGCAGAAGGGTTTGAAGACCTGTTTCGCGCGATCTTCAAAACCTATGCACAGGCACATCTGGACGATCACAGCTCGCTTGGAATTCTCCTGTGCATCTCGTCTGAACGCAGCCTGTTGCGACGCAGCATGCAGGCCTCGCAAGACCATGCGGAACGGGTGGCCGATCTGACCGGTGATCTGTTTCCAGGTTGGGACCGCGAAGAACTGGTCCGGCGGTTGTATCTGGCGATGGTCATGTCGCGTCCGTTGATCGAGGCTGCCATGGTGGCGCCCGAGGCTGAGCGCGCGGTGATGCTGGATACCGGCTTTGACCTTCTGATCACCAGTTTCCGGCAGGCAGGGTGACTATTCGGTAAAGCGCACCTTGCCGATAAAGGGCAGGTTGCGATTGCGTTGCGCGTAA
The DNA here is from genome assembly GCF_042768335.1 of Ruegeria meonggei. NCBI lineage: Bacteria > Pseudomonadati > Pseudomonadota > Alphaproteobacteria > Rhodobacterales > Roseobacteraceae > Ruegeria > Ruegeria meonggei. The sequence goes on along the minus strand of NZ_JAXHBT010000001.1, from coordinate 907,262 downwards.
TCGATGCCATAGCCCACGACAAATTCGTCAGGGATTTCAAAGCCGATCCAGTCCGAGCGGAAATCTACCTCTCGGCGGCTGGGTTTGTCCAAGAGGGCGATGGATTTCAAACGGCCTGGCTTGCGACTGGCAAGCAGCTTGGTGACGTGGTTCAGCGTGTGTCCGGTATCCACGATGTCTTCGACAACCAGCACGTCACGGCCTTCAATGGCGCCGCGCAAGTCTTTGAGAATGCGCACCTCTCGGCTGCTTTCCATTGAATCGCCATAGGAAGACGCCTCAAGGAAATCCACCTCGATCGGCAGGTCCAGCTCGCGAACCAGATCGGCGATGAAGACGAAACTGCCGCGCAGCAGGCCAACAACGACTAGCTTGTCTGTATCGCCGTATTCGTCGGTGATTTCGCGGCACAATTCCTCGATCCGGGCGGCGATCGCCTTGGCCGAGATCATCTCATCTATCACATATGCGCGGTCACTCATCGCTGCCCCCTTGATCTTTGGCGCGCAACATACGACATGACGCGCCATTGTCACCTGTAAATCCCGGACGCCATGCCCACCCATTCGGAAACTCGCCACCTGCCTTACACCGCACATCAGATGTATGATCTGATTGCGGATGTGGACAAATATCCCGAATTTCTGCCCTGGTGCTCGGCGGCTCGTATCCGCAGGACCTATGCTGCGGGCGAAGCGCAGGTGATGGAGGCTGACCTCGTTATCTCGTTCAAGGTCTTCCGCGAACGGTTCGGCAGCCGGGTAACGCTGCATGCTGACCCAAAGAAGATCGACACCGAATATCTGGATGGCCCGTTCAAGTACATGAAATCCAACTGGCAGTTCGAGGACGCTGCGGGTGGCGGTTGCGATGTCTCATTCCACGTGGATTTCGAGTTCAAGAATGCCATTCTCCAAGGCATCATCGGTGTTGTGTTCAACGAGGCGATGCATCGAATCGTTCAGGCTTTTGAGACCCGCGCGGCGGATTTGTACAGCTAAGCCTTTACCCGCAATCGGCGCGCGTTAGACTGCGCGAATGACTGATTTTACCACTTCTCTGGCCGGGTTCGCAGCGGGGCCTGTTACGACAACCTTGCAGACGCGGGTCGTCACCTCGTTGTCTGTTCTGGATTGGGTCGCCGTCGGGCGCGCCGGCGTGGACGAACCGGTGTCCAAAACGGTCAGAAACCTTGTGTTGGACGAGGCAGGGGCAGAACAGGCCCATTTGTTCGGAGGCGGTGCCGCGCCTTTACGGGCAGCTGCGTTGGTGAATGGAACCGTGTCCCATGCGCTGGATTACGATGACACTCATTTTGCCCATATTGGACACCCTTCGGTCGCCATCCTGCCTGCTGCACTAGCGCTGAGCGAGTGGGACGACCGCATTCTGGTTGATCTGCTTGAAGCCGCGCTGGTCGGAATAGAGGTGTCTATCCGCGTCGGACTCTGGCTTGGGCGCGACCATTATCAGGCGGGCTTTCACCAGACCGCCACGGCGGGTGCCTTCGGTGCGGCGGTTGCCGCGGGGCGAATTCTCAGGTTTGACGCCGCGGCCATGCGCAAGACGTTGGGGCTGACAGCGACCCGCGCCGCAGGGCTGAAGGCGCAATTCGGAACCATGGGCAAGCCCTATAACGCGGGACTTGCGGCCTCTGCCGGGGTCGAGGCAGCTTTGCTGGTCGCCAAAGGGTTTGAACCCAACATGAACGCGCTTGAGGGGCAATATGGGTTTGGCGCGACGCATGAAGGTGAGGGGGACGCGGAAACCGCGCTGGCCGGATTGGGCGAAGAGTGGCTGATCGACAGCGTCAGCCACAAGTTTCATGCTTGTTGTCACGGGCTGCACGCCGCGCTTGAGGCGGCGCGGGATCTGGACATCGCTGAACCTGAAGTAGCCGAGATCCGGATCAAGACCCATCCGCGCTGGATGACCGTGTGTAATCAGATGTCTCCGACGACCGGGTTGGGGGCCAAGTTTTCCTATCGCACGGTCGTTGCCATGCAGGCTTTGGGGCATGATACGGCGTTGCCAGTCAACTATACGGACAAAACCTGTGCTGATCCGCGTCTGATCTCACTGCGGGATCGGGTTACGGTTCAAGCTGATGACACATTGTCCGAGACGCAGGCGCATCTGACCTTGCTGCGTCGGGACGGTGCCAGACCCGAGGCGACCCACGACTTGCTGGCCCCCATGACCCTGTCAGATCGCGAAGACCGTGTCCGGGGTAAAGCTTCCAAGCTGATCGGAAGCGAAGAGGCTGACGCTGTCTGGTCCATGCTGCGGACCGGTGGTCACACTCGGGATCTGGCTGCACTACTGGCGGGTTAAGCCACCCGCCAGTGCAGTGGAAAGCCCGGATCAAAGACCGTGACCGGCCCTTCATCCGACTCAATCTTGTCGGGGTAAGCAACTGGATCGCCTTTGGTCAGGGTGATCGTATCCTCGTTCACCGGCAGTCCGTAAAAGCCGGGACCATTGCGGGATACAAACCCCTCCAGCTTGTCCAGCGCATCTTCGCGGTCGAACATCTCGGTCACCAGGGACATGGTGTTTGTCGCGGTGAAACACCCGGCGCAGCCGCAAGCCATTTCCTTGTTCGCATCCGTGTGCGGCGCGCTGTCGGTTCCCAGGAAATACCGCGCATCGCCCGAGGTTGCAGCGGCCAGCAGCGCCAACCGGTGCTCTTCGCGCTTGGCCACAGGAAGACAGTAATAGTGCGGTTTGATCCCGCCAACCAGAATGTGATTGCGGTTGATGATCAAGTGATGCGCGGTAATGGTCGCGCCAAGGTCCTCGTCGTTCGCTTTGACATAATCCACGCCGTTGGCCGTGGTGATATGCTCCATCACGACGCGCAGGCCCGGTGTCGACCTGCGGATAGGGTCTAGAACACGGTCGATGAACACGGCCTCACGGTCGAAGATGTCGATCTCAGCCTCGGTAACCTCGCCATGCACGCACATGGGCAGGCCAATCTCGGCCATCTTCTCAAGCACCGGGCGCACTTTGTCGAAATCCCGAACGCCTGAGGCCGAGTTTGTTGTCGCCCCCGCCGGATACAGTTTGACCGCCTTTATCAATCCGCTGGCATGGGCGGCGGCCACGTCTTCGGGATCGGTATCTTCGGTCAGGTACAAGGTCATCAGAGGCTCAAAGCGCATGCCGTCGGGCAGGGCGGCCATGATGCGATCGCGATAAGCGGCGGCCTGATCCCCGCGTACGACAGGCGGCACAAGGTTCGGCATGATGATAGCCCGGGCAAAATGGCGTGCGGTTTCGGGCAGGACGGCCTGCAACATAGCGCCATCGCGCAAATGCAGATGCCAGTCGTCGGGGCGGCGGATCGTGATGCTGTTGGTCATGGAGCATCGGCTAGCATACGGGCCGCCGTCGTAAAAGACCTAGTCAACAGACCGGAACGTCGTAGGTCTGCCAAAGACCATGGCCTTGACGCGCGTGGGCTGTCATGACCTGTTGTGGCGAAGGAGAGAATTACCCATGACAAAGCCAGATTCCATTGACGCCGTTCAGTCCATGTTGGGTACGCAGGGCTATGTCTGCGGCCGGGCGTTGGCCACCGTCGTGTTCCTGTCCTTGAAACTAGGCCGGCCCCTGTTTCTGGAAGGTGAGGCGGGTGTGGGCAAGACCGAGATCGCCAAGGCCCTTGCCGCCGGATTGAACCGGCGATTGATTCGGTTGCAATGTTATGAAGGGCTGGATGCGTCCTCGGCCGTCTATGAATGGAATTTCCCGGCCCAGATGGTGGCGATCCGAACTGCCGAGGCCTCGGGCGGGGCAGATCGGGGTGCTTTGCAGGCCGAGCTGTTCTCGGACGATTACCTTGTCGAACGCCCTTTGTTGCAGGCCATGCGCCCGGACGAAAATGGCGCACCCGTCCTGCTGATTGATGAGCTTGACCGTACGGACGAACCGTTTGAGGCGTTCCTTCTTGAGGCGCTGAGCGACTTTCAGGTCACCATCCCCGAACTGGGCACAGTCAAGGCACCCGAAGCCCCCATCGTGATCGTGACCTCGAACCGCACGCGCGAGGTGCATGATGCGCTGAAACGCCGCTGCTTGTACCATTGGGTCGATTACCCCGATTTCGACCGCGAGATTGAAATCCTGCAGGCCCGCGCACCTGAGGCCGCCGAGGCACTCAGCCGCGAGGTGGTGGCCTTTGTCCAACACCTGCGAACCGAGGATTTGTTCAAGAAGCCGGGCGTGGCCGAAACCATCGACTGGGCCAAATGCCTGCTGGCGCTGGACGTCATCAACCTCAGCCCCGAGGTGATCGGGGACACGCTGGGCGCGATATTGAAATACCAGGATGACATTCAGAAACTGCAAGGGTCCGAAGCGAAACGGATTCTGGATGAGGCCAAGTCTTCGCTTGAGCCGGTTTGATTGTGGAACAACTGCCTCTCGACATCCCTGACGATCCAAAGCTGGCGCAGAACATCACGCATTTCGCGCGGGCCTTGCGCAAGGCGGGGTTGCCGATTGGAACAGGGCGCGTTGTCGATGCAATCCGGGCCGTTCAGGCCGCTGGATTCACCGAGAAGCAGGATTTTTACTGGACGCTCCACGCCTGTTTCGTAAACCGCCCCGAACATCGCACCGTCTTTGCGCAGGTCTTTCGTCTGTACTGGCGTGACCCGCGATATCTTGAGCATATGATGTCCATGATGCTGCCCGCCATTCGCGGCGTGCAAGAGGAACGCATGGCCGATGCGGGTGAAAAACGCGCCGCCGAGGCACTGTTGGATGGGGTCGAACCTGACCTTCCCGAGACGACCGAACAGGACGAAGGGACCGAGCTGGAGATTGACGCCTCTCAGACTGCGTCGACCGAGGAAAGGCTGCGCAATCTGGACTTCGAGCAGATGAGCACAGCCGAGATTGCACAGGCCAAGCGCGTGCTGGCGCAGCTGACCTTGCCGGTCAAACCCCTCGAGTTGCGGCGCGGCCAGGCCAGCCATCTGGGCCAACGCATTGACCGGGCCCGAACCCTGCGGTCCGCAATGCGTCAGGGTGGTGAACTGCGCGATATCGCGCGGCTCAAACCCAAGCTGCGCTGGCCAAATCTAGTTGTGCTCTGTGACATCTCAGGCTCCATGAGCCAGTACAGCCGGCTTGTCCTGCACTTTTTGCACGCTGTTTCAAACGCCAAGGGGGCGGGTTGGGCCAAGGTCCACGCTTTTACTTTTGGCACCCGGCTGACCAATATCACCCGGCACTTGCAGCAGCGCGACGTGGATGCGGCGCTGGCCGCTGCGGGGGCCGAGGCACAGGATTGGGAGGGTGGCACGCGTATTGGCGAATGCCTGTCCGCCTTTAACCGCGATTGGTCGCGGCGTGTTTTGGGGCAGGGCGCAGTGGTTCTGTTGATCTCGGACGGTCTGGATCGCGGAGAGCCCGCCGCACTGGCGAAAGAAATGGAGCGTCTGCACCTGTCGGCGCGCAGACTTATCTGGCTCAATCCATTGTTGCGTTGGGACGGGTTTGCGCCCAAGGCGCAGGGGGTGGCGGCGATGCTGCCACATGTGGACAGTTTCCGCGCCAGCCATTCCATTGCTTCACTTGAGGATCTGGCGGCCGTTATTTCAAAGCCCGACGACATGGGTGAGAAAGCGCGGCTGATGACCGCGCTTTCGGCGTGAAACTCAGCTCAGCTGTTCATCGTTGCACTTGCGCGCCATTTCCATGGCCTTGTAGGTGCCGGTCAGGTCAACGGTGAAGGCAAATTCCTTCTCGGGGAAAACAACCATGACCTTTTGCTTGGCGATATCTTCAGCAAACTGAGGATCATCAGACAGGACGTACCCACCCGAATACCCTTTGGTGATATTGCCCTTCATGCCGGTGGCTTCACCGATATAGATATTGTCGCCCAGCAGAATCGCTACGGCCTCTGTGTCGCCGCGCTTGATATCGGTTTTTGCTTTGGTGAAGACACCAACATAGCCGACGCCGCGATCTTCGGTCAGACCCATCTGAACAACATTTTCAACGTCATCCACCGCTTCGATCAGACAGGATTTCTTGTCCTGATCAACAAAGACTTTCCAACCTTCGACTTCGCCATAACGCAAGAATGTATCAGCGGTCGCCGCGGTCGAGGCCAAAAGGCCAAAGGCCAATCCTAGTGTAATAATGCGTTTCAACTCTCTGTCTCCGTTGTGAAAATAAAATATGCGCATCCTGGAATGCACCAGATGCGCGTGTAGGCTAGAATCACATGATCTGACAATCAATCCTTTGCATGTAAGGCTGGATTCTGGGCTTGTTCGCGCCGAAGGAATCACTTTTGCAAGTGGTTCCAATCGGATGATGGCAAGGGTTCCTTTTCATCCTGCCAAAGCTGCTTATGTTGGGGAATGACACGCTGGGAGGGCGCAATGGACAAATTCGACAACAGCCCTGAAACGGCACTGGACTGGCACAGCAGTGGCATGCCGACGGCCCTGGCCACGGTGGTTCAGACTTGGGGCAGTGCCCCGCGCCGCGTAGGCGCGCAGTTGGTGATCGGTGGCGATGGTCGCATCGAAGGTTCGGTCTCGGGGGGATGCGTCGAAGGCGCGGTAGTGGTCGAGGCGCTGGAGGCGATTGAAGAAGGCGATGCGCGCCTGTTGGAATTTGGTGTCAGCAATGAGGATGCCTTTGCAGTGGGGCTGGCCTGCGGTGGTACGATCCGTGTTCTTGTTGAACCTGTGGGCAACGTCCTGCCGGAACAGATGCTGCGCGATCTGGTAGAGGCCAGAGCCGCGCGGGAGCCGGTTGCCTATGAGGTCAATATCGAAACGGGCCACAGGGCGTTGCGCAGAAATGTCTATTCCGAACGGATGCGCATGGATCGGTCTGGGTTCGAAGAAGACGGGCAGACCTTTGTGGCGGTCCATAACCCTCCGCTGCGGTTGATTGTCGTGGGGGCGGTGCATATCGCACAGGCGTTGGTGCCGATGGCGCGGATCGCGGGGTATGATCCGTCGCTTGTGGACCCGCGCGACGCCTTTGCCTCTGGCGCGCGTTTCCCCGGTGAGACGATCCTGACCGACTGGCCAGACGAGGCGGTTGCCAAGCTGGGTTTGGACGCACGAACGGCAGTGGTGCTTTTGACTCATGACCCCAAGCTGGACGATCCGGCCCTGGAATCCGCATTGAAAGCCGGCGTCTTTTACATCGGCGCATTGGGCTCGACCCGCACCCATGCCAAACGGGTAGCTCGCATGAAAGAGGCGGGCTTTACCGAGGCGCAGATCTCTCAGATCCACGGTCCCGTCGGCTTGGATATTGGTGCAGCTGACCCGTCGGAAATTGCAGTGGCCATACTGGCCCAAATGACAGCTGTGTTGCGGGGCAAGGCGTGAAATTTGGCGCTGTTCCCGTTGATCAGACCGCCGGGGCCATACTGGCCCATTCCGTGCAGGCTGGTGATACCAAACTACGCAAGGGCCTTATCCTGACGCCCGAGCATCAGGACATCCTGAACTTGGCAGGGCATGAAACGGTTACCGTTGCCCGTCTGGAACCCGGTGATTGCCACGAAGACGAGGCCGCGCGCATGCTGGCGGCCGCCCTGACACCTGATCCGGCGGCCGCCACGTTACGGGTCACGCAGCCGTTTACTGGTCGTGTGAACCTGATTGCGGACGCACCAGGGGTGGCTGTTCTGGATATCAGCGCGCTGGAGGCCTTCAATCAGGTCAACCCGATGATCACTGTCGCGACCGTGCCACAATACCAGCAAATGAGCGCGGGCGGCATGGTGGCGACGATCAAGGTCATCTCTTATGCCGTACCTGAAGCGGATGTTCTTGAGGCCGCACACCTTGCACAAGATTCCATCCGGCTGGTCGGACCCGTTTTCAAATCCGCAGGCTTGGTGGTGACTGACATCCCAGGTGGCCCACCCAACGAGAAAGGTATCGCCGCCATCCAAAGTCGCGTGCAATCTCTGGGTATGGACCTTTGCGACGTGCGCATTGTTCCGCACCAAACCGACGCGTTGTCGACCGCCCTGACACAGGCAAAGGGTGACGTGGTTATGATCCTAACCGCCTCGGCAACTTCGGACGTTCTGGACGTGGCACCGCAGGCTGTACGGGCTGCGGGTGGGCAGGTGGACCGGTTCGGAATGCCGGTTGATCCGGGCAACCTGTTGTTTCTGGGCGCGCTTGGTGATCGTCCGGTGATTGGCTTGCCGGGATGTGCAAGGTCTCCAGCGCTGAACGGAGCCGACTGGGTGTTGTCGCGCGTGGCCTGTGGGATTGAAACGACGGGGGCCGACATTGCCGGAATGGGCGTCGGAGGGCTGCTCAAGGAAATCCCGACGCGACCGCAGCCGCGAGCGTCCCGAAAAAAGGTGACGTAACGGAACTTTGTCACAGTGTTTCAGCGCCATAATCGGAAGGGGTCGGGCGCGTAACAAATTGAAATAATCGACGAAAATTTTTGTTCTCAAACAAAAATTCCCGTGTTTAACTCGGAGCAAGCAAAAAACACGATATGGGAGGAACCAATGACACAGGTCTCAATGACTGTGAACGGAAAGTCCGTGAGTGGTGATGTTGAAGGCCGGACGTTGCTGTCCGGTTTTTTACGTGATCACTTGTCGCTGACTGGAACGCATGTTGGATGCGACACGGCGCAATGCGGGGCATGCGTGGTCCACGTGAACGGAGAGGCGGTTAAATCCTGCAATATGCTCGCGGTTGAGGCGGACGGAGCTGAGGTCGGTACGATCGAAGGTCAGGCGGCTACAGATGGGTCGTTGAACACGATCCAGCAGGCGTTTCAGGATCATCACGGCCTGCAATGCGGTTTCTGCACGCCGGGCATGGTGATGAGCGCGGCGGCGCTACTCAAGGAAAACCCGCGCCCGACGGAAGCCGAAGTGCGCAAGTATCTGGAAGGCAATCTGTGCCGCTGCACTGGCTATCACAACATCGTCAAGGCGATCCTGGCCGCATCCGGTCAGGACGTCAGCAGCATCGCTGCGGAATAATGCCACTGCGGGCGCCAGAGGAGACGCCCGTGGGATGACATAGGATGCGGATGCATCCATTATGGGAGGAGAACAAGCAATGCCCAAAGACAGTGGCATCGGGGCCAGTTCCAAGCGGCGCGAGGACGTGCGCTTTCTGACCGGAGCAGGCAATTACACCGACGACATCAACGTACATGGTCAGGCCCATGTGTATTTCCTGCGCTCGGATATCGCGCATGGCCGGATCAGCAATCTTGACACTTCAGCTGCCGAAGGCATGCCGGGGGTGGTCCGAGTGTTCACCGGCAAGGATTTTGAAGGCGTGGGCGGTATTCCCTGCGGCTGGGAGGTGACGGACAAGCACGGCGCGCCGATGCAGGAACCGGCGCATCCCATTCTGGCGCAGGGCAAGGTCCGCCATGTGGGCGACCCGATTGCGGCGGTTGTTGCGGATACGCTGGCCCAGGCCCGCGACGCGGCCGAGGCGATCGATCTGGACATCGAAGAACTGCCCGCCGTTCTGGATATGAAGGCTGCGGCACAGGATGGCACCACGCTGGTGCATGATGATCTCAAGAACAACATTTGCTATGACTGGCAGTTGGGGGAAACCGACAACGCCAAGGTGGATGAGGTTTTTGCCAATGCGGCGCATGTGACCTCTCTGGATCTGGTGAACAACCGTCTGGTTGCCAACCCAATGGAGCCGCGCGTGGCCGTTGCCGAATACAGCCGCGGGACCGAGGATTATACGCTGTATACCACCTCGCAGAACCCGCATGTGATCCGGCTGCTGATGTGCGCCTTTGTGCTGGGCCTGCCCGAACATAAGGTGCGTGTGGTGGCCCCCGATGTGGGCGGCGGCTTTGGCACCAAGATCTTCCACTATGCCGAAGAGGCGTTTTGTACCTTTGCGGCCAAGGCCTGCAACCGGCCCGTCAAGTGGTCGGCCAGCCGGTCCGAGGCGTTCATGTCGGATGCCCATGGACGCGATCACGTGACCAATATTGAACTGGCGCTGGATGCCGAGAACAACTTTATCGGCCTGCGCACCAATACCTACGCCAATATGGGGGCTTATCTGTCGACCTTTGCCAGCTCGGTTCCGACCTGGCTGCATGGCACTCTGGCTGCGGGCAACTACACCACGCCGGTCATTCAGGTGAACGTCAAGGCGATGTTCACCAATACGGTACCGGTGGATGCCTATCGCGGTGCGGGCCGGCCCGAGGCGACCTATCAGCTGGAGCGGGTGATCGACAAAGCCGCGCGCGAGCTGGGGGCCGATCCAATTGCGCTGCGCCGGCAGAACTTTATCACCCAGTTCCCCTATGACACGCCGGTGGCGCTGACCTACGACACCGGGGATTACAACGGCACGATGGACAAGCTTGAGGCCGCCGCCGATCTGGCGGGCTTTGCCGCGCGCCGCGCGTCAAGTGAGGCCAATGGTAAGATGCGGGGTCTGGGCATCAACTGCTATATCGAGGCCTGCGGCATTGCGCCCTCGAACATCGTAGGCATGCTGGGGGCCCGGGCGGGTCTGTATGATGCCGCGACTGTGCGGGTGAATGCCACCGGCTCGATCAGCGTCATGGTTGGCGCACACAGCCACGGGCAAGGCCATGAGACGGCCTTTCCGCAAGTTGTGGCCGAGATGATCGGCATCGACGAGTTGATGATCGAGATCGTGCATGGCGACACCTCGAAGATCCCCTTTGGCATGGGCACCTATGGCTCGCGGTCTTTGGCTGTTTGTGGCTCGGCCATGGTCAAAGCGACCGAGAAGGTGATCGACAAGGCCAAGAAGATCGCGGCCCACCTGCTGGAGGCCTCCGAGGCCGATATTGAGCTGAAGGACGGTCAGTTCAGCGTCGCGGGCACCGATAAATCGGTGGCCTGGGGCGATGTGACCCTGACGGCTTATGTGCCGCATAACTATCCGCTTGAGGTCGAGCCGGGGCTGGAGGAGACTGCGTTTTACGACCCGGCTAACTTTACCTTCCCATCCGGCGCCTATGCCTGCGAGGTCGAGGTCGACCCCGAGACCGGTCAGGTCACCATCGAGGCCTTCACCGCTGCTGATGATTTTGGCAACATCGTCAATCCGATGATTGTAGATGGTCAGGTCCATGGCGGCATCGGCCAAGGCATCGGTCAGGCGTTGCTTGAAAACTGCGCCTATGACGAAAACGGTCAGCTGCTGAGCGCATCCTTCATGGATTATGCGATGCCGCGAGCCGATGATGTGCCGTTCTACGGTGTGGACCATTCCAGCCAGACGCCTTGTACCCATAACCCATTGGGCGTGAAAGGCTGTGGTGAGGCGGGTGCGATCGGCTCGCCACCGGCGGTGGTCAACGCTGTGATTGATGCGTTGAATTCGGGCGGCAAGGCGGTGGATCACATCGACATGCCCGTCAGCCCGTCGCGCGTCTGGGCGGCCATGAAGGGGTGAGATTGGGGCAGGCTGGGGGCTCTGCCCCCAGACCCCCGGGATATTTATAGCCAGATGAAGGGCGGATCTGCGTTCTTCGGAAAGGAAAGACGAAATGTATAATTTCGAGTTTGAGAAGCCCTCTACCATTGCTGATGCGGTTGCAGCGCTGGGAGATGAGGATGCGCAGGCGTTGGGGGGCGGGCAAACCCTGATCCCGACGTTGAAACAGCGGCTTGCGTCGCCGTCGGCCCTGGTGTCGTTGAGTGGCATTGCCGAGATGCAGGGGGTCTGTGTTGAGGATGACGGCTCGGTCGCCATCGGCGGTGCAACCCCTCATGCGGTGGTCGCACGCGAGGCGGCGGGGTCTTATCCGGCGCTGGCGGCGCTTGCGGGTCAGATCGGTGACCCGGCAGTGCGCAATCGCGGCACAATCGGCGGCTCGGTTGCCAACAATGACCCGGCGGCCTGTTACCCGGCAGGTGTGCTGGGATCAGGAGCTACAATCGTGACCAATACGCGTCAGATCGCGGCCGATGATTTCTTTGAGGGCATGTTTTCCACCGCGCTGGAGGAGGGTGAGATCATCACGTCGGTCCGGTTCCCGGTGCCGCAGGCGGCGAGTTATCAGAAGTTCCTGCAGCCGGCTTCGCGCTTTGCTCTGGTAGGGGTCTATGTGGCGCGCTTTGCTGATGGCGTCCGGGTTGCAGTTACCGGTGCAAGTGAGGACGGCGTGTTCCGCTGGTCCGAGGCCGAACAGGCGCTGAGCAAGGAATTCCGCGCCGATGCGCTGATGGGGCTGAGCATCAATCCGATGAACATGATCGGCGATCTGCATGGTAGCAAGGACTACCGCGCGCATTTGGTGGCTGTAATGACCAAACGCGCCGTCGCCGCCTGTCTGTAACTGAGCCAAAACTAAAAACCTCAAAGCCCCGGTAAAACGCCGGGGCTTTTAGGTGCGCCGCAGCCTTGGAGGTTTTGACGGCTGCCAATAGGCCCCGGTGTCTTCGCGCGCTTTTTGATAGGCTTCGACGCGTTGACTGGCCGCGGTCCCACCGGCCTCGAAAAGATGGCCCAGTAGACATTCCAGAATAGCCATCGCTCCGGTGAAGCAAGAAAACGGGTGCAAGGTTCTGGTACTGACGGTGAAGGCTACGTCCGGGTCTATCCCGGGTGCGATCACATCGCTGTCGGAAATCAGAATGATCCGAAGCCCCATTTTCTTGGCAAAACGCATGGATTGAATCGTGTCCGCGGAATAGGGGTGAACCGTTATGGCAATCAGGCAATCCTGTGGGCTTGCATCCAGAAGATCATCCGTTGCGGACCCCAAGTGCCGTGGGATCAGTTGAATGCCCGGATGCGCCATCCGCCCGGTGTAGGAAAAATAGTACGCCAGCGCGTAGCTGGCCCGCGTTGCCGTAACATAGCATCGATGGGCTGTAGTTATGTGCTGTATTGCTTGTCGGGTCTTGTCGGGATTCATCAGTCGCAGGGACCGGGCGACGATGTTCTGTTCGTTCTGGGCGAACCTAGCCTGTGTTTTTCCGAAGTCATCTTTGGAATGCAGCGCGGTCAGCCAGTCCTGACCCAAGTCACCTTCGCGATCTGTGACCAGTGCCGCGCGGAAGGGGCCTCGGAAGGCTTCAAAACTGTCAAAACCCATGCGCTGCGCCAGACGGACAAGGACATTTGAACTGACGCCGATATTGGCCGCTGTGACACGGATTGGGTTCAGCCCAAAGTCCCCGGGGTGGTCGACGATGTACTTTGCGGCGGCTTGCAGCGCCGGGGGCATTTGCCCGATGTCCTTGCGCAGGCGGTTTGTCAGGTGGGTTGGTGTATGCTCCATTCTGGTAAAAGAACAAATGTTCTGGAAAAGGCAAGTGTAAAACAAAACTTGACCTCTTAGATGAAAATGCAGTCCTGAGGTGCCCTGATGACCGATACACGATCTCGCTGTTTTCCCTATATACTCGTGGCGCCAAACGGTGCGCGGCGCGGCGCGTCGGATCACAAGATGCTGCCAATGTCGATGGATCAGATTGTGGACACGGGTCATTGCTGTTTTGACGCAGGCGCAAACGGTCTTCACCTGCATATCCGGGACGCGCAGGGGCGACATACATTGGATGCGGGCCAGTACCTTGAGACGATGGCCGAACTGCGCCAAAAGGTTCCTCACTTGGACATTCAAATCACCACCGAGGCGGCAGGCGCGTTCGACGTGGAAACCCAGTACATTTGTTTGCGCGAAGTGCGACCGGAATGGGTCTCGATCTCGGTCCGGGAAATTGCGCGGGAGCCAGCCCTTGCGTCCCGTGTATACGGTCTGTGCTCTGAACAGGGGACACGCGTTCAGCATATCCTGTATGATGCAGATGACGCCGCGCAGCTGGCGCACTGGCATGAGGCAGGAATTGTGGCCAAGGAACAGTCGGATCGCCTGTTGGTATTGGGGCGGTACGTCACGGGGCAGGAATTGTCACCGAAGGACCTTGACCAATTTCCGGCGGACGCGTCAGATTGGATGGTTTGCGCTTTCGGATCACAGGAACACGCGTGTCTTGTATACGCCGCGCACCACGGAGCAGACGTTCGAGTCGGGTTCGAAAACAGCCTGACCGACCGCGACGGAAACGTCTGGAAAGATAACGCCGCGTCGGTCTCGGCGCTGATCGCCACGTTGGAAGGGGCACTGAAATGAGTCACGTTTTTCCACGCCATACCAAGTCTGATCTGCCTGTCGCTGCGGGCGGGGATGGATGCTATTTGATCGACGCTGATGGGCGTCGATACCTGGATTGCGGAGATGCGGCCGTTTCCTGTCTGGGGCATTCGAACCCTGCCGTGATCCGCGCGGTGCAGAAACAGGTGGAGCAAATCGCGTTTGCCCATACCGGGTTCATGACATCGGAACCGGCCGAGGCATTGGCTGATTTACTGGTCGCGCATGCACCGGGTGATCTGGACCGGGTTTACTTCGTGTCCGGCGGGTCCGAGGCGACCGAGGCGGCAATCAAACTGGCGCGACAATACTATCTAGAGATCGGGCAACCTGAGCGACGGCATGTGATTGCGCGCCGACAGAGCTACCACGGCAATACGTTGGGTGCATTGTCAGCGGGTGGCAATGCGTGGCGGCGGGCGCAGTTTGCTCCGATGCTGATTGAGATGACGCATATCGCGCCGTGTTATGAATACGCCGAGAAAACAGAGGGTGAGAGCAGTTTCGACTACGGCCAGCGCGTCGCCAATGAATTAGAGGCCGAAATTCTTCGGCTGGGCCCGGACAGTGTCATGGCCTTCATGGCCGAACCGGTTGTGGGCGCAACTCTGGGTGCGGTTCCGGCGGTCGAAGGGTATTTTACACGCATCCGAGAGATTTGCGATCAGTACGGTGTGCTGCTGATCCTGGATGAGGTGATGTGCGGGATGGGGCGGACCGGGCGGTTGTTTGCCTGCGATCATGACGGCATCGCACCTGATATTCTGTGTATCGCCAAGGGGTTGGGGGCCGGGTATCAACCCATCGGTGCCATGCTTTGCACAGATCGAATATTTGCAGCGATCCGGGATGGGTCCGGGTTCTTCCAGCACGGTCACACTTATATTGGACATCCCGTCGCAACGGCGGCGGCGTTGGCTGTGGTCCGGGAACTGACCGAACGTGACCTGCCAGAACGGGCGGGTGTGATGGGGCAAAAGCTTCAATCTGCGCTTGAGGCTGCCTTCGGACAGCACCCAAATGTTGGAGACATCCGGGGCAAAGGTCTGTTTCGCGGCATCGAACTGGTTGCAGATCGAGAGACCAAGACACCTTTTGATCCCAGCCGGGGCGTAGCGGCAAAGATCAAAATGGCAGCGATGGCTGAGGGGCTGATCTGTTACCCAATGTCCGGGACACGCGATGGGCGCCTGGGCGATCATATCCTTCTGGCACCGCCTTTCATAATCGAAGATGCGCATATCGACGAGTTGATCACCAGGCTTAGCAAGGCGATAACATCTGTCATTTGACGAAGATGTGATCTGATTTTCTGTTTGATATCAATATAGTAAACTGCATAAGTAATCTAAGCGACGGTGTGGAATGATCAAGGATATCTGGGCAAGTTTTCGGGGCCTTCCTGTTTGGGTGCAAATCTGGATTGGCATTGTTCTGGTTCCCGTAAATCTCGCCCCGCTTGCCTTTCTGGACCAACCAAACGGAGGGCTGATCGCTGCGCTTTCCATCACCGGTATGGCGCTAAACATCCCGATCATGTTGGCCGCACGGGGAATGAGCAAGGCGATGGCGTTGCCGCATCTTCTGTTGTGGAGCCCGCTGGTCGTCATTGTGGCCCTAACACTTGCGGATGCTGAAGTGGCGACATCAGGCTATCTGACATTTTTGACTGTGCTGCTGGTCGTTGATCTGATCTCGTTGGGCTTCGACGTCAACGACGCGCGCCTTTGGATGAAAGGCCGCGAGACAAAATAAAAAGCCCCCTCGGAAAGAGGAGGCTTTGAAACATTGCGTCGAAGACGCTTTTATTTCTGTGGCAGCGGCCCGATCATCATGATCATCTGACGGCCTTCCATCTTAGGCATGTTTTCGACCTTGCCCAATTCCTTGATATCCTCAGCCACACGTTCCAGCAATTCGCGACCCAGGTTCTGGTGTGCCATTTCACGGCCCCGGAACCGCAGGGTGATTTTCACCTTGTCGCCGTTTTCCAGGAACTTGAACACGTTGCGCATTTTCACGTCGTAATCATGCGTGTCGGTGTTGGGCCGGAATTTGACCTCTTTTACCTCGATGATTTTCTGCTTTTTACGGGCTTCGGCTTCGCGTTTCTGGGTTTCGTATTTGAACTTACCAAAGTCCATGATCTTGCAGACCGGCGGGTTCGCATTGGGCGAGATCTCGACCAGATCAAGTCCGGCATCTACGGCCATCTGCATGGCTTTGGCGGGATGAACCACCCCGACGTTTTCACCTTCGGCGCCAATCAGGCGAATTTCGGGGGCACGGATCTTATCATTGACGCGCGGGCCGGTGTCTCTTTGCGGCGGCGCGTTGTGAGGTCTGCGAGCTATGGGTTCATTCCTTTGATGATTGCAGATTTTCGAGCCCGGAATTTAGACCGCCCCGCGCCTTGTTTCAAGCGCCATCCGTGCAGAAAGGGCTGAAATCACAGGTTTTGCAGCAGGTTTATCGGCGGGCCACTGGCATTCCAGTAGCCCGCACGCATGGATCAGCCCACAAAGGCCTTTTCGATCACGAATTCCTTAGGCTCAGAGTTGGCACCTTCGCGCAGGCCGAACTCTTCAAGGATTGCCTTGATATCCAGGTTAAAGGCCAGCGATCCGCACACCATCGCACGGTCGAATTCCGGCTTGATGCCATCTTCGATGCCGAGATCCGCGAAGACAGTGCCATCTTTCAGCAAATTGGTGATGCGGCCCATCTTGGGGCTCTCCTCCCGAGTGGTGGTCGGGTAATAGCGGATCTTGTCGGCAAAACCTTCGCCCATCAGTTCGGCCAGCATTTCGTCCTGGCGGATGCTTTCGATCAACTGGCGGCCATATTCCAGCTCGGCCACTTCACGGCAGGTATGGGTGATGATGATCTCGTCGTAGTCTTCATAGGTTTGCGGCTCGCGCAGCAACGAGGCGAAAGGCGCAAAGCCGGTGCCGGTGGCGAAGAACCACAGACGCTTGCCGGGCAGCAGGGCGTCATGAACCAGCGTGCCAACAGGCTTGGGTCGCAAGATGATCTGATCGCCGGGCTTGATGTGTTGCAGTTTTGAGGTCAGCGGACCGTCCTGCACCTTGATCGAATAGAACTCCAGCTCTTCGTCCCACGACGGTGACGCGATGGAATAGGCACGCAGCAGTGGCTTGCCGTTGTCGCCCAACAGGCCGATCATAACGAACTCACCCGAGCGGAACCGCAGTGACGCAGGGCGCGACACCTTGAAGGAGAACAGGCTGTCGGTCCAGTGCTTGACGTCAGTCACAGTCTGGGCGTCCGGCAGAACGGGGGCCTTTACGGCGGTTGCTTCGGTCACGGGCTTCATCTCTGTCATCGTTATCACTGTCGGTGGGGTAAACCGACATCTCCGTTTAATCTTTGATCCAAGTCAGGAAAAGGGGGCAGTTGCCCCCAACGTCCTTTTTCAGGCTGGCAGTGGCGGGCTTAGCCGCGCAGACGGGCCTGATAGTTGTTGTCTTTCCAATTGGCGCGCGCCAGCCACTGGTCCTCGGGTTGACGGGTGGCAAGGGTGTGGTCGATCTCAACCTCGTCAAAGCCGCTGCGACGGGCCATAGCGTATTGATCGGCCAGAACGTGCCCTTTGGCGCGCAGACGGCCGGTGTAGCCTTTCAGGCGCAGCACGCGGGCGATGGTGAACCCACGCCCATCGGCAGAGGACGGAAAGTCCACACGCACCATTTTGGCACATCCCAGGCGACCAATCAGTTCATCGGGGTCGGTGTCCGATGCCACGTCCAGCGCGACTACATCATTGGCCGCGTCTTCCAGGGTGACATAGCCATCGGTCCAGTCATCAGGGGCGAACCCCTCATCGGTAACGATTACATTCATGTTTTCTCTCCGGCGCGCACCATCTTGCCATCGACAAAATGGATGCCGCATTCTTCTTTGTTCTGGTCGCGCCAGCGTCCGGCGCGGGGGTCTTCGCCCTCTTTGACCGGCGAGGTGCAGGGCGCACAGCCGATTGAAGGGTATCCTTTGGCCACCAGCGGGTGCCGGGGCAGGTTGTTTTCGTCCATATAGGTGCGCACATCCTCAGGCGCCCAATGGGCCAGCGGGTTGACCTTGATCCGGCCGGTGCCGTCCTCGACCTCAAAAAACTCCAAGGCCGTACGGGTTCCGGCCTGAAACCGCTTGCGCCCGGTGATCCAGCCGCAATAGCCCGACAGGGCCTGTTGCAGCGGAAAGGTCTTGCGCAGGTTGCAGCACGCATCCATGTCCCGCATGCGCAATGCACCATAGGGGTCGTCGCGCTGTAGGTCCTCTTCATCCGCACGGATGATTTTGACGTTTCGCAATCCCAGCCGTTCGCTGACTTCCTGCTGGTACTCCAGCGTTTCAGTGAACAGCATTTGGGTGTCGATGAACAACACCGGGGTCATCTTGTCGACCACCGCTGCCATATGCAGCAACACCACCAACTCTGCGCCAAAGCTGGACACAAGCGCCAGCTCTTCGATTTCTTCGATTGCACCATGCATTACGTCATGCGCGCTGTGGTGGCGGAACCGGGCGTTCAGCGCTTCGACCTTTTCAGTCAGTTCGCGCCTGTCATGGCCCAGGTCCGTCTGGATTAGGTCAAGCGGCATTTGCCTGCGCCTCGGGGTAGAGCGCTGCCTTGAACGGCGCCATGCCGACCCGGCGATAGGTGGTCAGAAAGGTCTCTTCGGCGCTTTCCCTTTGGTTCAGATAGGTGTCCACGATACGTTCGACCGCAGGCACGATCTCATCATAGGCAAAGCCCGGGCCGGTGCGGTCGCCGATGGCGGCCGTTTCGGTGCCGTCGCCGCCCAGCGTGATCTGGTAGTTTTCGACGCCCGCGCGATCCAGACCCAGTATGCCGATATGGCCGACATGGTGGTGACCACAGGCGTTGATGCAGCCCGAGATCTTGATCTTCAGGTGGCCAATGTCGTGCTCCAGCTTCAGGTCTTCGAACCGGGTGGCGATTTCCTGCGCAACCGGGATCGACCGCGCCGTCGCCAACGCACAGTAATCCATGCCGGGGCAGGCGATGATGTCGCTGATCAGACCGATATTGGCGGTCGCCAACTCGTATTCCTTCAGCTTGGCATGGATCGCCGGCAGGTCCGACTTGTGGACATGCGGCAGGATCACGTTCTGCTCATGGCTGATGCGCAGCTCGTCATAGGCGAACTCTTCGGCTAGGTCGGCCATTACGCGCATCTGTTCGTCGGTCGCATCACCCGGCGTTGCCCCGTGTTTCTTGATCGAAATCGTGACAATCGCGTGGTCCGCGTTCTTGTGCGGCGCGATGTTGGTATCCACCCAGGACCGGAAGACCGGATCGTTGGTGTAAGCCGATTCAAACGACGCAACCGATGCTTCGCGGAAGGCGGGTGCTGCAAAGTGGCCCTTGATTTCCTCCAACAGGTTCATGTCGGCACCCTTGAACTGCGGGCGGACCTGCAGGAAACGCTCGTTCACCTTGGCGCGGATGGCGTCGATGCCGTGCTCGTGTACGGTGATCTTGATGCGCGCCTTGTACTTGTTGTCGCGGCGGCCGATCTGGTTCCAGACGCTGACGGTGGCTTCAAGATAGGCAAGCAGGTCGTCAAAGGCGACGAACTCGGACAGTTCCTTGCCGATCATGGGTGTACGGCCCAAGCCACCGCCGACGATCACACGGGCGCCCAGAACGCCGTCACGTTCGACCAGTTGCAGGCCGATATCATGCGCCTTGATCACGGCGCGGTCATTCTCGGACCCGGTGATGGCGATCTTGAACTTGCGTGGCATGAACTGGAATTCCGGGTGGTCGGTCGACCACTGGCGAAGCAGTTCCGCATAGGGGCGCGGATCGGCGATCTCATCCGCGGCGGCACCGGCGAAATGGTCGGCGGTCACATTGCGGATAGTGTTGCCGCTGGTCTGGATGGCGTGCATACCAACCTCGGCCAGCGCGTCCAGCATATCCGGCACGTCGTTCAGCTTCGGCCAGTTGTACTGGATGTTCTGACGGGTGGTGAAATGGCCGTAACCCTTGTCCCACTTTTCAGCCAGCAGGGCCAGCTGACGCATCTGCGCGCTGTTCAGCGTGCCATAGGGGATGGCAACCCGCAGCATGTAAGCATGCAGCTGCAGATACAGGCCATTCATCAGGCGCAGAGGTTTGAATTCATCCTCGGTCAGCGACCCGTCAATGCGGCGCTCGACCTGGGCGCGGAACTGCGCGTTGCGTTCCGCCAAGAATGCTGTGTCGAACTCGGAGTAGCGATACATATCTAGCTGTCCTTATTTGCAGCCCCGAACCTGGGGCCATAGAAGGGGAGAAGGGAGCCTGAATTCAGGTCCGGGGCTGCGGGGAGGATTCCTGTTTGCCGTGGGCATAGTTGGACGGACCAGTGCGGCGGAAATCTTCCCGGAAATGAGTGGGCTCAGGGCCTTTGTCACCGGCGACTGCGTCGGCCAGATAGGCACCGACGATCTTGCTGACCTGACGCTCGGCATCCAGCAGGCGCACCTGCGCGTGGGCTTCGTCGGTGATCAGCTCGGCCTCGGACAAATCCCGCGACCAACGGTCGTCCTCGGTCAGATAGATAACGTCACCTTCCAGAAGATCGTTGGCAGTGACAATTTTGGGGGTAAAAGCGCGGGCCATCAGGCGTGCTCCTTTTTAAATTCGGTCAGGGCCTGGGCCGCTTGTCGCGGGGCAAGGCCATAAAAGGTCAAAGTGGGGCCGTCCAATTCGGCGGCGTTCAAATCACTGGGCAACTGGTCCAGGGTCGTTGCCAATATGCGCTGATCAGGGCGCGAAGCGTTTTCAACCAAAGTAACCGGCGTGGCGCGGTCGGCGCCGTGCATGATCAGACGGCCTTGAACAAAGCGGGCGGACTTTTTGCCCATATAGATGGCCGCCACCGAGCCGTCTCGTGCCAGCGCAGTCCAGTCATGATCGGCAAAGCCCTTCATGTCATGCCCGGTCAGAAACCGGACCGAGGAGTTGCGCCCGCGCCGGGTCAGGCTTTGGCCTATGCCAGCAACGGCAGCCGAAGCCGCAGTAATGCCGGGAACAATGCGCCACGGGATGCCAGCAGCCTCGACGGCCTCAATTTCTTCGTCCAGTCGGCCAAACACTGTCGGGTCACCGGATTTGAGGCGCACAACGCGCTGACCTTTCAACGCGTGATCCACCAGCAGGGCATCGATGTCTTCCTGTTTCCAGGAGGGGCCGAATCCGGCTTTTCCCACATCCACCAACACGGCCATTTTGCCAGCCAGCGCCAGAACCTCAGCGCTGATCAGACGATCATGCAGCACCACGTCGGCCCGCTCAAACGCATTCAGCGCCTTGAGTGTCAGCAGTTCTGGATCGCCTGGTCCGGCGCCGACAAAGTCGACATGGCCAGCGTGATCATATGAATGCGTTACGTGCATGGTGAGTCTCGGGTTGGTTTGACTTGACCCTCAATATAGGAAATATTCCCGGTATTGCGCCATATGGGCGGGCAAATAAGGACATACGTTCCTCCACAGCCACCCAGAAGGACACAAGTTTCGAAACGAAGGGAAAATTGGAATGTCGGTGCGGATTGATGACACGGATCGGAAAATTCTGGCTGAGCTTCAGCGTGACGCCAGTCAATCGCTGGACGAAATTGCAGCCCGTGTTGGCAGCTCGAAGACCCCTGTCTGGAACCGAATTCGCAAGCTTAAAGGCGCAGGCGTCATTGGTCAGCAGACCGTTCTGCTGGATGCCGAGGCGCTAGGGTTCGAGGCCACGTTCTTTGTGCTGATCCGCACTTCGGAACACGAGGCCGACTGGCAGCGCAAATTCCTGAAAGCGCTGCGCGATCGCCCAGAAGTGCAAGAGGCGCATCGGTTGGCGGGCGATATCGACTACATCCTTAAGGTCCGCGTTAAAAACGCTCGCGCCTATGATGTGTTCTACCAGACCCTGATCTCAGAAGTGCGGGTGCATAACGTGACCGCGCTGTTGTCGATGGAGGAAATCAAATCCACCACCATGCTGCCGCTGAACGCGCTAATCGACGGCTAAGGTCGATCAAACCTGAACCATCAGGCGCGTCAACCCATGGAAGTGATAGGTGTTTGAATATTCAGGCGCCTCGCTGAGGTGCAGAGTTGGCCAGCGCCGAAACAGCGCTATCAGCGCGATGCGCATTTCCAGCCGGGCCAGCGGCGCACCAACGCAGAAATGCAGTCCGCCGCCGAAACTGGTGTTGGTCACAATGTGGCGCGTCGGGTCAAACCTGTGTGGATCCTTCCAGACTGCCGCGTCGCGGTTCGCCGCGCCCAGCAACAGCGCGACCTCATCGCCGCGTTTGAAGCTGTGGTCGAATATCTCAACATCTTCATAGGCATAGCGCGTGAACATGTGCAGTGGTGGATCATAGCGCAAGATCTCTTCGACAGTTCCGTCAATTTGGTCAGGGGCAAATACCTGTGGCCCAAGACCAAGTTGCAGAACTGTCTTTACCCCGTTTCCAAGCGAATGCACCGTCGCCTCGTGCCCGGCATTCAGCAGCAGGACGCAGGTGGCAACCAACTCATCGCGTGAAAGCTTTTCGCCATCTTCCTCAGCGGCGATCAGGCGGGTGATCAGGTCGTCCTGCGGATCGGTGCGGCGCTGTTCGATATAGTCGCCAAGAAAGGCGGTAAAGTCCTGCGCAGCCATGGCCGCCGCGTCTTCGGTTTCGCGGGTGCGGCTGGCTTGATACATCGCCACCATAGCGTGGGACCACCGCAGCAGGTTGGGCGACATCTCTGCAGGTACGCCCAGAAGGCGGCAGATCGTGATTACCGGAATTTGTGTGCAAAACGCATCCAACAAGTCGAAAGGTGTATCGGGGAAGTCGTCAATCAGCGCATGGCTAAGATCGTGGATCGACGGTTCAAGCGCCGCAATGGCCCGAGAGGTGAAGGCCCGCATCACAAGCGCCCGCAGTCTTGTGTGTCGGGGGGGCTCCGCCTCCAGCAGGGAATGTGCCTCAACCTGCAGCCATGGAGACAAATGGTCGGGGCCCGGGCGGTGCAGTTCGTTCGGAACCTCGCGGCCAAAGCGGCGGTCTTTCAACAAGGCTTGGACAGCGCGATGCGATACCGCGGCGGTTTTTTTGTAATCCTCCCAATAGACAAGGTCGCCTTCTGCGCGGGCTGTGTCATAGAAAGGATAAGGGTTTTGCATGAAACCCGGATCGACCGGGGATTGGATGACCGTCTTCATACGGCGCAGACTTGCCATGGCGCGCGCTGAATGCAAGACCCTATGTCATGCATAGGCTTTGGGTCATTTTGGGATTTTTGGTCGCTGTCGGGCTTTTGTCAGCCGGAGTGTGGTCGTATGGCTATCGGCAGGCGCTGTCGCAGCTTAGCGATAAGGCCGAGGCGGATCTTGAATTGGCTGCGGACCGACTGAGCACGCAGATGCAAGTGTATCAAGAACTGGCGGTGTTGATGGCAAACCATCCCGCTTTGCGCACGTTAGACACGCCAGAACAGAAACGTACAGCGCAAGCCCTACTGCTGGACGTGGCCGACAAGACGGCGGCAGACAACATGATCTATCTGGCCCGAAACGGCCGGGTTCTGGTCGCAGCGCATCCGGTGCTGCGCCCCAGCATGGCCGAACACCCCGCGTTTCAGCGCGCCATGCAGGGCGCAATGGGCAGCGCACACGGGGTTCAGCCAATCACCGGCAATCGGACCTATTCCTACGCGGCCCCGGCGTTTGGTCCTTTGGGGCAGGTTGGCGGTGCGTTGATGGTCACGGCTGACGTGCAGGATGTTGAACAGACCTGGCGCGGCAGTACCGAGGCAGTGTTCTTTATCGATGCAGAGGGTGTGGTCTTTATCTCTAACCGGTCGGACCTGCTGTTCTGGCACCGTGCGGACGGGCAAAAGGGGTTGACGCCGCCAAAGGCGGAGGCGATTGACTTCGCTTCTGTCCAGGTGGGTCGGCATGAGCTGTGGAACCTGAACTGGGGCCGTTATCTGCCGCGCCGGGCCTTGCACCTGATGCTTGATTTGCCGGTAATCGACATGACGGCCGAGGTGCTGGTCGACGTGGCCCCCGCGCGCCGTCTGGCCGGATTGCAGGCCGCAACGGTGGCCGCGCTTTGTCTGGCCTTTGGGGCCTTTTTGTTTCTGGCGACAGAACGCAGGCGCACTTTGGCCGAGGCCAACTTGGTCTTGGAAAGCCGCGTCGCTCGCAGAACTCACGACTTGACGGTGGCCAACGCAGCCTTGCGGCGAGAGGTCCACGAACGGCTCGAAGCAGAGGCCGCGCTGAAACACGCGCAGGAAGAGCTGATCCAGGCTGGCAAACTTAACGCGCTTGGCCAAATGTCTGCAGGGATCAGCCACGAACTGAACCAGCCGTTGATGGCGATCCAGCAATTCGCGGACAATGGCACGGCGTTTCTTGCCCGCGGCCGCGAGGGAAAAGCCGCTGACAACCTGACGCGCATATCCGACATGGCCACCCGGATGGCGCGGATCATCAAGAACCTGCGCGCCTTTGCGCGCAATGAAAGCGAACCGATGGGCAAGGTCGATCTGGTTCAGGTGATCGAGACGGCTATAGAGTTGACCGATGCGCGCCTGCGGGCCGAAGGCGTCACGATGGAATGGCAACCGCCAGACGCCCTCGTGTTTGCCTGGGGCGGAGAGGTGCGACTGGTGCAGGTCTTTGTGAACCTGATCAACAACGCTGCAGACGCGATGAGCCAACAGGAAGACCGGCTGATCCGAATTAGGATTAACAATGGACGGAAACTGGCCGTGACTGTGCGGGATATCGGGCCGGGTATTGAGAACACAGAAAAGCTGTTTGAACCTTTCTATACGACCAAAGCAGTTGGGTCGTCCGAAGGGATGGGGCTGGGCCTGTCGATCTCATATGGTCTGGTGCAAAGCTTTGGCGGTAACATTCGCGGAACGAACGCGGCAACGGGAGCTATGTTTACTGTTGAGCTTGAATATTACCGGGAAGACGAGGTCGCATGACGCGCAAGGTTCTATTGGTCGATGACGACGCCGCCGTGCGTGAGGCGCTCGCGCAGACGTTGGAACTGGCAGATTACGATCCGGTTACAGCGGGATCCTTTGTAGCGGCCAAAGATCAAATCCGCGCGGATTTCCCCGGTGTGATCGTGTCGGATATTCGTATGCCGGGCCGGGATGGATTTCATCTGCTCAACTATGCCCATGATATGGACCCTGATCTGCCCGTCATCCTTTTGACCGGCGAAGGTGATATCCCGATGGCGGTGCAGGCCATGGGGCAAGGTGCGTTCGACTTTCTGGAAAAGCCCTGTGCCGCCGCCGATCTGCTGAACGTTCTTGAAAGAGCATTTGCGTCCCGGGCACAGGTTCTGGAACACCGGGCCTTGAAACACGAGCTTGAGCGTGGAGACCCGGCTGCACGCATGCTGTTTGGGTTGTCCGCGCAAGCTGAGGCACTGCGCGAACGTGTTCGATCCGTCGCGCCCACCGGGGCCGAGGTTCTGGTCACAGGACCCGCCGGCAGTGGCATCTCGAAGGTGGCGGAGGTTATCCACCTGATGTCGCCACAAGGGCAGGGGCCATTTGTTAAAAGGCCATCCTCTGGAATGACCGCCGATGATCTGGTTGGTGTTTGCGAAGACGCGGCTGGAGGTTCTTTGTTTCTGGATGAAATCTCAGCAATGCCGGAGGCCACGCAATACGCGGCGCTTGAAATGGTCGAGCAGGGTGTGGGCGCACGCATTCT
Source organism: Ruegeria meonggei (assembly GCF_042768335.1). Taxonomy (NCBI): domain Bacteria; kingdom Pseudomonadati; phylum Pseudomonadota; class Alphaproteobacteria; order Rhodobacterales; family Roseobacteraceae; genus Ruegeria; species Ruegeria meonggei. The sequence goes on along the minus strand of NZ_JAXHBT010000001.1, from coordinate 881,332 downwards.
GGCCGGGACAACCGCTGATCTGGCTGCCCTGTCGTCCAAGGGACAGTTTCACGCTGATCTGTTTTATCGGCTGGATGTCATGCGCGTGCGCATCCCGTCGCTTGCGGAACGGCCCGAGGACATTCCGGTGATCTTTCGCCACTATGTTGCGCAGGCGGCAGAGCAGGCGGGTATCGCGGAACCTGATATCTCGTCCGAACATCTGGCCTCGCTGATGGCCGACAGTTGGCCCGGCAATGCGCGTTCGTTGATGTCGGCGGCTATGCGGTTTGTACTGGGGATGCCAGAAGAGGTGGCTCAGGCCACGGACCTTGGTTTGGTAGAGCAGATGGCACGGGTCGAGCGATCACTGTTGATTGCGGCTTTGGGACGGCATAACGGCAAGGCCGCGGACGCTGCCAAAGCGTTGAAACTGCCGCGGAAAACGTTCTACGACAAGTTGGCCCGCTATCAGATTAGAGCCGAGGATTATCGGAGATAGCCAAATAGCCTCCGGTCACTTTTACCGTATTCTCACGCGTTTCAGGGCATTGGGTCAGGCAGCTCGCTGGTCGGATGCCCGAGCAATTCGCCTGAAGCGATTCGAGAACTGTGCGAAAATCCGCACAACCACCCCAAAGCCTGTGCGAAAATCCGCACAGGGCAACTGTGTCCGTCATGCGTTGCGCAACAAGTTGTCGATATGTAATTGAAAAATATATCAAAAATATAATTCGACGTGAGGGCTAACAAAAAGTTGAGCGGCAAGCATTGATTCGTTTCACTTCGCCCCAGCGGTGCCCGTTGGGTGCCGATTGGAAGATGAAGGAAGTCTGGGAGGAAAAGACTGATGAAATTCCTGACAACGGCTGCAACCGCAGTTGCACTGACCGTGACAGCAACCACCGGAATGGCCGCCTGCGACGATGGCGAGATCGTCGTCAAGTTCGCGCACGTAACCAACACTGACAAACACCCCAAGGGCATCGCTGCATCGCTGCTGGAGCAACGCGTCAATGACGAGATGCAGGGCGTGATGTGTATGGAGGTTTACCCGAACTCGACCCTCTATAACGACGACAAAGTGCTTGAGGCGATGTTGCAGGGAGACGTGCAACTGGCCGCGCCGTCCTTGTCCAAGTTCGAAAAGTTCACCAAGCAGTTCCGCCTGTTCGACCTGCCGTTCATGTTCAAGAACATTGAAGCTGTGGATGCGTTCCAGGCCTCGGCCGATGGTCAGGCAATGAAGGACAGCATGCAGCGCCGTGGCCTGCAAGGTCTGGCGTTCTGGCACAATGGCATGAAGCAGATGTCGGCCAACAAGCCACTCGAAACACCCGCGGATGCGGATGGTTTGAAATTCCGAGTGCAATCTTCGGATGTTCTGGTCGCCCAGATGGAAGCCATCGGTGGTAGCCCTCAGAAAATGGCGTTCTCGGAAGTTTATGGCGCATTGCAGCAGGGTGTTGTGGACGGGCAGGAGAACACCTGGTCGAATATCTACGGCAAGAAGTTCTTTGAGGTGCAGGACGGCATCACCGAGACCAACCACGGCATTATCGACTATCTGGTTGTGACCAATGTCGACTGGCTGGACAGCCTGGATCCAGAAGTACGCGACCAGTTCCTGACAATCCTGTCTGAGGTGACTGAGCAGCGCAACAAAGAAGCCTTTGCAGTGAACGAAGCGGCCAAGGTCTCGATCACGGACGCGGGCGGCATCATCCGCCAGCTGAACCCCGAACAGCGTCAGGCCTGGGTCGATACGATGAAGCCTGTCTGGGATCAGTTTGCAGACGATGTGGGCCAAGACAAGATTGACGCCGCTCAAGCGATCAACGCCGGGTTCTAATCCCGGAATACAGGCCGCGCGTCCGGGGACTGGGGAGTTATCGACGCGCTGGCCGGGCGGGCCATCTGAGGCCCGCCCGCTATCACTCTCATCACAAAAAATGCGGGGACAGAGAGATGTCTGGTGCGAAACCCGGCCAAAGCGGGCTGGTCGACCATATCGAGGAAACCCTGATCGCGGTGCTGTTGGGCCTGATGACGGCCGTGACTTTTACCAACGTGATCGCGCGGTTCTTTTTCAACTCAAACATTCTGTGGGCGCTTGAGCTGACAGTGTTCATGTTCGGCTGGCTGGTTCTGCTGGGCGCGTCTTATGCGGTCAAGAAACACGCGCATCTGGGTGTGGATGCCATCCTAAACATGCTGGCCCCTGCACCGCGCCGTGTTCTGGCGCTGATTTCGGTGGCGTGCTGTTTGGTGTTTTCACTGCTGCTGTTGAAGGGCTCGTATGACTATTGGGCTGTGTTTGCGGATCTGCCACCCACTTCGGGTCGCTGGTTCCCGACCGGTTTCGACACTGCCGCACGTAGCCAGAGCTTTTATGAGGTCGACGACATTCCCATGGTTGCCCCACTGCGATTTTTGGAAGGGCTAATCAATTATGGCGAAGGGTATGAAAAGCTGCCCAAGGTGGTGCCATACCTGGTGTTGCCCGTGTCCATGGTGTTGCTGGTGATCCGGTTTTCGCAAGTCGCTTTACAAATCTGGCGCGGTGAAACCGACCGTCTGGTCGCCAGCCACGAAGTCGAGGACGAGATTGAAGAAGTCCGCGCTCAGCAAGGAGCAAGTGACTGATGGATGTTGTACTTCTCTTCTCGATGGTCATTGGCCTGCTGCTGATTGGTGTACCAATTGCCGTGGCTCTGGGGCTCAGTTCAACCCTGTTCCTGCTGATCTATTCTGACAGTTCACTGGCCTCTGTCGCGGGAACCTTGTTCGAAGCGTTTGAGGGCCACTTTACCCTGCTGGCGATCCCGTTCTTTATTCTGGCCTCGTCTTTCATGACGACCGGTGGCGTGGCGCGAAGGATCATTCGGTTCTCGATTGCCTGTGTCGGGCACTTGCCCGGCGGTCTAGCGATTGCGGGAGTGTTCGCCTGTATGTTGTTTGCCGCGCTGTCTGGGTCTTCTCCGGCCACTGTGGTTGCCATCGGGTCCATTGTGATCGCAGGGATGCGGCAAGTTGGCTATTCCAAGGAATTCGCCGCTGGTGTGATCTGTAACGCCGGTACGCTGGGTATTCTGATCCCGCCCTCGATCGTGATGGTCGTCTATGCCGCGGCTGTGGAAGTTTCCGTCGGTCGCATGTTCCTGGCGGGCGTCATTCCGGGCTTGTTGGCTGGTTTGATGCTGATGGTGACCATCTACGTCATGGCCAAAGTCAAGAACCTTCCCAAAGGCGAATGGAAAGGCTGGGGTGAGATCTTTGTCTCGGCCCGTGAAGCCGGATGGGGCCTGTTCCTGATCGTCATCATTCTGGGCGGTATCTATGGCGGTATCTTTACGCCGACCGAGGCTGCTGCCGTGGCGGCTGTTTACGCGTTCTTCATTGCCAGCTTTGTCTATAAGGATATGGGCCCGCTCAGCACCGAAGGGGATACGCGCAACACGTCATTGCTGAAAAAACCCTATGCGCTGCTGACGGCGTTCATTCACCCTGACACCAAGCACACCCTGTTTGAGGCTGGTAAACTGACAGTTACACTGCTGTTTGTGATCGCCAACGCGCTGATCCTCAAACACGTGCTTACGGATGAGCAGGTGCCCCAGCACATCGCCAGCGCGATGTTGTCGGCGGGTCTTGGGCCAGTGACATTCCTGATCGTGGTGAACGTAATTCTGCTGATCGGTGGTCAGTTCATGGAACCCTCGGGCCTGCTGGTGATCGTAGCTCCTTTGGTCTTTCCGATCGCGATTGAACTGGGCATCGACCCCATTCATCTTGGTATCATCATGGTGGTGAACATGGAAATCGGGATGATCACGCCTCCGGTCGGGTTGAACCTGTTTGTAACCTCGGGCGTGGCAGGCATGCCGATGATGGGTGTTGTCAAGGCGGCGCTTCCCTTCCTGGCGGTGTTGTTCGTTTTCTTGATCATGGTGACCTACATCCCCTGGATATCGACTTTCTTGCCAAATACGTTCATGGGGCCGGAAATCATAACCAACTAGCCGTGCCTCACAGAAACACGAACCGGGCGTCTGCAGCGCCCGGTTTTTTTGTGTCTGAGGTATTGAAGAGCGTCACAGACTTATTACCTAAACCTTGAGGACGACCTCTCCAATACGGATGATCATTCGGGACGACCCGAAAGGTACGAGGTGTTCTTATGCCCTGGATTTTTCTGTTATTCGCTGGACTTTTGGAAATCGTTTGGGCGGTCGCCATGAAGCAATCGGCGGGGTTCACGCGGCTTTGGCCGACAGCGATCATGGGCGTGTCTATGATCGGTTCTTTTGGCCTTTTGGCGCTGGCGATGCGGACTTTGCCGCTGGGCACGGCCTATGTTATCTGGACCGGTATCGGTGCCGTAGGCGCGTTTCTTGTCGGTGTGATGTTGCTGGGCGAAACCGTCAACCCCGGACGCATAATTGCGGCGGTCTTGATTGTGACAGGGCTGGTGACAATGAAACTAGCCTGATCGGGCTTGTGTCACATTTTGCAGGGCGCAATTGGGCCAACGGGCTTTGAACATCACCATCCGTTTGCCTTAACCACGCAGCTTTTTTCTGAGTTGATACCGTTTCCTTTTCCAGAAACCGTCGCGGGAGTGTCGTACCAAACGATGGCTGCACCAATTGTCCGGCTCAACAATTTGTGTGGCGCGCCTCCAATCTTCAGTGCCGAGATTGGGGTTGATGAACACCAGATCAACTTGCCACAAGCATCCCTGTTTGTAACATATGTCCACAATGTCCAGAAGGACAAACCCGGCGGCAACGGCCATCTCGATACGTTTGGAAACGGCAGAAAAGGCTGCCTCAATGATCAGGATCGAGTAGTCCTCAAGCGCTTTCGGCGCGCCTTGCAGGACCATTTCTTCGGCTCCGTCGACGTCGATCTTAATCAGATATGGCGCAGCCGACATATGTTCAGCCACGAACGTATCAATTTTTAGCGTTGGAACCCGGCGAATTTCCTGATCACGACTGTCAACCCCAGTGAGGCTTGAGTGCGTGACTTCGTCTGTGCCACGGATTGAGGAAACCGCAAGATCAGCAAATCCATCCTGATTTGAAACCGCAACATTGTTCAGATCATAGTTAATTCCGGCGTCGCGATAGTTTTGTTCGATCTTGTCGTAGTGATCGGCAACAGGCTCGAACAAGTAGTGCTTTTGGGTGGGAAAAGCCGCCATCAGTTCTCTTGTCTGAAAGTGAATTCCAACATCGATGACACTTTTGACAGGAATTTCCATGTCCCGAATTTGTTGAAGAACCGAATTTTTGCTGGGCTGGCGTTGTTGGCTTTTCACGAGTTCCTCCCGAGGTTGGAATGAACGCACCCGTGGGCGCATTCATGGGCTTTTTGTCTGTTCCTTTATGCATGTTGCGGCGCCTCACTGGCAGAATTCTCCAGGCACAATGTGTGGCGGGGGAGCTGTTGAAATCAAACTTTGGATAAAGCGTCGATGATACCCGAGAAATCTAGCGCTTTCAGGCTGGCACCGCCTACCAGGGCGCCATCAACATTGGATACGGCAAAAATGTCTGAGGCGTTGGTTGGCTTAACCGAACCACCATACAGCAATCGAACCGAACGGCCGACGCCTTCGCCAAAACGGCGCTCAAGGCGGGCGCGGATGAAATCGTGAACCTCACCGATTTCGTTCAGGGTAGGAACCTTGCCGGTGCCAATGGCCCAAATGGGTTCATACGCGACAACCAGGTTCTCTCCGGTAGACTGATCAGGAATTGAGCCGGACAGCTGCCCGCCGATGATATCCAACGTATTGGCCGCGTCGCGCTGTTCCAGGCTTTCGCCTACACAAATGACTGTCTTGAGGCCGACATCCATTGCCGCACGGGCCTTGGCGCGGATGTCGTCGTTTTGCTCACCATAATCCTCGCGCCGCTCCGAATGGCCCAAAATCACCGAGGTCGCCCCCGCATCAGCCAGCATATCCGCACTGATGTCGCCGGTATGCGCGCCCGAGGTCGCGGCATGACAATCCTGACCGCCCACCGCGATATCCGTGCCACCCAACGCTTTCGCTGCGCGGTGCAGCAAAGTTGCGGGCGGGCAGATCAGAACGTCGACCGATGGGGACGGGAATGCGCGGGCCAAAGTTTCCAGCTCAGCCAATGCTGTAGCGGTTCCATTCATCTTCCAATTGCCTGCCGCCAGCTTGCGCCGCATGTCGCGTTCTCCCTGAATTAACTAAATGTTCCCAGACCCGGATAACACCGCCAACACAGTCTGACAATTCTGGTTGCAGAGCGTGCAACAAAACGGCAGGTTCCGCCGAAAGAGGTATCGTCAGAATGATCCAAAATCTTGATCTGGAAAAACTGGACCAGCGTGATCCCGCTGAGCTGGCCAAACTGCAAAGCGCGGTTCAGGACGTGGGCTTTTTGACCGTGTCTAACACTGGGCTGGACAACGATCGGATACGTCAGGTGATTGGCGCCTATCGCGCGTTTTTTCATTTGCCCGAAACAGAAAAGAACCAGGTTGATATGGCCGCCACCGGGTCAAACCGGGGGTGGGGCGCCTCGCAATCCGAACAGGTCGATCCCGAGGCGAACCCGGATTTCAAAGAGGTGTTTGACTGCGGTTATGAGGTGCCTGCTGGAAACCGCTATCATGACGCGGACCTCAGTGTTTATGCGCCGAACCTGTGGCCGGACAATCCACCTGAATTCAGACCGACGATACAGGCCTATTATTCCGACGCCTGCACCGTCGCGATGCGTGTTCTGCGGGCGATCGCCGCAGCACTTGGGCGGGATGCGAACAGCTTTGACAGCGGATTTGATACCCCGATGGCCCTGTTGCGTGGCAACTACTATCCTCAGCGCCCATCATGGGCAGGGGATCGGGATTTCGGGATTGGCGCACACACGGATTACGGCTGCCTGACCTTGCTGGCCACAGACGGGACCGCAGGGCTTGAGGTCTTTATGCCTGATCAGAGTTGGGAACGGGTCGAGGCCGCACCCGGAACCTTTGTAATCAATTTCGGCGAGATGCTTGAGTTCTGGACAGCGGGGCAGGTCAAAGCCACGCTGCACCGAGTGGTCGGCGACGCGCATGAAAGACTGTCGGTTCCGCTGTTTTTTAACCCGTCATATGACACAAACGTGGCGCCACCGGATTCAGGCGAAACGATCCGCGCCGGTGCGCATCTGACACAGCGATTCAATGAGACTTACGTCCACCTGCAGGCGGCATCTTAGGCTTGAGGTGTCAAACCTTCGTCAAATTTGATTGACTCACCACAACCACAGGCATCGACGACATTTGGATTGCGGAACTTGAACCCGGATTCCAATAGCGATACTTCATAGTCGATCTCGGTTCCGAACAGGAACATCTGGGCCATAGGCGCGATCATGATCCGCGCGCCGTCCTGTTCGACGACTTCGTCATTTGTGTCGGGCTGGTCAACATACTCCATCGTATATTCCATACCGGCACAGCCGCCCTTCTTGACGCCAATGCGCAAACCCGCATGACCGCCCTGATCCATTAGGCGGGCGATCTGCTCTGCAGCCTTCGCAGTCATGGTAACAGCCTGTTTGCCGGGAATGCCGAACATGAAGATCTCCGTCGTCGCGTGTTGCCTATAACTTAGTGCCCTGAGGCAGCGGGCTCAAGGTGCAGCAGCCCTGCTTACCTAACTTTTCTGGTAAGGTAGATCGAGGATGTGATTTTGGGACTTAAGACAGCTTGCTTTTTGAAACAAGCTGCCCATAGCCTAAGGCACCTTAGGTTCAGGCAGTTTCAAAACAGGATGAATAAAATGGCGACCGGAAAAGATATTATTAAAGCCATGGTGTTGGCAGCAGCTCTTGGTGTGTTTTCAATCTCCTCGGGTTCTGTTTTGGCAGACACCAAACCGGACAGGCATCCCGTCAATTGCGCAACCGCCGAAGGTGACCTGAGGGCAATTGCCGCAGAAAAGAAACATGCTCAGGACCAGCAGGTGGAAAGTGTCATCTCCATCTTGCCAGCCGGTGCCTTGCTGGGGTTGGTAACCGGCACAGAAGACAAGAGATTGTCCATGTTGTCAGGGGATTACGTGAAGGCGTTGGATGAACGTGCTGCTGAGATCAAATCTACCTGCGGCGTCAAGTAACTGCGTTACAGCCTTTGCGATTAAAAAGACCGCTCTCGGGCAAGAGCGGTCCAAATCTCTGGCCGGTTTTGGGGGGCGGCACATATGTTTCCGGTCCGGGCTGGGTATGTAACCAGGGCCGATACCGGCACTATTCCCAAACTGTGTGACGCTTTTTTGTGGTTGTGTAACGGAGAGACAAAGCTTTTATGACAAAAACCCAGTCTGTCAGGTTCACATAAACCCTAGCTCCAGCCGCGCCTCGTCTGACATCATTTCCATGCCCCAGGGCGGCTCCCATGTCAGCTCGACATCAACTTCTTTGACGCCTGCAACGGGTTCAATCGCCTCAACAATCCAGCCCGGCATTTCACCTGCAACGGGGCATCCGGGCGCTGTCAGTGTCATGATTACTTTCACCGCGTTTTCGCCAGTAATGTCGATGGTGTAGATCAGACCCAGATCGTAGATATTTACAGGAATCTCCGGGTCATAGACCGTTCGGCAGGCGTCGACCACCGCCTCGTAAAGGGGATGTTCAATCGTTGAAGGCGCGATCAGCGGAGTGCCTTCAAACTGTTCACTGGGATGCGTCATGCGTGCCTCGGGGCTGTTTTCTGACCATTTATATAGGGAATGCCTGCGGCAGCGTCCAGAGGTGCAGTGGCACCCTTTGCGGGCGCCAGCCGCGTTTATTCGTTAATGTCGTGGTTGAAAGTCTTCACCTGGCCATGGGGTAGCGAGAACATGCGCCGCAGGATCAGCCACGAGATCAGGGACAATGTTGAAAAGATCAGCATCAGGATTGGCAGGGACGGGGCGAGGCCCGGAATCAGCAGCAACAACCCTGTCACCGCAGCACCGATGGCGAAGCCAAGGAAAATAAAGCCGGGCAACACGATCTCAAGAATACCCAGCGCCAGAGCGGCAGCCAGCCATAGCCACCAGGTCAGCCAGAAGGGATCGGCCATTATCTGCCTCCTTTCAGCATCTTAAAGGCGTCACCGAATGCCTCAAGCGCATTAGCAGGAACCACGATGGTCTGCGAACCGGTGCCATTGCCCAAAGCATTCAGAGCCTCGACCTGTTTCAACGCCACCTGATACTGGGCGGCCTCAATACCATTTTCCTGAATGGCCTTGGCGACCACACTTGTGGCATAGGCTTCAGCCTCGGCCTGAATTCGGCGGGCTTTGGCGGTTTGTTCGGCGGCATACAACTCGGCATCGGCCTGCAGCTCGACCGAGCGTTTCAGGCCTTCCGCCTCGGTCACCTGCGCGCGCCGGGCACGTTCGGCGTTCAGCTGCTGCAGCATCGCGTCGCGGGTGGCTTGATCCAGGTTAACGTCCAGAATCTCGGCCCGGGTTACTTCGATACCCCAGTCATCAACAGCAGTCTCAACGCTTTCCTGAATACGATCAATCAGTTGAGACCTGTTGGACTGAACCTCATCCAGGTCCATTTTACCGATTTCCGCCCGCACGATCCCGGCCACGGTTGTTGCAATCGCGCCGTCTACGTCACGGATACGGTACACGGTCTTTTCCGGTTCAAGGATGCGGTAGAACACCGATGTATCGATTTGCACCAACACGTTGTCCTTGGTGATCGCGTCCTGCGTCGCGTTTGGCAACTGACGTTCAAGAATGGATATCTTGTGACGTGCAACATCCAGAAACGGAACAATAAAGTTGATCCCGGGGCCAAGCACCGAATGCAGGCGCCCGAACCGTTCGACCACGTATTTTTCGGATTGCGGGACGATTTTGATGCCCTTGAGAATAACGACAACGATCAAAACGGCCGCAAGTACGTAAATGATGTTCGACGTCAACAATCCAATAATCTGGTCTTCGGTCATAACTGTCCTCATTATTGTGTACTATAGTATACATTTGGGGGTTGAGTCGCCAAATTACAACTCAGGTATGAAGAGATTGGACGCGGAAGCAAATCTTAGAACCTGTGTGGGCGAGGTGGAAATTTCAGAATGTGACCGCTTTGCATCCTGTTGCGATTGCGCTATCGGGCAGGGATGAAACTGATTATCGACACAGACCCCGGAATCGACGACGCCATGGCGATTGCCTATGCCGCCGCTGCACCTGAGATCGACCTGATCGGCCTGACAACCGTATTCGGTAACACGCATGTGCATCAATCCAGCCGTAACGCCCGGTTTTTGCTTGATAAGCTGGGGTTGGAGGCACCAGTGGCCGAGGGGGCTGCGTTTGCCTTGGGCGAAACCAGCCATGCACCATCCGAGCATGTGCACGGGCCCGAAGGGTTTGGGGATATCACCGAGATTCCTCAGATCGGGGCCAACCATCGGTTGTCCGCAGCTGAGTTTTTGGTCGAAATGGCACGCCAACATAAAGGTGAGCTGGTTGTGTGCGCCGTCGGTCCATTGACCAATATTGCCGAAGCGATACGGCTGGACCCAAGCTTTGCCTGCAACATCCAACGTTTGGTAATTATGGGCGGGGCTGTTTATTGTCCCGGAAACATCACAGAACACGCCGAGGCCAACATCTATCATGATGCCAGCGCTGCGGACGCGGTTTTTGCCGCCCCGCCGGATACCGTGCTGGTAGGTTTGGACGTAACGCTGAAAACGCTTTATGAAACCGCAGACTTTGAGGCTCTGGCCGCTCGCTCTCTGGATATGGGTGGGTTCCTGCGTGATATCTCTCGGTTTTATCTAAAGTTTTACAAAGAGGTCGGTGGTCTGGAAGGCTGCGGCCTGCACGATTCAACGGCTGTGATCGCCTGTACCCACGAACCTATGTTCGAAACCGTCGAGACAGGCCTGCAGGTGATTGTCGAAGGGCCCCAGATCGGCGCAACCCGGCCGGTTACCTCTCGCCCGCCTGTCCGGGTGTGCCGGGATGTAAACGGGGCAGGGGTCGTGTCCCTGTTTACCGAGCGCGTCGCCTCACTGCCCTGACGGGTTGCAAAGAACGGACAGATCAGGCAAATGCTGCCCGGTTCAGCGACCCCGAGGCCCTTCATGACCGACCGATTTTCCTTTGACCTAAAAGCCACCGACGGCAAGGCCAGAACCGGTGTGATCAATACACCGCGCGGCGAAGTTCGCACGCCTGCCTTCATGCCCGTCGGAACGGCCGCGACAGTCAAGGCGATGATGCCGGAAAGCGTGCGCGCCACCGGGGCGGATATCCTGTTGGGCAACACATATCACCTGATGCTGCGCCCAACGGCCGAGCGGATTGATCGATTGGGCGGTCTGCACAAGTTTATGAACTGGGATCGCCCTATCCTGACCAACTCGGGTGGATTTCAGGTCATGTCATTGGCGGGTCTGCGTAAGCTCACCGAAAAGGGCGTAACGTTTAAATCGCATATCGACGGGTCCAAGCATGAATTGACCCCGGAACGGTCGATGGAGATCCAGCGCTTGTTGGGGTCGGACATCGTAATGTGTTTCGACGAATGCCCGGCGCTGCCCGCAGACCGTGACCGTATCGCCGAGTCCATGCGCCTGTCGATGCGATGGGCCGACCGGTCGCGCCAGGCTTTCGGTGATCGTCCTGGCTATGCCCTGTTTGGCATCATGCAAGGCGGGCTGGAACAGGATCTGCGTGAAGAAAGTGCCAAGGCGCTTACGCAGATCGGTTTTGAAGGATACGCCGTTGGCGGTCTGGCCGTAGGAGAGGGGCAGGAGGCAATGTTTGGTTGCCTCGATTACGCGCCCGATTTTCTTCCGGTCGACAAACCAAGATACCTGATGGGCGTGGGCAAGCCGGATGATATCGTCGGTGCAGTCGCGCGCGGGATCGACATGATGGACTGCGTTCTTCCATCCCGCTCGGGCCGCACGGGGCAAGTGTTTACCCGCCACGGAGTTGTGAACATCAAAAACGCGCGCCACGCCGATGATCCGCGCCCGTTGGACGAGTCCTGTTCCTGCCCGGCCTGCACCAAATACTCACGGGCCTATCTGCACCATGTGTTTCGAGCCAATGAGATGATCTCGGGCATGTTGCTGACCTGGCATAACCTGCACTATTTTCAGGAAATCATGCAGGGCATGCGGGATGCTATCGCGACAGGTACGTTCCAAAGCTGGCAGTCAGAATTCCATGCGCAACGCGCGCAAGGGGATATTGAGCCGATTTAAGCTCCGACAATCGGCCTGCTATGTTAAAATCGGTGGATATGTTGTTGCGACGCCTTGCAGTCCGAAAAACCACAGGTCATTCTAATTCAGACAAATGATGATGAGGTTGAAACGGGGCGGTCTCTGCCCCACCTTTATTGTCCAAGACAGGAGATGGCCGAGCGTTGCCTCGATGAGGGACCAGAGCCGTCTTGCCAATGATAAGGATTGAGCATGCAAGAGCCCCTGAATTCTTCGTACCCCGTACTGCCGCTGCGCGATATCGTGGTTTTCCCGCATATGATCGTGCCGCTGTTTGTGGGTCGGGAAAAATCCGTCCGCGCACTGGAAGAGGTGATGCAGGACGACAAACAGATTTTGCTGTCCAGCCAGATTGACCCAGGCGATGACGACCCGGTTCAGGACGGTATTTATCGCTCGGGTGTATTGGCCAACGTTCTGCAGCTGCTGAAGCTGCCGGACGGTACAGTCAAAGTGCTGGTCGAAGGCCAGGCGCGAGTACAGATCACAGAATTTCTGGAAAACGAAGATTTTTTTGAGGCGCGCGCAGAATATCTGACCGAAATTCCGGGCGATGTCACCACAACCGAAGCGCTGCTGCGTACCGTTTCTGATGAGTTCGAGCGCTACGCCAAAGTGCGCAAGAACATCCCCGAAGAAGCGCTTTCTGCCGTCGGCGAAACCGCCGAGCCCGCCAAGCTGGCTGACCTTGTATCGGGCCATTTGGGCATAGAGGTCGAACAAAAACAGGATCTTCTGGAAACCCTCAGCGTCAGCGAGCGGCTGGAAAAGGTCTACGGTTTGATGCAGGGCGAAATGTCTGTTCTGCAAGTCGAAAAAAAGATTAAAACCCGCGTTAAATCCCAAATGGAGAAGACGCAGCGCGAATATTATCTGAATGAGCAGATGAAGGCCATTCAGAAGGAACTTGGCGACGGCGAGGACGGCGGCAACGAAGTTGCTGAACTGGAAGCCAAGATTGCCGAAACCAAACTGTCGAAAGAAGCGCTGGAGAAGGCCGAGGGCGAGCTGAAAAAGCTGCGTAACATGAGCCCGATGTCTGCCGAAGCGACGGTTGTACGCAATTATCTGGACTGGATTCTGTCTCTGCCCTGGGGCACCAAATCCCGCGTCAAAAAAGACTTGGGCCGCGCGCAGACCATTCTGGACGATGACCATTACGGCCTTGAGAAGGTCAAGGAACGGATCGTCGAATACCTGGCCGTTCAGCAGCGCTCGAAAAAGTTGAAGGGGCCGATCCTGTGCCTTGTTGGCCCTCCAGGTGTTGGTAAGACCTCGCTTGGGAAGTCGGTTGCCAAAGCCACGGGGCGCGAGTTCATTCGCATTAGCCTTGGCGGCGTGCGTGACGAATCCGAAATTCGCGGTCACCGCCGGACTTACATCGGCTCGATGCCCGGCAAGATCATTCAGGCGCTGAAAAAGGCGAAAACCACGAACCCGCTTATCCTGCTCGATGAGATCGACAAGATGGGGCAGGATTTCCGTGGCGATCCGGCTTCGGCCATGCTTGAAGTGTTGGACCCGGAACAGAACAGCACATTTATGGATCACTACTTGGAGGTCGAATATGACCTGTCCAACGTGATGTTCCTGACCACGTCCAACAGCTATAACATGCCCGGTCCTTTGCTGGACCGGATGGAGATCATTCCGCTGGCCGGTTACACCGAAGAGGAAAAAAGCGAGATCGCCAAGCAGCACCTGATCGACAAACAGGTCAAAAACCACGGCCTGAAGGACAAAGAGTTTGAACTGACCGATGAGGCACTGCAATCGATCATCCGCACCTATACCCGAGAGGCGGGTGTGCGGAACCTGGAACGTGAGATCGCCAAGGTCGCGCGGAAATCGCTGACTAAGATCATCAAGAAAGAGGCGGATGCGGTCACCGTGACGCCTGAAAACTTGGATGATTTCCTGGGCGTGCCGAAGTTCCGTTATGGTCTGGCTGAACAGGATGATCAGGTTGGTGTTGTCACTGGTCTGGCCTGGACGTCTGTCGGTGGCGATCTGTTGCACATTGAGGCGCTAAAGCTGCCTGGAAAGGGCCGGATGAAGACCACCGGCAAGCTGGGCGATGTGATGAAGGAATCCATCGATGCGGCCTCGTCTTATGTCCGTTCGATTTCGCCTAAGATCGGAGTGAAGCCGCCGAAGTTCGACAAGCTGGATATCCACGTCCACGTGCCGGATGGGGCAACGCCCAAGGACGGACCTTCGGCCGGTTTGGCAATGGTCACCTCGATCGTGTCGGTGCTGACCGGTATTCCGGTGCGCAAGGACATAGCAATGACCGGAGAGGTTTCCCTGCGTGGAAACGCGATGCCGATCGGCGGTTTGAAAGAGAAATTGTTGGCGGCCTTGCGCGGTGGGATCAAAACAGTGCTGATCCCGGAAGAGAACGAAAAGGACCTCGCCGAGATCCCGGACAACGTGAAAGAAGGGCTTGAAATCATTCCCGTTTCCCACGTGTCCGAAGTGCTGAAGCAGGCGCTGGTGCGGGATCCAGAGCCTGTTGAATGGGACGAAGCCGCAGAAGAAGCCGCTGCGGCGGCGGCCAAAGTGACTTCGGACGGAAGTGGTGCTTCAGCAACCGCGCATTAATGTTTCGGGACAAACGATTGGGGCGGGGTCTGTGACCCCGCCCTTTTTTATGAGCAAAGGAATTTTGAATTCAGCGAACTCTCCACCGGATTCGCCGGATAGGCCGCGTCTTGCAAAGATTTACTGAGGGGAGGATGGTGGGTGATAAGAGATTTGAACTCCTGACATCTTCGATGTGAACGAAGCGCTCTACCACTGAGCTAATCACCCGTGCGCAAGCGTATTATAGCGAGTCTTGGAAGTTCGCAAGGGTGCCTGATCAGGATAGGTGAAATTTGGGAAAAAGCAAAAAGGGCAAGCAAAACAGTGTTTTTGTTTCTTGCCCTTTGCAGGTATTGATACCCGTCTGGCATTGAGGGCGCAAAAGACCCTCGCTCTGCAGTTGTTAGGACATCAGAGGATGAAATCGTTGGCCGTCAGGTCGTGCAGCCCTGTCAATTCGATCACCATTTCGCGGGCTTTGTCGGCGTCTGAGTCAATAAAGACATAGGTTCTGTCGTTCGCAGTCCCCGCGGCATCGATTTTCAGATAGGAAATCTCACCTTCCTGAGATGTTGTGATCGGTCCCTGACCCCTGAAGATAAAAGCGTCATCACCGGGCAGAATTTCACTGGCGTCAATCGCGCTCAGGTCGATTTTATCCTCACCAGAGCGGAAATCGCTAATTACATCGGAATAGATCGTTGAATTCGTGCTGTCACGCATCGTTGTGAAGACGAAAGTGTCAGTGCCATTACCGCCGTTCATGAAATCCAGGCCTTTGCCACCTTCAATAATGTCCGCGCCGTTGCCACCGTTTATAGTGTCCTGACCTCTGCCGCCGATCAAAATGTCACTGTGCCTGCCGCCGTTGAGGGTATCGTCGCCCTCTTGTCCATCAAGTGTGTCGCTTCCGTTTCTTCCATTCAGAATGTTGGCAACTTTAGATCCAGTAATCTGGTCATTTGCATCGCTTCCTGAAACATGTTCGATGCTCCGGATGGTATCAAACCCATAGCCGGTGTTTTGCTGACCTTTGTTGGACAGATCCAGATTTATGGACGTGTTCCCGGTAAAGCGTAGCCAGTCATAACCTCCACCACCATTGATGTTGTCGTTTCCGTCGCCCGCGTAGGCGATGATGTTGTCTACTCCGCTTCCACCAGACACAATGTCCGAGCCGTTGTCGCCGGAAAGTGTATCGTTGCCGTCTCCTCCAATGATCTGGTCATTTCCGGACCCGCTATAGATAATGTCGTTTCCAGAGCGACCATCCAGCCAGTTCCCAACTTCATTGCCGATAATTGTGTCCGACATTGTACCACCGACTGCGTTTTCGATTACAACCGAATTGGCGATCGTAAACCCGCCTTGAATACCTGCGGCATAGATCGGCGAGCCACCAGCATCCGAGCCTGAAAGATCCGCATCATTTAGGTTAATGACCGTGTTTCGTTGAACCCCGCCAGCGTAAATCGTGTCATTTCCACCGGTGTCCCAGATCGAAGACCAATGTGTCCCCGCGCCGTTGTATCCGGGCAGGCTGTAGACGTTGTTCCCGGTTGCATTGGATGCCGTTCCGTAGATCGCTTGCAATGCCGCAATATCGAGCGCCATCGGTGTCGCGACGTCGCCGTAGGTATACGTAGTAACCGGGATTGCCTGAGCGTATCCCTCGTTATACGACATGATTGTAAATACACCTTGGTTTTGGCCTTGGTATCCGTAATCACCAAACGGTTGGGAGACACCTGGAAAAATGGACGATCCACCGCCGTTGTCATGTGGATGGGCAAGCCCCAAACCGTGAAGGATTTCGTGCAGAATAACCGAAAAACCAGCGCCGCCCTTTTGGAGGCCCTCAGGGTTGAAGATCACAGAATCATACCCAAAAAGACCAAAAAGGGCTTGGTTTCCGTCGGGAGCAAGTGATGAATCACCCGGAATCTGGTGAAATCCTACACTTCCCGGACCGCCGAGAAAGTCTTGTGAAACCAGAGCGTAGGTGATGTCGACGTCATTGATAAAGGCCCCCCCCCCAGTCAGAAACCCCTGTTCGGAAAAATTCAGCGGAATAATGGTTTCAATAATGTCGAAGGCTGCACGAACTGCAGATTTCATCGCTAATGAGAAAGCGCTGTCGCCGTAGTAACCAGGGTCAAAAGAATAGGTGATGGTGCCGCCAGACCAGGAAGATCCCCAGATCAGACTGTCGACAAATGGATTTCCTGTGGGGTTGTTACCAGGAGAGTTACTTACTGCGATTGCCATAATTTACTACCGTTTCCGTGTCTTTCGCATCCTGATCCTGGCAGCATTGTACCGGGTTTGGATGCGTTTCATTTTTGAAGTTCTAAACGCAAAAATCATCGCGTTTCTGACTGCCGACATAGTCGAAATCTAAGGCGGGGATTTCAAGGCGCAAATGTGTCTTACTCTTGGCTGTTGCGGGTATTGTTGCATTGGTTCAACGGATCATCCAATCAGTGTGCTTTTGACGGTGGTTTATTGGTCCATATGTACATTTTAGTCAGCGACAGCGGTCTTAGTGTGGCTCTGCAGGTGGCAAAATCTCGCGTCATCTATCACGGTCGCAACCTGTTAGAAAGGATGGCGAATCCGGTAAATTTCGCCAGTCGGACCACTCTGCCGATTTTCGATCCTTGACCAACAATTTTTCCCGTTCCGGCGAAAAACTTGAAAACGCCGCTTGACGATGTCGGGGCGTACCCATAATACACCCCAACGTTCAGCAATGAACGGGCAGCGGGCGGTTGTAGCTCAGATGGTTAGAGTACCGGCCTGTCACGCCGGGGGTCGCGGGTTCGAGCCCCGTCAACCGCGCCATCGCTGTCAGCCTGGGTCCGGGTAAATGGACAACGAAATAGATGCGCGGTTGTAGCTCAGCTGGTTAGAGTACCGGCCTGTCACGCCGGGGGTCGCGGGTTCGAGCCCCGTCAACCGCGCCATTTATTCCTGAATTCACCGTTTCCTCGAACATGTCGTCAGATTGCATGCGCTTTGGCATAAGCTGTCAGGAGTGATCGGTTATTCGCCGCCAGTTCTCACTTTGTTCTAACTTTTCTATTGGAGACTCAGCGCCGCTCGCCTATTTCTAGGTTTCATGTGTGTTGGGGGCCAAAAATGGCTGAGATGAAGAATATCGAGGTGCGCGGCGCGCGCGAACATAACCTCAAAAACATCGATGTGGATATTCCGCGCGATCAGCTGGTGGTGATCACCGGATTGTCGGGCTCGGGTAAGTCTTCGCTGGCGTTCGACACGATCTATGCGGAAGGGCAGCGGCGCTATGTCGAAAGCCTGTCTGCCTATGCACGGCAGTTTCTGGACATGATGGAAAAGCCGGATGTGGACCATATCAGCGGTCTGTCCCCGGCAATTTCGATTGAACAGAAAACCACCTCGAAAAACCCGCGCTCAACAGTGGGCACGGTCACCGAGATCTACGACTATCTGCGCCTGTTGTTTGCTCGCGCAGGCACGCCCTATAGCCCGGCCACCGGCCAGCCCATCGAGGCCCAGCAGGTGCAGGATATGGTCGACCGCATCATGACGATGGAGGAGGGGACGCGTGGCTATTTGCTGGCCCCGATCGTGCGCGACCGCAAGGGAGAATACAAAAAAGAGTTCCTGGAACTGCGCAAGCAGGGTTTTCAGCGCGTAAAAGTGGATGGAGAGTTCTATGAGCTCGACGAACCGCCCACGTTGGACAAGAAGTTCCGGCATGACATCGACGTGGTGGTTGACCGTTTGGTGGTGCGCGAAGGGATGGGGACTCGGCTGGCCGACAGTCTGCGGACCGCATTGGATCTGGCCGACGGCATTGCCATTCTGGAAACCGCGCCGCGCGAAAGCGATCCCGAGCGCATCACGTTCAGTGAGAACTTTGCCTGCCCGGTCAGTGGCTTCACGATCCCCGAGATCGAACCGCGTTTGTTTTCCTTCAACGCTCCATTTGGGGCTTGTCCCGATTGTGACGGTCTGGGTGTTGAGCTGTTTTTTGACGAACGGCTGGTGGTGCCGGACCAGACACTCAAACTATATGACGGGGCGCTGGCCCCCTGGCGCAAGGGTAAGTCACCGTACTTCCTCCAAACCATCGAGGCCATTGCGCAACATTACGAGTTTGACAAGAACACACCATGGAAAGACCTGCCCGCGAAGGTTCAGCAGGTGTTTCTGCGCGGATCCGGCGATGAGGAAATCCAATTCCGTTATGATGAAGGCGGAAGGGTTTATCAGGTCACCCGCAGTTTCGAAGGCGTGATTCCGAACATGGAACGCCGTTATCGCGAGACCGACAGCGCCTGGATTCGGGAAGAGTTCGAACGGTATCAGAACAACCGCTCTTGCGGCGCATGCCACGGCTATCGTCTGCGACCAGAGGCGCTGGCCGTCAAGATTGCCAAGCTGCATGTGGGTCAGGTGGTCAAGATGTCCATCCGAGAGGCTTTGGCCTGGATTGAGGACGCCCCCAATCACTTGAGTGTTCAGAAAAATGAGATCGCGCGCGCCATCCTCAAGGAAATCCGCGAACGACTTGGGTTTCTGAATAACGTTGGTTTGGAATATCTTACGCTATCCCGCTCGAGTGGCACCCTTTCCGGCGGCGAGAGCCAGCGGATCAGATTGGCCAGTCAGATCGGTTCGGGCCTGACGGGTGTTTTGTATGTGCTGGATGAACCCTCAATCGGGTTGCACCAGCGCGACAATGACCGCCTGTTGGGGACCCTCAAAAATCTGCGGGATCAGGGCAATACGGTGATTGTTGTTGAGCATGACGAAGAAGCCATTCGAGAGGCCGATTACGTGTTCGATATTGGCCCCGGTGCCGGGGTTCATGGCGGGCAGGTGGTCAGCAAGGGCACGCCCGACCAGATCGCTGCGGATGCTGCGTCGATGACGGGTCAGTATCTGTCGGGCACGCGTGAAATCTCGGTCCCGGTTGAAAGGCGCAAGGGCAACAAGAAGAAGGTTACTGTTGTCAAAGCCACAGGAAACAACCTGAGAAATGTCACTGCCGAATTTCCGCTTGGCAAATTTGTCTGCGTGACTGGCGTGTCGGGTGGCGGGAAATCCACATTGACGATTGAGACGCTGTTCAAAACCGCTTCGATGCGCCTGAACGGCGCGCGCCAGACACCTGCGCCCTGTGAGACGATCAAAGGGTTGGAACATCTGGACAAGGTCATTGACATTGATCAACGACCGATTGGTCGGACTCCGCGTTCGAATCCAGCAACTTACACCGGTGCCTTCACTCCGATCCGCGATTGGTTTGCCGGGCTGCCCGAGGCCAAGGCGCGGGGATACAAGCCCGGGCGGTTCAGCTTTAACGTCAAGGGCGGCCGGTGCGAGGCCTGTCAAGGCGACGGCGTCATCAAGATTGAGATGCACTTTCTGCCTGACGTCTACGTCACCTGCGAGACTTGCAAGGGTGCGCGCTATAACCGCGAGACGCTTGAGATCAAATTCAAGGGCAAGTCCATCGCGGATGTCCTTGATATGACCGTAGAAGACGCGCAGGACTTCTTTAAAGCCGTGCCGTCGATCCGCGACAAGATGGATGCGCTGGCACGCGTTGGTCTGGGCTATATCAAGGTTGGGCAGCAAGCGACCACGCTTTCAGGCGGGGAAGCGCAGCGGGTGAAGCTGTCAAAGGAACTATCCAAACGCTCGACCGGGCGAACGCTGTATATTCTGGATGAACCGACAACTGGCCTGCACTTCGAAGACGTGCGCAAGTTGTTGGAAGTGCTTCATGAATTGGTCGATCAGGGCAATACGGTTGTGGTGATCGAGCACAATTTGGACGTTGTCAAAACCGCTGACCACATCATCGATATCGGTCCTGAAGGGGGCGATGGTGGTGGTGAAATCGTGGCCATCGGAACGCCTGAAGACGTAGCCGCTGTCGAGTGCAGCCATACTGGCCATTATCTGAATCAGATGTTGAACCCGGAACAAGTTGCGGCGGAATAACTTCCGTCGCAGCCTGCAGCGTATGTGAGTTCGGAAATGGGCCAGTCGTAACATGAACTTACGGCACGGATGCGGTGGCAAAATGGAATCGCAAAGCTAAAGCTGCAACCTCTTGCCAGCCGGCGGCATGAGGACGTCAAATTGAATTGTGCGAACCCTACGTTCAGATCGGCTGGTTCCCTCAGGGCCCTGACAAGATCAGGCGCTGCTTTCGTTTGTTTCAAGAAAGAAAAATGAGCGTGAAGTCGCTGCAGCTCTTCAGCGGCTGTGATCTAACCCACTGATTGTGTTAATTTTTAACAGGGAGCGTTAGATGCGGAATCCTTTAGGTAAGGATCAATACAGAATGTCGGCCACTGCTCCGATGAGGTTCAGCACTTTTTGCGTGTCTGGGTCGACGCGGTAAACGTAATCTCCAGCGCGAATATAGTACCCGTCCCGGCGCAACCCATATCGGTTGGGATCATTGATCCAGCGATAGTCGCGGGTGATGTAATCGCCTTTCTTGTAGTAGTTTTTTGCCTGACCCGGTGGCACGCATGGAACTGCCTTTTTGGCAAGACCCGGCGGGCAGTGTCCAGCTTTGCCACTACCATTGCCCGCCGAAGCAAGGGTCGGAGTCAATACAAAAGCGAAAACCGCTAAAGTGACAGGCAATATGCGCGACATCCTAATTCCTTTGACCTCTACGGTGGATCTTTAGACAGATGGTCGCTTGTTGTCTGGTGGTCAACCCTGTGGGCAACTCCCCGCCGATGGGGTCATCCGCGACCGCGTTTTTCAAAGCGTGGCAACATGGCCGAGAAATCCTTACCCAGTCCGCCTTCGGTTTCGACGAATTGCTCATACAATTTGGTTGCGGCCTGTCCCATCGGCGTATCCGCGTCAGAGCTTTCGGCGGCCTGCTGGCTGAGACGTAAATCCTTCAGCATCAGCTCGGCTGCGAAACCGGGCTGGTAACCATTGTCAGACGGGCTTTGCGGCCCGACACCGGGGGCGGGGCAGTACGCGTTCATCGTCCAGCTATATCCTGAGGATGTGCTGACCACGTCGAACATCTTTTGCCGGTCCAGCCCAAGCTTGTCTGCCAGGGCGAATGCCTCGCAGGTTGCGATCATAGTCACGCCCAAGATCATGTTATTGCAAATCTTGGCAGCTTGACCCGCGCCAGATTCGCCACAATGAACGGCCTTCTGGCCCATTATGTCGAACAGGGGGGATGCCTTGGCAAAACCTGCGTTACTACCACCCGCCATGAAGGTCAGTGTTCCGGCCGCTGCTCCTCCGATGCCACCGGATACGGGAGCGTCTACGGCCAAAACGCCTGCGTCTTTGGCCTGATCAGCGACGGCGCGGGCGCTGTCGACATCAACAGTTGAACAATCGATCCAAACGGAACCTGATTGCATCGCCGGAAGGATCTCATCCGCGACTGCACGCAGGATTTGACCATTCGGCAACATCGTTATGACGATATCGGCACCCGCTGCGGCCTCGGGTCCGGACGCAGCCATGCTGACGCCAGAAACCGTGACGTCGGCCATGTCAAAACCCGTTACCGTATGGCCCGCCTTGGCAAGGTTGGCAGCCATCGGATTACCCATGTTGCCCAAACCGATAAACCCGATTTTCATTGCTCAGTTCTCCTCGAATGTCAGCGTGTCTTTGCCAAGCGGTTGCAGCATCTTTGAGACGGTCACCGCCGGCACGTTCAGATCGGCAAACTGCCAACGCGGGTTGCGATCCTTGTCGATGATCTGTGCGCGGATGCCTTCGATGAAATCGCCATGCTCCATTGCGCGAAAGGTGAAGCGGTATTCAAGTTCCAGCGCTTTTCGCAGCGTAAGCGTCGGGCTGCGCAGACGATGCAGCATTTCCACCGTACACGCCATAGAGATCGGTGCGTTGCGCGTCATGAGGGTCAGCGCCGCAGCAGCGATATCGTCGTCCGAGCGGCGCAACGTATTCAAGATGTCACCTAACCCCTCACCGCCAAACAAAGCATCGATCCGCTGTTGCTGGTCTTTCAGCGTGCTGGTGGGTGGTTCCGCAGCGTGCTGCGCCAACAGGCTGGCATTGCCCGAGGCCTCAAGCATCTGGATCAGGCCCGGCCATTGTTCCAATGGGATGTAATGATCAGCAAATCCGGCAGTAAGGGCGTCGCCGGGGCCCATTCGGTGGCCGGTCGTGCCTAGGTATTCGCCCAGACGCCCCGGTGCCAGCGCCAGCATCAGCGTGCTGCCGACATCCGGAACCAAACCGATTGAACATTCCGGGAGGGCAATTTTTGAGCTTTCACCAACAATGCGATGACTTCCATGACAGCCGATGCCAACCCCTCCGCCCATTGTGAAGCCTTGCAGAAAGCTGACGACGGGTTTGGGATACTCAAAAATCAGGGCGTTCAGCCGGTATTCATCCTGCCAGAAGGTACGTCCGAATTGATAGTCCTGTTTTAGGCCCGCCGCATAAAGGTCGGCAATATCGCCGCCGGCGCAAAAGGCTTTCTCACCCAGGGCGTCGAAGATCACCAGATCAACCGCGTCATCCTCGCGCCAATTGCGAAGGGCGGTATCGATGGCCATGCACATGTCATAGGTCAGCGCATTAAGCGCATTGGGCCGTGTCAGCGTAATGCGTCCGGCGCGCCCCGAGATGCGAATGTCGATATCTGCCATTTTATCCTCAGCGTTGGGCAAGCATTTGTCGAGACACGATGACCCGCATGATTTCATTTGTGCCTTCCAGGATCTGATGAACACGCAAGTCGCGGACCAGCTTTTCGATCCCGTAATCCGCCAGATAGCCATAGCCGCCGTGTAATTGCAGGCATTGGTCAACAACTTTCGAACCGGTCTCGGTCACGAACTTCTTGGCCATAGCGCAAAACTTGGTTGCGTCCGGGGCTCCCTGATCCAGTTTCCAGGCGGCCTGACGCAGAAAGGTACGGGCGGCCTGCAAATCTATCTCCATGTCTGCAAGTCGAAACTGCAGGGCCTGAAACTGGTCGATAGATTGGCCAAAAGCCTTACGCTCGGACATGTATTGCAGCGTCATGTTCAGCCCAGTTTGTGCAGCCCCAAGCGAGCAGGAGGCGATGTTCAACCGTCCCCCATCCAGGCCCATCATCGCGTATTTGAAACCGTCGCCTTCGACACCAACAAGGTTTTCCGCCGGGATTTTACAATCGTCAAACTGGACCTGCGCAGTGGGTTGGCTTTTCCAGCCCATCTTTTGTTCCAGCGCTCCAAAGCTAAGACCGGGCGCACCATCCTCGACATAGACCGTCGATATCCCCTTGGGCCCCTCCTGACCGGTGCGCACCATGCAGACATAAGCATCAGAGTAACCACCACCTGATATGAACGCTTTGGTGCCGTTCAGCGTAAAGCCTTCATTCGTCCGGTCAGCTCGGGTTTTCAAAGCGGCCGCGTCAGAACCTGATCCGGGTTCGGTCAGACAATAGCTCAGCACGGTCTGCAGGCTCAGCACATTAGGCATGATGCGGGATTTCAGGTCGTCACTGGCAAAGCTGTCCAGCATCTTTGCGCACATGTTGTGGATGGACAAGAACGCTGCGACCGAGGGGCAAGCCATTGAAAGAGCTTCAAACACCAGGGTCGCGTCCAATCGGGTCAGGCCCGAACCACCACTGTCTTCGGGTACGTACAGGCTGCCGAAACCCAATTCACCGACGCGCGGCCACAGGTCTTTGGGGATGGTTCCGTCCGCCTCCCATTTCTGGGCGTAAGGGGCGATGTTTTCCTGCCCGAACTCATACGCCATGTCGAAGATCGCGGTCTGCTCTTCTGTCAATGCGAAATCCAAGGCTTGCCTCCCACGCTGCTAAATGAATTGAACGAGTGTTTATTTCTGAATCCTTACAGAAATTTTGCACGGGCAGCAATCTTTGGCGCCGGGCTTCAGAGGTCGAAGTGGTATTCTTCGATAAGATGCCTGACGACTGCCTTGCCCGGATCTTCGCCGCCGGCCGAAGCCTCGGCGTAAACACGGCGCTGTCTGGTGGAAGAGGTTCCGTTCTGTGCGATTTGTTGCAGGCGCGCCAGTTCGGTCATGGTTCCAAGAATCTCGGCGTCTTCCGCCAGCATCCCCATCAATTCACCCATCAACTCGGGCATGGGTTTGATCGAACGATCACCGAAATCAATCAAACCTTCTCCCACTCCGTACCTTTGCGCACGCCAGCGGTTTTCACCGATGAGGAACTGATCATAGTTTCGCCACCGCAGGTTCCGATCCTTCAGCCGGCACAGCATTCGCGTCAGGGCTTGCAGCAATGCAGCCAGCGACAAGGTATGTTCAAGCCGAGGCTGCACGTCCATGATCCGGGTTTCCAGGGTCGGGAACCGGTGGGACGGTCGCAGGTCCCACCAGATTTTGGTGGTGTCCTCGATTACGCCCAGTTCGACCAGAATGCCGGTGGTTCGCTCGTATTCGGACCAACTGGCCAAAACCGGCGGCAGGCCGGTACGGGGCAGGTTGTCAAAGACAGTCAGGCGATACGAGGACAGCCCCGTATCCTCTCCATTCCAAAACGGAGACGATGTGGACAACGCCAGAAGATGAGGTAGGAAATACGACAGCTGTGGCATCAAATCGGCGCGCAAAGCTGGGTCCTCTACCCCGACATGCACATGCATGCCGCAGATCAACATCCGCCGCGCGACACCACCCAATGCGTGCTGCAAAGCGTCATAGCGGTCTTTGCGTGTGTGGTGCTGTTTCTTCCAATCGGCAAACGGGTGACAGGACACGGCAATCGGGGCCAGGTTGTAGTCGGCGGCGCGTTCCGCCACGCAAGAACGCAGGCGCTTTAGGTCCTCACGTGCGGATTTGATCGTTGTGTGGGGGCGGGTGCCAACTTCGATCTGACATTGCAGGAATTCGGGGCTGACCTGGCCTTGAAAGTCGGCCTGGCAGGCCTCCATCAGGGCGGCGGGTGCTTCGGCGAGCTCAAGGCTGTCGCGATCGACCAGCAGATACTCTTCTTCGATGCCCAGCGTGTATTCCTGCTGCATGGCGGCCCTCGCTTAACTATTCGAAACAGTGAATACGGATTTTTGCGTTTTGCCAAGTGTTTGACCGCGCAGCGCTTGCAGAGCCCCCACCCGCAGCGGTATGGAGCAGATCAGTTATGTCCCATCCGGAGCCTGCGTGTGAAACCCAGAAAATTCCTACGGCTCAATGCCATTTTTGATCGATTTGGTGTGAAACTGATCGACAAAGTGACCGAGAAGGATGAGCGCGCGCGGCTTGAGGCCTTTGAGCGGGCAGGGGGGCTAACCCGCCCGGCCTACGCGCTGTCGCCGGGGATGGAGGGGTTCGATATCAGCCAACTCGTTGCTGAGTTCAAGGATCATGCTGACGCGTTGGACGCGTTGAAAGACCCAGCGCGCAACCAGACCGGATATCGTATCGGCAACGGCTATTATGACAGCCCGGACGCGGAAGCGCTATATCTGATGATCCGTCGGTTTGCGCCCAAGCGTGTGATTGAAGTCGGGTGCGGAAACTCTACCCGTGTGACCCGTCAGGCGATCACCGACGGCGGGCTTGATACGCAGATCACCGCGATTGACCCGTATCCTCGCGCCGATATCGCCCATGTGGTCGACCGGTTCGAACAGAAACGGCTGGAAGAAGTTGATCCGGCGTTGTTCGAACAGCTTGAGGCCGGAGACATCCTGTTCATCGATTCCAGCCATGTTGTTCGAATGAGCAATGACGTGGCGCATCTGTTCTGCCGCATCATTCCGGCGTTGAGACCGGGCGTGGTGATCCATGTACACGATGTTTTTCTGCCTTATGAATACCCCAAGCGATTTTTCTATGACTGCCCGGGTTGGGGTGAGCAATACATGCTGCATACTTTGCTGCAATCGTCCGCGTATTCAATGCTTTGGCCGGGGTATTTTCTGCAGCAGGATCGCCCTGATGCGGTTGAGGCATTACCCTTTTTAAAGGAGGGTCGCGCCCAAAGCATCTGGGTGCAGATCAAGGAAAAATGATCCCAAAGTGATCCGACGCAGCGAAGCGCCCGTAACCCTTTCCATAACAAGCTGGAGAGGAGAAAACAGCCATGTTTCGCCGTACATTCATGGGCGCTGCCGCCGCACTTGCACTTGCTTTGCCCGTAAAGGCTCAGGCCGCTGATATCGTGGATACCGCCGTTTCGGCCGGATCATTCAACACGCTGGTCGCAGCGGTTCAGGCGGCAGGTCTGGTCGATACGCTGAAAAGCGATGGACCGTTCACAGTTTTTGCCCCCACGGATGAGGCTTTTGCTGCTTTGCCCGAAGGAACGGTCGAAACTTTGTTGCTGCCTGAGAACAAAGACCAACTGATCGAAATTCTAACCTATCACGTGGTTCCGGCCAAAGTGATGTCTGGCGACATCGCGGGCAAGCGCGCAAAGGTTCTGACCGTCCAGGGTGATCGTTTGAGCGTAAACGCGAAAAACGGTGTGAAGGTCAATGGCGCCAAAGTGGTTCAGGCTGACATCGAAACCAGCAATGGCGTGATCCACGTGGTCGACGCGGTGATCTTGCCGGAATAAGAACTACTACTTGAAGTAAAAAGCCCCGGTCCTGATGACCGGGGCTTTTTTATCAGACCAGCCTGACCTGGGTTCCGACTTGAACCAGAGGATACAGTTCCTCAACATGTTGGTTGTACAGGCCAATGCACCCGGAGGAGCTTTGACGCCCAATCTTGCGCGTGTCGTGGGTTCCATGCACCAGATAGGCCGGCCAACCCAAATACATAGCGCGGGTGCCAAGTGGATTTCCGGGCGCGCCGCCATCCATACGGACTGGCAGGGACGGGTCACGTTCCCGCATCGACGATGTCGGAGTCCAGCTTGGGTTCTCGGTTTTGCGCACAACCTTGGTATAGCCGCGCTTGGTCAGCTCTTCGCTCATCGGAACCGAGCTTGGGTACAGCTTATAGGTTCCGTCCGCCCCCCAGTAATGCACCGCGCGGCTTGTGATATCTGCTAACAGGCAGCCAACACCCAGCTCATCAAAGTGATCCTGCCAGTTTTGCTGTGAGAACGACGAAACATTGCGGCGAACCGGCAGTTGCGTGCTGATGGCCTCTTCATTTTCTGGGAAAGCATCGGCGCTTTGCGCGCGTACCACGGCGGGCGTCGCCAGAAGGGACGCGGCCCCCAGCAACGCAGAGCGACGGGTCATGCGGGAGTTTGACAATTTTGCCTCCGGTTCAGGAAATGCTCGAACAACGATTTGATGGTAAATTATTGCCGACGGATCCGTTTTTCCAGAGTTTGCCCTCTGAATTTATCGTGAGGCCGCAAAAATTGTTGGGTTCTAGCGACGTACCGCCGAAAACAACCCGGCCTGATGCAGGCCGGGTTGGGTATCTACATGTCAGTCAAGCAGATCAGTCCATTGCCCTAAAGTTAAATTCGCCGCCTTCTTTGATACCGGACGGCCAGCGCGCGGTAACGGTTTTGGTTCGAGTATAGAACTTAAAACTGTCGGCACCGTGCTGGTTCAGGTCCCCGAACATGGATTTCTTCCAACCGCCAAAGGTGTGGTATGCCAGCGGAACCGGGATCGGTACGTTGATGCCAACCATCCCGATATTCACCCGGCTGGCAAAGTCGCGCGCTGTGTCACCGTCGCGGGTGAAGATCGCCGTGCCGTTGCCGTATTCATGGTCCATCGCCAGTTTCAACGCTTCTTCGTACGATCCAGCACGTACTGTCGACAGAACCGGGCCAAAGATTTCCTGCCTGTAGATATCCATGTCGGGTGTGACGTGGTCAAACAGATGCGGCCCGACGAAAAAGCCGTCCTCGTACCCTTGCAGGCTGAAGTCACGGTTATCGACCACCAGCTTCGCGCCTTGTTCCACGCCCGAGTTGATCAGCCCCAGAATACGCTCTTTCGCAGCACCGGTCACGACAGGGCCCATATCCACATCGTCGCCCGCCGTATAGGGACCGACTTTCAACTTTTCGACCCGGGGGATCAGCTTTTCGATCAGCGCGTCTGCAGTTTCGTCACCGACCGGAACAGCAACCGAAATGGCCATGCACCGTTCGCCAGCCGCGCCAAACCCGGCACCAACCAAAGCGTCAGCAGCCTGATCCATGTCCGCGTCGGGCATGACGATCATGTGGTTCTTAGCCCCGCCAAAGCACTGTGCACGTTTGCCATTCGCCGTTGCGCGCGAATAGATATACTGCGCGATCGGCGTCGACCCGACAAAGCTGACACCTTGAATGGTGTCGCTGTCCAAAAGCGTGTCCACAGCTTCTTTGTCGCCATTAACAACCTGGAAGACACCTTTGGGCAAGCCTGCCTCAACAAACAGTTCGGCCAACATCAGTGGCACCGAAGGGTCACGTTCAGACGGCTTCAGAACCACCGCGTTTCCACACGCCAACGCAGGGCCGACATGCCACAATGGCATCATCGCCGGGAAGTTGAACGGCATGATCGAGGCGACGACCCCCAAAGGCTGACGCATCGAATACATGTCGATGCCCGGACCCGCGCTGTCGGTATACTCGCCCTTCAGCATCTGAGGTGCGCCGATGCAGTACTCAATGACCTCCAGCCCGCGCTGCAAATCGCCTTTGGCATCGGGAATGGTTTTGCCGTGCTCGCGGCTGAGCGCCTCGGCCAGCTTGTCCATGTCGCGGTTCATCAGGCCAACCATGGCCATCATCACTCGCCCGCGTTTCTGTGGATTGGTTGCACCCCATGCAAGCTGCGCGGCTGCGGCACTTTCAATGGCTGCAGTAGTTTCTGCGACGCTCGCCATCGGGCATTTGTATTGCACTTCGCCCGTGGCCGGGTTGAACACATCGTCAAAACGGCCAGACGTACCGGCAACGCTTTCACCGTTGATGAAATGGGACAGTTCGGACATTGCAATCTCCTCGGATGATTTTGCGCAGAATAGGCTTGCAGAAATAGGTTGAACAGAGGCAATGTTTCAAAGGTGTTTTGCAAAAATGCAAAGGGTGGCCAATGGCTCCAAATTGGGACGATATGCGTGTCTTCCTGGCCGTCGCACGCGAGGAAAGCCTTTCCGCCGCCGGACGGCTGTTAAAGATTGACCCGGCCACAGCTGGTCGGCGGATTGCGCGGCTGGAAGTGTCTCTGGACGCGCCGCTGTTCACAAAATCGCAGCAAGGGTATGTTCTGACCTCTGCGGGTGAGAGGCTGATGGCACATGGCTTGCAGGCCGAAGAGGCCATGCGCGCGGCGGCGGGAGCGCTTGCTGGTTCGTCCAAAACGCTGAGTGGCCAGATCAGGATAGGGGCCCCGGACGGAAGCGCGAATTACCTGTTACCGCAGGTTTGCGCCAAGATATGTGATGCCAACCCGGATCTGGACATCCAGATTCTCGCTCTGCCGCGCATCATCAACCTGTCCCGCCGCGAAGCTGACATGGCCGTAACGGTCAGCGCGCCGACCGCCGGGAAACTGCTGGTTCAGAGGATATGCGACTATAAGCTGCATCTGGTCGCAACGCAGGCATATCTGGCGGATCACCTACCGGTCCAATCACTGGAGGATCTCAGAGGGCACCGGATGATTGGCTATATCCCTGACATGATATTTGACCGCGAGCTGGACTATTTGGTGGACATTGGCATTGACCGTGTCCCTCTGGCCTCAAACTCGGTTTCGGTGCAATTGCGGCAGGTTGCGTTGGGATCTGGGATCTGTGTGGCTCATGATTTCACACTGCCGTTCCACCCCGGTCTGCAGAAAATTCTGACAGATCAGGTCAGTCTGACCCGAAGTTTTCATCTGGTCCGTCACGAAGGTGACCAACGTAACGAGAGGCTGAATCGCTTTGCGCAGGCACTAAGCCAGGGTATTCGCGAAGAGGTTGAGCGACTTGAAGCCGAAGCTTCACCTTGACAGGTTCAGGCATTCCGGCAACGCTTTGGAAAACAGGAAGTTATTTCGGAGGTTCCGCGTATGCTTGTTCAGGCCATTCTGAAATCCAAAGGCTCCGGGGCGGTTGAAACCGTCAGCCCGTCGCTTACCGTTTCCGAGGCCGCTAAAATTCTGGCGGCAAAGCGCATCGGGACGGTGGTCGTGTCTGAGGATGGTGGTGAGACGGCGGCGGGTATCCTTTCAGAGCGTGACATCGTGCGGGAACTGGGCTCTAGCGGTAGCGGTTGCCTGACCGAGCCGGTCAGTACCTACATGACAAGTGAGCTGGAGACAGCATCACAACAGGACTCGGTTCAGGATGTTTTGTCACGCATGACCGAAGGCCGTTTTCGGCACATGCCCGTTCTGGAAGACGGCAAACTGATAGGTATTGTGACCCTGGGCGATGTCGTCAAAGCACAGCTGTCCGAGCTGGCGATGGAAAAAGACGCATTGGAAGGCATGATCATGGGGCATTAGGTCCGGACTGCCGCGTACCCTCTTGCACCTTTGGTGAAGTTATGTTTGCTAGCGCGGAAATATTGTTGCGCAGGAGGCCCCTATGAGGGTTGGATTATATCCCGGAACATTCGATCCAATCACTTTGGGTCATATCGACATCATTCGCCGCGCGTCTGCTTTGGTTGACAAGTTGGTCATTGGCGTTGCGATCAACCGCGACAAGGGACCATTGTTTTCGCTGGAAGAACGCGTGGCTATGATCGAGGCAGAATGTGCGTTTTTATCCGCACAGACTGCCACTGAAATTGTCGCGCATCCGTTTGAAAATCTTCTGATTGATTGTGCCAGCGACGTCGGCGCACAGATCATCGTCCGCGGACTAAGGGCGGTGGCAGATTTCGAGTACGAATTCCAGATGGTCGGCATGAACCGGGTTCTCGACGATTCCATCGAAACCGTGTTCCTGATGGCCGAAGCAAGGCATCAGGCGATCGCGTCGAAACTGGTCAAAGAAATCGCCCGGCTTGACGGAGATGTGTCGAATTTCGTCACGCCTCGCGTCAATGCCGCTTTGCGTGAAAGGTTAGGTTAGGTTAGGGCACCCATCGTCGCCGCTGTGTCCAGCATCCGGTTCGAGAAACCCCATTCGTTGTCATACCAGGCCAACACGCGGACCAGCGTGCCGTCGGTGACTTTGGTTTCTGGCAGAGAAACGGTCGAACTGTGCGCATCATGGTTGAAATCCACTGAGATCAGCGGTCGGTCTTCAGCAGCCAGAACACCCGGAATCTTAGCGGCTGCTTCAGTGAACAGCGCGTTTACTTCCTCTTCCGTGGTTGGGCGCGAGACTTCGGCAACCAGATCCACAACCGAGACGTTGGGCGTTGGAACGCGGATTGCCTGGCCGGTCAGTTTTCCCGCCAGCTGCGGCAGAACCAAGCCGACAGCGGATGCCGCGCCGGTGGTGGTGGGGATCATCGACAACGCTGCGGCGCGCGACAGGTAAGGGTCTTTGCCGGCTGTATCGTGAACCGGCTGGCTGGCAGTATAGGCGTGAACGGTGGTCATGTTTCCGTGCACGATACCAAGACCCGCATCCAGCGCGGCTGCGACAGGAGACAGGCAGTTGGTGGTGCAGGATGCGTTGGACACGACCCTGTCCTCGGCTGTCAGTTCGTCATCATTGACGCCAAAGACAATAGTCTTAACGCCGCCATCACCACGCGCGGGAGCCGAAATTAGAACCTTGGTTGCACCGTTCTCAAAGTGGCGAGAGGCGGCTTCGCGGGTCCGGAAAACACCGGTGCATTCCAGAACAACATCTACATCGGACCAATCCAGCTTTTCCGGCTCACGCTCACTGGTCAGGCGGATAGGGCCGGCGCCGACGTCCAGACCGTCATCCGTCAGGGTTACGGGTTTTGTGTAGCGTCCATGTACGCTGTCGAACTCAAACAGATGCGCGTTTATTTCCGGCTTGGCCAGATCGTTGATCGCAACAATCTCGACATCCGTGCGGCCCGATTCCATTACCGCACGCAGAACACCGCGTCCGATCCGTCCAAATCCGTTTATTGCCAGCTTGAGTGTCATGTTCTGCTCCGTCCGAATGTCGGCCAATATAAAGTTAGCGCTAACAAAGCTAAGTTGACACGAAAGTCAAGCAAAACCTCTGTCAGCGCCAGAAAGCGAGCCAGTCCAGAAAGGCATAAAGCTTCTTGCCCAAAAACACAAAATGCTCGGGTCCAAACAGGGCATAGTCGACCACACACCCGCCTAGAATCAGCAGGCCTAGCCAAATTGCGATTTGATTGGTCATAGTGGCCCCGAACGACAATGCCCGCCCAGATAACCTGAGCGGGCAAAAAGGTTCAAGAATTCAAAGTGGTCTTAGTTAAGCCGGCCCATCGCAACTGCAACGTCAGCCATGCGTACAGAAAAGGCCCATTCATTGTCGTACCAGGCCAACACACGCACCATGCGATTGTTCACCACGCGCGTCTGGTCTGGCGCAAAGATCGAGCTTTCTTCGGTGTGGTTGAAGTCGGTCGACACAAGCGGTGCCGGCTCATAACCCAGAACACGCTGCATCGGTCCTTGCGCGGCTTCGCGAACGACAGCGTTCACTTCGTCGACCGTGACATCGCGCCCAGCGCGGAAAGTCAGGTCAACGGCTGATACGTTCGGTGTCGGCACGCGGATGGCAGACCCGTCCAAACGACCTTTGAGGTTGGGCAGAACCTCACCCAACGCCTTGGCCGCGCCGGTCGAGGTCGGGATCATCGACATGGATGCGGCCCGCGCGCGGTAAAGGTCACCATGACGGCGGTCCAGCGTCGGCTGATCGCCGGTATAGGCGTGGATCGTGGTCATGATGCCGTGCTCAATCCCGATGCCTTCGTCCAAAACCTTGGCAAGCGGCGCAAGGCAGTTCGTGGTGCACGAGCCGTTCGAAATCATCTTGTCCTGAACAGTCAGGCTGTTGTGGTTGACGCCATAGACGATTGTTTTGTCCACATTTATGCCGGGGGCCGACAGCAGGACCTTTTGGGCGCCGCGTTCCAGATGGGTGTTGGCTTTCAGGCCATCGTTGAACTTGCCGGTGCATTCCAGTACGACGTCACAGCCATCCCAGTCCAGTTCGTTCATGTTATAGGTCGAGAACACCTCCATCGGGCCACGGCCCAGGTCCATCGAGTTTTGGGTGATGGCGACGTCACGGGGAAAGCGTCCGTGGACACTGTCGTATTTCAGCAGATGCGCGGTTGTTTCCAGCGGGCCTGTTGCGTTGACCTTGATCACTTCAATGTCGTTCCGGCCCGAAGCGGCGATGTGCGACAGGGTGCAGCGGCCAATACGGCCAAAACCATTGATACCGACCTTGATGGTCATATGAAGCCTCCAGATGCGCTTGCTTTCAGGGCCATATAACGGTCATTTGGCATTCTCAAAAGAGCAAAAGTGACATATTTTTAACGTGTTAGCGCAAACCTGCGCCGGTTGCGCTAACGCTTGCGCTAGCCGCCCGATCAGGTAGGGTCCGGAAGCGGCAGATGATAAGAAAGGAAGCAGCATGAGCGGTCTGTTGGCCCTGTTGGATGATGTAGCAGGGATCGCAAAAGTTGCGGCGTCTTCGGTGGATGACGTTGTGGCTGCGGCGGGTAAGGCCGGGGCCAAGACCGCTGGTGTCATAATCGACGATGCTGCGGTGACGCCGAAATACGTTCAGGGTTTCGCACCAGCGCGTGAATTGCCGATCATCTGGCGAATTGCACGCGGATCTGTTTTCAACAAGATCGTTTTGTTGCTTCCGGTGGCTTTGTTGCTTGCCAATTTTGCGCCCTGGCTGATCACGCCACTGTTGATGTTGGGCGGGTCCTATTTATGTTTCGAGGGCGCTGAAAAGATCTTTCATGTCCTGTTTCCGCATGGCAGCCACGTCATTGACGAAGATATGAAAAATCCAGATCCGGGTCATCTTGAGGAGCAGAAGGTCAAGGGCGCGATCAAGACCGATTTCATCCTGTCGGCTGAGATCATGACCATTGCACTTGCCGCGATTGAGGCACCGAACATCTGGATGCAGGCCGCGACGCTTGCGGTTGTTGGCCTTGGCGTAACGCTGGCGGTTTATGGCTCGGTCGCGTTGATCGTCAAAATGGACGATGTCGGGCTTTTCCTGGCGAAGAACGCGCCAACACCGATTGGCCGCGGAGCGGGTAGGGGCTTGGTCAAAGCGATGCCGGTAGTGATGAAAGTACTGTCTATCGTAGGCACTGCGGCGATGCTGTGGGTCGGTGGTTCGATCATCATTCACGGGCTCGAGGTTTTGGGCTTTGGCTGGCTGGGGCACCATATTCATGACTGGGCCTACGTTGTTGGGCACATGGTGTCGGCGCAGTATGTAGGCGCTGTTGAGTGGATTGCCAAAGCGACGATGGACGGTGTGTTTGGCCTAGCCTGGGGGTTTGTGTTGATCCCCTTGGCGACCAAGGTGATTGGTCCGTTACTTGGAGTATTTTCTGGAAAGTCCGCTTAGAGCCCAAAGTGACCCACCATACGAATTACTTGAAGGAGACTTCCTCTTTCAGTTCCGCTTTGTCAGGTACTCGAAGGTAGATTTGAGGTTGCTCATATAATGTGCTGCCGCTCTCGGAATCTACTAAATACAACGGCTGGGAACCGGTGACCGTAGGTGACCACCCTTTCGGTGGGGCAATGGCTGGCGAAATATTGTCGTCGACTCCAATGTGGCCCTTTGTATAGCCGTATTCACGACAACTGCCGCTGACCTTGTCTAGAATTACTGTTTTGCAAAATCGACCATATCCGCTGCCGTTGCAGTCGCTTGGGTCGCGATACAATGTGAAGTAGACCAGTTCAGCAGTTTCAATTCTTGAACCCTTCGGGAACCCGCAAATAGAGCGGTCAAGAAGTTGTTCAATAAAACGTATTATTGGCGGAAAACTTGCCACCGCTTGAGGGCTAAACGCAAAAAGCAATAGCAGTGCCATTGGCCAGGTAAGCTGCTTCATACTCAGAAAGTTACCCTTTGAGATGGATGTCAGAACGAAGTCCGAGACTACTGGAGGTCAATCTGCCTTGCAATCCAAGGTCTGCAAAGTCCGCATTGCTGACATTCAGACTTCGTACCTTTGAAATGAAAAGGGGCGCTCTGATGAGCGCCTCCCGTTTCTTTTCTGTCAAAAATGCTGGATCAGCCCAGTAATCCCCTGACCTTGGCAACTGTCGCCTCGGCGGTGATGCCGAAGTGTTTGTACAGTTCACCCGCGGGTGCCGAGGCTCCAAAGCCGGACATGCCAATAAAGCCTGCCTTGGCTTCGCGGCCGCGTTCGCCCAGCAGCCAGCGATCCCAGCCTCCGGCGCGGACTGCGGCCTCGATGCCGACACGAACGGGTCCGCCGGGCAGTACGCGTTTGCGATAGGCTTCGTCCTGCTGCGCGAACAATTCCATACATGGCATAGAGACGACGCGGGTGCCAATACCCTCCGCCTCGAGCATGGCCCTGGCTTCCATCGCCAGCGAAACTTCGGACCCGGTGGCAATCAGGATGGCCTGACGCTTGCTTTCAGCATCAGCCAGAACGTATGCGCCCTGAGCGGTCAAGTTTTTGGCCTTGTGGTCCGTACGTACCGTTGGAACGCCCTGACGGGTTAGTGACAGGACCGAAGGGCTGTCTTTGATAGTCAGTGCCAATTCCCAGGCTTCGGCGGTCTCAATCACATCGGCGGGGCGAAACACAAGTGTATTTGGCGTCGCGCGCGAAATGGCCAAATGTTCAACCGGCTGGTGGGTCGGGCCGTCTTCGCCCAAGCCGATCGAGTCATGGGTCATGACGAAAACGGTGGGCACTTTCATCAGCGCCGCCAACCGCATGGACGGGCGGGCATAGTCGGTGAAAGCCATGAACGTGCCACCATAGGGGCGGATGCCGCCGTGCAGTGCCATGCCGTTCATCGCGGCGGCCATGCCGTGTTCACGGATCCCGTAGTGGATGTAACGGCCCTTGCGGTTTTCCGGTAGGAACACGCCCATATCGGCGGATTTGGTGTTGTTCGATCCAGTCAGATCCGCTGACCCGCCGACGGTTTCGGGCATGATCGGGTTCACGACGTTCAGAACCTTCTCAGACGCCGCGCGGGTCGCCAGTTTTGGCTGATCTTCCGACATCAGTTTTTTGAAGGTACGGATCGCCCCAGCCAGCTTTTTGGGGGCCTCGAACGCATAGGCGCGGTTGAACTCGGCCTGTTTGCGGTCGGATATGGTTGCAAAACGCTCTTCCCATTCGGCGCGATCAGAGGCGCCACGGGCCCCGATGGCCTCCCAGGCAGATTTCACATCGGCCGGGATTTCGAAGGCGTCATGTGGCCAGCCGTAACCGTCTTTTGCAGCTTTCAGCTGCCCCTGATCGGTCAAGGCGCCGTGGCCTTTCGACGTATCCTGTGCCGCGTGACCCAACGCAATGTGGCTTTCGCACGCAATCATCGTCGGTTTGTTGGATTCTTTTGCCTGCACGATGGCTGCATCGATGGCTTTGGGATCGTGTCCGTCAATCTCAATCACATGCCAGCCTGACGCTGTAAAACGGCGCACCTGATCAGTGCGGTCGGCGATGTCGACTGTGCCGTCGATGGTGATATTGTTGTTGTCCCAGAAGACGATCAGCTTGCTCAGCTCGTGTCGACCAGCCAGTGTGATGGCCTCTTGGCTGACACCCTCCATAAGGCAGCCGTCGCCGGCGATTACATAAGTATAGTGATCGACGATCTTCTTGCCGTATTGCGCGCGCTGAATTTCCTCGGCCATGGCAAAGCCAACCGCGTTCGAGATACCCTGACCCAACGGGCCAGTGGTCGTCTCGATCCCGTCAACCAGGAAGTTTTCGGGGTGGCCTGCAGTCTTTGCGCCCAACTGGCGGAAATTCTTGATTTCGTCCAGTGTTACATCTGCATTGCCCGTCAGGTATAGCAGGGAATACACCAGCATCGAGCCATGGCCCGCTGACAGGATAAACCGATCGCGGTCAGGCCAGTTCGGGGCCGAGGCGTCGAATTTGAGGTGCTTTTCAAACAGGACAGTCGCAACATCGGCCATGCCCATCGGCATACCGGAATGGCCGGAATTGGCGGCGGCGACGGCGTCAAGGGTCAGGGTGCGGATGGCGGCCGCCTTGTCCCAGTGTTCGGGGTTGGCATTGCGCAGCGCAGTCAGGTCCACGGGCGTTGTTCCTTTGGATTACAGGCAGATGGGGCGCTCAATATCATTCAGCCCCCAAAGTGCAAGCAGAACTGGGTTTTGCGGCTGGCAATTGGTTAAAGAAAACGGTCCAAGCTGTTGAAAGCAAACAGTGGGTATTTTCCGCCCCGTTGGGTTAGACTGGGTCAAGCGCGCGGAAATGTTGATTCGGACACTCCGCGAGACAAGGAACCTTGATCAAGAGGTGGCAGGGGCATGAGCCAGATCGAAGAACTACAGCGCCGTATTGTTGCCGCGATGGAACGGATCGGTACCGGCGTCGAGGTGTTGCGGAATGTTGCACCACCCAGCGGCGGCCAGGATGACGCAATACGCGCAGCTTTGGATGATGAACGCGTCGCCAATGCTCAGCTGGAAGAGCGGTTAACGACGCTGAAGGACCGTCATCAGCAGGAAGTCGACGCGATGCGCGCCGATATGGAAAGTCTGCGAAACGTCCCAACTGAAGACCCGGAAAAAGGCGCGTTGCGCGAACAGCTTGCTGAGGCTACCGCACGGCTGACCTCGGTTGAGGCAGCCCGGGCCGAGCTGGCCGAGGCCAAGGCCGCACTGGAAAACCAGGACGAGTTGGAAGCGCTGAAGGCGGAAAACACAAAACTGGTGGCTGTCGCAAACAGCACACAGGAGTTGCAGGCCGAAAACAACCGCCTGAAATCCGAGCTTGCCGACAGCGAACGCGTGGCCGAATTGAGCGCTGAGCTTGAGATGTTGCGCGCCGAACGCTCAAGCCACGGAGCGGCGATGTCGCGCCTTGATGATGATTTGCAGCGCATGCGCAAGGCGAACGATCAGCTGCGCAAATCGGTGGATGAACTGCGGGCTGCAGCCGAAGACGGCGTTCCGGATGCAGAGCTTCTTAACCGCGCGACAGTGGCCGAGCTTGAGGCAACACGCGCGGCTCAGGCGACGGATGCCGCCGAGGCGCACGCTGTGCTGGCCCGGTTGGAGCCGTTGTTGTCACAAGCGAAACTGGCCGAGGGAGAGGTAGAATAATGCCTGAATTAACAATTCAAATCGGCGGTCGTGGTTTTGACGTGTCGTGCCAGGAAGGCGAAGAGGTCTTTCTGCAATCAGCCGCGAAAATGCTGGATGACGAAGCACAAGTCCTGTCCGATCAGATCGGCCGTATGCCGGAATCACGGATGCTACTGATGGCGGGTCTGATGCTTGCCGACAAAGTGGCCGGAACCGATGACAAGATTAAGTCGCTTGAGGCCAAACTGACTGCGGTCGAGGCCGAGTTACAGTCCCTGCGCAACATGCCACAGCCCGAACCCGAGAGGATCGAAGTGGCCGTTGTACCGCCGTCTGTGACTGATACGCTGGCAGAATTGGCTGCACGGGCCGAGGCTTTGGCCTCTGTGATTGAGGAAAGCTCCGCCACATGAACACTCTGAAAACTGTCGCTTATGCTGCGGCTCTCGTATGTCCCGCCACGGTGGCCTTGGCCCAGATCGACATTTTGCCGGTCACCTTCACCTGCGACAATGACGTACCTTTGGAAATTGCCTATTTCAACGCCCAGGACGGGTCCAGCGCGGCTGCGATGATAGTTGATAATCAGCTGGTCACGTTGCGCCAAGCTCAAAGCGGATCAGGAATTCGCTATGAATCTGAAGGCGGGGTAGGGACGTATGTCCTGCGATCCAAAGGCTGGGATGCGACGGTGAGCTTTCTGGCGACAGATGCGGATGCCGCCAGTGAGCAGGTCATTTTGGAAAACTGCGTCAGCCGTTGATCAGGCGTTTGCTTCGCGAATTTTGTCGGCTGCTTCCTTGTCATAGCCGACACCGTTCTCTTCAAAAAGAGTATCCAGTTCGCCAGACAGGGTCATTTCGGTGATGATGTCGCATCCGCCGACAAACTCGCCTTTGACATAAAGCTGCGGCACTGTTGGCCAATCGGAATAATCCTTGATACCCTGACGCAGGTCCTCGTCAGCCAGGACATTCACATCTGCAAAATCCACGCCCATATAGTTCAGCACACCGGCCACGCGCGAAGAAAATCCGCATTGCGGCATCTCTTTGGTGCCTTTCATATACAGCACCACGGTATTGGCTTTGACGGTTTCG
Organism: Ruegeria meonggei; assembly: GCF_042768335.1. Taxonomy (NCBI): domain Bacteria; kingdom Pseudomonadati; phylum Pseudomonadota; class Alphaproteobacteria; order Rhodobacterales; family Roseobacteraceae; genus Ruegeria; species Ruegeria meonggei. The sequence continues at coordinate 841,215 of NZ_JAXHBT010000001.1, read as the reverse complement.
TCGATCTGGGTTTTAACGTCGGTCATCTTGCATATCCTTTTCACCCGAATCCGGGGCGGTCGTTTCATCTTGTGACGGGTTGGTGGCCCATCCTTCTTCCTCTAGCCGCCGATGTTCAGCCTGCGCCAAAGCCAGCGGATTCAGCCCATATCTATCAATGCCGTCGACTTTGCTGATTTTGTCCGGGTCTGGACGCATGTCAGCCAGTTTTCGTTTTCTGTTTCGCTTCACATAGGCTTCGATCAGCGCGGCGGCAACTATCAATGCCGCGACGATGCCCATCCAAAACAACCAGCCATTCATTTTTGGCGCTCAACCTTGCCTAAGTACATAGTCGCGGCGTCTGATTTTCCTTATGACACGCCAATACCTCGGCCCGTACTTTAGTAGTTTTGGCAAATCACAACACAAGATCGCCATGCAATGCGCGATATCGAGGACCAGATAGATCAGCCTCAGCAGACCCCAACTGATCGGATCATCCATTACTCCGGCACTTTCGTTGTCAACGCCAATGCATGCAATTCGCCAGCCGGGCCGTCCATCTTACCCTTCAATGCCGCATAGACCGCACGTTGTTGTTGCACCCGGTTTTTCCCGCGAAAGCTTTCGTCCACGACCATGGCGGACATGTGCACACCGTCACTGCCGCCAACCTGAATCTCCGCATCTGGAAAGGCTTGGCGCAGCAGGTGTTCGATATCGTTGGCGCTCATCGGCATGTAGGTTTCTCCTGAAGGTCTTTCCCAAGATGTAGAGCGCCGGGCCGGGGCGTGCAAGGGTCAGATAGGCTCCTTGAAACGACAAAACCTGCACCGGTGAAGGCGCAGGTTTCCAGGCACTTTACTTTTGATGTCAGGCGACGGCTTCGGCAAAACTGGTGCGGAATGTCGCTGTCATCTCTTCCAGCGGAGCCTCGGAGGTACCGATGCGTATGTTGTCGCCTGTGAACCGCCCGACCGAGACCAGCGGAACACCCGCTTGACCCGCGGCGATCATCAGCGCCTCAGCCTGATCAAAGTTGCAGGCGACTAGATAGCGCGCCTGATCCTCACCAAACAGGAACTCGGTCGGGGCATCGTCCAGACAGACACCAACCCCGGCAGCTTCGGCCAGCTCGAATGCAGCCAGAGCAAGGCCACCGTCGCCCAGATCAGTACAGGCTTTGATCATATCGCGGTTGGCGCTGATGAAGTCACCGTTGCGCTTTTCCGCGTCCAGATCGACATACGGCGCGTCACCGTCTTCGCGGTTGAAAACCTCAGCCAGCAGTGCGGATTGACCTAGATGACCGCTGGTGTCGCCGATCACCAGTGCGACGTGGCCCTCGCGGACCTCATTGCCGATGATCTCATCGGTGTGGGTCAGCAGGCCTACCGCGCCAATGGTTGGCGTGGGCAGGATCGCTTGACCGTCGGTTTCGTTATACAGCGAGACGTTGCCGGAAACGATCGGCATATCCAATGCTTCAACTGCGGCACCGATGCCTTTGATCGCTCCGACGAACTGGCCCATGATCTCGGGCTTTTCGGGGTTGCCGAAGTTCAGGTTGTCGGTGGTGGCCAGAGGTTTGGCGCCGACGGCAATCAGATTTCGATACGCCTCGGCCACCGCTTGTTTGCCACCCTCAACGGGATTGGCGCGGACATAGCGCGGGGTGACATCGCTGGTGAAGGCCAGCGCCTTGTCGGTGCCATGCACGCGGACCATACCGGCACCCAGACCGGGTGTGCGCGCGCTGTCGGCCATGACCATGGTGTCATATTGTTCGTACACCCACTGCTTGCCAGCGTAGTTGGGCGAGGCGAGCAGGGCGCGCAACCCGTCAATCGGATCTATCTGAGGCACTTCGGCCAGTTCATCGGCCTCCGGCGTCGGCTCCCACGGGCGGTCGTATTCGGGCGCGGTTGAGGACAGTTTGGACAGGACCAGATCAGCTTTGACCTCGCCGTTATGGACGATCAGGAAGCGATCCTCGGCAATGGTCTCGCCGACGATGGCGAAATCCAGATCCCATTTATCGAACACGGCGCGGGCCTCGGCCTCAAGCTCGGGCTTCAGAACCATCAACATGCGTTCCTGCGATTCCGACAGCATCATCTCATAGGCGGTCATGTTGTCTTCGCGCTGGGGGACGTTCTCCAGATCAAGACGCACGCCCAGACCGCCTTTGTCGCCCATTTCGACAGCGGAACAGGTTAGGCCCGCCGCGCCCATGTCCTGGATTGAGATCACGGCGCCGGTCTGCATCAGCTCCAGTGTCGCTTCCATCAGACGCTTTTCAGTGAAAGGGTCACCAACCTGAACAGTGGGGCGCTTTTCTTCGATAGTGTCGTCAAATTCTGCCGAAGCCATGGTTGCACCACCGACACCGTCGCGGCCGGTCTTGGCACCCAAATAGACAACGGGCATTCCGACGCCGGAGGCAGCTGAATAGAAAATCTTGTCGCTGTCAGCCAAGCCTGCCGCAAACGCGTTTACAAGGCAATTGCCGTTATAGGCTGGGTGGAACCGCACTTCGCCACCGACGCACGGCACGCCGAAACAGTTGCCATAGCCGCCGATGCCTTCGACCACGCCGTTAACCAGTTGCCGGGTTTTGTGGTGGCCCGGTTCCCCAAAGGACAACGCGTTCATTGAGGCGATGGGCCGCGCACCCATGGTGAAGACGTCGCGCAGGATGCCGCCAACTCCCGTTGCCGCGCCTTGATAAGGCTCGATATAGGACGGGTGATTGTGGCTTTCCATTTTGAAGACAACCGCCTGGCCGTCACCGATATCTACCACGCCTGCATTTTCACCAGGGCCACAGATGACTTGAGGGCCAGAGGTCGGCAAAGTCCGCAGCCATTTCTTTGAGGATTTGTAGGAGCAATGTTCATTCCACATGGCCGAGAAAATGCCCAGTTCGGTGAAACTCGGCTCGCGCCCGATGATCTCAAGGATCATGTCGTATTCTTCGGGTTTCAACCCATGGGCGGCAATCAGATCCGGTGTGATGGCTGGCTCTTGCATCCTGTATCAATCCCCGAGATGGCAATGGTTGGCGCCTTTTAGGGGAACCAGCCGCTGGGGGGAAGCGGAAAGGCGATTTGTCCGCTTTGCGTCGGTTTTTTCCCGTTTCTGTTCCATTTTGCCCCCATGAAAAAGGGCACCCGAAGGCACCCCTTTGTTGATCTTGGTATCGCAGTAGGTTTGTTGGCAGCCTTACTTTGGCTGTTCCTTTTGTTGCTGCGCCTGCTGAGCTACCGCATCCCCGGCAGCGGCACTGATCGCCACCTTTTGCTCTTCGGTGACTTGCTCAGCGTCTTCCAACCCCGGGATCGCAACGCGCACTTCGCGACGGGCAAAGTCGATGCCGTTTTCCTTGAAGGCAGCCTTGACCCGGTTGAAGATCTCTTTGCGCAGGGTGAACTGCTTGCCCGGTTTGGCCATGAACTTGCCACGGATGATCATGCCGACATCGTCAAAGTCGAACACGCCCTGAGATTTGAAGGGCTGCAGGAAGCCGTCTTTGTGAACCTCGTCCTCCATCATCTCAGCACCGATCTTCTTGAAGATCTTCTTCACCTTGTTCGGATCGGTATCGAAGGGCACGGTGAATTTCAGCTTCATGATGACCCAGTCGCGGCTGAAGTTGGTGATCTTCTGAATCTCACCATATGGGATGGTATGAACCAGCCCGCGGTGGTGGCGCAGTTGCATCGAGCGGATCGAGATCTTTTCGACCGTACCCATGGTGCCGCCAATATCGACATATTCACCAACCCGGAACGCATCGTCGATCAGGAAGAAGATTCCGCCAACAATATCCGAGACCAGCTTTTGCGCACCAAAGCCGATGGCCAGGCCAAGAATACCGGCACCAGCCAGCAGCGGCGTGATATCCAGCCCCAGCGCACCAAGCGCGAGCAGGACAAAGATCACCGCAATCGCGACCTGAGCAGTCACGCGCAGAAGGGGCAGAACCGTCGCCAGACGTGATCCACCGGAGCCGCCGCCTTCGCCCGCTTCTTGATCGGCACTTTGTTCAACCGCAGTTTGCTCTTTAGCAAGGCGACGGTTGATCCACAGCGAAACGACTTCGTTCAGGATGTAGCCAACCGCAATGATGATGAAGAACTGAATGATCTTGCTGCCGGACTCATCTCCACCGCCTGCAATTTCACTGAGGTCGAGATCCCATGCCCGGGCGATCATCAGAATGACAAGAATACCTGCCAACACCCGTCCGATCCGGATATAGCTGCGCTTGGTGGACTTATATGCGCGCTCTGCCACGGGGCCTTCGCCAAGCATAGGCGGTTGAAGATGGCCAACCAGCCCACGTATCAGCGTATCCAGAGCGGGCGCGATCAGCAGCCAAGCCATGGTGGTGAAATGCGCACCATTGACGAGCAGCGCCAAAGACGAAGGATTGCGTTGAGCTACAATAAACTCGACCAGCAGCCAGATTACCGCCGACACACCGATTGCGAAGTAAGGGTAGTACTGAGCGACTTCCTCATCAAATTTGGAGTGATCAGGGTCGGTACCCAGCATCATCTGAGACAGGCCTTCGCGCGCTGTCCACGCGATCACGCCGATGTAGATGTGTATCGATGCGTTTAACCAGAAACCAATGCGAGTTTCGCCACTGGTAATGCCATTCAGCCTGTTGAAATGCAGCAGGAACAGCGTGAAACCCACCAAAATAAGCAGACCGATCAGGTTGCGGTGCAAGTATTTCGCCCAGTGATCATCGGTATTTACCAGCCGGTAGTGAGGTTTGCTTGGTGCCAGTACGAACCGCGAGGCCGCTGCACCCAAACGTGGAATCCAGATCAGGTAGAAAACGAATGGTGCTGCGTAGGTGATTTGTTCCGGAGTCAGAAGCCCACGCCCGACCGCGCGGATGACGACATAAAACACGACCAAACCTGCGATTTCGCGGCAAAATCGGCGAAACAGGTATCTGACGGCGCCCCAAAGGTCATTTTCATCCCCGACGTCTGCATGTTCGTGCCACCGTCGAGTGAGGAATTCGAATAGCTTTTCGGCTAGGAAGCCGACGACAAGCACACTGAGGATCAGGCCCAAAAGGGTAAATGCGCCGGTTGTACCAAAGGTTGTTGAAAAGTTTTTGAAAGCATCGGCTTGTGCACTGAAAATGTTCGGGACCGTGACGATGACCTGAGTCCACGACGCCACCATTTCGGCCCAAATCTCATTGATTTCTGTGATTGGGTCTTCGCGTTCTTCGGCTTCGGCGGCGTTTTTTTCCGCGACCGCGTCTAGACGCTCCAGCAAGATCGCTCGGACCTGGTCGTCGGACATACGGGCGACCATGTCGTCCACTTGTTCCGGGGTCAGATCATTGGGGATGGTTGTGGTTGCAGTTGAACCGCCAGACGTGGCTTGCTGCGCGGACAGAGGCCCCGAAAGAAAAACAATCGAAAGGATCGCCATCAACAAGCGAATTGGGTGAATCATCGAATCTGTCCTCGAACACAAGTCTTAGTGATTTTTTTTTGATCATAGGTCTAAGTGCCGGACTTTCCCAGATGTTTTGCCACTCGGTGATGGGTCTGATGCGAATAGGCAAAAAAAAGGCCGAGCATAAAGCTCGGCCGTAGTCCAACAGGGAGGTATGAAGATGATGAGCGTTACAGCATCACCGCCTTCGATTGCTCATTTAGTGATCGGTTTGTGAACGATCAAGATGTTTCAGGCCGATCCTTGGACATTCCCGCTATGACCTCGCTGCATAGCTAGAGTTTTCCCATTTGCTTCAGCTGCTTACGCTGAGCGATGATTTCATCCTGTACGAAATCCCGGAAGGCAGCGACGCGTTTGGAATGACGAAGTTCCTCGGGGTAGGCGAGGTACACAGGCACGTCTGCGGTTTCTATATCCGACAGGATCGGCAACAGGTGCGGGAAATCCTGGGTGACGTAATCTGGCAGCAATCCGATGCCCAGATTGTGCAGAACGCCCTGTAATACGCCAAAATAGTTGTTCACCGTCAGCAGCGATTTGGGATTGTAGGTCATCAAATGCCGAACCATCGATGCGCTGGCCCCCACCTGCGGCGCGGACGGGGTTTGGCAGATCAACCTGTGTTTCGAGATATCCTCAAGTGACTCCAACTGTCCGCTTTCGCCCAGATATTCCGGCGTTGCATAAAGCAGCATCTGAACAGTCATCAACCGCTTGCGCACCAGATCGGCCTGGCTGGGCTCTTTCATCCGGATGGCAACGTCTGCCTCGCGCATGGGTAGATCCAGCACGCGTTCTTCCAGCATCAGATCAATGTTCAGGTCCGGGTACTGCTCATAGAGCTTGGGCAGGCGCGGGGCGAGCCATAAGGTGCCAAACCCAAACGTCGTGGTGACGCGCAGGACGCCAAACACCTCTTCCTCGCTGTCGCGGATGCGTGCGGCGGCGGCGTCCAGACGTTTGGACATTGCTGAGGTTGCATCAAAAAGCAGCTCACCCTGTTCGGTCAGGATCAGGCCGCGGGCATGGCGGTGGAACAGGGTCGAATCAAGCGATTCTTCCAGCGCTCTGATTTGCCGGCTGACTGCCGATTGTGACAGGTTAAGCCTGTCGCCCGCATGAGTCAGACTGCCTGCGTCCGCCACCGCGTGAAATATTCTAAGCTTGTCCCAATCCATCGCCGCAACTTTCGTTTTCTTTCGGACTGCCTATATGAAATAGGTAACAACTTCCACATTCAAACCTTGAAATCCTTAGGTTTCAGTGGATAAAGACTATACAGGTCAATATTTATGACCTAAAATGAAAAAAATCGTAGCACACTGATCTGACGAGGGGAGGCGTCTGATGAGTCAGCCACAAATATCGCTCAATGACCGTTTCGATCTGGATAGAAATCCCGTTCTTTTGAACGGAACTCAGGCGCTTGTCCGCTTGATGCTGATGCAAAAGGCGCGCGACTTGCAGGCCGGGTTGAATACAGCCGGGCTGGTGACCGGGTATCGCGGCTCACCGCTGGGTGCAGTGGATCAGCAGATGGTGCGCGCGCATAAGCACCTGACGAAAAGTGACGTCACCTTTCAATACGGCCTGAACGAGGATTTGGCCGCCACCGCGCTGTGGGGCAGCCAGCAGGCTGGACTGCGCGGTGACGGGCGGTTCGATGGCGTGTTCGGCCTGTGGTACGGCAAAGGTCCGGGCGTCGACAGGTCCGGCGACGTGATGCGCCACGCGAATATGGCGGGTACTGCCGAACATGGCGGTGTTTTGGTGGCCATGGGTGATGATCACACCGGCGAAAGCTCGACCGTGTTGCATCAGTCCGAATGGTCCCTGGTCGACATGTATATGCCGATTGTCAGCCCGGCGGGTGTGCAAGAGATTCTGGATTACGGTATCTACGGCTTCGCTCTCAGCAGGTTTGCCGGCGTCTGGGTCGGGCTGAAGACGATGAAAGACACGATCGAAGTCACTTCGGTCGTGGATGGCAGTGCCGACCGGATGAAGGTGTCGGTGCCCCAGTTCGACATGCCCGACGGAGGTTTGAACATCCGGCTGGGCGACACCCCGCACCTGCAAGAGGCGCGGATCATCGACTATAAACGTTTTGCGGCCGAGACGTTCTCGCGGGTTAACAAGATGGACAAGCGGGTGTGGGGCAAACCGGGCGCAAAGATCGGCTTTGTTGCGGCGGGCAAAAACTGGCTGGACCTAAGCCATGCAATGTCATTGCTGAATATTGATGAGGCCGAAGCCGAACGGATGGGGATCACCACCTACAAGATCGGGCAGACCTTCCCGCTGGATATGACCGGGTTCCACGACTGGGCCGAAGGCTTGGATCTCATTGTAATCGTAGAAGAAAAGCGAAAACTGATCGAGGTTCAGGTCAAAGAGGCCATCTTTGATGACCGCCGTGGCCGCCGGGTGTATGGCTGGTACAAAGGCGGGGCAGGCGCGTTGCATCGTGAGGAGCTGTTTCCAACCCGGGGCGCACTGGACCCGATCATGATCGCCGAGAAGCTGGGCGAAATTCTGATCGAAGAAGGCCGCGATACCGACGGCGTGCGCGGCGGATTGGCGAAACTGTCGGACGCGCGACGAGCGGATAACGCGGAAGAGATCGCGACACGCCTGCCGTATTTCTGTTCGGGCTGCCCTCACAACAGCTCGACCAAAGTGCCGGATGGCAGCCGCGCCTATGCGGGGATTGGCTGTCACTATATGGTGCAGTGGATGGATCGAAACACTACCGGGTTCACCCAGATGGGCGGCGAGGGTGCTAACTGGATCGGGGAAGAGCCGTTTTCGACGACAAATCACGTATTCCAGAACTTAGGCGACGGAACGTATAACCACTCAGGTGTTCAGGCGATCCGGGCGGCTTTGTCGGCAGGCACCAATATTACGTTCAAGATACTGTTCAACGATGCGGTCGCTATGACCGGCGGGCAAGGGAACGAGGGCGATCTGACCTCAGAACGGATCGTGGCCGAGGTCACGGCCATGGGTGTTCAGCACGTGGCCTTGGTCTATGACGAAAAGGAAGATGTGAACTTCAAGGCGCTGCCTTCCGCCGTCGAAACGTTCGAACGCGCGGATTTGATGCAGGTGCAGGAACGGTTTCGAGAAATCGAAGGTGTTTCGGTCATCGTGTATGTCCAGACCTGTGCTGCCGAAAAACGACGCCGCCGCAAGCGCGGCACATTCCCGGATCCGGATAAACGGGTCTTTATCAACACCGATATCTGCGAAGGATGTGGCGATTGCGGAGTGCAGTCGAACTGCGTCTCAATCGTACCAAAAGAGACTGAACTGGGCCGAAAGCGGGCGATTGACCAGTCCAGCTGCAACAAGGATTTCTCTTGCGTTAAAGGGTTTTGCCCGTCGTTCGTGACCTTAGAAGGCGCGCAAATCCGCAAGGAAGCAACCACCGAGATTGACCTGCCTGACTTGCCCGAACCCGTTCTGCCCAAGATCAACGGGACGCATAACGTCGTAATCACTGGCGTTGGCGGGACAGGAGTGGTGACCTTGGGTGCGGTGTTGGCACAAGCTGCACAGATCGACGGCAAAGGGGCCGGCATGATGGAGATGGCGGGACTGGCCCAAAAAGGCGGCGCGGTGCATATTCATTGCCGCCTGGCCAACCATCCGGAAGACATCAGCGCCATTCGCGTCGCCACGGGTGAGGCGCATGCGCTGATCGGGGGTGACCTTGTGGTATCTGCGGGGGCCAAAACCCTGGGTCTGACGCGGGCGGGCCAAACGGGCGCCATAGTGAACAGCCACGAAACCGTTACCGGCGATTTCACCCGCGATACCGAGTTCCAAATCCCAGGTGACCGGTTGGAGCTGGCTCTGCAGGCGCGGCTGAAAGGAGGCGTGTCGCTGTTTGATGCGACCGATCTGGCGCGCGCGGTGATGGGCGACTCGATCTATTCCAACATGATGATCTTTGGCGCGGCCTGGCAACAGGGCTTGCTGCCGGTCAGCCACAGCGCCATTTTGCAGGCGATTGAGCTGAACGGCACCGCCATTGAGCGTAACAAACGCGCCTTTGACGTCGGCAGATGGGCCGTTTTGCACCCTCAGGAAGTCTCAGAGATTCTAGAGCCTAACGTGGCGGAATTGCCCAAAACTTTGGAACAAGTGATCGACCATAGGGCCCAACACCTGACGGCTTATCAAAATGCGGGTCTGGCCAAACGGTATCACAAGTTGGTCAACACGTTCGAGGATGATGATCTGAAAGAGGCTGTGGCAAAAGGCTATCATAAGCTGTTATCCTACAAGGACGAATACGAAGTCGCCCGGCTGATGCAGGACAGCCGCGATAAGGCTGCAGCCGAGTTTGATGGTGATTTCAAAATGACCTTCCATCTCGCGCCGCCCATTCTTGGAAAATCAGGCCCCGACGGGCGACCGCAAAAGAAGGCTTTTGGCGAATGGATGCTGGGGCCGATGAGCGTATTGGCCAAGCTGAAAGTCCTTCGCGGGACGCCTTTGGATATCTTTGGTTACAGCACAGAGCGCCGGATGGAGCGAGCTTTGATCAAGCAATATGAGAGGGATATCAAAGAGGTAACGTTGCTTGTTACCCCACAAACCCGCGACGCTGTGATCTCTCTGGCGCGGTTGCCTCTGGATATTCGCGGGTTCGGTCCGGTGCTACAGGCCAACGAGGCTAAAGCAGCGAAACGACGCGAGGAATTGCTGGCTACTATTCGTCACGGAGGGCCGGAACTGCGCAGTGCCGCTGAGTAAATCGTCACAGGAATGTCACGATCCCTAGGCAAATTTGTTGCTTACGCCTATCCTGCAGGCAACAACCTACGGAGACCAGAATGCCCTCGCGCCGTCATGTCGTTCGTGACATTTCCTACGCCTATTCTGCCGAAACCAAAGGCGGACGTATGGTGATCAAACTGATGGAGAACACGACCGGGCGCATGCGCCTAATCAAACGTGCCGACGGGTATGAGCAAGAGGTTGCCCAGGGACGCGATTTCTGGGAAGTGATCGTCGAACGCTATGGTCTGACGCTGGACGTGGTCGGTGGGTCGTTGTCCAACATCCCAAAAGACGGCCCGCTGATCCTGATTGCCAACCATCCCTATGGTATTCTTGACGGTTTGATGATGGGCCATATGCTGGCGCAGGCACGCGGAGATTTTCGCATTCTAGCCAACCACGTCTTTCGCAAGGCCGAAGATCTGAACCGTATCGTTCTGCCAATCTCGTTCGATGCAACCAAAGAGGCAATGAAGCTGAACCTCGATACCCGGAAAACGGCGTTGAATTACCTGGGCGAGGGCGGTGCGATCGGGATATTCCCTGGCGGCACGGTCAGCACGGCGGTTAAACCGTTTTCCTACCCGATGGATCCAGGGTGGCGCGGGTTCACGGCACGGATGGTAGCCAAATCCTACGCCACGGTTGTTCCGGTGTTTTTTGACGGCCACACCTCGCGCCTGTTTCAGATTGCCAGCCATCTGCACAACACTCTGCGCATGGGTTTGCTGATCAAAGAGTTCAAAAAGCGCGTTGATACACCGGTCAAAGTCGTGATCGGTGAACCCATCGGTCGCGACGTTCTGGACCCGATGGGCAAGGACACGCGCAAGATGATGGATTTCTTGCGCAAAGCCACGTATGAGCTGTCCCCAACGCCGTTGGAGTCATATGACTACGGCTATGAATTTGAGGAACGGCATCGCGCCTAAAGGGGCAAATGGCAGTAGGCATCTTTGATTCTGGTTTGGGCGGTCTCACCGTTCTGGACGCCGCGCAGAAACGTCTGCCGGACGTGGATTTCCTGTATTTCGCGGACAATGTTCACGCGCCTTATGGTGTGCGCGACGCGGAAAACATCTATGACCTGACGCGCGGTGCTGTGACGGATCTGTGGAACAGGGGCTGTGATTTGGTGATTCTGGCCTGCAATACCGCCAGCGCCGCGGCGCTGCGCCGGATGCAGGAAGAAGGCGTTCCCGAAGGCAAGCGGGTCTTGGGGGTCTTTGTACCACTGATCGAGGCGCTGACCGAACGGCAATGGGGCGACAACAGCCCGCCGCGCGAAGTGGCGGTCAAACACGTGGCGCTGTTTGCAACGCCTGCGACCGTGTCCAGCCGGGCGTTTCAACGCGAACTGGCTTTTCGCGCCATTGGTGTGGATGTCGAGGCACAGGCCTGTGGCGGAGTGGTTGATGCCATAGAAGACGGTGACATGATCCTGGCCGAGGCCTTGGTGCGCAGCCATGTGGATGCGCTGAGACGCAAAATGCCAGAACCGCAGGCTGCAATTCTGGGGTGTACCCATTACCCGTTGATGGCCGAAGCTTTCCAGAAAGCGTTGGGTCCGGATGTGCAGGTGTTCAGCCAGGGTGATCTGGTAGCTGAAAGTCTGGCGGACTACTTGGAACGCCATCCAAAAATGATGGGGGCAGGTTCGGGTGGCTATCTGACGACCGGCAAGCCGGAATTTGTCAGCGACCGGGCGACACAATTCCTCCGACGACATATCTCGTTTCAGGCCGTCTGACTTCGGTCAAGGACTGCGCCTTTCTCATTCCTTAACTCAAAGACCGTCACATCGGCGGTCGTGACATGTGACACACTGAACGAGAGGTCTAACATGACCCACAAAATCGCAATTCTGGGTGCATCCGGTTATACCGGCGCCGAACTGGTGCGGCTGATCGCCGAGCACCCGAATTTGACCATCGCCGCCCTGGCCGCCGAGCGAAAGGCGGGTCAGTCGATGGCGCAGGTCTTTCCGCATCTGCGCCACATGAACCTGCCGGATCTCTGCAAAATCGCGGAAATTGATTTCTCGCAGATAGATCTGTGCTTTTGCGCCTTGCCGCACAAAACAAGCCAGGAGGTTATCCGCGACCTGCCGAAGACACTAAAGGTTGTCGATTTGTCAGCGGATTTCCGGCTACGTGACGCGGATGAGTACGAAAAATGGTACGGCAACCCGCATGCCGCGCTAGAGCAGCAGCAAGAGGCCGTCTACGGTCTGACAGAGTTCTATCGTGACGATGTCCGCTCTGCGCGTCTGGTGGCGGGTACCGGCTGTAATGCGGCTACAGGGCAGTATGTACTGCGGCCGTTGATTTCGGCCGGGGTGATTGATCTTGACGATATCGTTCTGGACCTGAAATGCGCTGCGTCCGGCGCTGGCCGTTCGCTAAAGGAAAACCTGCTGTATGCAGAACTGAGTGAAGGCTACAGTGCCTATGCTGTCGGTGGAACGCACCGTCACTTGGGTGAGTTCGATCAGGAGTTCTCGACCTTGGCCGGACGCACCGTGCACGTACAGTTCACGCCGCATCTGATCCCGGCCAATCGGGGCATTCTGGCCACGGCTTATGTCAAAGGCGATCCGACAAGTGTGTATGAAACGCTGTTAAATGCTTATGAAAATGAACCGTTTATCCAAATGCTCCCGTTTGGCGAAACCCCGTCGACGCACCATGTGCGGGGCTCGAACTTTTGCCATATCGGTGTGGTTGCCGACAGGATCGAGCGTCGCGCCATTGTCGTCGGTGCGTTGGATAACCTGACAAAAGGTAGCAGCGGCCAAGCCTTGCAGAATGCCAACCTGATGTTAGGTGAGACTGAAACCCAGGGGCTGATGATGGCCCCTTTGTTCCCGTGAGGACGGTATGAAAACGCTCAAGAAACGTCGTCGTGTCCAAGTTATCGTGTTGGCAGTCGTGGCTCTGGCCTTGTCTACAGCGTTGATCGGCTATGCGATGCGGGACGGGATCAACTTTTTCCGCTCGCCCAGTCAGGTGATCGCCGAACCACCCAAACCGACCGAGGTATTTCGCATCGGCGGTCTGGTCGAGGAAGGCTCGATCATTCGCGGACAAGGTGAGACGGTGCAGTTTGTGGTGACCGATGGCGGCGAAAGCGTGCCCGTGGCGTTTACTGGCGTGTTGCCGGACCTGTTTACCGAAAATCAGGGGATGGTGGGCACCGGATCTTATGTGGACGGTGTGTTTGTTGCCACTGAAATCCTCGCGAAACATGATGAGACCTATATGCCAAAAGAGGTCGTGGATGCCCTGAAAGAGCAAGGCGTCTACAAAGAGGCCGGCGAGGGTTGAAACACAACTCAAAGCGATAGTCTGAAAAGGGCGTTGCGTGTTCAGGACATGCACCGCCCTTTCTAATTGCCCCTTCTTAACCAGCTTGCCCCAGCGTTTGATCATATCAACGGCGGAGGGTGAGATGCAGACGGTTCGACGGATTGCGACGGAAATCGTGGCGCGCGAAGGTGGATTTGTCGACGATCCCGATGATCCCGGCGGGGCGACCAAATTCGGTGTGACCATTCATACCATGCGGCGCCTGGGGCTGGACCTGTCAGGGGATGGGCACATTGACCGGTCTGATGTGCGCTTGCTTAGTAAATCTAAGGCTGTTGATGTGTTTGTGCGTCACTACTTTGAGCAGCCGCGACTGGGATTGCTGCCCGAGGTCCTGCAAGACTCAGTGTTCGACATGTACGTCAATGCAGGCGCACAGGCAGTGAAAATTCTGCAAAAGCTGCTGCAAGACATGGGATTCGGCGTCACTGTGGACGGGCTTGTAGGCCCGGAAACAGCACAAGCCTGTCAAAGCGCCGCTGTGCCGGAACCAATGGCCCTGCGCGATGCTTATGGGGTGGCGCGACGGAACTATTACTTCCGTCTGGCCGACCGCCGGCGGTCCTCGCGCAAGTATGCTCGGAGCCGGGCGGGTGGAAAAGGCGGTTGGATTCGGCGGGCCGAGGAATTCATCTCACCTGCTTATCACTTTAGCGACGCGGAATTTCGAAAGAGGGTAGCAGGATGGGATTGATCTCGAACGTATTGGCGTTTCTGTTTGGCGGCGGACGCAATGTCGTTCGCGAAACCGCCGAAGTTTTTCGGGAAAACGCTGAAAAAGGTGCCGAACGCAACCTTACCCGTCAACATCAGGCGATGGCGCAGTTTGCGTCAGAGTTTCAAGCACCGACTAAGGGCGCGTTTGATCGGTTTATGGATGGCCTCAACCGGCTGCCACGGCCAGCGATGGCGTTGGGGACTCTAGGTCTGTTTGGTGCGGCGATGGTCGACCCGCTGTGGTTTACTGCAAGGATGCAGGGAATTGCGTTGGTGCCGGAACCACTATGGTGGCTGCTGGGGGTCGTTGTGTCATTTTACTTCGGCGCGCGGCATCAGACCAAGGTTCAGGACTTGCAGCGCGAGATATCGGTTACGATGCAACGCACGCCTCAGGTGATGCGAAATCTTGAAGCGCTGAGTAAATTGCGCGCCGACAGCGTGGGCGCAGCGGATCCGGGCACAGACGCGGTTTTGGCAGAAGAAGCGGCCCACCCAGAGGAAAATCGCGCGCTGGAGGATTGGCGAAGCAGCCGTGCAGCTTAACCCGCGACACTATGCTCGCCCCGAAGGGGGCGAAAGTGATTGGTGCTTGCCGGGCAACAGGATTATATCCAAGGCCATGATTACAGAACTTGGCCACTTCGCCCTGATACTCGCCTTTCTGGTTGCGATCGTGCAATCGGTTGTTCCCCTTATCGGTGCTGCCAAGCGGTGGCCGGGGTGGATGTCATTCGCCGAACCTGCGGCGATCATTCAGTTCCTGCTGGTGGGGTTTTCCTTTTGGGTGCTGGTTTGGGCGTTTGTTACGTCCGATTTTTCGCTTCGGATCGTGGTCGAAAACAGCCATTCCGCCAAACCGATGCTTTACAAGATCAGTGGGACATGGGGCAACCACGAGGGCTCGATGCTGTTATGGGTCCTCATCGTTTCGCTGTTTGGGGCCATGGCTGCGGTGTTTGGTGGTGGTCTGCCGCCAACGCTGAAAGCCAGGGTTTTAGCAGTTCAGTCAGCGATTGCTGTGGCATTCTTTGCCTTTATTCTGTTCACCTCAAACCCGTTCGACCGGCTGATCGTTGCCCCGTTTGATGGGCGGGACCTGAACCCGCTGCTGCAGGATCCCGGTTTGGCTTTCCATCCACCGTTTCTGTATCTGGGTTACGTTGGCCTCAGCATGGCGTTCAGCTTTGCGGTTGCCGCCCTGATCGAGGGGCGCGTTGACGCAGCTTGGGGTCGGTGGGTAAGGCCCTGGACACTTGCCGCCTGGATTTTCCTGACCATTGGTATCGCGCTGGGGTCCTGGTGGGCCTATTACGAGCTTGGCTGGGGCGGTTTCTGGTTCTGGGATCCGGTGGAAAATGCGTCATTCATGCCATGGTTGTTGGCTGCTGCGTTGCTGCATTCGGCCATTGTGGTTGAAAAACGCGAGGCGCTGAAAAGCTGGACTATCCTGCTGGCGATCATCGCGTTCGGGTTTTCTCTGATCGGGACGTTCATTGTGCGGTCCGGGCTGCTGACATCGGTCCATGCCTTTGCCAATGACCCGGAGCGCGGTGTGTTCATCCTGTTTATTCTGGTTATCTTCATCGGAGGTGCACTGACACTGTTTGCCGCTCGTGCGCAGGCGATGGAGGCCAAAGGCGTTTTTGGTATGGTCAGCCGCGAAAGCGCGCTGGTTCTGAACAACGTCCTGCTGGCCGTCAGCTGTTTCGTGGTGTTTTTCGGGACGATGTGGCCGATGGTGGCTGAGATGGCCTTTGACCGCAAACTCTCGGTCGGGGCACCGTTTTTCAACGCCGCCTTTACACCGTTCATGATTGCATTGGGCATCGCAATGCCGGTGGGGGCGATGCTGCCGTGGAAACGGGGCAAAATCGGCAAAGCAGCCTTTTCATTGCGCTACGCCTTTGTGTTGGCGGTTGCCTTGGCATTGCTGGTCTGGGTGATGCAGACTGAACGCAGCGCTCTGGGCCCGATTGGGCTGTTTTTGGGCGCATGGATCACCTTTGGCGCTATCGTTGATCTCTGGAGTCGTACGGGCCGCAAGGGCAGTTTCCATCGCCTGTTCCGTCTGCCCGGGGCGGATTGGGGCAAGGCCGTGGCCCATACCGGCATGGGCGTGACCATGTTCGCTATCGCTGGTCTGACCGCGTGGGAGGTTGAAGACATCCGCGTCGCGCAGCCGGGTCAACCTTTTGAGGTTGGTCAATTCACTCTGACACTGGAGGATGTCCGCAACGTCGAGGGACCTAACTACTTCTCGACCACCGCCGATGTTCTGGTGCAGCAGGACGGGCGGACCATTGGTACGCTCCATCCGGAAAAGCGCGACTATCCGGTAGCGCGCATGCCAACCACCGAAGCGGCCATCGACTACCGCTTTTTGCGGGACCTCTATGTGGTTATCGGCGATCAGCAAGCTGATGGCGGCTGGGTTATGCGGACGTATATCAAACCCCTGGCAAATTGGATCTGGGGCGGGTGTATCCTGATGGCTCTGGGTGGGCTGCTCAGCTTGTCTGACAGACGGTTCCGTGTCGCTGCCGGTGCGCGCAAGGCTCCTGCTGGAGGGGTACCTGCGGAATGAAACGTCTGGTCCTTATCTTTGCGCTGATTGCATCGCCTTTGTTCGCCGTCCAACCTGACGAAGTACTGAATGATCCGGTTCTGGAACAGCGCGCCCGTGATCTGAGCACCGGCTTGCGCTGCCTCGTCTGCCGCAACGAGAGCATCGATGAAAGCAACGCCGAATTGGCCCGTGACCTGCGATTGCTGCTGCGCGAGCGGCTTGTGGCCGGTGACACCGACAAGCAGGCTATTGCCTTTATCGTGGATCGGTATGGCGAATACGTGTTGCTGAAGCCCACGGTGACAGGGTCAAACCTGATGCTGTGGCTTGCAGGACCGATCATGTTGCTGATCGCAGCCGCCGTGGGGTGGAGCTTTCTGCGCAAGAGATCTCAGGCCCAACCCGCTGGCGGCAACGACGCCCTCAGCGAGGCCGAGAAGGAGCGCCTGCGCCAGATTCTCGAGGAATGACCCAGGGTTCATCTTTTCCTTTGCCGCTATATAGTTCAGGGTTCTGGCAAATTCAGATCCCCGGAGGCGTTGATGGAATACGAAGAGGTCCTGTTGGACGTTACGGACGATTTAGCGGTTGTCACCCTGAACCGGCCGGACAAAATGAATGCCATGACAGCACAGATGCGGGCCGAGATTACGCATGCCATGAAACACGCCGCGCGCCATGCTCGTGCCGTTGTTCTGACAGGCGCAGGACCCGCTTTTTGTTCCGGACAGGATCTGGGCGATGCCTCGAGCACCGGTAAAATCGACCTCGAACGGACGCTGCGCGACGAATACGAGCCGATGCTGGAGACAATTTACAATTGCCCCGTTCCAACGATTGCTGCGGTCAACGGACCCGCGGCGGGGGCAGGGGCCAACGTTGCGCTTTGCGCGGACGTCGTGATCGCAACCGAAAGCGCCTATTTCCTGCAGGCTTTCGCCCGCATTGGCCTGTTGCCTGACGCGGGCGGCACATGGTTCATGCCTCGTCAGATGGGGTTTGCCAAAGCCATGGGTGCAGCGTTGTTTGCCGATAAGATCAGTGCGCGGCAAGCGGATGAATGGGGTTTGATCTGGGAAGCTGTGGCCGACGATGCGTTCCAATCCCATTGGCGCAAACGGGCAGAGTATTTGGTCAAGGGCCCGACAGCCGGATTTGGCGCGATCAAACAGGCAATCCGTGGCACCTATGACAACAATTTGCCTCAGCAACTGGCCAAAGAGGCGCATTTGCAGGGCGAATGCGGACGGTCGCGGGACTTTTCCGAAGGCGTTGTAGCTTTCATGCAAAAACGCCCTCCGAAATTCGAAGGGCGTTAAAAGCGTTATGCGCGGCGGCGCCTGCGAGTGCGCCGCTCGGGCGCGGCATCTTCACCGGTGCCGTCTGACGCCGACGAAAATGGCCCCAGCGCATCCGTAATCTGGTCCAGCGTTGGCCGCGTGCCTCGGGGGCGGGTATCCAACGCCTCGCGCATCTTGCGCAGATGCGCCGGCATCGTGCCGCAGCACCCGCCGATGATGGTGGCGCCTGTATCCCGGGCCATGGCAGCGTATTCGCCCATTAATTCGGGCGTGCCGTCGTAGTGGATGTGGCCATCTACATACTTCGGAATCCCGGCATTGCCTTTTGACACCACAGGCCGTTCGGTTCCCTGTGCCGCAAACCCCAACACGGTGCGCAAGATGTCCGACGCTCCGGTGCCGCAATTCGCACCAAAGGCGACCGGCGGGTTGGGCAGGGTTTCGACCAGCAGCGCAAGATCGGACGATGTCACGCCCATCATAGTGCGCCCGGCGGTATCAAAGCTCATGGTGCCGCACCAGGGGATGTCGGCCAGGGCAAAAGCTTCGGCTGCGGCGCGGAATTCTTCGGGTGCGCTGATGGTTTCCAGCCACAGAACATCCACACCACCGGCTTTCAGCGCATCGGCCTGTTCGTGAAACATTTCAACGGCCTCTGCGTGGGACAAGCTGCCAACAGGTTGCATGATCTCACCGGTCGGACCGACCGATCCGGCAACGATCACAGGACGCCCGGCCTGATCCGCCACTTCGCGGCCAAGTTCGGCCCCGATGCGGTTCAACTCGGCCACCCGGTTCTGCGCCTCGTGCAGCTTGAGCCGTGCGGACGTACCGCCAAAGGTATTGGTCAGGAACAGATCGCTGCCCGCATCAACCGATCCCTGGTACAGGGCACGGATCTTGTCGGGCGCGTCTACGTTCCACAGTTCGGGCGCATCCCCCGATTGCAGGCCCATATTGAACAGATTGGTCCCTGTGGCCCCATCGGCAAGGATGGTTTCGTTGGTTTCCAAAAAGGTGTTCAGTGCGTTTGTCATTGGGATATTCCGGGAAGAGGCCCAGGAGCGGCCAGTACAAATAACAGACGCCCCGTGTCTCATGACAGGGGCGTCAAATCAAATTCATAAATCTCATGATGATCATGAGGCTTGTAGCTAGGGTCTCAGGATTCGGCTTCCGCCATCACTTGTTCCTTGGCTTCAACCAGCAGTTCGACCATCTTTTCACGGATTTTAGTTTCATCCGCCAGATTGCCCAAGTAGCCTTTTACAGCCTCAACAACATCGTCTTCGCTGACATTTTGAAGGTCGGTGTGAACAAGTTCCTGCCCGTAGGCGCGCGCCTGTTCCACAGTTTCGCCCTTCAGCGCCGAAGCCCAAACCGCCATAAACCGGTTGCGGCGCATCCGTGCGATGAACTGCATCTTTTCGTCATGGGCGAATTTGTTTTCAAACGCGGCTTCACGTTCGTCGAATGTGGTCATTGGTTGGGGACCCCTTGGATTGCATGTTCTTTCCTGATGATATGACTATACGACGCCTTGGGTGCAAGGGATTTGCGCTGTGTCAAAGCCTCTCGGGTCGGTGAACTTGCGGGAAAGGGGGGCTTAGATTAAGAGGGCGCTAACGTGAGGGGACTCATTCCCGCTCGACAGACTGGAAAGGTCGCTTATGGCGCGTCGCAAGAAAATCTATGAAGGTAAGGCCAAGATTCTTTATGAAGGCCCTGAACCGGGTACGATCGTTCAGTATTTCAAGGATGATGCCACCGCCTTTAACGCCGAGAAAAAAGACGTGATCGACGGCAAGGGTGTCCTGAACAACCGCCTGAGCGAGTTTTTCATGAACGGCCTCACTCAGATCGGTGTGCCCACCCATTTTATCCGCCGTCTGAACATGCGTGAACAGCTGGTGCGCAGCTGCGAAATCGTTCCGTTGGAAGTGATCGTACGCAATTACGCCGCAGGAACCATGTCGAAACGTCTGGGCATCGCCGAGGGTACGCAACTGCCGCGTCCGATTGTCGAATACTGTTATAAGGACGATGCGCTGGGGGATCCTCTGGTCAGCGAAGAACATATCGCCGCCTTTGGCTGGGCCAGCCAGCAGGACATGGAAGACATCCTGAGCCTGGCGCTGCGCGTGAACGATTTCATGAGCGGTGTGATGTTCGGTGTCGGCATTCGCCTCGTTGATTTCAAGATCGAGATCGGCCGTGTTTACGAAGGGGATTTCCAGCGTCTGATCATTGCCGATGAGATCAGCCCCGACAGCTGCCGCCTGTGGGACATCGAAACCGGCGAGAAGCTGGACAAAGATGTGTTCCGTCGCGATCTGGGCAATCTTACCGATGCTTATTCCGAAGTGGCCCGTCGTCTGGGCGTCTTGCCCAAAACAAACGTCGCTAAGCCAACGCTGATAAACTAAGCGATTGACAGAGTTATCACGTCCAAACGCGCAGCTTCACTTGAGGCTGCGCTTTTTTCTTTGTACTTCGCGTCATGAAAGACTTGCCGCCGGGCTCGGGTTCACACGGCAAGTGGATAGAACAGGGTGACGTTCAATATGGCTGAATTGTTCGACCAAGCGGTGTTTCTGAAGTTCCTCGCCGCCTTGCTGGCGATTTTCAATCCGCTTTACGGTATCCCGATCTTTTTGGGAATGACCGAGGGCTACAGCGCGCCGGAACGCAAACAGGTGGCGTTGGTGGTTACCGGAACAATTGTTGTCGTGGCGCTTTTGTCTGTGGTGGTTGGTGAAAAGATACTGGCGATATTTGGCATCGACATCCCCTCGTTCCGAATTGCTGGTGGGTTGATCATATTCGGCGTGGGCATGTCGATGATGAACGCCTCAGACCGTGCGCCGGGCGATCAACAGGCTGCAGAACACGGGCACCTGAAAAAGAGCAGCATCGCCGTGGTTCCATTGGCGATCCCATTGACCATCGGGCCGGGCACCATCGCTACGACAATCGTGTTTGCTCACACGCTTACCGATGGTGAGGCTATCGTAACCCTTGGGTTGGCTGTTTTGATCGCCTGTGCAGTGGTTGGAATAGGGCTGTTGTTTGCTGATCCGATCTCGCGGTTTTTGGGACCGACGATGATCAATGTCATCACTCGGGTCATGGCCATCATTCTAGTGGCGGTCGCGGTAGAGATGCTGGTGACCGGTGTGTTCAACGCCATTGATACGCATTATCCCGGGCTCACATCTGGTAGCGGCAGTTAAAGGCCCAGCCCTGCGGCGCAAACAGGGTTGTCGAACGCCCCTTGGCACGCTATCCCCCGCGCAACGGAACGGGCCTGGAACTATGGCCCTCAGCTGGAGTTGCAGGAATGAAAGCACGGGTGCATGTGATGCTGAAGACCGGGGTTCTTGACCCGCAAGGCGAGGCCGTGCGTCACGCATTGGGCGCCATGGGCTTTGATCAGGTCGAAGGTGTACGTCAGGGCAAGGTGATTGACCTTGAACTGGCCGATGGCGCGACCGAGGCCGATGTGACCGACATGTGCGAAAAGCTGTTGGCCAACACTGTCATCGAACGCTACGAGATCGAACTGGTCTGACCGGATGCCGGCAGCGCCAAATACAACTTTGAAACAGGTAAGTGAAAATCTTGCCGCCGTTGACCTGCTGACGCCGTCCGGTGTTGCTGTGGTCACCGATTTAGTCTCGTAGGAGGGCCCGCAATGCGTGCAGCCGTCATCGTTTTCCCCGGTTCTAACTGTGATCGGGACCTTGCAGTCGCTTTTGAACAGGCGGGGTTTCAGGTCGATATGGTCTGGCATAAAGACGCCGCACTGCCAGAGGGGATCGATATCGTTGGCGTTCCGGGTGGGTTTTCCTATGGTGACTACCTGCGCTGCGGGGCCATTGCGGCGCAGTCGCCGATCTGCCAGGCCGTTGTCGACCACACCAAACGTGGCGGCTATGCGGTAGGGGTCTGCAATGGGTTCCAGATTCTGACGGAAACCGGCATTCTACCTGGTGCGTTGCTGCGTAATGCTGGTCTGAAATACATCTGCAAGACCGTTGGGTTGAAGGTCGAAACCAGCGACAGCGCGTTCACCCAAGGCTACAATGCAGGTGATGTGATCGGCATTCCGATCGCCCATCACGACGGAAACTACTTCGCCGATGATGCTATTTTGTCCACGCTTCGGGATCAGGACCGGATCGCATTCACCTATACCGAGAATCCAAACGGCTCGGCCGGTGATATCGCTGGTATCCTGTCCGAGAACCGCAGGGTCCTTGGTATGATGCCTCATCCCGAACGTGCCGCCGACGAAGGCCATGGCGGCACAGATGGAACGGCATTGTTTCGCGCATTGTCAGGGGCTCTCGCACCCGCGTGACTTGAGCTTGCCACAAAGCACGCGTAATTTTCCGGGATGAGTTCCGCCGATCAATCTGTCTGGTCTGTTTTGACAAAACCGTTCCGGGGTGCGCCGCTGGGCTGGCGGCTTCGTGTTGCCGTCCTGATTTTGCTGGTGGCAACCGTTTCGACGGTCTGGATCACCAACCGTCTGTTGACAGACAGGTTCACAGAATCCACTCGAAATCGGGCTGAACTGCGGCTTGCGCTATACTCTGGAAACCTGCTGAGCGAGCTGCGCAGGAACGCCATTGTTCCACAGCTGCTGTCGCGGGATCCCACGTTGATTTCTGCGCTGCAGTCCAGTGACTATTCGCTGTCTACACAGCGGCTGATCTCGTTTGTTGAAGAAATCGGCGCGGCCTCGTTGATGTTGCTGGATGGCGATGGTCGCACGGTCGCTGCAACCGACAGGAACCGGCTGGGCGAAGCGCATCGGAGTTCGCCCTATTTCATTGACGCTGTCCGCTCGAACGCAACGATTTTCACAGTCAGTGAAAAGGAGGCCGGAGGCTACAGTTTTGTCTATTCGCGCAGGATTGACGCCAATGCCGAGAACCTTGGGGTCATCGTAGTCGAGGTTGATCTGCAGAAGTTCGAAAGCGCCTGGGCCGGGATTTCGGATGCGGTGATGGTGGCGGACAGCACCGGCCGGATCATCTTGTCGACCGAACCACAATGGCGCGGCCTGGAAGAGGGCGAGGCGATGCTACGGCAGCCCCCGCAAGGCGCAATCGAGCGTGCCATCCGGGCCACCACCGATTGGACCGCACTGCCGCCTGACGCCTACCTGCAAGGTGAGGCGGTGATGCGGATGCAGACACGGATTCCATTCCGCGGCTGGCAGATGACATCATTCACCACTTATGCGTCGATCCGTGAAAAGGTGAACAGCGTTCTGGCGCTGGAAATCATGGGGTTTGCGATTCTTCTGGCGCTGGCCTTTTACGCGCTCAGCCGCAGGGCCACGTTGCGAATGGCATTGTTCCAGCGCGAGTCGGCAGAGCTTCGCGCATTGAACGCAAGGCTACAGCGGGAAATCGCTGAGCGGGAAAGGGTTGAAAAGACACTGGAAGTTGCCGAGCAAACGTTGGCGCAAAGCTCGAAACTTGCCGCCTTGGGCGAGATGTCTGCTGCCGTCAGTCACGAGTTGAATCAACCACTGGCTGCAATGAAGACCTACCTGGCCGGGGCCCGTCTGTTGTTGCGCAGAAATCGCCCCGAAGAGGCGCTGGCCAGCTTTGGCCGCATCGACGGTTTGATCGAACGGATGGGGGCGATCACGCGGCAGCTCAAGTCTTATGCACGCAAGGGCGCCGATGCGTTTTCCCCTGTAAACCTTAGCGAAGCGCTCGCTGCCAGTCTCTCAATGATGGAGCCGCAGCTGCGTCAACGACATGTCAAGATCACGCAGATCCTGCCCGAAGAAGCCGTCATCGTTATGGGGGACCGGATGCGGATCGAACAGGTTATGGTGAACCTCTTGCGCAATGCGCTGGACGCCACCAAATCAGTATCAGAACCGGATGTGGAAATCATCCTGGCTGCCGGCGATACGGCGGTACTGACTGTGCGCGACAATGGTCACGGGATCGAAAATATCGAGAACCTGTTTGAACCGTTCTATACGACCAAGCAGCCCGGCGACGGGGTTGGGTTGGGTCTTGCTATCTCGTCCGGTATCGTGAACGACCATGGCGGGCGGCTGACCGCCCGCAACAGCCAGCACGGCGGTGCAGTGTTTGAGATGCAGCTGCCGATACTGGGAAGCGACGGCCTTGAGGCCGCTGAATAACGAGGAAGACCTATGGCACAGGCCATGAAAATCGCCATTGTGGATGATGAACAGGACATGCGCCAATCGATCAGCCAGTGGCTGGCGCTGTCAGGCTATGACACTGAAACCTTTTCCAGCGCAGAAGACGCGTTGAAGGTTCTGGGGCCGGAGTATCCGGGTATCGTCATCTCGGATATCAAAATGCCGGGGATGGACGGTATTCAACTGCTGAAAAAGCTGATGGGAGCCGACAGCACTTTGCCGGTCATCATGATCACCGGCCACGGAGACGTTCCGATGGCGGTTGAGGCGATGCGCGTCGGAGCGTTTGATTTCCTTGAAAAGCCGTTCAATCCGGATCGGATGTCGGAGCTGGCCAAACGCGCTAGTAACGCACGGCGTCTGACGTTGGACAACCGGGCCTTGCGGCGAGAGCTATCCGGTGGCACGCAGATCATGAACAAGCTGATTGGTGCCAGCCCTGTGATGGAGCGTCTGCGCGAGGATATTCTGGATCTGGGACAGGCCGATGGTCACGTGTTGATCGACGGCGAAACCGGCACTGGTAAGACGTTGGTGGCCCATGCGCTGCACGCGGTTGGCAGCCGAGCAGGTAAGAAATTCGTTCTCGTCTCGTGCGCAGCGCTTGAGGAAGAAGCACTATCGAAACGACTGTTTGGCCCGATGATGCCGGAAGACGCTCAGCTGCCAGCTATTGAAGAGGCGCGTGGCGGAACTTTGGTTCTGGAAGACGTCGAAGCACTGAGCGATACGCTACAGGCCCGTCTGCTAAGCGTCATGAACGATCAGGGCACGCCTGCCGAGACACGGATCGTGGCAATTTCGAACCTGCAAGAGGCCGGCAAGACCAGTGAAGATGTTTTGCGTCCTGACTTGTTCTATCGCTTGGCCGCCCTGCGCATCACCATGCCGCCGCTGCGCCAGCGCGGAGAGGACATTCTGACCCTGTTCACCCGCCTAAGCGAGCAGTTTGCCGAAGAATACGGCTGTGACGCGCCTCAGGTCAGTGCGCAGGAAGCGGCGCAGTTGTTGCAAGCCCCTTGGCCGGGCAATGTCCGCCAACTGATCAACATCGCGGAACGCGCGGTACTGCAATCGCGGCGCGGGTCGGGAACAATTGCGTCCCTGCTGATGTCCGATCACGAGGAAATGCAGCCGGTCATGACAACCGAGGGCAAACCGCTGAAAGAATACGTCGAAGCGTTTGAGCGGATGTTGATCGACAACACGATGCGGCGGCACAAGGGCTCGATCGCGTCAGTGATGGACGAGCTGTGTCTGCCACGTAGGACGTTGAATGAAAAAATGGCGAAATACGGCTTGCAGCGGTCAGACTATTTGTAGGTGAGGGGGGCCAGCCCCCCTCTTGGCCTATTCGGCCAATTCACCCCCCGGGGTATTTTGGGCCAGATGAAGCGATCCCGAACAGTGTTCGGGGTCTCTGTGCAGTTTGCCCATTGTCTTTTCCACAGGACTGCTTTTATTGTGTCGGAACGGGCAGGGCCGTTTTGGTGCCTTTTTGCCCCGAATCTTTGAGTTTCGCTGCGACGCCGCAGGTGGTGAATGATCCCACGAGGCGACGCAGACCGATTGTGCCCCCGACTGGGGCAGTTGAACGCCTGAGCCTGCAAAAGCGGGTGAAAGGAATAAATGGGCAGGAAGCGGTGAGCCGCGCCTGTCGGAGAAGAACCGCGATGACGCGCGCGCAACCATTGAGTGTACGGGCAGGGGGCCACAGCGCCAGACCCTGCCGCGCGCCGTCCGAAATCGCCCTTACAAGACACCACCCCAAAAGCGCCTGTCCCCCCGGATGGGTTAGGACAACGCGTTTGGCGCGGTGCACCAAGGAAACATGGCTAAGAAAATGCTTATCGATGCCACCCACACCGAGGAAACTCGGGTTGTGGTGGTCGACGGAAACAAGGTTGAGGAATTTGACTTTGAATCCGAAAACAAACGGCAACTTGCCGGCAATATATATCTAGCAAAAGTCACCCGGGTCGAGCCTTCGCTACAGGCCGCATTTGTGGACTACGGCGGGAACCGGCATGGTTTTCTGGCGTTTTCCGAGATTCATCCGGATTACTACCAGATCCCGGTTGCTGACCGCGAAGCGCTGATGGAAGAAGAACGCGCTTACGCTGAGGCTTTGAAAGCGCGCGATGAGGCGGAAGAGGCCAAGCCAAAGCGGCGGCGTTCACGCTCGCGGACCAAGGCAGCGGATGTGAAATCGGATGACCCAGTCGAGTCGATCGACGTGTTGTCTGAGCCCACGGGCATGGAAACAATCGATCTGGATGAGAGCGAAGAGGGTGCCGATACATCGGTTCCCGAAGGAACGTCTCCGGCGGATCGCGTGGCGGATACTCCGGTAGAAGAGCCCGTTGATGAGGCGGGTGAAGAGACTGCTGGTGAGGCTGAGTCCGATGTGACGGCGGAGGCTCCGTCGGAAGAGGCTGCGGTGGTACCTGATGCCGAGGTTGAACAGGCCGAAAAAGCGCCCAGTGAGGACGCATCGACTGACACTGAAGAGCCTGCCGAGAATCCATCGAACGAGGACGATACCAAGGACGACGATGCAGAGGCAGAAGCGCGTTCAGACGCATCTGCCAAGGATGACAGCATTGAATCCGTAGCAGACGAGGATGACAGCGAGGACATTCGTCCGCCGCGCAAGCCGCGCCCGCGCCGGTACAAGATTCAGGAAGTCATCAAGGTTCGGCAGGTACTGCTGGTGCAGGTCGTCAAGGAAGAGCGTGGCAACAAGGGTGCCGCTCTGACCACGTATTTGTCGCTGGCCGGTCGCTATTGCGTTTTGATGCCGAACACGGCGCGCGGCGGCGGCATTAGCCGTAAGATCACCAATGCGCCGGACCGAAAAAAACTGAAAGAGATTGCCGCGGAAATTGATGTGCCTACCGGGGCTGGTCTGATCATTCGGACTGCAGGGGCCAAACGCACCAAATCCGAGATCAAGCGCGACTATGAATACCTGCAGCGCATGTGGGAACAGATCCGCGAACTGACGCTGAAATCCATTGCGCCCGCGAAAATCTATGAAGAAGGCGATCTGATCAAACGGTCGATCCGTGATCTCTATAACCGCGAGATCGATGAGGTTCTGGTCGAAGGCGAAGGCGGATACCGCATCGCCAAGGACTTCATGAAGATGATCATGCCGTCCCACGCCAAGAACGTGAAACGGTACGAAGATGCTCTGCCACTGTTCGCGCGCTATCAGGTTGAAAGCTATCTGACTGGCATGTTCAACCCGACCGTTCAGCTGAGGTCGGGTGGCTATATCGTGATCGGTGTGACCGAAGCGCTGGTTGCGATCGACGTGAACTCTGGCCGGGCCACCAAGGAAGGTTCGATCGAGGAAACCGCACTTAAAACCAACCTTGAGGCCGCTGAAGAAGTGGCGCGGCAGTTGCGGTTGCGGGACCTTGCCGGTCTGATTGTCATCGACTTTATCGATATGGACGAGCGTAAGAACAACGCGTCCGTCGAAAAGCGTCTGAAAGACAAGCTGAAAACAGATCGTGCGCGCATTCAGGTCGGCCGGATCTCGGGCTTTGGCCTGATGGAGATGAGCCGTCAGCGGCTGCGTCCCGGCATGCTAGAGGCGACCACACAGCCTTGCCCGGCCTGTCATGGCACTGGTCTGATCCGGTCGGACGACAACATGGCGCTGACCATTCTACGCCAGATCGAAGAAGAGGGTACCCGCCGTCGTTCCCGCGAGGTTTTGGTGCGCTGCCCGGTCAGCATTGCCAACTTCCTGATGAACCAGAAGCGCGAACATATCGCTCAGATCGAATCGCGTTATGGCTTGTCTGTTCGGATCGAAGGGGATGTACATCTTGTCAGCCCCGATTTCTCGATGGAGAAGTTCAAGACTGCCAGCCGCATCGTGCCCGAAGCCACTGCACCTGTCGTGTCCGTGGATGCGTCCTTGATGGATATGGTGGACGCGGACGAAGAAGAGGCGGTCGTCGAAGAGGAAGAAACGGTTCAGGCCGAAGAAGAGACCAAGCCCAAGCGCAAACGCCGTCGGCGTCGGCGGAAAAAGGGCAATGGATCGGGCGAAACGCCTGAAGTTGAAGGCGAAGAGGGTGAAACAGCTGCCGCTGAGGCAGGTGAAGAACCCGTTTCAGAACCTGTTGTTGAAGCGGCTTCTGAGGAAGAAAAACCCGAAAAGCCCAAGCGACGCCGTGCACCACGTCGCAAGAAGAAAGACGTCGAGGCAACCGAGGAAGCCGTACCTGCAGAGGCCGACGCAAAAGCTGCGGAACCTGCGGCAGACGCAGCAGTTGACGCGCCTGCAGTTGAAGAGGCCCCGGCCGCCGAACCTCAGGAATTGATCAGCGCGGATGCACCGACTGAGACTGCACCCGAACCTGCGGTTGAGGTCGAAGCAGACACGACGCCCGAGCCCGCGGTAGAAGCCGCACCAGAACCCGTGACAGAGGAACCGGCCCAGGACGAAACGCCCGAGCCGGTCGCGGAAGAACCAGTTCAGGAAACTCCCGAGCCTGTGCTTGAGGTGGTGACTGATGAGCCGGAACAACCCAGCGAACCGGCCAAGCCCAAGCGACGCGGCTGGTGGTCTTTGGGCCAGTAACAGAAAGGCGGGCTCAAGTGCCCGCCTTTTTCTTTTTGGGTAGGCAGTTTTGCCCTCAGCCAGTTTTTTGAATGACGTAAATCTGGTGCCCGTCTGCATCGTCCTGCGAAAGCAGTTGATACCCGCTTTCAATGCAGAAATGTGGCACGTCGATAATGGCGGCCGGATCATCCGCCAGTACACGCAACACGCTGCCTTCGGGCATGGATTTCAAGCGTTTTCGGGCTTTTAGAACCGGCAGCGGGCACAACAGCCCCAGCGCATCGAGCGTTTCCGTAGGATCAGACATAAACCTCAGATATTTGCACTTTGTCGTGGTGTCCAGCGTGCAACCACGAGGATGTGACCGAATGGCCCCGTGACGCGGTGGGTATGATACCATATGTGCTGATCTATGTTCGGAATAGAAATTATAGACGCGGGCCTGCTACCCGCCATGTTCGTCGCGCTGCTTGGCGGGTTGATCAGCTTTTTGTCTCCCTGCGTTCTGCCGATCGTTCCCCCCTATCTTGCCTATATGAGCGGTGTGTCGATCAATGAGATGCAGGACGAAGCGCAGGCGCGGCGCAAGGCAACTCTGTCGGCGCTTTTCTTTGTTCTGGGCCTGTCGACTGTGTTCTTGTTGCTTGGATTTACCGCCTCGGCTTTCGGGGTGTTTGTACTGAAAAATCAGGTCTTGTTTGCCAAACTATCGGGCGCGGTTGTGATTGTCTTTGGTCTTCATTTCCTGAACGTCATTCGCATTCCATTCCTTGACCGTGAGGCGCGGATTGAAGCGGGCGATTCTGGCGGTTCCGTGTTCGGCGCCTATATTTTGGGTCTTGCTTTCGCGTTCGGCTGGACACCGTGTATTGGTCCGCAATTGGGGGCGATCTTGTCGTTGGCCGCGTCCGAGGCCTCGGTTGCGAGGGGAACCTTGCTGCTGGGCGTTTACGCGGCGGGGCTGGGGATTCCGTTCTTGCTGGCAGCAATGTTCCTGAACCGGTCGATGTCCGTCATGAACCGCATCAAACCGCATATGGCCACAATCGAAAAGGTGATGGGCGGCCTACTGCTGTTTGTTGGCATCATGCTGATCACCGGACTGTTCACCGAATTCAGCTGGTGGCTGCTTGAAACATTCCCGGCGCTGGCCAATTTCGGTTAATCGACTGATCTGACTTACCTTGGCGTTCATGCTGCGCTAACCTGCACGGCAGAAGGTAAGGCTATGAACAGTCAACAAAATCAGCCTCAGGTTCGCAGGCGTCGGGTGTTTTACATTTCCGGCTACGATCCGATTCACCCGCGCCGATACCGCGAGCTCTATCGCAAAGAAAGCCAGGCGCAGGCCGCGATCTCGGGGTACGAAATTTCCCTGTCCCCCAAATCGGACGAAGGACCGTATGGCTGGCATGTCCGCTCGCGTCAGGACGGGGTGGATATTCAGGCGGATATCGACGTGCTGGTCTGGTCGGACATCGTGCGCGACACAATGGCGACCTCGATTCCAGCGACTTATCTGCAATTGGTCCGAACGGCCTGGATCTATATCGGGTCCGGGACGCTTTGGCGACTGATGAGGTTGCGCAAAGGTCCGGTGATTGCGGCGCTCTACCCGGTTGGAATGCTGATTGTGCAACTTGCTGTCGCCTTTGCAGTTGCTTGGGGTCTGACTGCACTGCTTACCCCAGTGGTTGGCTGGCTGGCGCTGATCCCTGCGGCGGTTGTTGCATACGCGCTGCTTCACTGGTTTCGCAAAATCGATCACCGGTTGTTTGCCTATTACCTGATGCATGACTATGCCTATTCTGCTGCGCAAAAAGGCGCAGTTCCGGCAGAATTGAACGCGCGCCTATCCACGTTTACGGACCATATTCGCGGCGCTCTGACCTCGGATGTAGATGAGGTTTTGGTGGTCGGCCATTCCTCCGGTGCGCATCTGGGCGTTGCAGTGCTGGCTGATCTTATCCGCACGGGTGCAATGTCAGACCGCCATCCACCACTGTCCTTTCTGACATTGGGACAGGTGGTGCCGATGGTTTCTTTCCTGCCCAATGCCGACGCATTGCGCAGCGACCTGCAATTTCTATCTGAACGGGACGAACTGACATGGGTCGACGTATCAGCACCGGGGGATGGCTGCGCCTTTGCCCTTTGTGATCCCGTGGCAGTGACCGGAGTAGCAACGGAAATGGCCCGCTGGCCACTGGTTTTGTCCGCAGCCTTTACGCAAACCCTGACACCAGAGCGCTGGCAAGAGCTGCGCTGGCGGTTTTTTCGACTGCATTTCCAATATCTGTGCGCATTTGATCGACCGAAGGATTACGATTACTTCAGGATCACGGCAGGGCCGCAAACTCTGGGGCAACGCTTTTCCCAGCGCGCGCCGTCAAAGTCGCGTATCGAACGACCGACCTCAAAATACAGATCGGTTCGGCCATGATACCGCCAAAGCCAACACCTCGTCCGGACAAGGTAACGCTTTGGCAGTATCTAAAGCTGTTTCGCAAAGACCTGCTGTCGGCCCAGCCGCAGCGCCTGTACCGCGCCTGGATGGCCGAGTTTCGCACGCCGTTCTTCCGGTCTTATCTGGTGAACCAGCCCGACGTCGTTGACACGGTCCTGAAACAACGCCCTGACGATTTCCCAAAATCCAATCGCATCAGCGAAGGCCTGCGCCCGCTGCTGGGCAATTCGGTATTTCTGACCAATGGTGAGACATGGAAACGGCAACGCCGCATCATTGATCCAGCTTTTGAGGGCGGGCGGCTGAGGGACACATTTCCCGCCATGCTGGGTGCCGCACAGGCCTGTGTCGACCGTTTGCGGGACCAGACAGGAACCGTTGTAGAATGCGAAGAGATTACCAGCCACGCGGCGGCTGATGTGATTTTCCGAACGTTGTTCTCGGTCCCGATCGAGGATGAAGTGGCTGCTCAGGTGTTTGACAAATTCCAGGATTATCAACGCCAGCAGCCTTTGTTGAACCTTGCGGCCTTTATGCCGATCCCGCGTAGGGTACCGCGCCTGCATTCCCGAACTACACGCAGGAATGCCAAGGACATTAGGGCATTGATCACGCGGCTGACGTCGGAACGGGCAGAGCTGATCGCCAAGGGGCAAGCACCGGACGATCTTGCCACCAAGATCATGACCACGCCCGACCCCGAAACCGGGCGCTGCTTTGACACGCGGGAAATGGTGGATCAGGTCGCGATTTTCTTTCTGGCCGGTCATGAAACCAGTGCCTCGGCCCTTGCCTGGACATTGTACCTGATGGCGCTTTATCCCGAATGGCAGGAAAAGCTAAGCGCGGAGGCGCAGGCGCTGGACGCATCTGACTTTGCCGCTGTGTCCAAGCTCCGCCTCAGCCGCGATGTGTTCCGCGAGGCGCTGCGGCTGTACCCACCGGTGCCGATGATGGTGCGTGAAACCACATGTCCCGAACACTTTCGGGGCAGGGATGTTCCCACGGGGTCACAGATCGTCCTCAGCCCCTGGCACCTGCATCGTCAGGAACGCTTGTGGAACCGACCGGATGAATTTGATCCAACACGGTGGAGCACCGAAAACGGCAAGAGCTGCCAACGCAAGGCTTATATCCCGTTTTCGGCTGGCCCTCGCGTTTGCACCGGGGCCGGGTTCGCCATGATCGAAGGACCGCTTTTGCTGTCCACATTGCTGCGGCACTTCCGGTTCGAAGTTGTCGAGGGGCGAACACCCGTTCCGGTCGCACATTTAACGGTCAGATCCAAAGATGGAATTTGGTTGCGCGTGGTTGAGCGCTAACAAACTACCATCACCCTCCGCCTTGCTGTATGCGGTTGCAAAACGCGGAATCATTATTGAACGGGAAACTCTTATGTCCAAAGCACAACAGCGCGAGCAAATGTCGAACGGCGCAGGATTCATTGCGGCACTGGATCAAAGCGGCGGTTCGACGCCCAAGGCGTTGGCTTTGTACGGAGTTGAAGAATCCGACTACAGCTCGGACGCAGAAATGTTCGGTGAAATTCAGAAAATGCGCGCCCGGATCATTCTGGCCGACGATTTCACAAAGAACAAAGTGATTGGTGCGATCCTTTTCGAACGCACCCTCGGCGAGCAGATCGACGGTCGCAAAGTTGCCGATTACTTGTGGTCGGTCAAAGGCATCGTGCCGTTTCTGAAGATCGACAAAGGTCTGGAAGAACAAGCCAACGGTGTTCAGGTGATGAAACCGATCCCCGGCCTAGCGGAAACACTGGCCAAAGCAGAAGGTGTATTTGGCACCAAGGAACGCTCGGTAATCCATGAGGCCAATGCCGAAGGGATCGCCGCCGTGGTTGCGCAGCAGTTTGATGTCGCTCGCGAAGTGACCGCTGCCGGAATGATTCCGATTGTTGAACCAGAGGTGAACATCAACTCGGCCACCAAAGCCGAAGCGGAAGATATTCTGAAGGCTGAGATTCTGAAGAATCTCGACCAGCTGGACGAAGGGCAGGATGTGATGCTGAAACTCACCATCCCCAACAAAGCGAACCTGTTCGACGCCTTGGCGGATCATCCGCGTGTTCTGCGTGTTGTAGCTCTGTCGGGTGGTTATTCGACTGAGCAAGCCTGTGATCTGCTGAGCCAGAACGGAAAGATGATCGCATCTTTCTCACGCGCTTTGACCGAAGGTCTGTCCAAACTGCAATCTGATGCCGAGTTCAATGACGCTTTGGGCAGCAATATCGACAAGATCTTCCGCGCTTCGGTCTGAGTGGCGCTATTCCGGCCTGATGAAATCGCGGCGCAACTGCGCCGCTTTTTCGCGCATGACGCACCCGATTGCGTGGTCGTTCACCAGCCCCATGGCCTGCATGAACGCAAACACGGTGGTTGGCCCGACAAATTTCCAGCCGCGTTTCTTCAGATCCTTGGACATATCCACGGATTCCGGTGAGGTGGACGCTGTTTGCGGCTCGGGCGGGGTCTCTGCCTCATACCGCCAAACATAGGCGGCCAAAGAGCCTTCAGCCGCCACAAGTTCTTGTGCGCGGCGGG
Organism: Ruegeria meonggei; assembly: GCF_042768335.1. Classification (NCBI taxonomy): domain Bacteria; kingdom Pseudomonadati; phylum Pseudomonadota; class Alphaproteobacteria; order Rhodobacterales; family Roseobacteraceae; genus Ruegeria; species Ruegeria meonggei. Next base: position 807,173 of record NZ_JAXHBT010000001.1, on the reverse strand, counting down.
CGTTGTTGATCACGGCTTCGATTTTACCACGGTGGCGAACAATGCCCTTGACAGTCAAAAGACGTTCAATATCTGCTTCGTCAAACTCGGCTACCGCATTGTAATCAAACCGATTAAAGGTCTTTCTAAAGTTGCCTCTCTTGGCCAGAATGGTGCGCCAGCTTAGTCCGGACTGAAAGCTTTCGAGGCACAATTTCTCGAACAATCTCTGGTCGTCGGCTACCGGGTAACCCCATTCCTGATCATGGTAGTCAAAGAACTCAGGGGCGGAGCTGCACCAGGCGCATCGTGGTTGGCCGTCTGGTCCGGGAATGGTGTTTCTCATCACTTGTACCCTTTTTGTTCTCAGTAAAGATACAGGTAAGTCAGCGAAGGATGCAAGGGATCAGTTGGGGGTTCTGTACCACTTCAGAATAAACACCCGAATGGCCGAAGCCAGACCAATTTCGGGATCACGCGCAACATCAATTTCTGCCGCTAACACATTGATTGGAATTTCTTTCGCCTGCGCGATCTCTCGAAAGGCGAGCCAAAATTCATCCTCAAGCGAGACCGAAGTGCGGTGACCTTTCAGGGTCAGGGATCGTTTGACCGGGCGACTGCTCATTCATCCAACTCACGATCATCCAAGTCTCGATGAAACTTGTCACGTTCGAATTTACTCTCAATCTTTTCGGATTTGGTCCGTCCGAATTTCACGGCGTTTTGGTCTGCGCGGGCCTTTGACTGCGCCCGCGCCTTTTCCTTTCGATACCGGTTCAGGTTGACCGGCTTGCTCATTTGTCCTTGGGGCCGATCATATGTTCGGGGCGGACCACGGCGTCAAAGGTTTCCTCGTCCACAAAGCCCAGCGCGATGGCCTCTTGCTTGAGGGTCGTGCCGTTCTTATGCGCCGTCTTTGCGACCTTGGTGGCGTTATCATAGCCAATGGTCGGTGCCAGCGCGGTCACCAGCATTAGCGATTCTTTCATTAACTTGTCGATCCGTGGCTCATTGGCCTGAATGCCCAGCAACATACGTTCGGTAAAGCTGTCGGTGGCGTCACCGAGCAATTGAATGGACTGCAGCAGGTTGTAGGACATCATCGGGTTGTACACGTTCAACTGGAAGTGACCCTGCGAGCCTGCAAACTTGATCGCGGCGTCATTACCCATCACATGGGCGGCGACCTGTGTCAGTGCTTCGGCCTGCGTCGGGTTCACTTTCCCGGGCATGATCGAGGATCCGGGCTCGTTTTCCGGCAGGATCAACTCGCCTAGACCAGAGCGCGGACCAGAACCCAACAGGCGGATATCATTGGCAATTTTATAGCAAGATCCAGCAATGGTCGCCAAGGCACCAGACAGGAAGACCATGGCGTCATGAGCGGCCAGCGCTTCAAATTTGTTTGGCGCAGTAACGAAGGGCAGGCCGGTGATCTCAGCCATGTTGGCCGCGACTGCCTCATCCCATCCGTGATGTGTATTCAGGCCGGTGCCAACAGCAGTGCCGCCTTGTGCCAGCTCATAGATGCCGGGCATCGAGGTCACAACCCGTTCAATCCCCTGACGGATCTGATGCGCGTAGCCGCCAAATTCCTGTTCCAGCGTCAGCGGGGTGGCGTCCTGCGTATGCGTCCGGCCGATCTTGATGATGCCTTCGAATTCCTTGGCCTTCTTCTCCAGGGCCGAAGCGAATTTCTCTAACCCCGGCAAAAGAACGTCCCTCACGCTCATTGCGGTGGCAATGTGCATGGCGGTGGGAAACGTGTCGTTCGACGATTGCCCCATGTTGCAATGATCGTTGGGGTGCACTGGGTCTTTTGAGCCGATAACACCGCCCAGAATCTCAATCGCACGGTTCGCGATGACCTCGTTCGAGTTCATGTTCGACTGGGTGCCCGACCCGGTCTGCCAAACAACCAGCGGAAAGTTGTCGTCGAACTTGCCATCGATCACCTCACCGGCGGCCTGAATGACTGCGTCCGCGATTTTGCCGTCCAGTTTTCCAATCGCCTTGTTTTCCATGGCGCAGGCTTTTTTGATCACGCCCAGCGCCCGCACGATGGCTGTGGGCTGCTTTTCCCAGCCGATCGGAAAGTTCATGATTGAACGCTGAGTTTGGGCGCCCCAGTACTTATCAGCAGGGACTTCCAACGGGCCAAAGCTGTCGGATTCGGTGCGGGTCTGAGACATCGGTCACTCCGTCTTGTATGCAGTCGTATGCCGTGTACCCGTGACAGTGTCATCGTGCAATCGGCCAGTTGCGCGCACCATAAACGTATGGCCTGCAAAGGTATAGAAGCGGGGGTGCGTCATTTTTCTTTTGAAAGGCGGTCACAGCGGCATTGTGCGCAGGGATGGCTAGGTTACAATCAATGCATCACCACATTGGAGGTTGAGGTGGGTATTATTGATCGGACCCGTCCCCTGAAGATCATCGCATTTTCACTCGGGATTTTATTTTGGACCGCTTTTTCAACCGTTCAAGCCTTTGCGGCAGACATTTCGGCGTTTGTCGGCGATTATGTCGGGTCCGCAACCGTGGTGGACGGCGACGGAACCGAAACCCCACGCGATATGAGCGTGTCGATCCACGAGAACAGGCAGGGCTTTAACGTCAGCTGGAAAACGACGACCTACAAGTTGGACGGACGTGTCAAGGATCAAAAATTCTCGATTGATTTCAACCCGTCCGACCGGTCCGACGTTTATTCAGCAGCAATGAAACGCAACGTGTTCGGGCATGAGGTACCGCTGGATCCGATGCAGGGTGAGCCATTTGTCTGGGGTCGTATCGAAGGTGATACGCTGACCGTGTTTTCCCTTTTTATCGGTGAGACAGGCGATTATGAGCTGCAGCAGTTTGACCGTACACTGGCCGACGGCGGACTGAACCTGTCCTTCTCAAGGTTTCGAAACGGGATAAAATCCCGTTCCGTTGAGACATTTCTGAAAAAGAAATAGGGGCCGCTCTACGGCGTTACTTCCGGAAACTGTCCAGAGACACCACATCGGCGTCCTGGTGGTCTTCTTCCTCTTCGACCTCAATCGAATCTTCAACATAGGCTTCGCTCTCGTCTTCATCTTCGGGGCTTTCAAACCGCAAGCCGAATTCGACGGATGGGTCCACGAAGGTCTTGATTGATCCGTACGGAATATAAAGCGTCTCGGGTGCGTCACCGAAGTTCAGCGTGATGCCGAAACCGTCATCTCCGACTTCGAGATTCTCGAACCAGTGCTGCATGACAACGGTCATTTCTTCAGGATACCGCTCGCGCAGCCAATCGGCGAGCTCAACACCATCCTGACGTGTATCAAAGGTAATGAAGAAATGATGCGCGCCCGGCAGGCCGTTTTCAGAAACGTCGGTCAAAACGGTTTTGATCAGCCCGCGCATCGCGGTGTGCATCAAGTTTCCATAATCGATGTCTTGCGACATGTGTAATCCTCAAAAGTGGTTAACCTCAGAATAGAGATTTTCATCGGAAACGAAAGACCGGGTATCAGGTGATTGTTCAAAGGAAATGAAATCCCATCCCAATCGCTGCGACAACGGTCAGAGTTGTTGCCATTCCAAATTTAAACTTAAAAATCAATAGGCCAGCAATCACCGTCAGGATCAAAGCCCTCAGGTCCAGGCTTGTAAGCTCCGGCCACGGTAGGGCCACTGGCCCCCAGGACTGGTTGGGAACTTCTGCGAAAAGAACGTTCAAACCAAACCAAACGGACAGGTTAAGAATCACACCCACGACAGCGGCGGTGATCCCATGCAATGCCGCAGACAATCGAGGGCGCGCCGCCAATTGATCCAGGTAAGGGGCCGCCAGAAATATCCAAAGGAAACAAGGGACAAAGGTTGCCCATAATGCGACCATACCAGCAGCTATCGCAAGTGTTGCCCCACCCGAGATCTGGCCCGTCAGCATGGCGACAAATTGGGTTACCAGAATCAAGGGGCCGGGTGTGGTCTCGGCCAGACCCAACGCGTCTATCATCTGATCGGTACTGATCCACTGGTGTTTGTCCACGACAGTCTGGGTCATATAGGCCAGCACGGCATAAGCGCCGCCAAAGGTCACAACTGCCAATCGGGCAAAGAACCATCCCAAATCACTGAGCAGTTTTTGCCCCGATAGGTTGAGCGCAAGCAGTGGCCCAAGCCACAACATCAACCACAGGGCACCCGTTCGGATCATGCCCGTCACCTTGGGAGCTTGGGGAATGTCTGAGGTCTGAGGCTGTCCCTGAAACGTGACAAATCCCCATATTGCCGCGACCAGAATAATCAGCGGGAACGGTAGGTTCAGCGCAAAGATGGCCAGGAATCCCAGCCCGGCAATCGCCTTGTGCTGCATATCCGTAAGTGCCTTGCGCGAAAGATTTCTAAGTGCCTGCAGCACGATGACAATGACCGTTGCCTTCACCCCCAGAAACCCGGCTTGAACCAAGGGCAGGTTACCAAACGCCGCATAAAGACCGACAAGGGCTGCGATGATAAAGGCACCGGGCAGGACAAACAGCGCACCGGCGATCAAGCCACCGGTGACGCCGCGCAGTCGCCAACCTGCATAGATGGCCAATTGCATAGCTTCGGGGCCGGGTAACAGCATGCACAGCGACAGCGCCCGCAAATATGTCTGTTCGTCCAGCCAGGGGCGTTTTTCTACCAATTCCTGATGCATCAATGAGATTTGGGCGGCGGGGCCTCCGAAGGACAGCAGGCCAATACGCCCAAACACACGGACCAATTCTGAACGTGTCGGCTTCATGCCTTGCGATCCGTCGGCCAGTCATGCCCTTCCTCGGAACCGTCCCGTGCCCAACGGTAAAGCGCATCATAAAGGTGCAGCCCTGCCGCAAGGTTTTGGTGGTCGTCGCGGTATTGCCGGGACAAGCCTACCGACACGGCCAGTAGCCCTGCCGCCTCGGGCGCAAGGTTGTGGCGGTTGGTATCTGCCGCCCGAACAACCGTGGCGAGACGGTCCAGGGCTGGGGTGTGCAACGCGAACTCATCAAGCATGGTGTCGAAGGTGCAGTGGTCCTCTCGGTGGGTCCAAAACGTGTTTTCGATATCAAACGGCGTGGCGCCAAAAACCTCGGCGACCGAGGTAACTTCGGATGGGGCCACAAACAGGAAACGCGCCGTGGGGTCGACAAAGCGGCGGATCAGCCAGGGGCAGGCAATACGATCGATTTTGGGGCGATGACGTGTGACCCAGAGTGTCGTGCCCTCAACGCGTTCGGGCAAAGCGTTGGCGGGAACACGCGGCGCATCTGTTATGGCACGCCAACCGTACATGCCACCCTCCAGATACTCGGCGTTACATCCTTCGCTGCGCAGCCATGAGACCAAGCCCTGACTGAGCTTTTTGCCTTTTTGGCAAACGATAACGGCCGAACGGTCGCCGATCAGACCGACAAGGCCCTGAAAGTCCTGCGCTGCATGGCGCGTTGATCCAGGGATCAGATAGGGATCAGCTTCAAAGTCGGGGTCCAGACATATGTCGATCAAAACCGGTGCCTGAGGCGTTCCGATCAGTCGCAACAACTGCTTTGGGGTAATTGAGTTTGGCGCGGGCATAGCATGTCTCCTGGTTTAGGCGGATACATGCGAAACTTGGGCTGACGCCTCACGGGGCGTTCGCAATCTTACCCCATGGCCTTTGCTTACGTGCAAGCGCCATGAGGGTCAAGATTACGTGGGCATTACATCAGGCCCATTCCAGCCTTTGACCTGTCATGCAAACGGGCAGGGTGTCTTCAGGAAACTGGCCAAGCTGCTCGAACAAAGAGATGAAGTCGAACTGGTTATATGCCTCAACCATGCGCCCATCACGTACACGGGCAATAACGCTGCCAGCGGCCTGCAATGGGGCACCGTTGTCTGCACGGGTCGTTTTCACCTTGATAATGGCAGAAACCCAATCGTCCTGTTCAATAACCTTGGGCAGTTCCACATGAATCTCTCCAAGGACATGCCGAAACGCCATGACAAGATCGCGGAATTCATCGGCGCCAACCTGCATTTCTGGGATTATTCCTTCGGCCATCGTGTCTGGCGCAAAATACTGGTCGATTGCGTCGGTATCTCCCTTTTCCCAGACCTCTGCATACCAGTCCCTGAGTAGATCCGCGTGTGCCATCCCAGCTCTCCTTTTCCTGTCGCCGTCAGCATGAGACGAAAGAATGAAAAAACTCTGAACGTGAACAAGACGTTGGGAATACAGCAGACATTTGGGTGGAAATGCAGGTTTCTGTTGCCAGGTACCTGCGAACCCCGCCTTACGCGGCTAGGCGCAAGGGCTTAAGTTTCGGTCTTGCTACTGCTTACGCAGCAACTGCAACCGGAGCACGATTGTCATTTGCAATTGTACTTTTTGGGCCGGTACGGTGGCACCCCGCCGAAACAAAGCTAACCCCTTTAGACGTTCGTCGATCCTATTTCGGCCCCCCGATTCTGACGAAATCCTCAAATGAAGGATACCTCCAGAAGGTATATGGTGGAGCCGCCGGGTACCGCCCCCGGGTCCGATCCGCTTATTACGAGCGCGTTTATGTCCATAGTCCCGAAGGACATACCCTATATAGGTGAGCATGAAGCTGGATGCAAACCGGGAATTTCTCACCCCGGTTGTTTAAAAAACAATATCTTACGCAGATTTGTTGATGTTCGCCAAAATCAACCACAGGGCAAGAACCAGTTCGATTCCACCAAATGTCAGCGCCTTGGCCAAAGGTGGGTTGTCCAAAACAACCGACACAAACCGGCCAAGGGCGGCGCCTGCGTAAACTACGCCCAGCATTCCATAGGCCATAGGGTTGTTCAGCCACAAAACGGCCACCCCGGTGACAACGAACAACCCGCCGACTGACGCACGCATCTCACTTAGGCCCATATTGCTGGTGGTTGGGGCCAGATCCAATGAGGTGGCCGTCCAGGCTGGGGCCAGAAATCCGAACAGACCAAAGCCGATGGTCAGGATGGCAGCAGCTATGTTCAGGGCAGTGATCATCGACACCTCATCACGCGGGTTTGCGTCGCTGTTGGGCGACATCCTGCGCCAGTTTACGCGTGTAGTTTTCAAGCTTTACAAGTGTTGCGTCCACTCTGTCACCGTCACGGTTTTCCAGCGCATCCGCGATTTGGGTATGCAGAACGATGATTTCTTCGCGGGACCGGGCGGTGAAAGTGATCATGTTCATCAAGGGCTGCATCGCCTCAACTGCACCGGCGAGTTGATAAGACAGAACCGGGTTGCCCGCACCGTCGACAAGCGCGCGGTGGAAGGCGACGTCCGAGGCGCAGAAAGCCTCATCCGTCAAGCCAGGCTGGGCTTGGCGAAAAATCTCGGCGCGCATGGTGGCCAGTTGATCGGCGGTCCGGCGGTGGGCCGACAGCGGTGCGCAGGCCCGTTCCAACGCATAGCGCGCCTCGCACGCGGTATCGAAGCTGACCGCATTCATTGACAAAAGCAGCGTCGAGGTGGTGATCTGCTGGGTATAGGCATCTTCAAACCCCAGCCGATTGACAAATGCACCGCCCGTCGCGCCCCGTTGCGTGCGTATAAGCGATTGTGCAGCAAGGCGTTTCAGTGCTTCGCGCACGGTGGGCCGGGAAACGTTGAACTGATCAGACAGTTCCGCCTCGGACGGCAATCTTTCATCCACGATCAATTTTCCCGAGACGATTGCATCCCGAATGGCCTGAGCGATCTGGGCTGATAAATCCGCAGGTTTCTGGGGGTCGATTTTCATTTTCCGGGAGCCGTAGGTAATTTTCATTTGTCTGACATTTAAAAGTCTGACATTTGAATTGCAAGAACTGAGTCGGGAGGAAGAAGTGAGTCGCACAGTTCTCCGCAACGGATTCTGGTTGGGATTCTACGCCCTGATCCTGTGGTCGTGGTGGATGATGTTTACCATGAGCCGCGATATGGATCTGGACTGGATCGGCCGCCCCGGTCCGATGGGCGAGGCCATGCGCGCCATGGACCCCCGCATGGACATGTACATGCCGATGGCTGAGTTTGGCCCGTTGTTCTGGATGTGGGCGATCATGATGGCGGCCATGATGCTGCCCACTCTGGTGCCAACCCTGCGCAGCTATGATGACCTGATCCGCAGCGCCAATGGCACGCGGGCAGGGTGGATCGGCGTTCTGACCGGGTATTTCATCGTGTGGGTAGGCTTCGCAGCGCTGATAACAGGTGTGCAACTGATCCTGCTGTTTGGCGGCATCGTGGATATGCTGGGTATTGCCAAATCAACCTACCTGTCGGGCGGTCTGTTGATTGTCGTCGGCGCATTCCAGTTCACCCGCGTTAAAGAAGTGTGTCACGGCGTCTGTCATTCACCCATGTCCTATTTTCTGGGCCATTGGAAAACCGGTTTCGCAGGCGGGCTGCGGATGGGCCTTGGGCTTGGCACCTTCTGTGTCGGCTGCTGCTGGGGGTTCATGGCTCTTGGCTTTGTCGGCGGAGTCATGAGCCTGTTGTGGATGGGCGCAGCAACCTTTTTCATGGTGTTGGAAAAACTACCCCAGATCGGGCACGCTATCACGCGCCCGCTGGGATTTGCATTGATCGCAGGCGGGCTTTTTCTGCTCGTCTACCCCTTAGCTTTCGGAGGATAAGCTTATGGCTAACATGGAAATTACTCCCGCAGATTGGTCCATCAAGGGTGAGTTGATTCTGAACTGCTCGTGTGAACTGTTTTGCCCTTGTGTGGTCTCTCTGGGGGCGCACCCTCCGACCGAGGGGCATTGCCACGCATGGATGGGGATCGTCATTGATGAGGGGCATTATGAAGGCGAAGACATCTCGGGCATGAATGTCGGGCTTCTGGTCGATATCCCGGGTCGCATGGGAGAGGGCCAGTGGAAGGTCGCGGCCTATGTCGACGAACGGGCCACGGACGCAGCCTATGACGGTCTTCTGCAGATTTTCAGCGGTCAGGCGGGGGGGACAACAAGCCTATTCACCATGCTGGTCAGCGAAATCATCGGTGCCGAGCGCGCACCGGTTCAGATCGAGAGGGATGGCACCAAACGCCGCATCACCATCGGACGTAAAATCCAGGGCGAAATTGAAATGCTGGCCGGTTCCAACCCTGAAAACCCGGTAATGGTGTCGAACTCGAAATACTGGATGGGGCCAGATATCATCGTAGCCCGCGGTACAAAATCCAAGGTGCGTGATTACGGCCGAGTTTGGGATTTTGGCGGCAAATCGGCCGAGATTTGCCCCATCGACTGGCATGGGCAAAAGTGATGATCTCAGCCAGTTACGCCCAAGAGATGGCGCGGTATAATCACTGGCAAAACAGCCAGTTGAAAGAGTTTCTTGTGGCATTGTCACCCGAGGAGCTAACCTGCGAACGGGGGGCCTTCTTTGGCTCGATCATGGGGACCGCAAATCACCTGTTATGGGGCGACTGGATCTGGATGTCGCGCTTTGACAAGGGGCAGGGTCCTAGCGGTGGCATCCCAGCCAGCAAATCTCTGTGCGCGGGCCTGTCGGAATGGTTGCCTCTGCGCGATACGGTGGATCAGCGCATCACCGAGTGGGCAACCGCTTTGCCAGACGGGGTGTTGACCGGGCCATTCACCTGGTTTTCAGCGGCTAAAAATGAAGATGTCACAAAGCCTTATGCGCAATGTGTTATGCATTTCTTCAACCACCAGACGCATCACCGGGGACAATTGCATCAAATGCTGACCGAAACCAGGTCAGCCGCCCCCGTCAGTGATCTGGTCTTTCTGCCAGAGGAGGTCTAAGTGGCTCAGATTTCATTGTCCCGTCGCTTGCGCCGCACGCCTTTTTCCGAAGGGGTCGAGGCGGCTGGTGTCAGAGGGTTCACGGTCTATAACCGAATGCTCTTGCCGACTGTGTTTGAAAGCGTGCAGGCAGATTACCGACATCTGAAATCCCATGTTCAGGTCTGGGACGTCTCCTGCGAGCGGCAGGTTGAGCTGCGCGGCCCAGACGCGGCCCGATTGATGCAGATGCTGACCCCGCGCGATTTGCGGGGCATGTTGCCCGGACAGTGTTATTACGTGCCCATCGTGGATGAAACCGGCGGCATGCTGAATGATCCGGTGGCGGTGAAGTTGGCCGAGGACCGATGGTGGATATCGATTGCTGACAGTGACCTGTTGTTGTGGGTCAAGGGCATCGCCAACGGATACCGTCTGGATGTGCTGGTCGATGAACCGGATGTTTCTCCACTGGCCATTCAGGGCCCCAAAGCAGACGAGTTGATGGCACGTGTCTTTGGGGACCGTGTCCGCGATATCCGTTTTTTCAAATTCGACATGTTCGAATTTGAAGGTCGTGATCTGGCGGTGGCCCGTTCCGGGTATTCCAAACAGGGCGGGTTCGAGATTTATGTCGAGGGATCCGACATTGGAATGTCGCTGTGGAACGCTTTGTTTGCGGCTGGTGAAGATCTGCAGGTGCGCGCCGGTTGTCCCAACCTGATTGAGCGGATCGAGGGCGGATTGCTGTCTTATGGCAATGACATGACCGATTACAATACACCTCATGAATGTGGGTTAGGCAAATTCTGCAACACGCACACGGCGATTGGCTGCATCGGTCGGGACGCGCTGTTGCGCGTTGCCAAAGAGGGGCCGGTTCAGCAGATACGCCCAATCACAATCCACGGAGATGCGGTTCCGCCCTGTGATCGCCCCTGGGCAGTGTATGCTGGCGGTAAGCGGGTCGGGCAGGTCACCTCGGCCGCGTGGTCCCCGGACTTTGAAAGCAACGTTGCGATCGGGATGATGCGGCTCAGCCATTGGGATGCGGGCGCGGAGGTTGAGGTCGAAGCCCCGGACGGCACGCGCCGCGCCACAGTCAGAGAGGCGTTCTGGATTTAAACGGGGTCGGGGGCTCTGCCCCCGTTGCTGCGCAACTCCCCCGGGATATTTTTAGCCAGGTGAAGTTTGCAGCCTGGTGAATTGAAAGTGAAAGGAATGATCAGATGTTCAATGCATTGGTGGTGGACAAGGACGAAGACGGCGGCCTGGCCAGCGCGTCGGTGAAACAGTTGTCACTTGAGGATCTGCCTCAGGGCGAGGTCACAGTGGCTGTTGAGTATTCAACGGTGAACTACAAGGACGGGCTATGCCTGTCACCAAAGGGGGGCGGTCTGGTCCGTACCTATCCGCATATCCCCGGCATCGATTATGCTGGAACGGTCGAGGCGTCCTCGGATGATCGCTATAAGCCCGGCGACAAAGTGGTTCTGACCGGCTGGCGCGTGGGTGAGGCGCATTGGGGCGGGTACACGCAAAAAGCGAATGCGCGGGCCGATTGGTTGGTACCGCTGCCCGAGGGTCTGAGCTCCCGTCAGGCGATGGCCGTGGGGACCGCAGGTTTTACCGCGATGTTGGCCGTTATGGCGCTGGAAGATCACGGGATGACGCCCGGGCACGGGCCGGTTCTGGTGACCGGGGCCGCGGGTGGTGTTGGATCGGTTGCCACGGCTATTCTGGCTAATCTGGGCTATGAGGTTGCCGCCGTCACGGGGCGCCCTGAGACGGGTGACTACCTGAAATCTCTTGGGGCGACGACAATTGTGCCCCGAGAGGAGCTGAATGAGACCACCAAACGCCCGCTGGAAAGCGAATCCTGGGCCGGATGTGTGGATGCCGTTGGCGGAGAGATGCTGGCGCGCGTTCTGGGTCAGATGAAATACGGAGCGTCTGTTGCGGCCGTAGGTCTGGCTGGTGGCGCGGGCCTGCCTGCGACGGTTATCCCGTTCCTGCTGCGCGGGGTTAATCTGCTGGGTATCGACAGTGTGATGCAACCCTATGACAACCGCCTCCGGGCCTGGCAGCGTATCGCCACGGATTTGCCGATGGAAAAGCTGGACGCCATGGTGCACCCTGCAACGCTGGGTGATCTGCCCCAATTGGGGGCCGATATCCTGAACGGTCAGGTCAAAGGCCGTGTGGTGGTGGACGTAAACGCCTGATCCACATGATTTCCATGGGGCCGGCCTGTCTGCATACTGGCCGGTCTTTGTGGTCTTGGAATCGTCCAAAAAATGCCGGAAACACCTCTGGTCAATGGCGCATTTCCGCATCATCATTGCTATACATCCCAATTGCGATGGCTTATGAGCCATGCAAACAGTACCTGAAGACGGGGAGTGAGCAGAATGTCTGACGATTTCGAACTGGATACCGATGATCTGAAACGGCGCATGGACGGCGCAATGGCCAATCTCAAAACCGAATTCGCCTCGCTTCGGACCGGTCGTGCGTCGGCCTCGATGCTCGAGCCCGTCATGGTAGATGCCTACGGGTCGATGACGCCGATTAACCAAGTGGGAACGGTCAACGTGCCGGAACCACGCATGGTCACGATCAATGTCTGGGACAAGGGCCTGGTTGGTAAGGTTGAAAAAGCGATCCGCGAAAGCGGTCTGGGTATCAATCCACAGCTGAATGGCACCATCATCATGCTGCCAATCCCGGAACTGAATGAAGAGCGCCGCCGCGAGTTGACCAAGGTTGCTGGTCAATATGCCGAGAACGCTCGGGTCTCGGTCCGTAATGTGCGTCGCGACGGTATGGATCAGATCAAAAAGGCCAAATCAGACGGTATGTCCGAAGACGACCAGAAGTTCTGGGAAAGCGAAGTTCAGGATTTGACCGATACGATGATAAAGGCCGTAGACGCCGCGCTTGAGACCAAGCAGGCCGAGATTATGCAGGTCTGAAACCAGAATATGCTCAACTCTCCGCATACTGCGCCCGATGCCGGGCCGCGCCATGTCGCTATCATTATGGATGGCAACGGTCGCTGGGCGCAGGCGCGCGGCAGGCCAAGACTGTTCGGTCACCACGCCGGTGCGCGACGCGTGCGGGAGGTCGTCGAAGCGTGCCCGGGGCTTGGAATAAAGTATCTAACGGTTTTTGCGTTTTCGACCGAGAACTGGAAACGCACGCAGGCCGAGGTCGCAGGTCTTATGAGCCTGTTTCGGCGGTACATCATCAAGGAAACCCGAACTCTGAAGGAAAACGGGGTTCGAGTACGCTTTATCGGCGATCGGGTACGCCTTGATTCCAAGCTGACCGGTTTGATGGACGCGCTGGAAGAGCAAACCAAAGATAACGATCTGATTCACCTGACCATCGCGCTGAACTATGGTGGTCGGGACGAGGTCGCGCGGGCCACCAAACGTTTGGCACGGGATGTGGCCAAGGGGCATCTTTGCCCTGAAGATGTAGATGAAGAAACTTTGACCCGGTACCTGGATACGTGTGTTCTTCCCGACCCGGATCTGGTGATCAGGACAAGTGGCGAGGCGCGCATCTCGAATTTCCTCCTGTGGCAATCTGCCTATTCGGAATACGAATTCATCGATACGCTCTGGCCGGATTTCACTGCGGCTGAACTGGAACGGCTGTGCCGTAACTTCGGCACTCGGGATCGCCGTTTCGGGGCAGTTCTGGCATGAGCGACGGCCGATGGTCTGACCTGACTGCGCGGGTTCTTTCCGCCGTCGTGCTGGTTGCCATTGGCTCGGTCGAGGTTTGGCTGGGCGGGTTCTGGTTTGAGACCTTCATCGCCATTGCCTGTGGGCTGATGACCTGGGAGTTGGTCCGGATGATCGACCCGGGCAGCCGTGGAACTGCCATTCAGCTTGGGGTCCTCACAGGGGTTGCCGTGATCCTCAGCTATCATTTGCCGCCGCTTTACAAATTGCCATTCCTGCTGGCTCCGGCTTTGGTCGGGGCAGGGCAGGTCAGCCGGTCCAAAGGGACCTATGCGCTGTTTGCCATCTGGATTGCCGCCGCCGGCCTTGGCTTTATCTCGATCCGTGAGAACATGGGTTTTGGCTGGATGGTGTGGCTGATCACGGTTGTTGTAGCAACGGATGTGGCCGGGTATTTCGTGGGTAAAACCTTTGGTGGACCTAAGTTCTGGCCCCGGGTCAGCCCCAAGAAAACCTGGTCTGGAACTGCCGGGGGATGGGCAGCAGCCGCTCTCGTAGGGATCGTATTCGCCTATAGCGCTGGGTTTGGAGTCATGTTTGTTGTGATCTCTGTGATGGCCTCAATGGCCAGCCAGGCGGGTGACATCGTTGAAAGCGCGACCAAGCGTAAATTTAGCGTCAAGGACAGCTCGAACCTGATACCGGGGCATGGTGGTTTTCTGGATCGGTTCGACGGGATGATGGGAGCGGCCCTGTTTGTCTTGATTGCAGGGCTTTTCTATTCTCCCGGGGCCATGTAATGCGCAAGGTTTCGATTTTTGGCGCGACCGGTTCGATTGGGCAAAACACCATTGATCTGATCAGCCGGAACCCCTCGGCCTATGACGTAGTAGCGCTGACAGGTGGTGCGAATATTGAACAATTGGCCGACGATGCCCGACGCCTGAGCGCAGATGTCGCTGTCACCGCGCATGAAGATCGGCTGGAGGATCTGCGGTCCGCTCTGACCGGCACCGGGGTTGAGGTTGCCGCCGGGCAGACGGCCTTGACCGAGGCTGCGGCCCGCCCGGCAGATTGGGTAATGTCCGCCATCGTAGGTGCAGCGGGTCTGTCGCCCGGGCTAGAGGCCTTGAAACAAGGTGCGACCCTGGCGCTGGCGAACAAAGAAACGTTGGTTTGTGCGGGGGCGCTGGTGCTGGCTACAGCCCGCAAGCACAACGCCAAGCTGTTGCCGGTAGACAGTGAGCATTCCGCCGTGTTTCAGGCACTGGTGGGCGAGGATATTGATGCGGTTGAGCGTATCATCATTACCGCCAGCGGCGGAGCGTTTCGCGACTGGCCGCTAGGTGATCTGGCCAGCGCCACAGTTGAACAAGCCTCAAGCCACCCAAACTGGAACATGGGTCAAAGGATCACTATCGACAGCGCGTCGATGTTCAACAAGGCACTGGAGTTGATTGAAACCAAAGAGTTCTTTGGTGTCGCCCCGGATCAAATCGAAGTCCTTGTTCATCCGGAGTCCATCGTGCACTCGCTGGTCGGGTTCAGGGATGGTGCGGTTATGGCGCATATGGGCGCGCCAGATATGCGCCACGCGATCGGTTACGCCTTGCATTGGCCTGAACGCCGCGACCTGCCGATCGAACGCCTGAATTTGGCAAAACTCGGCCAGCTTCGGTTTCAAGACCCGGACGAGGCGCGCTATCCGGCGCTGCGCCTGGCCCGAAACGTGATGAAGCGCGGCGGCCTGTCCGGAGCGGTCTTCAATGCCGCCAAAGAGCGCGCGCTTGATCACTTTATCGCACGTAAGGTCGGCTTTCTGGAAATGGCTGATATTGTTGAGACTGTTTTGAACAGATTTGAGGGCGCAGACAGCCTTATTGATGCCCCCTTAACCCTTGATAACGTACTGCAAACGGACCATCTGGCACGTAAGTGGGCGGATGATACCGTGATGAAAAGAGCAGGATAGAAACTTGGACGTACTCTCTCTGATCCCTCAATTCGGCAACTTGGTTTATACCATCGTGGCCTTTGTGATCGCCTTGTCTGTGATCGTCGCGGTGCACGAATATGGCCACTACATCGTTGGCCGCTGGTCAGGCATCCATGCCGAGGTCTTTTCTATAGGCTTTGGCCCCGTTCTCTGGAGCCGTGTGGACAAACGCGGGACCAGATGGCAGATCGCGGCGCTGCCATTTGGCGGTTACGTCAAGTTTCTGGGCGACGCCAACGCGGCCTCGGGCAAAGACGAAGATGCCATGAATGAGATTTCCGAACAAAGCCCGGAGGAACTGCGCCGCACGATGCATGGTGCGCCACTGTGGGCGCGGACTGCCACCGTTGCGGCCGGACCTGTGTTTAATTTTGTGATGTCAATTCTGGTGTTTGGTCTGATTTTCTTTTCACAGGGCGTCACTAAAGAACCGCTGACCGTTGGCACGCTGCACCCCTTGCCTGGTACTGCTCAGGGGCTGCAGGACGGGGATGAGATTGTCGCAGTAGCGGGTCAGAAACTACCGGATTTTGATCAGGAGGGGTCCTGGTCCGATTTCACCGACGCGCTGCCGGTCGAACCTGCTCTGGATTATACCGTGATCCGAGACGGCCAAACGATTGATGTCAGCGGGCCCTGGCTATACCCACCACTGATTCAGCAAGTTGCCCCGCGCAGTGCAGCCATGGATATTGACCTCAAGCAAGGCGACGTCATCACCGCCGTAAACGGCGATCCAATTTTTGCCTTTGAACAGCTGAAAGATCATGTCGAGAGCTCGGACGGCAAAGTACTGTTGCTGAACGTCTGGCGTGACGGTGCCGATCTTGAATTTGCGCTGGCCCCACGTCGCACGGACGAGCCGGGTTCAGACGGTGGTTTTGTGACCCATTGGCGGATTGGTATTGTTGGCGGCATGGTTCTTGAACCCGCCACCGAACCCGCGGGTGTCATCGCATCCCTGTCAGGTGGCGTTCAGCAAACCATGCGTATCGTCGAGGGATCCCTGTCAGGCATCTGGCATATGGTGACCGGCGCAATCAGCACCTGCAATATGTCCGGGCCTATCGGTATCGCCGAAACATCTGGGGCCATGGCCAGCCAGGGGGCGCAGAATTTCATTTTCTTCATTGCCGTTTTGTCGACCGCCGTAGGCTTGTTGAACTTGTTTCCGATCCCTGCTCTGGACGGGGGCCACCTGGTTTTCTACGCCTATGAGGCCTTGACCGGCAAACCGCCCAGCGACGGCGCCCTGCGCATTCTGATGGGTGTTGGTATATCGCTGATTCTGGGTCTTATGTTGTTTTCAGTCACGAACGACCTGTTCTGCTAATTGTGGCGACCCTTACACAGGGATGCCGCAATTCCGCCGCATTCAAGCCGTAGATTATTACGCGAAAAATGTGCGTGTTAGGGGTTTGAGATGACGAAGGCGCTACAAAAATCTGTACGAAGCTTCGGCTTTCTCTTTGCGCTGAACTGGGATTCTATCCTGTTTTTCAGCGCGACCGCACTAGCGATGGCTGGCTGGGCCTATCTCATCCTTATGTGATTCTGAGTCCAGGATTGGATTATTACGTAAACGGCCCTCGTGGCCGTTTTCTTTTTTGGTGTTTTGACAAGGTTACGCAATCTCGCTACTCAGCAATAAAGTCCAAAAATATTGGGTAGTGAAAAAAATGACTAATAGGCGAGGCGCGGGCATATCCTGCGGAGGGCAAAAGCCGGAAAACAAGATTTTGTGGCGACCACTAGCGTTATTTATTCTTATTTCCCTTGTGAGTTTAATGCCTGCCCCTAGGGCAGCATGGGCTCAGTCTTTCACCATCAACTCGTTTGATGTCGAGGGCAATCAGCGCATCGAAACTTCGACGATTATCGCGCGGACGGGGATTGAACCGGGGCAGACGGTAACCGCCGGACAATTGAACGACGCCTTTCAGCGATTGCTTGACAGTGGTGTTTTTGAGACAGTTGAACTGACGCCACGCGGCAACACCTTGCTGATTGAGGTCGAGGAATACCCGACGATCAACCAGATCAGCGTCGAAGGGAATCGCCGCGTTAAGGACGATGTCCTTCTGGAAGCTATCTCTTCTGAATCTCGTCGGGTCTTTACGCCCCAGGTGGCCGAAGCGGATGCTGATTTAATCGCCGAGATCTATTCCTCGCAGGGCCGTGTATCGGCGACTGTCATTCCGCGCATCATTCGCCGCAGTGACAACCGTGTCGATCTGGTTTTCGAGATCGCCGAAGGAACCACGATTGAAGTCGAGCGGGTCAGCTTTGTTGGCAACCGCGCTTATTCAGACCGTCGTTTGCGCCGGGTTTTGCAAACCAAACAGGCAAACGTGCTGCGGACCTTCCTGCGGGGTGACACGTTCATTGCCGACCGGATCGAGTTCGACAAACAGGTCATTCGGGATTTCTACCTGTCCCGTGGCTATGTCGATTTCCGCGTCAACAGCGCCAATGTTGAGTTTACACGAGAGAGAGACGCTTTCTTCCTGGTGATGAATATCACCGAGGGTCAAAAATTCTCATTTGGTCAGATTTCGACTGTCAGCGAAATTCCCGGGGTTGATCCTGCGATCTATCAGGAAGCTCTGAAAATCAAACCTGGCGTGACTTATACCCCGTCGCTGGTCGAAAACTCGATTGCGCGGATGGAGCGTCTGGGGATCAAGCAGGGCGTCGATTTCCTGCGCGTGGAACCACGGGTTTCCAGAAACCAACGTGATCTGACACTGGACGTTCAGTTTGTTCTGACCAAAGGTCCGCGGATTTTTGTTGAGCGGATCGACATCGAAGGCAACACCACGACGCTGGACCGTGTGATCCGCCGACAGTTCGACACTGTAGAAGGTGATCCTTTCAATCCGCGTGAAATTCGACAGGCTGCGGAACGCATTCGTGCCCTTGGTTTCTTTGCGGTTGCCGATGTTGAACCGCGCGAAGGGTCTTCGCCAAGCCAGGTGATTGTTGACGTGGATGTTGAAGAGCAACCAACCGGGTCGCTGAGCCTCGGTGGTAGCTACTCGGTGTCCGACGGTTTCGGCATCGCGGTTGGTTTGAGTGAATTGAACTTTCTGGGTCGTGGCCAAACAGTGAGCTTGAACTTGGCGACAGCACAGGATGCCGAGCAATACACGATCGGCTTTAGTGAACCTTACTTGTTGGGCCGCAAGCTGCGCTTTGACCTTGGTCTGGGATTGTCTTCGACCAACTCGAGCTTTGCCAGCTATGACACCGAGACGTTGTTCTTCCGTCCTCAAATAAGCTACGCCATCGGCGAGTTATCTACGTTGCGCCTGCGCTATGGCTGGGAACGCAGCGAGATGTCGCAGCAAGATGATGAAATCAACGGCGCAGTCGTTTCTTCCGAGATCGCGCAGGGCAAACGCACAACCAGCTCGCTGGGTGTGTCGTATGTGTATGACAGCCGCCTTGGCGGTCTGAACCCAAATGCTGGCGTTCTGTTTGAAGTTGGTGTCGATGCAGCCGGGCTGGGCGGTGACAACGAATTCTACAAATCGACCGCGCGTGGTATCGCGCAGACCCGTGTGTGGAACGAAGAAGTTGTACTGCGTGCTTCACTGGAACTGGGCGCACTGCATTGGCGGGGAGACGATTTCAGCAGGACCCTCGACCGCTTTGTTCTGGGGCCCAGCACCTTCCGTGGTTTTGAACCGGCCGGTATTGGTCCGCGTGACCTGTCCAACGGTCAGGATGATGCAACTGGTGGTAACTACTATTGGGTTGCCCGGTTCGAGTCGGACTTTCCTCTGGGATTGCCTGAAGAACTGGGGCTGCGCGGCGGCGTGTTCTATGATGTCGGTAACCTGTACAACATCGACAATGTAGACACTACCGGCGCCAATATCGTTGGTGCGGACGGCTCGATCCGCCACACCATCGGGGTTTCGGTTTTGTGGGAAACACCGTTTGGCCCGTTGCGGTTCAACTTCTCGCAAGCGTTGAAGAAAGAGGATTTCGACAAGGAACAGAATTTCGACCTGACTGTTCAGGCCCAGTTCTGATCCCGAATGTTGATCAATCTGATATCAAAGCCACGGGGCCCTTTGCGGGCCCTGTGTGTTTTTTTCTTGCTGGCGTGTTCTGCACCGGCAGTAGCACAGCAGCTAGGAGTGCCAGGAACCAGCGTTCTGACGATATCCAGCGACCGCCTGTTTTCGGATTCTGAGTTTGGACAGCGTGTTCTGCGCGAATTCGAGGCCGAAGGCGCTTTGCTGGCCGAAGAAAACGAACGGATCGTGGACGAGCTAAGCCGCGAGGAAAAGGACCTGACCGAAAAACGGGCGAGCATGCAACCCGGTGACTTTCGCCCCCTTGCCGAAGCGTTTGACAACAAGGTGCAATCCCACCGCGAAGGACAACGCGCAAAGCTGGACGCTCTGTCTCGTCAAAGCGAGGAAGCGCGTCAGAAGTTCTACGAATTGGTCCAGCCTATATTGATTGACTTGCTACGCGAGACCGGGGCGTCGGTTATCATCGAACGCTCAAACGTGTTTCTCAGCTCGGACCGGACCGATATCACCGACACGGCCATTGCACGGATCAACACTGTGATCGGCGATGGAAGCGGCCTTGATCCCCAGACCAGCGAATAGCGCAGCTTGCCCTTGAGGCCCGGTATTGCTAACCACGCCGGAAACAGAAATCCAGAACGGGACGACAGCATCATGAGCACGGAAACCAAGAGCGCCGACATTCAGCTGATCCAGCGGATATTGCCGCATCGCTATCCGTTTCTGCTGGTCGACAAGGTCGTGGAAATTTCCGGCTACAATTCAGCGGTTGGCATCAAAAACGTCACTATGAACGAGCCTCATTTTCAGGGTCACTTCCCCGGAACGCCGATCATGCCGGGCGTAACTATAGTCGAGGCGATGGCCCAGACCGCAGGCGTCATGCTGGGCGTGGGCATGGATGTGATCGACAGCGAGTTGCTGATCTATTTCATGAACATCGACAAATGCAAATTCCGCCGCAAGGTTGTTCCGGGCGATGTTCTTGAGATGCATGTCGAAACCGTGCGCGGCAAAAAAGGCGGCAAAATCTTCAAGTTCAGCGGTCGCGCAACTGTAGAGGGTGAGGTCGCAGCCGAGGCAGAGTTTTCGGCCTATGTCGACTGGGACATGGAAAAAACGACATGAACCAAATCCACCCAAGTGCAATTATTGAACACGGTGCGCAGGTTGGCGATGACTGCATCATCGGCCCTTTCTGCTATGTGGGCAGTCAGGTCACGCTGGCGGATCGGGTCGAACTGAAATCCCACGTTGTGGTAACTGGTGACACGTCAGTTGGCGAAGACACCGTGATCTTCAACTTCTCTGTCATCGGTGAGATCCCGCAGGATCTGAAATTTGGTGGCGAAAATACCCGACTGGAAATTGGTAAGCGCAACCGCATTCGGGAACATGTGACAGTGAACACTGGCACTGACGGTGGCGGCGGCGTAACCCGAATTGGCGACGATTGTTTACTGATGGCCGGCGTGCATGTGGCGCATGATGTTCAGATCGGCAACCGCGTGATCATGGTGAACCATGCCGGAGCTGCCGGACATTGCATCGTCGAGGACGACGTGATTGTCGGCGGCATATCCGGGCTGCATCAATGGGTGCGCGTGGGGCGCGGCGCCATCATCGGTGCCCTGACAATGGTACCCAACGACGTGATCCCCTATGGTCTGGTGCAAGCCCCGCGGGGTGAGCTGGACGGGCTGAACCTTGTCGGCCTGAAACGCAAAGGCGTCTCGCGTGAGGATATCTCGGCCCTTCGCGCTGCGTTCCGCGAGCTGTCCAAGGGCGATGGCACATTCATGGAGCGTGCGCATCGTGTGGGTGAGGGCAACGAAAGCGAATATGTTCAGCGGATCGTTGACTTTGTGACCGACCACTCAGACCGGTCCTTTTTGACACCGGGGAAGTAATGCGATGCTGGCGCTGATTGCGGGAACAGGTGCTTTGCCGGGCGCGGTCGTGGATCACCTCGCAGCGCCTCCTATGATCTGCGGCATCGAAGGGTTCGTGCCAGACTCTGTCACGGCCGAAGTCATTTTTCCGCTGGAGAAGCTGGGCAGTTTTATCGCCGAGTTACACACGCGCGGCGTGACTGAAATTTGCATGGCAGGCGCGATCGAACGGCCTGTGATTGATCCCTCGCGGATCGATGCTGCCACAATGCCATTGGTGCCGATCCTGCAAAAGGCGCTTATGTCCGGGGATGACGGAGCCCTGCGGGCGGCGATTGGCATATTCGAGACCGCGGGCTTTACCGTCCGTGCCGCGCATGAGATTGCGCCGAACCTGCTGCCTCAGCTTGGCAGCCTGACGGATGCAACGCCTTCCGAGGCCGATCTGGACGACGCGACGCGGGGTGCCGGGATTCTTCGCGCCATGGGGTCGGCGGATATCGGGCAGGCCTGTGCCGTATCCAAGGGACAGGCCTTGGCGGTGGAAAGCATCTTTGGCACAGACTGGATGCTACAATCTCTGGCTCAGCGCCCAGATGCGGGTGGTGGTGTTTTGTTCAAGGCACCGAAACCCGATCAGGACCGTCGCGCTGATTTGCCGACAATTGGACCTGATACCGTGTCCGCCGCCGTGGCTGCCGGCCTTGCCGGTATTGTGATTGAAAAGGGCGGGGTGATCGTGTTGCAACAAGACCGCGTCGTGGCGGAATGCAACCGGCTGGGCCTATTTCTATACGTACGCGAGCGGGCCAACTGATGCGCGTATTTCTGGTCGCCGGAGAACCCTCGGGCGACCGGTTGGGCGGCGCATTGATGGAAGGTCTGCGCAGCCTGGATCCCCAAGTTCAGTTTGACGGGGTAGGGGGTCCTCTGATGCAGGCACAGGGCCTGCAAAGTCGCTTTCCGATGGCGGAATTGTCAGTGATGGGGTTGGTGGAGGTTCTTCCCAAGTTCTTTCACCTCAAACGTCGAATATCCGAGACCGCGCAGGCCGTGTTGGACACCCAGCCCGACGTATTGATTACGATCGACAGCCCGGATTTTTCCTTGCGCGTCGCCAAGCTGGTAAAGGCCAGCAGCACGATCCGAACCGTGCATTATGTTGCCCCCAGCGTCTGGGCCTGGCGGCCTGGCCGAGCAGACAAGATGGCCAAGGTAATCGACCATGTTCTGGCACTGCTGCCATTCGAGCCGCCCTATATGGAGCGCGCCGGGATGGAGTGCGATTTCGTCGGCCATCCAGTTGTCAATGAACCGGTTGCGACGGGCGAGGACATCGCCGCGTTTCGTTTGGCCTATGATCTGGGTGAGGCGCCGATCGTCCTGACCTTGCCAGGCTCACGCGGGGGAGAAATTGACCGCCTGGCCCCAGTATTTGGCGACGCGTTACGCCTGTACTTGCAGGACAGTCCAGATACGCGAGTGGTTGTGCCGACCGTTGCGCACATGGTCGACGTCGTGACTGAGCATGTCAGATCCTGGCCCGGAAATCCGGTGGTCGTGGACCCGAGAAACATGCCATCTGACGACGCGGTTGCGCAGAAACGGGCGGCATTTGCAGCGGCAGATCTGGCGTTGGCAGCCTCGGGGACAGTATCGCTGGAACTGGCTGCGCAGGCCACGCCGATGGTAATTGCCTATAAGCTCAGCTGGCTAACCCAGAAGATGGCCGAGCGGATGGTCAAGCTGGACACGGTCACTCTGGTCAATCTGGTGTCTGACACCCGAACCGTTCCGGAATGTTTGCTGGATGATTGTCAGCCTGAACAAATCGCAGCTGCGCTTAGACAGGTCGCAGATGCGCCGACTGGGCAGCGCGATGCAATGGCAACAACGATGGAGAGGTTGGGGCGCGGAGGTGAAGCCCCCGGCTTGCGTGCAGCAAAGGCCGTTCTGGCCCGGATGAGCGCCTGATGCTGGATCTTGCAGTTTTTGGCCTGTCAGCCTTTATGGCGCAGGTTTTGACCAATTTGGACAATCTGGCGGCCTTGCTGGCGTTGATGCTGGTGTCCGGAGCCAAACGTTCGGTTTTTGGGTTTCTGCTGGCACAATTGATTGTGATTTGCGCTGCGATGCTGGTGGCGCTGGGAGTGGATGATGTTGTGCCGCACTGGGCCGGCTACCTAGGTGTCATTCCGCTGAGCCTTGGTAGCTTTGCCCTTATTCGGCAACGGCGCGGCTCGGATACACAAGCTGACCCGCATCTGGAAACCGGCGCATCTATTGTTGTAGTCACGTTGCTGTTCATCAGCTTGTCGATGGACACGTTTGCGGTTCTTGCGCCTCTGCTCGCTGACTCGGCCCCGGGCTACCGAACAGCTGGAGTCGCAGGGGCCGTTTTGGCCGCGCTTAGCCTGGCAACCCTGGCGTTGCTGGGCGCCAAATCCCCTTTGATGACCGGGAAACTGGCCCGCAGGCTTGAGACGCTCGTGCCCTACGTGATGATTTGTGCCGGGCTCTATATCCTCAGCAATTCGTGGACCGACGCGGTTTAATACCCGCGCCAGATCCAGCCGCCGCCAAAGATGCGGCTGCCTTCCGAAGCATAGAACACACAGGCCTGACCCGGTGAGACGCCTTCCTCTGGCGTCAACAGTTCAACCTCGGCCGTGGTGTCCGTGAGCGGACGTATGATCGCCTCACGCGGGGGTCGGGTTGACCGCACCTTGACCGAGACATGCCATTCCTTCTGCGAGGTAAAGGGCGCATCCCCAAGCCAGTTGATTTCACGCACGGGAATAGTGCGTGTGGCCAACAATTCCTTAGATCCGACAACAACCTGCTTTTTGTCAACATCCAGGCGTACGACGTACAACGGCTCGCTTAGGCCACCGATCCCCAGACCACGGCGTTGGCCGATCGTATAGTGGATGACGCCGTCATGCTGCGCCAGGACACGGCCATCGTCATGCACGATCTCGCCGGGTTCGGCTGCGCCGGGGCGCAGCTTTTCGATGACACTGGCATAGTTGCCATTGGGCACGAAACAGATGTCCTGACTGTCCGGCTTGTCTGCAACGGCCAGCCCGTATTGCGCCGCCATTTCGCGGGTCGCGTCCTTGGACGGCAAATGCCCAAGTGGAAAGCGCAAAAAGCTCAGCTGCTCAGGCGTGGTCGAGAACAGAAAGTACGATTGATCGCGGTTCGCATCCTCTGCGCTGTGCAGTTCCGGCCCATTGGGTCCCATCATGCGCCGAATATAATGGCCAGTTGCCATACAGTCGGCCTCGAGGTCTTTGGCGGTTTCCAGCAGATCCTTAAACTTCACCCGTTCGTTGCAACGGATACACGGCACCGGAGTGGCACCAGCCAGATAGCTGTCGGCAAACTCGTCGATCACCGCATCTTTGAAGATGTTTTCATAATCCAGAACGTAGTGGGGGAACCCCCGCTCTTCTGCCACGCGCCGTGCGTCATGGATATCGATCCCGGCACAACACGCGCCCTTCTTGGCCAGTGCCGCGCCGTGATCATAAAGCTGCAGCGTCACGCCCACCACGTCATACCCCTGATCGGCCAGATAGGCAGCCACAACCGAGCTGTCGACGCCTCCGGACATGGCGACAACCACCCTGGTCTCGGATGGCGACTTGGCAAAGCCAAGTGAGTTTAGTGGTGTCTCGGTATCGAGGGCCATGACGGTTCCAGTGCGGGTTAAGAAAGACCGGCAGAATATAGGAAAATTCTACACACTCTCAAGGGGCGGTTTCACCGCACATTAAGTAGGCTGGTGTCAGCTTTGTCGCAGCACGAAGAGGGCAGAGATATGTATTTGCACAAAGTCGAAGGGCCAAGGTCCGTAACCCTGCCGGATGGAACGGTTTTATCGCATGCCGATCTGCCGCCAGATGACACGAACCGATGGGTCGCCTCACGTAAAATTATCGTGGTTCGAGGCGTGTTATATGGGCTGTTTTCTATGTCAGACGCCAAAAAACGCTATGGGCTGAGTGATGAGGAGTTCAATTCCTGGGTTTCTGCGGTTGCCGAGCACGGAACAGACGCTTTGAAGGTCACTGCGTTAAAAAAATATCGACAACCTAAAGATGAAAGTGAATAAATGATTCAACGGTAACGTCAGATTAACCATTTTTGATCAGGCTCATTTTAATTGGAAAATTGAACCGAATTGGAGCAGTAAATGCGAATACTTCTTGTCGAGGATGATCCAACCACGTCCAAAAGCATCGAGCTGATGCTGACACACGCTAATCTCAACGTTTATGCGACGGATCTTGGGGAAGAAGGCATCGACCTGGCCAAGCTGTATGATTACGATTTGATCCTGCTTGATCTGAACCTGCCGGATATGAACGGGCATGAAGTACTACGACAGCTGCGCATCGCACGAGTAGAAACACCCATCCTGATCCTGTCAGGGGCGGACGACACTGAGAGTAAAATCAAGGGCTTTGGTTTTGGCGCCGACGATTACATGACCAAGCCGTTCCATCGCGAAGAACTGGTGGCGCGGATTCACGCGATTATCCGGCGCTCCAAAGGACATTCGCAGTCGGTCATCCTTACCGGTCGCGTGGCAGTCAACCTGGATGCCAAAACGGTTGAGGTTGAAGGTAAGGCGGTCCATCTGACCGGCAAGGAATACCAGATGCTTGAGCTTCTGAGTCTGCGCAAAGGCACGACCCTCACCAAAGAGATGTTTTTGAACCATCTTTATGGCGGTATGGACGAACCCGAACTGAAAATCATTGACGTATTCATCTGCAAACTGCGCAAGAAACTCAGCAACGCAACCGGTGGCGATAACTATATTGAAACCGTTTGGGGCAGGGGATACGTGCTTCGCGATCCCCAGAGCAACAGTGCTGACGAACCCCGTCTGGCTGTCGGCGCGTGACCTGATCCCAAACTGACCGCCGCTGGTCCATGGCGGTCCCCACACTCACTGAAAAGCACGTCTGGACCTGTCCATGGCCTCGCCCTATCACTGGGGTCCAAGAATATGTGACAGGGCGAGGCCATGCGTAAACTGATTCCGGTATCTGACCTGACCGAAGATGCAGCACAGGAAGAGCTTGCGCATCTAGCCGCACAACTTTCACGTGCGAATACGTTGTATCACGGTGAAGATGCGCCGGAGATATCAGACGCGGAGTATGACGCGCTCAAGCGTCGAAATGCTGAGATTGAAGATCAATTCCCACATCTCAAACGCACAGACAGCGCCACAGACCAAGTCGGTGCGCGACCCGGCGAAGGGTTTTCAAAAATTACACACGCAGTTCGGATGATGTCGCTGGGCAATGCCTTTGACGACGAAGACGTTCAGGACTTTGACCGCTCGATCCGGAAATACCTTGGGTTGGAGGCCACGGATCCTCTGGCGTTTACAGCTGAACCAAAGATCGACGGCCTGTCACTTTCGCTGCGCTATGATCAGGGGAAACTTGTCCAGGCGGCAACGCGAGGGGATGGGGAAGTTGGGGAAAATGTCACCGCGAACGCATTAACCATATCCGACATTCCGCACGTCATAGAAGATGCCCCGAACGTTCTTGAGGTCCGCGGTGAAGTTTACATGTCGCATGAGGACTTTGAGGCACTGAATGCGCGGCAGGCAGAAACAGGTGACAAACCGTTTGCCAATCCTCGAAACGCGGCAGCCGGGTCTCTTCGGCAATTGGACGCCACCATAACGCGGGCGCGCCCGTTGCGGTTCTTTGCGTATGCTTGGGGAGAGTTGTCCACGCCGCTGGCGAACACTCAACTGCATGCAATTGAACAGCTTGGCGCATTTGGATTTGCAACCAACCCCCTGACTCAGCTCTGCGATACAACGGACCGGATGCTGGCGCATTACCGCGAGATTGAGGCGCAACGGTCAACTCTTGGCTATGACATCGACGGGGTCGTTTACAAGGTAGACGATCTGGCGCTGCAAGCTCGCCTGGGGTTCCGGTCGACCACACCCAGATGGGCGATTGCACATAAATTCCCGG
Organism: Ruegeria meonggei; assembly: GCF_042768335.1. Taxonomy (NCBI): domain Bacteria; kingdom Pseudomonadati; phylum Pseudomonadota; class Alphaproteobacteria; order Rhodobacterales; family Roseobacteraceae; genus Ruegeria; species Ruegeria meonggei. The sequence continues at coordinate 779,786 of NZ_JAXHBT010000001.1, read as the reverse complement.
CCGAGTTGGCCTGGACCCGGCTTGAGGGGATCGACATTCAGGTTGGTCGCACCGGCGCGCTTAGCCCTGTGGCGCGGCTGCATCCTGTGACTGTTGGTGGTGTGGTGGTATCAAACGCAACGTTGCATAACGAGGACTACATCGCTGGGCGGGATGCTAAAGGCGGAACAATCCGTGATGGCAAGGACATTCGGGTCGGCGATTGGGTGCAGGTTTATCGCGCCGGTGATGTCATTCCAAAGCTGGCCGATGTTGACCTGTCAAAACGGCCTGACGGGACGACACCCTTTGCGTTTCCAAAGACTTGCCCCGAATGCCAAAGTGACGCTGTCCGTGAAGAAGGCGACGCTGTTCGACGCTGCACGGGAGGGTTGATTTGCCCCGCTCAAGCTGTTGAAAAGCTGAAACATTTTGTATCCCGAAAGGCTTTCGACATCGAAGGGCTAGGCGCGAAACAGATCGAGATGTTCTATGATGATCCCGATCTGCCTGTCCGGTCCCCAGTGGATATCTTCACTCTGCAGACCCGGGATGCTGCGAACCTGACCAAACTGGCAAACCGCAAGGGCTGGGGCGCGCAAAGTGCCAGCAATCTGTGGTTGGCCATCGATGAAAAACGCAAGATCCCGTTTGGGCGGCTTCTGTTTGCGTTGGGCATTCGGCACATGGGTGAAGCGGCTTCGACCCTGATCGCGACGCACTACGGGATGTGGGAAGAATTCGAGCGCGCCATCACAGCTGCCGCCGGATTTGAAGGCCCTGAATGGGAGGACTTGCTGGGCGTCGATGGCATGGGCGAGGTTATGGCCCGCGCGCTTGTGTCCGCCTTCGCGCAAAGCGCCGAACGCGCAAGCATAGACGCGCTGGTGACGCAGTTGGACGTTCAAGAAGCCAAACGGCCCGATACCGCAGGCAGCCCGGTCGCAGGCAAAACCGTTGTGTTTACTGGCACGTTGGAGAAGATGACCCGCGCCGAGGCCAAGGCACGGGCAGAAGCTCTGGGCGCGAAAGTCTCGGGGTCGGTCAGTAAGAAAACCGATATTCTGGTGGCCGGGCCGGGTGCCGGGTCCAAGGCCAAGAAGGCGGCTGAGTTGGGTATTGAGACTCTGGATGAGGATGGCTGGCTGCAGCTGATCACCACGGCATGAGCGGCCGGCCGGAGCTTTTGTTCCCGCTGTTTGCAGGGTTGGAAACGCTTGAAGGTGTAGGCCCCAAGACGGCCCAGGTTCTAACGCAGGCTGGCACAGATTCGCCGCGCGATGTGTTGTTTAGTCTTCCTTATGCCGTCATCGACCGAAGGCGGCGCGAGACGATCAAAGGAGTCGACCTGCCCGCAACTTTAACGGTTGAAATAACAGTTGGCACCCACAGGCCGTCCCGCAACAAGGGCGGTGCCTACCGGGTACATGTTGAGGATACGCGGACCGATTTCCAGTTGGTCTTTTTCCACGCACGCGGGGACTATTTGAAGCGGGTTCTACCAGAAGGCGCACGGCGGCTGATTTCCGGCAAGCTTGAACTGTTCGACGGCATGGCGCAGATGGTTCACCCCGATCATATGGTGCCGCTGGAAGAGGCGCAGGACATCCCGGACTTTGAACCGGTGTATCACCTGACGCAGGGAGTCACGCAGAAAACGGCGTTCAAGGCGGCGCGCAGCGCGCTGACCCGCGCTCCGGTTCTGGCCGAGTGGATTGATCCGGCGCTTATGTCCGAACAAGGCTGGCCAGACTGGGTCGGCGCGATTTCAGCCGCGCATAACCCGCAGGGTGCGGACGATGTGGCAGCTCATGCCCCGGCCCGCGAACGCCTGGCCTATGATGAGCTGTTTGCGCATCAGATGACGCTGGCTTTGGCGCGGCAACGGGAACGCAAGACCAAAGGGATCGCCAGTGTCGGAACAGGCAAGCTACAGGCCAAGGTCTTGGCCAGTCTGCCATACCGACCAACAGGTGCTCAAACCCGCGCGATTGATGACATTGCCGCTGATATGGCCACGGATGCGCGGATGAACCGGTTGCTACAGGGCGATGTCGGATCCGGTAAGACTCTGGTCGCCTTTATGGCCCTGTTGGTCGCAGTTGAGGCCGGCGGGCAAGGTGTCATGATGGCCCCAACCGAGATTCTGGCCCGCCAACACCTCGAAGGCCTGCGCCCCCTAGCCGAAGAGGCTGGCGTTGTGCTGGAAATCCTGACCGGCCGCGACAAAGGCGCGGAACGGCGCGCAAAGCTGGCAGCGCTGAAGAATGGGGACATTCATATTTTGGTCGGCACCCATGCTGTGTTCCAAAGTGACGTAGAATTCAGTGCCTTGCGCCTGGCCATCGTCGACGAACAGCACCGGTTCGGCGTCCGCCAACGCATGGAGTTGTCAGAGAAGGGGCAGGGCGCGGATGTTCTTGTGATGACTGCCACGCCAATCCCCCGCAGCCTGTCGCTGGCGCAATATGGTGACATGGATGTGTCGGTGCTGGACGAAAAACCACCCGGCCGAAAACCGATCAAAACGGCTGTCATCAGCACAGACCGGATGGATGAGGTTGTGGCCCATTTGCGTCGCGCCATAGATGAAGGCCGCCAATGTTACTGGGTGTGTCCCTTGGTCGACGAATCCGAGGTATCGGATTTAACGGCCGCCGAAGAGCGGTTCAAACGACTGCGGGCGATACTCGGGGAAGGCACGGTTGGGCTGGTGCATGGGCAAATGCCCGCAGCCGACAAAGATGCCGCAATGAAGGCGTTTCAGGACGGGCAAACCAAGGTTCTGGTCGCAACAACAGTCATTGAAGTTGGTGTCAATGTCCCCAATGCCTCGATCATGGTGATCGAGCGTGCCGAAACCTTCGGGTTGGCGCAACTGCACCAGCTACGCGGGCGGGTTGGGCGAGGTGACGCGGAATCGACCTGTTTGCTGATGTACCAAGCTCCGCTCAGCGAAGGTGGGCGAAAACGGCTTGAGGTTCTGCGCGAAACCGAGGACGGGTTTCGGATTTCTGAAACTGACCTTCAGATGCGTGGGGCTGGGGACCTGATCGGAACGGCCCAATCCGGGCTCCCGAAGTTCCGGATCGCTGATCTGGAGCGTCAGGCCGGGCTGATGGCAACTGCTCAGACAGATGCCCGCGCGTTGCTTTCCGCGGACCCTCAGTTGAACTCGGACCGGGGGCAGGCGGCGCGGGTGCTGTTGTGGCTGATGAAGCAGGATCAGGCAATTCGTTTAATTTCAGTGGGTTAGGAATTATGTTCCGATAAGTTCGCAAATGTTCTTAAAAAGTTCTTTACCGACTCGCCAAAATATGAGAACAAAAGGTCAACAAAGGCTTAAAACTCTGACCGGAGGTGAGACCATGCTGACCCAGATCAAGACCGCAATTAGCCGCTCGCAATCAACGATTGTACAGGATGCAGTAGGCGCGGTGTCTCTGGTGGTCATGCTGGTGGTTGCCCTTCACATGCCGGGAACGTTCTGACCCTTTCTGCCTGCGATCTCGTGCCGATCTAACCGCGCTGTCATCCCAATCTCAGTCAAGGGTGACCTGCCTGTCCCAATTCCCTTGAGGGGCCATGCCTCGGCCCCGTGCGGCTATCCGGACCCCACACGAGAAACGCATTACCTGCCGCCGCCCTTTCCGCCCGGAAGGAGCGGCGGCTTTTTTATAACTGACCAGTTTTCATGATCTCAAGCATCGCAGACAGGACCGAGTTGACCGCAACCGAAGCCAGGATCATCCCCATGACGCGACTGATGATCGCCGCGCCGGAATGCCCGATCAGCCGGATAATCGGCTCGGCCATCAGCATCAGAACAAACGCAATCGCCACAACAGATAGCATCACAAGCGCGGTTATACCCTGATCCACCACACTGAACCGGTTATTGTCGGTCAGAATAACAATCGCCAGCATCGCCCCGGGGGACGCCAACGAGGGCACAGCCAGCGGAAAGATCGCCGGGTTGTGCTGATGCATTTTGTCTTCCTGATCGTCTTCGGCAGCACGCTGTTCGGCTTCTTGTTTGCTTTCGCCAAAGATCATCGTCAGTGCAAACAAGAACAAGATGATCCCGCCAGCCACCTGAAAAGAGTTGAGGCCAATATCCAGCGCTTCAATCAGCAATTGGCCGAAGATCAGGAAGAACACCAGAATCCCTGCACTGACCAACGAGGCCATAAGCGCTAGCTTGCGCCGTGCGGCGATCTCCATACCCGCAGTCACGGCGATAAAGACCGGGATGGTGCCAATAGGATCAATGACAACCCACAGAGTTACGAAATGCTCAAGCAGACTATTCAAACCAACCACTCCCCCGGAATTTTGCTGAGGTTAGACGGGTTTGCGCAAGAAAGCCACGCTCAGGCGCAATTGGCCTGTTCGGCTTGCTCCATCGCTTCGGTCAGGGCGTCCAATGCCAACAGGATCGAGGCATGGCGGTTCTTGTAGTCCCGCGCCGGGATCAAAACCTCAAGCCCGTCAAACGGCGCGTCGGGTGCGGGGCCGTCCTTCTTCAGCATAGCAGACAACTGATCCCGCGCTGTCTCGATTTGCGCGCGGGTAGTGCCGATAATGGCGCTGCCAACCACTGAGGCAGACGCTTGCCCCAGAGCGCAGGCTTTAACGTCCTGCCCATAGTCTGAAACCTTGCCGTCCTGAACCTTTACATCCACGGTCACCGTCGAGCCGCACAAGGGTGAGCGCTTTTTCACTGTGGCATCAGCGTTATCCAACCGCTCCAGATGCGGGATATCTGCGGCAAGCGCCAGAATGCGCCCGGAATACAGCTTGATCAGATCGTTCTCGCCCGACATGGCTTTCCCTCGTTGTCTGTTCCCCATACATAGTGAGCATCCACCGGGATGCAAAAGGTTTTCTCATGTCTGCTACTGTCACGTTTGACCCATCAACTCTAAAGCTGAACGAGGCGGGCCTGATCCCGGCGATTGCCCAGAATGAAAGCTCGGGCGAGGTTCTTATGATGGCCTGGATGAACGTTCAAGCTATTGAAAAAACTATGGAAACTGGGCACGTCACTTATTGGTCTCGGTCCCGCCAGTCGTTCTGGATCAAAGGCGAAAGCTCGGGCCATGTGCAGGAACTGGTGGATTTCCGCGTCGATTGTGATCGGGATTGTCTTTTGGTCGTCGTGCGCCAAACAGGACCAGCCTGCCACACCAACCGACGCAGTTGTTTCTACACGGCCGTCCGCGATGGCGATGAAGTTGAACTCATGTCACCAATGGAGTGACCGAATTACAAGCCGACCTTCGCCCGGATATCTGCCGGGCTGCAGCCTTCTATGCGATATTTTGAGATCGCTCGAGCATCGTCCCGTTTTGCGAGGCGCTTGCCTGCATCGTCACGGATCAACCGATGGTGATGGTACTGAGGCGTTGGCAGGTCCAGCAACTTTTGCAGCAGGACATGAATTCGGGTGGCCTCGAACAGATCCTGCCCACGCACCACGTGGGTGATGCCCTGTGCGGCATCGTCCAAAACCACCGACAGGTGATAAGACGTGCCCATGTCGCGTCGGGACAGAACAACATCACCGATCGTATCCGTCAGTTCGGTCAGGTTAAAGTTTACCTCACCGGATTCACCACTCGGACCTGCGCCCGTTTCGACAAAAGATCCTACCTTTTCATTGCCTTGCCTGGCATCACTAATCTGCGCCGCAGCGAAAGTAATGTCCAAACGCAACGGGACATAGGTGGGGCGTTTTCCGATGTCTCGGTTAGTGTCCTGCCATTTTTTCCGGCAAGTGCCCGGGTAAATGATTCCATCCGGGCCAAGCAATGGCGCACCTTCTTGCGGCGCACTGGCAGCAGCGGCGATATCCCGACGATTACAAGTGCATGGATATAGCAGTCCGCGCGACCAAAGCGTGTCGAGCGCGCTGGTATAACTGGGCAGACGGTCCGACTGCCGAAATACCGGTTCATGCCAATTCAGACCCAGCCACCCAAGATCATCGTAGATCTGTGCTTCCCATTGCGAACGAGACCGCGCCCGGTCGATATCTTCGATCCGCAGCAAGAACGCGCCGCCCGCAGACGTGGCCAGATCGTTGGCCAATAGCGCCGAATACGCATGCCCAAGATGCAGCGGACCAGTTGGGGATGGTGCAAAACGAGTTCTAAATGTCACGCTTTTTCAACAATATACACGTCTGACTTAAGGTCCATTCCCGGCAGATGGGGGCCATATTCACGGAACAAAAGCCGAGCAGCACCCATATCCAGCCAATCCGTCAAACGTGTGGTGTAGGACGGGTCCTCAAGGGTATGATCGTTAAAGGAAAATGCCAGCAACCCATGCTTAGGCAGAGCGTGCATCAACAGGTCGAAGACCTCGGGCGGCGCCGCGCCGGCTCCAATGACACCGATGGCGGTGATTGCCCTATAGGCATCCTGTTCCAAAGGGCTCGGGTCGGTGATCTCAAAAGTGGACAGCGTGCGATAGACCCCTTTGGCCGCAGCGCCTTTCAGCATCTTTGGAGTAGGATCGATCCCGTCGATCACCTGAAACCCCGCAGCGTGCAAAGCCTCACCCGACAGTCCAGTACCGCAGCCATAATCCAGAATGGGGGTTTGGGGCTCTGGCAGTTTTGACCAGAGCGCTTCAGCCACGCGCCCCGGCGTTGCGTACCCATGCGCGCCAACTTCTGCGTCATAAGAGGAGGCCCATTTCTGGTAATGCGCGCGGGTGGCTTGCGGTGTGTCCAGATTGTAGGTGTCTTTGAGGTACTTATCACTCATCCCACGATGTTACGCCGCGCGGGGCACAGGCGTCCAGTCAGCAATGCGTTAACCAGCTGTTCCATTCTTCTTTGGCCCGGTCTGTATAGGCCTTGTAGCGATCCTTGCGGCCCCGACGTCCACCTTTCAGGCCATCAACCGGACGGAACAGGCCGAAATTGACGTTCATGGGCTGAAAGGTCTTGGCCTCAGCCCCGCCGGTGATGTGATGGATCAGGGCCCCCATGGCGCTGTCCTGTGGTACTTCGGGCAGGACCTGCCCCAGAATTTCAGCAGCAGCCAGACGGCCAGCCAGCAGCCCCATGGCCGCGCTTTCGACATAACCTTCGACCCCGGTGATCTGACCGGCAAAACGGATGTTCGGTCTGGATTTCAGGCGCATCTGAGAATCCAGCAAGGTAGGAGAGTTAATGAACGTGTTGCGGTGGATACCGCCCAGACGTGCAAAGCTGGCGTTTTCCAGGCCGGGGATCATGCGGAACACATCGGTCTGAGCACCGTATTTCATCTTGGTTTGAAACCCAACGATGTTGAACAGCGTTCCCAGGGCATTGTCACGGCGCAATTGAACCACCGCATGGGGCTTGACGTCCGGCTGATGCGGGTTGGTCAGGCCAACGGGCTTCATAGGACCATGACGGAGGGTTTCACGCCCACGCTCTGACATCACCTCAATCGGCAGGCAGCCATCGAAATAGCCCGCGGTTTCGCCCTCGTGGAACTCGGTCTTGTCGGCGGCCAGCAGGGCGTCGATAAAGGCTTCGTACTGATCGCGGTCCATCGGGCAGTTCAGATAGGCAGTGCGTTCCTCTTCAGTTTCGCCTTTGTCATAGCGCGACTGCATCCACGCTTTGCTCATGTCGATGCTTTCAGCATAGACAATAGGTGCAATGGCATCGAAAAAAGCCAGCGACTCGGCGCCGGTCTCAGACCTGATGGCCGCCCCTAAATCGGCAGAAGTCAGCGGGCCGGTGGCAAAGATCCAATGTCCATCGTCGGGCAGGGTGGTCACCTCCTCTGAAGTAACTTCAACCCGTGGATGGGCCTGCAACTTGGCAGTGACAGCTTCGGCAAATAGATCGCGGTCAACAGCCAACGCACCGCCCGCAGGCAGCTTGTATTCATCAGCGGTTGTCATAATCAACCCGTCAGCGGCGCGCATTTCCCAATGCAGCAATCCCACGGCGTTTTGTTCATCATCGTCCGAGCGGAAGGAGTTTGAACAGACCATCTCGGCCAGGTTGCCGGTTTGATGCGCAAAGGTGCCCACATTGGGGCGCATTTCGTGGATCACCACGTCTACACCCATTTCCGCCGCCTGCCACGCAGCCTCGGACCCGGCCATGCCGCCGCCCACGATATGCAATTTCTGTGTCATGCGCTGCCACATATGGCAGGTCACCACACAACGCAACACGAGCCATCATCGACCGTTCGAATTAACAATGTAAAGAGAGGTCTTGGGGTCGCCGTTGCGGGAATGTCTACGCCGGTGAGAGAAACCAGCTCGGAGGGACCTTCCGCCCACAGCGACCCAAAAGTGTATCCAGAGCCTTAGCCCTGACCCAGCTTTGACACAGTGTTGCCCTTTTGAAAAGTGCTAAAATGAGAACAGTAGTGAAAAATGTTGACTACAATCGCCTTATTGACGCCAATTTGGGGGTCTTTTCTCAATAAATGCCGAGATTCCTTCTTCGGTATCCCGATACAACATATTCTGTGCCATTACCTCGCCAGCATAGGCATAGGCCTGTTCAACGGGCAATTCCAACTGCTTGTAGAACGCCTGCTTGCCGATTTTCACCGCAGATCCCAGCTTGGACGCCAATTGATTGGCGAAGGCGATTGTTTCATGTTCCAACAGCATTTCCGGCACAACACGGTTGATCAGACCCAATTCAGCCGCTTTTTCGGCAGAAATGAAATCGCCTGTGGTCAGCATCTCGAACGCGCGCTTGCGTGGGATGTTGCGACTGAGCGCAACCATCGGCGTTGAACAGAACAGTCCGATATTCACACCGTTGACGCCAAACCGCGTCCCCTCGGCTGCGACAGCCAAATCACAAGTCGCCACCAGCTGACATCCCGCAGCGGTGGCGATTCCGTGAACCTGCGCGATGACGGGTTGGGGCAGAGACTGGATCGACAACATCATCTGGGTGCACCTGCCGAACAGGTCTTCGAAATAGGCCTTTCCGCCGTCTTCTGCCTGACGCCCAGCGGTCATCTGTTTCAGGTCATGCCCGGCGCAGAACGCCTTACCCTCACCGGACAGTACAACAGCGCGAACCGAGCTATCCTCGCGCAAAGCGTCGAACTCGGCCTGAAGGGCGGCCAGCATCTCATCGCTCAGGGCGTTCAGGCGCTCTGGCGTGTTCATTTTCAATTTGGCGACCGCGCCGTTGTCGCTACGTTCCAGAATTGCCATCTTGCCCTCCGATGTGATGTCGGGCCAACTCTAGGCGGGCAAATCGAGGAGGGGAAGTATGTCATTGGTCATGAACCAGGAACAGCTTGCGGACTATATGGAGAGTATCTTTCCGCAAGTGCATAAGGATTTTGTAGTCGAGGAACTGAACGAGACCTCAATCGTCATGCGCCTGCTGGTCAGGGATGCCCACCTTCGTCCAGGCGGAACCGTATCAGGGCCGTCCATGTTTGGGCTGGCCGACGTCTGCGTCTATGCCATCATACTGGCCCGTAAAGGCCGTCAGGCCCTTGCAGTGACAACGGGGTGCTCGATGGATTTCATGCGCAAACCGGACGGCGGCAACGACTTGATAGCCCGTTGTACATTGCTGAAACTTGGGCGATCGCTCGCGGTTGGCGATGTTCTTTTGTACTCTGAAGGATCAGACAAACCCGTAGCGCGCGCAACATTGACGTATTCTCTGCCACCCGAAGGCTCGGCCGCTGCGGAATTTGGATAAAAAAGGGCCGGGTGTAAAACCCGGCCAAGGAAGAGGTCCCGAAATGGGACTGGGGATTAACTAGCCTTGCCAGAACTGGCGGCTTACCTCTTGTGAGGCCTGATACCGGGTTAGCCCGACATCCTTCAAAAGCCTGTCGTCCAGTTTTGACAAGTTAATACGGCTGCGGCGTTGACGTTCCCATCTTGTGACAGTCGCCGCAAACCGCACGGCCAGCGCAGCGATCAGCGGCAGCCGGGGACTGTCGTTCAGCAGCATGAGGGCGGGGGTGTGCATTGCGCGTGTCATCGTGGGTATCCCTTCAAATTGTATTGACACAAAAGTAATATGTTCGGTACATGTACTTGATACATTCAGGATTGTGTCAAGATCAAAGGAAGAATTGTAATGGATACAATTTGGCCAGAGGCGCTGCCGAAATCCAAGGGCCCAAAGTACGCCGTAGTCGCTGACACAATCCGAAAAGCGATTGATAACAATATACTGGAGGTCGGAACAAAGTTGCCTCCGGTGCGGGAACTTGCCTATCGGTTACAAATCACGCCAGGCACGGTCGCGCGGGCCTATACGATTCTGACAGATGAAGGATTGTTACTGGCCGAGGTTGGGCGTGGTACATTTGTAGCCCCCCCAAAGGCCCCGATTTTGGATGACGTCTGGGCCCGGCAACTGCATCTGAGGGACGAAAAGTATGACGCAAATGTCAGCTTGTTCAGCCCGCGATTGGCAGATGTGGGGCAGGTGGCTCTGATCCGGGAGTGCCTTGAGAAAGTCTCGCAGTCTGATCCGCGACTTTTCCTGAACTATCCGACACGCGATGCCTATAAGCCGATGCGGCAAGCGGTGGTGGACTGGTTGTCTGACCTTCCGCTGGGCCCTCTGTCCCATGACGACATTGTCCTGACCCATGGGGGGCAAAACGGGCTGTGCCTTGTGTTTCAAACTATCCTGCGCGGGCCCAAACCGGTCGTATTGGTTGAAGACCTGTCTTACGCAGGTTTCCGCCGCGCCGGAGAGCTGATGCGCGCCGAAGTGGTCGGCGTGAAGATGGACAAATGGGGGGTCGACCCGATGGCGATGGAAAATGTGCTGCGCCAGACCCCGGCGCAGGCCATTTGCGTCTCACCCGAAGTACAAAATCCGACCGGCACTCATACCCCACTTGAACGCCGCAAGGAAATTGTCGACGTCGCGCGGCGGTTCGATGTTCAGATCATCGAGGATGATTGTTATCGCATGGGTGACGCTCGCGAACCCAGCTATCGCGCTTTGGCCCCGGAAAGGGGGTGGCACGTGTCGTCGATCTCAAAAATTCTGACGCCTGCGTTGCGCGTCGGTTTTGCCATTGCACCAAGAGAGCGTAGCGTCGACCTGCGGCGATCTGCTGAATATGGGTATTTTGGGTTGGCGCAACCGCTGGCCGAACTGACCCGCCTGCTTCTGTCCGACCCTCGAACGCGCCAAATCGCTAAAGACGTTCGGGTGCGCATGGGAGATTATGTGCGGGTTGCGGTTAACGCACTGGGCGGGTTCGATCTGAACTGGGCGCCCGACGTACCCTTTGTCTGGCTCAGCCTACCGTCGGGCTGGCGCGCAGCCGCTTTCAGCCGCGCGGCCGAGCGGGAAGGGATTCAATTGCGGTCAGCTGATGAGTTTGCCCTGCGCGACGGACGCGCGCCCAACGCTGTGCGCATTGCCATGAACGGGCATGTGTCACTGGATCGGTTCGAAGACGCGATGCACCGGTTGCGGGCGCTGCTGGACAACCCGCCCGAGCAGATCAGCGTCTAACCTATGGGGTCAGGGTCCCCGAAAAATCCGGCCAGGAAAGCAATCTTTCCGGCCTCATTCAATCGAACGAAATCGTGGCCAGAGACATACTCACGACCGTCGGGCCCAATCATATGCCATGTAAAGTGGACAACATCGTGATGGTTGGTCGGTTTGCTTGTCAGCTCAACTCGGCCGTCAGAACTCTGCAGAACATCTCCGATATGATCACACAAACCTGTCCGACCTCTTACCTCTGCTGTTGGGTCGACATAACGGCCATCTTCGGCAAAACACGCCTTTAAAAGGTCCAGACGTTTGCCAGCATCCGCTTGTTGCCAGGCTGCCCCATACGTCGCGATAGCTTGCTGCCAGTCTGTCATTGCGTGCTCCTTTAGCGAATTGAGCCTGGACGAGTGTACTTTGGTTTTGCAAGAAACCAGGAAAATTATGGGGTAAAATAATACCTATTTTTTAACCTCTTGTTTTTACTTATTTAAATCAAGATTACTGTCCTTGACGCGCCGATCAGCTGCCTCTAGATACCCATCCATCGAATTCGGACCGCTCCGTCAGAGGGCGGTCTATCACATCAAACAGGACTATCCTGCCATGAAAACCTTTTCTGCAACACCTGCAGACATCGACAAGAAATGGATCCTAATCGACGCCGAAGGCGTTGTTCTGGGCCGTCTTGCCTCGATCGTCGCCATGCGTCTGCGTGGCAAGCACAAAGCGTCGTTCACCCCGAACATGGACATGGGCGACAATGTCATCGTGATCAACGCTGACAAAATCCAGATGACCGGCAAGAAGCGCGAAGAGAACTTCTACTGGCACACTGGCCACCCGGGCGGTATCAAATCGCGCACCAAGCAGCAGATCCTCGAGGGTGCACACCCCGAGCGCGTCGTGACCCAAGCCGTCAAGCGCATGCTGCCAGGCAACCGCCTGTCACGTCAGGTTATGACCAACCTGCGTGTTTATGCTGGTGCCGAGCACCCGCATGAAGCCCAGTCGCCCGAAGTTCTGGATGTTGCATCCATGAACAAGAAAAACACCCGGAGCTAATGACCATGGCTGATCAGATCAATACTCTCGAAGAGCTGAGCGCCGTTGCAGGCGTTGAAGCCGTGGCCGAAGAAGTCATTGCACGTGAACCCGTGCGTGATGAACTTGGCCGCTCCTACGCAACCGGCAAGCGTAAAGACGCTGTTGCCCGCGTTTGGATCAAGCCGGGTTCCGGCAAGGTCACCGTGAACGGCAAGGACCAGGACGTATACTTTGCGCGTCCCGTTCTGCAGCTGATCCTGCGCCAGCCGTTCCAGGTTGCTGGTGTGGAAGGTGAGTTCGACGTTGTCGCGACCGTCAAAGGCGGTGGCCTGACCGGTCAAGCCGGTGCGGTCAAGCACGGCATCTCGAAAGCGCTGCAACTGTACGATCCGTCCCTGCGTGGCGCATTGAAAGCCGCGGGCTTCCTGACCCGCGACAGCCGCGTTGTGGAACGTAAGAAATACGGTAAGCGCAAAGCGCGTCGTTCGTTCCAGTTCTCCAAGCGCTAATCGCTGCGGGATACGAAAAAGAAAGGGCTCGCAATCGCGAGCCCTTTTTCATTGAGAAGGCGAGAGGGTTATTCCTCGTAGACCAGTGTCCAACTTCCGTTTTCAACGACGCTGACGTAAACGGAATCCGCGCCTTGATGATCATCAGGACCAAACGTCATATGATTACCGATCAGCTCATCCTGATAGTCCAACGTCTCCATCGCGGCGATAAAGCCTTCTGAGGTCAAATCGGGACCAGCTGCCTCAAGCGCTTTGACCATCGTTTCGGCCGCCGAATATCCCAGCATCGAAAAACCTACAGGGTCTTCACCGGTGGCGACCTTGTATTCTTCGATAAAAGCCGCAGGGGCTGGTTGATCCGCGCGCGCCCATAGGTCCTGCCACGAAGCGGCGGCATAAAACCCATCCGTCACGCCTCCGGGAACCTGCGCCACAACGGTTAGGAAACTGGCCGAGGTTCCCAGAAATTTCATATCTGTCAGGCCCATCTTCTTGGCCGTGCCGACCACGGTGATTGCCTGACGCACGCCTAGGGCTATGGTGACGATGTCGCAGCCTTCTTCCTTCAGCTTGCTCAGCGATCCCACAAATTCTGTTTCATCTGGTTTATGAGTGGTTTCTGCGACAAAGTTAATCCCAGCCTCTTCTGCACCAGCGATACTGCCTTCCAGGATTTCCTGCCCGAAATCCGTAGGCAGATACATCGAACATACTGATTGTGATTCAAATTGCTGGGCCAGGTATTTCACGCCGACACGGCTTTGATCAAAATACGTCGAAAAGGCTGTGAACTTGTTGTCCATCGGCTCTTGCAGCATCTGCCGAGCTGCAGACAGCGGAGCGACCGTAGGTATTCCTTTAGGGTCCAGCAGCTTAAATCCCGCCAGATTCATAGGCGTGCCTAGCGACAGCAACATGGCAAAAACCTTGTCGCGATTGAGCAGTTTGTTATAGCCCTGCATCGCGCGCGGCATCTGATAGCCATTGTCTTCGACAACAAATCGGATCGTACGCCCATGGATTCCACCGGCCGCGTTGACACGGTCGAACACTACATTCGCACCCTTGGTGGCCGGAACGCCGACGGCCGCGAAAATGCCGCTTAGATCGTTGACCGATCCGATGACAATCTCATCATCTGTCACACCTTGCGTTTGCGCTCCTGCGAACGTCGCGGATGCCGTCAAAGCTGTCGCAGTTGCAAGCCGTTTGATCACGTTCCTCATGAGTTCTCCTCCCTTTGGGTAATTCCTTGGTTCAATTGTACATGTCTTCAATTAGATGTCCGTGTTTCTTCTCTACAAAACTCCGCTTTAGCTTCATCGTGGCCGTGAGTTCATCGTCGTCGGCTGTCAGCAGAACGTCGATCAGGCGAAAGTCCTTGATCTGTTCGACCCGCGCAAATTCCGCGTTGACGGCATCGACCTCGGCCTTGATCCGCTGCAAAACCTCAGGGGCAGCGCACAGGGACGCAAAATTCGAAAATGGAATTTTCTGGTCCTGCGCAAACTTCTCGACATTTTCCTGATCGATCATGATCAATGCCGTCAGGTATTTGCGTTTATCGCCGATAATGACCGCGTTCGAGATAAACTGGCTGAACTTCAACCGGCTTTCTATCTCGGCCGGGGTTATGTTTTTACCGCCAGCGGTGATTATGATGTCTTTCTTTCGCCCGGTGATTTTGACGTAGCCCTCGTCATCAATCTCGCCCATATCCCCGGTCTGCAGCCAGCCGTCAGCGGTAAATGTCTCGGCTGTTTTAGAGTTGTTGCGCCAATAGCCCTGAAAGACGTTAAGCCCTTTCAGCTGAATTTCGCCCTCTACCGAGATGCGGATGTCGTTGCCTGGAACCGCCCGTCCGATGGTTCCGATCTTATTACCTTCGATCGTATTCAGCGTAGCCAGCCCCGAGGTTTCAGTCATGCCGAACCCTTCGATCAGAGACACTCCAATGGCCCAATACCATTTCAACAACTCGGTTGAGATCGGCGCGGCCCCGGTTCCACCACGCCGCATTTTGTCCAGCCCCAACATCCGGCGAAGGTTACGCAGCACCAGCCGATCCCACAGCCAGAACTGCGCGGCGATGGCCGCGGGAACCGGTTTGCCCGCAAGAACATACTCGGCCCGGGCAAGGCCTACCTTTATCGCCATGCCATAGGCAGCGCGGCCTGCCGGGGTTGCGTCCTGTACCAGTATCTGGACCTGGGAAAAAATCTTCTCCCAAACTCGCGGAACGGCGATGAAAGTCGAAGGCGAAACTTCTTGCAGGTTGGAAAAAACAGTCTCGGGACTTTCTGCGAAATTCACGACGCATTTCCCTGCCAGAGGGAAATACACTGACACGTCACGTTCCAGGATATGGCAGAGCGGCAGGAAACACAGCTGCTCATCGCTGTCCAACGTGGGCAAGGCGTGGGCACCGCATTCGATGGCCGCCAGAATATTCTCATGACTCAGCATCGCACCTTTGGGCATACCTGTGGTGCCCGACGTATAGACCAAAAGCGCCGTATCCTGAGGCGAGGCCAGTGCAATCTCAGCCTCAAAGCGCTCTGGCTCTTCCGCCTCGACCTGTTGCCCAAGAGCATACAGATCCTGGATCATCATGCAGCGCGGATGGGACAGGTCATGCAGGCCTTCGTCCTCCAGAATGATGACGTTCACAAGGCCAGACACCTCGGCTTCGATCTCTAGATACTTGTCGAGGTGTTCTTCGTTTTCCACGATCAGAAAGCGGCTGTCGCTGTCATTGATCAGATATTTCAGCTGGTTCGCGGAATCCGTTGTGTAGACACCCGAGGCTATGCCTCCGACGCCTTGAATGCCCATGTCGAACCACGCCCATTCCTTGCGATCTTCGGACAGGATCGAGACAACCTCGCCCCGTTGCAGCCCCAGCTTGCGCAGGGCCAGCCCAATCCACTTTGCGTGCTGCCAGTAGTCGGCCCAGGAATAGGGCTTCCAGATGCCAAAGTCTTTTTCCCGATGTGCAGTCCGGTCGCCGAGATCCGCGCAGCGTTTTTGGAAAAGTTCGCAAATGGTCTTGCATTCATCCACGACCAAGGGGCGCTGGCCTGGGGTCGCATTGAACCGGATGCCATTGATCGTGGTTTGCGGGGGCAGGGTACTGATGTTCACGCCGTCACCTCCACGTCTTTTTACGCTTCCAGCGGCGGTTTTCCCGCGCGCCGTCTTCCTGAACGCCCAGATAGAAGTTCTGGATGTCGTCGGACTGCATCAGAACATCGGCGGCACCATCCATGACGATGCGACCGACCTCCATCACATAACCGTGGTGGGCCAATTCCAACGCTGCATTGGCGTTCTGCTCGACCAGCATCATGGTCATGTTCTGTTCAGTGTTCAGCCGTTTCAGAATGCCAAAGATTTCCTGTACCAGCAATGGGGACAGGCCCAGGGACGGCTCGTCCAGCAGCATGATCTTAGGGCTGGCCATCAATCCCCGACCAATCGCCAACATCTGTTGCTGACCACCTGACAGGGTGCCCGCCTCTTGCATGCGGCGGTCCTTGAGGATGGGAAAGTAGGAAAACACCAGATCGCGGTCATGGTCTATCTGACCCTTGTTCGAGGATGTGTATGCCCCGAGGCTGAGGTTTTCATCCACCGTCATCAACGGAAAAACTTCGCGGCCTTCAGGAACATGCACAATGCCTTTTTGCACGACCTTATGCGGCTCCAAGCCTTGGATTTCCTGGTCGTCAAAGGTGATTTTGCCTTTTTCGGGGTCCATCACACCCGAGACAGTTTTCAGCAGCGTGGTCTTGCCCGCGCCGTTGGCTCCAAGGATTGAGACGATCTGACCGACATGGACGTCCAGAGACACACCCCGAATAGCCATGATCGGACCATAAAAGCTTTCGACATTGCGAATGGTGAGGATCGGCTCGGTCATGAGACCTTCCCCAGATAAGCCTCAACCACGGCCGGATGCGACTGCACCTGCGCGGGTGTTCCCAGCGCCAGCTTGGCCCCGTCCGCCATCGCCAGAACCCGATCGGACACACCCGAGACCAGACCCATATCATGCTCGACCATCAGAACGGTAATGCCCATCTGACGCCGGATATCGTCGATCCACCAGCGCATATCGGTGGTCTCCTCAACCGACAGACCAGAGGCCGGTTCGTCCAGCAGCAACAGTTTGGGATCCGTGGCCAGTGCCCGCGCCACCTCGACCACTTTGCGCACGCCGTAAGGAAGACCCGAGATCATTTTGTCGCGAAAGGCCTGCAGGTCGAGGAAATCTATGATCTTTTCAACCTTTTCCCGGTTCTCAATCTCTTGACGTCGCGCCGAAGGCAGGAACAAAATCTCGGACAGCACGTTGGTCTTGCGATGCCGATGCCGCCCGACCAGCAGGTTTTGCAAAACGGTAGCGTGTTCGAACAGTTCGATGTTCTGAAATGTTCGCGCCACGCCATAAGCTGCGACGCCTGACGGTTTGACCTTTAGCAGGTCATGCCCGTCAAACTGGATCGTTCCGGCATAGGGATCGTAGAACCGGGAAATCAGATTAAAGACCGTGGATTTGCCAGCGCCGTTGGGACCAACGATGGCAAAAACCTCGCTTTCTTCAACAGCAAAAGACAGATCTTTTACCGCGGTCAGGCCACCGAATTTCAGGGTGACGTTTTCGAACTCAAGAAGGCTCATCTCAGACGCTCCGTCTTGAGATAGGATTTCTGACGTTTGAACATGTCCTTGCGGTAAAAGGGAAACAGCTCGAACCAGGTGCGGATCTTCAGCCAACGGCCATACATGCCCATGGGTTCGAACAGAATGAAGGCGATCAGGATCATGCCGAAGACGCCGAATTCCAACCCCGGTATCGCGACTGTATTACCGCCAAGCAGTGCACCAAAGTATTCCTTCGAGATCGACAGGAATTGCGGCAGGAAGCCGATGATGACAGCCCCCAAAAACGCCCCATGGATTGAGCCCAACCCTCCGATTACGATCATCATCAGCAACTGGATCGAGATCAAGACGTTGAAGGATTCATTGTTGAAGGCGCCTGCATACATTCCCATCAGCGCGCCGGCCCAGCCTGTAACGGCGCAGGACAGGGCGAAAGAAATCATCTTGGTCCGGGCGATATCCACGCCCATCGCCTGCGCCGAAACCTCGGAATCGCGCACGGCGATAAAACTGCGCCCCAAAGGCGCACGCAGCAGGTTGATATAGCCAAGTGTGACCAGGACCACGACGCCAAGCACCAGCCAGAAAAACTGAACCGGGGTGGCCCAGCGATCGACCAGATGGCCAAATATTTCTACGCCACCCAGGTACTTACCAGCCACACCACCGGTAAGAGGTTCGGCCAGAACAATAACGTCATCCATCAGGATCGACAGCGCCATGGTGAAGATCGCCAGATAGATGCCGTGCAGGCGTAGGGCAGGAATGGCAACGGTCACCCCGGCAATCCCGGTCAGGACACCGGCCAAGGGGAAGGCGATCAGAAACGGCACTCCGGCCTCGATCAAGATGACGTTGGCATAGCAGCCAAAGGCCAGAAATGCCGCGTGGCCCAGGCTGACCTGACCGGTGTGACCAGTCAGCACCATCAGACCCAATCCAGCGACAGCCCAGATCAGGACATTTGTCAGTTCTCCGAGGTAAAAGTCATCCAGCCACCAAGGCGCCACGGCAACAACGACCAGCAAGATCAAATAGAGGCAGAGCTGGTAGCCATCTCTCCATGGTCGGATATCTTGCATGTAGTTGGTTTTGAAAACGATCCGCATGGGCTTAGACCTTCTTGATCCGAACCTGACTGAACAGCCCGTTGGGCCGGAAGATCAGAACCACCAAAAGCAATGCGTAAGGCGCGATCTGGCTGTAACCTGCGGCAATGTAACGGCTGGCAAAGGGTTCAATCACACCGACGATCAACCCTCCGGCCAGCGCGCCGGGCAGGCTGCCGAACCCACCAATCACCGCCGCGGCAAAAGCCTTGATCCCCAACAGCCCGGTTGTAGGGTCCACCGATCCCTTGGCCGCAAACAGGATCCCCGCAATTCCGGCCACCACACCCGCCAGCGCCCAGATAAAGCCTTGAACACGTTTGACCGGAATTCCCATGTAATAAGCCGCCAACTGGTTCTGCGACGCGCCCTGCATCGCAAGACCCAGCTTTGTGCGGCTGAAAAAGACGTATAGCCCCCAAGTCAACAGGATGGTGACAACGATAACGGCCACGTCCTCCATCCCCAGTACCAGCCCACCAAACCGGACCTCTTTCCCCGCCAGAGGGTTCTGCAGCGTCTGCGGCTCGTGCCCCCAAATCAACCCGGCCGCGAACCGGATGACAAAGCCCAGGGCGATGGTCAGGATCACAACGGCCGTCTGGCTTTCGCCAAATATGCGACGGATGATCAGGCGATCAAGCAGATAGCCCAAGGCCCCCATGATCCCCAGTGAGATCGGCAGAGCCAGCCAGAAGGGCAGGCCCATATATTCGGTATTGGTAAGCCCGATGGTGACAAACGCCCCCAGCATCATGAAATCGCCCTGTGCGAAGTTCACCGCCTCGGTCGCTTTGTAGATCAAAACAAATCCAAGGGCGATTAGGCCGTAGACACAGCCATTCGCCAGCCCGCTAATCAGCAGCTGCGCGTTATCCAAAGTCACCTCCCAATGCCGGTTCGTCCGGCGTTATGGCGCCCCGGATATGCTCGGCCATCCGGGGCTTGGTTCTACTATGGCGTGATAATCACCTTTCCGTCACCCTTTTTCAGCGCATCAGCCAGATTTGATACCACATCCCGCAGTGCAAGCCGTTCGGATACATCGGTTTTCCAACGTCCATCAGCAAAACGCGCCTGAACTTCACCCACAACCCGCATCTGATCGGCGGGCGGGGTCGAGGTCATCCACTGGGTCAGCCAAAAGCCCTCGATCCGTTTGCCCATGAATATCAACTGCCCGGTTTGCGTCAGTTTCGGCAACTCGGCGCTGAGCTTGCCATAACAAATCCAACGTGCGCCGTTTAGCATGGCGCAGAATATCTGCTCGGATAGCTGATCGGCGACGGCATCCAGAAATACCCGTGGTTTGAGCTCTTTGCTTAGCACCGCGAATTTCTGGGTTACATCTGGATCGGTTGTAACCAAAACCTCATGTGCGCCCAACTCTTTGAGCGCTTCGACCGCATCCGACCGACGCACCAGGGCGATGGGTTTCAGGCCCAGATCTCGGCCAAGGCTGCACATGAGTTTGCCCAACTGGCTGGTTGCCGCCGACACAACAAAAGCGTCGCCATCGCCGCGCGCGATGTCCACCATCGCCATCGCGGTCAGAGGGTTCACGATCTGCGCGGACCCGTCATCGTCCGAAATCTCGGGGCGCAGAGGAATGCACATTTGTGCTTGTGTCACCACGTATTCCGCCCAGGCGCCTGCGTTTGCAGCCACAAATGCCACGCGCAGACCATTTAAGGCTTCAGCCCCTGCGCCAGTGGCCACCACATCGCCGCATCCTTCGAATCCAGCCGGGGTATCCTGGACACGGGGTTGGCCGTATTCGCCCTTGATGAAGTGAATATCTGATGGGTTCACCGACGCGGTACGCAAGCGGATCAGAACCTGTCCCGGACCGGGCTGTGGCACCGGAACCTCGGCTTCGGCCAACCAATCAGCAGCGGCGTCAATAACGGGTCCGGTTGCGGTGTCAGAATACCCGTCATGGGTTTGTATAACGGCGAACATGGTCGAAGGCAGGATTGTCATTGTCGGTTCCTTATCCTGAAAAATCCCAGCCCCAAAGTGGGGCGGGGATACAGCAAAACCCTGATCTGAGCGCATTGGTATGGTTCAGTCTGGTGTGTGCTTCTGTATAGAAGAATCCAAACAAATGCTTGGTGGATCGTCAATCTGGCTACGCCGTGACGTTACAGGAGTTCGGATCAGCGCCGAGAGTTGAGGGCGCCCGTGAACTTATTGCCCGGTCAGAAGGGTCCGAAGCTCTTCTATTTTGGCCACAATGGTCTGCGGGGATGCCTTGATGTCATCCAGTATTTGGATAGCTTGTGTTTTGGTATCCTGCGCCATAGTGCTTTCCTGAATGGACGCAACCATCGTGTCATAATCAAAGTTCTGCACCGTCAGTGCGCCATCTTCGATCCATGAGTTGATCAGGTCTTGCCCCTGATTTGCCAGCGCAGCAACCTCATCACCTGCCTGATTGGCCAGATCGGTTGCCGCATCTCCGGCTTGTTCTACTGCGTCTGATGCCTGAGTGGCGATCGACGAAGCAGCCTCGTTCGCTTGTTCAGTCGTAGCGTCCACTGCATCGTTGACCGCATCACCAGCATCCTGCGCTGCCGATTGCAATTGTTCGGCCGGTGTGGATTCGGGTTGGTTCAGATAATAATAAAGTCCGGCCCCAAGGCCGGCTATGATTACAGCAAATAGGATAGTTCGCGACATGGGAGTCTCCTTTGGAATGTCAGTCGCTGAGATGTCTGTAAACTATCTGATTGCAAAGGGGAAAACCCGCCAAATCTGTTCAATTACAGGGATTGAGCCACAGAGCGCCGATCAGATAAGTCCTTGCTGGCAACAATACGCCACTCATCACGTCTGCATCTCAATTCAGCTAACTTACGCTTCCGCTGGGGCAGTCCTCGACAATCTTTTGGGTATTGGGCAAACTCGATGCGTCGTTTGATCCCTCGATGGGCTGACTTCGCCTGCCATGACAGAATTTCGCCAAACAGGAGCTTGCATGAGCATCAGATATCTTCGCCCCGATGAGCACGATCTTATTGGCGCAATAATTGGCGAGAGCTTTACTGGTGATCCGGTAAACGACTTTTTGCTGGGACCTAAAGCCTCAATCACAGCATACAACACGTTTGTCGCCCGGGAATTGTATCTAAAGCATGGCTTCGGCCACGTGGCCGACGATCCTTCCGACGGCACGATGTGGTAACCTCCTGAAGTGCCCAAACATATCGCCTTTGTTAAGATGGTTCCCACGGCATGTACCTTGATCCGCCACGGAGGCTTGCGCCGCCTGATCCGGGCATTGCCTGCAGATGACACGATTGCCAGCCACCAACCCAAGGAACCACACTTTTATTTATACGCGATCGGCACAACAGTTGCGGCAGGGGCTCGGGCGTGGGTGGCAAATTGATGGAAGCTGGCCTTGAACTGGCCGATCAAGCCAACAAACCCGCATATCTGGAGTGCAGCAAAGAAGAAAACGTCAGCTTCTATGAACGGTACGGGTTCGAAGTGACCGGCATGTGTAATCCGGTCGAAGGTTGTCCTCCAGAGTGGCTGATGTGGCGTCCTGCACAGCGATCCTGATACGTGTCGGGCGTTTCGCGGCCCGACAATTATGTCGAATGTTCTGTGGTTGCTTAAGCTGCCAATGAAAGTGAAGGCTCTACAGATTGACCCGGATTAGGCTTGAGCACTAAGTGCTTACACCACAGTTCAGTCCTCTTTCCGAAAGAAAAGCCGTTTTGTTTCTTGCAAGTAGTCTAAGCTATGCCTGGGGATAGTGGCGGAGAGACAGGGATTCGAACCCTGGGTGGGCTTGCACCCACAACGGTTTTCGAGACCGCCCCGTTCGACCACTCCGGCACCTCTCCGCGGGGGTCTGTGAGGGGGGGATTTAGTGAGGAACGCGCAGGGGTGCAAGCAGAAAATTCCGGAAATTCACTAAGTCGGGATTTTCCATTGCCTGACGGCAGAAAACGCCTAGGCTTCTGATTATGACTTATCTAACGCACCGCATCGCCCTTCCTTTTTCCCTGCTTCTTTTGGCCCTGTCATTGGTTCCTTTGCCTTCTGCCGCCGCCAGCCGGGACCGGATTGAGGCATTTCTGACCACAACCGGCTTTGACGTCGCTTTGGAAAGCATCGCGCTGGCGTCAGCTTCGGCGCCGCAGATGTTGGGGATTGATCCCGATGGGTTCGGGTCCGATTGGACGCGCCTGACCAAAGAGGTTTTCGACACCGAGGACATGCATGAAACCGCTTTGTCCATTCTGGAGCAAACGCTGAGCGACGACGCCTTGAACCATGCGGTGGAATTTTATGCCTCGGATCTGGGCCAACGGCTGGTTGAGGCGGAGAACACTTCGCATATGATCGAAGATGACGGTGCAAAGCAACTGGAAGGGCAAGAGATTGTCGCCGATCTGATCCAGGAAGGGTCGCTGCGGGTTGAAAACCTCAAACGTATGAACAACGCCATTGATTCCAGCGGAACGGCGTTGCGGGCCCTGCAGGAAATTCAGATACGGTTCCTTCTGGCCGCCAGCGCGTCGGGCATTATTGAACTTCAGCTTGGCGCGGATGAGTTGCGGAACATGATGAAGCAGAACGAAACCGGCATGCGTCAATCGCTGCAACTGTCCGCGTTGGCCGGGGCAGCTTATACCTATCAGGAATTTTCAGACGCGGATGTCATTTCTTATGCGGAAGCGCTGGAACAGCCGCTGATGCAAGAGGTCTATGAACTTCTGAACGCCATCCAATACGAGATCATGGCCCGGAAATTTGAGATTCTGGCTGCCAAAATGGCGGATCTGCACCCCGCACAGGATATCTGATGCGTCAGGTCGCAGCAGTTGCGGCGTTTGCTCTTTGGGCCTTTCCATTGCAGGCCGAGGAACAGCTGGATCGCCTGATGCAGGCGATGCAAATGGATCAGGTCATCGAAATTCTGCGCGATGAGGGCAACGCTGCGGGGCAAGAAATCAAGACCTCTTTCCTCAACAACGCCGGCGGACCCGTATTCGACGCTCAGGTGGACAGGATTTATGACCCGATCTGGATGCACAATGAGATTTCCACGGTATTTCGCCAGGAATTAACCGAAAGCCAATTAGAACGCGCTATAGTGTTCTTTGAAAGCGATCTGGGCCAGACCATCGTGACGCTGGAGAACTCGGCCCGCGTAGCCTTTGCCGACGAAGCAATCGAGGAATTGGCCAAGGACAGTTATCGAACCGGGGACCGCGACAGCGAGATATTCCGGCTTGTTACTGAGTTCATTCAGGTCAACGATCTGATCGACCAGAATGTTCAAAACGCCATAAGCGCTGATTACAACTTTTTCCGGGGCATGAATGCGCTGCTCGGGGGCGATGATGCCGACCTGCTGGCCGAGCTTTTGTCGCAGCAAGACAGCATAACGCAAGAGACTGAGACTTGGCTTTATTCCTTTCTTCTGCTTGCCTATCAACCGCTGAGCGACGCGCAGATACGCGAGAACATCGCCTTTTCGCGCACCGACACAGGCAAAGCTGTCAATTCGGCCCTGTTTGAAAGCTTTGACCGGATGTATGATAAGATATATTTTGAGATGGGTCAGGCGGTCTCGCAGGTTCTGAGCGGCTCGGATCTTTAAGCCTGCATTACGTGTTGACTTTCTCCTGCAATCTATGGATAAGCGCGCATCCCGGCCGGTTCTTCCGCGCCGGGTCTCGTTATTATTGACCCAACGGGCGTGTCCCAGGGGTCGTCACACAGCCCGAAAAGGGCGCGCTGTTCGAGGTGGCAAAAGCCGAAAACACCCGTGAATCGGGGACCACAGAACGCGGTTTTGAAAAGGAAAGACGCATGTTTGCGGTCCTCAAGACTGGCGGCAAGCAGTACAAGGTTCAGGCGGGTGATATCCTCCGCATTGAAAAGCTGGCTGCCGACGCAGGTGAAAAAGTTCAATTCAACGACGTACTGATACTGGGCGGTGACGCTCCGGTTGTTGGCGCGCCTTTCGTTGACGGTGCGGCCGTACAGGCCGAAGTGATCGAACAGATCAAAGGTGACAAGGTCATCAACTTCGTCAAGCGCCGTCGTAAGCACAGCTCGAAGCGCACTGTTGGCCACCGTCAGAAACTGACTTTGGTCAAGATCACCGACATCCTGTCGTCGGGCGCTGACAAATCCGGCCTGAAAGCTGCAACTGGTTCCGCACCGGCTGGCGAAGCTGCTCCGGCGGCGAAAAAGCCTGCCAAGAAAGCTGAGCCCAAGGCAGAGGCACCTGCCGCTGCTGCGGCCGCAGACGATCTGACTGCGCTGACAGGTGTCGGCCCTGCCGCTGCCAAGAAGCTGAATGAAGCCGGTATCGAGAGCTTTGCCGCTCTGGCCGCCTTGTCGGACGAGCAGATTGCTGCTATCGAAACGGTCAAAGTGAAACCCGAATGGGTTGAGCAGGCTAAAGAGTTGGCTAAAGGCTAAGGAGAGAGAGAATGGCACATAAAAAAGCTGGCGGTTCCTCCCGTAACGGTCGCGACTCAGCTGGTCGCCGCCTTGGCGTGAAACTCTATGGTGGCCAGGCCGCCATCTCGGGCAACATCATCGTACGTCAGCGCGGTACCAAGTTTTGGCCGGGCGAGGGCGTAGGTATGGGCAAAGATCACACGATCTTTGCGACCTCAGATGGCGCTGTAAAGTTCCACAAGGGTCTCAAAAACCGCACCTTTATTTCGGTCCTGCCAGTGGCGGAGGCCGCAGAGTAAGCCGAAACCCATAAGGTTTGAAAATTCATGGGGGACCGGCAACAAATGCCGGTCCCCTTTCTCGTTTTAACGAAGTTTTGATCGAAAAGTCCGATGACAGTCGCAACCACCAGTTTCCTCATCTTTGCCGCCAGTCAGGTCGGCACGCCGGGACCAGCCAATATGGTCCTGCTGGGAACAGGTGCGCGCTATGGATTCCGTTCGGCTCTGCCTTTTGTCGGCGGCGTCATTCTTGGAAAGCAATTGATCATCTGGCCTGTGGGCTTTGGTTTGCTGCAACTGGCTGAACAGGCACCTGCGGTGTTTGCGGTGCTTAAATATGCCTCGGCTGCCTATATTATGTGGTTGGCCTGGAAGATCGCCAATACGCGCCTGTCGCGGCACGAGGCTGAGGGCACCGCCCCAGGGTTTTGGGCCGGGCTTGTTGTCCACCCGCTGAACCCCAAGGCTTGGGCGATGATCATAGCAGGGTTCACCGGCTTTGTCGCAGCAGGAACACCGACGTTTGAGGCGACGATCACAATCGCTGTATGTTTGTTGATTTGTCAGGTCGTTCTTCACCCAATCTGGACATTTGCGGGCGATAGAATCGCCCATGCGGTTGAAGGGCAGCCTGTCGAAAAGTATCTGATGTGGACGTTAGCAGGTCTCACTGTTGCGTCTGTACTTTTTGTGTTGTTCGGAGGAGGAACGCACTCATGAAACTTGAGACGATAATAAACCAGCCGGTCATTGAAACCGAGCGGTTCGATCTGCGCCCCTTGCGCCGTTCGGATCTGGGTCTCATCGAACATTATGCAGGCGATGAACGCGTGGCGCGTATGACAACGTCAATCCCGCATCCGCTGCCTCCGGGATCTATCGAAGCGTTTGTAACACGGTCGATGGCGGACGAGCGGGACGAGGATGTCTGGGCGCTGGACGCAACCAAGGACGGCGGGCCAGAGCTGATCGGTTTAATCTCGCTGACCAGACTGGACCGCAACCAGTCCGAAGTCGGGTATTGGGTTGCGCCGGTCTACTGGAACACCGGCGTTGCGTCGCTGGCAGTTGAGGCGTTGGTTGTGGCCAACCCGCTGGAAAACAGCTCGATGTTTGCCAGTGTGTTTCAGGACAATCCGGCCTCGGCCCGGGTACTGACCCATTGCGGGTTTGAATACCTTGGCGATGCCGAAATCTATTCGGTGGCGCGCGATGCGAATGTGCCCACCTGGACATACACCAAAAAACTCTGACTTGTGGCCGATGGGGCCTTTGCAGTAGGGGACTGACATGAAATTTCTCGATCTTGCAAAGGTCTACATCCGGTCCGGGGCCGGCGGTGGCGGTTGCGTCAGCTTTCGGCGTGAAAAATACATTGAATATGGCGGACCCGATGGCGGTGACGGCGGCAAGGGCGGATCGGTCTGGGCCGAGGTTGTTGACGGGCTGAACACGCTTATCGACTTTCGATATCAGCAGCATTTCTTTGCCAAGAGCGGCCAACCCGGCCGTGGTCAACAGCGCACCGGCAAGGATGGCGACGACATCATCCTGCGGGTGCCGGTCGGCACGGAAATCCTCGACGAGGACGAAGAGACGGTCATCTGCGATCTGACGCAGGTGGGCGAACGGGTCTTGCTGGCCAAGGGCGGCAATGGCGGCTTTGGCAACCTGCATTTCAAATCAGCGACTAACCAGGCGCCACGCCGGGCCAATCCGGGGCAGGACGGGATTGATCGCACCATTTGGTTGCGGTTGAAACTGATCGCCGACGTCGGCCTTCTGGGGATGCCCAACGCCGGCAAGTCAACCTTTCTGGCCGCGACATCGAACGCGCGCCCCAAGATTGCGGATTATCCGTTTACCACCTTGCACCCCAATCTGGGCGTTGTGGGGGTTGATAACGTTGAATTCGTGGTGGCCGACATCCCCGGCCTGATCGAAGGCGCACACGAAGGCCGCGGGATCGGGGATCGGTTCCTGGGCCACGTAGAGCGCTGCGCGGTGTTGTTGCATCTGGTCGATGGCACCTCTGAATCCGTCGCAGAAGATTACCGGACAATCATTCACGAGCTTGAGGCATATGGCGGTGAATTGGCGGAAAAACCTCGGATTACCGTCCTGAACAAAGTCGACGCGCTAGACGAAGATGAACAGGCGTTGGCCAAGGCCGAACTGGAAGAGGCCGTTGGCGGCCCCGTTATGATGATGTCCGGCGTCGCGCATCTGGGCGTAACCGAGGTTCTGCGCGCATTGCGGGCGCAAATCGACGAAAACCGTCTGCGCCAAAAACCCGTTGAGGAGATGCAGTCTTGGCAACCCTGACCGCAGCCAAACGACTGGTGGTCAAAATCGGATCTGCCTTGTTGGTGGATCGACACACCGGTTTGCTGCGATCCGACTGGCTGCACTCGCTGGCACAGGATGTGGCCTGGTTGAAAAGGGAAGGGACGGACGTCATTCTGGTGTCCTCGGGATCAATTGCTTTGGGGCGTGGCGTTTTGAACCTGCCGATGCAGACCCTGCCGCTGGAGCAATCTCAGGCTGCGGCGGCCGTCGGGCAAATCCGTCTGGCCCGCGCCTATGAAGAGGCGTTGACCCCGCACAAGATCACCACCGCGCAAGTTCTGGTGACGCTGGAAGATAGCGCCAACCGTCGCAGGTACCTGAACTCTCGCGCAACGCTCGAGACTTTGCTGGGCTTGGGTGTGGTTCCGATCGTTAATGAAAACGACACCGTGGCCACCGACGAAATCCGATATGGCGACAATGACCGGCTGGCCGCACAAATCGCCGTCACCGTCGGTGCGGATCAGTTGATTTTGCTGTCGGATGTGGACGGGTTCTATACCGGCAACCCGAACGACGACCCAAACGCCACGCGCTATGACGTGATCTGCGATATCACTCCCGAAATCGAAGAGATGGCGGGTGATGCTGGCTCGGGTCTGTCCAAGGGGGGTATGAAGACCAAGCTGCTCGCCGCGAAGATGGCGACTGCCGCCGGCTGCGACATGGCAATCACCGAAGGTTCGCCATTGAACCCGCTGAAAACGCTGGAAAATGGCGCGAATAGCACGTGGTTTACGGCCACGCTGGACCCACATGCCGCGCGAAAACGCTGGATCTCGGCAATGAAGCCTCGGGGTGAGATTGTGGTTGATGAAGGCGCGGCGCAGGCGCTTGGCAATGGCAAAAGCTTGCTTCCCGCCGGTATCGTCGAAGTGACAGGCGACTTTGGCCGTGGCGACCCGGTGGCCATTCTTGATCCAACGGCCCGCCGTCTGGCGCAGGGGCTCAGCCGCTATACCGCGCAAGAGGCGGATGCAATCAAAGGGCGCAAGTCCTCTGAAATTGAGGCGACTTTGGGCTATCCGGGTCGGGCTGTATTGATCCACAGAGACGATTTGGCTCTGTAGCGGCGCGATGCTAAGACACCAATGACCGATCGAAAGGCACATGAGATGAAGGATTTCGACAACATTCCCACCATGATGGCCGATCTTGGGAAGCGCGCCAAAGCGGCCTCGGCTGATCTGGCCTTTGCCAGTGCCGAGCGCAAGCATGCCGCGCTGATCGCGGCAGCGGATGCGGTTTGGGCCAACCGGGCACAGATCATCAAAGCCAACCAGAAAGATCTGGATTTTGGCCGCGACAAGGGCCTGAGCCCGGCGATGATGGATCGCCTGATGCTGGATGAAGCCCGCGTTCAGGGCATGGTCGACGGGCTGCGCACCGTTGCTGATCAAGCCGATCCCGTGGGCGAAGTGCTGACCGAATGGGACATGCCTACAGGCCTGAACATTCAGCGCGTGCGTACTCCGCTGGGCGTCATCGGTGTGATCTATGAAAGCCGCCCCAACGTGACGGCTGACGCGGGCGCCTTGTGCCTGAAATCCGGCAATGCGGTCATTCTGCGCGGTGGGTCTGAAAGCTTCCACTCTTCCGGGGCCATCCACGCCTGTCTGGTCGAAGGATTGAAGGCTGCGAACCTGCCCGAGGACGCGATCCAACTGGTGCCCACTCGGGATCGTGCGGCGGTTCAGGAATTGTTGACCATGACCGACTATGTCGACGTCATTGTCCCGCGCGGTGGCAAAGGGCTGGTCGGGTTGGTACAGCGCGAAGCCCGTGTGCCGGTTTTTGCCCATCTCGAAGGCATCGTGCATATCTATGTCGACAAGGCGGCTGATCCCCGGAAAACACTGGATGTCGTGCTAAACGCCAAGACCCGCCGCACCGGTATTTGCGGCGCGGCTGAATGCCTGCTAATCCATCAAGACGTGGTGGAAACGCTGGGCAGGGATGTTATTGCATCCCTTCTTGCCGCGGGGGTCGAGGTTCATGCCAATGGTCAATTGGACGTGGATGGTGTGGTTGAGGCAACTGCCGACGATTGGGGCAAGGAATTCCTCGACAGCGTTATTGCTGCAAAGCCCGTCGCGGATATCGACGCGGCGATTGCCCATATCCGCCAGTATGGGTCCAATCACACCGATTGCATCTTGACCGAGGATCCGGACGCCGCCGCCCGTTTTTTTGAACGACTCGACAGCGCGATCCTGATGCACAACGCGTCAACCCAGTTTGCCGATGGTGGTGAGTTCGGGATGGGCGCTGAAATTGGCATCGCCACTGGAAAGATGCACGCACGAGGCCCGGTAGGGGCGGCGCAGCTGACCAGCTTCAAGTACCTTGTGCGCGGGAACGGAACGGTTCGGGCTTAAAACCGGATCGTAACGCGGGTTGAGGTGGTTTCCGCCGCAACCCGCCGTCCCATCGCCGTGGCGCTTTCGGGCAGCAGGGCGAACTGCACCTGAGAAGGCGTCACAGGTTTGGCAAAATGCCCCGAAGGCAGGCTTTTCCAGAGATCATTATCCACATTGAGCTTGTCGGCGGATCCGGTAATGGTCCAGCTTTCGCCCGCATGATCAATCGTAACTTCGCCACCAAACGGCATCGCGCTTTCACAGCACATCAGCGCCAGAAACGCCAGTTTGACCTGGTTGCGCGGCACGGCCTCAGTCAGGTGCCAGTTTACTCGCACAGGACCGGCCCGTTCGACATCCTTCAGCAACGCGGTCACCTCGGCCCGGCCCAAGGGCTGATCGCCGGCTGACCCGAAAGCCACGCGGAAGAAACGAATTCTGGCCCCGGCACTGCCGACACTGCCCGAGATCAGCTCCATCTCGGGTCCCTGAACCGCACCAACCATTTCAAGCAGCTCAAGACCATTGGTGATCGCCCCGATGGGGCTGATAAGATCGTGACAGATCCGCGAGCCGATCAACTCGGCCAGGTTGACGTCTGAGTCGCGCATGCGTACCTCCTGCTTCATCTGCCGCTGGACCGGAGCCCTTGCATGACAGACCTTATTGCCATTTTCGCACCGGGCATGTTTGTCCGCCACCCCGATTATCCCGACTGGGGCGTTGGACAGGTGCAGTCCAACATCGGGGGCAAGATCACCGTGAATTTTCGCGAGCAGGGAAAAGTGGTGATTGACGGAACGCGCATCGCCCTGATGCCGGTCTTTGATCCGTGAAACTGGTTTAGGAAAGGTTAACGTCACGGGATTTCGCCCGTGTTGCCATCTGCCCGAGAACTGCGGTATCAGCGCGCAAACAAGAACGGAATTTCTGATGTCGGATGCAGGCCCATCCTTTACCGTCAAACTCGCCGAGACTGAGGCCGAACTGCGTGCTGCGCAGCGGCTTCGCTATGACGTGTTTGTGCGCGAACTGGGTAGCGGAGGAGTGATGGTCGATCACGATGCAGGGCTGGAACAGGACAGGTTCGATCCTCACTTTGACCACATGCTGGCGATTGATGACCTAACCGGTGAAACAATTGGTGTTTACAGACTGTTACCGGGTGAACGTGCCGAAGAATTGGGCCAGTTTTATTCCGAAGATGAATACGACCTGAGCATCCTCAAACAAAGCGGCCGCAAGCTGCTGGAGCTTGGTCGCTCGTGCCTGCACGCCAACTACCGTGGTGGCACGGCCATGTATCACCTTTGGAACGGTTTGGCCGCTTACGTTGCCGAGCGAGAGATCGAAGTGCTGTTTGGCGTGGCCAGTTTCCACGGCACCAACCTGCACGACCTGGCGCAACCCTTGTCGATGTTGCACCACAACCACTTGGCACCACCTGACCTGCGTGTGAAGGCCCAGCCGGACAGGTATCAGAACATGAACCTTGTTGCGCCCGAAGACCTGGACCGCCGCGCCGCAATGGTGCAGGTGCCGTCGCTAATCAAAGCCTATCTGCGGTTGGGCGGGTTTGTGGGAGAGGGCGCCTTTATCGACCATGCGTTCAACACCACTGATGTGTGCCTGATCCTGGACACCGCCCGCATGAATGAGCGCCAGCGTCGTATCTATAGTGGGGCGTAATCCGGTGAGCGATCAATCCTGGCAAAGCGAAGATGCGCCCGATCCAATCGAGCTTGGCGTAATCGGGTGGGGGCTGGTGATCTTGCGTGGCCTGCCGCTAGCCCTTTTGGTGACTAGCGGTCTGATCCTGTTGCTGACCGTCCGCCTGGTCGAACGTCCGATCTACGGTCCACGCCGACCGATCACACCCTTCATCAGCCAGTTTGTCTGCCGCAACGCGTTTCGCATTCTGGGCGTCGGGTTCCGAACCTCGGGTGACTTGATGCAAGAACGCGGGGCCGTGGTGGCCAATCACTCCTCGTGGCTGGATATTTTTGCGCTGAACGCCCGCAAACGGGTCTTTTTTGTCTCGAAGGCCGAGGTTGCGAAATGGCCCGGTATCGGCTGGCTGGCACGCGCGACCGGCACAGTGTTTATCGAGCGTGACCGCAAGAAGGCGCGCGAGCAAACAAAGGTGTTTGAGGAACGTTTGACCGCTGGGCACAAACTGCTGTTCTTCCCCGAGGGCACCTCCACGGACGGATTGCGGATTTTGCCATTTAAAACAACGCTGTTCGCGGCGTTCTTTTCAGATGAACTGCGCAATTTCATGTATGTTCAACCGGTTTCCGTGGTCTTCCATGCCCCGAAGGGGCAGCCCGACCGGTTCTATGGTTGGTGGGGCGATATGGAGTTTGCCCCGCATCTGTTAAAGACTCTGGGCGCGCGTCGGCAAGGCTCGGTCGAGTTGATCTATCACACGCCCGCCAAGGTCAGCGACTTTGACAGCCGCAAGGCGTTGGCTGCCCATTGCGAAGCCGTCGTGCGCCACGCACATACC
Organism: Ruegeria meonggei; assembly: GCF_042768335.1. Taxonomy (NCBI): domain Bacteria; kingdom Pseudomonadati; phylum Pseudomonadota; class Alphaproteobacteria; order Rhodobacterales; family Roseobacteraceae; genus Ruegeria; species Ruegeria meonggei. Next base: position 747,055 of record NZ_JAXHBT010000001.1, on the reverse strand, counting down.
TTGGCACGGCTTGAAAAATAGGGGCATTTGGCCCTTGCGCTGCATGTCAACCTGCCGTATACGCGCGCCATTCAATCCCGCAGGCGGGGTTTGGGCTTTGTAGGGGAGACATCCTTATCTGGCCCGCCGGTTGGAGCATCCGCTTCTTTCACCCCCGCCGAGGCGTAAACCGGAAAAGGAAATAAAGCATGGCTCTTCCCGAGTTCACCATGCGTCAGCTGCTGGAAGCTGGCGTACACTTTGGTCACCAGACACAGCGTTGGAATCCCCGCATGGGCCCGTTCATCTACGGCTCGCGCAATGGTATCCACATCATGGACCTGACCCAGACCGTTCCGATGCTGGACCAGGCGCTGCAGGCTGTTCGTGACACCGTCGCAAAAGGTGGCCGCGTTCTGTTCGTCGGCACCAAGCGTCAGGCTGCTCAGCCAATCGCAGACGCTGCTGAAAAGTCTGCTCAGTACTACATGAACCACCGCTGGCTGGGTGGCACGTTGACCAACTGGAAAACCGTTTCCCAGTCGATCAACCGTCTGAACCAGATCGACGAAGCCATGGAAGCCGGTGCCGAAGGCCTGACCAAGAAAGAGCGTCTGGGCATGGAACGTGACCAGATCAAGCTGCAGGCATCCCTGGGCGGTATCCGCGAAATGGGCGGCGTTCCGGACCTTCTGTTCGTCATTGACGTCAAAAAAGAAGCACTGGCCATTGCCGAAGCCAACAAGCTGGGTATCCCAGTTGTAGCAATCGTCGACACCAACTGCTCACCTGATGGTGTTGATTACATCATTCCCGGCAACGATGACGCAGCGCGCGCCATTTCTCTGTATTGCGATCTTGTCGCGCGTGCCGCTCTGGACGGTATGACCGCTCAGATGGGTGCCGCCGGAGTTGACTTGGGCGCGTTCGAAGAAGCTCCGGTTGAAGAAGCCGTTGCAGAAGAGCCTGCCGCTGCAGAAGAAGCCGCGCCGGAAGCCAAGGCCGAAGCGTAAGCTGCCCGTCACGTAAATGACATATGGGGCAGGGTAGGCCTGCCCCAATTCCGTTTGAATTGAGGAGAGCCAAGAGATGGCAATCACAGCAGCAATGGTGAAACAACTGCGCGACACAACCGGCGCAGGCATGATGGACGCAAAGAAGGCGCTGACCGAAACCGGCGGCAACATGGACGAAGCCGTCGATTGGCTGCGCACCAAAGGCCTGGCCAAAGCGGCCAAGAAATCGGGCCGTACCGCAGCCGAAGGTCTGGTTGCTGTTCACGTCAATGACGGCACCGGTGTTGCTGTCGAAGTGAACTCGGAAACCGACTTTGTTGGCAAAAACGCCGAGTTTCAGGAAATGGTCGGCAAGATCGCCTTTGCCGCAGAAGGCGTCGACAATGTCGAAGCTTTGCTGGCGGCCGATCTGGGCGGCAAATCCGTTGCAGACACGCTGACCGACAAAATCGCCACCATCGGCGAAAACATGTCGGTCCGCCGTATGTCCAAGCTGTCGGGCGACACGGTTGTGTCCTACGTCCATAACGCAGCCACCAACGGCATGGGTAAAATCGGCGTTCTGGTCGCTCTGTCCGGTGGTGACGAAGCGATCGGCAAACAGATTGCGATGCATATCGCAGCTGTGAACCCTGCTGCCCTGTCCGAGGCGGACATGGACCCAGCTGTAGTCGAGAAGGAAAAACAGGTTCAGATGGACATCGCCCGCGAATCCGGCAAGCCGGAGCAGGTGATCGAAAAGATGATCGTTGGCCGCATGAAGAAATTCGTCGCGGAATCGACATTGCTGAACCAGGCGTTTGTTGTGAACCCTGACCTGACCGTCGAAGCCGCTGCCAAAGAAGCTGGCACAACCATCACTGGCTTTGTACGTCTGGAAGTTGGCGAAGGCATCGTTGTCGAAAAAGAAGACTTCGCCGCCGAAGTTGCCAAGGCCGCACAAGGCTAAGTGGTTTTTCCCGGGCGTCGAAAGGCGCTCGCGTGCATCTAACCAGACCGGTTACGCAGCTGCGTAACCGGTTTTTTTGTGCGTTTCAGTCATATGGAAACAAAAAGGGACGCCGAAGCGTCCACATCTATCACACGTTTGGATTGAGGGGCCCCGCAAGATGGGGATGGTCGAGGCCCCCCAAAATTCCGACAAAGGTACGTGGACGAATAGACGCCCCTGTGTCAGAGCAACCGGAGAGCCTTGGAATTGCAAAGATCCGATCAAAACGTTCCCTGGCTAAAGCCACCACTCACGGAACAATATTACTTTGCAATTCGGGTTCAGATTTGGAAAGTCATGATTTCCTTACCCTAGGTAAATTGACGCAGCTTAGCGTCAATTTTGATGGCTCAGGCCTCGACGACAAACATCTGGTTTTGCAGCGATGCTTTCAAAACGGCCTGTGCCGTCGTCTCAACCGAAAGCGAATCGCGCGCCAGCCTCAGGTGCTTTTCCACGGTCGCCGCCGTCAGTCCCATCAACAAGGCGATATCCTGCGTGGTCTTGCCATCACCAACCCATTGCAATGCCTCGCGCTGTCGTTTGGTCAGCGCGCGGTTCGGCGCGTTGTAGGGCAGGGTGAGGATCTTCAAATGCGCGACATTGTTCATCAACAGGATATCGTCACCATGTTCCGCCCAGATCTCATCCACCTCTGCCTGTGTCAGCGTGTCACGCGCAGACAGAGAAATCGCGCCTTTCGACCGCATGGATACCGACGTGAAGCTGACCGTGTATCCGGAAATGACCTTCTTGGACTTGTTGAATTCAATAACCGCACGTTCTTTCGGGGTCAGAGTGCCCGCCGACATCTGATCCTGCGTCATCTTCCAGCTCGCCGCACCTTCGTTCTGCAGTGCCCACTTCAACATCGGGGCATGGAAATACAATCCACCCCGGAGAAAACCGTCCAGGTATTCCTGTCCATGGTTCGTCAGAATCACAAAGTCTTCAGGATCACCCAAAGATGTTTCAGTGCGATACTGGGTGTACCCGTAAAGAAGCCGAATGAACCCGTACTTTGCCATTTGCCGGCAATGCGCATCCCAAAGCTCTTCCAGCGTCTTTGTATAGCTGAGGAAGTGAAGGTATTCGCTCAGCTTCATCCAACCCCTCCGCGTTTCAGATGCGCCGACAGGGCGTCCAGCGCCAGTACATAGCTCTGCGCCCCAAAGCCGCTGATCTGCCCGACGGCGACCTTCGAGATGTAGGATTTGTGGCGAAACGACTCGCGCGCATGGATGTTGGACAGATGCACCTCGATCACCGGAAGCTCGACCGATGCAATCGCGTCCATCAAGGCGATCGACGTATGCGTATAGGCTCCGGCATTCAGAACGATCCCGTCATGCACGCCCTTGGCAGCGTGAATAGCGTCAATCAGGGCACCTTCGTGGTTGGATTGAAGACACGACACATCAAAGCCAAGAGAAGCTCCGTGGCTTTGGCACAAATCTTCAACCATCTTCAACGTGGTGCTACCGTAAACCTCAGGCTGACGCGTCCCCAGAAGGTTAAGGTTCGGACCATTCAAAATCAGAGCTTTTTGCATTATTTCACCGTTCCCATAACAGGTTGATAAACGCGAATTGGTGGGAATGTCTACCGGTCCGCGCACTCATGAAGCGAACGCCGCCCAGCAGACACCCCATATGTCGAGTTTTCACTTGGTGATTTGCTCAGACCTCATCCAGCGTGACGACTATTTTTCCAAGCGCTGAGCGGTCGGCCAAATGAACCAACGCCTCAGCCGCACGGTCTAGTGAGTATCTGGCACTGATCTGAGGCTTGACCTGACCGCTCGCGTACAACCCAAACAATTCACTTACATTTTCGGCATGCCCCTTGGGATCACGGAAAACCGACGCCCCCCAGAATACACCCACGATCTGACAGCCTTTCAACAACGGCAAGTTCAGCGGAACCTTGGGAATTCCGGCCGGAAATCCGACAACAAGGTAACGACCGTTCCAGGCCATGCTACGTAGCGCGGGTTCAGCATAGTCGCCACCCACCGCGTCATAGACGACGTCCACGCCTTCTCCGCCCGCCAAGGCTTTGATTTCCGAAGAAAGCGCCTTTTGCGCGTCCCTGTCCATGTCACGCGCATATACGATTGTCTCGTCCGCGCCGATCTTACGGCAGAATTCCGCTTTGTCCGGCGAAGACACCGCTGCAATCACGCGTGCGCCCATCGCCTTGCCAAGCTCAATCGCAGCCGATCCAACACCGCCGGCGGCGCCAAGGATAAGCAGGGTTTCCCCCTGTCGAATGGCAGCGCGATCCTTCAGTGCATGGTAGGAAGTGCCGTAGGTAAAGATGAAACAGGCGGCTTCCTCGAACGGTATCGTTTCAGGAAACTTCACTGCCATCTTGGCCTTGAGCGTCAGATGCGTGGCAAAGCCCCCATGACCGGTCAGCGCAAGAACACGGTCGCCCACCTCAAACCCGCTCACACCGTCACCAACCGCCTGAACCACGCCCGCGATCTCGCCCCCCGGTGCAAAAGGTCGCGGCGGTTTGATCTGGTACAGATCCCGGATCATCAGCGTATCGGGGAAATTAACACCGGCCGCCTTAACCGCAACCAGCAATTCACCCTTGCCTGGCACAGGATCGGGCAGGGTGGTCAATTCCAGAGTTTCCGGTCCACCCGGAGCGACGCTGAGTAAAGCTTGCATATCTGGCCTGATGTCCTTGTTATTTGTTCAGAAGGACCTTTGGCGCGGCAGCGGGTGTTGTCAAGAATTCAGGGTGATGCAAATCTGATCACCATCACCCAAGCGCCAATAATCAAAAATGAGGAGCAGACCATGACCCCCGAAACGCTTTTTTCATTGCAGGGCAAGACCGCTCTTGTAACCGGTGGCGCCACGGGAATTGGGCGCATGGCCGCCGAGGCACTGGTGCGCGCCGGCGCGCGGGTCCTTATTGCTTCGCGCAAAGCAGAGGCATGCGAGGCCGTTGCAGATGAGTTGAACGAATTGGACGCCCCCGGCAGCGCTGAAGGGTTCGGCGGGGATGTCGGCACGAAAGAGGGGATCGATGCTCTGGTGTCGGAAGTTATAGGCCGAACGCAACGCCTTGATATTCTGATGAATAACGCGGGTGTATCCTGGGGTGCACCAATGGGGCAATTCCCTTATGACGCGTGGGATAAGGTCATGTCCGTCAACGTTGCGGGTATTTTCGACCTGTCCCAAAAACTGCTGCCGATGTTGATGAAATCAGGCACACCCGATGATCCAGCCCGCGTGGTCAATGTTGGCTCGGTCATGGGGGAGGTTCCGATGGGTGATGGCGCCTATAGCTACTCCGCTTCTAAAGCAGCCGTTCTGCATCTGACCAAGATCATGGCAAAAGAACTGGCGCCCTATCACGTCACCGTAAACGCACTGGCCCCCGGGCCGTTTGTGTCGCGCATGACCGCGTTTGCGACCGCTGACGAAGGCACCCGTGACAAAGTGGGCAAGTCGGTGCCCCTGGGCCGCGTCGGACGTGACGAGGACATCGCCGGATGTATGCTGTTCCTTTGCGGCCAGGGCGGCAGTTACATCACCGGGGCCGTGATCCCCGTATCCGGCGGCATCAACGTGGTGACGGCCGGTAACATTTTTGCCGAAGCGCTTTAGGGGCCTGAGGGATGACCGATAACACCGCACTGGATCTGCCCGCCATCGACGCCTATCTCAGCGCGCATCTCGACGGTTACAATGGCCCACTCAAAGCGACAAAGTTCGACGTCGGCCAATCTAACCCGACCTTTGAGCTGCGCACACCAGCCAAGAAATACGTATTACGCCGAAAGCCACCAGGCGTTCTCTTGAAGTCCGCCCACGCAGTAGACCGTGAATACCGCGTGCAAACAGCCCTCACGGGCACCAAGGTTCCAGTCCCCAAGATGTATCTTTTATGCGAGGATAGCACCGTAATAGGCTCTGATTTCTACATCATGGAGCGCCTTGATGGGCGCACTTTTCTTGAGCCCACGATGGAAGGTCAAAGCGTTGAAACGCGCAAAGCTATAATGGACGAAATGAACCGGGTTCTGGCCGAGTTGCATATGGTTGACGTCGACGCAGTCGGACTTTCGGATTACGGCCCGCCCGGCAATTACTTTGAGCGTCAAATCGGGCGCTGGACCAAACAGTACCGTGCCTCGGAAACAACTCAGATACCCGATATGGACGCGCTGATCACGACGCTTGAACAGTCGGTGCCTGCGGATGACGGGCAGCGTACGCTCGTGCACGGTGACTATCGCATCGACAATCTGATGTTCGCAAAAGACGGAACCAACTGCCTAGGTGTTCTGGACTGGGAGCTTTCGACAATCGGTCACCCCTACGCAGATCTGGCAGCCGTCATTATGCAATGGCAGATGCCGCCCGGCAAAGAAGGGCGCGGCCTGGCCGGAATTGACCGAGCAAATCTGGGCCTGCCGTCAGACCAAGCCTTTATCGAGCAGTATTGCCAGCGAAGGGGACTGCCGGGGATCGACAAATTCGGCTTCTACCTTGCCTTTAATTTCTTTCGCATGGCGGGGATTCTGCAAGGAGTCTATAAACGCGCGCTGGATGGCAACGCGTCAGACCCAAAACGAGCACAAGTTTTTGGGGCTTATGTACCTATGTTCGCGCGGCACGGTCTGGCCGCACTGAAATAAGAAAACGAATATAGAGCAAGCGATCACGCCAAACGTTTCAACTCGAGGTTTAGGTTCCCAAGGCTGTTTTTGCCAAAGAACATCTCGTTTTGGACGAACATGGTAGGCACACCGAAAACGCCTTTTTTGACCGCAGCTTTCGTTTGATCCTTGAGCTGCTGTTTGATGTCCACATTGGTCATGGCCTCGCGCATCTTGCGTACGGGTAGGTCGTTTTCACGCAGGATTTCGGACAATACGCTCAGATCATCCACTTTTTGACCATGCACCCATATAGCATCAAATATGGCGTCTATATATTTGGCTTCCCAAGGTTTTCCAGATGCAAAGACAGCACCTCGCATTGCAAACTTGGTATCCACGGGAAAGTGAGGGCTCATATGAAAACTCACTTTTCGCGCACGCGCAAACCTGTGCAGATCATGAGTGAGATAGGCGGTCTTCTGGCGGTTCTCGGAAAACGCCTGAAACGGGCTTTGGTTGTTCGTCACTTTGAAAATCGTCGCCAACAATGCTGGAACATAGTGCACATATGCGCCGTGCTTTTTGGCAAGGGCTGGCAGTGCCTTGTAGGCAAGATAGGCGTTAGGGCTACAGAAATCATACACAAAATCAATTTGTTGCGCCATGTTTCTCCTCCGACGTGTGATCAAGGAAACCGCACGAACTCGTATTCACCGATTCTGTTCCCAAGCTAGTGTATCAGGATGGCGGAAGAATTCGCTGAGATTATAGGGTCGTTGCGCGGATTTCCCTGTCAATTCAGCGGATAAGCCCGCAAAATCCTGATAATCAGCAAAGGGTCAAATCTATGGGCAGTCAATCAGCGTTCGACACAGGGCGGTTAACCCGCACTTGCAGCTGGATGCAGCGCTATGTCGACCAAAGGAAATACGCGGGCAGTTCGCTTTTGGTGAAACATAACGGGTCCGAGGTTTTCTACTACGCCTGCGGTCACCGCAGCGTGGAACAGGACTTGCCATTTGAACGCGATACCATAGTGCGCATTTACTCAATGACCAAACCGGTCACAACGGTCGCGTTGATGATGTTGGTGGAACAGGGCCTGGTACATCTGGACGCCAGACTTTCGGACATCCTGCCCGAATTCAACAGCATGCAAGCGCTGATCAGCGGCGCAGAACGATTGGATCAGACAGAGGTTGCGCCGTCGCCAACCCTACATCAGTTGCTGACGCATACCAGTGGTTTCAGCTATCCATTCAATCCGGGTCTCCTGCCTGAGGCGATGGATGAAGTTGACCTTCTTTTCAAGCCAAACCAAGGTGTTTTGGCAGATCGTGTAAGTGATTTGACCAACCTTCCACTGGCCTTTCAACCCGGCACCCGCTGGGAATATTCGGTCGGCATCGACGTGATCGGCAGAGTTGTCGAGGTAATCTCGGGCCAACCTCTCGACCAGTTTTTTACGCAGAAAATCCTTGATCCCCTTGGGATGCATGACACCGGCTTTTCAATCCCGTCGGGGGCAAGGGACCGGTTTGCCTCGCTTTATACGCCTTTGGCTGGGGACATGATGGAATTGAACGCCGCTGAAACCGGCGATGACACATTGCGGCTTGTAGATGAAGCGGGCAGCTCTCCGTTTGAAAACACCACCACTTTTTCCGGGGGCGGCGGGCTGGTCAGCACACTCGATGACTACTCGCGTTTCGCTGAAATGCTGCGCAATCATGGGGTGGGAAATGGTCATAGGTTATTAGGATCGAAGACCATAGAGTTCATGTTATGTAACCACTTACCGGGCGACATTGCATCAATGGGGCCGCAGAGTTTTGCCGAACAACCGATGAATGGCACAGGTTTTGGTTTGGGGGGTGCTGTCGTGATTGACCCGGGTCGGGCAGGGGTTCCGGGCTCGGTTGGCGATTTCAGCTGGGGCGGCATGGCGTCGACCTTTTTCTGGATCGATTGCGTCAACGACCTGAGCGTTGTCTTCCTAACCCAGCTGTCACCCTCCAGCTCTTATCCATCCCGGGCCGAGCTCAAAGCGCTTGTCCTTGGGGCAATGATTGAATGACGCCGTAAGCGCTGATATCCCACACAGACACCCAACCGGAGAACCGATCATGACCGAAGCAGAACGCGTCCTTCTGGACCTTTTGGACATCGAACGGCTTGAGGTAGATCTGTTCCGGGGCACCGGGTCAGGCGGTGAAACGCCAATGCGAATTTTTGGTGGGCAGGTCATCGCGCAAGCCCTGGCAGCGGCGTATCGAACGGTGGATGACCGCCTATGCCATTCGCTGCACGCCTATTTCATTCGCCCAGGTGATCCTTCTATTCCTGTTATTTATCAGGTTGATAGGGCACGGGATGGAGGTTCTTTTACCACCCGCCGCGTGGTCGCCATTCAGCACGGCAAACAGATCCTTAACATGTCAGCATCATTCCACATTCAGGACGAAGGTTGGGACCATCACCACCAAATGCCTCGGATGGAGGCTCCGGAAACTTATCCGTCCCGGGCGGATTTACGTATGCAATACGTGGATCAGGTGCCGGAAAAGCTGCGCGGAGAGCTTTTACGTGACCGTCCAATCGAAGTGCGCGAAGCAAGCCACCTAAATCCTTTCAACCCCGAGAAATCGGATGATCGAAACCAGGTCTGGTTTCGCATGAATGCCGCCACCAACGCGGATCAGGTAACTCAACACCTGTTATTGGCCTATGCCTCTGATATGTATCTCATGAGCTCTGGCATGCGGCCGCATGGGCTCAGCTGGTTCACTGGCGAAGTCAACGGGGCCAGCCTGGATCACGCGTTGTGGTTCCATGCGCCGGTACATTTTGAGAACTGGCATCTTTACTCGATGGATTCGCCATGGGGCGGACGAGGGCGCAGCTTTAACCGGGGCTCAATTTATGCGCAGGACGGAACGTTGATTGCTTCGGTCGCACAGGAAGGGTTGATGCGCAAAGCGCAATAACAGCTTTAACTGCCTTCAACAAACTTTTGATTTAACTTGCGCATTCCGCCAAGCCAACGCTCATAATCTGCGGATTTGTGGCGCATATAGTCCAAAACCTGCGGATGCGGCAAAATAAGAAACTGTTCCGTTTCAATGGCTTCAACACAGGCCTGCGCCACGTGTTCAGGTTCCAGCATGCCGTCTATGGACGCAACCGAGGCCTCGTGGCCGCGCGTCATTTCTGACCGAACGGCCTGCGGGCACAAAACGGACACACGCAGGCCTTTATGGCCGTAAGTAAGTGAAAGCCATTCTGCAAAACCAACAGCCGCGTGTTTTGTAACCCCATAAGGCGCGGCGCCGGGTTGGTTCAACAAACCAGCCGCCGATGCGGTTGTCATGATGTAACCGCCGCCGCGTTCCAACATCCGCGGCACCAGATGACGCGCTGTCCATACATGGGACATGACGTTGATCTTCCAAATGCGATCCCAGTCTTCGTCCGGAACCTCCAGACCACCAAGCGTCAAAATCCCGGCATTGGCGCAGAACAGATCAATGGGTCTGATGTTATCCTCGACAGTATCAATCAGATCTTTGACATTGGCTTCGTCCGAGACGTCACAGCGCAGAGCATGTCCACCTATAGCCGCAGCAACGCGATGCGCGCCGTCTTCGTCGATATCCGCGCAGACGACGATCGCACCTTCGTTGGAAAACCGTTCGGCCAGTCCTTTGCCGATACCACCAGCTGCGCCAGTAATTACGACCGTTTTACCGTTCAGGTTCATCAGAAACTCCGCGCCATTCGTTCAGGACCTGATCGTAAGGCATTGGCAGCATTTGGGAAGTGGCAAACCTTGCATGGTATTTATTTACCATAATACCAATTACACGATTTTTCATACACCTCAATAGAAGGCTTGCATCCCGGTTTGCGCCCGTCCCAGGATCAGCGCATGTACGTCGTGCGTACCCTCATACGTATTCACAGTCTCCAGATTTACCATGTGCCGGATGACATGGAATTCAAGTGAGATTCCATTTCCGCCATGCATGTCACGCGCCATACGCGCAATCTCCAGCGCTTTGCCGCAATTGTTGCGCTTGATGACCGAAATCATCTCTGGCGCGGCTTCGGCCTGATCCATCAAGCGTCCGACTCGCAAACTGCCCTGAAGACCCAAGGCGATTTCCGTTTGCATGTCTGCCAGCTTGCGTTGAAACAACTGCGTTTGTGCCAGAGGTTTGTCGAACTGTTTGCGATCCAAACCGTATTGACGTGCACCGTGCCAACAGCTTTCGGCCGCACCCATCACGCCCCAACTGATGCCATAGCGCGCGCGGTTCAGACACCCGAACGGACCTTTCAGCCCCTGGACATGCGGCAACAACGCGCTGTCGTCGACTTCGACGCCTTCCAGTACAATCTCGCCTGTGATCGACGCACGCAGGCTCATCTTGTTTTGAATCTTTGGCGCGCTCAGACCTTTGACGCCTTTTTCCAGAACAAAGCCGCGAATTTTGCCGTCATGCGCATCCGATTTGGCCCAGACAACAAACACGTCGGCAATTGGTGAATTTGAGATCCACATCTTACTGCCGGTCAGCCGATATCCACCGTCTATCTTTTCGGCCCGGGTTTTCATCCCAGCGGGGTCAGAGCCCGCATCCGCCTCTGTTAGGCCGAAACATCCGATCCACTCACCGCTGGCCAGTTTCGGCAGGTATTTCCGTCGCTGTTCTTCGCTGCCATAAGCAAAGATCGGATACATCACCAACGAGCTTTGAACGGACATCATCGAGCGGTAACCGGAATCCACACGCTCAACTTCGCGTGCGACCAGGCCATAGGACACGTACCCTGCCCCCAGCCCGCCGTATTCTTCGGGGATCGTGGTGCCCAGCAGGCCCATTTCGCCCATTTCGCGGAAAATATCCGGGTCGGTCTCTTCGTTTTGGAATGCGTCTGTCACCCGTGGCTGCAGCTTTTCCTGAGCGTAAGCGTTGGCGCTGGCGGCGATCATGCGTTCGTCCTCGCTCAGCTGATCTGACAGGCGAAACGGGTCATCCCATGCGAACGCGCCCATGTCTGGTGCGTCTTTGGCACGCAATGTCGGCTTGGTGTCAGGGGCGTTCATAATGCTTCTCCGGGCTGTCTGCTTCGCCGCAAACTAACCCGACGCAACGGTAAAAAACAGTAAGAGTTTTGCATCCTACCATGAGCAAAACTCATAGCCTTATGCCCACACCCCTGCCCCGATGTGGTTCAGCCCAATGCGTAGCCAGCACCGCGTACTGTGCGCACAGGATCTTCGCCGCCATGTTGCGTCAATGCCTTGCGCAAACGACCGATGTGGACGTCCACGGTACGGGTATCGACATAGATGTCGCGCCCCCACACCCTGTCCAGCAATTGCTCTCGGCTCCAGACGCGGCCCGGTTTTTCCATAAAGGTGCTCAGCAGGCGAAACTCGGTTGGCCCAAGCTTGAGAGGTTTGCTGTCGCGGCTGACCTTATGGGTTTCGGAATCCAAGATGATATCGTCAAATTCCAAGCGAATCCCAACGGTTGCAGGACGGACCCTGCGCAGCTGTGTGCGCACCCGTGCCATCAACTCGACCACTGAATACGGTTTGACCACATAGTCATCCGCACCGGTTTCCAGCCCCCGAACCTTGTCGACCTCTTCCGAGCGGGCGGATAGCATGATGATGGGAATAGACCGCGTATCAGGGCGGGTTTTCAAACGGCGGCAGACCTCGATGCCACTGAGGTTCGGCATCATCCAGTCCAGTACGATGATGTCCGGGCTTTCCTCATCTACCAACAGAATGGCTTCATCGCCGCTGGCCGCTTTGGACACCCGAAATCCTTCCGCTTCGAGGTTGTAGGCCAGCACTTCCCGCTGGGCCAGTTCATCCTCGACAACCAGAACGGTTGGCTGATCAGCAGACATGTCCCTCGTCTCCTATGCCGATTGCGACGTGATGTCGGCCTTTGGGCGCGCCTCGGTCGGTCGCTCACCGGTCACCAAATACACCACCTGTTCCGCAATCGCGGTCACGTGATCACCCATGCGTTCGATATTCTTGGCGATGAAATGCAGGTGCATACACGAGGAAATGTTGCGCGGGTCCTCGGCCATGAAGGTCAGGAATTCGCGAAACAGCCCATTATACATCTGGTCCACTTCTTCGTCGCGTTCTATCACATCAGCAGCCAGTTCAGCATCGCGCTGAATATAAGCATCCAGCGCATCGCGTAGCATCCGCTCAACTTCGCGCGCCATACGACGCAGAGCAGCAGCACTGCCGTTGATCTCGCCGGCGTTGACCAGAACCGTAGTGCGCTTGGCGATATTCTTGGAGTAATCACCGATGCGTTCAAGGTTGGCCGAGACCTTCAGCACGGACAGCACCAGACGCAGGTCGCTGGCCGTTGGCGCGCGCAGGGCAATCAGGCGGGCCGTTTCCTCGTTGATCAGCTCTTCGAGCGCGTCGATGGCTTTGTCACCTTGACGCACCTCTTGCGCCAGTTCCTCGTCCCGCGTTTCAAGCGACCGGGCTGAGCTTATGATGGCGGCTTCAACCAGCCCGCCCATCTTCATGATATGGGCCTGGATCGCCTCGAGATCCCGGTCGAACGCAGATGCAATATGTTGTTCGGTCATCAGAATATACCTGTGCTCAGCCGATACGGCCAGTGATGTAACTTTCGGTGCGGGGATCTTCGGGGTTGGTAAAGATCTGCCCGGTCTCACCGTATTCAACGAGATTACCCAGATGGAAAAACGCTGTTTTCTGGCTGACCCGCGCGGCCTGTTGCATCGAGTGGGTCACAATCACGACCGAATAGCGCGAGCGCAGGTCGTCGATCAGTTCCTCGACCTGAGCGGTTGCAATCGGGTCCAGAGCCGAGCACGGCTCGTCCATCAGCAGAACCTCGGGCTCGGTCGCCACCGCGCGGGCAATACACAGACGCTGTTGCTGACCGCCCGACAGGCCGGTGCCCGGTGCGTCCAGGCGGTCTTTGACCTCATCCCAGATCGCACCACGGCGCAGGGATTTTTCGACAATCTCATCCAGTTCCGCCTTGTTCCGGGCAAGGCCATGGATGCGCGGGCCGTATGCGACGTTGTCATAAATCGACTTGGGGAACGGGTTGGGTTTCTGGAACACCATGCCGACCTTGGCGCGCAGTTGAACAGGGTCAACGCGTTTGTCATAGATATCCTCACCGTCAAGCAGGATATCGCCCTGTACCCGGCAGATGTCGATCGTGTCGTTCATCCGGTTCAGACACCGCAGGAATGTCGACTTACCACAGCCTGACGGGCCGATAAACGCGGTCACGGTCTTGTCTTCGATTTCAACATCCACGTCCTTGATGGCATGGGTATCGCCGTAATGGACCTGAACCTTGTTCGCGGCGATCTTGATTGCTTTGGAGTCCACGGTTCTCTCCACTCGTGTCATATCATTCATAATAGCACCCATCTACCAGCGGCGTTCAAAGCGGCGGCGCAGGATGACCGCAATGGTGTTCATTGTGACGAGGAAGATCAACAGGATGATGATGCCCCCCCATGCGCGTTCGTAAAAGGCCGGGTCGGCGCGCTTGGACCATTCATAGATCTGCGCAGGCATCGCTGAGTTTGGCGACAAGAAACCTGCAACCACGCCGTCTGGAGCGTTCGAGGCGATAAAGCCTACCATCCCGATCAGCAGCAGCGGCGCAGTTTCTCCAAGTGCCTGCGCCAGGCCAATGATCGTACCGGTTAGAATACCGGGCGCGGCCAGCGGCAGAACATGGTGGAACACCGCCTGCATTTTCGAGGCCCCTACCCCAAGCGCCGCATCGCGGATCGATGGCGGCACGGCCTTTAGCGAGGCCCGGGTCGAGATGATGATTGTCGGCAGTGTCATCAGCGTCAGCACCAGCCCCCCCACCAGCGGAGCTGATGTCGGCAGATGCATATAGTTGATGAACACGGCCAGACCAAGGATACCAAACACGATGGACGGCACCGCAGCCAGGTTCGAGATGTTCACCTCGATGATGTCAGTCAGCCGGTTCTGCGGCGCGAACTCTTCAAGATAGATCGAAGCCGCAACGCCAATCGGCAGTGCCAACGCCAGCACCACAAACATCATGAACAACGAGCCCAGCATCGCCACACCAATCCCCGCAGCCTCGGGCCGTTGATCCGAGGCATCAGTGCCAAAGATAAAGTCCGGATTGAAGGCCTTGTATAGCACTCCGGCGTTCCGCAATTGGTCAACGAAATCCAGTTGTTCGACCGAAATTCCCTTGTCGTTTGCAATCAACTCACGGCTGACACGACCTTTCATGTAGCCATCGACGCGGCTGTTGACCAAGAACCTAAAGCTGACGGTTTCGCCGATCTTGCCGGGGTTGGCGATGACATAGTTCCTGAGCTCAGCCTGTGCCGCCTTGGACAGGATCTTGCCCATCTCCTTAGGGGTCAGTTCAGACTGAATGCCCAGCTTTTCCACTTCGCTTTCCAATGCCGAGGCGATCAGAGGCGCATAGCCAAAGGTTGAAACCTTTTTGATATCCTCGATATTGCGGTTGCCCTTCTTGTCCAACTTGTCGGCTTTCAGCTCGACATTCAGATCAAGAAAGCTCTGTTGGAACGCGCCGGTTCCGGCGGTTACGATATTGGTCACAAGCACGACCAGCATCAGCAGGCCGATACCGATGGCGACAATCCCGTAGAACTTGAACCGGGTCTCGGCTGCGTTGCGCTTTTTGGTTCGCGCGTCCATTTTGAACAGCGATCCGCTTTTGGGCTTGGCAGTCGGAGTGGCTTCGGACGATTGGGAAAAATCGGTCATTCGTACTGCTCCCGGTATTTGCGTACGATGTAGAGAGCAAAGATATTCAGCCCCAGCGTGATGATGAACAGGGTCAAACCCAGCGCAAAGGCCACCAATGTCTCGGGACTGGCGAAATCCGTGTCACCGGTCAGCTGACTGACGATACGGGTGGTGATTGTTGTCATTGCCTCGAACGGGTTGCCCGAGAATTTGGCGATTGCGCCCGCGGCCATCACCACGATCATCGTCTCACCAATTGCGCGGCTTGCGGCCAGAAGGATGGCACCCACGATCCCCGGCAAGGCAGCGGGCAGGATGACACTGCGTACGGTTTCGGAATGAGTCGCACCCAATCCAAGCGAGCCGTCGCGCATCGATTGCGGAACTGCGTTGATAATGTCGTCCGACAGCGAGGATACAAACGGGATCAGCATGATGCCCATGACCAAACCGGCAGTCAGAACCGCATTGGAGCTGGCCATCCAACCGACACCCAGCATCCCACCGTCCCCGAACATGGACACCAGCGCAGGACCCACTGTCAGCAAGGCAAACAGACCGTAAACGATTGTCGGAATACCCGCCAGGATCTCAAGCAATGGCTTGGCAACCGAACGGGTCGCGCCAGACGCGTATTCCGACAAATAAATCGCCGCGAACAGTCCGATGGGGACTGCGACCAACAGGGCGATCAATGAAATATAGAGAGTGCCCCACAACAATGGAAGGATTGACAGTTCACTTCCGCCGCGAAAATTCGGAGCCCATGTGCCGCCAAAAAAGAAATCCTTCCAGGAATGCAACTGGAAGAAGTTCATCGTCTCGAACACCATCGACAGAACAATTCCCACCGTGGTCAGGATGGCAATGGAAGCGGCCAGCAGCAAAAGAGCCAGAACCCCCTGCTCGACCACGTTGCGGGCCCGAAATTCCTTGTGCGTTCGGATATAGGCAAATGCCGCCCCCAACAGCGCAAGGGACAGAACAACCACTTGCATGGCGACCGATCCGGTCGTGGTCATGCTTCGGTATTTCTGCGCCGCAACCAGAATGGGCTGAGTGATGTCTTGGGTCAGTACCTGACCGGCATCTTTCAGCGTCTGCGTAAGTTCTTCGATATCGGCATCCGCGTTCGAGGCCTGAGCCTGTGAAATGGCTCCGGCGGCCACGGCACCATCCAAACCATCCGAAACGCGGCGTACCTCGCTCATGACCAGACCGCGGTCTGCGCCCTCAGGCAGGGCCTGATCGGGGATCAGACCCGATACGGTGCTGTTCACGATCATCGGTTGCACCAGCAGCCAGATCATCAGCAGACCCAACGCAGGAACCAAAGCGGTCAGGGCAACGTTGTAGCCATAGTAAGAGGGAAGAGAATGCAATTCGCGGACATTGCCGCCGGCACTTGAAAGTGCGCGGGATCGGCCCGTGAAATATCCAATCACTGCCAGCGCAAGCAGGATAAGCAACAACCAGGAAATCGCCATGAGAGCTCCGTGGGGATGGCAGTACGAGAGTCAAAAAGAACCGGGGCGCAAAGTTATCGCCCCGGTTCTGTTCGTATGGTTATTAAGAACCGCCGCCCAGGACGGTCTCGTTTGCAACGGCTTCCTGAACTTTTACCAGCTCAGGGTCCGAGACCAGGCCGTATTCGGCCAACGGGCCGTCGGGGCCAGCAATCTCGTCCGCAACGAAGAATTCGGCGTATTCTTTCAGGCCGGGGATCACGCCGATATGCGCCTTCTTGACGTAGAAGAACAGCGGGCGCGAGACCGGGTATTCGCCGGTGGAGATGGATTCAGTCGAAGGAACGATACCCGACATGGTCGCAACCTGCAGCTTGTCGGTGTTGTTCTCGTAGAACGCCAGACCAAAGACACCAATGCCGTCCTTGTTGCTGTCGATACGGGCCAATGTCTCGGTATAGTCGCCGTCAATGTCGACCGATACACCATCGGTCCGCAGCGCGATACAGGCTTTCTCGGCAGCTTTTTTCTTGGCTTTGTCGTTGTCGCCTTCGGCAGCGGCCAGGTAAGCATCGAAGTCACCCAGGTGCTCACAGCCTGCAAGGATCACCTTGTCTTCGAACACTTCGCGGGTGCCGTGCTTGGTGCCAGGGATGAAGGCAGCGATCGGCTGCGCCGGGAACGCAGGGTTCACGTCGGCCCAGGTTTTGTTCGGGTTGTCGACCAGCTGGCCGTCAACAACAATCTGAGCGGACAGAGCGTTGTACCAATCTTCGGGCGTAAACTCGAACGAGTTGCCGTTGATGTCGGATGCGAAAACGATGCCGTCATAACCGATCTGAACTTCGATGATGTCGGTCACACCCGCATCGGCACAAGCTTTGATTTCTTTTTCACGGATCTGACGCGACGCGTTCGCAACGTCGATTGTATTTTCGCCAACACCTTCACAGAAACGCTTGAGGCCAGCAGAAGACCCACCCGATTCTACAACCGGTGTCGGGAAGTCAAAGTTTTCACCGAAGGCTTCTGCAACGATCGAAGCGTAAGGCAGAACGGTTGACGAACCTGCAACCTGTACTTGGTCACGCGCAGTGGCGGTGGTGGCCGATACGGCCGCGATGGCCAGGGCCGAAGCCGACAGTTTTACAAAGGACATTTCAGTCTCCTTGAGAATTATAGGTAGTGATCATCCCCATGATGATCTTGCGCACACCACTAAGAGGCAGGCGTAAGTGTTTTGTGACAGGTGTGTAACAGCTTTATGACACTGTCCGATAAAATGGACTGTTCCTGCGCAAAGCAGCCATGCGACTATTACATAGGATGTGGTGCCGTACTTTGGTGACCCGGGGGTATTTACGTCTATCGAGGCAGAATAACTGTAAAAACAGCGCCTTTGCCCAAATCGCTTTCCACCCGTAGGCGTCCGCGGTGACGATTGATAATGTGTTTCACAATCGCAAGCCCCAGACCGGTTCCGCCCAGCTCTCGGGACCTGTGACTGTCGGCGCGATAGAACCGCTCGGTCAGCCGGGGCAAGTGAGTCGCATCAATGCCCGGACCTTTGTCGATGATCTGTACCCGAACTGCGGGTCCACGCATCGCCGTATCCCGATCAGAGGACAATACGCGCACTTCGACACTACCGCCGCTGCCCCCGTATTTGATCGCGTTTTCAATCAGGTTGGTGAACACCTGACGCAACTGATCGCTGTCACCGGTCAAAGACACCGGGCCATCAGGGGCGTTCAGTGTCAGCACCACGCTGGACGCCTCGGCCAGCGGCCGCAGATTGTTCAACGTGGATTGCAACAGCGCCGTCAGTTCAAGCTGTTCCCGGGGGCGGATGCGTTCCTCGCTTTCAACCCGGTTCAGAGACAGCAAATCCCCAACAAGCCGATTCATGCGGTTTGCTTCATCCATCATGATCTGAAGAAACCGCTCGCGGGCAGAGACGTCATCACGGGCAGGTCCGCGCAGCGTTTCGATAAATCCCATCAGAGCAGTCAGCGGCGTGCGCAGCTCGTGGCTGACATTGGCCACAAAGTCGCGCCGCATCTGACTGGCATGTTCCAGATGGGTAACGTCCTGAAACACCACCAGGACCGCACCACCGGACACAGCGCCCACCCCGTTCATATACCGGCATTCAACTTCGAACGTGGTGTCCTGTGCGCCATCGTTGGACAGGTGCCGAGTTCTTGCCTGGCCTTTGGTGCGCAGGCTTTGCTCCATCGCTTCGATCACCTGCGGCTGCCTGAGGATCGTTGCAAAATGGCGGCCGGTGATGTTTTGGCCCAGCAAGGTTCTGGCGTCCGTGTTGGCGGCGATGATCCGCTCTGTCTGATCCACCATAAGAGTCGGCATCGGAACAGCCGATACAACTTCGGCGAGCAGTTCGTTTGACATGAGCTAATTCTCGTGTGGTTTCGCAGATCGCCTTACTGGACGGGCTTCATCGTGTCGCGGAACTTGCGCATGTTGTCCTGGTAGTGCAGCGCGCTGAATGTAATTTTTTGGGCGGCGGCCTCGTCCAATTGTCGGACAACCTTGCCAGGTGCGCCCATGACCAGAGAATTGTCTGGGATCTCTTTGCCCTCAGTGATCAGAGCCCCTGCCCCAATCAGGCAGTTTTTCCCGATCTTCGCGCCATTCAGAACGATGGCCCCCATCCCGATCAGGGTGTTGTCGCCAATTGTGCACCCGTGCAGCATGACCTTGTGTCCGATGGTGCAGTTCTTGCCGATGGTCAGCGGGAAACCGGCGTCGATATGCATGACACAGTTCTCCTGAACATTACTGCCCTCACAAATCCGGATTTCTTCGTGATCGGCGCGGATGGTGCAGCCAAACCAGACCGAAGCCCCCTGCTCCAGCACCACTTTGCCGACTAGATTGGCGTCCGGTGCGACCCATGTGTCGTCGTGGAGTTGCGGCGCGTGATCACCCAAGGCGTATATGGTCATGCCAGTCTCTCAAATTCGTTTTGCAATGTCCGTACGTGATCTTGCAATCTTGGTTGCTGAATGCGGCGCATACGCTCGGCACTGACGATGGTTTTCAGCTTGTCTTCGGTTTCATCCAGATCGTCATTGACCAGCACATAGTCATAGTAGCCCCAGTGGCTGATCTCGTCCCAACTTTTCAACATCCGCTTCGATATTACGTCTTCACTGTCCTGCCCCCGGCCTTCCAGCCTGCGGCGCAGTTCGGGGATCGACGGAGGCAGGATAAAGATCGACAGCGCATGTTTGCCCAGATCCGAGTTCCTGATCTGCACCTCACCCTGCCAGTCCACATCAAACAACACATCCATGCCCGCATTGATTGACTCGCGGACCGGACCGGCAGGAGAGCCGTAGAAATTGCCAAACACGTGGGCGTGTTCCAGCATTTGACCTTCGGACACCTGCTGTCTGAATTCATCTTCGCCAAGGAAGTAATACTCGCGCCCATGCTCTTCACCCGGTCGCGGCGCGCGGGTGGTGGCTGAAATCGAGAACTTCAGTCCACTGTCCCACTTCATCAACCGTTTGGCCAAGGTAGATTTTCCAGCCCCCGAAGGTGAGGACAGAATGATTAAAAGGCCGCGTCGATCCGCCATTTGGGGCGCTCCTGTCATTACTCTATGTTCTGCACTTGCTCGCGCATCTGGTCTATTACAGCCTTCAACTCAAGCCCTACCGAGGTCAGGTCAGCGCTTTGCGCCTTCGAGCACAACGTGTTGGCCTCACGGTTGAACTCCTGCATCAGAAAATCCAATTTGCGCCCGACTGCGACGTCCTGCGACAGCAGATCACGCGCGGCAATCACATGCGCTTTCAGGCGATCAATCTCTTCGGTGATATCCGTCTTGACCGCAATCAGCGCCAGTTCCTGTGCGACGCGATCCGGATCTGCACCCTGCGCGTTGTCCATCACCCGCGCCAGATTTTCACGCAGTGCCAGAGCCGCCTTGTCTTTCCGCTGCTCGGCCAGTTCGGCAGATTGCTCGGTCAGGTCGGCAACTTGATCGAGTTGACTGTTCAGTACACTTGCCAATGCCTGGCCTTCGGTCTCTCGCATTGCAATAAATGCCGACAGAAGGTCAGGAAAGTCCCGTGTCAGCTTTGCTACAATCGGTGCGGGATCGTCTGCGTCATTTCCTGCATCCAACATACCTTTTATGGCAATCAGATCCGCCGCGCTTGACGAGGCCAGCGTGACACCACAGGCTGCGGCCATCTTTTGTGTGCGGGCCATCGCGGTCAATGCAGCATCCATTGCCGTTTCGTTCAGGACCAGATCAGGCGCGGTTTCATCCCGGTTCACCCGCAGCGACAGGGTGACATTTCCCCGACTGAGCGCCTTGGACATCTGCCCCCGCAGCGTCGCTTCAAGCCCGGTCAGCCAGTCCGGCACACGCAGGCGCATGTCCAGCCCCTTGCCGTTCACGCTGCGCAGCTCCCACGTCCAGCTATGCGGTCCCAACGCCCCTTTGCCCGAAGCGAAACCGGTCATGGATCTGATCATGCCTGCCCTTTCTGTCCCTGCCCGCTTTTGCGCGCCTGCCGCACCTAAAGCCATCGGCCCACCCAGAGCAAGTCTTTGCAGAGTTTGCCCCTGCGCGCCAGAAGTTAACCATTCATTAAAGAATTCCTCCAAAATTGAATTAACCCGTGTCAATCTGACCTTCACCGGGGCTGTTCAGTCTTGCAAAGCCTCGATATCTGGCATTTTAAGAAAATGACGGTCGATTGACTGTAGGGTGATGAAAATGAAAACCTTTTTCGGGAACGGATCCGGGTCAAACTTTGGAAAGATCGTCGGAATGGATCGTTTTGACAGTGGGCGCAGCTTGTCGCCCCTTCGCCAGGCCGAGGCGTATTGGACCGCGTTGCTGACAGGCGACGGGGTTCCAATGCGGTCGCAAATCGATCCGCGTGGGCTTGAGAACATCCTGGAGTACACCTTCATTCTGGAAAGGATCGCGCCCGGATTGGCTCGGTTCCGTCTGGCCGGAAGCCATCTGAACAAGCTGGCAGGCATGGAGGTGCGCGGTATGCCTTTGACGGCATTTTTTGAACCTGACGCGCGGACGGAATTCACGGATGTCCTGGAACAAGTGTTCACCGGGCCTTCGATTGCAGAGCTTGGGTTGATATCACCGGGCAAGCTTGGTCGGGCGCGCATGCAGGCGCGTATGATCCTGTTGCCGCTGAAAAGCGATCTGGGCGACGTCAGCCGCGTTCTGGGCGTCATGGTCAGTGATGGGGCAGTTGGTACGCCGCCGCGGCGCTTCACCATTTCCGATCACCAGATGCGCGCGGCGTCAGACGTGCAGGCACCTCAGCCCAAGGCTCCGGAAACCGTCGACGGTTTTGCCGAAGATCAGGCCGATTTCAAACGGCCTGGATCACATCTGCGCCTTGTAGTGTCGCGCGACGATTAACCATTAAAAAAGGCGGGCCAATCAGCCCGCCTTTGGATTTCTCAGTTTTGCAGACCTTAGCTGACTGCGCGTTTTTTACCGTTGCGGCGCAAGTTGGTCAGTTCTTCGGCGACCAGGAAGGCCAGCTCCAGCGATTGCGTCGCGTTCAAGCGCGGGTCGCAAGCGGTGTGGTAGCGGTCCGAGAGGTCCTCTTCTGTCA
This sequence comes from Ruegeria meonggei, assembly GCF_042768335.1. Taxonomy (NCBI): domain Bacteria; kingdom Pseudomonadati; phylum Pseudomonadota; class Alphaproteobacteria; order Rhodobacterales; family Roseobacteraceae; genus Ruegeria; species Ruegeria meonggei. Next base: position 724,528 of record NZ_JAXHBT010000001.1, on the reverse strand, counting down.
CGGCCCGCACGCCGCCGGTGCATTCGGTCACGTCCAGACCTGTCATCTCGAAATGCACGCCGCCGGGGATGGTGCCCTCGGCCTGATGCACGCCAAAGAAATCGCGCACCTCGCGCAGGACCGAGTCAAACGGGCGGGTCTTGTACCCCGTCGCCGACTTGATGGTATTGCCATGCATTGGGTCGCAGACCCAGGTAACCTTGGCGCCCTCTTCCTTGACGGCCTTGACCAGACGCGGCAGATGCTCGCCCGCTTTGCCCGCACCGAACCGCGCGATCAGGGTCAGGCGACCCTCTTCGTTTTCGGGGTTCAGCTTGGACATCAGAACCTTCAGGTCCTCAGCAGTTGTTGTCGGGCCACATTTCAGACCGATCGGGTTCAGTACACCACTGCAGAATTCCACATGCGCACCGTCCGGCTGACGCGTACGGTCACCGATCCAGATCATGTGACCCGAGCCTGCCAACCAGTTGCCCGAAGTGGAATCAAGCCGCGTCAGCGCCTCTTCATATTCCAGCAGCAGGCCTTCGTGGCTGGTGTAGAATTCCACGGTCGAGAATTCATGCGTCGTATCCGCCGTAATCCCGGCCGCGCCCATAAAGTCAATCGTGTCCTGAATACGGTCCGCGATTTCCGAGTATTTCTGAACGTCCTGCTCATCCGTGAAGCCCAAGGTCCAAGAATGCACCATGCTCATATCAGCAAAACCACCGGTCGAAAACGCGCGCAACAGGTTTAGCGTTGCAGCAGCCTGCGTGTAGGCCTGCAACATCTTGCCGGGATTCGGGATACGCGATTCTGGGGTGAAGGCGAGCTCGTTGATGATATCACCGCGGTAGCTGGGCAGTTCCACGCCATCAATCACTTCGGTAGGCGCGCTGCGCGGCTTGGCAAACTGTCCGGCCATCCGGCCCACTTTCACCACGGGCACCTTGGCACCATAGGTCAGCACCATTGCCATCTGCAGCATCACCTTAAAGGTGTCGCGGATCGCATCCGCGCTGAATTGTTCAAAGCTTTCAGCACAATCCCCGCCCTGCAACAGGAAGGCCTCGCCGCGACCGGCGGCACCCAAATGTTGCTTCAGACGCCGCGCCTCACCAGCAAAGACCAGCGGGGGATACTGTGAAAGCTGGCCCTCGACCTTGGCCAAGGCGGCCGCGTCGGTATAGTCTGGCATCTGAACCCGTGGCTTGTTGCGCCAGTTCGTTTTTTGCCATTCGGTCATAGCTTTGATCTCCGCTGAAGTAGTCAGGTCGTCTCTATACAAAATGCAATGAAGAGTGACCATATCCGATTTGGACCTCTTGACGTGGCAAACAAGCTTTGATCATGGTGGCCGCCAAACCTGTCGCCGGACGCCACGTCACTCAGCGCCGAATCAAGGACACCTCGCCATGCAAGAGCAACGCCAAGTTGTCACTGTGGAAGACACTGCGACCAAGCCTCGTCACTACGTATTTGTCCTGTTGGACAAGTTCTCGCTGTTGTGTTTTGCATCGGCCCTGGACAGTTTGCGTATCGCGAACCGAATGGCCCACAAAGAGCTTTATTCCTGGAGCTTCGCCGGTGAAGGTGGTGAAACCATCAAATGTTCCGCCGGCACCGAGTTCAATCTGGACACAGACCTGACCGAATTACAGCGCGACGATGTCGTCCTTATCTGCGGCGGTGTCGATGTTCAGGCGGCGACGACCAAGAAAGTTTTGAACTGGGTCCGCCGCGAGGCACGCCGGGGACTGCGTATCGGCGGGCTTTGCACTGCAGCCTATACGTTGGCCAAGGCCGGTCTTTTAGACGGAAAGCGCGCGACCATTCACTGGGAAAACTCGGACAGTTTTATCGAAGAGTTTGATGAGGTCGAATTGACCAAATCGGTTTTCCAGATTGACGGAAATCGGATGACCACAGCCGGCGGCACGTCTTCTATTGACCTGATGCTGAAAATCATCGCCCAAGATTTTGGTGAAAACCTTGCCAACGCTGTCGCGGATCAGCTGATATATTCCTCGATCCGCACAGATCAGGACACTCAACGCCTGTCCACGCCGACCCGGATTGGCGTGCGTCACCCGAAGCTGAGCCAGGTTATCCTGATGATGGAAAAGAACATTGAAGAGCCGATCTCGCCTTCGGTCCTGGCAAAGGATGTGGGTATGTCGACGCGCCAATTGGAACGCCTGTTCCGGAGATATCTGAGCCGTTCTCCCAAGCGCTATTACATGGAGTTGCGCCTGCACAAGGCCCGCAACCTGCTGATGCAGACCGACATGAGCGTGATCAACGTCGCGCTGGCCTGCGGCTTTGCCAGCCCGTCGCATTTCTCAAAATGCTACCGGGCGCATTACAACACTACGCCCTATCGCGAACGAGGTGCGCAGAGTGGGCGGTTGTCGGTCTAGCTGCCCGGGGTCATGCGGTACACAACGCCCTGACCGACCGAAATAAACCAGATCGACCCGTCAGCCGCTTCGACGATGTCGCGCACGCGGTCGGTTTCTGAGCCTTCGATATGTTCAACCTCGCGCAGCGGTGTTCCGGCTAGCCGGGCGATGTAATCGAACTTGAGTGACCCGACAAAAATGTTGTCCGCCCATTGCGGCCAGAGCTTCCCTGAATAGACCATCAACCCCGAGGGGGCGATGGACGGATCCCAATAGTGCTGCGGCTGCTCCAACCCCGGTTTTGCAGTCCCATCGCCGATTTTCTGACCCGAGTAATGCACACCATAAGAAATGATCGGCCAGCCATAGTTCTGCCCGGGTGCAATCAGGTTGACCTCGTCCCCGCCTTTGGCGCCATGTTCCGACACCCACAGGCGTCCCTGCGCATCCAGCCCGGCACCCTGTGGGTTGCGGTGGCCATAGGTCCAGATTTCGGGGCGACTGTTGGCGTCACCGACAAAGGGGTTATCCGCTGGCACCGTCCCATCGCGATTGATCCGAATGATCGTTCCCATAAGGTTGCTGCGGTCCTGTGCGGCAGGGCGGTCACCCCGATCGCCAATTGTGACAAACAACGTGCCGTCCTCGGCCTCAACCACGCGAGAGCCGAAATGACGGCCCGATGATCCGCCCGGAACCGCCTCGAACAAAACGCGCAGCTTGGTTAGACGGTGCCCGTCCTTTGACAGCCGAGCAACGGCAAGTGCGGTTCCGGCACCGTTCTTCTGGGGTTTTGAATAAGTCAGAAAGACTTCACGGCTTTGCGCAAAGTCCCGCGCAACAGTGACATCCAGCAACCCGCCCTGCCCGCGTGTTGCGACTTTGGGCACGCCTTTGACCCGGTCCGCCTGCCCATTCGCCACATACAAAAGCTCACCATCGCGTTCGGTCACCAGAAAAGTGCCATCCGGCAGAATTCCGATTGCCCAAGGTGTATCCAGCCCTTCGATCATTGGTGTCACCTGCACGGGCCCGGATGAAGTCTGCAAGACATCCGCGCTTGCCGAACCAACACCGAGGGACAAACCCAGAATCGCAACAGCTCTTATCATCTTGGTCTCCATTTTCTGGATGTTCGCCGGTGAACGGCACGACAAACCCATAGAAACAAATAGGATTGTTGGCGGTAAAAACACAATTTCGTTAGGACTTTTCTTTTTCAGACAGCTTGCCTAGGGTCGAGCCCAGAACGAAAACGTTCCAATATGGGAGTAACCTAATGAAAAAGCTGCTTACAGCAACTGCAGCAACCGTCCTGCTGGCGGGCACCGCGATGGCCGAAGATGTCAAGCTGGGGGTCCTTTTCGGATTTACCGGACCAATTGAATCGCTGGCACCTGCTATGGGTTCCGGCGCGGAAATGGCGATGGCCGAAGTCACCGAATCTGGCAAGCTGCTGGATGGCACATCCGTTGTTGGGATGCGCGCCGACACAGGCTGCATCGACAACGGTCTGTCGACCTCAAACGGAGAACGCATGATCGCGGACGGCGTTTCGGGTATCATAGGTGGCGATTGCTCGGGCGTGACCGGTGCGATCCTGCAGAACGTCGCCATTCCAAACGGCATGGTGATGATTTCACCCTCGGCAACCTCACCGGGCCTGTCGACCATGGAAGACAACGGTTTGTTCTTCCGCACCGCCCCGTCGGATGCGCGTGAAGGTCAGGTGATGGCTGACATCCTGAACGATCGTGGCATCAGCTCGATCGCTCTGACCTACACCAACAACGACTACGGCAAGGGCCTGGCGGATGCGATCCAGTCGTCGTTTGAAGCGGCAGGTGGGGAAGTGACCATCGTCGCAGCCCACGAAGACGGCAAAGCCGACTACTCGGCCGAAGTTGGTGCTCTGGCCTCGGCCGGTGGCGACATTCTGGTCGTCGCGGGTTATCTGGACCAGGGCGGTCTGGGCATCATTCAGTCGTCGCTGGACAGCGGTGCGTTTGACACGTTCGGCCTGCCGGGTGGCATGATCGGCGACTCGCTGCCTGCGAACGTTGGTGCTGACCTGAACGGGTCGTTTGGCCAGATCGCCGGTTCCGGCGGCGAAGGTGCTGAAAAGTACTTTGCCATGGCCGAAGCCGCGGGCTTTGACGGCTCGTCACCCTATTCGCCTGAATCCTACGACGCTGCTGCGTTGTTCATGTTGGCGATGCAGGCCGCTGGGTCGACCAACCCTGCCGACTATGGCGCCAAAATCCTGGACGTCGCCAACGAGCCTGGCGAGAAAATCTATCCGGGTGAACTGGCCAAAGGTCTGGAACTGCTGGCTGCAGGTCAGAACATCGACTATGTCGGCGCGTCCGGCGTGGAATTGATCGGCCCCGGTGAAAGCGCCGGATCCTACCGCGAGATCGAAGTGACCGACGGCGAGAACAAGACCGTCAACTTCCGTTGATCCAGCAATAAAAGTCATAATACCAAGCAGCCCGGGCCTTGTGTCCGGGCTGCTTCAATGACAAAAGGCCGCACCTCTTTGCAGGGGATGGGCAAACAAGAACGCCGAACAGGGCGGCTAGGGGAAAAGATGATCGTCGTCGAGGACGTGCATAAGCATTTCGGCGGTTTTCATGCGGTGGACGGGGCATCGCTTGAAATCCAAATGGGCTCGATCACCGGCCTGATCGGGCCGAACGGTGCCGGAAAAACCACACTGTTCAACGTGATTGCGGGCGTTCTGCCACCAACCAGCGGCAGGGTGTTCATGGATGGTGAGGACATCACCGGCCTGCCGCCGCATGATCTGTTTCACAAAGGCTTGTTGCGGACCTTCCAGATCGCGCATGAGTTTTCGTCGATGAGCTGCCGCGAGAACCTGATGATGGTGCCCGGCGCGCAATCGGGTGAATCGCTGTGGAACACCTGGTTCGGGCGCAAGCGCATCGCAGATGAAGAACGCGCCCTGGCGGCCCGCGCCGATGAGGTGCTGGAATTTCTGACCATTGAACATCTCGCCGATCACAAGGCCGGTCAGGTCTCGGGTGGGCAGAAGAAACTGCTGGAGCTTGGACGCACCATGATGGTCGACGCCAAGATCGTCTTTCTGGACGAAGTCGGCGCAGGTGTGAACCGCACCCTGCTGATGACCATCGCCGACACCATTCTGCGTCTGAACAAGGAACGCGGCTATACCTTTGTGGTCATCGAGCACGACATGGATTTCATTGGCAAAATCTGCGACCCGGTCATCTGTATGGCCGAAGGCAAGGTTCTGGCCGAGGGAACTTTGGACGAGATTAAGGCCAATGAGCACGTGATCGAAGCCTATCTGGGCACCGGCCTGAAGAACAAAGACAAGCTGGAGGCCCAAACATGACCGCTGGCATGAGTGACAATCCCTACCAGGACGATAAGGGCAACAAGGATGCCTCGATCACAAACACGGCGGGCATTGGGACAATGACGCCGGCCCATCGCAAAAGCGGTGAAACGCATTCGGTCAAAGGTGGTCCGTTTCTGATTGGCGACACGATGACGGGCGGTTACGGCAAAGGGCCGGACATCCTGCACGATTGCACTATCGCCGTCGACAAAGGTGAGATCGCGGTGATCGTCGGCCCCAACGGTGCTGGTAAATCCACTGCCATGAAGGCCGTGTTCGGCATGCTGGACGTGCGCGCAGGCGCGGTGCGGCTCGATGGTGAGGATATCACCACCCTCACTCCGCAGGACCGGGTGATCCGGGGCATGGGCTTTGTTCCGCAAACGCAGAACATCTTCACTTCAATGACGGTCGAAGAGAACCTCGAAATGGGCGCGTTCATCCGCCGTGACGATATCTCGGACACGATGGAACAGGTCTATGACTTGTTCCCCATCCTGCGTGACAAACGCGACCAGGCGGCCGGAGAGCTGTCGGGCGGTCAGCGCCAGCAGGTCGCCGTTGGCCGCGCACTGATGACCCAGCCCAAAGTGTTGATGCTGGACGAGCCAACTGCCGGTGTCTCGCCCATCGTGATGGATGAGTTGTTTGACCGGATCATCGAGGTTTCCCGCACCGGGTTGCCGATCCTGATGGTCGAACAGAATGCCCGTCAGGCGTTGGAGATCGCAGACAAGGGATATGTGCTGGTTCAAGGGCGGAATGCTTATACCGGCACGGGCAAGGAACTGCTGGCCGATCCCGAAGTACGTAAGAGTTTCTTGGGGGGGTGAGGATGTTTAAACTTGTCGCAACTTCATTATTTCTTGCAATGACAACCAGCCCTGTATTGGCCTACTCGGCTCCACAAAGCCACTTTGTCGAATTCGATTGCACGATAGTCCAAACGTGTGATCACCAGTTCCTTTGCATGAAAACTGATGAATCCACTCAGATAACCTACACCTCATTGGTCCACGACTTGACTGTTTCCAAATCGTTAACTCCGGTAGATTACCCTTTTGATACTTGGACAGAAGCGACGGCCTGGGTGGATTTCATAAATCCTCATGCTGGCAAGCTCCCATTGCCAGTCTGGTATCCAGACGGCGCAGGGTTTGATCGAGAAATTACTTTCCGCCTGGAAGATTGGCTCAGCGGGCGACAAGATTCTCCATACGGCGTAAAAGGTTATGCACTTTTTATAACGGGTGACTTGGAGGAAATTTGCCACAGCAGAGCCAATTTAGACAAGGATGACGATTTACCTTGGCAAATAACCATCTACGAGAAGCGTGGCAGTGAGAACGGCCAATACCGCACTCAAAACCTTCTTTGTGATAGCGATTGGTAAATAACATGGACTTCCTAAACGCCCTTGTGGCGCTCTCCAACTTCGTCCTTGTTCCCGCAATCGCCTATGGCAGCCAGTTGGCTCTGGGCGCTTTGGGAGTGACACTGATCTATGGCATCCTGCGGTTCTCGAACTTTGCCCATGGCGACACGATGGCCTTTGGCGCGATGATCGCGGTGCTGGTCACCTGGGGCCTACAGGCCGCCGGGGTCAGTTTCGGGCCACTGCCGACCGCCCTGCTTGCCCTGCCCTTTGCCATCCTCGGCTGTATCGTTCTGGTGCTGGTCACCGACCGGATGGTCTATCGGTTCTACCGCGAACAAAAGGCCAAACCCGTCATTCTGGTGATCGTCTCGATGGGCGTGATGTTCATCATGAACGGGCTGGTGCGGTTCATCATTGGACCAGACGACCAGAGGTTCTCGGACGGGGCGCGGTTCCTGATCCGGGCCCGCGATTTCAAGGAATGGACCGGTCTGAGCGAGGGGTTGGCAATCCGCACCTCGCAAGTGATCACCGTGGTAGTTGCGGTGGCCGCTGTGGCGGCACTGTTCTGGTTCCTCAACAAGACGCGCACCGGCAAGTCGATGCGCGCCTATTCCGATAACGAGGATCTGGCCCTGCTGTCGGGCATTAACCCGGAACGCGTGGTGATGATCACATGGATTCTCGTCGCCGCCCTCGCGACCACGGCAGGCGTGCTGTACGGGCTGGACAAAAGCTTTAAGCCTTTTGTGTATTTCCAGCTGTTGCTGCCGATTTTCGCCTCGGCCATCGTCGGCGGCCTCGGCAACCCGCTGGGGGCCATCGCGGGCGGGTTCATCATCGCGTTCTCCGAGGTCACGATCACCTATGCCTGGAAGAAAGTGCTGACCTATCTGGCACCCGAAAACCTTGAACCATCGGGATTGGTGCAATTCCTATCCACCGACTACAAATTCGCGGTCAGTTTCGTGATCCTGCTGATCGTGTTGCTGTTCAAACCGACGGGTCTGTTTAAGGGGAACGCGGTATGACCGAAACTGTCAAAAACACGCTGCTTTTCGTTGTTGTCGGCTGTCTGATCCTTCTGTCGGGTTTCACGCAAAGCTGGAACGCCGCGATCCTGATCCTGAATATGGGGCTGATATCTGCCATCATGGCCATCGGGGTGAACCTGCAATGGGGCTTTGCCGGCCTGTTCAATGTGGGCGTCATGGGCTTTGTCGCACTGGGCGGGCTGGCCGTCGTGCTGGTCTCGACGCCTCCAACAGACGGGGCATGGTCCGCTGGCGGATACGGCATTGTTCTAGCCTTGCTACTTGGGGCCGCGACCGTTGTAGCAGCCGTTTTGGTAGTACAGAAAATGCCCAGAGGTCGGGTACAGACCTTGGTCATCATCGCCATCCTGATCGCGGGTTTCTTTATCTATCGCGCGGTGTTTGATCCCAACGCCGCTGCGGTTGAGGCCATCGACCCGGCGGTTGCAGGCAATCTGGGTGGCCTGAACCTACCCGTGTTGCTGGCCTGGCCCGCGGGTGGTCTTTTGGCCGCGGGCGCGGCGTGGCTGATCGGCAAGACAGCGCTGGGTCTGCGTTCGGACTACCTTGCGATTGCGACACTTGGCATTGCCGAGATCATCATCGCCGTTATGAAAAACGAAGATTGGTTGGCCCGAGGCGTCAAGAATGTCTATGGCATTCCGCGCCCCGCACCTGTTGTGGGCTACGAGGTCGAGCTGCAGAACGATCCGAGTTTTATCGCCCGTGCCGACTGGCTTGGGCTCGATCTTGTCACGGCTTCGACCCTGTCGGTCAAACTTGGGTATTCGCTACTGTTTCTGATCGTGTTGCTGGTTTTGCTTTGGATGGCCCAGATGGCGCTGCGCAGCCCGTGGGGTCGCATGATGCGCGCCATCCGGGACAACGAAGTGGCAGCCGAGGCCATGGGCAAGGACGTCACCCGCCGCCATTTGCAGATCTTTGTGCTGGGCTCAGCCGTCTGCGGGATCGCCGGGGCGATGATGACCACGTTGGATGGTCAGCTAACCCCCGGCGCATATCAGCCACTGCGCTTTACCTTTCTTGTGTGGGTGATGGTGATTGTTGGCGGTTCGGGCAACAATTTCGGATCGGTGCTGGGAGCGTTCCTAATTTGGTTCCTGTGGGTTCAGGTTGAACCAATCGGCCAGTGGCTGATGAACCTGATCACCGTGGGTATGCCCGATGGCAGCGCGCTAAAGGCCCATCTGATCGATAGTGCAGCGCATATGCGGCTGTTCACCATGGGGCTGATTTTGCTGATTGTTCTCAGATTCAGCCCAAGAGGACTGATACCCGAAAAATAAATCCCTCAGCCCTACAAATACTTGAAACGCGTCGAGAACTCGGCGCGTTTTCTTGATTTCAAACATTTTTCTGAATAAACGAGCTCAATACCTTGTTTAAGCAAGTGTCGGCACTCACTCACACCGAAAAGCCGATCTTTGACGATCACCAATGTTAACAAACAAGAAAAGAACGCGCCCTATGAAATCCACAACAGTCAAATTGGTCCTGACTCTGCCGGTTCTGGCGGTTTTGACAGCATGTATTCCCTCGCCCGAAGATTTGGAAACCACTCCGGTCAAAGTTCAAACCCCAAAGGGTGAGGTGACCTGTCAGCTCTATCGTCAGGACCGCGTGACCTGGGATCGCGCCATCAATTACCCGGCCACTAAAATGACGGTACCCGAGGCTGATGCCTATTGTCGTCAGGAAGGCCAGCGGCGCTTGAAGTAATGTCCTGGCGCCGAACGCTCTTGGTGTCCGGCGCCTGACACCTATCTGGCCTTAAACAACCCACCCAGAATACCACGCACGATGCGCCGGCCTGTGGTGCCTTTCAGCTCTTTGATGACGGCCTGACTCATCGCGCTGGCGAATGTGTCCTTCTGGCGTGTGACCCGGGATGATGACCGCCCAACCCTGCTGCCAGAGAACCGCCGGGCCGTGGCAAATTCGCGTTCGGCCACGGATTGCGTTTCCTCTTGTGCCTCAGCCTTTTCGGCCGCTTGCGCCGCCGCATCCGCCCGGGCCTGCAGGATTTCAAAGGCGGACTTTCTGTCCTTCAAAGTATTGTATTTCGCCGTCATCGGAGAGGCATCCATCACGGCCTGACGGTCCGCGGCTGCAATCGGTCCAAGCTGAGAACCCGGAGGTCGGATCAGCGTGCGCTCAACAATGCCCGGCACACCTTTTTTCTGCAGCATGGATGTAACCGCCTCGCCCACACCAACTTCGCGAATGGCGGCTTCGGTATCGAAGACAGGGTTCTCGCGGTAGGTTTCGGCTGCAAGACGCAGGTTCTTGCGATCCCGCGCTGTGAAAGCGCGCAACGCATGCTGAACCCGGTTGCCAAGCTGGCCGAGAATATCCTCGGGGATGTCAGCCGGGTTTTGCGAGACGAAATAAACCCCGACGCCTTTGGACCGGATCAGACGCGCGACTTGTTCGACCTTGTCCACCAGAACCTTCGGCGCATCTTCAAACAACAAATGCGCTTCATCGAAGAAGAAGACAAGCTTGGGTTTGTCGGGGTCGCCGACCTCTGGCAGCTCTTCGAACAGTTCGCTCAGTAGCCACAGCAGGAAAGTTGCATAAAGACGCGGTGCGCCCATCAGCTTGTCGGAGGCAAGGATATTGACCATCCCCTGCCCGTTTGCATCTGTGCGCATCAGATCGGCAAGCTCTAGCGCCGGTTCACCAAACAGGTTTGTCCCGCCCTGGTTTTCCAGCACCAACAAACGCCGCTGAATGGCCCCGATCGAGGCGGTCGAAACGTTGCCATAGCGCAGCGACAGTTGCGTCCGGTTCTCTCCGATCCAGACAAGAAGGGCTTGCAAGTCCTTGAGATCCAGCAGAGGCATCCCCTCTTCATCAGCTACCCGGAATGCGATGTTCAGAATACCCTCCTGCGCTTCGCTCAGGTCCATGAGGCGCGACAGCAACAAAGGGCCCATCTCGGTCACAGTGGTGCGGACGGGGTGCCCTTGCTGGCCAAACAGGTCCCAGAAGGTGACCGGGCATGCGCCATAGGAATAGTCCTGAAACCCGATTTGCGTGGCCCGGTCCTGAAAGGCTTGATGCAGCTTGTGAGTATCACTTCCCGCCTTGGCCAATCCCGACAAGTCGCCTTTTACATCCGATAGGAAAACCGGAACACCGGCCTGCGAAAACCCCTCTGCCAGAATTTGAAGGGTTACCGTTTTGCCCGTGCCTGTGGCACCGGCGATCAGCCCGTGCCGGTTGGCATATTTCAATGTTAGAGATTGAGGCTGCGCATAGTCTTCGCCCGCGCCGCCCAGAAAGATACTTTTGTCCATAAATGTAAGGCCTTGATTTCCACCGATCTGCGCCCAGCATACAAAGTTAACCTTTGACTGCGATAGTCTAATCGCTGCTTTTGCACCGAAAGGGGCAAGGCGGCAAACTTCCTCCCTGTCGACTGACCGCGCCCTCGGGCGCGGTTTTTTTAAAAGAATGCTCAGCCTTCCATTAAAATCTCAGCTTAGCAGTTGACCGATGCGATCCCCTTTCGTAACGTCTGCGCATAAATAAGTCGGCCAGTCCGACGGGGAGAAAAATTTTGAAAGGGAGCCGCTCCACCGGCTCCCTTTCTCATTCTCTGATTTCCCAGCCTGTCCCCTCTGCCTGATGGGCTGATTTGCGTAGCGTACCAGCAATAATCCGTTCACAAGGTGCGATTTGGCCCGCTTAGGACCTGACACCTTGGCCCAACGGTGCTAGACCCAGCAAAAAGATCAATCACACTGCCGAGGCATTCATGTTCAAGAACCTTCTCTCACTCAATGTTGTTGCTGCTCTACTCATGTCCGGCGCGGTCGCGGCGCAGGAAGCACAAACCGACGAAGTACAGCCCGCTCCTGCGGATAACGGCCTTGATCTGGGTCAAGCCGGACCGCGTATCGGGGAGCAGTTCACCAAAGAAACCTCGGGCGATTGGGAAGTATCCTGCATCAAGGCAGAGGCTGGTGAAGACCCCTGTGCCATGGTTCAGATTCTTAATGGACCCCAAGGCGAACCAATTGCCGAAGTCACTATTGGGAAGCTGCCCGAAGGCGGCGCTGCAGTGGCATGGGCCAGTGTGATCGTACCGCTGGAAACACTTCTTCAAGCGCAGCTGGCGTTGTCGATCGACGGTGCCCCGCGCAAATTGTACAACTATCACCATTGCCTTCCCGTCGGCTGTGTCGCGCAGCTTGGACTAAGCGATGGCGATGTCGCAGCAATGAAATCCGGCACCAAAGCTGTGCTGTCCTTGGTGCCTGCGCGTTTTCCGGATCAGGTTATGACGATGGACATGTCCCTAGCTGGCTTCACCAGCGGATTTGACGGATTGACCGTCAATCCAAACTGATCGGACTAGAAATGTAAAACGCCGCTGGTTAACATCAGCGGCGTTTTCTGTTTGGTCAGTTTACTGTTCAGACTTTTTTGAGGGCAAGCACCGCGTTCAACCCGCCAAAGGCAAACGCATTGCTTAGGGCCACATCCACCCTGGCCTCGCGGGCGTCATTGGGTACCACATCTAGCGCACATTCGGGATCGGGTTCTTCATACCCAATCGTCGGCGCAATGACGCCATCCCGCAGCGCCATGATACAGGCCAGCAATTCCACCGCGCCGGTGCCGCCGATCAGGTGACCATGCATGGATTTCGTGGATGATATCATCAGATCATCCGCATGTGGGCCGAACACATCCGCCACCGCGGCGCATTCGGTTTTATCATTTGCCGCCGTGCCCGTCCCATGGGCATTGATATAGCCGACCTGATCCGCGTTCAGCTTCGCATCCGCCAGCGCGCCCGACATCGCCCGCGCCGCGCCCTGTTTGCTGGGCATAACGATATCCGACGCATCAGACGTCATCGCAAACCCGACAACCTCGCACAGGATATCCGCGCTACGGGCTTTTGCGTGGTCGTAGTCTTCGAAGACAAAAACACCTGCGCCTTCACCTTGAACCATACCGTTACGGTTGGCGCTAAAGGGACGGCAGGCATCCTTGGACATGACGCGCAGCCCTTCCCAGGCCTTCACGCCACCAAAGCACAACATGGATTCCGAACCACCGGTCAGCATCGCCGGAGCTGCCCCGCTGCGCACCATCTGGAAAGCCAGCGCCATCGCATGGTTGGATGAGGCGCAAGCCGTCGAGACCGTAAAGCTTGGCCCCTTGAGGTTATGTTCCATCGACACATGGCTGGCTGCAGCGTTGTTCATCAGCTTAGGCACGACAAACGGATGCACCCTGTTTTTGCCATCTTCATAGACAGAGCGGTAATTGTCGTCCCATGTCGATACACCGCCCCCCGCTGTGCCCAAAACAACGCCCGAGCGGGCTGCAATATCGCCGTGGAATTCGATGCCCGACTGATCAATCGCCTCTTTTGCGGCTGTAAGAGTGAATTGAGTAAACCGATCATACAGCGTCATCTGCTGGCGGTTAAAGCGCCCTTCGGCCTCGAACCCGCGCACCTGACCACCGATCTGGATGGCAAGCCGTTCTACGTCGCGAAACTCTAGCTGCGAAATGCCGCAACGGCCTTCACGCATGGCTTCCAAAGTATCGGGGACGGAATGGCCCAGCGAGTTGATCGTCCCCGCCCCGGTAATGACAACGCGTTTCATGGGCTGGGGTCAGACCTTTTCTGACACAAGTTTTTCGATGCCTGCAATGATCGCGGCAACGTTTGAGATGTCAAAGTCACTTGCCGTAGGTTCATTGGCGTTGAATGGAATCGAAATGTCGAATTCTTCTTCAATGGCAAAGATGCTCTCGACCAGACCCAGACTGTCGATCCCCAGATCCTCGAGCGTACTTTCGGGCGTCACATCCGAAGGCTCCAGCACCGCCTGCTCAGCGATGATGGCGATGACGCGGTCGGTGATGCTCATGTCGATCCTCTGATTATCACGTTGAGTGTGATTTAATCGCTCGGGGGCTGTTTGGAAACAGCCTTTTTCAACGCCTCGACGTCACGGGCCATCCGGGGCAACCGGCGCTGGGCTTTGTAGATTTCCGTATGAGTTTCCATTTTGACGGCAGGATATCCCATGATCACACGACCGGCAGGTACGTTTGACAGGATTTTAGAGCCTCCGGCGGCAATCACGCCATCACCGATAAAGATGTTGTCGACCACGCCGGTTTGACCACCCAATACGACGTTGTTGCCAATCTCGACTGTGCCGGACACACCGGTCTGACCACACAGCAGACAATCCTGTCCCACGCGTGTGTTGTGGCCCAAATGCACGAGATTATCCAGTTTTGACCCGCTTCCGATCCGGGTATTGCGGATCGTGCCATTGTCGATCGTGCAATTGGACCCGACTTCGACATCGTCTCCGATCTCGACCGCGCCCAAAGAGTGGATGCGCAGCCAGCTTTGCGCCTGTGCGTCCCCCTGATCCCCCAGAGTTTTCCGCGCGTTTTCTGCACCTGAGACTTCGGGCGTGACATAGCTAAACCCGTCCCCTCCGATGCGGGCGCCGGGTTGCGCCACAAAGCGGTCTCCGATCCGGGCGCGGGCACCGATGCTGACCATCTCGCGCAGCAGCGCGTTTGCTCCCAGAACCACATCCATCCCGATCACACAATGTGCACCGATCACGGAGCCTTTGCCTATACGGGCCCCTGGCCCGACCACGGTCAGCGGCCCAATTGCGACATCATCTGCCAGGTCAGCGGTCGGATCAATCACGGCTGAAGGGTGAACACCAGGTGCAACACCCTGCCCGTGGTCCAGCATGCTGGTTATCCCCGCCATGGCCATGCGCGGGCGGGACACAAAGATCGCAGCCTCAAGACCCAGCGCCTGCCAATCCGCCCCATCCCACAACACCGCGGCCCGCGCAGAGCCGCCGCTCAGCGCTTCGGCGTATTTAGGTGACATGGCCATCGCCAGATCCGTCGGACCAGCATCCGCAGGCTCTGCGGCGCGGTGGATAACCAGACTGGTATCGCCCTGGCATTCTGATCCCAGAGCGTCGGCAATTTGCTGAATGGTGTACTGCATCTTGGGCTTCCCGGATTGAGGACCTGCCCCGGTGATTATCCCTGAACGTCCGGCAGGGCTACCCCCGCTTTTTGCAGAGCATCCCAGATTTTGCGATCCCGGTCATAGACATCCCGGCGATACTGAACCTCGCCTTTGGGGCCGATATAGGCCGTACGATAGATCAGGTGAACCGGAACATGCTGATCCAACTGAACAGTGGTTTCCTTGCCCGATGCCAGCACGCGGTGGAAAAACGCTTTGGGGTCTTCTTCTTGTTTGGCCAGCAATGCGTAGGCAAACTCGAACGGTTGCGCCAGTCGGATACACCCATGTGAAAACGCCCTGACCTCGCGCGCGAACAGGCTTTTCTGAGGCGTATCATGCAGATAGATGTTGTACTTGTTGGGGAACATGAACTTCACCAGCCCCAGCGCATTGCTTTTGCTGGGCGGCTGTCGCATCGCAAACGGAAAGTTCCGAGCGGTGAATTGCGTAAAGTCCACCGCACCTCGATTGACCTGCCGACCGCTGCGATCCGTGATCTGGATATGTCCAACCGCGTTGGGGTTCGATTGCAGTTTGGGCAGGTATTCCTTGGTGATAATCGAGCGCGGCACATACCAACTTGGGTTGATCACCATATGCTCCATCTCATCCGAGAATTCAGGGCTGCGGCGGTCATGGATGTTTTTGCCGATAACGGCGCGTGTTTCAAAGGTGACCAGCCCATCATCGACAATCTTGGCCGAAAAATCTGCCTGGTTGACCAGAATATGCCGCTCTCCCCGCTCTCGCGGAAGCCAGCGTTCACGTTCCAAGGCGACGTAGACGGCCTTAAGTCGATCTGAGGCGCTGCGGTTTACCTCGCTGAGCGTGCCCTGACCGGCAACCCCATCCGCCGCAAGGCCATGGTCCCCTTGAAAGGCCTGAACCGCTGCCAGCAAGGCATCGTCGAACTCTGGACTGGCTGTAGGCCTGAGGTATCCCAATGAAACCAGACGGTTACGCAGCTTGATGACATTCAGTCCAGTGTCGCCGTATTCCAGTTTAGCCACCGGGACAGTCGCACCCCAACCGCCCTGCTGTACCAGATGCTCCAGGGCAATCTTTTGCTTCATCAGTGCTTTGTATTGGTACGTCTGTGGCGCCAATTCATCAAAGTACTGCCCGTTTCCCGCGGAAATCACCCCGTGAAGATGATCCTTGGCCGATTTACGCTCAACCTTGCGCACCAAACCGTCGTCGATGTCCCGCGGACGCAGCGCGCCAGATTGAAGGTTGCGGGCGTATTCGACAAAGGCACGCGTCAGCTCGATTTCAACGGCCCCAAGGTCCCGCGTTGAACGCGCATTCTCCATCTGATCCACAAGGGTCTGCACACTGAACGCCCCCTCGGGCAACCCGTGCAAATGCGATGCAGACAAGGCTTTGATCAATCTGGCCCGGCGTACGGCATGTTCCGGCGTATCGCCGACCCAAACCGGAGAAAATCCGTTTGTTCGGTAAAATTCCGCTATTCCCGAACCGGACGGAGCGAATTCTGCCACGGCCATCTGGAACGCGGTTGCAGGCCGACTATCCGGGCTTGCGACAGCCGCTGAAGCCAGAAAACAGGCGGTGAGAAATGTACTGGTACGCGTCCGAAAAACAGAGAGCATGGGATGGCCTTGGTTAATCAATATCTTAGGTCGCAAGGATTGCGTCGATAACTATTGTTGCGCGCGGTACATCTTGTCTATTCACAAATACATCAGTTCAATGCATCTATCCGCGCGTGATGCTTGTTTGCATCGGCTGGAAAATGCCGGGCGCTAATTGCCCCCAGATTATACAAAATTGCATCACCTGCGCAAAATTCTGCCGAAAATTCCCCCTTGAAAAGGTGAATTTGAAAGACTTCTTGGCTGGCTTTCGCGACTGTGTCATAAAATCCGCATCTGGGATGGGAAAAATTAAGATCGCGCACGTAACATCGTGTGCAGGCAGGAACAGTACGGGACGAAACTGAAATGACTAAGAGCAGTACCTCGGGCTTGACCCGGCGTGCCCTATTGGGTGCATTTGCAGCTACAGCAGTCGTGGCGGCACCAACCTATTCCCATGCAGCAGGATTCCTTCGTGGCGGCGGTGATATCCGTCGAATTCGCATGTATTCCGGTCGCACAGGCGAACGTATCGACATGATATATTGGGTCGATGGTAAATACATCAAGGATGCTGTCAAAGAAGTGAACCACTTCATGCGCGATTGGCGCACCGACCAGGTCAAGGACATGGACCTACGCACCATCGATATCATGGCCGCTTCGCACAACATGCTGGACGTCAACGAACCCTACATGCTGTTGTCCGGCTATCGCTCTCCTCAGACCAACGCCATGCTGCGCTCGCGCTCGCGCCGGGTTGCCAAGAACTCTCTGCATATGCAGGGGCAAGCGGCTGATCTTCGCCTGTCATCGCGATCAGTTTCACAGATGGCGCGCGCTGCCATGTCCTGTCACGCAGGCGGAGTGGGCAAATATTCCCGTTCGAACTTTGTGCATATGGATTGCGGCGTCGTCCGGGCCTGGGGCGGTTAACAGCCCTTTCACAAGTCCAACCAACGATGAGCGCCACTTGGCGCTCTTTGTTTTTGTGCAGCACGAAAAGCTTACTCGCACAGCGCGACGCGGTTCGATCTGTTTTGATACCAGAGAGTTATGGCGCACCTGAGAGGATTCGAACCTCTGGCCTCTGCCTTCGGAGGGCAGCGCTCTATCCAGCTGAGCTACAGGTGCCTTGGCCGTTAGCTATCCTTGTTCCCGCCCGGGCGCAACTGGAAATCTGCCCGGTTTCAGCAGGTTTCACGCGAACAAATCATGCGCCAGTTCAAGCGCGTCGATCAGGGTGTCGACCTCTTCTTTTGTGTTGTACAGGCCAAAGCTGGCACGGCAGGTTGCGGTCACTCCGTAGAAATCCATCAGAGGTCCGGCACAGTGGTGACCGGCACGAACAGCAACGCCCTTTTTGTCCAGAATTGTCGACACGTCATGCGCGTGCCCTGCCCCATCCAGCGTAAAGCTGAAAATGGCGGCCTTGTCGGGTCGTGTTCCTTGAACTTGAACCCAGTTCAGACCGGTCAGCTTTTGCATGGCGTAGTCGCGTATCCCGGCCTCATGTGCGGCGATGTTCTCCATCCCCAGGTCCATCATATACTCCAGCGCCACGCCTAGACCGATAGTCTGCACGATACCCGGGGTGCCGGCCTCGAACTTCATGGGCGGGTCGTTGTAGATCACCTGATCCTTGCTGACTTCTTTGATCATGTCTCCGCCACCGATAAAAGGGCGCATCTCGGCCATGCGATCGGATTTGATGTAGATCGCGCCTGATCCGGACGGACCATAGAGTTTATGGCCTGTGATCGCGTAGAAATCGCACCCGATATCCTGAACGTCCACCGGCATGTGTACTGCACCCTGACTGCCATCGACCAGCACCGGTACACCCTTGGCATGTGCGCCTTCGGTAATTGCTTTGACATCCACCACAGTGCCCAGAACGTTGGAACACTGCGTCACGGCGACAAGCTTTGTCTTGGGACCAATCGCGTCTATCACCGCCTGCGGATCCAAGCCGCCACCGGCGTCCACATCAACCCATTTCAGGACAACACCCTGCCGTTCGCGCAGAAAATGCCAGGGCACGATGTTGGCGTGGTGTTCCATGACACTGAGGACGATTTCATCGCCGGCCTTCAATCGGGGCATGGCCCAGCCATAAGCCACAAGGTTGATCCCCTCGGTCGTGCCGGAGTTCAGGACGATTTCATCCTCGTCCGATGCCCCCAGAAACCGGGCAATTGTGCCGCGCACGGATTCGTATTTCTCGGTCGCAAGATTGGACAGGAAATGCAAACCGCGATGCACATTCGAATATTCTTCGGCATAAGCACGGGTGACGGCATCAATAACGACCTGAGGTTTTTGCGCCGAGGCGCCGTTGTCCAAATAGGTCAGCGGCTTTCCGTTTACCTGCCTCGAAAGGATCGGGAAATCCGAACGGATTTTTTGCACATCATACATAGTCTTCTTTCCCTATACGGGGCCTGCGGGCGACAACATGAGGACAAATAGCAAAGCGACAGTGCCAGAGAGCAAAATGACCCCAAATGATTTCCAAAGTGACCCGAATTTATGCGCTTCATTCAGGAAATGCAGCGTCACGTAAAGGCTCAGTACCGCTGTCGCCAACAGGAACATCAGCATCAGGAACGGAAGCTGGATTGTGACGATCAGGATCAGAAACTGTGCCGCAATCTGCAAATATTGCAGCCATACTGTAAGGATCATGATGTCATCGAACGATCCCACGCCACCCAGAAGACGACCAAAAAAGAGGAAGGTCATGATGCTGAGGAAGATCGCCCCGGCCGAACGGATCAGAATCAGGTAAATCGGATCCGGTGGCGGCAGGGCTTGGCCTGCCGGGGTCGGAATGAAGTTACCAAGCCCAACCTGAACAAGGCAATTGAGCACCACCGCCAGAAAGAAAGCCAACCACAGAACTTCGCGTCCGGGTCTAATTGCCATCAGTTGCCGTGCGGCGTCCACGGGATTGGTCAGGGTCAGGACCGCCAAGTTTGCGAAGGCTACAAAATTCATTCCGCTTGCCTTTGTGCTTGCACCAAGCCCGCTAGCCAAATCCAGACGAAGATACCAAGCCAGACAATCCCAACCAGTGTCAACGCAGGACCTGGGCCCATGAACCCGGCAACCAGACCGTTCAACAATACCAAAGGCGTAGACGACAACAGCGCCCAGAACAAGGCGACACGAGCACCATAGGCCGAGCCCCGCCCCCCGACCAGACGGGCGGCGCCGAAAGAGACGAAAGCGAGTACGTAAAAGAACAGCGGCAGGATGATGACCGACCCCAACAGAGCTCCGCCCATCAACATGTTCAGCTCCAGCCCTTCAAGATGAGCCCGGCGCGCAAGGCTTGGCAATTGCGCGATGAAAGCCACCACGCAAAAGCCCATGACAAAGACCAACGCTCTGTCTTCGCGTTGTCCAAGGTCCAACAAACGCTGCACAACCCGGCCCGGCCCGCGATACGTGGCCACGATATCCGAAGTGACAGGCATCAGCTGTGTCGCGAAAGCCAGCCTTCCAGGCGGGCTACCATGGCTTCGGCCAATGCCGCATCCTCGATCTCGTCCACCGCTTCGGCAAGGAAGGCCAATGTCAGCAAGTTGGTGGCGTCCTTGGTCGGAATCCCACGCGACCGCAGGTAGAACAAGGCCGTTTCGTCGATCGCGCCCGAGGTCGACCCGTGTGAACAGATGACATCGTCGGCATAGATCTCAAGCTCTGGCTTGGCCAGGAACTGGCTATCCTCGTCCAGCAGCAGCGACTGGCTGATCTGATACCCGTCGGTTTTCTGCGCGCCTTCCTTGACCAGAATTTTGCCCTGAAACACGCCGGTAGCTCCGTTGCGCAGCACCTTTTTGAACACCTGGCGGCTTTCGCAATTCACTGCATCATGGGTGACAAAGACTGTGTCATCGTGGTGGAAATCACCATCCCCGACGCAAGCGCCTGCAACATGGGCAACTGCGTCATCACCGGTCAGCTCAACAACCTGTTCGTTGCGCGTCAGAACGCCGTTCACTGTCAGCGTAAATGATTTGTAGACCGAGTCCTGACCCAAACGCGTGAACATATGTGTGGCCGCGCGTCGTTCATGATCCCTGCCCTGCGCACGTACATGATGCAGCACACCGCCATCAGCGATGTCGATCTCAATACATTTGTTAAAACGCGAGGCCGCCGGGCCGTTTTCCAGAATGGTCACCTCGGCGCCGCTTTCGACGCGAACAATGTGATGCAGCATGGCATCCGAGGACTCAGAACGGTGCTTGTAGATCAGGCTGATCGGCTTGGAGGGTTTTCCGGTGACATGGATGGCCACACCGTCGGCTGCAAACGCCGTATTCAGCGCCGCCAAAGGCCGCTGCACCGGGGTCTGTCCATGCAATTCCAGCACGCCGTACAGTTCCTTGGCCCAATGGATGTCCTTGCAGCAGATATCCTCGATCCGGTCGATACTAACCCCTTCCAGAACCAGATCATCCGAATGTTCGGGGCTGAACACGCCGTCCACGAAGACGATTTTCAGGCGATCAAACTCGTCAAACAGCATCGGCTCATCGGCATTAAAAAGCGCTGCGTGCGGGGCTTCGGGCGATACCAGCGTATCGGAGCGGGTGTACTTCCAATACTCATCCCGCCGACTGGGCAAGCCCATTTCCAACACACGGGCCAGCGCGTCTTCGCGCGCGGCACGGGTACACCCGGCGTCAGGCATGACCATATTGGCCAGTCGCGCCTCTGTTGCGGTTTGCTTCACTTCGGGCAGAGCCATCAGTTCACCTCGGCCAGAATGTCGGAATAGCCGTTGTTTTCAACTTCCAGCGCCAATTCGGGACCGCCGGTTTTAACGATTTTACCATCCGCCATGATATGAACAACATCCGGTTTGATATGGTCCAGCAGGCGCTGGTAATGAGTGATGACAAGGAAGCCACGGCCCGCATCGCGCAAGGCATTTACACCTTCGGCCACCAGTTTCATCGCGTCGACATCCAGACCCGAATCTGTTTCGTCTAGAATGCACATTTTAGGCTCTAACATAGCCATCTGCAGGATTTCGTTGCGTTTCTTCTCGCCGCCAGAAAAGCCTACGTTCACGGGGCGCTTTAGCATATCGGCGTCGATCTTTAGCGATTTCGCCTTTGCGCGGATTTCTTTCAGGAAGTCGGCAGCCGACATTTCCTCTTCGCCGCGTGCTTTTCGCTGCGCATTCACCGCGGTGCGCAGAAAGGTCATGTTGCCGACGCCCGGAATTTCCACCGGGTACTGGAACGCCAGGAAGATACCAGCAGCGGCTCGTTCTTCTGGTTCCATCTCAAGCAGGTCTTTATCGTTCAATTCGGCTGAACCGTCAGTTACTTCGTAACCATCACGGCCCGACAAGACATAGCTAAGCGTCGATTTGCCCGACCCGTTCGGCCCCATGATCGCATGCACTTTTCCGGCCTCAACTGTCAAATTGACGCCCTTGAGGATTTCCTTGTCTTCTTCCTCAAGTTTCACGTGCAGGTTCTTGATTTCCAGCATTTCTTACCCTTTTCTAAGGTGACCGGGCCCAGTGCGCCTCAGGTCTCAATCTCGATTGTTGTTGTCCGGGCATGTGGCATTCGTTCTGCCCGCGACCCATTCTTTCGTCATCACATTATCGCCGCTGTTCGCATCGCCAGAGAAGCGACCCCCATCCCGACAAAGAACATGGCGATCAGTACATTTCGCGCCCGCCCTTTTTTGAATCTCAGCAGTGCGTTCAATCCCCAGACGGCAAAGACCAGCAACGTCAGGGCTGAAACGCCAGCAGCAGCCAATACAGAGAGCACAAACCCCGGCATTTCATCGGCGTCCGTTTTCAGGTTCTCGTAGTTTGATGCTGTGAACGCCAAAATAGTGCTCACTACAAGGCCAAGGAGGCCGCACAGCAGTCCTCCGATGCTGCGCAAGACACGGCTGCCACCACTGCTGTTAAGCAGTGTGGGCTGCAGACTTTCGCCTCCAATCAATACTGCGGTACCTTGATTGGATTGAATGCGTTCAATCCTTTTCTGAAAATCGGGCTGGCTCACGACTACCCCACAGAACCTTCGAGGCTGATCGCAACAAGCTGTTGAGCTTCCATCGCAAATTCCATCGGCAGCGCCTGCAGGACATCCTTGCAGAACCCGTTGACCACAAGGGCCACGGCTTCTTCTTCGTCCATGCCGCGCTGACGGCAATAGAACAGCTGATCGTCATCCACCTTGGATGTGGTCGCTTCGTGTTCCACCCGGCTCGAGTTGTTCTTGACCTCGATGTAAGGCACCGTGTGGGCACCGCACTTGTCACCGATCAGCAGGCTGTCACATTGGGTATAGTTGCGGCTGTCTTTGGCCTTGGGGTGCATCGAAACCAGTCCGCGATAGGTGTTCTGCGCCTTGCCAGCGCTGATGCCCTTGGACACAATGCGTGACTTGGTGTTCTTGCCCAGATGAACCATCTTGGTGCCGGTGTCGGCCTGCTGATAGTTGTTGGCAATCGCGATTGAGTAGAACTCACCCTGACTTTCGTTGCCGCGCAGGATGCACGACGGATACTTCCATGTGACTGCCGAACCGGTTTCAACCTGGGTCCACATCACCTTGGACCGATCACCCCGGCAATCGGCGCGTTTGGTCACAAAGTTATAGA
Source organism: Ruegeria meonggei (assembly GCF_042768335.1). Lineage (NCBI taxonomy): Bacteria > Pseudomonadati > Pseudomonadota > Alphaproteobacteria > Rhodobacterales > Roseobacteraceae > Ruegeria > Ruegeria meonggei. The sequence goes on along the minus strand of NZ_JAXHBT010000001.1, from coordinate 701,026 downwards.
TACCGCCCTTGCCGTTCTCATCCCCGGGGTACCAGTTCTGAACGGTCGAGTATTTCACCTCAGCATCTTCTTCGATGATGATCTCAACAACAGCAGCGTGCAGCTGCGCGGTATCGCGCTGTGGTGCAGTGCAGCCTTCCAAGTAGCTGACATAACTGCCCTTATCAGCAATGATCAAGGTCCGCTCGAACTGACCGGTATTTTCCGCATTGATGCGGAAGTAGGTGCTCAGTTCCATCGGGCACCGCACGCCTGGCGGGATGTAGACGAACGAGCCGTCCGAGAACACGGCCGAATTCAGCGTGGCGTAGAAGTTATCCGACACCGGAACCACCGTCCCGAGATATTTCTTGACCAGTTCCGGGTGTTCCCGGATCGCCTCAGAGATCGAGCAGAATATAACGCCCGCCTGTTTCAACTCTTTCTGGAACGTCGTGCCAACAGAAACCGAGTCAAACACTGCATCAACAGCGACCTTACGGCCTTCGGCCGGGGCATCCTCGGCCCCATCAACGCCTGCCAGAATCATCTGTTCTTTCAGCGGGATACCCAATTTTTCGTAAGTCGCCAACAACTTGGGGTCGACGTCGTCCAGCGATTTGGGCTTTTCCTCCATCGACTTGGGACGGGCATAGTAATACTGGTCCTGAAAATCGATCTTGGGATAGCTGACCATGGCCCAGTTCGGCTCATCCTTTTGGGTCCAGCGTTCGAACGCGGCAAGACGCCATTCGGTCATCCATTCCGGCTCTTCATTCTTTTCCGAGATCAGACGGACAATATCCGGGTTCACGCCTTTGGGGGCGTATTCCATCTCGATATCGGTTTCCCAGCCATATTTATAGGCTCCGCCGACTTCGCGCACCGCATCCACGGTTTCCTGATCGACACCCTCTTTTACCTGGGTCTGGTCCAAAGCGGCCATAAAACACCCTCCGTCAGATCACGCAGCACGCGCGCGATGCTTTTTCTCTTTTTCAAGCCACGTTTCGGCGAAACGCAGCACATCTTCTTCACTCGTCTGAGGGCCCAGCGAAACGCGGATTGCGCTTGCGGCCGTCCCCTCGTCATATCCCATTGCGGTCAAAACCGCGCTGGCCCGAACCTTGCCGCTGGAACAGGCTGAACCCGCGCTTACTGCAAAACCGGCCAGATCCATCTGCATCACCTGCGTCTCACCCTTCCAGCCGGGCGTTGCAAAGCACAAAGTGTTGGGCAGACGTTCGGTATCTTTCCCGACAAAAATAGTAGATTTAGAACCAGCCTCAAGGGCCATTTCTAGAATATTTCTAAATTCTTTCACCTGCTCCCAAACACCATTGGCCAAATCCCTGGCAGCGGCTTCAGCTGCGGCCCCGAACCCCGCGATTCCAATGACATTTTCGGTTCCTGACCGACGGCCCATTTCCTGGCCGCCGCCTTTGATCTGCGCTTGCAGATCAGTGCCGCGCTTTATCACCACCGCGCCAACGCCCTTGGGACCGCCCAGCTTATGTGCCGAGACCAACGCCATCTGCGCACCCAGCCAGTTAAAAGCAACGGGCAATTTGCCAAAAGCCTGAGTGGCATCGGTCACGGCAAGGCCCGCGGGCAACCTCTGTACGACTCCGGTTTCGGAATTGGCCAGTTGCACAGTGGCATTTTCCGGGTCAGGCACGGTGACCACCCCAGACAAAGAAACCGCTAGATCTTCAACAATCCAAGACCTTACAGCGTCATGTTCTATTGCAGAGCCATGTATCTCTCGGCCCGCCAAGGCCAACGACGCCCCTTCGGTTGAACCTGAAGTAAACACGATATCCGCCCCCTCGGCCCCAAAGGCTGCCGCGATCTGCGCCCTTGCCCGTTCGACCAGAGCCTTGGCAGCGCGTCCTTCGGCATGCACTGACGACGGGTTGCCGCAGACATCCATTGCAGCGATCATTGCATCGCGGGCCTCGGGCCGCAGAGGCGTCGTTGCATTGTGATCCAAGTATACACGTTTCATGGATACATCTTTTCCCAAACTCGGAAACGCCCGGCAGTCCTAAAATCCGATCGCATTGCCCTAATCATCCACAACAGCAAACAGGCTTGGCACTGCGGGACACGGCGCAAGATCATTCTTGATCACATCCGATAACCGAGTCTGATGCAGGAAGACATAGACATTCGCGCTCAGGCTCTCCCACAAGCGATTGGTCAGCGACTGGGCCCGACTACCCGAGGACGCGCCAGACGCGCCTGCGCCCTTTTGCAATGCGTCTACGGTTTCATCCACGGCGGCCAGAACTTCGACCACGCGAATTTCCGACGGTGGGCGCGCCAGACGGTACCCGCCACCCGGCCCGCGCACCGAAACCACAAGCTCTGCACGGCGGAGTTTCACAAAAAGCTGCTCAAGATAAGGCAAGGAAACATCCTGACGCTCAGATATTTCGCTGAGGGTGACCAACGTTTCAGCCGGATGAAGAGCGATGTCGGCCAAAGCAACCATCGCATAACGACCTTTGGTCGACAGCTTCATTTTGTTTACCTCATGGCAGGTTCAGCGCGAAAACATTGACGCCGCCGTCGCCAGTGCGTATCTCCGACTGGCAGCGACTTGCGCATAGTATCACAATTAGAACCGTTCTAAGGTGCCTGACGAGAACCGTCAAGTATTTCGCGGCACCAAGAAGAAAAAGACAGGACCAAAGCACACATGCCCGAGGTGATTTTTCCCGGACCCGAAGGCCGCCTGGAAGGCCGTTACCACCCGCAAAAGGAAAAAGACGCACCGATCGCTATCGTGCTTCATCCACATCCTCAGTTCGGCGGGACCATGAACAACAAGGTGGTCTATAACCTGCACTACGCGTTCTACAACATGGGCTTTACCGTGTTGCGGTTCAACTTTCGCGGCGTCGGCCGCAGCCAGGGCGAATACGATCAAGGCGTGGGCGAGCTGAGCGATGCGGCGTCGGCGCTGGATTATCTGCAGTCGATGAACAACAACTCGAAACACTGCTGGGTGGCCGGGTTCTCGTTCGGGGCGTGGATCGGCATGCAGCTATTGATGCGCCGTCCGGAAATCACCGGGTTCATCAGTGTCTCGCCGCCGGCGAACATGTATGATTTCTCGTTCCTGGCACCCTGCCCGTCGTCTGGCCTTATCATCAACGGCTCGTCCGACCGCGTGGCCCCGCCCGCAGACACCGTCTCGCTTGTGAATAAACTGCATGAGCAAAAGGGAATCACAATCACCCATAACGAAGTTGAAGGAGCCGATCACTTCTTCCAGGACCGCCATATGGATACGATGATCACCGATGTCAGCGACTATGTGAAACGCCGCCTGACCGAGACCACACGCTGATGTCCGATACCATCATCACCCTTGCGGCCAAACTGGCCGAGGACACGATGAAAGTGATGGATGAGACCGGGAATGATCGTTTTTTCGTTGAAGTGGGCGAGCTTTTGGGCGCGTCCTCTCAAACCCTGGAAGAAGCGTTCCTGACCGAAATCCGCGTGCGACTGGCCGAGCGCAAAGCCCGGCAATTCGTGGTGCGGAAACTGACTGAGCATCGAGCCAAGACGAAAGCGATCGAAAAACAATGACCGAAAGACTGTCCGCGCAGATTGAATTCCTGAAACGCGCGGACAGGCTCAAGTCAGTTGATCGCGCCAATTTCCTGCTGGACCAGTCCCGCCCTGAAAATGCAGCCGAACACAGCTGGCAGCTGGCTTTGTGGGCTCTGGCAATGGAACCCGTGGCGGATGAAGATGTCAGCATTAACCGGGTCATCCGGATGCTGTTGCTGCATGATTTGGTGGAAATCGTAGTCGGTGACCATCCCATTCACCTGCAGACAGACTGGCAGGCTCTGGAACAGGCCGAACAAGCCGCAGCAGCAGAGTTGTTCGGGCTGCTGCCCGCGGATCAAGCCGCCAGTTTTCTGGCCTTGTGGCAAGAGTTTGAGGCCGACAGGACCCCGGACGCGAAATTCGCCAAGCACCTCGACCGGTGCCAACCGATGTTTCAGGTCCTGTGCTCGCCTGCGCCAAACCCTGAACACCTTGCAATCGTCCAGAACAATCTGAACAGCGGGCGTGCGGCCTATCTGAAAACGGCACTCCCGCAGGCTTATGACGCGGCGCATCGTCTGTTGATCGGCGAGGCCCCAGCACAATCGGCATTCTCGTCCCGCCTGCCCTTTTTGGCGGAAACGGACCAGCTGAAGTCGGTCTACCGCGCCTCGCGCTTGTTGTCTGATCAGCGTTTCGAAAACTCGGCCGAGCATTCCTGGCACATTATGTTGTTTGCCTGGGTCCTGTGTGAATACGCCACGCCCGGTGTCTCTATCGACCGTGTCCTGAAAATGCTGTTGCTGCACGACATTGTCGAGATTGATGCCGGTGACCACCCGATCCACGGTCAGGTCGACCACGCGGCGCAAGAAGCTGAAGAACAGGCGGCGGCTAACAGGCTGTTCGGGATGTTGCCGACGGATCAGAGGATCAGCTATTTGGCCCTGTGGCAAGAGTTCGAAGCCGCCGACAGCCAGGATGCCCGCTTTGCCAAAGCAATCGACCGGATTCAGACGCCCATCGGCAACCTTGAAACCGGAGGTGGATCATGGGTGGATTATGACGTCACCTTCGCACAAATCGAAAAGCGCGTCGGCAATCCCATTCAACAGGGTGCACCCGATTTATGGGCTTGGCTGCGCCCTCAGCTTGTGGCGTACTTTACGGCTGAAATCCGCGTCTGACGACCCGCAAAGAAAAAGAGGCACGAATGCCTCTTTTCCCGTTTTCGGCTGGCGCCTAAACCTGTGTACTATTCAACCGTTCAACAATTTTGGCTGCGTTTTTGTCGACGGACCCCCCGTCAGCAAGCCACCCAAGCGCCACAATAAGTGCCGAAACAAAGATGACGGATTTAGCAAATAACGTCATTGTAAATACTCACCAAACAAAAAATCATTAAAAACAATACACTGATAACACAAACACAGCTGAGAAAATAGTCAGGTTATCCTGACCTGACTGTTTGCCCCAGATTTCGGGTATCGCAATCGCTAACTCTTGAGATATCCAAATTTCTCTTGCCGCAGAACTGCGTTTTGTGATCAACCAAACAAAACCCAGAACGAGATTTCTGACATGCCCAAAGCCTATCTGATTTTGTTGCTGGCGGTTGCCGCAGAGACCATCGGCACCACCGCGCTGCAGGCCAGTCAGCAGTTCAGTCGGTTCTGGCCCTCGGTTCTGGTTGTGATCAGTTACGGGATCGCTTTCTATCTGCTTGGCCTGACTTTGCGTTTCATGCCTGTCGGCATTGTCTACGCTATCTGGTCGGGCCTGGGCATCTTTCTGATAGCGATCATCGGGTATATCGCCTTTGGGCAGAAACTGGATTGGCCTGCGGTTCTTGGTCTTGCCATGATTTTGGGTGGAATCCTGATCATTCACCTGTTTTCCAAGACTGCCGGGCACTGATCGCCGGTTAGGGCTGGTATATTTTGCCGTGCCGCGTTATGCGCGCGGCAACTTCCCGTTCAAAGGCTGACCTCTCATGGACCTGCGCAATATCGCAATCATCGCTCACGTGGACCACGGCAAGACGACCCTGGTGGATGAGCTGCTCAAACAATCCGGCGCGTTCCGGGAAAACCAGGCCGTGGCAGAGCGCGCCATGGACAGCAACGATCTGGAGCGCGAGCGTGGGATCACCATCCTGGCCAAGGCCACATCGGTTGAGTGGAACGGCACGCGCGTCAACATCGTCGACACCCCTGGCCACGCCGATTTCGGCGGTGAGGTCGAACGTATCCTCAGTATGGTCGATGGCGTTGTCCTGCTGGTCGATGCCGCCGAAGGTCCGATGCCGCAGACCAAGTTTGTCACGTCCAAGGCGCTGGCGCTGGGCCTGCGTCCCATCGTGGTGCTGAACAAGGTCGACAAACCGGATGCTGAACCTGATCGCGCGCTGGACGAATGTTTCGACCTGTTCGCCAATCTGGGTGCTGATGACGACCAGCTGGATTTTCCGGCCATGTACGCCTCGGGACGGTCCGGCTGGGCGGATATGGAACTGGACGGGCCGCGCAAGGACCTTTCGGCTCTGTTCGACTTGATCGTGGACCACGTCCCTGCCCCGCAGCAGATCGAACACAAGGATGAACCCTTTCGCATGCTGGCCACAACACTGGGCAGCGATCCGTTCATCGGGCGCATTCTGACCGGCCGTGTCGAAAGCGGCACGCTGAAGGCGGGTGACAACCTCAAGGCGCTCAGCCGGGATGGCACATTGATCGAGAACTTTCGCGCGTCGAAAATTCTGGCATTCCGCGGTCTGGCGCAACAGCCCATCGACGTGGCCGAGGCCGGCGATATTGTCACCATCGCCGGTATGAGCAAGGCCACTGTGGCCAACTCACTGGTGTCACCCCAGGTCGAAGAGGGCCTGCCCGCGCAACCCATCGATCCGCCAACCATCACGGTGACGTTCGGCATCAATGATTCGCCACTGGCCGGGCGCGACGGCAAAAAGGTGCAGTCCCGTGTCATTCGCGACCGCCTGATGAAGGAGGCTGAATCTAACGTCGCCATTCGCATCACTGACACCCCCGGCGGCGAAGCCTTTGAGGTTGCCGGTCGTGGTGAATTGCAGATGGGTGTTCTGATCGAAAACATGCGCCGCGAAGGGTTCGAGCTCAGCATCTCGCGCCCACAGGTTCTGTTCCGCGAAGAAGACGGACAACGCCTTGAACCGATTGAAGAAGTCACCATCGATGTGGATGACGAATACTCAGGCTCGGTCATCGAAAAGATCACGGGTGCACGCAAGGGCGAACTGGCCGAGATGCGCCCCGCCGGGGTCGGCAAGACCCGGATCATCGCCCATGTCCCCTCGCGTGGGTTGATCGGTTATCACGGCGAATTCCTGACAGATACACGCGGAACCGGTGTCCTGAACCGCGTGTTCCACGGCTGGGCGGCGCACAAAGGACCGATCCCAGGACGTCGCGCCGGGGTTCTGATTTCGATGGAAAACGGTCAGGCTGTCGCCTATGCGCTATGGAACCTGGAAGAGCGTGGCCGCATGTTTGTTTCCCCTCAAACAGACGTCTATCAAGGCATGGTGATCGGAGAGCATTCTCGTGACAACGATCTTGAGGTTAACCCTCTGAAAGGTAAAAAACTTACCAACGTTCGGGCCAGCGGATCCGATGATGCGGTTCGGCTGACACCCCATATCCAGTTCTCGTTGGAAGAGGCGATTGCCTATATTGACGATGATGAGCTGGTTGAGGTCACTCCGAACGCGGTTCGTCTACGCAAACGCTTTCTTGATCCTCACGAACGTAAACGTATGGCGAAATCTGCTTAGTTCTGACAGTGATATAGTTCACACTATGGAAACAATGACGCATTCGTGACATATTTGCTTCCGGATTGAGTGTTTCAGAGTTCTTGGGGCCCGCCATTTTGGCGGGCTTTCTCTTTGTTTTTTATCCGTTTTCTATCGCTAGAGGATATTTCAAATATTAATTCTGGGTGAACACCTCTTGAAAATGTGACGCAAAACAGGTGTAATTATGGTTGAAGTGTGGCACAATTATAGTACCTAAAACGTGTGGCACGACGAGTTTGTGCAAGTGTTAGTAACGAGTATTGAAGGAGTGGCGCCATGCGCGTGAAATCCCGTTTATTGTCTATAATATTTTTATCTGCAGCATTTCCCCTGATCTCCGCCAGCACGGCTCATGCGGAAAGATGTAACATCAAAACAGCCAAGCAATCGGTTTCAACTGAAACCCTGTGTGATTGCACAGTCGTTGACACACGCATGTTGCGTTACATTCAACGCCGCGCTGATTTCGATGACATTCTGGCCCGTACGCTCGACAGCTGCCCTGCTTTCGCGGCGGTTCTGACCGACCTTCCAACTGCAACGACGGCGACCAATGACCGCGACGGTGATTCCAACGACGGCGGCCTGAGTGGCAGCAGCGAAAATAATGGCGGCAGCGGCAACAACGGCGGTGGCGGCAATAATGGCGGTGGCGGCAATAATGGCGGTGGCGGCAATAATGGCGGTGGCGGCAATAATGGCGGCGGCGGCAACAACGGCGGCGGCGGAAACAACGGCGGCGGCGGAAACAACGGTGGCGGCGGCAACAACGGCAACGGCAACGGCGGCAACAACGGCGGCGGCGGCAACAACGGTAACGGCAACGGCGGCAACAACGGCGGCGGTGGCAACAGCGGCAACGGCAACGGCGGCAACAACGGCGGCGGCGGCAACAGCGGTAACGGCAACGGCGGCAACAATGGCGATGGCGGCAACAGCGGCGACGGCAACGGCGGTAACAACGGCGATGGCGGCAACAGCGGCGACGGCAACGGCGGTAACAACGGCGATGGCGGCAACAGCGGCGACGGCAACGGCGGAAGCAATGACGGTGGCAACACCGGCGGATCGGGTAGTACCGGTGGCGGTGGCAACGGCGGCGGAAACGCTGGTGGTCCGGGCAGCGGCGGCACGTTCTAAACGACCAACTCTTTTGGGTGGCTATGCCAGTGCCAGGTTTGGCACCTACCCAATCTGCAAAGACAAAGGGCGACTGTTAAGTCGCCCTTTTTAGGTAGTCTGGCCCAAGTCGGACCCTGAAAAGCCTCGGTCCGAGACGTTCGTCAGCTTCGTCCGTAAATCCCAACCCACACGCTAGGCTTTCGAGGATTCTGCATCCGCAGGAACAAATACCGAGTCGCAGACCAGGGTTTGATCTGGTTGGTCAGGTTGTCCAGAACCAAATCTCCGCCTGCTGACCGGTAGACCAAAACCGCATGAGAGTTTCGTTTTGTATCAAGAACAGTTGCGATCAGCAGTTTGCTGGGGTCGACACCCGCCCTGATCAGATCTCTTTTCTTCAACAAAGCAAAATCTTCGCAATCACCGCCTTGCGACGTAGGCAATGCCCACCGCTCAGTTGTTCGGTACTGAGACTGATCCGTAACTGACCGCGTGGTCGCGTTAACCTGTCGATTGACCCGCTTAATAATCTGCATCTCTTGCCTGTTAGACAAGGAAACCGACACTTTGTTTGAGCAGGCCCAATTGTATTGACGGCACAACTGACGCGCGCCCGATGGCGGCGGCGATGCGTACGCACTTGGGATAAACTTACCTTCGGTAGCAGTAGCTTCGGAACCAATGGCCATCGATGCCAAAACCAAAGCAAATACACCGATCGCGCGACCAAAAGTCGTTGCCGACCGAGCCGTTGCAGCTCTGAGGTCAATGCTAATTGAGTTCATACCCATCCCTCGATCTCGTTTTTATCCGTTCGATTGCGGACAACACGGACCGTATTCCGATGTGGTTAAATATCGATGGACGGTGTCGTTTCTGCAATCAATAGCGAAATTGCAATCGAAAAGAGGCAGAAATTCGTCCGTCAATATGTCCATTTCTGGCAAGAATTGAGAGGCGGCTGCCACAATCTATGGGGGAAAGCATGAAATTCAACATTCACATCCACTCGTAACCGACTGAAAAATATCAAGTTGGCTTAGTAAGGCAAAAACCGAGCAACCTGTCAGGTTACCCGGCTCTACCATTGGCTGAAATCCGCCCACTCAACCCAAAGTAGGGCTCGAGTGGTCAGTTTGATTCTATTCGGTGATCTCTACAACAACCAATTCACGCTCACTTGCACCACGCGCGTGGTCCAGCGCCTGCTGGTACTCGGGGGATTCATAGCATTCGACCGCTGCGTCGACGGACGGAAAACGCGCGACGACATTGCGGGGACGCTCTTTTCCCTCAAGCTGAACATAGCGCGCCGCGCGGGCGATGAACGCGCCGCCGTGCTTGGCAATCGCAGGACCAGCCAACTCGGCATATTTTGCGTAGGCTTCCGTATCCGTTACCGTCACATGGGCAATCCAAAGTGCTGCCATTTTATCCTCCCAACACGTGTTCAGCGGCTTTGATCGCCGCTTCGGAATTAGTCGCGTCTCGGCCGCCACCCTGAGCCATATCAGGACGACCACCGCCGCCTTTACCGCCCAGCTCGACCACAGCGGCGCGAACCAGATCAACGGCAGATACCTTCCCGGTCAGATCAGATGTCACGCCCGCTGCAACAGCAGCCTTGCCGCCGGCATCCGCGATCAACAGAACTGCGCCCGATCCTAAACGACTTTTGTGTTCATCGATCAATGCGGGCAGGTCCTTGCCTGACACCCCGGTCAGGGCCTGCGCCAGAAAGGGGATGCCGTTAACGTCACGCGCCTCAGCTCCGCCCTGTCCCGATCCGCCAGCCATCGCCAAATCGCGGCGCAGCTGTGCCACTTCGTTTTGCAGCGATTTGCGCTCGTCCATCAACGATTTGACACGGCTGACCACGTCATCAGGCTGTGCCTTCAATTCGGTCGCGATCTGGCTCAGACGTTGGTCCTGCGCAGACAGGTGACGGAACGCCTCATCCCCTGTCAAAGCTTCAATGCGGCGCACGCCCGCGCTGCTGGCGCTGTCGCCCAGAACAATAAATGTCCCAATGTCGCCGGTCTGGCGCACATGGGTACCGCCGCAGAGTTCGATCGACCAGGTCTCACCATCCTGGCCCTTACCAGTGGGCGCCTTGCCCATCGACACAACCCGTACCTCATCGCCATATTTCTCACCAAACAACGCCTGAGCGCCGAGCTCACGAGCATCATCCGGTGTCATAATGCGGGTCTCTACCGAGGAATTCTGGCGGATGAAGCCATTCACCTCACGCTCGACCTTCTGAATTTCTTCCGTGCTAAGCGCCTTGGAATGGCTGAAATCAAAGCGCAACCGGTCGGAGGCGTTCAGCGAGCCGCGCTGAGCGACATGATCTCCAAGCGTTTCACGCAGCGCTTCATGCAGCAGGTGCGTTGCCGAGTGATTGGCCCGAATGGCCGTGCGGCGGGTATGATCAACCTCAAGCTCTACCGCGTCGCCCCTGGACAATGTACCGTGATCGACTGTGACCTTATGGGCATAGACTTTGCCCTCGGCAAATTTTCGGGTGTCTTCGACCCGCGCAACATCATTGCGTTCGTCAAGGCGGCGAATCTCACCGGTGTCACCAATCTGACCGCCGGCCTCGGCATAGAACGGGGTCTGGTTCACGACGACCCAACCGCTTCCACCCGCTTCGATCTGATCGACCAGAGCGCCATCCACGACCAGAGCCGCCACCTGCCCTTCGGCTTTTTCAGTGTCGTACCCCAGAAAATCCGTAGCTCCGGCTGTATCAAGCACGTCAAACCAAACCACCTGGTCCGCAGCTTCACCCGATCCTGACCAGGCCGCGCGGGCTTTGGCCTTTTGTTCGGCCATAGCGGCGTCAAAACCGTCCGTGTCTACGGTCCGGCCTTTTTCCCGCAGTGCATCTTGCGTCAAGTCCAACGGAAAGCCGTAGGTATCATAAAGTTTGAACGCGGCGTCCCCGTCCAGAGCCGCACCCTCGGGCAGGTTTGCAACCTCGTCATCCAACAGCTTCAACCCGCGATCCAAGGTCTGCTTGAACCGGGTTTCCTCTAGCAGCAAGGTTTCCTCGATCAAAGCCTGTGCCTGACCCAGTTCGGAATACTGCGCGCCCATCAATTGCACCAATGTCGGGACCAGACGGTGCATGACCGGGTCCTTCGCGCCCAACAGATGCGCATGGCGCATTGCGCGCCGCATGATCCGGCGCAGAACATATCCGCGCCCGTCGTTCGATGGCATCACCCCATCCGCAATCAGGAAAGACGTAGAACGCAGGTGATCCGCGATCACCCGGTGATGCACGTTTTGATCGCCATACGGGTCTACATTGGTGGCATTAGCCGACGCTTCAATCAGCGTTTTGAACAGGTCGGTGTCATAGTTGTCATGGCTGCCCTGCAGCAGAGCGCCGATCCGTTCCAGCCCCATGCCGGTGTCGATCGACTGCATATCCAATTCGACCATCGAGCCATCTTCGAACTGTTCGTTCTGCATGAAAACGATGTTCCAGATCTCGATGAACCGGTCACCATCTTCCTCGGGTGAGCCCGGAGGGCCACCCCAGATGTGATCGCCATGGTCATAGAATATCTCGGTACACGGGCCGCAGGGGCCTGTCGGGCCCATCTGCCAGAAATTGTCGCTGGTGGCGATGCGGATGATCCGGTCTTCGGGCACGCCAACCTTTTTCCAGATCTCGAATGCCTCTTCATCTGTGTGATACACCGTGGCCAGCAACCGGTTCTTGTCGATCCCAAATTCTTTGGTGATCAACTCCCAGGCAAAGGGGATCGCCTCGGGCTTGAAGTAGTCGCCGAAGGAAAAATTCCCCAACATTTCAAAAAATGTGTGGTGCCGTGCAGTGTACCCAACGTTGTCCAGGTCGTTATGCTTGCCGCCTGCACGCACACATTTTTGTGCCGTCGTGGCACGCTGGTAGTCGCGGGTCTCAACCCCGGTGAACAGGTTCTTGAATTGCACCATGCCCGAGTTCACGAACATCAGCGTCGGGTCGTTGCGCGGGACCAGAGGGCTGGACGCCACCACTTCGTGCCCCTGCTTGTCAAAGTAGTTCAGAAAAGTGGATCGGATATCGTTCAGCGTGGGCATGGGGCTCTCTCAGCGCGCAATAATCTTGTTCTGAGACGGGTTTATCCTTGTCCCCAAGGATAGTCCACAGGATTGGCAACTCAGCAAAAGGATAGAATTAGGTGGGTCGTTCAAGGAAGGGCGGCCCAACAAAAACAAGGCGGCCCGGATAGACCGCCCTGCATTGATTTTTCTGGGCCCCCACAAGTAACCACAGGGTTTGTAACTATGAGTTAGGCCTCAAGGATATCGTCATCCTCGGCCGCGCCTGGCGGCATGTCGAATTCCAACCCATGTGCGGCGCGAATTTTGTCTTCGATCTCAAGCGCGGCTCGGCTGTTGTCACGAAGATACTGCTTGGCGTTCTCACGCCCCTGCCCGATCCGTTCGTCACCGTAGCTGAACCACGATCCGGACTTCTCGACCACACCAGCCTTGACGCCCAGATCCAGAAGCTCACCCATCTTCGAGATGCCTTCGCCATACATGATGTCAAATTCAACCTGCTTGAACGGCGGCGCCACCTTGTTTTTGACGACCTTGACGCGGGTTTGGTTTCCAACCACCTCGTCACGATCCTTAATTGCGCCGATGCGGCGAATGTCCAGACGGACCGAGCTGTAGAATTTCAGCGCGTTACCACCGGTTGTGGTTTCTGGGCTGCCAAACATCACACCAATCTTCATCCGAATCTGGTTGATGAAAACAACCATACATTTCGAACGGCTGATTGAGCCGGTCAGTTTACGCATCGCCTGGCTCATCAATCGGGCCTGCACACCGACACTACTGTCGCCCATGTCGCCTTCCAGCTCGGATTTGGGTGTCAGCGCCGCAACCGAGTCGACCACAACCATGTTCACCGCACCCGAGCGCACCAGCGTATCGGTAATCTCAAGCGCTTGTTCACCTGTGTCGGGCTGCGAGATCAGAAGCTCATCCAGATCCACGCCCAGTTTACGTGCATATTGCGGGTCCAACGCGTGTTCCGCGTCCACAAAGGCGCAGACACCACCGCGTTTTTGCTGCTCGGCAATGCAATGCAGGGTCAGCGTTGTCTTGCCCGAGCTTTCGGGGCCGTAAATCTCAACAATCCGGCCCATCGGCAAGCCGCCGATCCCCAGCGCGATATCCAAGCCCAAAGACCCGGTCGAGCTGGCCTCGATATCCTGCTTGGAGTCTTCGCCCAGCTTCATGATCGAGCCCTTGCCGAACTGGCGTTCGATCTGTGCCAGCGCGCTGTCGAGCGCCTTTTGCTTATCTGCGTTTTTCTTGTCGCTCATCGTCAGAAGATCCGCCATTGTCCTGTCGCCTTCCCTTTTGTCACACCCTTGAACGGGCGGCAATCGCTGCTTTGTTCGCCTCTTGTTCCTTATGGGACCAAAAAGAGAACATTTCAACTAAAACTTACAATACTTACTGTTGGGCAATTGTGTTAAAGAGTTGTTTACGCCAAGCTGCACCTGAAAAAAAGTTCGCCGAGGGGCTGATAAATGCTTGTTTTTTATAAGGAACGCCTTGCGTTTCTTGCCGTTCCCAAGACAGGCAGCACGGCCTACCACTCGGCCCTGCGCGACCGGGCTGACTTTGTGGTTACAGGTCCGCCGGATCTGAAACATGCCCCCGTGCGGCGATATGATCGGTTTTTTCAAAACATCTTTCGCAAAATGCACGACACCGAAATGGAAATCATGGCTGTGGTGCGCGAGCCCATCGACTGGCTGGGCAGTTGGTATCGATTCCGCAGCAGGCCAGATCGGATCGGGCATCCGCATTCCACCCACGATCTGAGCTTTGACGAATTCGTTCAGGCCTATATGCAAAATCCGCGCCCGGACTTCGCGGATGTCGGCAGCCAAAGCCAGTTTTTCCGTACCCGCAGCAATGGCGCCGGCGCGAGCCATGTCTTCAAATACGAAAACCAGGACAAGATACTGGCATTCCTGCAGGACCGGCTGAACATGCAGATCGATCTCCAGCAGGAAAACGTCTCACCCCAGCGGGACCTGTCGCTGACACCTCGGACCGAGCGGGCCTTTCGCAAACGTCACGCAGCAGAGTTTACCTGCCACGACGCGGCGCTGTAGCTGTCAATTGAGCTGCTGAAAGACCGCTTCGGTCAGTTGGTTCAGCGAAAAGGGTTTCGGCAAAAAGGTCGAGTTTACAACTTGCGGCCCGGAGTCACCGAAGGCGCCTTCGGTGTATCCGGACATGAAGATCACCCGGACATCGGGCCGCGTCTCCATCGCTTTGCGCACCCAGGTTGGGCCATCCATACCGGGCATGACCACATCCGTGACAAACGCGTCCACGTTCAGCTCCCCGTCCTCAAGCAGGCGCAACGCCTCTTCTGCCGATTCCGCCTCGAGCACGGTATACCCTTTTAGCCGTAGGGCACGTGTCGCAAAGGCCCGCACAGGCGCTTCGTCTTCAACCAGCAGAACAACACCCTCGCCCTGACGGGCGCTTGGAATTTCCGCCGCAGCCACTTCTGCAGGTGCGGGTTCCTGAGGAGCTGTGGACACCGGCAGATACACTGTGAATTCGGTTCCGTGACCCTGCAAGCTGTCAACAAATATGAAGCCGCCAGTCTGCTTGACGATACCATAGACAGTCGACAGGCCCAGCCCTGTGCCCTCGCCGGTTCTTTTGGTGGTGTAGAAGGGCTCAAACACCTTTTGCAGCTTGTCTGCGGGGATACCAACTCCGCTGTCGATCACCTTTACGGTCACGTATTCTCCGGGCTGAACCGTTGCGCGGTCGCGCGATATGGGTTGGGTCAAGATCACCACCTCAGTCTCGATCCGCACTTCGCCACCATCCGGCATAGCGTCCCGAGCGTTGACGACGAGGTTCATGAACACCTGCTCCAACTGCCGCTTGTCCGCGCGCACCGGTTTGAGCACCGGATCGTGGCTGAGGATAAGGCGCACTTTCTCGCCCACCAGCCGGTTCAACAGATGGATCAAGTCAGAAATCGTGTCCCGCAGGTCCAACACTTCGGGCCGCAATGTTTGTTTGCGCGAGAAGGCCAGCAACTGGCTAACCAAAGCAGCCGCCCGGTTGGCATTCTGATTGATTTGCACCAGGTCACCGTAATTTGGGTCGTTCTGATCGTGCCGCAGCAACAACAGATCACAGTGACCGGAAATCGCCGTTAGCAGGTTGTTGAAATCATGCGCAACACCGCCCGCCAACTGCCCGACTGCTTGCATTTTCTGTCCCTGAACGAACTGTGCCTCAAGTGTCTTCAGCTCAGTCGCATCATTCAGAACGGCAATCAGAGTTGTCTGCCCGTGGTTGATCACCCGGTGCAGCGTGACCTGCACGAACACTTCCTTGTCCTGACGCGTCAGGCGTAGAAACTCGGACCGCATCGCAGGTTCGCCCGCTGCGGTGCGCTGCAGCCAGTCCAGAATGGGGTATCCCAACCCCTCCATGATCTGATCGAGATTGGTTTCGCCCGGCTGAATGTCCCCAATCAGTTTGGCGGCCAGCCGGTTGGCCTCGACGATGCTGCCTTCGGGGGACACACACATGATCGGAACGGGCAGATCGGCAAATGACGCGCCGCTTGCGCTTGGCCCTGAAACAGTCAACGGAAGAACAAGTAGGTCCCGCATAGTGCCCGAGCGGCTGATCTCACTCACCACGGCCGATACTTGCTCGGTCGCGGTTTGGGCCTGAAGAAACGCACTTTCGCCACCGGGTTCGGTCTGAAACACCTCCTTCAGGTTGTCCGGCCTGAACCCCAGCAGATTCTCGGCTGCGGCGTTCACCCGCAGGATCGCTCCATTTCGGCCCTCGGTCACGACGGGAAAGGCGACATCATCCCACTGTCCGGGGGTGTCCATGTGAAACCGCCAGCAAAACAGGCCGTTTCCAACGCTAAATACTGTAACTGGAACAGTGGACCCAACGGTCACGATATCTTCGCGCGCCTTGCCGTAAATCTCGGCCAACGATTGCAGACGCAGCAAAATGGCGGGCGGGTTCGCAAACAGTGTTTTCAGACATTGCTCAAGGCGAAGACCCGGGCGCGCGTGAAGTTGTGTTCGTGCCTGCCCATTGCAGGCCAGAACATCCCCCTGCGCATTTGCGATCAGAGAGGGGAACAAATCTTGCTCAGTAAATACGGCCATGGACCTAACGGACTGGCGTGACGAAAAATCGGAGATCTGGCCCCGTAGCACCACCAGAAACGCCGTGGCCAGCAGAGAAATACCTGCGACCAGAAGCCCTGTGTTCCAGGCCTGCGGTAAGATTTTTGCAACCGGCGTCAAACTGAGAATCATCCCCAGCGCAACAAGGGCGGCAAATCGTAAACCAGATGGTGCTTTTTTATAGGAGGGATCAATAGAAATTTCTGCGGTGTCAGACATAAACAGCTCAAATTAGTGGGCTTTTCTCAAATGAGCCCAAACAAGGTTAATGCCAGCTTAAAAAAGCTAAACACTCTCCTTAAAGTTGCTACGGCTTGACGCGCTATCGCGTCAAGTGTGCCGTAAAGAAACCGTCGGTGCCGTGTGATACCAGCCACGTTTTGCGAAAACTCTCGCGCCAATCCGTGTTGGAATGCAAAAAGGCGTCAACAACGGCACCATTTTCGTCGGCCAGCATCGAGCAGGTCGCATAGGCCAGAGCACCACCTGGCGCGACGAGAGGCGACAACTGGTTCAGAATGTTGAATTGAATGGTCGTAAGCTCTTGCAGGCGGGTTTCGGTCAGGGCCCATTTGCCGGCAGGCGCACGCCGCCATGACCCACTGCCCGAGCAGGGTGCATCCACCAGCACCACGTCAAAAGGCGGCTGCCTTGTCGCTTCATCCGTTGTCAGGACCGTAACTTTGGCCCCTGCGCGCCCAGCCCTTACAGGCAGGTCCCGCAGTCTGGCCGCGTTCACATCATGGGCAAAAACCTCTACACCCGGATGCGCTGCCAGGGCCAGAGACTTGCCCCCACCACCCGCGCAATAGTCCAGAACCCGCAAGCCCGGGTGCAATTCCAGCGCAGCGACAACGGCCTGGCTGGCGGCATCCTGAAGCTCAACCAGGCCATTAGCATAAGCGCTGCTCTGTGCGATCTTACGCGCGCCTTCGCTCACTTCGAGTGCAGTGTCACAGGCAGGATGCGCCTGCGCCTGAATACCGTCAGTCTCAAGCGCAGCAATAGCCCCGGCGATATCAGTCTTGATCAGATTGACCCGCAGATGAACCGGCGCCCGGTTTTGCAACGCTTGCGCAACCGGGATCGCCTGATCGCCCAAAGACATTTGGAATCGAGGCCACAGCCATTCAGGGATATCATATTGCTCAGCGTCACCTGCAAAGTCGCGACCTTCCTCATCCCCGGACACAGTCGCGGGCGCATGACGGTCGCCGGTGAACACAACGTCGAGGTCTGTACCGGTCGCGCGCTGCGCTCCGATCATCAGGCCGCGCCCTGTCTGTGATCCACCAAGCACTGTATAGGATCGCTGGCACCGGAGCGCAGCAAACACATGGTCACGCACCGCCGCCCGGTCCTTGGACCCGGCATAGCGGCTGCGGCGGCCCCACCCGGTCAGGGCTTTCTCGGCGGGAGCCCCAGCCAGAATGTCATCAAGGATTTCAATCGACGCCTGAACACGCGCGGCGGGGGTCATTGCACGATCCGATCCTGCTAAAAGAAACGCAAACGGCGCCCCGGTCAGGGCGCCGCACAAGGCGATAGTCTGGGTTACATGACCCGGTAGTTCGGGCTTTCACGTGTAATCTGCACATCATGCACATGGCTTTCTTTCAGCCCCGCACCGGTGATTTTCACAAAGTTGCAGTTCCTGCGCATCTCTTCAACGGTTGCACAGCCGGTATAGCCCATGGCTGCACGCAGGCCGCCGACCAGTTGGTGAACCACGGCGCTGGCAGATCCTTTGTAAGGCACCTGCCCCTCGATCCCTTCGGGCACCAGCTTGTCGCTGGCGGCATCCTTCTGGAAATAGCGATCCGCCGAACCCCGCGCCATCGCGCCAAGGCTGCCCATGCCGCGATAGGATTTGAACGAACGGCCCTGATACAAAATCACCTCACCCGGGCTTTCGTCGGTACCCGCAATCATCGAGCCAACCATGGCACAGGACGCACCCGCCGCAATCGCCTTGGCAAAATCGCCCGAGAATTTGATGCCACCATCCGCAATCACCGGCACATCCCCTGCAGCTGTGGCGCAATCCATGATCGCCGTCAGCTGCGGCACACCGACACCAGCAACCATCCGAGTGGTACAGATCGAGCCCGGCCCGATCCCCACCTTGATCGCATCCGCACCCGCGTCGATCAGTGCTTTGGTCGCCTCACCCGTGGCTACGTTGCCCGCGATGATCTGAACCTCATTCGACAAAGTCTTGACCCGTGAAACCGCATCCAGAACGCCCTGCGAATGCCCATGTGCGGTATCGACCACAATGATGTCCACGCCGGAATCCACCAACTGCTCGGACCGTTCAAACCCGGCATCGCCGACTGAGGTCGCGGCCGCGACGCGCAAACGTCCCAGCCGGTCTTTGCACGCGGTTGGGTTCAGGACGGCCTGTTCTGTGTCTTTCAACGTCAAAAGACCGGTCAGCTTTCCGCCACCATCAACCACCAGCAGCTTTTCGATGCGACGGGCCCTCATCAGGCTTTTGGCCTCTTCCAGATCGGCAGGTTCCTGCAGCATCGCCAGATTGTCCGAAGTCATCATCGCGTGAACCGGTGTGTCGTCCGACGTTGCAAAGCGCATATCACGGTTGGTCAAAATGCCAACGACGCGCCCCTGTTCGTCAACCACCGGGAAGCCGGTGAAGTTATAGCGCTGTACCAGCGCGTTGGCGTCAGCCAACGTCTGATCCACCCGCAGTGTCACAGGGTTATAGACAATACCGGATTCGAATCGTTTGACCCGGCGCACTTCGCGGGCCTGTTCATCCACCGTCAGGTTTTTGTGAACAACGCCAATTCCGCCGGCTTGCGCCATGGCAATGGCCATGCGCGCCTCGGTCACCGTGTCCATCGCCGAGCTGAGCAGCGGGATGTTCATGGTGATTTCCCGCGTCACGCGCGTGGTTGTATCCGCCGTTGCCGGAAGCACAGAAGATGCGCCCGGAACCAGGAGAACGTCGTCAAAGGTGAGTGCCTCACGAATCTGCATCTGTTAACCCCATGCAAAAGCCCGTTTGGCGGTGACCCTATTACATGGATTCAGGCTAAGGAAAAGCCCCTGACCTAAACTAGTTTTCGATTGCGGGCCGATGGCGCGGTGAAAAACGACGCAACGCGCACAAAACGTGCCGCGGAATGGCCTTTCCCTTTGCGCACAAACCCATATCTTGCGCGACATAGGCGCGAATACAAAAGGCAGGCAAATCATGACCACCGATCCCCTTGTTGTCTTTACCCCGTCGGGCAAACGCGGGCATTTCCCCCTCGGCACCCCGGTACTGACTGCGGCCCGGCAGTTGGGGGTTGATCTGGATTCGGTCTGTGGCGGGCGCGGCATATGCTCGAAATGTCAGATCACACCCAGCTATGGTGAGTTCCCCAAACACGGCGTCACGGTATCCGAGGGCGCGCTGAGCGAATGGAACGCGGTCGAACAGCGCTATGACGACAAACGTGGCCTGAAACCGGGGCGTCGTCTGGGTTGTCAGGCGACGGTTCAGGGTGACGTGGTGATCGATGTGCCCCCCGAAAGCCAGGTTCACCGCCAGGTCGTGCGCAAGGCTGCCGCCGCGCGGTCCATTACCATGGATCCGGCAACGCGGTTGTATTTTGTCGTGGTAGAGGAACCGGACATGCACTCTCCCACCGGCGATCTTGAGCGGCTGGAGCGTGCCCTGCGTGAACAATGGCAGATCGACGCGATCACCGCAGATCTGTCGTTGATGTCCAAGCTGCAACCGGTTCTGCGCAAGGGGAAATGGGAAGTCACAGTTGCCGTTCACAGAGGTCACAAGGACGAGGTCGCGCAAGTCGTCGAAATCTGGCCCGGCCTGCACGAAGACGGGCTGTACGGTCTGGCAATCGACCTAGGATCGACCACCATAGCCGCGCACCTGACCGATCTGGACACGGGTGAGGTCAAGGCGTCTTCGGGCCTGATGAACCCGCAGATCCGCTTTGGCGAAGACCTGATGAGCCGGGTGTCTTACGCGATGATGAACCCCGGCGGTGATCAAGAGATGACTCGCGCCGTGCGCGAGGCGATTAACGACCTGACCACCTCAATTGCCGAAGAGGCCGGGATTGACGCCGCCCTGATCGTCGAGACTGTATTCGTCTGCAACCCGGTCATGCACCACCTGTTGCTAGGGCTGGATCCGGTTGAATTGGGACAGGCACCCTTTGCGCTGGCTACCTCTGAAAGCATGTCCCTGCCCGCACGAGAGATGGAGTTGACCAAAATGAACCCGCGGGCACAGGTCTATATCCTGCCCTGTATCGCGGGCCATGTGGGGGCCGATTGTGCGGCTGTGGCGCTGTCCGAGGAACCGGGAAAGTCCGAAGACCTTGTGCTGATCGTCGATGTCGGTACGAACGCCGAAATTCTGCTGGGCAACACCAGCCGGGTGCTGGCCTGTTCCTCGCCTACAGGACCGGCCTTTGAGGGCGCTCAGATCAGTTCGGGCCAGCGGGCCGCGCCCGGTGCGATTGAGCGGATAGAAATCGACCCGGTCACCAAGGAGCCTCGTTTTCGTGTCATCGGGTCCGAGAAATGGTCGAACGAAGAGGGCTTCGATCAGGTCGTTGCAACAACGGGCATTACCGGCATCTGTGGCTCGGGGATCATCGAAGCGGTGGCAGAAATGCGCATCGCCGGTCTGTTGGACGAAAGCGGCTTGATTGGGTCGGCAGAACAAACCGGCACGCCGCGCTGTATCCCCGAAGGGCGCACTCATTCCTACCTGATCCACGATGCCAGCGCCGAAGGTGGCCCGCGTATTACCGTCACCCAAGGCGACATCCGCGCCATTCAACTGGCCAAATCGGCGCTCTATGCCGGTGCGCGGTTGCTGATGGATGAGATGGCAGTCGACACTGTGGATCGTGTCGTTCTGGCCGGGGCGTTTGGTGCCCATATATCGACCAAGCACGCAATGGTTCTGGGGATGATCCCTGACGCGCCGCTGGACAAGGTCTCAAGCGCGGGTAACGCCGCCGGAACCGGTGCCCGGATCGCGCTGTGCAATATCACTGCCCGCGCCGAAATCGAACGCATCGTGCGCCAGATCACCAAGGTTGAAACCGCGATCGAGCCCAAGTTCCAGGATCATTTCGTGGCCGCCAACGCGATCCCCCATAAAACCGACCCGTTCCCGGAACTAGCGCAGGTGGTCACCCTGCCTGCGCCGTCCTTCAACACCGGTGGTGGCGACGAAGGCTCTGGTCGCCGTCGACGCAGACGGTCATAGTCGCCCCATTCACAGGAGGCCGACATGCAATCAGCGAATGACGAGCAGGCAGAGTTCTGGGGCAAGTCCGAAAACGGTGCCAAATGGCTGACCTACGAAGATCAACTGGATCATGCGTTGGCACCTGTTCTGGATCTGGTTCTGGATCGCGCAGGCTTATCCGGCGGTCAGAGCGTACTGGATATTGGCTGCGGTACGGGTGTCAGCACGCTGTCAGCAGCCGGTCAAGTTGGTGCAGAGGGGCGCATTCTGGCCGTTGATATCTCGCAACCTTTTTTGGATCGCGCGGCTGCCCGCTCGGCGGAGGCTGGTCAAAGCAATATCAGTTTCCAACACGCGGATGCCCAGACTTTTGAGTTTCCGCCTGCGCAAATGGATGCCACAATCTCTCGGTTTGGTGTCATGTTCTTCAGCAATTCCGTGGCCGCATTTGTCAATATTGCCAAGGCCCTAAGGCTTGGTGGACAAATGACGTTTGCCGCGTGGGGCCCCTTGGCAGATAACCCGTGGTTTCGCGTGCCCCATGTCGCTGCAGTCACGCGATTGGGCCAACCCCCGCGTGTGGATCGCTATGCGCCCGGTCCACTGGCATTTCACGATATCGATCATGTTACCGGCATGATGGCCCAGGCCGGACTGTCAGACATCCAGGCCGAAGCAGTCCCGGTGGGACTGGCCAGTGTTGATGGCGCTGATGGGACGGCAACCTTGTGTACTCGTGTCGGTCCCGCTGCCCGCGTGATCGACCATTTTGAAGGGGATGAGCAAGACGTTCAGGCGATCCAGTCCACCGTCGCCGAAGAGTTCCGTCAATTCCAAACCGGCGCAGACCTGCACATTCCAGCCGTCATCAACCTGTTTCAGGCTCGTCGATCCGAGTGATTGGAGCGGGTAGCGGGAATCGAACCCGCGCGTTCAGCTTGGGAAGCTGACAGGCTACCATTACATCATACCCGCCGCGCTGCTGTGGATAGCATTCTGCCTTAATCGACTTCAAGCGTCTTTTGCCCAAAAGTAGCACCCATCAGGCCCGCTATTCCGTTCGCGCGCGCAAGCCGTCGATCAGGGCGCGATCCAGTTCCAAGGCCTGGCTGGCCGCATCCAAAGTACGCTGGTCCAAGTGTTGTGGGTTAAGGTCCATGTCCTTTGAAAACACATCCACAATTGCGCGCATCGCCTTGATTCGCGCATATTTTTTGTTATTGGCAGGAATCACATACCAGGGCGCGGTTTCAGTCGAAGTACGCGACAGCATTTCTTCCACCGCCACTTCGGCATCCGCCCAACGCTCGCGATTGCGGAAATCCTCATAGGTCAACTTCCAGCGTTTAAGAGGGTTGCGCAAACGCTCTGAAAACCGTTTCATCTGCTCTTCCGGAGAGATGTGGAAGAACAGCTTCACAAGGCGGGTTCCGTCATCGACCAACATCCTCTCGAAATCGTTGATCTCGCGATAGGCCGCACGCCAACGCTCTTCGGGTGTGAATTTTTCCAACCGTTCCACCAGAACCCGGCCATACCAACTGCGGTCGAACGCTGAAATGGCCCCGTCAGGTGGTAATCTTTCCCAAAACCGCAGCAAGTAGTGACGGTTCAGATA
This sequence comes from Ruegeria meonggei, assembly GCF_042768335.1. Taxonomy (NCBI): domain Bacteria; kingdom Pseudomonadati; phylum Pseudomonadota; class Alphaproteobacteria; order Rhodobacterales; family Roseobacteraceae; genus Ruegeria; species Ruegeria meonggei. The sequence goes on along the minus strand of NZ_JAXHBT010000001.1, from coordinate 677,414 downwards.
GTAGTTGCGGGGTGCTCCTATAGGCCAGACCTTGAAGCTGCGCGGGTCCAGTGCTTGGCTGATCCGGCGGATCGTTCCGCCCTTTCCTGCGGCATCCCAACCTTCAAACACCAGTACACCCTTGATTCCGTGGAACAGAAATGCCTGCTGGATCAGCGTTAATTGCGCCTGCAGTTCAGCCAGTTGGCTGAAATAGTCATGTTTTGCCAGCCGTTTACTGAGGTCGGCATCTGCCAGTTTCGGAGGGTGGTGTTTGCTCATCACTGCACCTGAACCTTGCTGCGAGGGTCCGGTAAGTGTCGCAACTCTTGCGGGTTTTGACTTTGATCAGTGTCAAAACGAAAAAGGCCGGGCGCTTGGCCCGGCCTCGGTTTGTAGTGCTAAAGTGATCAGGCGCGACGACGGCGACCCCCGCCGCGACGGCCACCTCCGGCCCCTTCGGCCCGGGCTTCGCTGGGGGCTTTGTTGAACTTGATCCAGGCACCTCCGTGCGGGTCGTTGTTGGTCAGCAGATTGGCGGCGCGGATGGCCTCCATCTCTTTGCCAGCACGCGGCATGGTCGAGCCCACTCCGAACAGTTGGCAGAAGGTCTCATCGTCCATATCCGCAGGCAGAATGATGCCTTTGGCTTCAACTTCGGCTTTTTTCTCTGCCAGTTTCTTTGGACCAACCGGCAGTGCCACAGGGTTCATGATCGCCGAGGTCATACCCGCCCCCATCGCCATAGGCAGGAAGGCGTTGTTGATACCATGACGGTTCGGCAGGCCGAACGAAACGTTAGATGCGCCACATGTGGTATTCACACCCAGCTCCTCCCGAAGGCGACGAACCAAGGCAAAGACCTGCAGACCTGCAGTCGCCATCGCGCCAATCGGCATGACTAGTGGATCGACCACGATGTCATGCGCAGGGATGCCGAAATCAGCGGCACGTTCAACGATCTTCTTGGCAACTTCGAACCGCACATCAGGGTCCTCGGATATCCCGGTATCGTCGTTCGAGATCGCAACAACCGGCACGTTGTATTTCTTGACCAGTGGCAGAACCAGTTCCAGACGATCCTCTTCACCAGTCACAGAGTTTAGCAACGGACGTCCTTCGGCCGCCTCAAGGCCGGCTTCCAGCGCGCCAGGAACCGAGCTATCCACGCAGAGCGGTACATCCACCAGTCCCTGCACCATCTCAACGATCTTGCGCATCAGCGGCGGTTCGGTTTCATTCGGGTTGGGGTTTGAGTTGTAGACAACGCCCGCATTGATATCCAGAACGGTCGCACCTGCAGCAACCTGCGCAATCGCGTCTTTCTCAACGGTCGAGAAATCGCCGGCCTCCAGTTCGGCCGCCAGCTTTTTGCGACCGGTGGGATTGATCCGTTCGCCAATCACGCAGAACGGTTCGTCAAAGCCCAGAACGGCAGTTTTTGTTTTTGATTCTACGACTGTACGGGTCATGTCCGTTCCTTAGGAGTTTACAGGCTGCGCCGAAGCACCGCCGTTATTGATGGCCCAATTGGCGTTGGTCTTGATGCCGCCAAGTGGGAAGAAGTGAACGTTGGTAATGTTGAAATCCGGGTTCGCTGCCTTATGGTTGGCCAGTTCGGTGATCACGTCGGTCGGCTCGTAGGGCAACAACAGCTTTGACACATCCATGGCGCGTTTCTGCAGCACCTTCAGCGACGGACCAACGCCACAGGCAATCGCGAATTTGATCAGCGTCTGCAGTTTGGCCGGGCCGGCGATGCCGATATGCACCGGAATGTCGATCCCGGCTTCTTTCAGGCTGTTCGCCCAGGCGATGATTGGCTTAGCGTCAAACGCGAACTGCGTGGCCAGTGCCATTTCGGCATCCGTGGTCTCACTGAATTTCTGCTTCCAGCGCAGCGCGTCATCGACGTTCTTGGTCGAGCCGTCCGGGTCGATATCCTTGTTGCCCTCGGGATGACCTGCCACATGCAGGCGCTTGAAGCCTGCCTTGTCGAACAGACCGGTTTCCAGCATCTGCATCGAGCTGTCGAAATCCCCGTGCGGTTTGGCCACGCCACCGGCCAGCAGCAGCGCCTGATCTACACCGGCCTCACCCTGATACATGGAAATCCAGTTTTCCAGCGTGGCGGCATCGTTGATGATCCGTGCCGGGAAATGCGGCATCACCGGGTAACCCTCGGCCGCGATCCGCTTGGCGGTTTTCACCATGTCCTCGATGGGCGTGCCCTCGATATGGGCGATGTAGACGCGGGTACCTTCGGGCAGCAGCGCGCGGAAATCCTCGACCTTTTCGGCCGTCCGGGGCATCACCTCGATCGAGTAGCCCTGCAAAAAGGCTTCGACGGTCGGGTTCACCGGTCCGTTTTCGACCGCATCGCGTTTCTTGAAGTTCAGCAAAGCCATTGCGGCCTCCCATAAAGATTTGGGGCTCATGCCCAACCGTCATTAGCGATCAGCGCCTTGATGCGGTCCTGATCATATTCCGTCTCCAGACGCACGGCCTCGGCCTCGGCAATTTCGGACGGGTCGCCGTCAATTGCAAAAGGGGCGGCCTTGCGCCATTCGGCCAGATAGGCGTCACTGTCTTTGGCATTTACTTTCATTGCAGCCCGGTCGATGGCTTGCTCGAACCGCTCTTCCAATTGCCGCTTTGCGCCGCGTCGGCCTTTGCCAACGATGACTTGGGCGGGAATGTCGCGCCAGTAAACGATAGTTACGTCAGGCATCGCCTATGATTCCTCCTAACCAGATGGATCGGTTCTAGACCTCAATGTGGGCTTGCGTCGGTCGATTTTCGACACAAGGCGTATTTCCAGCGACCTTTTTGCCCCGATGGATTACCGGGCTTGTACCTTAGTCGCCGCAGAATGCGCATATCAAAATGCTCATCACTTTAATGAGCATCTTGCACGAGACAATTGCGCGACCTATGGTCGGGGTAACTTGAAATATCGGAGGGCGTTAAGATGGCGCCCAAGCGTCCCAAAGGTGCGGGCGCGCTCCCGAAGGCGGTCGAAAGCCCCGCGCCGGCAAGACCCGATCCAGATGCGTTGTATGCAGCGCTGGATTTGGGAACCAATAGCTGTCGCATGTTGATAGCCCAGCCCAAGGGTAGCGGGTTCCATGTGGTAGACAGTTTCTCGAAGTCTGTGCAATTGGGTGCAGGCTTGGAACGGACCGGACGACTGTCACGGTCTTCAATGGCGCGCACCATTCAGGCGTTGCGAATTTGCCAGCAAAAACTGAAGCGCAACAAGGTCAAACGGATGCGTCTGGTCGCAACCGAAGCCTGTCGACGCGCCCGCAACTCACGCGATTTCATTCGCCAGGTAAAGCGCGAAACCGGATTGACGCTTGAGATCATCCAGCCCGAGGAAGAAGCCCGTCTGGCCGTGATCTCTTGCGCGCCGTTGGTGTCGACCAAAACCGAACAATTGCTGGTGGTGGATATCGGCGGCGGCTCGACCGAGCTGGTGTGGATCGATATCTCTTCCGTTCCGCGCCGCGACCGGCCAGCCGCGATCATGCGATTGCACAACGGATTCCATACTGCCGAAAGCCCTTTTCCGGCAGCTAAGGTGGTCGACTGGATCAGCGTTCCGCTGGGCGTTGCCACGCTGCGGGATCAGTTCAACGATGTCGAGGACGACTCGGCCCGCTTTGCCTTGATGAGCTGGTTTTTCGAAGAAAATCTAGCCGATTTTGCTCCCTATAAAGACGTGCAGGCACGCGAGGGTTTCCAGATCGTTGGGACAAGCGGCACTGTTACAACCGTGGCCGCGTCGCATCTTGGGCTGAAACGGTACGACCGGACCAAGGTGGACGGTCTGCGTATGACCAGCGATCAGATTGACAAAGTCATCCGCGGTTATCTGGAACTGGGCCCGGTGGGTCGGCGTCGGGATCCACGGATCGGTGATGACCGTCAGGCCTTGATCATGTCGGGCTCGGCGATTTTGCAGGCATTACTGCGGTGCTGGCCTACGGATCGGTTATCGGTGGCCGACCGTGGACTGCGCGAGGGTTTGCTCTACGCACAAATGAGCGCGAATGGCGTTTTGGAAGACGGACCTTTCTGATGTCGGGACCCCTTGGGCTGACGCATCCCGTTCGGCAGATCGAAATCCACAATGGTCTCGATACCTTCCGGACGCAGGTTTTCGACGACACCCGCAGGTCATGACCCAGTGATAAGGACCTATCTCAACTCGAAATCGACTTACATAGATCTGGGACACGACAGTAGGCCTTGCTTGCGGTCAATCACTGGCAGTATCACGGGGGTGACCGGGACCGAAACGGGCATCCGATGAACAGCCCCGAACACAATACAGACTGAAAGCGACCCAATGGCGAAAACACCCACAGGCAAAAACACTTCTGGCCGAGGGCAACGCGACCTGAAAGTAAAGGTCAAGACCGCGCGTGGGCGAACGCTCAGTTCAACCCGCTGGCTTGAACGGCAGTTGAACGATCCTTACGTCAAGCGTGCGCAGGTGGACGGTTATCGCGGGCGAGCGGCCTATAAGATACTGGAGCTGGACGACAAGTTTCGCTTTCTTGTTCCCGGCGCGCGTGTGGTCGATTTGGGCTGTGCACCCGGTGGCTGGTGTCAGGTCGCTGCAAAACGCGTCAACGCGCTGGGCGAACGGCCCGGCAAGCGCGTCGGCACCGTTCTGGGCATTGACCTGCAACAGGTCGAGCCCGTTGCAGGTGCCGACACATATGTGCTGGATTTCATGGAAGATGATGCGGATCAGAAGGTGAAGGACTGGCTTGGCGGCAAGGCCGAGGTGGTAATGTCGGACATGGCTGCCTCGGCATCCGGACATAAACAAACCGACCACTTGCGGATCATGGCCTTGTGCGAGACAGCGGCTTACTTTGCTTTTGACGTTCTGGAGGAAGGCGGGACGTTTGTCGCCAAAGTTTTGGCCGGGGGTGCTGAGGGCGATCTGCAAAAGCTACTGAAACAGAAATTCGACAAGGTGGCAAACGTAAAGCCGCCTGCGTCGCGCTCGGACAGTTCCGAAAAATTTGTGGTCGCCACCGGATTCCGCGGTTGAGATCAGTCGTCGAAGGAAATCCGGCCCCCGGTCAAAAACTGTTCTCGCAACGAATTTTCCGCCATGCGCTGCAGTAAAAGCGCCTCACCATGGTTGATGTATTCCGGCTTTTTGGCCTGAAGATCAGCAATCCGCTGATTCAATGACATCGGGCGCTGCAGCTGCGATGTATGGACCGGTTTGTCAGACATTCGTCACCTAAGGGCATTGCGGTATTTCTGTGCTGCCCTAGCGTTAACCGGTAATTTTGCCGGGATAATGGCCGAAACCGGGCCAAGCCATGCCGTTTCAGGGTCCGATCTGGGTCCTCAGCTGCAGTAGCGCCGGATGCTCCGGCACCAGCTCCAATCCCTCGCGCAAGACATCTCGTGCCGCCGCGTTGCCGCGATTGATCTGGACCAGTTGCACCAGCATCGGCCAAGCCTCGGCCCGTTGCGGGTCCAGCGAGACAACCTCGCGGAACGCACGTTCGGCCGCCTGTGAGTTGCGGAAAGTCAATGCCATACCGCCCAGCACCAGATGTGTTTCCGGAAAGTCCAGACGGTTGGCGATGGCGCCTTGCCATTCTGCCATCCCCTGCCCGGCCAGCGCTTGTTGTTCGGGCGTCAGGGACTGGCCGGGAATGGACAGGAACTCTTTCGCCGCCGAAATTCGCACGTTGCGCAAAGGGTCTGATAACAAAGGCTCCAGGCGCTGCAGCCGGTCCGGCAAGTCAGCCTGACCCTGCAAAGGGATCGCATAAGCGCGCACCAGCGGGTCGGAATCCGTCAGCAACGGGGCCGTTTGGGCCGCAATGTCGGGTGACCCGAAAGGTTGCAACAGATAAGCGGCCGTCGCCCGCACGATACCTGCTGCATTTTGATCAATCGCTATCCTCAACAAATCGTCGGAGCTGGTGGCTGCGCCCATTGCCGCTGCTTGAAAAGCAGTTCCGAAATGGGGCCCGCGGTGTTGGGACGCAGGATACCAACCCTCGATCCGCTGTGCGGCCCAGGGCTGATCCTGATCTTCGTGGCAATCGGTGCACGCATCCTCACCCAGCCCAAGATCCGGGCGTGGAATGCGAAAGCTGTGGTCGCGCCGCCCATCGACGCCCATGTAAACCCGCTCGATCATGTGGCAAGATTTACACTGCGCCCCTGCACTGCCGTCCGGATGGTGGTGATGATCTGGTGTGTCATAGTTCTTGGCTGTCAGAGTCGGAAATTCCGGATTGGCGGCTGGTGAGTGGCATTGTGTGCAGACACCGTTTCCCTCGGCCCGCAAATCGGTGCTGTGTGGTTCATGGCAGTTCATGCAGCCAACACCCTGCGCATACATCTTGGACTGCAGAAACGAGCCGTACACGTATACCTCGTCCAAAATCTGGCCGTCGGGATGGTAAGACCCTGGTCGCAGCACCGCCAGGTTATAGGCGTCATGATAGGGCGTACCGGGCAGTGGGTTGCCGTCCAGATGCGCCTCACGCCGGGAATGGCATCCGGCGCATTGCTGGATTTCCGCCTCGGTCTGACCCCTGCCCCAGCTCATGGTGAACCCAAAGTCGTTCAAGTCGTCCGCGATGTTCTGGCCCTTGGTCCAGTCTATGTGGGCAGACCCAGGGCCATGGCATGCCTCACACCCGACTCCGATCTCGGCCTGGGTCGAGCTATAGCTGCGGGTGTGCACGTCATAGTTCTTTGCAAAACCAGTGGCGTGACATTCGGCGCAGCGCGCGTTCCAGTTCTTATATGGTCCCGTCCAGTGCAACCCGTCGTCAGGCGGCAGGTCCTGATCGGGATAGAGGTGATACCAGCGCTTGTTCTCGGTGTCCCAAACCACGTCAAAACTCTGTAACCGCCCGGGTTCGGTTTCGAACAGATATTGTTGCAGGGGTTCGATCCCGACCACGGAATGCACATCATAAAGCGTGGTTGCGCCATCTTTTTCGACTACGTTTGCCTGAAGCGCACCACCGGTCTTGCTGAAGGTCACTGACATCCCGTCATGTTCGAACTGCGTGCCGTCAAAATCCGCCTCCACATGTCCCGCGCTCATCTGCGTCCAAGCCAGTGCGTGATGCGACGTAGACCACGCCTCGGCCGCGTCTGCATGGCAATCCGTACATTGGTCCGAGCCGACGTAGCTTGGCGGTTCAGCTAAAGCGGCTAAAGGAGTGAACAGCCATAAGGCAAATCCCAAAAGCCTCATTCAATGGGGCCTTCCGGTTCGTTCTGCAGGTCCATCAAAGCCCCGTTGTATTCGGCACCCAAGATCAAAATCGCGGCACACAGGTACAAAAAGATCAATGCTGCCATAACACCGGCCAGGCCGGCATAAGTCGCGCTATAAGTAGCAAACTGCGCGATATAGACCGAAAACCCCCATCCGCCAGCAGCCCAAAGAGCAAGCGTCAGCAGTACCCCCGGCAGAATCTGCCGCAACTTGTGCCGCCCCGTTGGCAGGATCAGATGCGCCACAACTACCACACCTGCGGGAACGGCCACTGTAAAGGTCCAGCGCAGGCGATCCACCGACAGCCACTCGGACACATTCACATCCGTCTTCTCCGAAACCAGCTGAGTGTAGAAAGGCAGCACCACCTCAACCGCCGCGATGATCATGATGGCGACACCTCCGACAATCACCAGCACCAAACACAACAGCCGCGTTTTCCAGAACGGCCAACTGTCATGATCGTGATAAGCTTGGTTCATTGCCTTCCGCACCGCAAGAACGCCGTTCGAGGCAAAAAACACCGCTAGCAAACCACCGAGCGTGATGACACCCGAACTGGATTCGGCAAGGACCGAGCGCAGTTCGGCCACAATCGGACCAGCGACGTCTTTTGGCCACGCGCCGAAAATCAGCTCGATCAGTTCGTTGGTTACATAGTCCTGCGACAACGATCCGGCCAAAGCCACTGTAAACAGAACAAAGGGAAAAAGGGCCAGCATAAGTGACATGGCGACGTGGCTGCTCATGACAAAGCCGTTCTTGGCGTCAAAGCGGACAACTGCCACCCAAAGCGCCTGAACCGGTCGACCGAAAGAAGGAATCACTCGCGCGCTCATCCTCGAAGTCTATCCTGCCTGTCCGCGCCACTGAACCGGCAAATCCGCGTAATGGGCAAATAAACTCATACAAACGTCTGGCCGCATTGCATAATCCTGCCCGGCTGTGCAGGATCATCCGCATATACTGATTGTTGCCGCATCCGCAAAAAGGGCAGCCTCTGACATGGGCCAACCAATGACTGTAAAAAACAACGACACTGCAAACACCGCGAAACTCCGGCTGCCGGTCGTGCGGGACGTGTCGATTGTGGCTACGCTGATGGTGCTAGGGCTCTATGCCGGGTCTGCTTTTCTTATTCCGCTGACCCTGGCTTTGTTGATCAACGTTCTGATCATAGCGCTGAGCGACCGTATCACCTCGTTGACGCGTGTGCCCGTTTGGCTGGCCAATATCGCAGGCGTCACGTTTGTTTTGGCCGGGTTGTTTGTCATCATGTATATTCTGGGCAGTCAGGCGACCCAGTTTGCGCGATCCATCAATACCTATGAAGCCCAGTTCGATGGGGCCGTTAACCGCATTGCCGGGCTGATCGGCAGTGATGTGACCTCTTTCATCAGGGATAATCTGATCAGCATCGACATGTCCTATGTGGCACGGGTTTTGCTGGGAAGCGCCACGTCGCTGCTGAACCACTTCTTTCTGATCAGCCTCTACGTCGCATTCTTGATGGCCGAGCGGTTGGCGTTTCGAAAAAAGATTCAACTGGCGGCGGGCGACCCGAAAACCGGGGCCGAGTTTGCGGCCATTCTGGATGCGATAACCAACAGCCTGCAGCGCTATGTCGGGGTCAAAACCTTTATCAGCCTGATCACCGCTGGCATCAGCTATTCGGTCTTCAAAGTGCTTGGGCTGGAATATGCCGAGACATGGGCCGTTCTGACCTTTGCGCTGAACTTCATCCCTTCCATCGGTTCGATCATTGCGGTCATCTTTCCGGCAATGATCGCGCTGGTTCAATTCGAAAGCGTCGGTCCATTTCTGATCATCGTACTGGGCTGTGGCACGCTGCAATTCATGATCGGAAATTTCCTGGACCCGGCCATGCTGGGGCGTTCCTTGAACATGTCCACTTTCCTTGTGATTTTGGCCCTGACCTTCTGGACCACAATCTGGGGTTTGATCGGTGCCTTTCTCAGCGTACCACTGACGGTTTGCATCCTGATCGTGTTCAGCCACATACCGGCGCTGCGCCCTATCGCGATCCTGATGTCGCTGGACGGACGACTAACAGAGGATCAAAAAGCCTCTGCGGGTTCAACTTAAAGGCCCTGATTCACTTAAATTATTTCGCACAACCATGTATTTAATTTTCTGTATGTGTTATGAGAACCGTCGCTGGTTTGTCTCGGGCTTTGGAACAATCGTATCCGCCTAAATCAACGACATTAGACGTGAATCAGTAGCTTACAGCGGTGCTGGCACACCGTTCTCGATTTGAAAGCGGCCCTCGATGGGCCCCAGTATTTTAGGAGCTTTCTATGTCGCAGTCAGAAATGATATCAACGAAATGGATCGGCAAGATTGCCGCAGCAACCTTTGCTGCATGCCTTGCCATCCCCGCTTGGGCGCAGGAGCAAAAACCCAATATTCTTGTCATTTGGGGAGATGACATCGGTCAATCCAATATATCTGCCTACACGATGGGGATGATGGGCTACCGAACTCCCAATATCGACCGTGTCGCCGAAGAAGGCATGATCTTTACCGACTATTACGGCGAGCAATCCTGTACCGCCGGACGCTCTTCTTACATAATGGGGCAATCGGTGTTCCGTACTGGCCTGTCCAAAGTCGGCCTTCCTGGTGCGAAAGAAGGCATGCAGATCGAAGACCCAACCATCGCCGGACTGCTGAAAGACCACGGCTATGTCACCGGCCAATTTGGCAAGAACCACCTGGGCGACCGGGATGAGCATCTGCCGACCAACCACGGATTCGACCAGTTTTTTGGCAATCTTTACCACTTGAACGCTGAAGAAGAACCCGAGCACGAGGATTACCCCGGTGACGCCGTCATGCCCGACGGACGCACTTTCCGCGAAGCCTATGGCCCGCGCGGCGTGATCCGTTCGGCCGCAGGTGGTGAGATCGAAGACACCGGTCCACTGACCAAAAAGCGGATGGAAACAGTCGATGAAGAAACACTGGAAGCCGCAGTAGAGTTCATTCGTCAAGCCAACGAGAATGGAACGCCGTTCTATGTCTGGTGGAATGGCACCCGGATGCATTTCCGCACACATGTCAAAGACGAGATGCGCGAACAGGCGAATGATATGATCGGTGGTGCGGCGGATGAGTACACCGCTGGCATGATTGAACATGACATTCAGGTCGGCCAGCTGCTGGATCTGCTGGATGAATTAGGCATTTCCGACAACACCATCGTCCATTACTCGACCGACAATGGTCCGCATTACAACACATGGCCTGACGCTGCTTCGACCCCGTTCTGGGGTGAGAAGAACACCAACTGGGAAGGCGGTTGGCGGGTCCCCTCAATGGTGCGCTGGCCCGGCAAGATCGAGCCCGGCTCGGTCACCAATGAGATCGTCCACCACATGGACTGGTTGCCGACTTATCTGGCCGTCGCTGGTGATGCCGAGATCAAGGAAAAGCTGAAAACCGGATATTCCTCTCCAGCGATGGGCCGGGACTATAAGGTGCATCTGGATGGCTACAACATCCTGCCGCTTTTGACCGGTGAAACCGTCGACAGTCCGCGTCGTGAGATATTCTATTTCACCGACGATGGCGATCTGTCGGCACTGCGTTTCGACGATTGGAAACTGATCTTCCTCGAGCAGAAAGCCTGGGCCACGCTGCGCGCGTGGATGGAGCCGTTTACTGAACTGCGTGTGCCTATCATCATCAACCTGCGGCGTGACCCGTATGAACGTGGCTACCGCACGTCGAACACCTATTACGACTGGATGATCGACCGCGTCTATTTCCTGGTGCCTGCCCAGCAATATGTTGGCAACTTCCTCAGCACGTTCCAGGAGTACCCGCCACGCCAGAAAGCGGCCAGCTTTAGCCTGGATCAGGTGATGGAAAAACTGTCTACACCAACGTCCAACTAAGACAGACCGTTGAACGAACGCAGAGGCCGCATTTACCTGCGGCCTCTGTCCTTACCAACAAGGAAATTCATTATGCTGCGCCTTGCCTTAGCCGCCGTCATTTCAGCGACCCCTATTTGTGTATTCGCCGATCCTTTACCAAGCTGGGCGAACACCGAAACCCGCGCCCGGATCATCGACTTTGTTGGCGCCGTGACCGATCCTGAAGGCACGGATTATGTCACACCTGCAGCGCGCGTTGCGGTGTTCGACAATGACGGAACCCTGTGGTCTGAACAGCCGGTCTATTTTCAATTGACCTTCGCCTTGGACCGCCTTTCTGAGATGGCTGATGCTGATCCCTCGATCCTGACGACCCCTACCCTAAAAGCCGCGGCGGAGGGCGATTTGCAGGCAATTGTCGACGGCGGCCATGAAGCATTGATCGAAGTGTTAAACGCGTCGCATTCCGGCATGGATGTCCCGGATTTTCAGGCTGCGGTCGCGGATTGGCTACAAACCACACGACACCCGGATACCGGCCTGCCCTATGATCAGATGACCTATCAGCCGATGGTCGAACTGTTGCGCTATCTGCGGGACGAAGGGTTCCGCACCTATATCGTATCGGGCGGCGGGCTCCACTTCATGCGCGTATTTGCTGAGGAAGCCTATGGCATTCCACCCGAACAGGTTTTGGGCACTTATACCGACACCACTTACGAGGTCACCAACGGCACACCGTCGATCATTAAGGCACCCGGCATTGCCTTCATCGATGACAAAGAAGGCAAACCAATCAACATCGAACGCACCATTGGCAGGCGTCCAATTCTCGCGGCCGGGAATTCCGACGGGGATTTCGCCATGCTGGAATGGACCACGGCCGGCGATGGCCCCCGGCTTGGTGTTTTGATCCATCACACGGATGCGGAACGGGAATGGGCCTATGACCGGGAAAGCCCAATTGGAAAACTCGCCGACGGTCTGGACAAAGGTCCGGAAAATGGATGGGTCATTGTTGATATGGCGCAGGATTGGGATCGCATCTACACTGGGGCAGAATAAGAACCTCAGAGACTGGTAACCCCATGTGGACACTGCTTGTTTCCGCGTTTGCCTTGACACTTTATGTGACGGCCGTGGTGTTTGCGATACGGGCGGCACAGACCGCGCGCACGCCGCAGGGCGCAGTTGGCTGGGTGGTCTTTCTGATCTCGGCCCCGATGTTTGCGGTGCCCCTCTATCTGTTTCTGGGGCATCACCGGTTTCAAGGCTACCGCATCGCGCGCAAACACAGCGAAACCGTGGTTGAAGGGATCAAGAGCTTTGCGGATTTCTCGAAACCCGACCCCGGATCAATGCCGATCAACCCCCGCCCCTTCGAGGCGCTGGCGCATCTGCCGGTCTCTCGCGGGAATGGCGTGGAACTGCTGATTGATGGACAAGCCACGTTCGAAGCGATTTTCACGGCGATCGACGCGGCAAAAAACTATGTACTGATCCAGTTCTACATCGTTCGCGACGATGCGCTGGGCAAACAACTCAAAGCCAATTTGATCGCGGCTGCCTATCGTGGTGTCTCGGTGCGGTTCATGACGGATGCGGTGGGCAGCTACGGCCTGCCGACCGCCTATCTGGACGAGTTGCGCGCAGCAGGGGTCGAGATTGCCAACCCACGTGACCGCCGGGGCCCACAACACCGTTTTCAGCTGAACTACCGCAATCACCGTAAAACAGTGATCATAGACGGTGAGACCGGATTTATCGGTGGCCACAATGTGGGGGTCGAATACCTGGGCCAGGACGCACATTTCGGCCATTGGCGCGACACCCATGTCAAGATGACCGGTCATATCGTCCGACAATTGCAATTGATCTTCACTGAAGACTGGCACTGGGCGCATGCTGAGGACCTTATTGACCAGCTGGACTGGGCCGGCACGGAATCCGAGCAAAACATGAATGCTCTGATCGTCGCCACCGGCCCTGGCGACGAGACCGAGACCGGAGCGATGATGTTCTTTGCCGCCATCGCCGAGGCCAAAGAACGGCTGTGGATCGCGTCGCCTTATTTTGTGCCGGATATCGACATCATGACGGCCCTGCAACACGCGGCCTTACGCGGCGTGGACGTGCGAATTTTAGTGCCCGAAAAGATCGACCACCGCCTGCCCTGGCTCGCAGCCTTTGCCTATTTCGACGAGATCCGGGACTGCGGCGCGCGTGTATTCCGGTACACGGATGGGTTCATGCACCAAAAGGCATTTGTGGTGGACGATACGCTGGCCGCCGTTGGTACGACCAATCTGGATAACCGCTCGTTCCGACTGAATTTCGAGGCAATGGCCTTGTTCTTTGATCCACGGGCCGCCGGGGCAGTGGACAAGATGCTGCGCAAAGATTTCGAGTCCAGCTATGAGCTGACCCGCAACTTGCCTGATCAGCCCGCCTTTATCCGGTTCGGCTCACCGCTGGCGCGACTGTTTGCACCGATCCTCTAGGCCGACAGCTCTTCTTTGAAGACCTCGGTCATGACAGCCACCATAAAGGCCGTAGACAGACCAAACGACAACAGCCCGGTAACGGATGCAAATGCGCCAAAGATGCGCAATTGCTCACCCAAAACTATGTCGCCGTAACCCAGTGTGGTGAAGGTCACCAACGAGAAATACAGCGCCGAGTTCCAATCGGGCAGCACGTCCCCCAATACCCAGACGATGGCCCACAACCAGACCTGAAAAGTGTGGATGGTCACGATGAACACCAAGGAAATACAGATTGGCGCGGCAATCGTTAGGAACTTTTTGCTTTGTTCCAAACGCAGGGACATCACCCGGATCACTTGCGTGCACCATGTCAGAAATATGATCTCAATTATAAAGCAGATGCCCAGATAAATACTGCCCCAAACAATCTGCTCAGTTAAGGTCATTAATTCTCATGTCCCGGTCTGCATTATTCGTCACACAATGGCGGTTTAGGCTAAACGGGACAACCCCACAGCAACAGCTGCGACGAATGGAAACGAATGTGCCTAGGCGCTGGACTTTGCCGCGCGGCGGCGCACATTGTTGCGAGCACAGTCCAAGGGTTTTGCATGCTGCTCAACATCGACAAAGTCCAGAAATCTTATCCGGGCGGGCGTCCCGTATTGCGGGATGTATCATTGACCCTTGATCAGGGTCAGACGCTAGCGCTGACCGGAGAAAGCGGCAGCGGCAAAAGCACCCTGCTGAACCTCGCCGCGGCGCTGGACAGTTTGGATGGGGGCGAGATCACGCTGGACGGCACCGCGCTGTCGTCGCTGGATGATCACGGCAGAGCCACCTTGCGGCGGCAGAGCGTTTCGTTGGTGTTCCAGCAATTCAACCTGATCCCTTCGCTGACGGTTGCCCAGAACCTGTCCTTTCACGCCCGGCTGACCAGGCGCGAGGACACGGGCTGGACAGCCCATCTGGCAAACCGGCTGGGCCTGTCAGAGCTGCTGCCACGTTACCCCGAGAACCTGTCAGGCGGACAGCAACAGCGCGTTGCGATAGGCCGCGCCATGGCCGCCCGACCAAAACTGCTGCTGGCGGATGAACCAACGGGCAATCTGGACGAAACAGCCAGCGCGACGGTTCTGGATCTTATGCTGTCTCTGGTGGCCGACACCGGGGCAGCATTGCTGTTAGTGACCCATTCGCAAGATATCGCCGCACGGCTGGACCGGCACGCGCATCTGACCGGTGGTCGCATCGCATGACCTGGGCTGTCACCCAAGCTCTGCTATCTCACTGGCGTCGGCACCGCCTGCAACTGGCGACGCTGCTGATTGGGATCGCATTGGCAACCGGGCTATGGTCGGCGGTTCAGGCCATCAATGCCGAGGCACGCGCCAGCTATCAACGCGCCTCAGACCAATTGGCGCTGGGCCGCTATGATGAGCTGCGCGATCCGTCCGGTCCGATCCCTCTTGCACGCTATGTCGCACTGCGCCGCGCAGGGTGGCAAGTTGCGGCAGTGCTGGAAGGGTCTTTGCAAGTCGGTGATCGCAGAGTGCAGGTGCTAGGCGTGGACATGGTCACCTACCCCGCCCTGCCCGCCGTCACGCAGGTGGAACAAAGCGACACGCCCCCCGATCCGGCCGATATGTTGACCGCACCTGGTCGCTTATTGGCTGCGCCCGATCTTGCGCAGACTCTCGGTGTACGTTCCGATTTTCCACCGATCTTGCCGTCTGATGCGTTGCCGTCCGATCTGATCCTGACAGATATCGGCGTGGCCGAAACTCTGTTGAACCAACCGGGGCAAATCTCGCGCCTGATTGTGCTGCCAGATCAACCAATGGGCATCTCTCCGCTGTCAGAAATCGCGCCGGATCTGGAGCGCATCAATGCCTCAACCCGATTGGATACGACGCAGCTGACCGACAGCTTTCACCTGAACCTGACCGCCTTTGGTCTACTGTCCTTTGCGGTTGGGTTGTTCATCGTTCACGGCACGGTTGGTCTGGCCTTTGCCCAGCGGCGCGGGATGATCCGAACCCTGCGTGCGTTGGGTGTGTCCATGCGGCGTCTTGTGTGGATGATCACCGCGGAACTGACGCTGCTGGCCCTGATTGGCGGAGCGCTGGGGTTGATCCTGGGATTCTTTCTGGCCGGAGCACTGTTGCCGGACGTCGCCGCAACACTGCGTGGTCTATACGGTGCGCCCGTTGATGGGCAGATGCGGTTGCAACCTGAATGGGTGGTGGCGGGGCTTGCGATAGCCCTGGCGGGAACGTTGCTGGCCAGCGGGCACGCCTTGCACAGACTGTCACGCATGCCCTTGCTGAGCGGGGCTGGCCTGCAGGCGTGGCGGGGTGCTGCATCAGGCAGACGGGCGACAGTACTGATCGGTCTGACGCTGATTGCAGGCGGGTTTGTCACGGCTTACGCGCTTGAAGGATTAGTCGCTGGATTTGCGATGGTGGCGGGTATCCTGACTGGTGCAGCTTTAGTCTTGCCCGCCCTTCTATCATTTGCGCTGTCGCTTCTTCAGCGTGGTGCACGAGGACCAGTGACGCAATGGGTTTGGGCCGATATGCGTGCGCAATTGCCTGGTCTTTCTCTGGCGCTGATGGCCCTGTTGTTGGCACTGGCGGCGAATATCGGTGTGGGAACCATGGTATCCAGTTTTCGGCTGACCTTTACCGGATGGCTGGATCAACGCCTGACATCAGAGCTGTACGTGACGGCCGCCGACGACCAACAAGGGCAACAGATCGCACAATGGCTGGACCCGCAGGTGGACGCCGTGCTGCCAATCCGCAGCATCGAACTGGCGCATTTGTCAGGTCCGCTGTTCCTGTATGGGATTGTCGATCACCAGAGCTATCGCCAGAACTGGCCGCTTATTGCGTCCTCTGACGAGGTATGGGATCGCGTATTGGCTGGAGAAGCCGTACTGATCAACGAACAGCTTGCGCGCCGATCGAACTTGTGGCCCGGCGACGACCTGACCCTGAAACCTGACCAGACGCTGACCATTGCCGGAGTGTATTCGGACTACGGCAACCCCACCGGACAAGCCATCGTGTCCATGGCCCAACTGGACCGGATCGCGCCGGGTGCCGACACCCGACGGTTCGGCATTCGCCTTGCACCAGAGCGCGCGACCGAGATGGCCCAGGCCCTGCGCGATCAGTTTGATCTGCCGCGCCAAGCAGTGGTCCAGCAGGCCGCGATGAAGGCGCAATCACTGGCGGTTTTTGACAAGACCTTTGTGGTGACCTCTGCCCTGAACATTCTGACGCTTGGGGTTGCAGGGTTCGCCATTCTTACCAGCCTGCTGACCCTGTGGACCCAGCGCCTGCCGCAGATTGCGCCGGTCTGGGCACTGGGGCTAACGCGGGCGCAGCTTGCGCAGATTGAACTGTTGCGCAGTGTATTGTTGGCCGCGCTGACTGCAGTTCTGGCCCTGCCCCTTGGGCTGGTTCTGGCCTGGGCTCTGCTGGCGGTAATTAATGTTCAGGCCTTTGGCTGGCGGTTGCCGATGTATCTGTTTCCCGAGGATTGGGCCTATCTGTTTGCCCTGACCCTGTTGGCCGCCTTTATCGCCGCCGCCCTCCCCGCGCTGCGATTGCTGCGCCTGCCGCCCGCTGACCTGCTGAAGGTGTTTGCCTATGAACGTTAAAGCCTTGCTTTTTGGTCTGCTCTTTCTGCTGCCCGCCCCGATGTGGGCGCAGGGTTATGCGGGTCTGGGTGGCTCGGTGGACGGGTTTGATATTCCAAAACAGGGCTATCAATTCCAGTTTCCGCGCGACCACGGCCCACATCCGAGTTTCCGGATTGAGTGGTGGTACCTGACCGCGAACCTGACCGGAGAGGACGGGCGCGACTATGGCGTTCAGTGGACCCTTTTTAGGTCTGCCCTGAAACCCACCCAGACAGACGGCTGGCAGAGCCCGCAATTGTGGATGGGACACGCGGCGGTGACGACACCAGACGCGCATTACCTGGCAGAGCGTCTGTCGCGGGGCGGAATCGGTCAGGCCGGCGTAACAGCCGCCCCCTATGAGGCCTGGATTGACGAATGGCATATGCGCGGCCCCGATCCGGACACGCTGACCCTGACCGCAAGCGGGGAAGAGTTCCACTATGATCTGTCCCTCACGGCGCAGGGGCCTTTGGTGTTTCACGGGGACGCCGGGTATTCCGTCAAGTCTGCGGACGGACAAGCCAGCCATTACTACTCACAGCCCTTTTATGATGTCGAAGGCGTGTTACATCTTCCTGATGGCGACGTTGCAGTCACCGGTCAGGGATGGCTGGACCGGGAATGGTCCTCGCAACCTTTGGCCGAGGATCAAAGCGGGTGGGACTGGTTCTCTCTCAGCTTCGATGATGGTGATAAGCTGATGGCGTTTCGTCTGCGCGGAGGGCGCGGAGATTTCACCGCCGCCACCTGGATCAGCGCTGATGGCACCGCAACACCACTGCCTGATGGGTCAGCGTCCTTCATCCCGCTGGAAACTGCGCGCGTAGAAGACCGCGAAGTCCCTGTTACGTGGCAGGTTACCCTGCCCGACTATGATCTGGACGTCGAAGTCACAGCTCTGACCCCCAAGGCCTGGATGGCCACACAGTTTGAGTATTGGGAAGGCCCCGTCAAAGTATCAGGCAACCGGTCCGGCCGCGGATACCTTGAGATGACGGGGTATTAGATCAGCGCACGACGTAGACCGAAGCTGTAGAGTGCCGCACAACCCGCGCGGCATTTGGCCCCAGAAGATAGTCCTTGAGGTCCGGCTTGTGCGCCCCGATTACAATCAGATCGCTGCCGGCGCCTTCGGCTGTCTTCAGAATTTCCTGATAGGCAGTCCCGGTGGCGACCACATGGCGGATGTTTTCGTTCCGCTCTGCACCCAGGGTTGAGACGCACATCTCGGTCAATTTATCACGCGCCTCTGCCAGGGCTTTTTCGTGGAAATCCTGTTGGAAAAAGCCGGAAACCCAGCTTTCCCCAAAATCCGGCAGAACCGTTACCACATCCAATTGCGAACCGCCCTGATCGGCCAATGCAGCAGCTGTTTTCAAGACATTTACGTCCAAATCACCGTTGCTGATATCGACGGCACAAAGAACTGAGTTTGTCATGCGGGCACCTCTTGTCTGGCGGCACGGCCACGTTGAAGGAAAGCGATCAACCCCAACAGGATAAACGCCGGGATAAAGATCAGCTGTTTCGGAGGTTGGCTGGACGGCAGGTTGACCGAGGTCAGACGCACCGCGTCATCGCCGTAATAGTCAAACATGTCCAGCTCATCCGCGACCGGAGTGCCAAACAGCGGCTCTTCCAGCTTGATCAAGCCATCTTCGGGCACAAGCAGTAGACCCATGGCATCGACCCGCGCCTCACCGCCGTCCTCATCACCGACAGTCACGACGACGGTCGTGTCCGTCATCTCAAGCGTGTCGAAATCGGGGCCGCTGACGACCATGCGCACCTCAGTCCCCGGAGGCGTCTGGCCAATGGTTTCAACAAAGGCAGCGGGCTCAACTGCGGCATAGGGCGGTGAGATGCGGTCCATGAAATAGTCTGGTCGGAACAGCGCGAAGGCCACAAAGATCAGGGCAAAGCTCTCATAGATGCGGCTATGGGTCAGAAAGTACCCCATCGTTCCTGCTGTGAAGACAAGGATGGCTATTGTCGCCGATATGGCCACGATTATCCCTTCAACCCACGTGACATCGATCAACAGCAAGTCGGTATTGAAGATGAATACAAACGGCAGCGCCACGGTCCGAAGACTGTAGAAAAAAGCGATAAAGCCAGTTTTTATTGCATCCCCACCCGACACGGCGGCGGCAGCAAAACTTGCCAGACCCACGGGCGGCGTCACGTCTGCCATTATGCCAAAGTAGAAGACGAACAAGTGCACCGCGATCAGCGGCACGATCAGACCGCTTTGCGCGCCCAGTTCAACAACCACCCCGGCCATCAGCGAGCTGACAACAATGTAGTTCGCTGTTGTCGGTAGCCCCATACCCAGGATCAGGCTGAGGATACCCACCATGACCAGCATCAGGATCAAATTGCCGCCCGACAGGAACTCAACCAAGTCAGCCATGACCTGACCCACACCGGTCAAAGTCACGGTGCCAACGATCACGCCCGCAGTGGCCGTAGCCAGAGCGATACCGATCATGTTGCGCGCGCCGTCGATCAGGCCTTGCCACAGGTCGGCCACGCCATCGATGAAGGTGTTATAAACATTGCTCTGACCCCTGAAGATCGCCTTAAGCGGCTTCTGCGTCAGCAGGATTACAAACAGTAACGACGTGGCCCAGAAAGCTGACAGGCCCGGCGATTTCTGTTCGATCATCAGGAAATAGACCAGAACGATGATCGGCAACAGGTAATGCAGACCAGCTTTGTAGATGTCGGCGATGACCGGCAGCGTGACTTCCTTGGCGTTCGGATCATCCGGCTCCAGATCCGGTACCTGTGCGGCCAGAAACAGCAGCGCCATGTAAAGCGCGCAGACGATCAGGCTTAGCACCAGACCAGCAGCAGAAGGCACCAAGCTGGTGACAACATCCACCGGGAACTGAGAACCATAGCAAAGGCCCGCAAACACCAGGAAGAAGGACAGCATCCCAACAACGGTGCGCGCCAGTTTTACGTCGCGATCGCCTAGTGTCGGCATGTTCCGCTTTACGGCTTCCAGATGCACAATATAGACCAGCGCGATATACGAGATCGCGGCAGGCAGGAAGGCGTGGGTGATCACCTCGACATACGAAATGCCGACATATTCCACCATCAAGAAAGCCGCAGCCCCCATGACCGGCGGCATAATCTGACCATTGACCGACGAGGCTACCTCGACCGAGCCCGCCTGCTCACTGGAAAAGCCCACCCGCTTCATCAGCGGAATGGTGAACGTGCCGGTGGTGACAACGTTGGCGATGGACGAACCCGAGATCAGGCCGGTTGCAGCCGAGCCGACAACCGCCGCTTTGGCGGGGCCGCCGCGCAGGTGTCCAAGCGCGCCAAACGCCATCTTGATAAAGTAGTTCCCGGCCCCGGCCTTATCCAGCAATGCGCCAAACAGGACGAACAGGAAAACGAATTTGGTCGAAACGCCCAATGCGATGCCGAACACACCCTCAGATGTGATCCACATATGGCTCATCGCCTTTTTCAGGCTGGCGCCCTTCCATCGGATTACCTCGGGCACCCATTCAGAGGACCCGAAGAACACGTAGGCCAAGAAGATCGTCGCGATGATCGCCATTGCCGGACCAAGCGCACGGCGCGCCGCCTCGAACAGCAGGATCAAGCCTCCCAGGGCGATCCACTTGTCCGTATCGTCGGCAAGGCCGCCAGCATCGACGATCTTGTCATAGAAGAAATAGCCATAAAGCGCGACAAACGCGCCCAGAATTCCCATGATCCAATCCTGGACAGGAATATAATCCCGCGGGCTGGATTTCAGCGCCGGATAGGCCGCAAAGGCCAGAAACATCGCAAAGGCCAGATGGAACTGGCGCGAGTTGTTCACCACGCTGCCGGGCAAAACATAGTTGGAAATAGGTGAGGCCAGAACCACCTGAAAGATGGACCAGATTGCCGCGACGATCGCCAGGAATATCCCGACATTGCCAACTGGATTGCGTCCACCCGCGTCGGACGAGGCTACAAGGTCCTGTAGCTCTTCTTCGGATAGCGGACGATTGGATTGTGTGTCGGAACTCATAAAATGTCTCCCCGTCGTGGCCATTTTTGGCCTTCTAATTCACCTGTTTGATACAGGCGTTGTGCAGGGCGCCCATAGGCACCCTGCGTCAGGTCTGAATTACTGAATCCAGCCTTTTTCTTTATAGTACTTCTCGGCGCCCGGATGCAGCGGAGCCGACAGGCCGTCTGCGATCATTTCTTCGGGC
The DNA here is from genome assembly GCF_042768335.1 of Ruegeria meonggei. NCBI lineage: Bacteria > Pseudomonadati > Pseudomonadota > Alphaproteobacteria > Rhodobacterales > Roseobacteraceae > Ruegeria > Ruegeria meonggei. The sequence goes on along the minus strand of NZ_JAXHBT010000001.1, from coordinate 655,833 downwards.
TTGAGGTTGGCAAAGGCCGGGTGCAGCTTTTTGAAATCATCGAAGTTTTCAAAGACCGAGCTGACAACCGCATAAACCGCGTCATCCGACACGTCTGCCGACGTCACGAAGGTTGCACCAACACCAAAGGTCGCGGTGTCGCCGTCTGAGCCGCGATACATGCCACCGGGAATGGTCGCAGTGCGGTAGAACGAATTGTCGTCAACCAGCTTGCTGACCGCATCGCCGCTGACGTTGACCAGAACCGAGTCGCAAGCCGTGGTCGCTTCTTGAATCGAACCCGAGGGGTGGCCCACGGTATAGACCATTGCGTCGATCTGGTTGTCGCACAGAGCAGCCGACTGTTCAGCCGCCTTCAGTTCGGTCGCCAGTTCGAAATCATCGGTGGTCCAACCCATTTCGCCCAGCAGAACTTCCATGGTGCCGCGTTGACCGGAACCGGGGTTGCCGATGTTGACGCGTTTACCCTTCATGTCTTCGAAATTGGTGATGCCGGAATCGGCACGTGCAACAACGGTGAACGGCTCAGGGTGCACCGAAAAGACCGCGCGCAGGTTTTCGAACGGACCCGCTTCTTCGAATTTTGAGCTGCCGTTATAGGCATGGTACTGCCAGTCGGACTGCGCAACGCCAAACTCCAGCTCGCCTTCGCGAATGGTGTTGATGTTGTAAACCGAACCGCCAGTCGATTTGACCGAGCACCGCACGCCATGTTCTTTGCGGCCTTTGTTCACCAGACGGCAAATCGCGCCGCCCGTTGGGTAATAAACCCCGGTCACACCCCCAGTGCCGATGGTAATAAATTCTTCTGCATAAGCGGCCGGAGCCATGAGGGCGGCGGTGACCACCGCGCCGAGGCTGAGCTTGCTGCTGTTTTTCATTTTTGAGAACTCCCAATTCTTATGGTGGATGGGAGATTTGTCGGCACCCCCTCCTGGGGCCCCGCCGATACATCAAGCGCGCACGCCTTGCTAAAGGTGCAAGCGCTTGAAATTCCAAAATCTCCCAACACCTTCGACGTTTCATTCAGATACTGCACTTGTCAAGCCCCGTGCCCTGATCCAGTGCCCAAAGCTGCATATCTGACGGCAATCGAAGAAGTTTCCCCGTCAGCTTCACAGCTTCTCAGTTTGGTCGTAGCCCCTCGATTCCGGCCCAGAACCGCATGGTATGTCAGCCTCTGCAGGTCGGACTCTCAAGGAACCTGAACGCAACTGCGGCGAAAACCGCCTGACTGACGGGGAACAAGGAAAAAAAGTGAATCTCATGGCTAGGACGGCATGAATTCCCGGAATGTGGGAAATCGAGCAAACAAGAATCCAGAAAAGAAAAAACAGAGAGCAGGTTCCCCTAACCCTCTGTTTTTACTTTGGTACCCAAGGCCGGACTCGAACCGGCACGTCCGTTAGGACGGGGGATTTTGAATCCCCTGCGTCTACCATTCCGCCACTTGGGCCTCGAACATTGAATTAGCGTTCATAACCGGGAAGGTCCAGAGGCAAAAAACACCTCAAATCCAGTTTGTTTTCCGGCGGCGGTTGACGCTTTGATGGCTGCATGGTTTGGCTAGCATCCGATGAGTATGGGATTTTAACACCTTATGTTGCGTTCGCTTTATGACTGGACGATCCGTCTGGCCGAACATCCGCACGCCTTGTGGGCGCTGGCTATTGTGGCTTTTGTAGAAAGCTCGTTCTTTCCGATCCCCCCGGATGTTCTGATGATTCCGATGATCCTTGCCCGACCATCGCGGGCCTGGCTGATTGCATCGGTGGCTCTGGTCGCTTCGGTGCTGGGCGGCATGCTGGGATACGCAATCGGTGCGTTTTTTTACGAAGGAATCGGCCAGCCGATACTGGAATCCATGGGCAAGGCGCACGCCATGGAAGAATTCAACACACGGTTCAACGATTTCGGGTTCTGGGCTGTTCTGGCAGCCGGGATTACGCCCTTCCCGTATAAAGTGATCACCATCATGTCGGGGTGGACGGGCATGCCGCTGGGCACTTTCATCGCCACATCGATTCTGGCGCGGGCCTTGCGGTTTTTCATTGTCGCCGGTCTGCTTTGGGGATTTGGTGAGCCGATCCGAGCCTTTATTGAAAAACGGCTGGGCCTTATGTTCACCTTGTTCATCATTCTGCTTTTCGGTGGATTTCTTCTGGTGCGGTACCTATGACACGCAGAAATTTACTGGTTCTCATCGCCGCTGGCGGCTCTTTGGCGTTGTTGCTTGGGGCCTGGGGTTTTCAACACCTCGGTGGACTTCCGCCCTGCAAAATGTGCATCTGGCAACGTTATCCTCATGGCGCGGCCATCCTGATCGGAGTGTTGGCGCTTGCCCTGCCTCGCCAGGTACTGCTGCCACTTCTTGGCGCCCTTGCAGCCTTAACGACCGCAGCCATTGGCGTTTTTCACGCCGGGGTCGAACAGGGTTGGTGGGTAGGCCCAACAAGCTGCACTTCCGGTGATATTGGCGGACTGTCGACGCAAGAACTGATGGATCAAATCCTGTCTGCGCCACTGGTCCGGTGCGATGACATCCCGTGGGAATTGTTTGGCTTGTCCATGGCCGGGTGGAACGCCGTTCTTTCGGGCGTTCTGGTTCTGGTGTGGCTTGCCGCGTGGCGCGCGCGCTAACGTTCAGAACTCATCGAGCTCTGCATCCCAGTAAAGAAAGTCTATCCAGCTGTCGTGCAGATGGTTCGGCGGGAACTTGCGCCCGGTATTGCGCAGTGCTTCGGCATCTGGCTGGCGCGGTGGTTTGCGCAAGTTCATTCCGGCCTGTCGCAACGATTTCGACCCTTTGCGCAGATTGCAGGGGCTGCACGCCGCCACAACGTTTTGCCAACTCGTCACGCCGCCAGCCGCGCGCGGGACAACGTGGTCAAAGGTCAGATCTCCGCGGCTGCCGCAGTACTGACAGCGAAATTCGTCCCTCAGAAATAAATTAAAGCGCGTGAAGGCCACGCGCTTTCTGGGTTTTACATAGTCTTTCAGCACCACGACCGAAGGTATTCGTATCTGTGTACTCGGGCTTCGGACAACCTCGTCATACTCGGCGACAATGTCCACCCTGTCCAACCAGGCCGCTTTGATCGCCTCCTGCCAGGGCCACAGGGACAATGGGTAGTAGGACAAAGGGCGATAGTCGGCGTTCAAAACCAATGCCGGATGATGCCTCAGCGCACCGGGTTCCCTGACAAATTCGGTCCTGAAGTCTCCGTCCATATCAGAATCGCTCCACGCTCTGCTCTGCCTTTTTTGACATCAGAGCGGAGATCATCCGCCCCGGCCTTTAGTTAACTATATATCGTGTTAAAACTCTGACAAGCCCTGAGTTTCCACAATATCTCGGGGATTGGATAAGCCCGATCCGTAACAACATCGTGACACTTATCCACAGGTTGCACCGATGTGATCGCCGGGCTATGGCGTGGTTCATGTCCTGGTTCATTCGCTTCAACAAACCGTTTGATGTTCTGCCGCAGTTCACCGACAGCGCCAACGCGGACTCTCCGCGCAGCACACTGTCGGATTACATCAACCTGCCCGGCGTTTACCCCGCCGGGCGGCTGGATCGCGACAGCGAAGGGCTGATGATGTTGACGGATAACGGTCGGCTGCAGGCGCATATCTCCGACCCAAAGCACAAAATGACCAAGACTTATTGGGTTCAGGTCGAAGGTCTGCCCGATGCAACAGCCCTGAAGGCCCTGCAAGAAGGTGTGGACCTAAAGGATGGCATGACCCGCCCCGCCAAGGCACGGCTTATGGATGAGCCGCTGGGATTGTGGCCCAGAACTCCTCCGATCCGAGTGCGTCAGACTATTCCTGATTGCTGGATTGAACTGACATTGCGCGAAGGGCGTAATCGTCAGGTGCGCCGGATGACGGCAGCGGTGGGGCATCCGACCCTGCGTCTGATCCGGGCGCAGATCGGCGACTGGACACTGGACGGCCTAGATCCCGGCCAATGGGACAGCTTGCCCGCACCTGCATTGACAGCAGCCCCACAGCGCAAACGGGACCGTCGCCCGCGAAGGTGACAAAAACGCCACAATGTGATAGGCTTATCACATGAAGGTCACGCCGGACATACCTGCGCCGATCGGCATTCTTGAGGCCGCGCTTTACGTCGACGATCTGGACGAGGCTGAGCGGTTTTATGGCGACGTTCTGGCGCTTGAGAAAATCCAAAGAGCATCCAATCGCCATGTGTTTTTTCGTGTAGGCGGGTCGGTTCTGTTGTTGTTCAACGCCGATGAGACGGAAAAACCGCCGGGAAATCCCGACCTACCTGTGCCGCCCCATGGCGCACGCGGACCGGGCCATGTCTGTTTGATCCTGACGCGCGCGCAGATCGACACGATGCGCAAACACCTTCTCGATTGGAACATCCCTGTAGATGCCCAGTTTGACTGGCCATCCGGGGCACGCTCACTCTATGTGCGCGACCCGGCGGGAAACTCGGTCGAATTTGCCGAAAGCCATCTTTGGGCGTGACACTCGAACCTTATCGCAGAGGTTGCTTTTCGCCACCGGCAACGCGGTAGATATCGCTGGAAGTCACGCCGACCTCGCCCAGAACAGCCTGAAAGGCCGCCATATGGGGGGCCGAAAAATGCGCCTCGAGCGCAGCCTGATCCTGCCATTCCTCATAGACGCGAAACCGGTTGGCATGGCCCAGTATCTGGCTGAATTCATAAATCAGGCAGCCGGGTTCCTTAACCGTTTCGGCGACCATCTCCTGCGCGGCTTTGGCTGCTTTTTCAACGCCCTCCACCGAGACCTCAACCGTTCCGGTTACAATCAACATGCCGCGTCCTTTCTCAGTTCAAATCGTTTTGAAATTCTATCAATCGGGGTGCCATCCCGCAGGGGCACGCCGTATGCTATGGCAAAATCCTGAAACCCCATTTTGCCATAATAGCTAAGGCCCGGAGCGTTATCAGCCCGGATAGTCGCATTCAGGGTCGTATACCCCATCGCACCCGCCATCTTGACCGTTTCCCGAAACAGAGCGCGTCCCGTGCCCTTTAAAACCGGATGTTGTCGAGCAAAAGTCGCGATATCGGCGCAATCCTGCGGTAAATTTTCGTTCACACCCAGCCATTGAAACCCGGCCACCTCGCCACGATCATCCAGCGCCACATGGCAGCAGATCTTGTCCGAACCATCAAGATATTTCTGCACAAACAGAGCCTTGGAGAACGGCAGTTCATTCGCCGTCGTGCCGCCGATTTCGATGATCTCATTCAGGATTTGGCATGCAGCCGCCACATCTTCGGACATCATCTGCCGGACAACGATCATGATTACAGGCTCAGCTTGTCGCGCATGAAAGCCAGCGCAACGCTCAGGCCATCCGGGGCGATTCCGTGCCCGGTGCCCTTCATCACATGCGCGTAGACCTCTTTGAAATCAGCCGCCTGCAGAGCTTCGGCTGCTTCGGGCAGGGATTGGGGCGGCACCACATCATCAGCATCCCCATGCACCAGAAGGATAGGCATCCGGCTGACCGTTTCGTCGGGCAGCAGATCCGGTTCCAACAAGCGGCCCGAGAAGGCCACGATGCCCGCCACCGGGTCCTCGCGGCGCGGAGCGACATGCAGGCTCATCATTGTGCCTTGCGAAAATCCAAACAGCACAACCTGTTCCGGCAACACATCTTCATCCACCATCAGGGCGTCGAGAAAGGCGTTGAAATCCTCGACCGCCATGTCCATGCCACGGCGGGCCTCTTCTTCGGACGAGCCGTCGATCCAGGGGATTGGAAACCACTGAAACCCGTTGGGCATCCCTTCGATCTGCTCGGGCGCGTCAGGGGCTACAAACAGCGTATCGGGCAAGTGTTCGCCCAGCGGGTCGGCCAGACCCAGCAAGTCTGCACCATTGGCCCCAAAGCCGTGCACGAACACCACGACTGAGCGGATGTCGCCCGAAACCGGCTCTTTTCGGAGCGCATTCAAAACCCGTGTCATCTGATCCCTTCTCGTTCTTTGGCTACCCGGTAATAGGCCCACAAAACCCGGGCCGCAACCGACCGCCAGGGCGACCAGGCCTCGGCCATCTGACGCAGTTCCTTGTCAGTGGGCCGCTTGGGCAGGTCATAGAGGATGCGGGCTGCCTCTTGCAGCGCCAGATCACCGGGGGCGATCACATCCGCGCGACCCAGTGAAAACATCGCGTAAATCTCGGCCGTCCAGACACCGATACCCGACACTTCGGTCAGGATTGCAATAACTTCTTCATCAGGAACATCGCGTAAGGCACTGTAATCTATGCGTGCTGCAGCCAAGGCCCTAGCATACCGGATTTTCTGGCGGCTCAACCCGACAGCACGCAAGTCGTCATCTGTGGCCCAAGTGATCTTGCGCGGCCCGGTTAGTTTGGCCTGCTGCAAACGCTTCCAGATTGCATTGGCCGACGCGACACTGACCTGTTGGCTGACAATCGCGCTCAGAAGCTGGGCAAACCCGTCCGGCTTGCGACGCAGGGGCAAAGGCCCCGTCTGTTCCATCGCGTATGCCATTCGTGGACAGGCCTGCGCCAACCATGCCGCGCCTTCTTCGACGCAGTCAGGTGTGTCAATGATCCGTCCGACAGACATGTGCGCTCCGGCAGTTGGGGTAGCGCGCACGTTACGTCGCTTTGCCGCAGATGCAACCCGCTTGTGTGACTGCCTTTTCAGGGCTACGCATGGGCGCATGACACTGACTTCGACCACCCCGGATAACAGTCAGGCCAAACGCAACGTCGCCGTTTTGGTGGCTGCGCAGGCCGTACTTGGTGCACAGATGCCAATGATTTTTATCGTTGGCGGGCTTGCGGGACAGTCGCTGGCTACCAATCCGTGCCTTGCCACTCTGCCGATTTCGCTGATCGTTCTGGGCTCGATGATGGCAGCCACACCGATTTCTGCAATCATGCAGCGCTGGGGGCGTCGGGTTGGATTTCTGGTCGGGGCCACTGCGGGCGCTTGCGGCGGTCTGGTCGGGGCCTATGGGCTGTACCTGGGGTCTTTCCCCATCTTCCTGCTCGGCAGCCTGCTGACAGGCATCTATATGAGCGCGCACGGATTCTACCGGTTTGCCGCGGCTGATACAGCATCCGACGAGTTTCGCCCCAAGGCCATTTCTTACGTCATGGCCGGGGGTTTGGCCGCAGCTATCATTGGCCCACAGATCGTCAAACTGACGGCAGAGGCCTATGTCATTCCGTTTCTCGGCACTTATCTGGCCGTGATTGCGGTGAATATCTTTGGTTCGGCCCTGTTCTTCTTCCTCGACATCCCGACACCAGAAAAACCGGCGGCAGACGCGCCAAAGGGTCGGAGCCGCATGGAAATGCTCAAAACGCCCCGCATCGCAGTGGCTATAATCTGCGCGATGGTGTCGTATGCGCTGATGAACCTTGTGATGACCTCGACCCCTCTGGCGGTTGTGGGATGCGGGTACAGCGCAAATGACGCGGCCGATGTGGTGACGACCCACGTTTTGGCCATGTATGTTCCCAGCTTTTTCACCGGCCAGCTGATCGCGCGCTTTGGCGTAGAAAAGATCGTGGCCTTGGGTCTGGCCATTCTGGCCGGGGCTGGCGTCGTCGCCCTGCAAGGCGTTGAGCTGGAAAACTTCTTCATCGCTTTGATCTTGTTGGGATTCGGTTGGAACTTTGGCTTTATCGGCGCCACAACCATGCTGGCAGCGTCGCATCATGTCAGTGAGCGGGGCCGGATGCAGGGTCTGAACGATCTGTTGGTGTTCGGCGGTGTGACGGTCGCATCGCTGGCATCGGGCGGTTTGATGAACTGTTCGGGTGGCTCAGCGGTCGAGGGTTGGACGGCCGTTAACCTCGCTATGATCCCTTTGCTAACACTCGCAGGTGGCGCTTTGTTGTGGCTGGTATTGAGGCCGTCTGATCCGGAAACCGTCTAACGCCTCACCAGCGACCAGTGGCTGCGGTCCACATCATGGACGCCCTGCGGCGTATCTCTCCTTGCCCCAACGCGCCTGCAGCGACACGTTCTGGCTGAGCCACGGTTTGCCGCAGAATCCAGTCCGCCTGCCAGCCGGCGTAAAGCGCCGGGCGCGCGTCCGCGGATACGGCGGCCCGATCAACACGTGCGCGTCTTAGTCGATCCAGCGCTGTTTGGGCGAGGTCTCCAACAGCGTCAGGTGTGCCGTCCAGTAGTGGAATTCGGCCACGCGCCTCAAGGTCAGGAATGGCGCGCAGCCAATTCGCAACCCCGACGCCATAGCCAAAGTCGCGCAGGACAGCCTCATCCGCCACCCCAAGCGCCTGCGCCGAGGCGACGATCAGGGTCGCAGAACTGTGGTTGATATAGGCATCGAAATGGGCCTCATCTTCGAACGGATCCCGATAGATATCCCAACGTCTGACAGCCACATATTCATCCAAGACCGTTGCCAGATGCGGTGACAAAACGCGGGAAAGCGGCGTCACCACCTCATGCCTGCGCGCGGTCTGCCCATCGGCTATCTCTTGCAGCGCGTCGCGCCACCATTGCAGGCGCATTTCGGCGATCATCGGCTCTTGGGTCACCCATGGCGCGCGGGCGACCTCGACATTCAACGCGAAGATCGGAAACAGCACTGTCCGGGCTGCGATTGGGGCGGCCATCGCAGCCATGAAGCGGTCAGGATCAGCCTTATACACCAGCTCTGCGCAGGCCTTTATGTCCGCGTCGAATTGAACGGTCACTCGGCCACCGCCGACTGCCGCCCGCAATCGCGGACCAGCTTCCACTGTATCGCGTCCAGCAGTGCCTCGAACGAGGCATCGACTATGTTGGCGCTGACGCCGACGGTCGACCAGCGCCGCCCCTGCCCGTCTTCGCTGTCGATGATGACGCGGGTCACGGCTTCGGTCCCGCCCTGTGTGATCCGTACCTTGAAATCCACCAAATGCATGTCGTCCAGAATGCGCGAGTACTGTCCCAGATCTTTCGACAGCGCCTTGGCCAACGCATTCACTGGCCCCCGGTCATTGCCCGTTTCGTCATGGGATTCGCTGACCGACAGTTTCTTTTCACCATCGACCTTAACCACAACGACCGCCTCAGACAGGCTGACCATCTTGTTGTACTTGTTCTTGCGCCGCTCGACGGTGACTTTATAGCGCTTTACCTCAAAAAATGCGGGCAGCTGCCCCAGCTCGTCCCGCGCCAGCAGCTCAAAACTCGCCTGCGCGGTGTCATAGGAATAGCCATCGGCCTCGCGCAGCTTGATCCGGTCCAGAATGCGCCCCAGCGCGGGATCACCCTGATCGACGGTCAGGCCAGCCTCGGCCAGGCGTTTGCGCAGGTTCGACTGGCCCGCTTGGTTCGACATCGGGATGATCCGTGCATTGCCAACGCTGGCCGGATCGACATGTTCATAGGTTGTCGGATCCTTGAGAATAGCGCTTGCGTGCAGCCCAGCCTTATGAGCAAACGCTGACGCCCCGACATAGGCCGATTGCTTGCTGGGAACCCGGTTCAGAATGTCGTCCAGCATCCGGCTGATCCGCGTAAGGTCCGCCAGAGCTTGATTGCTGACGCCGATATCAAACTGCAAGGCATACGGCTCTTTCAACAACAAGGTTGGAATCAACGCGGTTAGGTTCGCATTGCCGCACCGCTCGCCCAACCCGTTCAACGTGCCCTGAATTTGCCGTGCACCCGCGTTGACCGCAGCCAAGGAGCAAGCCACTGCGTTTTCGGTGTCATTATGAGTGTGGATACCCAACCGATCCCCCGGAAAACCCGCGGCGATAACCTCTGACACGATGCGCGAAACCTCGGCTGGCAAAGCACCACCATTGGTGTCGCACAGCACAACCCAGCGCGCCCCAGCGTTTAATGCGGCCCGACAGACTTCAATTGCGTAGCCGGGGTTGTCCTTGTACCCGTCAAAGAAGTGCTCGGCATCAAAAAGCGCTTCACGCCCCTGAGCCACGACATGCGCGACCGAGGCACGAATGTTCTCGACATTCTCCTCCAGCGGGATGCCAAGCGCTTGGGTGACGTGGTAGTCATGCGACTTGCCAACCAGACAGACCGCCTGAGTGTCCGCATTCATCACAGCCGCCAGAACATCGTCATTTTCTGCAGACCGGCCGGACCGCTTAGTCATCCCAAAGGCGGTCAACCGAGCAGACGTTTTTGGTGCAGCATCAAAGAACGCACTATCCGTCGGGTTCGCCCCGGGCCATCCACCTTCGATGTAATCCACGCCCAACTGGTCCAGAGCCTGCGCGATCTGGACCTTCTCAGCTGTCGAGAACTGCACGCCCTGCGTCTGCTGGCCGTCGCGTAACGTGGTGTCGTAAAGGTAGAGGCGTTCCGTGTGCATCAAACCTCCTCCAGCTTGGTGGCGTCAAATCCGGTACCCGGCACCAGTTCAACACCACCCTTGCTCATGCGAACCTCCAAACCGGCTGCGATGTAAGCCGCCTTCAGGCGATCCACTTCCGAGAAATCCTTGCTCTGCATCGCAACCGCCCGCGCATCCGCCAATCGATCTGCATGTGCAGACAGGTTCATCGCGTCGGTTTCCGCCCACGCCCCCATCTCGGGCGTCAACACACCCAGCAGCTGCGCACTGGCCAACAGCCCCGCGGTATCTCCATCTGCCGCCAGACGATAAAGCTCGGTCAGAGCGCCCGCTGTGTTCAGATCGTCACTCAGCGTCGCGACAACGGCGGGTGCCGCGCTGGCGGCGGGCTCGATGCCCGCTGTCAGCACCCGCCACTTGCGCAGCGTTGCTTCGGCATCTCGAGCTTTCTTCTCGGTCCAGTCCATCGGCTTTCGGTAGTGAGTCTGCAAAAAGACAAAGCGGATCACTTCGCCCGGCACGCCTTGGGCCAGCAGGTCATGCACGGTGAAGAAATTGCCCAATGACTTGGACATCTTCTTGCCTTCCACCTGCAGCATTTCATTGTGCAGCCAGACACGCGCGAACTCACCATCGGGATGGGCGCAGCAGCTTTGGGCAATCTCATTCTCATGGTGCGGGAACATCAGATCGTTGCCGCCGCCGTGGATGTCGAAACTCTCGCCCAACAGCTCGTACGACATCGCCGAGCATTCGATATGCCACCCCGGGCGCCCCCGACCCCAAGGGCTGTCCCATCCCGGCAGCTCATCGCTGGAGGGTTTCCACAGGACGAAATCCATCGGGTTCTTCTTATAGGGCGCGACTTCAACACGCGCGCCTGCGATCATATCGTCCACCGACCGGCCGGACAGGGCGCCGTATCGCTCTCTCCAGCTGTCTACGGCGAACAGCACATGTCCTTCGGCCGCATAGGCGTGGCCCTTCGTGATCAGATCCCCGATCATCGCAACCATTTGTGGGATGTACTGCGTGGCACGCGGCATTTCGTTCGGCTGCAACGCCCCCAAAGCGCCCATATCGTTCAGATACCAACTAATGGTCTCGTCCGAGCGTTCCTGGACCAACTGCTCCAACGTGCCTACGGCTCCGGCTTTTTGGCGGGCCAGCGCGGTCGCGTTGATCTTGTCATCCACGTCGGTGAAGTTGCGCACATAAGTGACGTGATCCGCCCCATAGGTATGGCGCAACAGCCGATACAGCACGTCAAACACCACCACCGGTCGGGCGTTGCCCAGATGAGCCCGGTCATAAACCGTGGGTCCACAGACATACATCCGCACATTGTCGGCGCTGATTGGAACGAAGTTCTCTTTCGTCCGCGTCCGTGTGTTGTGCAGTTTGATCGTCGTCATCGGTCGGCTCCTAAAGACAGCATACCTACTCGCGTTGGCGCGGGCTTAGCAACTTGTCTCGGAGATGAAAACGAAAGAAACCGGCCCGCTTGAAGGATCAGCAGGTAATGCAGCAAATAATGATGCAGGTCATACGGTTCATGACCATCCCCTAGCACGTGGATCTCTCTACGCCAAGTCTTGAGTTCCATCTCGCCCTGGCGCATTTTCGGTCTAATGACGCGTGAAAATGTGAATTCCATATGTAGAACCCTTCCCGGTGCCGAATGGTCAGATCCTTGGGGCGGCGGGCATGATGCCTGGAAAATCGGCGGCAAGATGTTTGCCTGCATCGGCATTGCCAATGACGGCGTTTCAGTCAAAACACCCGATATCGAAACCGCCCAGATGCTGATCGACGCAGGGGTCGGTGTAAAAGCCCCCTATTTTCACCGCAGCTGGATACGATTGCCCTTCGATTGCGACGGCGAGGAATTGCTTCACCGTCTGGCCACATCTTATGATCTGGTCCGGGCTTCGTTGACCAAGAAAGCACAGGCCGCTCTGCCCCCGCGAAGCTGATTGACAATTCCGAACGCCTCTGGCCCATTCTGCGTAAATCCCAGACCGGAGCGTACCATGAAATTGTCGCAGCGCATCACGCACCTGACCGAAGGCGGCAGTGACGGGTGGGATGTGTTCTACCGCGCCCGTCGCATGATCGACGAAGGCCACGCCGTGACTGAACTGACCATTGGTGAGCATGACATCCGCACCGATGCCTCAATCCTTGAGGCGATGGACCTGTCCGCCCGGCAGGGTCACACCGGTTATGCAATGATGCCTGGCACCGACCTGTTACGCGATACAGTGGCCGCCCGTCTGCAGACCCGCACCGGCGTTCCCACCACGCGAAACAACGTGCTGATCACACCGGGCGGTCAATCCGCTCTGTTCGCGGCTCATGTCGCGGTGTGCGATCCCGGTGATGTTGGCCTTTTCATCGACCCATATTACGCCACTTATCCCGGCACGATCCGTGGGGCTGGTGCAACGGCCCGGCCCATCCAGACCAGTGCCGATGACGCGTTCCAACCCCGTGCCCAGCGGATCGACGCCGCAGCAGACGGCGCGGTTTCTCTATTGATCAACACGCCAAACAACCCCACCGGTGTGGTTTATTCGCGCACAACTTTAGAGGGCGTCGCACAGGTCTGTCAGGCCTGCGATCTTTGGCTGATCTCGGATGAGGTCTATGACACACAGGTTTGGGACGGCACGCATATCTCTCCGCGCACATTGCCCGGAATGACCGAGCGCACTCTGATCGTCGGGTCAATGTCGAAATCTCATGCCATGACAGGTTCGCGCTGTGGTTGGGTTGTTGGGCCGGAAGAGGTAATCGCCCACCTGATCAATCTAGCCACGCACACGACCTATGGCGTGCCCGGGTTTATTCAGGACGCCGCCAGCTTTGCCCTGAACGCGGGCAATTTACTGGAGGAAGAGATCGCCGCCCCCTTCCGCAGACGGCGCGCGCTGGCGATGGAAGTTCTGAGTACCCAGAACACGGTTGGCTTGGTTCCGGCGCAAGGGGCAATGTATCTTATGTTGGATATCCGCGCCACTGGCCTGGACGGTGAGGGTTTTGCCAACGCCTTACTGGACACGCATTCAATTGCCGCCATGCCAGGGGAAAGCTTTGGTACCGCCGCCAGGGGTCATATTCGCGTTGCTATGACAATCGATGACGACAGGTTCGCGGCGGCCCTGACCACGATCTGCACTTATGCCGCAGTGCTGGCCGACCGTCGCGCCGCCGAGTAGTTTAGGCTAGAACCGGAAAGTTGTACGCAGGTTGAACACGTTTGAATCCAACCCACCCTCAGAACGGGTGACATCGTTAAACTCCTGGCGCAAAGCCTCGCCGCTGATCACGAAATGCTCACCAATGGGGTAAGCCACGCCAATGCCGTAGACAGCCGCCGTATCACTCTCGACCGAGGATTCGACCCGGGCCGCGCCGATTACAACATACCCCAATGCAGGACCGAAATCGTACCCGCCACGCAGTTTCAGACGGGTCATACTGTCCAAACTGCCCTCACCATCACCCAGGTTCAGGGACAGGCGGTTATACTCCAGCTCTCCACCCAAAACGAAGGACCCGAAATCGCGGTCATACCCAACGTGGGGGCCGAAACTGGTGTCATTTCCGCTGGAGCCGTTTGTACCATCCGCATCTGTGTACCCAAAGCTGAATCCGGCATAAGCCCCAGTCCAATCTTCGGCAATTGCCGGAGCGGCGCAGGTCATCATCAAACCGACAATGAGGGCCTTATGGGCTTTCATCAACCTCTCCAAAAAGCTTTGGGCCAAAGCCTTGATCAATTCGGTACATCGTTACACAAAATTGGTCAGCAATCGTTAAAATTCAATTGAGATCACGACCTTTTCTTAAATAAGTGAAGGTAGGATAACAGACTTTTGCCGCTCAGGGGAAAAAACTGGGACGTCACCGCTAACACTGTGACAGATACATCAAGCACTTCGTTTTTAGGCATGTGGGTCGCAAACAGAACAGAACGCGGCCACCTGCCTAGTAACATTCGTGACCAGATACCGAGGACACGCATGCGAAACGAATTTTGGATAATTCGCCTGATCAGCCGCACTATCGGTGCGGACCGCGGGCGTGCGGCACGGGGGCGACCGGGGCTGGTCTGACTTTGGCCACCCTGAAAGACACTTCTACACCCGGAATCCAGACCATGAACGACCAACCCCGTAATACACCTCGCAGCGGTGGACGCGCCGCGCGCCGTGCGGCCCGTGCCTCGGCCCTGCCAGAACATTTGCGCCCCATCCGCCCCGGCATGGAAGGCGGAGTTCTGAATGTCCTGACACAGGCGCAGATCGAACGTATCCACGAGGCGGCCCTGACCGCGCTTGAAACCATCGGGCTGGCAGATGCGCCCCAAAGCGGCATCGACTACTTGACGGGTGTTGGATGCATTCTGGGCGATGATGGCCGCATCCGATTTCCTCGCGCTTTGGTCGAAGATACGCTGGCCAAGGCAAACAGGTCCGTCACCTTGCACAGCCGGGACGGTAAAACCGATCTGGAATTGTCCGGCACCAAAGTTCACTACGGCACTGCTGGTGCAGCTGTCAGCATGGTGGACGTTCAAGGGCGGGAATACCGGGATTCGACGGTACAGGATTTGCATGACGCGTCACGTATCTGCGAAAACCTTGAAAATATTCACTTTGTTCAACGACCTATGGTCTGTCGTGACATCACAGACAACCTGGAGATGGACCTGAACACGGTCTATGCCACCACCTCTGGCACGTTTAAACATATCGGCACCTCCTTCACCGAACCCAGCCATGTCGGCCCTGCAATCGAAATGCTCCACATGATTGCCGGGGGTGAGGACAAATGGCGGGAACGTCCGTTCATGTCGAATTCGAACTGTTTTGTCGTACCGCCAATGAAGTTTGCGACCGAAAGCTGCGAGGTGATGGAACTGTGCATCAAGGCCGGAATGCCGGTTCTGCTGCTTTCTGCCGGAATGGCCGGAGCAACGGCACCCTCGACCATTGCCGGTGCGATCACCCAGGCCACTGCGGAATGCCTGGCTGGTCTGGTTTATGTAAACGCTGTAAGCCCCGGTGCGCCCGCAGTTTTTGGCACTTGGCCCTTCGGGCTGGACTTGCGCACGGGGGCGATGTCCATCGGGTCGGGGGAACAGGCTTTGCTGTCCTCGGGATGTGCTCAGATGCACAGGTTCTACGATCTACCGGGTGGGGCTGCTGCCGGTGCGTCTGATTCGAAATTGCCGGATATGCAGGCCGGTTGGGAACAGATGTGTTCGAACGTCATGGCCGGGCTGTCCGGCCTGAACATGGTGTATGAAGCAGCGGGCATGCATGCTTCACTGCTGGGTTTTTGCTTTGAAAGCCTGATCCTCAGCGATGATCTGATCGGTCAGGCACTGCGCTGCGTACGTGGGATCGAAGTGACGGATGAGACATTGGCGCTGGATCAGATGGCCGAAGTTTGCATGGACGGACCCGGTCACTATCTGGGAACGGATGCCACACTAAGCCGGATGCAGGCGGATTATGTCTATCCAACCTTCGGTGACCGCGCATCCCCCAAGGAATGGGTGGAACTTGGCAAGCCGGATCTGATCGAAAAGGCGATCCAACGGAAACAAGAGATCCTGTCAACGCCGTCCCCGGCCCGTTTTGACCCGATGCTGGACGCAAAGCTGCGCGATTCATTCAACATCCACCTCTCTTGATAGTAATTTGAAAAAGCGGCCAGAATCGCTCTGGCCGATTTCCTGATTCAAGGGAAGTTAACCGTTGGTGGACGGCAGCAAACCTGCTTCCTGCGCGACAGCAATCTCTGCTTCATCCAACGCGCCATCGCCGTTGGCGTCCATCAGCGAAAATCCGTCTGCGTCAACTTCGGGAACAACAGCCTGCACTTCCTCGATTGTCAGAACCCCGTCTCCGTTGGTGTCAGCCGACGATTGCGCAACGGCCAGCGCTGGCAGTCCAAAAGCAAGTACAGAGAGTGTGGCCAGAGTCTTCGGTTTCATTGTGATGCCTCCTGATTAAGTTTGTGTATTTCCTGTCCGGACAGGCACCAAAAACACCGCAACACCGCCGGTGTCACCCGCATTGCGAGAACCCGAAGTTTTCGCGCCAATCTCCGCGTGTTTGACAGAGTCGCGTCTGCGGTTGGCCGCTGGGCAAAATTCCCCCATCCGCGTTCGGCGGTTCTTGCCCGACGGGATAAGAGCAATCCGGCAAGGCGTTGCCTAAATAGCTACAAAGGGCGGGCAAAAAGAAAGGGGGCCGAGGCCCCCTGTCAGTTTCGCCATCCAGGCTCCATTCGTTGACCGCCCGGTGTTTTGTTTGCCTGCGGCCTGGACGTCGCATGGAACGAGCGCACCCGTTCCGTGAAAGAGTGGGAAAGAGCAAATATTCCGCCCCACCCTGTTCCCGGTCGACACGGGCATGTCGACCGAGTGGACCATGGCATTGATGGTAAGTCTCAGCGCCTTGATCCGTGTTCGTCGGGACCAGATATCCGAGGGGATAATCCCGGCCCCTACACCCCGCCTGGCGGGGCGTTTGGCTTAGCTACACCCGCTGGTCGAACCGCAAGTGTTGCATTTCATGCAGGTGCCGTTGCGCACCAGCGTGTAGTTTCCACATTCGCCGCAAGGATCACCCTCGTACCCCTGCATCTTGGCCTTGGTCCGTGCATCCATGCCGGTTGCCACGGCGGTTTCCGTCACTGGCGCTTCGAATTGCGGTGCAGCTTCCGACATGCCACTGACCTCAACCTGTCCGCCGTTGAAAACCGCCAGATCCTGAGGTAGACGCTTGCGCAGATACCCGGTTGAGCTGATTTGTTTCAGCACTTCCAGTGACTTGGACGCCGCGCTGTCGCTGATTTCAGACAGGTTCGATACGCCCTCTTCTTCTCCGCGACCCAAGTCGTCAAAGCTTGCGCCTTCGGGTTTCACATGGGCCAGATCGGTACGATCCAGATAAGAAACGGCCAGTTCCCGGAAGATATAGTCCAGGATCGAGGTCGCGTTCTTGATCGAGTTGTTGCCCTGCACCATCCCGGCTGGTTCGAACTTGGTGAAGGTAAACGCGTCCACGAATTCCTCGAGCGGCACGCCATATTGCAGGCCAACCGACACGGCGATGGCAAAGTTGTTCATCATCGCCCTGAAGCCAGCGCCTTCCTTGTGCATGTCGATGAAGATCTCGCCCAGCTGGCCGTCTTCGAATTCACCCGTCCGCAGATACACCTTGTGACCACCCACGATGGCTTTTTGGGTATAACCTTTGCGGCGATGCGGCAGCTTTTCGCGGTGGCTGCGGATGATTTCCTTGACCACAACCTTTTCGATGACCTTCTCGGCCAGCACTACAGCCTTTTCCTGTGGCGATCCGCTTTCCAGTACCTCTGCCGCCTCATCATCATCCTCGACCAGAGCCGCGGCCAGAGGCTGCGACAATTTCGAGCCGTCACGATAGAGCGCGTTGGCCTTCACACCAAGCGACCAGCTTAGTTCATAGGCTTTCTGGCAATCTTCGATGGTGGCATCATTCGGCATGTTGATCGTTTTGCTGATCGCGCCCGAAATAAAGCTCTGGGCTGCTGCCATCATGGTGATGTGGCTGTCAACACCCAGGAAACGCTTGCCTTTCTTGCCGCACGGGTTGGCGCAGTCGAAGATCGAATAATGCTCTTCCTTCAGATGCGGCGCGCCTTCCAGCGTCATTGTCCCGCAGACATGGTCGTTGGCCGCGTCGATATCCGCTTTGGTAAAGCCTAGGTGACGCAGAAGATCGAAGGTCGGGTCATTCAGCTTGGTCGCCGGGATGCCCAGGACGCCGGTGCAGAAGTCTTCTCCCAGCGTCCACTGGTTGAACACGAACCGAATGTCGAATGCGCTTTCCAGTGCGGCGTCCACTTTGGCCAGCTCGTTCGGGCCAAACCCGTGACCGGTCAGTGAAGTGTGGTTAATCCCCGGTGCGTTGCCGATGCTGCCGTGACCGACGGCATAAGACACGATTTCTTCGATCTGGGCCGAGGAATAGCCCTGCTTTTCCAGCGCCGAAGGCACCGAGCGGTTGATGATCTTGAAGTACCCGCCACCGGCCAGCTTCTTGAATTTGACCAGCGCAAAATCAGGCTCGATCCCGGTCGTGTCACAATCCATCACCAGCCCGATGGTGCCAGTGGGCGCAATCACCGTGGCCTGTGCGTTGCGGTATCCGTTCTTTTCGCCCAGGCTCAGCGCCTCGCCCCAAGCCGACATGGCCAGGTCGATCAGGCGCTTATCCGGGCAGTTGCCATGATCCAAAGGTACCGGTTTGACGGCCAGCTTCTCATAACCATCGGTTACACCCTGCGATGCACGGCGGTGGTTGCGGATGACCCGCAGCATGTGGTCAGCGTTGCGCTCATACCCTTTGAACGGACCCAGCTCACCTGCGATCTCGGCTGAGGTCGCATAAGCAACACCGGTCATGATCGCAGTCAACGCGCCACAGATGGCCCGACCTTCGTCCGAGTCGTAGCTGTGCCCCATGTTCATCAGCAGACCGCCGATATTGGCGTACCCCAGACCCAAGGTGCGGAAATCATAGGATAGTTGCGCGATTTCCTTGGACGGGAACTGCGCCATAGTCACCGAGATTTCCAGTGTCAGGGTCCACAGGCGCGAGGCGTGCATATAGTCGGCGGCCTGAAACTCGCCGTCCTTGAGAAAGGTCAGCAGGTTCATCGACGCCAGGTTACAGGCTGTGTCATCCAGGAACATGTATTCCGAGCACGGGTTCGATCCGCGAATCTCACCGTCTTTGGGGCATGTGTGCCATTCGTTGACAGTGTCGTGGAACTGGATACCCGGATCGGCACAGGCCCAGGCCGCGTGGCCAACCTTTTCCCACAGATCGCGCGCCTTGACGGTCTTGGCGACCTTGCCATTGGTGCGGTTGATCAACTCCCAATCGGCGTCTTTCTTCACCGCCGTCAGGAACGTATTGGTCACCCTGATCGAGTTGTTAGAATTCTGGCCCGAGACCGAGCTATATGCTTCAGAATCCCAGTCTGTATCGTATGTCGGAAATTCGATGCTGTCGTGACCCTGCCGCGCATAGTCCAACACGCGCTTGATGTACGTCTCGGGGATTGCAACCTTTTTCGCTTCGCGAACGGCGATTTTAAGGGCGTCGTTCTTCTTGGGGTCATACGCATCATCCTGCGCACCGTCCCATGTGCGGATGGCCTCGAAAATACCGTTCAGCATCTTTTCGTGCATCTTCGATCCGGCAACGATCGAGGCCACCTTCTGCTCTTCGATCACCTTCCATTCGATGAACTTTTCGATATCGGGGTGATCTGCATCGACGATTACCATCTTTGCTGCTCGACGGGTTGTCCCGCCTGATTTGATCGCGCCAGCGGCGCGGTCGCCGATCTTGAGAAAACCCATAAGCCCCGAAGACTTGCCGCCACCTGACAGTGACTCACCCTCTGCACGCAGGTGGCTAAAGTTGGTCCCGGTACCCGAGCCGTATTTAAACAGGCGCGCCTCGCGCACCCACAGGTCCATGATACCGCCCTCGTTCACTAGATCATCGTCGACGGACTGGATGAAACATGCATGCGGCTGCGGATGCTCATAAGCAGATTTGGATTTGGTCAGCTTGCCGGTCTTATAGTCGACATAGTGGTGCCCCTGTGCCGGGCCATCGATACCATAAGCCCAGTGCAAACCGGTATTGAACCATTGCGGGCTGTTCGGCGCGGCGCGCTGGGTCGCCAGCATATAGCGCATCTCGTCGAAATAGGCTCGCGCGTCTTCTTCGGTCGAGAAATAGCCGCCCTTCCATCCCCAATAGGCCCAAGCACCGGCCAAACGGTCAAACACCTGCTTGGCCGAGGTTTCGCCATTAAACTCGGCACCTTCCGCAGGGACAGAGCGCCACAGAAACTCAGGGACGTCTTTTTCTTTGACTTTCTTCAGCTTGGTCGGGACGCCTGCCTTGCGGAAATACTTTTGCGCAATGACGTCGCTTGCGACCTGGCTCCAACGGGCAGGAATTTCGATATCATCGAGACGGAAAACAATGGTGCCGTCCGGGTTCCGGATCTCGGACGTGGCCGTCACAAAGTCCAGATCTGCGTATGCATCCTGTCCCGGTTTGGTAAAATTCCTGTCAATCTTCATGTCCGCCGCCCTAGATTCAATCAACTTGTCCGATGGCATTGAGGTCGCGTTAGTGTCCCCGCAGCCGTGCCAGAAAAATTGGGCGTAAAAGACCGGGCGCTGCGATTAACAGCGCAAAACCGCCCAAACGGCTGCACGGTAAATGATGTGCTTTCCGACCCTCGCCCTATGCCCTATTCTGGTTTGGCTACCAGATTTTGTGGCATTTCTTTCGGCCTATACAACTTGGCGTATTCAACCATATGACGTCAACGGCCTTTTTCAGTCATTTTTGGAATCTTTTGTATTGACCGAGACGTGATCATGAACCTGCTGACGTTAGGTTCCGATTCCTCCACAGGTTCATCCACTGCGCCCTGCAACTGGTTCCAAAAAGCACGAGAACGATTAACTGTGTTTGTCGGCATAGTTATCGGAATTTGGTAATCCTGCTTTAAGATGGCTAGGCTGAATAAGAATCGACGCGGCATCCATCGGGCGACCAAATTAGGCCAGCGGGTGCGGCGCCATAGATAAAGGGTACCAGGAATAATGTATGCGTTTCGCTTGCTTCCCGTATTGGCCCTTATCGTGGCCTGCACACCACAAGATATGCCCCCTCCGTCGCGCAGTGCCCAGTTCGAAACCTACCCCAAACGCCTGTTCGAAACGTTTGAGACGGATTGTAACGGCCCTGCGGAACGCTTTGAGAAGACCGGGAATCGGGTTTTCGAATGTTCAGAGTTGTTGCCGCCTAACGCCACCGCGTTTCTGATTCTGACTTATGATGGCTATCCGCAGGACCTGCCCGAAAGTGTCATGAGGCTGACGTCGACAAAGACCAGATCAGGTTACCGAGTAGACGCCGAGTTGTTCTTCAATGTCCCTCAGCGATCCGGCCCGGCGATCCGGGTTCCGGTCGAGAGTAAAACACTCGATAAGGCGCTGAGCGCGCTTTACCGAGATATGGGTGGATCACCTACGTGAGGAGAAAAAGTGGTCGGGGCGGCAGGATTCGAACCTACGACCCCCTGTACCCAAAACAGGTGCGCTACCAGACTGCGCCACGCCCCGAACCGTGCGCCTTCCTAACGGGGCTGTTCTGATTTGAAAAGCCCTAACAGGGCCAAATTGCGGGACCTTGTGAAAAAACTTCGTGCCGCATCTGCGTTCCAGGGGTGATCAGATAGCGAGCAGCGAGTCCGGCATTGATTTCCAGCACTGCATAAACCGAATCGCCGCCTTCAATCGGGGTCAGGTCACTGGGAATCGCGTTTTCATGGATGCTGGTCACCGTGCCCGTCCTGTCCACAAAAATGATGTCCAGGGGAATCAGGGTATTCTTCATCCAGAACACCACCGGCTGCGGTGGATCAAAGATGAACAGCATGCCTGCGCGCTTCGGCAGCGATTCTCGGAACATCAGACCACGCGCCCGATCCTGCGGTGCCACGGCCAGTTCGATATCGAAGATTACCTGCGTTTTTTCGTTGCGAAGCCCGACGCGATCTAACTGGCACGCCGCCTGAACGTGTCCGGTCCACAGCATCGTTGCAAAAACAAGACCTGTAATGAGTCGGATCATGAGGAATCAGTCGTCCAAAGCGGCTTCCCAGGCCATGACCTGAGCTGCCATGCGCCCGCGTTTGCCGTCGATCACGCGCATCGCAAGCGCCTCACCGGGTTGCAGGTCTGCAAGGCCGGAGCGACGCAGAACCTCGATGTGCAAGAACACGTCTTCTCCACGGCCAAAAACATTTGCAAAGCCAAAGCCTTTGCCCTTGTCGAACCACTTAACGCGCGCTGCTTCCAGCGGGGCCGCAGCGATCACAACCGGGTCGAGCTCTGCAAAATCCGCCAGCATCATTGCGTCGGCTCGTGCGGGCGGATCTACACTGATAACCTCGACTGCCTGAACACCTCGGTCCGTGCGATGGGTCATGATCTCGATGCCGGCACCATCCGCCACTGAGCTTTGGCCAAAATTGCGCAACACGTTCACATGCAACAGAATATCTGGGCCGCCTTCGTCAGACACAACGAACCCGTACCCTTTGGCAGGGTCGAACCATTTTACGTGTCCATGGACGCGGTACATGTTGTTCAGATCTTCTGGCACGGTGTTCCCATCACGAAATTTACCAATTCGTTAACGCCCCGATGTGTATGGGAATGGCTCGCAAATTCAAGCTGAAAAAAGCCTTTGTTTTCTTCGTTTTGCATTTCACGATACGTGAGAGTCATGGATTCAGCCTTTGCACTTGCCACTCAGACCCCGCCTGATCCCGCCGCCATCTGAACCTGTCATGAAGCCTGAATGCCCCATCGGCCCAAAACTCGATTTCGGTGGGCTCTAACCTGTACCCTCCCCAAAACGGAGGGCGCGGTGGATTCGGCCCCAGTTTCGCCGTCACTTTCGCAACCTCGGCCATCAATGCGGACCGACTGCTGAGGGGCTGGGATTGCTTTGACGCCCAAGCCCCAAGGCGGCTTTTCAGCGAACGGGACGCATAATATTCATCAGCCTGCGGCCCATTTTCCCGGGTGATTATACCACGAACACGGATTTGTCGCCGCAATGATTTCCAATGCATGACAAATGCCGCTTTTCCAGCTGCATCAAGTTCGCCAGCCTTGGCACTTTCATAGTTTGTATAGAATACGAAAGCTCCGCCTTCGATCTCTTTCAACAGGACCATTCGGGCGTTTGGCATACCGTCCACGTCTACGGTCGCCAATGCGATCGCGTTCGGATCATTCGATTCACTTTCCCTGGCCTCGTCCAGCCACCGCCCCGCAATCACGAACGGATCGGTGCCGGCGAAAATGCCGTCACGCTCGCTCATTTCCATCCCCTGGAAACTTTTGTTAACCACCCTAAGGCGAGAACCCGCTACGGGCAAGACCGCGCGGCCTTGATGCAGCGCATCCAATGGCATAAACCAACGCAACGTTATGCGAAGACAGGCGGAGAACCAAACATGTCAAATCAGTTGATGGCCGGCAAACGCGGCCTCATCATGGGACTGGCCAATGACAAATCAATCGCATGGGGAATCGCCCGCGCCTTGTCCGAGGCCGGGGCCGAACTTGCCTTTTCTTATCAGGGCGATGCGCTGAAGAAACGGGTTGATCCCCTAGCCGCCCAATTGGGCAGTGAGATTGTCCTGCCCTGCGATGTCAGCGACGAGGCGTCAGTAGACGCACTGTTCACATCGCTGGAAGAAAAATGGGGCACGCTGGATTTTGTCGTTCACGCCATTGGCTTTTCCGACAAGAACGAATTGCGCGGACGCTATGTTGACACCAGCCGTGCCAATTTCAAACTGACCATGGATGTGTCGGTCTATTCCTTCACGGCCGTCATGCAGCGCGCCGAGAAGATGATGTCGGAAGGCGGCAGTGCTGTCACCCTGACCTATTACGGTGCCGAACAGGTCATGCCGCATTACAATGTCATGGGTGTTGCAAAGGCGGCGCTTGAGGCATCGGTCAAATATCTGGCCGAGGATCTGGGCAAGGATGGCATCCGCGTGAACTCGATCTCGGCGGGTCCGATCAAGACGCTGGCCGCCAGCGGCATCGGCGATTTCCGCTATATCATGAAGTGGAACGAGTATAACTCGCCCCTGCGCCGCAACGTGACCATTGATGAAGTGGGCAAGTCAGCGCTTTATCTTCTGTCCGACCTCAGCAGCGGCGTCACGGGTGAGAACCTGCACGTCGATTCGGGGTATCACATCGTCGGCATGAAAGCCGTCGACGCACCAGACGTTGAAAAGGGTTAATCAATGAGCGCCAAAGACCGCCTGCCCCATGAAAAAGGCTTTCACATCAGCTGGGATCAGATCCACCGTGATTCCCGCGCTCTGGCCTGGCGGCTTGACGGTCAGGGCCCGGAGGACGGCGCTTGGCGTGGGGTTGTTGCCATCACACGCGGTGGTATGGCCCCGGCAATGATCGTCAGCCGCGAGTTGGATATTCGCACCGTCGACACGATCAGCGTCCGGTCCTACCACCATCAGGATCAAGGCGAAGCCGAAGTTCTAAAAGCTCCCGATGCGGATCTGATGGGCGATGGCACGGGCATTCTGATCATCGACGATCTGGTAGACAGCGGCAAAACGCTGGAACTGGTGCGTGCGATGTATCCCAAAGCACATTTCGCGACGGTCTATGCGAAACCAAAAGGCCGCCCGATGGTCAACACTTTCATCACAGAGGTCAGTCAAGACACGTGGATTTTCTTCCCGTGGGACATGGCTCTGCAATACGTCGAACCCTATCGCGGCACGGACTGACGCGCCTTTACCTCAAATCAGAGATCACGCATGAGCCAAACACGCACTGCCGCCACCTTCGCCCCTCCGGTGATGGAGGCGCGGCGCTGGTTGGAGGGTGTGGTTTTTCCAACCGACCGGCCTTTGATCAATGTCAGCCAGGCTGCGCCGGTTGATCCGCCCCCACTGGCCTTACGGAAAGCCATTGCAGAGTTTGCTGTGACCGAAGATGCAGCGCATCTTTATGGGCCGGTTCTGGGCAATCCCAACCTGCGGGCAGAGCTGGCAGAACAGATCGGGCAGCACTACGACGCGATCCTTGCACCGGAAAATGTTGCAATCACTTCGGGTTGCAATCAGGCTTTTGCTGCGGCGATTTCTGCGATCACCGACCAAGGGGACGAGGTCATCCTGCCGACGCCGTGGTACTTCAACCATAAAATGTGGCTGGATATGGCGGGCGTTCACGCTGTTGACCTGAAAACCGGTGATGATCTGTTGCCCGATCCCGAAGCGGCCCAGGCGCTAATCACCGACAAAACCCGCGCCATTTCCCTGGTCACCCCGAATAATCCGGGCGGTGTCGAGTACCCCGCAGACCTGGTGCGCGCCTTTTATGAGCTGGCCCGTGAAACCGGCCTTCGCTTGTTGGTTGATGAGACCTATCGCGATTTCGACAGCCGTAGCGGCCCGCCGCATGATCTGTTCAGCCAACCCGGCTGGGAAGATACGCTGATCCACCTCTATTCCTTCTCAAAGTCCTACCGGTTGACCGGCCACCGGGTTGGCGCCATTGCGACCAGCGCTGCATTCTTGTCCGAGGTCGAAAAGTTCCTGGACACAGTGGCGATCTGCCCGGGTCAGATCGGACAGTTCGCGGCCCTTTGGGGAATGCAAAACCTGTCGCAATGGGTGTCAGGGGAACGCGATGAAATCCTGGACCGCCGCGCCGCAATTTCCGAGCAATTGCCGCGCCTGACGGACAAGGGCTGGCGGTTGTTGGGGTTGGGTGCTTATTTCGCTTATCTCGAACACCCGTTCGATATCCCTTCGGATCAGCTGGCCCGCCGAATGGTGCCCGAGGCCGGTGTTCTGCTGCTGCCCGGAACCATGTTCATGCCGGCGGATGATCCGGCTGGCAAACGTCAGGTTCGGGTCGCATTTGCCAACCTTGACCGTGCAGGTATCGGGCAATTGTTCGATCGCTTGCAGGCGCTACCCTTCTAAGCTTGCCCCCCGGCTGTGTGCATCGTATTCAGGGCCGCAACCGACAGGGCAGTCACCTGCCATAAAATCAAGAGGGCACCATGGCCGCAGGCATGAAAAAGCTATCAAAGACCTTTGTCTGGATTCTCATGGGCCTATTGATGCTCGGCCTTGCCGGGTTCGGCGCCACCAGCTTGTCCGGCACCGTCCGCACGGTTGCGCATGTCGGGAATGAAACGATCTCGATCGACGCCTATGTTCGTGAACTGCAGCGTGAAATCCGGGCGGTCGAAAGCCAGACAGGTCAGCCGCTGCAAATGTCGCAGGCGCATGAGTTTGGACTGGACCAGTTGGCCTTGTCGCGCCTGACTGCTCTGGCCGCGCTGGACAATGAGGTCGGAGAGCTGGGCATTTCGATCGGTGACGAAAACCTGCAACGCGAAATCGTCGCCATCCCGGCGTTTCTGGGTGTAAACGGCACTTTCGACCGTGAGGCCTATCAATTTCAGCTGGAACAGATCGGGATGACGGATTCTCAGTTCGAATCGGATCTGCGTAAGGAATCGTCCCGGACCATCGTGCAAAACGCCGTGGTCAGCGGGGTCGAGATGCCTGATACTCTGGTTCATGTTCTGACGGATTACGTAGGCGCGCGGCGCAGCTTTACCGTGGCCACGTTGTCCCCTGACGCCCTGCCCGCCCCGGTACCTGCACCGACGGAGGAGCAGATTCAAACCTATTACGACGACAACTCTGACCGGTTCACTCTGCCCCGCACCAAACAGTTGACCTATGCGATCCTGTCACCCGAGATGCTGCTGGACAGTGTTGAGGTTGACGAAGAAGCCGTGCGCAGCCTGTACGACCAGCGTGCGGCTGAGTTCCAACAGCCCGAGCGTCGTCTGGTTGAACGCCTGACCTACCCAAACGAGGAAGAAGCGAAAAGCGCAATGGCGCAGCTTGAAGTTGGCGGTACGACCTTTGAACAGCTGGTGCGAGATCGCGAGCTGGAATTGCGGGATATCGACTTGGGCGATGTGACACGCGAAGATTTGGGCGAGGCGGCCGATGCTGTCTTTGACGCCGATCTGGACGCTGTGGTTGGGCCGTTGCCTTCGACCTTTGGGCCTGCCCTGTTCCGCATCAATGGCTCGCTGGCTGAAAGCAACACCACGTTTGAAGATGCAGCCCCTGCCCTGCGCGAAGAGCTTGCCGCTGTTCGCGCTCGCCGCCA
This sequence comes from Ruegeria meonggei, assembly GCF_042768335.1. Taxonomy (NCBI): domain Bacteria; kingdom Pseudomonadati; phylum Pseudomonadota; class Alphaproteobacteria; order Rhodobacterales; family Roseobacteraceae; genus Ruegeria; species Ruegeria meonggei. Next base: position 628,623 of record NZ_JAXHBT010000001.1, on the reverse strand, counting down.
GATCGAAGCGCAGGCCGAAGATATCAACGACCTGCTTGCTGGCGGTGCCACGCTGGAGGAACTGGTTGGCGAAACCGATATGGAGCTTGGCCAGATCGACTGGTCCCGCCAAAGCCAAGACGGCGTAGCGGCTTATGACGGCTTCCGCACCGCGGCCCAAGCTGTAAACGAAGGGGATTTCCCCGAAGTGGCCTTCCTTGAAGACGGCTCGATCTTTGCCCTGCGCCTGAATGAGGTGCTGCCGCGTCGCCCCGAACCTTTGGACACCGCGCGTGATCGTGTTGCTGCGGCCTGGACGCTGGCTGAAACCAACACCGCGCTGGAAAAACAGGCCAGCACCACGCTGGAGCAATTGAAGACAGATGGAGACTTCAGCGCAACAGGACTGCCCTTCCGAGTTGAAAACGCGCTGACCCGCACGGCGTTTCTGGATGACGTGCCTGCGAATTTCATGGCTCAGGTGTTCGAAATGGAACCCGGCGATTTGCGCGTCATTCCCGGCGTTGGCTCGGCCTTTGTTGTCCGAATGGACGAAGAACTGCCCCCAGCCGAGACTGATGAGTTGCGTCAGGCCCAGGCAGCGCTTGAGGTACAGTTGAATCAGGCACTGGCGCAGAACATCTTTGACGTCTATGTGCGAGACGCCCAGACCCGCGCCCGCCCCGAGATTGATCAGCGGGCTCTGAACGCTGTGCAGTCGAGCTATTGAACGAGAGCTGAAATGGCCCTGACCCCCGATTTTGACAGTTTCGCTCGCGCGTATGAAGCGGGCGAAAACCAGGTTGTCTATACCCGACTTGCCGCAGATCTGGACACGCCGGTGTCGCTAATGCTCAAGCTGACGGGCGCGCAAAAAGACGCATTCATGCTGGAATCAGTCACCGGCGGCGAAGTCCGGGGGCGTTATTCCATCATCGGAATGAAGCCGGACCTGATTTGGCGCTGCCGGGGTGAAGTGTCCGAGTTGAATCGCTCAGCCCGGTTCGACCCCGAAGCGTTCTCGGCGCAGGACGGCAACCCAATGGTTAATCTGCGGGCACTGCTGGCCGAAAGCCGGATTGAACTGCCCGGCGATCTGCCACAGGCGGCGGCGGGTCTTTTTGGCTATTTGGGCTATGACATGGTGCGGCTGGTGGAATACTTGCCCGACGTGAACCCCGACCCTCTGGGCCTGCCGGATGCGATCATGCTGCGGCCTTCGGTCATCGCGGTTCTGGATGGCGTGAAAGGAGAGGTGACGGTCGTTTCCCCCGCTTGGGTCAGTGATGGCCAATCCGCCAAGGCCGCCTATGCGCAGGCTGCCGAACGTGTGATGGACGCGGTCCGCGATCTGGAACGCGCCATGCCCGCTGAAACCCGCGATTTGGGTGACGCCTCCGAGGTTGCGCCTCCGGTGTCGAACTTTACCAAATCCGGCTATATGGAAGCGGTTGAAAAAGCCAAAGATTATATCCGCGCGGGCGATATCTTTCAGGTGGTCCCGGCACAGCGCTGGACACACGACTTCCCGCTGCCACCCTTCGCACTCTATCGGTCACTGCGGCGCACCAACCCATCGCCGTTCATGTTCTATTTCAATTTCGGCGGCTTTCAGGTGGTTGGCGCCAGCCCCGAGATTCTGGTGCGCGTCTTTGGCAACGAAGTCACGATCCGACCCATCGCCGGCACCCGCCCGCGTGGAGCAACACCCGAAGAGGACAAGGCCAACGAAGTCGATCTGCTGGCCGACCAAAAAGAACTGGCCGAACATCTGATGCTGTTGGATCTGGGCCGCAACGACACCGGGCGTGTCGCCAAGATCGGCACTGTGCGCCCGACCGAAGAGTTCATCATCGAACGCTACAGCCACGTGATGCATATCGTGTCCAACGTGGTCGGCGAATTGGCCGAAGACAAGGACGCGCTGGATGCGTTCTTTGCCGGAATGCCTGCGGGCACCGTCTCGGGTGCGCCCAAGGTCCGTGCGATGGAAATTATCGACGAGCTGGAGCCGGAAAAGCGCGGCGTCTATGGCGGTGGTGTCGGTTATTTCAGCGCAGGCGGGGACATGGATATGTGTATCGCCCTGCGCACTGCCATTGTGAAAGATCACAAGCTCTATATTCAGGCAGGCGGCGGCGTTGTCTACGACAGCAACCCCGAAGCCGAATACATGGAAACCGTGCATAAATCGAACGCTATCCGGCGGGCCGCAGCAGATGCGGCGCGTTTCGCGGGCTCTGGGAACAGCTAGTGGGGAGCTGCCTACAGCGGGGCAGCCATATTCGTTGTTTAGATTTTACTGAACCTCTTGCATCATGACGGCCGATATCGGCGCCATGGCCACGCGGCCGCCGCGATCCTCAAGCCCCCACAACAGCAGCGCCGAGATCGTATCGGGGCGCAACCGTCCCAACATGACGACAGTGCCTTCCTGACCGGCGCGGAACGCCGCCTGATCCAAAAACCGCCGCATAATCTTGGGATCCTGACGGGCGCCGTCGATATCGCGGAAGATAACACTGGAAGGAACGCCGTTGCGCGCCGCCAATTTTTGCGTCGTGTTCAAGCCGTTATCTTGCGTGATCAACCCACGACCGGTTCCCCCGGCAATTGCGGCGACCTGATCGGCCAGCTTGCGGTTGCCCTGAATTCCCGAATCCACGCCTTCGAGGATACCAACGGTTTCTGGCAGGGTCTCCAACCAAACGGCCAGTGACACCTCGGCATCCTGCGCGCTGGCGGCTTCGGGCAGATCGGCCAGGGCCAGAACCTCAAACCCCGCGTCCCGGTGCCGGGCCATCTTTTCCGAGGCTGCGGGATCAGACGGGCTGACCGCAAAGCTCAGCGGGTACGGGAAATCCTGCAGCGCTTCGGCACCAAATGCGCCTTCGTCGTCGATCAGAATAATCGACATTAGCGGCTTGGCCTCGGGGTTCTCAAACTTGGCCGCGAAGGCTTCGATCGGTTTGCCGGGCACTACGGCAGCGCCAATGACCAGAGCGTCGTCCCGCTCAGTCAGTGGCACGACTCGCTGGCCAACGGTCTGGTTTTCGGCGGGCTCTGCTTCGCCCCCGATCTGTGGCACTGCCGCAATACCGGGTAGGTTGCGCGGAGCCGTATCTTCGTCACCTTCAACCGCAATCGGGCTGTCTTCAAAGGGGTTTTCTTCGGCCACCGTCACGTCGGTAGGGTCCGCCTCGGGCGCGGGCTGAGGTTCTGCAACTTCGGCAGTCGGGTCCGCCTCCACTGGCTCGAGCTCTACCTCGGCGGGCTGGGGCACGTTCAAGGCGACCTCTGGCAAGGATTCTGCGTTCGTTTCGCCCTGCAACAGCGCCGGGGGCTGCGGCGCGACAGGGGCTTCTGTCGACACAGTCACCTGAGTCTCACTGGCAACGTCCGGGGTATCAACCTGCGCTAAAGCCTCGTTGATTTCCGGCTGCGCATCTGCCTTGATTTCGACGTCCGCGAGTTCAGCCAGCGTATCCGTCTTTTCATCTGAAGGATCCGGAGCCCGCGGCGCCAGTTCGACCAGATCGGCGTCCTTGCCGATATCTTTGGCGTCATTGGCCACTTCCGGCACCTCAAGCGGCACAGGTTCAGGAGCTGAAACCGCAACCTCTGGCGTGTTGGTCAATGGCGCGCTCAAGGACAGCACAATTCCCACCGCGACCACAACGACCGCCCCCACGATCATTCCACCAAGAAATCCGCCCATCACTTTTGCCTCTCGTCTAAGCCCTGCTTCGATCGCTCGCACGCCGTCTTTCGCGGTATTCCCTTGCTGCAGCACCAAGAATGGGATGTCCTCTTGACGCTGCCGTGCAAGCCTGAGCATGTATGTCTCGACATTATACCGTGGCTCGGGGCTGCATCGCCAGCCCGAAATGCCCAAGCCGAGACAAGTGCCCAAATGCTGCTGCTGATCGACAACTACGACTCGTTTACCTACAACCTGGTGCATTACTTAGGCGAACTTGGCGCCGAAATGGTCATTCGGCGGAATGACGCCTTAGATGTTCAGGAAGCCATGGCCATGAACCCGGCGGGTATCCTGCTCAGCCCCGGCCCCTGTGATCCGGATCAGGCCGGGATTTGCTTGGCCCTGACCGAAGCTGCGGCTGAAACGAATACGCCTTTGATGGGGGTCTGCCTTGGGCATCAGGCCATCGGGCAGGCGTTTGGTGGTGACGTCATCCGCTGCCACGAGATTGTCCATGGCAAGATGGGAACAATGAACCACACCGGTAAGGGCGTTTTCGCCGGCCTGCCCTCACCGTTCGAGGCGACGCGCTATCACTCTTTGATCGTCAATCGTGACACCCTGCCCGATTGCCTTGAGATCACGGCTGAGCTGGAAGATGGCACGATTATGGGCCTGCAGCATAAAGAGCTTCCGATTCACGGCGTTCAGTTTCATCCAGAATCTATCGCCTCCGAGCATGGTCACGCCCTGCTCAAAAACTTCCTGTCCGAAATGAAAGTCCCCGCATGAGCGACGCTCTGAAACCGCTGATCGGAGCCGCTGCCGACCGGCCGCTGACCCGCGCCGAGGCCGAACAGGCATTTGGAATTCTCTTTGACGGCGAAGCCACGCCCAGCCAGATCGGCGGGCTGTTGATGGCGATGCGGACCCGGGGTGAAACGGTCGACGAATACGCCGCCGCCGCCGCCGTGATGCGCGCAAAGTGCAATGCTGTTCAGGCCCCGACAGGTGCGATGGACATTGTCGGAACCGGCGGCGACGGCAAGGGCACACTGAACATCTCGACCGCTACGGCCTTTGTTGTCGCAGGCGCAGGCGTTACCGTTGCCAAGCACGGCAACCGCAATCTCAGCTCAAAATCCGGTGCCGCTGACGCGCTGGGACAGTTGGGTATCAACGTAATGGTCGGCCCGCAAACTGTTGAAAAAGCACTGAAAGAAGTGGGGATCGGCTTTATGATGGCGCCGATGCACCACCCGGCCATTGCGCATGTTATGCCCTCCCGACAAGAGCTTGGGACTCGCACAATTTTCAACATCCTCGGCCCGTTGACCAATCCCGCAGGCGTCAAGCGTCAGCTGACCGGTGCATTTAGCCGTGATCTGATCCGCCCCATGGCCGAGACATTGGGCCTGCTTGGAGCCGAACACGCCTGGCTGGTGCACGGATCAGACGGAACAGATGAGCTGACCATTACCGGCGTCAGCTGGATCGCGGCGCTGGAAGACGGCGCGGTGAAAGATGTTGAGTTGCACCCCGAAGATGCCGGGCTGCCGGTTCACCCGTTCGAAGATATCATCGGCGGCACACCAGAAGAAAACGCCGTGGCCTTTCGCGCTCTGCTGGACGGTCAAGCTTCGGCCTATCGTGACGCGGTGTTGCTGAATGCTGCGGCCGCCCTGGTGGTTGCAGATGTGGCCAGCGACCTCAAAGACGGCGTCGCCAGAGCCGCCGAAAGCATCGACAGCGGCAACGCCAAAGACAAAATCGCCGCACTGGCCCGAATTACGCAGGAGGCCGCATGACCGAGACGGTACTGGACAAGATCAAAGCCTATAAGCTGGAAGAAGTTGCGGCAGATAAGACGCAGAAATCTCTGGAAACGTTGGAGAATGAAGCACGCAATGCCCCAGAGGTGCGCGGCTTTGCGCAATCTCTGCAGGCAGCGACACGCCGCGGGTACGGCCTGATCGCTGAGGTTAAAAAAGCCAGCCCGTCCAAAGGCTTGATCCGTCCGGATTTCGATCCGCCGATGCTGGCCAAGGCGTATGAAGAAGGCGGAGCCGCCTGCCTTTCTGTGCTAACCGACACTCCCAGCTTTCAGGGGGCCAAAGATTACCTAATTGCAGCCCGCGCCGCCTGTTCGCTACCGGTCTTGCGCAAGGATTTCATGTACGACCCCTATCAGGTGGTCGAAGCGCGCGCGTTGGGCGCGGATTGCATTCTGATCATCATGGCCTCTGTCGAAGACAGCCAGGCGGCAGAGCTGGAACACACCGCGTTTGAATGGGGAATGGATGTTCTGATCGAAGTTCACGACGAGGACGAGCTGCACCGCGCAACACAGCTAAAAAGTCCTTTGATCGGAATAAACAACCGCAATCTGAAAACGTTCGAGACCTCGCTTGATACAACGCGCCGGCTGTCCAAACTCGTGCCTGGCGACCGGACGATTGTCTGTGAAAGCGGGTTGAGCGCCCCCGAGGACCTGGCCGACATCGCCCGCTATGGCGCGCGGTGTTTCCTGATTGGCGAAAGCCTGATGCGTCAGGATGATGTGGCCGCAGCCACACGCCAGTTGTTGGCCAATCCGCTGATCCCCGGAGTGATGTGATGCCGCTGACCCATTTTGACTCTCAGGGTCAGGCCCATATGGTCGACGTTTCGGGCAAGGCCGTAACGGACCGCGTGGCCGTGGCTACCGGTTACATCAAGATGGCACAGGAAACCCTTGATTTAATTTCAGAAGGTGGTGCCAAAAAGGGCGATGTTCTGGGTGTTGCGCGCCTTGCGGGCATTATGGGGGCCAAGAAGACGCCTGATCTGATCCCGCTCTGCCACCCTCTGCCGGTTACTAAAATTGCGGTGGAATTGTCCTTGGATCCCGATTTGCCCGGTGTTCGGATCGAGGCCACCGTCAAGACCTCGGGGCAGACCGGTGTTGAAATGGAGGCGCTGACTGCGGTCTCTACCGCTGCTCTGACGGTCTATGACATGACCAAGGCTGTAGACAAAGGCATGGAAATCGGTGGCATCCGCGTCCTTCTGAAAGACGGCGGAAAATCAGGGCGTTACGAGGCGAAATGATAACCGTCGAAGACGCCCGTGCTCTGCTGTTTGATCTCGTCTCACCGCTGGAATCCGAGGCGATCCCGTTAGCTCACGCCGCTGGACGAATTCTGGCACAGGATATTGTTGCGACCAGGGATCAACCGCCTTTTGCGGCCTCATCCATGGATGGATATGCCGTCAAATCCTCCGAAGTTGAGCCGCACGCCATGTTCAAGGTCATCGGCGAGGCCGCCGCAGGTCGCCGGTTTGAAGGTTCAGTCGGCCCCGGTCAGGCTGTTCGGATCTTTACTGGCGCGCCAGTGCCAGAAGGTGCAGATTTTGTTGTTATTCAAGAAGATACCGAGCAACGTAGTGATCTATTGACGATCACCGATACGCCCGGCCCCAAATCCAATATTCGCTCGGCTGGTGTTGACTTTGTCAGCGGCACCAAGATCACCGCCCCCCGCTGCCTGCGACCCGAGGATGTTGCGCTGATAGCAGCAATGAACATTCCCAAAGTGCCGGTGGCGCGGCAGCCGGTGATCGCTCTGATCTCAACCGGGGATGAATTGGTTTTACCGGGTGAAACCCCTGGCCCGGATCAGATCATTGCTTCAAATACCTTTGGCCTCAAGGCTTTGCTTGAAAAAGCTGGTGCCAAGGTTCGCGTCCTTCCCATTGCCCAAGATACTGTCGCGTCGCTGGAAACAGCATTTGGACTAGCCGATGGCGCCGATCTGGTGGTTACCATCGGGGGGGCGTCGGTCGGAGACTATGATCTGGTCTCGGACGTGTCGCAGGGACTGGGGATGGAGCGGTCCTTTTACAAAATCAGGATGCGCCCGGGAAAACCCTTGATGGCTGGGCGTTTGGGTAAGACGGCGATGGTCGGCTTTCCAGGAAACCCTGTCAGTGCAATGGTTTGCGGCTATCTCTTCCTGGTGCCTATGGTGCGACGGATGCTGGGGATTGCGCAGGCTCTGACGCCTTTACAACGTGCCCGACTGGCCGAGCCCATCGACAAGAACGGGCCGCGTGAACATTATATGCGCGCCATTCTGAATGATACGGGCATTCGTGTATGCGACGATCAGGACAGCTCATTGCTCAGTGTTCTGGCACAGGCCAACGCGCTATTGGTGCGGGAACCCAACGACCCTGCGCGCCCTGCCGGGGATGAAGTGCAGTATTTGCCGATTTAGGCCCGGCGCAAATCCATTGACACAAAACGTGAACATGCGTAGAACAAAAGAAAACGCATAACCGACGAGGTGTGAGCAATGCTGACCAAGAAACAGTTGGATTTGTTGGAATTCATCCACAAACGCGTGCAAGCGGACGGTGTTCCGCCCAGTTTCGACGAAATGAAGGCAGCGTTGGATCTGCGCTCTAAGTCCGGCATCCATCGCCTGATCACCGCGCTGGAAGAGCGCGGCTTTATCCGCCGCCTAGCTCACCGCGCCCGTGCGATTGAGATTGTCAAACTGCCTGAAAGTCTGGGGGGTGAGCCTACGGTTGCGTTCAAACCGCGTGTGATCGACGGCGATAAGCCCGAAGGACCGCGACCTGCCAACTTTGACCCGGTTACAGTGGATGCGCTGGAGTTGCCGGTAATGGGCCGCATCGCCGCTGGGGTTCCGATCGAGGCGATCAGCCACGTATCGCACCGCGTTGCAGTGCCGGGTAGCATGGTCTCTGGCCGAGGGGATCACTATGCGCTTGAGGTGCACGGCGATTCGATGATCGATGCAGGCATCAATGACGGCGATGTTGTGGTGATCCGTGAAACCAAGGTCGCAGATAACGGAGACATCGTTGTCGCGCTGGTCGAAGACCAAGAAGCCACGCTCAAGCGATTTTTCCGCCGCGGCAACGCCATCGCGCTTGAGGCCGCCAACCCCGCCTATGAAACCCGTGTACTGCCAGAAGACCAGGTCAAAGTGCAGGGCAAACTGGTTGGTTTGATCCGCAGCTATTGATCCCGTTTGAATTTGTGGTCCGCGGGGGAAACCGGGGACCATAATCTGTTGCCGATAGTCTCACGACTGGTTGTTACGCGCCCGTCGGTCAAAGCCAGACTTCCGGTTTTCATAAGCCGATCAGGGTCGAATACACCGCATTCCCCGCGTAATTCCAACGCAACCGCAGATACGACGATCTGATCGGCACGGCATTCGTCAAAGCCGTTGGCGGCACGTTTTCCAGTGATGTGAATCAGTTCTTTCCCCTGCCAGACATACCGTTGAACAAAGTCCGAACCCTGCGGCCATCGGTCTGCCGCCTTGATCTGATCTACCCCGTCACCGTCATTTTCCAGCCAGACGGTGGCAATGAACCCGCTGCCCCTTTTCTTGCTGAGCGCCCGGCCCTTATCCGTCATGACACCTACCAACCCGCCCGAATCCGCAATCAGAACCTCAGGACGCTGTCCCTGCCCCCACAGCAAAAAAGCTGCCACAGCCGGTGCAAGGCCGATCCACTTCGCCCGTCCCCGCCACAGCGCCAACCACAAGGCACCAAGCGCAAACAGGGGCAAGACCATATGCGGCGGGCTGACCACGTAACCCTGAGCACCGTCCAGCCCCGCCACCCATTCCGAAACGCCTAGGATCCATTTCAACCCGAGGCCCATGACGTTCAACGCCAACGCCTCTAACCCGAAGGGTGCCAAAAGCGCGGCCACCACGGCCGACGGCACCACCACAGCACCCATCACTGGTACTGAAAGCATATTGGCCAGCAACCCGTAATGGGACATCGTGTTAAAATGTGCCGCCCCGATCGGTGCGGTCGCCAGCCCGGCAATGGCCGAGGACATTAGCAACCCGGTCACAGGCTTCAACCATTTCGGCCCCGGCATTGGCCCAAACTCGCGCAGCGCCCCAAACACCGCGACGAGCGCAGTTGTAGCTGCAAATGACATCTGAAATCCGGGGCTTAACAGAGATTCTGGTCGCAAAATCAATACGATCAGCGCGGCAACAGCGACCGCGCGCAGGGATATCGCCCTTCGGTCGATCAGGATGGCGCCCAACATAACGCTGGCCATCACAAAGGCACGTTCTGTCGCGACGTTCCCGCCAGACAGCAAAAGATAGATGACCGCGGCCCCCAAGGCGCACAGCGCCGCCAGTTTGCGCACCGGCATGCGCAACGCAACCGCGGGAACGGCGGATAGGACCAGCCTGCAGGTCAGATAGACGAACCCTGTCAGCAGCCCCATATGCAGCCCGGAAATCGCTAGCAAATGCGCCAGGTTGGACGCCCGCAGAGATGTCAGCGTCTCCTGCCCCATGCCGCTGCGGTCACCTGTTGTGACGGCGGCAGCAAAGCCACCGACCTCTCCAGGCAGGATCGCCCGTACCCGGACCGAGATCGCCATCCGCCAGGCCGTAATCCGAACCCCCTGCGTTTCACCCTGCGCCGATGCAATTGTCACCACCGGGACACGTGTGTACCCGACCGCACCCAGACGTTGAAACCAGGCGTGTCGGCGAAAATCAAACCCTCCGGGTTCAACCGGGCCTTGCGGCGGCGACAGATGTCCAGTTGTCATAATCCGCTGACCAGGCGTCAGAGAGACCGGCCCGCCATGCAAGGAAAGCCGGACGCGCTGCGGTCTGCGGTCCAATGGCACATCCCCAATCCGTACCTGGTCCAGCGTCACCCGCAGCGCGTCCGATGCAGACCGGTCCATGGCTACAACCCGCCCCTCGACCGGGCCGTAATAGCGCCACGACAGAACCGGCTCTGCCACCGTATGGGCCCGCGCCCCTGCCAGGATGAACCCGGCAGCGATCAGCGCACCCCCCGTTGCCAACGACGCCCAGCCAGACGGTGCAGCGCGGCCAACCCAGGCGGCGGCGGCAGCCAGAACACCAAGGCAGGCATAGACCTGCCACTCCGGCTCGAACCGGAGGCTGAAGTATAGGCCGATACCAACTGACAGGCACACCGGAGACCACTGAAACATGTACCCTGTCTGGTTCAGTAATGCGGCCTCGACCCGTGCCAGAACACGCATGGTTGCCCCCGTCCTTCGGGCTCGTTAGACAGGCGCCAAACTATGCCAGACACGGTTACCAAAAGGTTAATCCACACAATGTCCGATCAGGTCGTCACCCGTTTCGCCCCTTCGCCCACCGGTTTTCTGCATATCGGCGGTGCACGCACCGCGCTGTTCAACTGGCTTTACGCTCGGGGTCGTGGTGGCAAGTTCCTGCTGCGGATTGAAGACACGGATCGCGAGCGTTCAACCCCTGAGGCAACAGCCGCCATCCTGCAGGGCATGGCGTGGCTGGGTCTGGATCACGACGGGGAAGTCATCAGTCAATTCGAAGGCGCCCAGCGTCACGCAGAAGTCGCGCGCCAGCTGTTGGCCGAGGGTAAGGCTTATAAGTGCTATTCGACACAAGACGAGATCGCGGCTTTCCGCGAACAGGCCCGGGCCGATGGCAAATCAACCCTGTTCCGCAGCCCATGGCGCGAGGCCGATACCGCGACCCATCCAGATTTGCCTTTTGTCATCCGCATCAAGGCCCCGCTGGAGGGTACGACAGTTATTCGGGATCAGGTGCAGGGCGATGTGAGCATCCGCAATGACCAATTGGATGACATGGTCCTGTTGCGGTCGGACGGGACGCCGGTTTACATGCTGGCCGTCGTCGTCGACGACCACGATATGGGTGTGACTCATGTGATCCGGGGCGACGACCACCTGAACAACGCCGCCCGTCAGATGATGATTTACGAGGCCATGGGCTGGGACGTTCCGGTCTGGGCCCATATCCCGTTGATCCACGGGCCGGACGGTAAAAAGATGTCCAAGCGTCACGGCGCATTGGGCGCGCAGGAATACCAGGCCATGGGGTACCCCGCTGCCGGTATGCGCAACTATCTGGCGCGACTGGGCTGGAGCCATGGCGATGATGAATTCTTTACAGATGATCAGGCCAGGGAGTGGTTCGATTTGGCTGGAATCGGCAAAAGCCCCGCCCGATTTGATTTGAAAAAACTCGAGAATCTGTGCGGTCAGCACATTGCAGTCTCGGACGATGCCGCATTGCGGCAGGAGATCGAGGGTTATCTGGATGCGGCCGACCTGCCGGCCCTGACGAACACACAATCTGGTGATCTGGAACGTGCGATGTATTGCCTCAAGGATCGGGCTCGTACTTTTCCGGAACTGCTTGAAAAAGCTCACTTTGCACTAGCATCCCGCCCAATTGATCCCGACGAGAAAGCTGCGAAAGCGCTTAACTCTGTATCCGATGGTATACTGAGTGAATTGACGCCGCACGTGCAAAATGCTAGCTGGACGCGAAGCGAACTGGAGGAAGCTCTGAATTCTTTTGCGGACGCAAAAGGATTGAAGTTCGGCAAGCTTGCAGGGCCATTGCGCGCTGCTTTGGCAGGTCGGGCCGTTACGCCTTCGGTTTTTGACATGATGCTGGTGTTGGGGCGCGACGAATCCCTGGCCCGGCTTTCTGACGCAGCGGTGTAACCAAAGGTTCACAATTGGGTAACGCTGCTCCGCTAACACCGGGACAGTGCGCTTGCGCGCGCCCGTCGCCTGCAGGGTCGCACCGCGATCCGCTTACGTATGAATGAGGAAGGGACACTATGACCGACAGCAACAAAACAGCCACTCTGACAGTCCATGGCGAAACGTACGAGTTGCCGGTTCATTCTCCGACCGCCGGGCCAGACGTGATCGACATCCGCAAGCTTTATGGTCAGGCAGGCGTTTTCACTTACGATCCGGGATTTACGTCGACCGCCAGCTGCGACAGCACCATCACCTTTATCGATGGTGACAAGGGTGAGCTGCTGCACCGTGGCTATCCAATCGACCAACTGGCCGGGAAATCGCATTTTCTGGAAGTATGCTATCTGCTTTTGTACGGAGAGCTTCCGACCGCTGCCGTACTGGAGAAGTTCGAAACCACAATCACCCGCCACACGATGCTGCACGAACAGATGCAGTATTTCTACCGCGGGTTCCGCCGCGATGCGCATCCGATGGCCATCATGGTGGGCGTTGTGGGCGCTATGTCGGCGTTCTACCACGACTCGACCGATATTGCCGATCCGCATCAGCGCGAAGTCGCCTCGCACCGCCTGATCGCCAAAATGCCGACCATCGCGGCCTGGGCTTATAAGTACCACATCGGTCAGCCATTCGTGTATCCACGCAACGACCTGGACTATGCGTCGAACTTCCTGCGCATGTGCTTTGCTGTCCCCGCCGAGGATTATGAGGTCAACCCGATCCTCAGCCGTGCGATGGACCGTATCTTTACCCTGCATGCTGATCACGAGCAGAACGCCTCGACTTCGACCGTACGTCTGGCGTCGTCCTCGGGCGCGAACCCGTTTGCGTGTATTGCGGCCGGTATTGCCTGTTTGTGGGGCCCGGCCCATGGTGGTGCCAACCAGGCGTGCCTTGAAATGCTTGAGGAAATTGGCTCGGTTGACCGTATTCCCGAATATATCGACCGCGCCAAGGACAAGGCCGATCCGTTCCGCCTGATGGGCTTTGGCCACCGCGTTTACAAAAACTTTGACCCGCGCGCCAAAGTGATGAAGCAATCCGCGGACGAAGTTCTGGATCTGCTTGGAATCGAAGACAACCCGAAACTGCAGGTCGCCAAGGCGCTGGAAAAGCAAGCTTTGGAAGATCCGTATTTCGCCGAGAAGAAACTGTTCCCGAATGTCGATTTCTATTCGGGCATTATCCTCGAGGCGATGGGCTTTCCAACCTCGATGTTCACACCGATTTTCGCTCTGTCACGTACCGTTGGTTGGGTCAGCCAGTGGAAAGAAATGATTGCCGATCCTCAGAACAAGATCGGTCGTCCACGCCAGTTGTACCTGGGCGAAACCACGCGCGACTATGTGGATATCGAAAAGCGTTAATCGCTGACGCACACACAAAGCCCCGAACGCAAGTTCGGGGCTTTTTTGTCAGAACAAGGCCAGCTGATCGCCGACTTGCGCCGGTATTTGGAACAAATCACACCGCAAGGGCGGCGTGCGTGTGGCAAGACCCAGTCGCTTGACGGCCAGGGCAAAACGTTTGGCGATCAGCGCGGCATATTCACCTTCGCCGCGCATCCGGTGCCCCCAACGGGGGTCGTAATCCCTGCCCCCGTGCATTTCGCGCAGCTTTGACATGATCTTCTCAGCGCGGGCAGGCTCATGATCCCTCAGCCACTCCTGCCACAGCCCAGACACCTCGCGCGGCAGGCGCAGCATGATCCAGCTGGCCGCATCAGCCCCCGCATCCCTGCCCGCCTCAAGCAGGTTTTCCAGCTCATGATCCGTCAGCCCCGGCACCACCGGTGACGTCATGACCCGAACGGGCACGCCTGCTTCGCTCAGGCGCCGTATCATCGCCAGACGTCGTTTGGGTGACGGCGCGCGTGGTTCCATTCGGCGGGACAAATCCGCATCCAGCGTTGTCAGAGATATCCCGACACGTACCAGCCCGCCCCGGGCCATTGGAGCCAGAATATCCAGGTCCCTCTCGATCAGAGCGCCTTTGGTCACGATGCCCACGGGGTGCCGAAACTCGGACAATACCGACAGGCACGACCTTGTAATCCGGTGACTTTTCTCGATCGGTTGATACGGATCGGTATTGGTGCCCAACGCGACCGTAGCCAGCTTATAAGACTTGGACGACAGCTCTTTTCTTAGAACCTCGGCGGCGTTTGGGCGAGCAATCAACCGGGTTTCAAAATCCAGTCCGGCCGACAGCCCTAGATAGGCGTGGGTTGGACGGGCGAAACAATACACGCATCCGTGCTCGCACCCGCGATAGGGATTGATCGAGCGATCAAACGGCAGGTCTGGTGAGCGGTTATAGCTAATCACACTGCGCGCGATTTCTTCGCTGATTTCGGTGCGCAACGGCGGCAGATCTTCGTCACCTTCCCACCCGTCGTCACAGTCAACGGTTTCGAACTGTTCGAACCGTCCGGCGGCGTTTGTGGCCACGCCCCGGCCCCGAATATTGGACGAAACCATCTATTTGTTCTCTCTTTGTTCTATGTGTGAGGTATAAAGCGTCAAACCCGCGCCGACAAGAGGGCAGACACACTCGCGCTGATTCCAGTAATTTCAGAGACTTGTGCACGGTTTAAATCACGCCCTAACGGACCTTGGTGTGAACGAAACGCAGGATGATCTTGCAAAGAATTCTATCGAGAGACGCGAAAATCTGGCCTATAGGTCGGTCTCGAAACCGCCAAGGTCGCAATCGTCACAGTAAAACTGCGACGTTTTGGCCAAAACGAGAAAAATGCCACCACGGGCCTCAGGTCCGCACAGCTCAGGGAAACGCCCCATGTCTGAAGAAGAAGACATCGTCCTGTCCGAACTGAATGACGACGAACTTGTCGAACAGATGTTCGACGATCTTTATGACGGCCTGAAAGAAGAAATCGAAGAAGGTGTGAACATCCTGCTGGAACGCGGATGGACACCTTATGACATTCTGACCAAAGCATTGGTCGGTGGCATGACCATCGTGGGACACGATTTCCGCGACGGCATCCTGTTTGTACCCGAGGTTCTGCTGGCCGCCAACGCGATGAAGGGTGGCATGTTCATCCTCAAACCCTTGCTAGCTGAAACCGGCGCGCCCCGTGTGGGCAAGATGGTTATCGGCACCGTAAAGGGCGACATTCACGACATCGGCAAAAACCTTGTTTCGATGATGATGGAAGGCGCGGGTTTCGAAGTGGTTGACCTTGGCATCAACAACCCGGTCGAAAACTATCTAGAGGCGCTGGAAACCGAAAGCCCTGATATTTTGGGAATGTCGGCCCTTTTGACCACGACCATGCCATACATGAAAGTTGTCATCGATACGCTGACCGAGCAGGGTCTGCGCGAAGACTACATTGTTCTTGTAGGAGGCGCGCCTCTCAACGAAGAGTTCGGCAAGGCTATCGGTGCCGACGCCTATTGCCGCGACGCAGCCGTTGCTGTGGAAACCGCCAAGGATTTCATGTCACGCAAGCACAACCAACTGGCCGGCTGATCGGACACGAAAAACTGTTTGAGGGCCGTCCGGTTATGCGGGCGGCCCGATTTGTTTCTTTGGGCCAGAACGGTCAACCGTTCAAATTCCGTCGTACAAATTCCGAGGAGTACCCTAATGCAGCAGGATGAATTGCCAGACGATGCCAGCCTGACAAACAAAGGGTACCAGTCGACGGAACGGGGCCGCATCTTGCTGTTGGCCTGCGGCGCGCTGGCACGCGAAATTCTGGATTTGAAACGCCGCAATGGCTGGGATCACATGGAGCTGACCTGCCTGCCTGCAATCCTGCATATCCATCCCGACAAAATCACCCAGGCCGTGCAGGACGCGGTTGCGAAACACCAGGATGACTATGACCAGATCTTTGTCGTCTACGCCGATTGCGGCACAGGCGGCCTGCTGCAAACCGCCTGCGAAGAGCTGGGCGTCGAGATGATCAAGGGCCCTCATTGTTATTCTTTTTTTGAGGGAAATCAGGCCTTTGAAGACCGCGGCGAAGATGAGATCACCTCTTTTTACCTGACCGATTTTCTGGCCCGTCAGTTCGATGCGTTTGTGTGGAAACCACTTGGTCTGGATCGTCACCCCGAGCTGCGGGATATGTATTTCGGCAATTACACCAAGGTGGTCTATCAGGCGCAGACAGACGACCCGAATCTGACGGCCCGCGCCCGTAAGTGTGCCGAGCGCATGGGGCTGGAATTCGAGCGCCGTTTCACCGGCTATGGTGATCTTGAAACGACGCTGATGGATTGGGCCAACCGGGCACCGCCCGTTTAACCTGGTTAGTCAGACGTTTTCCTGCGCCACGTCGCGGATGCGCTCGATCATCGCCCGCAACCCATTCGAACGTTGCGCGGAAAGATGATCGTTCAGACCCAGTCGCGCCAGCTCTCCGCCCGCATCCACCTTTGGCACGTCACCAACCGGCAGACCGTTATACAGGGACCGCAGCACTGCAATCAGACCGCGCACAATCAGTGCGTCGCTGTCACCGTCAAACCGGAACGCGCCGTTTTCGACGATGGGATGCAGCCAGACCTGACTGGCACAGCCATGCACCTTTGTGGCCGGAACTTTCAGCGCGTCATTCAGCGGCTCCATCGCTTTGCCCTGTTCGATGACATGACGATACCGGTCTTCCCAGTCTTCCAGAAATTCGAAATCCTCGACGATTTCCTCAAAGGCAGGCGTTGCCATTTCGCGACGGTCCTTTTGTTGCGATCACAATTGTGACCTAAGCCGCCGATCTGTGCCTGTCCACCCCCCTGCGTGGCTTTTCAAACAGAGGAAATTGCGGTAACCCATTGCAGGAATTAATGCTCTGGACTTTGAGACCATGCTAAAACCTCTTTCGATTCTGATGGTCACCGCCCTGACCTTGTCTGCCTGCAACAGCTGGCGCGAGTCGCGGGTGAACCCGTCCAACTGGTTTGGCCCCAGCACGCCATCGGTGGCCGAGACCTCGCCGGATGACGCCAACGCGCTCGTGCCGCAGGAAAAAGAAGGCTCGGGCCTGTTTGCCCGACCAGATCCAGAAGATACAAGCGTCGCAATCTCCAAAATTGATGAGCTGCGGTTGGATCCGACCCCTGGCGGGGCGATTGTCTATGTCAGTGGTACTGCGGCGCGCCAAGGGGCCTATAACGCCCAACTTGTGCGCATCAACTCAGAAGAAAACCAGAAAAACGGCGTTCTGGAATACACGTTCAAGGTCAACTACCCGAGCTATGCCACCAATCAGGGCACTGAGCGGTCCCGTATGGTGTCTGACGCAGCCAATGTGAGCCAGCAGGATTTGCAAGGCATCCGCCTTGTCCGGGTTGTCGGTCAGCAGAACACATTGGAGTCCCGGCGACGCTGATCTGGATTAGATCGCGACAACCTTGACCGTTTGGCCCTTTGCGGCCAGCGCAATCTTACCCTCACACAGTTTGAGAGCATCTTCGCCAAAGACTTCGAACCGCCAGCCTGACATGGCTGGCACATCCCGTTCACCCGCAGCGATCTGATCCAGTTCAGAGCTGGTTGCAATCAGTTTGGCAGCAACGCCCGAACTTTCGGTCTTGGACTTCAGCAAGACGCGCAGCAAATCCGACAGTGCCGGGTTGACCTTCAGCTTGTCCCGACTGTTATCGATTTCGGGCAATTGGTCCGCCGGGCAATTCACACCAGCCTTCACGGCAGCAAGAATACCTTCGGAAATGGCACCTTTGCGCGCCTCGCGCAGCAACAGCCGCGAGCCGCCTAGATCAGATGGCGATTTTGGCTTGGTCGAGGCGAGCTCGATGAGCGCGTCATCCTTGAAAACCCGACTGCGGGGGACGTTGTTGTCCTGTGCATAGCCTTCACGAAACTTTGCCAGTTCACGAACGACCGCCAGAAACTTGGCAGAGTTTGTCCGTGTCTTGACGCGTTTCCAGGCGTCTTCGGGCCGGATGTCATAGGTTGTGGGTCGGGTCAGAATGCGAAGCTCTTCCGAAACCCAGTGGCTGCGCTGCGACTTATTCAGTTCAGCAGCGAGGTATTCGTAGATCTGTCGCAAATGGGTCACGTCGGCCAACGCATAGGTCTTTTGTGCCTCGGACAGCGGGCGTCGTGACCAGTCGGTGAACCGCGAGGTCTTGTCGACACCTTGTTTGCAAATCTTACGCACCAGCGTTTCATAACCGACCTGCTCACCAAATCCGCAGACCATCGCCGCGACCTGTGTGTCAAACAGAGGGTTGGGAAACACGCCCGCCTCGACCCAGAAGATCTCAAGGTCCTGGCGCGCGGCATGGAATACCTTGACCACATCTTCATTGCCAAACAGCTCGTAAAGCGGGTCCAGCGACATGCCGTCGGCCAGCGGGTCGACCAGGACAGCACTGTCCTCATCAGTGGACGGAACTGCAATTTGCAGCAGACAGAGTTTTGAGTAATAGGTCCGTTCACGCAGAAACTCGGTATCTAAAGTGACATAGTCGTATTGCGCAGCGGCCTTGCAGAAGTCGGCCAGCTCTTGCGTCGTCGTGAGGGTTTTCATACGCGGTGCTATTCTTGCTCTTGTTCTTAGTATCTGCCCGTCAGTTCTTTGCCGTACCGAGCCGTAGTGCGAACCATAAGCTGAATGACAGGCATGTGTAAATCACCCTGAGGTGTTCAGGATAGCAACACCGGGTTACGGTCCCCACTGGCGTAACGGCGCAACACTGCCGGATAGAGCTTGTGCTCAAAAACCAGCACCCGTGCGGCCAGAGAAGCGGCCGTGTCACCAGCCTCAATCGCAAGCCGCGCCTGCCCCAAAATTGGGCCGTCATCCAGCTCGGCCGTGACTTCATGAACCGAACACCCATGCTCGGCATCCCCGGCCTCGATCGCCCGGGCATGGGTATTGAGCCCCTTGTATTTCGGCAACAGCGACGGATGAATGTTCAGCATCCGCCCCTGAAAGCGCGAGACAAAGTCGCCGGTCAGCACCCGCATGAACCCAGCCAGACAAACGATATCAGGCTGCGCCTGTTCCAACGGTTTCAGCAGTTCGGCCTCAAACGCGGCCCGGTCCCCGGCAAAAGGGCGATGATCCACGGCGGCTGTCGGAATGCCGCGATCTGCGGCCTTGACCAGCCCGCTCGCCTGCGCGTCATTGGACAACACCAGACAAGGGCGCGCCGGGTGGTCGCCGGTCATGCTGTCGACCAGCGACACCATGTTGGACCCGCCCCCCGAGATCAGGATGGCGACGCGCTTGTGACTCACAACAGCTTGCCTGAATAGGTCATACCGGCTGTGTCAGTGACAGTGCCGATCCGCGACACGGTCTCGCCCGCCTCGGCCAGCAACGTTGTCAGACCATCAGCCCGGTCTGCTGCGCAAACAACGATCATGCCAAGCCCACAGTTGAACGTCTTCAGCATCTCGGTTTCGGCAATACCACCGGTTTCGGCCATCCAACGAAAGACAGGAGGCAAGTCCCAGGTACTAAGGTCAACCTCAGCGCCCTGCCCCTCGGACAAGACGCGCGGCAGGTTTTCGGTCAATCCGCCACCGGTGATATGGGCCAACGCATGCACGCCCCCGGCCCGGATCGCCTGCAACGCCGGTTTCACATAAAGCCGCGTGGGCGTCAGCAGCGCCTCACCCAACGAGCCGTCACTGAATGGCGATGCTGCGTCCCAACCCAGGCCCGATATCTCAACCAGTTTGCGCACCAGCGAATACCCGTTGGAGTGCACCCCATTCGAGGCCAGACCCAGCAGCACATCTCCCACCTGAACCTCGGCTGGCAAATGTGCGCCCCGTTCCATGGCCCCGACCGAGAACCCGGCCAGATCGAAATCTCCATCCGGGTACATGCCCGGCATTTCGGCGGTTTCTCCGCCGATCAGCGCACAACCGGACTGCACGCAGCCCTCGGCAATACCTTCGATGATCCGCGCAGCGGTGTCGGTGTCCAGCTTGCCCGTGGCAAAGTAGTCGAGGAAGAACAGAGGCTCGGCCCCCTGACAGATCAGGTCGTTGACGCACATCGCCACCAGGTCGATGCCAACCCCGTCGACCACGCCGGTATCAATGGCGATCCTCAACTTGGTACCGACACCATCGGTCGCCCCCACAAGTATCGGGTCCTGATATCCAGCAGCTTTGAGGTCAAACAAAGCGCCAAACCCACCCAGACCGCTCATCACACCGGACCGGTTGGTCCGCTTGGCAGCGGGCTTGATCCGGTCGACCAAAGCGTTCCCCGCATCAATATCGACGCCTGCATCGGCATAGGTGATTCCGTTCTTGCCCGCTGTCATGGCCAACCTCTTTTGAATGGTTCCCGCGCGGGTTATTCGATTGTTGGACATGTTGCAACGGTCAGGCTTGACGCGGGCGTTCACCGTGATAGGCAAAGCGCTCAGGCGGGCCTGTAGCTCAATTGGTTAGAGCAGAGCGCTCATAACGCTTTGGTTGGGGGTTCGAGTCCCTCCGGGCCTACCAGAAGTCCATTATTACTGGACAATCCACGCCTTCCCGCGCCAACACAGTGTTCAACCGCAAACTTGCGTGTCACCCCGATTTGACTTTTCTCTGAAACACAGAGGTCTTAGCTGAGGTCAGAAGGCATGGTCAACAAACCCGACACTGTTACCCATCTTGCAATCATCGTAGCGCCCAGTTTCAATATGGCGGCCACGATGGGTTTCATCGATCCGTTTCGCGCGGCCAATTATCTGGACGGAAAATCATATTTCAGCTGGACGTTCATGTCCGAGGTCGGTGGTTTCTGTGTCTCTAGTAACGGTGCTGGAATCAACACCGTGGCACTGGCCGAACTTGAACCAACCAGACCTGACATCGCGGTGGTGTCGACCAGTTGGACACCCGAACGGCACATGACCGAAGGGGTGGGCAATGCCTTGCGGCAATGGGCCCGCGCTGGCGCAACGCTGGGCGCTTTGGACACTGGTGCGTTTGTTCTGGCGCAGGCCGGGCTGCTGACCGGTCGGCACGCAACCGTGCATTACGAGCATATCGACGCTTTTCAAGAGCTGTACCCTGATGTGGAGGTGATCGAAAACCTCTACGCGTTGGACGGGAATCGCATCACCTGTTGTGGTGGCGGGGCGTCGGTGGATTTCGCGCTGCAGATCCTGCAGGGCATCCACGGCAGCGCACTGGCAAATGCAGCCGCGCGCTATATCTTTCACGACCGGCTGCGCGGTCCTGCCGCCATGCAACACCCCGAAGGCAGTGAGCCGTTGGGAGCTGTCGTGCCGGCCACCCTTAAAACAGCCATCCAGGTGATGGAGGCGCATCTGGAAGACCCCCTGCCTATCCCTGATATCTGCAAACAGGCGGGTGTATCGCATCGCCAGCTTGACCGGCTGTTTGCGACGTTCATCAAGAAGACACCTGCGCTTTACTATCGGGACATTCGATTGGATCGGGCCCGCGGGCTGGTCACCCAGACCGAGCTGCCCATAGCACAAGTCGCGGTGGCATCGGGGTTTGCCAGTCAGGTCCATTTCAGCCGCTCCTACAAGGAAAGATTCGGCCTTACTCCCAGCCGGGACCGGATCGAAGGCCGGGTTCCCTTTGAATATCGGGCGTGGCCCATGCACCGCAAGCCAAAAGCATGACTCTGCCACATGGCGCTTTTGGTTTAGCTGATGGCGTAAAAAGTTAAGCGCAGAGCTGCGTTTCAACGCACACTGCTCTCAGCAAGCCAGTCATAGTTGGAGCCCTTCATGAGCGCGCTGCCGTCCAAAGAACAATTCGACCGGATTTCCGAGGGGTTCAGCACCGACCCGTTCAACACACACTCGTTAAAAGCCGAGGCCTATGTCGATCCCGCATGGCATCAGGTTGATCTGAACGAAATCCTGGCCAAGACCTGGCAATGGGTGTGCCACGTGGAAAAGCTGCGGTCGCCCGGGTCTTATGTAACGGTCGACATCGCCGGCAGCCCGATCGCCGTGGTGCGCGACCGCGAAGGCAGGTTGCGCGCGTTCTATAACGTCTGCAAACACCGTGCCCATCAGCTGCTGGCTGGTGCCGGCGAAACAACCCGCATCATGTGCCCTTATCACGCCTGGGTCTACAAGCTGGACGGCCAGTTGGTACGAGCCCCTGAAACGGAAAACCTGGACAACTTCAACACCAAGGACATCTGCCTCGACCAGGTTCAGGTCGAAGAATTCGCGGGGTTCATTTACGTCAATCTCGATCCCAAGGCACAGCCCTTGCACGCGGTGTCCGGCAACCTGAAGGCCGAGATCCAACACTGGGCCCCGGATATCGAAAACCTGACTTTCGGTCACCGCCTTACCTATGACATCAAGTCAAACTGGAAGAACGTCGTCGACAATTTTCTGGAGTGCTACCACTGCCCGACCGCACATAAGGATTTCTGCGATCTGGTCGACATGGACACCTACAAAGTGACCACATACGGCATCTACTCCAGCCACATGGCCGAGGCGGGCAATGGCGCAAACACTGCTTACGACGTCTCGAACGCCTCGGTGCGCACCCATGCGGTGTGGTGGCTTTGGCCGACGACCTGTCTGATGCGCTATCCGGGCCGGTCTTCGATGATCGTGCTGAACGTGATCCCCATCGGCCCGGACCGGACGTTGGAGACCTATGATTTCTACCTTGAAACTCCCGAGCCTGACGCCGCGGAGCTGGAAGCAATCCGCTATCTGGACGAGGTACTGCAGCGCGAGGATATCGACATTGTCGAAAGCGTTCAGCGCGGCATGAGCACGCCCGCCTTTACCCAGGGGCGGATTGTGCACGACCCCAATGGCTCGGGCAAATCGGAACACGCAGTGCATCATTTCCACGGACTGGTGCTGGACGCCTATGCAAAGGCCGCGCCTTGAATTGGCCCAATATTGTTGTGGTTATGGCCGACCAATTGGCACCGCATTTCTGCGGGACATACGGCCATCCAACCGTGAAGACACCCAATATAGATGCGCTGGCGGCGCGTGGGATGCGGTTTGATGCAGCCTATTGCAACTCACCCCTGTGCGCCCCGTCGCGCTTTGCATTCATGTCGGGGCAATTGATCAGTCGCATTGCCGCCTATGACAACGCCAGTGAGTTCCGAGCTTCGGTGCCGACCTTCGCGCATTACCTGAAGGCGTTGGGGTATAGCACCTGTCTGTCGGGCAAGATGCACTTTGTCGGCCCTGATCAGAAACACGGCTTTCAGAACCGCGTGACCACCGACATCTACCCCGCCGATTTCGCCTGGACCCCGGATTGGGAGGCCCCGGATGAGCGGATCGACAAGTGGTATCACAACATGCAAACGGTCAGGGAAAGCGGCGAGGCTGTCGCGACTTTTCAAACCGACTATGATGACGAGGTCGAATTTGCCGCCCGCCGCTGGCTGATCGACCGGGGCCGCGACCGGGCTGCGGGGGATGCCGCGCCGTTCTGTCTGGTGGCCAGCTTTATCCATCCGCATGATCCCTATGTGGCCAAGCCTGAATGGTGGAACCTCTACTCCGATGCGGACGTGCCGATGCCGGAATTCCCCCTGACGCCCGAACAACAAGATCCGTTCTCGCGCCGGGTGATGGACGGGATTGAGGCCAGCTATGTTCCTTTGACCGAACAGGAAATCCGCCGTGCCCGCCGCGCATATCTGGCCAATGTCAGCTATTTCGACAGCAAGCTGGGTGCGATGGTCAAAGCACTGGAGGAGATCGGAGAGCTGGACAACACACTCGTCATCATTACCGCCGATCATGGCGATATGCTGGGCGAGCGCGGGCTGTGGTACAAGATGAACTTTTTCGAACACTCTGCCCGTGTGCCCTTGATCATGGCTGGTCCGGGTGTGGTTTCGGGCACTGCCCCCAACGCCTGTTCCCTTGTCGATCTGCTGCCGACCTTCGTGGATGCAGCCGGAGGCACGGACGACCTGTTTGGAGAGCCCGTGGATGGCCGGTCACTGATGCCCCTGGCACGCGGAGAACTCGATCCGGTGGACGAAGCCATCGGTGAATACTGCGCCGAAATGACGCCCTACCCCGTTTTCATGATCCGGCGCGGGTCGTTGAAATACATCCACTGCGACCCCGATCCGCCACAGCTGTATGACCTGTCGGATGATCCGCTGGAAAAGGTCAATCTCGCCCTCGACCCGGCCTATGCCGAGCAAGCCGCAGGGTTTGCGGCCGAGGTCGCACAAAGATGGGACAGTGAAACCCTGCGCGCCGATGTCATCGCAACTCAGAAATCCCGGCGCGCTTTACATGCCGCGATGGAGGCCGGGGCCGGCGAGCCCTGGGACTATACACCGCCCCGGGACGCCACGCAGGAATACGTGCGCAACCACATGGACTGGACCGTCGCCGCGACCCGCTATCGCTATCCGCCGCTGAAGAAGGAAACCGAATGATGTTGCAAGGAAAAACCGCTCTGGTCACAGGTGGGCGCGGTGGGATCGGACGGGCCATCGTGGCCCGCTTTTTGCGCGAAGGCGCACGGGTTTATGCCGCTGATCTGACACCGCACGGATCTTTGGCGGCCCATGACGACGACGGCAGTCACTTTGTCAAACTGGATGTCACCCAAGAGGTGGATGCCGTAGCAGCAATGGCGCAGGTCAACGCAGATGCTGGTCAGTTGGATATCCTGGTGAACGCCGCCGGGATCGAGATTGAGAAGACCATCGAAGAGACCTCGCTTGAGGAATGGAACCTTTCGTTTGCCGTAAATGTGACTGGCACGTTCCTGACCTCGAAACATGCATTGCCGCTGATGCGCAAGGCCGCACGTGCGGGAACCACCGCCTCGATCATCAACTTCGGCAGCTATGACGGGTTTATCGCCGATCCCGGCCTTGCGGCCTATTGCGCCACCAAGGGTGCGGTGCATGCGTTGACGCGGGCAATGGCCTGCGACCATGGACCCGAAGGCATCCGCGTCAACGCGATCTGTCCGGGCTATGTCGATACCCCGATGTTGCAGAGCTTTTTCACCGGTGAGGGGTCAGGTGCAGCCGGTAAATCCATCGATCAACTGCAGCAAGCTGTCCGCGATGTTCACCCGATGCGCACCTTTGGCACGCCCGAAGACATCGCCAATCTGGTCAACTGGCTGGCCTCGGACGAGGCACGCTATGCCAGCGGCCAGCTATGGGTTCTGGACGGAGGTCTGAGCGCGCAGGTTCAGCAGATGAAGCTATGAGCAAACCTGCCATTATCACCTATGCGAATTGAATTGGAGGTTCACTGATGCGGCTGGCTGGAAAAAGAGCGTTGGTTACGGGTGGTCGCCAAGGGATCGGACGCGCAATCGCCGAGTCCTTTGCGAATGAGGGTGCGACTGTCACAATCTGCAGCCGCGGACCCAGGCCAGAGGACCTGCCCGCGCAATTTATCTGGTACACTCTGGACGTGACAAATGCGGACGCGGTCAATGAGTTGGCATCGACCACGGACGGTACGGATGTTTTGGTGAACAACGCCGGTGTACAGGTCGAAAAGACTGTCACCGAAAGCGTGGACGCGGATTGGGATGCGGTGATCGGCACCAACTGCCGGGGGGTCTTCAACCTCTGCCGCGCCTTTATTCCGCGGATGCCCGGGGGCGGATCGATCATCAATATCGGATCGATTTCGGGCACCGTCGCAGACCCGTCGCTGGCGCTCTATAATGCGTCCAAAGCCTTTGTGCACGGGCTGACGCGATCAATCGCCGTTGATCACGGCCCCAAAATCCGTTGCAACGCGATTTGTCCGGGCTGGATCGAAACAGATATGCTGGACGCCGCGTTTGAACTTGCGGACAACCCCACTGCCGCACGGCGGGATGCCCTGAACCGCCATGCCACGCGCCGGTTTGGCAAGCCCGAGGATATCGCCAACATGGCGGTTTGGCTGGCCTCAGATGAGGCCGGATTTGCAACCGGGCAGTTGTTCACTGTGGATGGTGGTATGACCGCGGCCTCGCCTCTCAATCCGGGACTGTTCTAATGGAGTTTCAGCACACAGCCTGCCTAGGCGGCGGCGTGATTGGGGCCAGCTGGGCGGCGCTGTTTCTGGCCTCGGGACGTTCGGTGGCGCTGTTTGATCCAGATCCGGAAGTGGAACGCAAAGTGCGCAGCTACATCGACACCGCCTGGCCCGCGATGACCGAGCTGGGGTTGACCCGCAATGGCGCACCTGACTCGATCACATTCCACACCAGCGCAGCCAGCGCGGTTGAAGGCGCTGCTTTTGTGCAGGAAAACGTCCCCGAGCGGCTGCCCATCAAACACGCAACTTTCGCGCAAATCGAACCTGCCCTTGCACCGGATGCCATCGTCGCCAGTTCAGCCTCTGGCCTGACGCTCAGCCAGATGCAGCCCGGATGGACCGATCCGTCCCGCTTTGTACTTGGACATCCCTTCAACCCACCGCACTTGATCCCCCTGGTCGAGGTTCTGGGAAATGAACAAACCGAAGATGGGGTGGTCGCAGCCGCGCAACGGTTCTACAGGGCCGTCGGTAAAACCACGATCCGTGTCCAAAAAGAAGTGCCCGGCCATGTCGCCAACCGCCTTCAGGCCGCGATCTGGCGCGAGGCGGTCAGCCTTGTCATGTCCGGCGTTGCCTCGGTCGAGGATGTGGACAAGGCCGTATGGGCAGGCCCCGGCCTGCGCTGGGCGGCAATGGGACCGACCATGCTGTTCAACCTCGGTGCCGGAGAAGGCGGGTTGCAGGCGTTCTGCGATCACTTCACCGAGACATTCAATGGCTGGTGGGACGATCTGGGGCAGGTTCACCTGACCGACGAGGTCACGCAGACCCTGGTTCAAGGTGTTAAATCCGAAGCAGGCGGCATGTCCACTGCCGAGCTGGCGCAAACGCGCGACGCGCTGATTGTGGCGATGCAGAAATCGATGTCAGGCCTGCGCTAGCCCTGCCCATTAATACTCGGGCGGCCTGAGCCCGGCCTGAAACCAGCTGACCAGAGAGACGATGGAATAGACCGGCAGGTCGGTCGCCTTTTGAATATCGGCAGCATAGGGGCACATATTCGTGCACTCCAACACCAGCGCGCCCAGTTCAGGGTGGTTTTGTTTCATCGCCAGCGCGGCCTCGACATTGTCGGCGCGAGCCTTTTCAATATCCAGCGTCAGTTCGTTTTCCAGAATCGCCCGCGTGAATTCCTGTCCGCCTTCGGTCGATCCGATGGGCGTCCCATCTGGCACCAGAGCGCTGCGCAAATGCTCGGTGGTGAGGGTCGAGGCTGAGATCGTCAACACTCCGGCGCGTTTGCCTGTGGGCAGAAGCCGGTTCACCATCTCGACCTGCATAAGGGATGAGGTGACAACGGGCACCGGAACCGCCTCGGACAGTTCCTTTTGGAAGAGGGACAGAAACCCGCAATTTGTGGTGATACCGTCCACCCCGTCTTCGACCAGACCACACGCTGCGTCCACAAAGGCATCCAGCAAACCCTCGGCCCTGCGTCG
This sequence comes from Ruegeria meonggei, assembly GCF_042768335.1. Classification (NCBI taxonomy): domain Bacteria; kingdom Pseudomonadati; phylum Pseudomonadota; class Alphaproteobacteria; order Rhodobacterales; family Roseobacteraceae; genus Ruegeria; species Ruegeria meonggei. The sequence continues at coordinate 600,879 of NZ_JAXHBT010000001.1, read as the reverse complement.
CACAACCAGATCGGGCGAGGCGTTCCGCACGATGCGGTAATGCACCGGGAACGGCCATGTCAGCGCGTTGCCCATGTCACCCGGAATACGGGGAAACCGGGCATCCAGCATCAGTATCCCGACCGACGCGCCGTATATCGATTTTCCACCAGTCGCGATCATTCCTCAGGCCTTTTCAATGATGCGGGCCGAGATGTCTTCGGACCCTTCCATATAGATGTTCGAGATACCATGACGCACAGCGTCCTGGACCTGATCCATCCGTTTGGCAATATGTCGGCTCAGAACCTCTGCCGCGCTGTTCTCGTCGCGCTCCAGCAACGCTTGCATGACTCGTTTATGTTCGTCTTTCGACCGCTGCACCCGGTCCAGGCTCATGGAAATCCAGCGGATGTATCGGATACGTTCGTTGATGCGGCACAGTGTTTCAAACAGTTCCGAGTTGCCCGACAGGCGGGCGATGCCCAGGTGGAACGCTTCATCCCGATTCACCGCCTCTTCTACCGTAAGACCGGTGATATCAATGCCGGTGGCGTAAAGCTCATCCTGCAGGGCCTGCAATTCTTCATCGGTTGCCGTGGCGCAAGCTGACCGCACAGCGGCAACTTCGATAATCTGGCGCAGCTCGAACAGGTCGAACACACTTTTGGCGTCCAAAGCGCGGCAGAAAAACCCCTGCCCTGGGCGGAAATCAAACATCTTTTCGGCTACCAACCGGTTCAGCGCCTCGCGCAGCGGCGTGCGGCTGACGCCAAGCTCTTTCGACAGCGCAACCTCGTTCAGGCGATCGCCGGGGCGTAGGCGAAACGAAACCGCCATCGCTTTGACGCGCTCATAAATGTCATCAACCCGTGGACCCGCCATAACACCGCCTTTTGTCTTTCCGCACAGCTGCCACAGGTGGGGCTTGAAATCAATATACAAAACTGTATACAGCTCTGAACACAATTTGAAAGCGGGGCAAAAGATGTCGGGAACAAATTATCTGACCGGAGCCGAGGCGATGGTGCGCATGCTGAACGCGCATGGTGTAAAACACATGTTTGGCCTGTGCGGGGACACGACACTGCCCTTTTATGACGCGTTGGCGCAGATGGATCATGGGATCGAACACATCCTGACCCGCGACGAACGGCATGCAGCCTATATGGCCGACGGCTATGCCCGTGTGACCGGCAAGCCCGGCGTGTGCGAGGGCCCGTCTGGCGGCGGCGCGACATACATCCTGCCCGGTGTGATCGAGGCCAATGAAAGCTCGGTCCCGATCCTGGCCATCACTTCGGATGTGGCGACCACCAGCCGGGGAAAATACCCGCTGACCGAGCTGGATCAGGAAGCTCTGTTCAGGCCTTTGTCCAAGTGGAACGCCTCATTAGATGATGCAACCCGCCTGCCTGCCATGGTGCGTGCTGCCTTTCGGGCGATGACCACGGGCACCCCTGGCGCGACACATCTGGCCTTGCCGTTTGACACGCAGAAAGCACAGGTGGACGAGGCCGAAATTTGGGCCGACGCAAGACACCAAACCTATCCCGCAGAACGCGCGGCCCCGGATCAAGCCGCAATTGAAACTGCGGCCAAGATTCTGGCCGGGGCGAGCTCAGCCGTGGCGATCTGCGGCGGAGGTCCGGTTCTGTCAGGCGCAACGGATGCGTTGCACAAATTGGCCGCGCTGTTGGATATGCCGGTGGCGACAACTGTGTCTGGTCAGGGATCGATTGCGGAAACAGACGCACTGGCTTTGGGCGTCGTGGGATCGAATGGCGGGGTCCCGGCAACGCGCGCGGTTGTGGACGCGGCAGATGTTGTTCTGTTCATCGGATGCCGCGCCGGATCGGTTACCACCGAACGCTGGCGCAGCCCGACACGCGACGTCACCGTGATCCATATCGACAGCGATCCGATGGTCATCGGCGCCAACTATCAAACCGAGGTGGCTATCTGCGCTGATGCGCGGCTGGCGCTTGAGGCGTTGGTGAACACACTCGGCGAACGGGGTGATCTGCCTGCACAGGGCGGCGCGGCCAAGGCGAAAACCGCGTGGGACGCCAAACTGGCGGCCTATACCCCACTGGCCGCCAGCCGTGAAGCGCCGATCCGGCCCGAGGCCGTCATGGCTTCTCTCATGGATATTCTGGACGACGACGCCATTGTGGTAGCTGATCCGGGCACCCCCTGCCCCTATTTCAGCGCGCACTACCGCTGGCAAAAGCCGGGGCGGCATTTCATTACCAACCGGGCCCATGGCGCGCTTGGCTATTCGCTGGGCGCTGCGATGGGCGCACATGTCGGTCGCCCTTCGGTCAAGACATTGGCGGTGATGGGTGACGGATCTTTTGGCTTTGCCTGTGGCGAGTTTGAGACCATGGTTCGGCACAACATGCCGATCACGTCAATCGTGTTCTCGAACGCCGTGTTCGGCTGGATCAAGGCCGGTCAGGATGCCGGGTTCGGGCAGCGATATTACAATGTCGATTTCAATCGAACGGACCATGCGGCCGTCGCCTCGGCCTTTGGCGTCAAATCATGGACGGTCAAGGACCCTGACGATTTGCGCCGTGTCCTGAAAGAAGCCATCGAACATGATGGTCCCACCCTGGTGGACATCCACTCGCAACCCCTTCACGAAGCAGCCGCGCCTGTGTCCGAGTGGGTGGCGTAGGACGCGATTGAGGGCGTCAGCTGGGCCAGAAACTCTTGCGCGATTGCAGATAGTGGACGCCCTTTGGCGGTGATGATGGCCAGATCCAGCATCACCGCAGGCCGGAACGGGCGGGTTTGATAGCCGCCTTCCGCGTCAAACGTCACGGTAAAGGGGTCGATCACCGCCACGCCCATGCCCTGTTTGACAAAGCTCAGCAGATTTTCGGACAGGTGCGTGTAAATCTTGGTCCGCCACGTGCGCCCCTCCGCCTGAAATATATCGCGGGTTCGGCGATGGGTCTGATGTTCCGGGCCCATGACGATAAAGGGTTCATCCTCCAGCAATTCCGGGGTCAGGACATCGTATTGGGTTAAGGGACTGCCTTCGGGAAACGTGGCCAGCGTTTCGAAATGGAATTCCTGATAGTTGAGCGTGTCATGCAGGATCGGCATCTCAACAACCCCCACCTCGAACAGGCCCGAAATCACCCATTCCTGAATTTTTGACGAATATTGCGATTGGAAACTAACCGACAGGTTGGGCCGGCTGGCAGCGAACAGGGCGATTTCCTGTGGCATAAAGCCAAAAGACAGCAGATGCGGGGCCGCCACCTGCAACTGACCGGGATGCTTGTTCTGCAAATCGGTCACCGCCTGTGCCACGTGGTCTAGCCCGCGAACAACAGTGTCTACTTCACGAAACAGCAGCTCGGCTTCGGGGGTTGGTAACAACCTGCCTTTGTTACGCTCAAACAGCGGCAGGCGGGCTTCGCGCTCCAGCTGGGCCAGAAGGTTGCTGATCCCCGGCTGCGAAATCCCCAGAACCGAGGCCGCACCCGTCACCGTTCCAGTCTCCATGATCGCATGAAACGCCTGCAATTGCCGAAACCGAAGAGACATTGGCCCACCTCATCATTTTTTCTGATGATCTTGCCATAACATAGTATTTGAAATGATACACTTGCCACGGCACGGTTCTTTTACCAGACCGGAGTAACAATGACCGACCTGCACCAGACCATCACAGGCTTTGACCTGTGGCATCTTGAACTGCCCGTCACCTCGCGGCGCGATCATGGAATCGGATCAGTTGAAGGAAACTGCGAGGTGGTCATCCTGCGCCTGACATCCGAGGACGGAACTCAAGGGTTTGGTGAGGCCTCGCCCTGGTCGGTTTTCACCGGCACGCCCGAGGCGACTTATGCGGCGCTGGATCGGTATCTGCGACCGCTGGTTGTCGGATCACGCGTTGCAGATCGTGCCGCCATCATGGCCAAAGCTACCTTTGCGGTTGCCCATTGCACCGAGGCCAAGGCAGCCTTGGAAACCGCGCTGCTGGACCTTGCCGGTCGCATCAGCGCCGTGCCCGTTTGGGCGCTGTTAGGTGGCAAGTACCGCGACACGATCCCACTCAGTTGCTCAATTGCCAACCCGGACTTCGCGCAGGATGTGGCGCTGTTGGAGCAATTGCAGGTAGACGGCGTGCGGATCGTAAAGCTGAAAACAGGGTTCCGAGATCATGCCTTTGATATTCTGCGGCTAGAGCATTTAGCCCAGCATTGCCCCGAATTCTCGGTCCGCGTGGACTATAATCAGGGGCTGACCGTTGAGGGCGCGTCAGCGCGGGTGCGCGATGTCGCGCAGTTCAAACCGGATTTCATCGAACAGCCCGTGCGCGCGCATCATTACGGAATGATGGCCACCCTGCGCGGTCAGATCGATGTGCCCCTTCTGGCCGATGAAAGCGTGTTTGGCCCCGAAGAGATGGAACGCGCCGCGCGCGAGGGAATTTGTGACGGTGTCTCGGTCAAGATCATGAAATCCGGCGGGCTGAGCCGCGGGCAGACCGTCGCGCGGATTGCGGCGGCGCATGGGCTCAGCGCTTATGGCGGGGACATGTTCGAGGCTGGTCTGGCCCATCTGGCCGGAACCCATATGATTGCGGCGACCCCCGAAATCACACTCGGGTGCGAGTTCTATCAGGCTTCGTACTTCCTGAAAGAGGACATTCTGGAAGAGCCGTTCCTTGTGCAGAATGGCAAGGTCATCGTGCCGGACAGCCCCGGTTTGGGCGGACGCCCTGATCTGGACAAGCTGGACCACTACGCTTTGGCCAAGGCGGTGGCGGCATGAGCGAGAAAAAAAACATCGCCATCATCGGCGCCGGAATTGTCGGCGTGTCCGCAGCTGTATGGCTGCAACGCGACGGGCACGAAGTGATCCTGATCGACAAGGCCGGGCCCGGCGAAGGGACCTCACACGGCAATGGCGGGGTTTTGGCTTCGTGTTCCGTTGTGCCGGTCACAGTGCCGGGGCTGCTGGGCAAGGCGCCTCGAATGCTGTTCGACCGCTCGCAGCCCTTGTTCATGAAATGGGGGTACATCCCCAAGTTACTGCCGTGGCTGCTGCGCTATTTGAAACATGCCAACGCTGATGACGTAAAGCATATTGCCGCCGCCTTGACCCCTATCGTGGGTGACAGTCTGAACGACCATCAAGCGCTGGCCCAAGGCACCGGGGCTGAGAAATGGATCACCCCGTCGGACTATTTGTTCCTATATGAAGACAGGCAGCATTTCGAAGGCGACGCCTTTGGCTGGGATATCCGGCGCAAAAACGGGTTCACTTGGGACGAACTGGAAGGCCAAGCTTTTCACGACTATGACCCGGTGTTCAGCAAGGACATCAGCTTTGCCGCACGCCTGGGCGATCACGGGCATATCCGCGATCCGGGGCGTTATGTCAAAGATCTGGCTGCGCATGTCGAAGCCAACGGCGGCCGGATCATCCAGGCTGCGGTCGATGATGTGGCGCGCGAAAACGGCAAGGTGACCGGCGTGCGCGCTGGCGGCCACACCATTGCCTGCGACACCGCGATCGTCACCGCAGGGGTCTGGTCCGGCCCATTGGCCCGCAAACTGGGTGTTGCTGTTCCACTGGAAAGCGAACGCGGGTATCATCTTGAATTGGTGGAACCTTCCGCAATGCCCAAAAGCCCGGTTATGGTGGCCTCAGGCAAATTTGTTGCCACCCCGATGGAGGGCCGCATCCGGCTCGCGGGGATTGTCGAATTCGGTGGGCTGGACGCGCCGCCATCGCGGGCTCCGTTCGAGTTGTTGCGCAAGAATGCCCGGTCTGTGTTTCCGGGGATCACGTGGAAGGACGAAGTGGAATGGATGGGGCACCGGCCCGCCCCGGTGGATTCGATCCCGGTGATCGGAGAAGTCCCCGGAGCGGAAGGTGCCTACATGGGCTTTGGGCACCACCATATCGGCCTGACGGGAGGGCCAAAAACTGGACGCCTTTTGGCGCAGATGATCGCAGGAAGAACACCCAATACGGATATGACCGTCTATGCGCCGTCACGATACAAAATATAACAAAGCCGGTGCTCAAACCGGCCCATCTTATTAAACCAGGGAGACTAAAGATGAAAAAACTGACAAGCCTTTTGGCAGCAACTGCGCTGACCGCAGCTGCGGCCGTTCCGGCAACAGCGGAAAAATGGGATATGCCGATGGCCTATTCGGCGTCGAATTTCCATTCCGCAACTGGTGCCGAGTTCGCCAAATGCGTCACCACCGGCACCGGCGGCGAGATTGAGATTGTCACCCACCCATCAGGCTCGCTGTTCAAAGGCGCCGATATCAAGCGTGCGATCCAGACTGGGCAAGCCCCGATTGGTGAGCGTCTGCTGTCCGGCCACCAGAACGAAAACGCGCTGTTCGGATTTGACTCGATCCCGTTCCTGGCCACCTCATTCGACGACAGCGCCAAGCTGTGGGACGCTGCAAGGCCGTCGATTGAGAACCTGCTGGCCGAACAGAACCTGACGCTGCTGTATGCCGTACCGTGGCCACCGCAGGGCCTGTATTTCAAAGACGAGGTGAACTCGGTCGCAGATATGAAGGGCATCAAGTTCCGGTCGTACAACAACGCCACATCGCGTTTGGCCGAACTGACCGGAATGCTACCGGTGACCATCGAAGCTGCTGAAATCAGTCAGGCATTCGCCACCGGTGTTGCGGATTCCATGGTGTCCTCGGGGTCAACGGGGTACGACCGCAAGGTCTGGGAAAGCCTCGATTATTTCTACGAAGTCGATGCTTGGCTGCCGCGCAATTATGTGATGGTCAATTCGGACATCTGGTCCGGCGTGTCTGATGCCAACAAGAACGTGATCCAGGCTTGCGCCGAACTTGCGGAATATGCGGGCAACTGGAGGGCCAAGGAATACACCGGGTTTACCCTGCAAGGTCTACGGGACGGCGGTATGACTGTGGGCCCCGCGTCCGAGCAGATGACGAACGAGCTGAAAGAGATCGGCGTCACCATGACCAACGAATGGCTCGAAGCCTCTGGTGATGAAGGTAAAGCCATCGTCGACACCTTCAACTCGGCTCAGTAGTTTTGCTGACAGGGGCGGCAGTGTGAATTGCCGCCCGCTTTCCATCAAATAATAACAAAGCGGGGACAGCATGGCGGCATTGCGAGGGCTTCGGTCCGTACTGGATTTCATCTACCAAGTGGCGGGCGTCCTGGCGGCGCTGAGCCTGATCGCCATTCTGGTGCTGATCGTTGTGCAGATGCTGGCCCGCTGGACGGGTGAGGTTTTTCCCGGCGCGCCCGATTACGCCGGCTATGCGATGGCTGCGGCTTCGTTTCTGGCCTTTGCCAACGCACTGAACCGGGGCAGCCATATCCGAGTGTCGATTCTGTTGAATGCGGTTCCGGACAAGGCCCGCAGAATTCTAGAGATCTGGTGCTTTACCATTGGTGCCGCAGTGATGTGGTATTTCTGCTGGTACGCATACCGCTTTGTTTATTGGAGCTGGAAATTCAACGATATCAGCCAGGGGCAGGACAGAACGCCCCTGTGGATTCCACAATCGGCAATGCTGATCGGAGCCATCATTCTGGCCATCGCGTTGACTGATCACCTGTTCCACGTGCTCTTCAAAGGTGACCACCGCATCACCCGCGATCTTGCCGATCAAAGCCACGGAGAGTGAGCGCATGGAAAACGCATCAATCATTATCCTCTTTCTCTTTGTTCTGTTCACGCTACTGGGCTCTGGCATCTGGGTCGGCCTTGCCCTGATGGGCGTCGCATGGGTCGGGATGGAGCTGTTTACGACGCGCCCGGTCGGCGACGTCATGATAACCACGATCTGGTCAGCCTCGTCTTCATGGACCCTGACGGCGTTGCCGATGTTCATCTGGATGGGAGAAATCCTGTACCGAACGCGATTATCCGAGGATATGTTCAAGGGCCTCTCACCCTGGATGGCCCCCTTGCCCGGCGGTCTGGTGCACACCAACATCGTGGGCTGCACGGTGTTCGCTGCTGTGTCCGGGTCGTCCGCCGCGACACTTACCACGGTCGGCAAGATGTCGATCCCAGAGCTGCGCAAACGCAACTATCCCGAACGTATGATCATCGGCACTTTGACGGGCGCGGCAACGCTGGGGTTGATGATTCCGCCCTCATTGACCTTGATTGTCTACGGCGTCACCATCAATGAATCGATCACCAAACTGTTCTTTGCTGGTATCATGCCGGGGTTGTTTTTGGCTGCCATGTTCATGGGCTATGTCGCGATCTATTCCAAGTTGGGCAAGGATTGGAACCCGAACCAGGAAACCAAGCTGAGCTTTGCTGAGAAGATCAGGAATTCGCGGTTCCTACTGCCCGTAATTCTGCTGATCCTCGTGGTGATCGGGTCGATGTATCTGGGCTATGCCACCGCCACCGAGGCCGCCGCCTTTGGCGTGATCGGAGGGCTGCTGCTGGCTGCGGGCCAAGGATCGCTCAGCTGGAAGACCTTCACTGAAAGCCTGATGGGCGCAACTCGCACTAGTGCGATGATCGCTCTGATCCTTGCGGGTGCTGCGTTCCTGTCCTTGTCGATGGGTTTCACCGGCTTGCCCCGTGGTCTGGCCGACCTGATCGCCGGATGGGATCTGACCCGGTTCGAGCTGCTGATGGTGCTGCTGGTTTTCTACATCATTTTGGGGTGTTTTCTGGACGGCATCTCGTCGGTCGTGCTGACAATGGCGGTGGTCGAGCCGATGATCCGTGACGCAGGGATTGACCTGATCTGGTTTGGCATTTTCATCGTTGTCGTGGTCGAGATGGCGCAGATTACGCCACCCATCGGTTTTAACCTATTCGTCATGCAAGGCATGACCAACCACGAGATGGGTTATATCGCGCGCGCTGCGATCCCGATGTTCCTGATCATGGTTGTGATGGTGTTCGTGTTGATCTGGTTCCCGGAGCTGGCCACGTGGCTACCGGAAAACCTGCGTCAAAACCCATCCGGGTAGCCCGCCCTTGAACCCGCTGCACATCGCCGCTCGCCACGGACCTTATGTATTGTTGGCGGGCTTGATTGCCGGGCTGTTGTTGCCCGGTCTGGCGCAACCCATGCGCCCCCTGCTACCGCCGATGGTGGTGCTTTTGCTGTTCGTCACAGTTTTGCGTATGCAGCCCGAGAGCATTCTGGGTTCGATCAGGCACCTGCCCCAGGTCATCGCTATTGTTGTCGCGTTGCAATTGGCTCTGCCGTTGTTGGTTCTGGCTGGCGGCGCGGCAGGCGCGTGGATCGGCAGTCCGGTGTTGTTTGCGCTGCTGGTCATGACGGCCGCTCCGTCCATCGCCGGCAGCCCGAACCTTTGCCGGATGATGGGGCATTCGCCAGAATTTGCCTTGCGTCTGCTGGTGGTCGGCACTGCGCTGTTGCCGTTGACCATGGCGCCTGTGTTCTGGCTGGCACCGGAACTTGGCAGTTTCAGCGCCGTACTTTGGGCGGCCGGGAAGCTGCTGGTCACTATCTCACTTGCAACGGCAGTTGCGATCACCCTCCGGAAAACCATGCTCCGGACCCCCTCAGAAGACACCGAGTTTAGCCTGGAAGGTCTTGCAAACATCACTCTGGCTGTCTTTGTGGTGGGCCTGATGCCTTCGGTCAGCGAGTCCCTTTTGATGGACACCGGGCAGGCCCTGTTCTGGATCGTCTTTGTCTGCGTTATGAATTTTGGCGCGCAGGTGGTCTTTTTCAAGCTGACACAATTTCGTTTGCCCCCTGCAAGCGCCACGGCGGTTTCTGTGATCTCTGCAAACCGGAATATCGCGCTGTTTTTCGTAGCGTTGCCGCCGGACGTCACCGCACCGATCATGGTGTTCATCGGCGCGTATCAGATTCCGATGTACCTGACGCCCTTGGTCATGCGGTGGCTATACCAACGCGGGCCAAAGCCTACCGGCCAATGATGATGTCGGCACACAGGCCGCCCAGCCGCTCACTTTTGCCCAAGCGTAACACGCCCCCATGCGCGCGGGCGATATCCGCCACGATGGCTAGCCCCAGCCCCACGCCGCTGCCCTGATTTTGGTTGCGCGCCGGGTCCAGACGGGAAAACGGTTTGACCGCCTCTGTACGCTGCTCGGGGGGAATGCCCGGCCCGTCATCCTCAACCCGGATACGGATAGATTTTGGTGTGATCGTCAGACTGACATCGGCATGCGCACCATATCTAACCGCATTTCCGATCAGATTTTCCACCGCCCGACGAATGGCTGTGGGCCGCAGCATGGTGGTGCCTGCCCCCTCGACCAAGACAAGATCCGCCGCGTGACCTGCCCGTTTCGCATCCTTGACGATCTGCTGCAGCAACACCTCCGGATTCACAGCTTCCGGTGTCCCCTCGGCTGCGCCACGGGAAAACTCCAGGAAAGCATCCAACAGCAACTGCATCTCGTCCACGTCCTGCTGCAGCGGAGCGGCGTCATCTTCGGGCAGCATCGACAGGCCCAGTTTCAGCCGGGTCAGCGGTGTCCGCAAATCGTGGCTGACCCCGGACAACATCATCGTGCGCTGCTCCATCTGGCGTTCGATGCGGGCGCGCATGTCCAGAAACGCACTGCCGGCGGCGCGCACTTCGATCGCACCACCCGGAGAGTACGGCACCACGCGTCCGCGACCAAAGGCCTGAGCGGCCTCGGCCAGTCGGGTTATCGGGCGCAGCTGATTACGCATGTAAAGAAACGAGATCGTGGTCATGACGACGGCAAAAAACAACATCGTCACGATCAACTGGTGCGGCGCCACCGGTGACAGGCGGCGGCGATCAAAGGTCAGTTGCAACAGGCCAAGCTTTGTATTCAGGTACAACCGCGCCTCATGTGTACTAGGCAAAGCAACCATTTCAAGATCCGGCAACAAGGCGCGCAGCTCGAACTCGACCTGTGGCGCGATGAAATCATACCACCGGCGAGAGCCGATCACGGGCTCTTCGTTGATACCCAAAAACCGAGCCTTCATATCCAGCGCCACCAGGTCGGGGCGCACGGCCGCCAAAGCCTGTTGTTGCGTTTCCATCACTGCCACGACATCGGTAATCAACGTCACCTCGCGCGAGGCTGCGCGGGTCATCTGCGCCGTGACATCTTCGAGGTGCTTTTGAAGGAAGGCGATGCCCACCACCAACAGCAGAACAATCACTGGCAGGACCAGTATCAGCGCGGAACGGGCATACAGGCTGCGCGGCATATAGGGTTTGAGCCATTGTGCGGACATGCGCTAAACCTAACGGGCTGTTACGACAAGAGAAAGAGTGCAGAATGCAGGCCCCAGACGATTTCAACCCAATCCCCGGTCAAGCTGTTGAATTGCAGCCCGGTCTGCGACGCATAGTGGCACCGAACCCTTCACCCATGACCAATCGCGGCACCAATACCTATCTATTGGGCACCCGTGACATCGCCGTGATCGACCCCGGCCCCCAAAGCGAGCCACATCTCGAGGCGATTCTAAACGCGGTGCAGCCGGGTCAACGCATCAGCCATATCATTGTGACCCATACCCATCTGGATCATTCGCCCCTCGCCGCCCCTTTGTCCGCGCGCACTGGCGCGCCGGTTCTGGCCTTTGGCGGCCCTCAGGCAGGGCGCAGCGCGATCATGTCTGAGCTGGCGCAACAGGGGCTTGCGGGCGGCGGTGAAGGCATCGACACAGGGTTTCGCCCCGATATTGAAGTGGCGGGCGGCGCGCGGGTCGCCGGAGATGGTTGGCAGCTTGAGGTCATCCACACGCCAGGCCATCTGGGCAATCACATCGCACTGGGTTGGGAAGATGTGTGTTTCACGGCTGATCACGTCATGGGGTGGGCCAGTTCGCTGGTCTCCCCCCCGGACGGAGATCTGACAGATTTCATGCAGGCCTGTCACCGTCTGCGCGCACGCGACTGGTCGGTGTTCCACGCGGGTCACGGCGCACCAATAACTGACCCTGCGGGTCGGCTGGACTGGCTGATCAATCACCGCCTTGCCCGCGAGGCCCAGATTCTGGCGGCGCTTGAGGATCAGCCGGGCTCGGCCCGGGACCTGGCCACACGCATATACACCGACACGCCAGCCGCACTATTGCCTGCAGCCGCGCGGAACGTATTCGCCCATCTTGTTGATCTGTCGGGGAAATCAAAGGTTGCATTTGACGGAGAACTCTCTGCCAATGCCCGGTTTTTCAGGCAGACCTAAGCTGCCCGAAGTTTTTTGCGAATTCGTGTCGTTCCCCTCTGGACGGCGAAAATCCGGGTTGTTATACGCCCCTCAGTTCCGGCGTAGCTCAGCGGTAGAGCAGTTGACTGTTAATCAATTGGTCGTAGGTTCGATCCCTACCGCCGGAGCCAATTTTCCCACAGTATGGATACTATCATCACGTGGGTTTTGGCCTGTGTCTCACAGTCAGAGTTTTCGACGAAAAATCACTTCCCCCCTCTGGACGCCGCAGAAACGGGTTGCTATACGGCGCGAACCGTTCCGGCGTAGCTCAGCGGTAGAGCAGTTGACTGTTAATCAATTGGTCGTAGGTTCGATCCCTACCGCCGGAGCCAATTCCTCCAAACCGACCAAATTCTGGGCTACGTTAGCGGATTCACGAGGTCTCAAGCCTGACCCCGACAGGGTCAGTTGATCTTTGCCATGCCCTTTTCAAGGTTGGGCACCTCCAGGAACTCAAGCAAATCTCGTTGTTCAATTGCCCACTTGATCAGCTTGTGGCTGCCAAACTCTGACAAATGATTGTCATCCTGGTAAAGCGCAATGCCTGTTTCGGGATCTGTAAAATGACAGGTGTTTTCATCGCAGAATAAGTCCATCGGCAGAACGGTAAGAACACCTTCTTTCTTTCCGAATTCTGCCAACACGCCATCCGTGTATGCGGCGCGTTTCTGCATTTCTTCCGCAGTCAGGCTGTAACACCGATTCTTCCTGATCGTGGTTGTGTCAGACCCCGGAAACAAGCTTTGGCATTGCGTCAGATCGGACCCCAGCGACGGAACCTGGGAAAAGATAACCACGCGTTTTCCAGCCCGTTTCAGCTTGGAAATGGTTTCGGCCAAAGACGATTCGAACAGGTCGCGAGTGTCTTCAAGGCTCGGGATTTCATCCTGGGCACGGGTTGTCAGCTTGTCCCTTTCGAACCGGCTTGTAGGGGGCTCTTCCAGCATGGAGTACCAGCGCGCTGATATAACCACAGCGTCATATTCGGGTTGAAGCGCCAAGGCCTCTTTGTTCTGAATGTTGTTCAAACAGTTCTGCTGACGGTCTTTTCTGATCTTCTCGCCCACGTAAAAGCGCGACACCCCAAAAAGCGGGGGGCATGCTGGAAGTTCTGCACTGTCAACTAGTGCGCCGCGGCTGACAATTTCCTGTATGAACCCGATGTGCAGATGGTGCGCGTGACTGTCCCCCAACAGAAGAATCTTTCGGGAAACAGGCCTGTCCGTTGGTTCGAACCGATAAATCACGTGCTCGGGTTCACCGGGATAAGGCAACTTTGCATAACTGACATTGGTCACCTTTGTGCCTTTGGGCAGCACCGCACTGGGAGGTGTGGACAGAAACAGAGAGTACGTAGAAAAGCCAACCAGTGCGGCAAAACCGGCGGTCGTCGCCAGGAAGGGAATATTGCCAAATCGACTGTCCCCTGGCGCAGGTTTGCGAAATCGTTCCTCGACCAGATAGTAGCTGATCGCCGCCAACGCGATAGAGATCGGGAAGAACGAAAGGCGCAGCCATATAGAAGGCTCAATCGGCATGCGGTAAGCGAAATACACCTGAACCGGCCAGTGAAACAGGTACAGGGAATAGCTGATCAAACCGATCCAAACCACTGGCCGAAGGCTAAGCACTTTCCCAACAACCCCACTTGCGCCAAAGGCAATGACCAGAACCGTGCCCAATACAGGAACCAAACTGAGAAGGCCCGGAAGCCGGCTTTCTTCAGTCATCAGGGCAAAGGACAATCCGATCATCGCAATACCCGCAAGAGCGAGATAGCCTCGTGTTTTTTCGGACGATGTGCTAGGCCGGGCATAGGGCGACAAAGGCGCCAGGAAAGCGGCCAACAAAGCACCGGCGAGCAATTCAAACGCGCGGGCGGGAAGCAGGAAATAGGCTGCACTAGGGTCCTTGCTCACCGTGATTTGCGCCACCAGTACCCCGACCACAAACAAAGCAATCAAAACACCCGTTCCAAACCGGCGCACCCACAGGACGGCCAAAAGAACGGTCGGCCAGATCAGGTAAAACTGTTCTTCCACGCTGAGCGACCACATATGAAGGAGCGGTTTGAATTCGGCTGCCGTGTCGAAATAGCCGACCTCTCGATAGAACCCGATATTGGCAAGAGACAGGATAGAAAGAGGTATCGACCTTAAAAAGCTGCTCAGATCCGCAGTCCCAAGCACCGGGTAGAACACTAGAAAACACAATCCGATAAGAAACATCGCGGCGGGTAGAAGCCTGCGAAATCTGCGGATATAAAAACGGCGATAGCTGAAGGTTCCGGTACGACCTTTTTCCTGAATGATCAATCTTGTGATCAGGTAACCGCTGATGACAAAGAAGACATCTACACCCAAAAATCCGCCCGGCACGCCGGGAATCCCGTAGTGAGCCAAAAGAACACCCAACACGGCGACCGCGCGCAGACCATCGATATGTTTGAAATACTGCCCCTGGCCCTTCACAATAACTCCGCCTTCTTAATCAGCTTTTTCGGCCAGCCCACTTACTTCAGGACGCCAGCATAAATGAATTTCGCCCACAGGCCATTAGGCCAGAATGAGCGTGATCGCTGCACTACGCGAGCATCAGTTTTAGCGCAAGTAGCCTGCCCAAAACTCCAAGGGCCTGAACCTGACGTCAAAAGGGTCATTAACGGGTCAGGACGCCCTCGAACTCTGCCCGCAAAGTACGCTTGAGGATTTTGCCTGTTGCATTCAACGGCAGAGCATCCACGAAGACAACCTTGTCGGGCACCTGCCACTTGGCGATCTTGTCATCGAAGAAGGCCAACAATTCCTCCTCGGTCGGGTCTTCGCCTTCGGCCTTTACCGCAACCAGGATCGGGCGCTCATCCCACTTTGGATGAGGCACCCCAACAACGGCTGCGGTTGCCAGTTTGGGATGCGCTACGGCAATATTTTCAAGTTCGACCGAACTGATCCACTCACCACCAGATTTGATGATGTCTTTCGAGCGGTCCCGGATCGTCATGTACCCATCCGCATCCAGCGTCGCGACATCACCGGTGGCGAACCAACCATCCTGCAGCAGATCTTGATCCTGCATCTGGAAATAGCTGTCCAGAACCCAATACCCCCGCACCATGAGATCGCCCTGCGCTTCGCCATCGCGCGGTAACTCGTTGCCATCGTCATCCACGATCTTTAGCTCAACACCATAACAGGGGCGACCCTGGCTTTCTCGCACTCTGTGCTGTTCCTCAGTCGGCAGCGCCCGGTGCTTGGCCAAGGGGTGGTTAGCAGTTCCCAACGGGCTCATCTCGCTCATGCCCCAGGCGTGAACGGTATCGACACCATAAGTTTCTCGGAAGGTTTCGATCATCGATGGGGGGCAAGCCGCCCCGCCAATGACGGTGCGCTCCAGGCTTGCCAGTTTACTGCCGGACTGCTCGGCATAGGCCAACAACCCCTGCCAGATTGTCGGCACCCCCAACGCCAAAGTGACCCCATAATTGTCGATCAGTTTCACCAGCGCCTCGCCATGCAGGTCCGGCCCTGGCATCACCATACGAGACCCCGACATGGCACAGGCGTAAGGTGATCCCCAGGCATTCACATGGAACATCGGCACAACGGGCATCACCACATCCATGGCTGAAAACCCAATGACATCGCGCGTGTTCGATCCAAAACTGTGCAGAACTGTAGAGCGATGGGAATAAAGCACGCCTTTGGGATTGCCAGTCGTGCCGGACGTGTAACACAGGCTCGAGGCGGTGTTTTCGTCGAAACTGGGCCATTCGAAACCGGGATCTCCGGCCTCGATCATCTCATCATAAAACTGAACACCAGGAATTTGGGCGGTTGCATCGTCATTGCGTGGCCCCATAAACACGAAATACTGAACCTCAGTCAGATGCTCCCGCAGTGCTGCGACCAGCGGAATAAAGGTCGCGTCGAAAAACAGAACCCGGTCCTGCGCGTGGTTGATGATGTAAGTCAGCTGTTCGGGAAACAGGCGCGGATTGATCGTGTGGCAAACGAACCCTGCGCCGGAGGCCGCAAAATAGATCTCAAGATGGCGGCGATTGTTCCAGGCCAATGTCCCGATCCGGTCCTGCGGGTCGAGCCCCAGCTTGCTCAAGGCTGATGCCAGTTTTCGCGCGTTCTCTGCCACTTGCGACCAGCTGGTCTCTGTCACTGAGCCATCGGTTTCGACCGAGAAAATCTCAGTCTCGCCATGATAGCGATCGGCGTGTTCAATCAGCGACGAGATCAGCAATGGCTGCGTCATCATCTGTCCCAGCATGGGCATCCTCCCTATGTCAGCACGGTTTCTGAGTGACCGTACCATTTTATTGCAGCGTAACGCGGACCGATCTGGCGCGGTTTCGCTGCTTCTCCTCAGGAAGAACCCTGCCAATCATTTAATTGTCTGACAATAAGAGAATGCGGCCTGCCGCTACGGCAGGGCACGGTTTCCGCGCGGATTTAGTCCCGGTGGCGCAGCGCATAAGCGACCAGCGCCGCGGTCGAGCCGTCCTTGCCATCAGCGCTGATCTCACCGTCGACGACCGGGCCCAGCGAGGTCGCCAGTTCCTTACCAAGCTCAACCCCCCATTGGTCGAACGAGTTGATCCCCAGTAAAACACCTTCGACAAACACGCGGTGCTCATACAGCGCGATGATCTGGCCCAACACAAACGGTGTAAGCATCGGGTAGATCAAGGTCGAAGATGGGCGGTTGCCCGGAAACACCCGGTGACGGGCCTGACGTTCCAGTTCTTCGCCTTGCAAACCCTTGTCAGCCATAAGTTGCCGCGCCTCATCCAACCCACGCCCTCGCATCAGGGCCTCGGATTGGGCAAAGCAATTGGCCAGCAACAGACGGTGATGGTGGACAAGCTCGGGCTCATGACCCTCGGCGGCGACCATGAACTCGCAGGGGATAACGTCGGTACCTTGATGGATCAGCTGGTAAAAGGCGTGCTGACCATTAGTGCCGGGCTCGCCCCAAACGACAGGGCCGGACGGGCCAGTCAACGGGCTGCCATCCATCGCCACGGATTTACCGTTCGATTCCATTTCCAACTGCTGGAAATAGGCCGGAAGTCGCAGCAATCGCTGATCATAGGGCAAAACGGCCCGGCTGGAATGGCCCAGAACCTGACGGTGCCAGATACCGACCAACGCCAGCAGCACCGGCATGTTCTCGACCCAATCGGCGGCCTGGAAATGCACATCCATCGCCTGACCACCTCGCAGAAACGCATCAAAGGCGTTTGAACCGACCGCGATCATGACCGGCAATCCCACCGGCCCCCAGACCGAGTAACGCCCACCAACCCAGTCCGCAAAGCCAAATACGTGCTCTGACGGGATGCCAAAGGCCTGGGTCTTGTCCAGCGCACTGGACACTGCGGCGAATTGTTTGGCCGGATCACCACCACCATCCGCCATCCAGGCCCGGGCCGTGCGGGCATTGGTCATGGTTTCGATAGTGGTAAAGGTCTTGGAGGCCACGATCACCAGCGTCCGGGTCGGATCAAGCTGGCGCAGAGTGTCGGCGATATGTGCACCGTCCACGTTGGACACATAGTGCAACCGTGGGCCGTCATGATACGGAGCCAGCGCATGGGTGGCCATCACCGGGCCCAGATCAGAGCCGCCGATCCCTATGTTGACCACATCGGTAAAGCTGCCCCCTGCCCCGATCACCGCGCCGCCGCGTACCTCTTCGGCAAAGACGCGCATGCGGTGCAGCGTGTCCAGAACATCGGGCATGACGTCCAGTCCGTCGACTTCAACCGGACCGCCATCCAGATTGCGCAATGCGGTGTGTAACACCGAACGCCCTTCGGTTTCATTGATCTTCGCCCCATCGAACATCGCGGTGCGACGGTCGGCCAACCCGGCTTCGTCACACAAGCGGATCAGGGCGTTCCGAATATCGGCGTCGATCTGAGTTTTGGAATAATCAAACAGCAGATTGCCGGTCGAGATCGAAAAACCCTGTGCACGGTCCGTGTCTGTATCAAACAACCCAAGAATGGTTTGGTCATTGCGTTCCAGGGCAAGCTTATTGAGCGTTTCCAGGTTCATCGTCATCACTCCGCCCAATGTACTGTCATGCCACCCAGAACCGCCGCAATCGGGGCGTCTTCGGGTGGCAAAGACATGGCCCGTTCCAGCGCGTCGCGCTTTGCTGTGCCAAAGATGATCAGATGTTTCGACAAGGCACCATCCAACACCTGAGCGCTGAGCGTGATCCGCGCCTCAGGTTGAACATCGGTGCGCGCCACCGCCAAGGTAGGCGCGTGACTGTCTAGCGCGGCCTCTAACCCGTCCATCCCGGGAAACAGCGAGGCGGTGTGCATATCCTCGCCCATGCCAAGCACAAGAACCGACAACGGCAGCACCGGATTGATCAGGCTTTCAACCTCGGGCAGCACGTCCTCGGGCGCTTTGCCCGCGACATACAAAGGAAGGTACTGCGCTACCGCAGCGCGGTTGGTCAGCAGACGTTCACGGATCAGACGCTCGTTCGAGCGGCCGTGGTCACCCGGCACACAGCGTTCATCCGTTGGCAGAACGTGCACCCGGTCCCATTCCAGATCCGCCGCACACAGCCCGTCAAATACCGGCCCCGGCGTGGTGCCGCCCGGAACCGCTAACGAGACCGTATCATGGTGCAGCAAAGCAGCCTCAAGATCTCCGGCCAGTACGTTTGCGACGTCGATGGCCAGCATGTCCCGGTCGGCGTATTCTTGAATGTTCATGGGTTTATTCCTTGCCAACGGCGACCGTCACGTTTCATCAGCAGCTCGGCGTCGCCCGGGCCTGTGCTGCCAATATCATAGGGTTTGGGCACGTCACCGCGCGCGTGCCAGCCTGCAATGATGGGGTCGGTCCAGGCCCAGGCGGCCTCAACCTCGTCCCCACGCATGAACAGGGTCTGATTGCCGCGGATCACATCCATCACCAGCCGTTCATAGGCGTCCGGCGGGTCTTGACTTTCGGGTCCCAGCGCCTCGGCAAAGCTCATGTCCAGCGGCACATCAACCAGACGCATACCGCCCTGCCCCGGTTCTTTGATTGTTACTTTCAAGGTGATGCCCTCGTTGGGTTGCAGACGGATCGAAAGCGCGTTGGCATGCCGCCCGGCATCGGCGCCAAAGATCGAATGCGGCGCGTCCTTGAACATCACATTGATCACCGAAGACCGTGCCACCAAACGTTTCCCGGTGCGCAAGTAAAACGGTGTTCCCGCCCATCGCCAGTTGCTGACATGGGCGCGCAGGGCCACATAACTTTCCGTGGTCGAGCGCCGGTTGCCCACTACATCGCGATAACCGGGATTGCCAGCTCCGCCTTCGAATTGGCCGCGCACGATATGATGCGGCTTCACCGGATCCAGCGCGCGGATAACCTTGAGCTTTTCGTCCCGCACCGCGTCGGGGTCAAACTTGGCTGGCGGCTCCATCGCGATCAGACACAGTAGCTGCATCAGGTGGTTTTGCATCATGTCGCGCATGGCACCTGCGCGCTCATAATACTCTTCGCGCCCGTCGATACCGACGGATTCAGCCACCGTGATCTGGATGTGATCGACGTATTGGCTGTTCCAAAGCGGCTCGAACAGCATGTTCCCGAACCGAACCGCCATCAGGTTCTGAACCGTTTCTTTCCCCAGATAATGATCAATCCGGTAGATCTGACTTTCTGAGAAATGCACAGCCAGCGTGGCGTTCAATGCCCTTGCGCTGTCGAGATCGTGTCCAAAGGGTTTTTCGACAACAATCCGCGTTTCCTGGGTTGCCAGATCGTGGGATTTGATCCGCTCGGCCAGCGGCCCGAACAAGCTGGGCCCAACCGAGAAATAAAACGCGCGTACGCGGTCGGCGGTCAGCTTGCCGGCAAGCTGATCCCAGCCTTCATCCGACAGCCCATCCAGCGCGACATAGTCGACCCGCTGCAAAAACGCACTCAGTGCACTGGCGTCCCGACACTGGTTTTCGGCATAGGTACGCAACAATTCGGTGACCATGCCAAGAAAGCCCTGCCGGTCCAGACCGGCCCGCGCTGCACCAATGATCTGCACTTGTTGGGGCCACTGTCCTGCGCAAAAACGCCGAAACAGCGCCGGAAGGATCTTGCGCTGCGCAAGATCTCCGGTGCCGCCAAAGATGACCAGATCGAACGGATCAACGGGTATAACACGAGAAACCATGCGTTTTCCTTACCTTGCCCCCAGAGACATGTCCAATGTTAGCGCAATCAATCAAGCGGATTTCCCCTCATCAAAACTCTGTCAGGTCGCCGCGGACCCACTTAACTATCCTGTATCGAAGGGCTAAGTCAGTTTGACGACTTCAAAGAACCGGATACCGGAATGAAAGACAACGCCCCTCAGAGCGCCAATATCGGCAAATTTCAGGACAAATCAGTGACAGCTGACGGGCAAACGCGGGCCTCCGTGGCGCTGAGCAACCCCGAGACATTGTGGTTCAATACCGGAACCCTGTGCAATATCGAATGCGTCAATTGCTATATTGCCAGCAGCCCGACAAATGATGCGCTGGTCTATATCTCGGCGGATGAGGTGCGCGATTATCTGGATCAGATTGAAACTCGCAATTGGCCCATTCGCGAAATCGGATTTACCGGCGGCGAGCCGTTCATGAACCCCGAGATGATCGACATGACCCGTGCCGCGCTGGAGCGCGGCTACGAAGTGTTGATTCTGACCAACGCCATGCTGCCGATGATGCGCCGCAAGATGCGTGAGGGGCTGCTGGAGCTGCAGCGCGAGTTTGGCAATAAACTGACCCTGCGGATTTCAGTCGACCACTACCGCCCCGAGCTTCACGATGAGGAACGCGGCAAAGGCAGTTTCGCAAGGACCGTGACCGGAATGGAGTGGTTGCGTGACAACGGTTTCAACATGGCCGTGGCCGGGCGCACTGTCTGGGGTGACAGCGACGCCGACAGCCGTGCCGGGTATGCAGCGTTCTTTGTGCAGCACGGGTTTGACATCGACGCGCAAAATCCCGGCATGACCGTTCTGTTCCCGGAAATGGACGAAACCGTAGAGGTGCCTGAAATCACCACCGCCTGTTGGGGCATCCTGGACAAGTCACCGGACGCGGTGATGTGCGCCAGCGCCCGTATGGTGGTCAAACGCAAAGGTGCTGAAAAACCAGCTGTTCTGGCCTGCACCCTGCTGCCTTATGAACCCGAGTTCGAAATGGGCCACACCCTGGCCGAGGCGGAGGCGGATGTGCACCTCAACCACCCGCACTGCGCCAAGTTCTGTGTTTTGGGCGGGGCCAGTTGTTCGGGCTGATCAGTTCAGTTCGGGCGATTTCCAGAATTTTGTACCGGACGCACCGGCCGACACGCGCCAGCCTGTTTTCGACAGCTCAAAGAATGATCGGCCGTCAGTAAAGCGCACGGTTTCTGCGGTGCTTTCGTCTCCGTACATCGCCCCCGTTTCAGCGTTGGCATCGTATCCATCCGCGATAAACTTATCCAAGTCGGCCGGTGTTTCGAACATGATCACGAACTTGGATTCGAACCCGCCAATGCCGATCGCCCCACCGACACCGCCTGTTCCCATGTTCATATATGTGTGCTGACCCGTATCTTTCGAAATCGCCGCGCCGCGCCCATAGCCAGCTGAAACTGGGAACACCGTAACCTTACGAGAATCAAAAACTGCGTAACCGGCGCAGATTTCATACAGCGATTGCGCTTTTGGGTTTTCCGCCAATAGTTGATCCAGAATTTCGGTGGCCATCCCATCCAGCTTGGCGCGTGTCTCTTCAGGAGTGGCTTCGTTGCTCAGCAGTTCTGAAGTCGAGTCCACAGTGCCCTCGACAGCGTTCACGCCTTTATCAATGGTATTGCCAACAGCATCAGCCCCTTGCCCGATGGCAGTGGCGGTATTCTCGGCACCCTTTTTGATTGTGTCCAAAACGCCGTCAGCTGCGGCGGGGCCGCTGAGACAAACGGCAGCGGCAATAAACAACAATCTGGGCATGGGTGATTCCTTATCTGACCGGTCGCGTGGTCAACACCCTAGCCCACGCACCCGCGAATGAAATACGTTGAAATACTTTTGTGGCACTCAATCTGGCCCAGCTGTCAGTTTACCCGAAACTCACCCACGACATTGCGCCATTCCCCCGGTGCGACCATCTTGCGATGCGTGAACCGGACGGAATGCAGCGGACCATCGATTTCGCGCTGCCAAAAGTCGATGAAATCGAACAGCTTAGGATGATCCGGCGCCAGATCGTATTCCTGCCAAATGAACGTGTTCAGAACGTGGATATAGTCGGGCATTCGGTAGAAGAATTCCGCCGTCGTCAGCCCGTATCCCTTGAGCATTAATTCAGTTTCGCTTTGCTCCATGCAGACCTCCAATTTCTTGCAAGGTCTCTTCATCATAACACCAAAACTGCCTAACCCTTAGTTAACAATATGTTACGCAGATGTTACCGGGGTATTTCATGTGCTAAATCGTTGCCTGCTTGCACCTTATGTGCCGGGTCTGATAAGGTACATCCACAAGATATAGACCCAGCACAATAAACGGGCAGTTTACGTGAGCGATACGCCAGAAATCCCCGAAAACATGGATGAAACCCCGCCCGAGCGCCCCGTTTACGACGGCCCGACGGTGTCCATCGAATCCGAGATGCGCACGTCGTATCTCGATTATGCGATGTCCGTCATCGTCAGCCGTGCGATCCCTGATTTGCGCGACGGGTTGAAGCCGGTTCATCGCCGAATTCTATACGCGATGCATGAAACCGGGAATACGCACGACAAATCGTACCGTAAATCGGCCCGTCCGGTCGGCGACGTGATGGGTAAATACCACCCCCATGGCGACAGCGCGATCTATGACGCGCTGGTGCGGATGGCGCAGGATTTCTCGATGTCGCTGCCGCTGCTGGACGGTCAGGGCAACTTTGGTTCGATGGACGGCGATAACCCAGCGGCCATGCGCTATACCGAAGTGCGGATGGACAAACCCGCCGCATCCCTTTTGGCCGATATCGAAAAAGACACTGTTGACTTTCAGGACAACTACGACGGCAAAGACAAAGAACCGACCGTCCTGCCCGCGCGATTCCCGAACATGCTGGTCAACGGTGCCGGTGGTATCGCCGTCGGTATGGCGACCAACATCCCGCCGCACAATTTGGGTGAGGTGGTCGACGCCACGCTGGCCCTGATTGACGATCCGGACCTGACATCGGAACAGCTGATTGATTACGTCCCCGGCCCCGATTTCCCAACCGGCGGCGTCATGTTGGGCCGGTCCGGCGCGCGTAAGGCCTATCTGGAGGGTCGTGGCAGCGTCATCATCCGGTCAAAGACCCGCGTCGAAGAGATCCGAAAGGATCGCTATGCCATCGTCGTGGATGAGATTCCCTATCAGGTGAACAAAGCCTCGATGATCGAAAAGATCGCCGAAGCCGTGCGAGAAAAGCGGATCGAAGGCGTCGCCCATGTGCAGGACGAATCCGACCGCAATGGTGTGCGGGTTGTCGTCGAACTGAAACGCGACGCGACGCCCGAAGTGGTGCTGAACCAGCTTTTCCGGTTCTCGCCCATGCAAACCTATTTCGGCTGTAACATGCTGGCCCTGAACGGTGGTCGGCCTGAGCAGCTGACCCTGCGCAGGTTCCTGACCAGCTTCATCGACTTCCGCGAGGACGTGGTCGCCCGCCGCACCGCCTATCTTTTGCGCAAGGCGCGCGAGCGCAGCCATATCCTGTGTGGTCTGGCCGTGGCCGTGACCAATATCGATGAAATCGTCACAACGATCCGTCAATCGGCTGATGCGTCTGAGGCGCGGGAAAAGTTGATGACGCGGCGCTGGCCGGCGCAACCGATACTGGAATACATCGCGTTGATCGATGATCCGACCCACACTGCAAACGACGATGGCACGTACAACCTGTCGGAAACGCAAGCCCGCGCCATTCTGGAACTGCGCCTGCAACGCCTGACCCAGATCGGCGTCAAAGAAGTCACCGACGAGTTGGAAGAACTTGCAGGCAAGATTAAGGAATACCTTGAGATCCTGTCCTCACGCGAGCGCATCATGTCCATCATCGGTGATGAACTACGAGAGGTCCGCGAGCAGTTTGCCGTACCCCGCCGCACCGAGATCGTCGACTGGTCTGGCGACATGGATGACGAGGACCTGATCGAACGCGAAGACATGGTCGTGACTGTCACGTCAGGCGGCTATATCAAGCGGACCCCGCTGGCTGACTTCCGGGCGCAAAAGCGTGGCGGCAAAGGACTGTCGGGCATGCAGACCAAAGAAGAGGATGTCGTTACCAACCTCTTCGTGGCGAATACCCACACGCAGTTGCTGTTTTTCACCACGGATGGGATGGTCTACAAGCTCAAGACCTGGCGCCTGCCGCAATCCGGGCGCACCGGCAAAGGCAAGGCTATCGTCAACATACTGCCGATCCCGACCGGGGTTTCCATTGCGGCGATCATGCCTGTGGACGTGCCGGATGAAGAATGGGAAAACCTGCAGATTGTCTTTGCCACCAGCGCCGGTGACGTCCGCCGTAACGCGCTGAGCGATTTCACCAACGTCAAACGCAACGGCAAGATCGCCATGGACCTGCCTGAGGGCGTGGAACTGGTGAATGCGCGCATCTGTTCGGAAGACGACGATGTAATGCTGGTGACAAACTCGGGCCGGGCAATCCGGTTCCAGACCACTGCCGTGCGGGTTTTCAAAGGTCGGAAGTCTACAGGTGTACGTGGCATCAGGCTGACAAATGGCGACCGTGTCGTTTCCATGTCAGTGATCCGCCATTTCGAGGCCACCTCGGACGAACGCGCTGCTTATCTCAAGATGCGTCGCCTGATGGCCGGTGTCACGGACGAGACCGAAAGTGATGAGGATGAGGGCAACGCCGACAGCGTCCTGCCACAGGAGCGGTATGCCGAAATGTCCGCAGCCGAGAACCTGATCCTGACCATTTCCGCAAGCGGGTCTGGCAAGCTCAGTTCAAGCCACGACTACCCGGTTCGGGGGCGTGGCGGCATGGGCGTGGCCGCGATGGACAAGGCGATGCGTGGCGGCGAATTGGTTGCCTCTTTCCCGGTTGAGATGGACGACCAGATCATGCTGGCCACCTCGAAAGGACAATCCATCCGCGTTCCGGTCGAAGGGATATCGTTCCGTTCGCGCAGCGCAGGCGGTGTCAAAGTGTTCAACACCGGCAAGGGTGAAGTTGTCGTCAGCGTTGCCTGGATCGCCGATCAGGGCGATGAGGACGAGACGGAAGAATAGCCGCACCCTTGAAATTTTTTGTCGGTGGGCCACAAGAAAACGTCTTGTGGTCCGTTGTCATTCACTCGGTAAGACCGTCAAACCAATCAAGCATTAGCCCAACCCATATCTCTGGTATTCCATGCCCCCCCGGATGGGCGATCACCGATATGTTTTTGTCTTCAGCGCATCCATCATAGCTACGTTGGTCATAACCCTTAGCATGGGAAACCTTTACCGTATCGCAGTTTATCGCGACGGCCATGCCTTCAACGGTTTCAACTGCGCCTAGATAACCCGGCCACCCTATAGTCGCACCGGAGCCAGCAAATGGAATGACGGTGTCGGCATACCCGTGGCTGTGCAGCACATCGAACTTGAGTCCTGAAGTTTGACATGGGCCTGGCCGACCTCGCACAGGAGTTCCTCCAATCGGTGCAAATGCCCGCAGGCGCGTGTCAATTTCGGAACAGGCCAAATACCACGCAAAACTCCCGCCGCGTGAATGGCCCGCGACGACTATGCGCTCCGGATCAATTGGAAAACGCTTTACCGCATCGTTAACGACGTCGGAGCTAAAACTAAAGTCATTCCAATCATAGTTTTCGGCATTCCAGACCCAACCGGTTCCCGGTCCGGTAGCATAGTCTATTTCAAGAGCCGTCGGTGCGACTATGGAGTATCCACGTTCCAGAATTGGCTGAACCAAAGCGCTATTCTGAATGGCCAGTTGGCCAGTACCTCCAGATCCGTGGAAAAAGAGAACTACGGGAAACGGACCATCGCCTTTCGGGATCAATGCACTGTAATGGCGCCCAGCCACATCGCAAGGAGCACCGAGGCTACCACAATCCAATGGTTGATACAGGTACGCCAGTGAATCTTTTGTTTGAGGGCCTTGCGACGCCAAGAACAAGGCGATTGCCGATGTTGAAACGACCGCGAATCTTACCAGAAACTTGCCACTAGGCATCCTCACAACTCATAAAGCGCCCCAAACTTCTGCTCCAGATACTCCAGCAACGGCTCAGGCCCCGGTTCGACACCGCTGGCGCGCTGGATTGTGTCGCGGGGTGCATTAAGCCCGCCGTAACACTGAAGATTATCCCGCAACCATCCTGTCGCACCGGACGTGTCGCCCTGTGCCAATTGCCCGTCCAGCCCCGGAACCGCTGCGCGCAAGGCCTGATTCAGACACCCGGCATAGACATTGCCCAACGCATAGGTCGGGAAATATCCAAACAGGCCCACCGACCAATGCACATCCTGCAAACACCCGTTCGAGGGCCTATCGACCTCATAGCCGAAGTCAGCCTTGAAACGGTCATTCCAGGCAGCCTCGAGGTCGCTAACCTGCAGGTCACCGCTCATCAAAGCGCGTTCTAAATCAAAGCGCAGCATGATGTGCAGGTTGTACTGCACCTCGTCGGCCTCGGTGCGGATGTACCCATTATGGACACCGTTTACAGTGGCATAGAACGTATCGGCGTCTGCAATTCCGAAATCGCCGAATGCGTCGGTCATCTGTTCAAACAGCCAGCCAGTGAAGGCGCGGGACCGGCCCAGTTGGTTTTCGTAAATCCGGCTTTGGCTTTCGTGCACACCCATCGACACGCCCTGCCCCAAAGGTGTCAGCAGATAAGCCGGGTCGATGCTTTGTTCATAAGCGGCGTGGCCGACCTCGTGAATGGTCGAATAGAAACAGTTGAACGGGTCAGCCTCATTGGTACGGGTGGTTATCCGCACGTCCAACCCACTGCCAGAGCTGAACGGGTGAACGGCCTTGTCAACCCGACCTGTGGTCAGATCGTACCCGAAGGTTTCAGCCAGCTTTTGAGACAGGCGCAACTGGGTCGGTTCGTCAAAGGTCCCGGTCAGGGCTGCGGGTCTGGCTTTGTCCAGAACAGCAGCGCGCAAGGCCACCAGACGCGAGCGCATCTGGTCAAATATCCGGGCAATCTGAGTGCCGGTCGTATAGGGCTCATAATCTTCGACCATGGCGTCATAAATATCGCCGCCCTGAGCCAGCGCCGCGCCCTCTTCGCGCTTAAGAGCGACAACTTCTTGCAGAACGGGCAGAAACGCCGCCACATCCTCGTCCGCACGCGCTTGCGCCCATGTGCCTTGCGCCGCCGAGGTGACCCGGGCGATGGCTTTCGCCAGGTCAGCGGGCACCTTGATCGTACGCTCGTACGAGCGGCGAATTTCTCGCAATTGCGCCTTGCCAACGTCGTCCTGTGGGTCGGCCTGCTCCAGCCACTCAGCCACGCGAGGGTCTGATCGACGCGCGTGCAAGACCGCCTCGATTGCTGCCATTTCCTCGGCGCGTTGCGGGGCGGCCCCGCGCGGCATGACGGTTTCCTGATCCCATCCCAGCCGCCCGGCAATCTGCCCCAGCGCCGAGGTTTCGCGTTGAAAGTTCATCAGGTCGTCGTAAACGCTCATCAGGATCAGGCTCCGCGGATTGAGGTTGCAATTGGATAGGCGGTCAGGAACCGCGCGCGCAGGATCAGGGTCCAAACGACAACGGCCATGAACTGATGGAAAATGGCAATCTGCCATGGGGCTGCGTAGACAACCGTTACGATGCCGACAACAACCTGCAGTGACAGGGCCGCAAAAGCCGCGTTAAAGGCAAAGCGCGTCTGCGGATGAGCGCTAGTGCTACCGCGTCGCCAAACCACAAAACCAAATGCAAACAGCAGATAGCCGGCGCAGCGATGGATGAACTGCACAAGGCCGGGGCTTTCAAAGAAGTTCCGCCACATCGGTTCCAGCATTGTGGCATCAGGTGGAAAGACCTGCCCGCCGATCAGCGGCCAATCAGTATAGGACCGCCCGGCATCTATACCCGCCACCAGCGCACCGATCAGGATTTGCAGGAAAGCGAAATGCATCAACCCGGTGGACAGCGAGAACAGCCTGGCCACTTTGGCGCGCCGCGCCTGCATCAGATCGCGCTCTTCACGGCCCAGCTCAAAGATGTACCAGGCCAGAAAGCCCAGGATCACAAAAGCCAGCCCCAGATGCGTGGCAAGACGATAGCTGGCAACGGCGGTCATCCCCTCGCCCTGCGTCACGCCCGAGGCGACCATCCACCAGCCAACAGCACCCTGAACCCCGCCCAATACGCCAGGGATCAGCAGTTTCGTGGTCCATCCGGTGGGAATCTTGCGTGCAATCAGAAATCCAAAGAACCCAATCGCCCAAACCAGACCGATCACACGGCCCAGCTGACGGTGCCCCCATTCCCACCAATAGATGGTTTTGAAATCACCCAGCTCCATCCACTGGTTCTGGATTTGCCATTGGTCGATCTGTTTGTATTTGTCGAACTCGGCCTGCCAGTCAGCCTCAGTCATCGGCGGAATGGCCCCGGTGATCGGTCGCCATTCGGTGATCGACAGCCCGCTGTCGGTCAGCCGCGTCAGCCCGCCCACGGCGATCATCACAACCACAAGTGCAAACAGGATCATCAACCAGGCGCGAATGGCCCAGCGTGCGCCACCCCGGCCGCGATCGATCATACCGGGTTGAACGGCCTGTTGTTTTTCGGTGTCCGAGACGTCTTCGAAGATGCTGCGCTTTCCGCTCATGCTGTCCTCATGTCCTGATTTCGTCGCAAGCTAGGGCTGTCAGGGCCCGAGGTCCAGCCTCAGCCGTGGTTTAACCCCGGTCTTTCCAGCGGACCATCTGCCGCATGACCCCGTGCAGCATCTGCACATCCGCCCGTGTCATCCGCATCCGTGACCACAGGTTGCGCAGGTTGGTCTTCATGCCTTCGGCTTTTTCGGGCGGATAGAAGAAGCCGGCCTCCTCCAGCCGGTCCTCATAATGTTCAACTAGTTTCTCAACCTCGACACCTGTGGCCCAATCGCCCTTGCCCAGATCGGTGGCCTCATGCACCACATCGCCGGATTGGCGCATCCACTCATACGCGGTCAGCAACACACATTGCCCAAGGTTCAGCGAGGCGTATTCCGGGTTCACCGGCACCGAGATGATGGCGTTGGCTTTGGCGATGTCTTCGTTCTCAAGACCGGCGCGTTCGGGGCCGAACAGGACGGCGACCTTTTCGCCCGCCGCCACTTTTTCGGCTGCTATCTGCATCGCGCGTTCTGGGCTGTAAACCGGTTTGGTCAGCCCGCGCTGCCGGGCCGTGGTGGCAAAGACAAAGGTTCTGTCCGCCAGCGCACCGGCCAGATCGTCATACAACTGCGCTTCGTCCAGCAAACGTCCGGCGCCGCTGGACATGGCAACCGCCTTGGGGTTCGGCCAGCCATCGCGCGGTGCCACGATCCGCATCCGATCCAGCCCAAAGTTCCACATAGCCCGCGCAGCGGCACCGATATTTTCCCCCATCTGGGGGCGCACGAGCACGAAAGAAGGCTGGGATGTATCGCTGGGCATGGCTGTCTCCGAAAACTTGGCTTGCTGTAAGCGGCGCACCCTGTCAGGGCAAGTCATTGAAGCAGCAATTCCCGCACTAATAAGTATAAAAGTTTGCTTCCCCGCCGCAATCGGCTAAACCGCGCAAAAGACTGAAAGCGAAGGACGCGCCAATGGACACCCCCGAGCAGCCGCAGATTTACCTGATCACCCCACCCGCGATCACGTTGAGCACCTTCCCCGACCAATTGGCCCGCGTGCTGGACGGTGCAGATATCGCCTGTATCCGAATGGCACTGGCTGGTGGCGATGAAGACACCATCGCCCGTGCTGCCGATGCCTGCCGCGAGGTGGCCCATGCGCGTGACGTTGCACTGGTGATCTCGAACCATGTTCTTCTGGCACAGCGACTGGGGCTGGACGGGGTCCACCTGGACGACGGCGCACGTTCGGTTCGGGCCGCCCGCAAGGAACTGGGCGCCGACGCGATCGTTGGCAGTTTCTGCGGCACTTCTAACCACGATGGCATGAGCGCTGGCGAAGCAGGTGTGGATTATGTGGCGTTTGGCCCCGTCGGGGCATCAACGCTGGGCGATGGCACCACAGCAGAGCACGACTTGTTCAAGTGGTGGTCCGAAGTGATCGAGGTTCCAGTGGTAGCCGAAGGCGGGTTGACCCCGGATCTGATCCGCGACCTGAGCCCGTGCACCGATTTCTTTGGCGCCGGAGACGAGATCTGGTCGCAAGATGACCCGCTGGCCGCGCTGACCACCCTGACTGACGCCATGGGCTGACGCTGTGAGCGTTAACCCTTGCGCCTGCGTCGGGGCTGCGGCATGAAACCGACATGAAAAGTAACAGCGAAATCCTGTGTATCGGTTCAGTCCTGTGGGACGTGATTGGACGCTCGGCCAGTGCCATGCGGCACGGCTCGGACGTGCCGGGGCGGATCACCCGCCTGCCCGGTGGTGTGGCCATGAACATCGCCATGACGTTGGTGCGGTTCGGCATGACCCCAACCCTGCTGACCGCTATTGGCCGCGATCCCGAAGGGGATGAGCTGGTCAATTCATGCACCCGGCTTGGGATGGTCACAGACCACATCTATCGCTCGCAGGATCTGCCCACTGACCGGTATATGGCCGTCGAAGGTGCCAACGGTCTGATTGCCGCAATCGCTGACGCGCATTCGCTGGAGGCGGCAGGTGCCAAAATCCTGCACCCATTGCTGCACGGGCCGCTGGGTGATGAGACCACGCCGTTTAAAGGCCCCATTGCGCTGGACGGCAACTTGACACTGAACCTTCTTGAGGAAATCGCCCAAAGCCCTGCCTTTGCGCGCGCCGATCTGCGCGTGGCCCCAGCCTCGCCCGGTAAGGCCGAACGCCTGCTGCCGTTTCTCAAACATGCCCGCGCCACGCTTTACGTGAACCTGGAAGAAGCCGGCATTCTGTGCCAGCGCGAATTCAAGGATTCCGACAGCGCCGCCAAAGGCCTGCTAGACCGCGGCGCGGTGCGGGTTCTGGTCACCGACGGCGGCAATTCAGCCACCGTCGGTAATGCCGAAGGCATCCTGACCCAAAAGCCCCCTTCCGTTCTGGTCACCCGCGTGACTGGCGCGGGCGATACATTCATGGCAGCCCATATCGCATCCGAGGCCAGCGGCGCGTCCAGCGATACCGCCCTGAACCGCGCCTTGCACGCCGCCGCAACTTACGTTTCCGGAGAGACCCCACTGTGATCGACATCCACTATTCCGCCGAAGTTCGCGCCGCCAAGGATGCGGACCAGCCCATCGTTGCGCTGGAAAGCACCATCATCACCCACGGCATGCCCTACCCACAGAACATCGAAGTGGCAGCGCAGGTTGAACAGGACATTCGCGATTCTGGTGCCGTTCCGGCCACGATGGCCGTGATCAACGGTACACTGCATGTCGGGTTGGAGGCGGACGAACTGAAAGCTTTGGGTCAGGCCCAGGGCGTCGCCAAACTGTCCCGCGCAGATATGGCCGCTTGCCTGGCGACCGGCGGCACAGGGGCCACCACTGTCGCTGCGACGATGATCGCCGCACAATATGCCGGGATCGAGGTCTTTGCCACCGGCGGTATCGGCGGTGTGCATCAGGGGGCCGAGACCTCGTTTGATATCTCTGCCGATCTGCATGAGCTGGCGCAAACTCCGGTCACTGTTGTGGCCGCCGGAGCCAAAGCCATTCTGGACCTGGCAAAAACGCTGGAAGTGCTTGAAACTTTGGGCGTTCCGGTCATTGCCTTCGGTCAGGATGAGTTCCCGGCTTTTTGGTCCGCCAAGTCTCCGCTGGCGGCCCCGCTGCGAATGGACAGCGCCGAAGATATAGCCAAAGCCCATGCCGCCCGCCGCGCGCTTGGCCTGCCTGGCGGTCAATTGATCGCCAACCCGACCCCTGCCGAAGATCAGATCCCGTCAGACGAGCTGGCACCAATCATCGCCTCAGCCCAGGCCGACGCGGATGCCCACCGGATTACCGGCAAGGGTGTCACGCCCTATCTGCTGCAGCGAATTTACGAACAGACCAAGGGCCGCTCGCTGACGGCCAATATCGCGCTGGTCCGGAACAACGCCCGGCTGGCTGCTGGTATCGCGCGCGCCCTGTCCGGCCAAAGCGATTGACATAAACCTATTGTACCAAGACACCGGACTGCTTAACTAAATCCGCAAACCACTCAGGACCGCAATGAACACGCCGTTTGACCAAGAACCCAATCGACGCCCGGGCCTGTTTTCCCGGCTGCGCGCGTCATTTCTGACGGGCATCGTTGTCATTGCGCCTGTCTGGCTGACCATCTGGCTGATCTGGTCAGTGGTCGGCTGGATTGACAGCGCTGTACTGCCGCTGGTGCCGCAACAGTTTCAGCCACAGGAATATGTAGGCGTCAATCTGCGTGGCGTTGGGGTGATCATCTTCCTGATCTTCACCATCTTGGTCGGTTGGGTCGCCAAGGGTATCCTAGGCCGGTCGCTGATCCAGCTTGCTGAAAGTCTGGTGAACCGGATGCCAGTGGTCCGGTCGGTTTATTCCGGTATCAAACAAATCTCAGAGACGGTATTCGCGCAAACCGAACGGTCCTTCGACAAGGCCTGTCTGATCCAGTACCCGCGCCGTGGCATCTGGGCCATCGGCTTTATCTCGACCACCGCCAAGGGTGAGGTCAGTGAACGTGCCGAAACCAGCGACCAGATGCTGAGCGTTTTTGTCCCCACCACCCCAAACCCGACATCGGGTTTTCTGCTGTTTTTCCCGACCGAAGACGTCATCATGCTGGACATGTCGATTGAGGATGCCGCCAAATTGGTGATCTCTGCCGGTCTGGTTTATCCCAACGACAAAGACCCTACGGAACCGCCTGAATAATCAGCCAAACATCTCGGGCAGATCGACTGTGCTGCGCTGACCCAGGTCCGTTTTATGAGCGGCTAGAAACCCATCTGCCGCCGCGCGCCCAGCCTCTTTCAGCTTGTGCAGTACAATTGGGTTCGGCACGGTTTTTGTCGCCACCGACAGGTCATTCATCAACGCGTCATCAGCGATCATATGCACAAGAACGCGGTTCATCTCGCCCGCGTTCAGTTTGCCCTCGGACAGCAATCGTTGAACAAAACTGATCGCCCGCAATTCCCGAAACAGCGATGAGTTAAAGCTGATCTCGTTGATCCGGTTCTGGATTTGCTGTGGCGTTTTCGGGACCTCATCCCGCTCCAGTGGATTGATATTCACAATCACAACGTCGTCGGGCAAGTCATTGTTAAACAAAGGATACAAGGCTGGGTTTCCGGTGTAACCGCCGTCCCAATACGCTTCAGTCCGGTCGGTTTTGGGGTCGTATATCTCAACTGCCTGAAACAAGCTTGGCAAACAGGCCGAGGCCAGAATGGCATCGGTCGAGATCTCTTCGCCGGTAAACACCCGGATCTTGCCGCTGCGCACACAAGTCGCACAGACAAACAACTCCGGCCCTTCGTCGGCGCAAATCTCGCCAAAGTTGAACTGGTCTACCACCGGCTCCAGCGGGTTGCGGTAAAACGGGCCATAGGCATAAGGCGACACCATCCGCGACCAGGCATCGCCAATTGAAAAGGGCAGTGAATACTCCATCGCCTGAGCGATCTGAGACGGTTCAATCGTCTGCATCCAGTTGGCAAGGCGCATATCCCCCACGGCCCCCATACGCGCCCAGAGCCCATTCAGATTGGCCCGAGCCCCGTCCCGGCCCGCATGTACCATGCCGGATTTGAACGCAGCACCGTTCAGCGCCCCTGCCGAGGTCCCGGTGATCGCTGCGATCTCGACATCGTCTTCGTCCAGAAACCGGTCGAGAACGCCCCAGGTAAAGGCGCCATGCGCCCCGCCGCCTTGCAGTGCCAGATTGATGCGTTTCAACTTGGTCCTCCTAAATCAAAGGGCGGTCCAGCCCCCGTCCACCGAGATTGTGGTGCCGGTGATCTGCGCCGCAGCATCCGAACACAGGAAAATCGTGGTGCCGCCCAATTGTTCGACCGTGGCAAACTCTTTTGACGGCTGGCGCTGCAGCAGGACGTTCTTGACCACGTCCTCGCGGCTCATGTTGTATTCCTTCATCGTGTTCGGAATCTGCGCCTCGACCAGCGGGGTCAGCACATAGCCGGGGCAGATGGCATTGCAGGTGATCGGTTCTTGCGCTGTTTCCAGTGCCACGGTTTTGGTCATACCAACCACACCGTGTTTCGCCGCCACATACGCCGCCTTGAACGGAGACGCCGTCAACCCGTGCGCCGAGGCGATGTTCACAATCCGGCCCCACCCGGCCGCGCGCATCATCGGCAAGGCCGCCGCCATAGTGTGAAAGGTCGAGTTCATGTTGATCGCGATGATCGCATCCCATTTGTCGACCGGGAACTCATCTATGGGTGCCACGTGCTGGATGCCCGCGTTGTTCACCAGAACATCGCATGCACCCGCCTGCCGGATCAGATCACGGCATTCATCGGCCTTTGACATGTCCGCCTTGATGTAGCGCGCCTTGGTCCCGGTCTCTTTTGATATCTCGGCAGCGATCGCGTGATCCTCGTCGCGGTCGGTGAATGAGTTCAGAACAACATCAGCCCCGGCCTTTGCCAGCTCCCAAGCGACCCCCAGACCGATCCCCGAATTCGACCCTGTGATGATCGCAGTTTTCCCCGACAGGCTCATGAGTTTTCTCCCGCATAATCCGTTTCAGCTGCACAGTGCCATGCTGCACCTGCAAAGAAAACGGGAAACATCTGGTGACCGCAATCGGGTAGAAAAAGGCCCAAAAAAAACGCCCGCACGAAGCGGGCGTTAAGTTATTGAGGCAGGTTTCATACAGGCAAGAAACCTATCGAGCAGTGGAACCTTTATAAGCAATTCCTTGCATTCATCCAAGC
The DNA here is from genome assembly GCF_042768335.1 of Ruegeria meonggei. Taxonomy (NCBI): domain Bacteria; kingdom Pseudomonadati; phylum Pseudomonadota; class Alphaproteobacteria; order Rhodobacterales; family Roseobacteraceae; genus Ruegeria; species Ruegeria meonggei. The sequence continues at coordinate 565,571 of NZ_JAXHBT010000001.1, read as the reverse complement.
TAAAAGTTTGATAATAAGAAAAATCATCGGTACGGTGAATCCCAACAAAATAAGGCCAGAGCAGGATTGTTTCCAAAATGCGCCCCGATTATCTACGCCCCGTTCGCCTTGTGTTCGCGGGAATCGCTTCCGTTTTTGTTGCCACAATTGCCCATGCAGAATCGGCTCATGGCATAGCTATGTACGGGGACCCGGCCCTTCCACCGGATTTTGTGTCCCTACCCTATGCAAACGCCAACGCGCCAAAAGGCGGCAAGGTCGTGTTTGGGAATACCGGGGGCTTTAACACACTCAACCCATTCGTGCAAAAAGGCACCCCGCCGTGGCAGCTAAGATTTTGGACCCATGAAAGCCTGATGGGTCGTTCCTGGGACGAACCTTTCACTCTTTACGGCCTGTTAGCCGAATCAGTTGAGACGACGCCGGACCGGTCATGGGTCGAATTCACCCTGCGTGACGGCGCCCGATTCTCGGATGGCACACCGGTCACGGTTGACGATGTCATCTGGTCGTACGAGACGTTGGGAACCGAGGGGCATCTGCGCTATCGCGGGTTGTGGGACAAGATCGACAGTATCAAACAGACCGGCCCACGCTCGGTTCGGATCACCTTTAACGAACCAGATCGTGAGCTGGCGCTGCTTGCGGGCCTTCGCCCGATCCTGCAACAGGCACAATGGCAAGGGAAAGACTTTGCCAACGCCCCGCTGCAAGATATCCCAATCGGTTCAGGCCCCTATGTGGTCGAGGATTATGAGGCCGGTCGCTATGTGAACCTGCGCCGCAATCCCGACTATTGGGGCACGGACATTCCCTTTCGCCAGGGCACCATGAACCTGGACGAAATGCGGATCGAGTTTTATGGCGACGGCACCGTTCTTTTCGAGGCCTTCAAGGCCGGAGAACTGACTGCCGTACGCGAATTCAACGCCGATAAATGGGCCAACCAATACAGTTTCCCTGCTGTTCAGCGCGGCGACGTGATCAAGACCGAGATCCCGCACGGCAAGCCGTCGGGCATGACCGGTTTTGTGATGAACACGCGCAAGGCCCCCTTTGACGACTGGCGCGTGCGCGAGGCGCTGCTGCTGGCGTTCAATTTCGAGTTTATAAACGACACCATCACCGGCAGTGCGCAACCGCGTATCACCTCATATTTCGCAGGCTCGGACCTGGCGATGCAGCCTGGCCCGGCAACCGGAAGGGTTGCCGAACTGTTACAGCCCTATGCGGATGACCTGCCCCCCGGTGCCCTGGACGGTTATGACCTGCCCCAGGGCGACGGCACAGCCCGCAACCGTTCCAACGTCCGCGCGGCGACAAAACTGCTGAACGAGGCGGGCTGGACCATTCAGGACGGAGCGCTGCGCAATCAGAACGGCGACTTGTTCAAGATCAATGTCCTGTTGCAGCAGGGGGATACTGAAAGCGAAACCGCGATAGAAATGTACACCCGCGCGCTGGAACGACTGGGGATTCAGGTGACCACCGAACGGGTGGACAGTGCGCAGTTTGCTGGCCGCAAGACTGAGCTGGACTTTGACATGACCTTCTTCCGCCGTGCATTGTCCCTGTCGCCCGGAAATGAGCAACGCCTGTACTGGGGCAGCGAAAACGCGGACACACCCGGCACGCGCAACTTGATGGGCGTTGCCTCGCCGGCTGTAGACGGGCTGATCGACGCGATGCTGGCTTCGGATAGCCATGAGGAATTTGTCGCTGCCACCCGCGCGCTGGACCGTGTTCTGACCGCAGGGCGCTATGTCATTCCGATCTGGAATTTTGATGTTGGCCGCATCGCCCACGCCAAAGAACTGAAACACCCCGAAGTCCTGCCAATCTATGGCGACGGGCCGGAATACATGCCTCAGATGTGGTGGTATGAAAAGTGATGACAAAAAGGACCGGCTGGCACTGATTGGTCTACCTGTGCGGGGATCAGTGTCTGAACGGCTGCGATCCGAAAGCCACCGCGCCCGCTAAACAAGCGATCCATGGCCATCGGCGGAAATTGGCACACGGACCTGAGCACACTTGATATTGTGGCGCGCACGCAGGCGCGCCGCCACAAGTAGAATTGACACCTATTTTCAGCCAGTGCCAAATTTTCTTCTACAAGAGGCTTTACGTAAAGCGCCTCTGCGTTATAGCCTGCGGATCAAATGGCACGGCGCCTTGTCGATTTAATTCAGCGAATCTCATGGGATAGCATTTTCGCGGGCGCTTGAAACTCAGGTTTTACGGACCGGCCTCCACTCACTCCAAACCTAGGTCCGTCGGCCCGTTGCGGATTGCCCGCAACGGGTCACTTGCCCCAAGGTTAGCCTCATCCGGCTGCGACGTTTTGTCATGCACTTGCATTGCTGAACCGTTCGTACCCTCAAACTGAGGACCGGGCAGCCTTGAAACCCAAGACATGGAAAGCTTGCTTATGTTAAAATGGACTGATTTGACGCAAGACTGGGACGCCATGTACACGCGTGCAAAGCGGCGATTTCCAAACCTTCGCGATCAGGACAAGCGGCGGCTAAGCCGAGACCGCAAGGGGTTCGAAGTATACCTCGCCGAACGCCACCACCTGACCGTGAACGAAGCCCACGAAGAGCTGGAGGACTTTTTGTTCACCGAAGGTTTGAACCGCGAGTTTAGCAGCGCCTTAGGTAAGTGATGTCACCCAAAGGATCGTTGCATCTTCGTCGCTGATGGAAATTACGTTGTGGCCCATGCTGCCATCGTAATAGGCACTGTCACCCCGTCGCATTTCGACGGGCTCGTAAAATTCAGTAAACAGCTTCACCACACCGGTCAGAACATACAGAAACTCTTCGCCGTCATGGCGCACCCAGCCGTCAAACTCGTCCATTGACCGCGCCCGCACGCGGGCGCGATAGGGCAGCATCTGCTTTTTTGTCAGCGTCTCAGCCAACAACTCGTGCTCGTAGGTGACCGTTGGGTGGCTGGTCCCCTCGCCCATCCGAGTGACAGCCATCCGGCCAATGACCTGGTCGCGCTGCGGCGGGGTGAACAACTGAGGTACGGATATCTCCAACCCGGTCGCCAGCTTTTTCAGCGCGTCGTAGGTCGGCGACATCTGGCCATTCTCAATCTTGCTGAGCGTTGACCGCGCCAGCCCTGCCTGCGTTGCTGCCTGCTCCAGCGTCCAGTTCCGCGCTTTGCGCAGCTGGCGCACGCGGGCCCCCAGATCCAGCGGCTCAAGTTCTGTGTGGTCCCCTGAATCGCGGGCGATGCGGATCAATGATGTCTGTTCTCGCGTGGTCATGGGCCACTCTATAGGCGTAGCCTGTCATGCTTGCAACGCGCCATGCACCGCGATAGCCAGTTGCCATGCTATCTGTATTCGATCACGGCCCGCCTCTGGCCTGCCCTACGCCGTTTAATCTGGCTGCGCATGTGCTGCGGCAGGCCGATCAAAACGCAGACAAAATCGCGCTTTCCGTCCTGCGACATGACGGGACTGAGGATTGGACCTATCAAGCCCTGCAATCAGCCATTCTGGGAACAGCCACGGGGTTGTTGCGAGCGGGGTTGAAACCAGGTGACATCGCGTTGATGCGGCTGGGCAATACGGTCGATTTCCCCATCGCCTATCTCGCAGCGATCGCGGCCGGAATTGTGCCGGTTCCCACATCGTCGCAGCTGACAGACCCCGAAACGGCACGCATGATCGGGGATTTGAATCCCGCTGCCATTCTCAGAGATCCGTCTGTCGCCTGTGCGCCGCATCCTGTTCAGATCGAGCTGTCCGATCTGTCCCAAATGCGCGACCTGCCGCCCGCCGCGTTCCAAATGGGTGACCCGGACAAAATGGCCTATGTAGTCTACACCTCGGGCACCTCTGGCAAGCCGCGCGCCGTGGCCCATGCCCATCGCGCCATCTGGGCGCGCCAGATGATGGTGGACGGCTGGTACGGGCTGCGCAACACCGACCGTCTGTGCCACGCCGGGGCATTCAACTGGACCTACACGCTGGGAACCGGGTTGATGGATCCCTGGACTATCGGCGCCACCGCCCTGATCCCCCAGCCCGGTACCGCGCCGGAAGATCTGCCTGCACTGCTGCGTCAGCACAGAGCGACAATATTCGCGGCCGCCCCCGGCGTGTTCCGCAAGCTATTGAACACGCCTGAGGTCCTGCACTTGCCCGACCTGCGCCACGGCCTATGCGCCGGAGAGAAGCTGTCACGGCATTTGCATGCAAGATGGGCCGAGGCATCCGGGACCGAACTGTACGAGGCTTATGGCATGTCGGAGTGTTCGACCTTCATCTCCTCCAGCCCCGATCATCCGGCCCGCGGGGAATCCCTGGGCCAGCCGCAACCCGGCCGGCGCATTGCAATTCTGGGACCGGACGGACCTGTCCCGCAAGGGCAGGAAGGCACCATCGCAATTCACCGGTCGGACCCTGGCCTGATGCTGACCTATCTGAACGCCCCGCAAGAGGCCAATTCCCGCATGAAGGGCGACTGGTTCCTAACCGGAGATCAGGGTGCGATGGCTGTCGATGGGCAGATCACCTATCTGGGGCGGGATGACGACATGATGAACGCAGGCGGCTATCGTGTCTCCCCGGTCGAGGTCGAGGCCGCGCTGGCCAAATTCCCCGGAATAACTCAGGTCGGCGCCGCTGCGGTTGAGGTCAAACAGGACACATTTGTGATTGCCGCCTTCTATACTGGTCCGGAAAAGCTGGACGACAACGCCTTGCAGACATATGTCAAAGCAAACCTGGCGCGGTACAAACAGCCGCGCGCGTTCATCCATCTGCCTGAATTGCCTACCGGCGGTAACGGCAAACTCCTGCGCCGGGCTTTGCCGGCCTATTTCAAGGCGACCCACTCATGACCCAGACCGTCAAGCTTGATATCATGTCAGACCCGATCTGCCCTTGGTGCTATATAGGCAAGACCCAATTGGACAAAGCTCTGGCCGCTGTCCCTGATCATCCTTTTGTCATCGAATGGCATCCCTTTCAGCTGAACCCCGACATGCCGGATGCAGGCATGGATCGGCGCGAGTATCTTGAGCGAAAGTTTGGCGGCAAAAAAGGCGCGATAGAGGCTTATACCCCAGTGGTTGAACATGCCGAAAAAGCCGGACTGAGTATCGATTTTGAAGGGATGAAGCGCACACCCAATACGCTGGACGCCCATCGCCTGATCCATTGGGCCGGGATCGAGAACAAGCAGAATGCCGTGGTGGATGCCCTTTTCGACGCCTATTTCGTGCAAGCCCGCGACATTGGCGATCACGAGGTATTGGCCGATATCGCAGACCAAGCGGGAATGGACGCCGCGGTGGTACTGAAACTGTTGAAATCCGATGCCGACCGCGAAGATATCAGTACCCGCGACACCCATTCGCGCCAGATGGGCGTCAGTTCTGTTCCGACTTTCATCGTTGCCAACCAGCATGCGGTTCCTGGTGCGCAACCCCCTGAAATGTGGGAAAGAGTGATCGGAGAGATCAAGTCTCAACTTGAAGCTTCCTCTGCAAATTAGCACAGACCTCTGTGCAATTTGGTCCCTAGCGCCGCCTGACTTGCCATGATAGCGCCATCAGGTCAGGAGGGCACAATGGCCAATCGCATGTCTCGGGGGGAATTTGTCGCGCTTGTCGCAATGATGTTTGCGACAATTGCGTTTTCGATCAATTCGATGCTGCCCGCTCTGCCCAAAATCGGGGCACAGTTAAGCCCCGATGATGTCAACAAAGCTCAGCTGATCCTGACCTCGTTTGTTCTGGGCCTGGGGGTTGGTACATTTTTTACTGGCCCCTTGTCTGATGCGTTTGGACGCAAGCCAGTTATCTATGTCGGATCGGCGCTGTACATCCTGTCAGCCGCGGTTGCGTGGGCCAGCTCCTCGCTCGAAGTGCTGCTGATAGCACGTATCTTTCAAGGCGTTGGATGTTCGGCTCCACGGGTGGTCGCCATGGCGATTATCCGCGATCTTTATTCCGGCCGCGAAATGGCACGCATCGTGTCCATCGCCATGATGATCTTTACATTGGTGCCCGCCATCGCGCCGATGTTGGGGGCCGGTCTGATTGCCCTGACCGGATGGCGTGGTATCTTTGCGTCTTTCATGCTGTTTTCGCTGATCACAATCGTCTGGATGGCGCTGCGCCTCCCCGAGCCTCTGGCCGTGGAAAACCGCCGCCCCTTGCGCTTGCCGCTGATGATTGACGCAGCCAAGCAGATGGTGACACATCCGACGGTTCGAATTTCCATCATGGTTCAGACCCTATGCCTTGGGATGCTGTTCACCATGCTGGTCATGGTTCAGCCGATCTATGACGTCGTGCATAACAGTGCCGACAGTTTTCCGTTTTGGTTCGGCTTTGTGGCGTTGATGTCTGGCTCTGCCAGCCTGTTGAACGCCGCTCTGGTCGTGCGGTTGGGAATGCGCCGGATTGTTACCTGGGTCTTGGGCGCGCAGATATTATTCACGATTGCGGTGATTGCCCTGAACTCGATGGACCTGTCCCCAACCTTGTCTTTCGCTTTGTTCGTCAGCTGGCAGACGGCTCTTTTCTTCATGGCCGGCATGACGATGGGCAACCTCAATACCATCGCGATGGAACCGATGGGCCATATCGCCGGTATGGCTGCTTCGGTCATCGGGGCGATCTCGACGGTTCTGGCAGCAGCGATCGCCGCCCCGATTGGTTTGTTGTTTGACGGCTCGATCGCGCCTCTGGCGTTTGGCATTTTGATTATGTGCACCCTTGGCTTCGGCCTGATGCTGCATATGGGCCGGATCGAAGACAGAGTACCCGCCTGATCTGTGCAGAGGTGATGATTCACGTTAATCTCCTTGCGATCCGAGGGGCGATTTTCAATGAGCGACTATTACGATCTGGGTACACATTCCTGCAAGGTCAGCACTTCCTCACCAGACGCGCAGCTGTGGTTCGACCGCGGGCTAGTCTGGACCTACGGGTACAATCATGAAGAAGCTGTGGTCTGTTTCCAGCGAGCGCTGGAGTATGATCCGCATTGCGCCATGGCCCATTGGGGCGTCGCCTATGCCGCCGGTCCAAATTACAACCTGCCGTGGGATCTGCGCGACGATCAGGGGCAGCAAAAGTCGCTGGCGCTGGCCTATGATGCCACGCAACTGGCGCTGGCCCATGCCGACCGCGGCACGCCAGTCGAACAGGCCCTGATCCGCGCCCTGCCCGCCCGGTATCCGCAACGCGATCCAATTCCCGACATACACAAATGGGATCACGATTTCGCCGAGGCGATGCGGGCGGCCTTTGACGCACAACCTGACGACCTGGACCTGCGTACTATCTTTGTCGAGTCCTTGCTGAACCTGACTCCGTGGAAAATGTGGGATCTAAAGACCGGACAACCCGCCGAAGGCGCCGCAACGCTTGAGGCGCAGAAGGCGTTGGAAGACGCTATGACCAATGATCCGGCCGCCATGTCCCACCCAGGCTTGCTGCATCTTTACGTCCACCTGATGGAGATGTCACCAACCCCTGAAAAGGCGCTGAAGGCCGGAGATGTTCTACGCACGCTGGTGCCTGATGCGGGCCATCTGGTGCATATGCCAACCCATATCGACGTGCTCTGTGGGCATTACCACAACGTTGTCTACTGGAACGAGAAAGCCACTGAGGCCGACCTGAAATATTACGAACGCGAAGGGGCGTTCAACATCTATACCGGGTATCGCCAGCACGATTACCATTTTGCCATCTATGGCGCGCTGTTTCTGGGTCAGATGGAACCTGCGCTGCGCGCCAATCAGGGTCTGTGGAACACCACGCCCGAGGATATGCTGCGCGTCGAAAGCCCGCCAATGGCGGATTACTTCGAAAGCTACATGTCGATGGGGCCACATATCCTGATCCGGTTCGGCCGGTGGGAAGAGGCCAAAGCGCTGGAATTGCCCGCTGATCCCGACCTCTACCGCACACTGACGGCAACCACGCATTACGCCCGCGCAGTTGCCTATGCCGCAACAGATCAGGTGGCCGAGGCTGAGGCGGAAGAGCAGCTGTTCCTGTCGGCCAAAGCCTGCGTGCCGGAATCCCGATTGCTGCACAACAACCGCGTAATCGATCTGTTGGAGATTGCCCGTGAAATGCTGCGAGGCGAGATCGAATATCGCAAGGGCAACTATGACCTCGCGTTTGCCCATCTGCGCCGCTCGGTCGAACTGGACGATACGCTGCCCTATGACGAACCTTGGGGCTGGATGCAGCCGACCCGTCATGCGTTGGGCGCATTGCTGTTTGAGCAGGGCCACGTCGCCGAGGCCGAAGCGATCTATCGCGAGGATCTTGGTCTGGGCGGCACCCTCAGCCGGGCCTCGATCCATCCGGATAATGTCTGGAGCCTCAAAGGGTTGCATGACTGCCTGAAAGCACGGGGCGAGCACATTGAGATCACACAGGTCAAACAACGTCTTGATTTGTCCCTGGCGCGCGCGGACCGGGCAGTTGGGGCGTCCTGCTTTTGCGCTCAGGCCGCAATGAAGGCTGCGGAATGAAATACGCTTTGCTGCTGACCGCCCTGATCTGCGGCCCCGCACTGGCGGACCGTCAGTCCTTTCCCCCTGTCGATCGGGCCGAACGGGATCCGTCACTTGTGGCCTTTCGCGCCGATCTGCTGGCCAAAGTGGCGGCGCGGGATGTTGATGGTGTTCTCGCTGCGGCCTGCCCGGACATTTACCTCAGCCATGGGGGCAATGGCGGACCGGACGAGTTGCGCGCGACCCTAGTCGCCGACACCCTGACTGACCAAGACCAACAGAACGCAGATCAGATACGTGAAAACCGCTGGTCCGATCTGGAAAACACCCTGTCCCAACCCGGCTATTTCGATGACGAGGGCGAATTCTGGATGCCGCATCAATGGCAGATCACCCTGCCTGCCACTTTGGACCCGTATAAGGCGTTTTTTGTGACCGGCCAGGATGTGACTCTGCGACAGGAGGCGCTGCGCGGGGCTCCAATATTAGGGTTGATCAGCCATGAAATCGTGATCGTCCCCGAATATCAGGATGCGTCCGAGTATCAACGCGTTCTACTGACAGACGGAACGACGGGCTACATGCACAGCGACTTTCTGTGGTCCATGGTCGGGCATCGCGCCGCATTTGTGAAATCAGACGCGGGCACGTGGCAGCTTTGTACCTTTGTCAGCGGTGACTAGGCCTTGGCCTTCTTCTTTTCGGCCACAAGTTTTTCAGCCAGATCGCGAGCGATGGCAAAAGCACCTTTGATCTTGTCGCTATCCTTCTTCCAGTCGCGGCGTACAACGATCTTGTTGTCCTTGACCTTAGCCAGTCCGCGCTGGTTCTGGATGAACTCGACCAGCCCCTGGGGTGAGGCGAACTTGTCGTTGTGAAACTGGATCGTTGCACCCTTTGGCCCACCGTCCAGTTTGGCAATCCCAGCCCGTTTGCACATCGCCTTAATGCGCACAACCAGCATCAAGGTATTCACTTCTTTTGGCAAGCTGCCAAACCGGTCGATCAATTCAGCTGCAAAGCCTTCCAGTTCGACCTTGGTCGACAGCGATGACAGGCGACGATAAAGGCCCAGACGCACATCCAGATCTGGTACGTAATCCTCGGGGATCAGAACCGGCACGCCCAGATTGATCTGTGGTGCCCATTGGTCATCGGCGTCCGACAGCCCCTCCATCTCACCGGCTTTGATCTTGGCAATCGCCTCTTCCAGCATCGACTGGTAAAGCTCATAGCCGACGTCACGCATCTGGCCCGATTGCTCTTCGCCCAGCAAGTTACCTGCGCCGCGAATGTCCAGATCCTGCGAGGCCAGCGTGAATCCTGCCCCAAGCGTATCCAACGAGCCCAGAACCCGCAGGCGTTTTTCGGCCGTAGCGGTCAGTCGCGCACGCGGTTTGGTTGTCAGATAGGCATAAGCGCGGGTTTTTGACCGCCCCACCCGGCCCCGGATTTGATAGAGCTGCGCCAGTCCGAACATATCCGCCCGGTGCACAACCATCGTATTTGCTGTCGGGATATCCAGCCCGCTTTCCACAATCGTCGTGGCGAGCAACACATCATACTTGCCATCGTAAAACGCATTCATCCGGTCATCGAGCTCTCCCGCAGCCATTTGCCCGTGGGCAACCATATAGGTCAGTTCGGGCAGCTGTTCCTTCAGGAACTCTTCAATCTCGGGCAGGTCCGAGATACGCGGCACCACGTAAAAGCTTTGGCCACCACGGTAATGTTCGCGCAGCAGTGCCTCGCGGATGGTGACCGCATCGAACTCGCTGACATAAGTGCGGATCGCCAGACGGTCGATGGGCGGTGTGCCGATGATCGACAGATCGCGCACTCCGGTCAGGGACAGTTGCAGCGTCCGCGGGATCGGCGTCGCGGTCAGGGTGAGGACGTGAATATCGCTGCGAAGCTGTTTAAGGCGTTCTTTGTGGCCGACGCCAAAATGCTGTTCCTCGTCGATGATCAGCAGGCCCAGATTGTTGAACCGGATGCCTTTGGCCAACAGGGCGTGGGTCCCGATCACAATATCCACCGTGCCACGTGCCAGCCCGTTTCGGGTTTGCTGTGCCTCTTTGGCCGAGATGAAACGAGACAGCTGACGGACCTCTAACGGGAAACCACGAAAGCGGTCTTTGAAAGATGCCGCGTGCTGACGGGCCAGCAAAGTGGTCGGCGCGATCACCGCCACCTGCACCCCGGACATTGCCGCAACAAAGGCCGCACGCATGGCAACCTCGGTTTTGCCAAAGCCCACATCGCCGCAAATCAGGCGATCCATCGGCGCGCCTGACTGCAGATCCTTCATCACCTCTGATATGGCCCGCAACTGGTCGTCGGTTTCCTGATAAGGAAAGCGTGCGCTGAATTCTTCCCAAGCGTGTGGCGGCGGGTCCAAAGCCGGAGCCTTGCGGAGCGCCCGCTCGGCGGCGATCCGGATCAGCTTGTCCGCCATCTCGCGAATACGCTCTTTCAGCTTGGCTTTCTTGGCCTGCCACGCCCCACCGCCCAACCGGTCTAAAAGACCTTCGTCATGACCGTATTTGGACAGCAATTCGATGTTTTCAACCGGCAGATACAGCTTGGACTGTTCCGCATATTCCAGCAGTAGGCATTCATGCGCGGCCCCGGCAGCGGTGACGACCTCCATCCCCATGTAGCGCCCGATGCCGTGGTCCACATGAACCACCAGATCACCGGGGCTGAGGGATTGAGTCTCGGTCAGGAAATTCTCGGCCTTGCGGCGTTTCTTGGGTTGGCGGATCAGGCGATCACCCAACACGTCCTGCTCGGCGATCACAGTCATGCCGGGCGTCTCGAACCCATGTTCCAGCGCCCAGACAGCCAGATGCAGGCCGCGCTTGCCGATACGGGTGCCACCGGACACCGGAACGGCTTCGGCCAGACCTTCGTCTTCGATCAGCCCGGTCAAACGCTCGCGCGCGCCTTCGGAATACGAGGCAATCAGCACCGGCCCCTTAGCCATCTTGTCGGTAATGTGGCTGGCCAGCGCGCCAAACAGGCTGATGCTTTCCTGCTGCCGTTCGGGCGCAAAGTTCCGCCCGATCCGCCCGCCTGCGTCGATCACACCGGGACCACTGGCCTGTGGCAAAGGGTTGAACTGCATCACACGCCGATCACTCACTGTCCGGTCCCACGCCGCATCATCCAGATACAGCAGCGCAGGCGGCGTGGGTTTATAGACCGTATCCATACGCGAGCGGTTTTCCAGTGCCAGCCGCCGGGTTTCGTATTGGTCGGCAATCGTGTCCCATCGGGCCAGACGCGCAGGCGTGACCTGATCGTCCAGCGAGATCGTGGCCCCCGGCAAGTAATCGAACAAGGTCTCCAGCTTTTCATGGAAAAATGGCAGCCAGTGTTCAAGACCCTGGTGTTTTCGGCCAGCGCTGACGGCCTCATACAATGGGTCATCCGTACCGGCAGCGCCAAATTCAATGCGGTAATTCTGCCGAAAGCGTGTGATGGCCGCGTCATCCAGAATGACCTCGGATACAGGCGACAGTTCCACCACCTCAAGCTTTTCGGTCGTGCGCTGAGACACCGGGTCGAACCTGCGGGCCCCGTCCAGAACATCGCCAAACAGATCAAGGCGAACCGGCCCCTGGTCGCCGGGGGGATAGATATCGATGATGCCGCCCCGTACTGCGTAATCTCCGGGCTCCATGACTGTTGGGCTTTGAGTAAACCCCATACGAACAAGGAAGTTGCGCAGCGCGGTTTCGTCCACACGGTGATTGACGCGCGCGGTAAACGCAGCCTCGCGCAGAACCTCGCGCGCGGGCACTCGTTGTGTTGCGGCATTCAGCGTGGTCAGCAACACGAAACGGTCGGGCATCTGATGCACCAGAGCGGCCAGTGTCGCCACACGCGACGCCGCGATATCAGGGTTGGGTGAGACGCGGTCATATGGCAGACAATCCCAACCAGGGAAGACAAACACCGGCATATCCGCCGCAAAGAAGGCCAGCGCAGACCGCATCGCCTCCATCCGCTTGTCATCACGCGCCACATGACAGACCGGCCCGCCAGAACGTGCGATCTCGTTCAGGACAAGCTGTGCGTCAAACCCCTCGGGGGCACCGCCAACCGTCAAATGGTTCAGCGCCGTCATCGCCTTGCCTTTCTGATTTTATCAGCCCAGAGCGCCGATTGAGAAGTTCTGATACATCCCCCAAAGAGACGTAATCAAGATCGAAATCATGCCAATGATCTGGGTGTAAATCCTGCACCGGTTGAGGGTTTTAGTAACAATCTCCAACCCGGGATCTGTGCGGCGCAGTTTACGCGCGGCTGATATGTTGATCAGCATCACAAAACACACGGGAAACAGTAGTAAGAACACCGCCTGTGCGAACTCGACCCCATAAAAGAACCCAAGCGTTGCAAGCCCGGTGAAGAAAAAACAACTTAGCGCCAGAATGGCCAGACCGGACACATCCACAATGTACAGCAACCGGTTCCCGTTGATCCGAACAATGTCCAAAAGGTCCTGTTCGGCCTGACCGCCGACCCGACGGGCGCGTGACACAAGATCATAAGGAACCCCCATCGCCCAGTGACTCGCCGAGGACCACAACACCGCCAGACCGATCCAGTACCACAAATTCGAAAAGCTGCGCATGTCGATGATTTCGAAAATCGAAGAGTATAAGTCCAAGCGTCAGCCCTTTGTTCACTGTCCTTTGGGGCTATTTTTGCGCAAGCGCGTCGATCGTTACCCTTGAGACCACCGGGAATTCATGCCACCCAATGCGGAATTATTCAAGGAGAGCGCGACATGAAACCCACCATCGCCCCCTATCCCATGACCCGGTTCCGGCGCGCGCGCCAATCGCAAGCCATACGCGGCCTGGTTCGGGAAAACACGTTGACCACAGATGATCTGATCTGGCCGGTTTTTGTACGTGACGGTGAGGGTGTGGAAGAGCCCGTTCCCTCGATGCCAGGCGTCATGCGCCGTTCGGTCGATCTGATCGCAAAAGCCGCGGTCGAGGCGCAGGCGCTGGGAATTCCCGCTATCTGCATTTTTCCCTATACCGATGCTAGCCTGAAAACCGAAGACTGCGCCGAGGCCTGGAACCCAAATAACCTGTCCAACCGCGCCATTCGCGCCATCAAGGCGGCGGCACCGGACATTGCGGTCATGACCGACGTAGCGCTGGACCCTTACAACATCAATGGCCATGACGGCTTTGTCGTCGATGGAGAGATTGTGAACGACCAGACGGTCGAGGCGCTGGTCAAGATGACGCTGGCGCAGGCCGATGCCGGGGCTGACATAATTGGCCCGTCTGACATGATGGACGGTCGGATTGGTGCTATGCGACAGGCGCTTGAGGCCGCGGGCCATCACAATGTGATGATCCTTAGCTATGCGGCGAAATACGCTAGCGCCTTTTATGGGCCCTTCAGGGATGCGGTTGGCGCGTCGGGCGCGTTGACCGGTGACAAGAAGACCTATCAGATGGACCCCGGCAACTCGGACGAGGCCCTGCGCCTGATCGAACGGGACCTGTCCGAGGGTGCCGACATGGTGATGATCAAGCCGGGGATGCCATATCTGGATATCTGCCGCCGCGTGAAAGACACCTTTGGTGCGCCGACCTACGCCTATCAAGTATCCGGTGAATACGCGATGGTTCAGGCGGCGGCGCAGAATGGCTGGATCGACGGTGAAAAAGTTATGCTGGAAAGCCTGATGGCCTTCAAACGCGCTGGCTGTGACGGCATCCTGACCTATTTCGCGCCCGAAGTCGCACGCATCCTACAGGGCTAAAACCCCAAATCCTCGCGAGTTTTCGCCGATCTTACAGAGCGCTCCCGCAGCTTTCCCGTGACACAGGGGCGCAATCGGCGTATTCTTGCACATAAGATCGGGAAGACCCGACATATCAGGCAGTCATACAGAGAAAAAACACATGAGCAGTTCCACTTTACCCCGACTGAACCGTCGCGGCTTTGCTTTTGGCATGGCCGGGCTGACCCTGACCGCCGCGTGCGGCAACGGCGTCGGCAACTCAAACGCAGCTACCATCGACGCCCGCGTCGACGCCACGCTGACCGAAATGTACGCGAGCTATCCCAACACCGTTGAGATCGCCAACAAGGCCACCGGCATGCTTGTTATGCCGCTGATCACCGAAGCGGGCTTTATCTTTGGCGGGGCCTACGGCACAGGCGCGCTGCGCATTCAGGGCGCAACTGTCGATTATTACTCGGCCGTTTCAGGCAGTGCCGGCTTGCAGATCGGCGCCCAGCAATATGCTCATGTCCTGTTTTTCATGACACAGGATGCGCTGAACGATTTCCGCCGCTCCAGTGGTTGGACCGCCGGGGCCGATATCGGATACGTGGTCGACGCAACCGGTGACAATCTGTCGACCGACACCACCACGCTGCGCTCGCCGGTGCTGGCCGCAGTTTTTGGTCAGGCTGGCCTGAAATTCGGTGCAACGGTCGAAGGTACCAAATACACGCGGATCATTCCCTAATACAGAACGACCCCCCTGTTGCGGCCCCGCCATCAGCCCCTGCTGTGGCGGGGTTTCGCGTTTATAGCGCTGAAAACACGGATATTCCCGGGCTGTTCCTCTTTCGGTCGGCACAGCCATCCTTTACTCTCGCCGCAACCGGAATTTGATCAGGATAGTGGGCTGTAAATGGGATTCGTATTTCGCTGGCTGGTGCGTATCACCTCGGGCCTGATCCTGCTGACGCTGGCCGCCGTCGCACTGGTGTATTTTCTGGCCAGCCAATCCCTGCCCGATTACGATCAGACGGTCGAAGTAAACGGTCTGAGTGCCCCGGTTGAGATCATTCGCGACACTGCAAATGTGCCCCACATTCTTGCCGGCAACGATCCCGATGTATTTTTTGGACTGGGTTATGCTCATGCGCAGGATCGCCTGTGGCAGATGACCATGATGCGCCGCACCGCGCAGGGTCGGCTGTCCGAAGTGTTCGGGGCGCGCACGGTTTCTATCGACAAGCTTCTGCGACGGTTGGACCTGTACGGTCTGGCCCACCGCTCGGTCGAGGAGCAGGACGACTACACCAAGGCAGCGCTGCGCGCCTATTCCGCAGGGGTGAACGCCCGCCTGGATGAGATCAACGAAGCCGCTTTGGGCCGTGGCGCCCCCGAGATGTTCCTGTTCAACGCGCCTGTATCCCCCTGGCAGCCCGGTGACAGTATCGCAGTGATCAAACTTATGAGTTTGCAATTGTCCGGCCACTTGCAGGACGAAGTGCTGCGCGCCCGAACCTCGCTGATGCTGAACAACCCCGAGAGGCTGGTAGACATCCTGCCCGATGTGCCCGGCCCAGGTATTGCAGCCTTGCCGGAATATGCGGCGCTGTTTTCCAACGTGCCCCGCTATGCGCGCAGCACACCGATGCCCGACACGCCCTTGTCGCCCGTCTCGAAACGCGGGTTGGCTGGTGCCTCAAACGCATGGACAGCTGCACCATCGCGTTCGGCCAGCGGGGGGACGCTGTTGGCTAATGACCCGCATCTGGGCTTCACCGCGCCCGGCGTCTGGTACCTAGCCCGGCTGGAACTGTCCAAAGGCGGTGTGATCGGCGCAACCATCCCTGGCATTCCCGCCGTCATGACCGGACGCAGCGACCGGTTGGGGTGGGGCCTGACATCCTCATATCTGGATGATCAGGACATCCATATTGAACGGCTGAACCCAGACAATTCCGAAGAGTACCTGACCCCGGACGGGTTCAAACGGTTCCGCACTCGCCCATCAATCATCGAGATCAAGGACGAGGCCCCGATCACCCTGACCCTGCGCTGGACGGAAAATGGTCCCGTCCTGCCCGGCAGCCGCTATGATCTGGATACAATTACCCCGCCCGGCCATGTAGCGTCGCTGTCCTGGACCGCACTCAGCGCACGAGACACTTCGATGACGGCCTCGATGGCGCTGATGAATGCCGACAATGTTGAGCAAGCCATTGATGTGGCAGAACTGTTTATCGCCCCCTCGCAGAACCTGTCTTTGGTCGACAAGACCGCCATCGGCATGAAGCTGATAGGCGCTATGCCTAAGCGAGATCTGCGCAATCAAAGCCGGGGCCGCATCCCGACCCCCGGTTGGCTGGCGGAAAACATGTGGCAAGGACGCCTACCCTATGCCGACAACCCGGAATTCGTGGCTCCTGTTGGTGGTATTCTGGGCAACACAAACAACAAGATCATCGACCGGCCCTTCCCTGAACATGTCTCGTATGAATGGGGCGACACGCAGCGCATCCATCGCTGGGAACGCCTGATGCAATCGCGCGAGGTTCACACCCGCGACAGCTTTATCGAAGCGCAGCTCGACACGGTCAGCTTTACCGCGCGCTCGCTGTTGCCGCTGATCGGTGCGGACCTGTGGTTCACTGGCGCATCCGCCCCCGAAGGCACACCAGACCGCCAGCGCCAGATCGCCTTGTCCCTTCTGGCAGAATGGAACGGGGAAATGAACGAACACCTGCCCGAGCCGCTGATCTATGCCGCGTGGCTACGGGCGCTGCAAGCCCGGCTGATTTCGGACGAACTGGGACCACTGGCCGCCGAATACAATCATGTTGAGCCGCTGTTCATCGAACGGGTTTATCGCGATATCGACGGCGCATCAGTCTGGTGTGATGTCCGTCAAAGCGCCCCGACCGAGACCTGCACGGATATGGCACGACTGGCGCTGGATGACGCGCTGATCTGGATCTCGGAAAACTATGGCGGCGCGCTGCAATCTCTGCGCTGGGGCGATGCACATCAGGCCACTCATGACCACCCGGTTCTTGGCAAGGTCCCGGTGCTGCGGTTTTTTGTGAACATCCGTCAATCGACAAGCGGCGGTGACAATACGCTTTTGCGCGGGCGTACCTCTGGCGAAGGACCTGACCCGTTCCAGAACGTGCACGGCGCAGGCTATCGCGGGGTTTACGATTTTGCCGACCCCGACAGTTCAGTCTTCATCACCGCCACCGGCCAGTCCGGCCATTTCCTGTCGCGCTACTATGACGATCAGGCCCAACTGTGGCGGCGGGGCGAATATATCCCGATGTCGTTGGATATTGATCTGGCACGGGCCGCCGCAGTCGGAGTTACTAACCTGATCCCGCGCTGATTTCTCCTCTTCGGCAAGACCTTGCCCCCTTTTGCGCGCCACCGTGGACGCGGGCTACTGTTTTCGCATACGATCTGTAGGCCAAGGAATTGGGTCCGGGGGACATAAATGGCTAGTATTCGGGATAGGCTGAACAATCTCGCACGGGATTACGCGATCGCCTGGAGCTCGGGCGACGCGGAATTGGTGGCCAGTTTTTATGCGCCAGACGGGCAGATTACGATCAATCGGGGTGAACCGACGGTAGGACGCGCCGCCGTCGCGGAAATGGCGCGCGGATACTATGCCGATTTCCCCGACCTTGAAGTTAGGTGCGATATGTTACGTTGGGCCGGGCCCCACGCCATCTTTGTGTGGACCCGGGAAGGCCATCATGCCAAAACCGGCAACCATGTCGTCACCCGGGGTTGGGAAGAATGGGAGATGACCGAAGATCACAAGGTCCAGTCCTCGCTAGGCTGGTTTGATGCCGAGGACTATCAACGGCAGATCGCCGGAATATAGCGGCTAAAGCGCTGAAAACTGCGCCGCTTGCCTATCGGTCCAAAGGACGGTGATCTCAAAGCCGTCTTCGGTCTGCTGTTCTGACCGCACAACATCCTGTCGGAATAACCACGCGCGTTTGTCACCTTCGGCAAAACCCAAAATCAACGTGATCTCGTGCCGAACGCCTTGCATCTTGGTCGCGATCTCGGCCAGCAAAGGTGGGATACCTTCGCCCGTCACCGCAGAGATAGCTAAAATGGACGCATCCCGGTCTGCCCGGGCCAGCGTGGCTTCGCGATCCTCGGGGCTGAGCAAGTCAATTTTGTTCCAGACTTCAAGCCGCGGACGTTCATCATCCACCCCCAGCGAGGTCAGGATCGTTTCGACGTCCTGCGCCTGCGCTTCGGAATCCTTGTGGCTGATGTCGCGCACATGCACAACGATATCCGCGCCCAGAACCTCTTCGAGCGTGGCACGGAATGCGGCCACCAATTCGGTTGGCAGGTTCGAGATAAAGCCCACGGTATCCGACAAGATCACTTCGGGACCATCCGGTAGCTCGACCCGGCGCATGGTCGGGTCCAGCGTGGCGAACAGCATGTCCTTGGCCATCACTTCGGCCCCGGTCAGGCGGTTGAACAACGTGGACTTGCCCGCGTTGGTATAGCCCACCAGCGCAACAATCGGGTACGGCACCTTGGCCCGCGCCGCCCGATGCAGCGTCCGGGTCTTGATCACCTTCTGCAACTGACGGCGCAACCGCACCAACTGGTCATCGATGGCGCGCCGGTCAGCTTCGATTTGAGTTTCCCCTGGACCGCCGACAAATCCCAGCCCGCCGCGCTGGCGCTCCAAGTGCGTCCAGGCGCGGACCAAACGTGTGCGCTGATAGCTCAGCGCGGCCATCTCGACCTGCAACACACCTTCGCGGGTGCGCGCGCGGTCGCTGAAGATTTCGAGGATCAGCCCGGTCCGGTCGAGAATCTTGACCTTCCAGGCCTTTTCAAGATTGCGTTGTTGGACCGGCGTTACGGGGCCATCGATCAGGACCAGTTCAATTTCGCTGTCGTGAAGGCGCTCACCCAGTTCTTCGATCTTGCCGCTGCCAAACAGCAAACCTGGCTGCGCCCGTGGCAGGCGTACAATTTCAGAGCCGATCACATCCAGATCGGGCAACGCGACGGCCAGTGCCACCGCCTCTTCCAGCGCTGGTTCGGGGACACGGCGCTGTTCATCTGATTTGATTTCCGGATGCAGCACCCAAGCCCGGGTGCGCGTCCTGTCGTGTTCCATCAAGAGGCGTCTTCGCCCTCATACAAGCTGATCGGTTGCGACGGCATGATCGTCGAAATCGCGTGCTTGTAGACCAGCTGCGACTGTCCGTCGCGGCGCAACAATACGCAGAAATTGTCGAACCAGGTAATTACACCTTGCAATTTCACACCGTTGATCAGGAATATCGTGACCGGGACTTTTGCTTTTCTTACATTATTCAGGAACGCGTCCTGCAGATTCTGTCTGTCCGAAGCCATATTTTTATAATCTCGCCATTGTTCTTGCAACGCGCTGCGGACCAACGCGCTCCCTCGGCAGAGTATGGAGAGTCATTAACCGAGTTTCCAGATTAAAAATCAGTCATTAACGCCGGTGTTGATTCTTAGTCTCGCCAGAGAGTTGGCGTGATCAGGGCAATGATCGCCAGCGTTTCCAGCCGACCGATCACCATTGCGGCGCACATGGTCAGCTTGGCACCCGGCGACAAGTCGACCAGCCGGATCGGAACATCGGTCGCCAATTCGATCAGCGGACCCGTCGTACTGAGCGCGGCCACGCTGAGGACCATGGCCTGTTCGAACCCTGCCCCCATGGCGGCCAGCAGCAGGTTGAACACGGCCGCAGTCAGCGCAAACATCATCAAAAAGATCCACGCGATAAAGGCTCCATCGCTTTGGATACGCCGATTGCCGCCGCCCACGCCACTGACAGAGGACGGATAGATCAGGCGATCGATCTCGCGCGCGCCGTTCAGATACAGCGCGAACACACGCAGCAGTTTGACCCCGCCCGCCGTTGTGGCGACACCACCACCGATCAGAGCCAACCCCATCAGGATCAGGCCAGGAGTACCCAGCCCCGACAATTGCTGCGCGTCGTTCCAGTTGGCACTTTCGAACCCGGCCGTAGTCAGGAAGGACAGAACCGTAAAGACCATGCCCCAAACCACGCTCAGGGCCTGAAACGGTTCCAACTGCGCGCCGATTTCTTGCATCCCGGCCATCACCCGAAAAAACAACAGCGCAGCAACCGCGACAACAATCATCAGGCCGATCCGAAATTCCGGGTCCTTGTCTAACCGGGAATACCCTGTTGTGGCCGTGTCCGTCGAAAACGTCAGGCGGGACAAGGCGAAGAACAGAAACAGAAACAGAATAGCCTCACCTGTGATTCCGGCCTGTGCGCCCTCCAGCCCACCAACCGGAGATATCCCCGAGGTCGCCATGGTCGACATTGCATGGCAAATGGCAGTCAGCCCCTGTTCCCCCGCGATCAGCAGCAACAGCCAGATCACAGCTGTGAGGCCTGCATAAACCGGTGTCAGCGTCCGCGTTACCCGGATCAGACGCCCCCGTGGATCGACCTTTTCACTTTGCGCCACACCCGAGACAGGGCGGCCGGGCTGTCCGCGCGCCGTCACCTCGAACCCGCCCAAGGACAGCGGGGCCAGAATAGCGGCCGCAGATATCCACATCAGCAAACCGCCCATCCATCCCACCAGCGCGCGCCACAAATGCAGCGGCGCTGTCAGGCGGTCGGGGTCAGGGAACAGGTCAGCCCCCGTGGTTGTCAGCGCGCTGACCATGTCGAAATAGGCATTCAGAAAGGTCGTATTCCCAAGCGCATCATGCAGCGGAATCGCTAAAAACAAAGGCAAAACCGTAAAGCAGCCCAGCAAAACCGCCAACTGGCCCAACGTCCCCCGTCGTGGCACCCGGTTTGACGAGGCCAGCGCAACAATCGCCACCACAAACAACCCCAGCAACCCCGAATAGAAGAACGACCGCGAAACGTCGTGATCATCCAGCGCCAAAGCATAGATCGCCGGCACCCACATTGAAAATGCGAACACGCCCCAGATCAACAGAAACAGCGGCAATCGCCGCACCAGTCCGATCCGTTGTGTTCTAGCCCGTGCCATCAGAAGAAATCGATCGAAACCTGCATTAACCGTTCGACCTCGGGTACGTCCTTGGCCATGGCAAAGATTGCAACAACGTCCTTTTCTTCGATCCTTAAACTGCCAGTCGGACGCAGCAGCTCATCGCCCTTGCGTACCGCACCGACCAGAACGCCTTCGGGAAAATCAATGTCGCGCAGCCTTTGTCCGGCCATGGGTGAGGTAGAGAGCACCTCGGCCTCGATCACCTCGGCTTCGGCATCCCCGATAGAATAAACCTGCCGCACGCGACCGTGCCGAATGTGGCGCAGGATCGAGCTGACCGTGGTGGCGCGCGGGTTGATATAAGCGTCGATACCAAGCGGCCCCATCAGCGCCACCATGCTGGGGTCATTGATCAGCGCAATCGCCAGCGCACAGCCTTCGGCCTTGGCGCGCACGGCAGCCAGCATATTGGTGCGGTCATCGTCGGTCACGGCAAGCATCGCATCCGCACGATCAATCCCAGCTTCGCGTAGCAACGCCGCATCCAGCCCGTCGCCGTTCAGAACAATCGTCCGCTCCAGTGCTTCAGCTGCCAGCTCGGCGCAGTGGCGGTCCCGTTCGATGATCTTGGCACGCACCCGGCTTTCGCTTTCTTCCAGCGTACGCGCAACCTCAAGCCCGACATTGCCGCCGCCCACAATCACCACGCGGTCTTGTTTCTTTTGAGTCTTGCCAAAGACCTCCATCGTACGAGCGACGTCTTTGACATTGGTAAAGACATAGCATTCATCGCCGACAAACAGCTGGTCCTCGGATTCAGGCGCAAACAAGCTGCCCTCACGCCGGACCCCAACGACGATAGAGCTGAGCGTAGAAAACAGGTCGGTCAATTGCCGCAAAGGCGTGTTGACGATGGGGCAGTCCTCATCGATCCGAATGCCCAAAAGCTGTGCTTTGCCATCCATGAACAGCTCGGTGTCAAAGGCGGATGGCGCGGACAGGCGGCGCATTGCGGCGGCGGCCACTTCGCGTTCGGGGCTGATCACCACGTCGATAGGCAAGTGATCGCGGCGATACAGGTCCGAGTGGATCGCCTCGAGGTAAGACTTGGACCGCAACCGCGCGATCTTGCGCTGAATGGAAAACACGGAATGCGCCATCTGACAGGTGACCATATTCACCTCGTCCGAATGGGTCGCGGCGATGATCATATCGGCATCTCGGGCCCCGGCGCGGTTCAGCACATCCGGATAGCTGGCAAAGCCTGCAATCCCCTGCACATCCAGCGTCTCGGTCGCGCGGCGCACCAGATCGGGGTTGTTGTCCACCACGGTGACGTCATTCAGTTCGCCCGAAAGGTGCCGTGCAATCTGCCAGCCAACCTGACCAGCACCGCAAATGATGACCTTCATGTTTTTGGCCCTTCTGCCTGAAATCTTTGAATGACAGATGCCCCTATAGTGGTCAATTGAATTGTCATAGGCGCCCGGCTAAGGCAAGGTAAGCCCATGAAAACAGTGCTTCGTCTGCTTATTCCGATACTTGTCCTGTCTTCGTGCGGACCACTTTCGCTCTATTATCGCGAGGGTGAGAGCGTTTCGCGTATGCAGACGGAAACCACCAAATGTCAGGTTCAGGCGCTAAAGGATGTGCCGGTGGCCAATCAGATCCGCCAAAGCCCTCCCACCTATTGGCCCGGTCGCACCTATTGCGACGGCCGAGGCCGGTGCTATCGCAACCCCGGCTGGTGGGAACCCGGGCGGGTCTACACCGTCGATGTCAACAAGGGGCTGCGCAATACGGTCGAGGCGCAATGCATGGCTGCCAAAGGCTTTCGCCCGGTCAGCCTGCCGCCTTGTCAGCAAGGTGTAAAGTCGCGTGTGCCCGCGGTTCGGACAAGTGTGTTGCCGCCGCTCAGCACGGAATCATGTTTTGTGAAATTTGACGACGGCTCGTTTCAGATCATCACCCCCGGACAGGCCGGATAACGACCGGCAGATCACTCCGCCGGTTCTGGCTCATCTAGTTGCGCCACGCGGGCACCGGATTTATTCGAGGTCACAACCCCCAGCGATTTCAGCTTGCGGTGCAGCGCACTGCGCTCCATCCCGACAAAGCTGGCCGTGCGGCTGATATTGCCCCCGAACCGGTTGATCTGGGTCAGAAGGTACTCACGCTCGAACGCCTCGCGCGCTTCGCGCAGGGGCAAGGTTGCAAGGGCGCCAGACAAAACCACACGACCCGACTCGTCTGTCTTTTCTTCCTCATTTGGCAGTTCCTTGGCTTCAATCGGCCCGCTTCCGTCCCCCAGGATCAGCACACGCTCAATCAAGTTCTTCAGCTGACGTACGTTCCCAGGCCAAGTCATTGTCTGCAACAAGGCGACAAATTCCTCCGAGATTTCACGCATGTTCAGGCCCTGGGTTTCATGACACATCTCAATAAAATGTTGTGCCAGAACCGGGATGTCTTCGCGCCGCTCTTCCAGCGAAGGCACTGCGATCGGCACAACGTTCAGCCGGTGATACAGTTCTTCACGAAACCGGTCGGCGGCGATTTCCTCTTCCAGATCGCGATTGGTCGACGAGATGACCCGCAGATCAACGCGCACCTTGTCCGAACCTCCTACGCGCTGAAACTGCTGATCGACCAGCACACGCAGGATCTTGGATTGGGTACCCAGCGGCATATCGGCCACTTCGTCGAAATAGATCAGGCCGCCATGGGCCTCTTCCAGCAGACCCGATTCAATACCGCGTTCTGTGGATTCACGCCCAAACAGCACCTCTTCGACCCGCTCGGGCTCGATCCCGGCACAGTTCACGGTCACAAAAGGCGCGTTCGCCCGGTTTGAATGCGCATGAATATAGCGGGCCGCAATTTCCTTGCCCGAGCCCGCCGGGCCGCTCAGCATCACGCGGCCGTTTGACTTGGTGACCTTGTCCAGTTGGCTTTGCATCGCCCGGAACGAAGCCGACTTGCCAATCATATCCGAATTGGTGACCTCTTTGCGCTTCAGCGAGGCATTCTCGCGGCGCAGGCGAGAAGTCTCCATCGCACGTCGAATGACCACCATCAGCTGGTCTATGTTAAAGGGCTTTTCGATAAAATCGTAGGCCCCCTGTTTGATTGCAGCCACCGCAATTTCGATGTTGCCGTGACCGGAAATGATTACCACCGGCACATCGGGGTTGTCGCGCTTGACCGACTTCAGGATGTCGATTCCGTCCATGCGGCTGTCTTTCAGCCAGATATCCAGGATCAGCAGTCCCGGCGGCTCGGCGTTGATCGACGACATACACTCGTCCGAGTTTGCCGCCAGCCGGGTTGAATAGCCTTCGTCCTCCAGAATGTCGGACACCAGTTCGCGAATATCGCGTTCGTCATCTACGATCAGAATGTCGCTCATCTTTAGCCTGCTTTCAGTTTGTTTGATTGAATTGCCTGCTTCTGTGGCGCTGCGGTCGGGGACAAGCTTCCCCCATGTAAACGGATCACGGCCATTGCGCCAAAATGGTCCTGTCCGTCAAAGACGGGCGCATCCTCAAGTGTCAGCGTACCGCCATGTTCTTCGATAATCTTTTTGACGATGGGCAGACCCAGACCGGTGCCCTCGTCCCGTGTCGTCACGTATGGTTCAAACAGCCGCGCTCTATCTTCAGGCAGGCCTATGCCGTTATCCGCGATGGTAATAACTGTCCCCGCCTCGTCGCTGGACACGTCCACCTTGATCTGCGGCTTAAGGTTCTTTGGCGGGCCTTTTCTTTTCAGGGTCTCGATGGCCTCACCCGCGTTCTTGATCAGGTTGGTCAGCGCCTGGTTCAGCATCGTTGCATCCAGATCCGCCAGAACGGGCTGATCCGGCAGCTTTGCGTCAATCTGAACGTCCGGCTGCCCGGCCTGTTGCAGCAGAACTGCCTCGCGCACCAACGCAACAATGTCTTCTTCGCGCCGAACCGGTTCAGGCATACGCGCGAATTTTGAGAATTCATCAACAATCCGTCGCAGGTCGTTGGTCTGCCGCACGATCACGTCGGTCATGGATTCGAGGCTGGAACAATCCTCTTCGTCCAGCTTGCGAGAGAACTTGCGCTTGATCCGCTCTGCGCTCAGTTGGATCGGGGTCAGCGGGTTCTTGATCTCATGCGCGATCCGCCGCGCGACATCGCCCCAAGCGGCCATTCGTTGGGCGCTGACCAAATCGGTCACATCATCAAAGGCGACCACATAGCCTTCCAGGCCACCATCCTCACCCCGGCGGGTCGCCATTCGGACCAGCAGGTTTTCCAGCCGCCCCTTACGGGACACTTTGATCTCTCCTTGAACGGCCTCTTGGGTCCCTGCCTTGAGACCTTCGAAAAGGGGCAGGAATTCCGGAACAGCAATACCGATGGCAAGCTGTTCATCTACCTGCGCCCAATCCAAAAGACGTTCAGCCGAACGGTTCACAAAGGTCACGCAACCATCCGGATCAACACCGACAACACCAGACGTGACCGAGCTGAGCACGGAGTCAAACAGGCGTCGGCGGCGTTCGATCTGGCGGGTGTTTTCCAAAAGCGTGTCGCGCTGACCTTTAAGTTGACGCGTCATCTGATTGAAATAACGGCCTAACATGGCAATCTCGTCATCGTTGGCCTCTTCGATCACCTGCACGCCCAGGTCCCCGGCACCTACGCGCTGCGCCGCCGTGGTCAGACGACCTACGGGGCGCGACAGGCGTTCGGCAAACCACATGCCCAGCGACATCGCCGCCAGGATAAGGATCACCGCAAAACCCAGATACAACAGCCCGAACTCGAACAGCACCCTGCCCCGTTCGCTTTCCAACTGTTGGTAGAACTGCACTGTTTCCTTGGTGTCATCCAGCAGCGTCAACAGCTGCCCGTCGACCTCGCGACTGACATACAGATAGCGATCCAGATAGGCCTGCAAAGGCACCAGCGCGCGGAATTCACTGTTCTGCCAGTCGGCAATGATCAGCAATCCGTCATCTGTGGCCGCAATAACCTGCTCAGGTGTGGGCGGTTCAAAGTTGAACAGGTAAGAACGATCCCCGCGGGACTTAATCTCACCACTGCCATCAATCACATATGCCTCACGCAGGCCACGTTGGATTTGCCCCTGCCCTTGCGCCAGCACCTCGCGCAGTTCCGCGTCCGAGATGTAAAAATCCACGGCCCGGGCATTGTCCAGGAACCGCGCGAGCACAATTGCATCCTGCGTCAGGCCTTCGCGATGTTCCTGCTCATAGGCCTCGGCCGCTGTCAGAGAAGAGCCTACGACCTGACGCACCCGGTCCGAAAACCACCCTTCAAGGCCGATATTCACTGTCAGACCAGCAAAAACCGCAACGGTCACCGTTGGCACCAGCGCCAACAGCGTAAAGGCACCAATCAACCTCAGGTGCAGACGCGATCCGGCTGATTTTGCCCGACGGGCCGCAATCAATGTCCCAACCTGGCCCAGAACAAGGCCGGCGACGACCAACACATACACAAGGTCTGCCAGAAGAATCAGCCGTAGCGTGGGCGCCGTCGCACCCAGATCAAACGGGCCAATGACCAGATAGGTTGCAAACGCCAAAATGGGACCCAGGAGAACCAGCCCCAAGGTACCAAAATTGCGCAGTCTTCGGGATTTCCGCCACCGATTGATCGCTGGAATCGGCCCGCTCTGTGCCCGGGTTGCCACCGTCTGCCCTCATTCTGATGTGCCGCTTGCGCGGCTTACCGCCATATATCGTGGTCGTTGCCGGGAACGGACCCGGATGCCACGGTTTGTGTGGCGATATTACATCAGTTTGCGACGGCGTGTCACCTGAATATCTAAATCTGTAATCTTTTTTCTCAGCGTATTTCTGTTGATCCCCAGCAGATCGGCACATTTCGCCTGATTTCCGCCGGTTGCGTCCAACGCAAGTTCGATCAGAGGGGCTTCAACCTCGCGCAGGATCCGCTGATACAGGCCTGGTGGGGGCAGTAAATTCCCGTGCAGGTCGAAATACCGGCGCAAATGTCGCTCGACCGAGGCCGAAAGTTTCTCGCGTTCGCCATCACCCAGAATCGGTTCCGCCTCGGGCTGGCTGCCGAGAACCATTTCCACCTCTGCCTTTGAAATCTCATCCGCGCGGCTGGTCAGACTGAGGCGGCGAATAGCGTTTTCCAACTGCCGCACATTGCCAGGCCAGGAATACCGGCGCACCAGTTCAACCGCGTCGGAGCTGAGCCAACGTTTTGCGCCATGCTCACGCTCTTCCCTTGCCAGGAAATGATCAGCAAGCAAGGTGATATCGTCCACCCTCTCGCGCAGGGCCGGCACATGCACAGTCGCACCGCACAGCCGGTAATACAGGTCCTGACGAACACGCCCGTTTTCCATAGCCTCGGTCATGTCCGATTGACTGGTGGCCATGAAACGCGGCACGTGATCGCCGGGGGTGTCCATCATCCGCACGATACGGGCCTGAAGCTCATCCTCGATATCTGCGATCTCATCGATCAACAGCGTTCCGCCCCGCACCCGCGCCATTACCCGGGCCGGGCCTTCCAGATCGCGCAGTTCTGCTGCCGTAGCGGTCACGAACGGTAATGTGCGGCGGTCTGAAAAATCATGAATAGCGCGTGAAATCAAAGATTTACCCGTGCCACTTTCACCGGAAATCATCACCGACAGATCAGTGTTCATCACCCGCGCCACAAGCCGGTACAACGCCTGCATAACGGGCGTTCGACCCACCAGAGGCAGCTCTTCGGGGCGATCCCCGGTTGTTTCCGCCACTTCCGCCTGCACGCGTTGCTTTTGGTCCAACGCCCGCGCTGTGCGTTTCATCAAATCAGGCAAATCGAACGGCTTGGGCAGATAGTCATACGCATCCGCCTCGGCCGCCTGAATCGCCGTCATAATAGTGTTCTGGGCCGAGATCACGATGACAGGCAGTCCGGGCCGGTCCTGAGCAATCTTTGGCAGCATCTCCAACCCGTTCCCGTCCGGCATGACCACATCCGAAATCACCACATCGCCTTTGCCTTCGCCCACCCAGCGCATCAGCGTTGTCAGCGACGAGGTCGCGTGCACCTTGCACCCGGCGCGTGTCAGGGCCTGGGTCAGAACGGTGCGGATCGTGCGGTCGTCATCTGCGACCAGTACTGTGCCATCCATCGGGTGCTCTCCTTGTTCCTGCTCTTGTCGGCGTGTGTCTTCTCATGTTGCTTCACTCGGTGCCCGACTGAGAGACAGGCGAAACACGGTACGCCCCGGAACCGAGTCAGCCGAAATCCAGCCTTTGTGGTCCGAGATGATTTTACTGACCAGCGCCAGCCCCAGGCCGGTGCCGTTTTCCTTGCCCGATACAAATGGATCAAAGATATCACCGCGGATTTTTTCTGGCAGACCCGGACCGTCATCGATGATCTCGATCTGCAAGGGCAGGGAATGGCCCGATCCGTCACTGCGGCGCAGGCGGAAGGAATGTTCGAAATACGTTCGCAGCCGAATTTTCCCACCCTTGGGATCGGCCGCCTCGGAGGCGTTTTTCAGCAGGTTCAGCACCACCTGCAGGAACTGATCCGGGTCACCATAAGCCAACGGCAAGGACGGGTCATAATCCTCAATAATGGTCATATGAGCACCAAAGCCCAGCAGCGCCGACCGCCGCGCACGGTCCAGAACGTCGTGGATATTGACTGGCTTGAAATCGGGTTCTGAAAGATTTCCGAACTGCTCGACCTGTTCCAGAAGCTTCACGATTCGGCGGCTTTCTTCCACGATAAGATCCGTAAGTTCAAGGTCTTGCTGCGAGATATTCATGCTGAGCAACTGTGCAGCACCAGTGATTCCAGCCAGCGGGTTTTTGATCTCATGCGCCAACATCTCGGCCATGCCTATGGCCGACTGGGCTGCGGATTTTACCGTATTGCCCCCGGTCATCCGCCCTGCCAATTCACGCGGCGAGATGATCATAATCATCGATCCAGGATTCCCGGCCAATGGTGCGATCTGTAGCGCGCATTGCAGCGGCGCCCGATTGCCCGAGCCCACATCCACGTCGTTGACAAACAGCGGTGTTCCCTGCTGTCGGGCCCTCAAAAAAGACTCCTCCAACGGTGCATCAACCGCAATCTGATCCCAGACTGGGTGCCCGATCACCGCCTTGCGGGATGCGTTCAGGAATCCTTCACCTGCCGAGTTCACATCTGTAATCCGGTCTTCGGTATCAATGATGAAGGCCGGAACCGGCAACGAGGTCCAAATGTTCTGGTCCGAGGTCATGCGGCCGCCTCGGCACCGGCATTCAAGGCGTCCCCGAGAATTCGCAGCACCTCGTCCGTATCGCGTGAGGTCAGAACAGCCCGACGCAGAGCAGCGGGTGTGGCGGCTTCATCCATGTACCACCCCAGATGTTTGCGCGCGACACGCAGGCCCAGATCAGTACCGTAGAACCCGAGCATCGCCTGATAGTGCGCACGCACCATGTCGATCAAATCGGGTCCCGTTGGAACAGCCGGCGCGCCTGTCCCAAACAGATCGTGACAAACCTGAGCCAGCAGCCAGGGCTTGCCCTGTGCCCCCCGCCCGATCATCACGCCATCTGAACCCGAATGCGCCAATGCGATGCGCGCTGCGGCGGTATCCACGATGTCACCATTGGCAATGACCGGAATCGACACTGCCTCTTTCACTGCCCGGATCGCGTGCCAATCCGCGTGACCCTTGTAGAATTGGCAGCGGGTGCGCCCGTGGATCGTGACCATACTGATGCCAGCCTCTTGTGCCCGCCGCGCCACGTCCGGCGCATTCAACAGCTTGTCGTCCCAACCCAAACGCGTCTTCAGCGTCACCGGCACGTCGACGGCCTCGACCACCGCCTCGATAAGCGTCAGCGCATGATCAGGGGTCTTCAGCAGAGCGGAACCGGAGTACCCGTTTGTGACCTTTTTGGCCGGGCATCCCATGTTGATATCAATCACCCGCGCACCACGGTCTGCAACCTGCCGGGCGGCCTCGGCCATCCAATGCGCCTCGCGCCCGGCAAGTTGCACGGCTGTGTTTTCGACGTCCGCGGACAGCTCGGCCCGCTCGCGCACGCCCGGCTTGGCCTGCACCATTTCCTGGCTGGCAACCATTTCGCTGACGACCATCCCTGCGCCAAAGCGCATCACCAGATCGCGAAAGGGTCGGTCGGTGATTCCGGCCATCGGGGCCAGCATCACCGACGGGTTCAGATCTTTGTTAGCGAGCAGCAGAGTCAACGTGCTTAATCCTTGGGCAGTTGCGACTTTGATATCGAATTCCGCGCATATGAACAACAAATCGGCGGTCAGCAAGCCCGCAAAATCATCAATTGCCTATTTTTTAGGCAGCCTAACGCAGGTGATTGCCTCTGTATTCACCGCACCCTAAACATTGCCCTTAGATCACCGGAGAAACCGCCCCATGACTACCGCCGCCATTATCGTTGCCGCAGGACGTGGATTGCGCGCCGGGGGAGGTGTTCCGAAACAGTGGCGACCGCTTGCGGGCCGCCGTGTCGCGGATTGGACGATTGAGCGTTTCTGCGGGCAAGTCGACTACGTCGTTCTGGTCCTGTCCGAAGATGACGACGACGCGTGGGCGGAATTCCAGGACAGCCCATTGATCTTGACCAAAGGTGGCAGTGACCGGGCCGGGTCCGTGCGCAACGGGTTGCAGGCGCTGGACGGGATGTCAGTCACCAACGTTCTGATCCACGATGTTGCCCGACCCTGCGTGTCCTCTGAGACCATTCAACAGGTCCTGACCGCGCTACAAGAGCATCCCGCAGCCGCGCCCGGGCTGGCTGTCACCGATGCGCTATGGGCTGTGGATGGGTCCGTTGTAACCGGAACACAGGATCGGGCGGGTCTTTTTGCGGCGCAAACCCCGCAGGGTTTTCACTATGACTCGATTGTTGCGGCACATAAGACGCATCCAGGCGGTGCTGCGGACGATGTCGAAGTTGCTCGCGCGGCGGGCATGGATGTAGCCATCGTGCAAGGCGATGCGGATAACATCAAAATCACACGGCCCGAGGATTTTGCCCGGGCGGAACGCATATTGGGAACGGATATGGATGTAAGGTTGGGCAACGGGTACGACGTACACCGATTTGGTGATGGGGATCATGTGATCTTGTGCGGAGTGAAAGTACCGCATGACCGCAGCCTTCAAGGCCATTCTGACGCGGATGTTGGTATGCACGCGGTCACCGACGCAATTTACGGCGCGTTGGCGCAGGGTGATATCGGTCAGCACTTCCCGCCCTCAGACCCGCAATGGAAAGGTGCCGCCAGCGAGATTTTCCTGCGCCACGCGGTCGAATTGGCTGGGAAAATGGGATATTGCATCTCGAATATCGACTGCACTTTGGTCTGCGAATTTCCAAAGATTGGCCCGCATGTGCCCGCAATGCGGGACGAAATGGCGCGCATTATGGGGCTGCACGGTGATCAGGTCTCGGTCAAGGCGACAACGTCGGAAAGGTTGGGCTTTACCGGCCGCAGCGAAGGTATTGCGTCGCTGGCCACGGCCTGTCTGGTGAAGTCATGACCGCAGCACAGTGGATCGGAACCGTTTGCGGCGTCGGATACCTGCGCCCCGCGCCGGGCACATGGGGATCACTGGCCGCCCTGCCCCTGGCCTGGGGTCTGCACATGTTGGGCGGCTTTCCCCTGCTGGCCCTCGCCACTGTTGCGGTTTTCTTTGGCGGGCTTTGGGCCACGAGGGCGATGACCGCAGGCAAGGAAAACCACGACCCGTCGGAGATTGTCATCGATGAGGTCGCAGGACAGTTCATCGCTTTATGGGCTATTTCATACCCGTCCTGGGCCCATGGGATTGAGATCACCGCTCTGTGGCCCGGCTGGGTGGCCGGTTTCCTGCTGTTCCGGCTGTTCGATATCACCAAACCCGGCCCTGTCGGTTGGGCCGATCGGCGCAATGATGCGATTGGCGTCATGCTGGACGACGTGATTGCTGGTGTGTTTGCAGCGATTGGCATACTGATCCTGGCTGGCATTACACATGGGATACTGGGCCTGTGACCGTTGCCCAACTTCTTGACCGCGCCAAGGCGCAGCAGGTGATGATCGCCACCGCCGAAAGCTGCACTGGCGGTATGGTCGCCGCCGCGTTGACGGACATTCCCGGCAGCTCTGCCGTGGTCGAGCGGGGCTTTGTCACCTACACCAACACCGCCAAACAGCAGATGCTGGGCGTATTGGCCGAAACGCTGGACACCCACGGCGCTGTGTCCGAAGAGGTTGCCCGTGAAATGGCCCAAGGGGCTTTGCGGAACTCTGGCGCGCAATTGGCCGTGTCCGTAACCGGGATCGCAGGCCCCGGCGGGTCCGAGTTCAAACCCGAAGGGCGTGTCTGTTTTGGGCTGGCCGTCAGCGGGGAACCAACCGTGACGGAAACGGTCGATTTCGGAGCACTTGGCCGCGACAATGTTCGCCGTGCGGCACGGGACCACGCGCTGGATCTGTTGTCTCAGGGCCTTTCCCACGATGCCTAATATTAAGGCAAATCACACAACATGACGCTCATTTAATCACCGGTTAGCAAAAAGCCCTATAAACAGGCGTGCTTTTTGGGGTTTGCCTCTTTTTTCCCCGCCCGCTCTCCGCTTCAACCCGCGCCAAGCAAGTTGAAGACGCAAAGAGGAGACCGGCAGATGAATGGAGCCGATACCGCCTGGATCATAGTTGCAACCGCACTGGTCCTGTTCATGACATTGCCTGGACTGGCACTGTTTTACGGCGGCCTCGTGCGCGCCCGCAACGTGCTGAGTGTTTTCATGCACTGTTTCAGCATCGCCTGTTTGATGAGCATCCTGTGGCTGGTTGCGGGTTATTCTATCGCCTTTGGCGACGGCAGCTCGGGCCTGTGGGGCGGGCTGGGCAAAGCTTTTCTGAACGGTGTCGATGCCGACAGCCTGTCAGGCAACCTGCCCGAGGTGCTGTTCTTTGCCTTCCAGATGACTTTTGCCATCATTACCCCAGCCTTGATCGTCGGAGCCTATGTAGAGCGAGTGGGCTTTGGCTTTGTCCTGACTTTCTCGGCCCTATGGATGTTGCTGTGCTATGCACCGGTCGTTCACTGGATCTGGGGTGGCGGCATTCTGACAGACGGCGGCATTCTGGGTGAGGTCGGCGTTCGGGACTTTGCGGGCGGCATAGTGGTACATGAAACAGCGGGTCTGGCCGCGCTGATCATCGCCGTTGCACTTGGCCCACGCCGCAATAGGACAACCCCACCGCACAATCCGGGTTTCGTTATGATCGGGGCCGCGATGTTGTGGGTCGGCTGGTTCGGCTTTAACGGCGGCTCGCAACTAGCCGCTGACGGTGGCGCTGCGATGGCGATGACGGTGACGCATATTTCGGCCGCCACGGCATCACTTAGCTGGGCACTGTGGGAGCGTATCAAGTATGGCAAAGCCTCGATGGTTGGTCTGGTGACCGGTACGATTGCGGGTCTGGCCTCGATCACCCCGGCCTCGGGCTATGTTGATCCGGTGCAGGCACTGATCATTGGCGCGG
The DNA here is from genome assembly GCF_042768335.1 of Ruegeria meonggei. Classification (NCBI taxonomy): domain Bacteria; kingdom Pseudomonadati; phylum Pseudomonadota; class Alphaproteobacteria; order Rhodobacterales; family Roseobacteraceae; genus Ruegeria; species Ruegeria meonggei. The sequence continues at coordinate 531,712 of NZ_JAXHBT010000001.1, read as the reverse complement.
TGGCGGGCATTCTGTGTCAGGAAGCCGTTACTGTGGTTCGTAACGTTTTCAATATCGACGACACGCTGGACGTCTTTGCAGTGCACGGCGTCGGTGGCATCTTTGGAACAATCATGATCGCCGCTTTTGGTCTGGGCACCTGGACTGCACAACTGGGCGGGCTGGTTATTGTAGGTGCCTTTACGGCAGTTGTGACATTTATCCTGATCAAGCTAGTTGCACTGATTACGCCACTTCGCGTAGACGCAGAGACTGAAACAAACGGGCTCGACCTGTCGGTACACGGCGAACGGGCCTATGATATGAGCAGCTGAGCCCACCTTGGCTGCCACCTGCCCGCAAGGGCCAAAGCGGACCTCCCCCCGAGGTCCGCTTTTCTTTTGCTTGCAACCCTCTCAACTCCGGGTCCGGGGACAGGCTATCAGCCCGCAACGTCATTTTGCCCCGAGGTTCCGCCATGATCCCCAGTTCCTTTCCCGATAGCACCGAAATCGCCCGCCTGACCGCGCGGATGCTGCTGGAGATCAAGGCCGTTCATTTCAATGCGCGCGAACCATTCACGCTGGCCTCGGGCCTGCCCAGCCCGACCTATATCGACTGTCGAAAGCTGATCTCATATCCGCGTATCCGCTCGACCCTGATGGATTTTCTGACGGTCACCGTGATGCGCGATGCAGGGTTTGAGGCATTTGACAACATCGCGGGTGGCGAAACCGCAGGTATCCCCTTTGCCGCCTTCGTCGCCGAGCGGATGGCTCTGCCGATGACCTATGTGCGCAAAAAGCCCAAAGGGTACGGGCGCAACGCACGGATCGAAGGTGCGATGGGTGAAGGCGAGCGCGTTCTGTTGGTAGAAGACTTGACCACTGATGGCGGCTCAAAGCTGTCGTTTGTTGATGCGATCCGCGACACCGGTGCGACCTGCGGGCACACTGCGGTCATTTTCTACTATGGCATCTTCCCCGAGACCGAGAAGACGCTGGGCGATCACGGCGTGCAATTGCATCACCTATGCACATGGTGGGACGTTCTGGCCGAGGCCAAAGCCCAGAAAGCCTTTGATCCCGAAACACTTGACGGGGTCGAGGCCTTTCTGAACGACCCGCGCGCCTGGCAGGAAACCAATAAATCCACGTAAACTTGTTGTGGATCGATTGGGGATAAGCCCAGTAGAATCAATGCAGACGGAACAATATCTAGTGACTTTGTTCCAGTTTGCTACATAATGCGGCACACCCATTATAAACTTCTGGCCGTCCCGAAAGTTATCCCAAGGCTTTACCCTAACTTAGCCACAGGTATTTCCAGATAGCCTAAGGGCAACAAAAGCGCCTAAAACCACCGTGGGCAGCGGGGACAATATGAACGAGATCAGCAGTATCGAGCAGGCAGCGGCGCAAATTCAGAACGCCGACACCATGCCACATTCCATTGAGGCTGAACAACAGCTTCTCGGGGCAATCCTTACCAACAACGATCTGTATGATCGGGTCGCCTCGATCATCGGGGCCGAGCACTTTTATGATCCGGTCCATGCACGCATCTACGAGGTCGCCGCGACCCGGATCGCCAAGAACGCGCTGGCATCTCCGGTGACCCTGAAATCCTTCATGGCCGAAGATGAGGGCCTGAAGGAATTGGGTGGACCCGCTTATCTGGTCAAACTGGCCGGAGCCTCGATCAGCGCCTTTGCGGTGCATGATTACGCCCAGATGATCTATGATCTGGCGATCCGACGAGAGCTGATCCGGCTGGGCCGCGACATCTCAGACAAGGCGGCGCGTGTTGATGTGGCGAGCGAGCCGAAAGAACAGATCGTAGAGGCCGAACAACAGCTTTATCAGTTATCCGAGCAGGGCCAGACCGAACAAGGTTTTCAATCCTTCCTCAAGGCGGTCACAGAAGCCGTCAACGTCACCAACGAAGCCTACCAGCGCGGTGGCGGCATGGCAGGGATTTCCACCGGTCTGGCCGACTTGGATAAACAGCTGGGCGGATTACACCCTTCCGACTTGATCATTTTGGCCGGGCGTCCGTCGATGGGGAAAACCTCGTTGGCGACCAACGTCGCATTCAACGTGGCAAAGGCCTATAAGCGCGGGTTGAAACCCGACGGCACTGAAGGCGCGATTGATGGCGGCGTGGTCGGGTTCTTTTCCTTGGAAATGAGCGCCGAGCAGTTGGCAGGCCGGGTTCTGGCCGAAGCGTCCGAGATTTCGTCGCACAAGATCCGTCAGGGTGACATGACCGAGGCCGAGTTCCGCCGTTTCGTGGACGCCGCCAAGGAACTGGAAGCCTGCCCGTTGTTCATCGACGACACGCCTGCTCTGCCGATTTCACAGCTGGCAGCGCGCGCGCGGCGGTTGAAGCGGACCCATGGGCTGGACCTGCTGGTGATCGACTATTTGCAGCTGTGCCGTGGCATGGCCGAGAACCGAGTCAACGAAATCGCCGAGATTTCGATGGGCATGAAGGCCATCGCCAAGGAACTGCAGATTCCGGTGGTCGCCCTGTCCCAGCTCTCGCGTCAGGTTGAAAACCGCGACGACAAGCGCCCGCAATTGTCAGACCTGCGGGAATCGGGCTCGATCGAACAGGATGCTGATGTGGTGATGTTCGTGTTCCGCGAGGAATACTACAAGGAACGTGAAAAGCCCGGCGATCACGAGTTGGAAAAGATGGAAGAGTGGAAGCAGGCCATGGAGCGCCTGCATGCCAAAGCCGAGGTCATCGTTGGCAAACAGCGCCACGGCCCCATCGGTACGGTCGAACTGTCGTTCGAGGCGCAATTCACCCGTTTTGGCAATCTGGTCAAACCCTGGCAACAAGACGGTCAGATCGAGGGCTACTGACCCCTACCACAGTCCGGGGTTATCAAAGGCGCTGACGCAGCGGGACGGGCCTTTGATTGGCTTCATCGCCTCACCGTTCAGCGGCTGACCCAACCACCCGTGCGGCATGCTCAACGGCTTTGGCGCGCGGGCAGTCTCTTCGGTGATCGGCTGGAACCCGGATTTAGTGTAGTAAACCGGATCGCCATAGGTCACCGCCCAATCCACCTGGCGCCGGCGCAGTTCCTCCAACCCAAATCCGATCAGCTTTTGGCCAATACCGGTCTTTTGACGATCCGTCCTGATCGCCACCGGCGCCATCAGAAACACCTGACGCGGATCCTGATCATAGCGCAGGCGCGAAAACAGAATGCAACCCACCAGCAGGTCACCGTCCAGAGCCAGAGACACCATCAGATCATCTCTGACCGTCGTCGCCAAAAGATCGCTGACCAGCGCGCCGATCAAATTGCCCTCTTTTTTGCCCTCGGACGCCGCAAACACATCGCGGAACAGGTCAGGCAGATCGGTCGCCCGGCTGTGGTAGTTGGTGGTCAGTTTCAGCATGCGTTTCAACTCACCTCATGGTCCCGAACAGAGTAAACGATTTACTTACATAACATCCGTTGAATACGTAACGGATACAATGCCGCGGCATCCCTAAAACCCTCCAAAGTCAGGAATTCCACCATTGCCCCAGCAATAGCGGCCAGAAGCTGCTCAGCACGCGCAAAATCTCCTCAAGAATTGCGACCTACCCCCTTGACCTGCCGCAATCCAATGTCATGAACGGCGCCATGAGTATCGCACACTTAACGATCAATCTTCATGCGCTTGCCAGCAATTGGCGGGCGCTGGATGCAAAAACAGAAGTCGAGACCGGGGCAGTTGTCAAAGCTGACGCCTACGGGTTGGGCGTTGGGCCTGTGTCCGCGACCTTGGCCGAAGAAGGTGTCCGCAAGTTCTTTGTCGCCGCCGCCGAAGAAGGCGTTGCAGTGCGCGAAGCCGTAGGGCCCGAGCCCCAGATTTTTGTCTTCTCCGGTTTTATGGAGGGGGACAATGGCCTACTTTATGCGGACAATCTGATCCCTTTGATTAATTCGCCAGAACAATTTAAGAGACTCCAACAGGCAATGCCGGATCGCCCCTTCGGAGTTCAATTGGACAGTGGTATGAATCGCCTTGGGCTTGAGCCCGCCGACTGGGCCGAATTGCGGCCAGAGATGGAGGCCATGAACCCAGTGGTGGTCATGTCCCATCTGGCCTGCGCGGATGAGCCCGATCACCCGATGAACCGACAACAGCTGAAAACCTTCCGCGATATGACCGACGGTGTGACAGCCGCCCGGTCGCTGGCGGCCACGGGCGGCACGCTGCTGGGGTCTGATTTTCATTTTGATTTCTGTCGCCCCGGCATTGGCCTCTATGGCGGCATGCCCTTTGTCGATGCCAAACCCGTCGTCACTGTGGACCTGCCCGTTATTCAGGTGCGCGCGGTCGAGGTTGGAGAGACCGTGGGCTATGGCAACAGCTGGGTGGCCCGGCGGCCGTCCCGTATTGCAACCGTTGCAGCAGGCTATGCGGATGGTTTGCACCGGGCTATTGGCGGCGGCATCGACACCTTTGCCGGTGACCAGCCCTGCCCGGTGGTCGGTCGCATCTCGATGGATCTGATCACCGTCGACGTCACCGACCTGCCGGAAGACCCCGATCGACTGCGCATTCTGAACGGCCATCAGACCGTTGATGATCTGGCCGAGGCCGCAGGCACCATCGGGTATGAAATCCTAACATCGCTTGGCGCGCGCTTTTCCCGGGGCTACGTGGAATGAACCCTTTGTATCTGCTGGGTGGTCTGGGCCGCGCCGTTCTGACGCTGTTGGCCACGTTTGGCCAAGTTGCTCTGTTCTCGATGGATGCGATCTCACATGTCTTTCGCCCGCCATATTACCCGCGCGAATTTGGTGTTGCGCTGATGAATATCGGCTGGCTGTCCCTGCCCGTGGTAGGCCTGACCGCCATTTTCACCGGCGGCGCGCTGGCCCTGCAGATCTACGCAGGAGGCGCGCGCTTCAACGCCGAGGCGGTGGTGCCCCAGATTGTCGCCATCGGCATGGTGCGCGAGCTTGGCCCGGTTCTCGTCGGTCTGATGATCGCCGCGCGCGTGACTTCCTCGATCGCGGCCGAGATCGCCACGATGAAAGTGACCGAGCAGATCGACGCGCTGGTCACCCTATCCACCCACCCGATGAAATACCTGACCGCCCCGCGCGTTCTGGCGGCGCTGATCACCGTGCCTCTGTTGGTTGGGATCGGCGATATCATCGGCATTGCGGGCGGCTATGTTGTGGCGACCCAGAACCTGGGCTTCAACGCCGCGACTTATCTGCAAAACACCGTCAATTTCCTTGAGCTGCGCGACATCGTCTCATCCCTCGTCAAAGGTGCAGTCTTCGGTCTGATCGCAGCGCTAATGGGCTGTTATTACGGCATGAATTCCGGTCGCGGCGCGCAGGGCGTTGGCCGGGCCACAAAGTCTTCGGTCGAATCCGCCGCAATCATGATTCTGGCCGCCAACTTCATTCTGACAGGGGTGTTCTTCTCGCTATGATCCGGATGGAGAACGTACAAAAAGCCTTTGGCGACAATCGGGTTCTGCAAGGCATGAACCTTGAGATTCCCAAAGGCACGTCGATGGTCATCATCGGAGGCTCTGGCACCGGGAAGTCCGTGGCCCTAAAATGCATCCTTGGCCTGATCAAGCCCGACAGCGGCATGATTTATGTTGACGGCAAGGACGCGAAAAAAGGCGACCGAGACGCGTTTCTGGCCCGGTTCGGGATGCTGTTTCAAGGGGCGGCGCTGTTTGATTCACTGCCCGTCTGGCAGAATGTCAGCTTTCGCTTGCTGCGCGGCCCGCTCAAGCGTCCGCCGGAATATGCACGCGAAATCGCAATTGAGAAACTGCGCCGCGTGGGGCTGAAATCGGACGTGGCCGACCGCTTTCCCTCTGAGCTATCTGGTGGCATGCAAAAACGCGTGGGCCTTGCCCGTGCTATCGCTGCCGAGCCCGAGATCATTTTCTTCGACGAGCCCACCACGGGCCTAGACCCGATCATGTCGGGTGTCATCAACGACCTGATCCGCGAGATCGTGACCGAGATGGGCGCCACTGCGATGACCATCACCCACGACATGAGCTCGGTTCGCGCAATCGCCGACAACGTAGCGATGCTGCATGACGGGGTGATCCAGTGGACCGGCCCGGTCAGCCAGATGGATGCCTCGGGTGATCCCTATGTGGCGCAATTCATCAGCGGGAGTGCGGAAGGACCGATTGAGGCGGTGAGGTAGTGGATTCCATTGCGCTCATTCTGCACCTACTACCCTTCACCTATTTCGTGTCGGTGGTAGCAACTTGGTTCATCATTCATCTTTTCGGCGAAAAATCAGGAGTTCCGCGCTTTCTTAAAGCCGAGGTGATATTCCTTCCGGTATTGCTCGCTGCATTAAAAGGCGTCTTCCCAGCAGTTCTGTTATCTTTATTTTTGTTGGAGGCGCTAAGCTTGGAAGGTCCAATCGTGAACTGGGCTGCAGAAGCCGGTTATGTTGTTTCGGGCTTCATTCTGCACCGGAAACTTCACTCCGAAGTATCAAATAAGGTGGCTGCTGAGTGCACTGTCAGCGCCATCGCTCTCATCTACATTATTGGCTGGGCCGTATCTTTTGACAAAATGATCGCCTAGCGCCGACAAATGATCCTCCGCCTCGCAACCCTCTCGCTCCTGATCCTCTACCCCATCGCATGGTTCGCCCCATTGATGCGCGCCGGGCTCCTCCCGATCTTCGGCCTCAGCGAAATCAGCGTCATTACCGGGCTGCAGTCGCTGTGGAAATCCGACGTCTTCTTGGCGCTGGTCGTCACGGTCTTCGCCCTCGTCGCGCCCTATATAAAAACCATCGGCACAGCGCTGATCCAATGGAACCTTCTGGACCCGCGTGTTCAACCCGCGCTGAACATCATGGGCAAGCTCGCGATGGCTGATATCTTCCTGATCGCGCTCTATATTACACTGGCCAAGGGCATCTCGTACGCGACCATTGAAACCGCTTGGGGCCTTTACCTGTTCACCGGCTGTATTCTGGCCTCTCTCGCACTGGGTCACATTACGGAAGTGACATCCAGATCACGAAATCCTCAGACGTAATTGATTGAAAACGTTTATCTGAGTATCATCTTAATATTTCGAGCAGTAAGTTTTTAGTTTTCGGATCCGTAGCGGATCAATCTGTGTGTTTTGGATGACCTCCGCTTGGGTCCGGTGTGTACCGGTTCCAGAAGGAGATCGTCGATCATGACCGCCCTCCACAACATAACATTGCAATTTCAGAATGCCTTTTTACGACTTACTTTTTTCCTGATCAGCGCGGCGGCATTTTTTGCCGTCACAGCCACCCTCTTATCCGCCCTTGGTGTCTTGCCGTGGCTGTCCATGCAGGCCGGCTTCGGCGCCGGCCCGGTCAGCGATGCAGGGATGTTCATTCAGATTGGCCTGACCGCCCTGATTCTCATGCTGGCATTCTACTTGCCAGCCAATGCGCGGATGATGGCGCTGGAAAGCAACCATCGCAAGTTTGCCCTGAACATGCACGACATCGCTGATGCCTATCAGATGGCCCATGCCGAGGATCGTGGCGGATTGTTCGTGATGTCGTCCGAATTTGACGCGGTCAAAGAGCGGATGGCCTTTCTGCGCCACCACCCAAACCTGCAAGCGCTAGAGCCCGAGATCCTGGAGCTGGCCGCACAGATGAGCCAGATCAGCCACGAACTGGCCGAGACCTACAGCGACACCAAGGTTTCGCGCGCTCGTATGTTCCTGCAACAGCGCCAGGAAGAGATTGAACAATTCCAGCAGCGGATCGAAGAAGCGCAGGTGATCCAGAATGAATTGCGGCAATGGACACGCGATGTCGAGATGGAGGAAACCATTGCCAAATCACAACTGACCCGCCTACGCGATGAATTGTTCGAGCTGTTGCCGGAACTGTCAGCCCAGTTGCAAACACCGTCCAAGGACCGCGCGCCCAATCCCTCCAGCGTCATTGCGATGTCGCCGCCTCGCGCGGCGGAATAGGCGCGCCAGCGCCCGCTGCGGACGATGGTCCAAAGGGCCTGAGGACACGGCGCCCAACCGGCGGCGATGAAAGCCCTGCAAGGGCTTGAAGAACCGCCCATCCTCGGGCACCAAGGGCCGCATGGCAAAGACGACTTTCTCCTGCTCGGCCTGTGGCGCGTCGCATTCGCGCTGGTCCGGGCGTTGTGACGCCTGTGGTGAATGGAATTCGATCACGCAGGACGTCCCCCTTTCGGCTGGCCCCGCCAAGAAATCCCTCGGTGGCAAGCGCGGCCAGTCCATTACACTCACGGACTTGTCCACCGAGGAAACGCCCCCACCTCGCACCCTCTGCGGGGTCGAGGAGTTGGACCGCGTGCTGGGCGGCGGCCTTGTCCCCGCCTCTGCCTTGCTGGTGGGGGGAGATCCCGGCATCGGCAAATCCACGTTGTTGTTGCAAGCCGCGGCGCGGTTCTCGCGTGCAGGTGTCAAAACCATCTATGTCTCGGGCGAAGAAGCCAGCGCGCAGGTCCGCATGCGCGCGCGTCGTCTGGGACTGGAAGACGCTCCGGTGCAACTGGCAGCCGAGACAAACCTGCGCAACATCCTGACGACGCTTGAGGCCGAGAAGCCCGGCCTTGCCATCATTGATTCGATCCAGACCATGTGGGCCGACAATGTGGACAGTGCCCCCGGCTCAGTTTCACAAGTCCGGGCCGCAGCACATGAATTGACCACGTTTGCGAAACGACATGGCGTTTCAATCATCATGGTCGGCCACGTCACCAAAGAAGGCCAGATTGCGGGCCCTCGTGTCGTTGAACATATGGTCGATACCGTTCTGTATTTTGAAGGCGAGCGCGGCCACCAGTTCCGCATCCTGCGCGCGGTTAAGAACCGTTTTGGTCCCGCCGATGAGATCGGCGTGTTCGAGATGACTGGCAAGGGGCTGGCGCAGGTCACCAACCCCTCAGCGCTGTTTCTGTCGGAACGCGGCACGCCCAGCCCCGGATCAGCCGTGTTTGCAGGTATCGAGGGCACCCGACCGGTGCTGGTCGAATTGCAGGCGCTGGTCGCCCCCTCACCTCATTCTCAATCCCGCCGCACCGTTGTGGGATGGGACAGTGGGCGCCTGGCGATGATCCTCGCGGTGCTCGAAGCGCGCTGCGGCATCCCGTTTGCGGGGCTCGACGTCTATCTGAACGTCGCCGGAGGGCTGAAAATCAGTGAACCCGCTGCCGACCTCGCCGTTGCCGCTGCCTTGCTGAGTGCGCGTGAAGACACCGCCTTGCCCGCCGACACGGTTGTTTTCGGAGAAATCTCGTTATCCGGGGCACTTAGACCCGCCCCGCAGACCGAAAACAGGTTGAAAGAAGCGCAAAAACTTGGTTTCACGTCGGCCATAGCTCCGGCAGGTGGCAAAACCGGTACTGTGGCAGGTCTGACACTCACCCGACCCTCTGATTTGGTAGGGTTTGTTGGCGAAACCTTCGGAGCAGGTTAAGGTAACGCCTTGAGGGGCTGAAAAAAAGTACAGGCGAGGGCCATGGAAGGTTTTACAATTATTGACGGGGTTGTCGCCCTGATCATCGTCGTGTCGGGCTTGTTGGCCTATTCACGCGGGCTATTACGAGAGGTTTTGGCCATTGCCGGCTGGGTTGCAGCCGCTGTTCTGGCATTCATTTTTGCGCCTCAGGCCGTGCCTTTGGTAAAAGAAATTCCGGTGGTCGGTGATTTCCTGCGCGACAGCTGCGAATTGTCGGTAATCACCGGCTTTGCCGCCGTCTTTGCCATCGCTTTGATCGTGGTCAGCATATTTACGCCGCTGTTTTCCTCGATCGTTCAGCGCTCGGCGCTTGGCGGGCTGGATCAGGCGCTGGGGTTCTTCTTTGGAATCGCGCGCGGCATCCTGTTGGTCGCCATCGCCTTCTTTGTCTATGATACAGTGATGACCGGTCAGTCTTACACCATCGTTGACGAAAGCCGCTCGGCCAAGGTGTTCGAACAATTCAGCGACCGGATAGAAGAGCAAAATCCCGAGGCCGCGCTGGGTTGGGTCACGCAACAATATGAAGAACTGGTGGGCAGCTGCACCGCAAGCGCCGAGACCTCCGAAGAGCCATCGGCCCCCGCGACAACCGAATAACGAAGATGCCCGGCTTTGACCGGGCATTTTTGTCGGGCCAGCTTCCTTCAGCTTTGTGTGATAAACCCTTCGCCTGCACATATGGTGCATCTGATATTTTTCAGGCCCACACATCCGTCACAACGGCTGAAAATAGGCTTGCCAAAGACATCCCGGCTTTTGACAACTTCGCCTGCACCATTACAGATCTGACAAGGCGCGCGCCCCATTCCGCGGCAACGATGGCACCGGCGCTTGACCGGCTCTTCCTTCTTTTGACCTTGCTTGTGTTGCCACATAGCTGACTTCCCATCGAAACGCTAACATTCGCCGCGCTATGACAGCACAAGCTTTTCGCCATGTCACCATTTCATGCGTTTTGACCCAAAATCCACATGCGGCAAAATGCAAATGTGATCCTTTGATGACACAGGCCTCGTTAGGCCTTATGTGAAACCCGAACCGACATGGAATCGGAGCTGCCGATCTTGCTGTATCTGTTTTCTTTCGCGCTGGCCCTGGGGGCGATGGTGCGTATGTGCCACCAGCTGGATGGCCTTGTTTGCGTACAGATACACCCGGCGGACCTTCCGAACCGAAACGCTATTCACCGTTAGAACGTCATAGAAATTGGAGCCCGTGTATGTGTGGGATTTTGGGGATCGCAAGTAGGACACATGATGTCTTTGCGGAAATCTATGACGGGCTGCTGATGCTGCAGCACCGGGGTCAGGACGCCTCGGGGATCGTCACCTATAATGGCGAATTCTTCCGCGAGAAGAAAGCCAACGGTCTGGTCAAGGACGTGTTCAATGCCCAGGACGCCGAAACATTGCTGGGCAAGGTTGGTATGGGGCATGTGCGGTACCCGACCGCAGGGTCGCTCAGCGCGTCTGAGGCGCAGCCGTTTTTTGTAAACGCGCCCTATGGAATCTATCTGGTTCATAACGGTAACATCACCAACACGGCTGAACAGCGTGAGAAAGTAACCGCCAAATACAGCCGCCACCTTCGCACCACCTCGGACTTCGAGATTCTGCTGAACGTACTGGCAGACAAAGTCGCCGATGCGATCAAGGTCAACGGCAATGCTGAACCCATTCGCAACATCTTTGCTGGTGTGAAGATGACGATGGAGCGGGTTCAGGGCGCCTATTCTGTCATCTGTCTGGTCGCCGGTGTCGGCATGCTGGCCTTCCGCGATCCTTATGGTATCCGCCCTCTGTCGGTAGCCAAACGTGAGGTCGACGGAGAGGGTGACGATTATGCCTTTGCCTCAGAAGACGTGGCCTTTGGCATCAACGGCTTTGACAAGCTTCGTGATGTCAAACCCGGCGAGGCGATCCTGATCGATCTGGACGGCAACATGCACACGTTCCAGGCGGTGGAAGGACAGCTGACGCCTTGTATCTTTGAATATGTCTACCTGGCGCGTCCGGACTCGCTGTTGGATGGTGTGTCCGTCTATAAAACCCAGATGCGTATGGGTCAGACGCTGGCCCGCCAGATCGAAGCCGCTGACCTTGAGATCGACCGCATCATTCCGGTGCCCGACAGCGCCCGCCCCGTCGCGCTTGAGGTTGCCAAGGCCATTGGTATTTCCTACCGCGAAGGTCTTGTGAAAAACCGCTATGTTGGCCGCACATTCATCATGCCCGGTCAGGAAGAGCGTCAGAAATCTGTGCGCCGCAAACTGAACGCAGTCCCGCTGGAGTTCAAGGATCACAACGTTCTGCTGATCGACGATTCCATTGTGCGCGGCAATACCATCAAGAAGATCGTACAGATGTGCCGCGAGGCTGGGGCCAAGAAAGTTTACATTGCAAGTGCCTCACCACCGGTGAAATTCCCGAATGTCTATGGCATCGATATGCCCACCAAACATGAGCTGATCGCCCATGGCAAAGAAATCGAGGAAATCAGGCAAGAGCTGGGGGCCGACGCGCTGTTCTATCAGAACCTCGACGATCTGATTTGGTCCGCCAAGGAAGGCAACCCCGAGATCGAGGCTTTCGATTGCTCGTGTTTTGACGGAAATTACATCACTGGCAGCGTCAGTGACGATTATCTGGACCATCTTGAAAATAGCAATCGCGTCAGCAAGAAGAAACAGGACATGCAGGTTCCCGGTGGATCCTGGAACGGCGCAAAACTGGTGTCGGGATAACCCCCTGACCGAATCAAGTTTGATTTGGGCCCGCTTCGCTGCCGCGTCGCGGGCCTATTTTTGCTCAATTGCCGCATCTTGGCGGTGGAATTTCGCGCACAACCCTTTGGCGAAGAAACTGCAATCGCAAAGGCTTCGCATTGCTGCGAAAATGGCGGCAGAATTGTGACCCTCGGTCGCGCTTTTACTTACCCGTTTGGTTTGATACGCGACTGGCAACCACCCACTCACAACAAGGGGTCAGGCCGCTGCGGCCGGACCACATTTTATGTCAAACTCAACCGTCAAAAGCGCGGCCACACAAAAGGGCGCGCTAAAGAAGAACTCTGTGTCTGTCCTTGGCGTTTTTGGGCCCAAAGCGGATATGCGCGCTCTTGTGCGCTTGTCCTCGGGGCGGGTTAAAGAGGTCAAGCCAGGCAGCCGCGTGTCCTCGGGCACTGTCGTCGCCATCGATGCCGAGGGCGTGATGCTGCGACAAAGCGGCCAGACCAAGCGGATCGCCATCCCCGGCAGTTAATCCTGTCTTGACGCCCTGCGCGCTGGGGTTCAAACCGTTTTCATGACTGATCAGACCAAAATCGCCCTCGTTACTGGCGCGTCTCGCGGATTGGGCGCAGCCCTGGCCGAAGCGTTGGCCCCCGAGTACCACATCGTCGCCGTCGCCCGCACCACTGGCGGACTGGAAGAACTGGATGACCGCATTCAGGCCAAAGGCGGCGCGGCCACGCTGGCACCAATGGACATCGCTGATCCCAATGCCATGGCAACGCTGTGCAGGGGTATCCATGACCGTTGGGGAAAAGTGGACCTTTGGCTGCACACGGCCGTCCACACCTCGGCCCTGACACCAGCTCATTTCGTTGATCCGAAAGAGTGGACAAAGGCAGTCAACACCAACGCCACTGCCACATCGGTTCTGATCCCCTATATCGCCCCTCTTTTGGGTGAAACGGGTCATGCGGTGTTTTTTGACGACCCCAAGGCGGGTGAGAAATTCTATGGCATCTATGGCGCGACCAAGGCCGCTCAGATGGCACTGGCCCGCAGCTGGGCCCACGAGGCCGAGCGTACCGGGCCGCGCGTATCTATCGTCGAACCCGCGCCAATGCCCACTGCCGTCCGCGCCCGGTTCCATCCAGGTGAGGATCGCGATGCGTTGACCAGCACGACGGAAGAGGCTGCGCGGTTGTTGGCACTGTTGTAGGAATGGTCCTGTGGACCATGCCTCCGGCGGGGATATTTTTTGGCCAGATGAAGCGGGCGGGTTACGCGATGTGCACGCCGGTGCGCCCGGCCAGATCAACAAAGAACTGCCAGGCCACGCGGCCCGATCGCGCGCCTCGGGTAGCCTGCCATTCGATCGCCTCGGCGCGCAGGGTCGCTGCGTCGACAGAGACCCCATAGGCTGCGCAATAGCGATCGATCATCGCCAGATATTCGTCCTGGTCACAGGGATGGAACCCCAGCCAGAGGCCAAACCGGTCGGACAGTGAGACTTTCTCTTCGACGGCCTCAGATGGGTTGATGGCGCTGGAGCGTTCGTTTTCGATCATGTCCCGCGGCATCAGATGGCGGCGGTTTGAGGTGGCGTAGAACACCACATTTTCAGGGCGGCCTTCGATGCCGCCGTCCAGCACCGCCTTGAGCGATTTATAGTGCTGGTCATCATGGCTGAACGACAAGTCGTCGCAAAACAGGATAAACCGGTGTGGTGCTGCGCGCAGATGGTTCAGCAAGCGCGCGACCGAGCCCATGTCTTCGCGCTGCAGTTCCACAAGCTTCAGGTTCGGGTGATCCGCCTGCAAGGTGCCGTGCACAGCTTTGACCAAGCTGGATTTGCCCATACCACGCGCCCCCCAAAGCAAGGCATTGTTGGCCTTATACCCGTTGGCAAACCGCCTTGTGTTGTCCAGCAACGTATCGCGCGAGCGGTTAATCCCGACCAAAAGATCCAGGTCAACCCGGTTGACTATATCCACTGGCATCAGGCGGTCAGGTTCTACATGCCAGACAAAAGCATGCGCCGCCCCAAAATCGGGCGCGGCCAACGGCGCGGGCGCCATGCGGTCCAACGCGTCGGCAATACGGTTCAGGGCCTGGTTGTCCATGCGCTCTCCTCCGGTCTGTCTGGCGGGGTTCAAACCATGTTCCACCCGCCGCAACAAGGGTGGGACACGAAAAAGGCGCGTCAGCAGGTGGCGCGCCCTTCGGATCTGTTTAAAGGTTATTTATCGTTTTCGAATTCCTGAACGATTTCGTCATCTGCTTCTTCTTCGTCGTCATAGTAGCCATCAGCGCGCAGCTCTTCCTCGCGCTTTTTCTCAACTCGGGCAACCAACAGGATCGAGACTTCGTACAGCCCATAGACCACAACAAACAAAATGACCTGCGTGATCACATCCGGCGGGGTCACCAGCGCTGCTAGGACGAGGATACCAACCATCGCGTATTTGCGAACGCTGCCCAAACCTTCGGCGCTGACCAATCCGGCTTTGCCCATTAGCGTCAACAACACCGGCAGCTGGAAACACAAGCCAAAGGCGATGATGAATTTCAACGTGATGTCCAGCGACTCGTTGACCTTGCCGAAGAACGTAATCTTCACGCCTTCAGTTGTTTCAGGGACAACCACGATTTCCTCTGGCACATCCCCAGTAGTCGCCGACAACAGATTGGCAAAAATCGAACTGACATCCGCAAAACCCAAAAAGAATTGCATCGCCAGTGGTGTAACGACGAATTGAGCAAACGCCGCCCCCAGCAGGAACATGAACGGCGAGGCAATCAGGAACGGCAGAAAAGCACCCTTCTCGGACCGATACAGGCCCGGCGCCACAAATCGCCACAGCTGATAGGAAATCACCGGGAAGGCCAGCGCAAACCCAAACACCATCGAAATCCGGAACAGCGTAAACAGATATTCCTGTGGCGAGGTGTATTGCAAAGTCGGAGAAGGGTCCCCCAACTCGCGCAGCGTTGCCTCAATCGGCTGGACCAGAAACTGCAGGATCGGTTCGGCCACGGTGAAGGCCACGACAATGCCTATCACGAAGGCAATAACCGACCGGATCAACCGCGTACGCAGTTCTGCCAGATGCTCGATCAATGGGGCCGAGCTGTCTTCGATCTCGTCGGTGTTGGTCATGTCTTGCTTTCAGTGTTCAGCGCAGCTTCGGCCTCTTCGGCCTTGGCCAGCGCGTCGGCCGCCTCTTTCGCCTTGCGTTCAGCCGCAGCGCGTGCGGTCGACGCTTGGATTTTCTTGGCCTGTTCTGCCCGTTCAGCCGCCAGTTTTCCTGTTTCGCTGTCAGGGTCAAACTTGGTTGGGTCGATACTCTTGGCCATATCTTGCGCCGCTTCCTTCACCCCGTCCATGGCACTGCCAACGGGGTTGGTCGCAGCGTTGAGACCCTTCTTGATCTCGTTCACGCCCGCCTGATCCGCCGCGTCGTTCATGGCGCTGCTGAACTCGCGCGCCATACCACGGGCCTTGCCGACCCAGCGGCCAACATTGCGAAACAGCACCGGCAGGTCTTTTGGCCCCACAACGATCAGGGCGACAACGCCGATGACCAGAAGCTCGGTCATGCCCAGATCAAACATGGCGGATCAGACCTTGTCTTTGTCGGTCTCGGGCGTGACATCTTTGGCCAGTTCGGACGCGTCTTCACTCAGTTCCTCTGCGCCTTCTTTGACGCCCTTCTTGAATGACGTAATGCCTTTGCCCACTTCGCCCATCAACGAGCTGATTTTGCCACGGCCGAATAGCACCAGAACCACAACTGCGATCAGCAGAATGCCGGGAAGGCCAATATTGTTGAGCATCTCTCTTCTCCTATAACGTCGGCGCCGTACGCCGGAAATGTGATCTGGGTCCGTGTCTACGCCCGCTGGCCCGCCTGCAAAAGTGAGTTGGTTCAAATCTGCGTTCAAATTTGATCCGATCCGATGTTTTTTACGGCCTTGGATTGATCAACTGACAGGTTTGTGTCAGTTGATAGGAGCTAGGTAGGCGGTATCGAAACCTGGTCAACGGAGATTCACATGACCCATGTTGCAGAAATCGTCACCTTTGAACTCGCCAACGGGACAACCCCGGAAGAGTTTGTAAAACTCAGCCAAGCGTCCGAGGCCTTTGTACGCGCAGCTCCGGGGTTTGCCCATCGTCAACTCAGTCAAGGCGAAGACGGGCGCTGGACTGACTACGTGATCTGGACCGATATGAAGGCCGCACAGGACGCAGCTGCGCAGTTCCCGCAGCAGGGTTTTGCGCCCGCACTGATCGCAGCGATCAACCCCGAAGGCATGCAGATGCGCCACGAGAACGTGCTATGGAACATGACCGCATAACCCCGGTCAGAGAGACGTGTCATGCGCCGTACTGATCGTCTGTTCGACATTATCCAGATCCTGCGCGACGGTGGCTTGCACCGCGCGCAGGACATCGCGGACCGGCTCGAAGTTTCGGTTCGCACGATCTATCGCGACATGGACACATTGGTGGCCTCGGGTGTTCCCGTCGAAGGGGAGCGCGGCGTCGGCTATATGGTGCGCGAACAGATCACCCTGCCCCCTGTGAACCTGACCCCCGCTGAACTAGAGGCCCTGAACCTCGGCATGGCCATCGTGGCCGAGGCTGCCGACCCCGATCTGAAAGCCGCGGCCGAAACGCTGTCCGAAAAAATCGACGCCGTTCTGCCAACGCAAGTGGTGGCCGAGGCGGACACATGGAAATTCGCCGTCTACCCCTTTGCTGATGCAGCTCGCGGGCTGGCCCACATGGCCCCTATCCGCGCCGCCATCAAGTCCCGACAGAAGCTGCACCTGTCCTATCGCCGGATCGACGGCGTACTGACCGATCGCACGATCCGCCCCCTGCACATGGAGTATTGGGGCCGCGTCTGGACATTGACCGCCTGGTGCGAACTGCGCCAAGGCTTCCGAGTCTTCCGGATCGACCTGATCGATACGGTCTCGCCCCTGCCTGAAATATTTGCTGATGAGCCCGGCAAACGGCTGAGCGACTACGACCCCACAGCCTAGCCCGCCTGCTTCATCTGGCTGAAAATATCCCCGCCGGAGGCATGGCCCGAAACGGGCCATCCCCCTCACTTCAGATAAGGTTCCGGGTCAACGGATTCGAACCCCTTTCGGACCTCGAAATGAACATAGGCGTTGTCCCCGCCGCGCAGCGAAGCAATCTTTTGCCCACGACGCACTTTGTCGCCCTTTTTGACCGTGATCCTGTCGACATTGGCATAGACCGTCAGCAGATCGCTGTTGTGCTTGACCACGATGATCGGCACCTGATCGGCATCCGCCGTGATCGCTGCAACGGTTCCGGCCTCGGCCGCGATTACAGCAGTGCCGGGGCTTGCGGCGATGTCGATACCTTCGTTCTTTCCCTTATCATAGGTTCGAATGATCGTCCCGGTGACCGGCAGGCCCAGGGCAGAATTGCTTTGGGTTGTCGGTGCCTCGGCAGTTACATCCGGCGCTGGCGTGGCTACCACGACCTCTTCTTCCGGCAAAGGTTGCGTCGCACTTGGCGGCGTCGGCGTCGGAGAGCCCTGCCCCGGCTCTGTCACGTTGGTGGCAGGCACCGCGGCCTGTTGCGGCGCAGGCTGGTTCTTGATCGGGATCAACAGGAACTGGCCTTCACGGACAGTAAATTCCGACCCCAATCCATTCCATTCAGCCAAAGCACTGACCGGTACGTCATAGAGGCGTGAAATCGTATAAGCCGTTTCGCCACGTTTAACCTTGTGCCGGACCGGCTCGGGACCCGTTGTCGGCACCGGAGCCGGTGTCGCGGCAGGCTGCGCAGGTTCCAGCGTTGCCGTTCGCACCGATCCATCGGCCGGCGCTTCATCAATCGCGGTCCCAGCGATGGTGGCGATGTCGACATTGCTGCCCCCGCCGACCGAGCGTGGCAAGGCAATCACTTCGCCATCTCGCAGCGGGTCATCGGGTTGCAGGCCATTGAACCGGGCCAATTCGGCCGCTGGCAAGCCAACACGTGTGGCCACGTCAATCACCTTGTCGCCCGGTCGGGCCACAGCCACCTGGTAATTCGGGTAAGTAATAACCCCTCGCGCATCCGGCGCTGGCCGGTTGGTCGTTGCGGTTTTCACGGCGTCGGCGGTCGAAAATCCGCCGACCTCTCCGCGAAGGTCATAATCCCCGCACCCGGCGACAAGCGCCAAAGCCGCCACTGTTGTGCAGCGAAGTATCACTGAATTGGAAACTGCTCTCATTTTCACTGTCCTCAACACCTGCCCCTGTTTTCCGGGGTTCCGGCGCATATTGCAGAATATTCCTTTACGACCCGTCCTTGCCAAGCCCTTCTAACAAGGGCACGAAACGGACGGGCAACAATTCGTCATAGTCCAAACCGGTTTCGGTGCGTCTGACCCGGATCAGGGTCTGAACCGCATCCGACTGTCCCACCGGCAATACCATGATACCGCCGATTTTCAGCTGCGCCAAGAGCGGCCCGGGGGGGTCTTCTGCCGCAGCTGTCACAATGATACGATCAAACGGGGCCTGCTCGGGCAAACCATAGGACCCATCCGTCAACATTGCGGTCACATTTGTCAGCCCCATGTCACGGAACAGCTGGCCGGTTTCGCGCACCAGACGCTTGTGACGTTCAACCGTATAGACCCGGCGCGCCAGCTTGGACAGGATCGCCGCCTGATAACCCGACCCAGTCCCAATTTCGAGAACTGTGTCGCGTGGGCTAACCTCAAGCGCCTGCGTCATAAGCCCCACAACCGAGGGCTGGCTGATCGTCTGACCACAGGCAATCGGCAGTGGCGTGTCCTCATAGGCGCGTTCGGCAAACAGGCCTTTGACAAAGCGCCCCCGGTCGATCTGCTCCATCGCGGCCAGCACACGCGCATCGGTTACCCCGCGCGAGCGCAGGGCAAACAGGAATTGCATTGTTGTTTCGGGGTCCAATCCGCTCATTCGATCGACTTCAACGCCTCAAGCGTGTCATAGGCTGTCAGATCCGCCCGCATCGGTGTGACCGAGATATAGCCCGCCAGATTGACCGCCGCATCGGTGCCCGGTGCAGTTGGGTTGTGTTGATAGCCGCCCTTGATCCACAAGAACCGCCGCCCCGAGGGTGAACTGTGCGGCTCGACCGAGAAATGCGTGTCCCGGCGATACCCTTGCGGTGCCACGCGTGTACCCAGCACCTCATCTGCGGGAACAGGCGGGAAATTCACGTTGTAAAACAGGCGGTAATCGCCCTGTTCCGCCGGGGTCGCGCCCAGAATACGCCGTATCAGATCAGCGCCGAAACGGGTCGCGGCCTCGAAGGGATCTTCCAGCCCCAGATTGCGGGGGCCGAAATACTGGGACAAGGCAATGGCCGGGATACTCTGTAGGGCAGCCTCCATCGCGCCACCTATGGTGCCGGAATACAGTGTGTTTTCCGCCGAATTATTGCCCCTGTTTACCCCCGACAGAACCAGATCGGGCGGAGTATCTTTCATCACGTCATGCAGACCGGCCAACACGCAATCTGCGGGTGAGCCTTCTGCGGCAAAGCGACGTTCGCCCAATTTGGCAACCATCATGGGATGGGTGTAGCTGATGCAATGGCCAACACCTGACTGTTCGAACGCAGGGGCCACGACCCAGACCTCGCCATCTGGTCCTGCCACGTCGGCGGCAATAGCCTCCAGCGCGATCAGGCCCGGCGCGTTGATGCCGTCATCATTGGTTAAAAGTATACGCATATGCCCATCCACCGCAGCGTTTTGACCTTGATAGACGCGCCCCCGCGTGGCGGCAAGCAATGGGCGCACCCAATCTGAGGCTTTCGCGCACCACTTGGCGCTAAACTGAAACTTCAGACCCTAAATCGGGAAAACAAAGCATTTGTCACGACGAATGGTCAGCCACATGACCCGGCCAGGGTTAGGCACAAAGACATTCGGCACCGTCGCCTTCAGGATCGAGCCATCATAGTCCATCCGGAACTCGACCAGGCTCTCATTGCCCAGAAACCGTGCCCGTTCGACCACGCCGCGCGCGGCGACGCCATCCGTGGCTGTGGGCAGTGGTCCCTTGCCGTTGCGGTCGAAATCCAACCGCACGTGCTGCGGCCGGAATACGATCTCAACATCTGTGCCATCCGGCACACCGGGTGACAAGAATTGGCCAAAGGGAGTTTCGGCCAGCGCCCCATTCACTTGCGACTGCAACACATTGACATCGCTAAAAAATGCCACTGCGGCCTTATCTGCCGGACGGGTGTAGACGTTATACGGCGCGCCCTGCTGGACGATTTTTCCGCGGCGCATCAGGGCGATCTCATCGGCCATGCGCATCGCCTCTTCCGGCTCATGCGTGACCAGCAACACGGCCGCGTCCTCTTCCTTGAGGATTGCAAGCGTTTCGTCGCGGACACCGTCGCGCAGACGGTTGTCCAGCCCCGAGAACGGCTCATCCATCAGCATGATCCGCGGGCGCGGTGCCAGGGCACGGGCCAACGCCACACGTTGTTGTTCACCTCCCGACAAGTGATGCGGAAAGTTGTCGACGAACCTCATCAGATCAACCTTGCGCAGCAGTTCTTCGACGCGCGCGCGCTTTTCGTCCTTGTGACCCTTCAGGCCAAAGGCAACGTTGTCGGCAACACTGAGATGCGGGAACAGTGCAAAATCCTGAAACATCAGGCCAATCTCGCGCCGCTCGGGCGGTACGCGAAACACCGTGTCGCAGATCAGTTTACCGTCGACATAGATCTGGCCGGTTTCCTGCATCTCGACCCCGGCGATCATCCGCAAGGTGGTTGACTTGCCGCAACCCGACGGCCCCAGCAGGCAAGTCACCTGCCCCGCCTGTACCGTCAACGAGACGTCATCCACAACCACCCGCCCCTCGTACCGGGCGATCAGGTTGCGAATTTCCAAACGAGGAGGAGTTGCGTCTACTGTCACCGATGGATCCCGTTGCCTTTCCCGATCAAAACCATCGGGCTTGGGCGGGGATAGCAACCCCGCCCTTCAGGCGCAAGAGATCAGCAGCAGCCGCCGGATGCGGCCTCTGTCGTGGCTTCAAACGGGCTTTCCCCGCCGCAGCCTTCAAAAATACCAAAATGGGTCGCGAAATCGCCGATAAACTCGAAATGTCGAGCAAACCGGGTATCTTTCAGCATCATCCAGGTGTTGCCACAGACCGGAAAAACCTTACCGGTTTCAATTGCGTGGTGGTCGTCCAGCTCGAACAGATGCGGCGCGTTTGGGATGGTGCCCTTGTAGACCACGGCCTGCCCGTAATCCTCGCAGGCTGGCTCCAGTTCGGGCAGCTTGAACAACCGATAGGTCGCCGACAGGAAACTCAGGGGTGCGACACGCGCTTCCAGCACCGGGTTTTCAATGGTCAGCGGACGGTGGGTCACCCGACGCGGGTCGCCGAACCCTGATTTGCGCGAGATCGACAGAAAATCGTTCCAATAGAGCGCGCCGGACAGGCATTCGCCGTACAGCACCTCATCCTCAGCCATGTCTTGTGGAATGCGACGGTCTGCGTAGACGTCCGAGAAATACATCTCTCCGCCGTCTTTCAGCAGCCGATGGGCACCGCGCAGAACGGCCTCTTTGTCGGTGGCAAGGTTGATGACGCAGTTCGAGACGATGATGTCGAAAGAACCGGGTTCCAGATCCAGTTCGTCCAGCTTTTCGATGAAACCGTGGTGGAACTCCACATTGCTTTTACCGTGACCAAAAGCCTTAGCTTGATAGTCCTGATGCGCGCGCGCAACATCCAGCTGCTCGGGCGTCATGTCTACTCCAACGACGCGGCCCGTTTCGCCGACCATCGCTGACAGGGCGTACACGTCCCGCCCCGCACCGCAGCCCAGATCCAGGATGCTCATCCCCTCAAGGTCCAATGGTGCGATCAGACCGCAACCATAGTACCGGGTCAGCACATCATCATGAATTTTCGACAGAATCTTTTTGACATGATCGGGCATGTCATCAGGGGTGCAACAAGCATTGGTCTGCAAATCCGCGCTGCCCTGCAGGACCTCACCATAATAATTTTGCACAGATTCATGCTTCATCGCTGCATTCCTTCTTTATGTGGTTGAACCGCAGGTAATGCAGCGCGGGGTTTGGCGCAATCCAGACGCGCTGGTTTTGACGAAAGCGTGAGGATGTGCCTAGCCCAGCAGGTCAAAATCCACACCCGCACGAATGCGACCGTTCACCTGAATCTCCAGCCGATGCGGGCCGGGAACCAGCTTGAACGTAGTAGCGTTGCCTTTCAGCTTATGCGTCTTGTTCAGGTTCAAGGTGCCACCCTGCAATGCGGCCTGTTTCAACTTATGCACCTTAGGTGAAGCTTTCCCGTTAGGCCTTTGAAAGTGAATAATATAATCAACCAGAACCGGTTGCCCATCGGCCCCTTCCAATTCAACCTCAAATTCCAGCGCAGCCCCTATCCGCGCGTCACCGTTGACTTGCAACGTTGCCTTGATGTCTGCGTCCGGGTCATATCCCAGCATCTTCATGGCGCGCGGATGGCCCGACTTCACCAATCCCCGCAGGGTATGTGACGTGATCCAGCGCAGCTCGCCCTCATCTTGGGCACCTTTGTCATTCCATACCTGCAGCCGATCCAGAACAAGCTCTGGGTCTTTTTTCGTGATGTCGTTCAGGTGGTTCGCCACCGATCTGGTGACATAGCGTGTGCTGTCGGCATGCAACCTGTCCAGAAACGGCATCGGATCGGACAGTTCCAGCCCTACCGCCTGCCCCCAGGGTAATCGCGGCCGGGTGCCTTCACTGACCAGACGGCGCACATGATAGCTGTCATGTGTGCACCAGTGCTCTAACCGGGCCAGAACCAGTTCAGGATAGGTGTTCAGAAACGGGCGGATGGCCCATTCCATCGAAAACCTCTGTGTCAGCTCTTCCAGCACATCCAGTGCCAGATCGGGATGATCCAGCCCAACGGCCACCACCCAATCGCCCAGAGGTGCGAAAATGAAGTCGCCAAAATCATCGTCCGTTTTGTTTGGATCCAACGGTGGCGGCAGTGCCTTTAGCAGTACAGGCGCAACTGCTGGTAACGCCCTCGGAACCGTCTGCTGCAGACATTCGGCAATCCAGGCCATCCGCTCTTTCAGCTCCAAATCCAGCAAGCGCGACATGACTTGTTGCTGAAACATGTCTGCATCAAACGAGGGATCGGCAGCGGTAAAAAGCCCCGCCAGATAGCGGGTCTTTTCCGCGTTAAACAGCTGATCTTTAAGTGAAAAATTCTGTGCCATTGCTACATCGTCAAATTTGTTGCGCCACCGTCCAGCAGGATGTTCTGCCCGACGATAAAACCCGCGTGCTGTGAGCACAAAAACGCACAGGCTGCACCGAATTCGTCTCGCGTTCCATATCGACGCGCCGGGATCGTGGCGGCGCGCTCGGCACGGGCCTCATCGATCGAGATACCCTTTTGCGCCGCAACACCGCCGTCCAGCGCGTCGGCCCGATCCGTGGCGTGAATGCCGGGCAGCAGATTGTTGATCGTCACCCCACTGGGTGCCACCTGACGAGCTGTGCCTGCAACATAGCCAGTCAAACCGGTGCGCGCCGCGTTTGACAGCCCCAGCACCGCAATCGGCGCACGCACGGATTGCGAGGTGATGTTGACCACCCGGCCCCAGCCCTTGTCCATCATGCCAGGCAGCAGCGCCTTCATGAAGGCAATGGGTGTCAGCATATTGCCATCCAGCGCCTTGATGAAATCCTCACGATCCCAATCCGACCACAGACCCGGTGGTGGGCCACCGGCATTTGTCACCAAAATATCAACCCCTTGCGCCGCATCGATCACCTGCGCCTGCCCCCCTGGGCTGGTTACATCGCACGCAACGGTTTCGACGGACACACCATGCTCGGATCGCAACCGCATGGCCTCGGCTTCCAGCGCCTCAGCCCCGCGCGCATTCATCACCAGATCGACACCAGCCGCGGCCAAAGCCTCGGCACAGCCCAAACCAAGCCCCTTGCTGCTGGCGCAGATCAGCGCGCGTTTTCCGCGAATTCCCAGATCCATCTTCTTACCTCGTGGTCTCTGTTACTCTTTCATCTGACATCAAATCAGGACCCGTGAATTTCACGGTACTGTTCGACAGTGTTATCTAGATCCCCCACCGCTTGCTCATTGACCCACATGATCGTGGTCTGGCTAGGATCGTCCTCACGATGCCGCCGAATAAGCGGTTTGTCTTTCTTGCCAATATAGTACCGAACCCCAATTGCAGCCGAGGTATCGTTGTTGTCGCTATAAGAAATTCTGGTGCAGAGACTCGTGTTTTGGCAAACACGTTGACCAAAAGCCCATTTTGTTCCGACCGTCGCAGAGTGGTCTTTGACGATGTAACGATGCCCCATGCTCAACTCAATATTATCAAACGGGGAATAAATCAAAAACGCTGACGAGAAAACGTTTGTGCCAAGATCAAATTCATCAACGTCCGAGTTTACAAGCCGTCCGTCTTCTGCACCGACCAAAGCAGTCAACGTGAAAAGGTCCAAATACGCCTCAGCTTCAAAGTCAATCGCACGAAAACTTGCACTCTCCGTCAGATCTGTCGATCCATAGTGCCCGTATAGCCCCAGCAATCCTTTGTCGGGGTTGCGCCAGAAAACGTGGGCGCCGACCCCATGAGCCGCTGCAGTTCCCATTCGATCGGTTTCCAATTGCGGCACAAGCCCGTCCAATTGATCACCAAAACCATGCCCGAGCGGCAGGGACACACTGCCATCAACGCCGTAAAGGCTGCCGATATCGTTCGTACTTCCAAAACCCGAAATTTTGCCATTCACACCGTCCACTGCGGGGCGCTGATGGCCTGGTTGGTCTCCGGGCGAGGCTACGGCAAAGCTTGAAACTACCGACACCGCGACAAAGAACAAGACAGAAAACTGACCCAATCCCACTCCGATCCTCCTCAACCCTGCCAAACATCTAGCACTGGCCGGGCAAGGAAGACCAGAAATGGGGCAAGAGTTTAGTAAAAGAACTCTTCCCGCACAATCTTGCCATCCGCGACGTGATAGACACCCACTTCGCGCATATCAAAGCTCTCACCGCTTTCTTTTACTTTGCCCTGAACTTCAAAAATTACGGCAAAGCGGTCATCGCCATGAGGGAACGGACCACTGACCGTTGCTCCCGACACTTCATGCGCACTTTCCCACCACTCGTGTTTTCCACGAATGGCGTCGCGCCCACGGGTCTCACGACCCATATCCATAAAGTCCTGTGCTTCGACCGAGACGGCATCTAACGCGTATAGCTTCTCCAAATTCTCTTTGGATCGGTTTTCCCGGCATCCAGCGACCAGTTCATCAGCGATTCCTTTTAAATTCATGATCCTCTCCATTAGTTGTTCGCTATTTGTTCTTATTGCCACGGGATCATGATTCGAACCAGCCCCTTTGTCTTGCTTCGGCAAGATTCCCCGCCTATACGCGCCTTCATGCTAGATACCGCCACCAACCAACCCGTATTGCCGCCCGAGATCGCCCGGCGCAGAACCTTCGCCATAATCTCGCACCCGGATGCGGGTAAGACGACGTTGACCGAAAAGTTCCTGCTGTATGGTGGCGCCATTCAGATGGCTGGTCAGGTTCGTGCCAAGGGTGAAGCACGGCGCACTCGGTCGGACTTTATGCAGATGGAAAAGGACCGGGGTATTTCGGTCTCGGCCTCGGCCATGTCGTTTGACTATGACCAGTTCCGGTTCAATCTGGTGGACACGCCCGGCCACAGCGATTTTTCCGAAGACACCTATCGCACGCTGACGGCCGTGGACGCGGCAGTAATGGTGATCGACGGCGCAAAGGGTGTGGAAAGCCAGACCCAAAAACTGTTCGAAGTCTGCCGCCTGCGCGATTTGCCTATCCTGACCTTCTGTAACAAGATGGACCGCGAAAGCCGCGACACGTTCGAGATCATCGACGAAATTCAAGAGATGCTGGCCATCGATGTGACGCCCGCTGCCTGGCCCATTGGTGTCGGTCGCGACTTTATCGGCTGTTACGACATGCTGCGCGACCGGTTGGAGCTGATGGACCGCGCCGACCGCAACAAGGTGGCGGAAAGCATCGAAATCAACGGGCTGGACGACCCGAAGCTGGCCGAACACGTGCCCGAGCACTTGTTGGACAAGCTGCTGGAAGAAGTTGAGATGGCGCGCGAATTGCTGCCGAAGCTCGACCCCCAGGCGGTGCTTGAGGGGCATATGACTCCGATCTGGTTCGGCTCAGCCATCAATTCCTTCGGTGTCAAGGAACTGATGGAGGGCATCGGCGCTTACGGCCCGCAGCCGCAAATTCAATCGGCTGAACCGCGTCAAATCGCACCGGATGAAAAGAAGGTCGCCGGTTTTGTCTTCAAGGTTCAGGCAAATATGGACCCAAAGCACCGCGACCGCGTGGCCTTTGTCCGCATGGCGTCGGGCCATTTCAAACGCGGTATGAAACTGACCCATGTACGGTCGAAAAAACCGATGGCCATTTCAAATCCAGTGCTGTTTCTGGCCTCGGACCGGGAACTGGCCGAAGAGGCATGGGCCGGGGACATCATCGGCATCCCCAATCACGGGCAGCTGCGCATTGGTGACACCCTGACCGAAGGCGAGTCGATCCGCGTCACTGGCATCCCATCCTTCGCGCCGGAACTGCTGCAGACCGTGCGCGCGGGCGATCCGATGAAGGCCAAACACCTGGAAAAGGCCTTGATGCAATTTGCCGAAGAAGGCGCGGCCAAAGTGTTCAAGCCTTCGATCGGTTCAGGATTTATCGTCGGCGTCGTCGGCCAGTTGCAATTCGAAGTGCTCGCCAGCCGGATTGAGATGGAATACGGCCTGCCCGTGCGGTTTGAGGCGTCGCAATTCACTTCAGCCCGCTGGGTTAACGGCGACAAGGCGGAGATCGACAAATTCGTCAACGCCAACAAACAGCACATCGCAAACGACCATGATGGCGACATCGTATACCTGACCCGCCTTCAGTGGGACATCGACCGGGTTGTGCGCGACTATCCGGATCTAAAACTAACGGCGACCAAGGAAATGATGTCGTGACACGGTGGCTTGACCACGCATATGAGTGACGACCTCACTTATCCGGGCGGTCTGGCCGCCTTGACTGAGCGTTTCGAGCTGAAGCGTGATCCGTTCGAATTCGGGACTGAGACTTTGCCAGGGGTGGATGTGGATCTGTTGCCGCTCAAGGAGCAGATTGTTTCTGCTAGCGCTACGCAGACCATTGAGGGTGCGTCAAACACCTCATGTACCCGTAAACGAAGCCAAATCGCACGCGAATTTGTCGGCCTTTCCCACCTGAGCTTCCTGAACGCCCAGCTGATCGCAAACCTGCGCGCAACACGGCGAAAGGCGCGGAAATGACGCGCTGGGGCATCGTCTCGACCGTCAGGGGGGCGGCCTCGGACATCCTGCGGTTTGCGGCCTATCACCTCGATCTTGGGGTCGACCAGATATACCTTTATCTGGACGAGCCCAACCCAAAGGCGTTCAACGCGCTCAACCGTCACCCCAAGATCGAAGTGCGCAATTGCGACGCTGGGTTTTGGGCCTACCGTCAGCGCGAACGCCCCGACAAACACCAGATCCGTCAGACGGCCAATGCCAGTTTCACGTACCGCAAGGCGGATACCGACTGGCTGGCTCATATCGACGTGGACGAGTTCTTGTGGTCAGAACGTCCGATTGCCGAGGTGTTGTCCGACGTCTCCGAAGACATCCCAGGCGTGCGTATCCGACCAATCGAAGCAATTGCCAATGTCGATGATCTTTACAAGGCCTACATCCCCAAAAGCCCGGATCACGAAGACATTGTTCAGTCGCTATATCCCAATTACGGCGCTTTTGTTCTGGGCGGGTTCTTCAGCCACGTGCAAGGCAAGTTGTTTGCGCGCACAGGGCTACCCCAGATCAACTTTCGCATTCATAACCTGTTCCAAAACGGAGAGATTTTGCCCACCAGAACCGAGTTGACTGAGGTTGATCTCTGCCATCGGCACGCGCCTGATTGGGACCACTTTCTGGCGCATTACCGTTTCCGGATGGAGCGCGGCTCTTACCAGCCCGGCATGTCCCCCAACGTGCCCCGCGACCAGGGTGGGATGAACAAGAATGAACTTCTCAGATGGATTGAGGCCGAAGAAGGCATGTCCGGCCTACGCGTCTTTTTCGACGAAATCAGTGGCGCAGACCCAACGGTACGCGCACGACTTGAACAGCGTGGCCTGATCCAGCACCGCCCCCTGAGTCTGGATCAAAAGCTCGGGAAACACTTCCCCGGAAGTGTATGAATTGTTGCGTAAAATCTGCACCGCGAAATCGGCGGGCAGTATTAAAGGCTCTTCATTTGACCCTGCCCTACGATTTTGTTATGTCCCGCTCCAAGCTGAAAATGCGCAATTCTGCGTATGGCCATCCGGGCCCGGCACACCTCTGACGCGCGGGCCAGGTCTAGTGTCCGCATGAACCGGACATACATGACAAAATTTACTGAACTGAACCTGAACCCGAAGGTCCTCAAAGCCATTGAGGAAGCCGGATACGAAACTCCGACCCCGATCCAGGAAGGCGCGATTCCACCTGCGCTGGAAGGTCGTGATGTACTGGGAATCGCCCAGACAGGCACTGGCAAGACCGCCAGCTTCACGCTGCCCATGATCACCATGCTGGCCCGTGGCCGCGCTCGTGCGCGGATGCCGCGCTCTTTGGTGCTGTGCCCGACGCGGGAGCTGGCCGCACAGGTGGCCGAAAACTTCGACACCTATTCCAAGCACTTGAAACTGACCAAAGCACTGCTGATTGGTGGCGTCAGTTTCAAGGAACAGGATGCACTGATCGACCGGGGCGTCGACGTGCTGATCGCTACTCCGGGCCGTTTGCTGGACCATTTCGAGCGCGGCAAGCTGCTGCTGACCGGTGTACAGATCATGGTGGTGGACGAAGCCGACCGGATGCTGGATATGGGATTCATCCCTGATATCGAGCGCATCTTTTCGCTGACACCCTTTACCCGCCAGACCCTGTTTTTCTCGGCCACCATGGCGTCCGAGATTGAACGGATCACCGACACGTTCCTATCTGCCCCTGCCCGGGTTGAAGTTGCCCGGCAGGCAACGGCGTCCGAGACCATCGAACAAGGCGTTGTCATGTTCAAAGGTGGCCGTCGCGACCGCGAGGCGAGCCAGAAACGTAATGTACTTCGCGCACTGATAGATTCTGAAGGTGAAAAATGCACCAACGCAATCATCTTCTGCAACCGAAAGACGGATGTAGATATTTGCGCGAAATCACTTAAGAAATATGGTTATGATGCCGCTGCCATCCATGGCGATCTGGATCAATCGCAGCGCACGAAGACGCTGGATGGATTCCGCGACGGGTCGCTGCGCCTGCTGGTTGCCTCGGATGTGGCCGCGCGCGGATTGGATGTGCCCTCGGTCAGCCATGTGATTAATTTCGACGTCCCCGGCCACCCCGAAGATTACGTCCATCGTATCGGCCGCACCGGTCGCGCAGGACGCGAGGGTAAGGCCATTACGATCTGTTCGGGTCGCGATGAAAAGGCACTGGATGCGATTGAAAAGCTGATCCAGAAGGAAATTCCGCGTCTGGAGAATCCACTAAAGGATGAACCCAAGGCCGAAGCGCCGAAGCCCGAGAAAAAGCCTAAACCTGTGGAAGCGAAGACGACTGAAGGCAAGAAGGCCGACAGTAAAAGAAGCGACCGCACCAAAGACAAAGAGCCCAGAGGCCGAGGACGCAGAGATGACCGTGGCCCTGCGGTTGTGGGCATGGGTGATCACCTGCCCAGCTTTATCGCGCTCAGCTTTGATGAACGCCGCACCGGCTAAATCGACAGCACCAACGCCAGTATCGAAGTGCCAAGCAATGCCATCCCGGCGATCTCTCGCCGGGTGATGGTTTCGCGGAAAAACAAGATTGAGGCGAACAGGCTGAAGATCAGCTCGACCTGCCCCAACGCCTTGACATAAGCCGCGTTCTGTAAAGTGAAGGCCAAGAACCAGCAGAATGATCCGCACAGGCTGGTCAGCCCTACAAAGATGCCGGTTTTGCGTGTGTCCCACACCGCGCGCAGCTCGACCCGGTCGCGCCACAACAACCAAATCCCCATGCTCAGAAATTGGAACGACACCACCACGGCCAGTGTGACCAACGCGCGGAACCAGGCGTCGATATCACCCAGCTCCAGCGTGGCGCCACGATAGCTGACCGAGGAAAACGCGAACAGCACCCCCGAGCCCAGCCCAAGACGCGAGGCAGGATTGGTCAGGTGTTGCCACCAGACGCCGTCGCCTCCGGGGGATTTGGACAGCAGCAGCACGGCAGTCAGCCCCAGAAAGATCGCCACCAACGCGCCAGACGACACCTGATCCCCCAGAACCAGAAAGCCTACGATGGCGGTCTGAATCACTTCGGTTTTCTTAAAGGTGATCCCGACGGCAAAGTTGCGCTGTTTGAACAGGGCAACCACGCAGATCGTCGCCAAAATCTGGGAACTGCCGCCAATGATTGCATAAAGCCAAAACAACCCTGTCAGAGGCGGCAGGCTGAACCCGTTCATCTGCACAGCGACCCCAAGCCCAAGAACCGCCAGTGGCATCGAATAGGCAAAGCGCGCAAAAGTAGCACCTGCCGCGCTCAGCTTTACCGAGCTGAGCGATTTTTGCAGCATGAACCGCACGGTTTGAAAGGCGGCAGCAGCTAGGGTGACGGGAATCCATAAACTCATGCCGCCCTTTGTGTGGCTAAATCAACCCTTTGGCCAGAGTGGATGCACCACCGGGTCCTTGGCGCGCCAGAAATAGGCGCGGAAAATCTGACCGTAAGAGCGATAGACATAGGCCTCATTGCTGGCCAGATACCGATCCCTGCCCTGACGGTACAGCGCTGGCAGCCTGTACCACGGTGCGCAGGGGTTCATATGGTGAACGACGTGCAGGTTGTTGTTTAAAAACAAAAAAGCCAGCGGACCGCGATCTTCGACAATCACCGTCCGAGCACGGGATTTATCATGCGCCCGGTGCTCTAGAAAGGTGCGGATTTTGACCAACCCCAATCCGAGATAAGCAGCCAATACATAGGCCCATATTGGCATCGCGGACATGGAAACGATCCAACACACAGCAGCGACGCCCGGCACGTGCAAAGCCCAGGCCCGCAGGATTGCCCGATCTCCGCGTCGGGCACCGCGCAACTCGTCCCGCAGGAACAGAAACTGTCCAATGGCCGGGCCCAGTACAATCCGCCCCAGCAGCGTGTTGTTAAGACCCAACATCCACTTTTGCCACGCGCCTAACCTGGCCCAGACCTGTGGGTCCAAATAGTTCGATTCCGGGTCGTCATAGGGATCGGTCAAGGTGGCATCCCGGTGATGAGCCAGATGCAGATCCCGGAACCGTTCATAGGGGATAAACAAGGTCAGAGGCAGCGCCATTAGAGCCTCGTTCAGCCATTTCGCACGGAACGGATGCCCGTGCAGGGCCTCATGCGTAAGCGACGAATGCATTGCCGCAACAACCCCCATTGCCGGAATAGCCAGCCACAGCGGCAGGAAGAAGATAACCGCCAACCACACACCATAGCAGGCCAGGATCAGAGCGAAGGTGCCCCATTCTGGTGTCGCACGCTCAGACATTGCGACCCCATGTGATACCGGCCCAAATGCGTTCGTAAATCACGTAGAGGGTCAGTCCGATGGCCGTGTTCACAACAGCCAGTGTTCCGCCAATCGCAGCCGATCCGGTGGCCAGCACCCCAATCAGGGTCATGACCATCAGGCCCATGACATTCCACACCACAGCTTTCACGACTGATCTGCGCCGTGTTTCCATTCCGTCACCCATATTATTGTTATGTCTTTCAAATTACGGGCCGCAGCATCTGTTGAAAATTCTGAATATGATTAACAAAACTCATCATCTATGATATTATTAAACACATGGAGAATAAAATCGACAAACGGGACCGCGCGGCCCAGTTTCGCCTGCGTCTTGCACGGGCCATGGAGGACCAGCACATCAGCCAAAGCGCGCTGGCCCGTCGTATCGGCGTGGACCGTTCGACCGTGTCGCAACTGCTGACCGATGCAGGCGCGCGCTTGCCGAATGCGCATGTGGTTGGCAGCTGCGCTGCGGCGCTCGGCGTGTCTGCCGATTGGTTGCTCAGCCTCTCGGACCGGCCAGAAAGCGCCGCCGAATTGCTGGCAGGGTCTCTGACTGTGACAGAGGCCCCTCGCGCGTTGGTGGATGAGCGCATTTTCGAATGGCACCAAGAGGCCGCAGGCTATAAAATCCGTTACGTTCCGGCGACTTTACCGGACATGCTGAAAACCCGCGCCGTGCTGGAATGGGAATACGCCCCGCATCTTGGGCGGACAGCGGATCAGGCTATCGGTGCCTCGGCCGACCGCCTGACATGGATGCGCAGCGCGCAATCCGATTATGAAATCGCCATGCCGCTATATGAGATTTACAGCTTTGCATATGGCACCGGGTATTATGAGGGGCTAAAGTTGCAGACTCGGCTGGACCAGATCGACCACCTGCTGTCGCTGTCCGATCAGTTGTATCCTCGCATGCGCGTCTATCTGTTTGACGCAAAACGGCTGTATTCTGCGCCGGTTACGATCTTTGGCCCCTTACTTTGTGTTTTCTATGCTGGCAGCCACTACATGGCCTTTCGTGACCGCGATCGCATAGAAACTTTTACGCGTCATTTCGACACGTTAGTGCGCGAAGCTGATGTAACTGCCCGCGACTTCCCCATCCACCTCGAACGTTTGCGGGCGGCGATTTCCCGCACCGGGTGATGCGCCGAGACAAATCCTGTGCTATCGTCATCCAGCGCGAACCTTCGGGTATTCCGATCACAGACGGAGGACGACTGGAATGGACGCAATACAAACCGCTCAATATGCACGGGCCCTTTATTCCGCTCATGGTGACCGGGCCGAGGCGGAAGCCGCTCAGAAAATGCGCGAATGCGAGGCCGCAGGAAACACGCGGCAGGCAAAAGACTGGCAGTCTGTTCGCCAAACTATCCGCCAAATCCGTGGGCCAAACCAGGGCTGAGGCCGCTTAAACTTTTGGGTCGGGGTTCACCGTGTGCCCGTCAACGGCAATCACCTGCCCCGACACCAGCCTTGCCGCATCCGAGGCAAGGAACACGGCCATGTTTGCGATGTCATGGCCTTCAACAAACCGCCCCATCGAGGTACCCGCGGCATAGCCCGCATAGACCTGATCGCGGGTCATGCCCTTGGCCGACGCCTCGCGTTCCAAAACACCTTCCATCCGAGGGCCTTCGACCGCACCGGGGCAGATGACATTGCAGCGCACGCCGTGTGGACCCAGTTCCATCGCGAGGGTCTTGCCCAGCCCGACCATGCCCCATTTAGCCGCCGCATACGGAGCGCGGTTCGGGTAGCCGTATTGCCCGGCTGTTGACGATGTGATCACCACCGCGCCGCTGCGTTGGCGTTTCAGGATCGGCGCGGCATGTTTTGCGCATAAAAATGCTCCTTCCAGATTGACCGACAGACACGCACGCCAATCCCCCAGCGCCACGTCTTCGATCAGAGCCGTTGGCCCCGCAACGCCTGCATTTGCGCAGAGCGTGTCCAAGCCGCCCCACGCGGCTTCGATCTCGGCAAACAAGCCTGCCACGGCTGCTTCGTCCGCCACGTTGACCCGGGATCGGTTCCAATGCGCCGGACAATTGGCCAGCGCGACGTGGTCGACATCCGCCACCCAAACCTGCGCCCCGGCCGCGTCGAACGCCTCGGCCATCGCGCGACCAACACCCGACGCGCCTGCCGTGATCAGAACGCGGCCGCTCATGCTGGTTTCCGAATGGCCGCACCGGCACCTTGGGGATAGGGCAAGTTTGCTTGCGCCTCTGCAATTCGAGCCATCGCGGCCTCGATGTCTGCCGACGGTGCGCTGGGGCGTCGCGTCTCAAGACTGACATGCAGCAAAAAGCTCTCACCGGTGGCTAGTAGCTTGTCCCCCTCGTACATGCTGTGGAACACGTGCAATTTCTTGCCCTGCCCCAACAGCATCTGTGTGCGGATTTCGATCTTCGCGCCTGCTTTCACCTCGTCGATGTAACGGATGTGATTTTCCGCGGTGAAATAGCTGCCGCCCGAAGCGATATAGTCTGCGTCACAGCCCATGATTTCCATGAACCTGTCAGTCGCAGCGGCGAAGGCCTCAAGATATCGTGCCTCGTTCATGTGGCCGTTATAGTCAGTCCAATCGAGCGGCACCGCACGCGCAACCGTCAGAATAGGCTGGCTCAGATCGGCCTGCTCCATTGTCGGCAACGCCCCGGGTTTCAGCGCCGCG
Organism: Ruegeria meonggei; assembly: GCF_042768335.1. Lineage (NCBI taxonomy): Bacteria > Pseudomonadati > Pseudomonadota > Alphaproteobacteria > Rhodobacterales > Roseobacteraceae > Ruegeria > Ruegeria meonggei. The sequence continues at coordinate 497,035 of NZ_JAXHBT010000001.1, read as the reverse complement.
TCATGCTGGTTCAGCACCGCGCCTGCGCCCCAGTCCCGCGCCTTGAGCGCGCGCATCATGCCCACAAGGTTGTTGTCTCGGATGCGTTCCAGATCCCGGATCGAATGCATGCCCGATTGCGCGTCCGACTGATCCGCAATCATGTCCACCAACTCATCGGTGAACTCTGGCACATCCATCAGCTTGGTCCATGGCCATTTCAAAGCCGGGCCAAACTGCGCCATGAAATGCCGCATCCCGGCCTCGCCCCCGGCCACGCGGTAGGTTTCGAACAGACCCATCTGCGCCCAACGGATGCCAAAGCCCATGCGGATGGCCTCGTCGATCTCTTCGGTTGTGGCGACGCCGTCCTTGACCAGCCACAGCGCCTCGCGCCAGACGGCCTCCAAAAACCGGTCGGCAATATGCGCGTCGATCTCTTTCTTGACGTGCAGAGGGAAGAACCCAACCGATTTCAACAGGCCGTTGGCCCGCTCGACCAGCTGGGGCGGGTTGGCTGGAGTTGGCACCAGTTCGATCAACGGCAGCAGGTAGACCGGGTTGAACGGATGCGTCACCACGATCTGTTCCGGTCGCAGCGCGCCCTCTTGCAACTCAGAGGGCTTGAACCCGCTGGTCGAAGACCCGACGATCGCATCCGGCGAACAGGCCTCTTGCAAGCCTTTGTAAACCTTAATCTTCAGGTCCAGCCGTTCCGGCACGCTTTCTTGAATCCAGGTCGCGCCCTGCACAGCGCCCGAGATATCATCGTGAAAACTCAACCCCCCCTCGGGCGGCAAAGGCATATCACTCAGCCCTGGCAGCGACCGGCGCGCATTGTCCAGAACCTCACCAATCTTACGCGCGGCCTCGGGGTCCGGGTCGAACACCCGAACATTCCACCCGTTCAGCAGGAATCGCGCGGCCCATCCGCCGCCGATTACGCCACCGCCGATGATTGCAGCTGTTTTTAACATGTCGTTTTTCCATTCGTTTTGATCCTCAGGTCAGGAACCAAAGGAATGTCAGAATCCAACCGCCCAGAAAGACGATTCCAGCAACCTGACCCGCGCTTCGGAAACGGCGCAAAACAAGCGCCGAGGCGCTCCCGAGTCCGATAATCCCCGCACACCACCAAACACCGATCACTAAGAAAACAGCCGGAGAGGTATATCCGGTCACCTCAATTTCAGGCACCAGTAAAACGCCTAGAAAACCCAAAACGATCAATACCAAAGCCCCGGTCAACCCTGTCCACCAAGAGGAATCGGATTGCAGATACGCGGTCGCGGCAAGCATCGATGCGACAAAAAACGATAGGAAGAACAATACAGTCATGGCCGCGTCGTTAAACCTCAGCGATTGTTTTGTCACCTCGATTTCCTCGATGCACTACTTCGCCATTGGCGCCCGCTTCACCAGTCCCAGCTTCTCACGCACTTCTGCCGGTCCAATCACCCGTGCGCCCATATTCTCAATGATGCTTCCCGCCCGTTCGACCAGTTGCCAGTTCTCGGCCAGCACGCCTTTATCCAGCCAGAGGTTGTCTTCAAGACCAACCCGCACGTTGCCGCCCGCCAAAACCGACGCTGCCACATAAGCCATCTCGTTCCGGCCCAGCGAGAACGCGCTGAATGTCCAATCGTCGGGTACGTTGTTCACCATCGCCATGAAGGTATTCAGATCGTCCGGCGCGCCCCACGGCACACCCATGCAAAGCTGGACCAAGGCGTTGGGTTCCAGAATCCCCTCTTTCACCAATTGCTTGGCGAACCACAGATGGCCGGTATCAAAGGCCTCAATCTCGGGCTTTACGCCCAGATCGGTCATCATCTGGCCCATGGCGCGCAGTGCGCCGGGCGTGTTGGTCATCACGTAGTCTGCCTCGGCAAAGTTCATCGTGCCGCAATCCAGCGTGCATATCTCAGGCAGGCATTCGGCGACATGCGCAACCCGCTCGCTTGCGCCCACCAAATCGGTCCCCGCCTGAGCCAGGGGAAGCGGGTTTTCAATGCCGCCAAACACCATGTCGCCGCCCATCCCGGCTGTCAGGTTCAGCACAGCATCGACTTCGGCGTCGCGAATACGGTCGGTCACTTCGCGATACAGCACCAGATCGCGCGACGGCGCACCTGTCTCGGGGTCGCGCACGTGGCAGTGCACCACCGCTGCCCCGGCCTTGGCCGCAGCGATCGCACTGTCGGCAATTTGCTGCGGTGAGCGCGGCACATGCGGGCTGCGATCCTGCGTTCCGCCCGAGCCTGTGACGGCGCAGGTGATAAAGACCTCACGGTTCATTTCCAGCGGCATGATGTTCTCCCCAAGATATACCCGGTTACGCCCAAGTTTTCCCCAGGCTTCTCCACGGATTCCGATTTGCTTTCACGACCGAGTCTGGCGCAGCTTTGGGGAAACACTTGTCAGAATGCGAATCGAACTTGATGAAATCCGCAAAAAACATACTACAACCCGAACATCGCGCCCTGAAAACGGCCGTTCTTGTGCTGGACGAATGCAACACGCTTAGCTTTGCGTCTGCCGTTGATCCAATGCGCGCCGCCAATCGGTTGGCGGACCGGCCGGCCTTTGACTGGGATTACGTCACCGCCACCGCAAATCCAGCATCGCTGACCAGCGCTCTGACTGTACCGGGCATCCCGCTGGCCCGCCTACAGAGCTGCGATTTGATGATTGTAGTGGCCGGGTTTCAACTGGCCCGCCATGCCACGCCCAGCCTTCTGGCGGGCTTGCGCCGCATTGCCGGTACCGGTGCAACCATGGCTGGAATTGATGGTGGTCCCTGGCTGCTGGCCGAGGCCGGGCTTCTGAACGGTCACGCCGCAACTACCCATTGGGAAGACCTCGACAATTTCGCCACCCGCTTTCCCGATGTCGATGTGCGCCCCGACCGATTCACCGTCTCAGAAAACCGCCTGACATCCGGAGGTGCGATCCCAGCGGTTGAGATGATGCTACACATCATCGCCGCGCGCCATGGCGCAGGGTTCGCGGCCCGTGTTTCGGGCTTGTTCCTGTACGACGGCGCCCCGGAACCCACAAAACCACAAAGCCGCACGGGCGTCCCGCATCGTCACACCGCCTTGACTGCCAAGGCAAACACGCTGATGCAATCCTCACTGGATGACCCGCTGCCGCTTGCCGATATCGCCGACACATTGGGCACCAGCCCGCGCACCCTACAGCAGCAATTCCGCCTTCGCCTTAATACCACGCCGCAGGATCACTATCTGCAACTGCGTCTGGCCGAGGCCCGACGGCTGGTCACCGACACCGATATTTCTCTGATGGATGTGGCCCTGGCCACAGGGTTCGGATCACAATCCAGCTTTGCACGCGCCTTCCGCACAGCACATGGACTTTCTGCCCGCGACCTGCGCCAGGACCGCACGCTACCTACCCATCACTGACCGGATCCGCTTCAACTGGCCCAAAATATCCCGGGGGAGTCTCCGCGAGCGGAGACGGGGGCAGAGCCCCCTAAAACGGCATCGGATGCGCGCGGTGCGCTTCACTGATCGCGCTGAAAACCTCATCGGACAGCTGCAAGTCCTTACCCTCAAGAATATGGGCAAGCTGCGCCACGGTTGTGGCACCAAAAATAGCCGACATCATGAACGGTCGGGTCCGGCACCAGGCCAGCGCCATATGAACAGGGTCCAGCCCGTGCTTGTCAGCAACCTCCAGATAGGCAGCCACTGCCTCAAAGGCCCTGCTGCGATGTCTGCCGCCCATCTCGGGCACCAGTGACATCCGCGATCCCTCGGGCACTGCACCTCCCTGATACTTGCCGGTCAACAACCCAGAGGCCAGAGGCGAAAAAGCCATCAGCCCAACATCCTCATGCACACTCAATTCGGCCATATCCGTATCGAAATGGCGACACATCAGTGAATATTCGTTCTGCACCGAGGCCACCCGCGCCGCGCCCATCTGCTCGGCTATCCGTAGCCATTGCGCAGTGCCCCAGGCGCTCTCGTTGGACAGACCAAAGGTGCGAATGTTGCCTTTGTCGACCTGTAGCTGCAGCGCGCTCAGGCACTCTTGCATATTGTCCAGCACGTCACTCGTGTTGTGTCCGGACGGCGCATAGTTCCAGTTCTGCCGGAACATGTAACTGCCCCGGTTTGGCCAGTGGAATTGATACAGGTCGATGCAGTCCGTCTGCAGTCGCCGCAACGATCCCTCGATGGCCACAGGGATCGTCTGCGCCGAAATCGGCGCGCCGTCACGGGCATGGGCAAATCCCGCGCCCGAATGCTTGGTGGCCAGAATGTAATCACCCCGGCGCGCTGGGTTGGCAGCATTCCAATTGCCTAAAATTTCTTCGGTCCGCCCGACAGTTTCCTTAGAGATCGGGTTCACCGGATACATCTCGGCAGCGTCGACAAAGTTGATCCCGGCCTCCAGCGCCATATCCATCTGCTGGTGCGCGTCCAACTCTGAGGTCTGGGTGCCAAAGGTCATCGTGCCAAGGCACAGATCCGTCACCATGATGCCCGTGCGGCCCAAAGGCTTCATCTCCATCTGTCGCTCTCCCGGTAGTGTCTTTGAAGGTCCTGGGCCTATGCCTCGGCCTTCTTTTCCCAACGGCCCGATTCCTCGGACCAATATTGCGCTGTGCATCCTGCGTCGGTCAGCGTTTTCCACTGCCCTCGCGCATATTGAACAGCCTCGCTGTCATTGCCGTCAAACAAGATACACACCCGTTCCAGCGCTGCCACCTCGTCAGGGTCGATCGCAGCACCATCCACACCCATGACACAGGCCGGATCATTGGCGGAATGCGCCTCGGTCGTCAGCAGGATCGGCTGGGCCGCATCATGCGGCCCGCCTGCTCGGCCATGCGGCAGGAACCCGTCCTCGGGGCCCAGCCACAGTTTTTCGTCCAGCCAGTCCATCCGCGCGGGATCTGTTCCCCGCACGGCGATCTTCCACCCGGCCTTCCGCGCCTTGTCCAGCAAAACCGGCAGGGTCTGCTCTAACGGCTGATGGGTCAGGTGATAGAAATAGACGGCCCCCATCTGCTTACTCGAAATTGTCCTGCACCAGACGGTTCAACGCGCGCACGCCCCAGCCGGTGGCCCCTTTGGGCGCATATGAAGTTTCCGAAGACACCGAAGCGACACCCGCGATATCCAGATGAATCCACGGCGTTTCCTCTTTGACGAATCGTTGCAGGAACTGCGCGGCGGTGATCGAGCCCGCTGGCCGTCCGCCCACGTTCTTCATATCAGCGATGCGCGATTTCAGCTGTTTGTCGTAAGCTTCGCCCAGCGGCAGCCGCCACGCGCCTTCATCCTCGGCCTTGGCGGATTTCAGGAACGCATCGCAAAAGGTGTCATTGTTCGAAAACACACCGGCATTTTCATGACCCAGCCCGATAATGACCGCTCCGGTCAGGGTCGCCAGATCGATCATGCCAACTGGTTTGAACCGCTCTTGCGTGTACCACATCACGTCGCACAGAACCAATCGGCCTTCGGCATCGGTGTTGATGATCTCGACCGTGTCGCCCTTCATTGAGGTCACCACATCGCCCGGCCGGGTGGCGTTGCCCGAGGGCATGTTCTCGACCAGACCAACCAGACCAACGACGTTGGCCTTGGCTTTGCGTTTGGCCAGGGCGCGCATCGTGCCCGCGACCACACCTGCGCCGCCCATGTCCATGGTCATGTCTTCCATGCCGCCAGCAGGCTTGAGCGAGATACCCCCGGTATCAAACACAACCCCCTTACCAACCAGAGCCAGCGGCGCGTCATCCTTGTCCCCGCCGTTCCATTGCATCACCACCACCTTGGAGGGGCTGACCGAGCCCTGCCCGACGCTCAGCAGCGTGCGCATGCCCAGTTCGGCCAGCTTGTCCTCTTCCAATACTTCAACCTCGAGCCCCAATTCTTGCATCTCGGCCAGACGGTCAGCGAATTCCGTGGTGGTCAGGACGTTGGCAGGTTCGTTGGTCAGATCGCGGGTCATTCGCACGCCATCTGCGACGGCATATTTCGGCGCGAAATCAGCTGCAACCTCGTCAGCTTTCTGGTGGCTGATGGTGATTGTTGCGGCCGCATCCGATTCTTTGGTCTTGTGCGCAACAAAATCATAGCTGCGCAACGCGATGCCCAGTGCCAGCTCATCAGCGCGGACCTGATTGCCCGCCATCACCAGCATAGGCTTGCCCCCGGCCAGCTTGGCCAGCGCAGCCCCGGCCTTGCGTGCCTCATCGTGATCGGGACGGCGTGGCAGGATCAGGATATCCAGCGCTTCAGCCGCCATACCGGCAGGCCACGCCAGCGAGATCACGTTACCCGATTTCACTTTTGCAAAGCGTTCGCTTTCCACCAGCCGCGCCACGGCACCGCGGGTCAGACGATTTGCGCGACGCACGGCGGGGCTCATCTTACCTTCGGACGTAAGGATGATGACCACGCGCCCTTCGGCCAGCGCCATGGCGTCCATGTCAAAGGCCTGAAATTCGATCGGTACAAGACTGCTCATTGCAAACTCCTCAAAAACTGTTCCCCAAGACCTAGCCCGCGCTGCGCGGGTTGACCAGATAGCAGTTTTCCCCGCCCGCTAATTGCAGTAGAGTGCCGAAAAAATTCCGGCAGGATCGGGGGAGAACGAGTTGGCGAGACAGGGCAGGCATACGCCGTTGCGCATGCGCGCAGGTCACAGTGATTCTGGCCAAACCCCATTCTGTTTTCGCCGATGTGTTATTGCGGGGACGCATCCGTGATCCTCGACCGATACTTTGCCCGCCGGTTCCTGCAGAGCTTTCTGGTCATCGGCGGCATCTTTTTGACCCTGCTGATTCTGATTGATCTGATCGAACAGTCGCGCCGCTTTGACTCGGTCGGGCTATCCTTTGGTCGGGTTGTTCATCTGACCCTGCTCAACACCCCAGCGGCCATCAGCGAGATGTTGCCCCTATTGGTGATCCTGTCCACGATTGCTCTGTTCGTCGGTCTGGCGCGCAGTTCAGAACTGGTGGTCACGCGATCCATCGGGCGCTCTGGCATCCGGTCGCTGCTGGCACCGGTGACGCTGGCAGTGATGATTGGAACGCTGGCAGTTGTCTTGCTGAATCCCATCGCTGCCGCGACGTCCGAAGAATACAAACGCCTATCGGACAGTTACAAAAACAACGGTAGTTCGACCCTGTCGATCACCAGAGAAGGTCTTTGGTTGCGGCAGGGTTCAGCCAACGGGCAATCGGTTATCCATGCGCGTGGCACATCGAATGACGAGATGTTGGAATTGTACGGCGTAACAATCATTACGTTTGCTCAGGATGGGACCCCGACGCAGCAAATCCTGGCCAGTCGCGCAGCGCTGACAGATGGGAACTGGATTCTGTACAACGCAAAGATCTGGCCGCTGGAAGAGAACGTGAACCCCGAGGCCAACGCCTCGGAGCACCAGCAATTGGAAGTTCCGACAACCCTGACGCGCCAACGTATTATCGACACGCTGGGTCAGCAGGACTCGGTATCTGTGTATGACCTGCCGCAGTTAATCCGCGATCTGCGCGAGGCCGGGTTTTCGACCAAACAGTATGAGGTCTGGTTGCAGGTGCAGCTGGCACGGCCCTTCTTTCTTGTGGCCATGGTCATGATCGGTGCCGCCTTCACCATGCGCCATGTCCGGTTCGGCGGTACAGGTATTGCCGTCCTGACGGCCGTACTTTTGGGATTTCTCATCTATTTCGTGCGTAACTTTGCCCAAATACTGGGAGAAAACGGTCAATTGCCTATCTTAGTCGCGGCCTGGGCCCCACCCTTCGCAGCCATACTTCTATCTCTTGGCCTGTTGCTGCATGCGGAGGACGGCTGATGCGGAAACTCGCCTTCCTGCTGTTATCCAGCTCAGTGGCACTGGCCATGCCAGTCGGTGTCGTGGCCCAGAATCAGCCTGCAGCGGCCCCCGCACAGACCGCCGATCAAGAGGATCTACCTGCGTTGCTGGTGGCGGATCAGGTGTTTATCACACCCGAACGTGTCCTTGTCGCCGAGGGCAATGTCGAGGCATTTCAGGGCGATATAAAGATAACAGCTGACCGGATAACCTATGACAGGGATACCGGCGCGTTAACGCTGGAAGGGCCAATCCGGATTGATCAGGGCGGCGCGACAACGATTCTGGCAGATTCGGCTGAACTGGATGACGGCATCCAGAACGGGCTGCTGATCGGCGCGCGTATGGTCTTTGACCAACAGCTCCAGATCGGATCAGTTCAGGCCACCCGCGCGGCGGGTCGGTACACACAGTTCAGCAAGGTATCGGCGACGTCGTGTCATGTCTGCGCCAATGGCAAGCCGCCTATCTGGCAGATTCGCGCCCGCAAGGTCACGCATGATCAACTGGAGCGTCAGCTTTACTTCGAAGGGGCGCAGTTTCGTGTTCTGGACGTGCCTGTCTTTTACTTTCCATACCTGCGCCTGCCGGATCCGACCTTGGATCGGGCAACCGGGTTTCTGGTGCCATCCGTTCGCACCACGTCGCAGCTTGGGACCGGGGTAAGGGTGCCCTATTTCATAAAGCTGGGTGATCACAAGGACCTGACGCTTACCCCTTATCTATCGGCGAAAACGAGAACCCTGGGCGCGCGGTACCGGCAGGCGTTCAAACGCGGCCGCATTCAGCTGCAGGGCGCGTACACCAGGGATGATTTGGAAGAAGGCGAAGATCGCGGGTATTTCTTTGCCGATGGTTTTTTCAACCTCAACGACGGCTACCGGTTCACCTTTGATATCAAGACGACCTCCGACGACGCCTATCTGGCCGATTACGGCTTGCCCGATTTTGACCGACTGCGCAGCGAGGCCGCGCTGGAACGGATCAAACGTGACACGGCCTTTCGCACTAGCTTTATTCACTACAAAACCTTGCGTGACAGCGAAAATCAGGATGAAATCCCGTCGCGTGTATTCGACCTCTACTACCAGAAGCGTCTGTTCCCACAGGCCGTGGGAGGAGAGGTGCGGTTGGGTTTTATTGCCCATGCACATGAACGTACCAGCGACGCTGATGTCGTCGGCAGGGATATTGCGCGGGCAACGTTCGATGCGGAATGGCTGCGCAGCTGGACCTTTGCGTCCGGCCTGAGGGCCGATGCCCGCGTAGGCGCATCTATCGACACGTTCAACATCCGCCATGACAGCGCATTCCCGGATCAAGTTACCCGATCCACGCCGCGCGCGGCGCTGACGCTGCGATATCCCGTGCGGCGACGCGAAGCATCCGGGGCAACGCAGATACTTGAGCCGATTGCGCAGGTCGGTTGGACCCATGTGACGGACACGGATGTCCCAAATGACGAAAGCACCTTTCAGGAATTCGACCAAGGCAACCTTTTGGCCCTATCGCGCTTTCCCGCGCCGGATCGTCGCGAAGACGGTGTGACGGGTGTGGTTGGCGTCAACTGGTCGCGCTTTGGGCCAAAGGGATGGCGGGCGCTGGCGACAATTGGCCAGGTTTTCCGTGCAGACGCCGATTCCGATTTCAACCTGACATCCGGCTTGCAGGGTACAGCCTCGGATTTGTTGATTGCGGGTCAGCTTCAAACGGACAATGGATGGTCGCTGGCCGGGCGTGGTTTGCTGAACGGCGATTTCAGTTTTGCCAAGGCCGAGCTACGTGCGGCCTGGCAGAAACCGATCGTGGGAATTTCAGGCAGCTATGTTTGGCAAGAACCGGATCCAGCTGAAAACGTGGATGACGAGATTTCCGAAACCCGCCTGGTCGGACGCTATACTGTGGACCAAAATTGGTTTACATGGGCCACCGCACGGTATGATCTCAGTGAGTCCGAGCCGATCCGCTACGGGTTGGGCGTCACGTATCAGAATGAATGCGTGCAAGTTAACATGAACGTCAGCAGGCGCTTTACATCATCATCAAGTATTGAGCCTTCGACAGAATTCGGGTTTACCGTTGCCTTGACAGGATACTCTGTCGAAAGTGGCGGCAAACAGTACAAGAGAAGATGCAGTTGATTTCAGGTTTCTCCAGTTTCGTTCGTGCCAGTTGGCTTAATCCCGTCGCCCCGGCCCTGGCTGCAGTAATACTGGCTGTGGCAAGTCCACAGGTCAGCGCGCAAAGCCTGTTTTCGCCAGCGATCAAGGTCAATCAGGACATCATCACCTGGTATGAGCTGGACCAACGGCAACAATTTCTGACCGTATTGGGGGCGCCCGGTGCCACCGAATCTGAGGTGCGCGATGCGCTGATCGAAGACCGCCTGCGCAAACAGGCCATGCGCGAAGCCGGAATCGAGGCAGCTCCCGAAGACATTCAGGTGGGCATCGACGAATTCGCCGCCCGCGGTCAATTGTCGACCGACCAGTTTTTTCAATTGCTTGCTGAACAAGGCGTGGATCGGGAAACCGTGCGGGATTTCGTGTCCAACCAAATGTCTTGGCGCGACTACGTCAGCGCCCGTTTTCTGTCACAGGCCCGCCCGTCTGACGACGAGATCAACCGCGCCCTTGGCCAGAGCGGCGGCGGAGGTCTTCAGGTGCTTTTGTCCGAGATTATCATCCCAGTGAACCAGCAAACTGTTGCTCAGGCCGATCTTCTGGCACAGGAGATTGCCCAGGTTCAGGGGCTAGACGCGTTTTCTGCAGCCGCTACTCAATACTCGGCTGCGGGCACGCGCGACAATGGCGGCCGACTGGACTGGCTGAATCTCACCAATTTGCCTCCGGCACTGCAACCGGTGATTCTGGGCCTCAAGAACGGGGACATAACGCAACCGATCTCGCTGCCCAACGCAATCGCCCTGTTTCAGATGCGAGGTCTGCGCGAAGTTTCCACCGGCGCGCCCCGCTACTCCAAGATTGACTACGCCGCATATTACATGGCGGGCGGACGTAGCGCCGACACACTGGCCCGGGCCGCCAAGCTGAAAGAAGAGGTCGACACCTGTGACGATCTCTACGGAATCGCCAAGGATCAACCACCCGAAGTTCTGGACCGTGTCGATGCCAGCCCCTCCGAGATTCCCCGCGATATCGCGCTGGAGCTTGCCAAGCTTGACCTGAACGAGGTCTCCACATCGCTGACGCGCAACAATGGTCAGACACTGGTGTTCCTGATGCTGTGCACACGCACCGTGGATCGGGGAGAAGAGACATCGCGCGCAGATGTGGCCAACGCGCTGACACAACAGCGTTTGCAAGCCTTTGCCGAAAGCCTCGTTGAACAGCTTCGGGCCGACGCCACCATCGTCGAACAATGACCCCGCCCATCGCGCTAAGCTGCGGAGACCCAGCCGGAATAGGCCCGGAAATCGCTGCCAAAGCGTGGTCTAACCTGCGCGACAGCTGTCCGTTCGTCTATATCGGGGATGCAAACCACCTGCCGCAGGGCACGCCGGTCGCACATGTCACTTCACCGGCCCAGGCGCAGGAGATCTGCGCCACCGCCCTGCCCGTGCTGCAGATGGGGTTTCCGGCCCCTAATGTCCCCGGGCAACCGGACCCTGCCAACGCACCTTCTGTCATAGCCTCCATTGAGCGAGGCGTCTCGCTGGTTCAATCCGGCGCGGCCTCAGCTCTGTGTACGGCACCGATACATAAAAAGGCTCTGATCGACGGGGCTGGATTTGCTTATCCCGGCCATACCGAGTTTCTGGCCGCCCTGGCCGGTCGTGACCGCGTGGTGATGATGCTGGCCAGCGACCAACTGCGCGTGGTCCCGGCCACGATCCACATCGCCTTGTCCGACGTGCCAGCGGCCCTGACACCAGAGTTGCTGCGCGAGACCATCACCATCACCGCCGATGGTCTGCGCCAACAGTTCGGAGTCACAACCCCTCGCATCGCAGTAGCAGGTCTGAACCCCCACGCCGGCGAAGGTGGGAAAATGGGTCAGGAAGAGCTGGACTGGATCGCGCCCTTAATCGCCGCGATTTTCGACGATACGTACACTGTGACCGGCCCGCACCCCGCAGATACCATGTTTCACGCCGCCGCGCGCGCGCGCTATGACGCGGCAATTGCCATGTACCACGATCAGGCGCTGATCCCGATTAAGACACTGGATTTCGACCGTGGCGTGAACGTTACGCTGGGCCTGCCCTTCATCCGAACCTCACCCGACCACGGCACTGCCTTGGATATCGCGGGCAAAGGCATCGCCACCCCCACAAGCCTGATCGAGGCCCTGAAACTTGCGCAAAAGATGGCACAAAGCTCGTGAACCTTCACCTGGCTGAAAAAATCCCCGCCGGAGGCAATAAATCTCTGGCGCACTGCCCTCTTTCCGCGCCACGGTAATCGGATCATGAGCGCAATCGACACCCTCCCTCCTCTGCGTGAGGTCATCGCGGCACACCAGCTTTCAGCGCGCAAGTCGCTGGGCCAGAACTTTTTGCTGGATCTGAACCTGACCGCCAAGATCGCGCGACAGGCCGGAGATCTGACCACCTGCGATGTTTTGGAAATCGGCCCCGGCCCCGGTGGTCTGACGCGTGGGTTGTTATCCGAAGGCGCGCGTAAGGTTGTGGCGGTCGAAAAAGACACCCGCTGTATCGCTGCCTTGAACGAGATCGCCGCCGCCTATCCTGACCGGCTACAGGTGATCAATGGCGACGCGCTTGAAATCGATCCGCTGGCACATCTGACACCCCCGATCCGTATCGCGGCGAACCTGCCCTATAATGTCGGGACTGAACTTTTGGTGCGCTGGTTGACCCCACCCGAATGGCCACCGTTCTGGCAAAGCCTGACCCTGATGTTTCAGCGCGAAGTGGCCGAGCGCATCGTGGCGCAACCCGGTGGCAAGGCCTATGGCCGCCTTGCCATCCTTGCCCAATGGCGGGCCGAGGTGCGCATCGCCATGTCTCTGCCACCCGGGGCGTTTACTCCGCCGCCCAAGGTTTCTAGCGCTGTGGTCCACCTGACGGCCCTGACCAAGCCGCGCTACCCGGCGGATGCCGCAACCCTGTCGCGTGTCGTTGCCGCTGCCTTCAACCAACGCCGCAAAATGCTGCGCGCCTCACTGAAAGGCGTGGCACCTGATATCGAAGATCGCCTGCTGGCTGCAGGCATCAAACCCACCGACCGCGCTGAACAAGTCCCGCTTGAGGCGTTCTGCGCGCTGGCAAGAAACATTCAAAAAACCTGAACAGAAAAAGCCCCGGGTCAGAAACCACGGGGCCTTTCATATCTGTTATCGTTTCGCCGCGACTGTTGCTACTCAGCCGCTTCCGGCGCATCACCGTCACCACCGGGTGTCTCTTCGGCAGATGCGGGTGCAGCCTTGGGTTTACGTGCACGCGGACGGCGCGCAGGCTTTTCCTTTTTCTCGGGCGTTTCGGCCTCGGCCCCTTTGCTTTCGGGTGTCTCGACCAAGCCAGATTCAGGGGTCGCGGCTCCGGGCGGGAAATCCATTACATCGGGTTGAGGGACCTCGGCCGGATCAGCCTGGCGTGCGGCATCGCGTTCCTGACGCTCGGCCCGTTCACGGTCACGCTCGGCCTGGCGTTCGCGGTTCTGGCGCTCCTGTTCTTCGCGGCGCGCGTCCATTTCACGCTGCGCATCACTGAGCAAGCGAAGGTAATGTTCGGCATGCTGCTGAAAGTTTTCGGCGGCCACACGGTCATTCGACAGCTGGGCATCGCGCGCCAGCTGATTGTATTTGTCAATGATCTGCTGTGGCGTGCCACGCACCTTGCCTTCGGGACCCGAGCTGTCAAAAACCCGGTTTACGACGTTGCCGCCGGAGGGACGATTGCGGTTGTTCTTGGCCCGCGAGCGGGATTTGGAAGATCTCATCTACTTTAGTCAGCCTTGTCGTTCGCTGCCGATCACCTCGCGTCCTGCACTGCTCAAAAGCTTTTGCTGTGACGCGATGTCGACTTTTTTGGGCTTGGCGTCAGGGGCCCGCTGTAGCAGCGTCAACCTCTCCGACTAATCCTGAGTAAACATGTCCTGCGCGTGCAGACAAGGGGTTTGTCCAAAATATCGCAGCTTTTTTACATCAATCGGCGCATTTCAGCCTCAGAACAGGCCATCACTGCGGCATTCTGGCAAACACAACACGATCCCGGCCATCCAAATCCGGGATAATCCGCGTATGTGCCAAACCGGCTGCCTGAAAAAGTGCCGCTACGTCCGGTCCCTGCGTTGGCCCGATTTCGACCAGTAAACGGCCACCGGGCATCAAAAAATCAGGAACCCCGGCGGCAATACGACGATACGCGCCCAGCCCGTCGCCTTCATCCGTCAGCGCCATGCGCGGTTCGTGTTCGCGCACTTCGGGGGACAATTCCTCCATCTCGGACAAAGAAATATAGGGCGGGTTTGAAACAATTAGATCATATTGGCCGTCAATGTTTCCAAACCAGTCAGATTGCAGAATCTCTGCACGACTTTGCACCTGATGCAGAACCGCGTTGGCACTGGCTTGCAGACAGGCCGCTTCGCTGAGGTCCGTACCCACACCCGAGGCGCTGGTCCGCTCGGCTAACAGGGTGATCAGAATGCAGCCGGACCCGACGCCCAGATCCAGCAGATGATCGAACGGCTCGCTCAGCGCGGCTTCGATCAAGATTTCGGTTTCGGGGCGCGGGTCCAGCACATCGCGGCTGACACGGAACCGGCGGCCATAGAATTCGCGTTCACCCAGCAAGTGCGAAACCGGTATACGTATGGCGCGCAAGGCAATCAGCTGATCATATCGTTCGGCTATCTCGGGCGACAACTCTTCGGGCGCGATCAGCGTGACACGGCTGGCCTCGATCCGCGCAGCATGAGCCAGCAATACACGCGCGTCACGCGCCGGATCAGGCACACCTGCGGCCCGCAGACGCGCAGTTGCAGCGACCATGGCCTGCGCTGCCGTGAGGGCCCCGATCATTGCGCCATCTCCGCCAACAGCCGCGCCTGATCATCGGCGGTCAGCGCGTCGATCACCTCGTCCAGATCGCCCTGCATGACCTGATCCAGCTTGTAAAGTGTCATGTTAATGCGGTGATCCGTCATCCGACCCTGCGGAAAATTATAGGTCCGGATGCGTTCAGATCGATCACCCGAGCCCACCTGACTGGCACGATCAGCCGAGCGTTCGCTGTCAATCCGCTGCCGCTCCAGATCATAAAGCCGCGTTTTCAGCACCTGCATCGCAATCTCACGGTTACGGTGCTGAGATTTCTCTGAGCTTGTCACCACAAGACCCGTCGGCAGGTGGGTGATCCGCACTGCCGAATTGGTGGTGTTCACGTGCTGCCCGCCTGCGCCCGAGCTACGCATCGTGTCGATGCGGATGTCATTGGCATCAACCTGAATGTCCACATCTACGGCCTCGGGCAGGACCGCCACGGTGGCAGCCGATGTGTGAATGCGCCCGCCGCTTTCGGTTTCGGGCACGCGCTGCACCCGGTGCACACCGGATTCGTATTTCATCCGGGCAAACACGTTGTCACCTTTGATATGGGCCACGACCTCTTTGATGCCGCCCAGGTCTGAGGCCTGTTCTTCGATAATCTCAAACTGCCAGCCGCGCGCCTCGGAATAGCGTTGATACATGCGCAACAGATCACCGGCAAACAACGCGGCCTCGTCCCCGCCGGTGCCCGGCCGGATTTCCAGCATCGCCGGGCGCGCATCAGCGGCATCCCGGGGCAACAGCGCCAGTTGCAGCGCATGTTCGGCCTGTGGGATGCGGGATTGTAGGTCAGGAATTTCCTCTTCGGCCAGTTCCTTCATGTCCGGATCGGTCAGCATTGCCTGCGCCTCGGCCAGATCGCCCACCAATTGACGCCACGCCATGATCTGATCGACCACCGGCTTGAGGTCGGAATACTCTTTCGCCAAAGCTGCAATTTCCCCACCCGAGACGCCATCCGCCATGGCTGCTTCGAGGTACTGGAATCGCTGAGTTATCTGTTCAAGGCGTTCTTCGGGGATCATCCCGGCGGTGTCTCTCATCCGAGGGCTATGGTCAAGTGCCAGCCCTGTGCTATGCTAAAATCCATGAAGGGGTTGGTACTTGTATTCTCGCTGCTTGCCGCACCTGTCATGGCTGACTACGTCGGCCCTGATGGAAAGGTGCGCGATTGTTATTGCACCGACAAATCCGGCAGCCGGGTCGAATTGGGCGAAATGACCTGCCTGCAAGTTGACGGCCGTATGTTCATGGCTCAGTGCCAGATGTCTTTGAACGTGCCGATGTGGCGCGAGGTTCAGGAAGGATGCTTGTCGTCAGGGCTGCAATCCGACTGGCCTGATCTCGAAATTTCTCCCAGTTTACACAGCACGATGTGAACCGCCATAAGTCAGCCCATATTCTGAGTTTGTGTTTCTTTCACTGATACGCTTTCGTCATGAAAAAACAACGTTCTCGCGCTTACTGCGGACATAGCAGTCGACCCGACAAGGTCTGGCGCAAATTTTTTGCCGCCCGGAAAAAACATAACCGCAGCGTTTAGGGGCGCAAAAACAGCGAACAAAAAAGAGAGATGTATTAAAAAGAGTCAAAGCCGTTTCCCAGTCGAAAAACAGCCTTGATTTGCAACCAAACGCTTTTGGTACCGCAAGTTAGAATCCAAAAGGATGTGCTTGGTTAGACCCGCATTGTCCATCTCGGCGCACGCTCGATGCAACCTTCGTTCGTACTCGCTGATGTCGCTGTTCTTGGGTTAGTCAGACATTCACTGTCTGGCGCTTACATTTGTCCAAGCCAAGCATCAATCCGCGCCTTGTTCACCCCAAAATCTGACCCGCCAAAGCGCAAGCGGCCATAGATACGCAGCGTGTCTCCGTCCTGTTGTGCCGTCGTGTAGTCCGGAAAGCCAATCACCTTGGTGCGGGTGACATAGGTGATCATCCCGTCATCCACCGACCCTGCCAGAACACTGGTGCGCGGCGTAACCTGAGCAAGGGCATCAAGCCTCGCCAGACCGTCAGGACCGGTTTCAACCACGCGCATCACGCCGCCTTTCAGATCCTTGTCCGCCTCAACTTGCGGTGCGATATGCCAGCGCGCGGGGTCAGACGGGGCCAACCGGATGTAAGCCCCGATCGCAAAAACCAGACCAAGTACCAGCCAGAGAGCAATTTTCATGACGCCAATCCCGATGTTTTCAAGCACCCTAGCCGGAAGCGCCGGTGGAGCAAGGCCGTACCCGAAATCCTACCGTGACGTCACACCGGGCAGGATGCAAAGCAGCTCGAACAACAGGTTTGCAGCGGTCAACGCCGTGTTGCCGGTAGGATCGTAGGGCGGCGACACCTCAACCAGATCGCAGCCAACCACATTTACCCCACACAGAGCATGGATTAACTGCAGTGCCTGCGGGGTGGTGAGCCCACCGATCTCGGGCGTACCGGTTCCGGGCGCATAGGCCGGGTCCAGGCTGTCGATGTCATAGGTGATGTAAACCGGGTGATCCCCGATCGTTTTGCGAATTTGTGAGCCGATCTCTGTCAGGTTCTGCTGCCACAAATCCCACGCAGGAAACTGGCGAAAGCCCCAGCCCGCAGCCTCGGTGAAATCTGACGCCGCATAGCCGGAGCCGCGGATGCCAATCTGAAACGTTTTATCGGGTACAATCAGCCCCTCTTCGTAGGCCCTACGAAAGACAGTGCCGTGGGTTTCTTTTTCGCCGAACATCTCATCATTCACATCCGCATGGGCATCGACATGGACCAAAGCCACAGGCCCGTGTTTCGCAGCCACCGCGCGCAGGATCGGCAAGGTAATCGAGTGATCACCCCCCATCGCAACCGGTGTCACGCCCTGCGCCAGAATGGCGTCATAGCTTTCCTTGATGATCTTCAAACTGTCGGCCAGAGAAAACGTATTGATCGCAAGGTCGCCAATATCGGCGATCTGCAGGCTGTCGAACGGTGCCGCAGTCGTGGCCATGTTATAGGGCCGGATCATTGCGCTTTCGCTGCGGATCTGTTTGGGACCGAACCGTGTGCCCGAGCGCCACGAAGTGCCGATATCCATAGGAATCCCCAGAACCGCCACATCCAGTCCGGCCAGCGTGTCCACCTGCGGCAGCCGCATGAACGTGTTCGGCCCTGAAAACCGTGCCAGATCATTGCCGCTGATGGGTTGGTTAAAGTCTGTCATGCCCGTGTTTCTCCCGTCCAGCCTGTTGGTTAACCTGATAGCGGAAAGATGGCTAACCAAAGGTTAAGCCGGAGCCAGCTTGTTCCACCCCAACAGACAAATGATTTGCGTTGCCACATGCGCCCCGGCGATGGCCGTTGCGCCTGACGTGTCATAGGGCGGAGACACCTCGACCACGTCGCCACCCTTGATATTGATCCCGGCGATGTCGCGCAAAATGATCTGCGCCTGGATCGAGCTTAACCCGCCCCAGACCGGTGTCCCGGTGCCGGGGGCAAAAGCCGGGTCCAGACCGT
Source organism: Ruegeria meonggei (assembly GCF_042768335.1). NCBI lineage: Bacteria > Pseudomonadati > Pseudomonadota > Alphaproteobacteria > Rhodobacterales > Roseobacteraceae > Ruegeria > Ruegeria meonggei. Next base: position 478,658 of record NZ_JAXHBT010000001.1, on the reverse strand, counting down.
CGATGTCAAAACTCAGGTAAACCGGGCTGTCGCCCAGAATACCTTTGATCTTATGCGCCACGGCGGCAGGGCCGGATTCGTAAACCTCGCGCGCGTCAATGATGTTGACACCCAGCGTGTCTTCGTTGGTGGTTCGTATCCCCACCTGGACCGAGCGCTTGGGGTCCACGATCCCCGATTTCACCGCCTTGTAGAACATCGTCCCGTGATCCACTCGCGACATGTCATCATCTGCCCAGGTGTCCGTATGCGCATCGAATTGCAGCAGAGAGATCGGCCCGTATTTCTCGGCATAGGCCTTGAGGATCGGGAAGCTGATATAGTGATCCCCGCCCAGCGTGACTGAGGCCACATCTGCCGCCAGAATGGTACGGATATGGTCGGTCAGCGTGTCGGGAAAGGCCGGGATGTTGGCATAGTCAAACGCCATATCTCCATAGTCGACGATGGCCAGTTCCGTCAGCGCTTTGAACGGCCAGCCGTACGGCTCGTCAGGCGATTGCAGGGTGCTGGCCTCGCGGATCGCGCGCGGGCCCAGCCGTGTGCCGGGGCGGTTGGTGACCGCTTGGTCAAAGGGCACACCAGTCACCGCGATATCGACGCCCTTCAGGTCCTTGGTATAGAGCCGCCGCAGAAACGACGTCGCACCTCCGAAAGTATTCTCATGCGACAGGCCTTTGAGGTCGGGATTGGTGAACGCCTCATCCACCTGGTTCTTTGCGTCTTCCAGTGCCATGTCTGTCCCCCATCAGCCCAAGGGCTGTGCTTTTTCAACGATCCGCGCAAAGAAGGACGCGCCGATCGGTGCGATATCGTCGTTGAAGTTGTATTTCGGATGGTGCAGCCCGGCGCTGTCGCCCTGCCCCAGAAACAGATAGGCGCCGGGGCGCGACTGCAGCATATACGAGAAATCCTCGGCCCCCATCTCGCGCCCCATATCACCGACCACACGCTCGGCCCCCGACACGTCGCGGGCGACATCCGCCGCGAAACCGGCATTTTCGGCGTCATTTATCGTGGCGGGATAGTTCTTTTCGTAGTCCAGCCGCGCCTCAACCCCGTACGAGGTCGCCTGCCCTTGCACAATCTGTTCCATCCGGTCGATGACCATTTGCTGTACAGTCGGATCAAAGGTGCGCACCGTGCCATTGATATAGGCGGTGTCCGGGATCACGTTGTTGACCGTTCCGGTATGGATCTGCGTCACTGAAACCACCAGATCGTCCAGCGCATAGTGGTTGCGGCTGACGATGGTCTGAATGGCTTGAGCGATGCCGCACGCCGCCATCACCGGATCTTTGGTCTCGTGCGGCATGGCGCCATGACCGCCAACACCCTGAATATGGACTTCGAACGTATCCACTGCGGCCATGATCGGTCCGGGCGTTGTAAAGAACGCGCCCTCGGCAAAGCCCGGTGCGTTGTGCAGCGCAAAGACCTGAGAGATATCGAACCGGTCCATAATCCCCTCTTCGACCATCACGCCAGCGCCACCGCCCTCTTCCTCGGCCGGTTGAAAAATCAACGCCACGCGACCACGGAAATTGCGCGTCTCGGCCAGATACCGTGCCGCGCCCAACAGCATGGTCGTATGCCCGTCATGTCCACAGGCGTGCATTTTACCTGGGTTTTTCGAGACGTAATCCACACCCGTCGCCTCGGGGATCGGCAGCGCATCCATGTCGGCACGCAGGCCAATGGTCGGCCCGTCGCCCTGCCCTTTGATGATCGCCACAATTCCTGTCTTTGCGATGCCTTCGTGCAGTTCATCAACGCCGAACTCTCGCAACCGGTCTGCAACAAATGCTGCAGTTTCAAAGCATTCAAACTCCAGCTCAGGGATCGAATGCAGATGCTGGCGCCATACGGCCATGTCGGCAGAGAAGTCGGCGATACGGTTCACGACGGGCATATGGGGTGGACTCCTGATCCTGACTGCGGAATGGATGCATCTGACACCGGAACGAAAGGGTTCGCAATGGCTGAAAATCCACTGATCAATGACCCGGATGCAGGCATTGAGCGTTTGCTTGAAATCATGCGCCGCTTGCGTGATCCGCAATCGGGGTGCCCGTGGGACATCGAGCAGGATTTCAGCACCATCGCCCCCTACACCATAGAAGAGGCTTACGAGGTCGCAGACGCCATCGAACGGCAGGCCTGGGATGAGCTGAAGGGAGAATTGGGCGATCTGCTGTTCCAATCCGTCTTCCACGCGCAAATGGCGCAAGAGGCCGGGCATTTCACCTTTCAGGACGTTGTGCGCACCATGTCCGACAAGATGGTCGACCGGCACCCGCATGTGTTTGGCGACGAATCCCGCGATAAATCCGCTGATCAACAAACCCGCGACTGGGAGACCATCAAGGCGGCTGAACGCGCGGGCAAGGAGCAGAAAGGTGCGCTGGACGGGGTGGCCGCCAACCTGCCGGCCTTGCTGCGCGCGCATAAGCTGCAGAAACGCGCCGCCCGCGTGGGCTTTGACTGGCCCGATGCCAGCCACGTGCTGGCCAAGATCACCGAAGAGGCCGCCGAGTTGGAAGAGGCCCGCGATGCCAAGGACGCAGACGCGCTTGAGGATGAATTTGGCGATCTGCTGTTTGTGATGGTCAATCTAGGTCGCCATCTTGGCATCGAACCCGAAGCCGCCCTGCGCCGCACCAATGCCAAGTTCACCCGACGCTTTGCTCAAGTCGAGGCACGGCTGGCACAGCGGGGCAAAGCCCCGTCCGACAGTACGCTGGACGAGATGGATGCACTCTGGGATGAGGTCAAAACCGAAGAGCATCGCGCCAACGGCAAACTCCCGCCTGTGGATGCTTCGGCCGATCTCTAAAACAGGTGGACAAGCGCCGCGACAGTTGCGAGTGTCCGCGCTTCAATACCCCGGAGGCACAGCATGACCCCCCGCAAAATCATCATCGACACCGATCCCGGACAGGACGACGCCGTCGCCATCCTGCTTGCGCTGGCCAGCCCCGAAGAGATCGACGTGCTGGGCATCACTGCGGTCGCCGGGAATGTACCGTTGGAGCTGACGGCCAAAAACGCCCGCATCGTCTGTGAACTGGCGAACCACACGGATGTGCCTGTTTTTGCCGGGTGTGACCGCCCGCTGAAACGACCGCTGATCACGGCTGAACATGTGCATGGCAAAACCGGTCTGGACGGCCCGGTTCTGCCGGACCCCCAAATGCCATTGGCCGAAGGTCACGCCGTCGATTTCATCATCGACACGCTGCGCTCGCAGGACCCCGGCACCGTAACACTGTGCCCGCTGGGGCCGCTGACCAACATCGCCACCGCATTTCTGAAAGCGCCCGACATCATCGACAGGGTTCAGGAAATCGTGCTGATGGGTGGGGCGTATTTCGAGGTAGGGAACATCACCCCCACAGCCGAGTTCAACATTTACGTCGATCCGGAAGCTGCTGAAATCGTGTTTAAATCCGGAGTTCATATAGTGGTCATGCCGCTGGATGTAACCCATGATGCGCTGGTCACGAAACACCGGAACGACGCGTTCCGCGCGTTGGATTCCAGGGTCGGCCATGCGGTCGCCGAGATGACGGATTTCTTTGAACGGTACGACAAGGAGAAATACGGTTCCGAAGGGGCGCCGCTGCATGACCCCTGCGTGACCGCTTATTTGATCCGGCCTCAGCTATTCTCGGGTCGTCATATCAACGTTCAGATCGAAACTGGATCCGAACTGACACTGGGCATGACCGTCGCCGATTGGTGGCGCGTCACGGACCACCCCCCCAATGCAATGTTCATGGGCGACGTGGATGCAGACGGCTTTTTCGATCTGCTCACCGAACGGCTGGCTCGGCTATGAGTGCTGCACTGAGATTGGCCCGCCCAGAAGACCTGGACCGCCTGATGGGTCTTGTGACAGCCTTCCACACAGAAGCCGGTATCCCTCAGGATGCGGACCAAACCCGCAACGCGCTGGCCCCTCTTCTGGATGGCATTCCCCACGGCTGCATTTACCTGATCGGTCCCGGCCGTGCGCCGCTGGGCTATACCATTCTGACCTTCGGATGGTCGGTCGAATTTGGTGGGATGGATGGTTTTGTAGACGAGATTTACATCCGCCCCGCTGTACGCGGACGCGGCATTGCAACCGAAGTGCTGATGGACCTGCCCAAGGCCCTGGCCGGGGCAGGTCTGACCGCCTTGCATCTGGAAGTTGATCGCACCAACGAAGCGGCGCAGAAGCTGTACTTGCGCACCGGCTTCAAACCACGTGATCGCTATATGCTGATGAGCAAAACGCTCTGATCAGAACTCCGGTCACAGGCCCAATGGCCCAGGACCAGAGCGACAGAGTTACCGGGACTCACCGCGGAAAATCACGCTCGGATTATACTGTTCGATAACCGGATCATCAGGTGACGCTTTCTGACCCGAAATGGGGTAGGTTCCGGGCCCGGCACAGGCTGCCAGAAATAAAACGCTGATCACCGATGCGACGAGAAGGGATTTGGAACCAGTCATGGTATGCTCCTTTTTTGTAATGGGGATAGGTTACGAGAGAACCACGAGTCTCATATAGGGATTTCTTCACACATAAGAATATATAACGTGGAGTAAACTAGTGAGTTTTCATTTTTCCATTTGAAAACAACAGGAAAAACTCTAACCCCTGGGAAAACCGGCGCAATTCGCGGCCCCTGATGCAGGTGTACTATCACCCTGAGCGGATGGTCTGAATGATCCAGATCAACCTCTGACATACTTTCAACGCGCGCGTTCTTCAGCCAAAATCAAACGCCGAATCCCACCAAAGGGACTCGGCGTTTGTTTTGATCAAATGGCCGATCTGAGATTGATACTCGGCAAAAAGCCAAGGACCGGACTGGCGCTTTAACGATCAGCGGCGCAGGATCGACGCTCCGGCATATTCGGCAACCTCACCCAGCGCTTCTTCGATACGGATCAGCTGGTTGTACTTGGCCAACCGATCCGACCGTGCCAATGAGCCGGTTTTGATCTGCCCGCAATTGGTCGCCACTGCCAGATCGGCAATCGTGGCATCCTCGGTCTCACCGGAACGGTGCGACATCACATTGGTGTACCCTGCACGGTGCGCCATATCGACGGCCTTGAGGGTCTCGGTCAGCGACCCGATCTGGTTCACCTTGACCAGCATTGAGTTTGCGCAACCCCGTTCGATCCCTTCGGCCAGACGCTCGGGGTTGGTCACGAACAGGTCGTCGCCCACAAGCTGCACCTTGTCGCCGATGGCGTCGGTCAGGGCTTTCCAGCCATCCCAGTCATCCTCGGACATGCCGTCTTCGATTGAGATGATTGGATAGTCGTTGACCAGCGCCGCCAGATAGGCCGCGTTTTCATCCGAGGTCAGGCTTTTGCTCTCACCCGACAAGACGTATTTGCCGTCTTTGTAATATTCCGTCGCCGCGCAATCCAAGGCCAGATGAATTTCGTCACCCGGCTTGTAGCCTGCTTTTTCAATGGACTTCAGAATGAAATCCAGCGCTTCGCGGGTAGATGCGATGTTGGGCGCAAAACCACCCTCATCCCCGATGCCGGTGCTCAGACCTGCTGCTGACAGCTCTTTTTTCAGAGTGTGAAACACCTCAGAGCCCATGCGCACCGCCTCGCGGATGTTGCTGGCCGAGGTCGGCATGATCATGAATTCCTGTATGTCGATCGGGTTATCCGCATGCTCGCCACCATTGATGATGTTCATCATTGGCACCGGAAGAACACGTGCCGACGTGCCGCCGACATAACGGAACAAAGGTTGCGTGGTGAAATCGGCCGCTGCTTTGGCCGAAGCCAGCGAGACACCTAGTATGGCGTTCGCCCCCAAACGGCCTTTGTTTTCTGTGCCGTCCAGCTCGATCATGGCTCCGTCGATGGCCACCTGCTCGGTCGCGTCAAAGCCCACCAGTTCCTCGGCGATCTCACCGTTGACGGCGGCGACGGCTTCGAGCACGCCCTTGCCCATATACCGCGATGTGTCACCGTCGCGCTTTTCTACCGCCTCATAAGCGCCGGTCGATGCGCCCGAAGGTACAGCGGCGCGGCCCATGGTGCCGTCTTCCAGGATCACGTCCACTTCGACCGTCGGATTACCCCGGCTGTCCAGAATTTCGCGTGCATGGATGTCGATGATGGTGCTCATAAGGCCCGTCCCTGTGGCTGCATTTGGTTGCATGCCTCATAGCAGCACGGGACAAAAAGTAAACCATCCCCGTTATCGCTAACACGACTCAAGTGGGTTGTTTGCGCCAACCTGCGACGATCCGTCAGGTCGCGGCGGCCACCACCTGCTGGGCCAGACGCCGTTCGCGCAGGAAGGTATACAAGCCCGATCCGATGATCAGCGTTGCCCCGGCCAGTGTCATCTGATCAGGGCGTTCGCCAAACATCAGCATGCCCGCCGCGATGGAAAACACCAGCCGGGTATAGCGAAATGGCGTAAGCGCCGAGGCATCCCCCACCCGCATCGCCGTAACGATGCCGTAATATCCCAGAACGCCAAACGTGATCGCGCCCAGGAACGGACCAAACTGCCCGGCCCCCATGGCCACAACCGGCTGACCGTTCAAGACAATCAACGCAACGCCGGCAATGGCCACGGCCAGATAGGCCTGCATCGCAACAACGGCCGAGGCTACACGCACATCCAGACGCCGGGTGATCAGATCCCGGGCGGCGATGGCAATGACGCTAGCAACCACAAACAGGGTCTCTGGCTGGAACCCGTCCAATCCGGGGCGAATGATCATCAGAACACCAACAAAGCCGACACCAATCGCGCTCCAACGGCGCCAGCCGACCTGTTCACCCAGAAACAGGGCCGCGCCCATTGTCACAACTAGCGGCATGGCCTGAAACACCGCCGCCACGGTGGACAGATCAACCAGAGACAGGGCGGTGACAAAAGCAACGGCCCCGACACCTTCGGTCACGGCGCGGATCAGCGGCAGACCCCGCCACGCCGCGGCCTCAAATATCCGTTTGCGCGTGGCCACGGCCATCAGGGCAAACACCAGCCCGCACATGATACCCAAGACCACCATGATCTGTCCGGTCGGCACACTGACCGACAGGTGTTTGATAAACATGTCCTCAAGCGCAAAAGCAGCCATCGCGCCGACGACCAGCAAAATGCCGTTTACGTTGTTCATTGTCTTGTCCGTAGGGATAGGCGGCTCAACCCGGCCGCTGCTGCGTTCACCAAAAACGCAAGTATCCGTTTCTGGCAAGCATTTTAAGCACAGGAATCATGAATTCCCGTGGAGCGACCGTTCGCGTTTCGTGATGGGTCAGTCCTGCTTTAGCGGAACGCCATACAATTCCAGCCGGTGGCCTTTGAGTTTATACCCCAGCTTTGCTGCAATTTTTTCCTGTAGCGCCTCGATTTCGGGATCGACGAATTCGATCACCTCACCCGAGTGCATGTCGATCAGATGATCGTGGTGATCTCGCTCGGCATCTTCATAGCGGGCGCGCCCGTCGCCGAACTCCAGCCGTTCAAGTATCCCCGCCTCTTCGAACAATTTCACCGTGCGATAGACGGTCGCGATCGAGATCCCCGAATCCACCTTTGAGGCACGGGCATACAGCTCTTCCACATCCGGATGATCCGCGCTTTGCTGCAACACCTGCGCGATGGTGCGACGCTGGCCCGTCATGCGCAGACCTTTGGCTTCGCAACGAGAGATGATCGTGTCGGACATTGTGACCCTCAGAGTAGTTCGGGTTTCTGTCTTAAACCGTCTGCGCGGCTGGCGCCACAGCGGATTTGACCTTCACGCAACCCGCTGAAGATCAGCCCAGATCGGCAGATGGTCCGACGCAATATGCGCCGGCCGCGCGTCGTGTACGCCATGGGTGATCGCCTCAAGCCCATCGCCCAGCGCGATCCGGTCGAGTGCCCCAAGTGGCTGAGCCGCCGGAAAGCTGGGAACCGGCGGCAGGAACCGCATATCCGGAGCTAGGTGATCCAGCACAGGCTGACGCGACCATTCGTTGAAATCCCCGGCCCACACAGTCGGCATCAGATCCAAACCCGCGTCGCATCGTCGAATATGTGTGATCTGCCTGCGGCGCGAGGCTGGCAGAAGCCCCAGATGCATCCCCAAAACCCGCAGAGGACCAATCTGCGTGTCAAACTCGACCCGCACAGCCCCCCGAGGTTCTAACCCAGGCAGTTCATGATGCCCGGTCTGTCGAACCCGGATGTCATCACCCCGCCAAATGATCGCGTTGCCATGCCAGCCCAGACTGCCTGCACCCCCCAGATCGACAATCTGCCAGCCCGCTTCATCCAGCATAAAATGCGGCAAGGCGGCGGGTCGTGGAGGCAGGCGCTTGTCGGCCTCTTGCAGCACGACGATATCAGCCTTCATGCTGTCGATGACCTGCATGATACGCTGCGGCTGCCGCCGAAAATCCAAGCCCACGCATTTCTGAATGTTATAGCTCGCTATGCGCAGGGTTGAGAGTTGGGTCATGGATATTCCGTGTTTGGCATCAAACCTTTTTCGACAGTCAGGCCACTATTGAAACTGCGCAATCAACAAATTGACGGGCTCACCGCCTTCGGCTGACGAAGCATGACCCGATCCCGAGACATCTTCGGCCCAAAACAAGTCACCCGTTTTGAAATCACGTATTTCGCCCGAGCCCGCTTGAACACGAAACGTACCGAACAGAACTGTCGCAAGCTGGGGTTTCGGGGATCGGTGCTGAACCCCTTTCCAGCCCGCGGGCAATGACAGGAACGCAATTCGCGCGGCCTCGACCTCTTTGGAGACCAGAAACGGTGACGCTGGTGGGGCAAAGGTCTTGAGTTCGAAATCAACCTCGCGATCTTCGAAATAAGAAATGCCGTCCGCGTCTTCCAACAAAATGGAGTAGCGCATTTTATGCTCCCTAAAACAAAACCGATTTTTGTCTGCAGTTTCCCCCGATGCGCCTATTATGCAGCATTCTGTGTTGATGGTAAGTCGCAGAGTCGGAGTTGTAGTCATCGTGAAAACAGTTTCATCTTCCTAAGTTTCTGCCCCAACGAGTGAAACATATCGCAACTAACTCTCTTCGAAGGTCAAACCGCGTTACTCTAACCAAAAGGAAACATCTGAACAGTTGTCACATTTTGCGAGCAACTGCCTAGGGTACCCGATGACGTCGCTACGATTATGTCTTTGTGCACCATCGGTCAGGGTCAAAACGGTCCATCCGGCTTGCGTGACACCAATGCTTTCAACTTGTCCAGAATTCAACAAATCAATCGCCTCCACTCGAGTTAGGTCGGGAACAGGTCCAACACAGCACGCACATGCCAATAGAGAAATCAGCGACACCCTTGATGTTTTCATGGGGCGACCTTTCATGCAACACCTCGGCTAGGGCAGTTAAAGTTGCAATTTCTTTAAGTCCCACAGAAGGTCGCATGCACAACCTCGCCTTCGGTCGGTGGGCGCGTCAGGTCCAGCGCATCCAGCTGATCCTCAAAAGGACGAGCCAGCACCGTGTTCAGCCGGTGGAAGGGTGTATAGTCGCCCTGCACTGCCGACTGTATCATCTGCTCGATGCGGTGATTGCGCGGGATGAAGGCCGGGTTTGCCTTGGCCATGACCGCCGAAGGGTCTTCTTCCCGTGCCAACCGCGCCTGCCAACCCTCAGCCCATTGGTCAAAAGCCTGCGGGTCGGTGAACTGATCGCGCGCCGCGTTATCGCCCAGCGCGCGGAAGGTGTTGGTGAAATCGGCTTGGTTTTGCGCCATGCGGGTCAGCAGGTTCGAGATCAATTGCTGATCACCGTCTTCCTTGGTCGTCAGACCAATTTTGGCCCGGAACCGCGTCTGCGATTCCGTCTGCAACAAGTCGGGCATGGCGTGAACAATCTCGGTTGCCTCTTCCACGGCGGCGTCTTTATCTTCGGCTTGCTGGATCAGCGATGTGGCCAGCTGCGCCGCATTCCACACCGCAATGTCAGGCTGGTTGGAATAGGCATAACGCCCTGCTCGGTCAATCGAGCTGAAGACCGTGTTTGGATGATAGCGGTCCATGAAGGCGCAGGGGCCGTAGTCAATCGTCTCACCGGCAATGGAGCTGTTATCCGTGTTCATAACCCCATGGATAAAACCAACGCTCATCCATCCGGCAATCAGCCGTGCCTGCGCCGCGACCACGGCTCGCAACAGGCCCATCGGCCCTTCGGCGCCAGGGTAATGGCGGTCGATGGCATAGTCTGTCAGCCTGCGCAGACTGTCCAACTGACCGCGCGCGGCAAACACCTGAAACGTCCCCACGCGCAGATGGCTTTGCGCCACGCGGGTCAGAACGGCACCGGGCATTGGGCCCTCGCGCCGCACGGTCTCGCCGGTTTCCACGGCGGCAAGCGCCCGTGTTGTGGGGACGCCCAGCGCATGCATCGCCTCTGACACGACATATTCGCGCAGCACTGGCCCCAGCCAGGCACGCCCGTCGCCCTGCCGTGAAAACGGCGTCGGGCCAGAGCCCTTCAGCTGAATGTCGCGGCGAATACCATCGGTGCCGACCGTCTCGCCCAACAAAACCGCGCGCCCATCCCCCAGCTGAGGGTTATAGTTGCCGAACTGATGGCCTGAATACAGCTGCGCAATCGGCTCGGCCCCCTCGGGCACCTTGTTCCCTGCAAAGGCCTCGGTCATCTCATGCACATCCCCCGGCGTGACCCGCAGTATCTGCGCCAGAGAGTTGTTGAATGCGATCAGCTGCGGCGCGCGCACTGGCACAGGGCCCTGGCGGGCGTAAAAGCTGTCCGGCAGTCGGGCGTAGCTGTTGTCAAACGGGATGTTCAGGGTCATGTGCCAAACATATTCCTCATGCGCGCGAATACCATAGCGGATCACGCCCTCGCGTGCATAATCGTCCCGAAATTGCGAGAGGCCCCATGACCGCACAACAGATCATCGCCCACCTGCGCCTGCAAAGTCACCCCGAGGGCGGCTGGTTTCGTGAAACATGGCGGGCCGATAACGCAGGGCGCGCCAGCGGAACCTGTATCTATTTCCTGCTGCAAGCGGGGGAAAACAGCCATTGGCACCGCGTCGACGCAACTGAGATCTGGCTGTATCACGCCGGTGCCCCTCTGATCTTGTCGCTCAGCGATACCGATCGGGGTCCGGCAATCGATCACCTGCTGACCCCCGATTTGTCACAGGGCTCTCCACAGGTGATCGTGCCGAAAAACCACTGGCAAACTGCGCGCTCAACCGGTGATTACACTCTGGTCAGCTGTACGGTCTCACCCGGGTTCGAATTCGGTGGCTTCACGCTGGCCGATCCTGGGTTCGATATTCCGCGCGGCTGAGGTCAGCTGTCTGACAGATAGCTGAACGGCCACAACCTGCCTTTCAGGCTCCAGCTCAGGCCAAAGGCAACCAGTGCCAAGGCTTCGAACCAGAAGGTTAGGTTATTCATGTCCCACCATTTGATGATAGCGGGCTTGTCACTCAGGAAAATAGCCTTGATGGCAAGTGCCGCAATCGCAAGCAGGATCAGGCCTCCAAAAAGGTAATACCCAGCGTTGCGCCACCACTTGAGGGTCGAGACCTCGTAGCCGATATCCGTCTTGGACCCGCGTGCACGTTTCGATTGCGGCCGAGTGAAGACAAAGATCGAGAAATAGGCCAGCACCAGAAACATCCCCGCCGCCGAAATGAAATGCAGATTGAGAAGGATCTTGTTTGTCACTCCGGTCTGAGCCCAGAAATCAAAGGAGATTTTGCCGGTCACTGCGGCAGAGCTCAGACCATGGCCGCCCTGTGTATCCAGCAGGAAGACCCGCGCGGTAGCGTCATTGAACATTTCGCAACCGGTACCGCTTGTGGGGAAGAAGGCCACGCCAAGTGCGCAAAGTCCGGCAATCCGCAACAGCCACATATCCAGCGGTTTGTGCCCCAGATAGCCGTCAACATCACCCGTCGTACCGCTCCAATTGCCCGGCAACCTGTAGAAGAACAGCAGCAGCACTCCGATAAAGCTGAGCGCTCCGACCAGTATATCGCCGCCCACACGGGTGTAATAATAATGACTTATCGAATCGATAGAGGCGCAGGCATGGCCCAGTTTCCCTGCCAGAAGAAGCGCAAATGGCAGTCCCAGAGCAACGGCCCCAACCCCTTTGTTCACGGATCTCAGGCTGATGCGAAAAGGCAGACCACTGTTTGAATGTGCTTCCAGCGCACGGGCGTTCTGTTCAGAAATCATGTCACAACTCCAATCAGAATAATCAAATACTGAAATTATCCGGCAGAACGGCTTTTGAAACAAGGCTTGCCAACTGTCATTTGGCTTGTCAGGCTACGCCCGTACCATGGATCACCACGCCGTCACCGCATCCCTCTCGCCGGAGGTCAAACACCGACTCCAGCAACGCTCGAACCGGGCCGGGCTATGGCATCTCGGGCTTTATCTATTGACGCTGATCGCTCTTAGCATTGCCATCGCGATGCGGGTCCCGCTCTGGCCGCTGCTGATCCTGCCACAAGGTATCCTGCTGGTGTTCCTGTTCACCCTAAGCCACGAATGCACCCACAAGACGCCGTTCCGATCTGCCTGGTTGAATGACGCTATCGGGCATCTGGTGTCGGTTCCGATTGCCCTGCCCTTTACGTGGTTTCGCTATTTTCACTTGGCCCACCACAAATGGACCAACCACCCTGACAAGGACCCCGAACTGGATGGAAAACCCAGGCCCAACAGCTGGCCCAGCCTGTTGATCTATCTCAGCGGCTGGCCCTATTGGCACAGCATGGCCGACGTTCTGGTGCGAAATGCGTTTGGCCGGATCGGTGCCCCCTACCTACCCGCGCGCCGGCACCGCGCAATGCGGATCGAGGCGCGGGTTTTGCTGGTGCTCTATGCCCTGGCCGCCGCAATCCTGTTTTACACGCCCGTCCTGTTCTGGCTCTGGCTGCTGCCAGTGTTGACCGGCCAGCCTGTTCTGCGACTCTATCTGCTGGCCGAGCATGGCCTGTGCCCCCCGGTCGCCAACATGCTGGAAAACTCGCGCACCACCTTCACCAACCGGATCGTCCGGTTTCTGGCCTGGAACATGCCCTACCACGCCGAGCATCACTCATTTCCCAATGTCCCCTTCCACCAGCTACCGGCGCTGCATCACTGGACACAGGCGCATTTGAAGTCGACCTCTGAGGGGTATTCTGCGTTTACTAGTGACTATGTGCGGACGTTAGGGCGCTGAAACGCAGTTTAGTTATCTTCTGGCAACACTTTGATCCGCAACCAAGTCAGCCCCAAGTGTACCCAATCCCCTTCCCGTTTCGCATCGGCCAGAAAAGTTGGTTCCCAATCAAACGCAAGCGTAAAGAACCCGATTGGCTGAATGCTCTCAGACGACCCGGCCGCTTCGGCGTCGCGGGCCGATGGCTCCGCTGGCGGGTTGGCAATGTAGGCCCTGTAAGCAGCTGACAGAGTATTGTCGTCTTGATCATCTGCATACAAGAATCGGACGTTTTCCATTCGCCCAACGCCCAAATCGCCATTGGCGGCGACGTAGCATTTTCGTACCAATAGATGCTGTTTGTAGGCACATCCCAAGACAGAGACTTTGAGTGACAACGTCAGGTTTTCTTCCGCAATTGCCTGGTCAACGACGTTCGAATGAAAAAACTCTGACCCAATTGCCTTGACGGTCATTTTTTTAAACTCATCAATTTCGACGGAAAGCCGCACTGGGTGGAAATGCTCGGGACAGCTATACCCAGCTTTGGTTGGGTCCAATCTGTTCAAGACCGCCGTAATATTGTCGAAAGCCCGCACATCAACGTCCCATCCTTTGGCCGATGCGATTTGCGCCAGGGTTAGGAACATCAGGCTAAGCATTGCAACCCGGACAACTGCCAGAGTGGTTTTCAAGCGCCACTTCATGGCGTCGGGCGCTCTTCGGTAACAGCGACTTCGCCATGTACAATCAGACTTACAAGCAACTGCTGATCGCCACGCTCAGGGATGAGCGGAACAGCGACATCGTTCAATTCGAAAGACAATAAACCGACTTTGTTAGCTTTTTGGCCAGAGGATTTCCTGACCTTGGGAATCACAATCTGCTTTCCGTCATGTGAAACCTGTTTCCAGCTTCGGTAACTTACTGTCCAACTCAGTTGTGTTGCAAACGCCTGGTGATGCAGCAGTGTGAACGCCCCAATCGTGCCCGAGACAGTATATTCCGCTCCCACAAAAGTGGGAAAACCTTCGTAATCGCAAAAGAACAATGACCCCTGAAATGTCAGGTCGGTCAATTCTTCTTGCTGCGGTCTACTCACAAAACCTTTGGTAAACCGTGCTGTTGAGACAGTCTTTTGCCAGGATTCCTTAGGTTTGTTATTTTCCAAAGTTCCATCGCGCCGCACCACGACCGAGTTTGTGTTCAGTTCGGTCTGGCGAAAAGGCGCGGATTCGTAACTGTTTGGGGTCAGATCAACAGACAATTCGACGACAACTGGGCTCTCAGGATGAGCGCAAGAAAATCGTGTTTCCGATTTCAAAGCTTCAAAAGAGGCGGCCACCAAACGCACTCTCAGTATCAAGTCGCTTGGTTGGCTTTGCGCAATGGCCTCGGTCGCACCGAACGCCATGCACGCGGCGAAAATTGACCTTAGATCATCGAATAAATACTTGACTATCATGCCAAAATTATAGCTCTCAAATTCGGTTCTTCGTCATCGCATCACACCACTTACCACACCACCGCCCACCAAAGCCTTTACCCCAGTCGTACCCGGGCAGGACGTCGGCAAGCCGCGCGCGACGCGGACGGCGAGATAGGCGAAGGCCTGCGCCTCAAGCATGTCTCCGTTCAGGCCGACGGTCTCGACCGGCTCGACCGGGCAGTCGAGCGCGACGCGCAGCATCTCCATCAGCACCGGGTTGTGTCGGCCGCCGCCGGTGACCAGAACGCGGGCGGGGGGTTTGGGGCAATGCTCCATCCCCTGCACGACGCCTGCGGCGCACATGCCGGTCAGGGTGGCAACAGCATCCGCATCCGTAAGCTCCTGCACCAGCCTGATCATCTCGGCAAAGTCGTTGCGGTCCAGCGACTTCGGCGGCATGCGGTTAAAGAACGGCTCGGCCAGAAACAGTTCCAGCGCGCCGGTCTCGACCGTGCCACCGCGCGCAATTGCGCCATCGCGATCCATTGGCAGACCAAGGCGGGCCTGCATCAGGTCATCCACTGGCGCATTGGCGGGGCCGGTGTCAAACGCCAGTAGAGCACCGGGATCCTCGGGGCCGTCAAAGCTGGGGTCCACATAGGTCAGGTTCCCCACCCCGCCGAGGTTGAGGAAGCACAGAGGCTCGTCTGCTTTGATCCATTTGGCACAGGCAAAGTGGAAAAACGGGGCCAGCGGCGCGCCTTCGCCGCCCATGGCCACATCGTCGCTGCGGAAATCCCAGACAACCGGGACGCCCAGTGCCTGCGCCAGCCCCTTGCCATCGCCCACCTGCAACGTCCCAAGTCCGCGCGGGTCATGTGCAAGGGTCTGACCGTGAAAGCCGATCAGGTCGATCTCTTCAAACTCGGACATGATCTCGGCATGGGCAAAGGTGACCAGTTCAGCGGCCTTATCCACCGCAGGCCCGTACCACTGGCCAAGGCTGCTCCGCAAATCGGAGCGTTCAGAATCTGTATAGGGGCGATAGTCACTTGGACCGAAGCCAAGAATCCGGTGCCCATCCGTTTCAACAATGGCCGCGTCGACACCGTCCAGCGACGTGCCAGACATCGCCCCAAGGGCCCTGATAGCCCCGACTTTCCTGATGGCCCGGTTCACGCTCACCTCATTGTTCTTGTGTTCAACCGCACCGATTGACGGCGGCGACGCGCTCAACCTGCCTTTTTACCGCCCCCCAAAGCAAGCGACATCCTGCGCCAGAAGTGCAATTTGGGATCACATGCGCGCCTTAAACCACAGATGGCCAGCTGAACAGTTGCAGACAATCTCTGCCTGAGTAACGATTGCGGAACATCTTTTCCGCAGCGAACAGCCATGGTTGACACACAAAGCCCAAAACCACCCTCGGACGGTCGGAATTATCAGCTGATCTTTTGGTCAGGATCTCTGGCTACCATTGGCGGACAATTGGTTAATCCCAATCTGGTTCTGCCGTTCCTGTATCTGGCTTTAGGAGCGCCCACGTTTTTCGCAGGGATGTTGCTGCCTTTCGTCACCGGATCTCGCCTGATCGCCGAGATATTCGTGTCGCCCTTCATCAACAAGGTCACCCGCGCGAAGCTGGCGGTGTATGTCCCCAATATCATGACGGCGGTCATTCTGTCAGTTGTTGCTCTGCTCGCAACGGACTTACCAAAAGTACTGATTGTGCTGTTGTTCCTGACCACAGCGACCGTCATGGGATTATGTCAGGGAATCGCCAGCCTTGGCACCAGCCAGATTTACGGCATTTCCATTCCCGATACGAAACGCAACCGCATGGTGTTCGCGCAGGCCACCGTCTCGGGCATTCTGGCTATTCTGGTGGTTTGGTTGACACGCGACTTACTGGCTTCGGACCAGCCCATGCAACGCCATATCGTGGTTCTGTGGTGCGGTGTCTTTGCCATGTTTGCCGCCGGCATCAGTTTTGCCGGGGTGCGCCTGCTTGAGGATGAAGCAGCCCCTGCACCCGCGCCCAAAAAGAAACCCCACCCGCTGGCCGAATTGGCAACCGGGTTCAAGACCGGCATGGCTTATCCGTGGTATCGAAAGTTCCTGACCGCGCGACTGATTTTTGTCTCGGTTGAACTGGCCATGCCGTTCTATACGATCCACGCCGCGACATTTCATGTCGGCACCAAACACTCGCTCAGCTATTTTGTAATCGCCGCCAGCCTAGGGATGGTGATCGGATCGATCCTATGGGGGTGGCTCAGCGGGCGGATCTCTGTCAAGCCGGTGATGTGGCTGGGTTGCCTGATCTCGGCCCTGTCCGCCGTTATGGCGCTGATCTTTACCTATTTGGGCTATGCGCAGGATGTGTGGCTATACGCGCTGATTATTTTGCTGCTTTCGCTTGGCGGCAATGGGGTGATCTATGGGCGCTATCTTTACATCATCGACATGACTTCTGAGAAAGAGCGCCCCTATCTGGTCGCACTTGGTGATGTCAGCGCCGGGTTAGTCGGTATGGTGTTTGCTGCGATCCTTGGGGCCGTGGCCCATCTGCATGATCCGGTTACACCAATCATCGTGCTGGCCGCATTGAACCTGCTCGCGATGCTCTACGCCTTTCGCCTGCCCTCGACCAAAAGCTGAAACATGCAGGTTTAAATTGGCAAAGGTGCCTTTTACTTAGCAATGCACGGTCCTATACACAGCCCCGCAACATCAATCCCGAGGCACGATATGACCTACCACCCCAAATCGGATTTCATCGCCACGATGATCGAGCGCGGCTTTCTCGCCGACTGCACCGATTATCAGGGCCTTGACGAGACGCTGATCAGCGGGTGTCAGTCGGCTTATATCGGGTTTGATGCCACGGCGCAGTCACTGCATGTGGGCAGCCTGATCCAGATCATGATGCTGCGCTGGTTCCAGAAAACCGGCCATAAGCCGATCACCCTGATGGGCGGCGGCACCACCAAGGTGGGCGATCCGTCTTTCCGCTCGGATGAGCGCCCCCTGTTGGGCCCGGAACAGATTGACGCCAATATTGCGGGCATCAAAAAGGTATTCTCGGCCTATATCGACTATGACACCGACGCTGAAAACGCAGCGCTGATGCTGAACAACGAAGAATGGCTGGACGGTCTGAACTACCTCGATTTCCTACGCGACATCGGGCGGCATTTTTCGGTCAACCGGATGCTGTCCTTTGAATCGGTGAAATCGCGCTTGGACCGCGAGCAATCGCTGAGCTTCCTCGAATTCAACTACATGATCCTGCAGGCCTATGACTTTCTGGAACTGAACCGTCGCTATGGCTGTGTTCTACAGATGGGCGGCAGCGATCAGTGGGGCAATATCGTCAACGGTATCGACCTGACCCGCCGGGTGCTGGATCATGAGATCTACGGCCTGACTTCGCCGCTTCTGACCACCAGCGACGGCAAGAAGATGGGCAAGTCGCAGGACGGCGCGGTCTGGCTGAACCGTGATATGCTCTCGACTTTTGATTTTTGGCAGTTCTGGCGCAATACCACCGACGCGGATGTGGGACGGTTTCTGAAGCTCTACACCGAACTGCCGATAGAGGAATGCGACCGTCTGGGCGCGCTTGCAGGTTCTGAAATCAACGAAGTTAAGAAAACGCTCGCGGACGAAGTCACCACTCTCTTACACGGCGCCGATGCTGCAAAGGCTGCAAGAGCCACGGCCGAGGGAATATTTGGTACGATGACCGGGAAAGAAAAAGGTAATGATACTTTTTCGGCGGCTGGATATGTGAGTGCTCTTCCAACCTTGACACTAACGAAAGAAGAACTCGCCGAAGGCATCTCGATCGTTCAACTGATCGTGAAATCCGGGCTCGCCAAGTCCGGCAAGGAGGCCAAGCGCCTGATTGCTGAGAATGGTGCCAAGTTGGACGGCGCGCCTCTGACCGATGCAGGACTGATGATTGACGCGGACGCGTTGTCCTCGCCAATCAAACTGAGCGCGGGCAAGAAGCGCCACGCGCTGGTTCAGATGGGCTAAGGAAAACACTAGGAAGAACGGTATACGGCCACCCCTTTGGGTGGCCGTATACTATTTCAGACTGTGCAGTCGATTAGGGTGGGCCAGCTAGTGCTTTCCACCTTTGCCTCCCTTACCGCCACCTTTACCGTCGCCACCTTTACCGCCGCCGTGGCCCCCTTTGCCATCGCCGCCTTTGCCGCCGCCATGGCCACCTTTACCACCGCCTTTTCCGTCGCCGCCGTTGTGGCCACCGTTGCCATGACCGCCGCCGCCATTGCCGTTCCCGTTATTGCCACCGCCGTTACCGGTGCCCGGTCCCGATCCGCCATTATTGCCGCCGCCGTTGCCGGAGTTTCCGTTGTTCCCGTTCCCATTCCCGGGACCACCGTTGCCGCCGCCGTGGCCGCCATTGTTTCCGCCGCCATTGTTGCCGCCGTTTCCGCCGCCATTGTTGCCGCCGTTACCGCCACCGCCATCGCCGGGATCGCCACCTCCGTCACCGGGATCGCCGCCACCGTCACCGGGATCGCCGCCACCGTCACCGGGATCGCCGCCACCGTCACCGGGGTCACCTCCGCCATCGCCGGGATCGCCGCCTCCGTCACCGGGAGCGCCACCTCCGCCGCCAGACCCGGTGCCACCACCGCCATTGTCAGGGTCGGCCTGGGCAAACTGCTCATTGCTACGGGCCTCACCGGGAATCTCTGCTGCACCAATCGACCCCGTTGGCTGATCGGTCAAAAGCGAAGCCAGTCCCGGGCATTGTGCTGTGGTATTGCGCAACGTCGTTGCGAAATCTGACCGGGTCTGCAGACGCTGCAAAAAGCTGGGTGTAACATGTGTACAATCACACATCGCCTGATAGTCCCCACGATTTGCCGCATCACGCGCCGTCTTCGCATTGCATACTTCCGGTGCAGCTGCCGCGCTGGTCGCGCCGATCACGGCCAGGAAGGGCGCGGCCACCAATGCAGACATACCCAGTTTCATACTCTTACCCATAACGTTCATCTCCTTACACAGCGCCCCCTCGACGCTTTACATCTCTGCTCTCGATGTGAGACTCGCGCATTAAGCTAAGCTAAAGGCCATCTGAGAAAACCTTGAGAAACCGCCTCAAACCCAGAAAACCAACGCAAATCTTGTGGACAGCGGCTAAATCTGCGAATTAAATGAACATACGTTCAAATCCCGATTGAAGGAACCTGCCATGCAATTGTCCACTACAGCCGCGATCATCACCGGCGGCGCCTCGGGGTTGGGCGAGGCCACCGCCCGCCATTTCGCCGCACAGGGCGCGCAGGTCACTATTTTAGACCGAGATGCCGAGCGCGGAGCGCAGGTTGCAGACGAAATCGGCGGGCATTTCGCGGAAACGGATGTTACGGATGAACCCTCTGTCGCTGCGGCAATTGTGCATGCCAGAAACAAAATGGATCGGATCACCGCCACGGTGAATTGCGCGGGCATCGCTTATGGCATCAAAACCGTTGGCAAGGACGGCCCCCACCCTCTGGACGCGTTCCAGCGCACCATCGATATCAATCTGGTCGGCACATTCAACGTCTCGCGCCTGGCGGCCGCTGAAATGGCCAGGAATGAGCCCGAGCCCGACGGTGCACGCGGTGTGATCATCAACACCGCCTCGATCGCGGCTTTTGACGGCCAAAAGGGACAGGCGGCTTATGCGGCCTCAAAAGGTGGCGTGGTGGGGCTGAACCTGCCAATGGCGCGCGATCTGGCCTCGACCGGTATCCGGGTGATGACCATTGCACCGGGCATCTTCATGACGCCGATGCTGGCGGGTCTGCCCGAAGAGGTACAGCAGCAACTGGCCGCCGACGTTCCCAACCCTGCCCGTCTGGGCGATCCACATGAATATGGACGGCTGGCCGGGTTCATCGTTGAAATGGGCTACCTGAACGGTGAGGTCATCCGCATCGACGGCGCGCTTCGGATGCGCTAGGTCTGGCCGATGTCCGAGCGGGAAAAAATGCAGGCCGGGCAGTGGTATTGCTGTCTGGACCCCGAACTGGATGCGTTGCGCGCGCAGGCCCGGCGCGCGGTCCATGCGCACAACACCTGCGCGCCGGATGCACGTGGCGCGATGGTGCCCGAATTGCGGGCCCTGTTCAAATCAGTTGGGCAAGACTGCTTTGTCGAAGCACCGTTTCACTGTGCCTATGGATTGAACCTGCAATTGGGAGACCGGGTGTATTTCAACGCCGGCTGCGTGGTACTGGACACCGCGCCGGTTCGGGTCGGAGATGACACGATGTTTGGCCCCAATGTGCAGATTTACTGCGCGCAGCACGCCAAAGACCCGACCGAGCGCGCGCAGGGGTTGGAGATTGGCCTGCCGGTCACCCTCGGCCAAAACGTCTGGGTTGGTGGCGGCGCCATTTTGCTGCCCGGGGTTACGATCGGTGACAACGCCACAATCGGGGCTGGCAGTGTTGTGACCAAAGATGTCGCTGCCGGGGATACGGTTGTCGGCAATCCGGCGCGGCCGGTGAGACGTTCCTGAGCCGCGATTACGCGCCTTCGGATTTTTCTTCCAGAACCAGCCACTCTTCTTCCGCAACCGATAGTTTGTCCTGCCGTTCAACAAGGGCCTCAGTGGCCTTCTGGAACTTGACCGGCTCACGTGTGAACAGTTCGGGATCGGACATCAGCTGTTCGAGCTTGCCAATCTCGGCTTCAAGCCGCGCGATTTCGGCGGGCAGCTTTTCAAGCCGGTGTTTTTCCGAGAAGGACAGGCCAGATTTTGGCTGCTCCTCTAGCTTGACCTTCGGCTTGGAAGATTTTGTTTTTTCTTCCTTCTTCTGAGTTTCATCGCCTCGCTGGGCAATGTAATCCGACCACCCGCCCGCATAAACCGTGGCGCGGCCATTGCCCTCCATCGCGATTGTCGTGGTGGCCACGCGGTCCAGAAAATCTCGGTCATGGCTAACCAGCAGGACTGTGCCGTCATAATCGTCCAGCAGTTCTTGCAACAGGTCCAGGGTTTCGACGTCCAGATCGTTGGTTGGTTCGTCCAACACCAAAAGGTTCGAAGGCTTCGCCATCAGCTTGGCCAGTAGCAACCGCGCTTTTTCCCCACCAGACAGGGACTTAACGGACGCTCTTGCCTGTCTTTCGTCAAACAGAAACTCTTTGAGGTAGCCCACCACGTGCTTGGGCTGGCCACCGACCATCACCTGATCGGCCTTGCCCGACACCCGCATCTCGGGATCACCGGTCAGGCTGTCCCACAGGCTCATCTCTGGGTCCAGCTGTGCACGGGTCTGGTCGAACACGGCAATATCAAGATTGGTGCCCAATTTTACCGAACCCTCATCCGGCTCCTCTTGGCCCAGCAACATTTTCAACAGCGTTGTCTTGCCCACGCCGTTGGGCCCAACAAACGCTACGCGGTCACCGCGTTGCGCCAAGAGATCAAAGTTCCGGACGATCTGTTGCGCACCATACGATTTGGTCAAACCTTTGGCATCAATCACTTTTCGACCAGATTTCGGTCCGGATTCCAACGCCATAGCGGCCGAACCCTGACGTTTGATCTGGGCCGCTTTCTCGCTCCGCAAGTCTTGCAAGGCGCGGACCCGGCCCTGATTGCGTTTGCGCCGCGCGCTGATACCTTCGACGGCCCATCGGGCCTCGGATTTGATCAGGCGGTTCAGCTTGTGCCGTTGCTGATCTTCTTCTTCCCAAACTTTGTCGCGCCAAGTCTCGAACGCCTCAAACCCCTGCTCTTGCCGTCGCACGGCACCGCGATCAATCCACAATGTCGCGCGGGTCAAGGCGCGCAGAAAGGCCCGGTCATGCGAGATCAGCACAAACGCGGCTCGTGTTGATCCAAGCTCTCGCTCCAGCCATGCGATGGCCTCAATATCCAGATGGTTGGTCGGTTCGTCCAGCAACATCAGATCCGGAGCTTCGGCCATAAGCTTGGCCAAGGCCGCCCGTCGTCTCTCACCGCCCGAGGCGGTTTCGATCGGGCGTGAAGGATCGAATTTCAGTCCCTCACCGGCACGCTCGACCTTATACAACTCACCAGGTTCCAACCCGCTGGAGGCATAATCGCCCAAGGTGGCGAACCCTTCCATGCTGGGGTCCTGCTCCATGTAACCTACGGATTTCCCCGGGGGAATCACGATTTCGCCTCGGTCGGGTTCGACCAGACCTGCCATCACCTTCATCAGGGTCGACTTGCCGGACCCGTTCCGCCCGACCAGTGCAACACGGTCGCCCGGTTGAATCACCAGATCCAGCCCCGAAAAAACCGGATCGCCCCCGAAGGTCAGGGAAATGCCGGACATCTGCAATAAAGGAATTCTCGCCATGCCCGCCAGCTAAACCGGCAGGGCCAAGGCGTCAACGGCGATTACTGGGCCACCGACCTCAGCAGGCGTTTGCGGGCGGGTGGAATCGCTCCGATCTCGAGCCCGGTGAAGACGTGCAGCGTGTTCATATTCCGGTCGACCACCGCGTGATCACTGACCCAGCCGCCCATCATCAGATAAGTGCGCAGCAAGGGTGGCATCCGCAGCATCGCCTTTTTCGCATCCGGCCTGCGCCGCAGACGAGCCGCAAAACGGAACACATCCGGTGCCTTAACCCGAGGCAACCAGCGCTTGGGGCCCAGATGCCGGTGTTTCAGCATCGCAAAGGCATCCAGATACTCCGCAGTTTCAACCCCGGCAAAAGACGAACAGCCAAACAGCATCGCAACATTGTTCTGGTCGACATAAGCGGTCATCGCCCCCCAGGCGACGCGCAGGATATCCGGATCGTTCCAGTCTGGATGAATGCAGAACCGACCCATTTCGACCAGCCGTCCCTGAAAACCTTCCAGTGCGGACAGATCGTAGAACTGCGCCGAATAGCTGCGGTCAATCTCTGACCCGTTCTCCATTGTCAGCATGCGAAAGCAGCAGACCAATCGCCCGTTGTCGCGCGTATCTTCAACAAGGATATGTGCGCAGAGCAGGTCGAAATCGTCCTGATCTGTGTGGTCGGTCCCAAAGGCCAACGTGCGCAATTGCTGCGCCGCCCCTATGTCCTGCGCAGTTTGCGCAAGACGGGCGCGATACCGGCCTTTGCCAAGCAATAGTGCCATGGTCGCATCCTCCAAGGTTGCCGACCTGAATCATCTTGCTGTGTCCTTATCACAAGACGTGTGACCGTCCTGTGACCAAGGCAAGACCGGACGTCGAGTTAATTCGAAGCGCCCGGGATATTGGCTGGGTTAAAGTTACCGATGTTACCCAACAGCTGACGCAAGAAGCCTCGATTCTCGATCGTGGATTCGGTAATGCGACGGTCCAGCGGAACGACAATGCCGTCTTCCAGACCGAACCGTTCGATATTGCGCACCACTCCCCGGTCATCAAAGCTGATCGCGAGCAGTTCGCGCGAGACCACCTCGGGGCGCTTTGGTCCATAGTGGCGCACACGAGATCGGACGTAGTAAAAGCCTGAATCGCGCACCACACCCGAAGAACTTGGGGCGCCGACCGCCTCTTCGACGCTTTCGCGGGTGTCTACGCCGACCTTGATTTCGGCCAGATCCTCAGGGGGCGGTATGTATCCGTGATTCTTAAAGATGGGCGTACACGCCCCGGCCACTGCCAGGCAGGCCGCAAATACAAGCGTTTTCGACGCTGGTTTCAACCTGTTCACAACCTTCAACATTCACACCCTCTTGCCTTGGACCCTTGCGGCCCCTATCCGATACAGAAACCGCAGCCCCGGTTCAACACAGGAAAGGGTCACGAATGAGCAAGCTTACATCTCTGCGGGTGGCCGACCTGCCCCAAAACGCGCCAACCGCGTTCGAATTGCGCCCCGACGCACCGCGTTTGGACGCGATCAAAGAGGAGCTGGGCCTGTTAGGTCTGCGCAAGCTCAGCTTTGTCGGCAACGTACAAGCGCAGGGCAAACACGACTGGGTATTGCAGGGCAAACTGGGTGCGACGGTGATCCAGCCCTGCGTTGTAACGCTGGAACCGGTCACTACGCGGATCGAGACGCCCGTGTCGCGGGCGTTTCTGGCTGAATTGGATGATCCCGACGAACCTGAGTTCGAAATCCCTGAGGGTGACGATTCTGAGCCGCTTGGCCCCGTGATCGATCCCGC
Source organism: Ruegeria meonggei (assembly GCF_042768335.1). Taxonomy (NCBI): domain Bacteria; kingdom Pseudomonadati; phylum Pseudomonadota; class Alphaproteobacteria; order Rhodobacterales; family Roseobacteraceae; genus Ruegeria; species Ruegeria meonggei. Next base: position 453,849 of record NZ_JAXHBT010000001.1, on the reverse strand, counting down.
CCAGGTCATGATCGAGGCTCTGTCGCTGGCCCTGCCCCAATACCCGCGCAAAGATGGTGCTGAACTGGCGCAGGCCGATTTCACAGAGCCGGGCAAACAAGCTATGACTGACGAAGATGTAAAGCCCTTTGCCGGGTTGGCAGGATTGCGCGATGCGCTGAAAAAAGACGAGTGACATAGGTCTGTTTTCCTGTCATAGCAGGCCCTCAGAAAAATCGCTTGAACATGTCGAGAATCGCAGTATTTTCGCGCGCTCATCGGAATTTGGGTTGGACATTGCGGGGCCCGTCCCCTAAACGCGCGTCAAACCACGAGATAAACAAAGAATGAAACCCGGCCGACAGCGAATCTGTTGGCCCTTAGTATACAAAGGTTGAGACCATGGCCGTCCAACAGAACAAAGTTTCCAAGTCGCGCCGCAACAACCGCCGCGCACACGACGCTCTGGTTGCTGCAAACCCGAACGAATGCGCAAACTGCGGCGAGCTGAAGCGCCCGCATCATGTCTGCGCGTCCTGCGGCCACTACGATGATCGCGAAGTCGTCGCTCAGGCCGACGAAATCGACCTGGACGAAGACGCGGCCTAAGCCTTTAAAGCGCAGGCCAGGCATGACAGAACAGCCCACGCACACCGGACGGATTACCATATCCGTTGACGCTATGGGTGGTGACTCGGGGCCCGCTGCTGTTGTGGCGGGCATTGCCCAATCGGCAAGCAAGAACCCCGACATCGCGTTCGTCTTGCATGGACCTGAACAAGTGCTGAGCAAACTTGTCGCCAAACGGCGTGTCCTGCAGGGGCGCGTCGTTTTTCGTGATTGCCCCGATGTGGTCACGATGGAGGACAAGCCCAGCCAGGTTGTACGCAACGGCAAACAGACCTCGATGTGGTCAACGCTGGAATCAGTGCGTCAGGGCGAGGCCCATGGCGCAGTTTCCTGCGGCAATACGGGCGCGCTGATGGCGCTGTCGATGATGCGATTGCGCAAATTGCCGGGCGTGAACCGTCCGGCGATTGCAATTCTGTGGCCCTCGCGCAACCCGCAGGGGTTCAACGTGATGCTGGATGTGGGTGCGGATGTGCGCGCCGACGCCAAGGATTTGCTGCAATATGCACTGATGGGTGCCTCTTATGCCCGCAACGGCATGGCGCTGGAACGCCCGCGTATCGGCCTGCTGAACGTGGGCACCGAAGAACATAAAGGCCGGGCTGAGCTGAAAGAAGCGCATGCCATGATCTCGGATTTCGCGGATCGGGCCAGCTTTGACTTTGTCGGATTTGTCGAGGGCAGCGACATTCCCGGTGACAAGGCGGATGTCATTGTAACCGATGGGTTTACCGGCAACGTCGCCATCAAGACCGGTGAAGGCACCGCCAGCCTGATCGGAGACCTGCTGCGTCAGGCGTTCAAATACTCTCCCCTGTCGCGTTTGGCTTCGGTTCTGGCGATCACCTCGCTGCAACGTCTGAAAAAGCGCATCGACCCGCGCCGGGTGAACGGCGGGGTCTTTCTGGGCCTCAATGGGACTGTGATCAAATCCCATGGCGGCGCGGATGCAACCGGGGTCTCTGCGGCGGTTAAGCTGGCCTTTACCTTGGCGCAATCCGGCTTTGCCGAAAAATTGGCCGCACGGGTTGCATCGACCGCCGAGCTTGCACAAGATGCCGCACACGCTCCGCCAAAGGCGGGCGAATAACAAAAAGGCAGTACCCCAGCATGGCAGGCCGTTCAGTTGTCGTAGGCGTCGGACACTATTTGCCGGAACGTGTGGTTCCGAATTCTGAATTCGAAAAGACGCTTGATACAACGGATGAATGGATCCGGACCCGCTCGGGAATCGAACGCCGCCACTTTGCTGCCGAAGGTGAAACCACGTCGGATATGGCCACCAACGCGGCTGAGGCTGCACTGACGGATGCAGGGCTGACAGCAAACGACGTTGACGCCATCATTCTGGCTACATCAACTGCTGACCTGACCTTTCCTTCCGCCGCCACAATGGTGCAATCGCGCCTGGGCATGACCAAAGGCTTTGCCTTCGATGTTCAGGCCGTGTGCGCCGGGTTCGTTTATGCGCTTACCAATGCAAACGCACTGATCCTGTCCGGTCAGGCAAAACGTGTGATGGTGATCGGAGCCGAGACGTTCTCTCGAATCATGGATTGGACGGATCGGTCGACCTGCGTGTTGTTCGGAGACGGGGCTGGTGCCCTGATTCTTGAACTGCAAGAGGGCGAAGGCACTCCGGATGACCGGGGGATTCTGGCGACAGACCTGAATTCCGACGGGCGTTACAAAGACCTTCTTTACGTTGATGGCGGCGTTTCGACCCAATCCACCGGGCATCTGCGGATGAAGGGCAATCAACTGTTCCGTCAGGCCGTCGAGCGCCTGACCTCGACCGCAGAAACCTGTCTGGAGAAGGTCGGACTGGGTCACGAAGATGTGGACTGGATCGTGCCGCATCAGGCGAATATCCGTATTATTCAGGGAACGGCCAAGAAATTGGGCGTCCCGATGGACCACGTTGTGGTCACCCTTCAGGACCACGGCAACACGTCGGCCGCATCGATTCCCCTGGCGATGTCGGTTGCCAAGCAACGGGGCCAGTTCAAGCAAGGCGATCTGCTGGTGACCGAGGCCATCGGGGGCGGTCTGGCTTGGGGTTCAGTCCTCTTGCGGTGGTAACAGGCACAAAACGGCTTACACACCCGCGCGCAATTCATTGATATTGACAGCGAATTTGCCCTGGCCCTATGCTCTGCTATCAACAGGGGAATTGGCATGAGCGATAAAACACTGACCCGAATGGATCTGAGCGAAGCCGTCTTTCGCGAAGTGGGCCTGTCCCGCAACGAAAGCGCGCAACTGGTTGAAAGCGTTCTGAACCATATGTCTGACGCCCTGGTGCGCGGCGAACAGGTCAAGATATCGTCTTTTGGCACCTTCAGCGTTCGGGACAAGACCGCCCGTATCGGTCGCAACCCCAAGACCGGCGAAGAGGTTCCTATTCAGCCCCGCCGGGTTCTGACCTTCCGCCCGTCGCACCTGATGAAGGATCGCGTCGCCGCAGGGAACCGTAAGTAAGATCAGGACGGCAAAATCATGAGCAAGTCTCCCGACGCTTTTCGCACGATCAGTGAAGTTGCGGACTGGCTGGGCGTTCAGGCTCATGTGTTGCGCTTTTGGGAAAGCCGTTTCAGTCAGGTCAAACCAGTCAAACGCGCAGGCGGTCGCCGGTATTACCGGCCCAACGACATGCGCCTGCTTGGCGGGATCAAGAAATTGCTGCACGAGGATGGGATCACCATCAAGGGCGTCCAACGCATCCTGCGTGAACAGGGCGTAGCCCATGTTGCCTCTCTGTCGCCCGGCCTGGATGACGCCGCCGATCTGGACACCAATGCAGACGACACTGTTGTTGTGCCCTTTGCAGCCAAACCACCGGCCCCACAGGGACAGATCGATCTGGATCTGGGCGAAGCCAAACCTTCGGCGCAACCCCCAGCGCCAGAGCCCGAGTTCCTAGACGAGGCCCCGCTGCTGGGCGGGATCGCCACGCAGGCATGGAAACGCACCGAGTTTGACGATACGCTCTTGCGGCAAATCGCACCTGTCGCAAAAGACCTGCGCGCGGTTCTAAACCGGATCGAGAACCGATCAGCGGGATAAGAAAAAAGGCGATGATTTCCTCTTGCCCCCGCCGGGAAAGTCTTTATGAACACCTCAACGTCGGGCTATGGCGCAGCCTGGTAGCGCGTCCGTCTGGGGGACGGAAGGTCGCAGGTTCGAGTCCTGCTAGCCCGACCAAATCACACCGACGTTTATGGCACACAGGCCAGATCCCGCTCTGGCACCAGGGGGGATTGCAATGACAGGCGTATGCCCAAACCAGCAGATCGAGGCGATGATTGCCCGCGGTGAGATCACCGCCAGCCCCGATGTCCTGCCTGCGCAAATCCAGCCCGCCAGCCTTGATTTACGCCTGGGAACAGTGGCTTACCGCGTTCGCGCGTCCTTCCTTGCCGGCGAAGGTCGGTCCGTCGCGGACCGTTTGACCGAGTTTGAGATGCACCGTATCGACATCTCGGACGGGGCAGTTCTGGAAAAGGGCTGCGTCTATCTGGTGCCGCTGATGGAATCGCTGGCCCTGCCGCTAGACACCACCGCGGTGGCCAACGCCAAAAGTTCGACCGGACGGCTAGATTTGCTGACCCGCACCATTACCGATGGCGGCGCAGAGTTCGACCGGGTCCCGGCGGGTTATACCGGGCCTTTGTATGCCGAGATTTGCCCCCGCTCCTTTTCGGTGCTTGTTCGCCCGGGGATGCGGTTGAACCAGATCCGCTTCCGGCAGGGTCAGGCAGTTCTAAGCGATACGGAACTGGCAGCACTGCACGCAGAATCTCCTCTGGTTGACGGACCGGCAGTGATTCAGGACGGGCTGGGCTTTTCGGTCGATCTGCGGCTGCCGGAAACCGATTTGGTGGGTTACCGTGCCAAGCCCCATACCGGTGTGATCGATCTGGACCGTATCGGCGAGTACGACCCGCAGGAATACTGGGAAGAGGTGCGCACAAATGACGGGCGTATAATCCTCGACCCTGGCGCGTTTTACATTCTGGTCAGCCGCGAGGCGGTACATATACCGCCACACTTTGCAGCGGAAATGGCCCCATATCTGGCCATGGTGGGTGAGTTCAGGGTGCACTACGCGGGCTTTTTCGACCCCGGTTTCGGCCATGTCGCCGCCGGAGGCGCAGGCTCGCGCGGGGTGTTGGAAGTGCGCTGCCACGAGGCTCCGTTCGTGCTGGAACACGGGCAGGTCGTGGGGCGGCTGGTGTATGAGAAGATGTCCGAGATGCCCACCCAGCTATATGGCGCGGGGATCGCATCGAACTATCAGGGACAGGGATTGAAGCTGTCCAAACATTTCAAAGCGGTCGGTTGATCAGAACTTCATGAACCTGCGCATCTGGCGGGTCACTTTTTGCGCTTGCCGCAGGTTCTGGGACGGGCGTGGCGCATTGCGCGGGGCGGGCTGGCCAGTGTCTGGGTTCGTAGCCCCATCGGACTTACCACCCATTCGGCTGGCGACGTCAAAACCTTTGTCTACGCCTTTCGTCACCAGGCGTCGCATGACCTGACGTACGATCATGTCTATGATCCGATTGGCATTCATTGCTCAACTCCGTTTCCTGAACCTCAACATAGGTGATTCCTGCGGCAACAAAAGGGCCGTGTGATCACTCTTCCTCGAACAGTTCGGTCTGATCCTCGTCTTCTCCGTCTTCCTGCCCTTCGCCCAACGGCATCGCGCCTGGGGGGGGCCTGTTCTCAAGCAACCCGGCCGCGCGCAGTTCTTTGAGTCCCGGCAAGTCGCGGGCGTTTTCCAGCCCGAAATGATCCAGAAATTGCGGCGTGACGACAAATGTCACCGGACGGCCCGGAGTCATGCGGCGACGGCCCAACCTGATCCATTCCATCTCAAGCAATTGATCAATAGTCCCGCGTGAAACCGAGACCCCTCGGATTTCTTCGATTTCGGCACGGGTACAGGGTTGATGATAGGCAACGATGGCCAGGGTTTCGATAGCAGCACGGCTGAGCTTGCGCGTCTCGACCGTTTCCTTCTGCATCAGAAAACCCAGGTCGGGGGCGGTACGAATGGCCCAGGCCTCACCGATTTTGACCACACGTATGCCGCGCCCCTCATACCGTTTGTAAAGCATTTCAACAGCTTGTGCTGCGTCGCTGCCATGGGGCATTCGCACTTCAAGATCGGCAATCGTCACAGGCTCGGCGCTGGCAAACAACACGGCCTCGACCATGCGTTCCTGTTCGGCCATTGGCGGCGCTTCGAACAGTGTGCCGGTGCCATCGTCCTGGGGGGCGTCAGTCACGTTTTTCAGTCCTCTTTCGCAGATGGATCGGGGCAAAGGTTTCGCTTTGCTGGATCTCCATATGTCCTTCCTTCACCAACTCAAGCGAGGCCGCAAAGGTGGCCGCCGTGGCCGACCGCCGCCGAACAGGATCGGCGTCCCAACCTTCGGGCAGATAGGTCTCCATATCGGTCCAGGTGCCCGCGAATCCGATCAGGGGGCGCATCCGCTCCAACGCCTGTTCCATGGTGAACACGGCATCGCGGTCCATCACAAAGGGGCGGAACTCGTCCCGGGTGCGAATGCGCGCATAGCCCTGCATCAGGTCCAACAGCGTGGCGGAATAGGTCACCGTGCGGATACGGGTGATATCCTCACCCTGCCCGCGTTTGAAAAAGTCACGACCCAGTTGATCGCGGCCCATCAAACGTGCAGCGGCGTCGCGCATGGCCTGCAAACGCTCAAGCTGGAAGGCCAGATGCGCGGCCAGTTCTTCGCCCGAGGGACCCTCGTCATTGGGGTCGGGTGGCAACAGCAGTCGGGACTTCAGAAACGCCAGCCAAGCGGCCATCACCAGATAGTCGGCCGCCAGTTCGATCCGTAGCGCGCGGGCTTTTTCGACAAAGGTCAGATATTGCTGCGCCAACGCCAAAACCGAGATTTTACGCAAATCAACCTTTTGCGTGCGCGACAGGGTCAGCAACACGTCCAACGGGCCTTCAAACCCGTCGACATCCACAATTAACGCCTCGGCCGCCAGTCTATCCGCGACCGAGACCGGGTCTTCGCTGAAAATGTTATCCGACATACACCTGCCCGCCCATTAGGCGAGATAGTTCCGCTTCGGCAGCTTGGATGTCAAGTTCCGCAGGCTTTTGCCGCATCGCCAATGCCCGTTCTGCGCGGGACTGTGCTTGGTCGGTCATCTCTCCGGCAGCGTCCAGAACCTTTGCGCGGACCTCAAACGTGCCGTTGCAATGCAATACAACGTCACATCCGGCCACCAGCGCCTGACGGCCAATTTCCTCGGGCGTGCCACTGAGGGCCTTCATCGAGATATCGTCGGTCATGATCAGCCCGTCAAAGCCGATGGTTTTGCGGATCAGGCCGATCATCATGGGCGAAATCGTGGCTGGTTGCGGGTCTATCCGGTCATACACCAGATGGGCACTCATCCCCATCGGCAGATCGTTCAACGCGCGAAACGGGGCAAAATCCGCCTGTTCCAGCGCCTCTTGCGTCAGATCGACGTGCGGCAGATCATGGTGGCTGTCGAGCGTAGACAAGCCATGCCCCGGCATATGCTTGATCACCGGCAGGACACCGCCGTCCAGATGGCCCTTAGCCACTGCCTTGCCGATCTTTGAAACTCTCTTAGGATCAGTGCCATAGCAGCGGTTCCTTAGGAACGCATGCGTGTCATCCCGCGCCAAATCGACCATGGGGGCACAATTGCTGTCTATTCCCATCTCGAACAGCTCGTTTGCGATCAAGCGATAGCGTAGGTACATGGCGCGTTCCGCCTGATCTCCGGCCCGGCCTGTATGTTCCATCGGCGGCATCCATTCGCGCGCCAGTGGGGCGCGCAAGCGCTGAACGCGCCCGCCCTCCTGATCGATCGTGATGGGACAGTTGCGGCCCACCGCCTCGCGGAAGTCATCGCACAGGGCGCGGACCTGATCCGCAGTGTCGATGTTGCGGGCAAACAGAATGAACCCAAACGGGTTCATCTGGCGGAACAGGTTCTTTTCCTCAGACGTCAGGCGCAGGCCTTCGGCATCGGTGATGACAGCGCCAAATGTCACCGAACGGCAACCGGGATACAATCAGCACCCTGCGCCTGCAATGCAGCACAGAACTGACGCGAGTCGCTTACGTTATCAAACCCCAGAACGCGCAACCGATAGAAGGTGCGGCCACCGCTTGAGGTTTTCTGGATAACACGCTGTTTTCCATCCATATATTCACCAAATCGGCCATTCAGACGGCTCCATTCAACGCGCGCCACATCAGAACTTTCATAAGCCCCAAGCTGCGCCATGCGTGTGCCTTTCGCCAACGTGTTTGGATCGATATCGACCCCAACGGCCGCTTTGACGGCAGCGTTGATCGCGTCTTCGGTGTTGCTGCTGGTGCCAGCACTGCTGCGCGTGACCCGGGCCGGACGCGTGGCAGGGCGCAGAGAGCGCCGGACACCCGGCAGTGCAGCCAATTCCGGGTCGGGCAACTGCGCCGCCAGATCAGCGGGATCAATGGCAGGCTCTTCCTCGGGCGTGGACAAAGCGGCCAATTGCACGCCCTGCGCGGCGGGGTCATCCAGCGTTGCCGTATCACCCGCAAGTTCAGCGACCAGTGCGTCAACAGTGCCCTGACGCAGCTGCGCAGCCTCCTGCTCCGAGATCTGTTCTTCAACCAAATGTACGGCCGGAGTGGGTTTCAAAGGTTCAACCGGCGTGTCCTCATCCGTCAGTGATACCGGGCGCGGCGCCAGGATCAGGCGATCCGCTGGCGGTGCGGCCGTACCAACAGCAGCCACGGCGTTGACTGCCAGCCCCTGATGATCTGCGGGTGTTCCGCCGGGATTTTCAGGTTGAATGCGCATCGGCCCTTCGATGGCGCGCACAACTGGCACACCGCTGACATCGCGCATCACCAACTGGTAACCCCAGACGCCAATCCCTGCGACCAGCGCCAGAGAAGCAACGGCACCCAGCGCGTTGACAATACGACCCAGGCCCGCAGCCTGCGCGCCCTGATCATATTCCTGCATGTCGTCGGAATAATCATACCCATCCTCAGAATGGGGTTGATTCGTGTAATGCATCTGCTCGGGGCGCATCTGCCCCGAGTAATCGTAACTTGCCATGTCCGCCTCACCGCCCGTTTCGCGCCGTAAAACAAGGCGCGCGGGTCATTTCTTGCCTACCTCGAACCGGCGGTTCGGACGGTGTTGTTCACCGCATCTCCTGCGCCGGGGTGACGCCAAGAATACCCAAGCCCGCTGAAATCACAACAGAAACGGACCGGGCCAATGCGATTTTTGACTGGCTTGTGGCAACATCGCCATCCTGGATGAACCGCAATTGAGTTTCCTCGTTGCCCTTGTTCCACAGCGCGTGGAAATCCCCGGCAAGTTCATACAGATAGAAGGCAACCCGGTGCGGTTCATTGGTGCGTGCAGCGATTTCCACAAGCCGCGGCCATTCGGCCAGTTTCTTGGCAACACTCAGCTCAGAGGCGTGTTCGATCTTGCCCAGATCTGCGCTTTTCAGTGTCGCGTCCTGCGCGTCGATCCCAGCTTCGGCCGCACGGCGCAGCACGCTCATGATCCGGGCATGGGCATATTGCACGTAGAACACAGGGTTCTCACGGCTTTGTTCCAGCACCTTGTCGAAATCGAAATCCAACGAGGCGTCGTTTTTGCGGGTCAGCATCACAAAACGGGTCACATCGGGGCCAACCTGATCAACCACATCGCGCAAAGTGACAAAGTTCCCTGCCCGCTTGGACATTTTAAACGGCTCACCGTTCTTCCACAGCTTCACCAGCTGGGTCAGCTTGATATCCAGCGAGACCTGGCCGTCAGACAGGGCCGACACAGCCGCTTTCATCCGTTTGACATAGCCGCCGTGATCGGCGCCGAACACGTCGATCAGCGCGTCAAAACCACGGCTCACTTTGTCATAGTGATAGGCGATATCGGGCGCGAAGTAAGTCCAGCTGCCATCCGACTTCTTGACCGGACGGTCAACGTCATCACCATGTTCAGTCGACTTGAACAGGGTCTGTTCGCGCGGCTCCCAATCCTCGGGTTTTTTACCCTTGGGCGGCTCAAGCACACCTTCGTAAATCAGGCCTTTGTTGGTCAGCGAGTCCAGCGCAGCCTCGATCCGGCCCGTACCATAGAGCGACTTTTCCGAGAAGAACACGTCCATCTCGACGCCCAGCGCCTTTAAGTCGGCCCGGATCAAATCCATCATCGCATCGGTAGAAAACTCGCGCAGTTCGTCCAGCCAGTCGCTTTCGGGCTTGTCGATCAGGCTGTCGCCGTATTTTTCTTTTAGTGCCTCACCGATCGGGATCAGATAGTCACCGGGATAGAGCCCTTCGGCAATCTCGGGGCTCAGACCGTTGGCTTCGCGATAGCGTTCATAGGCCGACCGCGCCAGCACATCGACCTGTGCGCCACCGTCGTTGATGTAATACTCGCGGGTCACGTCATGGCCCGAATAGGCCAACAAACTGGCCAGAGCATCGCCGAACACAGCCCCCCGCGTATGACCCACATGCAGCGGGCCGGTTGGGTTGGCCGAGACATACTCAACGTTGACCTTCTGCCCCTGCCCCATGGATGAGCGGCCAAAGTCGGTGCCCTGTTCCAGCACCGCTGCCAGAACACCCTGCCAGACAGAGGGTGCCAACCGCAGGTTCAGAAATCCAGGACCCGCGACCTCGGCACTGGTGATACGGTCATCTTCTGCCAGCTTTCCGGCCAGCACGTCGGCAATGTCGCGCGGCTTCATCTTTGCCGGTTTCGCCAGCACCATCGCCGCGTTGGTCGCCATGTCGCCATGCGCCGCATCGCGAGGAGGCTCAACCGCCACGTTGTCAAAACTCAGCCCCTCGAGCAGAGCACCTTCGGACTGCATCTGTGTCAGCGCGTCCAGTACAAGGCCGCGGATCTCGGAAAACAGGTTCATTTCGGATGTCCTTTTGCTTGCCCGGCGGTTTACCACGCAAAGCGGCAAGGTCAATGGAAGCAAGCAGTTTTGGCTTGGATTAGCCGTAAACCGGGTTAGTGTCGGGGAAAATTTTCAACCGGAGACCAGCCCATGCGCTATGCCCTGCCCCTTGCCCTTGCTCTGATGTCCTCTGCGCCGGTCTGGGCCGAGATGCCCGCCCTGCAGGGCCATGTTCTTGTAACGCTGGGCGGGGCGGTTACGGAGACCAACCTTCCGGCGCGGGGCGAGAATGACGGCGGTCTGCTGGGGTATCTGGAAGTGCAGCACAATGGGGCAGCCGGGTTCGATGCCGCGACGTTGGATGGCCTGGAACAGGTTGCAATCACCATCTCTTACGGGCCTGAGGACAACAAACGCGACATCGCCTTTTCCGGCCCGCGCCTGTCGGACGTGATGACCATGGCCGGGGCCGAAGGAAAGATCGCGAAACCGATGGCGATGGATGGCTACCAGTCTGAAATCCCATGGACCAGTATTGAGGCGCACCAACCGATTGTGGCCACCCATGCGGATGGCAGCCCTATGGGGATTGGGGGCTACGGCCCGACGATGATCGTGTTTCCCCCAACCGATGATGCTGATCTGGCACAGGAACAATCCGGGCTGCAGGTCTGGGCACTGGCCTATATTGGGATCGAATGATTAACCGCCCGCAAGTCGTTTGTGATCTTGCAAGGCAAACCGGTCCGTCATCCCGGCAATATAGTCCGACACGATCCGCGCCAGTGCCGTTTCAGTGTTGGCCGCCTCGATATCGCTGTGCCAATGTGCGGGCATCTGCTTGGGATCATTCAGATAAATCGGAAACAAGTCCCGCACCACCGCTGAGACTTCGGCACGCACCTGCATCACACTGGGCGCACGGTACATTTGCGTAAACAGGAAAGAACGGATTTCCTTGAGCTGCGCCCAAAGCTGGTCGGAAAACTGGATCACTGGATGGCCAAGATGCCGGATATCCTCAACCGATTGCGCATCTGACGCGGCAATTCTTGCATGCGAGGTGTCGATCACATCCGACACCATGACACCAAAGACACGCCGCAATGCCTCATGCCTGCGGCGGTACGGATCCAAATCCGGGTACTTTTTGTCCACATCCGCATAGCAGGTGCCAACAATGGGCAACTGTTGGATTTCCTCATCCATGAACAGATTGGCCCGGAGCCCGTCGAGAAGATCGTGGTTGTTATAGGCGATATCGTCAGACAAAGCCGCCACCTGTGCCTCGGCGCTGGCGTGGGTGTGCAGTTCCAGATCGAACGCACCGTTGCACTCGGCCAATGCCCAGGGCAAGTTGCCCACAACCGGACCATTGTGTTTGGCAATCCCCTCAAGGCATTCCCATGTCAGGTTGCAGCCATCAAACTCGGCATAGTGCCGTTCAAGCTTGGTCACGATCCGAATAGCCTGCGCATTGTGATCAAAGCCCCCGTATGGCCCCATCAACGCATGCAGCGCATCCTCACCCGTATGCCCAAACGGTGTGTGCCCCAGATCATGCGCCAAGGCCACGGCCTCAGTCAGTTCGGGGTTCAGGCCCAAAGCCCCGGCAATGGTTCGCGCCACCTGTGCCACTTCGATGGAATGGGTCAACCGGGTGCGATAGCTGTCACCCTCATGTTCGACAAACACCTGCGTCTTGTGTTTAAGCCGCCGAAACGCGCTGGCGTGAATGATCCGGTCCCGGTCGCGCTGAAAGCATGACCGGAAACTGCTTTCTTCCTCAGGTACAAGCCGCCCTCTGGCGCGGCCCGGGTCCGAGGCAAAACCTGCTCTGTCCAAAGGTCATGTCCTTGTCGCCTGTGCTTGCACTTTCTATATTGTAAGGCGTAAAGGAAATAAACCTTTGGAGACCGGCATGAATCTGCCCCCCACAGTTACAGAACGCGCCTTTGATCGCCTGGCCGAGATTGGCGCCGCAAATCAGGGCCAGGCCCTGCGCGTTGCGGTTGAAGGTGGCGGATGTTCCGGTTTTCAATACGAAATCGAGCTGGATGAACCAAAAGAGGACGATCTTGTCCTGGAAGGCAAAGGCCAGAAGGTCATTGTCGATTCGATCTCGTTGCCGTTTCTGGAAAACGCCGTGATTGATTTTACGCAGGAACTCATCGGTGCGCGGTTTGTGATCGAAAACCCCAATGCCACCTCTTCCTGCGGCTGTGGCACATCTTTTTCGATGTAAGTGTCGGCGGGGGCGTTGCCCCCACACCCCCAGGATATTTTTTCGCCAGATGAAGCAGGGATCCGCTCTCTGAGGTCACCGCCAGAGAGCTTCACCTGGCGCGGTCATCGGCGTCCCCGCCTGTACCGCAAATAGATGCTCCCAGAGTTGGGTTAAAAATCCGTTTCTTCATCTGGCCAAAAATATCCCGGAGCGCGAGCAGAGCCTCGCAATCCAGCCGACCATCTTGCCGCTGGGGCGTTTCTGAGCGATAGGTTGCCAGAAGCTTCAGAGGATCGCGCATGAAAATCGCCACGTTTAACATCAACGGCATCAAGGCGCGGGCAGAGGCCCTGCCCCGATGGCTCGACGAAGCGCAGCCTGATGTTGTTCTTTTGCAGGAAATCAAATCTGTTGATGAAAACTTCCCCCGCGAGCTGTTCGAAGAACGCGGGTACAACGTCGAAACCCATGGACAAAAGAGCTTCAACGGTGTCGCGATCCTGTCGAAACTACCGCTTGAGGATGTCACACGCGGCCTTCCGGGCGATGATGAGGATGAACAGGCCCGCTGGATCGAGGCCACAGTGATCGGTAAGCAGGCTCTGCGGATTTGCGGGCTGTACCTGCCTAATGGAAACCCAGTGCCCGGACCGAAATACGACTATAAGCTGGCCTGGATGGAGCGGCTTTATCACCGCGCGCGCGACCTGATGGCCCGAGAGGAACCAGCGCTTATGGCCGGGGATTACAACATCATCCCACAAGCCGAGGACGCGGCCCGACCCGATGCTTGGCGCGAGGACGCTCTTTTTCGCCCAGAAAGCCGGGCAGCGTTTCGCAAGATTCTGAATCTGGGCTTTACCGAAGCGTTTCGCGCTTGCGCCCAAGGTCCAGGGCATTACTCATTCTGGGATTACCAGGCCGGTGCGTGGAACCGAAACGACGGCATTCGCATCGACCATTTCCTGCTGACCCCGCAAGCTGCCGACCTCATGAAGGATTGCCGGATAGACGCTGAAATACGCGGGCATGAGAAACCCTCGGACCACGTACCGGTCTGGGTCGATTTGGATCTGTGACGGATCAAGCGGTTACGTCGTAGCTATAAATCCAGTCGTATTTTTTTGACAACCTTGGCCCGACTGCCATCAGGGCCAATTGCGCGGCAAGGCGCTTGGGGCCTTGCAAATGGAAGTTGCGGGCGTTTGACCCAGCCGCCGCGACGACCTTTTCTGCCCGCGGACGACGGCCCGCTTCATATTCGACCAAGGCTTGTGAAAGACCGGATTGCTCTTCTAACAACCGGATCAGAGCCCAAGTATCTTCCAGCGCCAGGCAAGCCCCTTGCGCCATGAAGGGCAAAGTTGGATGGGCGGCGTCCCCCAACAGGGCCATGCGCCCATTTTGCCAGGTTGCCGCCACCGGACGCAGGAACAAAGCCCAGAGATGCGGCTCTTGCACCTGATTGAGGATCCCTCCGACCACGCCGCCGAAATCGGCGAAGCGCCGTTGCAAGTCTTCGGGGTCACCTCGACGTCGCCATCCTTCTTCATGCCAATCGGATCGTTCTTCGACGGCGACGATGTTCATCAACGCGTGGTCACGCAGAGGATAAGTGACCACGTGCCGTCCCGGCCCCATGGTCAAAACCGCACGTGGAAAATCATCGCGGCGCTGCCACTGTATCGTTGCCCGCCAGGCGACCTGATGCGTGAACTCCGGGGCCTCGACCCCGTTTAACAGGGGTCGGATCGCGCTGCGGCCGCCATCGGCGGCAATCGCGCAATCGACACATATCCGCGCGCCGTCTGTCAGGACAATCTCGGCCTCGGATGGATGCTTGCGCATTTCTGCCACCTCTGCGCCCAGCCGCAATTCGACCCCGTCACGGATGGCAGCTTTGTGAAGCAACCCCAACAGATCCGCACGGTGATAGTAATAGGTTGGCCCCGCAGCTGGGGGCGGTATCTGACTGATCAAACGGCCCGCGCGGTAATCCCTCAGCTCGGTTCCGTGGGACTGAAGCCCAGCCACGGGCGTGTCGCCGGCAACTCCCAAGGCCCGCAATACAACCATGCCATTGGCGCTGATTTGCAGCCCTGCGCCGACCTCTGCCAGTTCCGCCGCCTGTTCAAACACCGTCACCTGCGCACCGCGTTGACGCAAAGCCACCGCCGCCGCCAGACCGCCGATGCCGCCGCCGATGACGCCGAATTTCAGACCGCTGATGTTCATAACACCCGATTAACGCAAAAACGCCGGAGCAACAGGCCCCGGCGTCAAATTTTTTCCAGTTTTTCCTGCGATTACTCGTCGCGGTGGACCTTCTCGCGACGCTCGTGGCGTTCCTGCGCCTCAAGCGTCATAGTCGCGATCGGGCGCGCATCCAGACGTTTCAGCGAGATCGGGTCGCCAGTCATTTCGCAATATCCGTACTCACCCTCGTCAATCCGGCGCATGGCCGAGTCGATCTTGGCCACCAGCTTGCGCTGACGGTCACGGGTGCGCAGTTCCAGCGCGCGATCAGTCTCTTCGCTGGCGCGGTCTGCAACGTCCGGAATGTTACGGGTGTTGTCTTGCAGCCCTTCGATCGTATCGCGGCTGCCTGCCAAAAGTTCGGTTTTCCAATCCTGCAGCTTGCGACGAAAATACTCTAGCTGCTTGTCGTTCATAAAAGGTTCGTCTTCGGCTGGACGATAGTCTTCTGGCAGAAAAACTTCCTGCTTCATTTTTGCTCCCTCGGTGTGGCCTGCAACGCCGGTCACTCTCTCATTACCTGACATGCGGCAATCCCCTTCTGCGGAGCGTTTATCTGACGGCGCGTAGAATGTCACTATGCAAACGTCGCTCCGGCATCTAGTCAGCGTGCCGCGTTTAACTATGAGACTTCAAACAAAAAATCCTTGTTTTTCTGTGAAATTCAGCGGGCCTTTTCAGGGCAAAACCTTAAGCAACGCGCTCAATGTTAGCGCCCGAATCAACCAAGAACATTGTAGTTGCTCGGCAAATTCGCGCCGCAGCGACGCAGCGACCCGGCTTGTCAAATTTTCTGCCCCGCGCTAACCCCGTGGGAACATGCCGCGCGACACTTCATGAGGGGCTTATGACCGCACGTTTCCAAGGTACTGCAGAATACGTTGCCACAGACGATCTGACCATTGCGGTGAATGCCGCGGTGACGCTGGAACGTCCCCTGCTGGTAAAGGGTGAACCCGGCACTGGTAAGACCGAACTGGCCAAACAGGTGGCCGGGGCGCTGGGTCTGAGGATGATCGAGTGGAACGTCAAATCCACCACGCGCGCGCAGCAGGGTCTGTACGAATATGATGCCGTCAGCCGCCTGCGCGACAGCCAGCTGGGCGAAGAGCGCGTGCATGACGTGTCGAATTACATTCGCAAGGGCAAGCTGTGGCAGGCCTTTGAAGCTGATGAAAAGGTTGTTTTGCTGATCGACGAGATTGACAAGGCCGACATCGAGTTTCCCAACGACCTGCTGCAGGAACTCGATAAGATGGAGTTCCACGTCTACGAGACCAACGAAACCATCCGGGCCACGAACCGGCCTATCGTGATCATTACCTCGAACAACGAAAAGGAACTGCCGGACGCGTTTCTGCGGCGTTGCTTTTTCCACTATATCCGCTTTCCGGATGAGGCGACCATGCGCCGGATCGTCGAGGTCCACCACCCCGGGATCAAAGACGCACTGCTGACCACCGCGCTGACTCAGTTCTACGAAATCCGCGAATCTCAGGGGCTAAAGAAAAAGCCCTCTACCTCGGAAGTGCTGGACTGGCTCAAGCTGTTGCTGGCCGAGGATCTGACGGCCGAGGACCTCAAGCGCGACGGTGCCAATGCCTTGCCCAAGCTGCACGGTGCGCTGTTGAAGAACGAGCAGGATGTGCACCTGTTCGAACGTCTGGCCTTTATGGCGCGCAGTAAACGCTGAGAATACTCAGCTCGCGGCGATCCCCGCTTGCCTTGATGGGGGCCGGATGTCAGCATTGACAGACGGTCGCCCCGCTTATGCGGGTCCTTTCCGGCGTGAAAAGAAGAGGCATCTTGTTTGACTGATACTTTGACGATCCGCATCTTGCGGCCCGACGACCGCCCGGAATGGGCTGAGATGTGGCGCGACTATCTGGCCTTCTATGAAACAGCGGTTGCGGACGACATCTATGACAGCACGTTTGCGCGTTTGTTGGGGGATGACCCACATGATTTCTCGTGTTTTGTCGCCGAAAGCGGTGGGCAGCTGGTGGGCCTGACCCATTACCTGTTTCACCGCCACGCATGGAAGGTTGAGCCCGTGTGCTACTTGCAGGACCTGTATGCCCGGCCACAGACGCGCGGAACCGGCGTAGGGCGGGCGCTTATTCAGGCCGTCTATAACGAGGCCGACCGGCAGGGCGCGGCCAGTGTGTACTGGCTGACGCAGGATTTCAACGAAACAGCGCGCAAGCTTTATGACCGCATCGGCAAGAAGACGCCCTTTATCCGATATCAGCGCCCATGATGCGATGGGCCGTAATCTGTGCCGGCTTGGCCTTGACCGGATGCGCAACGGTCAAGCCACCTGAAGTGCCCACCAAGGTTCAGGCCATCCAAAAGGCACTGCCCCCACCCAAAGCGTTTACACGCGCAACTCCGACCCGTCCGGCACGTTCGAATGTGAATATCGCAGAGGATTTTGTCTCGCTGCATTTCGCGTTGGAAAGTGGCGCGCAGTTGCCCGTGTTTACCCGGTTCGAAACCCCGATCACGGTGCGGCTGACCGGGTCACCGACGCCGTCAATGCAACGGGACCTGACCCAGTTGCTGACCCGATTGCGCAACGAGGCCGGGATCGACATCCGCCAAATTCCGGACGGATCGGCCAACATCACCATCGAAGCCGTCACGCAGGAACAGATTCAGGACATCCTGCCTCAGGCGGCGTGTTTCGTGGTTCCGAACGCGTCGAGCTTTGAGGAATACAGCCGCGACCGGCGCAAACAGAAAAGCAGCTGGACCCGGCTGCGCAGCCGCGAACGTCTGGGTATCTTCATCCCCTACGACACCAGTCCGCAGGAAAAGCGCGACTGTCTGCACGAAGAGATAGCGCAGTCGCTGGGGCCGCTGAACGACCTTTATCACCTGCCAGATTCCGTGTTCAACGACGACAATATTCACACGGTCCTTACCGGGTTCGACATGCTGATCCTACGCGCCGCATATTCCCCCGAACTGCGCAGCGGCATGACCCGCGAACAGGTGCAGGAAGTCATCCCCGGTGTACTCAGCCGTTTGAACCCGCGCGGAAACACCCTGCCCTCGCAACCGGTTTCTGAAACACCGCGCAACTGGATCAAGGCAGTACAGAAATCCCTGCGTCCCCAGTGGAATACAAAGCGGCGCCTGAGTGCTGCGAAGCAAGCCGCCCGAATTGGGCAGGAACAGGGCTGGACCGATCAGCGCCGCGCCTATCCCTATTACATCATGGGGCGGATTGAGCAGTTCGACAATCCACAGGACGCACTAAGCAACTATCAGCTCGCACTTAAGTATCTGCAGGCGACACCGGGCACCGAGGTGCATCAGGCCTATGTGACAACCCAGACCGCAGCCTATGCGCTGGCACAGGGGCAAGGACCGCAGATTCTGCCGGAACTGGATGCTGCAATCGGCGTCATGACCCGGGCGCAGAACGCCTCGCAGCTGGCCACGTTATTGCTGCTGAAATCCGAAGCGCTCAATCAAGCGGGCCGGCATGAACAGGCACGTTCCGTCAGGCTGGACAGTCTGGGGTGGGCGCGATACGGCTTTGGCTCGGATATGGTGGTCCGCTCGCTGTTGCAGGATGTCGCAGAGGGTCCGTCCACCAAAAACAGAGGCGGTTAACCTATGGTAGTGGTTTGGGGAATGGCGATACTGGGGGCAATCCTTGGGGCGCTGACAGCACGCAAACGCAATGGCAGCGCGGCTGATATCGCCCAATACGCGGCAGGCTACGGCATCGCCTTTGCTCTGGCCGGGTTGATCCTGTCCCTGATCCTTGTGCGTCTGGTGGTGTAAGCGTATGTTCCTGCCCTTTTTTGACAACCTCCGCAAAGCTGGAATTCCCGTATCCTTGCGCGAATATCTTACCTTTCTGGAAGGGATGAAAAAGGGCCTGGCCACCTATGATGTCGAAGCGTTCTATTATCTCGCGCGCGTGTCGATGGTGAAGGACGAGCGCAACATCGACAAATTTGACCGCGCCTTTGCTGCCAGTTTTGAAGGGCTGGGCGAGATAAGCTTTGATCAAGTTCTGGACGCCGTGGACATCCCTGCCGAATGGTTGGCCAAGATGGCCGAAAAACACCTGTCCGCCGAGGAAAAAGCCGAGATCGAGGCGCTTGGCGGGTTCGACAAGCTGATGGACACCCTGCGCGAACGTCTGAAAGACCAGCAAGGCCGCCACCAAGGTGGTAACAAATGGATCGGCACTGCCGGGACCTCTCCGTTCGGGGCTTATGGCTATAACCCCGAAGGCGTGCGTATCGGCCAGAAAGAAAGCCGCCATCAGCGCGCGGTCAAGGTCTGGGACAAGCGCGAATTCAGGAACCTGGACGACACGGTTGAACTGGGCACGCGCAACATCAAAGTCGCCCTAAAGCGTCTGCGCCGCTGGGCGCGCGAGGGGGCCGCCGAAGAGCTGGATCTGGATGGAACCATCCGAGCCACGGCCGAGCACGGCTATCTAGACGTCAAAACTCGCCCCGAGCGTCATAATGCGGTCAAAGTGCTGCTGTTCCTGGACGTCGGCGGATCGATGGACCCCCATATCAAAGTGGTCGAAGAGTTGTTTTCAGCCGCGCGAAGCGAATTCAAACATCTGGAATATTACTACTTCCACAACTGCCTGTATGAAGGCGTGTGGCGCGACAACCACCGCCGCTGGGATCAGCAAACCCCCACCCATGAGGTGCTGCGTACCTATGGCCTGGATTACAAGTGTATCTTCGTCGGTGACGCCTCGATGAGCCCTTATGAAATCGCCTATCCCGGCGGTGCGAACGAGCATTGGAACAAAGAATCCGGCCAGGTCTGGCTGCAACGCGCACGCAACCAATGGGCGTCCAACCTTTGGATCAACCCGGTGCCCGAGAAATATTGGGAATACACCCACTCCATCAGCATGATCCGCGAGGTTTTCGAGGACCGTATGGTGCCCATGACACTGGCCGGGTTGGAACAGGGGATGAAGGAACTGACGCGGTAAACCCCAACCGCGTCACCCGCAACGCTAAAGCCTAGTCCGTGACTGCCAGTTTTGCACCCAAGACCCCAAACACACCAGCAAACGTCCTTTTGATCCAGCGCATTGTCACAGGACGCCTGATGACGTAGTCACGCGCTGCTGCAGCAAAGGCCCCATACACAACGAACACTCCAAGTGTCATGCCCATGAAAATCAGGGCAAGTTGGATCAGCTCTGCAGTAGCATTTGCCGAACCTGTCGACACAAATTGCGGAAGAAAAGCAAGAAAGAATAGCGATAACTTGGGGTTAAGAACATTAATCAATGTTCCCGTCACAGCAATCTTTCCAAGGCTCTTTGCGCTCTTTTCTTCTCGCACTTCCATTGCGCCGCGGTCTTTGAGAATACTCCACGCCATGTAGAACAGGTAGAGCACGCCCAAAAACTTAATAACCTGAAACGCCACTGCACTGGTGTGCAAAAGCGCAGCAAGACCAACGATACTGGCGACGGCCGCCGGGACAATTCCAAGCGTGCAACCTAACGCGGCTGCGATACTGGCCCTGAACCCACGTCCAAGTCCGACCGCAAGCGTATAAATCACACCTGTCCCCGGCAATAGCACAACGACCAGAGATGTGAGCAAAAACTCTAGTGTCATCAACAGGCCCTTTCGTTTTGGGAAACCTTTCTGACTATTGGCGTGGTGTCAATGTGAACTGCTCCAGTTATGGCGATCAGGTTTTAGGTTGCCCCGATTGTCCGCCAGTCCCATATCTAAGACATGCTTCGTTTTACCCCAATCCTTCTGGCTATTGCCTATGCCATCGTGATGTACCGGATTTCCGTCTGGCGCACGCATCGTGAATTGGACGCGAATTCAACCGAACTGGCGGATCCTGCTCTTAAACGCATGACCGATCGGCTGGCGGCTGCGCTTGGGATCGAACGAGTGCCGGTTTACATCTATGAGATTGATCCAGTGAATGGGTTGGCCGCTGCGGACGGACGGATTTTCATCACCCGCGGATTCTATCGCAAATTCCGCAACGGCGAGGTTTCGGCTGAGGAAATGACCAGTGTCATCGCCCATGAGCTGGGGCACGTGGCGCTGGGACATGCGCGGCGGCGGATGATCGATTTCTCAGGCCAGAACGCGCTGCGGGCTGCGTTGATGATACTGCTGAACCGGTTCATTCCCTTTATAGGAGCGTGGATTGCAAATATGTTGACCCACCTTCTGGCCTCGCGTCTTTCGCGAGGGGATGAGTATGAGGCGGACGAATATGCTGCCGCGCTGCTGACAAAAGCGGGGATCGGGATCGGGCCGCAGAAGTCGCTGTTTCACAAGCTTGAAGACCTGACCCAGCAACGCGCTGGCGTGACCCCGGCCTGGCTGATGAGCCATCCCAAGACCGACGAACGGATTGCGGCGCTAGAGGCGCTGGAACAGCGGTGGGGCGCGGGAGGTTAGGTTTGGGCAGCGAGAGGCTAGCCTCTCGCGCTCTCCGGGGTATTTTTAGCCAGATGAAGAGGGATCCTGGACTAAGCGGCGAGCGCTTTGCCCAGCCGTGGCAGGCGGGCTTTTTTCATCAGCGCGCGCAGCGTCCATTGGGTGCCGGATAGGCGGTTGGCCTCGGCCAGAACGCGGGTAGCCGTCTGGGTTATCCCGTCCGGGTCTGCTTGCCAGAAGCTGTGTAACAGCCCATCGGGGTCGCGGCGTTCCAGCCCCTCTTCGGACAGGATGTTTCTGGGGAAATCCTTGGCGTTGACAGTGACGATCACATCCGCCGAAGCCGTTACGGCGGTGGCCAGTACATGGATATCGGCGCTGTCGGGCAGCCATAGCCGTCGTTCTTCACCCGGTGCCGCCGGGCGTTCAGCCATGGGCCAGTTGGCTTGCGCCAACGCGATTTCTGCGCGGGCCTGAACTTCGCCTTCGGGGCCTAGTTTGCGGGCGGCGCGGGCCCATTCTTCGAGGATGCGGGCCGACCAGAGCGGGGTGAAGTGGCCGAGCCTGGCGGCGCCCAGCAGCATCTCGCGCATTACCGTTGGATAGATGACGCAGGTATCCAGAACTGCCTTCACAACCGGTAGAACACAGCTTTGAGGTAGCCGCTTTCTGCCAAATGAGGCAGTTGCGGGTGATCGGGTCCGGCAAAGCCTGTGTGGATCAGTTGCGCCTGCCGTCCGGCCCGGCCAATCCCGCGCGAGGACGCATCGCGGAACCGTCCGAGATCAACGGCGTGCGAACAGGAGCACAAGCCGAGATAACCGCCCGGTTTCACCAGTGACGCAGATAGACGGGCCACGCGTTCATAGGCGCGCAGGCCTGCGTCCAGCGCTTGTTTAGACGGCGCAAAAGCAGGAGGGTCGCAGATGACCACGTCGAATTTCGCTCCTTCGTCGGCCAGTTGGGTCAGGACGTCAAAGGCATCACCCTGTCGGGTTTGGAACCTGTCCGCGCTACCAGAGGCCTGCGCCCCTTGTGCGGCCAGCTCCAGCGCAGCGGCAGAGCCATCGACGGCAAGTGCCTGACCCGCGCCACCGGCCAGCATGGCCAGCCCGAACCCGCCCACATGGCTGAACACATCCAGCACCTGCGCGCCGGGCTGAACCAATTGGGCGGCAAAGGCGTGGTTGGGTCGTTGGTCGTAAAACAGGCCGGTTTTCTGACCGCCGGTCAGGTCTGCCATATAGGTCGCGCCATTCATCGGCACCGGCAGCGGCGCGTCAGGTGCTGTGCCACGCAGGGTGAGGTTCACGTCGTCCAGCCCCTCCAACCCGCGCGTCCGGCCAGATGCGTTTTTCAGCACTGTCGTGACACCTGTGACCGAAACCAGAGCCTCGGTCAGGGTCTCCAGATGCGCTTCGGCCCAGGCGGCGTTGGGTTGAATCACACAGGCATCGCCAAAACGGTCAATGACGACGCCAGGAAAGCCGTCAGCCTCGGCATGGATCAACCGGTAATACGGTGT
The DNA here is from genome assembly GCF_042768335.1 of Ruegeria meonggei. Taxonomy (NCBI): domain Bacteria; kingdom Pseudomonadati; phylum Pseudomonadota; class Alphaproteobacteria; order Rhodobacterales; family Roseobacteraceae; genus Ruegeria; species Ruegeria meonggei. Next base: position 430,855 of record NZ_JAXHBT010000001.1, on the reverse strand, counting down.
GTCAAACAGGCGTTCTCGCAGCGCAAGCGCGCGGCGAATGCGGGATTCGAACCACGCGGCATCCAGCTGTGCGTCAAGGTCGCGATCCAATACCCGGCACATGATTTTGGACTCGGGGTTGACTGCAACCAGCGCGATGGGCGCGCGGTTTTCATCCTCGAGCACAGCCAGCGCGCCCGCCTCGATCTTACGGGTGCGGCGGTCAGCGACGATGTCATTGGCGTAGACCCACGGGAACCCATGGCGCATACCGCGCGCATTGGCTTTGGGCTTTAGTCGAATGCGGGGGCGGGTATTGGTTTGGGTCATGCCGCCCTCATAAAGGCGATCACGCCGGGGGGAAAGCCCTAGCGCGGCCGGGATCGCCAACCACCGCGCCGCTTCGGGGCCTGCGCCGATTGCAACCCTTCGGCCAGCACCTGAGTCATAGGGTGGTCCGCGTCTGCCGCTGCGTAAGCGCGATGCAGATCGGTCAGGGCTTGCGCCTGATCTCGGTCCGCTGGCAGGCTGAGCGCCCAATCCAGAAAGATGCTACGGCATTCGGGCAAAGTGATGCCGTCGATGCGATAAGCTTCGCGGATAAGGCCTTTGTGATCGTTTGGATCGTCACTGCGCGCCATCTTTCCCCTCCTTTATCACCCAACCGATGATATCGGCGGCACTACCATAACTCTCTTGCAGGGCAGCCTGTAGCTGGTCGACCTGCTCGAACCCGGTGGCACGGCACAGGAATGCCGCCCCCCCCTCGCCGATTTTGTCGGCCTCAATCACTTTGCCGGACAGCAACCGCGCCGCACATTGCACGGACCAGCATAGATCGTAGCAGTCCTTGAGGGTCTGCGCCTGAGCGACGTCCAGTAATCCAGCTGCGACAGCGCCGTCCAGCCCGGCATGAACATCGCGCTGCGCCACACCGGATAGCAGCGCGCCGGTTTCGGCGACCAGTTCAATATCCATCATCCGGCCAGGGCCGTTCTTGGCATCCCAGATACCCGCCGGAATTTTAGCCGCCGCCAGACGGGCGCGCATCTCTGCAACTTCGCCCAGCACTTTCCCGATGTCCTTTTGTTGCCCAAGAAAATCCTCGCGAAAAGTCTCAATATCTTTCGCAAGCTTTTCCTCTCCAGCAACCACACGGGCGCGGGTCAGGGCCAGATGCTCCCACACCCAGGCATCGTTTTGCTGGTAGCTTGTAAAACTGGCCCAACTGGTTGCAACCGGCCCCTGATTGCCCGACGGGCGCAGACGCATGTCGACCTCGTACAACCGCCCCTGCGACATCGGCACCGACAGTGCCGTGATCAATGCCTGTGTGAACCGCGCGTAATAGGTGCGCGTGGCCAGAGGGCGCGGACCATCCGACATGTCCTGATCCAACGGGTCATAGATGACGATCATGTCGAGATCGGATTGTGAGTTTATCCGACCCGCCCCCAGCGATCCCATGCCTAGCACCGCCGCGCCGCGCCCGGGCGCAGGGCCGTGCTTTTGCGCAAACTGATCGGCCACGCGGGGCAGGATCGCTGCAATCACTGCGCTGGCCAGCTCGGCATATTGCTGACCGGCCTCCGCCCCGTCGATCAGCCCGCGCAAATGGTGTACGCCAATGCGGAAATGCCATTCCTTGCACCAGCGGCGGGCGAAATCGAGCTGCGTCTCGTAGTCGCCTTCCTCAGACAAGGCATCCGAAAGTTCCGCTTGTAAAACCGCCTGCCCTGGCCAGTCGTTGAAAAAGCTTCCGCCGATCACCGCATCAAACACAACGGCGTTGCGCGACAAATGTGCCGCCAATGCGTGCGAGGTGCCCACAATGTCAACCAGCAGGTCGATCAGATGCGGGTTCGCTTCGAACAACGAAAACAGTTGAACCCCCGCCGGCAGACCCAACAAGAACCCGTCCAGTGCGCGCAATGCCTCCTCGGGTTGCGCGGTCTTGGCAAGACGCGACAGCAGCTCGGGCTTGAGTCGTTCGAAAATGCGCGCGCCCCGCTGAGAACGCAGTGCCGGATAGGTCATCCATCGGGCCAGAACGCTCTGGTCGAATTGCGCCTCTTGGGTCGGAGCAGGGGTTGAGGAGCCTGGGGCAAAGAACCCTTCGGTCAGCTCGTTCACTTCGGTCAGTCGGCGGGTCAGATCCGCGGTCAGCTCGGCGCTGTCGATCCCCATCAGGCAAGCGATCCGTTCAATCCCGTCAGGCGATTGGGGCACCTTATGAGTTTGGGCGTCGTGGACCATTTGAATGCGGTGCTCAACCTCGCGGTGGGCCCGGTAATGGTCGGCCAGCTTGTCGGTCACATCTTGAGGGACCCATCCTTTTTCAGCCAGTGCAGCCAGCCCCGGCACCGTACCGCGCACCCGCAAATCAGGATCGCGCCCCCCGGCGATCAACTGGCGGGTCTGGGTGAAAAATTCAATCTCACGAATGCCGCCCTGCCCCAGCTTCATGTCGTGGCCCGGAATGGTCAGCGCACCGCCGGTGCCTTTGTTCTCACGAATGCGCAGTCGCATGTCATGGGCGTCCTGAATGGCAGCAAAATCCAGATGCCTGCGCCAGACAAAGGGGCGCAGCGCGTCCAGAAATCCTTGCCCAGCCGTGATGTCCCCAGCGCAGGCACGCGCCTTGATATAAGCCGCGCGTTCCCATGTGCGGCCAAGGCTTTCGTAATAGCGTTCCGCCGCTTCTGCTGCCATGCAGACCGGGGTGACGGCAGGGTCGGGGCGCAGCCGCAAATCAGTACGGAACACATACCCATCGGCCGTCTTTTCACTGAGCGTGGAACAGAAATTGCGCGTAGCCCGCACCATCCCCTGACGCGCGTCGTAAAAATCATCAGGATCGAAACGGGTCTCGTCGAATAACACGATCAGGTCGATATCCGAGCTGTAATTCAGCTCATGCGCACCCATTTTGCCCATGGCCAGAATGATCATCCCGGCAGCGGAGTCCACGTCATCCGGCCCCATCCCCGGCAGCTTGCCCCGTCGGATCAGCGCCGCGATCTCGGTCTTGGCAGCGACATCCGCTGCCAATGCACCGAAATCCGTCAGTGCCCCAGTGACCTTTTCCAGTGGCCATGCCCCGGCCAGATCAGCCAGAGCCGTCAGTAACGCCATTCTCCGCTTGGCCTGCCGCAACCCCGGTTTCAATTGATCCGGCGGCAAACCCCGTGCAGCAGCCATCACCTCGGCCAGCGCCTGATCCGGGCTATTCAAAGCCTTCGGCAACCAGTCCTTTTCCCGTTCAACCAAGCTCTTTAGATATGGGCTGGAACCTGCAGCACCGGCGATCAACTCGCCCAACTCGGCTTGGATATCCGGAACCATCTCCCGCGCATCCTCACCCAGTGAAGGATCAAAAGCCCGTGGCATTCGGTTTATGGTGAGAGGCCCGGTCATGTACCCTCCAGCGGCGTGTGTCCTGATTGAAACAACTGAGCGGCCCATTGCGGCGGGTATTTTAGCCATGTTTCAAAGTCGGAAAGTGCGCCCGTTCCGAGATAAGGTCAACCATTGCCAAATGAGAAATGTAAATCAATTTCACATTGACCTCTTGCAACCGGGCAAAACCACCCCATCTAGACAATGTGAACGCAATTTACATCAACCCGGAGAACCCAAATGACCGCACTATCCGACCACGCCGTCCCCGCAAATCCGGGATGGCTTTACCGCGCCGAATCCTGGCTTGACGACAAGGGCAAAGGGGCCTGGATTGCCGCAATGGTTCTTGGTTTCATCTTCTTCTGGCCCGTCGGCCTGGCCCTTCTGGCTTATATGATCTGGAGCAAACGTATGTTCAGCAAATCCTGCAGCCGCCGCAAATCCTGGCAAAGCCACATGAGTGCGATGAAGCCTTCGGGCAATAGTGCCTTTGACGCCTATAAATCCGACACGCTGGCCCGACTTGAGCGCGAACAGCAAGATTTCGAATCCTTTCTGCGCCGCCTGCGCGACGCTAAGGACAAGGCCGAATTCGATCAGTTCATGGACGAACGCGCCAGCGAGAACCGCGACGAAGCTGAAAACAGCGACCGCGCCTAATCCAGCCTTGCCCTGTCCCGCCTGTCGGGACAGGGTGCCCCTGCACAATACCCGGATTTCACCACATGACCCATCTGCCCGATCCAGAAAACCAGCCTGAATTCTATCAATCCGTATCGATGAAACGGTTCTTTGCCTGGCTTTTTGACATCGCCTTTGTCTCACTGCTGTGTACCGTGGCGATCCTGCTGACCTTCGGCATGGGCTTTTTCATCCTGGCCTTGATTTACGCGGTGATCAGCTTTGTCTACCGCGTGGTTACGATCTCAAACGGGTCGGCCACGCTGGGCATGCGTTTCATGGGGATCGAGCTGCGCGACTCGTTCGGAGCCCGCATGGATACCGGCAAGGCGGTGGCGCATACGGCCGGGTACTTTGTCAGCATGGCTTTTCCCGTCCTGCAGATCATTTCGGTCATCATGATGTTGACCAGCGCCCGGTGTCAGGGCCTGACGGACACCTTCCTTGGGACGGTTATGATCAACCAGCGGGCGTGAAAAAACAGCAACGTGAATCACTTGGCGGTTCAGGAAACCGTTGTTATCATCGGTCCTTAGGAAACACGGGACCTTCATGCGACACACGCTGCCAATCGCGCCACAATTCTATGTGACGGCACCACAGCCCTGCCCTTACCTTGAAGGCAGGATGGAGCGTAAGCTGTTTACCGCCCTTCAGGGCGAAGGGGCTGATCAACTAAACAACTCCTTGTCCCAACAGGGGTTCCGCCGATCACAAAACGTACTGTACCGCCCCTCTTGCACCGATTGCGCCGCCTGCTTGTCCGCGCGCATCGACGTGTCAGCCTTTCGTCCCAGCAAGAGTCAAAAGCGCGCCGCCAGGAAAAACGACTATCTAAAGCGCCGCGCCAATTCGCCCTGGGCAACGGACGAGCAATACGACTTGTTCCGTCACTATCTGGACACCCGCCACGCCGATGGCGGGATGGCCGATATGGACGTGTTTGAATTTGCTGCGATGATCGAGGAAACGCCGATCCGCAGCCGGGTTGTGGAATATGCCGATCCGGAAACGGATACCCTGATTGCCGTCAGCCTGACCGACGTTCTGGATGACGGGCTCAGCATGGTGTATTCTTTCTTTAATCCCGAACTGCCGCAAAGCTCGTTGGGGACATATATGATCCTCGATCATATCGACATCGCACGTGAAGCCGGATTGCCTTATGTCTACCTAGGCTATTGGGTGCCCGGCAGCCCAAAGATGGGCTATAAAGCGCGGTTTTCGGGGCTTGAGGCTTACATTCAGGGCGCTTGGACCCGTGTCGGCAATCCATCAGACCTGACCGATTCCACGCATCACCCCCTGTCAACGGCCCCGATTGCCGAGCAGGTCGCAAGCATCCAACTGCCCGACCGCCACCCCACCAAGAAGGGCTAATCTTCCATGCGGCAAAGCTTGCACGCGGTCACCCTTGTGGTGCCCGACTACGACGAGGCGATCTCGTTCTACACCCAAACGCTAAACTTCACCTTGCTGCAGGATATCGACCTGGGTGGCGGCAAACGCTGGGTGCGGGTGGCGCCTCCGGGATCAAGCAACGGATCCCTGTTGCTGGCCAAAGCCAACGGTCCGGACCAAACCGCAGCCATCGGCAATCAAACTGGCGGCCGCGTGGGGTTCTTCCTGCAAACCGACAATTTCAAACGTGATCACGCAGCCATGCAAACCGCTGGCGTTGAATTCGAGGAATTACCGCGCCAAGAGCCCTACGGAACCGTCGCCGTCTGGCGCGACCCGTTCGGGAACCGCTGGGACTTAGTAGAATTCTCCTAATCCATCCCTTCATCTGGCAATAAATATCCCGGGGTGAATTTGGCCAGGGGCCAAAGAGGGGCTGGCCCCTGGCCAATACCCAAAAGCAAAGGGGGTCCGCAGGCCCCCTTTTCCATTTGATTATACTACGAATGCATCAATTTGGGATCAGATCCGGAACGATGGTCACAATCGTTGGGAAGAACCACAATATCCCAATCCCCACCACTTGGATCAGCACAAACGGAATGATCCCACGATAGATATGGCCTGTCGTAACCTCCTTCGGTGCAACCCCACGCAGATAGAACAAAGCGAACCCAAAAGGCGGCGTCAGAAACGAGGTCTGCAGGTTCACGGCCACCATGATCGTCACCCACTTCGGATCAAACGACCCACCGTAGATCACCGGGCCCACAATGGGGATCACGATGTAAATGATCTCGAGGAAGTCCAGCACAAAGCCCAGAATAAACAGCACCAGCATCACGATCAGGAATACCGTGAATTCATTGTCAAAGCTCTTCAGGAATTGCTGGATGTAATGCTCACCTCCGAAAGAGATCACCACAAGGTTCAACAGCTGTGACCCGATCAGGATGGTAAAGACCATCGAGGTCACCTTGGCCGTCTCGCGCACCACTGGTGTCAGCACGCCGCTGGTAAACAGCACCCAGCAGCCAAACAGCAGACCGAACAACGCATAGATATAGGCGGCATAGGCAAAGAAAAAGGCGATCCATGTCTCAACCGACGCCCCGCCCTGATTAATGCGCAAATCGAAGTTCACACCCAGCAGCAAACAGATGATGACCGCAAAGGTCGACCAGATGATCACGTTTCCAGACTGTCCCTGATCCTTCAGCTTGCGATAAGCTGCCAGCATGACTGCCCCACCCGCACCCAGCGCAGCCGCCGGTGTCGGGTTGGTTACCCCCCCAAGGATCGAGCCCAATACCGCGATGATCAAAACCAGTGGCGGAAACACCACGCGGATCAGGTCATTGGTCGCGCAGCGCGCAGCGGCTTCTTTGCAGCCATAAATGGCAAGGGCAAACGGGATCGCCAATCCTACAAAGGTCCAGCCAGGAGACGTTGTTGGCGAGATGAACAACACATCAACCAACAGCATTAGCAACAGACCTATTGCCCCTACGATCAGTGGCTGCGCTGGACGCGACGGCGCGATGCCCCGACCCATAACCAGTGTCAGTCCCAGCAGAACGACGATCACGGCAACACCGGTTCCGATCGGTGCAGCAGAGGCGATCTTGGCCTCCAACGCGGCGGCTAGTTCTTCTTCGCTCAGACGCTGCGCAGCTGCGGTACCTCCGGCGGCATCAATCGCCTCCTGCTCGGAAACGGCCTCGTCCCATGCGGATTGACCATGCAGCTCAATCATAGACAGCTTGCAGTCTTCGGATACGTTGGTGCGAAGTGAGGCGGATGCACCCACATCGGAAAACGCCGAAACGGTGATGTTCTGGCTACCGATCAAACCGACATTACCCAGAAGAACAACACCGACGATCAGCGCAACAGGTGCGCCTAGCAACCAGGTCAGACCTTCGGACCGAGTGATCGGTTCTCCAGTGCCGCCCGACATCGGGACCGCTGGCGCTTTATCAGGATTTAGAAGGGCATAGCCAAAGGCATAGAGCGCATAGAGCAGCGCCAGCATGATCCCCGGCAGCAGTGCCGCCTGGAACAGCGTGCCGACAGAGACCACTGCAGGTTCCCCCAGATAGGTCAGCGCGTCGGTACAGCCTGCCTCGACCGCACGGGTTTCCTGCGCGGTCGAATACAGATCCCCGGCCAGCGTTCCCAGCAGAACGATCACAATTGAGGGAGGAATGATCTGCCCAAGCGTGCCCGAGGCCGCAATCACACCCGTCGCCAATTCTGGCGAATAGTTGTTCCGCAACATGGTCGGCAGCGCCAAAAGGCCCATCGTTACAACGGTCGCACCCACAATCCCGGTCGAGGCCGCCAGAAACGCGCCCACAACCACAATCGACACGGCCAGACCGCCCGGCAGCGGGCCAAAAACGCGGGCCATGGTGGTCAGCAGGTCGTTGGCGATCTTGGACCGTTCCAGCGTGATGCCCATCAGAACAAACATCAGAACCGCCAGCAGCGTCTCAATGGATTGCCCCGCCAGAACCCGTTCATTCATACGGTTCACGATGAAAGATACGTTGCGATCCAGCGCGGTTTCCCAGCCCTGCACAAAGACCGGCTCGGCGATCCTGGGTAACTCCGGGTATCGGAACACCGATATCACATCGGGTTTGACCCCCGTGTTCACAATGTCCCTATAGGCTTGCGAGCTTGTGTCAATTGCCTGATGGATCAACAACCCGGAACTGTCCAGTGCCGCAATGATCCCGAAAGAGATGATCCCGGCTCCGCCAATGGCAAAGGCCACGGGAAAGCCGCTCAGGATACCTCCGAACAGGCAGAAGAATACGATAATGAGGCCTATCTCGACGCCATCAAGTCCGAATAACATAGTCTGGGTCTCCGTCCCTAATGTGCGCCTTCATAGGCTTCTTCACCCTCGCCAAGGCTGTCCTTGTCGAGGTATTTTCCAACGCTTTCGGGGCCTTCGACATATTCCAGATACGAGCGGTACAGGAAGGCGATGGCGTGCAGGAACACCATGGCGGCAAACCCGATCAGCAGAATCTTGAACAGGAAATAGCCGTTGAACCCGTTCGGGCTGAACCCGATGGTTTCGATATTCCAGCGCAGCGCACGGGATTTCAGTACCAGCTTGTCCAGCGTGTCACTGGCCGAGGGTTTCGGCACGATCAAGTGCCGCCACATGAAGTACCAGCCGTACATCCATGTGATCACCGCCAACGGCATCATGAACAGCATCGCACCCAGCATGTCGACGACGCGTTTCGCCCGGTGACTGATGCCCGCATAGATCAGGTCAACGCGCACATGCCCGCCTTGCACAAATGTGTAGGTGCAGCACAGGCAGACGACCATGGCGTTGTAGAGTTTCAGTTCCTCGGCATACCAACTGATATCCATCTGAAGCGGAATACCCAGACCAAAAGACATATCGGGGCGTGCAAACACGCGTTGCATAAAGACGATGATGATCTGTTGGACCACCATCAACAGACCTGCCCAGGCAAAGAACCGACCTGTGGTGTTGGCGAACCCTTCCAGGCCGCGCACAATCCCCCACATAAAATTCCGATAGTACAGACCGATCGCTGTCAGAACCAAAAACAGGGTGAAGACGACAAAGAAGAACTCGACCGATCCGCCATAGTAGACAAACCGCATGATGGATTCTTTGTCCGACCAGTCTAGCCAGAGCTGCGGATGCGTGATGGCGTATCCGAAATTATAGAAGGCTTCGGCAATGTTCTGAATGAACCAGACCAGTCCATTCCACAAAGCGCCGAAGAACGAGATACCGTTTTCGTCCTGCATGTTGTCCCCAGGTCGCGTCAGTTGCACTGCAGATTATATCTGGTTTGTCCGAACCGCATATGTGCAACGAGAGAGGTTTCCCCACGCTAGGTGGGGAAACCGTTTTGTTTTCGTCTGAACGTTTAGCCGCGAACGCGGTTACGCTGCGTGGTATAGACGCCTGACGACAGGTCCAACCAACCAGCGGACGACGCTGACGATGCCATTGCACTGTCGTGGATTTTCTTGAACAGTTCGTCGCCCATGTTCTCGTCCAGCACTTCCTGGCTGGCCGCGCCAAACGCGTCCCAAACGCTGTCCGGGAATTCCATGACCTTGACGCCACCCGACTGCAGACGCTGCAGTGCGGCACCGTTATTGGCGAGGAATTGCGACAGGTTCCACTGGTGGCACTCGCCCGCAGCGATCTCGATGATCTTCTGCTGAGCAGGCGTCAGGCTGTCGAACACGTCACGGTTGGTTGCCAGTGACAGGCCGGCATTCGGCTCGTGGAAACCAGCGGTGTAGTAGACCTTGGTGATTTCCTGGAAACCGGCTTTTTCATCCGCCCACGGACCGATCCATTCGGTGCCGTCGATCGCACCCGAGGACAGCGCTTGGTACACTTCTGAACCCGGAATGTTCTGTACGGATGCGCCCAGTTTACCCAGAGCTTTGCCGCCCAGACCCGGCATCCGGAACTTAAGGCCGTTGAAATCATCGGGGCTGTTGATCTCTTTCGAGTACCAGCCACCCGCCTGCGCACCGGTGTTACCTGCCAGGAATGATTTCAAGCCAAAGATCGAACCCAGCTCGTCATGCAGCTCCATGCCGCCATCCTGGTAGTACCAGTTGACCATTTCCTGTGCGGTCATGCCGAACGGAACAGCCGTAAAGAAGGCATAACCCGGGTGCTGACCAACGAAGTAATAGTCAGCCGCGTGGTACATGTCCGCCTGACCGGACGATACCGCGTCAAATACTTCGAACGCGCCAACCAGTTCACCGGCGGCCTTGATTTCAACCGTCAGGTTGCCATCCGACATTGCGGTGATGCTGTCGGCGCAGCGCTGTGCGCTGTCAAAAACACCCGCCAGACCACGACCCCACGAAGTCACCATGGTCAGCGTGCGCTTGCCCTGCGCGTATGCTGGTGCTGCCAGCGTGGTGGCAGCAGCTGCCGAGCCGCCCAGTGCAGATGTTTTTAGAAATGAACGACGATCCATATGAGTGTTCCTCCCCTACATATTCCAAACCCGGTTTAGTACCGGGCATAGTCGCTTTCAGTGCGCGTCACCTTAAAGAGCGGGTCTTGAATGTGAATACCTACTACTGCGTAGTGGATCGCGTTTTTTGCTGGCCCCAAGCGCAAAAACAGAAGGAAATGCCGGAATTTCAATGAACATCGGCCCCTATTCAGTCCGAAACGTCCAAAAATTTTGCAATTTCCTGCGGGCTTGCGTATCGATTCGACCATGAGGGGATTCCGAAATCTGATTTCGCTGACCTACGGCCAGAAATTGTCGCTGGTTGCGGCGATTCCGCTGGTTGTTGCGGTGGCTGCCATTGCACTGCTGGTGGCCTATCAATCCCGCGCCACGGCCGAGCGTGAGATACAGGCGCTGGAACGCCGGTTGATCGAAGCCAAGAAAGACGAACTTCGCAACTACGTCACGCAGGCCCGGAACGGGTTTGCCTATATCTACGGGCGCGCCTCTCCGGATGATAAGGTTGCCCAAAACCTGGTGACCCAGATCCTGTCGGCCATGATCTACGGAAAAGACGGGTTCTTTTTTGTCTATGATTATGACGGTAACAATCTGGTCAGCCCGCGTCAGACCGAATTTATCAACCGCAACTGGGAAGGTCTGACCGACAGTGATGGCACGCCGATTGTGGATGAATTCATCGCCCTTGCCCGGCAAGGGGCGGGTTGGCACAGCTTCATGTGGCAAAAACCCTCGACCGGGGAAGAGGCACAGATGATCGCCTATGTCGTGGGCCTTCAGGACTGGAGATGGGCCGTCGGCACCGGCGTCTTCATTGACGATATCGTGGCCACCGTCGCCAATGCCCGCGCCGAGGTTGAGGCCCGCGTGCAACGCACATTCATGTATATCGGCGGCATTGTTCTGGCGGCGGTCCTGATCGTCTTTGCCTCGGGCATGTTGCTGAACTTTCGCGAGCGCAGGCTGGCGGATGCCAAGCTCAAGGAGCTGACTCAGCGCGTGTTCGACGCGCAAGAGGAAGAGCGCGGTCGCGTTGCGCGTGAGCTGCATGATGGGATCAGCCAGATCCTTGTCGGAGTGCGCTACGCGCTGGACAATGCGCGACGCAAACTTGAACGTGGAGAGGAGGATGGTGCACGCGATCCGCTGGGCAAGGGGATCGACCACCTTGCAACCGCCATCACCGAGGTGCGTCGCATCAGCCGAGACCTGCGTCCTGGGGTGCTGGACGATCTGGGCCTCGGCCCTGCTCTGAAGGCTCTGACCGACGATTTCCGCGAACGCACCGGGATAGAGACCGAGTTCTCGACCGTTGTGTTTCGCAACCGGCTGGATCAAGACAGCAAGATCGCCCTTTACCGGATCGCACAAGAGGCACTGACCAATATTGAACGTCATTCCGGCGCGACCCGTGTCACAATTGACCTGCGCGGTCACAAGAAAGGTGCAACCATGCGTATCACCGACGACGGTCAGGGACTGCCCAGCGGTCCGGATCAGGTCGCGACCGGGATCGGACTGCGCAACATGGAAGAACGCATCGAACAACTTGACGGATCGCTGCGCATTCTGTCATCACGCGGCCCACGCAGCGGCACAGTGATCGAGGCCAGCCTGCCTCTCAGCCATTTGCTGTCGCCACACGAAGATTCAACGCCAAACCGAAAGGCCGGAACATGAGCGCGAAGACGATCCGGGTCCTTATCGTGGACGACCACCCGATGGTGGCCGAGGGGATTCAATCGATCCTTGAAAGCTATGACGACATCGAAATTGTCGGGACGCTTAGCAGCGGGCAGGACGCCGTGGATCAGGTGGCCAATCTGTCCCCGGATGTCATTCTGATGGATTTGAACATGCCGGGCCTTGGCGGGCTCAGCGCGACCGAGATTATCCTGGAACGCCTGCCCGACACCCGCGTGCTGATCCTGTCCATGCATGACAGCCCCGAATACATCTCGACCGCGCTAAGCCACGGCGCCAAGGGATACGTACTCAAGGACGTCCAAACCGACGAGATCAGACAAGCGATCGACGCTGTGATGCGGGGTGAGCAATATCTCTGCACCGGGGCCAGCGGGTCTCTGCAGCCCAAAGGCGGCAACACGCGCGAAGCGCTGACCGGGCGCGAACAGACGATCCTGCTGGAATTGGCACAGGGAAAATCCAACAAAGAGGTCGCGCTGGCTCTCGAAATCTCGGTCCGAACGGTGGAAACCCACCGCAAGAACATCAAGCGCAAACTGGGGATTTCCTCAACGGCAGGCCTGACTCGCTATGCGTTGGAACACGGGGTGCTACAAGGCACCGGACACAGTTTCTGATCCCGATCCGCAGCGCGCAGCGCTGCCCGGCCCAACCGGAGGAGTTGCGCCGAAGGCGCATCAGCAGCGGGCGGGAGAACCTATCCTCGCGGGCTGATACCTTCGCCAAAGAACACCAAAGCACCATCTTCGTCGATGACGTGAAATTCGCGCTGTTGATAGGGCTGATCAAACGGCGGACGTACGCGGCCCTCGGGCAGATCGGCCAAACCGGGCCGCAAAGTCTCGTACAAATCGTCGAGCCCCTCGACATCTATGTAGAATGACTGGTCGTCCCCCAAAGGCCGTCCGTCATCTCGGGGCGGGCATTCCAGCAGCCTTATGGCCGCCGGGCCCTTTGACAAGAACGCGTAATTGTCCTGCGTAAAGCCGCAGGAGAATCCTAGGCGGTCGCAATAGAAATCAATCTGCTTCTGCAGGGAAGAACACAAAACAAAAGGCGTAAGCTGCAAAACACGAGGCACTGGACCCTCCGGCTTTTAGAAGTGTCGTCGCGCTTCAGCCTAGCAGATTTCAATCCAGCAGTTGATCTTTTCTCAACCCCTCGCGGTCGTGATGGTGCGGCAACACCCGCCCATAAAGCTGACGTGTGCGCTCAACCCCGCCGCACATCCCCTCGGCCTCGACAAATGAGAATATGCCGACATAGCGTTTGCGCCGACCTTCCACCGGCGCCACCCGATGCAGAGCATACCTGCCTTTGAATATCTGCAGATCGCCCGGCTGTAGTTCCAATTCCCACACCCCGGCCCGGTTGCCATCCAGAACCGAGGCTACGTTATTGAAGTTCTCATCCTCGGCGCTGCGCAGGTTCGGCACATATTCAAACATACCGCCCGCCTCTCCGTTCTGAATGGCAAGCGTTACGGTGTAATTGTTGGTGTCAAAGTGCCATGGAAACCCCTGCCCTTCTTCGACCACGTTGATGATGACATCGGCAAGCGGATCATCGTATCGAAAGAACCGATCCTCGGGCTCGTTCAGGGCCGCGCGCACAAAAGGCATAAAGCCCTCATACTCATAGATACGGCGCAACGGGCTGGATTTTGGGAAGTTATCCGCCGGTACAAAGGCATTAGAGCGGTCATAGAAGCGGCGGATCGGATGACCCACCCCGTACCGTGGATCGTCCTTGGTGAAATAGGCGTTTGTTTGGTTGAACGACCGGTGCGCCCGCGGTGCGACAGCATCGGCCTCGCGCACCAGAACCTCTAACCCGGCCTCATGCACAAAACCCTGCAAGACCGCGCACCCATCCTGATCCAGGTCCCGTCGCACATCCGCAATCATCTGACCATAAGCCCGCGAGCCCGGTCGATCGATCGGATAGCGACCCAGATCTACCAAATCCGTCAGCATAATCCACCTCCGTCACCTGTGCGTTCAGGATCAGCGTGACTCAGGCCTACATGCTTCTCTTGTCAGTTTTGGACATTGCGCTGACGCATTCGGACCACTCCGCAACTGGAGCTGATGCGCCTAAAACCCCAACAAATTCGCGGAAATTCCCAAAACGCGTCAATCTGAGCAATAAAATGTCGCAAAATTCATCCCTCAGGTTAGAAAATTGGTGCAATTGGCTGTTGACGCCCCCTTTTCCCGACCATAATGTCGCCTTCAAGCTAAAAAGGAGCCTCTGGCGATGAGAACGCTAGTCGTAATCGTAGGAACCACGCGCATGGGCCGGTGACGGTAAACCATAATCGAACCCATGCGCCTCCGAAAATCTCGGGGGCTTTTTTTATGCGAAATGCAAGACACATGTCGCGAACGGAGCAAAGCAGATGACACGTGAGATGACCGGCGCAAAAATGGTAGTTCAGGCCCTCAAGGATCAGGGCGTGGACACGGTATTCGGATACCCCGGTGGCGCCGTCCTACCGATCTATGATGAGATCTTTCTGCAAAATGACATTCGCCATATTCTGGTGCGTCACGAACAGGGCGCGGTCCATGCCGCCGAAGGCTATGCCCGCTCGACCGGCAAACCCGGTGTGGCGCTTGTGACCTCGGGCCCTGGTGCCACCAACGCGGTGACCGGCCTGACGGATGCGCTGCTGGATTCGATCCCGATTGTGGTTCTGACCGGCCAGGTGCCCACCTTCATGATCGGCTCGGACGCGTTTCAAGAGGCCGATACCGTCGGCATCACCCGCCCCTGCACCAAGCATAACTGGTTGGTGAAGGACACGGATTCGCTGGCCGGAACGATGCATGAGGCCTTTCATGTCGCCACTTCGGGCCGCCCCGGTCCGGTGCTGGTCGACATTCCCAAGGACGTGCAGTTCGCCTCGGGTGAATATACTTCGCCCAGACCATCAACCTCGCACTACCAACCGGTGCTGAAAGGCGATCTGGAAGAGATCACCGAACTGGTCGCCGCGATTGAGACCGCCAAGAAACCCGTCTTCTATACGGGTGGCGGCGTCATCAATTCCGGACCTGCTGCCAGTCAATTGCTGCGCGAGTTGGTCGATGCGACCGGCTTTCCCATCACCTCGACCCTGATGGGCCTTGGGGCCTATCCGGCATCGGGAGAGAACTGGTTGGGTATGCTGGGCATGCATGGTCTTTATGAGGCCAATCTGGCGATGCATGATTGCGACCTGATGATCAATATCGGCGCACGGTTCGATGACCGGATCACCGGGCGGATCGATGCTTTCTCGCCCAATTCGAAAAAGGCCCATATCGACATCGACCCGTCTTCGATCAACAAAGTGATCCGCGTGGACATCCCGATTGTCGGCGACGTGGCCCATGTGCTGGAAGACATCCTGAAGGTCTGGAAAGCGCGCGGACGCAAGACTGACGTGGCGAACGTCAAGCAGTGGCAGGGTCAAATTTCTGAATGGCGCAAGGTGAACTGCCTAGCCTACACCAACAGCGAAAAGACTATCAAACCGCAATACGCGCTGGAGCGGCTTGAAGAACTCACCAAAAAGCAT
Organism: Ruegeria meonggei; assembly: GCF_042768335.1. Classification (NCBI taxonomy): domain Bacteria; kingdom Pseudomonadati; phylum Pseudomonadota; class Alphaproteobacteria; order Rhodobacterales; family Roseobacteraceae; genus Ruegeria; species Ruegeria meonggei. Next base: position 415,102 of record NZ_JAXHBT010000001.1, on the reverse strand, counting down.
GATCGCTATATCTGCACTGAAGTGGGTCAACACCAGATGTGGGCCGCGCAGTATCTTGACTTCGAAGATCCGAACCGCTGGATGACGTCCGGCGGGCTGGGCACGATGGGCTATGGTTTCCCGGCCTCCATCGGCGTTCAGATGGCGCACCCGGACGCACTGGTGATCAATGTGGCGGGTGAGGCCTCGTGGTTGATGAACATGCAGGAAATGGGCACCGCCGCTCAGTATCGCTTGCCGGTCAAACAGTTCATCCTGAACAATGAACGGCTGGGCATGGTGCGCCAGTGGCAGGAACTGCTGCATGGCGAGCGCTATTCGAATTCCTGGTCCGAGGCCCTGCCCGATTTCGTCAAACTCGCCGAGGCATTTGGCGCCAAAGGCATCCTGTGTTCCGACCCGGCTGATCTGGACGACGCGATCATGGAGATGATCAATTATGACGGTCCGGTGATCTTTGACTGCCTGGTCGAAAAGCACGAGAACTGTTTCCCCATGATCCCGTCGGGTAAGGCGCATAACGAGATGCTGCTGGGCGAAGCCGAAACGCAGGGCGTGATCGACTCCAAAGGTTCGGTTCTGGTCTAACAAAATTCGACGAATTTTGTCGGGCGCTGACGCGCCTGGCACTTCAAGTTGACGAAAGGGACATAAATGTCTGCCCTACATATCAAAAAAGGCTCCACCCGCCATTCGGCCTATAACCTACGGCCCACCTTCTCGGACGTTCAGGAACGCCATACCATCGCGGTTCTGGTCGAAAACGAACCGGGTGTGCTGGCCCGTGTCATCGGCCTGTTCTCGGGACGTGGGTACAACATTGAAAGCCTGACGGTGGCCGAGGTTGATCACACCGGCCACCTGAGCCGCATCACCATCGTCACCACCGGCACCCCGCAGGTCATCGAACAGATCAAGGCGCAGCTTGGCAGGATTGTTTCGGTGCGTGACGTGCATGATCTGACCGTCGAGGGCGCATCAGTCGAACGTGAACTGGCGATCATCAAGGTCGTCGGCGAAGGTGACAAGCGGGTCGAAGCACTGCGACTGGCCGATATCTTCCGTGCCAATGTAGTCGACAGTACTCTGAATTCTTTCATCTTTGAAATCACCGGTGCGCCCGACAAGATCGACGCCTTTGCTGACCTGATGCGCCCTCTGGGGCTGGCCGAGATCGCCCGGACCGGTGTTGCCGCCCTGTTGCGCGGTGAATAAGAACCTCCCCACCCTGTAACACGGGTGGGGACACACGCCCTGTCTTGCGCAGGACAGCGTCTGAAATTGCCCACCTTGAGTGCTTATTGTACAATTCAGCCGAAAAAGATCACGCAAAACAAGATAAAGCCTATTGCCTTTGTTGCACTGGTCGTTAGCCTTTGGGTGTGACGAGGCGATGGGATGCGCCCGTCAGTGTCAGCAGTACGATTTTTGACGCATACTCGGCCTTCCGGTCGGTTTTGCTGCGTTTTTCATAAAAAACGAGTATCAAGAACCTGGGACGAACATGACTAGAGACATCCGCAACCCTGCTGAACTCCGCAGGATGTTCGGCGCCAATCTCAGGCGTCTTGCACAGCAGTATTCGTCAGTTTCAGAACTCTGCCGGCAGCTTGGGATCAATCGGACTCAATTCAACAGGTATCTTGGCGGCGAGAGCTTTCCGCGGCCTGATGTGCTGGACCGCATCTGCCGTTTTTTCGAGGTCGACGCCCGCATTCTGCTGCGCCCTTTGGATGAGATCGACCGTGCCCCGGCGCACCCGGCGGCTGCGGCGCTGAGTGATTTTCTGGGCTCCGGCCCGACCACGCTGACCGAAAACCTTTTTCCGGCTGGATTCTATTACGCCACCGAAACCGAGCTGGACGAGCCTCAGCCCTCTAGACACAGGCTGTTTCAGGCGCGCCGGTTGCCGCAATGCACGATCGTTCGGGGATATGAACCCCACCCGGTCATGCCCGGCCTTCCCCCCGCCGAGCGCGAAATACAGGGCATCGCAGCCTGTGCCGGTCAGCAGATCTATATCCTGATGTCCTGCCGAGCTTCACAAAACAGCCGTATCTACCTGGTGACACGCGGGACGGATGAAAACGCTGATCGCTGGCGTGGCGTCGCCATCTGCCTGTCCAAAACAACGGCCAGTGCGACAACGATGCGGCGCATTCTTCTGCGCCATCTTGGCGAGGACCCAGGCGCAGTCCTTGCGGCCGCGCGCACAGCCCGGCATTCGGAACGCCCGGCACCGCAGCCCGTTGGGTAAAGCTATGCCGGGGTCTGGTCGCTGGCCTGTGTGATCAGCCGGTACAAATGCCAGCTGGCATGGCCCAACAGCGGTAATACGATGAACAGTCCCAAAAACCACGGGATCATGGCCACAAAGGTTATGACCGCGATAAACGCGCCCCACCCCAGCATGATCATCGGGTTTTCTTTGACATAGCCAAAACTGGCGATCATGGCTGTCACGAAATCCAGTTCGCGATCCAGCAACATCGGGATCGACAGAACGGTAATCATATACAGGACCGTCGCAAACACTGCCCCTACGGCTGTGCCTACGACCAGCATCGTCAACCCGTTCGCCGTCAAAAATACATCAAGGGACGATGACACATTGGTCATCGTTGACAGCCCCATGAACAGGGCAAAGATCATGTGCCCTAGAAAGAACCAGAATAAAAACATTACCACGATGATCGCACAGATCGAGGGAAGCTGACGGCGGCCTTGCTGCACCATGACCCCAAAAATAGACCTGAGGCCAAGCGGCTCCCGAAGCTCCAACCGGTGAGAAACCTCATACAACTCTACAACTGCAAAGGGCCCAAGCAGCGGAAAGCCGATGGCTGCAAGGACCAGCCAAAACGTCGTGCCGGTCTGCACCGTCACCCAGGCCATGGCCCAACCGGACAAAACAAAAAAGCCAGCGATCAAAAGTCCGTAAATCGGTGCTTTGCGAAAATCACGCCACGCCCGCCGCAAGGCTTCGCGTAGCATTCCGACATCTACCGGCCCCATCTCCGGAACGCCAAATTGCTTATCCATGACGTCTCTCCTCTCTTACCCGGCGCTGCCGTCAGGCCGGTCGTTTTTGTGGCCACCTTGTGGAAGCATGATATGCAGCCCCAATCGACAAAATGCGCGCATCCGCGCCTCGCGGACCAATAACCTGCATGCCCATCGGAAGGCCATAGGCCCCGAACCCAACGGGAACCGACAAACTGGGCAAACCGATCAGACTGGCTGGAACAACGACCTGCATCCAACGATGGTAAGTATCCATTCTTTTGCCTGCGATTTCAGTTGGGTACGGCGTTTCGATTTCAAACGGCCAAACCTGTGCTGACGGCAGGATCAGGGCGTCATACTCTTCGAACACCTCAACCGCGCGCCGAAACCACTGGGATCTTTCAACACTTGCGCGATGGACTTGCATAGCCGTCAAGGCCAGGCCGCGATCCAGCTCCCATTGTGCGGTATCTTTCAGCGCCGACCGATGCTCGCTCAACGGGACGAGGTTTGCAGCAATGCTCCATGATCGCAGGGTAACCCAGCTGTCCCACATCCGCTCGGCCTCAAACGGCGGCGCGAGGTGATCAACCTCAGCACCAAGTTCGGTGAACACAGACAACGCATCCCGACACAGATCGCGTATCCCATCCTCGAAAGGAAAGGCCCCGCCCCAGTCATCCAGCCAGCCGATCCGCAATCCCCGCATCTCGGCGGGTTGAACGGGCGTAACCGGCGCGTATGGCACCCCGTGAGGGTGCCTTGGATCAGGCCCCGACATCACATCCAGCAAAAGGCCCAAATCTTCCGGGCTCCGCGCCATTGGGCCAAGCGTGCTGAGTTGATGCAGGTAGCCATCGCCATCAGGCTCGGACGGAACCCGCCCCCAGCTGGGACGAAACCCGTAGACATTGTTCCAGGCAGCCGGATTGCGCAGGCTGCCCATCATGTCGGACCCGTCGGCCAAGGCAACCATGCCGGTCGCCAGCGCCACCGCCGCCCCGCCGGATGACCCGCCACATGTCCGCTTCGGATTATACGGATTACAGGTCGTGCCATAGACCGGGTTGAACGTATGTGAACCCAGCCCGAATTCGGGCGTATTGGTTTTGCCGATCAGAATCGCGCCTGCGGCCCGCATCCGCTGCGCAATCAGATCGTCTTGTTGCGGTACGTTATCCTGAAAGATCGGCGAACCTTGCGACGTTACGATGCCCGCGACATTTACCAAATCCTTCACGGCAATAGGCAAACCATGCAAGGGACCAACCTTCGGCCCGGCATCCAAGGCGCGTGCTTCGGCCATTAACGCGTCCCTGTCGCGCAATGCAACAACGGCATTCAGCGCACCGTTGACCGCATCAATCCGATCAAGGGTCATTTGCATCAGCTCGACCGCCGAGAGACGCCCGTCGGACATCGCGTTCAACAAATCACTTGCGGTTGTCTGGCTCAGATCCATACGCGTTCCATCAGCTGGTGTGTCAGTCTTTTACGCGCAGCCTAACCGGGGCTCATCGCCATTTAAACCTACAGTGTGAATACATCTTTGTGCCAGTTCCGTCCGGCGTCACTTTGCGTTGAAGTCAAATCGCAAGTTGCTGTTGCTCCCAAGAAAAAACCTCAGGCACAGAAAGATCGAAAAGATGCTCAGCACCAGCCACGCACCACCCCACAGCATGGTCGCTCCGCCGAATTCCTCGGCCAGCATATAGGCGTCCGAACGTATGCCCGAGCGCCGGATCGTGTCGTCGAAAATATCGTAGGGAACGTAAATCGTACTGGTCAGCCCAATGACCCGCAAAACCAGATCGCACAAGGGGCGGCCCAGAAACCACGCCATGGCAAGCAAAGCGGCACCAACGCCCACACAGAACGTCATCGCAAAAAGGTCACGGACGTAAAGTAATGTCACCAACAGCATGATGCCACCAAAACCGCCAAGTACCGCGCGATCCCAGTGCGTGCGCAAAGCTATGACTAAAAGACCCATCCCAAGCGCCAGTGAACCGAGATAGCCGGCAGACAAGCTCAGAAACCTGTTGCCGCCGCGACCAATGACAAGACCGCCCTGTTGCGGAGATATCGTGAAGCTTTCCACCGACCCGCCGGTCAGAACAATCGCGATTGCGTGCGACAGCTCATGCATAAAAACAACTAGTATCTTCAGCGGTAGCACAATCCTTGTGGGCCAGAATAAGAACACCAGCACAACAATCGCAATAAGCTGCCAATGGCCTTTGATCAGGTTCAGCAAGGGTACGCGCGAAACTGCTATCAGACTTCGCCCTGTGCCTCAGAGCGGCTTTTGCCCGATACGTTCAAGGCCAGCGTGGCCGCCATGAATTCGTCCAGATCACCATCCAGAACGCCCTTTGTGTCCGAGGTCTCGTGATTGGTACGCAGGTCTTTGACCATCTGATACGGCTGCAAGACATAAGACCGGATCTGGTTGCCCCAACCCGCATCGCCCTTGGCCTCATGCGCCGCGTTGATGTCGGCGTGGCGGCGATCCAGCTCTTGCTGGTACAGGCGTGATTTCAGCGCCTTCATGGCGATATCGCGGTTTTGGTGCTGCGACTTGACCGAGCTGGTCACGACGATTCCGGTCGGAATATGTGTGATCCGTACTGCTGAATCCGTCGTGTTCACGTGCTGACCGCCCGCGCCCGACGATCGATAAGTATCGATGCGGATATCCGCCGGGTTGACCTCAATCTCGATATTGTCATCGACCACGGGATACACCCAGACCGAACTGAACGAGGTATGCCGCTTGGCCGCCGAGTCAAAGGGCGAAATCCGCACCAACCGATGCACGCCGCTTTCGGATTTCAGCCAGCCATAGGCGTTGTGACCCGAAATCTTATAGGCGGCTGATTTGATCCCCGCCTCTTCGCCCGAGGTCTCGGATTGCAGCTCGACCGTATAGCCCTTTTTCTCGGCCCAGCGCACATACATACGCGCCAGTATCGAGGCCCAGTCACAGCTTTCGGTCCCACCTGCGCCCGAGTTGATCTCGAGGAAGGTATCGTTGCTGTCGGCTTCACCATCCAACAAGGCTTCAAGCTCTTTCTTGGCGGCTTTGGCACCCAGTTTTTTGATGGCGTCCTCGGCGTCAGTGACGACCTCTTCGTCCTCTTCCATCTCACCCAGTTCGATCAGCTCGATATTGTCGCTCAGATCGGTCTTGATGGACTCGTAGATTTCAATCGCGTCGACCAGCATCTGCCGTTCGCGCATCAGTTTTTGCGCTTTCTCGGGGCTGTCCCACAGGTTGGGGTCCTCGACACGCGCGTTGAATTCCTCAAGGCGATGCGGGGCGGTTTCATAGTCCATACGCTGCGCCAGCAGCTCCAGCGACTTTTCAATTTCCGCCACGGTATTCTGGGTTTCGGCGCGCATGGTCAGGTCCCAACTTGCTCAATCAGGTCTGCGTGATAGCAAGAGGTTCCCGTCACCACAAGACAGCGGAGACCCGAAACCCGGTTGTCTGATCAGTAAAGGCCGCCGCCTTGCAGGTCACCCTGATTGGCGTTCGGTCCAACCGTGACGGTGTTGCCAGTCGAGGTCTGGACCTGCCGGCCAGAACTTTGCACCTCTTCGAACAGTGGCAGTTCCGAGCCGACAGCAAAGCCTCCGTCATAGATACGGTCGATAAAGCCATCGACGCCGTCGCGGAAGTATTCGGCGACAACGTAATCTCCGCTGGCATCAGCTGGCAGGCGGGCGCCGCTGAAACGGTCGATCTTTATAAAATGGCCACCTTCCGGCACTTCAAATGGGCCACCGCCGTATTTCTCGACCGCCTGTTCCATAAAGCTCTGGAACACCGGTCCGCACAGGGTACCGCCATAGGCCCCCCGACCCATCGGACGGGGGCGGTCGTAGCCGATGTAACAGCCCGCAACGATGTTCGATGTGAATCCGATGAACCACGCGTCCTTGGATTCGTTGGTGGTGCCGGTCTTGCCCGCAGTGGGCACAGGCAGGTTGACCACGCGGGATGCTGTGCCGCGATCCACGACGCCCTTCATCATCGACGTCAACTGATAGGCGGTGATCGCATCCATTACCTGGCTGCGGTTGGTCTCGATTGTTGGCGACTCGTCCGGCTCCAGCCAAGTCGAATTACAATCCAGGCACTGGCGGTCATCATGACGATAGATCGTCTTGCCAAACCGGTCCTGAATGCGGTCGACCAAGGTGGGTTCAACCCGCTCGCCGCCATTGGCGAACATCGCATAGGCAGCGACCATTTTGTACAGCGTGGTCTCTTCGGATCCCAGCGAGTTCGCCAGAAATGCGCCCATCCTGTCATACACTCCGAACCGTTCGGCATAACCGGCCACAACGGGCATCGTGACCTCTTGTGCCAGTCGGATGGTCATCAAGTTCCGCGACTGTTCGATCCCGGTGCGCAGCGGTGTGGGGCCATAGAACTTGTTCGACGAGTTCTTGGGCCGCCACAGGCCCTGCGGTGTGTCCACCTCGATCGGGGCGTCGACTACGATGGTCGCGGGGCTATAGCCACTGTCCAGTGCAGCTGCGTAAACGAAAGGCTTAAAACTGGAACCCGGCTGGCGCTGCGCCTGCGTGGCGCGGTTGAAAACCGTGTCCTGATATGAGAACCCGCCCTGCATGGCCAGAACCCGGCCCGAGTTCACGTCCATTGCAACGAAACCACCCTGCACTTCGGGGATTTGACGCGCAGACCACTGCCCTTCTTCCGCAGCCATCGCCAGAATGACATCGCCGCGTTTGAAATTGGCACCGAAATCGCCCTGCATCCACTTGATGTCAGACCGGGGGATGACGCCATTTGCCGGACCGTCCTCGATCCCGACGGTCAGAGACTGCTCTGACACGTTCAGAACCACGGCTGGATACCACAGCGTCGGAAGAATCACGTCGCGGGGGATTTCCATAATCGCCAGTGCCTCGCGCCACTGCGATTTATCGCCCAGCTTCTCTTCGGGGATCACCTCTCCGGTGCCGCGCCATTTGCCGCGAGAGCGGTCATATTTCTGCAAGGCTTCTCGCAGCGCACGGGCTGCTTCGACTTGCATTTCCTCATCAACCGATGCGCGGACGGTAAAGCCGCCAGTAAAGAACTCACCCTCGCCAAAATCTTCGCTCAGCTGGCGGCGGATTTCGTCGGTGAAATAGTCACGTGGCGGCAGCGCAGTGCGGAAGCTTTCAAAATCACCATTCTGAACCGAGCGGAGAGGCATTTCGACTTCGGCCTCATAAGTGGCTTGATCGATGTAACCGTTCTGGTTCATCTCGCGCAGAACATAATCCCGCCGCGCCAGCAGCCGCTCGCGTTGCCGCACTGGATGATAATCCGACGGGGCTTTGGGCATAGCCGCCAGAGTTGCGGCCTCATGCGGGGCCAGTTCCTGCAACGTTTTGTTGAAATAGGTCTGCGCAGCGGCGGTCACCCCGTAAGAGTTCTGGCCAAGAAAAATCTCGTTCATGTAAAGTTCGAGAATCTGTTCCTTGTCTAGCGTATCCTCAAGCCGGGTGGCGAGGATGATCTCTTTGATCTTGCGTTCTGCCCGACGATCCCCCGACAACAGGAAGTTCTTCATCACCTGCTGGGTGATGGTCGAGGCACCCCGAACAGTTTCCCCTTTGGATCGGACAGCCTCAACCCCTGCTGCGATAATGCCGCGCGGATCATAGCCCTGATGGGTGTAGAAATTCTTGTCTTCGGCCGAGATAAAGGCCTGTTTCACCAGATCGGGAATGTCCTCGGACGGGGTGAACAGGCGGCGTTCCTGCGCAAATTCGTCGATCAACTGCCCCTCACCAGAGTAAATCCGGCTGATCGTCGGCGGCTTGTATTGCGCCAGCGACTCATGGCTTGGCAAGTCACGGCCATACATCCAGAACACCGCGCCAACCACCAGCGCAGCCATAAAAATACCCAAGGTCACGAGGCTGAAGATCGCCCCGAAAATCGAAAGAATGAAACGGATCACGTTACTGCCTTTTACTCGCGCTGCCGCCTATATAGTGTCGCCGCGGCACAGGGTCAAAACACGATGGCCAATAATAGCCTGTTTGCGCCGTGGGGTCACTGTCCAATCAGGGATCGTTTGACCAGATCTTCGCGCCGCCAATTTTCCAAACCACTTACAAGCCCGCGCGCCAGTCCTGCACGCCATTCTGGATTTCGTATGTTTTTCAGGTCTCTGGGGCTGGACAGAAACCCAAGTTCAACCAAAACCGACGGGATATCCGCCGCTTTTAGTACCGAAAATGAAGCCGTACGGATCGGACGGTTATTCATAGGCCCACCCTGCTGGGTCATCCCATCGGCCAGCGCCCGCGCCAGCGCATCGGTGCGTGGTTTGGTTTCTTGTCGGGCGATATCCAGCAGAACATCAGCCACCTGATCGTCTGCGCCGCTCAGATCGACGCCGGAAATCAGATCGCCCCGGTCGTGACGCTCGGCCAGTTTGTGGCTGGCGACGTCCGAAGCCTCATCCGACAGCGTATAAACCGCCGCCCCATGCGCGCGCCCTTCGGACAGGATATCCGCGTGCAGTGAGATAAAGATATCCGCCCCGGCCCGGTGCGCCAGCGCGATGCGGCGTTCCAGCGAGACGAACTGATCATCGACCCGGGTCATCACCACCTGATACCCGCCCGTGCGCAGCAGCAATTCGCGCAGTTCCCGGGCAAATGTCAGCATCAGGGTTTTTTCGTCCGTGCCATCAACCTCGGCCCCCGGGTCGATCCCGCCATGGCCTGGATCAAGCATAACGCGCAGCACGCTCGTGCTATTTGTACCGGGCATGGTGGGCGTGACCGCAGGTTCGGGCAGATCCCAATCCGGCTGACGTGGGGCACCTGCGCTGGCCGCGAACGTGTCAAAATCCGTTCCCTGCAATCGCAGAGACAGCTGCGCCGCGCCCGTGTCCTGATCCACCCTCAGATCAGCCGCACCAACGGCCAGAGGGGCCCCAAGTTCCAGTACCATGCGCGACCATCCCGGGACATAAGCTCCGAATTGCACGCCGCTGATACGGTCGGTCTGCAGGAAGGCCTCGCTGTCCAGACCGGTCCAGTCGACCTCTTGGAAGTCCAGAACCATGCGGTAGGGGTCGCGCAGGGTGAACACCCGGTACGGCACCCCCTGGCTAAGGCCAAGGTCCAGCCGTACTCCGGCGCGACCGTCATCAGTGATGCGGCTTTCGTCCGGCAACACCCGTGCCAATGCGCTGAAATCATGCGCGAAGGCGGCACCGGTCAGCGCCCAGATCAGCGCGATAGCATAGAAAATTCTGCTCATGGCCTCAAGTTTTCCCGAGATCGTTTAGACGGCAGCCTATCGCATACCGGTAGTTTTGTGAACGGGTCAGACCTGTTCCGTGATCGCAGACCGCTGGGCCATGAATTGGCACAGCCGGAGTAGCCCTTCCTCAATATCCGCCGTGGATCGCGCATACGAGAACCGCAATGTCCGATGCCCCCGGTCCGGGTCGAAATCCAGCCCCGGCGTGACTGCCACCCCAGCTTTGTCCAGTATTTCAGCGGCAAAGGCGCGGCTGTCATCGGTCAGGTCGGAGACATCCGCATAGACGTAAAACGCCCCGTCAGGCGGTGCGATATTGGTGAATCCCGCCTTAGGCAGCCCCTCAAGCATCAACAACCGGTTGCGCCGATACACGTCCAGATTGGCCTGCAACTCTGTGTCGCAATCCATCGCTGCCAGCGCCGCCACCTGACTGGCATGAGGGGCACAGATGAACATGTTTTGGGCGATCCGCTCGACCACACGTACCTGATCCTCGGGCACCACCATCCAGCCAACGCGCCATCCTGTCATTGAGAAATACTTGGAGAACGAGTTGATCACATAGCATTCGTCCGTCAGCTCCAGTGCCGTGACGGCTTTGGCCTCGTACTCCAGGCCGTGGTAAATCTCATCACTGATGAACGAGGCACCCTGCCCGTGTGCCGCCTCGATCAGCGCGCCCATCGAGGCGCGGTTCAGCATGGTTCCAGTTGGGTTTGCCGGGGATGCAACCATGAGGCCCTGCAGGTTCTGACCAGTGAAGTCCGCAGGTACCGGTTGCAGGCGGTTGCCGGGCGCGGTTGGCAAATCAACCGGCACCAGACCCAGCGCCTTGAGAATCTGCCGGTACGAGGGGTATCCCGGCGCACCGATGCCCACGCGATCCCCGCTGTCGAACAGCGCGGTGAACGCCAGCAGAAACCCGCCAGACGAGCCCGGCGTGATCACCACACGTTCGGGATTTAGATCGACATTGTACCACTCGCCATACAGGCGCGCGATCCGCTGGCGCAGCGCCGGCAGGCCCAAGGCCACCGTGTAACCCAGCGGGCCTTGCTCCATCGCTTTGGCAAGGGCCGCTACCGCCCTTTTGGGGGCGCCGGTTCCGGGCTGGCCGACCTCCATATGAATGATGTGGCGCCCGGCCTCTTCGGCCTGTCGCGCAGCCTCCATCACGTCCATCACGATAAAGGGATCGACCCCGGACCGGGTTGAGTTTCTCATGCCCATCTCCCATGTTGCAGCCATGGCTTTTGAACGTGTATCCAGGCTGGCGTCAATCCCGGCCTTGTTGCTGGTTGCAGTGACATGGATGACCGGCGCTGTTCAAAGCGCGGCGCAAGGCCTGATCCGGGACGCCGATATCGAATACGGGCTGCGCGAACTGGCCTTTCCCGTTCTGCGCGCTGCTGGTCTGAACACCAACCGGGTGCGTATTCTGGTCGTCAATGACAGCACGTTCAACGCTTTTGTCATAGATTACAACGCGATCTACCTGAATTACGGTCTGATCCTGACCGTCGAAAGCCCCGAGATGTTACAAGCTGTCATCGCGCATGAAGCCGCCCATATCGCCAACGGTCACCTTGCCAGGCGGGTTGAAAACCTCAGGGCGGCGCAGCGCAAAGCAAGATTGGGCACCGCACTGGCCCTTGTCGCCGCAGCCGCTGGCGGCGGTGAAGCCGCCGCGGGTATCGCCGCAGGAACATCCTCGGCCGCGCTGCGCAGTTTTCTGGGCCATACAAGGGCCGAGGAATCCTCGGCCGATCGAAGCGCTGCCAGCTATCTCAGGCTGGCGGGAATCTCGCCCAGTGGGATGGTCGCGCTGCATCGCAAGTTTGCAGGGCAGGAATTGTTGAATTATGCCAATCAGGACCCGTATATGCGGTCCCACCCCACCAGCCGCGAGCGTCTGCGCGCAGCCGAGGCGTTTATGGCCGAGTTCGAAGATTGGGCTGTTGCTAATCAAAACTCAGATTACTGGTTTTCCCGGGTCAAAGGGAAACTGTCTGCATTCCTCAGGTCGCCCAATTGGACCTTGCGGCGTTCCAAAGAGGAAAACGCGCAAGATATTCGCCTGATGCGCGAGGCCGCGGCCCACCACCAGAACCGCAACCTTGCAAAAGCCCGCGCGGCAATTGACCAGGCGTTGGCCATTCGCCCGGATGATCCGTTCTATTACGAACTCAAAGGTCAAATACTGCTGGAAAACAGGCAGGTACAAGACGCAGTTACAGCCTATGGCCAGGCCGTGGACATGGCGCCAAACGATGCCCTGATCCTGGCGGGGTATGGCCGGGCGTTGCTGGCGCAGGGAGACACAAAGAACGCCCTGCAAGTGCTTGAAAAGGCCCGTGCCCGAGACTACCGAGACGTGCGCCTGATGCAGGACCTGGGTATGGCCTACGCCAAGGTCGGGAACACCGGTATGGCGTCAGCCGTCACCGCAGAACGGTATGCCTTGCAAGGCCGGTTAGAAGATGCAGGTATCCACGCAAAACGCGCCATGGGGCAGTTGCCGGAAGGCTCACCTGGTTGGCAAAGGGCGCAGGATGTGTTCATTGCCTCTGAAAACGCCAAGAAAAAGAAAAGGAAACGGAAATGATCCTCAGACACGCTGTGCCGGCCCTTCTGGGGCTTTCCTTGATCACGGGCCCTGTGCAGGCCCTGGACCTGAATGCCATGAGCGATGCGGAACGTGCAGAGTTTGGCGAACAGGTTCGCGATTACCTACTGGAAAACCCCGAGGTGATTATCGAGGCGATCAACATCCTCGAACAACGCAACGCCGAGGCCGAGGCGGTTGCCGACAAGGAACTGGTCGCTGCCAACGCGGATGCCCTGTTCAACGACGGCTATAGCTGGGTTGGTGGCAATCCGGACGGTGATATCACCCTGGTTGAGTTCATGGACTATCGTTGTGGCTATTGCCGCCGCGCGGTCCCCGAAGTGGCCAACCTGTTGTCCGAGGACGGCAATATCCGTCTTGTGATCAAAGAACTGCCCATTCTGGGGGATGCGTCGGTCCTGTCCTCTCGGTTCGCTGTTGCCACCAAGCACGTGGCGGGCGATGACGCCTATAAACAGGTGCATGACGCGCTGTTGGAGTTCAGCGGAGACCCTTCTGAGGTGACCCTACGCCGTATCTCGGACGGGCTGGGGTTGGACAGCGATGCCATACTGGCGGCGATGGACAGCGATCAGGTGACGGATGAGATCACCCAGACCCGCGAACTGGCGCAGCGGATGAACATCTCAGGGACACCGTCCTTTGTGCTGGGCACCGAGATGCTGCGCGGCTTCTTGCCCGCCGACCAAATGCTGCAAATCGTCGACGGCGTCCGCGCCGAACAAGGCTAAATGAAGGGGGCGGACCGACGACCGCCCCCTTCACATTTTAATCGTAGGGGTAAGGCGCGTCACATTTCATCGACACGACCCACGTCGGAGAGCCATCCGTTCTGAAGTGGGTCGCGGGAATTGTTTCGCCCTTGATGCCGGCTGGAATGACATCACGGCCCTGCCGCTGACTTTCAGTTTGAATCGCCTGCAAATCCTGGGGGTCGGAGTATTTACGGATCCCGGTATTTTCGGTGATCGGACCCGACGGACAATAGGTCGCGCGCGCAATCTGTTGCGCGAAAGCAAAAGCTGCATTCGCGTCTTTACCGTCGCGCAATGACAATGCAACCCGAGAAGTCAGTTGCGGATCAACTGTCATAACCGGCGTCAGACTACCTTTTGGTTTACCTTTGCCACCCGGGCTGATCCGCACATCGGTTCGTGTTGTGGTCCCATTGTGGCTCCACCCCGTGACGTTGACGGACAAATATCCAAGCTGCGTGCCCTGCGTCGGAGGCACCGGGACATGAATAAAGCTTGGACGCTTGTCATAGTCATTTGACGGGCTGCTGCAGGCAGCCAACGCGGCGACCAGCAGCCCCGCGCAAATTGTATTGAGTTTCAACGTTCACTGCTCCGGGAATTGGGTTCGTTGCTGCCACTTATAGCCGCAATTCAGGCCGCATCATGGCGCAGTTCTCTGTGAAGCAGAACCCCGGGTTAAGACCTACTCCGCCGCCTCTTGCACGGCATCCAGTTCTGCTGCCTTTTTCTCCACCTCTTCGACGATATGGTCGATCATCTGATCGTTGGACATCTTATGGCTGGCTTTGCCTGCCAGATACACCATGCCCGATCCCGCCCCACCGCCGGTAAAGCCCACATCGGTCATCAGCGCCTCACCGGGGCCATTTACGACGCAGCCGATGATAGACAGGCTCATCGGTGTTTTGATGTGTTCCAACCGGTGCTCCAACGCCTCGACGGTCTTGATCACGTCGAACCCCTGACGCGCGCAGGACGGGCACGAGATGATGTTGACGCCGCGATGGCGCAGGCCCAGGGATTTCAGGATTTCAAAGCCGACCTTGACCTCTTCGACCGGGTCGGCGGACAGGCTGACGCGGATCGTATCGCCGATGCCCATCCACAACAGATTGCCCAATCCGATGGCGGACTTGATCGTGCCGGACACGAGCCCGCCGGCCTCGGTGATTCCTAGATGGATTGGCGCATCCGTGGCCTCGGCAATGCCCTGATAGGCAGCCGCAGACAAAAAGACATCGCTGGCCTTCACGCTGATCTTGAAGTTGTGAAAGTCGTTATCTTGTAGAATGCGGATATGTTCCAGCCCGCTTTCGACCATCGCATCGGGGCAAGGTTCGCCATATTTCTCAAGCAGGTGCTTTTCTAGGCTGCCAGCATTCACTCCGATCCGGATCGAGCAATTGTGGTCCTTTGCGGCGTTGATAACCTCTTTGACGCGTTTTTCATCACCGATATTGCCCGGGTTGATACGCAAACAAGCCGCTCCGGCTTCGGCTGCCTCGATCCCGCGGCGGTAATGAAAATGGATATCGGCGACAATCGGCACCGGACTTTCGCGCACGATGTCCTTCAGGGCCTTCGAAGACGCCTCATCCGGGACAGAAACCCGCACGATGTCTGCGCCCGCTTCGGCCGCGGCCTGCACCTGCGCAACTGTCGCCGCCACATCCGTGGTCAGCGTATTGGTCATTGTCTGAACGGCAATGGGTGCGTCCCCCCCAACGGGAACGTCTCCGACCATGATCTGACGGGATTTGCGGCGGTAGATATTGCGCCACGGACGAACGTGATTGAGCGACATGGGAACAGGTCCAAGACAGGCTGAGTTGCGTCTTTAGATAGTCCGCCTACCGGGGCATCGCAATGGCTAGATCACTCGGCCGGGGTTTCTTCGACCTGCGCCTGAAGTTCAGCCACCAGTTGCTTGAGCGCACTGTTTTGGTCTGACTCAAGATCCGCAATCGCATAAATGTCAGAGACAGCATCCTTGGACAGAACAACGCCTTTGGCCACTGTGCCTGGCGCGCCTGCCGGGCCAAAGTGATTGCCGTTCATCGAGAAATAGACCGACCCTGACGCACCAGCGCGCAGCAGCGGCGGTTCTTCTGTCATAGGAACCTCAAACACGCTGCCCTGTTCGACGGTGCCCAAAGTGCCTTCGAAAATAATGCTGCCATCCGCTGCGGTGACGCGCATCCAGGCGGGATCAACGGCAACAATTTTCAGCGTTGTATCGACTTGTTCAACCACCTGGGGCAGCGCCGGACGTTCAACAGTGTGAATTTCAGCGATCTGAATCTGAGGCAGTTCCTGCGGCTGGAACGTCCCTACCGTACGCGGGTCCAGCGTTGAAATTGGTGCATCGCGGGCCACCAGAACCGGAACGTCCAGAGCCTGAGGGCGGTACAACCGATCCAATGCCTCGGCACTTGGGGTTTCGAAGGCGGCAACATCGCTGTTGTCCGTATTACGTACGGCTTCCAGCGGATCTAGGTCCGACAGAACCACAGGTGCCTGTTCGACCGGGCTGACCTGAACCTGCTGAATTTTGTTCAGCACTGCCCAGCCACCGTAGCCGATGCCACAGATCACGGCCATCAGAACCAACGACGAACCGATCGCACGTGGTTCAATCTGGCTGACCAAAGATTCCCTGCCCGGAATGTAGGGCGTGTTGGGAGAGATAAACGGATCCCGCCCCATCGGTCCACGCGCTGGCAGGCCACCGGCCGATTTACGAACAACCGAAGCCTCGGCGGACATACCATGCGCAACCTCGAACCCGCTTTCCTTGCAGAAGGTTGCAAATGTGTCGTCGGGATTCATGCCAAGATAACGCGCATAAGAACGCACATACCCGGCGATGAAGCCGGGTGTATCGAATGCGTCAGGATCTGCATCTTCGATGGCTGCGATGTAGTTGGCTTTGATCCTCAACTCTCGCTGAACATCCAGCAGCGATTTGCCCATGGTCGCGCGTTCGCCGCGCATCCTGTCGCCCAGACGCACCTCATAATCGTCAAAGCCCTTTGGCCTGACTTCGGTGTCGTCTTCGGAATCGCGCTGAGATCTGCGCCCAATCATCCCTGCTGCCCCATTCTGCCTGTGCGTGTTTCACGCTAACGGCGAATCATCCTTTTAACGATTCGCCCGATACTTTTGTTAGCGTAAGCTTAACACGCGACATTCTCGTTGCACACTTTGGCGTGAGGTTATCCGGCAAGTTCGGCGCGATTTAGCGCACAATGTGACCAAAGTTCGTCCATCGCGTGCACCAAACGGTTCATTTCGTCGGGTCCGTGCACAGGTGACGGGGTGAATCGCAGGCGTTCAGTCCCGCGGGGCACGGTGGGAAAATTGATCGGCTGAACGTAAATGCCGTGATCATCCAGCAGCATATCGCTCAGCTTTTTGGTGTGCACTGGGTTGCCGACCATAACCGGCACAATGTGGCTGCCATGATCGATCAGTGGCATCCCCAACCCCTTTAGTCGAAGCTTTAGGATCTTGGCCTGGGTCTGATGCTGCTCGCGCAGCTCGGGCGCATGTTTAAGATACGCAACCGAAGCCGCCGCGCCCGCCGCAACCGCCGGCGGCAGCGAAGTCGTAAAGATAAAGCCTGGCGCGTATGACCGCACGGCGTCACACATCTTGGCGCTGGCTGCAATATAGCCGCCCATGACGCCAAACGCCTTGGCCAGCGTGCCGTTGATGATGTCGATGCGATGCGCCAGCCGATCACGCTCGGTCACGCCGCCCCCGCGGGGGCCGTACATGCCGACCGCGTGGACTTCGTCGATATAGGTCAGCGCGCCAAATTCGTCCGCCAGATCACACAGTGTTTCGATCGGGCCAAAGTCGCCATCCATCGAGTAGACCGATTCAAACGCGATCAGTTTGGGTGCCGCCGGATCGTCTGCCTCAAGCAGTTCCCGCAGATGGGCGACGTCATTGTGGCGGAAGATACGTTTGGACCCGCCATTGCGACGCACGCCTTCGATCATCGACGCGTGGTTCAGTGCATCGGAATAGATGATCAGGCCGGGAAACAGTTTCGGCAATGTGCTCAGCGTGGCGTCATTGGCAATGTAGGCAGAGGTGAAAAGCAGTGCGGCCTCTTTGCCGTGCAGATCAGCCAGTTCGGCCTCAAGCTGTTTGTGATAGACCGTGGTGCCCGAGATGTTGCGTGTGCCACCCGACCCGGCACCGGCGGCATCAACCGCCTCGTGCATGGCGTTCAGGACAACAGGGTTTTGGCCCATGCCCAGATAATCATTGCCACACCAAACGGTGATATTCTGCTGTGACCCGTCCGACCGTGTTCGAACGGCATGCGGAAAGTGACCATTCCGGCGTTCGATGTCGATGAAGGTCCGGTAGCGACCTTCGTCATGCAGCCTGGCAATCGCAGTATCGAGCTGAGCAGTATAGTCCACCGATGTCTCCTTACGTGCCCAGCCCTATTCGCACTGACCAGGCGTCTCCCGTAGTAACAGCACGGACGAATCCATCCTGACACCAACGCGCTTCCTTGTACCGCCAACTTATAGACGACAAGCAAACCACATTATTGATTTGCATCAAATACCGGTTTGGAACCTAGTCGACAAGTATAGTTACGGCTTTGCGACGTGAGGAAACGACGCAGGCACCTGCACTATGTTTCCGATATTATACCATATTTGCGGCAAAGCGCACTGGACGACGCCGGTGGCGCTGATAGGGTTCGGCCAAACCATACCCAAGCAGGAGCCCCCAATGTCTCTGGACGCTGTTCTGAACCGCATCGATGCTGATCTTCAAACCTCGATCGACCGCCTGATGGAGCTGTTGCGCATTCCCTCTATTTCGACTGATCCGGCCTATGACACTCAGGTCAGTCAGGCCGCTGACTGGCTGGTGGCTGATCTGAAAAGTATTGGAATCGCAGCAGAAAAGCGTGAAACGACGGGCCATCCCATGGTGGTTGGCCATGTCGGAGAGGACAACGATACCCCTCATATCCTGTTTTACGGACATTATGACGTGCAGCCGGTCGACCCGCTGGACCAGTGGAATCGCGATCCGTTCGACCCTGCCATTGAAGACACCGAAAACGGCCCCGTGATCCGTGGACGCGGATCGTCAGACGACAAGGGGCAGCTGATGACCTTTGTCGAGGCCTGCCGCGCCTGGAAGGTCGTTCACGGCGCTTTGCCCTGCCGCATCACCTTTTTCTTCGAGGGCGAAGAGGAATCGGGGTCTCCTTCTTTGGTTCCGTTCCTGCGCGAAAACGCGGCCGAGCTGAAGGCCGATCTGGCATTGGTTTGCGATACGTCGATGGTATCGCGCGGCGTTCCGTCGATCGCATCACAGCTGCGCGGCATGCTCAAGGACGAGTTCACTATCATCGGCCCGCGTATTGATCTTCATTCCGGCCATTACGGCGGTCCAGGCCTGAACCCCCTGAGGGAACTGTCCAAAATCGTGGCTTCATTCTACGACGACGAAACAGGCCGCGTCGCGGTCGAGGGCTTTTATGACGGTGTCCACCAGGTCCCGGCAGAACAACTGCGTCAATGGCAAGGCTGCGGGTTTGATGAGGCCGACTACCTTAGCTCGGTTGGATACACGCAGCCTCATGGTGAAAAAGAGTACTCGACGCTCGAGCAACAATGGGCCCGTCCAACGCTTGAAGTGAACGGCCTGTGGGGCGGCTATAACGGAGCAGGATCCAAAACGGTGATCCCGTCGCAGGCGCATTGCAAGATTACCTGCCGCCTGGTGGGCGATATGGACCCGGACGCGCTGCGCGACAAAATCCGAGCGCATGTGCAACAGAACCTCTCACCCGATGCGAAAGTTGAATGGGACAATGATCTTGAGGGCGCCCCTGCGTCGGTAATGAATCTGGATCGCCCCGAATTCGAGGCCGCGCGCGGCGCGCTGTCTGACGAATGGGGTCACGAGGCTGTATTCACTGGGATGGGCGGCTCAATTCCCGTTGTTGGATATTTCAACACGGAACTTGGATTGGATTCGATGCTGGTCGGCTTCGCCAATGACGACGACGCCATTCACTCACCGAATGAAAAGTACGACGTGAAGAGCTTTCACAAAGGTATTCGGTCCTGGGCACGTATTCTGGACGCACTGACCACCTAAGCATCATTTGCGAGGCTCTGCCTCGCGCTCCGGGATATTTTTCGCCAGATGAAGTTCGGATCCCCCGCTTCATCTGGCCTCAAATATCCCGGGGGAGTCGCGCGCAGCGCGGCGGGGGCAGAGCCCCCGTCCCTGCATTGATCACATGTGAATCACGCGGCCATAGGCATCCAGCACGCTTTCGTGCATCATTTCCGACAATGTCGGGTGCGGGAAGACTGTGTTCATCAGATCTTCTTCCGTTGTCTCCAATTGGCGCCCGACTACATAACCCTGGATCAGTTCCGTCACTTCAGCGCCGATCATATGGGCGCCCAAAAGCTCTCCGGTTTTGGCGTCAAAGATGGTCTTGATCATGCCTTCGGGCTCACCCAGGGCGATGGCCTTGCCGTTGCCGATAAACGGAAAGCGGCCGACCTTAATGTCATAGCCCAGCTCTTTGGCTTTTGCCTCGGTGTATCCGACCGACGCCACTTGCGGCTGGCAGTATGTACAACCGGCGATGCTCTCGGGCTTTACCGGATGTGCGTGCTTGCCCGCGATCAACTCGGCCACCATCACGCCCTCATGGCTTGCCTTATGTGCCAGCCACGGTGCGCCCGCGATGTCGCCAATGGCATAGAGCCCATCGACACCAGTGCGACAGTACTCATCAGTCACCACATGCGTTCGGTCGATTTTGACGCCCAGAGCTTCCAGCCCCAGATTCTCGACATTGCCGACAATTCCAACAGCGGAAATCACGGTGTCGAACTCGTGTTTCTCGACCTTCCCTTTAACTTCGATATGCGCAGTAACCTTGCCCTTGGCACGATCCAACTGCTTGACCATCGCCTTTTCCATGATGGTCATGCCTTGTTTGGCGAACGCTTTCTTAGCAAAGGCGCTGATCTCCGCGTCCTCGACCGGCAGCACACGGTCCATGACCTCGACCACGGTCGTGTCAGCACCCAGTGTATTATAGAAACTGGCGAATTCGATCCCGATCGCGCCCGAGCCGATAACCAACAGCTTTTTCGGCATCCGCGGCGGCTGCAGCGCGTGTTTGTAGGTCCAGACCAGATCTCCATCGGCTTCTAACCCCGGCAATTCACGGGCGCGTGCGCCAGTGGCCAGAATAATGGACTTAGCCGTCAGTTCCTCGGTCCCTTTGTCGGTTTTGACAGAAACCTTGCCCTTGGCGGGAATCGTGGCCTCTCCCATCACAACGGCGACTTTGTTTTTCTTCAGCAGATGTCCAATTCCACCGGAAAGCTGCGCAGCAACCCCGCGCGAGCGTTTGACAACGGCGTCGAGATCATAGCCGATCTTGTCCGCTTTCAGGCCAAAATCCTTGGCGCGCTCCATCAGGTGGAACACCTCGGACGAGCGCAGCAGAGCTTTGGTCGGGATACAACCCCAGTTCAAGCAGATGCCTCCAAGATGCTCTCGTTCGACAACAACTGTTTTCAGGCCCAACTGCGCCGCGCGGATGGCGGCAACGTACCCACCCGGACCCGAGCCGATTACGATCAGATCAAAAGAATTTGCAGCCATGCTTCCCTCTCGGCACAGGTCGGTTGAAGATTTAGTTTACCATTAAACTAAATTGCAAAACGCATCAATACTATCCCGCCGCGACAAAACGGACGCCGGGTCAACACATGTGTGTCATGCAGTTTTCAGCCTATACCGGGCAGGTTTCAATGGCTAGAAGATAGGGGCCGGGCATCCCTGGCATTTGTAGAAACTAAGTTATTTGAAAGTCTTACCATGGCCAGAACGCTTAAGAATTTGCTGCTTGCCCTGCTGAACGCCACGCTCATTCTAGTGGCATTGTGCTTGTTTTTGGGATGGAAACTTGCCTCGACCGTTGAAGATGTGACCACAGTTTTCGCGGAGAAGGTACAAATCGTTGCCCCGCTGCGAACAGAAATTCAGGGCGTACGAGGAGAACTTACAGCGCTGCGCAGTGACCTTGCCGCGCTTCAGGTGTCGGATATCACGGAAAACAGCGCCGCGGCGCAACGGATTTCCGATACCCTGACCAAGCTTGACGCGTTGGAGCAACAGATGCAGACCTCGCAGCAGCGGGTTGCCGAGCTCCTGGACACTCCTGGCCTGCTTATTAACACAGCCATAGAAAATTCGGCCGACGTGGTCGTCGACCGGATCACTGCAGTTCGCGGATGTGTGCCGGCGTCCTAGCCGGCAGCTTGAAGTTCTCGCACCGTTACACCGTACCCACCCATGTCAACATACGCCGCCTCATGCTCGGTCATGGGACGAGACAGCGCTTCGTTGCGATAAGGGAAACGACCAAATTGGCGGATCACTTCTCGATGCGCGCGCGCATGCAACAGGTTGCTTGAATCACTGTCGTTAATGTTCTGACACATCAGGCGCACACAGCGTTCCTGATCACACAGGTTTTCCGAGTGCATCATCGGCAGATAAAAGAACTGCCGCGCCGGTTCGTCGATCTTCAGATCCCAGCCCTTGTCCACAGCGCATTTCGCAGCCGACAAGGCAGCACGATCCGACGAAAACGCCTTGGCGCTGTCACGGAACATGTTACGTGGGAATTGATCCATCAGAATGACGTACGCCAATGATCCGCTTGGATAGGTTAACCAGAGAGAAAACCTGCCTTCACTCGCGGCTTGCCAAGTGGTCAAAAACCGTTCGCGAATTTCGGCATCCAAAGCGTCGTCCTGTAGATACCAACCCTTGGGACCGACCTCATCTAACCAAAAACTCAATACTTCTTCAGGACCTACCATTGCCCTAACTCCGTCGTGTTGCCCTCCCCAGGGACGTAACGTCATTTAATGCCGTTTTACAGATTTGTGACAGTAAAAAATTGCAACACTTGCGACATATTTCTGTGTGCTAGGCAACATCTTGCGATTCCTGCTCGGCTTCGGCGGCCTCGATGGCGACTTCCTGTGCCACTTCCAACGCAACAGGAGAGGCCGTGGGGTATAGCGGAGACATCGTTCCGGTTTCGTCAACCGGGATCGCCGCGCGCTGTGTCATTCGATACAAAGCATAACATGCTATCAAGACAAGCAGCGTTGCAATAAACAGAAAGAACCCTGCTGGCCCGAACACCGCATCCCCCATAAGCCAACCGGTGATCAGCGGCCCCGCGATGGCCCCCGTGCCGTTGATAAAGATCAACCCACCCGACGCCGCGGCCATATCCTCGTGTTCGAGAAAGTCGTTGGCATGCGCAATAAGCAAGGAATAAAGCGGGTTTGACATACCGCCGATCACAAAAGACGCGACAAGCAGGATCGGGAAATTCACCCCGAACATCATGCCCGCAACAGATCCACAGGCTCCGGTGATGGCCACCAACATGATCAGGAAACGCCGATCCATCCGATCCGAGAACCATCCCAGCGGGTATTGCAGCACCACCGCCCCAATGTAAAACGTCGCGATGAAGGTCGAGATTTCGACCAGCGACAGACCAGCACGCGCGCCGTAAACCGAAGCCATACCGAATTGTGCCGAGAATACACCGCCCAGAAGGAACATCCCAACACAGCCCAGCGGTGATTTTCCCATCAACTCACGCAATGTCATTGGTTTGGTTGTGTCGAACGCGGGCGTAGGCGAAATGGACAACAAAATCGGCGCGAACGACACTGAAACCAGAATGGATGCAATTACGAATGTCTCGTACCCATTTGGATCGCCAATGAGCATCAAACCTTGGGCGCTGATGATTCCCGTCATCTGCACAATCATGTAAAGCGACAGCGCTTGCCCGCGATTTTCATTGCTGGCAGCATTGTTCAGCCAGCTTTCAGCCGTGACATACACGCCGGAAAAGCAGAACCCAATGATTACACGGCCCAGAATCCACGCGATCTGATCGGTCAGCAGCGGGTACATGATCATCACCGCTGAGATAAACGAGGCCAGCGCTGCAAACACGCGCACATGCCCTACGCGCCGGATCATCTCGGGGGCCAGTCGCGAGCCGCCCAGAAAGCCCAGGAAATAGGCCGACATCACAAAAGACATCTGCAGGGTCGAAAACCCCTCGATCTCACCCCGGACGCCGAGGATAGTGCCCTGCAGGCCATTGCCGACCATCAGCAGACCCATACCAAGAAGAAGCGCCCACGCGCTGGACAGGACCTGAATCATTGGGGCCTCCGTGAAATGCCGACTAATCTCTGGATACGTTTTGATATGAAAAACGGCTCTGAGCCCGCTTGTCTACGACATTGCCACGATCCGATCCCGACAACACGCCCCTTACGGGATCAAAAGCGACGCATCGCCATAAGAAAAGAAACGGTATTTCTGCGCGATTGCGTGCGCATAGACATCACGCATCCGGTCCTGCCCCATCAGGGCAGAAACCAGCATCAACAACGTAGATTTCGGTAAATGAAAATTGGTCATCAGCGCATCGGTGACATGGAACTGAAACCCAGGATAGATGAAAATGTCCGTCTCACCTTCCCACGGTTCGATCCGACCCGAGCGCGCAGCGCTTTCGATCAGGCGCAGCGCAGTTGTCCCGACCGGAACAACGCGCCCTCCAGCGGCCTTGGTGGCGCGGATTTCCTTGGCCGCGGTGGCGCTGACCCGACCCCATTCGGCGTGCATCTTGTGAGTGGTCACGTCCTCGACCTTGACCGGCAGGAAAGTGCCTGCGCCTACGTGCAAGGTAACATGGCTGAATGTAACACCCCGTGCGTCAAGCGCCTGCATCAATGCATCATCGAAATGGAGCGATGCCGTGGGCGCGGCAACCGCTCCGGAGTAGCGCGCCCATATTGTCTGGTAGTCGGACTTGTCCTGTTCATCCGCCGGGCGTTTGGCCGCGATGTAAGGCGGCAAAGGCATTGCGCCAGCCTGTTCCAGCGCCGCGTCGAAATCCTCGCCCGTCAGGTTGAAACGCAAATGGGCCTGGCCGTCCTCGACCCGGTCCAGCGTAGCGCTCAGATCGTCCGAGAACCGGATCTCTTCGCCGGGCTTTACCTTTTTTAGCGGCTTGATCAGTGCCGCCCAGGTGCCATCGGCCTGCGGGTCAAGCAACGTGACCTCAATCGCGGCGGAAACCGGGCCCTGCGCGCTGTTGCGGTGGCGTCGTCCGTTCAGACGTGCCGGGATCACGCGGGTGTCGTTCAGGACCAGCCGATCCCCCGGACGCAGCCACTCGGGCAAGTTATAGACATGCGCATCCGCAATCGCGTCCCCTGTGGCGGCCAGCAGACGCGCTGAGGAGCGCGGGCTGGCGGGCCGCGTGGCAATCAGGTCTTCGGGCAGGTAGAAATCAAAATCGCTGAGTTTCATGGACGCGCCATACAGGGACTTATGAGATTCGGCCACATCCCCGTTCAGCGTTCCAATTCAGGGGCCCCATACGTCCGTTTCGGCTTGTCCGGTTTCGGGCGTTGAGCATTTGGCCCGTCAGTGACCGTGGGTGCCGGTTTCCTCAGCAGATTGCGCAGGAACAGCGGGGCCAAACCGGATAGCGGATTCACCGCGACTTTCGGCTGGGTCAGCGGGCCTGTCAGGGTGTAGTTAAAGCCAATCACACCCTCGCCCTTTTTAGTGAAGACGCTGCCGATCGCGTTCACCAGATAGATCGGAGAAATCGCGCCGCGCAGGTTTAGCAGTCCGGCCACCGTATCGATCGTGCCATCAAAAGACAGCCCCATCGACGGGCCTACAGCGCTGCCGCTGAGGACTTTGATCTCGGTCGGGGTGATCCGCATACGGCTTTCGATGGTCGAGAAAAAGATACCTTGCCCCGCCATTTCATCTATCAACCCAACAAGGCTGATGGCGTTCAGCAGTGCGGCCATGGCTGGGGCGTCCGTGATCCGCGTGTTGGTAATTTTCAGGATGACGTCATAGGTTCCCGGGCCTGCCACCGGTTCCAGTTGCAGGTCCAGAGACCCGCCGCGCGCCTGGGTGATCAAACCGGCTGATCGCAACACGGCGCCCGCATCGCCCGAGGTCAGGTTAACAGCGCTGCGGCCTGCACGCGGGGTAACCTGCCCGCGCACGGGGGCACCTCCGTTGACGCTGGCGGAAAAAGCACCCGTAATTCCTCCAGTGGTTTGAAACGCGCCGGTAAAGCCGGTCAGTGCCACGGATTCAGTTACCTGCAAGCGATCCAGAACAGCGTCCAGCTTAGGCCCGTTACCCGAGCCTCCTCCTCCGCCGCCACCGCCACCATCGCCGAACGTTGCCAACCCCAAGTTAATGACGCCGCCCAGAACGCGGATATCGGGAACGGCAGTGCCACGGCTGACCAGTTCAGCCGGGACCGCCAGCCAGTTTCCCACCTCGAACGAGCTGAACTCAACGCGCTCAAAGTTTCCGGCTGCAAAGGAAATAGACGCTGTTGTACGCAATCCTGCGGCGTCAAGTTTCAGTTCGTCCACACGCAACGCATCGCCCAAGGTCGCCGCAACTGTCATGGTTCCTTTTGTGCCTGGCCCTTTGCGCCAGCCCAGTTCAGGAATGGCCAGTGCAACACCTGACAGGTCGGATGTGGCCGTCAGTTTCGGCGGCTCGCCCGCACCGATGCCCAGCGTAAGCTCGGCGCTGCCCCGCCCAGTCAGCATACCCCGCGGCAGGCCAGCCTTGATCTCGGTCATCAGCCGAGGGGACAGTTCGATCTGACCGGTCAGTTCGCTGCGCTGAGGTTCGGTGCCTCCGATCGGTTGCCGCCAAGTAGCTTGCATAGGTACGTCGCCAAACAGCCCCTGCCCGGCAACTTCCACTGCGGTTTGATCGCCAGTCAGCTTCAGCCGGTCCGCGCTGACCGAAAAGCCCGGCACCAGACGGTCACTTTGCACGTCACCGATTTCGCCCAGAAAGTGAAATTCGGTCTCTTCGAATTTCAGTCCCTTTTTCATCGGAAGTGACAGGGTGCCGGTCAGGCTGACTTGACCCGATGCCAGATCTACCGGCAGGCCGGCCTTGCTCAGCAGTTCCAGCGGGGGTCGGTCCAGCAGCGACAATGCAGCCGTCGTGCTGCCAACAGCACTGATCCGTGTGATTGATGGCGACAGCTTCTTGATACCGGTATCCGGGATTATGAACGACGTGCCGGAGGCATCGATGGCACCGCCTTCATCAGCGATGACCTCGCCAGATTCGGCAGTGGCGGTGAACCGGCGGTTGATCAGACTGGCCTGACCTTGTGCGTTCTGAATCGGCGGCAAGGTTTTGGCAAAGCGGATCGTCGCCTCATCGAAACCAAAGTCCAGATAGATGTCCGGCTTGTTACCCGGTTGCAGACGCAACGCAAAATCAACGTCCGATAATTGCCCTTTATAGACGTTTTCGGTCACCCAAAGCCTTGGCTTTGGCGCCAACAGCTCGGGCCAGTAATTCATTAACTGATCCGAATCCATATTGTCGAGATGAGCGTCAAGTTTGGCCGCCCAGCCCTCTGGCTTGCCAATCAATTGTCCTGTGGCAAACAATCTGTGATCGGCATCTTCAACCGTCATCTGCCCGAGCCGCATCTCGAACGGGTTCAGCTTCATCTGGATATCCAGATCCGCGCGCGCCAGTTTCAGCGGTTCCGGGAACAGGCCAGCGGGGTTGATGTTAATGCTGCTGAGCCGCAGTTGCGACGTCAGGCTGTCCAACGCACCGTTTTCTATGCCCTGCAGGAATGCTTTGCCCTCTGCTTTTATTGATCCCCAGGCAGAGACCACAGACACTTCGTTAAAATCCAGCTCTTGCTGAACGGGATTATAGGTAAAGTAGGTCCGGGCTGAATCGAATGGTATGGGCCGTGTTTCCTGTGTCGGCTGCACTGCACCCGACCCAAGGTTGAGTGTCGCGAACAACGGCCCAAGCGCGGCGTTGTCGTCGATGCTACCGCGCAGGGCCCCGGAAATGGGCGCTTTGAGAACCTGCAGCCAGGATAGCGCAAGGCTTTGGCTGGCAAGGTCCTCGGCCGGCAGGTCGGTGATGGTAAACCCGAACTGTGCCTGCGGCGTACCCAGAACGCTGGTATAGTTGGCCTCGATCGAACTGGCATAGTCACGGCCGGTCAGAATGGAAAACCCGGTGGCGAGCCGCATTTCATCACCGCTGCGGGTCATCGTGATGTGGCCGCCGTCAAAAACCCAGGCCCGCCCCAGCCGCAGGTCCTGATAGTCCAGCGTCAACGATTCCAGCTCAACCGATCTAAGACCCGACAGGATGGGAGACAGGAAAACGTCATCCGAGGCCTCGATAAGCTGCGCTAGGTCAGGTGCCTGCTGCACCGGAGCACTGCCCGATCCAACCGTCAGCGACAGCGCCCCATCCACCCCGCGCGTCAGTGCGATCTGCGCATCCCTCAGGATAATGCGCCGTGGTCGGATCTGCCCCCTCAGCAACCCGCGCATGGACAGGCGTGTGCGCATATCCGCCACCTGGGCAATCTGCTGACCCGCTGCATCGCTGATTGTCACATCGGTCAGCCTGATCCGGGGGCGCCAATCTTCGTTCACGATGAAACTGGCGTCGCCAAAACGAAACTGCAGCCCGCCGAGGCTGTGTTCGAGCCGTTGCTCGACCTTTTTCTTGACCCATTCCGGCGCGTGCAGGTTCTGTCCAAACAGAAAGAACCAACCTGCGAAGACCAATAGACCAACGGACAGAGTGGTCCCAAGCGACCAATGCGCAGCCTTACGACGGCGCGACCGGCGGCGCGGAGGTTTCTCCGGCTGCGTCGCACTGCTGTCTTTGTGCTGCACCAATTTTCTATCCACGCCTTTCAACCCGCCGACACCGCCCTATGATGTCGGGCAGCCCATAAAAAACTTTAGCGGAGTTTCCAATGCCCGACGTTACAGACATCGCCCCTGATTTCACATTACCCCGCGACGGAGGCGGCGAGGTGACGCTGTCAGACCTGCGCGGCGGCACCGTCGTTCTGTTCTTCTATCCCCGCGATGATACGCCGGGCTGCACCAAGGAATCCATCGGTTTCTCGGAACAACTTCAAGCCTTTGCGGATGTGGGCGCTCAAGTTTTCGGCATCTCGCGCGATAGTGTCGCCAAGCATGACAAGTTTGTCGCTAAACACAGCCTGACCACGCCGCTTCTGTCGGACGAGGGGTCTTCGGTCTGTGAGGACTATGGCGTGTGGGTCGAAAAGAACATGTATGGTCGCAAGTCGATGGGGATCGAGCGGTCGACCTTTGTGATTGGCAGCGACGGTAAGATCGCCCAAGCCTGGCGCAAGGTGAAAGTGCCCGGCCATGTGGATGAGGTTCTGGAGGCCGTGCGCGCCCTGTGACCCTCTCGACCACGGTCGCCATCCGGTTTATGACCCGCGCATCCAAGTAATCGGAGAGTGCTGGTGCCCAAAACCCTGACCCAGATGGCGACCGAAGTTCTGAACACGGCGAACGGGCGGGAAAAAACCGTTCTGTCCAAACGCCATGCCGCCGCGTGGTTTGCGTCCCGAAAGGGTAAGGCCCCCGCAATTGAGGTCGGAACAGCCACCCCTCCACTGCAACCCGCCCGTCCGGATCAGCCCGAGCTGCTGTCCCCCCGCGAAGTTCCAAAACGTAAACCCGGCACTCCTGCTGGCCGCGTCGCCCTGCTGCACGCGGTTGCTCATATCGAGTTGAACGCCGTTGACCTGCATTGGGACATCATCGCTCGGTTCGGTCACGTCCCGATGCCCATTGGTTTCTACGATGACTGGGTCAAATGCGCCGAAGAAGAATCGCGCCATTTCGAGATGGTCTGCGACTGTTTGGAACAGATGGACAGCCATTACGGCGCCCTGCCCGCCCATGCCGGTATGTGGCGGGCCGCCGAAGACACCACCCAAGACCTGATGGGTCGGCTGGCGGTTGTGCCCATGGTGCTGGAAGCGCGCGGGCTGGACGTAACGCCCGGCATGATCGACATCTTTCGCAAGGCCAAGGCCGATCAAGCTATTGCCGCGCTAGAAGTGATTTATGCCGAAGAGGTCGCCCATGTCGCCTATGGTTCAAAATGGTTCCACTTTCTGTGCGGACGCGAGAATGCCGACCCCAAAGAAGTATTCCACAAACTGGTCCGGCGCTATTTCCACGGGGTGCTGAAACCACCTTTCAACGAGGAAAAACGCGCGGAGGCCGGGCTACCGCCCGATTTCTACTGGCCCCTGACCGAAGACCTGCCACCGCCCGGCCAAGCGTAATAAACACGCTCAAGTTGACGTTATCGGCAATTTCCCGCCGAGAATTGGCGGGAATAACACCCTTTGTTGTGTGAACTGGTTAACAAACTTGCCCAAATCAAACGGGACCTCTATGCACTTCGCCCAAGGGACGGCTATCGCTCACGACCGGTCCCGATCTTGGGGATGAGAGGTAAGGACGCGTGCGAACCCGTCTTGCAATCAAATTACACTCGCTGCTCGAGCGGCATTTCCCGGAACGCCGGGTCTTTCTGAAATCTGACAATGACACACGGTTCATCCGGCTCAGTTCGGAAACTCAGTTATTTGCTGTCGCCGGGGTTGCAGTGATCGTTGGCTGGACCACGGTTGCAACGGCAATCCTGCTTATGGACAGCATCGGATCAGGCAATTTCCGGGAACAGGCAAAACGCGATCAGGCGACCTATCAAGACCGCCTGAATATCCTATCGACAGAGCGCGACTCGCGCGCCCATGAAGCTCTGGCAGCACAAGACCGCTTTAATGCGGCGCTGGAGCAGATCTCGGCGATGCAATCGGAACTGTTGGCATCGGAAAATCGCCGCCGCGAGTTGGAAACCGGAATCGAAGTCATCCAGACGACCCTGCGCGCCACCATGAAACAGCGCGAAGATGCCCGGACCGAGCTGGCCAAAATGCAGCAGGATGGCGGTGACAGCGACATGTATATGGCTTCGGCCGCAGCCCCCCAACAGATGGGTTTCATGACCGAGGCTTTGGTCCGTACTGCCGAAGAACGCGATCAGATCGCCGCCAATGCCCAGAACGCGCTGGACCAGCGGGACGAGCTTGAGCTGGAAATCCAGCTGATGCAGGAACGCAGCGATGAGATTTTCCGTCAGCTGGAAGAGGCCATGGTGATCTCGGTCGAACCGCTGGACAAGATGTTCCGCCAGGCCGGTATGCCCACCGACCGCATAATCGAAGAAGTGCGGCGCGGATACAGCGGTATGGGCGGCCCGCTGACCCCTTTATCCTTCAGCACGCGCGGTGAGGACCTGACCCCCGACGAGATCCGCGCAAACACTCTGCTGCAACAGATGGATCAGCTGAACCTGTACCGTATTGCAGCCGAAAAAGCGCCTTTTGCCAGCCCCGTGAATTCCGTCGTGCGGTTCACCAGCGGCTTTGGCACCAGGCGTGATCCCAAAACCGGTGGCCGCCGCATGCATAACGGTGTGGACTTCGCCGGAGCAACAGGAACGGACATCTTTGCAACCGCCGATGGAGTGGTGACGCACGCGGGCTGGCAGTCCGGTTTCGGACGTCTGGTAAAAATCAGGCACGCGTTTGGAATTGAGACACTTTACGCCCATAACACCAAGATACGGGTCAAGGTTGGTCAAAGGGTCTCGCGCGGGGATCATATTGCTGATATGGGTAGCACCGGACGGTCTACCGGCACGCATCTGCACTATGAGGTGCGTGCAAACGGAAAACCAGTTAACCCAATGACTTACATCAAGGCTGCGAGAAATGTTTTCTAAGAGCAAAATCAACGAGCCCGGAACCAACGCCCCCGAGGCAGCCAAGCCTGCCGCTCCGGCCACACCGGCAACCCCCGCACCGGCGGAAACCAAGGCCAGCACCGCGCCCAAGCCCAAGCCTCCGGCGTCGGTTTTGTCCTCTGACCTGCACATCACCGGCAACCTGAAGACGTCGGGTGACATTCAGGTCGAAGGCACGGTCGAAGGCGATATCCGCGCACATCTGCTGACCATCGGCGAAACCGCGACGATCAAAGGCGAAGTCACTGCCGATGACGTGGTCATCAATGGCCGCATCGTAGGCCGCGTCCGTGGCCTGAAGGTGCGCCTGACCTCGACCGCACGGGTCGAAGGCGACATCATCCACAAGACCATCGCAATCGAAAGCGGCGCGCATTTCGAAGGTTCCGTACAACGTCAGGACGACCCGCTGAACCCGGGCCGCAGCGGCAAATCGGGCGCCAATCCGGCGGCTGAAGTCAAGCAGTAACGCCAAGCGATATCAGACGAGCAAAGCGCCGCAGCCTAGCCTGCGGCGTTTTTCATTTGACGGGCTGACTTGATCATAAACTCCGGTTCCAAGCCCAGAATGGTCCGTATAGAGTTCTGACATGTTGATCTTTTTTGCCCTTCTGCTGATAGTCGCAGGCTTTTTTCTGTATCGCCATTGGTCCAAGTCCCAGGCCCGTCATCAGCTTTTGGCCACCCCCCTGACAGACCATCAACGCGCCATCATCGACCTGCAGGTGCCGCTTGTTCGGCGACTTCCAACCGATTTGCGGGCCAATCTGGACGGCAAGGTCAACCTGTTTCTGGATCAGGTCAGCTTTTATGGCTGTGACGGGCTGGACGTTACCGAAGAGATGCAGCTAGCCATTGCCGCACAGGCCTGCCTGCTGATCGTCAACAGCGACCTCTGGTACGACCATCTGACCACCATCCTGATCTATCCCAGCGCCTTTAAGTCCCGGCAGCGCAGGCAGGACGGCTATGTCGTCAGCGAAAAAGAGATCGTGCGCACCGGCGAAAGCTGGGACCGCGGTCCCGTGATCCTGTCCTGGTCTCATAGCGCGCAAGGGGCGCTGGATGACCGGGACGGCCAGAATGTCGTGCTGCACGAGTTTGCCCATCAGATTGATGACCTGTCCGGCGGCACCAACGGTGTCCCAATCCTGAGCAACGGGCAGAGCTTTGCCGAATGGGAACGCGTCTTTTTGACCGCCTATGACGCCCATGTACGCGCGGTGGAAACAGGCCAGCATACGGTCATCGACCCCTATGGCGCAGTAGGCCATGAAGAGTTTTTTGCGGTTTCCGTCGAAGTCTTCTTTGAACAGCCCCGACAATTGAAGAAGGCCGTGCCCGAGGTGTATGGCCAGCTGTCCAAACTGTTCCGGCTGGACCCGTCCACTTGGGAATAAGCCCCAGCGGCGCAGGCCCAATTCCAGAAAATTTAACAAAAAAGGTTTTTTGAATTACACTGAAACCTATTGTTTTCAGGAGGGCTTTTCATGTCATCAAAACTCATGGCCGAATTCTTCGGTACGTTCTGGCTGGTGCTGGGTGGTTGCGGAAGCGCTGTACTGGCGGCAGGCGTTGCGGATGTCGGTATCGGCTGGCTGGGTGTTTCCTTTGCCTTTGGCCTGACCGTCCTGACCATGGCCTATGCGGTCGGTCACATCTCTGGCGGGCATTTCAACCCGGCGGTCAGTCTGGGCTTGATGATCGGAGGCAGGTTCCCGGCCAAAGACCTGCTGCCCTATTGGATCGCGCAGGTGATCGGAGCAATCTTGGCGGCAACAGTACTGTATGTGATCGTCAGCGGCGCGCCCGGGTTCGAAGGTGTCGGCGGATTTGCCTCGAACGGGTATGGGGTCGCGTCACCCGAGGGCTATTCGTTGATGTCCGCGCTTGTGATCGAGATCGTCCTAACCGCGTTCTTCATCATGATCATTCTAGGCGCCACATCTGAAAGAGCACCCGCAGGCTTCGCCCCGATTGCCATCGGGTTGGGCCTGACGCTGATCCACCTGATCTCGATCCCGGTGACAAACACGTCCGTGAACCCGGCACGGTCCACAGGGGTTGCCCTGTTCGCCGATGGCCCAGCGCTTGCGCAACTGTGGCTGTTCTGGGTGGCTCCCCTGATCGGCGGCGCAATCGGTGCGCTGATCTGGAAGGCTATGGGCGAAGATTAACCGTCCACGTCAGAAAAAGACCCCGAAGCGATATACGTTTCGGGGCCTTTTTTTATTCGATTGGCTTCACGCTTTTCATCACATCAGGTTGACCGATGACCGCGCCATTTGGGCCATCGCCCCGCTTGATCGCATCCACAACCTCCATTCCGCCAGTCACCTCACCCACAACGGTGTATTGACCATCCAGAAACGGGCCCGGAGCAAACATGATGAAGAATTGTGAATTGGCGCTTTCGGGATCCTGAGCCCGTGCCATGCCGATCACACCGCGATCAAATGAGATATCCGAAAACTCGGCCGGCAGATCGGGCCGGTCGGACCCTCCGGTCCCCGCACGGCGCATGTCACCACCCAGCTTGCCGTGCTCGACATCACCGGTCTGAGCCATAAAGCCGTCGATGACCCGATGAAAGACGACCCCGTCATACTTGCCTTCGCCAGCCAGTGTCGAAATCTGCTCGACATGTTTGGGGGCTATGTCCTCGAACAGATCGACGGTGATGGTGCCGTTGGCCCCTTCGCCCTCGATCTCGATCTCAAGGCCTGTGGCCAGCGCGGGGCTGGCCATCAGGGCAAATACAGCAGCCAGTTTATACATCTGCCGCGACCTTGACGCTGATCATGCGGTCCGGGTTCGCAGGCGGTTCACCTTTGGTTATGGCGTCCACATGCTCCATCCCATCAATCACGCGGCCATAAACTGTGTACTGACCGTTCAGGAAGTGGTTGTCCTTGAAATTGATGAAGAACTGCGAGTTTGCCGAATCCGGGTTCTGCGACCGTGCCGCGCCCAGGGTGCCACGATCATGCGGCAGCTTCGAGAACTCAGCCGGTACATTCGGCAGCGAAGAACCGCCCGTGCCTGCCATGCGCAGGTTGAACCCATCTTCCATATCGCCGTGCTGCACATCACCGGTCTGGGCCATGAAGCCGTCGATCACACGGTGAAAAGCCACGTTGTCATATTCACCACCGCGTGCCAGTTCTTTCATCCGGGCGCTGTGCTGCGGAGCAACATCCGGCAGCAGCTCGATGACGACGTTGCCGCCCGTCAGTTCGACGATGATTGTGTTTTCGGGATCCTTGATCTCGGCCATTAGGCCCTCCTGTCATTAGTCTTGGGCAAATACCTATTCCCCGGGCGCGTGAAAGCCAAGTGACGCATTGACCTGAAGGCAAAATGCAGGAAAAGAACCGCCTAAACCCTATTCACATTTCCGAGGAATGCACCATGAGCTGGAAGACACTGGACGATATGGACCTGAACGGCAAACGCGTGCTGGTGCGCGTTGATATCAATGTTCCGGTTGTGGACGGGGTTGTAACCGATGCTACGCGCATTCAACGTATCGTGCCATCGGTCAAAGACATCCTTTCGGCTGGCGGCAAGCCGATCCTGCTTGCTCATTTCGGACGTCCGGGCGGCGAACGGCGCGAGAACCTGTCGCTGAAACAGCTGGTCCCGACGCTTGAAGCAGCTTTCGGCGTCGAGGTTCTGTTTGCCGCCGATTGCGTCGGCACCGCGGCCGAACTGGCCGCTGAACAACTGCAACCCGGTCAGGTCCTGCTGTTGGAAAACACCCGCTTCCACGCCGCAGAAACCAAAAACGACGCAGATCTTGCTGCGGGAATGGCCAAACTGGGCGAGGCCTACTGCAACGACGCGTTCTCGGCCGCGCACCGCGCGCACAGCTCGACCGAAGCCATTGCGCGCCTGCTGCCGGCCTGTGCCGGACGCTTGATGCAGGCCGAGCTGGAAGCACTTGAAGGTGCTCTTGGAGCACCCAAACGGCCCGTTACTGCAGTTGTTGGGGGGGCGAAGGTTTCGACCAAGCTGGAACTTCTGGGCAATCTTGTCGACAAAGTAGACTATCTGGTGATTGGCGGTGGCATGGCCAACACCTTTCTGGTCGCCAAGGGCCTGAACGTCGGCAAGTCTTTGGCCGAAACCGCAATGAAAGACATGGCTGTCGAGATTTTGGCCAAGGCCGAAAACTCTGGGTGTACGATAGTCCTGCCTGTCGACATTGTGGTCGCTGAAAAGTTCGAAGCCGACGCCCCACATCAGGTTTTGCCCGCTGATCAATGCACCAATGACGGCATGATCCTGGATGCCGGACCGGAAAGCGTTGCCGCCATCACCGAGATTTTCGCCAAAAGCCAGACCCTGATCTGGAATGGCCCGCTTGGCGCGTTCGAGATTGAACCTTTTGATGCCGCCACCAACGCAGCCGCCCTGAAAGCCGCAGCACTTACGCGATCCGGGCAGCTGATTGCGGTTGCTGGTGGCGGGGACACGGTCGCGGCGCTGAACGCATCGGGTGCGGCCAAGGATTTCTCTTACATCTCAACCGCGGGTGGTGCTTTCCTTGAATGGATGGAAGGCAAGGCATTGCCCGGGGTTGCGGCACTGGAAGGCTGAAAAATACCGCCACACCACATTTTGTCGAATCAGGGGATTCACAAGCCGAATCACCTGTGACATAGTGCAAACAGATGCCCGCAAAGGGCACGTTTTTGAGGCAGACTTCATACGGCGGTAAACAGAGTGTCCCGTTCCCATCGGCCCGGTTTGGGCGCAGTCTTTTTCTTCATGGTAGCGTTTATGCTGGGTGTGTATTTCACCTTTGCTGCCGTGCAGGGCGACTATGGCCTGTTCCGACGGGTCGAGATTGCAGCGGAACGGGACGCTCTGTCGCGCGATCTTGCCAAGCTTGACGGCGAGATCACCGAGATGGAAAACCTGACGCGCCGCCTGTCTGACACCTATCTGGATCTGGACCTTCTGGATCAACAGGCGCGCTCGGTTCTGGGCATGATCCGCTCGGATGAGATCGTAATCCGCTGATCCTCACATACTGCAACAGATAGGCTGCGCGGGCGCTGTCGCTGCGTCACATTTCCCCTCGCCAGAATGCCCGAAATGCTTTATGAAATAGTTTAACGCTAAACTATCTTGCCGAGAGGGGGAGATCGCCACTATGGCTGCGCGAAAAACCACAAAGAAACCAAATGTTTCTGCGGAAGAACTGACCACCTTTTATCGCGAGATGCTGCTGATCCGCCGATTCGAGGAAAAGGCAGGCCAGCTGTATGGCATGGGTCTGATTGGCGGCTTCTGTCACCTTTATATCGGGCAAGAAGCCGTTGTTGTCGGCCTGGAGGCTGCGGCCGAAGAAGGTGACAAGCGGATCACCTCATACCGCGATCACGGCCACATGCTGGCCTGCGGAATGGAACCCGGCGGCGTGATGGCCGAACTGACCGGACGCGAGGGTGGATTGTCCAAGGGCAAAGGCGGCTCTATGCACATGTTCTCGAAAGAGAAGAACTTCTACGGTGGTCATGGCATCGTTGCTGCCCAGGTACCTCTGGGTGCTGGTCTTGCCTTTGCCGACAAGTACAAGGGTAATGGACGTGTGACCTTTGCCTATTTCGGCGACGGTGCGGCGAACCAGGGTCAGGTTTATGAAACCTTTAACATGGCTGCACTTTGGGACCTGCCCGTTGTGTTTGTGATCGAGAACAACCAATACGCCATGGGCACCTCTCAGGCGCGCTCGACCTCGACCAAGGACATCTACCATCGCGGCGAGGCCTTTGGCATCCCGGGTGAGATCGTCAACGGCATGGATGTTCTGGCGGTCAAAGAAGCCGGTGAAAAGGCTGTGGCCCACTGCCGTGCTGGTAAGGGCCCCTACATTCTGGAAATCAAAACCTACCGCTATCGCGGCCATTCGATGTCCGACCCGGCCAAGTACCGCACCCGCGAAGAGGTTCAGAAAGTCCGGGAACAAAGCGACCCCATCGAACATGTGCGCGAGCTGCTCCTGTCCGGCAAACACGCAAGCGAGGATGATCTGAAGGCGATCGACAAAGAGATCAAAGAGATCGTCAATCAGGCCGCAGAATTCTCGAAAGAAAGCCCCGAGCCGTCGCTGGACGAGCTCTGGACAGATATCTACGCCTGAGAGGACGAATAAGACATGGCAACCGAAATTCTCATGCCCGCCCTTTCACCAACGATGGAAGAAGGCACATTGGCCAAATGGCTGGTCAAAGAAGGCGACACCGTATCAAGCGGCGACATCATGGCCGAGATTGAAACCGACAAGGCGACAATGGAGTTCGAAGCCGTCGATGAAGGCATCGTTGGTAAAATCCTGATCGCTGAAGGCACCGAGGGGGTCAAGGTAAATACCCCCATCGCGGTTCTGATCGAAGAAGGCGAAGACGCCTCCGCCCTGCCCGTGGCTGCGCCCGCAGCCGCAGCAGTGACCGAGGCCGCCCCTGCGGCGGTTGAGGCCGCTGCTTCTGCGTCGGCCCCCGCCGCACCGGTGGTGGACCACTCGCCCGACTGGCCCGCAGATGCCGAGATGACGCAAGTGACCGTGCGCGAGGCTTTGCGTGATGCAATGGCCGAGGAAATGCGCGGCGACGAAGATGTTTTCCTGATGGGCGAAGAAGTCGCCGAATATCAGGGCGCATACAAAATCTCGCAAGGTCTGCTGGACGAATTCGGCGGCAAACGCGTGATCGACACGCCAATCACCGAACACGGGTTCACTGGTATTGCGGTTGGGTCCGCCATGGCTGGATTGAAGCCAATTGTCGAGTTCATGACCTTCAACTTCGCGATGCAGGCGATGGACCAGATCATCAACTCGGCTGCCAAGACACTTTACATGTCCGGCGGTCAGATGGGATGTCCAATCGTGTTCCGGGGTCCTAACGGGGCTGCAGCGCGCGTCGCAGCCCAGCACTCTCAGGATTACACGGCATGGTACATGCAGGTGCCAGGGCTGAAAGTGGTCGCACCTTATTCGGCAGCAGATGCCAAAGGCCTGCTGAAATCCGCCATTCGCGATCCCAACCCGGTGGTCTTTCTGGAAAACGAAATCCTCTACGGTCGATCCTTCGACATGCCAAAGGTGGATGACCTGACCATCCCGCTGGGCAAGGCCCGCATCTGGCGCGAAGGCTCGGACGTGACAATCGTCAGCTTTGGCATCGGCATGCAGTTCGCGCTGGAAGCCGCGGACAAGCTGGCCGAAGACGGCATCAGTGCCGAGGTGATCGACTTGCGCACCATCCGCCCGATGGACACCGGTGCGATCATCAATTCGGTGATGAAAACCAACCGTTTGGTGACCGTCGAAGAAGGTTGGCCGCAGGGCTCGGTCGGCAGCTACATCTCATCCGTGGTGATGCAGGAAGCGTTCGACTACCTCGACGCGCCCGTCATCAACTGCACCGGCAAGGACGTGCCCATGCCCTATGCCGCGAATCTCGAAAAACTGGCGCTGGTGACCACCGATGAGGTGATCGCCGCCGTCAAGCAAGTGACTTACCGGTAAGGAGCGACACAGATGCCCACAGAAATTCTGATGCCCGCCCTTTCACCGACGATGGAGGAAGGCACGCTTGCCAAATGGCTGGTTAAGGAAGGCGACACCGTCTCCTCTGGCGACCTGCTGGCCGAGATCGAAACCGACAAGGCCACGATGGAGTTCGAGGCCGTGGACGAAGGCACCATTGGCAAGATCCTGATCGCTGAGGGAACCGAAGGGGTCAAGGTTAACACCATCATTGCGGTTCTGCTGGAAGATGGCGAAAGCGCTGGTGATATCGCGACAACTCCCGCCACGACGCCCGAAGCGGCACCTGCCGCCGCGGGCAACGAGGCGGCCGCGCCAGCGGCCCCCGAGGCGCCTGCACCAGCCCCGGCCTCTCCAATCAAGGCGGATGGTGGACGTGTTTTTGCGTCACCTCTGGCCCGTAGGATTGCTGCACAGAAAGGTCTCGATCTGGGGCAGATCATCGGTTCCGGCCCGCATGGGCGTATTGTGAAAGTCGATGTCGAAGGTGCAACTGCCACGGCTCCGGTTGCGGCACCTGCCGTTGCTGCCGCAGCGCCCGCTGCCCCAGTTCCGGCTGGACCTTCGGCGGATGCCGTCGCGCGGATGTATGAAGGGCGTGAATACGAAGAAATCAAGCTGGACGGTATGCGCAAGATCATTGCTGCGCGCCTGTCCGAGGCCAAGCAGACCATCCCGCATTTCTATCTGCGCCGCGACATCAAGCTGGATGCCCTGCTGAAATTCCGCAGCCAGCTAAACAAACAGCTGGAAGCGCGCGGCGTAAAGCTGAGTGTCAACGACTTCATCATCAAAGCCGTCGCCAACGCGTTGCAACAGGTTCCCGCCTGTAATGCTGTCTGGGCGGGCGACCGGGTACTGCAATTGAAACCGTCCGATGTGGCCGTTGCGGTTGCCATCGAAGGCGGGCTGTTCACCCCAGTGCTTCAGGATGCCGACACCAAATCTCTGTCCGCGCTGTCGACCGAAATGAAGGACCTCGCCGGGCGTGCACGCGAACGTAAACTGGCACCGCATGAATACCAGGGCGGCACCTTCGCTGTTTCGAACCTGGGCATGTTCGGCATCGACAATTTCGACGCCATCGTGAACCCGCCCCATTCGGGCATTCTGGCCGTCGGAACAGGTGTGAAAAAGCCGGTTGTGGGCGATGACGGAGAACTGACCGTTGCAACCGTCATGTCCGTCACCATGTCGGTCGATCACCGGGTTATTGACGGTGCTCTGGGTGCGCAGTTGCTGCAGGCGATTGTCGACAATCTGGAAAACCCGATGGTCATGCTGGCCTGATACGGAATCTGATCAATAAAAAAGGCCGCTTCACTCAATGAGGCGGCCTTTTTTGTCTGTTGGTTCAGGCTTACTGGTCCTTGCCCAACATATGATCCATCGAGATCGAGGGCTGGTCGCACCCGGCCTCACCGACAATCTTGGCGGGAATTCCGGCAACGGTTTTGCAGGCTGGAACCTCTTGCAACACAACAGAGCCAGCTGCGATGCGGCTGCAAGGCCCCACTTCGATATTGCCCAACACCTTGGCACCAGCCCCGATCAGCACGCCATCACCGATCGTCGGATGACGCTGCTCT
The DNA here is from genome assembly GCF_042768335.1 of Ruegeria meonggei. Classification (NCBI taxonomy): domain Bacteria; kingdom Pseudomonadati; phylum Pseudomonadota; class Alphaproteobacteria; order Rhodobacterales; family Roseobacteraceae; genus Ruegeria; species Ruegeria meonggei. Next base: position 374,415 of record NZ_JAXHBT010000001.1, on the reverse strand, counting down.
TCTTCTTTGCCAGTTCCACCCAGAGTGACCGAATGCAGCATCGAAACGTTGTCGCCAACGATAGCTGTTTCACCGATCACAATCGAATGTGCGTGGTCGATCATGATGCCCTTGCCGATTTTGGCGGCCGGGTGAATGTCGATGCCAAAAATCTCGGACGAGCGCATCTGGAAGAAATATGCAAGGTCATGTCGCCCCTTGTTCCACAGCCAGTGGGCAACGCGATAGGCCTGCATCGCCTGATAGCCCTTGAAGTACAGGATCGGCTGCAGCAGGCGGTGGCACGCTGGGTCGCGCTCGTAAACTGCCATCAGATCGGCGCGTGCCGCCTCTAGCAGTTTCGGATCGTCGGCATAAGCCTCATCGACGATTTCACGCAGCACCATCATCGACATTTCGTTCGAGCACAGCTTGGCTGCGACCCGATAGGACAAAGCCCTCTCAAGGCTGCGGTGGTGCAGAATACAGGCATGGACCAGCCCACCCATCAGTGGCTCGTCTTCGACGGCCGCCTGAGCTTCGGTCGCTATGCGGTTCCAGACCGGGTCGACAGAGGTAACCTGACTGCGCTTTTCCAACATGGCTTTTGATCCTTTGCTGCGCCTAGAATGCCATTTAGTTACAAAAACACCAAACGCAAACCCGTGAACTGCAGGGTAACGAAAATGAATGACACTGTGTTGGCAGAATTCAAAGCGCGAATAAAGGCACGATTGTCAGCATTGGCCGAGCAATCCGATTCTGGAAAAAAGGCTCAGGCCGTTGTCGAACTGGACCAGCAAGCCGTTGGCAGGTTGAGCAGAATGGACGCCCTTCAAAGCCAGGCCATGGCCAAGGCCCAACAAGCCAATCGCGACCTTGAAACGCATCGGTTGCAGATCGCGCTGAGCCGAATTCAAGAAGGTGAGTTCGGATACTGCGAAGATTGCGGCGATGAGATACCGGCTGGCCGGTTAAACCTGGATCTTGCTGCGACCAAATGTGTCAGCTGTGCGTCCGGGTAAGCTGACGCTCGATCAAATGCCGCAGAACCAACTCAAAGCACTGGCAATATTGCAGATTGTCGAAACTGGGTTCCTCCGCCAACTGCCGATTGCGGGCTGCAGCCATCAGGGACCCATTGCCGAACAAAGGATGCAACCGCCCCGTCTGACCGACATGTTTGTCGGCCAGTTCAGCTTCGCAGATCATGCGGGCGCACAGGCGATCGCGATCCTCTCGCGGCGCGATCAACAAGACTTGCGCCGCCGCAGTGACATCGCCGTGAAGGATCGGACGCATGCTAGAGGGTCACCTGACTGTCAGGTGGGCGAACAAGCCAGGCCCATAGCTGGCTGAGACCTGCGCCACCTGAACGTCGTAGGTACCGTTCACTCCATCAGTCGCCTTCATTGCCGCTGTATATAGCCAGATTGGCTCAGTCACGATCTGTTCCCGAACCTGCGCACCATTGGCCCAGACTTGTACGATGTAGGATTCGCTCTCTTCAGCAAGCGGTACCTCAAGACCGGCCCAATCGTCGCCGTCCAGCCGTGTACGTCGAATCCACGTCAGGTGATCCCCGGTAGAAGATCGCGTCGCCTGCACATGCACAGGCGCGTAGGGCCGCAATCCATTCCCCTCAAACGCCTCGACATGATGCGAAAATGAAGGGTCGTCGTAGCCGCGTGTTGCCGGACCGATGCGATAGTGCTTTGCCACCCGCCGCTCTGATCGCAGCAAGCCGGTCTGATAGACCCGCTGGTCCAACAAGACGAACGTCGATCCTTCCGGCCAGATATCCGGCATATTGGCATCGGTTCCCAACTGCCCGCGCAGACGTCCGGACAGGGTGTAGACGCCAGACTCTTGCAGCGACGCATCGGCGAACTGAAAAACCTCCCAATTGCCGGGCGTTCCATCCCCAATCGCGGCTAGGTTGGCACCATTCAACAGCGCTGCGCGCGGGCGCGATGTCAACACCCCTCCGATCAGTTTGACGCGCAATGGCGCACCTTCGTCCCAGATGCCTGCGCTGGCTCGTCTCAGTGGCGTATCCGTGAACCCAATGACCGCCTGACCCGAGATCACCTCTTGCAGAGTGTAATCTTCGTCACTTGCTGCCGAATAGACAGCGACATTGCCAGGCCAAGGGTTTGCTGTCGTTGCCAGATAGGGCGCATGCGGCACTTCCGACCCCGTGATCAGCGGCAAGTCCATGAACAGAGGCAGAACCGGAACAGGCGCCACAAATGGCTTTTCTGTCACGACATCGTCGGGCAGGTCGGCTGGTGCATAAACTGCAGGCTCGATCCGAACTGCATCCGCCAATTGCAAGTCCGCCTGTTCCAGACGGTCAATGCGATAGCGCGCACTACCACCTTCTCCGGTCAGTTGCACGACATCTCCGGCCCCCACGTGCAGCATCGATGGCGGCAATGCAAAGCGGGCAGTCTCTCGCGAAACCCGCGCCTCACTCAGCCACCGTTCAACGGTTTGGCGCCCCTCGCCCCGGGTCAGGGATAAGGGCATCTCATTCACCGATACGGTTTGGGTTTGGGTGTCGGGCAAGACAGCCTCCTCCGACACGATATCGTAGTCTGAATCCGATTGCACAAAGCGCAGACGAACACGGCCCGTCATCTCGGCCTCGGCCTCTCGGCGGTATTCGACGCGGCCATCGATATCAGAACTGTCTGCCAACTGCTGAGCATCCAGATCAATCGCACCGCGACCATCACGCATCTGAAACAGCAACACACCGTCGCGTTCGATGGCGTCGAACCCATAGCGCAGCATCAGCGGCTGCAAGGCTGCGCGCGCGCTTGAGACGTCTTCGACCGCGTATCCGCGGACGACCCCGTACAGGCGCGAGACATCGATGTCCGTCACGCCAGCCCCATGGCAAATTTCGGTAACTACAGAGGCCAGCGTGCGTGACCCGGATCGTCCGTTCAGCCAATGACCGCGCGCATAGTTCGCCCCGTCGCTCCACTGGCTGAGCAGATTGGGAAAGGTCGGATATGGGCGGGCGTCCCAGGCCCAGACATAGGCATTGGCCATGTCGATCATCCGACCGCCATAGGCATCTGACACTGGGTTGAACTTGGGGTTCGACCAATAGCCCAACATGGCACTCAGATACTGTGTCTGAATGAAATCGTCGCGCAGCCCGTTCGAGTACCGCGGCAGGCTGGATTCCGAGGATTTGGGGTCCAGAAACTTGTTCGGCTGGTTGGTGCCCTTGTCCACCGCCGCACAGCCAAGTTCGGTGAACCAGATCGGCTTGGAGCCCGGCACCCACTGGGTCCGGTTGCTTTGACGAACTCCAGCTATCCGCTCGTGATGCGGCTGCGACCACCAGTTGCGCATGTCTTTGTAACGCCAGACCCACGGCTCGTCATGGTCCGCATCTTCAATGGGCGTGCGTATCTGGGCCTTTGCTTCTTCGGGCGAGGCATAATACCAGTCATACCCCTCGCCGCCTTCAATGTTGCCGCGCAAGTACTTGATATCATAGATCGCATCTGCACCGGCTTTAACGTCCAGGTGATCCTCGCCATCCCGCCAGTCAGACAAAGGCATGTAATTGTCGATGCCGATGAAATCGATATTGTCATCGGCCCATAGTGGATCCAAATGAAAGTACCGGTCGCCGCTTCCATCATTTGGTTGATAACCGAAATATTCGCTCCAATCCGCCGCGTATCCGATTTTAGTGCCGGACCCCAAAATCGCGCGGGCTTCAGCTGCAAGCGCACGCAATTGCGCCACAGCTGGAAACCCGGAAAACCCACGAATTTGGGTCAGACCTCGCATTTCCGAGCTGATGCAGAATGAATCCACACCCCCCGCTGCCTTGCACAGTGCTGCATAATGCAGAATGAACCGGCGCAGGCTCCATTCCTGGGGTCCAGTATAGGATACGATCCCATCGCCGATAGAAAAGTCGCTGGCGCGGGCTTGCCCAAAGAACGAGGCAACCTGACTGTCCGCCGCCGCGGTCTGATCCGGTGAGCCATTTTGGCCAGGTGCCTTGCTCAGAGTGATGCGTCCTCGCCAGGGCAGATGCGGCTGGTTCGGGGCGTCAGACCACGGATTGGGCAGGCCGTTGCCGCGCAATTGATCCATCAGGATAAACGGATAGAACATCACGCGCTTGCCTGACGTCTTTAGGTGCCGGATCGCCTGCACCACCGAGGCATCCGCTGGCGTGGCTCCATACACAGGGCGTTGGTCGTCGGACACCAACATCTCAGCCGCGCTGCGGTTTACCCCGGCCACGCTCCAGGGCATGTTCTTGCCCTCGATGGTCTTGTGCAAAACCTTCGGCTTTAGCTGACAATGCCCACAGCGCAAATCATTGCCGAACCAGGACACGATCAACGAAGCCGCGTCGCAGGCCGGCAACTCGGTCTGCAAGGCCCGGGTCGACGTTACCAGATCCGGCAGACCGGACGCGGAATGGACATTGGCCGCCCAGCTCTGCCCCGGCCCTTTGGAGTAGTTCACCTGCGTACTGGCCAAAGCATATTCACCGGTGCCCGGCATAAGCGCAACGCCCCGGACGGTTCTGGACAAGGCTGCCCCGGTACGCGGCAACCCGGATTGTTCCTGCCGCACCACTTCGAACGAAAACTGCGGCACCCGATTACCAAAGTCCGCCAGCTGCAGATCCTCGACCACAACGTAAGCCGTCCCGCGATAGGCCGGGACATTTCCGGCCCCTTCGACGGATTCGATCAACGGGTCTGGCAATTGATTGCTCGCGCCGTGGCAAACGCGCAAATTCAGCCCAGCGCGCTCCAGCTCTTCACCATCGGCCCAGATACGCGAGACATCGGCGATGTATCCCTCACCCACTGCGATCGCCAGAGAGATCGAATAACTGTAGCTGTGGGTTGTCGCCGTCACCTCGGGTGGTTTGGGTGAACCTTTGCCACCGCCCCCACCAGATTGCGTCGTGGAACTGGTGCTTTTGGTTTCCAGAAAGTCCGAAGCCCAGATCACCTGACCGCCGACCCGCATCCGCCCATAAATCGTGGCAACGGGCGCGCCTTCTCCAGATTCGGTCAGGCGAAACCGGTCAAGACGACCGGTTTCGACAACTTCGCTGCCCCCGCCCATAACGGATTGGCTCATCAAACGCTGGTCAATGACCCGCCCCAGTGTCGCACCAATCGCCCGACCGATAACCGCAGTCGACAAGCCCGCCACAGTGCCACCAAGAGCGCCACCAAGCGCAGCCCCAGCTGCAGAAAGTACAATTGTAGCCATTCACATGTCCTCCAGCGGGAATTCAAAACAGGCGACAACCCGTCGCCGCCACGGCTCGCTCAGAGCGTTTTCGACCACGCCGTACCCGGAATAGGCGTGCACGAAACGGGGGACGTCCCCCGTTTCGCTGACGATCCCAACGTGTTTGGCGACACGGCCCTGACGCATTCGAAACAGCAAAACATCGCCGGGTTCGGGTTGATCAGGGCGTTTTTCAACAAGATGCCGGTGTGCGGCGGCCCACATGCGCTCGTCCCCCTGCGGTTCAGACCAGTCCATGCTGTATGTCGGCACCACCTCGGGCTCTTGCCCAAGCTGCGCGCGCCACACACCACGCAGCAGGCCCAGGCAATCCGTGCCTGCACCTTTGACCGAGGCCTGGTGAACATAGGGCGTCCCCAGCCAGCTGCGTGCCTCGTCCACGATCTTTTGCCGCAGAACACTCATCGCAGGCTCCCTCCTGAATTCGAATTGCCTTTCTTCGGCACAGCCATGACCCAGTCTTCGCCCGGCAGGTCCGGGAAACCTTGAAAATTCAACACGTTGTTGAACTTCTTTCTGCACGTATCCATTGTTTTGCTGCAGCCGGCAGTCAATTTGACCCGATCACCAACCGCCAGGCCGCCGCTAATCCCGGACCACAGGGTGACATTCCGCCCACCCTCAACCCGCCTGTCCTGCTTGATTGAGGCCCAAAGCCCCGCTGCCTTGCCAGACACAACATCCAATCTACCGCGTTTGAACCACGCACCATCCGGTGCAGTTGCGCCTTTCAGTCGTAGGACACTCGACCCGGTCAAAGCCACGATCTCAGCCGTGGCTTGGTACCCCGGTGCCTTGACGTTGAACTTACACGCACCATCCCCCAGAACGGCGGTACAAGGCTTTTGATAGATCCGCCCCATCGGACGGTTCAAAAGGTCCGTCAGACCACGCAATTCAGCGTGAAAGGCTCCGCCCCCACGTCGCAACTCACCGATTGAGCCCCTGAACTGCAGCATGCGCTGATCAGGTGCGGCCCAGTTCACCAACCAGGCACGAACCTCAGCCCCGTCGAACCGACCTGCCTCGATATCGTCTTCCGTCACGGCGGCATCAGACAGTGCCCCCATCGCCTCGGAATTGTCGATGGACAGACCGGTGGCTTGCTCAATCGCTGTCGCGGTCAAGCCCGAGCTTGCCTTGAAGGCTATCCCGCCAAAGCTCAGCTCCATATCGTGGTCAGTAAAGCCATAGACCTGCCCGTCCTGGCGCGTGATGGCCCAGCACCGGCATGTTGTGGTCAACCCGCTTTGCAGATGGGTCTGCAGACCTTGTTTATCCCCGCCCATCAGACACGCACCTCGACCACCGGGACGTTTGGCACGTCACCTGCCTGAAAGCTGGCTACGCTGGTCTGGATCTTATCCGTGTCAAAGCGGACCGGGACGTCGAACTCAAATCCAGCTGTGATTTCTACCTGCTCGGGCGGTGGATCTGCAAACGTGACCAACCCGCGCGAGAGGTCGACCTCAAAATCGACGCCTTCGCGCACCTCATCCTGCTCAAGGCCCAGCTTTACTGTTCCCAATACAGGCTTGAGGATAGGACGGACATAACTAAAACCACCTGAGTTATAAGTCTTAACAATTTGAAACTCTGTCTGTTTTCCATTTCCACGCGCAATTACCTGGTCGCCCTTGTCGATGTCTGCCGTGGCAGGCCCAGACTTGTAGTCCGACCAGTCTTTCCAGCGGAACCCGAACATCTGTCCCTGTCGCGCCTCGAAAAACGCAATCAGCGTCTCGACATCATCCAGCGACCGCATCCCCAGCCCGGCATCATAGCGCCGACGCGAATGGGCCCATGGCGTATTGCGTTCTTCGAATCCGTTGGCCAGCGTCACGATATCCGTGCGCCGCTCGGGACCACCGACCGAGCCAAAGCTCAGGCTGGCAGGAAATCTCACTTCGTGGAAATTCATGGCCTGCTCCTTGATCTATCTGTTGCGATTGCCGCGTCCCAACGCACGGCTCATCTGAGCGGCGATCTGACCCTGGCTGCGTCGGAAACCCTGTACGTCAGGTGTGGTGATATTCATTACTACGTTCACTGCGCCACCACCGCCCGAGGTCCGCACACCCAGCTTTCCATCCGCTCCGCGTGCCAGTGGCATGATGGCCTCGGGGCCTGCCTCCCCCATCAATCCGGTGCCGCCACGCATCGGGAAAGTGGTCGGGCCGCTGATGACGCCCCCATTGGCGAAAGGCATCACCCTGCCCTGGCTGAAACTGCCGCCATCCGCGAAAGGCAATAGCCCCTTCACCAAGCCGCCAATCCCACCGGCCAACATGCCGCCAAAGTGGTCAGTTACAGGTTTGATCGCAGCGGAATAGGCCGTCCGGATCATCGAGTTTTTCAGCACGTCCAGCGCATCGGACAGGTTCATACCGTCCAGCACCACGCCGTCGAAGGCCTTGCGCAGGCCGCCGGACATGCCGCGTTCCAACGTTGCGACGTCCTTACCGGTTTCCTCAAACGCTGCGCTGATCCGTTTCATCTGGCCATCAAAAGCCGCAGCCATCGACGCCGCATCACCAAGCGAGTCGCCCAGCGCCTCGCCCCGTTCCTGCAGGTCTTCCAACCCGTCACGATCCGTCATCACGCTCTCCTTGTTTCTTGTCCGGATAGGCCGACAACAATGCGTCCAAACCCGCCCGGTTCATCGCGGGCATCCCTGCACCCTGTCCCAGCATCAGCCGCAGCTCGACCGGGGTCAGCCGCCAGAACTGCTCTGGCGACAAACGCAGACCGACCAATCCGGCGCGCATCAGGGCGGGCCAGTCGAACCCACTCATGTCTGCTCCGGCACCATGAAGGTCCGTGCCAGCAGCTCGGCCGCCGCACGTGCACCGGCCATCGGGCCGCCTTCGATCTCGGCCCGCAACAGGTCGGCACGGGTCACATCCGCCCCGCCGCCCCGCAGACCGGCCACGATCAACCCCAGCACATCACTGCTGGAATAGGCCCCGCCCTCGAACCTCTGCACCAGTTCAACCAGCGACCCGGTGCCCAGATCCTGTTCCAGTTCAGCCAAAGCGCCCAATGTCAGTTTGAGCACCCGCCGCTCTCCATCGATGGTCAATGCCACCTCACCCGCCCATGGATTGGCCATCGGATTACAGCGCCGTAAAGCTGAGCGCCCCGGCGCTCGCCAGGCTCATCTCATAAGTCGCCTCACCGTTATGAGAGCCGGCATACTCAATGCCAGTGACCTGAAACGCCCCTTCGACGATACCGAAATCGGGGATGATCACCTGAAAACTCGGGGTCTCACCGTTAAAGAACAGCTGACGCGCACGTTCATCCGTGCCAGCGTCCTTGAACACGCCAGAGCCCGAGATTGCCGCAGATTTCACCCCGGCTCCTGACAGCAACTCGCGCCAGCCTCCTTGGCTTTCAAGACTGGTGACATCCACACTTTCCGCGTTGAAACTGACCCGCGTGGCACGTAGCCCCGCGATGGTCTCAAAAAGGTCCGAGCCGTTCATATCCACTTTGACCAACAGGTCCTTACCGTTCCGGGCAGCCATATACTCTCTCCGTTGATTGCTTAGTCGTCTTCCACGCGGGCGCGGAATCTCAGATCGATCTGGCGGATTGCCCCGCCGGTTCCTGTACGCCGAGCCGAGGCGCGTTCGAACCACAGCCCCACCACGCGCCCCCGGTTCAGGGACAGCGGCGCGCCCTCCAGCGCGTCACACACTGCACCCGCCAACGTCTTGGCCGCGCCAAACCCGGCAGCTTCGGACACGACCGACACCGTGAACCGATGCACGGCCCCTGCGCCGGAACGGTCCGAGGCCTCTCGCACCTCTTCCGGACCCAGCGTCACATAGGTCTGGGGCACTGATCCGGCGGGCACTGCGTCATAGATCGCGCCGCCTGCCAGAGTTCCGACCTGTGCATCGCCGGACAGCAGTTGAAACACCGCCTCCTGCAAGGCCGCTGATACGCCGTAACTCATGCCGCCACCTCTTCATCTGCGAAACAGGTCAGGTACTGCCCCCGCGGGTCACGATCCGCGACCGCGCGGATGACAAAACGGCGTGTGCCTTCTGCAAACCTCTGGTCCGGTGACGGGCGCATGCTTGATCCTTCCGGCGCGCCGCGAACCACGATGCGGTACCCGACCCGCGAAACAGGAACTCCGGCGATCTGACGCTCGGACCCGCTGCGTGCGGTGACCTCAGCCCAGACCGTTCCCAGCGCTTGCCAGGTTTCGGTGTACCCGCCAGCGCCGTCCGGCACGCGCACCGGAGCTTCAAGCGCCAGCTTTCGGTTCAACCGCGGCGCTTTCATTGCGTCACCCCGGCGCCAAAGCGCACAATCCGATACCGCTGGATCAGGCTGGTCACGCCAAACGGCATGCACCCGGCCCCAAGCGCGGTTTCGTCGCGATATTCGTAGTAATGCGCTGCCAGCAACAGAACCGCCTGCCCCAGATCAGCAGGTAATCCACCCCAATCCGGCGACATCCCGGCCGTAAAAGCGATCTTCACCGAGCCCCCCGTGGCAATCCCGGGCAGGGTCGACTTCACCGGGCGCAGTCGGGGGCGTTGGCTGTCCTGCTCCAACCGATAACTGTCAGGCGCCGCAGGTCCTGTGGTGCCTGCCGCATCCGCAACAGTGACCATGTCTATGGTCTTCACCGGGGCTACGGGCAACACTTCACCCGCAGGTGCACGCCAGTTGGTCAGGCTCCAGGAAAAACTCCGCTCGATCAGCACCTTCCCAGTGCGCGCCTCGATCGCTGCAATCGCCGCCCGCAGAAAGCTCTTCAGCACCTCGTCCTGCACGTTGTCCTCGGCAAAGCCGGTTCCCAACCGCAGATGCGCCTTGAACTGATCCACCGGCAGCGCCGCATCCGCGATGGCGGTTTCTTCGATCAACATCATCCATTCACTCCGCAATCTCGGACCCCTCCGGGGGCCGCATCCTCAGGAATTGACGGGCACGCGCCGCCCCACGTTGCTCGGACGGAGGGGAGCAGCTAGACAACGCAGGGGATCTCACCCCGGCCCGTACCCGCCGCCCGGAGGGCCGGTTGCCCAGCCCCCCGGATCCGCCACCGCTTAGGCGGTGCCGAATTTCACCAGCTTGATCGCGGCAAAGTCGCTCACATCGCCGCCCACGCGCTTGGTCGCGTAGAACAGGACATGCGGCTTAGCGCTGAACGGATCGCGCAGCACGCGCAGATCGGGGCGCTCGGCAATGGTGTAACCGGCCTGGAAGTCACCAAATGCGATTGAGAAGCTGTCGGTGCCCGCATCCGGCATGTCCTCGGCGATCAGAACCGGGTAGCCCATCAGACGTGCCGGCTCACCTGCGGCTAGACCGTCAGACCACAGGAAGCGTCCATCGCTGTCCTTCAGCTTGCGGATCAGCCCCGCAGTTTTCGAGTTCATGACAAAGGTGCCGTTGACCCGGTATTGCGCGCCCAACGCGTAAACAACATCAACAATCGAATCCGCATCGACCCCCGCATCGATCCCGGTCGGGACATAACCGATATTGCCCCAAGCCCAGACGTCATTGTCCACCTTGGCGTGGTCCAGAACGCCCTTCGGCTTATCGGCCCCATCACCGTTGATAAAGGCCGAGGCCTCGGCGCGGGCAAACTTGTCGGCAATACGGCCAGCCAGCCAGCCTTCAACGTCAAAAGCGCTGTCATCCAGCAGACGTTGCGAGGCTTTGGGCAACGCGCTCAGCTCGTGCAGCGCGATCGAAATGCGATCGATCGACGGGGTCGCCGTCTCAGTCGCACCCGAGGCCTCATCCGCCCAGCCTGCACCCACATCCGTGTGGTCGATCAGCACATCGAACGAGTTCGCCTCGACATTCACCACCGATGCAATCGACCGGATCGAAGCGGTGGATTTCAGCACCGATTTGATGACTTCAGCGGTCTGCGGATCCACCAAATAGCCGCCATCGCTGTTCACCGCGCTCGACAACGTTTTGGCCTCCATATCCAGCCCGCGCAAACCATCGTCGTCACCACAGCGCACATAAGCGTCAAAGGCCTTCTGATGCGGTGCGCCGTCGTCGATTGAGGCCGCAAGGTGCGGACGCGCCGCGATGGTTGATTTACGATCCAGCATGGTCAGTCGCTCTTCTGTCTGTTGCAGTTTGGCTTTAACTTCAGCCTTCAAACCCTTGTATTCATTCACGAAGCCAGTCATTACCTGCTTCACCTCCTGAACCAGGGGCACACCCTCTCCGGTCAAGGCCGGGGTCTCGGTCTTGCTCATCAGCACTTCCTTTTTGGGGTGGGTTTGAGGCGCGCTAGGTTCGCGCCAGCTCCTGCCGGGCGGTGTTGAACACCTCGGCAATACTGCGCCAGGTGTTCTCGGCCTCGGGATCTGTTCCCTTGGCCGCCACCCGCGCACTGGGCAGCATCGGGAAGGTCACCAGCGACACTTCCCACAGCTCCAGTTCGGTCAAGAGCCGCTGGCCCTTGTCATTCTTCGAAGCCCGGGTGGTACGATAGCCAATCGACAGGCCATCAATCGCACCCGCACGGATCAATTCTGCTGCCTCGCGCCCTTTTTGGGTGCTTTCCAGAAGACGTCCTTTGACCCACAAGCCCTTGTTATCCTCATGCACTTCGTCCCAGACCCCGATGGGTTGGACCGGATCGTGCTGCCACAGCATTTTGACCCGCTGGCCCGCCTTATCCAACTTGGCTAGAGAGGCGCGATAGGCTCCTTTTTGAACCACGTCACAGCCTTGATCGACCTGACCAAACAGACTGGCATATCCTTCGATCACCGCATCTTCGGTCACCGACAGCCCGTCTCCGAACCGTGCAAACTTGTGTTCCAAATCCATGAACACCTCCTCGTAAGCTTTTGAATTCACGGCGTTGCAACCAGAAATGACTGAAACACCTGCGCCAGAATTACGGCCGCGACGCCGTAGACCGTCAGCCATAACCGCTTTTCCAGCCGCTCCATCATCTCTTCAATCCGATCCAGCCTTCGGCACAGATGCGCATGCTGGATTTCAGCCACCCTTTCATGCGCGGCAAGACGCAAGCCCGGCGCACAGTCAAATGGAGGATACCCCTCACTCATCGGCACGCTCCGGCAGCCCCAACAGCGACCGCTTCTCGGCATCCGTCAGGAACTCGGCCCGACTGACCCGCGTCCATTGCGCATCGCGCTCAGCGGACAGCGCCGGCACCTGATCCATGTCGGGTTTCAGCATCAGCTCTTCGCCGTTAAAGCCCGACAGCCACTCTGACACCGCCGCCGCCACCCGCGTCACCAGGGGCAGCACGGTCAGGCGATAAAACGCCCGGTTGGCCTCCTGATAGTTCGAATAGGTCGCGTCACCCTGGATCCCCAGCAACATAGGCGGGACCCCAAAGGCCAACGCGATCTCGCGGGCGGCGGCTTCTTTGGTCTTTTGAAACTCCATGTCAGAGGGCGAGAAACCCATCGGTTTCCAGTCCAACCCCCCTTCCAGAACCATCGGTCGTCCCGCATTGCGCGCACCGCGATAGTTCTGTTCGATCTCATCACTCAGGCGACGGAACTGGTCTTCGGCCATCACACCGTGGCCGTCTCCGCCCTTCCACACCAGTGCTCCGGACGGTCGCGCTGCATTGTCCAACAGCGATTTCGACCACCGCGACGCGCTGTTGTGCACATCAATCGCCATCGCAGCGGCCTGCATTGGCGAAAACCCATAGTGATCGTCCTGCGGATGGAAGGACTTGATGTGGCAGATGGCGTCGGCTGCGAACCGGTGCGTCTTGCCGCCGGCGGTGTAGTCATACGACTTGGGCCATCCATCTGCCCCAGGCACTACGCTCATCCGGTCCGAGCGCAGGACATGCAGCTCTACCGGCAGACCGTCTTCGGCCTGCACAGCCTCAACATAGGCATTGCCGGACAGCAGCAACTGTCCGAACACAGCCTCCATCAACTCTGCCCGGCCCTGTGCCGCATTCGGGCGCCGCATCAGGCTCAAAACCGGGTGCGTCTCATAGCGCTGTGCCTGATCCTGCAAAACCAACGGCAGGGCCGCCGCCGCCTCGGCAATCAGTTTGACCGAGCGAAACCCCACCGGGTTCCCCGAAAACCCCGTCCGCGTCAGCGATACCGTGTCCCGAGGGCTCCACGCCACGCGCCCGCCCGTTTGCCACGCCATCACTGGTCCCGCAGCACTTGCCTTTGTCTCGGGTGCCTCGCAAGCCGTTCCACGGCGCAAGAAATCGAATACCATCTGTGCTCCTTTCTGCCGCCGCTCTGCCCGGCTTGTTGAAAAGAGTTATGACGGAAAGAAGTTTAAGCCTTGGGAATGGGGCGTACGGGGGGTGCGCAACAGCGGTAACAGGATAAAAAACAAGCCTTTAAAAATAAAACGGTTCTCTGATAGAAACGATCTTTCAAATCAGGCGTTATTCGCCACCTTTCGATCTTCTGCACAAGACCTTATCATCGCAAGCAACTGATCTGAATTTGCCAAGTAGTCCAGGAAAATCGGTTCAACACCACGAGCAAACCGATCCGGATGACCTGCATGCGACAAACCAAACCCTAGGAATTGAACCTGTTGTTCTGAAAGCAGGGTTCCTACCCTTAGCGACGGATAGGGCCGGGTGGGAAGCACCTCGTATGGAAATGCCGTTGAATGTTCGCACGAAACGACAAAAAGCTTGGTGCTAAGTCTCCAATTTCTTCCCAAACGACAGATGACTACGCGTGTATCGGTAACGTAGTAGATCAAATTGCTCAAAACAAACTGGCGTTGAGTGGCGAGGTAGGCCGAAAAAGAAAGCAAGGCTACCGTTGCAATGCAATACATGAACAGCGCTTTAAATCGACCGAAACGTGCATCTGGGTCAGCATCTATTAATGGTAGCGTCGCCCAAAGCGCAACAAGTGCTACTAGAACAAATACTTGTAACTTACGTTCTTCGCCTACAGCTTGAAAAAACTTCAAGCCACAACCCGGACGACCTGACCAAAGCAAACGTTCTTTTGGAGTAAGGATTTCTTCCAAGTCAGGCGTACGGAGAGCTGTGACAGTAACATGTGACATACGATTGGCCATACAGCGCTTAAACCCTTGAAACCAGATAAAATCGGTTTAGGGCGCATCAGAAAACACACTCCAACGAAGTAGCGTTTCACAAACTCCGTACCCTAGGCCGTCGATACGCTCCCGCAGGACCCACAACCAACTCATGCAGCGCCCAGACCAGCGCGTCGACCCTGTCGGGTGAGCCCTGCCCCTGATACCCGCGCGCAGTCATCTGGCACATCTGCTCCTCCAGCGCGTCCAACCCGGCCACATGAGACACCCGCCCCTGCTCATACAAAGCCGCCACCGGCTCGGCCCGCGCGACCTTGCCGCGTGACGCCCGCACCGCGCGGTACGGGACCAGAGGGTCCACTTGCCGCACGACCTCTTCCACCAGTTGCCCGCCCTGATTGACCTCGGCCACCAGACGTTCGGCTCCGAACTCATCCATCGCGTCAATCGCGGCCTTTGCCCAACCCGCCGGACCAACGCCCTGTACCGTCCGATCGGCCAGCACATAGGCGCGCCAGTCCTCGGGCGGCCCTTTCACCTGAGCCCCCACGACCACGATCCCGCAGGCATCCGCATCCGACCCCGCCGTCACCGCCGGGTCCAGCGCCACCACGATCCGATCCAAATCAGGCACCGGCACACAGCGCGCCGCCTCCAGCATCGACCCAGTCCACAGAGCGCCCTCAGCGTCCGACAGCAGCACTCCGTCCAACTCCTGCCTCCCCAACCGCGTGCCTGCATATCGCGCCCGCACTTCGGTCAAAAACGAGTCCGCCAGATTGGCCTGGTTCGCCTCGGTCGGCGCATGGGTCTGCACAGTAGACGGAGACGCCAGCAACGCCTTCAAAGCCTTTACGTTCCGGGGCGTGGTCGTCACGCACACCTGTGGCTGATCCCCAAGCCGCAGTGCAAACTGCAACATATCCCAAGTCTCACCAGCTTTCTTCCACTTAGCTAGTTCGTCCACCCAAGCCGCATCGAATTGTGGTCCCCGGAGCCCTTCGGGGTCATGTGCTGAAAACGCCTGCGCCTCAGCCCCGTTCGGCCAAATCAGCTTGCGCTCGGACGCCTTCCACTGCGGCCGCCGATCCGGCGGAGAGCATTGCAATATCCCGCTATCCCCAAAGATCATTACATCGCGCACCTGATCGAAGGTTTCGCCCAGCAGCGCCACCCGACTGGCTGCCCCTTTATCAAGAGGTTTCGGGCCTTCAACCACATGTCGCACCCATTCAGCCCCGGCCCGCGTTTTACCAGCCCCGCGCCCGCCCATAATGACCCAGGACCGCCAGTCGCCTTCGGGCGGCACCTGATGCGGCAGCGCCCAGAACTCGAACAGGAAAGGGAGGGCGCACAGCCCCCCCTCCCCGATCTCACTCAGAAATCTGTCCCGAACCGCAGCATCGGCGGAGGCGAGCCAACCTGCACCCGACCTCAAATCGAGCGCGCTCAAGGTCGATTGCGTATCCACCTTGGGCAATTCCGGCCTGTCTGTGATGTTGTTCGACAAAGCTTGTCTCCACTTTCTGGCAACTTCGGATCAGCCCCTCTAACTGCCCGAGTTGCTTGCCTGTACCAGCAAGATCTGCATCCTCCCCGGTTCCGATCTGCCTGCGCAATTCTTCCGCTGCTTGGCGCAGACCGCGAATGGATGTCTCAAGCGACTGCAAAAGTTCCGCCGTCTGGGACATACGCTCTTCCGGGGTAATCAAAGTCATGTTTGCCTGTGACCTCATGCGTGAGTGTTTCCGCACGAGAGAAACGAAAAACGGCCACCGGGTTACCCCGGGGCCGTTGCCCACTTCTTCTAGCATGACACAACTTATGCGATAGTAAGCGCGCAAAGTCAAGATTTCGCGCAACAGCAGTGCAACATCCAACGCACTGTAAAGTCGCTTATTTTTTACACTTTGGGCCGTGCACTACTCGAAATCCTTCCTCAAATGAAAGCGCCTTGTACGAATATGCAACCTCCGCATCCTTAGAACCCTCAAAGGAAAGGAAACGATCTCGGCAACACCTTCCACAATCAGGAAAGTTATTCTCGCCCCGATCCCGCCATGCTCTTCCATAAATTCACCCTCTTCGCAAAGAGCTTTCGACCTCTTTGCTTTGGGGAACGGAGTATCGGGGTTGTTAGAACTGCAAGGCTTGGAACCCATCTTTTTTCCTATCGAAAAATGGCTGCCTGTTGACGGTGTACAGCGCAAATCCAATTGACTACGACCGGTCTAACAGTCAAAATTCGATCAGGAAACGAAACGTATTGATGGGTTCATTTCATTTTTGAAAAGAATGGAAATTGGGATGACCTCCGCCTTTTCCTTGCTGTAGCGCGTGAGGGTGGGCTGTCTGCAGCGGCCCGCGCAACAGGTAGCAGTGCTGCTACATTGGGTCGGCGCATGTTAGCCATAGAACGCGCTTTAGGGTGTGATCTCTTTCATCGACACGACAGAGGGTATGAATTAACGCGCGACGGCGAGCGTTTGCTTTCAGACCTTTCTTCGATTGAACCACAGATATTACGGGTATTGGCATCGACCTCCCAGACGCAAAAACCTCTGGTCAAAGTGTCGGCTGGAACCTGGACAACACATTTGTTGCTCTTTCACCTTCGAGAAATTGTCGGCGAACCACCTGACATCCGTCTAAGGTTCCTGTCTAGCGAGCAGGACTTGAGCATTCTTCAGCGTCAGATCGTGATTGGGTTCCGAAACCGACGACCCACTGAAGACGGGCTAGCTGGCCAAAAGCTGAATCAGGTGCAGTTCGCTCCGTACGGAACTTCTAATGCCCCCGAGCAATGGATCAAAGTGCTGGCGGACACGCCATCTGCACGGTGGTTGGACAAAAGAACCGGCGCCGATGCGGTGTGTGAAGTCAAGTCACCGCGGGACAGCCTGGACTTAGCTCTTTCTGGCGTAGGGCATGCTTTGCTACCCACATTTATTGGTGAGAAATTCCCAGAGCTGACCCAAGTCGGCAACATCATTCCCGAACTCTCACACGACCAGTGGCTTGTCACACATCAGGATGACCGCAGTCTTCCAGAGGTGCGTAGAACAATTGATCGGATGCGGGCTGTGATACTAAAGCGCGTGCCGAGCTGACCCTCGACTTGACATTTCTTCCCCAAACCTTCATGTGCCCCACAAGACAGCGCTGAAGCGTGAGCATCGGTGGCCTCTGTTCGGCCCCCACAGCGCAAAACTTTTCTCCGGTTCCCATTCACGCAGGGTTCTTGATGCGATGGCCAGACACTGCAGGATTCGCCTGTGCGTCCCGAGGCCTTGCAAAGCCCCTGCCCGGTCGCGCTCTTCGCGTGACCAGTCTCTCTTGTCCGCGCTGATCTGTCAGCGCGGATTACAAAGGAATGTTATTTGTTCGACTTCGACATGCTGGGCCTTGCCCCGGCTCTGAATGACGCGCTAAAAAGCGCCAAGTTTACGCAACCCACCCCGATCCAGAACCAAGCGATCCCGCTGGCCATGAAAGGCCACGATATTCTTGGCCTGGCTCAAACCGGCACAGGCAAGACTTTAGCTTTTGGCCTGCCGCTGATCGATCACCTTTTAGCTCAGCCCGGCAAACCGGCCCCGAAGATGGCCAAGGCACTGATCCTGGCGCCGACCCGCGAACTGGTTAACCAGATCGCCGACAGCCTGCGCAATCTGACGAAAACCACAAAACTGCGCGTCGCAACCGTTGTCGGCGGGCAGTCCATCAGCAGGCAAATCTCGTTCCTGGCACGTGGCACCGACATTCTCGTCGCCACTCCGGGTCGTCTTATCGACCTGATGGAGCGCCGCGCCGTTGACCTTAGCTCGGTTCGGCATCTTGTGCTGGATGAGGCGGATCAGATGCTGGATATGGGCTTTATTCACGCCCTTCGCAAAATCGCACCGCAACTGGGCACCCCGCGTCAGACTATGCTGTTTTCAGCCACGATGCCGAAACAAATGGAAGAACTAAGCCAAGCCTATCTGACCAACCCACAGCGGGTTCAGGTCTCGCCTCCGGGTAAAGCGGCTGACAAAGTCACGCAATCGGTGCACTTCGTCAGCAAACCTGAAAAGCCAAAGAAGCTGCGCGAAATTCTGTCTCGGGATCTGGACGCTCTGACACTAGTCTTTGCACGCACGAAACATGGTGCCGAAAAGCTGATGAAAGGCCTTGTGGCTGATGGCTTCAACGCGGCCTCGATCCACGGCAACAAAAGCCAAGGTCAGCGCGACAGGGCCATCAAGGCGTTCCGGGCTGGGGAAATCAACGTTCTGGTTGCCACGGACGTGGCCGCACGGGGGATTGATATCCCGGGCGTCGCCTATGTGGTCAACTACGATCTGCCTGATGTGCCTGACAACTATGTCCACCGCATCGGTCGTACTGCGCGTGCCGGTCGTGACGGTGAAGCCATCGCCTTTTGCGCGCCTGATGAGCTGGACCAACTGCTCCAGATCCAGAAAGTGATGAAGATCGAAATACCGGTCGCCAGCGGCAAGATGCCGGAATTCGCCGAGGCGAAGAAGCCCAGCAAACGTGGCGGCTTCCGGGGACGCGGCTCCAAGTCACATGGGGCCAACACAGGTTCAAAGCCGGCACCGTCAAAGCGGCGTCGCCCACGTCGGCGTCCTGCTGCGTAAGGTGTGAGTTCAGCGAGCTGCCCAAAAGGCAGCTCGTTTCTCTTTAGTTGCCCGAGCTCTGACGCTCGGCTTCAATCTCGCGCCATTTGGCTACGTTGCGGTTGTGCTCTTGCAGCGTTTCGGCAAATGCGTGCCCTCCGGTGCCATCAGCAACAAAGAAGACATAATCTGTCTGTTCCGGAGCAACTGCTGCCTCAAGACTGGCGAGACCAGGGTTGGCAATCGGTGTCGGCGGCAAACCGTCAATCACATAGGTATTCCAGGGCGTTGCCCGGCGCAGCTCACTCCGGCGCAGGCCACGCCCCAAAGTGCCCTGACCTTTGGTGACACCATAGATCACCGTCGGGTCCGTTTGCAGCTTCATGCCCTGCTCCAGCCGGTTCACAAAGACGCTGGCAACCTGGCCACGCTCTTGCGGGACACCGGTTTCCTTTTCTATGATCGAGGCGAGGATCAACATCTCTTCTGGGCTGTTGATCGGCAGACCGTCCTGACGGCTTTCCCAAACCGCGTTGATCCGCAGCTGCTGTCTGTCCTGCATCTTTTGCAGGACCGCATTGCGATCATCGCCTGCTGTCAGATCATAGCTGTCGGGGGCCAACATGCCTTCGGTCGGGATTGCGCTCACCTCACCCGTCAATGCATCAATGCCCTTCAACGCTTCGGCCACCTGCCACGAGGTCACGCCTTCGGCCACTGAGACACGGTACCGTGTATCTGCATCCTCCCGCTTTTCGGTATAAGTGGCAGGGGCTTCGTCCTCGGCAGCATCGAAGCTGGCGATTTCAACGAAATCCAGTGTCGCCGGGTCCAGTTCCCGCACCCGGGTCTGAATTCGTGTGACGCCAATGCGGTATTCGATCTCGGATCCGCAAGTGCTGGCACCGCTGCTGGTGATCTCGTCGATTATGTGTTCCATCGAAGCACCCTCGCGGACCAGAAAACTGCCTGCTTTCAGTTGCGCGGCTTTGTCCGTGTAATCCGCCGCCATCCTGAAGATCATCGCGCTGCTGATAGCCCCCTGATCTTCAAGCTCGCGACTGACGTCCCCCATGTTTGAGCCGCCGATGACCTGCAGACAAATGGCGGTTTCCAGCGGGCCCGCATCTTTGTAACGCGACTGACCCCACAGGATAAGGCCACCCACCATAAACAAACCGACCACCAAAACGGTCAGCGCATTTGACGCAAGAGCCCGCCACATCTAGCTGACCTTTCCGAAAATCACGCTGGCGTTGGTGCCGCCAAACCCGAACGAGTTCGACAGCGCCACGTTGATCTCACGCTCGCGCTTGGCATTCGGGGCAAGGTCAATTGGGGTTTCAACGGCTGGGTTGTCCAGATTGATAGTCGGTGGCGCAACCTGATCACGGATCGCGAGGATCGAGAAGATCGCCTCAATCGCACCGGCAGCCCCCAAAAGGTGACCCGTCGCCGATTTGGTCGAGGTCATGGTGGCACTGCTGGCATGGTCACCCAGCAGGCGTTCTACCGCACCCAGCTCAATCGTGTCCGCCATGGTCGAGGTGCCGTGAGCATTGATGTAATCCAGATCCGTAGGCTCCAGCCCGGCGCTGCGCAGCGCGGCCCGCATTGAGCGTTCGGCACCGTCGCCATCCTCGGACGGCGCGGTGATGTGATAGGCATCACCGGACATGCCATAGCCCAGAACCTCGGCATAGATCTTCGCACCCCGTGCTTTGGCGTGCTCGTATTCTTCCAGAACCACAATGCCAGAGCCTTCGCCCATGACAAACCCGTCGCGATCCTGATCATAGGGACGGCTGGCCGCTTTGGGGTTGTCGGCATACTTGGTCGACAGCGCCTTGCAGGCGTTAAAGCCCGCAATACCAATTTCACAGATGCAGCCTTCGCCGCCGCCTGCAACCATCACATCCGCATCGCCCGCACGGATAATCCGGCTGGCGTCACCAATGGCGTGCGCCCCGGTCGAACACGCAGTTACAACCGAGTGGTTCGGCCCCTTGAACCCGTGACGGATCGAAACCTGACCGGACGCCAGGTTGATCAGCGCCCCGGGAATAAAGAACGGGGACACCCTGCGTGGACCTTTGTCGCGGATCAGGTTGGCCGTTTCGGCAATGGACCCAAGGCCACCAATCCCCGAACCAATCAGAACACCAGTACGCAGGCGCGCCTCTTCGTCCTCGGGCAGCCAATCCGCATCCTGACAGGCCATGTCGGCCGCCGCGATGGAATACAGAATAAAATCTTCGATCTTGCGCTGCTCTTTTGGCGGCAACCAATCGTCGGGGTTAAATGTCCCATTGGTCCCGTCTCCGCGCGGGACCTCGCAGGCATAGGTCGTGGTGACCCCGCTTGCCTCTGCATCGAACTGAGTGATCGGACCTGCACCGGATTCCCCGTCCAACAGCCGCGACCAAGATTCCTCGACCCCGCTGGCTAAAGGAGTGACCAATCCCAGACCAGTTACAACGACTCTGCGCATGAAGTGCCTCTTGCCTGCTTCCTGTTATGAGAACCGCTCATACCCCGGCCCGGGGTCCGGGGGCAAGAGCAACGGTGTACAGTGTTCCGGCATCAACCCGCCAGTGATGGCAATTTCGGGCCAACGCAACGAGATGCCGACAGAAAAGAAAAACCGCCCCTTGCACGAACCGGCGAGAGGCGGCTTTTTTGCTTTCCCTATAGTTTACTGGAACTGCGCCACAGGTTCCCGGGCCGTTTTGGCCACTTCAAGAACATCGCCCAGCATCAGAGACTTGCGGAAAAGCGCGCGTCCGACAATTGCTCCGGATATGTTGTGAATATACGCCAAGCGTGAGATATCATCGACGGTGCGCACAACGCCGCTGGCAATCACTGGTGTGCGGGATTTCTCGGCCAGGCCGGAAATCAGCCCCAGCTGAGCCTCAACATCTTCAACATCACTGTCGATATCAGTGACAAGAATCGCTGCAAATGGGGTGCCAGCAAACGCTTCGATAAACGCATCGGGTGTAAACGCACTTTGACTGCGCCAGCCTTCAGTCATGACCTGGCCTTGCCAAACATCCACCGCCAGAACGATTTGATCCGGGTACAACTTGGCCAGCTCTTTCACTAGGTTCGGATCCCACGCCGCCAAAGTGCCGATTACAATCCGCCCTGCGCCCTTGCCGATCCAGTGCTCAACCTGTTCACGCGTGCGCATACCACCAGCCAGCTGGACAGGGATCTCGGCCGAGCGAATGATCTCTTCGACCAGTTCAGCGTTTGTGTCGCGCCCTTCGATAGCATCGAAGTCGGTCAGGTGCATCCATTCCGCACCTTCAGCGGCCCAGCTGCGCGCTGTTTCAACGGGATTCACGTGCCAAATCATGGCATCGTCCAAACGGCCCTTGTCCAGTGTCACGCACCGGCCGTTCTGCAGTTCCATAGTGGGGTAAATCCTCATGAGCCTGTTCCTCCGCTCAATCGCTTTCAAATCCACTATAACATACACACCAAGATGACCTTGGCTTTTACCAGTATCGGCAAACTACGGACGTTTTGCGGCATCGGCGCAATTCTGCGTATCAGTTGCGCGCCGGCGGCCCGTTTCTTTTGAACAGATGAACTGGGGTGTCTCTGTAGTCGCATTCACGCATCGAGACATAACCAAGTTTTTCCGCCAGTTTTTGCGAGGTTACGTTAGTGGCGTCGATCATCGCGACCAACGGGCCAGGCATAATTCGGTCAAACCACTCATGCGCAGCCTGAGCCGCTTCCAGGCCCAACCCCTGTCCTTGCGCTTCTGGCACAAGTATCCAGCCCGCCTCGGGGAAGTTGTCAAAGTCTTCGCCCATTTCCCGGTTTGCATAGAAAAATCCGGACTGACCGATCATCTGCCGATTCGATTGCTGGACAACTGCCCATTGCCCGAATCCGGCCATTTGCCAGTGCCCTGCATTCCGCAGAAAAGAATCCCATGCTTCGCCCCGCGACCGTGGTTGCCCACCGACATGCCGCACGATGCAAGGGTTCCGCCAAATCTCGGCGAACCGGTTGAAATCCTCGGGTCGCATGGCGCAGAGCGTCAAGCGTGCCGTGTTTATCATTGGGGTGGATCGTATCATGCCCTGCCCGCTCTGAAATATTGCGCCTCAGGCGAAACGTTGCGAACGAAAGGGCGGCCTGACAAGCCTGAATTGTAAACAATTATAAAAAAACGGCGCCTCCGTTGCCCGGAAGCGCCGCTTTTTGACGATCTCTCAGCGTTTAGGACGCTTCAGAGATGAATTTGACGGCGTCGCCAAAGGTCTGGATGGTTTCGGCTGCGTCATCCGGAATCTCGATGCCGAACTCTTCTTCGAAGGCCATTACCAGCTCAACAGTGTCCAGGCTGTCTGCGCCCAGATCGTCGATGAAGGACGCGTTTTCCGTCACTTTGTCTTCTTCAACACCCAGGTGCTCAACAACGATCTTTTTAACGCGATCTGCGACGTCGCTCATGTCTATTCCTCATTCCATTTCAGGGCATAGTGCCCGGTTCAGCCCTTGCCCGCTCAGGCTGGCTTTGATTTGCCCGGTCTGGGCGGTTTAGGTCCCCGATTACCGGGAAAGTAGAAGGCCGACCTTTTTGGTCGACCCCTGCATTCATGCGCCGCCTATAGCACAGACAACGCCCAAGGCAAACGCTTTCGCGCCCGCCTCGATCCGCGCTCACAACATGGCCATACCACCGTTCACATGCAAGGTGGTTCCGGTAACATATCCGGCTTCGGTACTGGCAAGGTACAAAACTGCCGACGCAATTTCCGCTGCATCACCCATACGTCCGGCGGGCACTTGCTGCAAAATGCCGGACTTCTGATCATCAGTCAGCTTGTCGGTCATGGCCGTGGTGATGAATCCGGGCGCAACCGCGTTGGCCGTGATGCCGCGACTGGCGACTTCATAGGCCAGCGATTTGGTCATGCCGATCATACCCGCCTTGGACGCGGCATAGTTGGCCTGACCAGGATTGCCGGTGGCACCCACAACGGACGAGATGTTGATGATCCGCCCCCAGCGCGCCTTCATCATGCCGCGCAACACACCTTTGCACAGCATCGCGGTCGAGGTCAGATTGACGTCAATCACGCTTTGCCATTCTTCATCCGACATGCGCATGAACAGGTTATCGCGGGTGATGCCCGCGTTGTTGACCAGAATGTCAACCGAACCCATCACCTCGGCGGCCTGTTTCGGCAGGGCAGCCACGGACTCGGCATCGCTGAGGTTACACGGCAGGACATGCGCCCGTTCACCCAGTTCAGCGGCCAGTGTCTGCAGCGGCTCAACCCTTGTGCCCGACAACCCAACCGTTGCCCCCGCACCGTGCAGAACACGCGCGATCTCACCGCCGATGCCACCGGATGCGCCGGTGATCAATGCGGTCTTACCTGTCAAATCAAACATTCGATTTCCCTCTTGGCGCGTCTCTTGCGGCGCGCGTGTATTCTACGATTCGGCCTGTGTCACATTCTGCACGTCATCGGGTGTGCCAACAGCTTTGCCTGCAATCGCACGGTCGATTTTGCGGATCATCCCGGTCAGAGCCTTCCCGGCCCCGATCTCCCACGTTTCTGTCACGCCTTGCGCTGCGATGTATTGCACGCTTTCACGCCAGCGCACGGATCCGGTAACCTGTTCGACCAGCAGTTGGCGGATCAGGTCCGGGTCCGTGACCGCTTCGGCCCGCACATTGGCAATCAGAGGCACAGCCGGAGCTTTGATTTCAACGCTTACCAGGGCTTCGGCCATCACATCCGCAGCAGGCTGCATCAGCGCGCAATGGAAAGGGGCGCTGACCGGCAGCATCACCGCACGTTTTGCGCCTTTTTCCTTGGCGATCTCGGCGGCACGCTCGACTGCTGCCTTTGCACCGGATACCACAACCTGCGTCGGATCGTTGTCATTTGCAGCCTGACAGACCTCGCCCTGCGCGGCAGCTTCGGCAACGGAACGCACAGCTTCAAGATCCAGACCCAGAATGGCTGCCATCGCACCTTCGCCCACAGGCACCGCGCTTTGCATAGCTTGCCCACGCGTCCGCAACAGGTGAGCGGTGTCGGCAATCGTCAACGCCCCGGCCGCAGCCAGCGCCGAGTACTCTCCAAGAGAGTGGCCAGCCACAAACGCCGCATCTGTCACTGAAACCCCTTCAGCCTCAAGCGCACGCATTGCAGCGATCGACGTTGCCATCAGGGCCGGCTGTGCGTTCTGGGTCAGGGTCAGTTCCGCGATATCGCCGTCCCAGATCAGGCTGCTCAGCTTTTCGCCCAGCGCGGCGTCCACCTCATCGAAAACGGCCTGTGCGGCGGGATATGCCTCGGCCAGAGCTTTGCCCATGCCGATGGTCTGGGCGCCCTGCCCCGGGAAAACAAATGCGCGTGTCATTGCAACCTCTTGGATGACGTTAGGTTGCAGCGGGGTGTAAACCGTGTGCGGGCGCGGCACAAGCGTTGCCTGACCTCTGCACTCTGGCACCTATGCTGTGCATATGTCGCTATTGAGTCCCTGCGCCATGGCTATAGGTTGATCGCACCCAACCCAGCCCGGAGCGCTCGATGCCAACGACCAACACTTTCTCCAGCTACGGCACTGTAACCAAGACCTTTCACTGGCTGACGGCGCTGTTGATATTCACCGTATTGCCACTGGGCTGGATCGCCAATGATCTGGCCCATGAGATCTACGACCCTGCAATCCCCACTACCGAAGCGGATATCGCGCGCGCAGCCCTCCTGTTCTCGATCCACAAAACCGTGGGGGTGACCGTGTTCTTTGTCGCCCTGGCGCGTATTCTGTGGGCGGTGAGTCAAACAAAACCCGGGCTTTTGAATGCTGAGAACAAACCCGAGACCTTTGCTGCCGAAACCGTTCATTGGATGCTGTATGCCGCGCTTGTACTGGTGCCGTTGACAGGCTGGGTACACCACGCTGCCGCCGAAGGGTTTGCGCCAATCCTGTGGCCCTTTGGACAAGACCTTCCCTTTGTTCCGAAATCCGTCTTTCTGGCAGAGGTAACCGCGGGTCTGCATTGGCTGTTCATCTGGGTTCTGGCCGGATCCCTTGCCCTGCATATCGCCGGAGCGCTCAAGCACCACGTCATAGACAAGGACAGCACCTTGCGCCGAATGCTGCCCGGTCAGTCTGACGCGCCTCAGCCGCCCCAGCAGCACCATTCGCTGGTTCCCGCGTTTGCCGCGCTGATGGTTTGGTGCGCCATTTTGGTCGGCGGCTGGTCAATTGGTGTCTTTTCCGACCATTCCACACCCGCAACCGATACCACTGAGCTGACCGAAGTGCAGTCGGACTGGCAGGTGCAGGAAGGGTCGCTGTCGATCACAATTTCGCAATTGGGCAGCCCCGTGACCGGCAGCTTTGCCGACTGGACCGCAGCAATTGCATTTGAAGACCCGCCCGAGCCCGGACTTGCCGGATCGGCGGATGTCACCATCGCCATCACATCACTAAGCCTGGGAACAGTCACCGATCAGGCCATGGGTGCCGATTTCTTCAACAGTGCCCAGTTCCCAACCGCTCAATTCAAGGCCGAATTATTCAAGACCGATGCAGGCTATGAGGCGCGCGGCACTCTGACCATTCGTGACAAATCCGTAGATATGGTGCTGCCATTTACGCTCGCCCTACAGGACGACACCGCTGTCATGTCGGGCCAGTTGGAGTTGAACCGAATGGATTTCGACGTAGGCACATCGCAACCCACCGAAGAGTCACTGGGCTTTACGGTCATTGTCTCAATCGACTTGACTGCCAAACGCGCAGAATAAAAAAACCGCCGGGGGATCAATGCCCCGGCGGTTATGTTTCAAACTACTGAAACCGAATTATTCAGCTTTCTGAGCTTCCACCGAAATGTGAATTTCGACTTCGTCCCCGACGAACGGTGCGAACTGACCCAGATCAAACTCGCTGCGTACCACAGTGGTCGTCGCGTCGAAGCCGGCCCAAGGCTTGCCAGCCATCGGGTGTTCACCCACCTGGTTCAGCTTCGCGTCCAGAACAACCGACTTGGTGACACCGTTCATGGTCAGGTCGCCGGTGATGTTTGCGGTGTTCTCACCGGTGACTTCGATACCGGTCGAAGCAAAGGTGATCATATCGCCTTCGGCCACGCCGAAAAAATCCTCGGTCATAAAGTGATCTTCGCGCGGCTTCCAGCCAGTAAACATCTCAACAACAGGCATGGAAACGTTAACGCTTGAGGCAGCAGGGTTTTCCTGGTCGAACATGATCTCGCCCTCAAAGCCCGAGAACATGCCGTAGGTAGTTGAAAAACCAAGGTGGTTATAGTTGAAAACGACCTGGCTGTGGCTGGGGTCCAGAACGTACTTCTCGGCACTGGCGAATGCCGATGTGGCCGAAACGGCCAGAACAGCTGCAAGAAGGGTGGATTTCATGACAATCTCCGCAATTTTTGTGGATGCAAACCGTTTGGGTTGCTCGGTAACGAAAATGTGCCGCCCAAGGGCGGCACACAACCTATATTCGCTAACAACTTCTGTTCCTATATGAACAGAATAAAAATCAGGCGAAGATTGTTACACTTCCGCTCAACTGACCCTTGAGCGCTCGGCTGACATCCGCCGATTGTAGTGGCAGCTTCATCAGCAGGCTGCCGTCGACGTCAAACAATTCGACCTCGTTGTCCGCAAATCGAGCACCACCCAAAGTGTCATAGCTACGGCGCAGAACGGTCTGAGGACGTCCGTTTTCATTCTTTTGCAGAACGCGCACTTCGCGGCGGATCGGATCGAAGTAAGCGTCTGGGCGGGCATCCAGCAGTTGGACAGTCAACAGGCTGACCCCAACCATCAGGAACATCATAGATGCTGCAAGTTTGATCGGCCAAACCTCGGCTGACATGGCGGAGCCCTGCATGATCCACATTGAAAAGGCTATGACGATCAGAAACGCGCCAACCACGCGAGACAGAACCATTCTGACCTTCCAGTTCGGCGCAAAGGCGATCAAAACTGGTACTGACTTTTCAAAGTTCGCGTTGGTCGCGGACCGTTCGAAGGAATTCGTGTTAATCGCCGTCATTTCTTTCACCCTGTTCTCAGGTTGCCGTCTGGGGTCGGTCAGTCCGGTTAGTCCCCGGTATGCAAAACAACTTTGAGCCGAAAAGAGTCAGGAATTGGGCGACGCAGTGGAAATAGCACGACTTCACAAGGGCATCTGTGGCAGGCCTTGCCCCTGCTGTGCAAACGTGTATATGGGGCCATCCTTCGCTAATCGTATGAATCGCGCAGCCTCTCGTGGCAGGGTCGCGAAGGAAACCTGGCCCCGCCTATGAAATGCGCCTTGATAGAAACAGGAGTGCACATGCCGCTGTATGAGCATGTAATGATCGCGCGTCAGGATTTGTCCAACGCGCAGGCAGAAAGCCTCGTCGAACATTTCGGCACCGTTCTGGCTGACAATGGCGGCAACGTCATCGACAGCGAGTATTGGGGCGTCAAGACGATGGCCTACAAGATCAACAAGAACCGCAAGGGTCACTATTCCTACCTGAAGACCGACGCCCCCGCTGGCGCCGTTCAGGAAATGGAGCGCCTGATGCGCCTGCATGACGATGTTATGCGCGTTCTGACCATCAAGGTCGACGAGCACAACGAGGGCCCTTCGGTCCAGATGCAGAAGCGCGACGAGCGCGAAGGCCGCCGCGAGCGCCGCTGATCAACGCCTGACGAAAGGACATAAACCATGGCCGCAAAACCATTTTTCCGCCGCCGCAAGGTCTGCCCGTTCTCGGGCGATAACGCGCCGAAGATCGACTATAAAGACACCCGTCTGCTGCAGCGCTACATCTCTGAGCGTGGCAAGATCGTTCCCTCGCGCATCACCGCCGTTTCGGCAAAAAAGCAGCGTGAACTGGCCCGTGCTATCAAGCGCGCCCGCTTCCTCGCCCTGCTGCCCTACGCTGTGAAGTAAGGAGAGACTGATATGCAAGTTATCCTTCTGGAACGCGTTGCGAAACTGGGCCAAATGGGCGACGTCGTTGACGTTAAGCCTGGATTTGCCCGCAACTTCCTGCTGCCCCAAGGCAAAGCGCTGAGCGCGTCCGAGGCCAATATCGCCTCGTTCGAAGCCCAGAAAGCACAGCTTGAGGCCCGCAACCTGGAAACCAAGCAAGAAGCTGAAGCGCTGGCTGAAAAGCTGGATGGACAGCAGTTCATCGTGATTCGCTCGGCATCGGATGCCGGCGCTCTGTATGGTTCGGTCACCCCGCGTGACGCCGCAGACGCCGCAACCGAGGCTGGTTTTACCGTCGACAAGAAACAGGTCATCCTGATCGCACCGATCAAAGATCTGGGTCTGCACTCGGTCGCAGTCAAACTGCACCCCGAGGTCGAGGTAAAGATCAATATGAACGTCGCCCGTTCGCAAGAAGAAGCGGAACTGCAGGCGTCGGGTAAATCAATCCAGGAACTGGCCGCCGAAGAAGAAGCAGCCGCTGAATTCGAAATCGCCGAACTGTTCGACGACATCGGGTCTGCTGCTTCGGAAGACGACGATCTGGTTGCCGAAGAAGCTCCGGCTGAAGAAGACGAAGCCAAAGCCTGATCCGGCTGAAGTAAAATCCAAGAGGCCGCACATTTTGTGCGGCCTTTTTTTTGTGCACACGCTAAACGGGCAAAATTCAGCCAAAATTCATTCCTACGCTTGCGGCCAGATCACCAACCCATATCATCGCGATCTGAAATTCGGAGTTCAAAGATGACCAATCTCTTGCGCCGCGGCGTTCTTGCCATGTTGCTTGTTGCCCCTCTCGCCGCGTGCGGTGGCCCTGATGTTTCTAGCCAGGCCGCGTTCGATCCCCCGCTATACCCCAACGAAACGCCCGAGCTGCGCGCGTCGATCAACACATGGGCGGATCATTACGAACTGCCGCGCGAGCTTGTTCATAAACTGGCAATTCGGGAAAGTACCCATCGCCCTTGGGCCGTAAACCGCCCATATTACGGCCTGTTGCAAATCCTGCCCGCCACCGCCAGGTCGATGGGATACTCTGGCAACTCGCAGGGCCTGCTAGACGCAGACACGAATCTAGAGTTTGCAGGAAAGTACCTTCGTGGCGCCTGGTTGTTATCCGACGGTGATCAGCAACGCGCGATATTCCTATACGCCAAGGGCTACTACCCCGAAGCAAAAGCCCGCGGAATGTTGGTCGAGACCGGGCTGAGGCCAAATTAAGCACCGATGCGAAAACGGTCGAGATTGGATCTTCTTGAGCTATGTATTGAAAAAGCACCATTGGGCGACCATGTTGCACGAAATACGCATTTTGCATGTGTCCCTTGCACAAATGGCTTGCACAAAGCACGGAAAATGACGCAGCGTATAGGATACATGGACAGATTTGGCTTTTCTTTGGGGAGAAGAATAGCCGGACAAGGGTTGGACAAGTGAAACTCATAGACTTGGCCGCGCTCGATCACGAGGAAAGGTCGACGGCTGACATAATAAACTCTGTCTGCGACGAGCTTGGCTTCGACTATGCGTCTTATGCCACATTGAACCCTATGAAGGGTGACGTGCAGGGATATGCAAATTATCCCGACGAGTGGAAAATTCACTATGGCAGCCACGGCTTCCACCACTTCGATCCAACTATCTATCAATCTGTTCTCAGCATTGCTCCGGTCGATTGGGGTCGCTTCAATCACGACGAGAAATTCAACGCCGTATTCCGCGACGCCAATGATTTTGGCATTACCCCTCGTGGGTTAACCGTTCCGGTCCGTGGTCCGTACGGAGAATGTGGTCTGCTCAACGTTACACGCGATTGTTCAGACGCTGAGTGGGAAAAGATGAAAAAGCACGTGATGGGCGACTTGCAAATGGCGGCCGTTCATGCGCATGACACTGTTATGCAATCGGGCGTTCTTGCCAAAGCTTTGTATCTTCCCTCGCTTTCCACACGCGAAAAAGAGATCCTGCAATGGGTAGCCGAGGGCAAATCACAGCAAGATATTGGTGACATTTTGTCGATATCCCACCGCACGGTCGAAGTGCACATGCGGTCGGGCCGTGAAAAATTGGGCGCTTTGACCACAGCGCAAGCCATTGGACGGGCCATAGGATTTGGCCTAATTGCCCCTGGTTAATGAAAAAAACCCGTTTTCTACGGGATACCCCCAATAGTCTAAGGCAATATCTTGGTTAACCTCAACTTTACGGTAACAAGACTGTAGGGGGATGGAAATGATCATCGTAATTGATGGTATCAACCAAGATAAGTTCAAAGACGTACTGGATGAGATGTTCAAACTGCGCGCGCGCGTTTTCGGCGACCGCTTGGGTTGGGACGTGAATATCAAGGATGGGCGCGAACGCGACCACTTTGACGACCTGCATCCTGCACATGTAGTCAGCATCAACAACTCGGGGGACGTCGTTGGGTGCATGAGACTACTGCAAACCACAGGGCCACATATGTTGTCCGACGTCTTTCATTCAATTCTGGACGGCGATGCGCCGATCCGCAGCTCACAGGTTTGGGAAGCAACGCGCTTTTGCGTGGACACCAAGAAACTGGGGCGTGGACGAGGTGAAAACTCGGTGTCCTACGTGACCAGCGAGGTCATGATCGGATCATTCGAATACGCCAAAGCAGCCGGCGTGCTCGACTCTATTGCAGTAATCGACCCGGTCATGAACCGCGTCCTGCAACGGTCAGGGAATGCCCCCTATGACTATCTCGGCACGGCCAAGCCAATGGGTAAAGTGGTGGCAATGGCGGCGCTGATGGATTGTTCAGACGAACGCATCTCGGGCATCCGGGACTATGCGAGCATCGAACATGATGTCTTCCTCAGCGATGAAGAGGCGCTGGAACTCTGTGCCCGCACCAAGGTGCAGGAAAAGCCGGGCGTGGCGAATTTCGACCACCAGCCGCTTAACCGGTTAGAGAAATACTTTGTCGAACAGATGAATTCGGCAACGACGAAAGACGAAGTAGATGCGGTTCTCAGACTGATCGAAACGCTTTCGGACCGGTTTACGCCCGAGCAGAAGACTGCTCTGCTACGAACCCCCCGCGCTTTTGCTAATGAGGCCTGACCCCCTCACCTCATAAGCACAAAGCCACCCACACGGAGCCGTCTTTTTTAGACGGCTCCGTTCTTTTTGTGCCCATATGGGGATGGGCGGAAGAGGGTTACTCCTCTTCCAGTGCCTCAACGGCTTTCTGCAGATCGTCTTTGCTGACGTCTTTGTCTGCAACCTGAGCCAGCTCAAACACGTAATCGATGACCTTGTCTTCGAACAGCGGCGCACGCAGCTGCTGCTGCATCTGAGCGTTCTGCTGCACGAATTCAAAGAACTGACGCTCCTGACCCGGGTACTGTCGCGCCTGGTTCATGATCGCCTGGGTCATCTCGGCATCGGTTACTTCAACCTCGGCCTTCTGGCCCAGTTCAGCCAGCAGCAGGCCCAAACGCACGCGGCGCTCGGCCAGTTTGTTGTGCTCATCAGTAGGCTCGATCTCGGGGTGGTCGTGACCTTCCACGTCCGGGTTTTCCTCGTGCCACAGCTGGTGGGCGATTTGCTTGGCTTCGGCCTCAACCAGCGACGGCGGCAGGTCGAACGATACTTTCTCGTCCAGAGCGTCCAGCAGGGCCCGCTTCATGACGGCACGCGAGGCACCCGAGTACTCCGCTTCCAGACGCTCGGCAATTTGACCTTTCAGAGCCGCCAGGTCTTCGGCACCAAACTTGGTGGCCAGCTCGTCGTTGATTTCAGCGGCAACTGGCTCTTTTACTTCTTTCACTGTGCACGTGAACACAGCATCTTTACCAGCCAAATGCTCGGCGCCGTATTCCTCAGGGAAGGCAACGCTGACGTCTTTTTCTTCTTCGGCTTTCACGCCAACCAGTTGCTCTTCAAAGCCAGGGATAAAGCTGTTGGAGCCCAGCACCAGCGGATAGTCTTCGGCCGAGCCACCTTCGAATTCTTCTCCGTCCACTTTACCAACGAAGTCGATCACAACCTGATCGCCATCCTTGGCTTTAGACCCCTTGCGGCGCGCCTTAAAGTCTTGCGCGGTTTCGGCCAGGTTAGTCAGTGCCTCTTCGATGGCTGCGTCGTCAGCTTTGACAACCAGCTTTTCCAACTCGACCGATTTCAGGTCAACCTCGGGGATCTCCGGCAGGGCCTCGTAGGACATAGCGACCTCAACGTCGTCACCTTCTTTCCAGTCCTCGTTGGTCATTTTGACCTCGGGCTGCAGCGCAGGACGCTCACCGCTGTCCTCGAAATGCTGGTTCATGGCGCCGTCAATGCTCTCCTGCATCGCTTCGCCCATCAGGCGTTGGCCAAACTGCTTTTTCAGCAGGGCCATCGGCACCTTACCTTTGCGGAAACCTTTCATCTCGACTTCAGGCTGCGCTTCGACCAGTTTCTCGTTAACTTTGTCGTCCAGCTCAGCTGCGGATACGACGATATTGTAGCCGCGTTTCAAACCTTCGTTCAGCGTCTCGGTAACCTGCATTATGGTAGTCCCCATAGGATTCGGGGCGCGCAAAACGGCGCGCCGGGCAAATTTGACGCCTTCTATTTGCCCAGCCGCCTGCGTGCAAGGGGGCAAAGCCCGGATCAGCCTTGTTTTGCCGCCTATTTGGACAAAAAAACGCCCCGGACAGAACCGAGGCGCCGTTTGTTTTACGGGGCTGGATCAGAATCTCCAGCGCGCGCCTAAAACCCAGGCTTCGTTCTGGTCAAAATCGACTGTGTCGTCGAAGTCGTGGTTGCGGTATTTCAGGTAGGCATCTGTGTTGATACTGTCAAAGCGCTGGACGACAGCGATACCCCAGGATTTGGTGCTTGAACCGTCATTTTCGAAATCCGACCCGTCGAAATAGTCGACACCGACGCCGGTTTTGCCCCAGGACACCCAATCCCCTTCATAGGCCAGTTTCGTGTACCAGTAATTCGGATCACTGGCCCCCGCCGCCGTATCATCACGCGACCCCAGTGCGGCAGTAAAGCTGAACCCGCTGGGCAACAGAACCGAAGCAGACCCAATGGTATCTTTCCGTTCGCCCGAGCTGCCATCAAAGTCGCGCACGGCGTAGGCGACAGAGGCCGCGAACTCAACGCCGCCGGCAAAGGTATTTTTGTAGGAAACCGCGATATCGTAATAGTCGTCATCATCACTGCTGGACAATATGTTCTGACCATAGGCAATGGCGGCCGAGAACCCGTTGAAATCCGCCGTATCGTATCGGATACGTCCGCGGCGTGCGCCGTCAAAGTTGCTGGACGAGTCGCCAACAGTGATGGTGCTCAACATCCCGTTAGGATCGCGGTAGAAAAACGCGCCGTTTTCATCGTTTGTAAACGAATAAAGCGCAGTTCCCACATAAGACAGATCCACTTCCGCAGCCCCGTCAGATGCCATGCTGCCCTGCCCCGCCGAGAATTTACCGTATCCGCCTTTCAACGAGAAATCGACATGGCGGATGTCTTCGCGGGTCCAGCCATTGGTATTGGTGCCATTCTGGTTGGCGGTTCCGGTGCTTGGAAGACCCAGACCGGTTTCAAACCGGAACATGAACTCATTGCTGCCGTAAGGTTGCATCAGGCGCAGCCCCACCCGGCTGTTGGACAAGTCGTTGTCCAGCAAACGGGTTTCTGTTTCTTCACCATCATCTACCGAGACAATTGCCGGGTTTAGTTGGCCGTAGAACAGGACGTAGCCGCCACTGTTGTTTTCGTACTTAAGCTCAGCCGCGGCTGGAATTGCCGTCGTCGCGGTCAGTATTGCAGCTATCGAAGACAGTTTTAAGTTCTGGGTCATCTCACTCACCTTGAAATTCCGGTTTCAGGTACCTCCGGATTACGCTCAGATGGCTGAGGGTTCAGAGGCTTCGCCCATAGTGTCAAGCTATTACACAATCGCCACTCAGGCTTTGAATGGCCGGAATTAATCCGATTATTTTCAAATTGTTATCCGCAGCTTCCCTGCGGCCAGAGACATGCTCTTGGAAAATTCTGACGGCTGGTTATGTGTCTGGCAAACATTCGCTTTGACTTGGCGGCAAGGCCGTCGGCCATTTACAGCCGAAAGCCGGTCTCGTCGGCCAAAAGCCGCTCAAGCAATCAAATATTCAGTTCTTTTAGAACTTTAGGTAGCTGCTCGGGAAGATCTTCGGCAATCAAACCCGGCCCAAACGTAAGCGCGCATTCCACATGCAGCCATGCCGCCGTTTCAGCGGCTGCCATGGCATCAAACCCGCGCGCCAGCAATCCAGTGATAAACCCCGCCAAAACATCGCCTGACCCGGCTGTCGCCAACCACGGGGCGGAACGGTCATAGAAAGCCGAGCTGATAGAACACCGCTCATCTGGCGCGGCAATCACTGTGTCTGGTCCCTTGAACAGAACCACGCACCCTGCCCGTTCCGCGGCCTCGCGCGTTGCGTCCACCTTGGAAAAAGCCGGGCCTTTGGTCGGGATCGCGTTCAACTTCGCAGCAATGTCCGGGAACAGCCGTGCGAACTCCCCTCCGTGCGGGGTAAGAACGCAACCCTCATGCAACATACCAAACAAAACTGAAGGATCATCAGCAAAGGCTGTCAGCCCGTCCGCGTCCAGCACTGTCGGTCGCCCTGCCGCCAGTGCCACAGGTGCCAGCGCGCGTGCACGCTCGAGCCCCAATCCAGGGCCGAAGCAAAGCGCATTCATCCGCTCATCGCGCAAAATATCCGAAAGCGCCTCAGCACCATCGACCCGCTGCAACATGATGGCTGTGACTTGCGCGGCCACTTCCAACTGCGCCGCAGGCGGTACACCCAGCGTCACCAACCCCGCCCCGATACGCAAAGCCCCCCGCGCCGCCAGCCGTGCGGCACCGGTTTTGCCGGGCGCTCCTGATAGGATCAGCGCGTGGCCATGAGAAAACTTGTTGGCCCCGGGACTTTTGGCCAAGTGATCGGCTGATACAGACCCAGCGGTGACAAACTCATTTTTCCAACTGGCGCAGTTTGACCCTAACCCAATATCTTTAATCACCAATTTGCCGCATGTATTTGCAAAATCCGACAATAGGTGCCCAGTTTTTGCACGATGAAACGTCACAGTTAACTCGGCTTGAGTTGCGTGGAACGGAATCTCCGATGCGGTGACGCGATGCGGGTCTCTATCCTCGGTCCGCTCCAACTCACTGAGAACCCGACCACTATCTGCACAAAGCCCAGACGGAACGTCTATCGCCACCATTCGGTTGATAGCCCCCGTATCCAGATCAAAGGCTTCCCAAACTTCATTATGTGCCCAACCAAGGGGACGCGTAAGACCAGTACCAAACAGCGCATCCACGACGATGTCCGCTTCAAAAAGCTGGCACGTGCCTGAAATGCGCGCATCGGCCAGTCTACTCATTTCAGTAACCGAGCTTTCATCAAGCGTGCACCATCGCTCGTAATTTGTAAGGGCATCGGGTGGCAGCTTCTCGGGCCTTCCCAACACTAAGACGTCCACCTCCCAGCCCCGCTCTTTCAACAGCCGCGCAACGACGAACCCATCACCACCATTGTTCCCCGGCCCGCACAAAATCACAGCTTTGCCAGAGAATTTTGCCAGCTCCGGCCACTCCTCGAAAATCGCCTCGACGACGCCGCGACCTGCGCGCTCCATCAGCTCCAATCCTGTCACCTGACCGGACTTAATCGCTGCCTGTTCGATGGCCCGCATCTGCGCCGCTGTCAGCAATTCCGTCATCTCAAGTCCTTCAGCGATTCAATTCTGATTATTTTTTGTGCAAAATGGTCAAAATTTAGACCCCCGCCTATATTCTTTGCACCTGCACACCGCCAATTTCGCAATCAGATTGCTGACCGAACTTAGACGTGGTCAGTGCCATCCTGACAAGCATTAAAGGGAGCCCGGGATGAAGAAGATCGAAGCGATCATCAAGCCGTTCAAACTGGACGAAGTGAAAGAGGCATTGCAGGACGTCGGCGTCCAGGGCCTCAGCGTGATCGAGGTCAAGGGTTTTGGCCGTCAAAAAGGCCACACCGAACTCTATCGCGGGGCGGAATACGTGGTCGACTTTCTGCCCAAGGTGAAGGTCGAGGTCGTCCTGGATGACGATCAGGTCGATGCCGCCATCGAGGCCATCGTTTCCGCCGCCAAGACAGACAAGATCGGCGACGGCAAAATTTTTGTCTCGCCCGTTGAACAAGCTATTCGCATCCGCACCGGCGAGACCGGCTCGGACGCACTGTAACAAGACCAAATCTTCAATTCAGAGGAATAAGAGAATGAGCAAGGACGCAGTTCTTCAGCTGATCAAGGACGAAGGCGCCGAATATGTCGACGTCCGTTTCACCGACCCGCGCGGCAAGCTGCAACACGTGACCCTGATGTCCGATCAGGTCGACGAGGACTTCCTCGAAGAGGGCTTTATGTTCGACGGATCGTCCATCGCAGGCTGGAAGTCGATCGAAGCATCGGACATGAAGCTGATGGTCGACACCGAAAGCGCCTATGTCGATCCGTTCTATGCGGAAAAAACGATCTGTGTGCACTGCTCGGTCGTGGAGCCCGACACGGGCGAAGCTTATGAGCGTGACCCGCGCGGCACCGCGCAGAAAGCCGAAGCCTACTTGAAAGCGTCCGGCATCGGTGACGTCGCCTATATGGGCCCCGAAGCGGAATTCTTCCTGTTTGACGATGTTCGTTTTTCCAACAGCATCAACAAGGTGTCCTATGAAGTTGATGCAACAGACGCGTCCTGGAACACCGACACCGAATACGAGATGGGCAATATGGGCCATCGTCCCGGCGTCAAAGGTGGCTACTTTCCGGTAAACCCCGTTGACGAAGCACAGGATCTGCGCTCGGAAATGCTGTCGACCATGAAACGTCTGGGCATGAAGGTCGACAAGCATCACCACGAAGTTGCGTCCTGCCAGCACGAACTGGGTCTGATCTTTGACAGCCTGACCAAACAGGCCGACGAGCTTCAGAAATACAAGTACGTCATCCACAATGTCGCACACGCCTACGGGAAATCGGCTACGTTCATGCCGAAGCCGATCGCAGGCGACAACGGCACCGGCATGCACGTGAACATGTCGATTTGGAAAGACGGCAAACCGCTGTTTGCAGGCGACAAATACGCTGATCTGTCGGACGAGGCGCTGTTTTTCATTGGTGGTGTCCTGAAGCACGCCAAGACCCTGAACGCCTTCACCAACCCCGCGACCAATAGCTACAAGCGTCTGATCCCGGGCTTCGAGGCCCCTGTTCTGCGCGCCTACTCGGCCCGCAACCGTTCGGGTTGTGTCCGTATTCCGTGGACCGAAAGCCCGAAAGCCAAACGCGTTGAGGCCCGCTTCCCTGACCCGGCGGCGAACCCTTACCTGTGCTTTGCTGCGCTGCTGATGGCCGGCCTGGACGGCATCAAGAACAAGATCGATCCGGGCGAAGCCATGGACAAAAACCTGTACGATCTGCCCGCCGAAGAACTGGCCGACATCCCGACCGTCTGCGGCAGCCTGCGCGAAGCACTGGAAGCGCTGGCATCGGATCACGACTTCCTGCTGCAGGGCGACGTGTTCACCAAAGACCAGATCGACGGCTATATCGCGCTGAAGATGGAAGAGGTCGAAACTTACGAACACACCCCGCACCCGGTTGAGTACGGCATGTACTACAGCTGCTGATCTAGGCGCGACTCTTCAAAGGCAAGGGCGTCCGTTCGGGCGCCCTTGTTTCGTTTGGCATGATCTTTCACACTCTGGCTACCCAGTTAGGAGAGAACTCATGTCATCAGATAACTCCTTCTCGAGTTACACCGACTTTGTGAACTCGGCCGAGGAATTGGAGAAAATAGCTGGAGTCCCCCTGCCCCAGATTATCGACAAAGAACTGTCCGCCCTAGATCAGATGTGTCGGGACTTTATTGCCATCTCGTCTTTCTGCCTAATTGCCTCGGCCAATCCTGACGGGCATCTGGACATCTCGCCGCGCGGTGATCCAGCCGGGTTTGTTCAAATCCTCTCGGACACTATGTTTGCGATCCCCGACCGCCCGGGCAACAAGCGCGTGGACACCTTCCACAATGTCCTCAAGGACCCACGGGTCAGCGTAATTTTCTTTGTTCCCGGAAAAATGGAGACGCTGCGCATTCGTGGCACCGCCCGAATCTCTGCTGATCCGAACCTGCTGGCAACAATGACCGTGAATAATCACCCGCCTAAGCTGGCGCTTTTGATCCACGTCGAAACCGTCTTTGCCCATTGCCCAAAGTGCGTGATGCGATCCCATCTGTGGCAGCCCGGCGACTGGCCGGACTCGTCGCAGCTGCCCAATATGAATGCGATGATGGTGAAACACGCGAGGATCAAATCCACTCCCGAGGAATGGTTCGAACATCTCAAGAAAAGCGGTGAATTGGACTTGTACTAACCTCTTTGCCAATACCCTCGCTGCGGTTACGCTGAGCGTGGATTTTGATCGGATCGGATTGCCCGCCATGCTTCGTTTAGTTTTCGCCATTGCCCTGTTGCTTGCCTCTCCTGCTTTGTCTGCATCATGCGGCAACACCGGTGCTGGATTTGAATCGTGGAAATCAAGCTTTGCCAAACAAGCCCGAAAGGCGGGCGTCAAAAAGAAGGGGTTGCAGGCCTTGGCGCAATCGCAATACGCCACCCGCACCATTGCCGCGGACCGAAATCAGAAGAGCTTTAAGTACTCGCTGGACAAATTCATGCGGGTGCGGGGGGCCGATACCATCGTGGCACAGGGGCGCAAGCGCAAGGCACGCAATCCGCAATTCTATGCCGCGCTTGAACGTCAGTATGGCGTCCCCTCTGGTGTTCTGATTGCCATTCACGGCATGGAAACAGGGTTTGGGAATTTCATGGGAGACAGTCAGATCGTTTCCGCAATCACAACACTTGCCTATGATTGTCGACGATCCAAGTTCTTTGTTCCCCACGCCATCGGAGCCTTGAAACTGGTTGATCAAGGCAGCATTACGACAGGTACAAAAGGGGCAAAACATGGCGAACTTGGGCACACGCAATTCCTGCCCGGCAATGCTCTGACCTATGGGGTCGATGCCACCGGTGATGGTCGGGTTGATTTCTACAACATGACCGACTCGCTGGCCTCAACCGCC
This sequence comes from Ruegeria meonggei, assembly GCF_042768335.1. Taxonomy (NCBI): domain Bacteria; kingdom Pseudomonadati; phylum Pseudomonadota; class Alphaproteobacteria; order Rhodobacterales; family Roseobacteraceae; genus Ruegeria; species Ruegeria meonggei. The sequence goes on along the minus strand of NZ_JAXHBT010000001.1, from coordinate 334,281 downwards.
AATTTTCTGCGTAAGAAAGGATGGAAACCGGGTCGGGGTTATCAACCGGGGCAACCAAATTTCGCGGTGATTCAGCAGTGGAACGCCGCCTCGGTCTATCAGCAATCCATTGCCATTATGGCTGCACGAATCGATGGGTAAGCCGGTTGACGGCATTGCAATTGCCGAACCCAATCCGGCCACATTGTTGCCACAGAGATTAAATGGCCCTCAAAATGCCTTGGTTTCCATAGCGTAATCAATCCTGCGTTTTTTTCATTTTTTTCCATTTTTGCCTAAATCTGTCCCATATCGCCCGGTAAATTGTTTCCCAAGACAGTTTGCGACAAAGGACAGTGCGGTGAACCCGAAGCACAGCTATCATGGCGGTCTGCAATTCGACGGCGAGACAGAAGGCGCGATCGAGCGCTTTGGTGCCATCGTTGCGATGACCCTTGAAGACTATGGTCACCTGGTCGAGCGCAAAACTCTGACAAGCCTCAACGAGGCCAGCATCGTGACCAGTCAGTATCTGGTGCGCCTCACGCTGGACACTCAGGTGCCCGAGACCACAGAGCGGTTCGAACGTATGGACCGGGCCGCAGGTTTGAAAACTGCCCACCGCCCGAGTGTGACCCTGCCGAAGAACCGGCTGGTGATCACGATCTCTCCGGTCTCGCCTTTGCTGGACGACAGCGAAGTTTCAGAGTTGATGATGGTGGTGATCCTTTACCGGATGGTCGATATCTGCGCGACACAACGTGTGGAGTGGCTATCGCCAAACACAGTTCTGACTATTGAACAGTTCATGAGTGCGTTTGGCACACTGACCCCGTCCAAACAGAGGGACAGAAGACAGATATTCGAGGCAGTTTCCGGCCCGTTCGCGGGCATGGACATTCCTGCAGAAGAAGGCCTGGATGAGCCACAAAAACAGGCGCTGAAACCAGCAGCCCGGCCGATCCAGTTGTCGGACGAGCAATTGCTCAGCATTGCTTTTCGGACAGAAACCATCGAGCAGCCTATTGATCGGGACGGCGACACACGCCCCCTCGATCACGAGCAACCCAGTGACATCCTGCGACTGACAAGTTGGGGATTGACGGGTGCCGTGGCCAGTGTGTCAGTTCCGATCGCGGCCTCTATGGCCGCTGTTAACCTGATCAAGGGCGAAGATTTTCGCCTGAACACTCAGGTACTTGCCTACACCGTCGCAATTTCCGCTCTCAGCACAAGCGGGGCATTCGCCGGTGTTGCTAATGTGCTAGGCATGTAGCACAAATTAGAAAGACCCTCCTTGGAGGCCCCGCCATCAGGCGGGGTTTTCCATTTTTGGCAGGTGCTCCAACTCAAGAACATAGGTGTGGATCGAGAATATCACCGCCCGTGTTTCAGGCAACCGTAACAATGTCTGCCGTTCACTGCGCAGATACGGTGCGGTCTGCGCGTTTCTTTCTCTGCGTGGCGCATTGGCACTGCGCGGTTGGAACAGTTCAGCGTCCTCATAGGTCAGCGCGTTGAACCGCCACAGCGGTCGGCCCGGCTGTATCCCGTCAAACAGACGCTGCACGCGCCGCGCGATATTTATGTCATAGCTGTCGACCGGATTATGAATGTCGATCAACGGTCGCAGAAATTTCTCGGACAAGCTCCAACTGGCTGGAAAACACAATATGGCGCCGGTCAGAACATGTTCATCTCCACGTTTTTGCAGAATGCACAGGTCCTCCTGCACCAGTTTGCACAAGGTATCCAAGGGCCGGGAACGATCTATTAAAACCGTCTGCCCGTCCGGTCGCGTCACCTGATCCGCAACACCACCGTAGGCGTGGGTCAGGACCAGCTCCAACAGCTCCTGCGCTGCCGGTTCTGCTTCCGGGTCCAGGGCCAACACATCAGACCGGTGATTGGCCAGTAAGGCCTCTCGCCGTTGCATCTGAGCTGCAAACGCGTCGTCGCGCAGCAGCCAATTGTCCATACTGGTGGGCTGGATGCCGGGTAAGGGCACGCGGGTTGAGCGGATCATACGGGATGGAGGTTTGCAGGATGGTCGTCATGCCCCGATCTACCATCCGCGCGTCTGTTTGTCGGTCAAAAAGCGACGGACAGGTCGTCGCAAAATACCAAGACGCTTCCGAAATGTTTCTACACGCTTAATAATTAGGCAGGGAGGCCCAGCATGAACCAACACTATCGGGATACCCGTAAGATCGATCCGACCAAGGGGGCAACCCTGGGCGACGGCACACCCAACGATATGGACCGGGTCGAGATTGGCCCCACGCAGCTGGCCTTTGCTGAATGGGACGCCGCCGGGTTGGTATTGCCTGACCTTGCAAAGATGCGGGAATACCGGTGGACACGCCTGACCAAGGCCATCGCGGATCGCGGCTATGGCGGTCTGCTGATGTTCGACCCCCTCAACATTCGCTATGCCACCGACAGCACGAATATGCAGCTGTGGAATACCCACAACCCGTTCCGTGCCGTACTGTTATGTGCCGATGGGTACATGGTGATTTGGGATTACAAAAACTCGCCGTTTCTGTCCAAATTCAACCCTTTAGTGCGTGAACAACGCTCAGGCGCAGACCTGTTCTACTTTGACCGCGGTGACAAGGTCGACGTGGCAGCAGATGTGTTCTCGAACGAGGTGCGGGTGCTGATTGAGGAACATGCCGGCGGCAACAAACGGCTGGCAGTGGACAAGATCATGCTGCACGGCCTGCGCGCGCTCGAGGCGCAGGGCTTTGAGATCATGGAAGGCGAAGAGGTCACCGAAAAGTCCCGCGCGGTAAAAGGCCCGGATGAGATTCTGGCCATGCGTTGCGCCAACCATGCCTGTGAAACCGCCGTTGTGGAAATGGAGCGCTTTGCGCGGGCGAATGTCGGCGACGGCAAGACCTCGGAAGATGATATCTGGGCCATCCTGCATGCCGAGAACATCCGCCGGGGCGGTGAATGGATCGAAACGCGGTTGCTGGCGTCGGGTCAGCGCACCAACCCCTGGTTTCAGGAATGCGGACCGCGGATCACGCAGAACAATGAAATTATCGCCTTTGATACCGACCTGGTCGGGTCATACGGAATATGCGTCGATATCTCACGCACTTGGTGGATCGGGGATCAGAAACCTCGGCCCGACATGGTCTATGCCATGCAGCATGCGCATGAACACATCATGACCAACATGGAGATGCTGAAACCCGGTGTGATGATCCCGGATCTGACCGCAAATTGCCACACACTGGACGACAAGTTTCAGGCCCAGAAATATGGCTGCCTGATGCATGGAGTGGGATTGTGTGATGAATGGCCACTGGTCGCCTATCCGGACAAGGCCGTGGCGGGCGCCTACGACTATGCGTTAGAGCCCGGCATGGTGCTGTGCGTCGAAGCGGCGGTGGGTGAGGTCGGTGGCGATTTCTCTATCAAGCTCGAAGATCAGGTCCTGATCACCGAGGACGGCTATGAAAACCTCTCGACCTACCCGTTCGACCCGCAGCTCATGGGCTTGGAGTAACGCCGTGGGGTGACCAATGCGACCGGCGGACATTGCCGTGCCAGTCCTCGGACAGCGGCGCGCTGGCCGCGACGTTGGATGACGTCGGCGAAGACCAGTTTTGGCCAAACGTGAACCCAAGCACGCCGGCCAGCGCAATTGCCGCCAGAATGTCGGGACGAAAAATGATGCCACGCGGGGCGGTTGCGATATGTGCCATGTGAGCCTCCTTGGCTGAGAACTTGCGTATAGCTGTAAGATGGAGGCACGGCTTTAATTATTAAAACGAATAATTGACCGGTTATACATTACAAAAATTGAACCCTCGAGAACCGCCGCGACCACCCGGGGATTTTCGTACTATTCACTCACCTTCCCGTGACGCCTCTTACAATGGGGTTGAGCCATGCGGCGCAAGCACACAATATTGGTTCCAACCCGATACGTAAGGACCTGACATGCCCACCGAACGCATTACTTTTGCCGGTCACGACGGCAACCAGTTGGCTGCGCGCCTTGACTTGCCCGATGGGCCGGTACTGGCGACGGCTTTGTTTGCGCATTGTTTTACCTGCTCAAAAGACATCCCGGCCGCCCGCCGTATTGCGGCCCGGTTGACCACAATGGGCATCGCTGTCCTGCGGTTTGATTTCACCGGTCTGGGGCACTCAGGCGGAGAGTTTGCTAACACAACCTTCACCTCGAATATCGAAGACCTGCTGGCGGCGTCGCACTACCTGGCTGAGCGAAACATGGCGCCTGCCCTGTTGATCGGACATTCCCTGGGCGGGGCCGCCGTTTTGCGCGCGCGCGCCGGAATTCCCAGCGTCAAGGCCGTGGTCACTCTGGGTGCGCCCGCCGATCCCGGCCATGTCGCCCATCACTTTGAGGCCGCGATGACACAGATTCAACAGGAAGGCTCGGCCGAGGTCACGCTGGGCGGTCGTCCCTTCCGGATAGGCAAAGCCTTTGTTGATGACATTTCGGAAACCGCGTTGACGCCCGCGATTGCCGACCTAAAGGCGGCGCTGCTGATCCTGCACGCACCAAGGGATGAAACCGTCAGCATCGATAATGCCAGCACAATCTTTCTGGCCGCCAAACACCCCAAAAGTTTTGTGACGCTGGATGATGCCGATCATCTGATCACCCGCGCCTCGGACGCCGATTACGCGGCCGACGTGATATCGGCCTGGGTTTCGCGTTATGTCGCGCTGAACCCACCTGCCCCGCCTCCGGGCGCGCCCGAAGGGGTTGTGCGCGTGACCGAGGCTGATCCCGATGGGTTCCAGCAGGATATTCAATCCGGACCCCGGCACCACGCTGTGGCCGACGAACCGGCCTCGTACGGTGGAACTGATCGGGGTATGTCTCCTTATGGCTTTGTGTCTTCCGGTCTGGGGGCCTGCACCTCGATGACAATCCGCATGTACGCGCGGCGGAAAAAATGGCCGCTGACCAGCGTCACCGTTGATGTGTGCCACGACAAGGTCCACGCACAGGACGCGGGCCTGGCCGGGGACGGCAAGGTCGATCAGTTTCGGCGCAAGATTTGCCTTGAGGGCCCGTTGGATCACGAACAACGCGCCCGATTGCTTGAAATCGCGGATAAATGCCCTGTCCACCGCACGCTGGAAGGGTCAGCCCGCATTACCACGGAATTGCTGACCTGACACTTTAGGCACCCGCCCCCGTTCAGCGCCTGCGCGGCGCCGGACGGTGAATGGGTGGTCTGGCCGAAGGCGGGCGTGCCACCGGCGGACGCGGACGCGCGGGTGGTTTCCCAACAGGTGGGTTCGGCCTGTTTGGGGGTCTTCCTTCGGGTGGACGCGGGCGATTTGGCCGGTCCACATCGATATCCACGTCGACATCGTGATAGTAATCATTCCACAGCATCGAGTTGTAGAATGGGTCATAGCCATAGCCCACACCAACCGTGACTCCATCACAGGCCGACAATGTCAGGCTTGCAGCCCCAAGGCCCAAAGCCAGGATCGCGCGTTTAAAAAATCTGCGGGTCATGTGCGCTCTCCTCACTGCAGGGCCCGGAACGACGCGAACACGGCGTTCAGGTCTTCGACATATGCCGGATCAGCACCCTCGCGCAGGATCGTCACCACAACGGCGATGCGCCCTTTGGGCAGGTCAATCACAGCTGCGGTAAAATTCACGCCACGCCCGTCCCGATTGCCCGTGCCCCGAATGACATGGGCGGGTAATCCGCCGATGCGGGTGCGGCTAGTGTCCGAAACGGTCGGGTTCTTGACCAGAAACTTATCCACGTCCTCGAGATATCTGAGACCGTCTTCTATCGAACGTATTCCGCTGGGTGAAACGAACCCCATCCAGACATTATCATCGGTTACCGGACGCACGCCCATGACACGCGCAACAGCGCGCGGATCGCCCAGATCGGTGTCTTCAATCTCGCGCGGGCCACCGGTGCGCAATGTCCAGAAATCGGGAACAGCAAAGGAGAACAACCCACGCCCCTGATCGGTGTAGGTTACCGGCGTCTCGGCCGATAAAGGGCTGGCCGTCAGCCACATCGCTGTGCAGATCGGCAACGCGGAACTCAAAAGAATACGCATATCTCAATAACCTGTTTTGTCTGAGGGTTCAGCTTGAACCGCAGCGGCAGGAATTGTCCAGTATCTCGTTACCCCGGCAACAAAAAAACCCGCGCCCGGAAACCTCCGGACGCGGGTGTGTTTTTGTTTATTTGCCGGAAATCAGCTGCGGGCGTTGCCCACCAGTTTCCACAGGCCGGGAATCAACAGCGCAGCCAGCGCCAGCTTGATCACATCACCAACCAGGAACGGTGTCAGACCCCATTCCAGGATCGGCTTGTCCCATCCGTACAGCTGACCCAGCCACAGCAGGCCAGGTACATAGATCAGCACGTTGGCCAGCACCAGCGCCAGCGCCATCTTGCCAACTGAGCGGTCCCAGCCGCGTGCGGCCAGCGCACCCAAGGCCAACACAGCCAGCACATAGCCGACCAGATATCCACCGGTGCCGCCCATCATGTAAGTCAGGCCAAATTTTTCCGCCGATGATCCTGCGAAGACATCAAAGCCCAGCGCACCGATCAGCAGGTAGCCCATCATGGTGACCAGACCCAGACGCGCGCCATAGGCGGTGCCGATGGTTAGAACGGCAAAGGTTCCCATCGTGATCGGAACCGGCCACATTGGCACTTTGATTTTTGCGGCGATTGCCAGGGCAACGATGCCCAGCACGACCAGAACAACCTGTTTGACGCGGAGTGCTGTCCCCTCACGCGGGCCAAATGCGTTGGCCAGTACGTTTGCATTCATGTGTTTTCTCCCTTAGCGGACCGAGATTCTGCGACAGGAATGCCCTGCCAGCGCCGCATCTGCAAGATGATTACGCTATCGCAGCATGTATTCGGTGTCCATTTCGTACGATTTTCGGGGTCCTGCTACGTTCCAGCGCACGCTCCAGCGCGGCCAGGCAGTGAAATCATAATCTGCATCATAGCTGTCAGGCGGGCAATCATGGTGATCAGACACCCGCGGCACACCCAGCCTGAGCGCATGAAAATAGCGGCCATCGTCGAAATGAATCACCACGTGATCCGCACCATCGCGCCATTGATACCTGCGGGTACCTTTCATCTCGGGTTGGCCGGGAATGCGCAGCGTCACCTCTTCTTCATAGATCAGCCCGTCCGCACCTCGGTGCAGATGCGCCACACCTTCGGCCTGCACCACCTGCCCGGCCCGCGCATCGCGGATGGTGCGCGTCAATGCCCAGTGGCCTTCGAAATCAGCAAGGCTAGTGGGCAAATTCATTCGGCATAGGTCCCGTCTGTGGCACCACCGCTCTCATCAACAAACCGGATCACATCCCCGCTTTGCAGCACGTCATAACAAGCCCACAGATCAGATGGCGGCCAAACCGAGCAATATTGGTCATTGCGTATCGCCCAACGACCCGCGCTGGGACGGCCCGAGAAATACTGCGTTCCCATCGCGCCCTCGAATGTCTGCCAGACGCCGTCGCCATAGCCCAGCTTCTTGCCAACCAGTGCAGACAGAATCTCGTCCCCGCTCAGCCGCTGGAAATCTTCCGCGGCCAAAACCCCGGGCCAGAGGGCTAAAATCAGGGCAAACCGTCTCATACCTGCACTCGCGCCTTGTTCCCTTGTGCGGGTGCGTTTAAACCCCACGCCAACGCCTCATCCCAATCATAAAAAGGTGCCGCTGCCAATGATTCCACGTTACTCCCGCCCCGACATGGTCGCCATCTGGTCGCCCGAGACCAAGTTCCGCATCTGGTACGAGATCGAGGCCTATGCCTGCGATGCCATGGCTGATCTGGGCGTGATCCCGCGTGAAAACGCCGAGGCCGTGTGGAAAGCCAAGGATGTGGAGTTCGACGTAGCCCGCATTGACGAGATCGAGGCCGTCACCAAGCATGACGTCATCGCCTTTCTCACCCATCTGGCCGAGCATGTCGGCAGCGACGAGGCGCGGTTTGTGCATCAGGGCATGACCAGTTCGGACGTGTTGGACACCTGCTTTAACGTGCAGCTGACCCGCGCCGCCGATATCCTGATCGCTGATCTCGAAGGTCTGCTGGCCGCGCTCAAGCGCCGCGCGATCGAACATAAGGACACCGTCCGCATCGGCCGCAGCCACGGTATCCACGCCGAGCCGACAACCATGGGCCTGACCTTCGCCCGTTTCTACGCCGAGATGGACCGCAACCTGTCCCGTATGCGCGATGCTCGGGCCGAGATTGCCACCGGCGCGATCAGCGGTGCAGTCGGCACTTTCGCCAATATCGACCCCCGGGTAGAAGACCATGTCTGCGACAAACTGGGCCTGGTGCCCGAGCCGATCAGCACACAGGTCATCCCACGGGACCGTCACGCTGCGTTCTTTGCCACGTTGGGCGTGATCGCCAGCAGCATCGAAAACATCGCCACCGAAGTTCGCCACATGCAGCGGACCGAGGTTCTGGAGGCCGAGGAGTTTTTCTCAAAAGGCCAAAAAGGATCGTCGGCCATGCCGCACAAACGCAACCCGGTACTGACGGAAAACCTGACTGGTCTTGCCCGTCTGGTCCGTATGGCCGTGGTGCCTGCGATGGAAAACGTGGCGCTCTGGCATGAGCGCGACATCTCGCATTCGTCCGTGGAACGCAACATCGGTCCCGACACAACCATTACGTTGGACTTTGCCCTGTCTCGCCTGACCGGCGTGATCGACAAGCTGGTCGTCTACCCTGAAAACATGCTGGCCAACATGAAAAAGTTCCGCGGTCTAGTGATGAGCCAACGCGTGCTGCTGGCCCTGACCCAGGCCGGTGTCAGCCGAGAAGACGCCTATCGTCTGGTGCAGCGCAACGCGATGAAAGTCTGGGAAGAAGGCAAGGACTTCAAAACCGAACTTTTGGGCGATGCGGATGTAACCGCCGCGCTTGGCGTCGACGAGATCGAGGAAAAGTTTGACCTCGGCTATCACACCAAGCATGTCGACACGATTTTCGCCCGCGTGTTTGGCGAATAAATCCAGACCTATCAAACAGTTCAGCAGGCTCGGGCGCGCGCGACGCGACCCGGGCCTTGTTGTTTTTGCCAGGCCGGTCGAAATCGGGTATGGTTGCGGAGTATTTCCGAACAGGAGAAACACTATGATCCGTACACTCATCTGCGCCTTGGCCTTTGGTTGCTGTGCCTCGGTTGCGCTGGCCTGTAGCGGCCATTCCAAGCAAACCCAATCCTGCGCGCCTGGCAGTTCTTGGGACACTGAAAGCCAAAGCTGCACTGAAATCATCAACAGCTAAGAATTTTCTTTCCTACTTGTGAATAAAAGCGAGCCCGCGATTGTTAGCTTTTTAGAAGATCACGCTATGCTTGATCAGAGCAGCCCAGTGAACGGAGTAGGAAAATGCGTCTCGTACTAGCTTCTGCAATCGCCATTCAGGCCTTTGCCTTTGCCCCAGCCTTGCACGCCGCGGGTGGTGGCGGTGCCAACCCGCCCAAGCCGACAAACACAACAAAGAAATGCCTGTTCGGTCGTGTCTATGACAAGGATCGCGGACGCTGTGTGAAACCAGACAAAACCAACTTTACCCAAGATGAGCTTTATAGTGCCGCGCGCGAACTTGCCTATGACGGGCAGTTCGAAAACGCACAGGACGTTCTGCGGGTTATGGATCAGAGTGACGACCGCGTGCTGACCTATTGGGGGTTTACGTACCGCAAGATGGGCGAACTGGAACTGGCGAACGTTTTCTACGAGAACGCGATCAAGGCTAACCCGGACAATATTCTGGCCCGTTCGTACATGGCGCAAGGTTTTGTCGCTGAAGGACGCACCGATCTGGCCATCGAACAGTGGCGCGAAATCAAAGCGCGTGGCGGGGACGGCACTTGGGCCGAAGCCTCGCTGCGCGAGGCGATACGTACCGGGCTGACTTATAGTTACTAGGCTTCAGTTTTTCTTTACCCGACTCTCTGTAATCTGCCTGTGGAACAGAACTTTGGCACCGCAGGCAGATGCAGGACACAAACACTTTGATACAGGTTGCGTCTGGCGCAGCCACCCCAGCCGCAGAACAGACTGGCGACGCGTCCCGTGTCGTCGCGCGTTCGCTAAGTAATCGGCAAAAGGCCGCTGTAGTTGTTCGGCTTCTGCTGAATGAGGGCGCCGATATACCGCTGGAAGAACTTCCCGATGCGCTGCAGGAAAAGCTGACCCATCAGCTAGGTGAAATGGGCCTTGTGGATCGGGTGACACTGGATTCGGTCGCGCAGGAGTTCGCCGAGGCGCTGGACAGCGTCGGCCTGTCCTTCCCCCATGGTTTGGCCGGGGCGCTGGATGCGGTAGACGGCAAGATCGCCCCGGCAACGGCGGCGCGGCTGCGCAAAGTTGCAGGCGTGCGGCAGATCGGAGATCCCTGGCAGCGTTTGCGTGAAATCCCGACCGAAGATCTGGCCGCAATGGCGCAAGCGGAAAGCACCGAGATCGCCGCGGTGATGCTGTCCAAACTGGAAACCGCCAAGGCCGCGCAATTGTTGGGTCACCTGCCCGGCCCGATTGCGCGCCGGATCACCTATGCCGTGTCGAAAACCGCCAATGTTTCTCCCGAAGCGGTGGAACGCATCGGCTGGTCGCTGGCGGCACAGCTGGATCAGCGCCCCTCACAAGCCTTTGCCGACGGGCCCGGTGCGCGCGTCGGGGCGATCCTGAACCAGTCAGCCGCGTCAACGCGGGACGGGTTGTTGGACGCACTGGACGAAGAGGATTCGGATTTCGCCACCGTTGTGCGTCAGTCGATCTTTACGTTCGCCCATATCCCCGCAAGGATCCTGCCCCGGGATGCACCTGCCATCCTGCGCGGCGTCGATCAGGCCGTTCTGGTTACAGCATTGGCTGGGGGAACCTCAGATGCGGATCGAACCGCCGCCGAGTTTCTGCTGGCCAACACGTCCGCGAGGATGGCCGAAAACCTACGTGAGGAGATCGCCGAACGCGGCAAGGTCAGGCAATCGGATGCCGAAGAGGCAATGACTCAGATTGTTGGCGCTGTTCGAACCCTGGTGGACGAAGGTGCGATCACCCTTGTCGAGGAAGACAGCGAAGACTAACCCGTAGTGCTTAGGCAAACGATCCATCGGAACGCTTGTGGTCGGGGAACGCGCCTTGTATGTCTGACCCGGCAAATCGCAACAGCCGGTGAGACCAAATATGCCCGTCGAAAAGTCGGAACTAAGCCGCGGTGAGCTTAGAAAATACTATGTGACCGGTCTGTTTCTGAAAGGTGTGATTGGCGTAATGCGCTGGATACCTTATGAACGGCGTGTTGCCACGATGGGGGCGATCGCGCGTGGCCTCGCCCCTTTGGTTGGGTTCACCAAACGGGTGCGCAGCAATCTCAAGCTTACCTGCCCTGACCTTTCCGAGGATGAAATCAAGCGCATCTGTCGCGCCGTTCCCGACAATGCGGGTCGCGCGATAATGGAGCATTTTTCGCCAGAGGGATTCTCTGAACGCCAGAGAAACGCCAATATCTCGGGCCCGGGTCTTGCGGCCTTTGATGCTGCGCTGGCCGAAGGCCGCCCGGTCATGATGATTACTGCCCACTTTGGCCACTATCTGGCGGCGCGCATTGCACTGCAGGCCCATAGCGGCCAGCCCATTGGCTGCCTGTACCGGCGCATGGCAAACCCTTACTTCAACGACATGTACGTCGATGCCTTCTATAAAACCGGCGCACCTATGTTCGAACAAGGTCGGCGTGGAATGGTGGAAATGGTCCGGTCGCTAAAGAAAAGCGGCATCATCGCCATCGTTTCGGACCTTCACGCCCATGGCGGCGAAGAGTTGATGTTCTTCGGCAAACCCGCCGTGACCTCGGTGTTGAACGCCGAACTCGCGATGAAGTACAACGCGGTGCTGATCCCCTGCTATGCGGTGCGAGAGCCCAACGGCATCGACTTTGAAATCGTGTTGCACGACCCGGTGCCGCATACGGATCCCAAAACCATGACCCAGTTCACCAATGACGACCTCGAGGCCGTGGTCCGCCAACATATGGGTCAATGGTTTTGGATTTACCGGCGCTGGAAAGCTTGGAACGGATTGGGTGTGCAGCCCGAGGATATGCCCTGACTACTTGACGTGCGCGGCGGCCACGATCGGGCCATGCCCGGCCTGCTGCACCAAGACGACGGCTGGCAGTTCCGAGGTCAGCACAGCAGAAAATTGTTGCGGTGCAGCCCCGTCCCACTGCCCCGCCATCAGCCAGGATTCCACAACATTTGCATAGTCTAGCTCGTGCCCGGCCAGCTCACCCCGGCGGATGGAGGCATGGCGCATCGGAGAATACTGCACCACCCGCACATCGTAGATCTCGCCTTCGGGCAATTCGACCGGGGTCACGTCAACCGTCACATCACCGCCTGACCTGCTCGCTTTAACCGATGCTTGCGGCGCCGCCTTGAGATGCGCGTCAATCAAACGATCAAGGTCGCGCGCTTGTGCGCCAACAACGTCTTGCTGACCGTTCACAACCATCTGAGGGGTATAGATCATCGACCGCCCGCCCTGACGCGCATAAGCGCGCTGGCGCAAAGTGTGATCAGGGTCGGCATACGCGTCTTTCCAACCGATGTAGTCCCAGTAATCCACATGCAAGGCCAGGCCGATCACGTCGTCTCGCTTTACCAGATCGTGCAGGATCCGGTCTGCTGGCGGGCAGGACGAACACCCTTGCGAGGTAAAAAGCTCAACCACCACCGGATCGCTTTCCGCCACAGCTGATGAAGCGAAAAAAACGGTAAGCGCTGTCGCGATTGCGGTCGGTTTGAACATAGTTACCTCAGTCTGATGGGTTTTTCGCCGGATGCCCAAATGGTCTAAACCGATTGTCGCTCAACCTCCAATCAACGTTTCTTGAGACCGGGCAGGCCCTCAAACCCAAAAATGTGTGCAATGGTATACAAAAATTGCCGCACCTGGCGTCTTGGACCTTGAACCGAACGCTTTGGTGATGCAGAAGGCACCCAGCGAACCCCTAAATCCACGTCATTTGAGAGGGAGGCCACAGATGCCCATCAAAGTCGGACAGGATACCGCCAATACACGCCGCAGCCTGAGCGTGAATGGCAAGTCCATTTCCTATTACTCGATCCCCGCCGCACAAGAAGCCGGCCTGGGTGATTTCTCGAAACTGCCTGCCGCTTTGAAAGTAGTGTTGGAAAACATGCTTCGGTTCGAAGATGACGGATTCTCGATCTCGGTTGACGATATTAAGGCGTTTGCCGAATGGGGTGCCAAAGGTGGTAAGAACCCGCGCGAGATCGCCTATCGCCCTGCCCGCGTTCTGATGCAGGACTTCACCGGTGTTCCCGCCGTGGTCGATCTGGCAGCCATGCGCGACGGCATCAACGGCCTGGGTGGTGACGCTCAAAAGATCAACCCGCTGAACCCGGTTGATCTGGTCATCGACCACTCGGTCATGATTGACGAATTCGGCAACCCGCGCGCGTTCCAGATGAACGTCGATCGTGAATACGAACGGAACATGGAACGCTATCAGTTCCTGAAATGGGGCCAGAACGCATTCAACAATTTCCGCGTTGTCCCCCCCGGAACTGGCATCTGCCACCAGGTAAACCTGGAATATCTGGCCCAGACCGTCTGGACCGATACGGACCAGAACGGGGATGAGGTCGCCTATCCCGACACGCTGGTCGGCACCGACAGCCACACCACCATGGTCAACGGCATGGCCGTTCTGGGCTGGGGTGTCGGCGGGATCGAGGCCGAAGCCGCGATGCTGGGTCAGCCGATTTCGATGCTGATCCCCGAAGTTGTGGGCTTTGAGCTGACCGGCGCCCTGCTCGAAGGCACCACCGGCACCGATCTGGTTCTGAAGGTCGTGGAAATGCTGCGTGAAAAAGGCGTTGTCGGCAAATTCGTCGAATTCTACGGCGAAGGTCTGGATCGTCTGCCGCTGGCCGACCGCGCAACCATTGCCAACATGGCACCGGAATACGGCGCGACCTGCGGCTTTTTCCCGATCGACGGCGAAACGCTGCGCTACATGCGCAACACTGGGCGCGACGAGGATCGTATCGCGCTGGTCGAAGCCTATGCCAAGGAAAACGGCTTTTGGCGCGGCGCGGACTATGCGCCGGTCTACACCGACACCCTGTCGCTGGACATGGGCACCATCGTGCCCGCGATCTCGGGCCCCAAACGCCCGCAGGATTATGTTGCACTGACCGACGCCAAGACCGCTTTCACCAAAGAGATGGAAGAGACGTTCAAGCGTCCCATGGGCAAAGAAGTCGCGGTCAAAGGCGAAGATTACACCTTGGAATCGGGCAAGGTCGTGATCGCCTCGATCACTTCCTGCACCAACACGTCCAACCCCTACGTGATGATCGGCGCGGGTCTGGTGGCGCGCAAAGCCGCTGCTCTGGGCTTGAACCGTCAGCCCTGGGTGAAAACCTCGCTGGCACCGGGGTCGCAAGTCGTCTCTGCCTATCTTGAGGCCGCTGGCCTGCAGGAAGACCTGGACAAGATCGGCTTTAACCTCGTGGGTTACGGCTGCACCACCTGTATCGGCAACTCGGGTCCCATTCAGGCCGAACTGTCCGAAGCAATTGCCGAAGGCGATTTGGTTGCCACCTCGGTTCTGTCGGGTAACCGGAACTTCGAAGGCCGCATCTCACCTGATGTGCGCGCCAACTATCTGGCCTCACCGCCGCTGGTTGTGGTTTATGCGCTGGCTGGTACGCTGGATATCGACCTGACTTCGGAACCGATCGGTCAGGACAAGGACGGCAACGATGTCTACATGAAAGATATCTGGCCTACGACACAGGAAGTTGCCGAGCTGGTAGAACAGACCGTAACCCGCGAAGCGTTCCAGTCGAAATATGCCGACGTCTTCAAGGGCGACGAGAAATGGCAAGAGGTCGAAGTTCCGCAGCAAGAGACCTATGATTGGCCACCGACCTCGACCTACATCCAGAACCCGCCCTATTTCCAAGGTATGGGGGCCGAGCCGGGCACTATCTCGAACATTGACGGCGCCAAGATTCTGCTGATCCTGGGTGACATGATTACCACTGATCACATCTCGCCTGCGGGGTCGTTTGCAACGACAACTCCTGCCGGCCAGTATCTGATCGACCGTCAGGTGCAACCGCGTGAGTTCAACTCGTACGGATCGCGCCGTGGTAATCACGAGATCATGATGCGCGGCACATTCGCCAACATCCGCGTCAAGAACGAGATGCTGGATGGTGTTGAAGGCGGGTACACCAAGGGACCCGATGGTCAACAGACCTCCGTCTATGATGCGTCGATGGCTTATCAGGAACAGGGCACGCCGCTGGTCGTCTTTGGCGGCGAACAGTATGGTGCCGGGTCCTCGCGCGACTGGGCGGCCAAAGGTACGGCGCTGCTGGGCGTCAAAGCTGTGATCGCCGAAAGCTTTGAGCGCATCCACCGCTCGAACCTGGTTGGCATGGGTGTCATCCCGTTCGAATTTACCGGGGGTGACACGCGCAAATCACTGGGTCTGACAGGGGATGAGACCGTCTCGATCCATGGCCTGGACACAATCCAGCCACAGCAGGAAGTGCCTTGCACGATTGTCTACGGTGACGGAACCGAGAAGACCATTACCCTGAAGTGCCGCATCGATACAGCGCCCGAGATCGAGTACATCGAAAACGGCGGCGTGCTGCACTACGTACTGCGGAATCTGGCCAAGGCTGGTTAAACACCTGTTGAGAACAGATCGACAAAGGACGCCTTCGGGCGTCCTTTTTTGTTGCGAGGCGCCGCCTCGCGCTCCGGAGTGTTTGTGAAAAGAAGAAGGAGAAGTGCCGTTAGTTTCCGGCAGCTTCTTCCAATGCAGGACGGATCGTGCTTTCGATGACCCGCTGCGTAATCGGACCGGCAAAGCGTAGGATGATCGTACCTTCACCGTCGATCACATAGGTTTCCGGAACGCCGTAAACACCCCAATCCAAACCCATACGGCCCTGTTCATCCCGTCCGATCCCATCATAGGGATCGCCCAGTTCTGACAGGAAGGATTCGGCATTTTCCAACTGATCTTTGTAGTTGATGCCGTAGACCGGGATACCTTCGTCCGCCAAGGCCTGCAGGTTTGGATGCTCTACCCGGCAGGGCGCGCACCAGCTGGCCCAGTAGTTGACAAGCTTGACTTCGCCATCACGCAGTGTGTCGTCATCAAACCCAGGTTTTCCGGCAAATTCGGTCAGAACAACGGGCGGAGCTGGCTGCCCTTCGCGCGCCGATGGTAAAGCATTGGGGTCGTCGCGGAACATTCCGATCCCGGCCAGCACAGCAAATGCGCCGAAAATCAGGGGCGGCGCGATCATCAGCGGTGAGATCTTAGCCATTGCGCGTCATCCTTTGTTCGATCTTCTCCATCTCAGCCCGGATCTTGCGCCCGCGCAGTATGCTGAACACAATCAGCGCCATCAGCAACCCGATAGAGGCCGCGTAGGACCACAGAACTGTGTCGGCGTATTTTCCAAGATCCGGCATCATCCGCTTACCCTCTCGCGCGCCAGCAGCGCCTTGATCCGCCGCACTCGGATTTCCGTGCCGGTGCGATACAAGACCAGCGCAATGAAGAGCAGAACAAACCCGACGATGCATAGCATCAGTGGGTAGAAATAGATGTTGCTGACTTTTTCTTCCGTATCCGCTCCGGTCACGGCGGCGGTTCGCATCACCGACGCACCCTGATGCAGACCCTGGTTCCAGAAATTCACCGCATAGCGGCTGAGGATCGCAAATACCGATCCCACCAAACACAAGACCGAGGTCAGGTCAGCCGCGGTATCAGGGTCTTCGATCGCCTCCCACAAGGCAACGTAACCCAAATAGAACAGGAACAGGATCAGGAACGAGGTCAGGCGCGGATCCCAGGCCCACCAAGTGCCCCACATCGGTTGCCCCCAGATCGCGCCTGTTGCTAGTGCGATCAGCGTCATCACAATGCCAACCGGGGCCGCCGCACGCGCCGCCAGCGCGCTGACATGGTGGCGCCGGACCAACCACACCAGTGATGTCACCAGCATCATCAGCCAACAGTTTATGGCCATCAATGCCGCGGGCACATGCAGGTAGATGATCTTAACCGTCGATCCCTGTTTGTAGTCATCCGGCGTGAAAAAGAACCCCCACACTAAACCCACAACGATGCAGACCGCCGAAGCCATCCAGAAGAAAGGCATCACGCGTTCACTGGTCGAGAGGAACTTTCGCGGGTTGGCATATTCCCAGAGGGCGTTGGCTTTGGCTGCGATAGACATGAGCTTTATCTAATCCGAGTCGAGTTGGTTCTCAATTGACATCTGTCAAAGTTTCACTGCGTCACCGCAGGTTGATGCGCAAAACAGCAGCACTGGCAAAGGGCAACAGGGCAATCGTCGCAGCAGTAATCCCTGCCAGCATCAGCAATGGCGTCTGCGTTTCCATCCCCGTAGCCCCACGTCGCGCCACCTCGGCCCCAAAGATCAGGGTTGGCACGTAAAGCGGTAAAACAAGCAGCGACAGCAGCAGCCCACCGCGTTTCAGGCCCACCGTAAGGGCCGCACCGAAAGTTCCGATAACGCTCATCGCCGGAGTGCCGACCAGAAGTGAGATAACCAGCCAAAGGAACCCCGGCACGGGCAAATTCAGCAGCACGCCCAGAAACGGCGCGGCCAGAACCAGCGGCAGGCCAGTGGTCAGCCAGTGGGCCAGCGCCTTGATCGTGACGACCGCTTCCAGCGGCAGGGGTGCAGTTGCGAGCAGGTCCAACGAGCCGTCCTCCCAATCCAGCGCGAGAAGACGATCCAACGACAACAGGCAAGCCAAGAGCGCCCCCAGCCAAAGCGCACCCGGCGCGATAGTGGACAGCAAAGAGGATTGCGGGCCCACGGAAAAAGGCACCAGAACGGTGACGATCAGGAAAAACGCCAGCCCCAGGCCAAAACCTCCGCCTGCACGGAAGGCCAGCTTAAGGTCGCGCAGCAACAGGGCGATCACAGGAAGCCTCCGTCGAAATCGTCGATGGGTTTGGGTTTGGCTTTATTGAGGCCCACGTCCAAAACCTCTCCGTCCAGGCCAAGTTCGATATGTGTGGCGATCAAGGCGGACCCGCCCTGCCCCAGATGCGCGCGCACGGCATCAGAGAACATTCGCACCGCATTTTTGTCCAGCGACACCGTGGGTTCGTCCAGCATCCAGATCGGCCGCCCGGTGACCAGCATTCGCGCCAATCCCAGGCGGCGTTTCTGCCCTGCAGACAGGTTCCCCGCGTGGCGGTCTGAGAGATCGTTCAGGGCAAAAGCGTCCAAAGCGGGCTGAATATCTTAAATCCCAAAGACCGAGGCCCAGAAAGACAGGTTTTCCACCACTGTCAGCGTCGGCTTTAGACCGTCAGAATGCGAGGCATAGGCGATCTGATCCTCTGCCCCCTCAATTCTGCCTGCCAGAGGCGGTTGCAGTCCCGCCAATGTGCGCAGCAGCGTTGTCTTACCGATCCCGTTTGGCCCCCGCAGGATCAGCGCTTTGCCGGAGGGCAGCGAAAAGCTGAGCCCTTCGAGCACGGGAACGCCGCCACGGGCGATGGCCAGATCGGTTACGGTCAAAGTCATGGGTCCCGCTTATCTCATTGCCGTCAGAGGCAAAAGGCGAGATTTGCCGCAGTGTGTTTAGTGATAGCGTATTTGAGTGCGGGCGAAGCGAGGGGCCAGCCCCTCGCGCTCCCCGGGATATTTTTAGCCAGATGAAGGGCGGATCAGCTCAGACCGGTAACAGCGCCAGCGCGATGCGCCGCCCTTCGGACAGCAGCACGTTATAGGTGCGGCATGCAGCCGGAGAGTTCATGATCTCGACGCCAATCCCGGCGTTTTCCAAGGCGGTACGCAGGTCCTTTGGAATATGGGTCAGCGCGGCGCCAGTGCCGATCAACAGAACATCCACGTGATCGTTCAGTTTAAGCAGCGCCGTTTGATCGTCGTATCCGCCCCATGCGGTCGTACCTGTTGGGCCTGTCAGCACCGTACCTTCATGGATTTGGCCGCCGATCCGGAAAAACCCGGGGCCGTACCCATCAATCGGGGTTGCGTTGTTATAGGTGATCTCATTCAGGCGCATGGCGGTGTTCTAGCCCCAAAGCGGCAGTCCCGACAAGGCCGCAAGAGCAATCGCCAGATAGGCGGCGGCGCGGTACAGTTTTTCGCGTTCTGGTCGGAACAACCAGCCCCCCAACCAATTGCCTGCTACATTCGGGACGGCCAGCAACAGACCCAACGCCAATGTAGGCCAAGTGACACGCCCCATCCCTGTCAGATATCCGAGGATAAGGAAATCGAATGCAAATAGGAACAACAGGATCGTGGCGCGGATCACCTCGACTGGCAGCGGACGAGACATGTAGAACAGGATCACGGCCGGTCCTGGCAGGCCCGCGATCCCGCCCAGAAATCCGGCGGTTGCGCCGATACCGGCCACCATCGTCCGGCCAACATGCCCGTGGTACCGCAGCCCCAGGATCAGTACGGCCAGCATGAAGATCGCCAATATGCTGACGGTATAGCGGAAAACCTCGGGCGCAACTTGCGTCAGCAGCCACAGGCCAACAGGCAGCAACAGTGCACACCCAGCCACGAGCCGAACCAGATCTCCCCGCTCGACGTCCCGCCAGGCGCGGCGCAGGTTGGGCAGAGGTCCGAAGATATCCATGATCGTAAGGCCGATCAGAGCGCCGAACGGTCCGAGAAAGGGTGTGGCAATCGGAAGGAAAATCAGCGCGGTTCCGAATCCGGAAAACCCACGCACAACGCCGCTGAGAAACGCGGCGCATAGAATAATGGCCAGCCCCGTGGGGGACTGGCCAAAATACTCAGGCATCGATGTTGGCAAATTGATTGCCAGACGTATTTGACGGTTTGGACCAGTCGCGCTTGACGCCCAGCCACAACAGAATGGTCGAGGCCACGAAGACCGACGAATAGGTTCCGACGATTACGCCCCAGATCATCGCAAATACAAAGCCCCGGATCACGTCCCCGCCCAGCACATAGAGCGAGATCAGCGCCAATAGCGTGGTGACCGAGGTCATGACCGTCCGGCTGAGCGTTTCGTTGATCGAGATGTTAAGAACCTCTTTGAGGTCTTTCTTTTTGTATTTGCGCAGATTTTCCCGAACGCGGTCGAACACAACCACTGTGTCGTTCAGCGAATAGCCCACAATGGTCAGCAAGGCCGCGATGATGGCCAGATCGAACCGGATCTGCAGTTCCGAAAATATCCCAATGGTCAGGATCACGTCATGCACAAGTGCGGACACGGCCCCCAACGCAAACTGCCATTCGAAACGAAGCCAGATATAGACAAGCACCGCGCCAATGGCGAGCACGACCGCAATTACGGCGGTCTGGATCAACTCACCTGACACTTTGGGGCCGACGGATTCGACGGACACAAATTCGATATCCGGTGCTGCAACCTTGAGGGCCTCTTCAACCGCGGTGACTGTAGCGGCTGAGACGGCCTCGGCATCGGCCTGGGCCTGAATGCGGATCATCGCAACATTCTCATCCGGCCCGAAGGTTGGGTCGAAAATCTCGGTTATCGTGACATCACCCAGCTCCAACGGGGCGATTGCGTCGCGATAGGCACCAACATCGATGAGCTGCGCGCTTTCGGTTCGGATCGTTGTCCCGCCACGAAAATCGATGCCAAAGTTCAACCCTTGCAGCATGAACGAGGTGAATGCGACGACCATCATCAGCGCCGAGATGCCCAGCCAGATTTTCCAGCGGCTGAAGAAATCGAACGAGGTGTTCTGGGGTACCAGTTTAAGTCTCATGTCAAACCTCGATCGTTTTCGGGCGGCGGCGTTCGAACCACAGAACGATCATCAGACGCGTCACGAAGATCGCGGTGAAGACCGAGGTCAGAATGCCTAGACCCAGCGTAATGGCAAAGCCGCGTACGGGGCCGCTGCCCATGGCAAACAGGATCACCGCGGTGATGAATGTGGTCACATTCGCATCAAGAATAGCCGACAGCGCCTTTTCATAGCCCAGCTCAATCGCGCGGGCTGGTCCTCTGGCGGATTTCAGTTCCTCGCGGATACGTTCAAAGATCAGCACGTTGGCGTCCACCGCCATACCCACCGTCAGAACAATCCCCGCGATCCCCGGCAAGGTCAGCGTGGCACCGATCAGCGACAGCAAACCGAACAACAAGCCAACATTGATGATCAGCGCGATGTTGGCGAAGACGCCAAACAAGCCATAGCTGAGCGCCATGAACACCAGTACCGCAACAAAAGCCACGATGGTGGCGACCTTGCCTGCGTCGATACTGTCCTGCCCCAATTCAGGACCGATGGTGCGTTCTTCGAGGAACTCCAGCCCGGCGGGCAACGCGCCTGCGCGCAGCAGCACGGCCAGGTTGGTGCTTTCTTCAACGGTGAAGTTGCCGGTGATGATGCCCGATCCGCCCGGTATATGGCTTTGGATCACCGGGGCCGAGATCACCTCGTCATCCAGAACAATGGCAAATGGAGCGCCGATGTTTTCCAGCGTATAGTCGCCGAATTTGCGCGCGCCAGACGT
The DNA here is from genome assembly GCF_042768335.1 of Ruegeria meonggei. Classification (NCBI taxonomy): domain Bacteria; kingdom Pseudomonadati; phylum Pseudomonadota; class Alphaproteobacteria; order Rhodobacterales; family Roseobacteraceae; genus Ruegeria; species Ruegeria meonggei. The sequence continues at coordinate 312,652 of NZ_JAXHBT010000001.1, read as the reverse complement.
GTTGAACCGGAAGCTGACCGCCGGACGACCGTTTTGGTCAAACGCAGGCTGCGCATCCACCAGCTCCTCGCCGGTTACGACGGGGGCTGAATCCAACGTGTAGAAAACGCCGGATTCATCAATTGACGGTACAACTTCTTCGCCGACGCCCGGCACTGCGTCTGGATCGGTACCGCGCCGCACAACCGGGTTGAAGGTCAGCTGCGCTGTCGTTCCGATGATTTCTTTCAGCTCACCCGCACTGCCGATGCCCGGCACCTGGATCAGTATACGATCTGCACCTTGGCGCTGAATGGTAGGTTCCCGCGTGCCGACCTCGTCGATCCGGCGTCGGATGATTTCCAGCGACTGACGTACGGTGCGATCGTTCGAGGCCAGCTTTTCGGCCTCTGACAGCTGCACCACAATGGTCTCACCTTCGGCGCGGGCTTCGATATCGGTTGCCCCCACGCCGGTCAGGGTCTGTACCTGACGGGCCAGTCCGCGCACAACCTCCAACGCGCGGGACATGCCCTCGGGCTGGCTGATGCGCACGCAAATCTCGTCTGGGGCCGACTCTTGTTTGCGGATTGTGCCCACGGTGGCGCGCTCATCGCGCAGTGCATCGCGGATTTCCGGCCACATCGCTTCCATGCGGGATTCGTAAACATCTTCGACCTTCACTTCGGCTAGCAGATGCGCACCGCCGCGCAAATCAAGGCCCAGATTGACCAGCGAAGATGGCAGCCAGTTCGGCCATTGCGCCGCTTCGGTCTGCAGCTCGGGAGTGTCGATGCCAAGCTCGATCTCGGCCTTGGCATCGTTTGATTGCTCAACGCGCGTGTAAAACGCATTCGGCAGGGCCATCAGCAGGCCGATCACGCAGACCGACCAGATCAGAACCCGCTTCCAGGTATCAATTTGCAGCATTACCCTGCCTTTTCAAGGAATTGTAGCGCGAAGTTACTTCGCAGGCTCGGTCTTGTTCAAAACCTGCGCGATGGTCGATTTGACCACACGAACCTTGACGCCTTCGGCGATCTCGACCTCGATCTCGTTGTCGCCTTCCTTAACCTTGGCCACTTTGCCGATCAGCCCACCCTGGGTGACAACCTGATCGCCTCGGCGCACGGCCTCGACCATTGCCTGATGTTGTTTCATCTTTTTCTGCTGCGGACGGATCAGCAGGAAGTACATGATCGCGAAGATCAGAACCAGCGGGAGAAACTGGGCGATTGCGCCACCTTCCATAGGATATTCCTTTTGTTTTGGAGATGCGGAAGTCTCCGCAAATTTGGCGAGAACCTATTCTTTGAAATGCCTGTTTGCAAGGACAGGCGGCGCATCGAATTTTTTCTTTGGAAAACACCGTTACCTGTGGCGGGTGTTCCATATTTTCCAAAGTTTAGGACCGCCGGTTCAGTTACCCCCTAGGAAGATAGGCCCGCTCGGATATAGTTGAAAAGCGGGAGGTCCAATGACGCAATTTTTTCAATCCTTTGGCATGGTTGCCCGACTGCTTGTTGCGGTCTTGTTGATCACTCTGCCCTTTGCGGCGGCAGCGCAGGATATCGCTGAAGACCTTCGTGTGGACGAGGAACAGTCCGAAACGTTCAAAGCCCCAGTCATTGTCGACGGCGAGACGCTTTTCTTTCTGCGTGGATCCAGCGCGCTGCCGGCATCCGACCGCGTCGAACGGGTGCAGGACGCCATCATTGAAGTCGCAGAGGCCTCTACCAGCACAACCGTCGCGATTGTGTTTGAAGACACCGAGCTGGGTACGCTTATTCTGGCGGATGACGTCCAGGTCACGATTGTCACCGAAGCGGACGCCGAGCTGGATCAGATGGAGCTCGATGTTCTCAGCTTCTTGCACGGTCAGGCCATCGAAGAGGCGATCATCGCCTACCGGGCCAACCGAACCGAGCAGGCGCGCGTCTCCGGTGCCATTGAAGCGGCGGGCTGGACCTTTGGTTTCATAGTCTTCGTAGTAGCAATCCTATGGCTACATCGCAGCATCCGGCGACGCACCCTGAAATTTGTCAAACGTCACCTGAAGGATGTAGAGACGGCCACCGCAAAAAGTGTTCAGGCTGAGGCGATTGCAGCGTTGGTCCGGTATGGGTTGAACTTCGTTCTGCTTATCATCTTCTTTCTGGGCTTTTACTACTATCTGTCCTTTGTCCTGCTTTCCTTCGCTGAAACCCGATATTTCGCGCAGCTGCTGCTAACCTATCTGACAGAACCCGTACTTGTGATCTTTCAGGGCATCATCAGCTATATCCCCAACCTAATCATGCTGGTCCTGATCACCTGGGTCACGATGTATGTAATCAAAGGCATGCGCGTGTTCTTTGACGCGGTTGAGGCCGGAACATTTGATCTGGGGGATTTCGAAAAGCACTGGGTGAATCCAACCTTCAATATCGCCCGTGTCGTTGTTATCATGATCGCTCTGGTATTTGCGGTGCCCTATATTCCCGGGTCCGACTCAGCCGCTTTTCAGGGACTGACTATTCTTGTGGGTGCCATGCTGTCGCTGGGTGCAAACTCGGTCGTATCAAACATGCTGGCAGGGTTGTTCGTGATCTATCGCCGCTCAACCTCAATCGGGGACCGCATTCAGATCGGAGAACACATAGGCGATGTGGTGCAGATAAAGCTGATGGAAACGCATCTGAAATCAATCAAGAATGAGTTGATCTCGATTCCGAATGCCCAGCTGATGAACTCGGATGTGGTAAACTTTTCAAAGAAAACAGATGGCAGCGGGCTGTTGCTGCACACGACTGTGGGCATCGGCTATGAGGAACCCTCGGACAAGATTGAGGCCATGCTGATCGAGGCCGCCAATCGCACCAAAGGCATCAAGGCCAAGCCCGAGCCGTTTGTTCTGTGGACTGCTCTGGCGGATTACGCGATCAACTATCAGATCAACGGGTATTCGACACGCGGCAGCATCATTCCGAAGATTCGCTCGGACCTGCACCGTAACATCGTGGCCGTGTTCAACGAGAACAATGTACAGATTATGACGCCCTCTTACATCGCTGATCCGCCAGAGCCAAAAATCCCGGCCGAAGACTGGGACGGTCATCTGGCGCATCAAACCGAGGAAGATCTGGACAAGTAGGTGTAATTTCAAACGCGTGCTACACCCTGCCATTCAGATGGTGCATAAGCGGCTGCAGTGATTCACATGTTTAAGGATCTGAACCATGCACGACATCCGCGCTATTCGCGAAAACCCCGCCGCCTTCGACGCCGCCCTTGCGCGCCGTGGGGACGCGTCGGTGTCGTCAGAATTGCTGCGGCTGGACGAAAGTCGCCGGGCCAAGATTCTGGCGGCTGAGACCGCACAGGCCGAGCAGAACAAAGCCTCGAAAGAGGTTGGCGCCGCCAAAGGCCGCGGCGATGAGGTCGAATTCCAGCGCCTGCGCGCACTGGTCGCCGACAAAAAAGCCGAGATTGCCCGGATGCAGACCGAGGCCAAGGATCTGGACGCGCTGCTAACCGATCAACTGGCTCGTATCGCCAACATTCCAGCCGAGGACGTGCCCGAAGGCGCAGACGAGGACGACAATGTCGAGGTCAATCGCTGGGGCACGCCGCGCGCTTTTGATTTCGCACCCAAGGAACATTACGACATCCCGGCCGTGGCCGCAGCGATGGACTTTGAGACTGCAGCCAAAACCAGCGGCAGTCGGTTTGTGAACCTGTCCAAAGGTGTCGCCCGAACCCACCGGGCGCTGGCGCAGTTCATGATCGATACGCATATCGACAAGAACGGTCTGACCGAAATGCTGACCCCGGTTCTGGTCCGCGATGAAGCCATGTACGGCACGGACAAGCTGCCGAAATTTGGCGAGGACAGTTACCAGACCACCAATGGTTGGTGGCTGATTCCAACGTCCGAAGTGACGCTGACTTATTCTGTTTCGGGTGACATTCTGGACCAAAGCGCCCTACCCATCCGCATGACCGCGCATACTGTCTGTTTCCGGTCCGAAGCGGGCAGCGCCGGTAAGGACACAGCCGGGATGTTGCGACAGCATCAGTTCGAAAAGGTCGAAATGGTCTCGGTCACGCACCCAGATGAGTCAGACGCAGAACAAAAGCGCATGCTGCGCTGTGCCGAGGATCTGTTGGAACAACTGGGCATCCCCTACCGCACGGTGATTCTGTGCACCGGCGATATGGGTTTTGGCGCACGCCGGACCTATGACATCGAAGCCTGGCTGCCCGGGCAGGATGCCTACCGCGAGATCAGCTCGGTCTCGACCACCGGTGACTTTCAGGCCCGCCGCATGAACGCACGTTTCCGCCCCGAAGGCGGTGGTAAACCGGAATACGTTCACACCCTGAACGGATCTGGGTTGGCCGTTGGTCGGTGTCTGATCTCTGTTCTGGAAAATGGCCAAAACGCAGACGGAACCGTAACATTGCCAAACGTTTTGGCCCCCTATCTGGGCGGCAAGCTGACGCTGCAACTGGACGGCACGCTGGCATAAGGAAACCGGCGCACGCAGAGCGCGACGCCGATTTCGAAAAACACTTGAAGGCGGAGAAGGCTTACTTCTTCGCCTTTTTCTTATCCTTCTTTTTGTCTTTCTTTTTGCCGTCTTTCTTCTTCTGGTCTTTTTTCTTGTCGCCCTTCTTGGACTTCTTGTCCTTTTTGGACTTGGCCTTCACCTTGTCCTTGGCTTTCGAGAACGCGGCCTCCATTTCCTGCAGCTTCTTGGCGGCCTTTTCAGCCTTTGCCTTGGCTTTGGCTTTTTTACGGGCTTTGGCGGCAGCGGCTTCGGCCGCAGCTTTTTCCTCGGCCGCCTTACGGGCAGCCTCGGCAGCGCGTTTTTCAGCGGCGGCAGCGGCACGCTTGTCGGCGGCAGCGGCCGCTACGGTTTTCCGCGCAGCTGGTTTGCGGGTCGCGGGCTTTGCAACAGCCGGTTTCTTGACCGCAGGTTTTGCAGCCGAGGTTTTTGCTGCGGCAGGTTTAGCGGCGGCAGCTTTCGCTGCAGAGGGCTTTCGCGTAGGCGCGCGGCGGGTCGTTGGTTTCGCTGCGGCCGGTTTCGCGGCTGTCGGCTTGGCCGCAATCGCGGTCTTTGCTGCGGCAATCAGCACCAGCGCACGGGCCGCACCAATGCGGGGGGCTTTGACCAGGTCTGCGGGTTTAGCCTTAGCGATGGCTTCAGCGGTATTAAAGCCATTGGCAGCCAGCGCTTTTGCAAGCGTCTCACCCACCCCTTTAACGGTCGTCACTGCGGTCATTACGAGTCCTTCCTTTCTCTCCCAGTCGTTTCGTATATACAGCCGATATACGCATTTGCAAGCTGCCGGCTAGCCCATTGGCCCCTGAGCGTTAGTTGCTATGGGCCAGATTACCGGTTCGGTTCTTTTTGGGGAATGGAACAAGTCGTTTGGCGTCCTCATCCCATAGCTTCAAGTTCAGCGCCGCCACGGCCTCGGGAAACTTGATCCGGCGCGGCGTGTATTCGGGCGGCAGGTTATAATGGCACGCCCGCAGCCGATAGGACGGGATGCGCGCGTTAAAGTGGTGGATGTCGTGCAACGTGATGCAAGCCACCGCATTGTCAAACCACCATCCGAAATCCAGTGCCGATGATCCCTGCAGCGCAGCCAGTTGCGGGTTCAGATCAGGACGTCGGTCCCAATAGGTATCCTCGAAATTGTGCTGCAGGTAGACAAGGAACACGCCCAGCATTCCGCCCAGAAAGGAAAAGATCAACCAGACCACAATGCCGGTGGACCCGGCAATCAGATACAGAAGCCCAAGGAAGACCACGATGGACAGGTTATGCAACAGCACCCCCGTCACGCCAAAGCGCACCGTGTTCTTGGGCCAGCGATAGCGGATGAAGTAGGTGAACAACGATCCCAGAGGCACCAGGATGAATGGATTGCGGTAAAGCCTGTAAAACAATCGGCTTTTCCAATCTGCAGCGTTCCATTCCCGCACCGTCATGGTGTGGATTTCACCGGTTTCGCGATGTTCCAGATTACCGATCCCGGAATGGTGCAGATTGTGGTTCTGCTTCATCACCTCGAACGGGGCAAATGTGAAGGGCGACAAACCGTGCCCGGCCCATTCATTCTGCAGACGGATTTCAAACAGGGAGTGATGGCCGCAATCGTGTTGCAGCACATAAAGGCGCACGGCGGAAAAGGCAAAAGCGATCCCTGCGGGGATCATGATGTACCACCGATCCACATAAGAAATCGCAAGCGCAAGCGATGTGAAATACACCGCAAAAGTTCCAAAATAGCTTATCGCGGCCAATCTGTTGTCCTGCACCGCGTATTGTCGAGTGTATTCCCTCAGATCCATCCAGTCCGCTCCCACGATGGCCCGGTTCAATGTGATTTCAAAATTAAGTGCGGAACGCCCGCATACATGCAGCGCGCGCAAAAACAGATGCACGCCACTGAATGCTAGCGCGCAGTCAGGGGAGTGTCACGCCCCTGAGCTTAAAATGCTGAAAATTGGCGCAGTTACGCCCTGCCCTTGAGATGTTTTGCCAAGGCACCGGCGTTTTTCTTGCGCCGTCCCTTATACGGGTTCTTGTCGCCCTGCCCTCGCAACGTCAGGCGGATGGGCGTTCCGGGCATGTCAAACACCTCGCGCAGACCGTTGACCAGATAGCGTGAATAGCTTTCGGGCATCTTGTCGGGGTGCGAGCACATGACCACAAAACCCGGCGGGCGGGTCTTGACCTGCGTCATATAACGCAACTTGATCCGGCGGCCCTGCGGTGCTGGTGGCGGGTGCTGCTCTAGCATGGCTGTCAGCCAACGGTTCAGTGCTGCCGTGGGGACGCGACGATTCCAAACATCATGGGCGCGCAGGATGGCGGCGCGCAGCCGTTCCAGCCCCCGGCCTGTCTTGGCCGATACGGTGATCAAAGGGGCGCCCCGCAGTTGCGGCAACAGGCGCTCGAACGACTCTTTGAGGTCGCGCAGCTTGTCCTGCTTATCCTCTTCGATGTCCCATTTGTTGACGGCCACGACAACGGCGCGGCCTTCCCGTTCGGCCAGATCGGCGATGCGCAGGTCTTGCTGTTCAAAAGGAATGGCAGCGTCCAACAGAACCACCACAACCTCGGCAAATTTTACGGCCCGCAACCCGTCTGAGACGGACAGCTTTTCCAGCTTTTCTTGTACTTTGGCCTTTTTGCGCATCCCAGCCGTGTCAAAAATACGCATCGGCGTGCTGCCCCCATCGGGGTCTGCCCAGTCAAGGCGCAGGCTGATGGCATCGCGCGTGATCCCGGCCTCAGGGCCGGTCAGCAGGCGTTCTTCGCCAATGATCTTATTGATCAGAGTAGACTTGCCCGCGTTCGGGCGTCCGACAACCGCCACTTGCAGCGGTTTTGCAGCGGAGATCAAAGGCAACTCACCCTCTCCGTCCTCGTCCAGTTCGATGTCGGTTTGGGGGGTATCATCCACCGCCCGCTCTTCGGCTGCGTCGGCCAGTGGCATCAGGTGGGCATAAAGGTCGGTCATCCCCTCACCGTGTTCACCCGACAGGCGGACAGGCTCACCCAGGCCCAGATTATAGGCCTCAAGCACACCGGCATCGGCTGCGTTGCCTTCGGCCTTGTTGGCGGCCAGGATCACGTGCTTGGACCGTTTGCGCAGGATCTCGGCAAACATCTCATCGGTGGGTGTCAGCCCCGTACGGGCATCGATCATGAACAGACAGACATCTGCCATGTCCACCGCACGCTCGGTCAGACGGCGCATACGGCCCTCAAGGCTGTCGTCGGTTGCGTCCTCAAGCCCGGCGGTGTCGATCACGGTAAAGCGCAGATCGCCCAGACGCCCTTCGCCTTCGCGCAGATCACGCGTTACGCCGGGCTGGTCATCGACCAGGGCCAGACGTTTGCCCACAAGGCGGTTGAACAGGGTGGATTTGCCCACATTGGGGCGCCCCACGATGGCGAGGGTCAGCGACATGATACTCAACTTTCAAGACTCAGACGCGCCCTTTAGCGCATCTTGTCGTCAACGGAAAGCGTGTAGATCACCTTTGGTGGAAACGACGTACAGCGTCTGCCCTGCCACAACCGGGGCCGTTGTCGCGCCGCCAGGCACTTCGGCACGGTGAACCAGCGCGCCGTCAACCGGATTGTAGAACCTCAGATAACCGTCATTTGATGCGATCACAATGCGTCCACCCGCAAGGATCGGGCCATAATGGGCAAAGATCGGACCGCGTTTGTTGGGTTTGTCTTTGACAAAGCCCGGCAAGTCCTGCGCCCAGACGATTGAGCCATCTGAGGCGTCCAACCGCACCAGTTGGCTGCGGTCGCTGATCAGGAAGATGCTGTTGCCTGCAGCCCAGACCGTATCAACAGCGCCTTCATCCGCTGTCCATTTCCGCTCACCCGAGCCAGCGTCGAACGCGACGGTCCGGCCAGAGTGGTTACCGATATAGATCGTGTCCCCAACAACCATCGGCCCACCGGTGACATCCACAATCTGAGCAGCTGCACGCCCGCGACGCCCACCCGCGACCGAGGCGTTCCAGCGGCGAATACCGCCGCGCTTGAAGGTTGCGGCGATATCACCCGAACCAAAGGCAAAGACTGCAAATTCCGAAGCGATGACCGGGGCCGGAGCGCCCAGAACGTTTCCGACACTGGGCGTGCCTTCAATCTGCCAGGCGATGCGACCATCCTTGGTGTCGATGGTCCAGCCGGTTTCGTCCCCGGCAACCAGATACAATAGCCCATCACTGATCAGCGGCGCGCCGCTGCCGGTTGCATTCAGGCGCTTTTGCCACCGGATCGCGCCGGTCTTGGCGTCCAGTGCAGTCAGTCGCCCAAACCCGGACGAGACGTAAAGTACGCCATTGGAATAGGCCATACCGCCACCCGTTGCATCCGCGTCGCCGTCTGTTGCAGGGATCAGGTTCGTGTTCCACGCGACCTGCCCCTGCGGTGACACCGCAGAAACAGTCGCGCCGGAATCCAGCGTATAAATCAGCCCCCCCGCCACTACCGGTTCAGCCGTAATCCGTTGCTTGCGTGAATCACCCTTGCCGATCGAGGCAGACCACAGCCGCTGCGGCGTGGCACGCAGCGCAGCGTTGGTCGTACGGAAGGCCGGTGTGCCAGCGCTTTGCGACCAGCTGGCATTAGTCTTCTGCGCCGGAAGGCTGATCGGTTTTGCGCCGCGCGTCTCTACGGTCTCGGTGTCAGATGCAGGGCGAATGTCTTCACGCGCGCCCGGCAGAATAACCTCGGGTTCCTGACAGGCGGCAAGCGCGGTCAGTGAAACGGCCGCAACCGACAATCCAATGCGGGAGAAAAGACTTGTCACCATGATACTCCGAACTCGCCTGTCATTATTTCCGCCGCCTGATCAACCCTGCTGGGCCACCAGCGGTTCCGGTTCGCCGCCAAGCGCGACAATCAATTGTGCTGCACGTTGTTGCAGATCCACACCGATCTCTGCGTCCTGACGCATTGCTTGCAGCCGTTCGATGGCCGAATCAACTTTTCCTTCCGAGACGTCGATCAGGGCCAGTTGTTCCTCGGCCAGCAACCGCAAGGGAGCGCCTGGCGCAGCCAAAGCTTCGAATTGCTGGCGACGATCAGCCACCGGCATGGATTCGGATTGCAGCAACAACGCCTTGAAGGATGCAATGGCGCGATAGATGTCCGGCAGGTCGCCCTGAACGGCAATGGTGTTCAGACTGTCCACCGCCTCTTGACGGGATCCGGCCTCAATCTGTGAAGAAGACAGCAGCATGTTCAGAACCGCATCCCCACCGGGCGTTGCCGCATCAACACCGGACAACGCCGCGGCGCGTTCGGCCGAGTCGTTCTGTTCCAGCGCACCAAGGATCGCGTCCCCAAGGCTTTCAGCCTGACCGGTGGTCCGGGCTTTGCGGAATTCATTGAACGCGGCTCCGCCAACGATCAGAACCACAACCAGAACACCAATCCACCCCCAACGGCGAAGCAACAGGAACAGACGGTCACGGCGGACCTCTTCTGTCACCTCTTCAATAAAACTGTCGGTGTCGCTCATCCCCGCTCCCTGGGCTGTATTCTGCTATTTAGCGCCATGTCATACCCCGGTGCCTTGATTAAGCCAAGGGCTCGAATTCGTACATTTCCGCCGCGGCAAGCGACCCTTGCGCAAATATTTGAACCGAACTATTCAGTTCAGTATGGAAAAGGGACATTCGTGCCCCCATTTTTAGGCATGCACGTCGTTGAAAAGTCGGCGAAGAATTTTGGGAGATATTCTGTATGCGTTTGATTTCATTCGTGAATGCGATTTTGGTGGTTGTCGCCCTGTTCTTTTTGGTCTTTGAACGAGACGCCCTTTTCGCCTTCGCGGGTCGCGGCGAAGGAGAGTCGGATACCGCCTCTGCTACAGAATCTGGTGGGAACGATCCCGTCGATCAGACCGTTATGGGTGTAGTTGCCCTTAGGTCATCTGCACAGGAAATTGACAGCGCGGTGCTGCTGCGCGGCCAGACCAAGGCCAATCGTCAGGTTGAGGTTCTGGCCGAGACGACCTCGACCGTGATCTCGGAACCCAAGCGTAAAGGCACATTTGTCGAACCGGGCGACCTGCTGTGCGAGCTGGATCCAGGCACCCGCCCGGCAAGTCTGGCCGAAGCGATGGCAGGCAAGCTTGAGGCCAAAAGCCGTGTCCCCGAGGCCGAGGCCCGTCTGGAAGAAGCCCATGCGCTGGTTGCCGAAGCCGAGATCAACCTGAAAGCGGCCAACAAGCTGTCGGAAACGGGTTTCGGGTCGGAAACCCGCAGGATTTCAAGCGAAGCGGCGATGCGGTCCGCTGAGGCCGGCATCAAAACCGCCGAGGCAGGGCTTGAAGCTACCCGCGCCGGAATCGAAGCCGCATCGGCTGAAGTCGAAGCCGCGCAACGAGAGATCGAGCGTCAAACCATCGAAGCGCCCTTCAAGGGCCTGCTGGAAAGCGACACCGCCGAATTGGGCAGCCTGATGCAGCCGGGATCGCTATGTGCGACCGTCATTCAACTGGATCCCATCAAGCTGGTTGGGTTTGTGCCCGAGGCCGAGGTCAACCGGGTTGTCGTCGGTTCTGAGGCTTCGGCGCATCTGATAACGGGCCCGCAGGTTGCGGGTCTGGTGACCTTCCTCAGCCGGTCAGCAGATGAAACCACCCGCACCTTCGAAGTCGAAATCACCGTCCCGAACCCCGATCTGGCCATTCGTGACGGCCAAACCGCCGATATCCGCATCGCGGCCGAGGGCACAAAAGCACATATGCTACCGCAATCTGCCCTGACCCTGAACAACGAAGGTCAGGTTGGCGTCCGCACGGTTGGCGAAGGCGATGTCGTGGATTTTATGCCGATCCGCCTGCTGCGCGACACAGCCGAAGGCGTCTGGGTCGACGGGTTGCCAGAAGAGGTCGACATCATCGTCGTCGGGCACGAGTTTGTCACCAAGGGCGTCAAAGTAGTGCCAAACTATAGGGAAACTCAACAATGACCGGTATCGTCAGTTGGGCCGCTGGCCGGGCCCGAATGGTTATCGCCTTTGTGGTGATCTCACTGATTGTCGGCGGGTTCGCCTATGTTGGCCTTCCCAAAGAGGGTGAGCCGGATATTGAGATTCCGGCCCTGTTCGTTTCCGTCCAGTTCCCCGGCATCTCTGCCGAGGATTTGGAAAACCTTCTGGTCAAACCGATGGAAACCGAACTGGCGGATCTGGACGGCCTGAAAGAGATGACCTCGACCGCCGCAGAAGGGTATGCTGGCGTGGCGCTGGAGTTCGATTTCGGCTGGGACAAAACCGCGATCATGGCGGATGTACGCGACGCCATGAACAGTGCACAGGCTGATTTCCCCGAAGGGGCCGAGCAATATTCGCTGACCGAGATCAACTTTTCTGAATTCCCAATCGTCATCGTGAATTTGACCGGCGCAGTGCCCGAACGCACAATGGCGCGCGTGGCCAAAGATTTGCAGGACGATCTGGAAGCGATGGATTCGGTGCTCGAAGCCGGTATCGCTGGTAACCGAGACGAATTGCTTGAAGTCATCATCGACCCTCTGAGGCTGGAAGCCTACAACGTCACCGCAGGTGAGTTGATCACGGTCGTGCAGAACAACAACCAGTTGATTGCGGCTGGTGAGGTCGAAACTGAACAAGGCACCTTTTCGGTCAAGATACCATCGTCGTTCAAAACCACACAGGACGTCTATGGGTTGCCGGTCAAGGTCAACGGCGACCGTGTCGTGACGTTGGGAGAACTCGCCCAGATCAACTATACCTTTGAAGACCGCGAAGGCACTGCCCGCTTTAACGGCGAACCGACGGTTGCTCTGCAGGTGGTCAAACGCAAAGGCTATAACCTGATCGACACGGTCGATGAGGTCAAAACGACCATAGACGCAGCCAAAGCCAAATGGCCGCCCGAGATGCAGGCCGCAATCGAGCTTGGCACGTCAAATGACCAAAGCCGCATTGTCGGCTCGATGGTCAGACAGCTGGAAGGCTCGGTTCTGACCGCTATTGCGCTGGTGATGATTGTGGTGCTGGCCTCATTGGGCACGCGTGCCGCGTTGCTGGTGGGTTTTGCAATCCCGACCTCGTTCCTGTTGTGCTTTGCGTTTCTTGCCGTCATGGGGGTCAGTATTTCCAACATCGTGATGTTCGGATTGATCCTGGCCGTCGGGATGTTGGTCGACGGGGCCATTGTGGTCGTCGAATATGCTGACAAGCGCATCAAGGATGGCGTCGGCCCGATGCACGCCTATGTCGAGGCCGCCCAGCGGATGTTCTGGCCCATCGTTTCGTCGACAGCCACCACGCTGTGCGCCTTCCTGCCCATGCTGTTCTGGCCCGGTGTTCCTGGTGAGTTCATGGGGATGCTGCCCGTCACACTGATCTTCGTTCTGTCCGCCTCGCTGATCGTGGCGCTGATCTATCTGCCCGTGATGGGCGGTGTATCCGGTCGCCTCAGCCGCGTGTTCGACCGGACCTCAACCTGGTTGCGCGGGCGTACCCCGTGGTGGGTACGGGCGGTGATGGTACCTCCGTCTTTGTATTTGATTTTCCTGGGTGCCATGCAGATGTTGAACCCCGGATACCTGATGCCGGAAGGCGCATCCGGAGGCGTGGTATTCGGCGCCTTGCTGTTCCTGTTCGGGGCCTTTGCCGGGTCGGTCACACTGAGTGCTGCAAAAATCGAACGCGCGCCGGATCAGCACGTCCATTCTGCACGTGAACACACTGTTGTTGGCGTAGTAATCAGGTTTCTGGTCGGCAATCCGATCATGCCAGTTGTATCAATCGCCACTGTCTTTGGGCTTGTTTACTTCGTCGCGTTTGTTTGGTTCCCGCAGGAATCGCGCGGTGTCGAATTCTTTGTCGAAAGCGAGCCGGAACAGGCCACGGCCTATGTCCGTGCGCGCGGCAACATATCGCTGACCGAAAAGGACGAAATGGTGCTGGCCGCCGAGCAGATCATCAGCGCACACCCTGCGGTGATCAATGTCTTTTCCTTTGCCGGACAAGGCGGATTGGACCAAAACAATGGCGGCGCGCAAGCCCCCGCCGACACGGTTGGTCGGGTGCAGTTCGAGATCATACCATGGGAGGATCGCCCGAATATCTCGGAACCGATCCTTGGAGGCTTACTGGACCGTCAGACCATAGCGCCGGATTACGATGGTGACTTTGTGTTGGACCAGTTGAATGCGGAACTGGCGACGTTGCCCGGCATTGTGGTTGAGATCCTGCCCCTGGAACAGGGTCCTGCCTCAGCCAAACCCGTTCACCTTCGGATCAAAGGTGACAGTTGGGAGGAGTTGACAGCAGCCACCAAAACCACGCGTGAGATGTTCGATACGACTCCGGGTTTGATTACGATCGAAGACACCCTGCCCCTGCCCGGCATCGACTGGCAGATCGACGTCGATGTGGCCAAGGCGGGCCGCTTTGGCGCGGATGTGGCCACCGTAGGCGCGATGGTACAGCTGGTCACACGCGGCCTATTGCTGGGTGAGATGCGGCCCGACAACGTGGATGAAGAGATCGAGATACGTGTGCGTCTTCCCGATCAGGATCGGGTTCTGTCCACCCTTGATACGCTCAAGGTACGCACGCTGGACGGGCTGGTGCCGTTGTCGAACTTCGTAACGCGCCAACCCGTGGCCAAGTTGGCCGAGATCAACAGGGTCGACCAACAGCGTTATTACGACGTTAAGGCTGATGTCGAACCTGGCCTCAGCAAAGTTGTGACCACAAACCCGGATGGGACGGAACAACGCCTTGCCGTCGTGCGTGCAGTCACCGAAGGGTACACCTCGACAGGCACGGTTCTAACCGGCCCCGGTGGTGCCGATTTCGAACTGGTACTGATGACCGGCGCCGACAATGTGGATGACTTGCGTACGGCGATGACGTCCGGCGACGCGCTGATCTCGCTTATCAATCCGAACGAACGAATTGCGGTTCTGACCGAATGGTTGAACACCACGCCATTCGGCAACACCATCAGCTGGGAATGGACCGGCGATCAGGAAGATCAGGCAGAATCTGGTGCGTTCCTTGTGAATGCGTTCATGGGCGCGCTGGGTTTGATGTTCGTCATCCTGCTCGCGCAGTTCAACTCGTTCTACAACTCGGTTCTGGTGTTGCTGGCCGTTGTGCTGTCGTCCACAGGCGTGCTGCTCGGGATGATATTGATGGAACAGCCCTTCTCGATCATCATGACCGGGACAGGGATTGTGGCGCTTGCGGGGATCGTGGTGAACAACAACATTGTTCTGATCGACACCTACCAGGAATATAGCCGCTATATGCCTCGGATCGAGGCGATTGTCCGCACGGCCGAGGCGCGCATTCGTCCGGTTTTGCTGACCACCCTGACCACAATGGCAGGTCTGACGCCGATGATGTTCGGACTGTCTCTGGACTTTATCAACGGCGGGTATTCCATCGACAGCCCGACCGCGCTGTGGTGGAAACAACTGGCAACGGCCGTTGTCTTCGGGTTGGGTGTTGCAACGGTTCTGACACTGATCCTGACGCCCGCGTTCCTGGCCTTGCGGGTGTGGGTGACAACCTATGCGGTGTGGCTGGGCAAGCTTCTGGCACGCGCCACAGGCGGGCAATCCAGCATTGCTGCGCAGGACATGGCGATTGGCAAGGCTGCACGACAGGCCCAAACGACCGAGGTTGTCTGGAGCGACGACCCGACCTTTCAGCCCGCCGAACCAGACCGTACCGCGACCGCGGATCAGCCGCCGGGGTCCCCGTTGAAAGCTGCGGAATGACTATTAAGCGGGGTCGGGTTTCACCGGCCCCGTTTTTCGTCAAAGGCGGGTCCAGGTCTGATGCGCGCACAGGTGATGTTCGCACCCTTTAACCTTGAGCGTATCGCCCTGCAGGGTCATTTGCGGCACCGCATCAACATTGATCAGCGGCACCCAGAACTCACCTCCTCCGTATGCGCCATCCCCCTGGCTGGACACATCCCAAAACAGCTTTTTGCCGATATTGGGGGTCTGAACCTCTTTACCCGAACTGTCATAAGCAGATTGAATCTGGCCACAGAAGTTCTTGCCACAGGCCGTGATCTTGATGTGAGAGGTCAGGTTCTTGCGATCCGGTTCCGTCTTCCAGACGCCGACGATTGGATCCGCCGCCGCCAGAGCAGGCATTAGCAGGGCAAAAGCCGCTGCGATCGCAAGGCCGTGTATGCGTTTTGACATGGCATCACCTTTCGCTTGTGTTCGTCAGTATAGCACGGGCTGACCGCAACGCCGCTCAGGCAGCTTGCGCATCCGATTGCTGGCGGCTCCACAGCTGGGCATAGCGGCCTTCACGCTGCAGCAACTCATCATGGGTGCCCTGTTCCAGAATCTCGCCCTGCTCCAGCACTACGATACGATCCGCTTCGGCAATGGTGCTGAGACGGTGGGCGATGGTCAGAACGGTCCGACCCTCGCCCGCCCGCGCCAGCGCGTCCTTGATGTCCTGTTCGGTATCCGTGTCCAGCGCCGAGGTCGCTTCGTCCAGCAGCAAGATCGGCGGGTTCTTCAGCAAGGTGCGTGCAATGCCGACGCGTTGTTTTTCTCCGCCTGACAGTTTCAACCCGCGCTCACCCACTGTGGTGTCATAGCCTTCGGGAAGCGTGGCGATGAAGTCATGAATCTGCGCAGCCCTGGCGGCAGCTTCGACATCCTCTTGCGTGGCCCCGTCGCGGCCATAGGCGATGTTGTACCGGATCGTGTCGTTGAACAGAACCGTATCCTGCGGCACCACGCCGATTGCCGCATGCAGACTGGATTGCGTCACGTCCCGCACGTCTTGCCCATCGATCTTCAATGCTCCGGCGGTTACATCATAAAAGCGAAACAGCAGCCGTCCAATGGTGGATTTCCCAGACCCTGTGGCCCCAACGATGGCCACCGTCTGTCCCGCCGGAACCGTCAAAGAGACTCCTTTGAGGATTTCCCGATCCGCATCATAGCCGAAATGGACGTTGTCCAGCGTCACTTCACCCCCGGTCACAGCCAGATCAGCGGCGTTGGACTTGTCGGCCACCTCGGCGGGTTGTTCCAGCAGATCAAACATCTGACCCATATCCACAAGCGACTGGCGAATTTCACGGTACACCGTACCCAGAAAATTCAATGGCACGGTGATCTGGATCATGTAGGCGTTGACCATAACAAAATCGCCAACGGTCAACGTGCCGTTCTGCACCCCCACCGCCGCCAGAACCATTACACCGATCAGGCCGCAGGTGATCAGGAAAGACTGCCCGAAATTCAGGAAGGCCAGCGAATAGGCAGTCTTAAGCGCTGCTCCGGCATAGGCCTTCATCGACACATCATAGCGCGCAGCTTCGCGGGTTTCTGCGTTGAAATACTTGACGGTTTCAAAGTTCAGTAAGCTGTCTATCGCGCGCTGGTTGGCCTCGGTGTCCTGATCATTCATCTCGCGCCGCAGCTTCACCCGCCATTCGGTCACGGCAAAGGTGAACCAGATATACAGCGCGATGGTCACCGCCACGACGACCAGATACCAGACATCGAACAGCCACATCAGGATGATCGCGACCAACAACAGCTCAAGGATCAGCGGTCCGATGGAAAACAGCAAGAACCGCAACAGGAATTCTACACCTTTCACGCCGCGCTCGATAATGCGGCTCAGGCCTCCGGTTCGGCGGGTCACGTGATAACGCATCGAAAGCTGATGGATATGCTGAAACGTCACCAACGCCAGTGCGCGCAGCGCGCGCTGACCGACCGGCGCAAAGGCCGCATCGCGCAATTGCTGAAAGCCCACGGTCATCATCCGCGCAACGCCATAGGCCACAGTCAACCCAACCGCGCCCAGCGCCAAGGGCGGCACACCCTCGCCGGCCAGACCGTCAACCGCGCCTTTGTACAGGATCGGCGTATAGACCGCGATCAGCTTGGCCACGACCAACATACACATGGCTAATACTACGCGACGCTTTACCCAGGGCTCATCCTCGGGCCACAGATACGGAGCGACTTTACGGATCGTGCGCCAGCCTGAACTGCGCTCGTCGGTTTGGGGGATGTCGTCAGATTGCATCTGGGCTGTCCGTCTCATCACGTACCTAGTCTGCGGTCAGAGATAGCCCCCTGCCCCCGGAAGGGCCAGAGGCAAGGTTTATTCGGGGAACGTGAAAACCTGACCGGGATAGATCAGATCAGGATCGCGAATCGCATCCCGGTTGGCTTCGAACAGCTTCACGTAGAGGATACCGTCACCAAAACGCTCTCGCGAGATCGCCCAGAGGGTGTCGCCCTCCTGCACGGTAACCGAGCGGATAGGCGCTGCCTGAGGCTCCTCTCCGGTGGTCTGGGGCGCTTCAGCAGCGCGCAGAACCTCGACAGGCTCGCGCTTGAACGGGGTCTCCAATCGGCTGACGACCGTGCCATCGGCTGCGACCTCATCCACACGCAAGTTATAGATGCCGGGATCGATGCCCTGCAACTCACTGCGCCATTTGCCGTCGTCGGTCGGGGTCAGGTCGTCGACAAGCTGGTTGTCCAGATACAACCGAACGACCGAGCCGTCCGGAACCCGGCCTGTCAGCTCAACGTCTCCGGTGCTGGAGTAACCGACCGTATCCAGCGCAACCTGTTCCGGTGCCTGCGATTGTACGGTTGGGGCCTGCACAAGTTCCACCCCGTCCTCGCCAGAGCGCAATATGGCCACCTGTTGATCCTGTGGGTCCTCCGCCCTTTCCTCGGGTGCGGCCTCTGCCACTTGTTCGGTATCGTCCGCGGTTGCCTGTGGGGCCGTCTCAGCGCTCTCTGTCTGAGAAGGAGAGTTGGGGACAGGCGCGGCCTCTGCCGTATCAGTGGTCGAGACAGATTCATCTGCGGGCGCGGGTTCAGGCAATGCGGCGATCAAATAGTCGTCCGACTGCAATGGTTGATCACCGCTGGTCTCAAGAGTTAAGCCACGCGCATTCTCAGAGAACGGGATCGATACGAATTCGGCGAACTGACCGCTGGGGTCGACGGTGAAACTATGTACCTGCTCTCCGTCCAGCAACACTCGCACATCGGATCCGGGTTCGGCATTGCCGGACAGAACCGCGTTGCCATCCGGTTCGACAAATATCTGATCCAGCGTGGGTGCGGCTGCCTGCGCCACGTCTTCTGGCGACGTGTCCTGTAGATTGGTTGGCGCTTCGGCTACTGCGACCTCTGGGGTATCGGACCCCGTTTCAGGCGCAGGTTCACCGGCCTCGACTGTGTTGGCCGGTGTTGTGGTCTCAGCACTATCTGATGCGGTTGGTGTGGCGGTATCCGCTTGCGGTGCGGCCTCTTGCGGATCACTTTCAAGGATGCCGGACAAGTACAACCCACCAGCTCCGGCGATAATCACAACACCCGCGATCACCCACCATGTGGAGATGCCAGAGCTTTCGCTTCCCGACTTGGCGTTCATGTGCTTCCTTTCACTCCGCAGCGCAAGTGCTTTGGCTATAACACATTCTGCCTGACGGTTGAGCCAATCTATCAATCCCGCTATCAGGGGTCAAAAGCCCAGATACAAGCCCGGAGGAGCCCTATTGTGTCTCAGACATCGGTGTGTGTGTATTGCGGGTCACGCAATGGTGCAAATTCCGCATATTCCCAAGCTGCCCACAGATTTGGCCAGTTGCTGGCGCAAGAAGGCTGGCGCCTTGTTTACGGTGCCGGTGATGTGGGGCTGATGGGCGAGGTTGCGCGCGCCGCCCAAGCGGCCGGAGGCGACACGTTTGGCGTTATCCCGGTACATCTGTTGCAGCGCGAGGTCGGCAAGACAGACCTGACGCGTTTCGTGGTCACCGAGACGATGCACGAGCGTAAGAAGGTCATGATCATGAACGCGGATGCCGTAGTGGTCCTGCCGGGCGGTCCGGGATCACTGGATGAGCTGTTCGAAGCGCTGACATGGCGGCAACTTGGCCTGCATGACAAACCCATTCTGGTCATGAATGTGGACGGATATTGGGACCCGTTGCGCGAACTGGTGCAGCAGGTCATCGGTCACGGGTTTGCAGATACTTCGCTGGCGGACTTCATCACCTGGGTTGATGATCCTGAGACTGCAATGGCAGCCTTGCGTCAGGTCCTGAACTGAAAGGCAGCGGGTGCAGTAACCCACCCGCTGTCTGGTGATCTCTTAAACCGCCGGCTTAAGACGGCTTGTCAGTATCTGTTCTACCTTGTGAAGCGGATGGTTGGTCAGCGTTTTATCAACCTCGGCGACTACCTTGCTCAGCACTTCGCTGTGCAGCCGTCTGCGCAGCAACCCGAGTACATGAGGGCTGGCGACCAGAACCAGCCGCTTATACGCGCCCTTCAGACCTTTGCGGTTCAGCAGATTGGCCAGGTCCTGCACGAACAGAGATTTCGCATGGGTTTTCCATTTGGCTTCTTCGACGGCCGATTTCTGGTTTGGCCCTGTATCCGGACGGCGGCCCGCCCGATCCGAGGGTTTGTTGCTGGGCACGTCGTTCTGCTCAACCGAAACGACCACCAGATTGGGGTCCTCTGCGTCGGTGATATTCTCCATCAACAACGCCTTTTCCCCGTCAGCTATGACAACCCATGTTCCCTGTGCAAGTGCGACCATCATGATCTCCTGTTATGGTTCGTGTGATTTTCCCTCATCCATCAGGCACAGCTCACCCGAGACGCGCCGAGGTCATTCAGCGCGTTGCCTGACGGTTTTCTTAGTGGTTTGCGGCTCTCTCCCTCCGCCCATCTTAGCTATGCACTGCGGGGCAGGGTACAATAGGTCTCAATTCGAAAGTTGACGCGTCGGCAGGATTTCTCCAGTGGTGATGGCACCGAGGCGCTTCAGCATTGTCGAAGGGCTTTTGCCTAAAGCCTGTTATGCGGACAAAACCGCCGTTGAAGCCACTATCTGGTCACGTCATACTACACCGTCTGAGCCACACTGAACTAAGATGAGTTGAACATGACAAAAAGGCCGTCGCGAGTAACTCTAGCCATTTCAGGTATCGCTTTTTGGGCTGTAGCGTTCGCTCCAAGTCTGTCTACCTCTGAAACATCCAGCGATGCGAAGGTTCTCAGTTCGCTACAAGGCATGGGTTACTCCGATATTTTCATCGATGGATGTACAGTTTCCTTTTCAAGAGAAACCGTTCCTACGGAAGGCAACAATTATCTAACGAAGTATGATCGGCACGTTAACCTACGAACGTTAGACCTCAGCGAAGCTTATGAAGTTCGCGGCAGGGCAACTGATCACGGATATCTCTACATTGCCGAAGTGCCTCTAAAAAATAAGCATTACCAGTACGAGTCTCAAATATACAGCTTCAGGTCCTGGGTCCGACGCAATTACCCAAAGTCGAATTGGCCGCATACTTCTTCAAACATTGAAGGTCACGAGGCAGCAGAAATTGAAGCTGAATTATGGAACAGATTGCCGCAGATCAAGTATATGAATTGGTGGACCAGTCATTGGAAGACCGGTTCATTGACATTGCTCCCTCCTGTATTTCGGATGACGTATCATGAGCGTAGCAACCTAGTTTTGTTTAGGGACGCGCTCATTGACCATTCAGTAAGTTATCATTGCTCAAACCCCAATGAAGAGAGAGACACATAGTCTGAGTGCATGGCTGGATTTCTTATTCTCCTAAGGCGCAAGCGGCCCATCGTTGACCGGACGCTTTGGGCTCCAAGCAGTCATTCGATGTCGGTTGCTAACGCGAAGTCGATACCAGAAACAGCCACCCCAAACAGAAAAGGCCTGCCAGCGTCACCGCCAGCAGACCCTTGATGAACCCTCTTCGGGTCAATGGATTACATCCGCGATGCGACGTTTTCCCAGTTCACCAGATTGTCGAGGTAGTTCGACAGGTACGCTGGACGCTTGTTGCGGAAATCGATGTAGTACGAATGCTCCCACACGTCGCAACCCAACAGCGCGGTCTGACCAAAGCACAGCGGGTTCACGCCGTTCTCGGTCTTGGTCACGGCCAGCGAGCCATCAGTGTTCTTGACCAGCCAAGCCCAGCCCGAGCCGAACTGACCGGCACCTGCAGCGCTGAACTGCGACTTGAATTCGTCAACCGATCCAAAGCTCTCGGTCAGAGCTTTTTCCAGCTCACCGGGCATGGCAGCGCCGCCGGGGCCCATCATTTCCCAGAACTGGTTGTGGTTCCACAACTGGCTGATGTTGTTAAAGATACCGTTTTGCGCGACAGCATTCGCATCATAAGTGCCGGTGATGATCTCTTCCAGCGACTTGCCGTCCCATTCGGTGCCGGCGATCAGCTTGTTGCCATTGTCGACATAGGCCTTGTGGTGCAGATCGTGGTGATATTCCAATGTTTCCGCGGACATGCCCTTGGCTGCCAGCGCGTCATGTGCATAAGGAAGATCAGGAAGTTCAAAAGCCATCTCGGCCCCCTGTTGAAAATGATTGTTGCGGTTCCACAGGTTAAATGCTGTGGCAAGGGCCGCAGGTCAAGGGCAGAGATCACAAAACCCGGAGGTCCGCGATGCTGACACAGGCGCGCAAGATGTTTTACCGCGCTCGCGGATACTATGCCGGGCACCTGAACGGCGAACCATTCCGCCTGGATCCCTATCATTCCAAGTTCTGGCGCAAAGCCTCCGCTGGCGTGTGGGAGCCGGAAACCTTTGCTGTGCTCGACCAGTTCCTGTCGCCGGATCGCGATTACATTGATATTGGAGCATGGATCGGCCCAACGGTTCTGTACGGCGCCCGTAAGGCGCGTCACGTCTGGTGCTTTGAACCCGACCCCACCGCATTCCGCCATCTGGCGTGGAACCTGGACCTGAACGATATCCGCAACGTCTCGGCTTTTAGCGTTGCGCTGTCAGACCAATTCGGAGTGGCCCGCATGGCGTCGGTCCGCGGGGAGCCGGGCGATTCCACCAGCTCTCTGCTGCATGACGGCGTACACGGGACAGATGCCCTGACCATCGCGTGGGATCAGTTTGAGGCGGTGAATGACCTGTCTCGCGTGTCACTGGTCAAGATGGATATCGAGGGGGCTGAATATGCCGTGTTGCCAACACTCATTCCGTTTCTGAGAAAGCACCGTCCGGCATTATACCTGTCCACCCATGCGCCACTTATCAGTGAATATGAGAGGTTAAACCGCATGACTGACCTTGCTGGTCTTCTTTCCTTTTACCAGTCCTGCCAAACAAGTACTGGTGCCGACGAAGGAATACATAGTCTTACGAAGACCCCGGCAATTGAAGGGTTTCAGACGTTTTTGCTGACCGGCTGAGTGACCCGAAAGGCCACCCAGCCAGCTTGCATCTTAAAACAAGGTTGGCGACGAGACAGGCTTGCATGCACCGACACCGCTTGGACGGTTTGTCACATTGGCCTGTGGGAAACTAGCGGACACCTTGAAGGCATTGGTTTGGGGGTCCAGAGTTGCCGTGTATGCAATTCTGAACCGGCGCGATGAATTGGCTCTCAGCCTAACACGCCAGGACATCTGGTATTGGCTTTTACGCGTCACTTTGAACTTTGCATCAGCAGGCTTTTCATCGGGGCGACCAGCCAGTTCATTCGAAGAACGGATAGCCCCGTCATAGACCCGAGCCTTCTTGCTCGCAGCATCCACACTCATGAACATTTTGGATGGAATCCATCCTCGCGATTCCATGCTGTGAAGTTCGCACTCATAGTTCACGACGTCTGCCTGTACCGCTGTTGCACATAACCCTACGGCGATGGCCAAAGATATTAGTTTCAAAACTAGTCCTCTCAATCAGGAATTCGGGGTTGTGATAGGTTTACATGCGCCCTTTGCGAAACCGTCTCGCGGAGCATAGGCAATAGAAGTCGCAGACTTGGCGGTAGCCTTCAGTGTTGATCTATTCAACATCACCGAAAACTCTAGATCGAGCAGATCAATAGCGTCATACCGCGACTTATTTGTTGCATAAGTGCGTCCACTTGCTGAATACACATAGTTTTGGCCCACCCAAGCAATTGACAACACCTTAGGTGTGTCCCGCTTAATCCGAGCAGGTCCAACACCCGTGTCGATTTTCGGGATATCAACCCTATGCAAAAGAGCAGAACGGCCAAACTCATCCACTGAGAACACCACGCGTGTTGGTGTAGGGCGATTCACAAGGCCAGGTCCAAATTTACACTCGAAACTTTCTTCATAAGTTTCAGAAACGGCGATTTGAGGTGTAATTATCAGAGCGGCTAAACCTGCCGCCAGCACTTTTTTAATGGTCAAAACTCTACTCTTCTCCAGATTTATGACGGTTTCAGCACGTAACGGCTTTCCTTTGCCACGTACACGCTACGAGGAAGTAAAGCAGGAGAATTTCTGCCTATGCGCTCTTATGTCTCAATAAGAAGCTTACGTGTTTCGCACAAACACGACGCCGAGGAAAATGGGTCCGGGTTTTTCCTACTGTGGGCAACATGACACACACTGCAAACAGGCCGCCCGGCTATGCGGACGGCCTTCTAGTTGTCGGCAAACAGACTTAGGTCAGTAAACCCCAACCTCACTGCCCGGCTGGGCTGCGATTTTCAGTAGTTTGAACACGTAATCCGCAGCCGAACGGAAACAGACAACGCGCAAGGTTTCCCCATCATCCATCCAGAACGCCCCGGCAACCTGCGCCAGACGCGAGCGGCGGATTTGACCGGGCTGGAATGCCTCTGGCGACAGATCAACCGGCGCCAGTTTGCCCAGAACCTCGCGCGCGCTGGCGCCTGAGATCCGGAACACCGCCCGCGCGTCCGAGACGTTGACCGCCAACGCATGAGTCCCGCTAAGGGCATTGGCCATTGCCGCCAGTCTGGTCTCAACCTCTTGGTAAGGCAGCAGCATCAGCAATTCGTCGGTCGACATCCAGCAAACCCCGGTATCCCCGTTGACCAAAGCCTCACGCTGGCCGGGGACTTTCTGCCCGGTGGCGTCCTTGACCGCCTTGGCCAGAACCTTGTCCGACAAATCTCCGCGCAGGGTGATCATCCCTTGCAGGCCGATCTCTTCAACCTTGGCGATGCCGTCAAAGCTTGCGTGGTTCAGTGCACTGATGGGTTCAGACATTCTGCTTCTCCCCGTCCTTGTCGAAAAAGACCGGGTCCACGATCTTTGCTTTGTAGGATTTGCCGTCGGTGCCCGGGAACTCGACAATCTCACCCATGCGGTCCGGACCGTGCTTGATCAGCCCCATAGCGATGCCCTTGCCCAGATTGGCCGAGTAATAGGTCGAGGTCACGCGCCCGATCATGTTGCGCTGACCGTTGGCGTTGACGCCCTCGCCCACTGCGTAAGCCCCGTCGGGAATGACAGAACCATCCACAGTCTCAAGCCCGACCAGTTTCCAGCGCTCGGGATCGGACATGTAACTGCGCGAATGGGCACGCTTGCCCAGATAGTCCTCTTTCTTTTTCGAAAGCGCCCAGTGCAGCCCCAGATCTTGCGGGATCACGGTGCCGTCGGTCTCATCCCCGATCATGATAAAGCCCTTTTCTGCCCGCAAGATATGCAGACATTCTGTACCGTAGGGCATGACGCGGAATTCTTTTCCGGCCTCCATCAAAGCATCCCAGAACGCCTGGCCCTGAGACGCAGGCACCGCGATCTCATAAGACAGCTCACCTGAGAACGAGATGCGGTAGGCGCGGCAGTCGAAACCGCCGATCTGACCGTCGCGCCATTCCATGAACGGCAGCGCGTCCTTGCTGACATCCATGCCGCCCAGCTTCTCTAACACATTGCGGGCGTTGGGGCCGACCACGGCGACTTGCGCGTATTGCTCGGTCACGTTGGCGACATAGACTTTCCAGTCCCACCATTCCGTCTGCAGCCATTCTTCCATATGGGCATGGATACGTTCCGCTCCACCCGTAGTTGTGTGACACAGCCAGGTATCTTCGTCGATACGGGCAACAACGCCGTCGTCGATCAGAAAGCCGTTTTCCGAACACATCAGGCCATAGCGGCATTTTCCGACCTTCAGCGTGGACATCATGTTGGTGTACATCATGTCCAGGAACTTGCCTGCATCCGGACCCTTCACAATCAATTTGCCCAGCGTTGAGGCGTCTAGAAGTCCGAGGTTTTCACGGGTGTTCTTGACCTCGCGATTGACCGCGTCATGCACCGATTCACCGGGGCGGACATAGGCGTATGTCCGGCGCCAATGACCGACCGGCTCCCAATCGGCACCGTTCCGGTCGTGCCAGTCATGCAACGGGGTTTGACGGATTGGCTGGAACACCTCACCACGCGCCTCACCGCCAATGGATGCCAGCGAGATCGGCGTGTAAGGCGGGCGGAAGGTGGTCGTACCCACTTTGGGAATCTCTGAATCCAACGCATCAGCAAGGATCGCCAAACCATTTATATTACTTAATTTACCCTGGTCGGTTGCCATACCCAGCGTGGTATACCGCTTGGTATGCTCAACACTTTCATAGCCTTCACGTGCAGCCAACTGGACATCGGACACTTTGACGTCGTTCTGGAAGTCCAGCCAGGATTTCATCCGCAACTGAATTTCGGCATTGGCGGGCATAAGCCAGACAGCCGCCATCGGAGCCTCGGCCGTGGTCTCACCCACAGGTACCTTGGTATTTTTTGGCTTGAAGCCCGCAGCCTTTGCCGCAGCCTTGCCGGCTGCTTGCGCGTCGGTCAGCACATCGCCCAGCGCCAGAGGGCCGTTCGAGGCACCAGCCGCCACAACAAACCCTGCGCCGTCCGCGCCCAGCGGCGGGCGCGAGGAATCGGGGCGGAAATGGGCCTGGGTTTCATCCCAGATCAGCTTGCCGCCACAATGGGACCACATATGCACAACCGGAGACCAGCCACCTGACATGGCAACCGCGTCGCACTCAACCTCTTCGCGAGCACCCCCGATGCCTTCCTGATTGCAGATCGCAACCTTCTTGACCCGCTTGCCCCCCTTGACCTTGGCGATGGCCTTGCCGGGATCAACACGGATACCAAGCTGGCGCGCCTCTTCGGCCAGGGGACCAGCCGTGTCGCGCGCGTCAACCACGCGCAAAACATCCACACCCGCCTGTTTCAGGGTGATGGCTGTGCGATAGGCGTCGTCATTGTTGGTGGCTACGATGACCCGATCACCCGGGGTCACGCCCCAATTGACCACATAGTCGCGCATAGCAGAGGCCAGCATCACGCCCGGCACGTCATTGCCCGCAAAAGACAGCGGGCGTTCGATCGCGCCGGTGGCGGTCACGACCTGCTTGGCGCGGATGCGCCACAGGCGATGGCGCGGGCCATGTTTGCCCGGAGTGTGGTCGGTCAGACGCTCATATCCCAGCACATAGCCGTGGTCATAGACCCCCGCCCCCATGCAGCGCAATCGCATCGTAACATTGTCCATTGTTTCGAGTTCGGAAACCAATTGCTCCACGAACTTATCCACAGACCCGCCATTGATCGTGCCGCCATCAACCGGAGCGCGACCGCCCCAATGTGCAGTCTGCTCAACCAACATGACCTTGGCACCGGATTGCGCCGCCGCTTTTGCCGCCTGCAAACCAGCCACACCGCCGCCGATCACCAGAATATCGGTGAAGGCATAGAAGTGTTCATACGTGTCCGCGTCGCGATTGTCCTTGTCGGGCGCTTTTCCCAGACCGGCGGACTGTCGGATGAACGGCTCATAGACGTGTTTCCAGAACGGTTTAGGATGGATGAACGTCTTGTAATAAAAACCGGCCGGCAGGAACCGCGCAAACGCGGTGTTCACAGCACCAATGTCGAATTCCAGGTTTGGCCAGTGGTTCTGAGAAATTGAAGTCAGACCATTGAACAGCTCTGTCGTGGTGGCGCGCTGGTTCGGTTCAAACCGGTTACCCTGCCCCAGCCCGACCAGAGCGTTCGGCTCTTCCGCGCCGCTGGCGACGACTCCGCGAGGGCGGTGATACTTGAACGACCGGCCCATCATCATCTGATCATTGGCCAGAAGGGCCGAGGCAAGCGTGTCACCTTCGTATCCCTGCATCGATGTGCCGTTGAACGAGAAAGTGACCTGTTTCGACCGGTCAATCAGCCGGCCCTGTTTTGCGAGACGGGTGCTCATGGTGCGGACCTTTCGCAGGCAGATTTACATGTGGCGGCGCAGATCATTCGAACTCTCTCCACGTCCAGCCGGGGCGCTTGGCAGAGATCGCCTCGCGGATTTCTTTGGGCGGCTCGGTGACCTGCGCGGAATAGGTTCCGAACACTTCCAGCGATTGGGTGCAGCGGGCCGCGTGAAACCATTTTCCGCAACCATTCACATGGCGCCAGCGTTCGAAATGCACGCCCCGTGGGTTTTCCCGCATGAACAGATAGTCGTGAAAATCACCATCTGACGATCCCGGTCCGAAACGCTTCAGATGCGCCTCGCCACCGGCTGACAGTTCGGTTTCTTCGGCGTCCACGTCACAGTAGGGGCAATTCAGGATCAGCATATGTTCATCCTTTTGGCGGTTGATAGGCACGTCGGCCGCCTTGTGTTCTTAGTTTTCAAAACCTCGTGCAGCACCATCAGTGCGCCACCCCAGCCGCGACGCTTTCGTCGATAAAGCGGCCTTCTTTGAAACGGTCCAGCGAGAAGGCTTCGGTCAGCGGTGAATGGCCCGTGGCCATCAGTTGCGCCATGCCCCAGCCCGAGCCCGGGATGGCCTTGAATCCACCGGTGCCCCATCCGCAGTTGATGAAGCAGCCGCCCAATGGCGTTTTTGACAGGATGGGTGAGCGGTCACCGGTCATGTCCACAATCCCACCCCATTGGCGCAGCATTTTCAGGCGCGAGATCATCGGGAAGGTTTCGACCAGGGCGCGGACTGTTTCCTCAATGTGGTGGAACGAACCGCGTTGGGTGTAGTTGTTGAACCCGTCGGTGCCGCCGCCGATCACCATCTCACCCTTGTCGGATTGCGACATGTAGCCATGCACAGTGTTGGCCATCACAACCACGTCCATGCAAGGTTTGATCGGCTCGGACACCAGCGCCTGCAGCGAGATAGCCTCGAGCGGCAGACGGAAGCCCGCCATCTCGGCCAGCTGACCGGAATGGCCTGCGACCACGACGCCCAGCTTATCACAATCAATCGCGCCTTTGGTGGTATCCACGCCAACAACGCGGCCGTCCTGCGAACGAACGCCGGTCACTTCACACTGTTGGATGATGTCCATGCCCATGGCCGAACAGGCGCGGGCATAGCCCCACGCCACTGCATCGTGGCGTGCCGTGCCGCCGCGTTCCTGCCACAGCGCCCCCAGTACAGGATACCGCGGTCCGTCGATGTTGATGATCGGCACCAATTGCTTGACGCGGTCGGGTCCGATCCATTCGGTCTGAACGCCCTGTAGCGCGTTGGCATGCGCAGTGCGCTGATAGCCGCGAATCTCATGCTGAGTCTGAGCAAGCATCATCACGCCGCGCGGGCTGAACATGACGTTGTAGTTCAGGTCCTGGCTGAGATCCTCGTACAGCCCACGCGCCTTTTCATAGATCGCCGCGGAGGGATCCTGCAGATAGTTCGAACGGATGATGGTGGTGTTCCGACCGGTGTTGCCACCGCCCAACCAGCCCTTTTCAATCACTGCGACATTCTGGATGCCGTAGTTCTTGCCAAGATAATACGCCGTCGCCAGACCATGACCGCCTGCACCGATGATGATGACATCATAGCGTTTCTTTGGCTCGGGCGAACGCCAGGCGCGCTCCCACCCAGTGTGATAGCGCAGCGCCTCACGCGCCACAGCAAAGGCTGAATAGTGTTTCATAGGCGAATCCATCCGGTTCGGTGATTGGGCGAAGATATGCCGCGTAACGACGTCATCCCCCTGCCGTGCAACGCCGTAATATCGCATTATTGCGACATAGCCCCCATTATTGCGACATGACGTCCGCTCGCGGCCATTTGTCCCTTTTTTCCCTGCGCCGAGAGGTCTAAGTCAGGACAGCCATATCGGAGAAGCCATGTCATTCTGGGCCCTGACCATTCTAGTCGCGTTGCTGATCGCGGTTTTCCTCGGCTATACCATGCTGCGCGGTCGCAAAACGCGAGAGCCTGCTGCGGCCTATGACCTGCGCGTGTACCGCGAACAGCTGGCGGGCGTGGACCGGGACTTGGCCCGGGGCGTCATTGGTGAAGCCGACGCGGAACGGGTTCGGACAGAAATCTCGCGCCGTATTCTGGCGGCTGACACGCAAATGCAGTCTCAAACCGAAAAAGCTGGCCCGCCCCGCTGGGTCAGTTTCACCGCAATTGCATGTGTCACGATCATATTGGTGGGCGGCGCAGGCTGGATGTACCGTCAGATGGGCGCCGCAGGGCTGCCAGATCAGCCTTTGTCGTTGCGGAAGGAAATGGCCGAGACCTTGCGCGCGGAACGCCCCAGTCAGGCCGAAGCCGAGGCGGAAGCCCCGGCCGCCCCGTTGCCGCAGCTGGAAGAAAGCTATGCCACGCTGTTGGGTCAGCTGCGTGAAACAGTTGCCGCACGCCCCGATGACCTGCAGGGCCACATCCTGCTGGCACAGCATGAGGCGAATACAGGAAATTACCCTGCGGCCTACAAAGCACAACAACGCGTGATTGAGCTGACCGGCGAGACTGCGCCTGCCGATGCTTACTCGCATCTGGCCGAGATGATGATCTTGTCTGCGAACGGCTATGTCTCACCCGAGGCTGAAGAGGCCCTGAGACAAGTGTTGCGACGCGATCCACGCCACGGACCGGCCCAGTATTACCTTGGGCAGATGATGGTTCAGGTTGGGCGCCCCGACATCGGCTATCGCATCTGGGTCGATGCCCTACGCAACGCACCCGCTGGCGCACCTTGGGCGCAGGCCATCCGCGCGCAACTGGACGATCTGGCCTTTCGCGCCGGTGTCTTCAATGCACCGAGCGCGGCGGCCATGGCACCTGCCGGACCCAGCCAGTCCGATATGGAAGCAGCAGCCGCCCTAACACCGGAAGAGCGCCAGGATATGATACTGGGCATGGTCAACCAACTGTCAGACCGCTTAGCCGCCGAAGGCGGCCCGCCCGAGGATTGGGCCCGTCTGATTTCCGCCTTGGGCGTATTGGGCGAAGGGCAACGCGCCATCGAAATAAAAAAAGAAGCCATGGAAGTGTTCGCGGGCAATGATGCCGCGCTAGAGATGATTGACGCCGCCGCCCTCCAGGCCGGGATCGCGCAATGATCTACGACGCATTCGAAGACTTCGCCGCCGCGCTGCCAACGACGACCGCATTGATGGGGTTGGACCTAGGAGAAAAGACCATCGGCGTGGCCGTCTCGGACCGGATGCGCGGTGTGGCAAGCCCGCTGGAAACCGTACGACGCAAGAAGTTCACCCTGGACGCTGCTCAATTGCTAAAGATCATAGCCGGTCGCGAAATCGGTGGCGTCGTTCTGGGCCTGCCCAAAAACATGGACGGCTCTGAAGGTCCCCGCTGCCAGTCAACCCGCGCCTTTGCTCGCAATTTGTCGCGTCTTACCGAGGTTCCAATCGGCTTCTGGGACGAACGCCTTAGCACGGTCGCGGCAGAAAAGGCGCTTCTCGAGGCGGATACGACACGAAAACGTCGCGGACAGGTTATAGACCATGTCGCTGCAGGCTATATTCTACAAGGGGCGCTGGACAGGTTGCGCTTTCTGTAATGAAACGGGGTAAACCGATGACGAATATGGTTTGGAAACGGAACGAGGTCGAAAGCCCTTGCGTCCAGATCTGTGTCGTTCACCCCACCGAACGCATTTGCACCGGATGCTATCGGTCGTTGGATGAGATTTCGCGCTGGTCCAAGATGGACGCGACAGAACGCGCTGAGATCATGGAAGACCTGCCATCCCGTAAGCCTCGGCTAGCAAAAAGGCGAGGCGGTCGAGCCGCGCGTGTCAAGAATTCGTAAACATCTGCTCTGACAAGGGTTTTGGCTGAACCAGCGCCGCTGTGGGTCGGTCTGAACTCCGAGGGGGGATCAAGTTCGAAGACATGGGTGAGTGAGTGGCGACCCACAGCGGCGCGTTTAAGTTACTTCGTTCTTCTGATGTGGTTGAGCAGAAGAACAGGCTTTTTCTTAATATTTTTTTGACCAGTCAATCAAGAAAAAACTACATCAATTTTTGTGACCCGACGTCAGCGACGGCACACACGGTTTTCACGTCGCTGATCCACCAGCTACCCTGCTGCCAACCACGTTTTTGCGTTCTCAATTTCCTCGGATGGAAAAAACTCAGTCCGGGTGCCCAGAACGTGGCTGGCGACCTTCTGAGCCATGTGTTGCCATGCCTTGTCCCCAACGATTGCCGCACGATCCAACAATCCGATATGCCCACGCGCCAGCCGGAAATGCGCGGCCAGCGCCGTCAGGCCCTGCCAGCCGTCAAATTCACGCAGATCGATCAACAAACGGAACCCGTCCTTGCCCGCCAGCACTGCATCCAGATCAAGGGCTGCCTGCTTGTATTCTTCGGGGTCCAGCTTTCCCATCAGGCTGATTTGAATGCACGGACCACCCAAATCAGTCACATGAATGGCCCCAAGGGATTCGCTCATCCAACGACGCGCAGCCTCCAGATCGGTCAGTTCGAAAACCTGAACGGGGCAAGGCAGGATCGGAGCCGCCAAACGGATACTGGTCTGCACCCAACCCTGATCCGCCGCCACAGCAATTCGGTCGAACCCGCGCCAATGGCTGAGACCCAGTTTCGTATCCGCCCAAGCCGCCCCCAGATCGTATCCTTTGAATTCTGGCTGAACGACGGCCAACAGGCGCACGGTGTCATGTTCGGCCAATGCGGCCTCAATCGCGGGGACCAGAGTTTGGCTGTAATCAGTGCTGGTGACCTCACCGGATAGCTCGACCTCGATCAGGGCACCATCGGAATTTGTGTGGATCGTTATCATTGGGCAAATCCTCCAAACCTTAACAATGGCAGGAAGTTACGGGGATTCGATCCATTCGGCCACTCCCCCCGCGCATTCCGGGCGAAAATAGGCAATCATACGTCCGTCAGGCCCGGCCGTGGCCGTGTCACCCCATGGGGCGACCCCGTGCAAACAGTGTCGGTGCAACAGATAGGCCTCGCCCGGTTTTGCGGGCAACTCGATCCGCTTGCAGCTCTCGAACACCTCGCGGCGCGCGGATTGGTAGATTTCGGTGACGTCAACCTGATGCAGGCTGTCCCGAGGCTGCCCGTCCAGCGCGCGCGCAAAGGCCGCGCGCAGGATCTGGTGGCTGCCCTCCCACAGAACCATGGGTGCGGCTTCGGTGCTGGCATCGGTGAGGGGAATGCCCAGAATCCAGGCGTGCGGCTCGTCCACTCTGCGCCTGCGATCCGGTCCCGTTGGTCGCAACCCGTCCACATGGGCCGCATCCCGGTTTCGCCGATATTGCGCCGCGCTTTCGTTTTCACCCTGCCGCGGGCGGGGATAGCCGGGGTAAATAACCGAGACCTGACCCTGGTGCAGCGGCAACGCTCCGTAGTGCTGGTCAATGAACGCCATGGCCTGCCCGGTCAGAGCGTCAGAATGCCCGACCCTGCCCTGCGGGTCGTTATCCAGCGCGTCCACACCAATGAACCACGTACCCTCGCAATCCAGCCATTGGGCAAAGGCCGGATTCGTGACCGCGGCACGGGCTGCAGGCAGCGCATGTTCAACCCAAACCGCGAGGGTCGGGTCGTAGGGAAATTTGATCCAGCCTTTCTGCCAAAACGCGGTCAAAAGCCCAGCGCCTTGCGCAGCATGTTCAGGGCAACCAGCGTCAGAAACACAGCGAAGACCCGTTTGAGCGGTTTGGGGTCCATGGAATGGGCCAGTTTTACCCCCCAAGGGGCGGTGATCATGGTCATGGCCACGACGATGCAAAATGCAACCAAATTGACCGCTCCGATGGTCAGCGGCGGGCGATGCTCAGGTGCGATATCCAAAAACAGAAAACCCAGAACCGAGGGCACAGCAATGATCACCCCAAAGCCCGCAGCGGTTGCAACGGCCCGGTGAATGGGGGTGTTAAACAGGCTCATCAACGGCACGCCAAAGCTGCCGCCACCGATCCCCATCAGTACGGACAGGAATCCCACAGAGGGTGACAGCGCCGCACGGCGCAAGCCCTTGGGCATGGTATCGCCCAGCCGCCACTCGGATTTTCCCAACCCAAGATAGGCACCGATGACCATGCCCAGCACGCCGAACAGTGCCTGCAATGCTTCGGTCCGCAAGGCCGAGGCGGCCAGAACGCCAATGATCGCCCCGATGGCGATCCCCGGCCCCCAACCGCGCAAGATGTCCCAATCCACCGCGCCTTTTTTGTTATGGGCCAATACCGATCGCAGAGACGTCACGATGATGGTTGCCAGAGAAGTGGCCAGGCACAGCTGCATCAGCTGCGGGCCGCCATACCCAAGCGTCTGAAACGCATAGAAAAACGCAGGGACCAGAACGATACCGCCGCCGACCCCCAAGAGGCCAGCCAGCACGCCGGCCAGCGCGCCGATCACAAGCAAAAGGCCCAGCATCTGGGCCAGCAACAACGTTTCGGGCATCATTCCCCCATATCGGCCTGTGGCCGCTGTTTATTCCGCTCAGACCTCAGCCAGAGGCGCAACACGCTCCAGCGCCTGCAGCATGACCTCGGGCCCCGCCCCGTCATGCACCGCCCCTTCGGACAAAGCCCGCCGCCATGCCCGCGCACCCGGACGACCAGCGAAAAGGCCCAGCATATGACGGGTGATCTGGTGCAAACGTCCCCCTTCGACAAGGTGGCGTTCGACATAGGGCACCATTTTTTGAACCACTTCAATGGGATCAGCCACCTTCCCGGTTCCGAAAATCAACGAATCAGCTTCGGCCAGAATATCGGTGGGCTGGTGGTAGGCCGCCCGACCGATCATGACACCATCAAGCCCCGCATCCAGATGTGCACGCGCCTGGTCCAGCGATGTTATGCCGCCGTTGAGTGAGATATGAAGGTCGGGAAACGCAGCCTTCATCCCGTGAACCAGATCATAGTCCAAAGGCGGGATATCCCTGTTTTCCTTAGGGCTGAGGCCCTGAAGCCACGCCTTGCGCGCATGGATCGTCACGCGATGACACCCCGCCGTACGGATATGATCCAGAAACCCGGGCAAGATTTCTTCCGGGTGCTGTTCGTCAACACCGATCCGGCACTTTACGGTCACCTCAACATCAACCGCCTCGGCCATGGCAGTGACACATTCGGCGACGCGGATGGGATCCTTCATCAGCACCGCCCCAAATGTCCCGGATTGCACCCGATCCGAGGGACATCCACAGTTCAGATTGATCTCATCATAGCCTGCTTCGGCGCCAAATCGCGCGGCGAGAGCAAGCTCTTCCGGGTCCGAGCCGCCCAGTTGAAGTGCCACCGGGTGTTCTTCGGGGCTGTAGCTCAGCAGATGCAGCGCCCCACCCCGCACCAAAGCCGGGGCCGTCACCATTTCGGTGTACAGCAACACCTGACCGCTGAGCAAGCGGTGTACATAGCGACAATGGCGGTCAGTCCAATCCATCATGGGTGCAACCGACAGACAGGCCGCGCGGTGAATTGCCGACGAGCCTTGTTTTTCTGGAATTCTCGAATGTTCCATCTGCCACAGATTCCCGTCCTGGCCGCGTTTTCAACCATTTACGCACACGGTGCCACGACAGGCAGCACCAAAAGCGCCTTTTAGCACCGTTTCAATTCCGAACGCCACCACCTGATGGCGGTCTCAGACATCGCTGAAAAACCAACCTGGGAACGGAGTGGTTGGCGCAACAATCCAAGCTGTTCCGGCGTTACCCAGAAGATGAATGCGTCACGCCGTAGCGGCTTAGGATCAACTCAACGCTGCTGTCTATTGTAGCTGTCATTTCATCTTTGCTCAGAACGCCTCCGGTGAAAACCATCGGCCAAAAGGCTCTGGATTTGATCAGGCCAATGAACTCCTGTCCCGCTCTGTCTGGATCATCGATCTGCAAATGGCCTTCTTCCGAGGCCTCCCTCAGGACGGCGACAAAGATTGGTGTCTTGTCCAATTTGCCCTGGGCCGCAGCCGCCAAAACCGGATTGCGCAAAGTTTCGCTGATCACCATGCGGGACATTGCGATCACTTCGGGCATCATCAGAATTCGACCCTCGGCCCATGCCAGTTCGGTCAGTTGCGCGCGGATATCGCGCCCCGGCGTGTATCGAAAATCGCGCAAACCCGCGAACCGGTTGGACAGTTCGATCACAATCGAACGAAACAGGTTTTCCTTGCTTTCGAAATACTTATATAGCGTGCGTTTGGAAACCTCGGCACGGGCGGACACGCGGTCCATGCTTGCTGCGGCGAATCCCTTTTCCTGGAATTCGGCTACGGCCGCTTCGATGATCTGAGCATGTTTGGAAGCGTTGGGCCCGGTGCAATCCGTCATATTTCAAAGCTATAGACCTATTGACCGATTAAGGTCAAACACTACGTAAACTCCCAGGTTTACAAAGGCAGCACCTTGGCATAATGTAAACTCGCAAGTTTACCGATTCAGGTAGCCAGCCCAACAGGAGAGCCCCACTATGGCCTTAACACTAAAATTGAACGGCGCCACCCACACGGTTGACGCCGAACCTGGCACGCCCCTGCTGTGGGTAATTCGGGATGAGCTTAAACTGACCGGAACAAAATTTGGCTGCGGTGTCGCCTCATGCGGTGCGTGTACCGTGCACCTGAATGGCGAACCGGTACGCTCGTGTCAGACCTATATCGAAGACGTCGAAGACGCCGAGATCACCACAATTGAGGCCGTTGGCGATGACAAGATCGGCGCCGCCGTGCAGCAGGCCTGGGTCGAGCTGGACGTGGTTCAGTGCGGCTATTGCCAATCGGGTCAGGTGATGTCCGCCGTGGGCCTGCTGTCCGAAAACGCCAAACCTTCTGTCGAAGATATTGACACGTACATGGCGGGCAACGCCTGTCGCTGTGCCACCTATCAACGCATCCGCGCCGGTATTCAGCGCGCATCCGATATTCTGGAGGCCTGATCCATGACCATCAACACAACTCGCCGTGGTTTCCTGAAGAGCGCCGCCGCTGCCGGTGCCGTTCTGCTGGTTGGCGCACGTCCCGATGGCGCGCTGGCGGTTGCATCCTCTGAGACCGCTCAGTTCAACCCGTTTGTTAAGATTGACGCCGACGGCACCGTGACAGCCATCGTCAAACACTTTGAAAAAGGTCAGGGCCCTGCAACCGGTCTGCCGACGTTGATCGCCGAGGAGATCGGCCTGCGTATGGATCAGATCGAATACGAATTCGCCCCGTCCGACCCGCAGGTCTATAACAATCTGCTGTTCGGTCCGTTCCAGGGCACCGGCGGGTCAACCGCGATGGCCAACTCGTGGATGCAGTATCGTCAGGCCGGTGCCGCTGCGCGTGAGATGCTGATCAAAGCCGCTGCCCAAAGCTGGGGTGTGGCCGCATCTGACATCACCATCGAAGAGGGCATCGTCAATACGGGTGACAAATCCGCACCAATCGCGGACTTCGTGGCTGCCGCATCTCAACTGGAAGCACCTGTCGAGCCGCGCCTGAAGGACCCTGCGGATTTTCGCCTGATTGGCAACGAGGCAGTGCGCCGCAAGGATTCCGCCATAAAAGGTAACGGTCAGGCGATGTACGCGATGGACGTCCACCTGCCGAACCAGATGATCGCTATGATCAAACGCCCGGAGTCGCGCGGGGGAATCGCTACGGGCTTTGACGACAGCGCGTCGAAAGAGTTCAAAGGCTATATCAACGCGGCTGTCCTGCCCAACCAGGCGGGCGTTGCGGTCTATGCCGAAAACACCTGGGCTGCGATTCAGGCGCGAGATGCGCTTGAGGTCAAATGGGACATGTCCGGCGCGGAAACCCGCGATTCAGACCAGATCAAAGCCGAAATCATGGACGCGTTGGAGGCTGAAGCGACCTATAATGTGAACAAGGCAGACGTGGCAGCAGTGTCGGCAGCGATTGAAGGGGCGGATCAGGTTGTTGAAAAGACCTTTTACTTCCCGCTGCTGGCGCATGCACCGATGGAGCCTCTGAACTGCACCATCGAACAGACTGCCGAGGGCAATATCGTCCTGCATGACGGCAGCCAGATGCCGACAGGCCCGCATATGGCCTATCAGCAGATTTTCCAACTGCCACCCGAGAAGATCCAGATCAACACGATGCTGGCTGGTGGATCGTTTGGGCGTCGCGCAACGCCGGATGCCGATTATCAGGTCGAGGCAGCGCTGGCCTTTGCGGTTACTGACCGTTCGCGCCCTGTAAAACTGGTCTGGACCCGCGAAGATGACATCCGCAGCGGCTATTACCGCCCTGCGTTCGGTCACAAAGTCCGCGTTGGCCTGAATGCCGAGGGCGAGATCGTCGGTTGGCAGCATCAGGTGGCAGGTCAATCGATCATGAAGGGTACGCCGTTCGAAGCTGTCGTTGTACATGACGGTGTCGATCACAGCTCGGTCGAGGGGATTGCAGACAGCCCTTATGAAATTCCGGGCATGGCACTTGGTCTGACCGACACACCCAAAGCCACATCTGTCCTGTGGTGGCGCTCGGTTGGGCACACGCACACGGCTTACACCATGGAAACCATGATGGATCTGGTTGCCCAGGCCGCTGGCCGCGACCCGGTCGAGTTCCGTCTGGCGCATCTGTCTGACGCCAGCGAACCAGATCAGAAGCGGAAGGCCGCGGTTCTGAAATTGGCCACAGAAAAAGCGGGCTGGGGGACCGCACCCGAGGGTCGGTCGCAAGGGATCGCGGTGCACAAGTCCTTTGGTTCTTATGTTGCAGAAGTTGTAGAGATTTCGGGCGATCCGGAAAGCGGCATCAAGATCGAAAAGGTCACCTGCGCCGTCGATTGTGGTATCGCTGTAAATCCGGACGTTGTGAAAGCCCAGATGGAAGGCGGCATCGGCTATGGGATTGGTCATGTGATGCGCGACCAGATCACCCTGACCAGCGGCGCCGTGGATCAATACAACTTTCCGGATTATGAGCCTTTGCGGATCGGCGATATTGCTGCGATCGACGTGCATATCGTACCCTCGGCCGAAGCACCGACCGGCGTGGGTGAGCCCGGCACACCGCCATCCGCGCCAGCGCTGGCAAATGCCATTACCGCGATGTCGGGACTGCACATGGCAGAGTTGCCGATGGCAGAAAACGGCGTAAGCTTTGTCTAACGCCCCTCCCTCGCGCCGTTGAAAAAGACGGCGCGGGGGAATTTGATCAAATTTAGTGACAAGGCGCGCTGCGTCGACTACACCTCGGGAAACCAGAGTTATGGAGACCCCGATGGACCTGAGCGCCCTGCACAGTTTTCGTGTCGCTGCGTGCGACCTGAACGGTCAGCTGCGCGGCAAACGCGTGCCGCCCTCTTATGCCTCTAGACTGGACACTGGCGCTGTACGGATGCCGTTTTCGGCGCTGAACGTGGACCTTTGGGGTGCAGATATCGACGGCAGCCCCCTGGTGTTCGAATCCGGTGATGCGGACGGCGTCCTGCGGCCAACCGAACGCGGCCCCGTCCCCGTTCCGTGGCTTGAGACGGATACGGCTCTGGTCCCCATGTCCCTATATGACGACCACGGCACACCGTTTGCCGGTGACCCTCGCCACGCGCTGGCTGCGGTATTAAAGCGATATGCCCAGCGCGGCTGGTCCGTCATTGCGGCCACAGAGCTGGAGTTCACTCTGCTTGATGCCTCGGGCCCGCACCCACAACCGCCTATCAACCCGGTCACTGGACGACGCCTGATGGATGAGGCAGTCCTCTCTATGGCCGAGATGGACGCCTTCGACGCCTTTTTTACAGACCTTTATGACGGCTGCGCGGCGATGGGCATTCCGGCCCAGACCGCAATTTCCGAAAGCGGTATTGGTCAGTTCGAAATCAACCTGAACCATCAGGACGCCATGCGCTGTGCCGATGACACGTGGCTTTTCAAGGTGTTGACCCGCGGCCTTGCTCGAAAACACGGATTTTCCGCCACTTTCATGGCAAAACCCTATGCAGACGATGCAGGCAATGGGATGCACGTTCATTTCTCGGTCGTGGACCAACATGGGCGGAATGTGTTTGACGACGGTGGCCCCGAAGGCACCGATCTGCTGCGCTGGGCCGTGGCAGGCTGCCTTGCGGCAATGCCCGGCAGCACACTGGTTTTTGCCCCGCATGGAAACTCGTACACCCGACTTGTTCCTGGTGCACATGCCCCGACAGGGGCAAGCTGGGCTTATGAAAACCGCACAGCCGCCCTGCGCATTCCGGGCGGCGCTCCGGCCGCGCGGCGGATCGAGCACCGCGTCGCAGGCGGCGACATCAACCCCTACTTGATGCTAACCGCCGTACTGGGCGCGGCACTGAACGGGATTGAGGATGAAACTGAGCCCCCTAACCCAATCACCGGGAACGCTTATGAGTTGGAAGGGTTGCCGCAGTTGAAACAGGATTGGCCCTCGGCCATCGCCGCGTTCGAATCCGACCCTCAGGTCGCACGCATTTTCCCTGCCGACCTGATCCGCTTTTTCGCCATGACCAAGCGGCAGGAAATCAGGCGCTTTGCAGCGCGTCCCCCCGAAGAACACTGGCTCAGCTATCTCGAAGCTGTTTGAGCCCCCTTGCCCGGCCACTTTGACTGGGTTAGAATAAATTTGATCAAATTTGGTGACCTATGAAAATCGGCATCCTTCTGACCGGCCACCCGCCTGACGAATTGCAAGACCAGTTCGGCGAATATGACGGTATGTTTCGCACCCTTCTGGATGGCAACGGGTTCGACTATGTGACCTTCTCGGTCGTTGACAATCAATTCCCGCAAGATGTGGATCAGGCGGATGGCTGGATCATCACCGGCTCGCGCCACGGCGCGTATGAGGACCACCCATGGATCCCAGTGCTGGAGGATCTGATCCGGGACATTCAAGCCAGTCGTAAACCTATGATTGGTGTGTGTTTCGGCCACCAGATCATAGCGCAAGCGCTTGGCGGAAAAGTTGAAAAGTTCGACGGCGGCTGGGCCATTGGGCGGACAGACTACAGCTATGGCGGACGGACCGTGACGTTAAACGCATGGCATCAGGATCAAGTTGTCGCGCTACCCGACGAGGCGCAGGTGCTGGGGGCAAACGCGTTTTGCCGCAACGCCATGGTGGCGTATGGAGACAGCATCTGGACCGTTCAAGCCCACCCGGAATATTGCGACGCCTTCATCCAGGGCCTTATGGATACGCGTGGCAAAGGCGTGGTGCCCGATACCCTGATGGACGCAGCCGCTGATCGACTGCCGACCCGGGACGACAACCCGAATATCGCACGGCAGATGGCAGAGTTTCTGAAGAAAGAGAGGGCCTGATGGCCGACTGGAAAGACCAGCTGCCCGAGGCAGCACGAACCTATATCGACGGCCAGCGACTGGACGAGGTTGAATGCATCATCTCAGACCTGCCGGGTATCGCCCGCGGCAAGGCTGTGCCCGCTTCCAAATTTGCGCGGCAAGACTATTTTCATCTACCCGACAGCATCTTCTACCAGACCATCACCGGTGATTGGGGCGAGGCCGCAGGCGATGACGGGTTCATAGAACGCGACATGATTCTGAAGCCAGATTTCTCAACCGCGTCTGCGGCACCCTGGACAGGCGACTGGACCTTGCAGGTGATCCACGACGCTTATGATCGGGACGGAGAGCCGATCCCCTTCAGCCCCCGCAACGTGCTGAAACGTGTAGTGCAACTGTATCACGACAAGGGTTGGAAACCGATCGTCGCGCCCGAGATGGAGTTCTTTCTGGTCGCCCCCAATGTCGACCCGGCGCAAAGCATCAAACCGATGATGGGCCGTTCTGGTCGCCCGGCGGCCGCACGGCAGGCCTATTCCATGACCGCCGTAGACGAGTTTGGCCCGGTCATCGACGACATCTATGATTTCGCAGAACATCAGGGGTTCGAGATCGACGGCATCACGCAAGAAGGCGGTGCTGGTCAGCTGGAAATCAACCTGCGCCACGGCGATCCCGTCAAGCTGGCCGATGAGGTGTTCTATTTCAAACGGCTGATCCGCGAAGCCGCCCTGCGCCACAATTGCTTTGCCACCTTCATGGCAAAACCGATCGAGGATGAGCCGGGCTCGGCCATGCATATCCACCATTCGATCATCGAAACAGAAACCGGTCAGAATATTTTTTCCGGCCCTCAAGGCGGAGAGACGGACGCCTTCTATAACTTTATCGCCGGTCTCCAGAATCACCTGCCCGCCGGTCTGGCGGTGATGGCGCCTTATGTGAATTCCTACCGTCGCTACGTGAAAGACCACGCCGCGCCGATCAATCTGGAATGGGCACGTGACAACCGCACCACGGGCATTCGTGTTCCTTTGTCAGGCCCCGAAGCGCGCCGGGTCGAAAACCGCATCGCGGGCATGGACTGCAACCCTTATTTAGGCATCGCCTTGTCGCTGGCCTGCGGCTACCTTGGCCTGACCCAGCAGGAACGCCCCCGCCGTCAGTTTTATGGCGACGCTTACGAGGGCGAAGGCGATATCCCGCAGGTGATGGGCAACGCGCTGGACCTGTTCGACGAGGCCACCGCCCTGCACAAAGTTCTGGGCCCCGATTTCGCCCGTGTCTACGGCATCGTCAAACGCGCCGAGTATGAGGAATTCCTTCAGGTCATCTCTCCGTGGGAGCGTGAACACCTGCTGATGAACGTCTGAGGCGCGCGATGAACCTGCTTTATTCCAACGACCGCAGGGCCGAGTATCCGGCCAGCTGGTACGCTGCGACGGCCAATGCGACAGAACGTTATCCGGCCCTGACAGAAGACGTCACAGCCGATGTCTGCATCGTCGGCGGTGGCTATACCGGCCTGTCCGCGGCATTGCATCTGGCCGAGGCCGGGTTTGACGTGGTGCTGCTTGAGGCGCACCGGGTCGGCTTTGGCGCATCGGGTCGCAATGGCGGCCAATTGGGCAGTGCCCAACGGATGGATCAGGAAGACCTTGAGCGGCTGGTCGGCGGCGATGATGCCGCCAAGTTGTGGGATCTGGCCGAGGACGCCAAGGATCTGGTCAAATTGCTTATCGCCAAGCATCAGATCGACTGCGACCTGAAGCCCGGCGTTGCGGTTCTGGGCCT
Source organism: Ruegeria meonggei (assembly GCF_042768335.1). Taxonomy (NCBI): domain Bacteria; kingdom Pseudomonadati; phylum Pseudomonadota; class Alphaproteobacteria; order Rhodobacterales; family Roseobacteraceae; genus Ruegeria; species Ruegeria meonggei. Next base: position 269,960 of record NZ_JAXHBT010000001.1, on the reverse strand, counting down.
CAGTACCGGCGACCAACGGGACCTGCACGACCACGCAGCGCATTTGTCGACGCGGTACGGGTACGACCAGATCGAGCTACTGGACGAAAGTGCCGCGCATGGTCTCTGCCCGTCGCCCACATATCGCGGCGGTTATCTAGACATGGGCGCGGCGCACCTGCATCCGTTGAACTTTGCTCTGGGTCTGGCGCAGGCCGCCGCAAAAGCCGGCGTGCGCATCTATGAAAGCACTGAGGTCACAGGCGTGCAGGAAACCGATCCGGCCATCGTGGCAACACCGCAGGGCAAGGTGACGGCGAACCACGTTGTTTTGGCCTGCAACGGATATCTGGGTGATCTGAACGGCAAAGTGGCCTCAAGGGTCATGCCGATCAACAATTTCATCGCCGCGACTGAGCCTTTGGGCACGGATGCCGCCCGCGTCCTGACCCGAGACGTCGCGGTTGCGGATACCAAATTCGTCGTGAACTATTTCCGCCTCAGCGCCGATAACCGCCTGCTTTTTGGCGGCGGGGAAAGCTATGGCTACCGCTTTCCGGCTGACATTGCGACCACTGTACGCAAACCGATGGCCGAGATTTTCCCGCATCTGCAGGACGTTAAGATCGACTACGCCTGGGGCGGAACGCTGGCCATCACCATGCGGCGGATGCCCTATCTGGCGCGGGTTGCGCCCAATATCCTGTCAGCCTCGGGCTATTCCGGTCACGGTGTGGGCACCGCCACCCATGCCGGGCAATTGATGGCACTGGCCATTCAGGGCCAGGCCGAAGGGTTCGACACCATGGCCCGCGTCCCCGCCCTGCCCTTTCCCGGCGGCCCTGCCCTGCGCAGCCCGCTGCTGGTGCTGGCGATGACTTGGTTTGCGCTGAGGGATCGGCTTGGGTTCTAATTTCAAGCTTTTCAGCGGCGTTTACTTCAACTCCCTCAAAACACGGAACCCCGACACGCGTGACCGGATGTCCTCCAAACCGCTGCCGCGTCCAGCTACACGTGAGCGGTCCATCGCTGATGGATAAGCGCCGCCTCGTGTAACGCGTCTTTCACAATTGGGTTCTCGTGCTTTTTTCAGGTAAATGCTGGATGTCTCCCAGCCTTCATACCGATCCGTCCAGCAGGACATCGTTCTTTCTGCAACATTTCCCGACATATGGCGCAGCCCCCAGGTATTTGCAGCATCAAGAGCGTCCACCGGTACAGGTGTGCCACGTGAGACAAGATCAGGGCGGTCTTCACACAACATGATCTCTGTTCCTCTGCCCAAAAAATTTACCTGATCCGTGGTGACTTCTTCGCCTTGTGCAAACGGTGTCTGCGTCCCGGCGCGCGCGGCGTATTCCCATTCCGCCTCGGTTGGCAGTCGATAGACCTGAGCGCCAACTTTGCTGTTGAGCCAATCGGTATAGGAAACCGCATCCAGATAAGACACAGTGATGACCGGGTGCTTGCCGATGATTTTCGCGCGCTGCGATTTGGGCAGCCGGATGAAATCCTGCGGCTTATGCCCTCCGCATCCGCCATCGTTGACGCACGTCATCCACTGATCGTAAGTGATTTCGTTTCTGCCCATGGCAACGGGCATATCTATCGTGACCTTGTGAACCGGCCCTTCCTGAAAGGCTATATACGGATTTTCCGGGGTGACACGTATCCAGTTTCCAGCCTCATCAAACTTTACGTTTTGCTTTGATTCTCCCGGCGGCCCGCCCATCATGAAATCCCCCAAAGGCAAGGCAATCATCTCAGGGCAAACGTCACATTCCTGAAACATCTCAAGCGGTTCGATTTCAGTGCTGTCTGACAGAACATAATCGGCATGCGCTGCCGATGCGATGGTTGAAAGCACCGAAAGGATGGCCAAACGTCCGATTGTCACAGCAGTATTCCACCCATCAAACAAGAGATCCGTAAAAGTTGGGCCATTGCCGCCTTACTTTCCTCAAAGGTGCAAGATCAAAACAACTCTTGGGGCGTGCGAGAAGCCCAACCGTTGCCATCGTGTTTACGACAGAATGGTGAAATTCTGCCAACCCGAAGATTGAGGGGTTGGATTGCCCATCGTTTAGCTTTACCTTTTCCAAAGACTAAATTAGGGAAAATCAAATATGACGCTTCCTCCTAACGTTCATGACGCCGAACCAATTCCAGCCGCTGCCCGCGACGCCATTGACGCTTTGATGCAGTCTGGCGACCTGTTCCGCTATACCGCGCCGCAGGACGCACCGGTTGCCCTGCTCGAGTCGGAATTCGCAGAGCTGCTCGGCACGAAATACGCGCTGGCTGTCTCGTCCTGCTCAGCGGCTCTGTTCCTGTCGCTCAAGGCACTGTACCTGCCGCGCGACGCGCGGGTGCTGGTCCCGGGCTTTACTTTTGCTGCGGTACCGTCCTCGGTCGTGCATGCGGATTGCATTCCGGTGCTGTGTGAGGTCGGTCAAAACTATCGCATCGACATGGATGATTTTGCAGCCAAACTGGAAAATGTGCAGGCCGTGATTATCAGCCATATGCGTGGCCATACATCCGATATGGACGCGATCATGGCGCTGTGTGACGCGCGCGACATCCCTGTTATCGAAGACGCCGCCCATTCGTTGGGCACCACCTGGCATGGTCGCAATATCGGCACCATTGGCAAGGTCGGCTGTTTCTCATTCCAGTCCTACAAAATGATCAACGCGGGCGAAGGTGGCATTCTGGTCACGGATGACGCCGATCTGGTCGCCCGCGCCGTGATCATGTCGGGCGCCTATGAACATAACTGGAAGAAACACAAAACCCCGCACGGCGACAACTCGCCCGAGTTGGAGCAGGCGTTTGCCCGCTGGCAGAACCAGCTGCCACTGTATAACCTGCGCATGAGCAACCTCAGCGCCGCTGTGATCCGTCCACAAATTCCGGAACTGGCACGCCGTGTCCGCGATGGTCTGGCCAATCACGACTATGTTGCGGATCGTCTGAACACGTCGCCCCATATCCACGTGCCTGCCCCCCTTGCGCCAGAACGCCGTGCACCGGATTCGATCCAGTTCAACCTGGTCGACCTCAGCGACGAAGACACATTGGCCTTCGCAACCGCGGCAGAGGCCCGCGGGGTCAAAGTGCAAGTGTTTGGCCTGAGCGAGGATAACGCGCGCGCCTTCTGGAACTGGCAGTTTCTGCCGGAACAGATCGAGCTTCCGCAAACCCGCGCCATGCTGTTGAAGGCCTGCGACGTGCGCCTGCCCGTTCGCCTGACGCGCAAGGAACTGGATGTAATCGCCGATATTCTACTGGCCTCAGTCGGCGAGGTCACTGCGCCAGCTATGGCGTTCGGTACCTGAAAAGGCCCGTGAAACGACAAAAGGCCCGCGCCAGGCGGGCCTTCTTTTGTTTAAATCAACGAATTCAGTTCAACTTGGACAGTTTCTGTTGCAACTCAGCGAGCTGCTTTTTGATGTCGTCCAGATCTTCTTTGCCTTCAACTTTGTCTTCGCCGTCCGATCCGGGCCCGGACCATCCTCCGGACAGCCCTCCCGTCATCGCCTTAAGAAAGGCCTGCTGCTGCGCCTTCATCGCTTCGAACCCCGGAATCTTTGACATCGGGTTCATCGCGCTCATATTCTCGACCATCTTGCTTTGGCTTTCTCGCAGCATGTCGAACGAGCTCTGCAGGAATTGCGGCATCATCCCACCGCCCGGGATCATGTAGCTGCGCACAAGGTCATTCAGCACATTGACCGGTAGCACGTTTTCGCCCCGGCTCTCATGTTCGGCAATGATCTGCAGCAGATACTGTCGGGTCAGGTCATCCCCGGTTTTCAGGTCGATGATCTGAACCTCTCGCCCACCGCGGATAAAGGTCGCGATGTCCTCCAGTGTGACGTAGTCACTGGTCTCCGTATTGTACAGCCGACGGCTTGCATATCGTTTTATCAACAGCGGTTTTTCTTGTTCCGACACCTGTTGCCCTCCCCAAGGATGATGCGTTGCAGCAGAGATTATGCGAGTGCAGAACAAAAAGAAAGGGCAGGTCAAACGACCTGCCCTACGCGATTGCACCAGTTGGGAGGAGTGGGTGCGCCTCGCGGCCTTAAATTACTTGGCAGCTGCAGCTTTCTTGGCGGCAGTTGTCACGTCGTTAGTCGCTTTTTTGACAGCGGCTGTTGCGTCTTCTGCAACATCTTTGCCGGCAGCCATCAGCAGCTCAACGGTTTCGGACTGCAGTTTTTTCGCGATTTCTGCGAAAGCAGCCATGTTTTCAGCAGCAACTTCAGCCGACGCGCTTGCGAAATCGGTAGCAGCTTTTGCGTAATCAGCAGGTTCAGCTTTTGCTTTCGACATCTCGGACAGTTTGGCCAAGGTGTCTTTGGTCCATTTGTTCGAGATTTCAGCCGATTTGGTAGCTGCTTCCAGAGCAACGCCCGACAGCTTCTCGTTCAGAGTTGCGGTCGATTTGTAAACACCTTCCAGAGCGGTTGTGTCTACGGGGAACGCGCCCATGAATTCTTTCAGAGTCGCGGTGTAATCTTGTGTCTTAGCCATTGCTTTAATCCTTTTTGCTGAACCGGGCCCACCCCAGTCTTCATCAGCTTGAGGACAATATGATTGCTGCATCGCAGCATTGCAAGTATTTTTTGCTGCAGTGCAGAAAAATTATAAAAGATACGTAATATCAATTAGTTGCCTTGACCAAAACATAGGACCCGGGCGCAGGGGCAAGCGATGGATGGCTCGAATCGCCAGTGGATCGCGCCGGAATCTGCTTGCCAGAACGCTTATGCAGCCATTTCTCCCACAGGGGCCACCAGGACCCTTGATGGAATTCAGCCTCGTTCAACCAAGTGTTGGAATCGCCCTTGAGGTCGGGATTGGTGTAATGCCCGTACTTCTTCTTACTGGGTGGATTCACGATGCCCGCAATATGTCCTGACTCGGATACGATGAAGGTCTTGGACCGCGACCCCATCTGCTGGACGCCACGATAGCAGTCCTTCCAGGCCGCAATATGGTCGGTTTCGCAAGTGATCGCCATAAGGGGAACGTCGACGTCGCGGACATGCAACTTGTGTCCCAACAGATCAAACCCGTCATTGACGAAATCATTGCTTTGACACAACCCGCGCAAATACTGAACTGCCATGCGTCCGGGCAAGTTCGCGCCATCTCCGTTCCAATACAGCAGATCAAAGGCCGGAGGCGTTTCACCCATCATATAGCTGCGTATCGCAGGCCCGTAGATCAGATCGTTTGAGCGCAGAAACGACATTGTTCGACCGATCACCCAGGCCTTGAGCACGCCATCCTTGGATATCTGATCCTCGATCCCGTCGACAAAATCGTTTTGCAGGAACGGTGTAAATTCGCCCTGATCGCCGAAATCCGTCAGCGCCGTAAAGAAGGTTGCCGATTTGACGGACGTGTCCCCGCGTTGCTTTAACAGTGCAAGCGTCAGGCTCAGCGTGGTGCCTGCGATGCAATAGCCGACCGCGTTGACTTGTTTGACGTTGCAGATCGACTTGACCTGTTCGATCGCAGTTAGGAACCCCTCTTCTATATAATCGTCTATGCCAACGTCAGCATGGGCCTCGCTGGCATTGGCCCAGCTGACAACAAACAGGGTATAGCCCTGCTCGGTCACCCATTTGATCATGCTGTTCTGCGCCTTGAGGTCCAGAATGTAGAACTTGTTGATCCAGGGTGGGAACAGAAGAAGCGGCGTTTCATGGACCGTTTCGGTGGTTGGTTTGTACTGTATCAACTCCATCAACCGGTTTCGGTACACTACGTCACCCGGCGTCGTTGCGATGTTTTGGCCGACTTCAAAGGCACTTTCATCTGCCAGTCTAACGACCATCTCGCCGTCGTTGGCTTCGAGATCTGCCACCAGGTTCTCTAACCCCTGAATCAACGACTGCCCCTCAGTCTCAACAGCTTTTTCCAGCGCGTCAGGGTTGGTCGCCAGAAAATTTGTCGGCGACATCATATCGATTATCTGCTGAGAGAAGAACTGCAGGCGCTGTTTGTCCTTGACGTCAATATCGTCAACCGAGGCTACAGCCCCTGCAATGGCAGCAGCGTTGGTTTCATATTGCTGGCGAATGAGGCGGAAATACGGGTTGGTTTCCCACATCGGGTTGGAAAACCGTTTGTCCGGGCGCATTGAATCGTCATCATCTACCTCGCCTTTGGTCAACGCCTGCTGCGCTTCGGCAAAGTTCAGAACGGATTTGCCCCAGAACTGTATCTGATGTTCCAGCAGCTTGGCTGGATTTTGCAAAGCCTCGCTAAGATACGCCGTTGCTGCTTTTGCGAAAAGCTCTTGATTCGGACCGTCCAAAGCGGGCGTATGCGACTTTTTCCCGGCCATTACCTCAACCAGTCGCTTTGACAATTCTTCGACCTTGTTCACATTTTCTTTAAGGCGTTCAATATGTTCGTCGGGCAATTTTTCGTTCCGACCGTCACTTGTTGTCATTTTAACAATTCCCCCCTAATCTCGCTGCTATGCAGAATAACGTCGTGGGTGTCGGGGGGCAAAGCGACGAATGGTCCGAAATATCAGGCTGACACTCAGGAGGCCCCTTTCATGCGCTACATGATGACTTACGACCTTATGGAAACCATGCGGAACACCAATCAATGGATGGGTGCAACTGCCAGCGCCATGGCATCCTACCCCTTGTTTTCGATGGTGCCTAACCCTGCTTTTGGCATGATGGCGGCCTGGGGCGAAGTGACAGAACGTACCTTTCAGCGCATGGTGGTCAAACCCGACTGGGGCATTCGCACCTATACCTGTGAAGACGGCAAAGATCATCTGGTCGAAATCGTCCCTGTCATGGAGCGCCCGTTCGGCGACTTGATCCACGTTCGCGTGAATGGCCGCGAAGAGCAACCCCGCAAAGTTCTGCTGGTTGCGCCAATGTCCGGCCACTACGCGACATTGTTGCGGTCCACGGTCAAAAGCCTGCTGGTCAACTGCGAAGTTTACATCACCGATTGGCATAACGCGCGTGATATCCCTGTTTCCGAAGGCAAGTTCGATGTCGAGGATTACACGCTCTACCTTGTCGATTTTATGAAAGAGCTGGGCCCTGAAACGCATGTTGTGGCCGTGTGCCAGCCTGCGCCTCTTACACTGGCCGCCACAGCCTATCTGGCCGAGGTCGAGCCCAAGGCTCAGCCCAGCACCCTGACCCTTATCGGCGGACCAGTCGATCCGGATGCCACACCGACAGACGTGACCGATTTCGGCCGTCGCGTCACCATGGGACAGCTGGAAGAAACCATGATTCAGCGCGTTGGCTTCAAGTACAAAGGCGTGGGTCGCATGGTCTATCCCGGCCTGCTGCAGCTGGCCTCGTTCATGTCGATGAATGCGGACCGGCATTCTCAGGCCTTCACGGATCAGGTTCAGCGCGTGATGCGGGGCGAGGCGTCGGACCATGATGCGCACAACCGTTTCTATGATGAATACCTGGCCGTCATGGATATGACCGCCGAGTTCTATCTGTCCACGGTCGAGCGTGTCTTTAAAAACCGCGAGATTGCCCGCAACGAATTTGTTGTAGCCGGACATAAGGTGGATATTGGCAAGATCACCGATGTCGCTGTGAAATCGGTCGAAGGCGCCAATGACGATATCTCTGCCCCGGGACAGTGTATTGCGGCGCTGGATCTGTGCACCGGCTTGCCGGCGTCGAAAAAAGCCAGCCATGTCGAACCCGGCGCTGGTCACTATGGCATCTTCGCAGGGCGCAGCTGGCGCGACAATATTCGCCCGCTGGTCATCGACTTTATGAACGCCAACGCGCGCAAACCACGGCGGCGTGCAGCGAACAAGAACAAAGTCGCCTAACCGTCATGCGCAGGAACGCAGCAAAAGACACTGCTTTTTCCTGCGACTGCGGATCATTGCACGGTCGCGTCACCGCGCGCGGCGCGAACACAGGCACTCGTGTCGTTTGCTATTGCCGCGACTGCCGTGCGGGTCTGCTGTACTTCGGGCAGCCCGATCCCGCTCCCGACCCGGTTGAAATTCTTCAAATGGCACCGGAAGAGATCAAAATAGACGGCGGTGCGGAACATCTTGCGCTTATGCAGCTCAGCCCGCGCGGCATGCTGCGGTGGTATGCCAGATGCTGCAACGCACCGATTGCGACCACCTCTCGCACCCCAAAATTTCCGTTTGCCGGGTTCATTGTACAGCGGATGCTCGACACCAGCGGACTTGGACCGATCACAACACGGGGCTTTGTTCCGCAGCCCAATGGAAAACAATCGCATGAAAAGCTGGGGCCGGCGATCTACGGGATGCTAACAAGGGTGGCAAAGTCCCGGCTGTCCGGCAGCTGGAAAGAGACGCCGTTCTTCGATGCCGAAACCGGCGATCCGGTGGCGACACCAACCATCCTCAGCAAAACCGAACGCGCCGCCCTTTACCCGTAGGCCACCCGGGCAGGTTCACTCAGCCATTCGTGCAAAGCGTTGTTGACGACCTGAGGTGCTTCAAGGCTAGGCAAGTGTCCCGCGTCTTCGAGAACTTTCAGCTCTGCTGCCGGGATCAGGTCTGCCATAAAGGCGTGTTTTCGAACCGGGGTGATCCTGTCATGTGCCCCACACAGGATCAGTGTCCGCACCCGGATATGTCGCAATTCGCCCTGCTGATCGGGTCTCCGTTGCAATGCGCGGATCTGGCGCTCAAAAACGTCCGCCCCCATGTCCACAGCCATCGAAATCACATTGTTCAAAATCGGGATGCGCTGCGGACCCGGCGCCAATGTGTCAGACCCGATGATTTTGCGGATCACATCCTCAAGCCGCCCCGCTTTGGCGCCAATCAACAGCTCTTCACGGGCGGCGGCCATCTGCGGGGTTTCAGCTTGGGCATCCGTGGCCATCAGGCACAAGCGCGACACCCGGTCAGGCGCGCGGCGAATAATCTCAAGCGCGACCACACCGCCCATGCTCAGCCCGCCCAGCGCAAACCGGTGCGGCAACTGATCCAGCAGCCGCGATGCGATCTCTTCGATCCGTTCTCCGATTGAAACCGGAGCCACAGTCACCGCACGGCTCCTCGACAGGCTAACGATTTGGGGTTCGAAAAGCCGTGCATCACACATCAGTCCAGGCAGTAAAACCAGCGGCTCGATCACGCGGGGCCTCCTAATATTCGACCTCTAAAGCGATGTTCTTTTCCCTCAGGATGAGAGGTTTTTCCGAAACGGGCAAGTTAAACTTCAGGGATGGGTAACGCCCCGAAACACGGGGAAGTCTGCGTATCGCGTCCGGCGGGTGGACAGGTCTTCATCCGGCTCGGCCCCTGCACGCAGCAAACAGCCACGCGGCGCGATATAGCTGTCGATCCGGCGATGCGGTGTAGGTCGCCACACTAGGTTAAATGCGCAGAGCTTGGGAAAGAACCAGATCTCGGAATAATCCAGGTGATCATGCATCCACCAGGCCAGATCGCGCCAATCCCGCCCGTTGTCATACTGATCGGCAAACCACGGGATGACAATCGACGCCCCGGCGATCCGGTCGTCCCCTTCACCCCGGTCCCAGATGTGACACTCCAGCGGATTGTCATTGCGTGCACAGTTCAGGCGGTTTTCGTTCCCGAACCGGTTCAGGGAAGGTGAGCGATAGCCCGAGCGCACAGCGACCCTGCCAAAAGTTTCCTCCAACGGATCCAGAAGCGTTTGGCAAAACGCCCGACCGGTCTCGATTACCAGGTCAGGATTGTCCGGAAGGTTCTGTTTTTCATGGAAATTCCCGATTTCGGAATACAGAAACTCGCGCATGAAAAAATGCCGGGACAGGCGCACACGGCCAAGCGTTTCAAGGCTCCACATGCTGCCCGGTTTGCGCATCACTCGTACCCGTTCCAGCGAAACGCGCCATCGGGCGCAAGAGCTGAGAAGGGGTTGAACGCAACCTCCCAAATCGTGCCATCGGGGGCGCGAAAATAGCCGTGATGCCCACCCCAGAATACATCAGAAGCGGTTTTCAGAACCTTTGCCCCAGCCTTATCTGCCTTGCTCAAAACCTGTGGAACCTCATCCTTTGACCGGCAATTGTAGCTGAGCGTCAAAGCCCCTTGGCCCAGAGCCCCGGGATCAACGCCGATCTCATCAGCCAGAGCCGACAAGGGGTAGAGACCAAGAGTTTGACCAATCAGATCAAAGGCGATGACACCATCCGGGCTGTCGACCCGTTTCCAACCCATGGCCTCATAGAATGCCGCTGCGGCGGCCGGATCATCTACACCAACTGTAATCAGGCTGACTCGCTGTTCCATCATTGCACCCCCAATTCGGTCAGCCAGGCCAGAATACCTGCCACTGCCGCATCCGTCTGACCAGGCGACATCAAACGACCGGCAATCACATGCGAGGCCGGATCATCGCTGGGGCCCATGGTAACCAGCTCTACCGTTATTGGCCCACCCCAGGTTTCAGCCACCTTATGTGTCAGGTCCGGACGCACCACCTGATCATCATCCGAAAACCAGTACAGGGCGGGTACCTGCGCGCCCGAGAAATCCAGCGCATTCACAGACTCGACCAGCACAGTCATCGGCACCACCGCCTCCCAAGGATAGACCGACGACCAGTATTTGTTCTTTTCAGGGTCCGGGCTGGATACGTCTCGTTCTTCACCCATCAACACAGGCAACCAGTAGCGTGCCCAAGGCAGGCCCGGAATCCACGCGCCGGCGGTATTCACACCAAAGTTAGGCGAGACAAAGACTATTCCAACAACATCCTGACTAAGCTCTTCATCCAACGCCGCCGCTGCGGCCAATGTCCCCCCGGTCGAGGTCGAAATCACCACAACCTTGTCACCCACAGCCCGCGCCGCCGCCAGCCCTTCGGCCATATCCAGCATCCAGCCCGCTGCCGTGCCTTCGGCCATCGCAGGTCCGCCGCGGCCATGGCCCTGTAGCCGGGTGTAAACCAGATTGGCCCCCAGCGCGTCAGCAACCTGATCGGGAACCGGGCGGATTTCCTCGGACGAGGCGGAAAAGCCATGGAGATACAGAACAGAAACCGGTGTCCTTTGTTCCTTGAAACCGTCCTGCCAGACCACCCGTTTTTCCACACCTGGCACGATATCAGCAAACGCGGACTCAGTACTTTCGAAATAGACCTGAACGCCCTCACCGAATTTACGTGAGTCAAAGCGCGGATGCAGGGGCACCTCTTCCCGCGGTCCAAACCAATAAATCGCGCCACCGATAACGATCAACGCCAATAGAAGTCGTCCAAGCACCCAGCCTAAGCGTCGCATCTCTCGCCCCCTACCACGTCCAGAATGGCCTCTTCGATCAACCCCAGACAAGGTCCGTCCGAAAATCGGTGATCTGCGTCCTTTACCAGCAAAAGATGCATGTCCGGCCCGGTGGCATGCTCCAGCAATCGCACGGCAGTTTCCGTGGAAACCGCCGTGTCCGCCGCACCTTGCAGGAACCGCACCGGAAACGGCAGGTCCAGAGCGTTCCGCAATACCAGCCGCCGCCGACCATCCTCGATCATTCGGTTGGTGATAATATAGGGTTCCATATAGTCCGAGGGCAGCTCCACCTGGCCAACAGCCTTCAGCGCCGCTTTCTGCTCGTCACTGAACGACGCCCAATAGCCGTCCTCGGTGAAATCCGGTGCCGCCGCGATGGTGACCATCCCGGCAATCCGCTCCGGCATCGCACGGGCCAGCAACAATGCCTGCCACCCTCCCATGGATGAGCCGACTATGATCAACGAACCCTCGGTCAGGGCAGTCACAGCTGCCATCGTGTCCTCATGCCAGTCACCAATGCAGCCATCGGTGAAAGCACCAGAACTCTCCCCGTGCCCGGAATAGTCAAACCGCAGATATGCCTGTCCACGCGCCTGAGCCCAGGCCTCAAGATGTACGGCTTTGGTGCCTTCCATATCCGATTTCAAACCGCCCAGAAATACAATGGTCGGGCCCGTGCCTTCGTTTTTGTGATAGGCCAACCGCCGCCCTTGCGCCGTTTCCAGAAACTCCGTCGCCGCCATGAAACCCTCTGTCTTGTTTCTCAACATCTTGCATGCCGGGTCGTGCACTTCAATTCCTCGATCTCCTTCATCTGGCTAAAAATATCCCGGGGAGCGCGAGGGGCTAGCCCCTCGCCCCCGCACTTGACACAGGCAGCACCACCTGCCAAACGAGCCAGACAAACATAACCCGCAACCGGGCGTTCAGTGGGCGCCAAACCGACGAGGAGAGCCGATATGGCCTTGGATTCAAAATCCGTCTCACTCACCTTTCCCGATGGCAATGCACGGTCCTTTGACGCAGGCGTAACACCCGCGCAGGTTGCTGCCGATATCTCAACCTCGCTGGCCAAAAAGGCTATCTCGGCCACAGTGAACGGCCAACACTGGGACCTGCAATGGCCGATTGAGGCTGACGCCCAGATCGCGATCCACACCATGAAAGATGAGGTTCAGGCCAATGAGCTGATCCGCCACGACCTGGCGCATATCATGGCCCGTGCCGTGCAAGAGATCTGGCCTGACACCAAGGTGACCATCGGCCCGGTCATCGAAAACGGCTGGTATTATGACTTTGACCGGGCAGAGCCCTTCACCCCCGAAGACCTCGGCGCCATCGAAAAAAAGATGAAGGAAATCATCAACAAGCGCGACACTGTAACCACCGAGGTTTGGGACCGTCAGCGCGCGATTGATTTCTACACCGAAAACAACGAGCCCTATAAGGTAGAGTTGATCGACGCCATTCCGGGCGATGAGCCGCTGCGCATGTACTGGCACGGTGACTGGCAGGACCTATGCCGAGGCCCGCACCTGCAACATACCGGCCAGGTGCCGGGCGATGCGTTCAAACTGATGTCCATCGCCGGTGCCTATTGGCGTGGCGACAGCGACCGCGCAATGCTGCAGCGCATCTACGGCGTGGCCTTCACCGGCAAGGAAAAGCTCAAAGCGCACCTGCACATGTTGGAAGAGGCCGCAAAGCGCGACCACCGCAAACTGGGTCGCGAGATGAACCTGTTCCACATGCAGGAAGAGGCCCCTGGTCAGATTTTCTGGCACCCCAACGGCTGGACTATCTACACCGAGCTTCAGGACTACATGCGCCGCAAGCAGAAGGTCGGCGGCTATGTCGAGGTAAACACTCCGCAGGTCGTGAACCGAAATCTGTGGGAAAAGTCGGGCCACTGGGAGAAGTATCAGGAAAACATGTTCATCGTCGAAGTCGACGAAGACAATGCCCGCGAAAAAGCCGTGAATGCGCTGAAACCCATGAACTGCCCCTGCCACGTGGAAATCTTCAAGCACGGTCTGAAGTCTTATCGCGACCTGCCGCTTCGTATGGCCGAGTTCGGTTCATGCGCACGTTATGAACCCTCGGGGGCACTGCACGGAATCATGCGCGTACGCGGCTTCGCCCAGGATGACGGACATATCTTTGCAGAAGAGAGCCAGATCGGCAGCGAATGTGCCCGTTTCATCACCTTCCTGACCGACATCTATGCGGATCTTGGATTCGACAGCTTCTCGGTCAAGTTCTCGGATCGCCCTGAAACTCGCGCTGGATCGGACGAGGTTTGGGACAAGGCAGAAGACGCGTTGCTGCAGGCGACCCGCGCGGCGGGTGTCGAGCCGGAAATGAATCCCGGTGAAGGCGCATTTTATGGGCCGAAGCTGGAATTTGTGCTTACCGATGCGATCGGCCGAGACTGGCAGTGCGGCACGTTCCAAGTGGATTTCGTCCTACCCGAGCGGCTGGATGCCACCTATATTGGCGCGGATGGCAACAAGCACCGCCCTGTCATGCTGCATCGCGCCACCCTTGGCTCGTTCGAACGCTTCATCGGTATCCTGATCGAAGAACATGCAGGCAAGCTGCCGTTCTGGCTGGCTCCGCGTCAGGTTGTTGTCGCCTCGATCACATCCGAGGCGGATGATTATGTCATGGAAGTTGTTGAAACGCTGAGGGCGGCAGGTGTCCGGGTCGAGGCCGATATTCGCAACGAAAAGATCAACTACAAAGTCCGCGAGCATTCGGTCGGCAAAGTGCCAGTCATTCTGGCCGTCGGTCACCGCGAAGTTGATGAGCGCACTGTCAGCGTCCGCCGTTTGGGTGAAAAACAAACGCAGGTTCAACCGCTTGAGGTTGTAACAAATGAACTGTCACAGGCCGCAACTCCCCCGGACCTGCTGTAACATTCGGCAAAAAATTGCCCCATATCCGGCCTCAAATTTGGGGCCGGATTGAAACAAATACCCTTTTTCTTTTCAAAAACAATTTGTTAACCTGCAAGGGGACATAGCATGTCCTGACGGGGTTGTGAGACACGGGCTCGTGAATTTAACTGAGGCCCTGCAACCACTACCTTTGTCATTGTCACAAGCAGACATACGCAGTCACTAAAAGGATTACCGAGATGTCGAACACCGCAAAAACCCTGGTTATCGCAAGCGCAGTCGCAGCAGCCGTTTCCGGTGCAGCCACAACTGCCACCGCACAAGCAAAAGAGAAATGCTATGGCGTTTCGCTGGCCGGTCAGAATGACTGTGCCGCCGGCCCCGGCACCACTTGCGCGGGCACCTCTACCGTAGATTATCAAGGCAACGCATGGACCTTGGTCGATGCAGGCACCTGCGCCGATATCGATCTGCCCAGGTCGGCCGATGGCGCCGCACGCACTGGCTCGCTCGAGCCGCTGGATCGCGACCTGCCGGCATAAGCCTGAGAATGCACAACACAGAGGGGCGGGCCCAATCGCCCGCCTCTTTGTCGTGAATGGGGAGCAAGCACATGTTGGACAATACAACCAGACCGAACAAGCTGCCTGCCGCGCCGGGTGTCGGCTATAAACCTCAGCACTTCGCGCAGATTCTGGACCATTCACAACCGGTCGCATGGCTTGAGATCCACGCCGAAAACTATATGGGTGACGGTGGTCGCCCGCTTGCCCAACTACGGCACTTGTCCGAAAAATTCCCGATCTCGGTTCACGGCGTTGGCCTTTCTATTGGCAGCGAAGGCCCGTTGGACCCCGATCACCTTGCCCGTCTGAAACATCTTGTCGGCTGGCTGAACCCGGCCAGCTTTTCAGAGCATCTGGCCTGGTCGACCCATGACAGCCATTTCCTGAACGACCTTTTGCCCTTGCCCTACACCGATGCCACCCTTGCCCGCGTCTGTGAACATATTGACCAAGTACAGGACGTTGTCGGGCGGCAGATGCTGCTTGAAAACCCCTCCAGCTATCTGGCATTCGAAGAAAGCACCTGGTCCGAGCCCGACTTTCTGCGCGAGATAGCCCGCCGCACAGGCTGTGGCCTGTTGCTGGATGTGAACAACGTGTTTGTGTCCGCCACCAATCTGGATTTCTCACCGCAGGGCTATATCGATGCATATCCCTTGGACGCGGTGGGCGAAATTCACCTTGGCGGACATGACGAGGATGAGGATGACCATGGCCACCCCCTGTTGATCGACAGCCACGGCCGCGAGGTCGTCGACCCGGTCTGGGCGCTGCTGGACTATGTTCTGGAGCGATCAGGCCCCAGACCGCTGCTGGTCGAATGGGATACGGATGTCCCCGACTGGCCAATCCTGCGGGCCGAAGCAGATCGCGCCCAGGCGGCATTGGACCGCGTCCCGGCATGAGCGTATCGCAAAAATCCTTTCACACCGCGTTGCTTGATCCGGCTGTGGCCACACCCGCTGGCCTGCAGGACGCAGATGCGCAACCCGCCGGACGCCGGTTCAGCGTCTATCGCAACAATGTGGCGGTGTCGCTGACCGAAGCGATGCATCAGGCTTTTCCGGTGATTACCAAACTGCTGGGACCCACAAACATGGATGGCTTGTCAGGGTTGTTTCTACGCAAGCACCCGCCATCGTCCCCTTTGATCATGTTCTATGGTGACGCGTTTCCGGATTTCCTGGCCGGAATGGAGCAGCTGTCACACTTGGGATACCTCCCAGACGTTGCGCGGCTGGAACTGGCGCTGCGCCGCGCCTACCACGCGGCCGACAGCCAGGCTGCCCCTGCCGATGCGCTGGCCGTACCGCCAGAGGACATCATGCAAGCGCAATTGCGGTTTGCCCCGTCCATGCAAGTACAGCAATCGGATTGGCCGGTGGTTTCGATCTGGCGCTTCAATACCGAAGACAACGCGCCCAAACCCGAAGCCGAAGCCCAGGACGTTCTGATAACCAGGCCGGAATTTGACCCGGCCCCGCATGTGCTGCCCAAGGGCGGCGCGCATTGGATTGCGGGCCTGCAAGCCGGACAAACCATTGGTGGTGCGTTTGAAGAAACCGCGACCCATTTCCCCGAGTTTGACCTTGGGGCCACTCTGGCGCTTCTTTTGCAAGGCGGCGCAATTACTTCTGTGACTATCGAAAGGCTGGCAACATGACTGCCCTGATCTCTCTGCACAACAACACTTTGGGAAGGCTGGAAATGACCTCTGGCTGGTTGACCCCGACGCTGGCCCGGGTGGTTTTCGCCGCTACCCTGCTGATCTATTACTGGAACTCGGCTATGACCAAGCTTGGCAGCGGTTTTTTCGGCTTTCTGTTCCCGTCAGACGGGGCCTATGTGCAGATATTTCCCAAAGCGATGGAAGCGGTCAGCTATGACAGCTCGCAGCTTGGTATCTTGCATTGGGCGGTCGCTGTGGCGGGCACCTGGGCCGAGTTTCTGCTGCCGGCCATGATCCTGATCGGCCTTCTGTCGCGGCTTGCCGCGTTGGGCATGATCGGGTTTGTCTGGGTTCAGACAATCGTGGATGTTACCGGACATGGCGCCGCGCTGGGAAGCTATTTTACCGCCGCGCCGAGTGTGTTGGACACACGGACGCTTTGGACCTTCCTTTTGCTGGTCATCGTAATCAACGGCGCAGGCCCCCTGTCTGTCGACCGGGTACTGCGTGTCAAGTAACCTAGAAATGCGCCTTGGGCTCGTCCGGTTTTCCCGCGGCCAGCCCAAGGAGCCCAGCCACAACGGCAAACGCCACCGGGAACATGGTGAAGGCGTTGAAGCCAAAGGCATAATACATACCGGCTGCTGAGATCAGCAACAACGCCCCTCCGACCAAAGCGCGCGCCTGCGCCATTGCACCACCGGCAATGGCCAGCAAGGGCGCTATGATCGACATTATCTGTATGAGCTGTGCGTTATCGACCTGCTCGGCCAGGCCCTCAATCTCACCATAATGGTCGACCAGGGCGACATAGCCATAACCGAAAAAGCCAACGATCATTCCGATCAGACCGGCAATGACACCCAGAATCATAGCTGCGTTACGCATTCACAAACCTCTTAACTTGCGTGACATCAGATAAGCACCCAGTCACGCCACGCCAAGCCCTGATCGTGTTTCAGGCGTCCAGCCCAGAAACAGCGTGCCATCCTTGTCGATCAGAGGACGCTTCATCAGGGTCGGATGCTCTTTCAGCAATTCCAGCGGCGGCTTGGCACGCTGGTCCTCAGCCAAACCCCGCCAAGTCGTTGAACGGGTGTTGAGCAAAGCCTCGCCGAAATTTTCCAATGCTTGCTCAAGCACGGAATCGGGCACACCTTGGGATCGAACGTCCACAAACTCGGTATTTTCAATTGATTTCAAAGCCTTACGACAGGTATCGCAATTTCTCAGACCATATAGGTGCATTTTCGGTAGGCTCCTGTTTTTGAGTGAGTTTTCGGCAATTTCGCCTGTGTGTTTCGGTAATTCTTGATTTTTTACTTCACCGTGCAATGTTGAAAAAGACGAAACACGCAATTCGGGCCGTATCGTGTGGGCGATACTGTGATGTGTTGCGGCTGCGTCAATCGCTACCCCCACCAATTTGTGGGACAACGTGTAAGTAGAAGGAGACACGGGAAATGCCAACTGGCACCGTGAAGTGGTTTAACACCACTAAAGGCTATGGGTTTATTGCGCCTGATGAGGGCGGCAAGGACGTATTTGTTCATATCTCGGCCGTAGAACGCTCTGGTTTGACCGGGCTCGCTGACAATCAGAAAGTCTCGTATGAGCTGGAAGACGGACGTGACGGCCGTCAGATGGCATCTGATTTGAAGCCGTTATAATCGCCTCGCTTTTCGCAGGGATTCCAAAACAGGCCAACGGCCAATTTCCGGCCGTTGACCGCACCCTGAAGGTTGGAAACCTTATCCTCGTGCCGGGTTTGTCCGGGCATGAACGTTCCAGTCTTCACCCATGGCAACGATGCAGGACGTGCCAGAGGCATAGGTGACGACCATCGTCCAGTCGCCCGATTTTCTGGTCCAGACCTCCATCAATTGCTCAGGCCCACGCATGCCGGTGGCGGCGCGTTCCGACCCGAACTGCCGTTCTAGTTTTTCATGCAATCTGGATGTCGGCTCGCAAATCACCTCTGCGATCGGTGATTTCGCGTAGGCGGCTGTAGACAGCGCGAGGCACAGGCAAGTTGTGCGGGTCAAAACAGAAATCGTCATGAAGTGAATGTAACAGCTTCATGACGATTTGTATAGACAAACGCTATGCGTCGATTGGTTCAGCTTTTGCGGATGACGTCTTCGAACTCACGCCATTCCCGCGCGGTCATTCCCGAATTTTCCTGCGTAACTGTTTCCCCGGCTAGCATCCTGCGCAGGCTATCGACCATCTGGGCCGAGAGGTTGACGGCACCCAGACGGTAATCCTCGAACGCCTTGTAGGCAAAGGGTACCCAGTCGGCGACGATCTTGCACATCATGTCGGCATATACGCGGATCTCGTATTGCGCATGCGGATCCGCGCGCAGACGCAGAAAGTGGAACAGGTTGTGCAGATCAACCTTCCAGTACCATTGCGTATAGATGTTTGCGGGCAGATTCATCCGCGCCAATTCCCGGGCCAGCCCCTGCTGACCATCCTGGTTGATCATCGCCTCGTAATTGTCATAGCACCGCGCACTGTCGGCTTTCAGAAGGTCCAGAACACGCGCGGCCTCTTCCCCCTGCAGAGCGTCGCCCCGGCCTTGATTATTCACCTCGGATTGGGCCGCGACATGGTCCGGCGCGGGGATATAGAACTCACGATCCAGAATCGAATAACGCGCAGAATATTCGTTCACGTTTGCCGTGCGGTGGCGGATCCATTGCCGCGCCACAAATACCGGCAGTTTGACGTGTAGTTTGATTTCACACATCTCAAACGGGGTCGAATGCCAGTGGCGCATCAGATAACGGATCAAACCTTCGTCGTTCTGAACCGACTTGGTGCCTTTGCCGTAAGACACCCGTGCCGCCTGACAGATCGCTGCATCATCGCCCATATAGTCGATCACTCGGACAAAGCCGTGATCCAGCACCTGATGCGCAGTGTAAAGGTGATCTTCCATACCTGCGGCCACAACGCGGCGTGTTGGATGCGATTGCGCCCGTTGCGCTTCGATCTCGGCCAGTTGGTCAGTGGACAGCGGCATAAAATTTCCTTTCCAGCAATGAGTCGCCCACCACTATATATCGGCAACTCCCAGACCGGAACCGCGACATGTGCACCCATTGTTGCAAAATCCAAATTGTGTCCGCCCTGCCCCTCGACACGCTTTATCTGCGCGCTAAGCTGCAGGCCATCACCTGAACAGAAAGGACGCCGCAATGGGGCTGACATATCTTCACACCATGGTCCGCGTGAAGGATCTGGAGAAATCCATGGCGTTTTATGCGCTGCTGGGGTTGAAGGAAACCCGTCGCTACGACAGCGAGGCCGGACGGTTTTCGCTGATTTTCATGGCCCCGCCCGGACAAGAAGATCGGCCGATCGAACTGACATACAACTGGGATGGTGACAACGAACTGCCCAGCGACAGCCGCCATTTCGGGCATCTCGCTTACGGTGTCGAAGATATCTACCAGATGTGCCAGCACCTCCAGGACAATGGCGTCGTGATCAACCGCCCGCCGCGCGATGGGCGGATGGCGTTTGTGCGCTCGCCCGACAATATCTCGGTCGAGCTGCTGCAAAACGGAGACGCACTGGACCCGGCTGAACCCTGGGCCAGCATGGAAAGCACCGGCCACTGGTGATCCGTTGGTGGACAGCATTGGGGTTGGCCTGCCTGGCCAACCCGCTCAGGGCCGAAACCTGTCGCCTCGCGCTTGCTTTGGCGATGGATATTTCCACTTCGGTTGACGCGACCGAGGACGCCCTGCAGCGACAGGGTGTGGCCGCAGCCCTCGTTGCGCCCGAAGTGACCCAGGCATTCTTTTCCTCTCCAATGCCCGTTGCGCTGGCCGTGTATGAATGGAGCGGTCGCAGCACGCAGCGCGTCATCCTGAACTGGACGATGATCCGAACCCAGGCCGATTTGCTGGCCGCAGCATCGACCATCCAAACCTCGGTCCGGTCTGACAGCGGGTCTGCCACGGCGATGGGCTATGCGCTGGCCTTTGGCGCCACATTGATGCAAGAGGCACCGCCCTGTTTGTTTCAGACCATCGATCTGTCAGGTGATGGCTCCAACAACGATGGGTATGGTCCGGATTCGGCATATCGGCACTTTCCCTTTGAAAACACCGTGGTAAACGGCCTGGTCATCAACGCCGCCGACTTCGAGGGCGAGCTGTTTCTGATCCCGTTTTTTGAAAACAACGTCCTCTACGGCCCCGGCGCGTTTCTGGAAATCGCTCAAGGGTTCGAGGATTTCGAACGCGCCATGCGCCGCAAACTGGAACGCGAATTACAAGGTTTGGAAATCGGAGCCTTGCAGGAAACGGCCAAACCATGAAGCGCCTGCTGGCTGCCCTGCTTTGCTTGATCGCAGCCCCGGCCGCGTCAGAGTGCCGACAAGCTTTGGCATTAGGGTTGGACGTTTCGGGATCTGTGGACAGCCAGGAATACCGGCTGCAACTGGATGGTCTGGCCGCTGCCTTGCAACAAGCCGAAGTGGCACAGATGATCCTGTCGAACTCCGCAGCCTCGGTCCGTTTGGCGGTGTTCGAATGGAGCGAGACCGGCCATCAGCGTGTGATCCTGGACTGGGCTGAGGTGCGTTCCTCGCGTGATCTGGACCGGATCAGCGCATTGTTGAACAACACAAGGCGCAGCGCGGCACCACAAGGCACCGCCGTTGGCTCTGCGATGTTGTTCGGAGCACAGCTGCTGTCCCGGCAACCCGATTGCTGGAAACGCACGCTGGACCTTTCGGGGGATGGCAAACACAATCTGGGCCCCCATCCGCGTGATGCCAAACGCGCCCTTCAATTTGCTGGTATCACCATCAATGGGCTGGTGGTTGGGGCGGATGATCCCAAGCATGGCGACAAACGCTATGTTCAGGCCGGTGAGCTGTCAGCTTATTATAAGGCTTGGGTTATTCTTGGCCCAAACGCCTTTGTTGAAGTGGCCCTTGGGTTCGAAGCCTATGAGGATGCCATGATCCGCAAGTTGATCCGAGAGTTGGGCGGATTGATTCTGTCAGAGGCAGGAAAAACCGCGCGGCCCTGATCAGTAAATGTAACGTATCTGATCGGTCCAATAACGCTCGACCCGGCGAAGCGAAGTAGTGATATCCTCAATCCCTTCCTGCCCCAATACACCGCGGCTCTGCAGTCCGTCGGCATGGCGAGAAAACAGTTCCGTCACGATATCGCGGATTTCCCGCCCGCGCGGCGTCAACCTCACCCGGACCGAGCGCCGGTCGATCTCACATCGCTGGTGGTGCATATAGCCCATTTCAACCAGTTTCTTGAGGTTGTAGCTGACGTTGCTGCCCTGATAGTACCCCCGGCTCTTCAACTCACCCGCGGTGACTTCGTGATCACCGATATTGAACAACAACAGGGCCTGGACCGCGTTGATTTCCAGCACGCCGACCCGCTCGAACTCATCCTTGATGACGTCCAGCAACAGGCGGTGCAGCCGCTCTACCAAGGCAAGCGCCTCTAGGTAGCTGTTCATGAACCCTCTGGGTCCCGTCGCGGAGACCTGCATTTCCAAACTCATCCGAACCTCCAATTCACTCGCGCCGTTTCACGCAGCATGAATCGAAATCCCGAAAAATCGGTTAAGCAGGGTTTTCTTTTATTTCTGAAAGGTCTGCGCGATATCGGCGATCAGTCCCGTAAAGCTGTCGGGGGGCTGAACCTGCCCGGTGACCCACTGATACAGGTCCTGATCGTTTTCTTGCAACAACGCGTCATAGCTATCCAGAGCCGGCGCATCCATATCGTTCAGGTTCCGGTCCGCATATGCCGACAGGATCAAGTCCATTTCCTTGATCCCACGCCGCATCGAGCGCATCTTTAGGCGCTTGATCCTGACCTCGCGGAGTTCACTCACGGCGCTTGTTCCAGCATCAGGCGCAGCTTCTTTTCCAGGCGCGCGGCGCGTTCCGCGTTGGCGCGCATCTCACCTCGGATCGCGCGCAGTTCAGCCGCTACATCTGCCAGTTCAGGCACGGCTTCGTCTGCCTCAAGCGGGGCATCCATCCCCTCGCCTTCGCCGGTCAGCAACCACATGATTGACACGTTGATCATGCCCGCCATCATCGACAAGCGGTTCGCGCGCGGCTCGGACAGGTCGTTTTCCCAGGACACGATTGTGGTCTTTTTAACGCCAAGCCGCCGCGCCATCTGCGACTGGGTCATCCCCGCCGCCTCACGCGCACCCGCCAGCCTGTCCCCGAATGTCGCCGAGTCCGGTCCGTACCAGTCGTTTTCGTCGTTCATCCGGGTCTCCAATTCTCTTTATTCATATCGCTTGATCGTCATTCGAGCGCACCCTATGACAGACAGGTTGAACATACAAACCGAGGCCGACCATGAGTTTCCTGTCTGCGACACTGTCACGCGTAAAACCATCGCCTACGATCGCAATGACGGCCAAGGCGGCCGAACTGAGGGCCGCCGGGCGCGACGTGATCGGTCTCAGCGCAGGTGAGCCGGACTTTGACACACCGCAAAACATCAAGGACGCAGCAGTTGCGGCCATTGCCGCGGGCAAGACCAAATACACTGCACCGGACGGCATCCCCGAGCTAAAGCAAGCCGCCTGCGCCAAGATGAAACGTGACCATGGGCTGGATTACACTCCGGCCCAGATATCGGTTGGGACCGGAGGCAAACAGACGCTGTACAATGCGCTGATGGCCACGATGAATGATGGGGATGAGGTCGTGATCCCTGCGCCCTATTGGGTCAGTTACCCCGACATGGTTCTGCTGGCCGGTGGGACCCCGGTGATCGCCGAGACCTCTCTGCAAACCAATTTCAAACTGACTGCCGATCAGCTTGAGGCCGCGATCACCCCAAAAACCAAATGGCTTATCTTCAACTCGCCGTCAAACCCCACCGGCGCGGGCTACAGCCGCGAGGAATTGAAGGAATTGACCGACGTATTGATGCGCCACCCGCATGTCTGGGTCATGTCCGACGACATGTATGAGCATCTGGCCTATGACGGGTTCGAATTCTGCACCCCTGCCGAGGTCGAGCCCGCCCTTTATGACCGCACATTGACCTGCAACGGAGTATCCAAGGCTTATGCCATGACCGGCTGGCGCATCGGCTATGCCGCCGGTCCGGTCGAGGTCATCGCCGCGATGCGCAAGATCCAGTCGCAGTCGACCTCGAATCCCTGTTCGATCAGCCAATGGGCCGCGGTCGAGGCGTTGAATGGCACGCAGGACTTCCTGGCCCCGAATTGCGTAACCTTCAAACGCCGCCGTGATCTGGTTGTGCGGATGCTGAACGCCATTGACGGGATCACCTGTCCGACGCCTGAAGGCGCGTTTTATGTCTATCCTTCTATCGCCGGACTGATCGGCAAAACCACCGCAGCGGGAACCGTGATCGACAGCGACGAAACCTTTGCAACAGCCCTGCTGGAAGAAGCAGACGTGGCCGTTGTTTTTGGCGCGGCCTTTGGTCTGTCACCGAATTTCCGGGTCAGCTATGCTACTTCGGACGAGGCGCTTACCCAAGCCTGTGGCCGCATCCAGAAGTTCTGCGCAGAGTTGACCTGACCGGAGCCCCAATATGACGACCGAGCTACCCAAATACTATTTCCGTGTGCGCGAGAACGGTGCGGCGGTGTTCAAAATCGACACCGAAAACCGCCAACGTCGGATCGAAATGGATCAGATCGCGGTCATCAACATCCGCAATGGCGAGGTCAAGCCGCAAGGTCAGCGCACGCTGAGTGATGCGGATCAGGCCGAAATCACCCGTTGGATGGCTGACCGCAAATCCCTGCTGGCGCAGCGCGATATCGACGACATTCACCGCGCGGTCGACTATCTGAACCTGACGACACATTGGGCGCAGTCCAAGGCGTCCGAAGAGCAGCTTGAGGATGTCACCGACCGCCTTTTGCTGGCGATGCACGACCTGCGCACAGTGCTGGTGCGCAAAAAAGCGGATCGGTTGAACAAGGGCTGATCCGCTAAGCGGCCGGTGCCTGGATAACACGCACCGAGCGCAGCCAGAACCGCGCCATCAAAAGAACAGCCGCACAGGCAAGGCCAAGCACAAGGCCCAGCCAGATCCCGATCCCGCCCATGCCCTGGACAAACCCAAAGTAATACGAGGCGGGAATCCCGATCGCCCAATAGCTTAGCGCGGCCATTACCATTGGCACTTTCGCGTCTTGCAGACCGCGCAACAGCCCAAGCGCAATCACCTGCGCCCCGTCCACCAGCTGGAACAGCGCGGCCATGGCCAGCAACCCGGTGCCGATGGCCAGAATCTGTGGGCGCTGCGGGTCATCAGGTTCCACGAATATCGAGATCAGCGGCTCGGCGCAGGTCAGGAACAAGATGATCGTCAGCACGGACACGATCAGAGACATCCCTGTCACCGCAATGGCGCCTTTCTCAAGATGTGCCCGATCCTTGCGCCCCAAGGCGTTCCCCGCCCGGATCGTGGCCGCGTTCGACAGACCCAGGTGAACCATGAAGGTCGCCGAAGCCAGGTTCAGCGCAATACCGTGAGCGGCCAGCGGAACCTTCCCGATCCAGCCCATCATAAAGGCCGACATGGCGAACAGCGATACTTCGGCCAGCAAGGTCAACCCTATGGGAACACCCAATCGCACGACGCTGAACAGCATCTCCCAATCCGGGCGCCAGAACCTTTGGAACAGGTTGTGTTCGGGCAGGACACGCACCGCATAAATGATCACCGCAATCAACGAGACAGTCTGCGTCACGACCGAAGCTATGGCCGCCCCCATCACACCCATCTCTGGTGCACCCCAATTGCCAAAGATCAGCGCATAGTTGGTCAGCCCGTTGACCACGGCTGCCGCGACGGTGATCCACAGGACGATCTGCGTCCGCTCCAGCGCCGCAAGGTAAGATTTCAGCACCATGACAATCAGCGCCGGAAACAGCCCCCACCCTGCAACGCGCAGGTATTCCGAGGCAGTCTCAGCAATCTGCGGATCTTGATCAGTCGCAATCAAAATCGGGTATGACCACCACAGCAATGGAATAATCAGCGTTGCATAAAGCAGCGACAGCCACAGACCCATGCGGGTTGAGCGTCGGATGCTGGTTTCATCGTTTTCGGCCGCGGCGGTTGCCACCATCGGCATAACCGCCAGACCAAAACCACCCCCAAACAGGAACAGCACAAAATAATAGCTGCTGGCCAGAGTCACGGCGGCCAATGCCTCGACCCCGTACCAGCCTAGCATAATCGTGTCGGTAAGACCGATTGCAAATTGCGCCAGATGCCCGCCGATCAGCGGCAAGCCCAGTACGGCAATCGCCCGATAGTGGGCGCGATATGTCATCACCTTGTTCATCACATCAGCCTTATGCCCGGCCAAAGACCGGGACAAGAGCAGATCTGTGAAATTTCAATGTGAGACTGCCGGATCGAGGTTACAATAAAGCCGCGATCCAGCGGATATCTCGATCAACGCGCCTCAGGACTGAGTGTGGTCCCCAGAATATGTTCAGATCGATGGATCACATGATGGGCCTGCCCGACGATCAAAGGATCGGGGTCCGAGACAATGGAATGATCCTTGTCCGGATAATCCAGCGTCGACAGGAAGTGACGCATGGTATTCAGGCGCGCGCGCTTTTTGTCGTTGGATTTGATGATGGTCCAGGGCGCATCGGCAGTGTCCGTGTAAAAGAACATCGCCTCCTTCGCCTCGGTATAATCCTCCCACTTGTTCAGACTGGCCTTGTCGATGGGCGACAGTTTCCACTGCTTCAGCGGATCGGTTTCCCGGCTTTTGAACCGGCGCTGCTGTTCGGTTTGTGTGACCGAGAACCAATATTTGTAAAGCTGAATGCCCGATCGCACCAGCATGCGTTCCAGTTCAGGTGTCTGGCGCATGAACTCCAGATACTCATTCGGAGAGCAAAAACCCATCACCCGTTCAACGCCCGCACGATTGTACCAGGACCGGTCGTAGAACACCATTTCTCCAACCGTAGGAAGTTCCTGAACATAGCGCTGGTAATACCATTGTCCTTTCTCCTCCCAGGTGGGTTTGTTCAGCGCCACAACCCGCGCCTGACGGGGGTTCAGGTGCTCCATGAACCGTTTGATCGTGCCACCCTTGCCCGCTGCGTCGCGCCCTTCGAACAACAACACAAACCGTTGCCCGGTTTCCTGCGCCCAGAGTTGAACCTTGAGCAATTCAGCCTGCAGCTGAGCCTTTTCGGCCTCGTACTTGCTGCGCGCCATTTTGCGAGCATAGGGATACTTGCCGCTTTCAAAAGCCTGACGAATTTTTTCCGGGCTGGGTTGAAGGGTTTCGGGCTTTGGTGCGGGGACGACCTCGACTGCGGATTGAATTTGTTCGTTCTGCGCCACAGCTTCCATTCAGATACTCCTCATTCTACTGTCCTTAAGACCGCCTAGCAGATCAGTGGAACTCGCGCTTTGATTGGGGTCAAATTGACATCCGAACCAACACGGAAAATGCTGCGAGAAACAAAGCAACGCAAAGGCCAGGCCATGGACACGAAAACAATCGAACTGAACGGCCAACCCTTTATGCTGCGCAGTTGGGGGCGGCCCGACCTGCCGCCGTTGCTGATGTTGCACGGGTTTCCGGAATACGGCGGTGCCTGGGGCGATCTTGCACCGCACCTGGCGGCGCGGTTCCACTGCTTGGCACCTGATCAGCGCGGGTATGGGCAAAGTTGGACCCCTGACGGCGTCGGGAACTATGCTCTTTCACATCTGGTGTCCGACATGGCCGCGCTGGCCGAGCAGTTTGACGCGCCGCTCTGCGTTCTGGGTCACGACTGGGGCGCGTCGGTTGCGTACGGGCTGGCCATGTTCCGTCCCGATCTGGTCAGCCGGTTGATCATTGCAAACGGTGTTCACCCGGTGCCCTTTCAACGGGCCATGGCCGCCGGAGGGGCGCAATCCGCAGCGTCGCAATACATCAACGCCTTGCGCGCCTCGGATGCGGTCGCTCGGTTTTCAGCCGACAACTTCGCCCTTCTAGAGCAGTTCTTTCGGCATGGCATGGGCGTTGATTGGTTACCCGAAGACCGCATGCAGGCCTATCGTACCGAATGGGCCCGGCCCGGTCGGCTGCAAGCGATGCTGAACTGGTATTGCGCCTCACCGCTGGTGGTGGCAGAGCCGGGCGTGCCGCGCACCGACCTGCCCGAATTGCCGTTGGACCGATTAATGGTTCGTTGCCCGCACCTGCTGTTGTGGGGTTCGGAAGACAAGGCACTGCTGCCTGAATCCACCGCCGGGCTAGAGACGTTTGCGCCAGACCTGACACGTTTTGAAATCCCGGGCACCGATCACTGGCTGCACCACCAAAAGCCCGAAGCAGTTGCACAGGCAATTCTGGATTGGTTGGCGGCCTAGAAGTCCTACTTGTGCCCCCAATCTGCCGGATCGTCTGAATTGTTCGGCGACAGGCCCAGAAGATCTCCGTCCGTCGAACATCCCAATCCTAGAACGGTCCGGTTTGCATAGGCAAAATAGGCGCAGACCTGATTGATCTCGAGTATTTCACCATCATCCCAGCCGGACGTGCGTAGGGCCTGAATATCGGCCTCGGCCATATCAGCCGGGGCCTCTGTCAGCTTGCGGGCATAATGCATCGCTGCAATCTGGGCGGTGTCCAGCGGTGCGGTTTCGGGCGTTTCAGCTTTAATCGCTGAGCGGATCGCGTTACCCCGTCCCGCATCCCCCAGCAGCCTTTGCAGCCCGCTGAAATGATGCTCAACACAATAGTCGCAGCGGTTCAGGGAACTGACCCAAACGCCCAGCACCTCAAGAAACCACTTCGGGACAGAATTGGCCGAATGGTGCAGCACATTCTTATACAGCGCCATGTGGCCTTCCATCGAATGCGGGCGCAAAGAATGCGCCATCATGATGTTGTCCACATTGTTGTCCGGGCCGGTGACCCGTTCATAGAGTTTTTTCAGCCTGCCGGTGGCTTCTTGAAACGGCACGGTTTTGATCCAGCTCACGTGATACCCCTGATTGATCTTCTCGAGTCGCTCGTACCCTAGTTTCGATCCCGTCAGTCTACGAGATGAAACTAGATCAACCCGGCGCATCACGATAGGCTGTGTGTACCCAAGGGAGGTACAAACCAGATGGAAAAGACAGAACAAACTGTCGCGGAATGGTATGCCAACCACCCGATTTCGGCGCCCCATATTCTGACCAAGCTGAAAGCCAATCGCGGGTCGCTGGATGATGTCGCCCCGGTGGATCTCTATCCTTACGACCAGGACCATTATGACGGGCTAGAGGCGAACGCCCGACTGGCCAACAACGTGCGGATGAAGCCAGGCGACGGTATACTTGACGTGTGCTCAGGCTTGTGCGGCCCAGCCCGATGGTATGCGGTCGAACGCGGCGTTGATGTGACAGGTGTCGATATCAGCACCAATCGGGTTGACGGGGCAAAAGAGCTGAACGCTCTGGTCGGGTTGCAAGACCGTATC
This sequence comes from Ruegeria meonggei, assembly GCF_042768335.1. Classification (NCBI taxonomy): domain Bacteria; kingdom Pseudomonadati; phylum Pseudomonadota; class Alphaproteobacteria; order Rhodobacterales; family Roseobacteraceae; genus Ruegeria; species Ruegeria meonggei. The sequence continues at coordinate 241,046 of NZ_JAXHBT010000001.1, read as the reverse complement.
CATCCGATCCTGGCCAGCGCAATGGCCCTGCCTTTCGATAATGCTCAGTTTGACGGCGCCGTCAGTCAGGAGTCATTTCTGCACATCCCCGACAAATCCAAAGCACTGGCCGAGGTATTTCGCGTTCTGCGCCCCGGTGCCCGGTTTTCCTTTACGGATTGGGTCATGCACACCCCCCTGTCCGACGATGAGCTAGCGCAGTACCGATCCCAGATCGCTTGCCAGTCTTTGTTCAGCATTCCGGAATACGAATCCCACCTGAAGGAAACCGGCTTTGCGATGATTAACGCACAGGACGTGACACATGTCTGGGGTGATATTCTGGCCAAGCGGCTGCAAATGTACCAGGCGCTGGACGCCGAGGCAGAGCGTGCAGGTAACCCCTCCAAAGGGGATGACTTTCTCAAGATGTATGCAAAGTTTGTCAGCGATGTTCAGAAACGGCGGGTTGGCGGTGTTCGCTTGACCGCTGAGAAACCTGACTAAACGACCAAATCCAGGCAGCTTCACTTGCTAGCCAACAGGCTGAGACCGCTTCTTTCCGGCGCTCAGGCTCGTCAATCGCCCACAACACTTCGCGCCCCTCTTCCCCCGGACCACATCACCTGCCATAATGGGATCAAACCCAAAAACAAGAGCAGCACCGATGCCCGACGATCTGTTGACGCCCAGCGCAACCTCCACCTACGACGCCTCCTCGATCGAGGTGTTAGAAGGGCTGGAACCGGTTCGAAAACGCCCCGGCATGTATATCGGCGGCACCGATGAACGCGCGCTGCACCATATGGTCGCCGAGATTCTCGACAACTCGATGGATGAGGCGGTCGCGGGCCATGCCAACCGGATCGAGGTTGAGTTGCACGCGGATTATGCCCTGACCGTGCGCGACAACGGACGCGGCATCCCGATTGATCCGCATCCAAAGTTTCCCGACAAATCAGCGCTTGAGGTGATCTTGTGCACCCTGCACGCGGGCGGCAAGTTCTCGGGTAAAGCCTATCAAACGTCGGGCGGTTTGCATGGGGTTGGCGCATCCGTTGTCAACGCCCTGTCGGATTCGATGGTCGTTCAGGTGGCGCGCGACAAGACGCTGTTCGAACAGCGGTTCTCTCGCGGTATCCCTATGGGCCCAGTGGAAAAGGTCGGTGCCGCCCCCAACCGGCGTGGCACCACTGTGACCTTCCATGCCGACCCTGACATCTTTGGCCATCACAAATTCAAACCGGCGCGGTTGTTCAAATCCATCCGCTCCAAGGCCTATCTGTTCTCGGGCGTCGAAATTCGCTGGAAATCCCATATCGACGACGGCGAAACGCCAACCGAGGCCAGCTTCCACTTTCCCGGCGGACTATCGGACTATCTGAAGGAAACGATGAACGGCTCCTCCACCTATGCCGATCAACCCTTTGCCGGCACCGTGGACTTTCAAGAGAAATTCGGCGCGCCCGGCAAGGTCGAATGGGCGATCAACTGGACGCCCTCGCGCGACGGGTTCATCCAATCCTACTGTAACACTGTCCCAACACCCGAAGGCGGCACCCATGTGGCAGGCTTCTGGTCCGCGATCCTCAAGGGGATCAAGGCCTATGGCGAGCTGATCAACAACAAGAAGGCCGCGCAAATCACCCGCGATGATCTGATCACCGGCGGCTGTGCGCTGGTGTCCTGCTTCATCAGCGAGCCCGAGTTTGTCGGCCAGACCAAAGACCGTCTGGCCACGGTCGAGGCGCAACGGCTTGTGGAAAATTCGGTCCGCGACCATTTCGACAACTGGCTGGCCGCGGACACGAAATCCGCCGGCTCTATTCTCGATTTCCTCATACTGAGGTCCGAAGAACGTCTGCGCCGACGGGCCGAGAAGGAGACACAACGCAAGTCCGCCACTAAGAAACTTCGTCTCCCCGGCAAGTTGGTGGACTGTAGTAGTTCAACACGCGATGGCACCGAATTATTCATCGTCGAGGGCGATTCTGCCGGTGGCTCCGCCAAAATGGGCCGCAACCGCAAAACACAGGCGCTGCTGCCCCTGCGCGGAAAGATCCTCAACGTGCTGGGTGCAGCCAGTTCCAAACTGGGCACCAACGCCGAGATCAGCGACCTGACACAGGCGCTGGGTGTGGGCCTTGGCACCAAATTCAACGTCGATGATCTGCGTTATGACAAGATCATCATCATGACCGATGCGGATGTGGACGGGGCGCATATCGCGGCACTCCTGATGACGTTCTTCTTCACTCAGATGCGCCCGATGATCGACGCGGGCCACCTGTACCTGGCCTGCCCGCCGCTCTATCGCCTGACGCAGGGCGCCAAACGTGTCTATTGTCTGGACGAGACTGAACGCGACGAATGGATGGAAAAAGGTCTTGGCGGCAAAGGCAAGATCGATGTCTCGCGCTTCAAGGGTCTGGGTGAGATGGACGCCAAGGACCTGAAAGAGACCACAATGGACCCGGCCTCGCGCAAACTGATCCGCGTCACCATCGACGAGGATGAACCCGGCGAAACCGGCGACTTGGTCGAGCGTCTGATGGGGAAAAAGCCCGAACTGCGGTTCCAGTACATTCAGGAGAACGCGCGGTTTGTGGAAGAGTTGGATGTCTAACACCAACTGGCGCGCGCACTTTATTTGCTTTGCAGCTTCATCCCTGCTCAAATGGCGAGAATGATGCGTAAAACGACACTCAGGTTTTCTGCACTTCTTCTTGTATCCTTGACGCTTTTCTTAGTTTTGTCTGATCAGCAACGCGAACCGCGCACAATTGAAGACGTTGTTGAGGTGTTCCGCCAGGCCCACATGATCCCAGGCGCGGTCGTTGCGTATGGCGTTTCGGGGTCGGAGCCTACGATTGCTGCTTTTGGTGTCTCAGACCCCTTAAGAAACACACCGATGTCGCCCGATCAGCCTTTTCGGTTAGCTTCGGTGACCAAGGTGATTGCAGCAAAGGCCATTCTTAATGCCGAAGGTCATAACGAAATTGATCTCGACACGCCGATTGCAGAACAAATAGACTTACCATCTCCACGCGACCCTCGATCCCTATCCATCACCCCGCGACACTTGCTTGCACATCGAGGGGGGATGGATAGCAAACTCAGTTATGACCCCCTGTTCGCGCCCGACCGACTGGGTTTGGATCGGTCGGCAAGTTGCGCAGAAATTGCGCGTACGGCCTGGGAGAAAATGATGCTTGATCATGCGCCCGGCACAAATACGGCCTATTCGAATGTTGGGTTTTGCCTTCTGAGCGGTTTTTTGATCACCGACCATCGCGCGGACTTAACCCCAATTCTTCAAGATGTAGCTGACGTTCGTATCGAAGGTCCCGTCACGCCAAACTGGAAACACAACGGGACCAGTTGGATTCGTGTTCAAAATGACGCTGAAGCTGAGGGCTGGTTCTCGGGTCTGGGTATAGCTGGTGGTGCGATTGCCAACGCCGAAGCAGTTTGGTCATTTGTGTCGGCCCATGAACCTGACCGTGGGATTGAAGCACCACTTGCGGGCGAAACGGATTTTTATGCTTTGGGCTGGCACGTCTGGACCCATCCTGAAGGCTATCATTTGACACATTGGGGGGGGGTGGAAGGTATCTTTACGGTCGTTGTACGTTTTGCTGACGGAGAGGCGATCGTCATGCTTTTTAACGCCTCACCTGCAGATCGGCCCAGCGCCTTCAATTACCTTCATCAACAACTGCTCAGGTTAAACAGTCTGAAGACCTGAACCGCTGGGTGGTGATAAAGATGTCCCGGGGTTTCCGGCCTCCCGTCTCTCACACTCCTCAAAATGCCCCCTTCCCCAGTTTTTGATCCTATTCAAACTTACTTCATCCGACATTCAAGACCGATATTTGAGGCGTCGAGCGTCCAAGACCCTTGTGAACGAACACATTTTCTGAACGTGAGGACGACATGAAAACCCCAATCCTGGGATTGGCATTTACCTATTTTGCCACGCAAGCGCCCGCGCGGCAGAAGCTCAGCACCACGTCGCCAATTCTGGAAGATGCCGAGACGCTGTTTTGCTATTACAGAGGCATCGCTTATTCGCTGGAAGCATTTGTGGTGATCTTCGGCGAAAACCCCGTGACTTCGACGACCAGCACGCACGAAGAGCACCTGCTGCGCTGCGTGAAAAGCGACGACGGCACCATGAGCTGGAAACCCCAATGCGGCTTTCAGATCAGCCGCTAAGCCCTCGGGCTATTCCAGCGTCCGATCCATCCAGCCTTCAATCTGCCCAGCTGGCCCCTCCCACCCCGGCTCCATGAACAGAAAATGCGCGTGGTTTTCGACCGCCAGAAACGTCGCGCGGCCTCCGTAGAGCTTCGCCAGCGCGCGGCAGGTGTTGGGGTTCACGGCCCGATCTTCCGACCCTGAGACGATCAGAACCGGGCAGTCGACCTTGTCGATCTCGACCTTCATCGCGTGGTGGTCGTCGAACATCCAAAAGAACATCTCGAACATCACCCTGCCGCTTTCCGCGCCCAACTGGTCGAACACCTCATGCTGCTGCGCCTCGGGCATCTTGTTCAATGCAAAGGGGGCCATCAGATCGAACTCAACCCGCATGGGCTGTTTCCAGAACGCCCCGCCCTCCATCAGCGCGCGCGGCACGGCGCGCTCGTCGTCGGTTTCGGGCAGCGTGCCCCACGGTGCGTTCGGGTTGATCAGAACAATGGCGCTGGCCAACCCACGCGCCGCCACCTGCTGCGCCACAACGCCTGCGATGGCGTGACCCAGAAGCACCGGCTTGCTGTCCAGCCCCTGCACGAACTCTGCAATGTCGTTGGCATAGTCGGTGACGCTGACGTCGGTCAGGCCCGGATCGGGTTCGGCCTTGGGGTCGCCGCCATGGTACCGCAGAGCAGGCGTGTGCACGGTCCAGCCCCGGTCGCGGAAGAACCCCGCGTAATCGGCCATACACCACGGTCCGGCAAAAGCTCCATGGATCAGAACAATCTCTTTGGTCATGATAACGCCCCCTCACCTCTCATCACTATGAGAGATCAGGGAGCGGATCGGCAAGAGACTTACAGCGCCGCTTTGAACAGCTCCGTCAGGTTGTCCGCGGTCAACTCAATCGGGTTGCCGCCGCAAGAGGGGTCGATGATCGCGCCCTTGACCAGTTCGGGGATTGCCGCCTCGGTCACGTTCATATCCGAGAGCTTACGGGAGATGCCCAACGAGTCATTGAGCTCCTGCACAAAGGCGCGGAAGCCGTCGAACCCTCCGCCGATGCCCAGATAGGCCGAGGCTTGCTGAAACCGGTCGGCAATAACAGGGGCGTTGAACTCCAGCACAGTGGGCATGCAGACCGCGTTGGTGGTGCCGTGATGGGTGTTGAACACCGCGCCGATCGGGTGGCTCATCGCATGAATCGCGCCGAGGCCCTTTTGAAAGGCCGTGGCCCCCATCGCTGCCGCGCTCATCATCTGGGCACGAGCTTCGATATCAGTGCCATCGGCATAAGCGCGCGGCAGGTAGTCCTTGACCAGCCGCATCCCCTCGAGTGCGATACCCTGGCTCATCGGATGGTAATGCGGGCTGGAATACGCCTCAACACAATGGGCAAAGGCATCCAGTCCGGTTCCTGCGGTGATGAATTTCGGCATACCAACGGTCAGTTCCGGATCGCAGATTACCACGGCAGGCAGAACTTTGGGATGAAAGATGATCTTCTTGGCATGCGTCTGAGAATTAGTGATTACACTGGCCCGACCGACCTCGGACCCGGTGCCGGCGGTGGTGGGCACGGCAATGATCGGTGCGATGACATCAGCATCTGCGCGGGTCCACCAATCTCCGATATCCTCAAAATCCCAGACCGGGCGCGTCTGACCAGCCATGAAGGCGACCATCTTGCCCAGATCCAGCCCCGAGCCACCACCAAACGCAATCACCCCGTCGTGGCCGCCAGCGTTATACGCGGCAACACCAGCCTCAAGGTTCTTTTCGTTGGGGTTCGGATCTACTTCGCTGAACAGTCCGCGGCCCAGACCAGCAGCCTCCATGATGTCCAGCGTCGCGGTGGTGATCGGCAGATCTGCCAGCCCCTTGTCGGTCACCAACAGAGGTTTCTTCATCCCGGCCGCCGCGCAGGCCTCGGGCAATTCGCTGATGCGACCGGGGCCGAATTTGATTGTGGTCGGATAGGACCAGTTTCCAACAAGTGCCATGTCAGATTTCCTTTGTTTTAAAGCCTGCCCCGGCGAGGGGGCCTGTCCGTGGCAGGCAGATCGCCCTTAGCCGGTAACCTTTTTCAGGTGATAGGATTTAGGACGGGTCAGGTTGTGATAGCCGATGACGGACAAACCACCACCGCGTCCGGTATTCTTGCAGCCGGTCCAGCACAGGCCCGGATCCAGATAATCGGCGCGGTTCATGAAAACAGTGCCGGTCTCGATCGCGTCACCTATTTGTGCCGCACGGTCCACGTCTTGGGTCCAGAGGCTGGCAGTCAGGCCAAACTCGCTGTCATTCATAAGCGCGATTGCCTCTGCGTCCGAGGACACTTTCATGATGCCGACAACGGGGCCGAAACTCTCATCCCGCATCACTCGCATGTTGTGGGTCACATTGGTCAGAATTTGGGGTGTCAGATAGGCACCGCCGTCATCCTCGGCAAAGGTCTCGATATGCGTCACCGCGCCAGCGGCGACAGCTTCGGAAATCTGTGCACGCACTTCATCGGCAAAGCGTACGTTGGCCATCGGTCCGATGGTCGTCTCGCTGTCCAGTGGATTACCCAGCTTATAACCGTTCACGATCTCAACTGCCTTGTCGACGAAATCATCGTACAGGCTTTCATGCACATAAATCCGTTCGATTCCACAACAACACTGCCCAGAATTGAACATCGCGCCGTCAATCAAAGTATCGACAGCAGCATCCAGATCAGCGTCTTCCAGGACATAGCCAGGGTCTTTGCCGCCCAGCTCGGTTCCTACGCCTGTAAAGGTGCCCGCTGCTGCCCGCTCCATCGCCTGACCACCGCTGACCGAGCCGGTAAAGTTCACAAAATCAAACGCATTGCCTGCGATCAGATCGTTGGTCACCTCATGGCTCAGGAACATGTTTTGGAACACCTCCTCGGGCACACCCGCCGCGTGAAATGCCTGCGCTATCCGCTCGCCGACCAACAACGTCTGGGTCGCATGTTTCAACACGACCGAATTGCCCGCAATCAGTGCGGGTGCAACGGTATTGATTGCCGTCATATAGGGGTAATTCCAGGGTGCCACCACAAACACGACCCCATGCGGAATACGCTTAATGTATCGCTTGAACGTCTCATCTTCGCCCACTGCAATTTCCGCCAAAGATGCCTCTGCGATCTCGGCCATATGGCTCGCACGTTCATTGAACCCGCCAAACTCACCGCCGTAGCGCACCGGGCGTCCCATCATATGGGCCAGTTCGGGCACGATCTCATCGTTCATCGCGCCCACGGCGGTTACGCCCGCCATGACCAGATCAATCCGTTCCAGCAAAGGTCGCGCGGCCCATTCCACTTGCGCCGCTCGCGCCCGCCCAACGCTTTCGAACGCTGCGTCCTTGGACATCACGTCCCGTTCTGCAAATACCGATCCATCAATCGGCGAGACACATTGCAACATCTGCCCCATAATCACCCCATCTGTTCAAAGCAGGATCCCTGCTTCATCTGGCTAAAAATATCCCGGGGAGCGCGAGGGGCTGGCCTCTCGCTTCCGCCACTCACGCCCGTTCAAACCCACGAGCAATTTCCCAATCGGTCACCACACGCTCGAACTCTTCGATCTCAACCTCGGCTGCCCTGGCATAGTGATCGACCACCTCATCGCCCATGGCCGCGCGCAGCATTGCCGAGCCATACAGCGCATCGCGGGCCGCGCGCAGGTTGCCCGGAATCATCCCGGTCTCGCCCTGATAGACATCGCCTGTGGTGGGCGGCTGCAGCTCTAACCCTTCTTCGATACCCGCAATCCCCGCGGCCAGCATGCCGGCCATCGCCAGATAGGGGTTCATGTCAGACCCGGGTATGCGGCATTCCGCGCGAACCGACTTGGTCCCGTCCCCACATAAACGGAATCCCGCTGTCCGGTTATCCACCGACCAGATGATCCGCGTCGGCGCAAAGGTGCCCTTCATAAAGCGTTTGTAGCTGTTGATGTAGGGCGCCATGAAAAAGGTGTAATCAGCAGCGTATTTCAACAAACCCGCCATATAACTTTTCATCAGCGCCGACATGCCCAGCGCATCCGCCGCGTCAAAGAACGCAGGCCGCCCATCAGCCCACAACGACTGATGCACATGGGACGAACTTCCCACCTTGTCATGATGCCATTTCGGCAGGAACGTGGCCGCATGACCATGCTGCCAGGCGATCTCTTTCACTGCGTTCTTGGCAATCGAGTGGTACTCCGCCGTGTCCATCGCCGGCGCGTATTTGATATTCAGCTCTTCCTGCCCGGCTTCGGCCTCACCCTTGGAGTTTTCGACTGGCAGGCCCGCATTCCACAGATGATTGCGGATCGGACGCATCACATGCTCTTCCTTGGTGGTCTGCAGGATGTGGTAGTCCTCGTTATAGCCCGAGATCGGTTCCAGATTGCGAAACCCTTCTTTGCGAATCTGGTCAAAGCTCTTCTCGAACAGAAAGAACTCTAATTCCGTCGCGCACATGGCGTCATAACCCATGGCCTTCAACCGGTTGACCTGTTTCTTCAGGATCGAACGCGGCGCATGCGGCACTTCCTCATGTGTGTGGTGGTCCAGTACATCGCACATCACCATCGCCGTGCCGTCCAACCAGGGCACCGGGCGCAGCGTGCTCAAATCCGGCTTCATGACATAATCGCCATAGCCCCTCTCCCAGCTGGTCGAGGCGTAGCCGTCCGGCGTGGCCATCTCTAGGTCGGTGGCCAGAAGGTAGTTACAGCAATGGGTTTCTTCCCAGGCGCCCGCCACGAAATGACCGGCGTGAAAGCGCTTGCCCATCAAACGCCCCTGCATGTCGACCATGCATACCAGCACGGTATCGATATCGCCGGCAGAAACCTGCGCCTTCAGATCGTCGAGAGTCATATCAGCCTCATTCCCAATTCATCAGGGCAGGCGCAACCGCCTGCCCCGTTTTACCTTAACCGTAGCGATACGGCCGTCCGGCCTTTTGCATTTCAGCGTTGTAGCGTTTGAAGATATCGACAACCTTCGCCTTGGTCTCGGACTCGGCCGCGATTTCATCCCAGAACTTCACCGCAGCGTTTTCAACCTGCGCCCATTCTTCGTCGGGAATGGTGGTCAACTCCATCTTGGTGCCCTGCACACGCAGATTGGCTTCGCCGCCCCAGTACCACCATTGACGATAGTAATGTGACTGGTCACAGCAGGCGCGGAACAGGGTTTGCAGATCTTCCGGTAACTCGTTCCAGCGGTCCATATTGGCAAAGAAGTGACCCGCCCATGCGCCTGACACATTGTTGGTCAGGAAATAGTTGGTCACGTCCGCCCAGCCCACCGTATAGTCCTCGGTGATGCCTGACCATGCGATACCGTCCAGCTCGCCGGTTTGTACTGCGACCTCGATATCTTCCCATGGCAGGGTCACCGGAACCACGCCAAACTGGCTGAGGAACCGGCCCGCGGTTGGGAAAGTGAAGATGCGCTTGCCCTTCATATCCGCAAGCGAGTTGATCGGGTCCTTGGTGGCAAAGTGACACGGATCCCAGGCCCCGGCGCTGATATGTTTGACGCCGACCTTGGAATATTCCTCATCCCAAATCTCGTTCAGGCCCCACTGGTTGAACAGCACCGGCACGTCCAGTGAATAGCGGGACGCAAACGGGAAATAGCCGCCAAACACGGTCACTTCGGTGGGTGACGCCATCGAATCGTCATCGGATTGGACCGCGTCGATTGTGCCCTTCTGCATGGCGCGGAACAGCTCTCCGGTCGGGACCAGCTGATCGGCATAGAACAGCTCGATCTGCATTCGGTCACCGGCGATCTTGTTGAACATCTCAATCGCGGGATCGATCACATGGGCCGCCAGTGCCGAGCCGGCATAGGTCTGCATCCGCCATGTGATCGTGCTTTGCGCCAATGCGGGCGTGGCCAGAGGTGCAGCGGCTACGCCTACCCCGGCTGTTTTCAAAAACTTACGTCTTGTCGTCATGTCAATTTCCTCTCCGTTGAAGTTTGCGTGCCCTCACTTTGGACATTCTCTTTAGTTTCCATAAACATAACCGGGCAGCCAAAGGGCGATCTCTGGGAAAACCATGATGATTATAAGGGCCAGAACCATCACACAGACAAACGGACCAATCGAGCCATAGATGTCTTTCAAGGTGATCTCTGGCGGGGCCATCGCGCGCATCAGGAACAGGTTATAGCCGAAGGGCGGTGTCATGTACGCGATCTGCGTGGTGATCGTATACAGCACCCCGTACCAAATCAGGTCGAACCCCAACGCTCCGACCAAGGGCACATAAAGCGGGGCTACAATGACCAGCATGGCCGTGTCGTCCAGGAAAGTCCCCATGACGATAAAGCTGAGCTGCATCAGGATCAGGATCATCCAGGGCGACAGGCCCAACTGATCGGTAAACAGATTGTCGATGGCCTTCACGGCGCCCAACCCGTCGAACACGGCACCAAAACCCAGCGCGGCCAGAATGATCCACATGAACATGCAGGAAATTGCCAGCGTCTGTTTGGTACAGTCTTCGAATATTTTCCAAGACATTCGGCGCTTGATCACAGAAACCAGCAGCGCCGTCAGCGCCCCGATGGCCGAGCTTTCCACCAGCGAGGTCCAGCCATTTACAAAAGGCACCATCATGGCCGCAAAGATAATCAGCGGCAGCGCCCCTGCACCCAACAGCCGGAGCTTCTCGGACCAGGGCACCTCATGTGCGTCTTCCATTGCCGGGCCAAGCTCGGGCTGAATGCGACAGCGAATCCAGATGTACAGGACGAACAGGCCAGCCATCAGCAATCCCGGCAGGATCCCTGCCAACCACAGCTGTCCGACGGGTTGCCGTGCGATCATCGCATACAGCACCAGAACCACCGAAGGCGGCACAAGAATCCCCAGACTGGACCCCGCCTGAATGACCCCGGTCACCATCGTTTTGTCATAGCCCCGTCGCAGCAGTTCCGGCAGCGCAATGGTGGCCCCGATCGCCATGCCAGCCACGCTAAGTCCGTTCATGGCCGACACCAGTACCATCAGGCCGATGGTGCCTATGGCCAGGCCTCCGTTCACCGGCCCCATCCAGACATGGAACATCCGGTAAAGGTCATCGGCCAGGCGGCTTTCGCTGAGGACATAGCCCATGAAGATGAACATCGGCAGCGTCAGAAGCGGATACCATTTCATCAGTTTCATTGCGGCTGAAAACGTGATGTCCTGCCCACCGGTACCCCACAGTGCTAACGCAGCGATGGTTGCCACAGCCCCAATCGCACCAAAGACACGCTGTCCGGTGAACAGCATCAGCATCATCAGCGCGAACATGAAGATGGCAATATATTCCTGGCTCATGCCCGCTGTGCCCCAATTTCCTGCCCGTTGATCCGGGCTATGTCTTTGAAAAACTCTGATATGGCCTGCAACAGCATCAGGAAAAAGCCGAACACCATGATGGCTTTTACCGGCCAGATGTAAGGACGCCACGCAGTGGATGAGCGTTCGAGGCGTCCGATTTCCTCACTGCCTGTCAGCAGGCCGGTAAAGTAAGACACCGGCGCATCGCCCCAATAACCCAAGCTATAAGCGGTTGATCCCAACCCGCCATAGAACAGCACACCCAGATAGAGGATCAGCAGAAGAACGGTGAACGCATCGAACCAGGCTTTCCTCTGCGGACTCCAGTTGTGATAGAACAAGTCCATCCGCACGTTCGAGCCCAGCTGGATCGAGTACGGCCCGCCGATAATGTAATAGGTGACCATCGCAAACTGCGCCATTTCCAGCGTCCAGAGTGACGGCAGGAAAAACGTCTTCGAGATCGAGGACCACAGTAGGATTGCCATCATCACGAACAGCCCCCACATCATCACGCGCCCGATCCGGTAATTGATCGCGTCGACGATCCGCACATATGATGCCATCGCCCTGATCACAGTGTTTTCCTTTCCTGAAACCCGGCCAGCGTTTCGGTGATCCAGGGCACCAGATAGGCGGCCATCGCGGCTTGTTGATCCGATGTTTGGATCAGATCGTTGCGAATTTCGATCATGACGTTCAACAACCCATTCGGCAGCGCCTGTGCGTCCAGCGTATGGGCCACGCCGTCGGCGGCTGAATACGGCTGGTTCAGCCGGGTCACAAACGGTGGATCAGACGGCAAAGTGGTCATCATTGCCTGCGCAAACCGGTCATCGCGGCCATGTAAAAGGCCCAACTCAACCGATCGCGGTTTGCCATGATAGACCGGCGTAAAACTGTGGATCGTCACCATCAGATCAAGCGAGCTGCGGCTCTGCTTGATCTGATCGGACAATTCGCGGCTGAAGACTGTGTAGATATTGTCGATCCGACTCTGGCGCTCTTCCGGCGACATCGCCACGTTGGCCGGGATGTCGAAATCTTCGCTTTTGATCGGCATCGCGCCTGCGGCCTCGGGCGGGCGATTGCAGTCATAAACCAGACGCGACACACCACCATAAACCAGGGACGCCGACATCTGTGCAGTCATTTGCTGTGCTACCGCCAACGCGCCCGGGTCCCAGGCGATGTGGCTGTCCAATGCCTCGGCCGACAATCCCATGTCCCCGAGAGACGCGGGCACGCGTTTGGACGCATGTTCGCAGACCAGCAACGCCAAAGGCGCGCCACTCGCCGTATCCGTATGAACAACCGTTCCAAAGTCCAAAGTGATGCCCTGCAATTCCTAGAAAGAGGTTTGTGGAAAAAATTCCACACACTGCATTCACCTGTCAATAATTTTCCTGTATAATTTTTAACAGACCCAATCGCGCTGGAAAGTTATTCACAAAGCGCCAAAAACAAGTGCAGGAGGACTCTTCGGTGCGGGTAACGGACAGGCTGACGGCTCATCGCGACAAAATGACCCCATCTGAACGGCAACTGCTGGGTGTTCTGCTGGATGATTACCCCATGGCGGGCCTTGGCAGCATTACCGAGCTTGCCGGTACAGCATCAGTTTCGACAACAACTGTGGCCCGGATGTTGCAAAAAACCGGCTTCGACGGCTATCCGCAGTTTCAGGCTGCCCTGCGGGGCGAGGTCAAAGAGATGATCTCGGGTCCCGAGGCCAAGCGTGACCTGTGGCAGAACGACCTTCCCGAAGAACACATCCTGAACCGGTATTCCCAGCAGACACTGGCCAATCAGAAACGCACAATTGATGAGGTTGATCCGACGGAATTTGACAGCCTTTGCAACCTGTTATGTGACCCCAACCGGCGTATTTTCATTACCGGAGGCCGGATCACCGGCACACTGGCCCAATATCTTTACCTGCACCTGCAAATGATCCGCCCGGATGTTCGGCTGCTGCCCTTTGCGGCGTCCTGGACCCATGACCTGCTGGATGTGCGCAAGGATGACGTGCTGATCGCACTGGATGTGCGGCGCTATGAAAACTCGACCCTGCTGATCGGCCAGCTCTGCCATGAACGCGAGGCCGAGATCGTGTTGTTCACCGATCAGTGGCGCTCGCCCATCCACCGGCTGGCCAAACACACCTTTGCCGCGCGCATCGCGGTTCCATCCGCCTGGGATTCGATGGCGGCCCTTTTGACACTGATGGAATGCATCATCGCCGAAGTTCAGGAACGGCTTTGGGATTCGGTCAAAGAGCGCACCGATGAACTGGAACAGGCCTTCGATCGCACCAAACTGTTTCGGAAATTCGGCCAAAGCTCGGGCTCTTAACGGCTTTTTCCTTTCAAAACCTACAACTGCCCGTGAGGAGTGTTGCCAGCGCCCAGGCGTAGGGTCACTTTGGTGTCATGACGTTTGTGACCGAAAACCAACTACCGCTGCTGATCCTGTTCTTTCTGATCGGGGCGTTTGGCACTGCATTTCTGTTTCGCAAACCGGCGGGTCACCGGGCGTGGAAACTGGCCGATCTGGTCTGGGTCGTGCTGGGCGGGATCGGTGCGCTGGTAGCGGTTCTGGCCGGACTTTATACCTCGGACAGTTCTCGACTAGACCGGCAGATCGACGTGGCCTATGCCGCAACACTGGCTTTTGACCGCGACGCCGCGCGATTCCGGCTGCGGTTTTGCGATCCGGCTTTTGACCCCGACACCGCCGTGCTGTGCGAAAAGGTTGAGTTTCTGTCGGCCTCGACCGCCAGCAATGCCGACCTGCCTTTGTTCATCGCCGTAACCGATGAGGTCGCTCCACTGCAGGGGCTGCATTTTCTGTTCGGTCAACAGGCAAAGGAAGAAAAGGACGATATGCGGGTCATGGCCGCCAAGGCGCAGGCTTTTGATATCGATCAGTTTCTGGTCTTTACGACATTGGACGACGAAACCCAGGCCGCAATCGACAACATGCGCCGCAAGGTCCCCGCAATTGCCGGAGATTACCTAATCCTCGCCCAAAGCTATGATGATTTGGTCGATCAGGTTGGCAAACTAAAAGACGAGTGGGAATACCTTCAGGACAACGCGCATATTCTGGTGCTGCAGATCATCGCCTTGTGTCTGGTCAGCTTTGCCGCCCCTTTCCGGCTGGGTAAATCCGTGGTCGAGCTGCGCACAACCCTCACCGCCGGTACGCCCGCGCCAGCCGCTCTGGATCGGCCCCCAGAAAGTACCGCGTCAGAGTCCACAGATTCCGAACCCCACGTCGTACCCAACCCACCCTCTCATAGCGGTCCGCACTCGTAACCGCGCGCGTGTTCAGCAGCGTGATGGCAGGCAAAGCGCGTACAAGGGCCACATCTTCCATTAACGGCTGATCCGGATAACCGCCGGCCTTCAGATAGGTTTGGCGCGGGACCAGAAGGCCCTGATCGCCATAAGGCAGCCCGAACACCCGGCTGCGCAGATTGGCCCAGCCCGCGACCCAGGTTGGCCCAAACCCGTGCGCACGGAATGCCAGCCGAAAGGTGGCCGGTTTGCCAATGGGCAGATGATCTGACACCACCTTGCTCCACCCGCCCTGCAGAACCGTGTCAGCGTGCAGGATCAACAGCCAGTCCGCTTTGGCAGCCTCACATCCGCACTGCAATTGCCCCCCACGCGAAGCGGGGCCTGTCACGATCTCGGCCCCGGCCTCATCAGCGATTTGAGCGGTCAGATCTGTCGATCCACCGTCACTTATGATCAATTCGCGGATCAGGCCGGAATGCAGCCCCTCCATCAGTGCATGCAGGCTCGCCGGCAGGACGTCTTCTGCATTCAGGGTCGGGATTACGATGCTGATCGGTGCAGGCACGTCGGATACCCTCTGGTCATGGCGGCGGGAACTCCTATATCACGGGTCCAACAGAAAAGACGAGGACCACCCCATGCCCAATCGCCGCATCCTGCGTCTGAGTGGACCAGAGACCGACAGCTTCCTGCAGGGGTTGGTGACCAACGATATTGGCAAACTGGACACCGGGCTGGTCTATGCGGCCATTCTGACCCCTCAGGGCAAGTATCTGGCGGATTTCTTTTTGAAACGCGATGGTGACGCCGTTTTACTGGATGTCGCCGAAGACTTGGCAGACGGGTTGGCCAAACGGCTGAACATGTACAAGCTGCGCGCGGCTGTTACGATCGAAGAAAGCGGTCTGAACCTGCAACGCGGCACCGGCCCCGCACCCGAAGGCGCCCTGCCCGATCCGCGCCACCAGGATATGGGGTGGCGGGCTTACTCTACCGCGACAGAGGGCGATGACGGGACCGATTGGGATGCGATCCGCGTTAAGCACTGCATCCCGGAAACCGGTATCGAACTGACGACCGACAGCTACATCCTTGAGTCGGGGTTTGAGTTGCTCAATGGCGTTGATTTTAAAAAAGGCTGCTATGTCGGTCAGGAGGTCACCGCGCGGATGAAGCACAAGACCGAGCTGCGCAAAGGTCTGCGCAGCGTTCAGGTAACAGGCGTGGCCCCGGTCGGGACCGAGATCATTGCAGGCGGCAAAGCTGCGGGCACGTTGTTAACTCAGTCGAACGGCTTGGGGATTGCCTATCTGCGTTTGGACCGCGCCAAGGGGGATATGCAGGCCGCTGAGGCCACAGTGACCCTGCAGACCTGAGTTGTTGCCGAACCGACGCGGCTGATCGCCCCCATCATATTGTAACATTTGAAGATGCACCCGGTCGCTGCCACACTGACCGCACCTCAAGGAACCGGGTGGATATATGCTTAAGCTCTACAAAGCGATCTGGCGCGCCAGTGCCGGGCGACAGATCATCCTGATTATCCTGTCGATTGCCATCGCAGGGCTGGCGGCGGTCCCGCTGGAGTTTCAGCGCGATATCATTAACCACCTCACCTCGGGCGATGCGGGTACCGAGCGGCTGATCCTGCTGGGTGCAGGAATGCTGGCCGTCATCCTTCTGAGCCTCGCGCTGAAATGGGTGCTGGGCTTCCGGGCGGGCACACTGGGCGAGGACATGATCCGGCTGATCCGGCAACGCCTGCTGGTGCGGTCGGCGGATTTGGGCGAAACGGGGGAAACGGTGCGCAAGGGCACAATGACCACCGCCATCTCGGCCGAAGCGGAAGAGCTGGGCAAATTCGCCGGGGGTGCTTTTTCGGATCCTGTGGTGCAGATTGGCACGCTGATCAGTGTGATCGGCTATATCTCATCGACCCAGCCTGGGCTGGGCCTGATCGCCTTTTCCATGATCGTTCCGCAAATCATCATCGTGCTGATGTCGCAGCGCAAAGTGAATGTCTTTGTGGCCGAGCGTGTTCGCATTCTGCGTAGCGCCACCGACAGGCTGACGGCCGAAGATATCAATGCCGTGGCGCGCGATATCGAAACTCAGTTTGATGATATATTTGAGACCCGCCGCCGGATGTTTCTGTGGAAACTGTCCGCCAAGTTCATGCTGAGTGTGATCAACGGCGCGGGTACAGTCGGCATTCTGATGCTGGGCGGCTGGCTGGTCCTGCAGGGCAGAACCGATGTCGGCACCGTGGTGGCCGCCACTAGCGGTCTCAGCCGTATCCAGGGGCCCACGGCCTTTTTGATCGCCTTCTATCGACAGGTCAGTGCCAACCGCATCAAATACGAACTGATGTTGGAACTGTTTGGTCCCAACCCCGAGCGCTATCGCCGCATCAACAGGCTAAAATAAAAAACCGCACGGGCTGACCGCGCGGTTTTCCAAATGAGCCCAGAAGCGCAGGATCAGGCGCGTTCGGAGTAATCCATGGTTTCGGTATTCACGATGATCATCTCATCCTGACCAACAAACGGCGGCACCATGACCTTGACGCCATTGTCCAGAACCGCCGGTTTGAACGAGTTCGCAGCAGTCTGACCTTTGACCACCGGCTCTGTCTCGACGATCTTGCAGGTCACTTTCTGGGGTAACGTGGCGTTAAGCGCTTCGCTTTCATAGAACTCGACGAGGATGGTCATGCCGTCCTGCAGAAACGGTCGGCGCTCTCCAAGCAGGTCTGCGGGCAGTTCGATCTGCTCGTAGGTCTCGGTATCCATGAACACCAACATGCCGTCAGATTCGTACAGGAATTGCTGATCTTTCTGCTCAAGGCGCACACGTTCGACCTTGTCCGCGGACCGGAATCGCTCGTTCAGCTTAGAACCGTTGCGCAGATTGCGCAGTTCAACCTGCGCAAAAGCACCGCCTTTACCGGGCTTTACGTGATCCA
This sequence comes from Ruegeria meonggei, assembly GCF_042768335.1. Taxonomy (NCBI): domain Bacteria; kingdom Pseudomonadati; phylum Pseudomonadota; class Alphaproteobacteria; order Rhodobacterales; family Roseobacteraceae; genus Ruegeria; species Ruegeria meonggei. Next base: position 223,240 of record NZ_JAXHBT010000001.1, on the reverse strand, counting down.
CCTTAACAGCCGCCCACAGCCCGCTATTATGTTCAAGCACATTGCCGGGGCGAATTTCATTCCCATTTATCTTGGGCATGACATAAATCCTTCACAAACGGTTGATGCATCAGTTCCCGCCCCTATATCTGGCGGGACCATACCTGACAAGACAACGACACCTAGTGCTGCACGCGCAGCGAGCTATGCGACTGACGCAACGTAGCTATGCATTTAAAGTGTATCCGAATCGCGTTCAATAGGTCATAAGAACCGTCACGCCGAAAATGCAAGAGCAAGAACAACAAGGAAGACGAGATGAGAGATTTCGTTGACGGCACTGCCTTTAACAACGAGCAAGGCAATCGTGCACGCAAACTATTCGCAGCCGTTGTCTTGGCTGCACTTGATGATGCTATCGCCGATGACAAAAAATACGGCAATGGTCCCGAACAAATCGCCCGCTGGGCCCGCTCGCGCGATGGTCGCGAGGTGTTGTCCTGTGCTGGCATCGACCCCAACGAACGGGTTGTCGGCGGACTGATGGAGTTCGTTGGCCGTGGCGTGCGCACCTCGGTTGCGCTGTCGCGTGAAGAAAGCGAGCGCCGCAATGCCGCTCAGCAGGCTGAAGCCGCCTGATCCACGGCGATTTCTGAAAGAAAAAGCGCGCACCCTAACCCGGGGCGCGTTTTTCTTTTGGACCTCTCAAAAGAACAAGAACCACTGGCGCGCAACCCAAAGCTCTGCCGCCAGAAGCGCGGCAAAGAACAGTTTGCCGGACACTGTGAGCCCCCGCTGCCACAGCACGGCAAATGCGCCCGCGCAAACCGCAAGCGATGCCGGAGCGACCCAAAGTGCATGATGCGCACTGTCCCAATAGCTGACAGGGCTGTGAAACACCCAATCCGTGATCGGCCAGAACTGCGGACGCCCGTCGCCTGCATGCAGCAGAAAATCCATAGCCAGATGCAGCAATCCTGCTGACGCCGCCACTGTCAGCACCTGCCATCCGCGCCAGACCCCGACGACCAATGCCACCCCCCAAAGGATGATCGAGTTGTCGATGGCAAAGACCGTCTGCCAGGCTTCCGAGAAATAGAGTTGGTTAAACACAACCTGCGCCGGAATCCCCAACACATAAAGCGATACGCCCGCCAGCACATAAAGCGACAGGTCAGGTAACAACGACCCCAGCACCGTCGCCCACAGGATGCGCCCTCGTGCCGGGCGCGCAAACGCGGCAGCCCCAAGCAAAAGATGGGCAGGTGTGTTCATCGGGGGCTTTTCCTTTTGCCTCAAATCAGGTCATCTGCGCCCTATCGTATAGGAGACGGCCATGGTTCGCGCCATCATGATTCAGGGCACCGGCAGCAATGTCGGAAAATCGGTTTTGGTCGCCGGACTGGCGCGCGCCTTTACGCGCCGCGGTCTGAGGGTGGCCCCATTCAAACCGCAGAACATGTCGAACAACGCTGCCGTGACGGAAAACGGCGGCGAGATCGGGCGCGCGCAGGCGCTGCAGGCGCTGGCTGCCAAGCGGCCGACGCATACGGATATGAATCCCATTCTGTTGAAACCTGAGACTGACACCGGCGCTCAGATCATCGTTCAGGGTCAGCGTGCAGGTACGATGAAAGCGGGCGATTACCGCAAGGACAAATCCAAGCTGTTGGGTGCCGCGTTGGAAAGCTTTGACCGGCTTTGTGAAGACGCCGATCTGGTACTGATCGAAGGTGCCGGCAGCCCGGCCGAAACAAACCTGCGTCAGGGCGACATTGCCAATATGGGTTTCGCCTGTGCCGCCGGGGTTCCTGTGGTGCTGGTTGGCGATATACACCGCGGTGGGGTCATCGCACAGATCGTAGGCACGCAAGCGGTGCTTGATGATGTTGATCTGGCGACGGTCAAGGGCTTTGCCGTAAACCGATTCAAAGGCGATGTATCGCTGTTCGACGACGGCCGTGATGACATCGCCGCGCGCACGGGCTGGCCCTGTATGGGGGTTGTGCCGTGGTTCCAGGACGCCTGGAAGCTGCCTGCCGAAGACATGATGGACATTCGGTCCCACAGCGGGGGTGCCTGCAAAGTTATCGTGCCGCAACTGGAACGGATGGCCAATTTCGACGACCTCGACCCCCTCTCGGCTGAGCCTGGCGTGACGGTCGAGATCGTGCCCGCAGGCCGCCCTCTGCCTGGTGACGCGGACCTTGTGCTGCTGCCTGGCAGCAAATCCACCATCGGTGACCTAGCTTACTTCAGGACGCAAGGTTGGGATATCGACCTTTACGCGCATGTGCGGCGCGGTGGGCATGTATTGGGCCTGTGCGGCGGCTACCAGATGCTGGGAAGAACCATCGCGGATCCGGATGGCGTTGATGGTCGTCCAGGCACTGTCGACGGACTAGGGCTGCTGGAGGTGGACACTGTTATGGCAGGCGAAAAGCAGGTCACTTTACGTACCGCACACACCGTTCCAGCCAACGAGCCCGTCACAGGTTATGAAATCCATATGGGCCGGACAGAAGGCCCGGATTGCAGCCGCGCCTGGCTGGAAATCGAAGGCCGACCCGAGGGTGCCGCGAACAGTACGGGCCGCATCCGCGGCAGTTATCTGCACGGTATCTTTTCGTCCGACGCATTCCGCTCCAGCTATCTGGAACAGCTTGGGACCGCATCAAATCTGGCCTATGAGGACGGAGTTGAAGACACGCTGGATGCGCTGGCCGACCATCTGGAACAGCATATGGATTTGGATCGCATTCTGGCAGCAGCCACGCCGCCGAAAAGGCCTTAGCAGTTAGTCTGCTTTTTGTTCTGCGAGAGCCCGGTAGATCTCGCGCCGTACCATTTTACGGACATTGCGGGTGATGCGCTCACCCAATACGCCTTGCAGCTCTTCTCGAACCACCTCGGCGATCAACGCGCGCAAAGCATCCTCATCCATGGACAGAGAGATCTGCGGTTCCACGGCCTCGCTAACCTGAACGGGCGCTGCGGCCGAGGATTCTCGGTCCCGGATAAAGGTTGCAGTTGTAGAAGACTTGGGCTGCTTGGCTTCGGTTATTGCTGCCTTGGCGTTCTGGGCCTCGACAAACTCATCTTCGGCGTTCCAGTTCAGCGATTTGGTCGGGGTACCGGAATAGGCATCATCACTATCGCCATCGGGTTCCCACTGATCCTCTGTCCGGGCAATTGCGGCCTCCAACGCTTCGATCTTGAAGCTAAGGCTATCGACCAGTGCGCCATCCACTTCGGTCTTTGTTTGCTGCTCGGGCGCGGGCTCGGCATGTTTGACGATGTCACATGCCCGCAGAAGCATCGGCTTGACCGAATCTTCGGCTTTGTACGCGGATTTCTGCTGCTCGGGCTTGGTCTCATCGGCGGAGTCGCTGACCCGCAATGCATCCGTCAGAACCAGCCTGCCGGGCTTGCGACTCATAGAAGATCCCATCAGGCCCGGAACTTTCCGGTCTTCTTCGCTAACCAGACGTTTAATCGAGGACAATACGTCCTCGATTCCTGCGTTTAAGACTTTTTCCGTCATTGTTCTCTACCGCTCTATCCTTGGGGATGAGTGTAGCCAAACAAGCCGTTCCTCACAACAGGTAGTATTGGTTCTTAGTCGCGCCGCAACGCTTTGAGCACGCGATCCAGGTCTTTGCTTTGTCTGCTGACCTGTGCTGGCGCTTTCTTGACCAAATTGTAGTACAGGGTCGGATCATAGATCTGAACCGCAAGACCAAGACGCTCAGCCGTCAGCAAACCCTGCGCCTGCAGCAACTGATACGCCGCCCGCGACCGTTCCGTTCGCGATGCAACCTCGGCCAATTGCGCATCCAGCAAATCCTGCTGCGCGTTCAGCACGTCCAGAGTGGTCCGCGCGCCCAAGGTTGCTTCTTCCCGGATACCGTCAAACGCAACCTGCGAGGCGCGAACCCGTTCGGTCGATGCCCGAAGGCTGGCCGAAGCCGCCTGAAAGGCTGCATAAGCGTCTGCGACCCCTTGGGTGATGTTCTTTTGCACGTTCAGCAAGTTGGCACGAGACGCGTCCCGCGTTGCCATGGCCCGGCGGACGCTGGCGGCCAGTCGACCACCGGCATAGATCGGCTGGGTGAACGTCAGCGAAACCGATGCATCCTCTAGACTGTCATCGTTATCATAGCTTTCGGTGATGCCCGCATCAGCGCTCAGGCCGACATTCGGTCCCAGATTGGCACGCTGCTGTTGCACGACCAAGTCCAGCGCTCGCACCTGGTGCTGTGCTGACTGAATAGCGGGGTGATTGCGCTGCGCGAGGCCAACGGCCTCACTCTCGGATCGCGGCAGGTTCGGCAGACGCGGCTGACCGGCTGTACGCCCGGGCGCCTTGCCTACGGCGTTGACATATTCCGCCTGCGCAATGCTCAGGTTACCGCGTGCAACCGCCAGATCCGCTTGCGAGCTTGCCAGCTGCGCTTGTGACAGTGCTACGTCAGTGCGGGTCACCTCGCCCACATCGAAACGGTCCTGTGACGCCCGGAGTTCTTCTGCCGACACCTCTACGTTGTTCATCCGAATCTGTACGGTTTCCTCTTGCAGCAAAACGCCCAGATATGCACCCAGCCCTCGGAACAGGACCTGCTGTTCAATATCAAGCAACGTCTGCCGCGTGGCCAAAACCGTTTCTTGCGCAGATTGTTTGCCCAATACCGAAAAGCCGCCGTCGTAGACCAGTTGGCTCAACGTGAGCCCAGTAAAAAAATCAGATGGCTGATTCAAAGTAGCGACGCCACTTACGGTGGGTCGGTTGTGACTCTGACTGATCCGCGCTGTCCAGTTTATGATTGGTCTCAACGCCGACAAGGCAATCGCAACATCTTCATCCGCCGCACGCAACAGGGCACGGTTTTGTTCCAGCAATCCGCTAGTATTATATGCTCCGATAAACGCATCGGTCAGGTTGTCGGCCCAAACCGCACGCCCTGGAAATGCACTGAGCGCTATACCCGCTGTCAATGCAACGGCCTTAATCAGATTCGCCCCCGTCCGTAAACGCATAACAAAATCCTTCTCAAACCAAAATTACGCTGCCCTGCGAACAGTTTGCGCGTTTGTTTTCAACTAATCAAGGCGGCAGAAAAATACAGGGTGCAATTATAGCGAAAATGCACACTCTGCGGAAAATTCCTTCAAAATCGGTGCATTAGCATTGAACGCGTGACGCCAAGTCACCCGGCCACCGGTTTTGTGTCCGATCCGAACCGTGCCAAGCCGCCCTTCCACGAAAAGACAGGCGATACGTCCGTGATCTTTCAACTGAGCGATGAGAGCATCCGGCACCTGTTCTACTCCGCCCTGAATCATGATGACATCATAAGGTCCATGTTCGGTCGCCCCTTGCTCCAACGGACCTGTGTGCACGATTGCATTGTCGGCATCCGCCTCCATCAGAATCGTCTGCGCCTCGGCGGCCAGGCCTTCGTCTTCCTCTACCGCAACCACCAGCTGTGCCATGCGCGCAGCCACAGCGGTCGAGTATCCAAGGGCCGGAGCGATGTCCAAAACAACCTCGTCATTGGAGATGTTCAGCGCGTCCAGAATCTTGGCCAGAGTCCGCGGCTCTAACATGCAGCGTCCGTCGCCAAGCTCGATCACCCCTTCGGCATAAGCGGCTTCGCGTTGCCCGTCGGGAACAAAATTCTCACGCTTGACGGCCAGCATCGCGTCGATGATGGGAAATTTGGTGACATCAGAGGGTCGGATCTGCGTGTCCACCATCGTGCGGCGCCGGGTTGCGAAATCTGTCATTTGATCGCTCGTTCTTATCCCAAGGTTGATTGGCTTGTGCCATATTCCGACGATACCGGCAACGGCCCTGGCAGCGAAAGTTTCCTCAGACTGCCGGAACTTTGAGGGGCGCAAATCCGATCGATACAAGCCGACAACCGCTTTTTGCAGCCGACCTACTGGACGCCCCTAACGAAAGGTGCTAAAACGCCTGTCACACCACGGCAAGTATTTGATTTTACTTGAAAAGGCGAGTTGGCGGAGTGGTGACGCAGCGGATTGCAAATCCGTGTACACCGGTTCGATTCCGGTACTCGCCTCCATTTTATTCTAAATCATTGACTTAGCCCTGTGGTGCTCGGGTGTGACGCAAAGTGGGACACACCTACAATGATGCAGTCATCCTACCTAAGCCTCTCAAGACACGGTATTTATTACTTCCGCTGGCCTATCCCTCCGTCTTATGAGCAAAAGCGAACATCTGTAAGAATATCGCTGCGCACTCGCTGCCCGCATAGGGCTGGTGATCTGGCGCGCTTTCTTGCATCTTGCGGTCGACTAATACCGGATCAAACAAACGTGCCCCGACTACGACAAGACCAAATCCGATCAATGGTGCATCGGTACTTCAAGGCGTCCTTAGACAAATATTTGGAACGGCTGAACGACAAAGGCATTCCAGAGAAAGCCATCAGTGGGATGCATCAAGAGATAGAAATCCATGAAAACGCTGGTGAGGGCGAGGATTTACTGTCTGACCTCTATCTCGATAGCGATGCGTTTTGCGAAGCCTCTGACATAAGCACACAGGACTGGGACGATAACGCGATGTACCTACGCCGAGAGTGGCGAAAGGGACGCAGAGATATGCTCAGGCGCGTTCTGGAGGCCGTGGAGCGCCTTGAACAATATTCTTATGACGACGCCCCAGCCGCTACTGTATCGCCGCCTGCAAAGGCGCTCCCCGCCTCTTCGCCAATAGGTACTGCAATTGATGATTTCATCGTGGAGCATTCGCGTCAGTGGGCTGAAAAAACAGTAAGCCAGAACCGTGCTTACTTGAACATTCTTATTGAGTACTTCGGGCCGGACAAGTTGCTGGGCACGATAACCAAGCAGGATGCGAACGAAGTCAAAAAGGTTCTGCAAGCCTTACCGTCCAGTCGGAACACTAAGCCTGCACTAAAAAACATGCCGTTGTTAGAAGTCATCAAGCTACCGGGTCAGAAGAAGATCGCCCCCAAAACGATCAATAGCCACATACAAATGTTCAAGGGGTTTTTTGATTGGGCTGAGCGGCACGGTTATTCACCGCACAGCCTCTTCGATGGCATGAAGGTGGCCAAAGACAAAAACAGTAAGAGCCAGCGCAAACCCTTCTCTCCTGAGCAAATCCGGCTTTTGTACACCGAACTCACCACAAACCCGTCCGGGCTGGTGCGTAAGGACAGCCACAAGTGGGGGATGCTGCTTGGCATATTCACTGGAGCCCGGCTGAATGAAATATGTCAACTCGACATCAAGGATGTGCAGCAGGAATACGGCACTTGGTTCCTCAACATCACGGACGAAGGTGACGACGACAATAAGAGCGTGAAGTCCACAGCAGCGAGACGGAAGGTCCCGGTACACCCAGATTTGATCCGCCTAGGTTTTCTCGACTTCGTGGACAGCCGCCGGAATGGCACCCGGCTATTCCCCGACTACAACTACAACGCCAACGGCGGCTATGGTCGTGCCTTAGGGCGCTGGTGCAACGAAAGTTTCCTACCTAAGCTGGGCCTCAAGGAGCCCGGATTGGTATTTCACAGCCTGCGACATACGGTCGTGACGCGACTTGGTCAGGCAAACGTGGCAGAGCCAATCATCCAGTGCATTGTGGGACACGCTCGCTCCGGTGTCACACAGCAAGTGTATCTGCGGGAGGGCTATACACTCGATCAGCTTGGCGAAGCCATTGGGCGTTTCAAGGTTTGACCAAACCCCGGCGCTCCTTATCGTTACTAGTAATGAGGTAGCGCCATAGGCGTGACCGAACAGGTTAATATCCAGATAATTTATTAGCCCATGATATGGCGGTGCTATAGCCAAGCAATTCACTTACTACGTCTTTTACAGAAAAGATAAAAACGGCGCTGGGCAGCTTATCTGTATCCCTTGTTGGACCAGAACTTGGACAACCTTCCCTCATAGCCTGCTGGGTGCAGTAGATCACCGATGTCCAAATCAACTGGTGTGCTACTCCCTTCAACTGTTTCACCAACACCCACCTCCACTCCGACCTTTCCTTCTACACCGAACTCTGCAAGGAATGCCCTGTTCATTGAGTTGGCCAAGTCGTGCTCCAGCCCATGGTGGACAATGAAGCTGTCGTGGACGGGAAGGCAGGCATAACCCATGGCTGCGAACTGCAGCATGACTGCCTCTGCCAGATCACTGTCCTTCCGCTGCAACCTAAGTCCCACCCCTGAGCCGAAGTGCTGAGAGAACTCTGGGTATTGTGCTACTATGTACTGCTTGAACTCTGGCCAGTCTCGCCCAGTCAGGTCTGATGTGTAGCCCTCAATCTCACTCACACGACTTACCTTGTCGGCGTTCAGGAGCGCGTTGAAAGTACGTTTCACCAGTTGGCGTTCCTCCTTGTCGCCAGTCCTAGACAAACACCGCGCATAGGGATCGTCAGGCACGTCTAAGCCTGCTTCCGCGTACAGCATAGCAGCATGCAAGCCTGAGTAGTCCACTTCCACTGTGCGCTTGCCATCGATTAAGATGTGTGGCCTCAACCTACTTGGGCAACTGATCCACCACGCACCATAGAAGCGCCCGCCCTGTTGCCAATCGTTGTTGTTGAAAACGCGGTACACGGTGCGCGCGGCGAAGTCGAAGGACTGTGTTGCCTCGTCGTCTCGTGTTCCTCTGATGTGCACCACCTCTTCAGCAAATTGTTCATCACTCAGCGCCAAGTCTGCCCAGTGTGAGCTGAGCATTTCGTTGATGGCCTTCAACCGGTCGCGCGCTTCTGTGGTAAAGGCAATATCGCCGTACTCAACGAGGACTTTGTTGCTGTCCTTAAGACGTATGCCCTCTGCATTTTTGTGTCTGCGAAGGTCTATGAAGGAAGCACCTGTCTGACTTATGTCGCGTAACAGGTTAGGTGTCGCCATGTACCGTGCCACTCGACTACGCTTATTCTCCGGGTCATGCCAATGCGGTTTACTCAGCGCCATCATCCCTGCATGCTGTAGTGCATTCATTGCGTCAATGAACGTGCGCGCTGATATAAATCTGGCTCCGTATCGGGACTTGTTTAAGGCCTGTAGGGACGTGGTACCCTTCCCTATGCCGACCTCAAGTGTCGGATCACTAAGGTGTGCCCTAAACAAGTCAAGAACGATGGACCGTAGGGACGCCTCATAACGTGATTGAGCTTCATGCTTCCGTTTACGCTGACCTTCCTTTCTGACGGATAGGTTTGAGCATAGTTCATCTAGATAAGTATTGAGCGTCGGGCTGTCTGTCGTCCATTGCGGGTCAAAAGGGCGGGCGTTCACGGCTACGAATCTATCTTCTTTGAATTGAACTTCACATCGGTTGAGGGTTCCGTGTATTCGATCATGCGCCTAAGGTGCAATTAACTAAGAATACGGGCAGACCTACGATCATGGCTGGGTATTACTACGATGCCATCCATGCGCGATGGTACAGGACCCCAAACAGCAACACTATTAGCACGGGGTAGCGACAGGTGCATCTTAATGACATTTTGAAAGAGTATCGATCTTCCGCACGAACAGAACGTGAGAAGGGCGACTACTTTGAGCGCCTTGTACGCGTCTTCTTGGAAAACGACGACACGCAGCGCCAGTACTACTCAAAGGTTGAGACGTTTGCCGATTGGGCCACTTCCCAAGGCTGGAGCAACGCAGATACCGGAATCGATCTTGTTGGGACTCTATCGGATGGGTCCGGCTACGCGGCCATCCAATGCAAATTCTACGCGCCCAATCAAAGTATTCAAAAATCGGATATCGACAGCTTCATTTCTGCGGCGTCCAATGATCTGTTTACGCGCCTGGTCATTGCGGACACAACTCACAAAGAACTAGGTCGCAATGCGCAAGAAACTCTGGATAAACTCTCCAAAGCATGGAACCGGATTAGTGTCCTCGAACTTGAAGCAAGCCGGATTGATTGGTCCCAGTTCATCCGCACAGGCACTGTCAGCCTTGCACCGAAGAAACAACTCCGCGACCACCAAAGGGACGCGCTCCGGGCAGTCGTGGCAGGTCTAGAGACCGCTGATCGCGGCAAACTGATCATGGCTTGCGGGACAGGCAAGACGTTCACAGGGCTGCGTATAGCCGAGACTCTGGCCGGAAAGGGAACGCGGGTCCTGTTCATGGTCCCCTCGCTTGCACTGATGTCTCAAACGGTCAGGGAGTGGAAAAACGACAGTGAGGAAGAGTTCACGGCTTTTTCTGCCTGCTCTGATACCAAGGTAGGACGTAGAGCTGATGCAGACAGCCTTGATCTAAACGTGCATGATCTAGCGTTCCCTGCGACCACTGACCCTCATAAAATTGCTAATCAGGTCCTGTCAGCACCGTCAGATCAGATGACAGTGGTCTTCTCCACTTACCATTCGATTGACGTTCTCACACGCGCTCAGAAAAACCACGATTTACCTGTGTTCGATCTGGTTATCTGTGACGAGGCGCACCGAACAACCGGCGTTACTCTCAAGGACGAAGACGATAGCAACTTCGTCCGCATCCATGACAACGCCTATGTCGCGGCGAAGAAGCGCCTTTACATGACCGCCACGCCGCGCATTTTCGCAGACACTGCGAAGCGCAAGGCTGATGACTATGAAGCCCGCTTGGCATCTATGGATGACGAAAACAAATTCGGCAAAGACCTGTTCCACCGGGGCTTTGGCTGGGCGGTCGAGAACCAGCTTCTGACAGACTACAAAGTGGTGGTCCTTGCCGTTGATGAAGGGTTGGTCTCTCAGACCATCCAGAACCGCCTGAAGGACGGTCCAGAGCTGACGTTAGATGACGCGACCAAGATCATCGGGTGCTACAAGGCCCTGACGAAAAGCGACCTCGCGAAGGATTTGGAGTTTGACTCGCGCCCCATGAAACGTGCGCTGGCCTTCTGCCAAAGCATTAAAAAATCTGAGATCATCGAAGACGAGTTCACGCAGGTTGTTGACGAATACGTGGGCAACGAACTAATCGACGATGACCACCACCTTAGCACCGAAGTTCGGCACATCGACGGCAACCACAACGCCAGCTCCCGTGAGGAAATGCTGAACTGGCTAAAGGCGGACGCGGGCGAGAACACATGCCAAATCCTCACCAACGCTAAGGTGCTCTCTGAGGGCGTCGACGTGCCCGCTCTGGACGCGATCATGTTTATGCACCCCCGCAAGAGCCAGATCGACGTTGTGCAGTCCGTAGGCCGCGTTATGCGGCGCTCTGAGGGTAAGAAGCTGGGCTATGTGATCTTGCCCGTCGCCATTCCGCCCAATACAAAGCCGGAAGAGGCCCTCAACGACAATGAGCGCTACAAAGTCGTCTGGCAAATTCTCAATGCCCTCCGCGCACATGACGAGCGTCTCGACGCCCGTATCAATCAAGCGGAGTTGGGTGAAGATATCAGCGACAAGGTCGAGCTCGTCAGCATCTCGTCAGAAAGCGAGCTGAGGGAGCTGACGGCAGTCGTCGACGACTTCGACACCAACAAACAGAAGCGCAGCAAGCCCGGTTCAGAGATCGGCAAAGAAGGCCCAGCGCCACGCCGAACGGATGACGCTAACGCGCAACAGGCCTTCGTCTTTGACGAGTTCACCCGCGCCATCATGGCAAAGATCGTCGAGAAATGCGGGACCCGCGAATACTGGGACAAGTGGGCCAAGGACATCGCGGAGATCGCCCAGACCCACATCACCCGCATCAAGACAATCGTCGCGCAAGAGGGAGAAGAGCGCACCGCATTCCTCGCCTTTCTCGCAGAACTACAGGACGACCTGAACCCTGAGATCACCGAAGACGAAGCAATTGAGATGCTCGCCCAGCACCTCATCACCAAACCCGTCTTCGACGCCCTGTTCAAAAGCAGCGACTTCACCAAGGAAAACCCAGTCTCCAGCGCGATGGAGATCGTGCTGGACCAGCTTCACCAACACAATCTCTCCAAGGAATCCGAAAGCCTTGAAAAGTTCTACGCCAGCGTCCAGCGTCGTGCGGAGAATGTGGTCACGGCAAACGGGCGGCAAGAGCTGATCCTGAAGCTCTACGACAGCTTCTTCAAAGGGGCCTTTCCCGTCCTCACCCAGCGACTTGGCATCGTCTACACCCCCGTCGAAGTGGTCGACTTCATCCTACATTCGGTGAACGATGTGCTGAAAGCTCAATTCGGGCAAACGCTTGGGTCTCAAGGTGTCCACATCCTTGACCCCTTCACCGGGACAGGCACCTTCATCACCCGCTTGCTGCAATCCGGTCTGATCGCGCCCGAAGAGCTGGAGCACAAATACAAGCACGAGATTCACGCCAACGAGATCGTGCTGCTGGCCTATTACATCGCCGCCATTAACATAGAGACGGTCTATCACGAGCTGGCACAAGGGGAGCTGAACAAGGACGCGCCCTATGAGCCGTTCAAGGGCATCCTGCTGACCGATACCTTCCAGATGTACGAGCAAGAACGCGACATGATCGCGGAACTGCTGCCCGACAACTCAGAGCGCCGCACACGCCAGAAGGAGCTGGATATTAGGGTGATCATTGGAAACCCACCTTACTCAACGGGGCAAACAAGCGCCAACGACAATGCGGGCAACATTGTGTACCCGCAACTCGATGCACAAATACGTGATACATACGCCGCACATTCAACTGCGACGCTTAAAAACTCCCTTTATGACAGTTATGTCCGCGCAATTCGTTGGGCTAGCGACCGGATTGGGGATGCGGGCGTAATGGCGTTCGTGTCTGGCAGTGCTTGGATCGAACGGTCATTTGCTGATGGTATGCGTAAATGTCTGACGGAGGATTTTAGCGATCTGTTTGTTTTTCATTTACGTGGAGACATTCGGAAAAACATGCTGTCGAAGGGAGCGGCTCGCGAAGGGCAAAACGTTTTTGGCTCTGGCAGTATGACCGGCATCGCGATATCCGTACTTGCTAAGAACCCAAACAAAAACGGGCCGGGTCGAATTCACTTCCATGACATAGGGCCAGACCTTAGGACCGATGAAAAACTTAGCCTAATAAAACACCTAAAATCAGTGGACGGTGTTTTAAAGACGGTCGGTTGGAAGAACATCTACCCGGACGAACGCAATGATTGGCTGGACCAGACTGATAAGAACTTTGACAAGTATCCCGTTCTGGGTGCCAAGCGCGGAGCGGAGAGAGGTATATTTGACAATTACTCTGCGGGGTTGAAGACCAACCGAGATGCGTGGGCGTGTGGCTTTTCAAAACGGCAGTTGACCGAGCAAATGACTGCAACAATCGCGTTTTATAACTCAGAAGTTACGCGTTATTCCGAGCAGACCAACAAGCCAAAAAACGTCAAGGACTTCATTAATACTGACCCTAAGTTGATAAGCTGGGACGAAGCCGAACGAACCGGGGTAAAACGGGGAAGGAAGGTTACCTTTGAAGAGGCCTCAGTTGTCCCAAGCCTGTACCGCGCATTCACTAAGCAATGGGCGTATTTCAACAGAAACTTCAACAACAGAGTTTACCAACTCCCGTCCATTTTCCCCAACACCGATCTTACTAACTTTTTTATCCAAGTCTCTGGTATCGGCGCGCGAGCCGGTTTCTCAGTTCTCATGGGGGATATGATTCCCAGCGTCGACACCATTGAAAAAGGTCAGTGTTTCCCGCTGTACCTTTATGAAGAAAGCGCACCCAGCGACGGTCTGTTCTCATCTAGTGAAGCGAACAGCGGCTTCATCCGTCGCGACGCTATCACAGACGAAGGCCTAGCCGATTTCCAAGCCGCCTATCCGGAGCAGGAGATTAGCAAAGAAGACCTGTTCTACTACATCTACGGCCTATTGCATTCGCCCGACTATCGCGAGCGGTATAAGAACAACCTTTCCAAGCAGCTACCCCGCATCCCTGCGGTCAAGACCTTTGAAGACTTCTCTGCCTTCCGCGACGCAGGCCGCGCGCTGGGCGATCTGCATGTGAACTTCGAAAGCGTTGAGCCGTATATGATCACGTTCAAAGAGGGCACGCACGACCTCATTCCAGAGGCGCAAAGCGACCCGGTCGCCTTCTACCGTGTCAAGCACACCATCAAATGGAAGTGGGGCGGCAAGGGCAAGGAAAAGGACCTCACGACCGTAATCTACAACGAGAACATCACGCTCCAGAACGTGCCCTTGGAGGCCTACGAGTACGTCGTCAACGGCAAACCCGCGCTGGAATGGGTGATGGAACGGCAGGTCGTGAAGACCGACAAAAAGAGCGGGATCGTCAACGACGCCAACGATTACGCGAACGAGACAGTCGGCGACCCGAAATACCCGCTGGAGCTTTTCCAGCGCGTCATCACCGTCAGCCTAGAGACGATGAAGATCGTAAACAGCTTGCCCCCGTTGGACATCGACACGACTGAAAAGAAGGGCGTTCGTACGTTGGTTGAGCTCAAGTCAGCGATCATAGAGCACTGGGAGGGCACTGAGGCCGCACAGACGGCCTTGCAGATCGTCGACTGCGTCAATAGTGGGGCAATTGCCCCGGGGCAGAGCCTGCGCGTCAGCGGCCTCCTAGAGATGTTGGGGCGGCCTGAGCTCTCCAAGGATGTCATAGCCGCTCTTGCGATCTTAGTTCAGTCCAAATACGCGATCTTCCGAGCGTCTGCTGAGTTTGTTGACGAAGGCGGTGCGCGGCACCTTCTCAGCCCAAAAGAATTCCAACGCGCACTGGATGTCGACACGGTTCTGCATCCCGTTTCTCATGAAGACTTCGCAGGCGCGTCCAAGCACGTCGTGCCGTTTTTCGAACTAGATACCGATTTGTTCGAGGTCCCAGCGTCATGACTGCAGAACTGGAATCTTTAGCAATGCTTCGAACGACTGTAGCTGGCACCGAGCTTGAGGCTGGAATCGACTTTGTGCTTGCGCAGAACCACGAATCCAGAGTTAGAGCTGTGCAAAAGTCAGTCGATTTTGCGTGCAACAAACTGGTCAAGCATAGAGACAAGAAGCAAAAGGACGACGAAAACGCCCTTACAGTGCAGGTCTCCGATATGCTCAGCAGTTCAGGGATAAAGGCATCACATGACCCGTCCATTGGGGGACACTGTGACATTGTGGTGGAAGGTAAAGAAGACTTCCTTTGGATGGCGGAAGCAAAAAAGCATGACAAGTATGCTTGGTTGGATAAAGGCTTCAAACAACTCTCCACGAGATACTCAACTGGTAATCCGGGGCAAGACCACGGCGAAGTCCTGATCTATTGCTTCGCGCAAGATGCTAAGGCGATGCTGACGAAGTGGCGCGATGAATTGGCAGACCGCAATCCCGACGTCACCACTTGCGAAGGTGAGTCGCAGAATCCTCTGACATTCGCTTCTACTCACAAGCACGAATGCTCGGGGTTAGATTTTTTCATTCGCCACAAGGTTGTTTCACTCTTCTGGAGCCCAAAAGACAAATGACGGTCACGGACCCGTTCTTCGACCTTAAGTATGACACTAACTGGAACGCCTGTATTGGCCGTCAAGGCGATCAGGAAAACTACGCGGATGGCTACATTGAGGCCGCGATAGTGCTTGCGACTGGAATGCTCGAAAAGGGTATGTACGACAAAATCGACACGCTTGTTCTACCCATCCTGTACAACGCACGCCATTCCATCGAACTCACCTTGAAACTTGTCATCGGTGAATTCGTTGGCGCAGGAATTCTGGCAGAGGGTCATGCAACGAACCATGACATTGCCTCGCATTTGCAATTCCTTGAAAAGCAAGGGGTGGCCGACGAGCTTTTTCGCGAGACGCTCAAGTTGCTGAAGCCTTACGTGGATAGTTTGTCGAAAGTCGACGATGACGGACAAGAACTGCGCTACCACGAGAACCGCGATGGCCGCCAAAGCATGGAAGACAAAGCGCTCGCGAACATCGTTGTGATTGCCGAAAGCCTTGAGCAACTTCAGGCAGTTCTGCGAACGCTCAAGACGCGTGCGTACGAGCTACGTAGCGAATGGTACACCGGGACTTGGACGAGGCAGTGTTCTCGCCGCGACCTCAACGAGATAACAAAACTCTTGCCCCAAAGAAGCGAATGGGCTTCTCAAGCGTTCATTGAAGCCAAAGATGCAATCCAATCGCGATACGGGCTGAGCAACACTCAGTTCAGCAAAACTTTGAACAAGATACAAGAAACGCGACCACTTGCGGGTCTCATCGGTGTCGAGTCCAACTTGGTTTACCTAACGGGCGAAAATGCCGAGTTCATCCTTGCGCAATGGGCAGAGCTGCATCCTCCAAGAGAACCCAGTGAAATGCGTATCGTCAGGTTTTCCAAAGACGACTTCGCCAAAATACTCGCAGGGCACGAAAAGGAAGCTGAGATCATAGCGCGCATTGTTGAAACAGTGCCTGAGGACCAGTTCGCTGACGCCGAAACGATCTACTACATTGAACGAAACGGTAACTATCCCGAACGATATGAAGAGTTCTTGGAGCTCAAGCGCAACGAGTTCAGAGCGCGAGGCGATTTACGCCAAGAGGTTCATGATCTGATGAGCAAAACTAACTTTCGGCGTCACTTTCTTAACGGTTTGGCAGCCGTTGGCATCCCAAGTCTTTCAAACCGTTTGCATCAATCGTCTTCCGATGCTGAGCTTTAAATCGAGGTATTTCCATGAACAAAACTGTCTACAAGAAGATCGACTATGACCTGTCACCTGCCGGCAGTACCCGGCGCGTTTCAACCGAGACTTGGCTGCAGGTGTCTCCAAATACCTGTAACGGCCATAGCCTACGGCACACACTAGTGACGAGACTAAGCCAAGCAGACGTGCCCGTGCCTTTCGTGCAATGCATCGTTGGCCACGTACGATCAGGCGTCACGCAAGAGGTCTACAACCGGGAAGGCTACACGTTGGCTCAGTTGAAAGACGCCGTTGACCGCTTCGCCACTAGTAGAGTTGCCTAACTGATGCACAGATCGGGACCATCCCGCATGGCTCCGTCTAGCATGTAGAAAAGGCGGCGAGAATTAAGACGTGCCGCTTTCCGATCAATGGACGTCACTACTTCTGTGTTTTCTGCAATCCAGTCCGGGATTGGGTTGCCCGGCCGCCCAAGGTTGGTAGTTTGCGCAACAACTGAGAACTTATCAGGGGCGTGCTCTTCCCAACCAACAGACCATAAGCTTTACGCGCCTACAACTTTTGAATGTAATGAGCGCGCTCGCAACACACAGGTGCTCTATTGTGTTGGTCATCGACTGGATCGTACTTCGAAAGCTGCGATGAGTTCCGACAAAACCCATTGCTCTGCTCTGCCGCGCGCCTCAAGCGCAACTGCTGCGGATTTGTCTTCCAACATACCCTTGACGATTAGCGCACATGCAAGCGATAGCCGTTCGGTTTCCTCGTTCGAAAGCCTCTCCAAGGGAGGCACTTCGCGCCTATCCTCAATGGTGTCCCGAAGGTAAAAGTACAGCATTCTGTCTTCGATAGCCGCAGCCGTTAAATTGCCTACCCGCATACGCGCCATCACGTCGCTTAGTTCGCCCTTGACAGCGCCTAACATGACTTCTTGCCTCTGATAGGCTGAGTTACTCAATATACTGAGGCAAATATCTTCGTCACCGCTACCGAAAGTGCCATCGCCGACCAACTGGTCTAATCCACTTTGGGTTCTCTCAATACCTGATTGCAAAAGGTCTTCCGCTTGGCCTGTTGTTGGTACTGTACACGACAATCCCAAGTACAACGCTAGCGTCGGTACCAGACTTCTCTTTCTCACGACTATTTTGAACTTTCGTGCACGTTTTGTAATTTGTTAGGCTCAGCCGCTTCAATGGCATGAAGTATGTGCTTTAAGAGCTTTTGGTCTAGGTTCATCAGAAAATTCCGACGAATTTTTGCGCGTGCCTATCTATTATCGTTTTCGGATGCACTTACCCCGTACCCCTTCACACTTTTCACGGGTATTCCGTGTCTTCTTAGACCTACCTATTTCAAGTGGCCAGCCCTGCTTTGCACACATTGATGCAGTATCCAAAGTACAACTTTGATACCTTGGGGCCAATGTGTAAGAACACACACACTATCCATCGAAACAGGCAGCACTATGAAGTACTTATCTAAGATCGCAGCAATTTGCTCACTTACAACGCTCATAGCATGTGGGGGAACGATGCAGGGAGTTGTGCGTGGCGAGGGTACCCGTGTTCAATTCCAATATGAGCAAGGTATGGATCGCGACTACTATGAAACAACCCTTGATGGTGAACACTTCAAGGGGCAGGCCGTTTACGCAAATGCAAGCAGCGGTACAGGGGTCGGCTTTGCCAATGGGACAACAGTCCCCGTCTTCACGTCAACAACAACGGGCAACCTCGTCGCTGTGATGTTTGGAGACAAGGGCTCAACTATGCGATGCGATATGAACTACGCGGACAGTTCTGGCTTTACGTCTATGGGCGGCGTGGGAGTATGCCAGCATAGCGATGGCCGCGTGATTGATGTTATGTGGTAAAGTTTACCGGAATGCCGGGATTGAGGGTTGGCTATTGACAACATTCGCACTGACTTGCACGTTTTGCGACACAAAGTGAGACACACAAGCCAACCCTCACCCCGATAAACTGGGCAATTCAATGGCTTAGAAAAATGGTAGCGGGTCCGGTACTCGCCTCCATTTCCTCCCAAATCACGGACTTGGCTCTGTGGTGGTCGGGAAAGACACAAAGTGGGGCACGGAATTTTGTACATTTGCTGGCCTGCCCCTCTCTTTGATGAGCAAAAGCGGGCTAAAACAGGAAAAGCTCTGTGTAGGTGGATACCTCCGCCTGAGGCGCTTTCAGGAATACTGGTTCAGACCACGAACGAGCTGAGGTGAGCATGCCAGAAAGTGCTATCCAGCGCGAAACAAAGCTCGTCGGCAACTCTTAACGAAAAGACAAATAGTCGCTGCCGATGGACAACTGAAGGAAACACGGTGGTTTCCGATGAACCTCGCTTCAAAATTTACTTGAAAACACTGTGTGGCTGGCAACAAATGCCGCTGGTTGACCTTTGCTGGTCGCTTTTCTGACCTCGCAGAAATCTACCCATCTCTCATGCTTGACAAGCCCCCTACCCGTGCCGCATGTCCCTTGCGTTGGTGTCCATCTTGCGATGGATGAAAAGGGAATGCGTCAGCGGGACAACCGTCAAACGCAGCCGCCCCCGCGACCGTGACCGGAGAGGGTGCCCAAAGCCACTGGCCTGACAGGCCGGGAAGGCGGGACATCTGCCAGAGGACCGCCTCTGACATCCGCAAGCCGGGAGACCTGCCAACACCCGAAGATGAAACCGGACGGGGTGTTCCGGTGTCGGGTCCATGTGCAAACGCGTGGCCCGCATGAAACCCCGTCCCCCACAAAGAGGAATTGGGGGGATGAGAGACATGACCGAGACCACACCAGTTGAATTGCTGGTCTGCACCACGTGTCGTCGCGGACTGCCTGTCGAGGACGACGCGCAGCGACCCGGCGCCTTGCTGCACAAAGCACTGGAACAAGCGAACCTGCCCGATGGCGTGACCCTGAAGCCGGTCGAGTGCCTTTCGAATTGCGATCAGGGTTGTTCCATCGTCCTGCGCGGTGGGCCAACACGCTGGACCTTTGTCTACGAAAACCTGACCGAAACCGAGCACGTCGAAACGATTGTCGATGGTGCAACCAAATACTTGGCTGCCGAAGACGGTTTGGTGAAATGGCGCGAGCGCCCTGAACATTTCCGCAAAAACTGTGCGGCCCGTATTCCCCCGATTGGAGCCCTGAAATGAGTACTCTTGAGAAACTTCCCGTCACCGTGATCACCGGTTTTCTGGGCGCAGGAAAAACCACACTTGTCCGCCACCTGATGCAAAACCCAAAGGGCAAGCGGCTGGCCATTGTGGTTAATGAGTTCGGTGACGTTGGGGTCGATGGCGACATCCTGAAATCCTGTGCCATCCCCGACTGCCCGGCGGAAAACATCATGGAGCTGGCCAATGGCTGTATCTGCTGCACCGTGGCTGATGACTTCATCCCTACCATCGAGGCGCTGATGGCACTGGAGCCGCGCCCCGATCACATCCTGATCGAAACCTCGGGTCTTGCCTTGCCCAAACCATTGCTGAAAGCGTTTGACTGGCCTGATATCCGCTCAAAAATCACTGTTGATGGCGTGATCGCGCTGGCCGATGCCGAAGCAGTCGCCGCTGGCCGCTTTGCACCCAATGTCGCGGCAGTTGACGCCCAGCGCCTGGCCGACGATTCGATCGACCATGAAACGCCTTTGTCCGAGGTGTTCGAGGATCAAATCTCTTGCGCTGACATCATTCTGCTGACCAAGCCCGATCTGGCCGGTCCAGAGGGTGTGGCGAAGGCCAAAGCGATCATTGCGGCAGAGGCTCCGCGCTCCCTGCCCGTGGTCGAAGTCGCCGAAGGCGCAGTGGACGTACGTGTGGTTCTGGGGCTGGAATCCGCTGCCGAAGATGACATGGACGCACGTCCCAGCCATCACGACGGCCATCACGATCACGAGCATGATGATTTCGAAAGCATCATTGTCGAATTGCCGGAACAGGTTGATCCAGCCGAGCTGGTCGCCCGGATCGAACGTCTGGCCAATGAGTTGAACATCCTGCGGGTCAAAGGCTATGCCGCCATTCAGGGCAAGCCGATGCGCCTGTTGGTGCAGGCCGTTGGTGCCCGTGTGCGTCATCAGTACGACCGCCCGTGGGAAGCGGGTGAAGAGCGCCGTTCGCGGCTGGTTGTCATTGCCGAACATGACGACATCAAAGAGGCCGCAATCCGCGATATCCTCGTGGGTGTAGCAGAGGCCGCCGAATAGAAATGCACGTCGTCTTCCGCGAAAGCCACGGGTTAGAAGAGACCGAGACCCCAACCGATCTGGGCCAGAGCCCAGCGGAACTGGTGGTGTTGTCGTTCTCGGACAGCGACCTAGGCGCTTTCGCGGCAGGCTGGCATCGCGGTGGTGGGTCCGAGGGACGGATGCCGACGATGCGGCTGGCCAATCTGACCGCGCTGAAACATCCGCTGTCCGTCGACACCTATGTCGAACAGACGCTGGAGGGCGCCAAAGGCATCCTGATCCGTCTGATCGGCGGCGTGCCCTACTGGGCTTACGGGTTGCAGCAGGCGCTGGCGCTGGCGCAGAGCAAAGGCATCGCCTTGGCTGTCCTGCCCGCCGACGGGCGTGAAGACACACGGCTGGACGAGTATTCCACCCTGCCCGTCTCGACCCTGCGGCGTCTGGCGCATTTGTGTGACACCGGCGGCGAAGTAGCAGCTCAGGCTGCTCTGGCACAGATGGCTCTGGGGGCTGGGCTTTATGCCGGACCGGTCATGGGGGCCAAAACAATCCCCGAATGCGGTGCATGGTGCCCGGATCGTGGGGTCATCCCGGTCGACAAAGCCTTTACCGGAGACGCGAAACGCATTGTTGTGACGTTCTACCGGGCCTACCTGACTTCGGCGGATACCGCGCCAATCGCAGCGCTGATCCACAGCTTGCGTACCCGTGGGTTTGACGCGGTCGGGGTATTCGCGCCTTCGCTGAAAGCGCCTAACGCCGCTGCGTGGCTGCGCGAACAAATCGTCGCGCTGGCCCCTTCGGCGATCATCAACGCCACCTCGTTCTCGGGCAAAGGCGCGTCGGGCACCTCTCCTCTGGACGCCGCCAATGTCCCTGTGTTCCAGGTCGCGCTATCCACGGCACGCCGTAAGGCCTGGGCCGAGGCGGAACGGGGCCTGTCCCCTGCCGATCTCGCCATGCACGTGGTGCTGCCCGAAGTGGACGGGAGGATTTCGGCGGGTATCGCCTCGTTCAAAGAACCGGGCAAACGCGACCCATATCTGGAGTATTCCCGCTTTGCCCACCGGGCCGAGCAGGAACGGATCGAGGCGATCATCGACCGGGTAAGCGGCTGGCTGAACCTGAAAAACAAGCCAAAGGCAGATCAGATCCCGGCGCTGATCTTATCCACATATCCGGGCAAGAATTGGCAAATGGCCCATGCGGTCGGCCTGGATGCGCTGGCGTCAGCCGAGGCGATGCTGTCCGATCTGCAAACCGAAGGCTATAAGACCGCGCCCGCCGAACCAATAACTGACACGCTGCTGGGCGCCCGGCTAACCTGGCCCCTAAAGGACTATCTGTCGGCGCTGGCAGACGTTCCGGAATCCCTGCGCGCAGATCTGCAAACCGTCTGGGGCAGGCCCGAGAACGACCCAGCCTTCGCGGGTGGCGCGTTTCACTTCACTGCCCTGCGGCGTGGCAAGGCGTTGGTGGCGCTGCAACCCGAACGCGGTACGCCGGAACTGCGGGAAGACGAATATCACAACTTGTCGCGCACCCCGCGCCACGGCTATGTCGCGTTTTACCTGTGGCTGCGTCAGGGTCTGGGTGCGGACGCTTTGATCCACATCGGGGCGCACGGCACGCTGGAATGGCTGCCCGGAAAATCGGTCGCCCTGTCCCAGGAATGCTGGCCCGAGGTGTTGATCCGCGATCTTCCGGTGATCTACCCCTTTATCGTCAACGATCCAGGCGAAGCCGCGCAGGCCAAGCGCCGGATCGGGGCGGTCACATTGGGACATATCCCGCCCCCTATGAAAGAAAGCGGCACACCGGATCGGATGGTACGGTTGGAATCGTTGCTGGACGAGTTTTCCAATGCGGACGGGTTGGATCCCAAACGGCGCGACCGCCTGCAATCCGATATCCGGGATGAGGCGCAGGCCATCGGGCTGGAAAATGATCTGGGTCTGGATCAGGCCACCTGCAGCGCCGAGGCGATCACACGTATCGACCGTTTTGTCTGTGACATCAAAGAGAGCCAGTTCGGCGATGGGCTGCATATCTTCGGCCGCGCGCCCAAAGTGACGGGCAATTTCGACGCCGCCCCCTCTGCCCATGCCGAACGCAGCGCCCTGATCGACGCGTTGGCGGGCAAACGGATTGAGGCTGGCCCCTCAGGTTCCCCCTATCGCGGGCGGTCGGATGTGCTGCCGACGGGGCGGAACCTCTACACCACCGATCCACGTTCGGTCCCGACCCGCGCCGCCTATACCCAAGGTGTGAAACTGGCCGAAGAACTGGTCCGGCGTCACCTGCAGGAAGAAGGCGATTACCCCAAGGGGCTGATTGTCGATCTCTGGGGCTCGGCCACCATGCGCACCGCAGGCGAGGAATTCGCCATGGCGCTGCACCTGCTGGGTGTCAAACCAGTCTGGGACAAAGGGTCCGAGCGGGTTTCTGGCATCGAAGTGCTGCCCATCACCGACCTCAGCCGCCCGCGTCTGGATGTGACCCTGCGCGTCTCGGGCCTGTTCCGCGACGTGTTCCCGACGCTGTCGGCGCTTTACGGTCAGGCGGTACGGGCGCTGTCGGCGCGGGATGAGGCCCAGGATTGGAACCCCTACGCGGGTCAGGCCCCTGCGGCTCGGGTCTTTGGCCCTGCACCCGGCAGCTATGGTCTGAACATGACCCACCTCTCGGAAACCTACACCGATGAAGCCCGCACGCAGGCCGGAGAAGCATGGCTGGAGGCCAGCTCTTTCGCATTAGAGGGTGAGCATATAGCGCAGGACCGGGACGGCATCACCCGGCGTGTCGCCAATGCCGACAGCTTTGTTCACCTGCAGGACCTGACCGAAACCGACCTGCTGCTGGCCAATGACTACGCCACGCATGAGGCTGGTTTTGCAGCCGCCAAGAAGGTTACCGGCGGCACCGTCCAGCTGTATCATCTAGACAATACCAACGCGGAGAACCCGCGCGCGCGCACCCTGCCCGAAGAGATCAGCCGCGTTATTCACGCGCGGGCCACCAACCCCGGCTGGATTGCGGGCATGCAGCGGCACGGGTTTCGCGGGGCCGCAGAAATTGCCGCGACGCTGGATCATATGGCGAGCTTCGCGCATTTGTCCGGCACCGTCGCGCCGCATCTGTTCGACCTGTACCACGACGCGACGCTGGGCGATCCGCAGGTCGACGCCTTTCTGCAAGAGAGCAACCCGCAAGCGCATCAGGCCATGCAGGACCGCTTTCGCGCGCTATTGGAGGCGGGGCTGTGGACCACGCGCCGGAACTCAATCCGGGCCGATCTGGAGGGGTTGAGATGAGCGCGCCTTTGGCCAAGCCAATCGTTCAGGGATGGTGCCCCGGCGCCCACCGTCCGATGATGTCGGGCGATGGGCTGGTTGTTCGTGTAAGGCCGCGACTGGCGCGACTTGAGGTCAGTCAGGCTTTGGGGCTTTGCGATCTGGCCCAACGGTTTGGCAATGGTACCATCGATCTGACCAACCGGGCCAATCTTCAATTGCGCGGGGTCAAAGAAGCTGATCATCAGACACTCTTGACGGAACTGGCCGCCCTGAACCTGCTGGACGCCGACCCGGGCATCGAAGTGCGGCGTAACATTCTGGTCTCTCCACTGTATCAAGCGGGCGATCTGACTGCGCGTTTGACGCAGCACCTGATCGACCGACTGGCAGAGTTACCCACCCTGCCCGCCAAGTTTGGTTTTGCCATAGACACAGGCCCAAAACGCCTGTTGGCAAAGGATTCGGCGGATGTCCGGCTGGAAGTCAGAGCCGACAGGCTAATTTTGCGCGCCGATGGGGCGGACACCGGGCGGCACGTGACCGAGGGTGATGCCATCGACGAGCTGATCATGCTGGCACGTTGGTTTGCCGACAGATACACTCCTAAATCGCGCCGCATGGCGCGGGTGGTTGCCCTTGGGGATCTACCGCTAAAGTGGCAAGGTGTCGCACTGAGTGCAATTGGCAGCCCGCTGCAACCCGGGCCCTGCGATCTTGGCACGCTTTATGGCGCGGCCTTCGGACAATTACCTGCACACCAGCTTCGTGACCTGATTGAGAGCGGTAACGCCGTTGCCCTGCGCGTCACCCCATGGCGGTTGATCCTGCTGGAAGGCGGGGCGGCGATACCTGCCCCGGGTTTTGTCACAGATAGCACCGACCCGCTGATGACCACCGACGCCTGCCCCGGGGCGCCGCTCTGCCCGCAGGCGCAAGTTGAAACCCGCGACATCGCCCGCACTTTGGCCCGACGCGTTTCCGGCAGCCTGCATGTGTCAGGGTGTTCCAAGGGATGTGCCCGGATGCGCGCTGCAGATTTCACTTTGGTTGGCAATGACGGGCGGTTTGATCTTGTCAAACATGGCTGCGCAGGGGATGAGCCCTGCCAGCGCAGCCTGACCCTCGAAACACTTATGACCATGGACCTGACCTGATGCCTTATGAATATGAAACCGATGGCGCGGCGATTTACAAACAGAGCTTTGCCACCATCCGGTCCGAGGCCGATTTGACCCGCTTCGACCCCGATGAGGAGCAGGTCGCCGTCCGGATGATCCACGCCGCAGGAATGGTTGGGCTGGAAGAGTTCGTGCATTTCTCACCCGGATTTGTCGCCGCGGCGCGTACCGCATTGGAAAATGGCGCGCCGATCCTGTGTGACGCGCGCATGGTCAGCGAAGGCGTGACCCGGTTTCGCCTGCCCGCCGATAACGAGGTGATCTGCCCGCTACATGACGAACGTGTGCGCCCGCTGGCCGCGAAGATGGGCAATACCCGGTCCGCTGCCGCGCTGGAACTGTGGCGTCCACATCTGGAGGGCGCGCTGGTCGCCATCGGCAACGCGCCAACTGCACTGTTCCATTTGTTGAATATGCTGGAAAACCCTGACTGCCCGCGCCCTGCTGCCATCCTCGGCTGCCCGGTGGGTTTTGTCGGCGCGGTCGAATCCAAGGACGCGCTATGGCAGGCGCAGCCGGTGCCATCGTGCATCGTAAAGGGCCGTCTGGGCGGCAGCGCCATCACGGTCGCCGCTGTCAACGCCATTGCGAGCCGCGCGGAATGAGCCCCGGTACAATATACGGCGTGGGCCTCGGCCCCGGCGACCCGGACCTGATGAGTGTTCGGGCAGATCGCCTGTTGCGCAATGCCCGCCATGTCGCCTTTTTCCGCAAGCCGGGACGCAGCGGTCAAGCGCGCAAGATCGTCAATGGCATGATCCCCGAAGGTGCCATTGAGTTCCCGATGGAATACCCCGTGACCACGGAAATTCCATTGACCGATCCGCGTTACAATGAGCTGCTCTCGGCGTTTTACGAAGACTGTGCTGCGCATTTGAGAACCTTGTCCGAACAAGGCGAGGACATTGTGGTTTTGTGCGAAGGTGACCCGTTCTTCTACGGGTCTTTTATGCACCTTTACAGTCGGTTGCGCGGAAAATCTGATGTCGAAGTGGTTCCCGCGATCACCGGCATGTCCGGTGCCTGGACCGCGACCGGAGACCCGATCACCTGGGGCGACGACGTGTTGACTGTGCTGGTCGGCACGCTGCCCGAGGACGATCTGTCGCGACGCATGGCGCAAACAGATGCGCTGGTGGTGATGAAAATCGGACGCAATATCGACAAGGTAAAGCGGGCGCTGAAAACCGCTGGTCTCTTTGACCGGGCATGGATCGTGGAATTCGCCCAGATGCCAAACCAGACGGTAACGAAACTGTCCGAGGCCTGTGAGAAAGTGACCCCTTATTTCTCGATCATCATCGTGCACGGTCAGGGCCGACGACCATGAGCGGCTGGGTCAAAATCGCGGGGCTGGGCCCTGGCAGTGAGGAACTTGTGACATCGCAGGTCTCAGCAGTCTTGGCCGAGGCAACGGATGTGGTCGGCTATATCCCTTACGTTGCGCGTGTGGCGGAACGCCCCGGTCTGACCCTGCATGCCAGCGACAACCGGGTTGAGATTGACCGCTCGCAACATGCGCTGCAAATGGCGGCCGAAGGCAAACGTGTGGTCGTGGTCTCTTCGGGTGATCCGGGCGTCTTTGCCATGGCAGCTGCGGTGTTTGAGGCGTTGGAAAACGGCCCCCCGGAATGGCGCGACATCCCCATCGACGTGCTGCCGGGCATTACGGCAATGCTGGCGGCTTCGGCGCGCGCGGGGGCGCCATTGGGACATGATTTCTGTGCCATCAACCTCAGCGACAATCTCAAACCTTGGTCTTTGATCGAAAAACGTCTGCGTCTGGCGGCGCAGGGGGATTTCGCCATGGCATTCTACAATCCACGGTCAAAGTCCCGTCCGGAAGGCTTTGTAAAAACGCTGGAAATCCTGCGTGAGGAATGCGAACCCGAACGCCTGATCCTGTTCGCCCGCGCCGTATCACGCCCGGATGAGGCGATCCGGATATCCACATTGGCCGAGGCAACGCCGGACATGGCCGACATGCAAACGGTGGTCATCGTGGGATCATCCCTGACCCGCGTGATCGAGCGCAATGCGGCCCCGATAGTCTACACTCCGAGGTTCACCGAAGCCGGGGATCAAGGATGAGTCAGCCAGTCCAAAACTTGCGTCACGCCCGAAAATTCAACCCGCTTTGGCAGGGTCGGACGGTCAATCATCAGCACCGGCACGCCCAGTGCCCGCGCCGCGTCAAGCTTGGCCCGTGCGCCGGTGCCGCCTGCGTTTTTGGACACGACCAATTGGGTCTCATGGCGCATTATCAGTGCCAGATCCTCTTCAACTGTGAACGGCCCGCGCGACACAACCACATCGCAATTCGGCAGCGGCAGCATGTCCGGCTCATCCACCAACCGCAGCAAGTAGTGGTGCTGGGGTTGGGCCGCGAAATCCTCCAGATGCATCCGACCGACGGCCAGAAAAACACGCTGCGCCGGACCCGACAGCGCGGCAACAGCGGCGGCGGTGTCGGATGCGTGCTGCCAGCGATCGCCGTCCTGTGCGGCCCATTCCGGGCGGGTCAGCGCGGCCAACGGCACGCCTGTCTCGGCACATGCCGCGACCGCATTGCCGCTCATCTGCGCGGCAAAAGGATGGGTGGCATCAACGACATGAGTAACCGCGGAATCGGACAGATAGCGCGCAAGCCCGGCAGCCCCACCAAATCCACCGACACGCACCTGCACCGGTTGCGGGCGCGGGTTTTCCACCCGTCCCGCATAGGAATAGGTCGCCGGGATACCCAGCTGGGCCACAGCTTTGGCCAGTGCGTTGGCTTCGGTCGTACCGCCAAGGATCAGGAGGTTGGTCATGTCTGATGCTCCGTGGCTGACCGTTCTGGGCTTGGGCGAAGATGGACTGGATGGCCTGCCGCCCGCAAGTCGTCAAGTGCTTGAGCGCGCCGAGATCATTATGGGCCCGCCGCGGCACCTATCTCTGATCCCCGACAGCACCGGACAGCGGATCGAATGGCCTGTGCCTTTTGCCGATGGCCTGCCCATTCTGACCGGATTTCGTGGCCGTCCGACTGTGGTTTTGGCTTCGGGTGATCCATTCTGGTTCGGCGCGGGGTCGGTGATCGCACGCAATTTCGATGCCGGGGAATGGGCCGCCCTGCCCGGCCAATCCACCTTTTCGCTAGCCGCCGCGCGGCTGGGTTGGCCGCTGGAGGCCACCCAGACCTTTGGCCTGCACGCGGCCCCGCTGACACGGCTGCGTCCGCATCTGGCCCCCGGGCTGCGCGCAATCTTGCTGCTGCGCAACGGCGCGGCGGTGGCCGAGCTGGCGACTTACCTGACCGAAACCGGCTTTGCTGACACCCGCCTGCATGTGATGGAGGCGCTTGGCGGTGCCCGTGAACGGTCGCGCAATGTGTCGCTGACCGAGGCGTTGCTGGGCGGCTTCGACCACCCGGTCTGCGTCGGGCTTGAGGTCGCAGGCCACGGCGCCGCGTTCCCCAAGGCCTCGGGTAAACCGGATGAGATTTTTGAGACCGACGGCCAGATCACCAAACGTCCAGTTCGTGCATTAACCCTGTCAGCGCTGGCCCCGCAACGGGATGAGCACTTGTGGGATATCGGGGGCGGAACCGGATCCATCAGCATCGAATGGCTGATGTGCGATCCGACCTTGACCGCCACCTCAATCGAGCCCCGCGCCGACCGGGCCGAGCGTATTCGCCGCAACGCGGATATGCTGGGTCAGGATCGGCTGAACGTGGTGCATGGCACGGCCCCCGATGCGTTGACCGGCCTGGCTCTGCCCGATGTGGTTTTCATCGGCGGCGGGCTAAGCACTGCGTTGCTGGAATGGCTGCAAACTTCCCTGCCAGCGGGCACACGTCTGATCGCCAACGCGGTGACTTTGGAGAGCGAAGCCTTGCTGGCGCACTGGCACGACACGCTTGGCGGAGAGCTGCTGCGCATTGAACTGGCGCAGGCCTCGGCCCTTGGCCCAAGGCGCGGCTGGAAATCCGCCTATCCCGTAGTGCAGTGGAGCGTGACACTATGATCATCGTCGCGGGCCTGGGATTATCGTCAGCGGCAACCGTTGACAGCCTGCGTATGGCCTTTGAGCGCGCCAGTACCGACAAGCGGGTCGACGCGATAGCGACCGTCGCCGACAAAGAAGGCCACGCCGCCCTTGCGGCATTCGTCCAGACCATCGCCTTACCCTTACATTTCGTCGCCCCCGCCGATCTGGCGGGGCAACGCACCCTCACCTGCTCGGCCCGCAGCCGCGCCACTTATGGCACCGGCAGCGTGGCTGAGGCATCCGCTCTTGCCGCCGCCGGTGCTCTGGGTGGTCCGGGTGCGCGGCTGACTTCACCCAGACACATCTCGGACGACCGTCTTGCCACTTGCGCCGTCGCCATCGGAGGACAAACATGACCGTTCACTTCATCGGCGCCGGACCGGGTGCCGCCGACCTTCTGACCTTGCGCGGGCGCGATATCATCGCGTCTTGTCCCGTGTGCCTCTATGCTGGATCGCTGGTGCCTGAAGAAATTCTGAGCCACTGCCCCGAGGGCGCAAAGATCGTCAACACCGCACCAATGGACCTGAACCAGATCATGGCCGAGATCGACGCTGCACATCAGGCCGGTCAGGACGTGGCGCGGCTGCATTCCGGTGACCTGTCCGTCTGGTCGGCCATGGGTGAACAGATCCGACGACTGAAAGAGATGGGGATTCCTGTCAGTGTTACACCAGGCGTGCCGTCCTTTGCGGCCGCCGCTGCCGCATTGGGCACGGAACTGACCTTACCGGGACTGGCCCAATCGGTGGTTCTGACCAGAACGCCGGGGCGCGCGTCCTCGATGCCCGAGGGCGAAACGTTGAAAAACTTCGCGCGCACCGGCGCGACCCTCGCCATCCACCTGTCGATCGGCAATTTGGACACGGTCATCGCCGATCTGGCCCCCGCCTATGGCGCGGATTGCCCTGTGGCCGTTGTCTACCGGGCCAGCTGGCCGGACGAGCGGATCATCCGCGCCACTTTGAATACCCTGAAGGACGCGCTGGACGAGAGCATCTCGCGCACTGCTCTGATCTTGGTCGGCCCGGCGCTGGCCGGAGAAGGGTTCGACGAAAGCTGTTTGTATTCCAAAGATTACGACCGCCGCTATCGCCCGCAAAGCGCAGATAGCCCGTGGTCAAGTTGGAGCCCAGAGAATGAATGACGCGATGACCAACCCTCCGGGCGTGCTGATATCCGCGCCCTCTTCGGGCACCGGTAAAACCACCGTCATGCTAGGCCTGCTGCGCGCGCTGGCCGAAGACGGGCTGACTGTACAACCGTTCAAGAGCGGCCCTGACTACATCGATCCGGCCTTTCACCGGGCTGCGGCTGGGCGGGCTTCGTTCAATCTGGACAGCTGGGCGATGGGCGACCCGCTGCTGAGTGCGATTTCCGCTCAGGCGGATGGGGCCGATATTGTGGTCGCCGAGGGCTCAATGGGTCTGTTTGATGGCGTCGCCAAACCCGGGGAACTGGGCCATGGCTCCAGCGCTGAAACCGCGCAGCGCATGGGTTGGCCTGTGGTGCTGGTGCTGGATGTGGGTGGCCAGGCACAATCTGCGGCAGCCACGGCGCTGGGGTTTCGGATGTACAATCCGGACTTGCCATTTGCGGGCGTGATCCTGAACCGCTGCGCCAGCCCTCGGCATGAGAGGTTGACACGGCTGGGCATGGAACGTGCAGGTATGCCGGTGCTGGGTGTGCTGCCACGTCGTGGTGATCTGACTTTGCCCGAGCGGCATCTGGGCCTGATCCAGGCGGTCGAGCACCCCGATCTGGAAAGTGCGATTGTCGGTTATGCAGCCTTTCTGCGGGAACACGTGGATTTGGAGGCAATCAAAAAGGCGGCTTCCTCAGGCCCCAGTGGGCCATCGTCAGCCGCGCTGCCGCGCCCGCCTGCCCAGCGGATCGCGCTGGCCCGGGATGCGGCGTTTTCGTTCACCTATCCGCATTTGCTGAAAGGCTGGCGGGCCGCTGGGGCTGAAATTCTGCCCTTTTCGCCCTTGGCGGACGAGGCCCCCGCACCAGATGCCGATCTGGTGTGGCTGCCCGGTGGATACCCTGAATTGCATGCAGGTACATTGGCTGCGGCCGGAACCTTTTTGGGCGGGCTGCGCAAACACGCAGAAACCAAGCCGGTGCATGGTGAATGCGGGGGGTATATGGCGCTTGGCCAGGCGCTGGTCGACAAGGACGGCGTTCGACATGAAATGGCAGGGCTGCTGGGGCTGGTGACCTCATACGAAAAACGCAAGTTCAACCTTGGATACCGTCGGGCGGAACTGCTGGCGCCGATGCCCGGGTTTTCGACGGGGTTTGGTTTGCGTGGGCATGAGTTCCACTATTCCTCGATCCTCGATCAGCCTGACGCTGCGCTGGCGCGGGTGTTTGACGCCGAAGGCGCAGAAGGGCCACAGACCGGGTCCGTACGCGGCCATGTGACCGGTACCTTCTTTCACCTGATCGCGGAGGCCTCGGCATGAGTGGCTTTGTCTCGTTCGTCGGCTCGGGCCCCGGAGACCCCGAGTTGTTGACGTTGAAAGCGGTGGACCGGATGCAGAAGGCGGATGCTGTGCTGTTCGACGACCTCAGCAGCGGCCCGATCCTGAGCCATGCGCGTGACGACGCCGACCTGGTGGGCGTCGGCAAACGCGCCGGACGCCCCTCGCCCAAACAGAATCACGTTAGCCGGTTGCTGGTGGACTATGCCAAAACCGGCGCCCGCGTGGTTCGGTTGAAGTCCGGCGATGGCGGGTTGTTCGGGCGGCTGGAGGAAGAGCTGACGGCGCTGCGCGCGGCCGAGATCGACTATGAGATCATACCCGGCATCCCTTCGGCTGTGGCAGCGGCTGCAGCGGCGGGCATTCCACTGACCCGACGGTTGACAGCCCGGCGGGTTCAGTTTGTGACCGGCCATGACGTCAGCGGCAAACTGCCCGAAGACCTGAACCTGCCCGCTTTGGCCGATCCTGATGCCACAACAGTTGTATTCATGGGCAAGCGGACTTTTCCTTTGCTGGTGAAAGCGCTGCATGCGCATGGCTTGCCCTTGGATACTCCGGCAATGATGGCTGAATCCGTTTCGACCCCGGATCAGAAACTGCACCGTGCAACCGTTAGTGCGTTGTCCGCACAATTGGAGACCGAGATCGGCACTGCCCCGGCGCTGATCCTTTATGGCCCGCTGGCTGAGGTCGGCAATGTTTGACCTGACCATGATCGGCATTGGCACCGGCAACCCCGACCATTTGACCTATCAGGGGGCGCGGGCCATTCGGACCGCGGACCTGATCCTGATCCCTCGAAAAGGCGAGAACAAAGCCGATCTTGTCGGGCTGCGGGAGGAGATTATCACTCAGGTCACCGACACGCCGCCACAGATTGCCTATTTTGACATACCCAAGCGGCGCGCCGACGACGGGTATCTGCGCGGGGTGGACGACTGGCACGACGCGATTGCCCTGCGCTGGCAGAAAGCGATCTCGGCCCATCCGCAAGCGCGCAATGTGGCCCTGTTGATCTGGGGCGATCCGTCTTTGTACGACAGTTCGTTGCGAATCGCCGCACGGCTAACCCCCAAACCGCAGACGC
The DNA here is from genome assembly GCF_042768335.1 of Ruegeria meonggei. Lineage (NCBI taxonomy): Bacteria > Pseudomonadati > Pseudomonadota > Alphaproteobacteria > Rhodobacterales > Roseobacteraceae > Ruegeria > Ruegeria meonggei. Next base: position 190,336 of record NZ_JAXHBT010000001.1, on the reverse strand, counting down.
AGGTGATTCCCGGCATCACCGCCCTACAGGCACTGACGGCAGCACATGCGATTCCGATTAATGATCTGGGCGCGCCCTATGTCGTGACAACCGGACGGCGCATTCGGGATGAGGGCTGGCCACCAGATGCCACAACAGTAGCGGTGATGCTGGATGGAGAATGCGCTTTTCAAAACCTTGAAATGCAGGATTATGACATCTGGTGGGGCGCTTACGTGGGCATGAAAGAGGAACTGCTGATCAGCGGACCCTTGGCCGACGTGGCCGTGCAGATTCTGGAAACGCGGGCGCGGGCGCGTACGGATCATGGCTGGATCATGGATATCTATTTGCTGAAAAAGCGCGTGATCTGACCTGAAAGGTCGCAAATGACGATTGCGCCCTTGCAGGCATAGCGGCTAAATGGAGACGTCTGGTCCCGCCGGAGACATCCGGATGCTAAGAGGGAATTTGGTGCGACTGCCCGTTCAGTCAAGTCCAGAGCCGCCCCCGCGACTGTAAGCGGAGAGCTCCTGTTCAACCAGCCACTCCTGTTTTCAGGGGGAAGGCGAACAGAGGCATCGACCCGCAAGCCAGGAGACCTGCCAGGCGTAAATCGTAACACCAGCCGTCGGGTGCGACGGCAGAGGAGAACTAGTAATGGCAACACAAACAAAAACAGCATCCGCCGCGCGCACAGGCTTTTTTCCGGTCATGTTCGCAGTGGTTTTGGGTCTGGGCCTTATCACGCTGACGGGTCACGTTCAGGCCGCAGCGCTGCATGACGCCGCACATGACGTGCGTCACGCAACCGGCTTCCCCTGCCACTAAGACCATGTTCAGTCGTATTCTGACCAGCGCGTTGTTCGCTGGTGCTGCAGCGGGGCTGATTGCCGCCTTGCTGCAGTTGGTCTTTGTGCAACCTGTCTTACTGCACGCGGAACTATATGAATCCGGAGAGCTGGTGCATTTCGGAGCAGAGGCGGTGTCCGCCCATCCCGAACTGCCGGGCATGTTCTCAGAATTGACCCGCGACGCGCTGAGCGTCATCTTTACCATGTTGACTTATACCGGTTACGCGCTGGTGATGGTTGCGCTGATGTCGGTGGCTGAAGGACAAGGTCACACGATCGATGGCCGCACCGGTGTATTGTGGGGCCTGGCGGGATTTGTCGCGTTCCATCTGGCACCCGGCTTCACCTTGGCACCCGAAGTGCCGGGCGTTGCCGCGGCTGACGTCTATGCCCGACAGGTCTGGTGGTTTGCCACTGTTGCGGCGGCGCTTGTGGCGCTGTGGCTGATTGCCTTTGGCAGCAATCTGATCAGCTATGTGATCGCAGCTGCCCTGCTGATGGCCCCGCACCTGATCGGCGCGCCCGAGCCGGACGTATTCACCGGCCCGGTCCCGACCGAAATCGGCGCCCTGTTTGCGGCCCGCGCCTTTGGCATTGGCTTGGTTGCCTGGGTTCTGGTTGGCGCTTTTGCCGGGTATTTCTGGCAAAGCGAAGGCAAGCGCGCTGCGGCGACGGCCTGATTTAGAAATACGCGCGCCGGGCATTCCCCGGCGCGTTTCTTTTTGTTTTCAAGGAAATAAAATGGCACGCTCACTTGCCCTTTTTGCCATCGGACTGGTGTTCGGCGGCGGGGCCGGATTTGTTCTGGCCGCCGCCAATGGCGTAACTTTTGATGGCCACGACCATGGCGACCCGGCCCACCACGGCGGCGTACAGGCCGAAGCGATGGCACATGACCACTCGACCCCTGTGAACCTGCCTGCAGGTGCGGATGCGCCCAGCGTTGCGATTGCAGTGATTCCAGATCCTATGGCCGGTTGGAACCTGCACGTGATGCCGCAGAATTTCCGGTTCGCTCCGGAAAGCGCGTCGGCGGCAGATAAAGACGGCGAAGGTCATGCGCACGTCTACATCAACGGTGAAAAACTTGGCCGACTTTACGGCAACTGGATGCATATTCCAGCCTTACCCAAAGGCGCGGTCGAGGTCGAAGTTTCATTGAACGCCAACAGTCACAGCCCGTTGACCGTCGACAACGTGCCTGTCCGCGCGGTGGTCACCGTTCAGGTCGACTAAAGCGCTGGAATTCGCGTACGCAAACACATCCGAAGCCGCCCGCAAGGCCGGGCGTCTTCGATCCAGCCCTTGGGGCTGTCCAGATAGGTCTGACAGGTCTTGGCGATGTCCCCGGCGTCTGCAACCACATTGATCCCGGAAAACACATACGACGCACACCCCGCACTTTGCAGCGCCAGTGCGGTCGGTTCGGCGCAACTGCTGAAACAGGCATGTGTGGCAAACTCAACCCGTTCCTCAAGCCCGGCTTGGGTGAGTGCGGTTTGCACAACCAGTGCCTCGGCTGCGAGGTCACGCGCACCCGCGCAACTGCTGCAGATCAATAGGCGTAACTTGTCCACAAACGGCCTCATATCCTGACGTCCGCAGGTTTCTGCGGCTTTATGACGGTCGGCGCAATCCTGAATACGCACGTGTTTGTGAGTGCGCCGTGCCTCGTTTTCTGCCATCAATTGGTCCGACATAAAACAGGAGACACCACCATGCGCGCCTTGTGGGCTATGCTCTGCTTTCTGGCCCTGCCCCTATGGGCGGACGAGCCGCTGTCGGGATGGGCGGTCTACTCTACGGACAAAAGCTATGACCAGCTTGTCGCGGACACCAAAGCGGCCGTAAAGGAAAACGGTCTGATTGTGGTCACGCAGGCTGGCCCCACCAAAGCTGCCGCCGCGCGGGGCATCACCATTCCAGGCAATCTGGTGATCGGGGTCTTTAACAACGATTTTGCTGTGCGCGTGCTGGAAACCTCGGTCGATGCGATGATCGAAGCGCCGATCCGGTTTTACGTGACCGAAAATGATGACGGCAGCGCCACGCTGTCTTACAAAAGCCCCAGCTTTGTCTTTGCACCCTATGTGTACGAGGGCGGAGAGCCGCTGACCGATATTGCCGCGGAACTTGACACAAAGTTCCAGACAGTGGCGGAATCCGCAGTCAAATAGTCACACTGACGTGAACCAGCTTGCCTCTGGCCGCGTCCTCCGCAATCTCCTGTACAACAAAAACTTCGGAGCATACCTGATGCAGGACCTGTCCCCCCGCGCGGCTGACCTCTTGGCCCAACGATTTTATGAGGCTGGGTGCCGCCACGCCTTTGGCATGCCAGGGGGCGAGGTGCTAACCTTGGTTGATGCGCTGGAACAGGCCGGTATCACCTTTCATCTGACCAAACACGAGAACGCAGCCGGATTCATGGCCGAAGCCGTTCATCACCGCGACGGCGCGCCTGCGATTCTGGTTGCCACGCTGGGCCCCGGCGCGATGAACGGCATCAACGTGGTCGCCAACGCGTTTCAGGACCGGGTTCCGATGATCGTGCTGACTGGCTGTGTAGATGCGGATGAGGCGTTGACCTATACCCATCAGGTCATGGATCACGCGCAAGTTTACCAATCAATCACCAAGGGGACATTCACCCTGACTGCGCAGGGTGCAGACATTATTGCCGACAAAGCCGTGTCGCTGGCCAACCAGCCCCGCCCCGGTCCCGTGCATATCGATGTGCCGATCTCGGTTGCGGATACGCGCGTTTCTGGCGTCAAACGTCGTCGTCGTGCCAAGATCGCCGCCGTGGCACCCGAAGGCAATTGCGTGGAAAAGGCCCGCCGTTGGGTGGCCGAGGCGGAACGTCCCATCGCCATTGTCGGTCTGGATGTCCTGTATGACAACTCGCGCAATGTGGTGCAGGCGTTTCTGGAACATTTCAACATACCGTTTGTCACCACCTACAAGGCAAAGGGTGTCGTCCCCGAGGGTCACCCCTTGTGCCTGGGTGGCGCGGGCCTGTCACCACTGGCCGACAAGCATCTGGTACCGCTGGTCGAGCAGGCAGATCTGGTGGTGTGTCTGGGCTATGACCCCATCGAGATGCGCCCGGGCTGGCGCGAGATCTGGGATCCCGAAGAAACGCGCGTCATAGACATTTCGGCGGTGGTCAACGACCATTACATGCATCAGGCCGGGTTGAATTTAGTGGCGCATACCGGCGCCACGTTGGAGGCAATCGCCAAAGGTAACCCGGCCCGCGCGACATGGCCGGGAAGGGAGCCGCAACTGGTCAAGGGTGCTTTGGCGCAGGCCTTCCAGACGGATGACGATTGGGGGCCAGCCGCCGTGATCGCCGAAACCCGCGCTGCACTGCCGCCGGAAACGCTGGCCACAGCTGACAGCGGCGCGCATCGCATCCTGCTGAGCCAGATGTGGGAATGCTCCGAGGAACGCGGGCTGATCCAATCCTCGGCCTTGTGTACAATGGGCTGTGCCGTGCCGATGGCCATCGGCCTGAAACTGGTTGAGCCCAAGCGCCCGGTGATCAGCTTTTCGGGCGATGCCGGGTTCCTGATGGTCGCCGGAGAGCTGTCAACTGCGGCCGAGATGGGCGGAAACCCGATCTTTCTGGTCTTTGTCGACGCCAGCCTTGCTCTGATCGAGTTGAAGCAGCGCCAGCGTCAGATGGGCAATACAGGCGTGGATTTCGACCGCCACGACTTTGCCGCCATGGGCCGGGCCTTTGGTGGTAATGGGCATACTGTACGCAACCGGGCTGAACTGCGCGCAGCACTGGACGCCGCCGTCAAAGCCGACAGTTTCACCGTCATTGCAGCCGAAATTGACCGTGGGGGATATGATGGCCGTATCTGACGGACCGCTGAAGGGCGTCAAGGTTCTGGACCTGTCCCGCATTCTGGCAGGGCCGACCTGCACGCAGTTGTTGGGCGATCTGGGTGCCAGCGTCATCAAGATCGAAAACCCCGCCACGGGTGGCGACGACACCCGCCAATGGGGCCCACCGTATGTCGAGGATTCCGAGGGCAACCGCTCGGACCTGAGCGCATACTTCATGGCGGCCAACCGGAACAAAAAATCTGTGGCAATCGACATCACCAGGCCGGATGGGCAGGCTGAAATCAAACGGCTGGCCGGCCACGCAGACATCCTGATCGAAAATTTCAAACCCGGCGGGCTGGCGAAATACGGGCTGGATTACGCAAGCCTGTCACCGGACTTGCCGGGCCTCGTCTATTGCTCGATCTCGGGCTATGGCCAGACTGGACCAAATGCGTCCAAGCCCGGTTATGATCTGATGGCGCAAGGCTATGGCGGAATCATGTCACTGACCGGTGATCCCGAGGGCGCACCAATGAAGGTAGGCGTGGGCATCTCGGACGTCATGTGCGGGATGTACGCCACAGTCGGTATTCTGGCCGCCCTGCGACACCGCGATCAGACGGGCCAGGGCCAGCAAATCGATCTGGCATTGGTCGATTCCCAAGTGGCTTGGCTGATCAATGAGGGCGTGAACTATCTGACCTCAGGCGATGTGCCCCAGCGGCGCGGCAACGGGCACCCAAACATCGTCCCCTACGACGTCTATGAAACTGCCGATGGCCACGTCATTCTGGCTGTTGGCAACGACAGCCAGTTCCGGCGGCTCTGCGATTTCATTGATCTGCCTGGACTGGCCGATGATGCACGCTTTGCCACCAACCCGGCCCGGCTGGAACATCGCGATGCCCTGAATGCTGTGCTGCGCCCGGCGGTGCAATCGCACCAGACACAAACAGTCATTGCTCAGCTTGAAGCGCGCAAAATCCCCGTGGGTCCGGTGCAGACGATGGACCAGGTTTTTGCCACCGATCAAGTCGCCGCCCGCGAGATGCAGATCGATATGCAGGCCGATCCGGGCGAGGTGCAATTGATCGGGAATCCACTAAAATTGTCCCGTACACCTGTGACATATCGCACGGCGCCACCTGTGTTCGGCGCTGACACTCAGGGTGTTTTAAGCGCTGAAAATCCGTTCGACGACTGAAACACAGTGCCTCATTAGGCGGCATGTTGCTGAAACATGCCGTTGAATTGGCGGTTTTTTTCACCTTTTCCACACACAGCTTTTCACCAATTCGAGAGCAGGGCCGATACTGATACGACGCCACCTGAGTCTCTGCTAAGTCGAATAGAGAATAAAAAACGCAATTGGATTGGACTGCACGTATGAAACAAGATGTTTTCGGACAGATGAACACTCTCAGCCAATCGGCAAGCGTCGAGGCATGGGATGGTGTTCTGCTTGGCTTCATGGCGCATGCGGCAATAACCCCGCAACATCTGGGCACCGTGCTTGAGCTTGAGCCCGATTTTGCATTGGGCCACGCGGTCAAAGGTCTGTTCATGGTTCTGCTGGGACGGCGCGAGATGATGCCAGTCGCGGTTGAGGCACTGGCAACAGCCAACGCCGCGATGGAACGGCAGCCGGTATCTGATCGCGAACGCATGTACGTCGAGTCACTGGGGCTATATCTGGCGGACCTGCCAACGCAGGCCATTCAGAAATTCGAAGAAATTCTCCGCGCCCACCCGCAGGACACGCTGGCGATGAAGCTGAGCCACGCCACCCGTTTTGTTCTGGGCGATCCGCAAGGCATGCGGCGGTCCATCGAACGCGTGATGCCTGCGTATGAACCCGATCATGCCGGGCGCGGCTATCTGTTGGGGTGTCATTCCTTTGCGCTGGAAGAAACTGGCGCATATGAAAAAGCCGAGATTGCCGGTCGCCAGGCGCTGTGGATGGTGTCGGACGATGCCTGGGGCCTGCACGCCGTGGCGCATGTGCACGAGATGACTGGCAATGCGCAGCTGGGTCTTGACTGGTTGGCGGGTCGCGAGGACGCCTGGGCGCATTGCAACAACTTCCGCTATCACGTCTGGTGGCACAAGGCGCTGATGCATCTGGATCTGGGTCAGGTCAATCAGGTGTTCGAGCTGTACGATCAGCACATCCGTCAGGACAAAACCGACGACTATCGCGATATCTCGAACGCAACATCGCTGCTGTCACGGCTTGAACTTGAAGGCGTAAACGTAGGTTCTCGCTGGGAAGAGCTGGCCGATCTCAGCGCCGCCCGGACCGAGGATGGCTGCCTGATCTTCGCAGATTTACACTATCTTCTGGCGCTGACTGGCGACAATCGCAATGATGCGACCGGCCAGATGCTGAAACGCATCCAGAAGGACGCGCAGCGCAATCAGGGGGACACCCCGATCCGCATGTCCGATCCAGGCATTGCAGCCGCCAAGGGGCTTGAGGCTTTTGGCGACGGGCTTTACGGCGAAGCCTTTGATTTTCTTTCAAATGCACGCGGTGGAATGCAACTGGCAGGTGGCAGCCACGCCCAACGTGATGTATTCGAACGCATCACAATTGATTCCGGCCTGCGCGCCGGTCGTCTGGATGCTGTCGAGCGTATCCTTGACGACCGCCGCACCAAACGGGCCGGAGGCGAGGACAATTACGCTCTGGCGCGCCGCGCATTGATTGACGCGGCCCGCGACGACGGAGACGCACAAAGCGTTCCGGCTGAATAACAAAAAACGACCAAGAAGGACAGAAAACGTATGGCGACTTTATCGCCCGCTTCTGATTTTGCACCTGTGGCGACCCCAGCGGCCGCCCCTGCCCGCACGCGCGATCCGCGTCTGGATTTCTATCGCGGCATAGCGATGTTCATCATCCTGATCGCGCATATTCCGAATGACCCATGGGCAAAGTGGATTCCTGCCCGGTTCGGGTTCTCTGATGCGACCGAGATTTTCGTGTTTTGCTCGGGGATGGCCTCGGCCATTGCCTTCGGCGGGGCGTTCCTACGCAAAGGCTGGTGGATGGGCACCGCCCGCGTCGCCTATCGCATCTGGCAGGTGTACTGGGCGCACATCGCGTTGTTCTTCTTTGTCGCCATGTCCATGGCCGCGTTGGATCAGACGGGATTGTTTGAGAAAACATATATTTCGTCGCTGAACCTGCAGCATTTCTTCAACAACCCGGCGCCTCAAATCGTTGGGCTGTTCACACTGTCCTATGTGCCGAACTATTTTGACATCCTTCCGATGTATCTGGTGGTTCTGGCGATGATGCCGCTGTTCATGGGGCTGTCGCGGATCGGGTTCTGGGCGGTTGCCATGGCTTCGGTTGCGATCTGGTTGGTGGCACAGACCGGCGCGTTGGCTTTGCCGGCAGAGCCTTGGTCAGACCGCCAGTGGTTCTTTAACCCATTTGGCTGGCAGTTGCTGTTTTTCACCGGCTTTGCGTTCATGCGCGGCTGGATTCCTGCACCTCCAGTGTCGAAGGCGCTGATCTGGGCGGCAGCATTGTTCCTGATTTTCTCGATGCCTTTCGGGTCTTGGAAAGTGTTCAGCTGGATTAACGCGGCTGCCCCCGATCTGGCCGATGAAATCCGCAAGGTCTGGCCGGTCACAAAGGAATTCCGCGACAAGACCGATTTCGGCCTGTTCCGCTATCTCCACTTCCTGTCGCTGGCGTATCTGGGTTGGGTCGTCGCAGGAGAGCATGGTCACCGCCTGATCGCAACCGGTCAAGGCGCAGCCGCACGGACCTGGCAAGCCCTGTTGACCGTGATCTCGAAAGTGGGTCAGCAATCTCTGGCCGTGTTCGTTTTTTCCATGGCAGCAGCAAGACTTATCGGCGTCGGACTGGACCTGAGTGGGCGGGATGTTGCCAGTGTCTTAGTCGCTAACATGATTGGCTTTGCCATGATCATCGGCGTGGCCTATTTGGCCGCTTGGTTTAAGTCGCAACCTTGGAAATCAAAGAAATGAATTTTACACGTCGCGCATTTCTGGCTTCAACTTCAGCGCTTGCATTCGCGCCAGCCACATTTGCCACCGGAGGGGAAACCCCCTTTGACCGCAGCGATGTCATCGCGCTGGCCAAAGATCTGGCCAGCCGACCCTATGCTGAGCGCGAGATGGTACCGCAGGAATGGCAGGACCTGACGTATCAGCAATACCGCTCGATCCGGTTCCGGCTGGACCGTGCCCTGTGGTTTGAGAGCGAGACGCCCTTCAACGTCGATTTCTTTACGCCAGGCCTGTATTTCCCGCGCGCAGTCAAAGTGTCGACAGTGGAAAACGGAATGGCCAGACCGGTCGCCTTTGACCTGGCGATGTTCGACAAGTCCGAGGATGTGCCTCAACTGCCCATCGATGATACGCTGGGCTTTTCCGGCTTGCGCCTGCGCACTGAAATGCATCGCCCCGGCAAGACCGATGAATTCTGCGTCTGGCAGGGGGCCAGCTATTTCCGTGCGATCGGCCTGCACGAGGTTTATGGCCTGTCCGCCCGTGGTCTGGCCCTGAAAACCGGCGACCCGGATGGTGAGGAGTTCCCCGAATTCATCCGTTTCTGGCTGGAACGTCCCGCTCCTGGACAGCGCGACATGGTGGTTCACGCCCTGATGGACAGCCCCAGCGTGACCGGTGCCTACCGGTTCAATGTCACCGCCGGGGCCGATTGCGTCATGGATATCGAGGCCACGCTGTTCCCGCGTGAAGAGCTGACCCATGTCGGCATCGCGCCCGGAACGTCCATGTTCCTGTTTGATCAGACCAACCACAGCCGGTTTGACGATTTCCGCCCAGCCGTGCATGACAGCGACGGGCTGTTGATCCGCAATGGCGCGGGTGAAGTGTTGTGGCGGCCTCTGGCCAATCCGACCCGATTACAGATTTCTTCGTTCGTCGATACGAACCCGCGCGGTTTTGGTCTGATGCAGCGAAAGCGCGACTTTTCGGACTATGCGGATCTTGAGGCCAACTACCACAAACGCCCCGGCCTGTGGGTCGAACCCAATGGCGATTGGGGCAAAGGCACGGTCACGCTGGTGGAAATTCCCGCTGATCAGGAAATCTATGACAACATCGTTGCCTATTGGCGCCCGGCTGAACCCTATGCGGCTGGCAGCCAAGTTGATCTGTCCTACCGCCTAATCTGGGGAGAGGAGCCGCAGCGCACGCCAATGCCGCGCGTGATCAACACCGCGATGGGCGAAAACACATTTGGCGAAGGGCGTTTGGTCATCATCGATTTTGAGGCCAGCGAGCTGTTCGACGACCCCGAGGCGATGACGATCTTTGTCGACTCCCCCCATGCTGAAACGTCCGAAGGTGTACTGCAGCGTAACCCTGACACAGGCGGGCTGCGGTTGGCGTTTTCCTTCCAGCCCGGCGACCGGACCTATGTCGAGCTGCGGGCGCAGCTGCTGAAAGACAAGCAACCGGCCTCTGAGGTCTGGCTCTACCGTTGGACCACATGACGCGCGATCTGCATATCATGCCCCCTGAGGCGCCTCTGGCCATGCCTGCGCAGGATTTCAGCGCAGGCTTCCGTGACGCGCAGGTGCCGGATGCTAAGCGTCCCTCGGCCGGGTTCTGGCGGGCGCTGGCGTTCTCGCCAGCCATGGCCGCCACATTGGGTCTGCTTTGGGTTATGAGCGATTGGTTCGGGGCCGAAGGGATCAACCTGATCGAGGCGATCCTGCTGGCACTGATCTCGTTCAATTTCTTCTGGATTTCTTTCACGGTCTGCACCGTGCTCCTGGGTATGGTGTCGCTGTCGCGACAGGAGAAGCCAATCCGTGAAACCCGGCCTGAGCCGCTGCGCGTTGCGCTGTTGATGCCGGTCTACAACGAGGTGCCATGGAACGTGCTGGGCAACGCCCGTTCGATGCTGGAGGACTTGCAGACGCGGGGCAGCCAGCACCGCTATGCCATGTTCATCCTGTCCGACACCCGCGATCCTGAGATCGCCGCACAGGAACAGGCCAGTATCGAAGCGCTGCGCTCCACCCTCGCCCCTGGGTTGGAGCTGTATTACCGTCGCCGCGAACAGAATACCGACCGCAAGGTTGGCAATATCGCCGATTGGGTTAGCCGCTGGGGCGCGGATTGGGATGCGATGCTGGTGCTGGACGCCGACAGCCTGATGACCGGTCGCGCCATCCTGCGCCTGACGGATTCGCTGGCGCGCGATTCCGGCGCGGGCCTGATCCAAAGCTATCCGCAGCTGATCGGCGCGCAGTCGGTATTTGCCCGGATGCAGCAATTTGCCAACGGCGTTTACGGCATAGCCTTTGCCGAGGGACTGGCGCGCTGGTGCGGGCAGGAAGGCAACTATTGGGGCCACAACGCTATAATTCGGACCAGTGCCTTCGCCAATTGCGCAGGCCTGCCCAAGCTGCGGGCGTTTAACGGTCAGGAAAAACTGATCATGAGCCACGATTTCGTCGAGGCCGGACTGATGCGCCGCGCAGGATGGGGCGTGCGTTTTCTGCCCCGTATCCGTGGATCCTACGAAGAAACGCCGCCCACTCTGATCGATCATGCGCTGCGCGACCGCCGCTGGTGTCAGGGCAACCTGCAACACCTGAAACTGTTGGGCTCGGCCGGGTTCCGGTCTGTGTCGCGGTTCCACATGTTCCACGGTGCGGTCGGCTATCTGATGTCGCCGCTTTGGTTTGCCCTGCTGGTGATGTGGGCGCTGATTGGTCAGGGCGAGGACGCCTCGGTCCTGCACTATTTCAGCCCCGACAACCCACTGTTCCCGCAATGGCCCGAGATGTCTGAAACCCGGCATGTTCTGATCATTTTGGTGATGTATGCAATGCTGCTGGCCCCCAAGGTATTGGGTGTGCTGGCCCTTCCACTCAGCGGCGTGCGATATGCTGATTTCGGTGGCGGGTCCAAGTTCCTGACCTCGTTCCTGGCCGAGGTGATCCTTTCGATCTTGTACGCCCCGATCCTGATGGTGCAGCAGATGATCGCCGTGTTCCGAACCACTCTGGGCGTTCAAAAGGGATGGTCGCCGCAAGCGCGGAATGGCGGCAACTATAGCCTGCGCACACTGATCCAGTGTCACACATTGGAAACCGTCAGCGGCACTGCCCTAGGCGCGGGGATTCTGTCCGGTCTGGTTTCGGTCTGGCTAGCCCCAATTGCCATCAGTTTGGCACTGGCGATCCCGCTTTCCGCGCTCAGCGGTGTCTCGGCGGGTGCTGCGCGGCGCATGGTGGGCATGAAAGAAGATTTCCACGAGCCCGCCATCACACGGTCTGCCCGCCGTCATCGGAACGAGTTGAAGCGCGTGATCGAAGGCAAAGGCATCATGACCCCTGCCGAGTGATCAACCACCCGGCAGGCCTTCGTACCAATCCACCATCATGTCCGACCAGCCCTGCGGCACGTTATGCCCACCGGGGAACAGCGCAAACTCCAGCGCGCTGCCATCGGCACAGGTGGTCCATCTGCGGCGCATGAACTGGTCTGTAGTGCTGAACCCGCTTGGTTTGGTGTCGACACATTCATTGGCCTCGCGCCAGATTTCCAGGCCGGCAAAGATGTCGCCCTGATGAAAGCGTCCGCCGCCCAGTAGCCGTCCTTCCAGTGGCACAACGTTATCCGTCCAGCCATGGGTGTGAAACAGGCGCACCGGGCCGTCACAGGCCTCGGGATGTGGACGCCAGAACCCGCCCGAAACGGGAACATAGGCCGTAAACGTATCCGGGGCGACACAGGCTAGGTAGTAGACCATAAACGCACCGGCCGAGAACCCGCCGAGCACGGTCCTTTCGGGGTCAATTCCAAACCTGTTGGCGGCATCCTGAACCGCTTCTGTCAGAAAGGCGGTTTCATCCCGTTCGCCAAAGCCCGGGTAGAAATTCCAGCTTTTGGTGCCGCCCCGGTCGGGCCGCTCAAGACCTTCGGGCGCCATGACAGCATAACCACGCGCCAGCAGCGGTTCGACCATTCCCCGATTGTTCATCGTCCCGGTACCACTGCCGCCATAACCGTGCAGAAACACCACCAACGGCGGGTTTTCATCCTCTGGCAGTTCTATGTGATACCCTCCGGATGGCGTTTCACACAGGCCAACCTGATCGGCGCAATCGGCAAATCCCATCTGCCCGACCAGCGCAAAGCCAGTTGCCAGGGTCATTTCACGGATCATTCTGTTCCCTCTTCCTTGCGTTGAACCGGTAAACCGGCGCGCACCCATCCCGGCCCTGCAGCCGAGCCCAACATACCTTCGGGTACGTCGATAATGTTTGTGAACCCGGCTTCGGTCAAACGATTGCTCAATCGGGCCGAGCGCACACCGCGGGCGCAGATCAACGCCACCGGGGCGTCGAGACGTCCTTCTGTCAGTTGCGCCAGCGCCTGTTCGAAATCATCGCGGCGCATGTCCAGCGGATGCGCCGCTTCGCCTATACCTGTGGCCTGCCATTCACGTGGCGTGCGGATATCCACCAACAGGATATCGCCGGACACAGCCCGTTTATGCGCGGCGCTGACGCTGATCTGGCCGCCGGCATAGTCCTGTGGAACCAGCCGATACTCTCGGATTGCAAAACCACCCGCCACAACCGCGCAACCGCCCAACAGAACCCACCGCCGTGTTCGGTTCGTCTTTTCCGCCAACTTGATCTCTCCTGATCTGACGCGGATGTGTTTACCACAGCGCCTGCCGTAAATCCGCGCCGAATTAAGAGCGACAGATCAAGTTCGCGTCATTTTTCACACCTCAGAAAACATGTGTTTCTTGGCGCCAGAACAGAGCGAAAATCTTGCAATAGCTGGACAGTCTGAAAATTATCTTTACAAAATCAGGACTACCTTGACCGCTCAGACCGGAGTATCGCACTTGTCCCTATTCCTCATCGCGGCCCTTCCCTTTCTCGGCGCTGTTTTCCCAGCCCTGCTGATCCGGGCAGGCCGTAACGCAGCGGCCTCGGCGGCGGGGCTTACCACGTTTTTGGCGCTGATGGGGTTGTTGATCCATATCCCCTCGGTCATGCGAGGTGAGGTTGTAACCGCGCGGTTTGACTGGATACCTGCGCTGGGTCTGAACGCGAACTTCATGCTGGACGGGCTTGGGTTTCTGTTTGCCCTGTTGATCCTGGGGATCGGGCTGCTGATCATCTTGTATGCCCGGTTCTACTTGTCGCGCGAAGATCCGATGGGGCAGTTCTACACATATCTGTTGCTGTTTCAGGGCGCGATGGTCGGGATTGTCCTGTCAGACAACATTCTTCTTCTGCTTATTTTCTGGGAACTTACGTCTCTAAGCTCATTCCTTTTGATTGGCTATTGGAAACATCTGCCCGAGGGTCGTCAGGGTGCGCGAATGGCGCTGGCCGTAACTGGATCCGGTGGCCTGGCGATGATTGCGGGAATGCTGATTCTGGGCAATATCGTGGGCTCTTTTGACCTGAGCACTATCCTGCAGAACAAAGAGCTCATCCAGGCCTCGCCCTATTACTTGCCGGCGCTGATCCTGATCCTGCTGGGCTGTTTCACCAAATCGGCTCAGTTCCCGTTCCACTTCTGGCTACCCCATGCAATGGCCGCTCCGACCCCGGTTTCGGCCTATTTGCATTCGGCCACGATGGTGAAGGCCGGGTTGTTTCTTATGGCGCGGATGTGGCCAGTGCTGGCTGGGACGGATGCGTGGTTCTATATCGTGGCCACCACGGGGCTGGTCACAATGCTAATTGGTGCCTGCATCGCGCTGTTCAAAGACGACCTCAAGGCGCTGTTGGCGTTTTCAACCGTGTCGCATCTGGGTCTGGTGACGATGCTGCTGGGCTTTGGCACCAAGATCGCCGCCGTTGCCGCCATTTTCCACATCATCAACCACGCCACTTTCAAGGCCGCGTTGTTCATGACCGCCGGGATCGTGGATCACGAAGCAGGTACTCGTGACATCAAGCGGCTGGGCGGGTTACGGCACCTGATGCCGATCACCTTTACCATCGGCACGATTGCCGCGCTGTCCATGGCTGGTTTGCCCCCGCTGAACGGGTTCCTGTCCAAGGAAATGATGCTTGAGGAAACGGTTCACACTACATGGCTGCATTCACACTATCTGGTACCTGGCCTGGCGTTGCTGGCGGCGCTGTTCTCGGCGGCCTATTCTTTCCGCTTTGTCAGCCATGTTTTCTTTGGTCCGCAACGCGCAGATTATCCGACCCATCCGCATGATCCGCCAGTGGGGTTGTGGCTGGCGCCAGGGTTCCTTGTGGTGCTGGTTGTGCTGATTGGTCTTAATTCCAAGGTCATCGTTGGCCCGTTGGTTGCTGTTGTGTCCAGCGCTGTCATCGGCGGTGAAAAACTGCCTTACTATTCGCTGAAACTGTGGCACGGCTTTACACCTGCGCTTTACATGTCTGCCGTGGCCACTTTGGGTGGTCTGTTCCTGCTGTCCCAGCACCGTCGTGGAGAGCAGCTGTGGAATGCCATTCCCCGCCCCGAAGCCAAAACGATTTTTGACGCGGTGATCCGTACGCTGACAATGTTCAGCCGCTGGATCACGGACACGCTGCATAACGGCGTCATCAGCCGCTATGCGATCATCATGATCACCTTCACGGTCGGGCTTGGATATTACGCCTTTGCCACCGGCGTGATTGGCCCGGAAACGCGCGCGCCGCTGCCCGTGCAGATCATCCCGGTTATCGGTTGGATCTGCCTTGTGGGCGCGACTCTGGCGATCATGTGGTTCCATCGCAACCGTCTGCTCTCGCTGGTGCTGATCGGCGTTGTTGGCCTGATCGTGTCGATGGCGTTCAACTACCTGTCTGCACCTGATCTTGCCCTGACCCAGATCTCGGTCGAGGTGGTGACGATGATCCTGCTGCTTCTGTCGCTGAACTTCCTGCCGACGGACACACCATGGGACAGCAGCGCAGCACGACGTTGGCGGGATGCGGGGATTTCCGTCGTGGCGGGCATCGGCTCGGGCGCATTGATTTATGCACTGATGTTGCGGGACTTCGCTTTTCCGACGATTTCAGAGTTTCATCTTGCGAACTCGTACAAAGGCGGCGGCGGTACCAACGTGGTCAATGTGATTCTGGTTGATTTCCGGGGCTTTGATACTTTCGGAGAGATCATCGTCCTGGGTATTGCCGCGCTTGTGATCTTTGCCCTGACCGAGGCTGTTCTGAACTCTAACGTGCGTGGCTATCTGCTGAACCGCAAACCGCATTGGCCACAATCGGGGGATTCCCACCCGCTGATGATGGTGGTTGTAACCCGCATGATGATGCCGATTGCCCTGATGGTTGGTGCCTATATCTTTTTCCGCGGGCACAACCAACCCGGCGGTGGCTTTATCGCCGGTCTGATCGTCGCCATCGCCTACCTTATGCAATACATGGCCAGCGGATATACTTGGGCCATCGAACGACAGCGGTTCTATTATCACGGCACTATCGGCTGGGGCGTGTTGATCGCGGCCGCGACTGGTATCGGGGCCTGGTTCAACGATCGTCCGTTCCTAACCAGTGACTTTGGCTATATCCACTGGCCACCGCTGGAAGAGTTTGAATGGGCCACTGCGATCCTGTTCGACACCGGTGTATTCCTCGCGGTTCTTGGTGCGGTCATGTTGGCATTGGACAGCTTGTCACGGTTTGCCTGGCAGCCTGGTATGGCACAGGAATTCCCAATGGATATCAACCCACTGCGGGACACGCCACCGGACGAAGAACAAGAGAAGGAGCAGGTCTGATGGAAGCGCTCGTCGCCTCAGCCGTAGGCATCATGACCGCTGCCGGGATTTTCCTGATCCTGCGCCGCCGCACATTCCCTGTCATTCTGGGCCTTTCGCTGATCACCTATGCGGTCAATGTGTTCCTGTTTGCCACTGGACGGCTGGCACTGGATGCGCCCGCGGTACTGAACAAGTACGAAGAAGTGGCCTATACCGACCCGCTGCCGCAAGCGCTGGTTCTGACCGCCATCGTAATTTCCTTTGGGATGACGGCAGTGATCGTGATGATCGCGCTGTCCGCTTATCTGTCGTCAAAAGATGACCATATCGACATGTCAGCCCACGACAGTGTGGACGCGACAGGAGAAGACGCATGAACCACTGGATCGTTGCGCCGATCGTCCTGCCCGCGATCCTGGCCCCTTTCATCATCATGGTCCTGCGATACCATCTGGACCTACAGCGCATCTTCTCGGTCGCTGGTGTCATCAGTCTGCTGGGTATTGCGCTGACCATCACCGCGCAGGCCGCGGGCGGTGACATTCAGGTTTATGAGTTGGGCAACTGGCCTGCACCTTTTGGCATCGTATTGGTGCTGGATCGGTTGTCAGCGATGATGGTGCTGTTGACCGCGTTACTGGCTTTGCCCATCGTTCTTTATGCGATTGCGTCCGGCTGGGATGACCGGGGCAAGCATTTCCACGCCCTGTTTCATTTCCAGCTTATGGGGGTCTGCGGCGCTTTTCTGACCGGGGACGCATTTAACCTGTTTGTGTTCTTCGAAGTGCTGCTGATCGCCTCTTACGGTCTGATGACCCACGGGGGCGGGTCTGTGCGCCTGAAGGCAGGCGTTCAGTACGTGGCCTATAACCTGCTGGGCTCGACCCTGTTTCTGTTTGCTTTGGGCACGCTCTATGCGGTGACCGGAACGCTGAACATGGCTGACATGGCGCTGCGCGTGGCGGAACTGCCGGCCGAAGACACCGCCCTGTTGCGTGTCGGCGCGGTTCTGTTGCTGTTGGTGTTCTGCATCAAAGCTGCCGTGTTGCCTCTGCATTTCTGGCTGCCGGCCAGCTATGCCAATGCACCTTTGCCTGTGGCCGCGCTGTTTGCCATCATGACCAAGGTAGGGGCCTATTCGATCCTGCGGATGTACACACTGACCTTCGGCCCCGAGGTCGAGGCCACTCAGGGCCTTGTTGGCACATGGCTGCAACCCGCCGCGCTCGTGACCCTGGCCATCGGAGCTATCGGTATTCTGGGCACGAAGCATATCGCCCGCATGGTAGCCTTTTGCGCTATCGCCTCGATGGGGACGCTGTTGGTTGCGGTATCGCTGTTCACGGAAACAGCCACATCCGCTGCATTGTACTACATCTATCACTCAACCCTCGCGACGGCTCTGATGTTCCTGGTCGCGGATCTGGTGATGGAGCGGCGCGGCGGTGCAATAGCGCCAACAGCGCCGATGCCGCAAAGCGGGCTGATCTCGGCCCTGTTCTTCGTCGGTGCCATTGCGCTGGCTGGTATGCCACCGCTGTCGGGATTCATTGGCAAGCTGCTGGTGCTGGATGCCTCACGTGACGCGCCGGATGCAAATGCGATCTGGGCTGTGGTTCTGATCGGGTCATTTGTCACGATCGTCGGGTTGGCCCGCGCCGGGTCGCTGATCTTCTGGAAAAGCCACGACGCTTTGCACGCCGCCGAAGACATCCCTGGTGAAGATGACGAAGGTGCCGTCCTGCCTGCGCCGGAACCGCAACCCGGGTTGGCCTTTACGGCCGTGTTCGGTGCGGTTCTGGGCCTTGTGATGCTAACCTTGTTTGCAGGTCCGGCTCTGGAATATACAAGCCTGACGGCTGAGCAGTTGTTCACACCTGAGGACTATATCTCTGCCGTTTTGGGAGGCGAAGAATGAGGAGACTGCTGCACCGGATATTCCCGCACCCCCACCTAACGTTTCTGCTGACAATCGTCTGGCTGCTGATGGCAAACAAGCCGTCTTTGAATTCGTTGGTGTTTGGCCTTTTCCTGGGCATCATCATCCCGTTCATCACCCAACCCTATTGGCCCGACCGCCCCAAACTGCGCAACTGGCCGATGATTGTGGAATACATGCTGGTGGTCCTGTGGGATATCGTGATGGCCAACATCACGGTTGCCAGGATCATCCTGTTCAAACGCGATGCCGACCGACAGCCCAACTGGATCAGCATTCCTCTCGAACTGCGCACGCCCGAAGCAATCACGGTTCTGGCCGGGACCATCACCATGACCCCTGGCACTGTCAGCTGCGATCTGTCGGCGCAAGGGCACAATCTTCTTGTCCATTGCCTGGACGCACCCGATCCCGACGCAGTGCGCGATGAGATAAAAAACCGCTATGAACGCCGCCTGAAGGAGATTTTCGAATGATCGACTATGCGATCTGGTTTGCCTTCGCCTGTTTCGGTGCTGCGATCATGATGTGCCTGTGGCGGATCATCACCGCTGACGGTGTAGGTACACGCGTTCTGGCGCTGGACACCATGGTCATCAACACCATTGCGTTGATGATCCTGTATGGCCTTGCTCTGGGCACTGAAATCTTTTTCGAGGTCGCCATGATCATCGCCATGCTGGGCTTTGTTTCAACCGTGGCCTATGCGCGCTTTATGCTGCGCGGCAACATTATCGAGTGAGGGGACAGCATGACATTTCTGATTGAACTGCTGATTGCGTTCTTTCTGATCGTCTCGGGTATTTTCGGCTTTGTCGGATCTTATGGCATGATCAAACTGAAAGATCCGATGTCACGCTTGCACGCGCCCACCAAGGCGACAACACTGGGCGTGGGCGGCGTCTTGCTGGCGTCGATCTGCCATTCCGTTCTGTTAGAAGGTAAGCTGTCGCTGCACGAATTGCTAATCACCCTGTTCCTGTTTCTGACCGCGCCGATCACAGCTCTGTTCATTGCCAAATGGCACATTCATCGCCATGAAAAACCCAGCGATCTGCCAGATGCGGGCGAAGATGAGCTTTGGGCGACTCACGCGGTCGAACAGGTCGAAGACGTCCCGGACCACACAGCGAACTAGAACCCATGCATATGCCTCCGCTTCCCCTGACCCGTGATCTGGTTCTGATTGGCGGCGGCCACACGCACGCGTTGGTGCTGCGCAAATGGGGCATGAACCCCCTGCCCGGCGCACGGGTTACTGTGATCAACCCAGGCCCCACCGCGCCTTATTCGGGCATGTTGCCCGGCTTTGTCGCGGGGCACTATGACAGGGCAGAGCTGGACATCGATCTGGTTCGGCTGGCCCGGTTTGCCGGTGCGCGTGTCATTCTTGGCAAGGTGGAAGGGATCGATCCTGACCAGCATGAGATTCATGTACCGGGCCGACCGCCGGTGGGTTTCGATGTGGCCTCGATCAACGTCGGGATCACCTCGGACATGCCCGCGATGCCGGGGTTTGCGGATCATGCGGTCCCGGCCAAACCGCTGGGGACGTTCGCGTCGCGATGGGCCGAATACCTTGCCGGCAGCGGAGCTGCCTCGGTTGTGGTGATCGGCGGGGGTGTTGCGGGGGTGGAACTGGTCATGGCTATGGCCCACGCCCTGCGCACCAAGGAGCGAGCGGGTCAGGTGACACTGATCGACAACACTCAGGCCCTGACAGCAACCAGCGAAAAAGCAGGCGCAACCATCCGTCAGGCCATGGCCGACTTGGGTGTCGAACTGATCGAACAGGCCCAGATCGCGCACATTGCTGCGGATCATGTCGCCCTGCAGGACGGCCGCGACATCCCAGCCGCTTTTGTCACCGGAGCCGCAGGGGCTCGCCCCTATGAATGGATGGCGCGGTCGGGATTGGACCTGCACGACGGGTACATCCGGGTGAACGGGTTTCTGCAGTCCAGTGACCCGGCAATCTTTGCGGCTGGCGATTGCGCCCATTTGTCCGACAATCCACGCCCAAAGGCCGGGGTGTACGCAGTGCGCGAAGCCCCTGTTCTGTTCGACAACCTTCGTGCCGCGCTGGGGGCTGGAAAGATGCGGCGCTATGTGCCGCAGAAGGATTACCTAAAGCTGATCTCACTGGGCGGCAAATCTGCGTTGGCTGAACGGCTGGGCACCTCGTTCAGCGGGCGGATGATGTGGGCTTGGAAAAACCATATCGACCAGAGCTTTATGAACAAGTTCCGCGACCTGCCGCAGATGGGGCGCCTGGCTTTGCCTCGCAACCATGCCGCAGGCCTGCACGAGGCGTTGGGCGACAAGCCCATGTGCGGCGGCTGTGGGGCCAAGGTCGGGCGCGGTGCGCTGCGATCTGTACTGCAAGGCCTGCCCGCACCGGATCGCACCGACATTACCCCCCTACCCGGAGACGACGCCGCCCTGCTGATGACCGGCGGTGCGCGGCAGGTGATGACCTCGGACCATTTGCGCGGCTTCACAGATGATCCCGCCCTGATGACGCGTATTGCGGCGGTTCATGCACTTGGGGATATCTGGGCGATGGGTGCCAAGCCGCAGGCGGCAACCGCAACAATTATTCTGCCGCGTATGTCACCGTCTCTACAACACCGCACCATGGCCGAGGTTATGGCCACCGCAAGTGACGTTATCCGCATGGCCGGGGCTGAAATCGTCGGCGGTCACAGCTCGATGGGGGATGAGATGACCATCGGTTTCACCTTGACCGGCCTATGCGAGAACGACCCGATTGCCCTGTCTGGTGGCCGGGCCGGTGATGCTTTGATCCTGACCAAACCGCTGGGCAGCGGCGTGCTGATGGCGGCAGAAATGGCGGGGTTGGCCAACGGAGCCTGGGTGGCCGAGGCTTTCCGCCAGATGGTACACCCTCAGAGCGTGGCCTCGGGCATTTTGGCTGGGGCCCATGCGATGACCGACGTGACCGGCTTTGGTCTGGCAGGACATCTTTTGGGCATATGCGAGGCTTCCGATTGCGGGGCCGAGCTGGATCTGGATGCCATTCCGCTGATGCAAGGCGCGTTAGAGCTGAGTGCGAAAGGCACCCGGTCAACAATATTCAACGACAACCGCACCATCGCCCCTGACCTGCCATCGGGTGACAAGGTTGATCTGCTGTTCGACCCTCAAACCGCCGGAGGGTTATTGGCAGCCGTGGCCAGAGATACAGCTCAGCGGCTATGCGAAGACCTGCGGCACGCGGGATATCCGGCGGTGGTGATTGGTCGCCTGACGGATGTGCCGGGGCTGCGCCTTCAAAGCTGATCCAAAACCCGTTCGATACGTGCAGCGGTAGAGTTTAGCCCCGCCTCATCCAATGCACAGGCATCAATCCGGGCAAGGACCTTTGACGTCCGCACGCGGCTGGACTTGGCATAGGCCGGGTCATAGTGCTGCTCCATCAAGGCCCGCGTCAGCGCATGTTTGTCACCGGCGTCGATCAGTTCAAGCCAGCCATCAACCACCTCATGTCCCCGATGAGACCGCAGCGGCGACAGGCAGTTTTGCAAACGGTCTGCGTCTGACAGGATGTCGTTGTAGGTGGTCACCAGATAGGCTGCTCGCGCGTCGGCCGAAGCATTGATCTGAATACGCGGCGCGCTGCGCAATGCCGCCCACACGGATGGCGGCAAAATCAACCCGCCGATTTTCGAGGACTCTGCCTCGACCACCACGGGGCGCGCCGTGTCACACCTGCACAGAGCTACGGCCAGCGCGGATTCAAATGCTTTTTGACTGGGTTGCCCGCCGGGCATCTCGCCCAGCAACGACCCACGGTGATTGGCCAGCCCTTCAAGGTCAAGAACCTGCACGCCGCGTGTTTTCAGGTGGGCCAAAAGCTCTGTCTTGGCAGTCCCAGTATAGCCATCCAGCGCGACCAACCGGTGACGCAAAGGGTCTTGGTAAAGATGTTGGCTGACCAGGCGGCGATAAGTGCGATAGCCGCCCTCTACCACCTCAGCCCGCCAACCGATCTGCTGCAGCATCCATGTGAAAGACCCCGATCGCTGACCGCCGCGCCAGCAATAGACCATTGGCTTCCAGCCGCCCTCGTGATGCGACAGGCTGTGTTCGATGTGATTGGCCGCGTTGCGAAACACCAGCGCCGCACCCAATTTTCGCGCCAGAAACGGGCTTTGCTGAACATAGATTGTTCCCACGCGAGCGCGCTCTTGGTCGTCGAGCACCGGCAGGTTGATGGCACCGGGCAGATGATCTTCGGCATATTCCGCCGGGCTGCGCACGTCGATTACCGTGTCGTAATCATGCACATAAAGGCTGGGCAGGTCAGTGAATTTCAAAACCATGGCAATGGTCTATCCCGCGCAGTTGGGAATGAAAAGACGCGCTGTCAGGTCAGTGCCGGCTCGATCAGGTCCGGCCCGCTGGCCCGGTTCGAATTCACTGCTGGATCAACCCGGTAATAGTCCAGCACACCGTCAACACCGGGCCGCATCAGGGTTGCGGCCCCTTTGCCCACCTCACCTAGCCAGAGCGGCCAATCGTCCGGCTCCAGGATCAGAGGCATGCGATGGTGGATCGCGCTTAGGTAAGTATTGGCCGGGGTCGTCACGATGGCACAGGTCCCTTGCCGTGCATCCTCGGTGCCCCAATCCTGCCAAACACCGGCGAAGGCAATCGGCGCGCCGTCCTTGCGGTGGATGTACCATGGCAAGCGGTCGCCCTTTTCCGTCTTGGTCCATTCATAGAACCCAGTCGCCGCGATCAGGCAGCGCCGCGCGCGACAAGCCGCACGGAAGGCTGGCTTTTCCGCCAGGGTTTCGGCCCGCGCATTGATCAAGAGTGGTCCTGCGTTTTCAGTTTTGTACCAATGTGGCAGAAACCCCCAGCGCAGGGAATCCAACTGACGCCCGGTTTCCCCGGCACGCACCACATGAACCTGATTGGTCGGGCAAACATTGAAATTTGGCACAGAAGGCAGCGTGTTAGCCGGACGTGCAGAAAACAGCTGCGCCATCGCGTCATTGGGAAGGGTTATTGCAAACCGTCCGCACATGGGTAAAGAACCATAAGTAATCGTTTCATACAGACACAGGACGTCCCCGGGTCATATGCAAAATCAAACAGCGAAAACCCTAAAAAGCAAGGCGGTGGCGGCACTGGAAGCAGGCAAGCTCAATCAGGCGCTGAAAAAAGCCCAGTTGGGAGCCAAGAAGTATCCCAAGGATTCCGATTTCCATGCCATCTCGGGCTTTGTTCTGACCGAGATGAAGCAATACAAGAAATCCATCCCGCATTTCGTTGAAGCGTCCCGGATGAAACCAGACGATCCGCAATTCGTAGAGAATCTGGCGAATGCCCTTATGCAGACCAACCAGATCACAAAAGCGTTGGAATACACCGAACAGAAGCTGGAACAGTTCCCCAACAATCAGGAACTGAACCGCGTCCTGGACGAAATCCACCTAAAGGGCAGCAACTGGCGTGCGATCGTTGAACACACAACCAAAAAGCTTCAAGGTGACCCGGATAATGCCGACCTTCTGTCCACACGCGCAAAAGCTTACGGACGTATTGGTTTTGTGGATGACAACGCGCGCGATATAGACCGGGCTTATGCATTAGAACCCGAAAATGAAAAGATCGCCTATCAGAAGGCGATCAGCCTGCACCAAAGCGGTGACAAGGCAGGATCCAAAGCCATCATAAAGGGGTTAATTGAATCCTATCCTGAACACATTTCAGCCCTCCTGCAGATGTCGACAATGGCCAGCGCAGAAGAAATCCCAAACCTGATGGAGGCGGTCGAATCCGCAATCGCCAACAGCGAACACGACCGGCTAGAGCTTGAGTTTGCCAAGGCTCATCTGATTTCGAAAACGGACGGGTTGCCTGCATCCATGCCACAGTTTGCACGCGCCAACACTGTGCAGCACGATGGCAACCCCTACGACTTTGCCGAGGAAGAAGCAAAACAGGATCAGATCACCGGCCTGTTCCCGATTGGAATAGCCCCCCCGAATTCAGAGCTGCGCGAGGCACCGATTCCGATCTTCGTGATCGGACAGCCGCGATCCGGCACAACGCTGATGGAAATGATGCTGAGTTCAGTGCCCGATATCGCCGGGTGCGGTGAGCTTACACTGGGCGCTGATCTGTCACGTGAGTTTGAGAAAGGCTCCAAGGCTTTTGGTACAACCGAAGCCGTTGAATACGCGCAAGAGTTCCGCAAGCTGATGCCCCCTATCCCCGAAGGATGTGAGGCGTTTGTCGACAAGATGCCGCATAACTATCAACGTGTTGGCTTCCTGCTGTCGGCCTTCCCAAATGCCAAAATCATCCACATGCTGCGTGACCCGCGCGATGTCGGGTTGTCCAAATGGATCAGGCGGTTCCCGGCCGGTGGGATGCGCTATGCCTCGAACCTTCAGGCGATATCCCATTCGGCGAATATGTACCGTCGCTATATGGCACATTGGGATGCCGTGTTTGGGGACAGAATCCTGACCGTGCCTTACGAAAGGCTGGTGGCTGACCCTGAGACATACAGTCGGCAAGTCGCCTCGTTCTGCGACATTGAGTGGACGGAAACGATGATGCATCCTGAGAAGAACACCAAACAGGTGCGAACAGCCAGTATCGACCAGGTGCGCAACAAAATTTCAACCAAATCCATCGGTGGATGGCAAAGCGTGTCGGACGACCTTCGGCCTTTGCTGGATGGTCTCGATCCAGCGCTTTGGCCGGAATACGAATTGACTATGTAAGCCACAAAAAAGGCCGCATCCAATGATGCGGCCTTAGTCGTTTTCACAAAGGTTTACTTCTGCTTGATACGGCCGTCCAAGTATGGCTGATACGGGGCGTTTTCCGCCAGATACTCTGCCGTCACATCCGCCAGATCTGGACCAAAGTCATAGGCGTTTTTGTCATCGCCTTCGAACATGTTGTAGCCATCTCCGCCATTTCGGACATAGTTATTCGTGACCACCAGGTACGTCGCTGCGGGATCAATCGGCACGAACCCTTCACCGCTTGCGACCATGACGTCGGACACGCGTCCCTCATTCGGTGCAACGGACGCGTCCCAGGCAAAGGTCATGCCTGCGACCTGGGGAAAGCGGCCTTTGACCTCTTCGACCTGGCTCACACCGTTTTCCAGCGCGTCGATGACACCCTGACCGCTGATCTCAAAGGTCGATAAGGTGTTCTGGAACGGCAGCACCGTCAGAACTTCGCCCATTGTCACCTCACCCGGATCGATTGAGGCGCGCAGACCGCCCGAGTTCGCAATCGCGATCTGAACGCCCTGATCGGCGACCCGCGCCAGCATGGCATCGGCGACCAGATTGCCCATCTGGCATTCCTGCACGCGGCAGACCGCACGGTCGCCTTCAATCGCATCAGCAGAGTCGGCAACCACCTTGTTGCGGATTTCGTCCAGCGGCACCGCCAGTTCGGCGATACGGTCCAGCGCGGCCTGATCCTCGGTCACTGAGTTGTCCATGATCAGCGGCTCACCCGCTGCCTCAACCACGTTGCCGTCATCGTCAAAGGTCACGTTCAGCTCACCCAGGAACTTGCCATAGGCATAGGCCTGAACAATCTGAACACCGTTAACCACGGTTGGATATGGCCCAGCCGCCTTGTCGGACACGTTCGACAGATAAGTGTTCGAGTGACCGCCCACGATGACATCCACGCCGGTGGTTTCCTGCGCCACGCGCTGGTCGACCCCATAGCCCGAGTGGCTCAGCACGATGATCTTGTTCACGCCCTCGCCGGTTAGCCTGTCGACCTCGGCCTGAACTGCAGGAACCGGGTCCGAGAAGGTGATGTTCGGGCCGGGTGAGGCCAGATCGTGGGTGTCTTCCGGTGTCAGCCCGATCAGGCCGATCTTTTCTCCGCCAACTTCGATGACCGTTGATTTCTTGATCTTGTCGGTCAACAGCTCTTCGTCGCGGATATCCGCGTTCGACATCAGAACCGGGAAATCCACCGTGTCGACAAAGCCGCGCAACACTTCGGGGCCGTCGTCAAACTCGTGGTTCCCTACGGTCATCGCATTGTAGCCCAGCTTGTTCATGAACTCGGCCGCGACCTTGCCTTTGTAATAGGTATAAAACAACGAGCCCTGAAACTGATCACCCCCATCCACGAGGATCGAGTTTTCGGCCCGTCCCCGCGCGTCGTTCACGGCGGTGACCAGACGCGCAGACCCGCCAAAGCACTTGCCCTCGGCGTTGTCTTCGGCGTCGCAACCGCTGTCATATTTATTGATCGGTTCAAAGCGCGCGTGGAAATCGTTGGTGTGCAGAATCGTCAGCTTGTAATCGGCCGCGGCCATCCCTGCGGTCAGGCCAAGTATCGCGGCTGAAGCCAGGAAACGGGTCAACATATTCAAACTCCCTGTTGTTATTTGTCGCGATGGTGCGCCGCACGGCTGGAAGAGTCAAAGGGGGAAATCCAGCTTGATTCTACCCGTCGCACGGGGCATCACCACGTCATGCTGATTTACAAGATTTTCCGAGCTGAAGAGTGGGCAACTTTGCAGACACAGGGCGCGTCGGCCGGCGCACCGATAGATGTGGCAGATGGCTTTGTCCATTTCTCAACCGCCGAACAGGCCACTGAAACTGCGGCCAAACATTTCGCCGGGATCGAAGGGTTGACCCTTTTGGCCTGCGATGCCGACGCCATGGGTGATGACCTGAAATGGGAGGTCTCGCGCGGTGGAGCCTTGTTCCCGCATCTTTATCGCCAATTCCGCCTGTCGGATGTGGCGTGGTCGCGCCCCTTGCCGTTTGACGGCCAGTCGCACCACTTCCCCGAGGAGATGACATGACTGCTTATGTCGATCCCGATCGCACCCAGTTTGAGGCGTTCAAAGCACTGGACCGGGACCATCCAATCGAGATGCTCAATCTGGTCAAATTCCGTGCCCAGGCGGCCTACCCCGATGGGCACGAACTGGCGGCTACCGGTCTGACAGGTGCCCAAGCCTATCGCAACTACGGGTCCGAGACCGCCCTGATCATCGCCCGGCTTGGTGCATCCATACTCTGGCGCGGCCAGTTTGAGACCACGCTGATCGGCCCCGAAGATGAGGCATGGGATGCGGTCTTTGTCGCGCATTATCCAACGGCGCATGCGTTCATGGAAATGGTTACCGACCCCGTATACCAAAAAGCGGTGGTGCATCGGCAGGCCGCGGTCGAGACCTCGCGCCTGATCCGCTGTGCGCCGGCACAAGGCAGTGAGGCCTTTGGATGAAACTGACCGAAAAACTGGGACTGGCTGCCCTGCACAAGCTTGATCCCGAAACCGCCCACGGGCTGTCAATCAAGGCGCTGAAGGCAGGGCTTGCACCTGCACCCGGCCCCATAACATCGCCGCGTCTGCGCACGCAGCTTGCGGGTCTGGTTCTACCGAACCCTGTTGGTCTGGCCGCCGGGTTTGACAAGAACGGCGAGGTTCTGACCCCTCTGTCCCGCGCAGGTTTTGGGTTTATCGAAGTGGGTGCTGTTACGCCACGACCGCAGCCCGGCAACCCCAAGCCCCGGCTGTTTCGCCTGACCGAAGACAAGGCTGCGATCAACCGTTTTGGCTTTAACAACGACGGCATGGAGGTGATGGCAGAGCGCCTGGCCCGTCGCCCCAAAGACGCGGTGATCGGCCTGAATCTGGGCGCCAACAAAGACAGCGTTGATCGGCCCGGCGATTTCGCCAATGTGCTGTCGCATTGCGCGGCCCATCTGGATTTTGCCACGGTCAACGTGTCCTCGCCTAATACCGAAAAACTGCGGGATTTGCAGGGCAAAGCTGCGCTGAGCGCATTGTTGGGCGGCGTGATCGAAACCCGCAACACGCTGCCCCGCCCCTTGCCGATCTTCCTGAAGATCGCGCCTGATCTGACCAAAGCAGAACTGCAGGACATAGCCGAGGTTGCCGTTGAAACTGGTGTGGATGCGGTGATTGCCACCAACACCACCCTGTCGCGCGACGGTCTGCGCAGCGCCCATAAGGGCGAGGCTGGCGGCCTGTCCGGTGCGCCTCTGTTCGAAAAATCAACTCGTGTTCTGGCGCAGCTCAGCCAACTAACCGAAGGGAAAATCCCGCTGATCGGGGTTGGTGGCATCAGCAATGCCCAACAGGCTTACACCAAGATTTGCGCCGGGGCCTCGGCTGTTCAGCTGTATACCGCAATGGTCTATGGCGGGATATCTCTGGCGGCAGAAATCGTGCAGGAATTGGACGGGTTGTTGGCGCAGGACGGGTTCAACTCTGTCGCGCAAGCCGTTGGAAGTAAACGAGAGGATTGGCTGTGATCGAATACTGGCACAACCCGAGATGTTCGAAATCACGCGCGGGGCTGGCGTTGTTGCAAGACAATGGCGCACAGGTTGAGATTCGCAAGTACCTCGAAGACGCCCCCTCGGCGGATGAGATACGTGCGGTACTGACCCGGCTTGGTATCCCGCCCATTGCCTTGGTGCGGACGGGGGAAAAGCGGTTCAAGGAACTGGGACTGACCAAAACCACCCCTGTCGACGCATTGATCGTGGCCATGGCCGAAAACCCAATCCTGATCGAGCGCCCTTTGGCCATCGCCGGTGACAAGGCCGCTGTTGGACGCCCGCCTGAGGATCTGCTGGGTCTGCTTTAGGCGATTTGTGCCTCAAGCCGGGGGTAACGCCATCCCAGAGTGACACCGCGCGCGATGTTCAAAACCATCAGTGCTGCCCAAAGTCCGTGATTGCCCAGGGTCGGGACCAGAATGAGCAGGGCGACAATGTAGATTGCGACCGACAGAACCATCGCGTTGCGCATCGCTCGGGTCCATGTGGCGCCTATATAGATTCCGTCGAACATCCAGCTCGCCACACCGATCACCGGTGCAAGCGCGGCCCAGAACAGATAGTCGCGCGCAGCCATCCTAACCTCGGGCGAAGTGGTCATCAAATCGATCAAGGCTGGCCCGGCCAGATAGAACAGGGCCCCCAGTGCAAATGCGCCCCCCACCCCCCATTGTGAGGCCATGACCGACGCGCGTCGGACCTGATATCGGTCGCGCGCGCCCACAGCGCTGCCGACCAACGCTTCGGCAGAAAAGGCGAACCCATCCAAGGCAAAGGCGGTGATTTCGAGGAATTGCAGCAACACCTGATTAGCCGCCAGGTTCACATCACCAAGATCCGAGCCGACGAACAGAAACGTGGTAAAAGCCCCCGTCAGCAGCACAGACCGGATCATGATATCGCCGTTCACCTGCATCATACGACGCAACCGGGCGGCATCGAAAATCCGCGGCCAGTCGCACCATTGGTTGCCGTAAAACGCCTCTCGGCACAGCCATAGGCCCAGCGCCAACCCGGTCCATTCGGCAATCAGAGTTGCGATAGCCACGCCTTCGACACCCCAGCCAAGCCCCAGAACGAACCACAAATCCAACAGGATGTTCAGCCCGTTCATCCAAACCTGCAGGACAAAAACACCACGCGTCCGTTCGACCGCGATCAACCAGCCGGTAACGGCAAACAGCGCTATCGTTGCCGGAGCGCCCCAGATGCGGATTTGCAGGTAATCCCTCGTCAACGCCTCGACCTCGGGGCTGGCGGGGGACAGCGCAAACGCCCCCAGAAACAGCCAGACCTGGATCAGAACAAAGAACATCCCCGCCGCGCCGCCCAGCAGCAAGCCGCGCATCAGCAGAGCACCGGTTTCCGCCGTATCCCCCGCCCCGCGCGCCTGCGCCGCAAGACCCGTGGTGCCCATGCGCAGGAACCCGAAGATCCAATAGATCGAGGCCAGGATAACCGCCCCCATACCTACCGCTCCGATGGGTGCGGGCATCCCCATCTGCCCGACCACACCTGTGTCAACCGCCCCAAGAATGGGAACCGTGGCGTTCGACAGCACGATTGGAAAGGCGATTTTCAACACCCGCCCGTGTGTGAGGGGCGCCGGAGCCTCGTGCATCAGGGTTTCTCTTTTTCGGGCTTGGATTGCGGCATCAGAAAATGCCCCGATGCCTGAGCGTAAGGACGTGCGTGATTATCCTGCCAGGCTTCGACCCGGACAGAGGCATAACGACGGCCTGCCCGGCTGATGAAGGCGCGGGCATAGGCGTCGCGCGGCAGGCCGGATCGCAGGTAGTCGACCGTGAAATCAACCGTCTTGGGGAACCTGACGTTTTCGGATTTAAGAATGTCCTGAGCATCCATTTCACCGCTTTCGATGCGGGGAAGAAAAGTGTCCCAACTTAAGGTAATGACCGCTGTGACCTCGAGAAACGCGGCTGTGACACCGCCATGCAACGCGGGCAGCAAAGGGTTACCGATCAGCTTTTGATCAAAGTTCAGCACTCCGGTCAGTTCATCCCCACGCCGATCGAAGTCAATATTGAGAAAGCGGATATAGGGTACGCCTTCGACAATCGCGTTCAGCGCCGCATCCCGGCGTTGTTTGACGACCTGCGCAGATTCGGGGATGGGGCGCGCCATCACAGACCCTCCACCGTAAATGACCCCGAGGCCGTGGCCACCGGCAGATCCTGATTCTCATCCATCGCCGTCGCCCGGACAAAGGCGACGTTGCGGGTAATGTGGTAACACGTGGCATGGGTGGTGATGCTCTGCCCCGGTGTTGCTGCCCGCATGTAGTCGATCCTCAGGTCGATTGTCGCCGTACCGCCCGGGGCGGATGGATGGCTCATAACTGCGGCACCACAGCAAGTGTCCAGAGCAGCAAATACCGCGCCGCCATGGATAACCCCGGTCCTCGGATCTCCGACCAGATCCTTGCTGTAAGGCATGGTGATTCCCGCCTCACCATCGCCGATTTCGGTCAGGTTCATACCCAGCGCCTTTGCATGTGGAATCGCTTCGATGAACTGTCGGGCAATTGATACTTTATCGACCATGTGCTTGTGTCCCTTCGATTTCTTCTTTTATGAGCGTGTGGCCAGTAAAAGAGCAAGCCCACCTGTTGCGCTTGATAATAACAAGCCATAGTCTGTTTCAGAGGAGAACAGGAATGTCCGACAAGCGTTTGTCATTCAAAGAGATGTGTACTGAGTTCGATGTAACTCCACGCACCCTGCGCTACTACGAGTACATAGAATTGCTGCAGCCGGATCGTGAAGGCAGGTCTCGATTCTATGGCCCGCGCGAATGCGCGCGGATGACTTTGATCATGCGCGGCCGCAAGTACGGATTCCCTCTGGAAGACATCCGCCAATGGCTGTTGATCTACGAAGATCAGGGAAATCAGGCTCAGATGGCTGCTTTTGTCGAAGTGGCTGATCAGCAGATGGTTGAACTGCGCAGTCAGCGCCAACAGTTGGACGATGCGATCGATGCGCTGCAGCAGATGCGGGACCAGACCGCCAAGTCACTGGGCTAACTCTCCGACAACCACACTCAGAACTTTTTGCCACCTGTGACAGCCGCAGGTCATCGGCGCGGATCGTGGTGTTGGCGCCACATTCCCGGGTGTTTTCCTGTGCTTTTTCGCAATTCCGTTACGTTACGTCTGAAAATGCGATCCCGCAGGACCTTGACGCAGGCGGATGCCACGTCAACTTATTTGTGACGTAGCGTTTGAATTTCGAGAACGCCAACTCCGTGTTGTAACGTGCGCGACAACTGCGCACCTGCCTTTGATAGACGCCAGTGACGAGAGTGCTGAACCATGACCGAAGACCAGATGACCATTCGTGAAATGTGCGAGACATATGATGTCACGCCGCGCACCTTGCGATTTTACGAAGCCAAGGAACTGCTGTTCCCGATCCGCGAAGGACAAAAACGTCTGTTCACCAAACGTGACCGCGCACGCCTAAAGCTGATCCTGCGCGGCAAACGTTTTGGGTTCAGCCTGGAAGAGATCAGGCAGTTGCTGGACCTGTACCATGTTGGTGACCAGCAAATGACCCAGATGACCCGCACCTATGATATCGCGCGGGATCGCCTGGCGGATATGGAATCCCGCCGCGAAGAACTGACCCAGGCCATTGACGACCTGAAAGAGCAATTGCGTTGGGGCGAAAAAGTCATCGCCTCGATCAAGACCGAAAAGAAAGCCGCCGAGTAACGCACGCGGATCAATCACCGGACATCTGAATTAAGGGAGCTTCGAATGCCCATCTACAACGCGCCTAACAAAGATACGCAGTTCATTCTGCACGAAGTACTTAACATTTCCGGATCGGACATCCCCGGCTACTCCGAGTTGGAACCCGAGTTCACTGGTGCTGTGCTGGAAGAAGCTGGCAAGATCGCGACCAACGTCCTGCACCCGCTGAACGTGGTCGGCGACACCGAAGGGTGCCGTCTTGAAAACGGCGTCGTCTATACGCCCACTGGCTTCAAGGATGGGTTCGAACAGATGAAAGAGGGCGGCTGGACAGGTCTGGACATGCCCGAAGAATATGGCGGGCAGAACATGCCCTACGTTCTGGGTACTGCGGTGGGCGAGCTGTTCTCGGCTTCCAACCAGGCCTTCACCATGTACCAAGGCCTGACCCACGGTGCGGCCTCGGCCATTCTGGCACACGGCACCGAAGAGCAGAAAAACACTTATCTGCCCAACATGGTCAGCTGTGAATGGACCGGCACTATGAACCTGACCGAGCCGCATTGCGGCACCGATCTGGGCTTGATGCGCACAAAGGCAGAACCACAAACGGATGGTAGCTATAAAATCTCCGGCCAGAAGATCTTTATCTCGGCGGGTGAGCATGACATGGCCGACAACATCATCCATTTGGTGTTGGCCAAGATCGTGGGCGGCCCCGAAGGCATCAAAGGTGTGTCGCTGTTCATCGTTCCCAAGTACCACGTAAACGAGGACGGCAGCCTGGGCGAACGCAATGGCGCGACAGTCGGCAACATCGAAGAAAAGATGGGCATCCACGGCAACTCCACCTGCGTCATGAACTATGACGAAGCAACCGGTTACCTGTTGGGTGAAGAACACAAAGGCATGCGTGCCATGTTCACCATGATGAACGAGGCCCGTCTTGGCGTCGCCATGCAGGGTCTGGCCCAGGCCGACGCCGCCTATCAGAACGCCGTGGAATACGCCAAGGATCGTCTGCAGGGCCGCGCCGTCTCTGGCACGGAAAACCCCGACGGCCCGGCTGATCCGCTGATCGTACATCCCGATATTCGCCGCAGCCTGATGGACCAGAAAAGCTTTGCAGAGGGCGCCCGCGCCTTTGTCCTGTGGGGCGCGACAATGATCGACAAGGCGCACCGCTCTGGCGACAAAGATGCCGATGGCTTGATCTCACTGCTGACGCCGGTTCTCAAAGGTTTCCTGACCGACGAAGGCTATGACATGACCGTCAAGGCGCAGCAGGTCTATGGTGGCCACGGCTACATCGAAGAATGGGGCATGTCGCAATACACCCGCGATGCCCGTATCGCGATGATCTACGAAGGGGCCAATGGCGTTCAGGCGCTTGACCTCGTGGGCCGCAAGCTGGCGCAGGACGGTGGCAAACATGTCATGGCATTCTTTGAGATGGTCAAGACCTTCTGCAAGGAAAACGCGGGCCAGAATGAAGCCTATGACAAAGCCTTCATCGAACCTTTGAAATCTGCATCCAAGGACCTGCAATCTGCTGGCATGTACTTTATGCAGGAAGGCATGAAGAACCCGAACAATGCTCTGTCCGGATCCAATGACTTCATGCACATGTTCGGCCATGTTTGCCTTGGTCTGATGTGGGCTCAGATGGCAAAGGCCGCCCAGGAAACACTGGACGGCGGCACATCCGACAAAGAGTTCTACGAGACCAAGATTAACACCGGTCGCTTCTACATGGCGCGCCGCCTGCCCGCGACGGCGCTGCACCTGGCGCGTATCCAAACCGGCGCAGACACGGTTATGGCGCTGGAGGCCGCAAGCTTCTGATCTCAATCCGGTTCCGGGGAGAAGACCTCGGAACCGGTCCCTTTCAAGGACATACCATGCCGAAACGCTTTCGCCTGACCCGTCGCTTTCCGGTCGCCATGACCGAGGACGGCTATCGCAAACTACGAGATTTCGCGCGCGATGCTGGGTTGGACGAAGGTGAAGCACTGTCCTTTTTGTTCGAGAACTTCAACAGCATCACCGATGAGGAGAAACTGACCCGAAGACTACGCATCTTCAATTCCGAGCTTGAGGCACGCAAGCGCTAAACGTTCATGTCACACCAGATCCAAGGGTGTGTTTTCAGCAAGACGAACCCCACATATCATTGTGGCCGTTCCTGGATGGACCGGTTCGCCTTTCTCGAAACACAAGAGTTTCGACACTGACTTTGCGCCTGGGAGGGGTAATTGCTTGACCATTAAGCTTTATTGTTTCGGAGAAAGCGGCAACTCCTACAAGGCTGCGCTGGCTTTGGAAATGTCCGGTCTGGACTGGCAGCCGGTCCATGTGGATTTTTTCAATGGTGCAACCCGCACTGCTGAATATCGGTCCGAAATCAATGAGATGGGCGAAGCACCTGTCCTAGTCGACGGTGATTTCCGCACCAGCCAATCGGGGGCTATACAGGCATATGTCACCGAAACGTCAGGCAAATTTGGCGGCAAAACCCGGGAAGAAAACTACGACATTTTCCGTTGGGTTCTGTGGGACAACCACAAACTCAGCTCAATGGCGGGGCTGACCCGGTTCCTGATCAATTTCCTGCCCGAAGAACACCGCAACGCAGATGTGATTGCCTTCAACCAAGGTCGTCTGAAAGCTGCTTATCAGGTGCTGAATACGCATCTGGATGGCCGCGACTGGATTGTCGGAGACGGCGTCACCAATGCCGATCTCAGCTGCTGCGGCTACCTCTATTATCCTGAACCTTTCGGCTTTGACCGCGCCGACTGGCCCCATATCGATGCCTGGCTGACCCGCTTGTCCGAGCAGCCCGGCTGGAAACACCCCTACGACCTGATGCCCGGCAAACAGCCGGATCGAGCTTAAGGAGAGCACTATGACCGAAGCTTATATCTATGATGCCCTGCGCACCCCGCGCGGCAAGGGCCGCAAAGATGGCAGCCTGCACGAACTCACTGCAGCACGCTTGTCATCCCTGACCTTAAACGCCGTAAAAGAACGTAACAATCTGGAAGGCCATGCCGTCGAGGACGTGATCTGGGGCAACGTGACCCAGGTCATGGAACAAGGCGGTTGTTTGGCGCGGACGGCTGTTCTGGGTTCGGACCTGGACGAAAGAATCCCCGGTCTGGCCATCAACCGTTTCTGCGCGTCCGGCATGGAAGCCGTGAACCTGGCCGCGAACCAGGTCAAGGGCGGCGCAGGCGACGCATACATTGCAGGCGGCGTCGAGATGATGGGCCGCGTGCCTATGGGCAGCGATGGTGCCGCGATTGCGGTTGATCCCTCGCTGGCGATGAACACCTACTTTGTGCCGCAGGGTATTTCGGCTGACATCATTGCCACTGAATACGGGTTCTCTCGGGATCAGGCCGACCAATTGGCGATGGAATTGCAGCGTCGCGCGAAAGAAGCCTGGGATGACAACCGCTTTTCCAAATCAGTCATCACAGTAAAGGATCAGAACGGCCTAACCATTCTGGACCATGACGAATACATGCGCCCCGGCACCGACATGCAGAGCTTGGGCGGCCTGAACCCGGCCTTCCAGATGATGGGCGAGCAGATGCCCGGCTTTGACAAGGTGGCGATGCTGAAGTACCCGCACCTGGAAAAGATCAATCACATCCACCACGCGGGCAACAGCTCAGGCATCGTGGACGGTGCCGCGGCTGTTCTGATCGGCAACAAGGAATTCGGTGAGAAATACGGCCTGAAACCGCGTGCCCGCATCAAGGCGACCGCCAAGATCGGCACCGACCCGACCATCATGCTGACCGGTCCGGTTCCGGTGACCGAGAAGATCCTGGCCGATAATGGCATGCAGATCAGCGATCTGGACCTGTTCGAAGTCAACGAGGCCTTTGCGTCGGTTGTTCTGCGCTTCCAGCAGGCCTTTGATGTCGACCCGGCGCTGGTCAACGTCAATGGCGGCTCGATTGCAATGGGTCACCCGCTGGGTGCAACCGGCGCGATGATCATCGGCACGCTGCTGGATGAGCTTGAGCGTCAGGACAAGGAAACCGGTCTGGCCACGCTCTGCATTGCATCCGGCATGGGTGCGGCGACCATCATCGAGCGCGTCTGATGCCTAAGCTGGATCTCTCTCAGATTCCGTTTCAGGGCGGCTCGGCCTATCCCGGGAAACTGGCTGAGGCGACCGCAGGTCGTTTCGTTCAGCGGCTCGGCGATGCGGGCGGGCTGACCCAGTACGGCGTCAACATCGTGCGGCTGGAACCGCAGGGCATGTCCTCGCTGCGCCATTACCATATGGAGCAGGACGAGTTTGCCATCATGATCAGCGGCACCTGTACGCTGATCGACGACGATGGCGAGCACGAGATGCAGCCCAGTGATTGCGCCGCGTGGCCCGCAGGTGAGGCCAACGGCCATCACCTTGTGAACAACACCGATGCGCCCGCGACCTTTCTGGTGGTGGGCACACGGACCCCGACCGAGACAGGCTATTACAGCGATATCGACATGATGGTGAAGGATGACGAAAACGGATTCGCCTTTACCCGCAAAGATGGCAGCCCGCTGACGGCTGACCAGATTGGAGATGACAATGACTGATTTCACTCTGACAAAAGGCGACGACGGCGTCGCCCTGATCTCCTGGGATGTCCCGGGCAAATCCATGAACGTGATGTCCTTTGACGGGCTGGCACAGCTGGGCGATTGCATCGATCAGGCACTGGCCGATGATGCGGTCAAAGGCATCGTCATCACGTCAGGCAAAGAAGGCTCCTTTGCTGGTGGCATGGACCTGAACCTGCTGGCGGTGATGAAGGAAGAGGCGGGCGACAACCCGGCCAAGGGCCTGTTCGAAGGCACCATGAAAATGCACGCCCTGCTGCGCAAGATCGAACTGGCCGGCATGGACCCCAAAACCAAGAAGGGTGGCAAGCCGATTGCCGCCGCCCTGCCCGGCACCGCCGCTGGTATTGGGATGGAGTTGCCGCTGTCCACGCACCGCATCTTTGCCGCGGAAAACCCCAAGGCCAAATACGGCCTGCCCGAGATAATGGTCGGCATCTTCCCCGGCGCTGGTGGCACCACTCGAATGGTCCGCAAGGTCGGCGCCAT
Source organism: Ruegeria meonggei (assembly GCF_042768335.1). Classification (NCBI taxonomy): domain Bacteria; kingdom Pseudomonadati; phylum Pseudomonadota; class Alphaproteobacteria; order Rhodobacterales; family Roseobacteraceae; genus Ruegeria; species Ruegeria meonggei. The sequence continues at coordinate 152,787 of NZ_JAXHBT010000001.1, read as the reverse complement.
TTCGGCGGCTCCGCTGTTGCTGGAAGGCAAGATGCTGGACGTTAAAAAGGCCAAAGGCGCAGGCTACATTGACGAGATTGCCGCCGACCCGGTAGCCGCAGCCAAGGAATGGGTGCTGAACGCCAGCGAAGGTGACATCGTTAAGCCATGGGATGCCAAGGGTTATAAGATGCCCGGCGGCGCGCCCTACCACCCTGCTGGCTTTATGAACTTCGTCGGTGCCTCGGCCATGGTGAACGGCAAGACCCAGGGCGCCTTCCCGGCCGCCAAGGCGCTGCTGAGCGCGGTCTACGAAGGCGCGCTGGTCGATTTCGACACGGCGCTTAAGATCGAGGCCCGCTGGTTCACCTCGGTGCTGATGAACCCGTCCTCGGGTGCGATGATCCGCTCGCTGTTCCTGAACAAGGAAGCGCTGGACAAGGGTGCCGTGCGCCCAGCAGGTATCCCCGACCAGTCGGTCAAGAAGATCGGCGTTCTGGGCGCGGGCATGATGGGCGCGGGTATCGCGCTGGTTTCGGCGCAGGCCGGGATGGAGGTTGTGCTGATCGACCGCGATCAGGAAGCGGCTGACAAGGGCAAGGCCTATACCGAAGCGCATCTGGACAAGGGCATCAAGCGCGGCAAGACCACCGAAGAGAAAAAGGCGGCCATGCTGGGGCGGATCACCGCAACGCCTGATCTGAACCTGTTGCAGGGCTGTGACCTGATCATCGAAGCCGTCTTCGAAGATGTTGCCGTCAAGGCCGAGATGACCAAAAAGGTCGAGGCGATCATCCCCGAGGATTGCATCTTTGCTTCGAACACCTCGACCCTGCCGATCACCGATCTGGCCGAGGCGAGCGTCCGTCCGGATCAGTTCATCGGCATCCACTTCTTCTCGCCGGTTGAGAAGATGTTCCTGGTTGAGATCATCAAGGGCAAAGAAACCGGTCCTCGTGCCGTTGCCAAGGCGCTGGATTATGTTCGCCAGATCCGCAAAACGCCGATCGTGGTCAATGACGCGCGGTTCTTCTACTGCAACCGCTGCATCATTCCCTACATCAACGAAGGTGCCCGCATGGTCACCGAGGGTGTCAGCCCCGTGCTGATCGACAATGCGGCGCGTCAGCTGGGCTTCCCGGTTGGTCCGGTCACGCTGACCGACGAAACCTCGATCGATCTGGGCGCCAAGATTGCGCGCGCAACCAAGGCGGCTATGGGCAACGAATATCCCGAAAGCCCGGCGGATGACCTGATCTTCTGGATGGAAGGCGAAGGCCGTCTGGGCCGCAAGTCCAAGGCCGGATTCTTTGACTATGACGAAAAAGGCAAGCGTCAGGGTTATTGGAAAGGTCTGCAGGACCAGTATCCGTTGGCCGAAGATCAGCCCGACCTGATCGAAGTTCAGGAACGCCTGATGTTCGCGCAGGTTCTGGAAGCCGTCCGTGCATTGGAAGAAGGCGTTGTGGAAGATATCCGCGAGGCCGACGTCGGCGCGATCCTAGCCTGGGGCTTTGCGCCTTGGTCAGGCGGTCCGCTCAGCTGGCTGGACATCATTGGCGCGCCTTACGCTGCCGAGCGGTGCGACCAACTGGCCGAAGCCTATGGCGACCGCTTTGCCTGCCCGGCGCTGCTGCGTGAGATGGCAGCAAAGGGCCAGGCATTCTATGACCGCTTCGCCCCCGAGGCAAAAGCGGCCTGATAAAAAAACGCTGGCGCATCCCCAAATGCGCCAGCGTTCTTTCCAACTGTGCGTCCGGATTGACCCGACGGTCAGATCATCGCAACAGGACGGCCCGGCCGCCCTGGTCGGCGTGCACCACGAACGGGCCGCATAGGCATAATCGGGTGCTCCATGATTGGTGCGGGCAATGCCCCCAACGAATTCGCCAGCGCTGAAATATCCCCGTGTTTTGCCGTCTGATAGACCAACTCAGCTGCCGCTTCGCCTGCCGCCACTGTATAGCTTTTGGTGCTGGACATGCTGCCCATGCCAAACCGGCCAGACGGGCAAAAGGCCCGAAGCCCACCTTCGATGTAGATCACCTCATCCTTGTCGAAAAACAGGGTGCTGATATCGAAATAGGACGATGGTGTATCCGAGATTATGCGAAACGTCCCGCTCAGTAATCTTGCTGGAACAATCGGCATGCTGACCGGAAGGCTGATAGGATCATGGTTCAGTTTCGTGTGATCCAGGGCCACCCCTTGTTCCGGCATGATCCAGACCGGGCGCCCATTATACGCTGCGTGTGACGGAATGCGGATTGGCAGGTTCTCAGGTGAGGCTTCATCAGATGGCACCACAATGCAATCCGTTGCAACGCGGCTGATCCGTTTGAAACCGCTGTCCAGTGTGCGAACCAAATCCCCGGGTTGCAGATCTTCGACCAGCCTCCACCCGTTGTTGGTCGCAACTGTGGTTCCATGGACAAGCCCACCCCGGCGCGCGTTCAGGGCAAACTGAGGCTCACCCTTGTCCTGGTAACTCGGACGTTCTTCAAAACCTATGACACTCTCTACTTTCAACACGACCGAACCCACCTATTACTCACAACTACTGGTCAAAATGACTAACACAGGTTAACCGGCGCCGACTTATTTTTGACATATTGAGGCCAGATTTAGGCCGTTAAAACCCTAAAAACACAGGTATTTTCAAACAACACCCGTATTTTTTGTTGCATTGATCGCCAATTGGAAACTATGCGCCTTATGCCGGATCGAACGTATACCCGAATCTGCGGATGTCTTCGGCACAGGCTGATGCCACAGCTGCGGCGGTCTCAGCGGTATAGTACTGGCGATAGCCTTGGGTGCGGTCAGACCGGTTTGCATGCGGCAAGCTCACGCGGAATCCCAAATGGTCGAACACGGGTGCTGCGTCCTGTTCGAATTGCTCCAGCCGGATATAGGCGTGGCATTGTTCAACCCCGTCCGCACGGGTCATGTATTGGCGCGCCGGATTTTGTGCAACGGATCGCAATATGTCCGGATGCAGGACAAACTCGCCAAACTGCAGGTATTTGGCCAAGGAAACGGCGGCATGGTCAAAGCTTTGGACGCGCAGCCAGTGGTAATAGCTGACGATCCGGTCCCAGGGGTTGCGCACCATGGTGAAGGCGGTCAGAGATTGCAGCTCCTCATTGGTCAGCACGCCGTCGATATCGGCCAAGGTCGAATGTTTCCACAACCGGCCCCTGCCCCGCAGACCTTTGACGCGGTTACGGCGCTTGACAGCCTTGGGTGTATCGCCAATCAAAATGTCGTCCTTATGCGCCCGATCTTCCAAAGCCATAGCCAGCGAAGTACCTCCCGTCTTCGGGATATGAACAAAGACATACGCGCGGCCAGAAGAGATAATCACGTGACCTCCTCCGGCTCGGGTGCACGCCCCGCTCGCCAGCCCAGCAGCGCTCCGGCCAGGGCAATCAGCGCGATACCGGCGATCTGTATGACACCGATGGCTTGCCCAAACGCAGCCCAGGCAAATAGCGGGCCGAAGATCATTACCGAGTATTCAAATACCGCCACGTAAGACGGATCTCCGATCTGGTAGGCCTTGATCAGCATAAAAACCGCCGCTGTAGACCCAACCGCCTGCACCACAATCCATGGCACGGCCGGGCCTATCTGCCAGACCCAGCCCCGAGTCACGAACCCATTCGGACCATCCGACACCGGCAGCGGATAAACCACCAACGCGACCACGCCAATCGCACCTGCCAGCCCCAGTGTAATGACCATGGCGGCCAGCAGCGCCACCGTGCTTTCCTGTGCGCAATGGCTGCGGGTAATGATGGCGCTAAGTGCATAGAACAACCCTCCGGCCATCGGTAAAAGGGTCAGGGCGTCAAATTCATATGGGTTCAGTTGCAGCACGATCAGAATGCCTGAAAATCCGGTCAGAACGGCCAGAATACGCCACGGCCCGATTTTTTGCCGCAGAACCAGTGCCGAGATCAGCAGCACAAAGATCGGTGACGTAAAAAGTCCCGCCAAAGCCTGCGCAATCGGCATCAACGCCAGAGAGGCAAAGTAACACAACATGGCCAGTGTGATCAGCACGCTGCGCAGAACAACTGGCCCAAGCCGTCTGGGCCGCAGCCCGCCAAACCCCAGCAGGGACAGTCCAACAATCAATGGCAACATCAGCACCGCCCGGCTGAGATGGAACTGCCACAGCCCGATTGTCTCGGCCAGCAGGATCACAACGTTGTCGACCACTCCAATGATCGCCATCGCGCTGATCATCAGTACCGACGCCAATACCGGTGAAGTCTGAGTATCCGCCTGCATTCCCTGCCCCGGTTGTGAAATTGCGCCGGCAACCAGATTTACCGCGCGTCGTGATATCCAGCACGTTTCCCGAACAGGGCGCAACAGGTTTGCGCCTTTTGATTTTAGCGTGTTAAGCTGAGACAAAATAAGTACGAGCACACCTCACCTTGAAGACGGCACTTAAACAGTACCAGCGGATCGAAGCCACCGGTCTGTGGCGCCCCTCGCCCGATGTTCAACGGCGCGAGGTCGTGGTGTCGATTGGCGAGGCCACTCTGACGATCTCAGATTTCAATGAACAGGCGCTGACGCATTGGTCACTGGCCGCGTTGGAACGTCAGAACCCCGGCACTTACCCAGCCATCTTCAACCCGGATGGAGACCCGGACGAGACGCTAGAACTGGAAGAAACCGAAACAACGATGATCGAGGCCATCGATCGCCTACAACATGCGATCGACCGGTCCCGACCGCATCCCGGACGGTTGCGCTGGCTCAGCGTAGCCGGAGTAATGGCCGCCGTTGCCGCGTTGCTGCTGCTTTGGATGCCGATTGCATTGAAGACCCACGTTGTTTCAGTCGTGCCCGAGATCAAGCGTCAGGATATCGGCGATGCCATCCTGAACCGGATTGAGCGTGTCTCGGGCCGCGCCTGCACGTCCGAAGACACGCAAGCGGTCTTGGATCAGCTGGCGACACGTACCGGTGTGCGCGCGGTGGTGATTCTGCCAGCCGGGGTTCAAAGCAGTCTCAGCCTGCCCGGCGGGATCGTGTTGCTGAACCGAGCGCTGGTCGAGGACCACGAGGATCCTACAGTAGCAGCCGGTTACATCATTGCTGAACGTGCGCGATCCGAGGCACAAGACCCCCTAACCGATCTGCTGGACCGCACTGGGGTTACAACCGCATTCCGTCTGTTGACGACCGGAGAGCTGACCTCTGAGATTATCGATATCTATACCGAGCAGATGCTGTCAGACCCGCGCCCATCCCTACCGGATGAGGATTTGCTGGCGGTGTTCGCCCAAGCCGCGTTGCCGTCTACACCTTACGCCTATGCCAAAGATATCACCGGCGAGACTGTCCTGGGCCTGATTGAGGCCGACCCGATGGCAGGCCGTCCCACGCCGCAGGTTTTACCGGACCGCGATTGGGTTCGGTTGCAAAACATCTGCGGCGGCTAGGTTCGTCTACTTGGTACCGAACATCCGGTCGCCGGCATCGCCCAGACCGGGCATGATATAGCCTTTTGAATTCAGCTCACGATCCAGCGCTGCCGTGACGATATGCACGTCCGGATGCGCCTCTTTCATCCGTTCCACCCCTTCTGGCGCGGCCAGCAGGCAGAGGAAACGGATATCGGTCGCCCCGGCCTCTTTCAGCAGATCAATGGCCGCGGCCGAGCTGTTACCGGTCGCCAACATCGGATCCACGGCGATGACCAGACGGTCCTTCAATCCCTCGGGCGCTTTAAAGTAATACTGAACCGGTTTCAGCGTCTCTTCATCTCTGTACAGACCAACAAAGCCGACCCGCGCCGAGGGGATCAGCTCAAGCACTCCGTCCAGCATCCCATTGCCCGCCCGCAGGATCGACACCAGCGCCAATTTCTTACCGGCCAGAATGGGGGCGTCCATCTCTTCCATCGGGGTTTCGATATGACGGGTCGTCAGCTTCAGTTCACGCGTGACCTCATAGGCCAAAAGCAGCGTGATCTCGCGCAGCAATTGGCGGAAAACGGCGGTCGAAGTGCCCTTGTCCCGCATGAGCGTCAATTTGTGCTGCACCAGCGGGTGGTCAACGACGGTCAGGTGTTCGCTCATGTCTTCTCCAGTCTATTCTTGACCCGCGCACGGGTGTCTTCATCGCAAAACGCCGCGTTCAGGGCGGTTTCATTCAGAGCGGCGAAATCCTCGGCGTTCCAGCCAAAGGCTTCGCTCAGCATTTCATATTCACGCCGCATCGTGGTGTGGAAAAACGGCGGATCATCGGTCGAGACGGTGACATTTACACCCGCCTCACGCAACCGCGCAATCGGATGCGCTGCAAAGTCAGGATACAGGCCCAGAACCACGTTCGAGCCCGGGCAAACCTCAAGCGTGATATCCCGGTCGACCAGTTCCCGAATAAGATCCGGATCTTCGATAGCCCGCACGCCGTGGCCCACGCGTTCAACCTCCAGATCGTGGATGGCGTCGCGCACGCTTTCCGGGCCGCCGAACTCTCCGGCATGGGTGGTCAGGTGCAGACCGGCCTCACGCGCGCAATCGAACGCCCATTTGAATTCACCCTGAGTTCCGATGGATTCGTTGCCCCCCATGCCAAACCCGGTGATCCAATCCCCGGCGGTTTCAGCGGCACAATGGGCGCTAAACTTTGCCTGTTCAGGCCCAAAATGGCGAACACACGTAACAACCCCGCGCAGGGTGATGTCGAACTTGCGCTCGGCCTCGTCTGCTGCGTCCTGAATAGCGGTCAGATAGTCCTGCCAGGCATGCAGGTCGCCGCCCCCGCAGAAATCGGGGCTGAGGAAGGTTTCGGAATACACCACCCCATTAGCAGCGCTTTCTTCCAGAATGGCCAGCGTCAGACGGCGGAAATCCTCAGGCGATTTCAGCACCTCACAGGCGGCTTCGTACACGCTGAGGAAATGCGCAAAGTCGCGAAAATCATAACTGCCATCGGGCTTGAAAATACCGCTCAGGTCGATGCGTTTTTCATGGGCAAGCTGGCGGATGAATGCCGGAGGGGCCGCACCTTCGTGGTGCAGGTGCAGTTCGATCTTGGGCAGGTCTGCAACAGTCATAGAAATGTCCTTCCCGGCCCTTGGGGCGGAATGCTCAGGTGGTGTGCAATACTGGCGGCAACATCGGTGAAATTTACTTTGCCGATTTCGCCAGCGCCTTGCCCGGCGATCAGCACAGGCACTTGTTCGCGCGTATGATCCGTACCGATCCAGCTGGGATCGTTGCCGTGATCAGCGGTCAGCAGCATCAGGTCTTCGGGGCGCAGTTTTTGCAGAACGCTGCCAATCTCATGATCGAACCATTCCAGCGCGCGGGCGTATCCGCTGATATCGCGGCGATGGCCGTACAGGCTGTCGAACTCGACAAAATTGGCGAAGGTCAGGCTGCCCTCTTCCGCATCATCGACCAGATCGGACAGGTGCCGCATCAACTGGGCATCCGAGCCTTTGCGCAGCGTGTCAATCCCCTGCATCGAGAAGATGTCGCCAATCTTGCCAACCGCATGAACCCGGCGACCGGTGTCCTGCGCCCAGTTGGTCAGGACCGGCGCAGGCGGCAGGATGGCGAAATCCTTGCGGTTGGTGGTGCGGGTAAACCCATCCTCGGGCGAGCCCACAAATGGCCGTGCAATAACCCGGCCCACCTTCATCTCGTGCAACCGGGGCGCAAGCGCCCTACACATTGCCAGCAGGCGATCGAGGCCAAAGCTCTCCTCATGGGCAGCGATCTGGAAAACGCTGTCGGCTGAGGTGTAGCAGATCGGCCTGCCGGTGCGCATATGCTCTGCCCCCAGCTCAGCGATGATCGTGGTGCCCGAGGCGTGGCAATCCCCCAATATGCCCTCGGTTCCTGCCGCTTGGGCGGCAGCACCACTTAGGTCAGCCGGAAACGCAGGCGTGGTGTCTGGGAAATAATGCCAATCCCACGGCACTGGCAGGCCGGCCAGTTCCCAATGCCCTGACGGGGTATCCTTGCCCTTTGAGTGTTCGCGCGCGCAGCCCCAAAGGCCGGTTGGCGTGACCTCAAGACCGGGCGTGTCCGTGCCCGAAGCAAGACGTGTGGCCGCACCCAGGCCCAGCGCGTCCAGATTAGGCAGATACAACGGACCCGAGCGCCCATCCTCGGCCCGCCCTTCGGCGCAAGCCTGCGCAATATGGGCCAGCGTGTTGGCGCCAGTGTCGGGTGTATCGCCATTGAAAAACCGATCCGCGTCCGGCGCGCCGCCAATCCCCACGGAGTCCATTACCACAAGAAAGGCCCGGGTCACGGCGCGATCCTTTCGTGGACCAGAGGAACGATCTGACCGGAATCCGGGCTGAGTTTCACAGCCCGCCGCACCGCTTCGGCCGCCTGCTGCGCCGCATCCTCGCGGGCGGCGTGGACCACCGCCAAAGGTGCGCCCTTGTCTATCTTGTCACCCAACCGGACGATGCCTGACAGGCCCACGGCCGGATCAATCACATCATCTTCAACCTGTCGCCCGCCGCCCAGCGCGACCACTGCCAGGCCCAGCGCCTCACCATTGATCGAGGCGACATACCCGTTGGTCGGCGCGGCAACCTCAAGGATCACGCTGGCTTCGGGCAGGTAACGCGACCAGTTTTCGACAAACTGCAGTGGACCGCCGACAGCAGCCATCATGCGCCCGAACCGTTCAGCCGCGCGGCCATCGCGAATAACCGCAGCGACTTTTTCGCGCCCGTCCTCGGCGTTGGAACACATCCCGGCATCTGCCAGCAACACGCCGCCCAGCTCTGCCGAGATTTCGGCCAGTGGATCGTAATGTGCGTGGGTCAGCACGTTCATCACTTCGGCCACTTCCAACGCATTACCCAGCGCCGGGGCCAGGGGTTGGTGCATGTCGGTGATCACTGCCGATGTCCGACATCCGGCCGCGTTTGCGGTTTCTGTCAGGGCTTTGGCCAGCTTGCGCGCATCCTCAAGCGTCTTCATGAATGCGCCAGAGCCAACTTTAACGTCCAGCACCAGCGCCTGAGGGCTGGCGGCCAGTTTCTTTGACAGAATTGATGCGGTGATCAAATCCAGGCTTTCCACCGTCGCGGTTACATCACGGATCGCGTAAAGCCGCTTGTCCGCAGGCGCGATCTGACCCGTCGCCCCGACAATGGCCGCGCCTGTATCGCGCAGAATCTGGGTCAGACGCTCCTGCCCGATTTGGGTGCTGACACCGGGGATGGATTCAAGTTTATCCAGCGTACCACCAGTATGCCCCAATCCGCGGCCAGAGATCATCGGGACATAGGCCCCAAGCTCAGCCAACGCGGGCGCAAGCACCAGGCTGACACTGTCACCCACCCCTCCGGTCGAGTGTTTGTCAATCACCGGGCCGTCGAAATCCCAGCTTAGTACATCGCCACTGTCGCGCATCGCAACGGTCAGGTCAGCGCGTCCTTGTGCACCCAGCCCACCCATGCAGACAGCCATCGCAAAAGCTCCGGCCTGCGCATCACTGACGCCGCCATCGGCCAGGCCCTGCGCGAACCATTTCAACTCGTCACTGCTGGGCACCTGATCCCGGCGCAGCTTGGCGATGATTGAGCGAGCATCCATGGGCTTAGACATCCTCCATATGCGAGGCGTCAAACGCACCGGGCAAAAGCTGACCGATGGTGGTTTCAAACTCGGCCCCGTCCATTGTGGCAAGGATCACCTTGACCTCACGCTTGCCAAACTCGGCCAGCTTTTGGCGACACCCACCGCAGGGTGGAACCGGTAGGGGCGATGAGGCGACCACATAGACTTCGGTCAACTCTTTTTCACCGGCGGCAACCATCGCGGCAATGGCACCAGCCTCGGCGCAGGTGCCTTCGGGGTAGGCTACGTTTTCCACATTACAGCCGGAATAGACCACCCCAGTCGAGGACCGGATCGCTGCGCCGACTTTGAAGTTGGAATACGGCGCATATGCGTTTTCCCGGACAGACAGCGCTGCATCTTTCAAAGCCATGGCGATTCCCCATTTTTTGATCATCTGGTCAGAAAGACATATCCTAAATTAAGTAACCCGGGGAGTTGAAGCCCCGGGCAACAGTTTTCTCGGCCAAAATTCACTCAGCCCAGTGTGGTATTGAAGGTGCCTGGCAGGGTGACCTCAAGCAGTTCGACATCGTCAGAGGGATTGGTCAGCCGTGTGCGCATTCCGGGCGGGATGACAAAAGCATCGCCCTGCTCCAACCGAAATGGGTCACGGCTTTCCCCTTCCAACGTGACCGCGCCATTCATCACAAAGGTGAAATGGATATCGGTGTCATGCGCGGCCCAGACCGGATCACCCTGCCCTTTGCGCACAACCTGCACCCCAGCCACGCCTTTGGTATTTTCTGCAATTGTGGTGTCTCGGCAGATATAGCCCGGAAGGCGGAACGGAATCCACTCAGCCCCTTCGGCCTGGTTGTAGACAAAGCGCTGCCCCTGCCATTCTCTGCCCGGTCGGTAATGCGGCGTTGGTAGGTTCATATCATGGTCGATTTCGGTGACGTGTTCCGCCGGCACGCCGATCTCGATCACCTGCACGTTGTCCGATGCTTCAAGCACGCGGTGGCGAATTTCAGGCGGCTGGATAAAGCAATCACCTGCCGTCAGACGCATCTTGTCACCCTGATCTTCATAGACCACGTCCACCCAGCCATGAATGCAGAAGATCAACTGAAACCCGACCTTGTGGAAATGCACCATATCCGGCACCGGACCGCCATCGGGGATGCGAATATGGCTGGCGATGATCGACCCGCCCAACCGATCTGGCACCAAGTCACGATAGTGCATTCCGGCCCGGCCGATAATCCATGGGGCCTGGTCTTTGAGCCTGCGCACCACAAAGGAATGCACCGTATCCGGCATCACCATCGGGGGGTTCAGCTCTTCAATCTCAATTCGAGTGCCGTTCGGGGCGACCAGACTGCGCGCTCCGTCAGCAAAGGCGTCTGGGTTTTCTGTCAAAATGCGCAGAGTTCCGGGGGATTCAGGTGCGTCTTTTTCAATACGCAAGCGCAAGCCGTGACCCGAAAAGACAGCAACACTTGGATCATCCGCAGGATAGATCATGTCCATCCGCATGCCCAATACCCTGGTGAAAAACGGGATATCGTCACGTAGCTCCTGCGTTGGCAGACGGACTTCAGCGCGGATCGGGATTGGAGACTTGGTCATTCACGTTCTCTTCGGTGCTGGATTTTGGCCATCCGATCAGAACGGCGGCCAAAATGCCAATCGAAAAGAACATCTCAAGCGTTTCTTCCAGAACGAACAATCGGGTCACAAAAACCTCTGACATCTCAGCGTTGAAAGCGCTGCTGATCTCTTCCAGCGACTGCGCCACGACTGCACACATACCGGCAAGAAAAAATATAAGAAGGAACGGCGCGCGCTGTTTAAGGGCGCGCCAGGCATTCGGCACCCCGTGCCAAAAAAGCCCGCCCAAAACCAACACAGCCAGTACCACACGCACAATCGTCATGTCCAGCAAGACGTCCAACCCGTGCAACACAAAGTACGGCAGGCTGTCGACTGCGTACACGTCAGCCTCCAGCTCTCGTTCGGCAAGCAACAGGCATACCAGTCCAATATACAGGCGCTTTATCCCCGAAAAGCGATAAAGTGACGCCAAGCCCGCCACGAAAAGCGCCGCAGCCGAGATGGTTTCGAACGGTCCGCCCTCTTGATTGAAAACCGAGGCCTGCATCGGCCAGATCGCTATGGCAATAAGAACCAGTACAGCCACGACAAGCGCCGCTCGGAACGCAAAGCGATCCGTGCCAAAAGACCTCTTGTTCGCGGGTATCGTGCTCCCTGACTGAAACTGGTCTTTAGAGCTCATGCCTGTCTTCCATTTTACACAACGATTGCCGGAATTTTGAAAGTGGCGAACTTAGCCAGTTGGCCGCAAATTTCAACCAAAGCGCCGGTGAGGTTGCGACACTGTTGCAAAATGACGCGACGTAGCCAAGCCTCGAAAAATAGTTTAGCTCTAAATCAAATTTCGAAGGGAGTTCCTAAGCCGATGTCTGACACACCCAGCCTGCGACAGGCCGCGCTTGATTATCACGCCCACCCTAAGCCCGGAAAGCTTGAGATCAAGGCGACAAAGCCAATGGCCAACGGTCGCGATCTGGCGCGCGCCTATTCGCCCGGTGTGGCTGAGGCCAGCCTCGAGATTAAGGCGGACCCCTCAAATGCAGAACTCTACACTTCCCGAGGCAATCTGGTGGCGGTCGTGTCGAATGGAACAGCCGTTCTGGGCCTTGGCAATATCGGCGCACTGGCCTCAAAGCCGGTGATGGAGGGCAAAGCCGTTCTGTTCAAGAAATTTGCCGGTATCGATTGTTTTGACATCGAGGTCGACCAGCCCGACCCTGAAAAGCTGGCGGATATTGTTTGTGCGCTTGAGCCCACCTTTGGGGCCATCAATCTTGAGGACATCAAGGCGCCCGATTGCTTTATTGTCGAGAAGCTGTGCCGCGAGCGTATGAACATCCCCGTTTTTCACGACGATCAGCACGGAACCGCCATCGTCGTCGGGGCTGCTGCGAAAAACGCGCTGCATGTCGCAGGGAAAAAGTTCGAAGAGATCAAGATTGTCTCGACAGGTGGCGGTGCAGCGGGGATCGCCTGCCTCAGCATGCTGGTGAAACTGGGGGTCAAACGCGAAAACATCTGGCTGTGCGACATTCACGGTCTGGTTTACGAGGGCCGCACTGAAGACATGAACCCGCATAAAGACCAGTTCGCACAAAAGACCGACCTGCGCACCTTGGACGATGTGATTGGCGATGCCGACCTGTTCCTTGGCCTCAGCGGACCGAACGTTCTAAAGCCGGAAATGGTCGAGAAAATGGCCAGGCGCCCGATTATCTTTGCGCTGGCCAATCCGACCCCTGAGATCCTTCCCCAGGCCGCGCGCGAGGTTGCTCCGGATGCGATCATCGCCACCGGACGCAGCGATTTTCCCAATCAAGTCAACAACGTCCTGTGCTTTCCTTTCATCTTCCGCGGTGCGCTGGACGTCGGCGCGACCGAGATCAATGACGAGATGCAGATCGCCTGCGTCGACGGTATCGCCGATATGGCCCGTGCCACCACCAGCGCCGAGGCTGCAGCCGCCTATAAAGGAGAACAGCTGACCTTTGGCCCCGATTACCTGATTCCCAAGCCGTTTGACCCACGCCTTGTGGGTGTTGTGTCTTCATCCGTTGCCAAGGCGGCGATGGCCAGTGGCGTAGCCAAGCGCCCGATTGACGATATCGAGGCCTATAAAGAGCGTCTGAACCAGTCGGTGTTCAAGTCCGCCCTGCTCATGCGCCCGGTTTTTGAAGCAGCCGCCGTCGCCTCCCGCCGCATCGTGTTTGCCGAGGGCGAAGATGAACGGGTCCTGCGTGCCGCTCAAGCCATTTTGGAAGAAACGACCGAGACCCCTATCCTTATCGGTCGCCCCGACGTCATCGGAGCACGGTGTGAAAAGCTGGGCCTGACAGTGCGCCCCGGTGAGGACTTTCAGATCGTAAACCCGGAAAACGACCCACGCTATTACGATTATTGGAACTCCTACCACGAGATCATGCAACGACGGGGTGTGACGCCGGATCTCGCCAAGGCGATTATGCGCACCAACAACACTGCCATTGCCGCTATCATGGTGTATCGGGGCGAGGCAGACAGCATGATCTGCGGCACTTTTGGTGAGTTCCGCTGGCATCTGAACTATGTCGAACAGGTTCTGGACGATGGGGATTTGCGCCCGCACGGCGCGTTGTCGCTGATGATCCTGGAAGACGGGCCACTGTTCATTGCCGACACCCATGTCAGGCAATTGCCAAATCCTGAAGAGCTGGCCGAGACGACCATCGGGGCCGCCCGACATGTGCGGCGGTTCGGGATTGAGCCCAAGATCGCCTTCTGTTCGCAATCACAGTTCGGCAATCAGGCCGAGGGGTCGGGCAAACGTCTGCGGGCCGCGCTGGATATCCTCGATTCCGAACCTCGGGATTTTACCTATGAAGGTGAGATGAACCTGGACGTAGCCCTGAACCCCGAGCTGCGATCACGCATCTTCCCGAACTCGCGCCTTCAAGGAACAGCGAACGTGCTGATTTTTGCCCACGCAGACGCGGCCAGCGGTGTGCGAAACATCCTGAAGATGAAAGCGGACGGTCTGGAAGTAGGGCCAATTCTGATGGGAATGGGTAACAAGGCCCATATCGTGACCCCGTCGATTACCGCACGTGGACTATTGAATATGGCCGCTATTGCCGGCACACCAGTGGCCCACTACGGATAGACGGCGCAAACCCGGATCAGGCACCTCTGAGGCGCCTTACCTCACGAGGCGGGTGATTCTTTGCATGGCAGGATTTGCAGATTTGCAAATGCTGCCAGCCCGTGCATAAAATACTGCGCATTTTAACCTGTTTGCAAAAATTTGCAGACCATTTTGACGAATTCTGCAAATGGTTTGCGATAAAGTGACGCCCCGTCATTTCCCTTACTTGTGCGGTGCACCCGGTCCACCTTACACACGACACGAGGAGTTTAAGGAGGATGCTACCGTGGCTTATCAGGACGTTTATGAAAGCTGGAAATCTGATCCGGATGCATTCTGGATGGAGGCCGCAAAAGGGATCGATTGGGTTCAGCCTCCGACCAAAGCTTTGTTTGACGATAATGCGCCGCTTTATGAATGGTTCTGCGATGCCAAGGTAAACACGTGCTGGAACGCTGTGGACCGCCACGTGGAAAACGGCCGCGGCGAGCAGACAGCGATTATCTATGACAGCCCGATTACGCATACAAAGCGCGAAATCTCGTATGTCGAGCTGCGCAATCGCGTCGCCACGTTGGCCGGGGCGCTGCGCGACAAAGGCATAGAGAAAGGTGACCGGGTCATCATCTACATGCCGATGATCCCCGAAGCGCTTGAGGCGATGCTGGCCTGCGCCCGGTTAGGTGCGGTGCATTCCGTGGTCTTTGGTGGCTTTGCCAGTAACGAACTGGCTGTCCGGATTGATGACGCCAAACCCAAGGCGATCATCGCGGCCTCATGTGGGATGGAGCCAGGGCGTGTGGTACATTATAAACCCCTGCTGGACGGGGCCATCGACTTGGCCAGTCATAAGCCCGACTTTTGCGTTATCTTCCAGCGCGAACAGGAAGTGGCGCAGCTGATCGAGGGGCGCGATTTCAACTGGCACGGCTTTCAATACGGGGTTGAACCTGCGGAATGTGTTCCGGTCGACGGCAATGATCCCGCGTATATCCTGTACACCTCAGGTACCACGGGGGCGCCCAAAGGGGTCGTTCGTCCGACGGCGGGCCATCTGGTCGCATTGAACTGGACGATGAAGAACATCTATGACGTCGATCCGGGCGATGTGTTCTGGGCGGCCTCGGATGTGGGTTGGGTCGTTGGGCATTCCTATATCTGCTATGCCCCGCTGATCCACGGCAACACCACCATCGTGTTCGAGGGCAAACCGGTTGGCACCCCCGATGCGGGTACCTTCTGGCGAGTAATCGCCGAGCATAAGGTCAAATCCTTCTTCACCGCCCCCACCGCCATCCGCGCCGTAAAACGCGAAGACCCAAAGGGTGAGATGTTGGCAAAATACGACCTGTCCAGCCTGCGCGCCCTGTTCCTGGCCGGTGAACGGGCTGATCCCGACACCATCGAATGGGCGCAAAAAGCGCTCAATGTTCCGGTCATCGACCATTGGTGGCAGACCGAGACTGGCTGGACCATCGCAGGCAACCCAATAGGGATCGAAAAACTGCCGACGAAACTCGGCTCACCCGCCAAACCAATGCCGGGTTATAATGTGCAGATTCTGGATGAGGGCGGCCATCCGATGAAACCCGGTGAATTGGGCGCGATTGCGGTCAAACTGCCGCTGCCTCCAGGCACATTGCCTACGCTGTGGAATGCAGAGGATCGGTTCAAAAGCTCGTACCTCAACCAATTCCCCGGCTATTATGAAACCGGCGATGCAGGCATGATTGATGAGGACGGTTACCTTTATATCATGGCCCGCACCGATGACGTGATCAACGTGGCTGGCCACCGCCTGTCTACTGGCGGGATGGAGGAGGTTCTGGCCGCCCATCCCGATGTCGCCGAATGCGCTGTGATCGGCGTGACCGATCAGCTTAAAGGCCAGATGCCAGTGGGTTTCTTGTGTCTGAACGCCGGGTGTGATCGCGACCACGGCGAGGTGGCGCAAGACGTGGTCAAGCTGGTACGTGAAAAGATCGGCCCTGTCGCAGCCTTCAAACTGGCCGTTGTGGTGGATCGCCTGCCAAAAACCCGGTCGGGTAAAATCTTGCGGGGAACGATGGTGTCGATTGCGGACAACAAGGATTACAAAATGCCCGCGACCATCGACGATCCGGCCATTCTGGATGAAATCACCGTCGCGCTGAAATCCATCGGGTACGCGCAGTGATCGGGCTTTGGGCGACCACTGGTCGCCCGCCCACAGGCTTTCGCTTGCAACCTGAAACGGGGCTCCTACTGTCACGATAAGACAGTGAGGCCCCATGACAAAAAACGACATCTGGCGTCTAAGCGCCACAGCCCTGACCAAGCTGACCCGCACTGGCGAGCTGAGCGCCGAACAGGCTGTGCAAGGAGCCATAGATCGCATGCATCAGGTCAACCCGGACCTGAATGCGGTGGTCGAGGATCTAAGCGTCGAGGCCTTGCAAAAGGCGCGCGCCTTGGATCAGGCGGTCGTCGGCGGCGCATCACCTGGGCCGCTGCACGGCGTGCCAGTAACCATCAAGATCAATGTCGACCAGAAAGGGCACGCAACCAGTAACGGCGTTGTAGCGCTGAAGGACGTGATCGCGCCGAATGATGCCCCGATTGTCACCAACCTGCAGAATGCCGGGGCCGTTGTCATCGGGCGGACAAATACGCCCGAGTTTTCATTTCGCGCGGACACAGACAATGACCTGCATGGCCGCACGCACAATCCATGGGGTCGGCATATCTCGCCCGGTGGGTCATCGGGGGGCGCGGGTGCAGGTGTGATGGCCGGGATCGGTGCGTTGGCCCATGGCAATGATATCGGCGGCAGCCTACGGTTTCCCGCTGCGGCCAACGGGGCGGTCACGGTGAAACCCGGCCTTGGGCGCGTACCCGCCTGGAACCCCAGCCAACCGGCCGAGCGTGGGATTTTGGCCCAATCCATGTCAGTCCAGGGCCTTATCACCCGGTCAGCCGCCGATCTTCACCTGTCCATGCCCAGCGTGATTGCCGCCGATCCCCGCGATCCGTTCCATGTCTCAATGCCTTGGCGCGGCGCGCCCTGCGACACCTCCATCAAAGTTGCCTTTACCAAAAACACCTTTGGCTACGCTTTGCACCCCGAAGTGGAAAAGGCACTGGACACCGCCCGTGACGCGTTGGTCGACGCCGGGTATCTGGTAACTGAAATAGACCCGCCTGATGTTTTCGAATGCGGCCGGGCGGGTTATCGCGCGCTGATGGGCGAAGTGTTGACCCTGATGAAAAATGATATCGAAGCCGCCGGTTCTCAAACCATCCGCAACATCTTCGAGGTCTACTTTCAGGAATTCCCACCCATTACAGACACCGATCTGATCCGAATGCTGGCTCAGCGCACTCACTATGCACGGGAATGGTCGCTGTTCATGGAGGACTATGCTCTGGTCTTGTCTCCGTTCTTGCCGCAGCCGTTTTTTAAACCGGACCGGGACACCGATGGTGCCGAGGGCGTGCACGAGGTTCTGGGTTGCGCTGTCTATTCCTACGCAATGAACTTTCTGGGCCTGCCCGCTGCCTGCGTTCCCGCCCGGCTCGCACAGCTGCCGAAGGGGCCGCAACCCATCAACGTTCAAATCGCTGCCCGGCGCTGGCGCGAAGATATGGCTGTTGACGCTGCCGCCGCCATCGAATCGCGTGTCGGCCAAATGTGCCTACCACTGTGGGACAGAATGGACGCGGCTCTGTAGGCCGATCCTGCAAAAAATAGACCCTGGGTTTTTGTGCCCAGGGTCCGCTTGCTTAAATAAGCCCAGAAATTTGTTAACAAGCGTAGCACCACCTACCCTCATCAGCGCGAAAACTGCGCAACCATTCGAAAACGCCGGTTGGTGGCCACTCACTTCCACCTTGGCGTGTTCTCCGGGCAAGTTCACATTAACGGAAGATTAAGAAACCTCCTGTGAACTGGTTCACACAAGTCTCAAAAAGCGTCCTTGTGGTTGAATTAAGTGAACTGTTCCGAGATCAGTCGCTCTTCCAACCCATGCCCCGGGTCAAAAAGAATACGGTGTTCGATGGCGGGTTCCGACCGGATTTCCACCCAGTCGATGTCTTTGAAAGAAACCGAATCCGCATCCGCCATGACCGGTCGCTTGTCCGCGTCCAGCACGTCAAACCGCACTTTGGCAATCTTTGGCAGCAAAGCGCCGCGCCACCGGCGTGGACGAAACGCGGCAATCGCCGTCAGGGCCAGAACATCAGACCCAATTGGCAGTATCGGACCATGTGCTGAGTAATTATACGCTGTCGACCCGGCCGGTGTTGACAGCAGTGCCCCGTCGCAGACCAGTTCGTCCATCCGAACCCGACCATCGACGCTGATCTGCAGCCGCGCCGCCTGTGGGCCGGCCCGCAAAAGTGACACTTCGTTTATGGCCAGCGCTTCGTGCAGTTTGCCGGATTGATCCATCGCCCGCATCGCCAGCGGGTTGATGACCTCTTCCTCGGCATCGACAAGGCGCTGCATCAGGTCGATCTCGTGAAACTCGTTCATCAGAAACCCGATGGTGCCACGGTTCATGCCGTAGACGGGTGTGTTGAGGTGCTGCATGTGGTGCAGCGTGTGCAACATGAACCCATCCCCACCCAAGGCCACCACCACATCCGCATCCCGCGGGGCGGAATTTCCATACCGGGCGATCAAGGCATCCCGGGCCGATTGCGCGACATTGGCGTCGCTGGCAAGAAAGGCAATTCTCTGGATCATCAATTCCGGTTTCCGGTGTTGCACATTTGGTTCCGAAACAACCATACCTTTCCCCGATAGGCCAGACTTGACGCCACAGCGGGCCAAATCGTCGCTTTAAGCCTTTTGCAAAAGTAGGGTTTCCGATAGGAAATCCGCAAGAATTCCCCCAGCCATGTGGAGCCCCCATGAACGCCAATCTTCGTGATACCGGTTTTTTCACCCAGTCCCTGTCTGAGCGCGACCCCGAGCTGTTCGGCTCGATCACATCCGAGCTGGGCCGCCAGCGCGACGAGATCGAGTTGATCGCGTCCGAGAACATCGTCTCGGCCGCCGTGATGCAGGCGCAGGGTTCAGTGATGACCAACAAATACGCCGAAGGCTATCCCGGTCGGCGTTATTATGGCGGTTGCCAGTTCGTCGATGTCGCCGAAAACCTGGCCATCGACCGGGCCAAGGAACTTTTTGGCTGTGGCTTTGCCAACGTCCAACCAAACTCGGGCAGCCAGGCCAACCAGGGCGTGTTTCAGGCGCTGATCCAGCCCGGCGATACCATTCTGGGCATGAGCCTGGACGCCGGTGGCCACCTGACCCATGGCGCGCGCCCGAACCAGTCGGGCAAGTGGTTCAACGCCGTGCAATACGGCGTGCGCAAAGAAGACAACATGCTGGACTATGACCAGGTCGAGGCGCTGGCCAAAGAGCATAGCCCCAAGCTGATCATCGCCGGAGGCTCGGCCATCCCGCGCCAGATCGACTTTGCCCGCATGCGCGAAATTGCCGACATGGTCGGTGCCTATCTGCACGTGGACATGGCGCATTTCGCCGGTCTGGTGGCAGCAGGCGAACACCCCAGCCCCTTCCCGCATGCGCATGTGGCGACCACCACCACGCACAAGACCCTGCGCGGCCCACGTGGGGGCATGATCCTGACCAATGATGAAGATATCGCTAAGAAAGTGAATTCAGCGATTTTCCCGGGCATTCAGGGCGGCCCGCTGATGCATGTGATCGCGGCCAAGGCCGTGGCCTTTGGCGAGGCGCTGCGGCCCGAGTTCAAGGACTATATCAAACAGGTCGTGACCAACGCGCAGGCGCTTTCGGATCAGCTGATCAAGGGCGGTCTGGATACGGTTACTCATGGCACCGACACCCATGTCGTGCTGGTCGATCTGCGACCCAAAGGCGTGACCGGCAACATCGTCGACAAGGCTTTGGGCCGAGCGCATATCACCTGCAACAAGAATGGCGTGCCGTTTGACCCGGAAAAGCCAACCGTCACCAGCGGCATCCGCCTGGGGTCGCCCGCCGGCACCACCCGTGGGTTCGGTGAGGCTGAGTTCCGCCAAATCGCCGACTGGATCATCGAGGTGGTCGACGGCCTGGCCGCCAATGGCGAAGACGGCAACACCGCCGTCGAAGCCAAGGTCAAGGCCGAGGTCGCAAACCTCTGCGCCAAATTCCCGCTCTATCCAAACCTGTAAGACGGTTGGATATCAAAGGCTTGAATGGCGCCCACCGGGCGCCATTTGTTTGTCGCCTCGTCAGATCAAACCCTGCCACCACAAAACAACGAGTAGCAACGCCAATAAGGCCAACAGGTTGAATGCCAGGCCGCCCAGCATTCCCAGAAACCGCCCCATCCGCCGATCAGCCCGGTTGATACCGCCTAAATGCGCCTGAACTTCTTCTGAAGCCCGAACAAGCTTTGGTGTGTCCAATACCAACCGCAATTTGGGATGGGCGGCCATTTGCTCGGAATTGGCCAGCAACATCGCCTGCTTGTAGATCCGGCGGGGCAATTGACGCTTGGCTTTGCGGACCGATGCCGTCAGCGTCTTGTCCCGCATGCCCAGCTTTTTGCGCAACAGCTGTACGGTGTCTGCAATCTGGGTTTGGATTTCATTGTTTTCCGACATGGCGCGGCCTCCTGACGCTGCAATCTAGCCTTGGCGCACGGGGGCGACAATGGGGCTGGTCGTTTCCCGGCCCGACGGGTATCACACGAAAATGCTGAATACGATCATACATGGTGAACCAACTGCGAACCCTCCGCTTTTGATCGCGCATGGGCTGTATGGGTCCGCCCGGAACTGGGGCGTCATTGCGCGGCGGTTGTCCGATGAACGGCAGGTCGTCGCCGTCGATATGCGAAACCACGCCTATAGTCAGTGGACGGACCACCACAGCTATCCGGAACTGGCTGACGATCTGGCAGAGGTCATCGAACATCACGGCGGGCACGCGGATGTGGTTGGGCATTCGATGGGCGGCAAGGCTGCGATGGCTTTGGCACTGCGGCACGGACAACTTTTGCGCAAACTGGTCGTGGCGGATATTGCACCTGTATCCTACAGCCACAGCCAGCTTCCGTTTATTGCCGCGATGCGCGCTGTGGATCTGTCTTCTGTGACGCGACGCTCGGATGCAGAGCAACAACTGGCGGATCAGGGCGTGGAGAAAGCACTGCAGAGCTTTTTCACCCAATCACTGGACATCAAGGGAAAGAACTGGCTGCTGAACCTGGATGTTCTGGCCGCTGAGATGCCCAAGATCATGGGCTTTCCACAGTTCCAAGAGGCCTGGGACGGTCCTGTATTGTTTTTATCCGGTGGTGCTTCGGATTATGTCCTGCCCGAATACCGCGACACGATCCGCGCCCTGTTCCCCATCGCCAGGTTTGCCAAGATACCCGGCGCAGGACATTGGTTGCATGCCGAAAAACCGCGCGAGTTTGAAGCAGCTGTCAGAGCCTTTCTGAACGCCTGATCGGCGTCCCGCCTAGGACGGTGTGACCTCGCCACCGCCGTTGACCCAATCGGGCAGCCCGCCAAGATTGTAGACTAGATCATACCCCATATCTTTCAACAGCTTACCGGCCAATGCGGCCCGAGCACCTGCGGCACAGTACAAGACGATGACGCGGTCGTTACGCAATTCGGGATCGTGTGACTTCAGGGCATCGTCTGCGCGAAACTCCAACATCGCGCGGGGAATATGGTGCGCCCCAATGGCCCGGCCTGTCTGCTGCAATTCCACCGCATCGCGCACATCGAGTAACAACGCACCCTGCGCCACCAGGTCTTTGGCACGGTCGATGTCAATACGCTCGACGACAGCGTTTGCGGCTTCCATCATGTCTTTAACTGTCAATGGCATCAGAACCTCCCCAGTGAATGACACCGGATCATAATGTGCCAACGCGGAAAGATGTAGACTGGTTATCCAAACCGCATGATTATTGCTCGCGGAACGCGCGGGACATGCTGTCCGTCACTGGTTTTGCGATATAGGCGGCAAAGGTCCTCTCTTCAGTCTGGATCATGATTTCAGCCGGCATGCCCGGTGTCGGTATAAACCCGCTGACACGGCCGATTTCATCTGGATCCAGAGAAATCCGAGCCAGATAAACCTCTTGCGGTGCGCCGGCTGTGTCCTCAAACACGGAGTCCGCCGAGAGATAGAACACTAAACCATCCAGCACCGGCGTCGTCCGCTGGTTCAACCCAACCAGTCGCACGGTCGCATGTTGTCCGGTCACGACGCTGTCGATCTCGGTACGCGGGATCTGGGCTTCGATGATCAGTGGCGCGTCTGCGGGCAGAATCTCGGCGATTGGCTCACCGGTTTCGATTACGCCGCCCGGCGTGTGGTAATGCAACCGCACCACGGTTCCTGTCACCGGTGCTCGCACGACGGCACGGTCCAGAACGCTGCGGGCTTGCCGGGATTTTTCGCGGACACTTTCCAGATCGGCTGCGATCACGCTCAGCTCATCCAACGCAGCTTCGCGATAGGCGGCGCGGGTACGTGAAATCTGTTCGTCGTATTTCAGCAGCATCTGGCTGATTTCCGCGGCTTCGGCGGCCATTCGGGCCTGCTGACCTTCAGCTTCGGCCTGAACGCGACGGATCGTATTCAACTCACCTTTTCGCACCAAACCCTTTTCAAACAGCGCTTCTTTGGTCTCGAACTCTTCCTGCAGAATTTCTGAACGCCGAACCATGCTTTCCAATTGCGCCTTAAACCCGCTAGAGCGGATTTTCAGAGCTTCCATATTGCGTTCCAACAAAGCGATGTCGTTCAGCAAGGTCTTGCGCGACAGATCAAAGCTGATCTTTTGCCCGTCGAGGATCGAAAGAACCTCAACATCATCCCCTGCCGAGATAACCAGATTTGGGGAAAACTCCAGCCGCTGCAATTCGCCATATTCGGCGTTCAAACGCTCGGACATTGCTTGCAGGCGGATCTTGCGGACGAACAACTCACGCTCGTTTACCTGGGCCGAGGTCTGGTCAAGGGTCATCAGAACTTGTCCGGCCTCAACGGTTTGGCCTTCGATGACTTTGATGTCCTCGATAATACCGCCTTCCAGGTGCTGTACGATTTTGTTGCGACCAGTTGCAACAAAGCTGCCCTGCGCGATTACCGCGGCGGCCAGCGGCGCACTGAAGGACCAGACGCCAAAACCGCCAAAGCAGACGACCAGCATGATAATCCCAATAGTCACAAAACGACTGATCGAGCGTGGAACTTCGGCGTACCAAACCGTTGGGTCCAATGGGTCGTTGTTTACGGGTACCAGATCGTTCATCTCAAAGTCCCCTTACTGGTTTTCAAGGCCGGGCTGGTTGCTACGCGGCCCGTTCAATTGTTGCAGAACCTGTTCACGCTGACCAAACAGCGCCACACGGCCATCTGTCAGCAGCATGATTTTGTCGACCACGTTCAACAACGTCGGCTTTTGGGTGATCACCACAACGGTAATCTTGCTTTCCTTGGCCTGCGCAATGGCGCGCGCCAGGGCCTTGTCTCCTGCGACATCCAGGTTCGAGTTCGGCTCGTCCAAAACCACCATGCGCGGGTTGCCAAAGAACGCACGCGCCAGTGCGATGCGCTGCTTTTGTCCGCCCGACAGCGGCGTACCGTCGGCGGCCACCACGGTTTCATACCCTTGTGGCAGCGTGGCGATCATATTGTGCACGTCGGCCAGGACCGCAGCATCGTGGATCTGCTCGTCCGTCGCGTCCGAGCGCATCCGGCCGATATTGTCCTTGATCGTCCCGGGGAACAGTTGAACGTCCTGCGGCAGGTATCCAATGCTTTCACCAAACTGGCGCGGGTCCCAATTGCGGATATCCATCAGGTCCAGCCGGACACTACCAGAGGTTGGCAGGACCGACCCAACCAGGGTTTTACCAAGTGTCGTTTTGCCTGCTCCCGAGTTGCCAATGATCGCCAAGGTCTCGCCGGGGTTCAGGGAAAAGCTGATGCCATTCAGAACCACGCGCTTGGTGCCGCCGGGCACATACAGAAGACGTTCCACATCCAGCCGACCTTCGGGGCGCGGCAGGCGCAGTTTCTCGAATTGCAACGCCGAGTTGGACAGCAATTTATTGATCCGGCCATATGATGCACGGGTCAGAAGGAACGTGTTCCAGCCTTCAATCGACCCTTCGATCGGCGCAAAGGCACGGCCAGCGATGATCGAGGCCGCGATCACCATACCGCCGGTAATCTCACCCTGCAGCGCCAGGAAAGCGCCCCAGCCTAGAATGCAGATCTGTGTCAGCAAACGCACACCGCGCGAAATGGCGGCAAAGATCACATTGCGATCCTGCGCGCGCACTTGCCAGGTCAGCGATTGTGCGGTGTCGCGACCCCAGATGCGTACGGCCTCGGGGATCATGGCCATAGCGTTGATAATCTGGCTATTACGTGACATCGAATCCAGATGCATGTTCGCCATCGACTGAGCCTTGCTGGCTTCGGCAAACGGTTTGGCCGTCATCTTCTGGTTGATGAACGCAATCGTCATTAACAATAGGGCTGTTACGATCACAATCATCCCCAGCTGCGGATGAACCAGGAAGATCATCAGGATGAACAGAGGTGCGAACGGGACATCCAGGAACGAAATCAGCGTACTGGAGACAAGGAAACCGCGCACCTGCTGCAAGTCGCCCAACGTCTGATATTCACGCCCGGTGCCGTGCAGGGACGCATGCGCCGCCGCACTTAGGATCGGGGCACCAAGCCGGGCTGCGACCTCAACCGCGGTGCGCATCAGCATGAATCGCCGAACAGCATCAAAGGCCGACTGAAACACAACTGCGCCCGCAACAATGGCCGTCAGCATGATCAAAGTATCCAGCGACCGGCTGGTCAAAACGCGGTCACTGATCTGGAACAGATAAATCGGAATGGCGAGGATCAGAATGTTTGTCGCGCAGGTCAGAACCAGCACAAAAGACAGGTTGCGGTAGATCGCCTTGAGCGATGTTCGCAGCGTCTGCTGAAAATCCTCGGGCGGGGTACGTTTGTGAAATGTTTGGGGTGGCCCTTTCCCATCACCGCCACCCGAACTCGTGCGTAGCAGTGGTTGGTTTGCCTTGGCCTCGATAGTGGTGCCCAAGCGTTCCCCGCCTTCCGAGCGCGACGCCGGGGGTGCACGGTCGCTCGTTTTGTTGGCGGATTCTGGATCGGGGTCCTTGACATCATCGGCCACCCCAGCACCGCTGCCCTGTTGGTCATTGTCTTCGGCAGGCTGCGGCTGCTTGCGCCGGGGGGAAGGTCCGGCGCGCAGTTGCGGTTCCTCTTGCGATTCGCGTTTTAGTGGTTCTTTTTTCACTGCCTGGTCCGCATCCGCTTTTGCCGTTGCGGGTGCTTCCTTTTTGCCCGGCGCAGGAGTGCTAATGGACAAGTCCGCGCTTAGGCGTAACTTTGGCAACTTCTTGTTTTTACTATCAGAACGGCTCTCTGTTGGTGGTTTCACAACAGGGCCCCCGTTACGATCCAATGGACTCATGTAACGTACAAGACGCGACGGAAATACAATCGACATGTCAAAAAACTTTCGGGTCACTCGTAACAAACAGGGTTACTACGCTAGCATAGAATGCAGGCCGTCGTCGACGCTCACGGTTTCAGATGGTGTCAGGTTTACGTGACCCGAGGTGTTCTCAGTGCTGCCCGTCGCGTCAGTTTCTTCCATCAGGAAGGCGATTGCCTCGTTTGCAATCTCAACGCTGTCCTCTTCGGGAACATCGATCAGGCTTGCCTGATGCAGCAAGAGATCCGAATACTCACCTTCTTGCGCCATAACGACTGAATCGATACCCGCTTTGTTTATGCTGGCCGTGTTAAGTACGGCATTGCCGGCACCCAAAACGGATGCTTCGTCGGCGTTCAAACCTGTAAGCGAGATATCGTCCTGATCCTGCAGGATTGTCGTTTGCTCTATGATGTTGACCTGCAGCAGGTCGCCTTCGATTTTCAGGACCCGGACCAATTCTGTTCCGGCAAACATGGGATCGTTCATCAAGGCGTCTTCAAGCGCGTCAGCATCAACCTCTTGCAGAGGCAATACGTCGGCAAGGTCGTCGCTCAGTTCTTCATGCGTGTCTTCACCAGTCTGGTTCAGCATGACCTGATTCATGACCAGGTTGTCGTTGTCTTCACTTGGCAAGCCGCCAGTGATCACGTCGTCATCCAGCAACACAATGGTCTGAGAAACAATATCGACCGAAATCATATTGCCGCCGATAATAATCAAATCATAGAAGCTGCCCAGCTGCAGGATGTTTGTGACATTGGCCATCACGTTGTCGCCCAGTGCATACATGGAGGACGACGCTGAAATTTCAGTCTCAATATGGTCGATATCAGTGGCGTTAATCACCTGATCTACGAAGTTCGTAACAACAAGATCGCCTTCGATCCAGTCGATAGCGACCAGCGGATCCTGACCAGGTTCAGCAACGTTAACATCTAACCAAGGGGCTTCGCGAGCTTCCACCCCAATCTGCGAGGACTGCACGACGTTGGTATCGCTTTGAACGCCATCATCGCCTTCGTCAATGTCCGAAACAACCGCGACCTGGCTGATGACAGTCAGATTAACGGCTTGCCCACCGACCACGATGTTTGGCGCATCCACCCAACCCACGGTCACTGCGACCTCGTTGATGGCCAGATTGCCGCCAGTTGTTACCGTATGGCCGTCTTCAAACTCTGAATCTTTGTCCTGATCCCACTCAGCTGGCAGCGCTTTGGCTGGCAACACTTCGGGGGTTTCGTCATCCGTGTCTTCTTCGGGCTGAAGGTTCTTGGGCAGCAGGTCGGACCATTCAGGCATTTCATCGACCTGTTCGCCGTTCACGATCATGCCTGTTGCGTCTTCGCCGTGGAATTGATGCACAGTGGCACCTTCAACTTCGGCATTGACTGGGGATTGCATTTCTTCGGCGATTGCCTCGATCTTCTCGATCGAAAGATAGTCGGAGATGTTGATTGAAGGGGCTGAAACCGCGTGCAAGGAAAGGGCTGTATCCTGAACCTCTTCGCCATGCGCCATCAGCGCGTCAGCGTCGCGGAAATCGCCCTGACCGATTGTGTCGTTGTCGTTCAATTCAATGGTCTGGAATGTGTAGGTCACAGCGGACCCAGCAAGTTCAGTTACAAACTCAGGATCCAAGTAAATAATAGTAGTCGTCTGGGTCGTCGTAGCGGCATTCCCGTCCGCCAAGGTCTCAGACCCATAGGATACCGGGCTGGCACCCGGGCCGGTGAAAGTTGATGCTTCTGAATTCGGTCCAAAAACCTCTGATGGTGCCGGAATGTTAACAACCGGAGACGCAAACTTGTAAGGCGTCGGGTCATACTCACCGGGATCAAGTTTCAAATCCGCCTTGACCCGAATTTGAGTTGGATCTTCCAGTTCCTCTAATTCAGCTTTCTTCCGCATGGCCGTGAACTCTTGGTATTGATCACGCAGCCGTGCCTGTTCTGTCGTTAGTTCAAATGCTCCAACGAAATGTGCAATTTGTTCTGAAATACTGTCGAGTGCCATTTCTGTTTCCTTTCCCTGCCCCGGCTTAATAACTCCGGTTTAGGTTAAGTTGGGCCGAGGCCGCCGATAGCGGCCCCGGCATTTTTGAAAAAGCGTCAGAGCCCACAAATGCAGGCTCTAATCTAATTTAAGCGTCGGTGTCGTCGCTGGAGTAGGTCGAAGTCATCGAACCACCAACCATTGTCGTATCGACCGAGTTGCCCAGAACGTTGGCACCCATGACGATCGATTGGTTGAAGGCCGCCGTATCAACAACCGCAGCGGCCGAGGCGTAGGATTCTCCGGTCACGATGCCGTCACCAGCATTGTTCGAACCCCACATTCCGGCATTGCCACCATTGCCACCATCGCCCGAGTTGGCACCCGATGCGTTACCAGCAGTTTGGGTACCACCGTTCGTGTTACCGGCGTCCGCATGGCCGTTCGCGTTGCCGCTTTCGCCACCGGTTGCCATGGCTGCACCGCCGCCACCGCCGATGCCCGATTCGGACATACCGGTTGCGCTGCCCATTCCGGTGGACGTCGCATCGTTGTCGGTGTCTGCCGCTCCGCCGTAGCCAGAGATGGCATGTGCAAGGCTGTCTGCAGAACCGTCAACATCGGCCTGTGAGAAGACATCCACTGCACCACCAGCACCGGCAGTGTTGGTTGCATCAGCAGAACCTGTTCCAGAACCGTCCGAGGTCGCATCCAGATCGATTGCGCCACCGCCGCCACCGACACCGTCAGCCGTTGCTGTACCGGTTCCGGTGCCATCGGCACTACCGTCAGTCGTGTTGGTTCCGCCGTCACCGGCATCGACATCCGCGGTCTGGTCATTGCTGGCCGTTCCGTTAAC
Organism: Ruegeria meonggei; assembly: GCF_042768335.1. Lineage (NCBI taxonomy): Bacteria > Pseudomonadati > Pseudomonadota > Alphaproteobacteria > Rhodobacterales > Roseobacteraceae > Ruegeria > Ruegeria meonggei. The sequence goes on along the minus strand of NZ_JAXHBT010000001.1, from coordinate 124,107 downwards.
GTCGCCTGGAGACTGTGTGATGACCGGGCCGCTTGCAGTTTGGTCACCAACGCCTTGAGCGTCAGAGTCTGCGTCAGCGTCACCGCCGTCACCCGAACCACCAGTACCAACACCGCCAGTACCAACACCACCAGTACCGACACCACCAGTTCCGGTACCACCAGTTCCTGTGCCACCAGTTCCTTCTCCACCGAACCCTTCACCGCCAGAACCGCCAGAACCGCCTGAGCCACCAGCACCACCAGCACCGCCGGCTGCTGCCAATTCTTCAAACAAGTCAGGACCGCCAGCACTGCCGTCGCCGCCGTCACCGCCGTCGCCGCCATCGCCACCGTCTCCACCGGAGCCTGCACCGCCGGTTCCGTTGCCGCCGTCACCGTTGCCGCCGTCACCATTACCGCCGTCACCGTTACCGCCGTCACCGTTGCCGCCGTCACCGTTACCGCCATCACCGCTGGCATCACTACCAGCAAGGCTGCCCGCAAGGCCCAGGCCAATGTTGCCACCGGATGTCGCGTCGTTGGCATCGGTATTGGCGTCGCTGTCATTGTCGGCACCACCTAGGTTGCCACCAAGTCCGCTGCCACCATCCGCGTTACCGGTCGACGAATCATTGGCTCCGAGACCAGCACCAAGGGCACCAGCTGCAGAATCGTTTGCTCCGCCAGTCGAGTCGCCGTCGTTACCAGCGCCAGACAGCCCAAGACCAAGGCCTAGACCTATCGAGCCGGCGTTGCCACCATCGGCGCCGTCACCGTCAGCATCCGAGTCGCCATCACTGTCGTTATTGGCATCCGAATGGCTGTCTGCGTCACCGCTGTCGCCACCGTCGCTGTCGCCGTCAGCCGAGGCGTCTGATTTACCAACACCCAAGCTTGCGTTATATGCGTCACCCGAGTCTCCGCCGTCTCCGGCATCTGCGTCAGCGCCAGCATCACCAGTGTGCCCGCCACCAGCGGCAGCAACGCTACCATGAGTGTACGCACCTGCATCTCCGCCGCTTGTCGATCCACCGTTACCGGAATCTCCACCAACTGAACTTGATCCGATTCCTTCATGTGCTTCAGCTGTACCACCGTGGGCATTGCCGCTTTGCGTGAAATCACCGTCATTAGATACGGAAGCCGAACCCAAATGGTCATTGTCATCCAAATTGGCAATCTGGCTGTTGAAAGACGCCATGTCGTTGCCAGCGCCATTCAGCGAAACGTCCAGGTTCATGTCGTCACCCGGATCATAATCAAAGTCATTCCCAACGGTGATGACGTCTTCAACCGAGCCACCATCCGACACGTCAACGTCAACCAGATCGTCGTCGCGGGGAATCCACTCGCCGCCGCCGAAGTCAATGTTTACAGCATTGGAGTTGTCATTGTTGCCATTGGTCTGCGACTGATCCTGACCCTGGCCCTGATCTTGGCCCTGACCCTGATCCTGATCTTGGCCCTGACCTTGGTCCTGACCCTGACCCTGTTCATTGTCAACGCTGGTTTCCTGGCCTTGTTCCTGGCCCTGTTCCTGGCCGTTTTCATTATCGACGCTGTTGTCGTTAGACTGATCCTGCTCATTCAGGTTGGCGTCGATTTCAGCTTCTTCGATTGTAACGTTCGCTTCGACATCAACGTGGGCCTCTTCGACATTCACTTCGCCGATGGCAGTTACATCATTGTACGGTTGTTGGCGTCTATCCATTTCAATATTCCACTTTTTAAGCGCCCGGCCGTCATTCATCTACAAAACGGCTACTTGCGCGGTTGAAACAAATTTTAAGCATCCAAGCGCGAAAACACGCCCGCATGCGGTCTTGATCAGTGATTTTCTCCCACCCTCCTTTCTCGGCTTAGCCGACTTTGTGACCGCTGTTTGAAGCTCGCGTAAATGCGCGATTCGCGGTCACATCAGGAACTCGTGCTCCTCAAATGAAGCACAGCCATGGTCGCAGCAGGAGAGTTGAATAAATAGCTAAACCAAAGCAGTAGTTTTCATAACCTACTGTTTTATTACAAACATTTTTCAAAGAAATCGAAAAATGGCGATTTTTGGGCGCTGAAGGACAAGAAAAAACCGCGTATCGTGTAAATCCCTAATTTACCACAACTTTTGCGAGAGGCCTTTTGGATTACCTAAACTAAAGTTCTAGACCAATTCGGTAGGAGCACACGGAATATTGATGCAAACCAGTCTTTCGGGTATAGTCCGCAATGAATATTAGTTAAACTTACGTTAATTTACGTTCCGTGTGTTGTTTACGATTTCGCCACAAATTGCGTGGCGTGGTTAAAAGGGGGAAATTATGAACAATCCGTTACAGGATACTGTTGCCAAAATTGGTTTTTGTCCCGAAGATTTCTCGATCAATTTTGTCGGCAAAGAACTCTTCTACTCAAATCAATCCTTACGAAGCGTTCAAACCGAATTTGGTGTTGCCGCTCATAGACACGAGACCATCGACGACCTGATTGCGATCAGCGATCCGGCTTCGGTTTCCGACAAGGTCATCGTTATTGATCAGATCATGCTGGACGACTTTCTGTCCCGGCCTGAGACCTACACCAAAGCCGCTGGATCAGGGTGTGTCGCCTTTGCCTATCGCAAGGACGACGCCGCGCGTACTCTGTTCGAAAACTGGGATCGCAGCCAGTACGGAGATATCGGTTACCTGCCGATGAATGTCGCACCCGATGTGTGGCGTTCAATTCTGCGCCTGCTGATGCATGAAGAGCTTTATCTGCCCAGCTTCTTTGCCGATTGCGTTTCCAATGGGCAGAACCGGTCTCAAGCCAAACCCTGCATTCTGGGCAGCAGCACGGTGAAGCCAAAGGACCCCCACCCTGTTTATTCAAAACTGACGCGGCGAGAAAAAGAGGTGCTACGCCTTGTCTCCAAGGGGCAAAGCAACAAGATCATCGCCTCGAACCTGGGCATTACCGAACACACGGTGAAGCTGCATATGCACAATGTCGCGGGCAAGATCGGGGTAAGTAACCGAACCGCTGCCGCGCAGTTCTTTTTCGAGGTAGCACCGGACGAAGTTCGCGGCCAAGCCGTTGAGTGAAGACCACCAATCCCGCTTTGACCGTCTGATCCTGCTGGTCGGCAGGCTGAACTACATGTGGACGAATACAGAAAGCCTTCTGATCCACTTGATCGCCGGGCTGAGCGGGACAAACAAAGATGTTGCGGTCATCATCTTTCTGACGCTGAACACTACACGCGCCCGGGTAGACCTGGTTGAAAGGCTGGCTAAAATGGAAGGTCGGCCGGCCGATATCCGTGATCCGATCCTGGAGCGCACCCAACGGCTGAGCAAACTCTCGTCCATTCGGAACAGATACAATCACTGCATCTATTCCTTTGATGCCGAAAGCGGAAATCCCAAAACGATTCTGATGCGCATCTCGGATCGAAAGACTGATATAAAGCTTGGGCGCGAAGATACCGTCGATGACAAGGCCATAAAAGAAATCGAGGATATCGTTGATCAGCTATCGGCTGCAAACCGCGACATCTGGAAATTGATCAAACAGCTGGGTTTTCCGATCTGAACGCCAGATGGTGCGGATGGCGGGGATCGAACCCGCAAGCCCTAGGGCGAGGGATTTTAAGTCCCTTGCGTTTACCAGTTTCGCCACATCCGCATTTCTCTGGTGATGTTTGAAACTCTTAATACCAACGAAACTGATTGAAAAGGCTGTATGTTGACCTTCGCCAGGATGGCTATGTGCAGACCAGAGCACGAGGCTGTAACCTATGCAATTCTCCTCGCTCAGGAAGTTAGGCTTCGGTCGAAACATCGGATCAGTTAACCATCAAAGAACCGGCAATTCGGTAGCCTCGCTTTGAACCGATGCATGCAGTAAAGCACATCCAGCTTGGATCGCGGCCAATTGAAACTGTCTTCGCCCCAAATCAAGAAACTCACGATGACAACGGGTTTTTAGGGATCCAGTATTTGCTGGATACACGCGGCTCAGTAAATCAAGTTGAGCATCCCAAGCGAGACCACCAAAAACAGAATTGTCATGACCCCACCCGACCGCACAAAGTCCATAACTTTATAGCCTGCAGGGCCCATGATCAGTGCATTCACCTGATGTGTTGGAATGATGAAGCTGTTTGAGGTTGAAATGGCCACGGTGAGTGCAAAGACCGCAGGGCTTCCGCCCGCCGCAACCGCAATCGATACGGCAAGTGGCACAAGCAATACAGTGGCGCCGACATTTGACATCACCAATGAAAAAGCGGTGGCAAGTATCGCGACGCCAGCCTGAAGCGCCCAAATCGGCCAACCGTCCAGAATGACCATTATCTGTTGGGCAATCCACGCCGCGGTGCCAGTGTTCTGCACGGCTTGTCCCAGCGGTATGAGGCAAGCAAGCAGGAAAACTGTGTTCCACCCAACGGCGCGGTAGGCCTCATCCACGCTGAGTACACGGGCAAGCATCATTCCAGCCGCTCCGGTCAAAAGGCAAAGTGACAAGCGCACGTCTGTGAACAAAATCAGCGACAAGGAAATTGCGAAAAAGCCTAGCGCCCACCCGACTTTTTGCGGCCGCAACTCATCCTGCGGAAAATCCGTTGTAACGACAACAAAGTCCGGATCCCGTTTGATCCGCATCAGGTTGTCCCATCTGGTATGGGCAACCAGCATGTCACCAGCGTTGAATTTTTCGAGCCCGATCTGGGTAAACTCATGTGTATCGGATTCCACGTGGCTGAGCGTTTCTTCGCCTCGGTGAATGGCAAGCAATGACATCCCATATGTCTTGCGAAACAAAAGCTCGCGAGGGCACTTTCCGATCAGCTTACTATCGGGTGTCACAACAACCTCGGCAATTCCGGCATTTGTGGGGGCGAACTCTTCGACAAAGATATCCAACTCTGGAAGAACCGTCAGCCCGAATTTCTGAGCGAACTCTTCAACAACCCAGCGCCGCCCGATGATCGCAAGCCGACAGGGTGCGGCAATCTCGGCCGTCAAGACCTGAACCATCGAGGTTTTCCCGCGATAGAATGTCGAGATGATGTACAGATGGTTTTCGTGGTTGATATCGGCCAGGACCTGCCCAACCAGCGGGCTTTCGGCTGGCACGATCACCTCAAATACATCGGCCTTTAGCCCATACACCCGCTTCAGGTAGTCTTGGGTGCCGTGCCCGGTACCGGTATTGTCTGACCCGATGCCGCCCGGCAGCACCCAACGGCCAAGAAGAAGGAAATACGCGATCCCGGTCAGGATCAAGGCAGCCCCGATTGGCGTCACCGAGAACAGACCAAACGGTGGAATTTTTTGACCTTCGGGCAGGCCATCGTTTGCAGTTAGAATCAAGTCATTCAGCAGTATCAGGGGCGATGACCCCACCATTGTCATTGTTCCGCCCAGGATGGCACAAAACCCCATTGGCATCAGCAATCGCGACAGTGGAATTCCAGACCTTGAAGAGATACGGCTGACGACCGGAAGAAACAAAGCGGCGGCCCCCACATTCTGCATGAAGGAGGAGATAACCCCGACTGTCCCCGAAACGATTGGCAACACCCGGCTTTCGGCTGTGCCACCATATTTCAAAATGACTGCCGCGACCTTGTTCATGATGCCGGTTTTGTCCAAACCTGCACCGACGATCATGACAGCAATGATGGAAATCACGGCGTTTGACGCAAAACCATCGAAGAGTTTCGTAACATCTGCAAGGTTCTCAAGCCCCGGCGCGTAGCTGAGAAGACCGACAATAACCAGAACCAAAATGGCAGACAGATCAATTCTTACAATTTCCGAGACAAAGAGAAAAACGGTGAAGGCCAACAGAGCGCAAACCACTCCCATCTCGAAGGTAAAGGCCACTTGTTCCACAGAGTTCACCGAGACGTTGTCTACTTTTTATAAAGTGAACATTTAGTCGATCGCGCTAATCCTGTCATTATATTTCGATTTTTGGCGCCAAGGTGAAATAAAATTTCAGGAAGAGGCCGATTGTACTGGCCTGAACGCCAACTCCCACGTGTTTCTGAGCAGAACAAAGAAAAATGTCTCAGGTACAACGGAGCCACTGTCTGTTTGCCGCCGGTAAGCCTTGACGACTGCGGCATTGAAAACTGTAACGCGGCGAAGGCTTCCGGACAATTTGGCACGATCTCCAGGACAAACAGAAGTAGGATTCAAATTGAAAGAAGACCACCAAGACCTTCGCTGCTGGTGCAGCGCTAGGCCTCAGCGACGGCGGCGATGCGCATGAAGCAGTTTGTTAATGTCAAAAAACAGGAGGTCGCGTCCGACATCATAGTTCGCGTCAGGATTTTGAATCTACTTAGGAGTATGGTGCCCCCACACGGACTCGAACCGCGGACCTACTGATTACAAATCAGTTGCTCTACCAGCTGAGCTATAGGGGCACTTTGTGTCGATTACTTTTTCTTGTTCGGGACTGCAAGCCCATATTTTTATCTTAACTTAGTGTTTTTCAGTTTTCCTGCTGGAGAAGAGAACTGACTTAGCGCGCAAGACTGAGATTTGACTGCAACGCACGCAGGTTGTAACCCAACTGATGGAGCAGAAAGCAAGGACGAGAGCCGAAAATGCAGGTTGCTATCCACGCAGGTGCGGCTTTTACCGAGGCAGATCGACTGTTGCGGTCGCTGCAGAAAAACATAAAAGTTCTGACACAAGGAAAAGTTGGGTATGTTGGCCCGAGGCGGTATCGGCAGGTCTTCAGACCCGTTTTTGAAGGGTTGGGAAAAGGACCGGTCGAGGTTGAAGCCTATCAACGGCTGAAGAGCATCCTGCCCTCTCCTGAAACCACGCGGCGCGTGGTCTTTTCAAGTGACAGCTTTGCCGGTGACCCGGCCATCACTCTTCAAGAGGGACAATTGTATCCGCTGGCAGGTCGCCGAATGGAGCTGTTGGAACAGGCGTTTCCCGATCACCAAATCGAACTGTTTCTAGCGCTCAGAAACCCGGGAAGCTTTATCCCGAAACTCCTAGTGTCTCTGCCGGAAGCGTCGCGCGAAGGCATCATTCGGGGCACCGACCTGAGCTGCCTAAGCTGGATCGGCATGATCGAGGACATCCGGGACCTCGCCCCAAACGTTCAGGTCACCCTATGGTGCTACGAAGACACCCCGCTTATCTGGGGCGATATAATTCGGGCTGTCGGGGATCTGGATGAGGACACTGCGCTGAGTGACGAGCACGAGTTGCTTTTGTCATTGCTGGACGACACCGGGCGGGCCGCGGCACAGGCGTTGATTGAACAGGAACCCGCGCAAGAAAAGTCGGTTCTACGTAGTAAACTTGCCCGAATTCTTGAGGATCACGCACAGCAGGACAAAGTCGAAGAGGACGTCGACTTGCCCGGTTGGACATCCGAGATCGTCGACGCGTTTTCAGAATTATACGAGCAGGACGTGGCAAAGCTTGAGACAATGCCCGGAGTTCGCGTGCTGAGACCTTAGACCACTCGCGCCTTCAGCTACAAAGAAGCATCAAACCGCGCCCAAAACCAACGCCCAACCGAAAAAACGGTATTCTCAGGAAGGGCTGGTTTGGATCAAGTCGCGGCGCCGCTGAGGGCGCACTTGTTGCGACAGATGCGCGAGCAAGCCGTTCCTGAATCTGGTCTTGGACAGCCAGACAGTCGGGGGCCCGGTTCAGGTCATCCCCAAGGCTTCTTTGTACATTTCCAACACCGCTTCTTCTTCGGCGATGTCGTCCTTGTCACGCTTTCTCAGCGCCACAACCTTGCGCAGAACTTTGGTGTCATATCCTCGCGCTTTGGCTTCGGCCATCACCTCTTTTTGCTGCTCGGCCAGATCCTTCTTTTCAGCGTCCAAACGCTCGAACCGTTCAACAAACTGGCGCAGTTCGCCGGCAGTTACGCGATAGTTTGCAGCGGCCTGATCTTCGGTGATGTCATCCATGTATGTCTCTCCCAGAGGTGGATTTCTGATGCTGTCACAGCGGGCGATATGCCGGATACATCGCCGCCGCACGGGCCGCAAGCATCCATTCCCGGTCAGGCTTGTGTGAGCGGGGGCTATCGGCTAAGCGCAACGGGAAATCTCAACCTTATGTGGGGAACCATGTTCGAAGTCATCACCTGGGGCGGTGCCGCCCTTTCGATTGCCGGGCTTGTCGGGCTGGTCTGGTGTATTCTGCGTGTGATGAAGGCGCGCAAGTCCGGTCTGTCAGATGACGACCTGCGCGCTGTTGTACAAAGCGTTCTGCCGTGGAATCTGGCATCGCTGTTTTTGTCGGTGCTTGGCCTTATGGTGGTAATTGTCGGAATTTCCTTCGGCTAGCAATCCGACTTAGATCGGCAGGTTGTCGAACCGCGCTTCCATCGCGTCCTCGCACAATGCCGCATCCAACCGACGCAGGCGAGAAGGCACGCGCACGCCTTGCTGCCGCATACGGTCAATCACTTTGGCAAAGCTCGGCTGCAGCGCCAGTCGCGTATCAAGGCAGGCACCTTGAATCTTTCTCTCCAACTGCTCTGCTTCGGAATACAAATTGACTGCTGACATATTCATCCTCCCAGACATTTTGAACTTAGACAGATATAAGTAACCGTTTTAAGACCTGCTTAGATTAACCTGCGATATCGCGGAAACCCGCTTGCGTTTGGCGCAAAATCAGCGGCTGGACGCAGATTGTTTAAATTTTACACTGTTTACGATTAACTTGCCTTGACCCGCATCAAATCGTGCAGGTCTGAGTCGCTTAAAACCTGTACCATCTATTTGAGTTGATTGCACCTGAGGAGGGCCCGATGACACCGCAAGTCAAAGCGTTTTTCGACCAAGAGACCTTTACGGTTTCCTATGTGCTACAGGAACCCGAAGGTCTGGCATCCGCGATCATCGATAGTGTTCTAGATTTCGATCACGCCTCGGGGCGCACGAACACCAACTCAGCGGATCGGATTGTGGACTATGTGCGCGACAACGATCTGCGGGTTGAGTGGATTTTGGAAAGCCATGTACATGCCGATCACCTGTCGGCGGCGCCTTACCTGCAACAGAAACTAGGTGGCAAAATCGGGATCGGTGATCAGATTGTCAGCATTCAGGAAACCTTTGGGAAGATCTTCAATGAAGGCACTGAATTTCAACGCGACGGCAGCCAGTTCGACGCGCTGTTTCGCGAAGACGACAGTTTCCATGTCGGCCAGTTACGAGGCGACGTTTTGCATACGCCCGGCCACACCCCGGCCTGTCTGACTTATGTAATCGGGGACGCGGCCTTTGTCGGAGACACATTGTTCATGCCCGATTTTGGTACGGCCCGCTGTGACTTTCCGGGCGGATCGTCCGAGATGCTTTACGGGTCAATTCAAAAGATCCTATCGCTGCCGGATGAGACGCGTATTTTTGTGGGGCACGACTATAAAGCACCGGGGCGCGATGAGTACGCCTGGGAAACAACTGTGGGCGAGCAAAAGGCGCTTAACGTCCATATTGGACAAGGGCGCTCGATCCAGGAATTTGTTGAAATGCGCGATGCTCGGGATGCGACACTGTCCATGCCCCGTCTGATTTTGCCCTCTTTACAGATCAACATGCGCGCGGGTCAGATGCCTCCGGCGGACGAAAAGGGCGACGTCTTTCTGAAGGTTCCAATCAATAAAATCTGAGATGTCAGTCGGGTAACCGGCATTGAATCGGGTGCATTATTTTGGGTCAGAACCAGCTGATCGAACCGATACGGTGCGCTTAACTGGACAGCACCGCGAACGCGGCCTAAGCAATTGCCATGGAGATTCGACAAATTACCCCCCGCTACGCCGTCTCGCCCCAAATCACGGTCGATGATGTCCCAGCCATCGCTGCCGCAGGTTTCGTGAAAGTCATCTGCAATCGCCCAAACACCGAGGTTCCGGCAGACATGCAGTACGAAGCAATCGGCGAGGCTGTGCGCGCCGCGGGGCTGCAATATGAAGTTCTGGAGCTGACGCACCAGACAATGACTCCCGAAAACGTGGCGATTCAGCGTGATCTGGCTGAAAGCTGCAGCGGCCCGGTATTGGCCTATTGCGCTTCTGGTACACGTTGTTCCGTGGTTTGGGCATTGGGTCAGTGCGACAGGATGAGTACCGACGACATTCTGCAGGCCACGACCAAAGCCGGCTACGCGCTAGACACCCTGCGCCCGGCGCTGGACCAGATGCGAAACAGCCGAGACTGAACTATCCGACGCCGCCCGTGTCTTTATCCGGCGGCGTCAGGCCAGCCAGTTGTGAAATCTCGGCCACCATCTGATCCGAATCGGTGAAGTTAAGGGACGGCTCCTGATCTGCCAGCACATTCGGATCATACACCGAAACCTCTGGCGGATCTTCTGTCAACGCTGTCGGGTTGTGCGGCGCGGCGGGTGAACGCGCCTCCAGAAACTCCTGTGCGTCTGCCGGGCTCAAAACCTGCAACGACGCATATTCGTTCAGCCGCACCGCGCGCATGCCCCCGCACTGTCCCAAACGCCCAACGGCCGCGCGGGTACGCTCAATCGTCAAAATCTCGGCGCGGTCCAACCTTGAGCCATTCAAGGGCAGAAGGTCTCCGACCCCAAAGCTCGACAAAGAAGCCAACGGCAGAGTCATTCGGCAAATCACCGTATTCAGTTCGGCCCGCAGCACACCTGATGCCTGATCCAGGTTTGGGCCGGTCTCTACTGGGTGTTCGCCCTGTTCGCCGACCTCATCCAGGCTGTCCGGCAGAACAACGGACAGCTGCCCCTGCCGCAAACCACCGCCCAGTTCGATGGTCAGGTCGTACACACGATAGGCATCTTCAACCATCGCCAAAGACAATGTCCGCAAATCCGCGAGACGAGAAGCAAATTCATACCCTGACAAAGCGGACTGATCCTTTACCGCATCCACCAGCGTAACGGCCCGCGACAAGGCGTCTTCAACCAAAGGCGCGACCATGGCGGCATCGGTATGGGTGAACGCCCGGGGCGCAGGCGCACTGGGCATCACTTCTCCGATCGTTTGCACCTGAACGATCGCCGAGACAGCACCCAGATCCATACAGACAGCGGCGGACAGCCCTTGCGCATTAACCAGCTGCAGCAACAACCAGTCTCCGCCAATGGTATCCGTCAATGCGTCGGACGTTCGGCTGGATTGCCTTGCGCCGATTACGGATAAGGGCAAGTGCAACCGATCCCCGGCTGCCCGGGCAAATGCCAGCCGCATGGCGCGCAGAACCGATCGGGGTTTATCGCCCTGCTCTTCCTGCCCCGCTGAAACCTTGCGTGCCAAAGCTGCGCTGACCGTTTGCGTCATGCCACAAAACCGCTATCCGTTGATATGTCTGATATCCGGTCTAACCCAGCGCGGGTTACGAATGTATTTACATCCACCTCATTGCGCTGCCTGCTGATAAGCAAGCGGCAGGCGAACGCGAAACGCGGCACCACCCTGGCCAGGCAGATACGTGATCTCACCGCCCAGGCGCTGCATGATTTCCCGGCAAATCGCCAGCCCCAACCCGGCACCCCCTGCTTTGTCGCCCCCCACACGGGCGAATTTCTCGAACACCATCGACCGGGCCTCGGGTGGAATACCGCTACCGTTATCGGCAAAATCAACGACCAGCTGCCCGCCCACATCATGGGCCGAGATTGTCAGCACAGGATCGTCCGCGTCGCAGTATTTCCGGGCGTTGGAGATCAGATTGATGAACACCTGCCCCAGACGATCCAGGTCGGTGTGCAGAGAAATCCGCTCGGATGCCTTTGATCGGCGGACCGCGAGCGTTTGGTTTGATCCGGCCAGCGCACTGGACACAGCACGGTCCAGAACCGAGCGCAACGTATCGCCACCCATGTTCAGGTTAACGCGGCCGCTTTCCAGAACGCTGAGGTCCAGAAGATCGTCCAGCAATCGTGTCAATCTAAGGGCTTCGTCATGGATGATTGCGGCGTACCTGGTCTGCTCTTCGCCGCTTAGACCGTCGCTGTCGCGCATAATCTCAGAGAACGCGCGGATCGACGTCATAGGCGTGCGCAATTCGTGGCTGACCTGGCTGAGGAAACTGTCCTTTTGCTCTGAAATCTGCGTCAGTTTGGTGTTGGCTTCGCGCAATTGCCGCGCCGTTCGGGAAAGCTCGGTAGACTTGGCCTCCAGCTGGCTGGAATACTCCAGCAACTGCGCGGACTCGTCAGCGACGGCCAACAGATCCTCGACCGATACGGATGAGCCACCGACAATCTGCCCGATCATTGCATGCGCCGTGGCCGCCCCGACCGAGCCGCTGAGTTCCCGTTCAAGTCGTTCAAGAAAGGCCGGTGTGGGTTCAGGCAGGCTGGACCGGCCCCCTTGTTTTTCAGCCTCGGCCTGAAAGAACTCCTGTGCGGGGCCCGCGCCCATTATGCGCTGGGTCATGATCATCAGGTCTTCGCTTTGCGCAACGGAACCGGTCCAGCCGCGCAAGGCCACGGAATGATCAAAGACGTGGACAAATTGCGCGCCCTGTAAGCGCTCGAGCGGGCTGGGAAAACTCAGCAGCGAAGCCACACAGAAAGCCACCGTGTTCAGAGACAGCGACCACATGACGGTGTGGACGATCGGGTCCATGCCCGCGATCCCGAACAGCGCCTGCGGTCGCAGCCAACCGATGCCAAATGGGCCGTTTTGCAGAACAGTCTCGGTCATTAACACGCCGCCCATTCCCGGTAGTAACAGCGTGTAGATCCACAAAAGGAACCCGACCGACAGCCCGACCAGCGCGCCGGTACGGGTTGCGCCACGCCAGAACAACCCGCCAACCAATGCGGGCAGGATCTGAGAGATCCCGGCAAAGGCGACCAGACCTATCGACGCCAGGGCCGCACCCCCACCGGACAAACGGTAGTAGTAGTACCCCAGTGCCATAACGACCGCGATAGACACCCTGCGCGAGATCAAAATGACACTTCGCACGTCACCGGACACCCAGCCAGCGCCCTCTTGCGTGTTCAGCCAGATCGGCATGACCACATGGTTTGACACCATGGTAGAAAGCGCCATCGCTGTCACAATGACCATGGACGTGGCAGAGGAGAACCCGCCAATAAAGGATAACATCGCCAGCCAGTCATTGCCTTGCGACAAAGGCACGGTCAGAACGAAAAGGTCCGGGTTCGATCCTTCTGGCAACAAGTCCAGACCAACCACTGCGATGGGCACCACAAAAAGGCTCATCAAAAGAAGGTATAGTGGAAAGGCCCAGGCGGCGGTTCTCAGATGACCTTCATCGGCGTTTTCGACGACCATGACCTGAAACATGCGCGGCAGGCAGACAAAGGCTGCGGCAGACAGGAAAATAAATGTCGTCCAGCGCCCGGCATCTACGTTCCACTGGCCAATTTCCGACGCATCGATGCGTTCCATCATCGGACCAATGCCGCCAGCGACGCCCCAAACCACAAAGATCCCGACCGCCAGCAAGGCAAAAAGCTTGACCACGGATTCCAGAGCAATGGCGGTCACCACTCCATGGTGACGTTCATTGGCGTCCAGGTTCCGTGTCCCGAACAGGATGGCAAACACTGCAAGCCCCGCGGCCACCCAGAACACACTCGCCCCCTGGCGATAAAGACCCGAGGGGTCGGCCTCGGCAAAGATGGAAAATGACAGGGTAATGGATTGAAGTTGCAGCGCTATGTACGGCGTCCCGCCCAGCACGGCCAGAATGGTCACGCCGATCGCAAGCGTATTGGATTTGCCGTACCGGGATGAGATCAGGTCGGCGATCGACGTCACCCTCTGACTGCGCGCGACCCGAACCAGTTTGCGCAAGCCCCACCACCAGCTGATCATCACCAGCGTCGGCCCCAGATAGATCGTCACGAATTCCAGCCCTGACCGCGCCGCATTGCCGACCGCGCCGTAGAACGTCCAGGCCGTACAGTAGATGGACAAGGAAAGCGTATAGATCAGGGGTGATCGCAGCCACGCCCCCTTGCCGGCGGCGGCCATTCGGTCCGCCGCAAAAGCGACGCCAAACAACAGCACCACATAGCCAAGGCAGACAAGGATCAGGACGTTCAGGGTTGCCATCGGTCCGACTCGGGTTCGGAATCGTCATTTGTCGTCTTGTGTCTGGAGGCAAACCCAAAAATCAGGCTGGCGGCAATCAAGACCACCCAGCAGGAAAAGATGTACAAAATCGCCGATGACAGTGGGATTCCATCCTGCACCGCATCGCCGCTGGGCCACAGCAAGGGAATTGCGATCAGCGCAGCGCCCAGGACCGGCAACAGCCGGGCGGCATCAGTCAACCTGCGTCGACGATAGCTTTGGCGCTCCAGGAACAGCGAAGGCCGGACGCCTTGCGGCTGACGGTCTTCGCCCTTGCTCATGACTGAGTAGCCTGCGCGTGCAGATCCCGCACGGCGGTCAGCATCTCAGTGTTTGAAAACGGCTTGGTCATGAACCGGCTGACCCCGGCATTTTCCGCCATTTCCCGGTCACGGGATTGGCCCCGCGCGGTCAGCATCAGAACGGGCAACCCTTGCATGTCTTCCAGAGTGCGCAATTCACGCAAAATCTCCATGCCGTTTTTGCCCGGCAACATCACATCCAGAATGACCAGATCCGGGCTGGCCCCCTGAATAACCTGCAGCGCATCGGCTCCATCGGCATGCGTTTCCACCTGCCAACCCTCGCGCGTCAGCAGAAACCGAATGGCCTCGGCTATGTTCGGCTCATCCTCAATCAACAGAACCCTGCGGCTCATACCTATCTGTCCTCCCCGTGACGGGTCATGTATTGGTCGACCCGTCCGGGCCAGCTTACGCGCACAGTCAGGAAACTGTCAAAAACCTTCCCGCAGTATCGAGGGTTCGCGGCGGGCCTCGCAGCTGTTGTTGGGACACACCCGGCAACTGGGCCCTACTCTGGACACGGTCTTATCGTTCGGCTGACCGTCCTCTACAGGCTGAATCAGCATGACCGAGCGATAGACCGGCCCCTCGTCATAGCCCCCGACAAACTGTGGCCAGGCATAAGCATAACAGTCAAACACAGCCGCCGCCCGGCCCAGTTGCACGACGCGTTTGCGAATGGGCACCAAGGGCCTGTTCAATGCCTGAAACACTGGCCAAAGCGGGCAGGTTTCCCCAAAGCGCGGCATTGCAAATCCGGGAACGGGTTTGGTGAACAATACACTGCCGGACGCGTCGCACATCACCAGACCTGCTGGTCGCGACAGATACCCTTTGGGAAGCGCCGCAAGCCGCCTGAGAACAGTGGCCGTATCGACCGAAAACTGCGCTGCCAGCTGCGCCGGATCCGGCTCTGCCACGGAAACGGCCGCTTTGATCTGCGCCAGAGGTATTGCGCGGGCATCTGCGGTATAGGTTTTCAGAAAGCTCAGTGCCAGCGTCCGGGCGGTCGTTGAATCCAACTCGGCAAGGTCGACCTGGTCTGCAGTTTTGCCGTCTTCGATCTCGGGGAAATGGTGCTCTCTGGCGTCAAAGAACGCTTCGACATCCTCCAGCGGGACACCCCTGCGATCCTCGGCGGAGTCGCTGTCATCCAGATAGGCCACCAGCGATTTGGAACTGTCCGCCAAACGCTCGGCGTCCTGATGCAGGTTGCGATGGAACCGATCCTGCCACTCGGGCTCAATCTCTTGGGTGTCAGCAAGGATCGCCGCGGTTGACCGAATCGCGGCAGCCGTCGACAGAACCTCGTGTACGGACGAGGCCAGATGCGGATCATGGGTCAGGCGGTCAGACAGTGTTTCAACCGTTCGCTCAAGGGACACAACGCGGCGGTGCATTTGCGCCAGCACACCGGCCCACCCGGGAAATCGACCAGCGAATTCTTCCAGCGCGTCCACTTCGGCCTGCTGACCGACGGCTTCCGCGGCCGCCTCGCGCAAGGCGGATATCAAAGTGGCTTCGATGCCTTGTGTCAAAAGCGACGGCTCGACCATCAGCACTGCCGCAATATCCACAAGCAGCTTGCCCCCGATACGTCGGCGATTGTGCTCGATCAGATTCAGGTAAGACGCTGAAATCCCAACCTTCCGCGCAAGCTCAGCCTGTCGCAGACCTGCGATCTGGCGCCGTTCTCGAATGCGGCTGCCGGTCAGCTTGTCACGCATGGCTTTGCCCTTTCTAATTCAACCTGTCGCCCTGCGAAATCACACCAATTTTCAGGACTTTCATTTTATTTCTAATAGTTACCTGATAGTTTTCATAGTGGCTTTACAAATTTAACAACTCCGCTTCAGCCGCGGTTCACCTTGTATCTCAGAAACTGCGCGCGCCCCCTTCTCATTTCTCTGAAATCCCGGCACCATGCGCAGATGAGCGACCCCGCGTTTGAATATGCGCCAATCGGACTCGTCGAATTGGAAAGCCGGATCATCCGACGCTGCAATCTGCAGTTTGCGCGCACCTTTGGCGGCGCGGCTGCGGATTATCGCAATATGCCCCTTTTGCACCTCTACCCGTCTGTGGCCGACTGGGAACGGATCGGCGCGCGCAGTCTACAGGTGATGCGCGACACCGGCTATTACACGGACGAGCGCGTCATGCGGCGGCGCAACAGCGACCTGTTCTGGTGCCGGGCACGCGGAAGGTCCCTGACCCCGGACGACCCCTTCCGCCACGGGATCTGGAGCTTTTCGGACATCTCGGAAGAACGCCCCCTTGTTGATCTGACAACCCGTGAACGCGAGGTGGCCATCATGTCCTGCCGCGGCTTGTCCGCAAAGGAAATTGGCGTGGAACTTGGCCTGAGCTATCGCACGATCGAGGCCTACCGCGCCCGCCTTCTGGACAAATTCGGGGCCCGAAAACTGCCTGAACTCGTGGCCAAACTCTCGGGAATGCCGCTGTAACATCCTCTGGCTTTGGAAATCCTGAACAAACCCTTTCATAACAGGCCCAGACTGCGCTTTTCATGGCCGGGCGCATAGCTTATAACGCTGCGTAATCAGACCAAAGCCCGCAGGACACAGACGGGCAAAGGGGAACCGTCGAGGACACTCATGACAGACACCAAACACGAAGCGGATGTGGCGTTCATCAAGGCATTGGCTGAACTGCTGCGCGAAAACGATCTAACCGAGTTGCAGGTCAAACGCGAATATGGCGAAGAAGACAGCCTGAACGTCCGCGTCAGCCGCTTGTCAAAGACCGCGCCCGCTCCGGTTCAGGTGGCTGTTCCGGCCGCAGCCCCGATGGCTGCACCGCTTGCTGCACCAGCCGCCGCCCCGGCAGCCGCAGAAGCCCCCGCCGCGGGTGAGGATCCGGCGAGCCATCCGGGCGCCGTGACTTCGCCCATGGTTGGCTCGGTCTATATGCAGGCCGAGCCTGGCGCACCTGCGTTCATTACGGTCGGCGCAACAGTGTCCGAAGGCGACACGTTGCTGATCGTCGAAGCAATGAAAACCATGAACCACATCCACGCCCCCAAGTCGGGCACCATCAAACGTATTCTGGTGGGTGATGGCGACGCTGTGGAATTCGGCACTCCTTTGGTCATCATCGAGTAAGGCGGGCCCATGTTCGACAAGATCCTGATTGCCAACCGAGGCGAGATCGCCCTGCGCGTCATCCGCGCCGCGCGCGAGATGGGGATAAAGACGGTTGCCGTCCACTCCACCGCCGACAGTGACGCGATGCATGTGCGCATGGCTGACGAATCGGTCTGTATCGGCCCTCCGCCCAGCCCGCAAAGCTATCTGTCCGTACCCGCGATCATCTCGGCCTGTGAAATCACTGGCGCGCAAGCGATCCACCCCGGCTACGGCTTTCTGTCCGAGAATGCCGAGTTTGTGCAGATCGTCGAAGATCACGGCATCACTTTCATCGGCCCCACTGCAGAACACATCCGCGTCATGGGGGACAAGATTACCGCCAAAGACACGATGAAAGAGCTGGGTGTGCCCTGCGTTCCGGGCTCAGATGGCGGCGTGCCTGATCTGGCCTCAGCCAAGAAAATCGGTGAAGAGTTTGGCTATCCCGTCATCATCAAAGCCACGGCCGGTGGCGGCGGACGCGGCATGAAAGTCGCGATGAACGCTGATGAAATGGAAAGCGCCTTCATGACCGCCCGCGCCGAAGGCAAGTCCAACTTTGGCAATGACGAAGTCTATATCGAAAAATACCTGACCACGCCGCGCCATATCGAGATTCAGGTCTTTGGCGACGGCAAAGGCAAGGCGGTCCATCTGGGCGAGCGTGACTGTTCGCTGCAGCGCCGCCACCAGAAGGTCTTTGAAGAGGCCCCCGGCCCCACCATCACTCCGGAAGAGCGCGCCAAAATTGGCAAGGTTTGCGCGGATGCGGTCGCAAAAATCAACTATATCGGCGCAGGCACCATCGAGTTCCTTTATGAGAACGGTGAGTTCTATTTCATCGAGATGAACACCCGCCTACAGGTGGAACACCCGGTGACCGAGGGCATTTTCGGTGTCGATCTAGTGCGTGAACAGATTCTTGTGGCCGCGGGTGAACAGATGTCGTTTGGTCAGGATGACCTACGGATCAACGGCCACTCTATCGAAGTCAGGATCAACGCTGAAAAGTTACCCAACTTCTCGCCCTGCCCGGGCAAGATCACGGCCTTTCACGCGCCGGGCGGTCTGGGTGTGCGAATGGATTCGGCGCTGTATGACGGGTACTCCATCCCACCCTATTACGACTCGCTTATTGGCAAGTTGATCGTGCAAGGCCGCGACCGGGATGAGGCACTTGCTCGATTGAACCGTGCCCTGGGTGAATTGATCGTAGATGGCATCGACACAACCGTTCCCTTGTTCCATGCTTTGCTGCAAGAAGCTGACATCCACAGCGGCGATTACAACATCCACTGGCTGGAGCACTGGCTTGCGGAGAACATGGAACAATAAGCCCTTAAGACCAGAGGGTTCACGCCCTCTGGTCAACGCGCACCCAACATGAGCCTGACCCCTGAACTATTGCTGCACGGCTACTCAATCGGCATCTTCCCGATGGCAGAGCACCGCAATGACCCAGAGCTGTTCTGGGTCGATCCCAAATTTCGGGGCGTTGTGCCTCTGGACGGGTTTCACCTGTCCCGCAGCCTGGCTCGGCGCATTCGAAACTGCGGGTTTTCCGTCACCATCAACCGCGATTTTGACGGCGTCGTCGGGGGTTGTGCGGACCGTTTTGAAACCTGGATAAATGCAGAGCTGCGCGATCTGTATCGAAAAATTCACCGCTCGGGCCACGCGCATTCGCTTGAGGTCTGGGACGGTGATGTCTTGGCCGGCGGTGTTTACGGTGTAACGCTGGGGGCTGCGTTTTTTGGTGAAAGCATGTTCTCTCGCCGGAAGGACGCCTCGAAAATCGCTTTGGCTTACTTGGTAGACCGTTTGCGCCAGACCGGGTTTCAGCTGTTTGACACCCAGTTCCTGACGGCACATTTGGCTACTTTGGGGGCGATCGAAATCCCGCGTGCGCAATACCGACTAGCGCTGGAAGACGCGATCGATGCCAGTGCGGATTTTACCGCGGTGTTGGATCAATCCCCCGAGGGCGTGATACAGCGGATTACCCAGACGTCATAGCGGGCATGATCCAGCGCATTCAGTGCGGGTGACGTGGCGATCATCCACCCATCAAACAATTGCTCTGGCTCACCTTTTTCCCAGATCGTCAGGTAAGCAAAGGCATCCCCCGTCGGGTTGTCAACCGGATACCGGCAATCGCCCAGGGCGACATCCAGACCAAAGATCGCCCCGGTCTGGCCATTCTGCATCTCGACATCAACCGTTTGGCCGTTGACCTTGTCCAGCCCCCGCAGCATTGCGCCGGGACCGGACTGGGCCTTTTGCTGGGCCGCTGCACCCGTCGCGGCCAGCAGCGCTGCCATCAGCGCGAGGTGTTTCATTCGCCGCCGTCCCCGGCCACAAATTTGACCAGCAGCGAAATCAGACTGACCGCACCTTGTGTGTCTTCAACCTGATCTCCGGCCTCAAAGTAGAAGGGCGAACCGCCCGGCATCACTTCAACAAAGTTCCCGCCCAGCAGGCCCTCGGACGAGATTATGATCGCGCTGTCATCTGGCACCAGAATGCCGTCTGAAATTGTAAAGGTGGTATCTGCACGATAGGTATCAGCGTTCAAATTTACGCCGGTTACGGTGCCGATTTTGACGCCGGCCAGCCGCACATCCGTGCCTACGCCAACACCCTCGAGCGAGCGGAAAGACGCGCCCAGCTCGTACCCCGCGCCGCCCTGTGACAGGCCCGTGGATTGGCTGGCGTAAACGCCAAACGCGATGGCGCATGCAAGAACGGCACCGCCGACAAGTACTTCGGTTACATTATGGGTCGACATTGTTTGCCTCGTTTATTCCGGGCTCCAGGCTTCGTAATCCGCACGCTCGACCGGTTCCGGGCGGCGCAAGGATCCCGCTGGCGCATAGGCCAGCGCAGTGCCTGTCAGGTTTTCCTGATGGGGTTTTTCCCAGGATTTATGCTGCATCGGTTTTTCTGTCGGCGGCTCATCCCAAGTCCGGTGCAGCCAGCCATGCCAGTCGGGATCGACCCTGCTGGCCTCGGCCTCGCCGTTGAAAATCACCCAGCGCTTACTGTCATCAGCGTTGCGATAGAACACGTTGCCTTCGTTGTCTTCACCGACTTTGACCCCTTTGCGCGCAGTGTAGAACTGCGTGTTCAAAGTGGCACCGTTCCACCAGGTTACGGCCCGCAATAAACTGTTCAGGATTCCCATCGGCTGCCTCCGGCATTTCTATTCTTGCAGATATGGACCAAAGGCACGCCAAGGTCCAGTGCCACAAGGACCGCACTTCTTATTCCGGCAGCACTGCGGTGACTTCGATCTCGATACGATCTTTGGGTGTTATCAGGTTGCATTCAGTTACCGTCGCTGCAGGCGGATTGGCTCCAAACGCCTCGACCAACAGGGGCCAACATTGCTCGAACTCGCTCATGTCAGGCAAGTAGTAGTTTACCCGGACCACATCAGCGAAACCCGCCCCCGCCTCAACCAGAGCTTTTCCAATCGCATCCAGGGCTGATCTGCACTGACCCACGATATCATCCGGAATGTCATCACCCTGGGCGCAGGTACCGGCGACAAAGACGAACCCATTTGCAACCACGGCCCGGCAATAGCCCACTTTGGCCTCGTATTCGCCGCCTGATGAAATACGTCTGATTGCCATACTACCCCTCACATGAAAATGGCGCGGACAATGCCGCGCCGTGTTCGTGAAACCTATCTGGTCTTAACCTGCCGAAGCAGATTCAGCCGCGTCCGCATAGATGATCAGTGGTTGCGACTCTGATGTAACCGCCTCTTCATTCACAACGACTTCGGTCACGTTTTTCAATCCAGGCAGTTCGAACATCGTGTCCAACAAGATATCTTCGAGGATCGAACGCAAACCACGTGCACCGGTTTTACGTTGGATGGCTTTCTTGGCAATCGCCTTGAGCGCATCGTCGGTAAAGGCCAGCTCAGAATCTTCCAGCTCGAACAGACGCTGGTATTGCTTGACCAAAGCGTTCTTGGGCTTGGTCAGGATTGTAACCAGGGCGTCCTCATCCAAGTCTTCCAGCGTTGCCAGAACCGGCAGACGGCCGACAAATTCCGGGATCAACCCAAATTTTAACAAATCCTCGGGTTCGAGCTCCTTGAAGATCTCACCCACGCCGCGATCGTCGTTGTCACGCACATCGGCCCCAAAACCCATGGCCGAGCCCTTGCCGCGCTGCGCGATGATCTTATCCAGCCCGGCGAATGCACCGCCGCAGATGAACAGGATGTTGGTCGTGTCCACTTGCAGGAATTCCTGCTGCGGATGTTTGCGCCCACCTTGTGGCGGCACGCTGGCCACAGTGCCTTCCATCAGCTTCAGCAGAGCCTGTTGTACGCCCTCGCCCGAAACGTCACGAGTGATCGACGGGTTCTCGGATTTGCGTGTGATCTTGTCGACCTCGTCGATGTAAACGATGCCGCGTTGCGCACGCTCGACATTGTATTCAGAGGACTGCAGCAGCTTGAGGATGATGTTCTCGACATCTTCACCCACATAACCCGCTTCGGTCAGCGTGGTCGCATCTGCCATGGTGAACGGCACATCCAAAATCCGTGCCAAGGTCTGCGCCAGCAAGGTCTTGCCACAACCCGTAGGGCCGATCAGCAGGATGTTGGATTTGGCCAACTCAATATCACCGCCCGCTTTTTGTGCGTGGTTCAGACGTTTGTAGTGGTTGTGAACCGCAACTGACAGCACCCGTTTGGCGGTGGCCTGACCGATGACGTAGTCGTCCAGAACCTCGCAAATGTCTTTGGGCGTCGGCACCCCATCCGAAGATTTCAGGCCACTTGCCTTGGTTTCTTCGCGGATGATGTCCATGCACAACTCAACGCATTCATCACAGATGAAAACGGTAGGTCCGGCAATCAACTTACGCACCTCGTGCTGGCTCTTACCGCAGAAGCTACAGTAGAGCGTGTTCTTGCCATCACCGCCTGAATTCGTCGCCATGTTCTACCTTTCGGGCTTCGTCCCTGCGGCCCCACCGGGCCGCGATTGCCGTCGTCTGCTGCAGCTTAGGCCACCGCCGAGACGGCTACAATCTCAAAATAAGCCCTGCATGCGTGACGCAGGGCTGTGTGATCAGGCGTCCTCGCCATCCATTTTTGCGCGGTTTTCGACGATTTCGTCGATGTGCCCCCAGTCTTTTGCTTCTTCGGGGCTCATGAAATTGTCGCGGTCCAGCGCCTTTTCAACCGACTTTTTCGTCTGGCCTGTATGGCGTACGTAGATGTCATACAAGCGATCCTTCAGCTTTTGCGTTTCCGCCGCGTGGATCATGATATCGCTGGCCTGACCCTGATAGCCACCGCTGGGCTGGTGCACCATGATCCGGCTGTTGGGCAGCGAGAACCGCATTCCCTTTTCACCACCGGCCAGCAAAACCGACCCCATCGAGGCCGCCTGACCAATTACCAATGTTGAACATTTCGGCTTGATATACTGCATTGTATCGTAAATCGACAAACCGCTGGTTACCACGCCGCCGGGCGAATTGATGTAAATCGAGATCTCTTTGTTCGGATTTTCCGCTTCAAGATGCAGCAGCTGGGCGACGATCAGATGACTCATCCCATCGTGGATCGGGCCATTGATGAAAATGATCCGCTCTTTCAGAAGACGCGAGAAAATGTCGTAAGCCCGCTCGCCCCGGCTGGTCTGTTCGACGACCATGGGAACGAGTGTATTCATATAAGTATCAACGGGGTCGAACATTGGAAACCTGCCTGTTTTGCGATGGATCGGGACATTAGCCGAAGAAACGTTACCCAAGTCTTAGTGTTGCCACCGGGGGGCTGCAAGGGGGGCCGGATACTTCGCGTGCTGCTGGACCCATTTGTGGCAGATCGCGACGCGGACACCGCCGTCGGCGTCGGCTTCTGCTACTCCCTAAAAAGGTCTGGTTTCGAATTGTCAGAAGTTCCCCTTTTCACATCACATCATTTTGATCCATGCATATGGTAATACATGTTCAATTTAGGTACCCGATCAGATCGAATAACAGACCAGAAAACGCGCAAACGCGCCCGATTCCGGGCAAACGAGGAATATAACGATGGCATTGCCCCAGCTTTCGCAAGACGCAACACCCGAGCAATTTGACAAAATGGTAGAGAACGCGACGCGTGCGTCCAATTTCCTGAAGGCCATCAGCCACGAGGGCCGTCTGATGATCTTGTGCCATTTGGTGTCCGGGGAAAAGTCCGTGACAGAGTTGGAAGAGTTGCTGTCTGCCCGTCAGGCCGCCGTGTCCCAACAGTTGTCACGCCTGCGTCTGGAAGGTCTGGTGACGCCGCGCCGCGAGGGCAAGGCAATCTACTACCGCCTGGCCGACGATCGCCCCCGCCGCATGCTCGAAGTAGTGTACGAGCTGTTTTGCAGAGATGAAGACAGCTGATTTGAAGGCCGTGGCGCAGTCTTGATAGCTGGCGGCCAACCCAGGAAAGCGGTCGAAATGTTTGAGGTAATTTGGCACGGTATCGACGCTGGTCTGGGGGATAACACGCCATCTGGCCTGCCCGGACCAAAGGATGCTGACCTTTACTGCCACGGCCCTTGTCAGCCCTCAATTCGGCAACTCTAGGCGACGTCGCAAAATACTGGTTCCACGTTCCGAAAACTGCTAGGCAAAAAAAATTGACACAAATGGAGACACCGATGATCCGCGCAACTCTGATTGGACTGGCCCTGTTTACCCTTACCGCCTGCGAGACGGCCAAGGGCGCCGGAAAAGATATCGAAAATGCAGGCGACGCCATTCAGGGCGCAGCAACTGATGTTCAGCAACAGCTCTGATTTGGACTGAATATAGCGCAGCAAAGGCACCAAAACCCAACATATAGTTGAACCCTGCGCATATATGGGATATGGTCGCGGGTACAGGTGCATAGACGCGGTACTGCATTTCTGACACGACGACGGGGTTCTTGTGCACACACAAGAACCCCGTCTCTGTTTTGGCAAGGGGTAGTGGCAGCCCTTTGGAACGCGATTTCTGAAAAAGGAAAAGGCGTCAGGTGCGCAGACGCGGTCTTTGCACGTGCCCTTGCGGACACTCCTGACGCCTTGCCGGTCCAAAACGTCCGAGGGACGTCCCGATCCAGTTGGCTCTGGCTCTGAAAGAACCTCAGCCGCCATGCAGCACCCGAGGGCACCTCACAGCACGCACTGACTTTCTGAGAGCTGGCTACCTGATCCGGATGGTGACACCCAGTTCAGCCAGCCAAACACCGGTAAGCCTTTGCAGATCAGGACAAATCCTAAAATCTCTCCTCATCGCGCCGACCCCCTTGGCCTGTGCGTCCCGCCTTGGGTCCGAAGAACCGTGGCGATAAATTGACTGTTACATCGCCAAGCGCACCGGACAAGAAATTAGCACTGCAGCATGGAAATTAGCCGGGGATAAAAATGTTGATATCCGGCGGGAGAATTTTGTGGACAAGTCCAGAAAACGCGACAGAAGGCAGGCTTAAAGGCGGAAAAGTTGCAATCTCGGGCTTCCGCCAGAATCTACCGGATTTCTGCGGCTGCAAAGTCCCAATCCGCAGAATGAGCCAAATAGAGGGGCGTTGTCGCTACAAACGCGACGAATTGATTAGGCCGGAATCGGGGTCGGGCGACCCTTGATTCACCACTCACGACATACGCTGAAGGACCGTAAAAGCCAGATGACCCGCATCCAGGAACGCCGCAGTCTGGCGCGGGTGCAATCTGGCCCTGTCGCAGGCGATGGTGCCGCCCGACCCGTCCCCTCCCCGAGGAGACATTGAATCCGTTTCTGAGAAGCGCTCTGACCCGACCGGGAATTACCTACTACGCGCTGCAACAAGTCGCAGCCTGTACCCCCTACAAACCGATCGGGCCAGAGACGCTTCAGTTCACCTGACGTTCCAGAACGGTGCTGTAGGTCGTTCCACGACGCAGGCTACGGAAATCTGCATAAATCTTGCCGTCCTGGTAACGGGCATCGATCAGGGCATTCACGCCGATCTCAGGGTTGGCCGAACTTTCGACGATGCTGATCCGGTTGGGATCATCCAGGCTGATGGTGCCGGTGGCATCCAACTTCCGCCAGTCCGAGGTGCCACTCGAGCGCCACTTGCTGGGCCCCCAGAACACGTTGTCCTGTTGCTTTTGGATGTCCAGCACCCATTCGGCTGAGTTGAACCGCGGCGCATCACCGGTTGTGGTGCGGTTCGGCCCCACAGTGGTATAGCTGCCGGTCCAGATGCCACGCAGATCGGGCGTAGTATCGGCCAAAGCGGCGGTTCCAAAGCTGAGGGTCGTGGCCAGAGCGGCTGCTCCGGCAGTCATATATCTGGTCATGGTCTCTCCTCCGTTTTTGTCCGGGCCGTTTCTGGCCTGTTACAAAGATTGGGAGGGAGAGCGCTGGTTACAACTTTCCTAAAAGATTGTTCATAATCGGTTAATCTGACGCTCAGGCCCAGGCCAATGCAGTGCCGATCAGGACAAGACCGATGCCAAATACCTCGCGATGCGAGAAGTTTTCACCAAACAGGAAATACGAGGCTATGGCGATCAGGATTACTTCGGCCCCCAGAATGCCGGTATAGATAATGCCCAACCGTTCCTCGCGCAGCGCGGCCAACTCAAGTGTGGCCCCGGCCAGCAGGGTCGCGACAATCAGCAGGCCCAACCCAAGCCCCGGTATCTTCCACCAGTACTTCATCGAGATCATGGCAACGGAATACAGCCCCGCCGATCCAAGCGCGATGATGGGGATCATGGACATTTGGGCCTCCTGCCAGTGTTTCCGTACCGTCAACAATAGCAGGTGGGCCAAGCGGAGGCTGTGAGGTTGGTCACAGTGGGGTTCGAGCTGGGCAGTCTAGAACGCCGCACAACGTGGCCCAACCCATTGACCTCGCCTAGGGGTCAGCCCGCCATTTTACGGGCCACCAGATACGAGGCCGGGAACGCCGCCACAAACCCTGCGCCCGCAGCGATCAGGATGGGGGTCAGCGTGGTGTAGCCCATGGACAGAACCGCAATGACAGCGGACCCGGCAAGGGTGGAGCCTAGGAAGATATGGACGATCAACATCAGGGGAAGCATGGGGGCCTCATTTCAAGGATTCTACTTTCGCGGATCCTAGGAGTGAGAGCGCATGCGGTCTTTGATCTGGGTCAGAGTGAGGCCCGTCTTGGAAACGGTCCAGTGGCTTGAGAAAGCTTCCCGGAAACCATCCGGGGGATGGTTTCGCTTTCGAACGGTCGGAGCCCTCAGGGCCGAACGGGCGGAGTCTTGCGGCGTCACGGGCAGCGCAACGGATGATCAGCAGAACGGAGGGCAGCGCCGACCCGAGGGGTGGCGCAAACGCGCCGCCCCATGGGGGCAGGTCGGCGCGGCCCAGCGGTATCGGGTTGTGGGTCAGATCACTTTAACTGAGTATTGGCAATCTACTAACAAACGCTTACTCTCTCTTGTCGATTACACGGACTAGGTTTAGCATTCAAACCTCTGCATACATTAACAAAAAAAGTTGAAATGAGGGTCCATTATGATCTCAAAACTGAGCAACAAGTTATGGACGGCAATTCTCGTTATTTTGGGGCTGCTTCTCGTAATATTGTCCGCTGATGAAGTCACAAAATTCGACTTCCTGCATTTTGATGTATCAACAGCCTGCTCAACTCTGGGAACTTTCTTGGTCATCTCGGCGATTGTAAGCTTCTACTTCGAGAACCAGTCGAAACGTAGAATGTTTGAGGAAGTATTCGAAAAAGTTGTAGGAAGTACGAGTGTCTTTCACAGCGGGATTACTGAGTGCATCAGTAACTCACGCGACATTAACTATGCAGAAGATTTTCGAAGGACTCGGAATTTTACTGCATTCTTCTCCTATTCAACGGAAAACATAAAGAAATACCGCGCCGAAATCGAACACATCGCCTCTTCGGGAGGGCAAGTAACTCTAATCTTCCTCAACCCACAATCACCCACAATTGCATGCATGAAGGAACTTGGTTGGCATGAAAGCTCGATACAGGCTGCCTACGAAATTATCGAAGATTGGGAGAAAAGGTACGCAGAAAATAGCAACTTGGAGGTGAAGTTTATCAACGGTATCCCGAGATATTCAGCGATGATTTTTGACCATTGTGTATACGTAGTAGAAAACACCGTTTCCACCGGAAGAACGAATGTACCTGCAACCAAATTCTCTAACAACGGATTCCTGTACGAGTTTTACACAAACGACTTGAAGAGAGCTTACGAAAATGGCTGATCAACCAGACGCAGAAGTGATAATGGCCGTCAAAAAGTATCTGGGCAGCAATAGCAAAGATAGGCTTCTCGAATTGCTCTCAATGAAAAAAGAGAGCGGAAAAACTCTGACTATCGTTCCCGATGAAACCATGCACCGCATTCCCGCCAATTTGATTGAAGGTGAAAAATTTCTGTTTTCCGTGGGCAACATCGACACAACCGATAGCACCACTGTAAAGGCGCATATGGTCGATAAACTCTCAAAACTATTTGAAAAACTGCGCTCAGAAAAGTGGAGCAATATCCGCTTGATCTATTCTGGACACGCAATTTTGCCAGCGTACATCAAACTTATGGTCTATCGGGTCACACATCTTGAAACCGAGGACTTCGCTTACTTTGGAGATGCAGGGTACATTCGTTTGAAGATCGATATTCGCGAAGAGATTTCGTTGCCCGAAAACCTAGCCAGAAATGACCTATAATTCGCTGCTTCACATTGAACAGCGATTTACCATCGCCCTATTAGCCAACTCTTAGCTATCCATCTTCAACGCCGAAATAAACGCTTCCTGCGGGATATCCACCTTTCCGAACTGGCGCATCTTCTTCTTACCCGCTTTCTGCTTGTCCAGCAGTTTGCGTTTCCGCGTGGCGTCGCCTCCGTAACATTTGGCGGTCACGTCCTTGCGCAGCGCCGAGAGGGTCTCGCGGGCGATGACCTTGCCTCCGATGGCGGCCTGGATCGGGATTTTGAACATGTGGCGCGGGATCAGGTCCTTGAGCTTTTCGCACATCGCCCGGCCCCGCATCTCGGCCCGGTCACGGTGAACCATGGTCGACAGCGCGTCGACCGGCTCATCATTCACCAGCACCGACATCTTGACCAGCGCGTCCTCGGTATAGCCGGTCATCTGATAGTCAAACGAGGCATAGCCCTTGGTCACCGATTTCAGGCGGTCGTAGAAGTCAAAGACGACCTCATTCAGCGGCAGGTCATAGACGACCATCGCGCGCGAGCCCGCATAGGTCAGGTCCTGCTGGATGCCGCGGCGGTCCTGACACAGTTTCAGCACGTCGCCCAGGAATTCATCCGGAACAAGGATGGTCGCCTTGATGCGCGGTTCCTCGATATGGTCGACCTTGGAAGGGTCGGGCATGTCGGCGGGGTTGTGCAGCTCGATCATCTCGCCGTCTTTCATGTAGACGTGATAGATCACCGACGGCGCGGTGGTGATCAGTTCGATATCATATTCGCGCTCAATCCGGTCGCGGATGACCTCAAGGTGCAGAAGGCCCAGGAAACCGCAGCGGAAGCCAAAGCCAAGGGCGGCCGAGGTCTCCATTTCAAAGCTGAAGCTGGCGTCGTTGAGCGCCAGTTTGTCGATCGCATCGCGCAGGTCTTCGAATTCGGAACTGTCGACGGGGAAGAGGCCACAGAACACCACCGGCTGCGCGGGTTTGAAGCCGTCCAGCGCCACTTCGGTGCCGTTGCGGTCATTGGTGATGGTGTCGCCGACGCGGGTGTCGCGGACCTGTTTGATCGAGGCGGTGAGGAAACCGATCTCACCGGGGCCGAGGCTGTCGACCATCTCCATCTCGGGGCGGAAGACACCGACGCGGTCGACATGGTGCAGGGTGTTGTTCGACATGAACTTGACCCGCATACCCTTTTTCAGCGTGCCATCCATGATGCGGACCAGAACGATGACGCCGAGATAGGCGTCGTACCAGCTGTCGACCAGCATCGCCTTGAGCGGCGCGTCGAGCGTGCCTTTAGGCGCCGGCAGATGGGTGACGATGGATTCCAGCGTCTCGTGGATGCCCTGCCCGGTCTTGGCGCTGACCTGAATGGCGTCGGTCGCATCGATGCCGATCACATCCTCGATCTGTTCGGCCACGCGGTCACAATCGGACGCGGGCAGATCGATCTTGTTCAGCACCGGTACGATGTCATGATCGGCGTCGATGGCCTGATAGACATTCGCCAGCGTCTGCGCCTCGACCCCTTGGGTGCTATCCACGACCAGCAGCGAGCCCTCAACCGCGCGCATCGACCGCGAGACCTCATAGGCGAAGTCCACATGGCCGGGGGTGTCGATCAGGTTCAGCACGTATTGCTCGCCATTGTCGGCGGTGTAATCGATGCGGACCGTGTTGGCCTTGATAGTGATGCCGCGCTCGCGCTCGATATCCATGCTGTCGAGCAGCTGTTCCTTCATGTCACGATCCTTGACTGTCCCGGTCTCTTGGATGAGCCGGTCAGCAAGGGTGGATTTGCCATGGTCGATATGCGCGACGATGGAGAAATTGCGGATATGAGCGAGGTCTGTCATGGGTTGGGGATATGCGTCGGAAATGAGCTGTGGTCAATGGTTCAAGACGATCTGCGATGACCAAAGCAATCTCATGGCCAATTGCACACAAATCGGCTCTTGAAACATACTTAGATTCACACTTGATGCCAGAGCTCAACTTGTCTTGAAGTGACGCGCCAGTTTATGGCCAATGCGCTCGCTGAAGCTCTCGCATGTTGGATGTGAAACACTGATTATATGAATATTCTGAATCAAACTCCCAATCCCTGATGTCTATGATTGAACGTGCGACGTCGCCTTCAATGCGGTCACTCGACCAATAATCTTCATTGGTTATCAAGCTCTGTAGCGGGCTTCTCGGAGAGTAAGGAGAGGAGAGCAACGCGGCAGCAGTGATGGTACAATCGGGCACTTCATCCGCACAGAAATTGTTGCAAAAGTTACGAATGGGGGTCCAAGCCACTATCTCAGGGCTAAGTTTAGTCGCAGCTTCCCTGACGTCGGAGTCACTAATCAATTCTCTTGGCGAAAATATGCCCCAAGCTAATTCGGAAGACATGAATCGGTCATCTCCGGTATTCAGCCAGGCCAGCGATGCCGAACCTCCATGATTGGAACCGTCCGAACTATATTTCTGCAGGTACAGCGCCCAGTACAAGAAGATGCTGGCTTCTTCTGGCAGTTTGTGGTCGAGGCCTTGCAAAACGTCAACCAAATCTGCCCCTTCACCGCCGTGGAGCATGGATTGCGCTGCAAGCATTGCTGTAATTGGCTCACCAAGTTCGACCAATACTGCGATCGCAGGCGCCTTATTCTCGAACTTAGCAACTTGCAGTAAGGCAAGGGCTAAAGGCTCAGAATTTTGCGCTTCTGTGAGCCATGATTTACCGGACAAACCGCCGGGTTTTCGCAACAGGGCAATACGCTCCTTGCGATCCATTTCGGACGTCACATGCACATGAAAGCTGCTCCGGCTTGCAATGCTCGCCAGTAATATCTGAGCTGCGGCATTCCCCTGTTGCGCCTGTTCAGACAAGCTTTGCAACGCCGCCAAGTCTTCACCATCCGACCACGCCTGCACCGCTTCCATAAACTCCGGCGCGTCTTCGCCCTGCAAAGAAGGCACATCTGACACAACCATTATCGGAGACAAGCAAAGTGCGGCTGACACAAGTAAACTTTTTACAGAAATCAATTCCCCACCCCTTGAGTTGAATGTTCGTATTCGCCTCGATGCGACGGCTGCATCCTTGTCAAATCAACACCGTTTGATTGACCTGTCAAAACAATTGATCCCGCCCCCCGTTTGATTCATACTCCGCCGCAGACCGAGAGGGGCATCAGACCCGTCCGGGCAGGCAAACACGAGGCAAGAGCATGAAACAGTTCCTTTTAATTGCACTTTGCGCCACTTCGATTTCGGCGGTCGCTCCGGCAACGGTCGAGGCGGCGGTGATCAAGCGGGCATGTCTGGCATCGGACAGGTCGGCTGCGACGCGGGCACGCTGCAACTGCATACAGCAGGTGGCCAATCAGGCGCTGACCAACAGCGATCAGAAAACCGTCGCCAAATGGTTCAGCGACCCGCATCAGGCGCAAGAACTGAAGATGTCACAGTCCGCACGTGATGATGCGCTGTGGGATCGCTATCAGAACTTCGGTCAGATGGCGCAAGCTGTTTGTAGCTAACCCCTTTCAATCCTTGACCTGACACTCGCCGCACCGCAAAAAAGGCGCAGCGAAAGGTATGTCTGATGGTGATGAAAGGGCTGACCCTGCGCGGGCTCGAGGTGTTCGAAGCCTTGGCGCGGACAGGATCGGTGGCACAGGCCGCGGATATCACCGGGCTCAGCCAGCCCTCGGTGTCGCAACAATTGCGAAACCTGGAAAAAGCCTTGGGCACCGATCTGGTGGATCACGGGCGCCGTCCAATGCGGCTGACACAAGCCGGGCGCAGCTTTCTGGCCCGAACCGAGGCCGTTCTTGCCGAATTGCAAATCGCCCAGAGCGAGCTGAGCGTGATGGATCTGGGCCATCTTGCTACGCTCTCAATCGGGCTGATCGACGATTTCGACAATGACCTGACCCCTCGGCTTGCCACGCTGCTGGCCGACAGCCTGACCCGGTCGAAATTTAAATTGATCACCCTGTCCAGCCTGGACCTGTTCGCCGAGCTCGAGGCGCAACGCCTGCATATGGTGGTCTCGGCCCATTCCGGAGAAGTACTGGAGGGCGTGGTCGAGTACCCTCTGGTTCAGGACCCGTTCATTCTGGTCACACCCAAGGGCTTCGGTAAGGCCACTCAGGACCTGCCCTTTCTGCGCTATGCCCGCGAACAGCTGATCAGCCGCCAGATCGAAAACCATCTGGCCCGTCAGCAACTGGATTTCGAGGAGCGATTCGAGATCGGTTCGCATCTGGCGCTGATGGCGATGGTGGCACGTGGGCTGGGTTGGGCGATCACGACGCCGCTGGGATACATGCGCGCAACACGGTTCCACGACAGCCTCGAGGTGCACCCTGCCCCGTTTGGCGAATTCGCGCGGACGATTTCCCTATTTACCCGCACCGATTGGTCCGATCAGGTTCCGCAAGAGGTGGCACAAATGATGCGCCGCCTGATGCGCAGTCAGATCATCGATCCGGCATTGATGCAACTGCCTTGGCTGAACGGCCAGTTAAAGGTGATGAGTTAAGTGCGCAGATGCGCGTCCAGACCCTCGACCGCAGCTTCGATCAGATCCAGCGCGCCGTCGAAGTCGCGCGAATAGTACGGGTCAGGCACGTGGTCGGCATCGGTACTGAATGCAAAGTCCGTTAGCAGGCGAACCGGGGTGTCGATGCCCACGGGCCGCATACTCTCGATATCGGCGATATTGTTGGCGTCCATACCGATGATCAGATCGAACCTGTCAAAATCGTCGGCCACAAACTGCCGCGCCCGCAGATCACCTATCACGATCCCGCGGGCCCTAGCCGCATTTTGCATCGGTCCATAGGGCGGATCACCGATATGCCAACCGGATGTCCCGGCGCTGTCGGTGGTGTGTTGCGGTGCGCGGGCGCGAAAGACGCCCTCAGCGGCGGGAGAACGGCAGATATTGCCCAGGCAGACAAACAGGATACGGTGGCTCATGGGTCAAGGTGTAACGTGTGGAGAGGATATGGAAAAGATCGTCATTCTGACAGGGGCTGGGATTTCTGCCGAAAGCGGGCTGGGCACGTTCCGCGACGAAGGTGGTTTGTGGGCACAGCACAGGATCGAAGATGTCGCCACACCCGAAGGCTTTGCCCGCGATCCCGCCCTGGTGCATGGGTTCTATAACGCTCGCCGCGCTCAGGCCGCTAAGGCACAGCCAAATGCAGCGCACAAGGCGCTGGCTCGGTTGCAGCGCCACTGGCCCAGAGAGGTTGTGATCGTCACCCAAAACGTGGACAGCCTGCACGAGGCTGTCAGGGCCGAAAACGTCATTCATATGCACGGCACACTTGCCGGCGCTTTATGCGGCGCCTGCGCCCATCGCTGGACCGCCCCGCCCGAAATGTCCGTGGACGAACCCTGCCCAGCATGCGCGGCCCCTACAGCGAGGCCCGACGTAGTATGGTTTGGCGAGATGCCATATCATATGGACGCCATTTATGATCATCTGAGCGGTGCCGCGATCTTTGCTGCGATTGGTACATCGGGTCAGGTCTACCCCGCCGCCGCCTTCGTGCACGACGCCAGCATGTCAGGCGCGCGAACGGTTGAACTGAATCTCGCCCCCTCGACCGGCATGTCGAGCTTTGACGAGGTCATTCTTGGCCCAGCCACCGAAACTGTCCCGCGCTGGGTAGACGGGTTGCTGGGCCGTCACTAACCAAAGACACACGCCTTTTTTGTCGTTTATACTGAAGGCATGACAATCGCGGAGACCCTAATGACAGACCCCCAACCCCCACACGAAGAAATCCTTGATGACGCCGTGCTGCGCGATCGTGACGCGCTGGGTGATCAGCTGACCAACCTGTGGTGGACTTTCCTGCTGCGCGGGATCCTGGCCGGTTTACTGGGGATCGCGGCTCTGTTTTGGCCGACCAGCAGCATATCCTTGCTGTTGCGTTTGGTCGGGCTGCTGCTCATCTTGGACGGTGGCCTGACATTGCTGGGCTTTGGGCGCCGGGGCTTGATTGGTGGTGTTGGTATCGGGGCTCTTTTGATCGGGCTGGTTCTGCTGGTCTGGCCCGAGGGTGTGGCAAAGCTGACCTTCTTCTTGTTGGGTGCCTGGGCTCTGATTGTAGGCATTGGATCGATAATGGCATGGCGTCAAATGCCCGACCGAAATCCGGATGCGCCGACGGTGCGGAACTCAGGAATTCTGGCCCTGATCATCGGCCTGGCACTAATCTTCTGGCCCGGCACCGGGATGGTAGCGCTGGGCTGGGCCATCGCATTCTCGGCCCTTGCATTTGCTGTGGTTATGTTCTGGCTGACCGCCCGCTTTAAACGCGCGCATGACCGGGTTGCAATGAAGGTTGTAAACCGCTGATTTCCAAGCCGCAACGCAAGCAGGCCGGGCGAAGCCCGGCCTGACGTATGGATGACGGCCGCGAAGGGGCCCGAAAACAGACGTAGATCAGTTCGAATGTGACCCGTGACCACCTGCGTCTTTCCGCTCCAGATCAACCGGAATTTCAACCGCTACCTCACCAGCATTCTCGAACACCAACGTGACAGGGACAGTCGCGCCCTGCTCAAACGGGCCGGTCAGCCCCATGAACATCACATGGTCTCCACCACGTTTCAGCATGTGCATGTCCCCGGCAGGAATGACAAAGCCTTCCTCAACTTCCATCATCTTGGCCACGCCGTTGGCGTCGATCACATGGGTATGAAGCTCGACCCGGGCCGCTGCATCGGATTCGACACTGATCAGGCGATCGTCAGCATCACCAGAGTTCTGAATCATCATGAATGCAGCCCCCGCCTTGGCGGTTTTGCCGGACGACCGGGCATAGGCGTCTTCGATGGTTATTGTATCCTGCGCAAACGCAGCAGTGGTCAGAGTTGCAACTGTAAGGGTAGCAAGCAGTTTGGATGTGAGGGACATAGCACCTCTCCTGTATTCAAGTGTCTGAAAAGTACAAAAAACGGATCAGATCATCACCGGAGGTGCCCGCGCCGGCCTGAACGGAAGCGGCAATGCAATAAGACTGCCTGCCCCACGTAAAGGGGCCGGATGCGTGTGTTCTGGCGCTGTGGGCAATACCGGGTCTGCCAACGCAATCGCGCCCAGCAATGTCAGCGCATAATCGGGGCAGAAATGGGGGGCCTGTGTCGGCTGCCCTTCGGCATCCACGTAAACAACCACTGGCCCGGTACCTGTGCACAGCACCATATGACCCACCGCCCGGTCCATTCCGCGCGACGCGGCCACCCCCTGTCCGGTCAAAACAACCAGCAGAGACAGCACCAATGGCAGAATTCTGTTTAGAACGGGTTTCATCCTGGAGTTGGTATAGGCCGGACATAAAGCGGGCTTCAAGCGCAATCGAAAACGCCTGAAGCCCGGGGTCAGGAGATATGTGTCAACTGTCCAGTTCAGGACGTTTGACGGACCCTTTGGTCAGGCTGGTATGCAACCTGTTAACCTGGCGTTGCATTCGAACGCATGCCCCAAAAGTTTTGCCAAAAAAAGCAGCCAACAGGGAGAGAAAACCAGATGATTTGAAAGACATGAGACTGAACTCCGCCAGATGAATATGAACAAACATATGGCAGTCGAAGCGCAGCGTATGTGAACAATTTCACCTTTGTGGCAAATTTATTTCCGCTCCGGGAACAGTCCGCACACAAAAAGACCCTGCACCAAAGGGTACAGGGTCGAATTCAAATCTGAAAGTAAGGACTTAGGCCGCGGCTTGAGCCTTGGCGATTTCCTTTTTTACTTTCAGTGCGGCAGCGGAAAGTTCGTCGTCCTTGGCTTTTGCCAGGAACGCGTCCAAACCACCGCGATGATCAACCGAGCGCAGGGCAGCCGCCGAGATACGCAGCTTGACGCCACGACCCAGGGTTTCCGACTGCAGGGTGACGTCGTTCAGATTTGGCAGGAACCGACGACGAGTTCTGTTTTTGGCGTGGCTGACATTGTTGCCAGTCATCGGGCCTTTTCCGGTCAGTTCGCAACGGCGCGACATGGTTTCTTCCTTTGTTTCTGGAGGCCAGGCATATCGCCCTCGGCCAAATCACAAGGGGCACAACCCGAAGTCGCGCCCGAAAACTGGTTGGATGCGTTTAGTGGGAATCACCGGAAGGGTCAAGACGGATCAACGGAAATCTTTGTGCGAAAGATGCTGCGCTGAAACGCTGCCGGTCTGGACCTGCAACAAGGGCTTGTTGTTCCTGCGGTGCCGTTCAAGCAGGCGGGCCTGTTGACGCCCCTCCGGAATCAATCTTGCGGGTTCATGCGCGGGCGTATTCTCGGCCAGTTCCGGGAAAATCTCAAAGATCTCGCGCCGCGCCTCTGGCCCCACCGACTTTAACGCCTCGATGCCGGTGAACAGGCTTTCTGTCGGGGCTTTCTCGGCAAAAATCACCTGATGGCGATCAAAAAGCAGGTGAAAATAATCGACCTCTGACACGGAATCGTCGACGTAAATCCCGGGCAGGACGGTCAGCTTGATGGCCGGGATCAGCACCTGAGTTGTACCAAACATCCTCTCGGCGATCCTGGACTGCACCAGCATCCTGTGCTGCCGCGACACAAGAAGGTCGCGCTGCGGCATCCCACTCCCCAACGCGCCGGCCAATATTCGCACTGGCAACAGCCGGGCATTGCCCCCCAGCGCAGTGCGATCAAACCGGCGTCGGCCGATCCAGCGTACGGGTTGCATCCCATGGCTCATGGTTGCGATCAGGTCACCTGCCTGCAAGCTCTGAATAGGGCGTGCTCCGCTTTTCGACAGGATGCTGGTATCCCGGGTAAAACAGGGAACGCCCGAGCCGTTTTCGAATGCCGAATAGGTCACCGTGATACCAGACGGTAAGGTGAACGTCCCGTTGGAGACGGAATATCCAACCCCATCCGAAACCGTGAAGGTACCAAAAATACCGTCGTTCACGACCGTACCCGCTGGCAGGTTCAGCGTATCCGTGCCGCCACCGCCGCGGATATCCTGACCGACCGACGTGCTGCTGAAATTCAGGGTGTCGTTGCCGCCGCCCAGTCGAATGGCCCCGATGGTCGAGCCGCTGATATCCAAAACATCAGCATCTGACCCGCTCGCTACCCGCCCGCCGACGGTGCTGCCGGAGATGGTGATAGTGTCCGTTCCAGCATTACCGACCACATTGCCAATGACAGTGCTGTCGGTGACATTTATGTCGTCATCGCCGCCCCGGCCCCGGATGTTATCGATGGGTGAGCCCTGCGGCGCCCCATTCAGGGTGCCGCTATTGTTTGTGACATCAATGTTGTCGTTGTTATTTGTCCCATTGATATTGGGCATTCGAACAACCCCTGCGTGTCTGCCTTTTCAGCATACCATCAAAAGCAAGGTCGGACAGTCCATGATTTCCGATGACCGAATGACGGGCCGCCACACCGCAGTGTATTTGCCTATCCGGCGACCAGAGTGTCCAACATAGTGTCCGCCGCGGCAGAGGGGCTCAGATTTCCCTTGCGCACTTCTTTGCCCAAGCGTTCCATCTCGGACCGGGCCTGGGATGTTGCGAGGCGGGCCAGCAGCGCAGCGCGGACCTCTTGCTCGAACCAGTATTGCGCCTGTGCCGACCGGTTTGCGTCCCAATAACCACTGTCCCGGCGCGATTGGCTCAGTGATTGCATTTGTCCCCAGGCCTCTTCCAAACCGTGTTCTTCAACGGCCGAGACTGTCATCGCCTTTGGAAACCCTTCCGGATCCTGAGGGCGTTTGCGCAACAGGCGCAGCGCACCGGCATAATCGGCGCAGGTACGCGTGGCGGTGGCTTTCAGATCGCCATCCGCCTTGTTCACCAGAATCATGTCGGCCATTTCCATGATGCCGCGTTTGACACCCTGCAATTCATCGCCACCGGCCGGGGCCAGCAGTAACAGAAACAGGTCCGACATCTCGGACACTACGGTTTCGGATTGCCCGACGCCGACGGTTTCGATCAGCACCACGTCAAACCCGGCGGCCTCACATAGCACAATCGCTTCACGGGTACGGCGGGCGACACCACCCAAATGCGTCTGGCTGGGGGAAGGGCGGATAAACGCGTTTCTGTCGCGACTCAGCCGCTCCATCCGTGTCTTGTCCCCTAGAATGGAACCGCCCGACCTGGCTGAACTGGGATCAACCGCCAGAACCGCAACCCTCAGCCCCTGCGCAGTCAGCATCATGCCAAAGCTCTCAATAAAGGTGGATTTACCCACCCCCGGCGTGCCCGACAGGCCGACACGCAGCGATTGCCGCCCGGATTTGCCGACATGGGCCAGAAGATCGCTCGCTTGCGACCGATGATCAGAACGACCGCTTTCAACCAGCGTAATCGCCCGGGCCAGCGCGCGCCGGTCCCCGTTCAAAATCCTGTCGCCCAGCTCAGCGGTGTTCATGCGCGGCCCCTCATCTGAATTTCGCCCTAGATGAAGGCGCGGTACGGCGTTTGTCCAGACCCAAGCGCGCAAGTGTAAGCCAAAGCGCGTCGGAACTGGACCTCGGTCAGGTCTTGGCGGATAAAGCCTGAATGACTACGCACTTACCCATCGACGACGCCATTCCCGATCTGCTTGCAGCCCTTCGGGGATCGGGCCGGGCCGTTTTGCAGGCTCCACCGGGCGCGGGTAAGACCACGCAGGTGCCTCTGGCGATGCTCGAAGCAGGCCTGTGCGACGGCAAGATCATAATGCTGGAACCCCGACGTCTGGCCGCGCGCGCGGCAGCCGAACGCATGGCCCAGACGCTGGGACAACGCGTTGGCGAAACCGTGGGTTACCGGGTGCGGGGTGAGGCGAAGGTGTCCAAGTCAACCCGGATCGAGGTTGTGACCGAGGGCATCCTGACCCGGATGCTGCAATCCGAACCCGACCTGCCCGGCGTTGGCGCGGTGATTTTCGACGAATTCCACGAACGCTCTTTGAACGCCGATCTGGGTTTGGCGCTTTGTCTTGAGGTCACCGGCGCGCTCCGGGATGATCTGATCCTGTTGGCCATGTCTGCAACGCTGGATGCTGATCCGGTCAGCCGCCTGATGGGCGCGCCTCTGATCACCTCGGAAGGGCGCAGCTTTGCGGTTGAAACCCGCTGGTTGGACCGACCTTTGGGTCCGCAAGCCCGGCGTCTGGACGCGCTGATCGATCTGGTAGTTCAAGCTGAACGAGATACCCAAGGTGGCATGCTGGTGTTCCTGCCTGGTGAGGGTGAGATCCGGCGCGCCGAGGCCGCTTTGTCCAAACGACTGCCTGACCGATGTGCGGTGCGCCCATTGTTCGGCGCGATGCCCTTCGCCGCCCAGCGCGCCGCAATTGCACCGGCTGATACCGGGCGCAAAGTGGTTCTGGCCACGTCGATTGCCGAAACCTCGCTGACCATCCCCGATATTCGCGTTGTCGTAGATATGGGGCAGGCCAGGCGGGCGCGGTTCGATCCGGGTTCGGGCATGTCGCGGCTGGTCACCGAACGGGTCACCCGCGCCGAGGCAACCCAGCGCGCGGGTCGCGCCGGCCGCGTGGCCGAAGGTATATGCTATCGATTGTGGGCCAAGGGCGAAGAAGGCGCATTGGCTGCCTATCCGCCTGCGGAAATCGAGGCCGCGGACCTGACCGGGCTGGCGCTGGAACTGGCGCTTTGGGGGGCCGAGCCCGGTGATCTGGCGTTTCTAACCCCCCCGCCCGAGGGCACGATGGCCGAAGCACGGTCTTTGCTGACGATGCTCGGCGCGTTGGACAGCAATGGCAGAATGACCGACCATGGCCGCGCGCTGGTTGCACTGCCGTTGCATCCGCGTCTGGGTCATATGCTGGTGCAGGCCGGACCAGACGCGGCACCCCTGGCGGCGCTGATGGCCGAGCGTGACCCGCTGAGGGGGGCTCCGGCGGACGTGCTGCTGCGGCTTGAAGCATTGCGCGATCTGCGCAGATTTCAGCAAAACCGGGTGTGGCAGGTGAATACCGGTGCCTTGGACCGGATCAAAGCTGAAACAAAACGCTTACGAAAACAAGGCAAGACCAATGACCTGAGCCCTGCTGCCATGGCCGCCCTCGCCTATCCCGACCGCGTCGGTCAACGCCGCAAGGGCGATGTGCCGCGTTATGTTCTGTCGGGTGGCAAAGGGGTTGTTCTGGACAGCAGCGACACGCTGGCCGCTGCGCCTTTTCTGGTGGTCACGGACACAGACGGAAACCCGCGTGAGGCGCGCGTCAGGATGGCCGCGCACATCTCTGAACACGAAATCCGCGATCTGTTTGCAGATCAGATCAACTGGACCGAGACCTGCAGCTGGTCGAAACGGGACCGGCGCGTTGTGGCCCGGCGTCAGGAAAGGTTCGGAGCGATCACTCTGGAAGACCGCATCTGGAAGGACGTGCCCGAAGATGCCGTTGCGCAGGCCATGTTGGACGGGGTGCGCGATCTGGGCCTGCGGCTGGACGGGGCCGCCGAGCGTCTGGCGGCCCGGGTCGAGCTGGTCCGGGCAGAAGGCGCCGACCTGCCGAATTTCTCGGTGGATGGGTTGACTGAGATGCTGGAGGATTGGCTGCTGCCCATGCTCTCAGGCGTGCGCAACGCAGATGACTGGAAACGCTTTGACCTGCTGCCCGCGCTTCGGGCACGCCTGAACTGGTCCCAGACACAAGAGTTGGACCGCCGTGCACCCGGTGCATTCGTGACCCCGCTGGGCCGCAAGGTGCCGATTGACTATAGTGGCGAGGTGCCCGAAATCTCGGTCCGTTTGCAAGAGATGTTCGGCGTTAGTCGCCATCCGGTCATTGGTGGCGAGGCACTGAAAATTACACTGCTGTCCCCTGCCCAGCGCCCCATCCAGATTACACGCGATTTGCCCGGGTTCTGGGCCGGGTCTTATGCCGACGTTCGCAAAGACATGCGTGCGCAATATCCCAAGCATCCTTGGCCCGAAGATCCGACACAGGCCGATCCGACTCTGCGGGCCAAACGGCGGAATTAACCATCCATTGACCCTTGGTTCAGTATTTTGGCCAAATAGTCCGCTCCAACTAAAACGACGGAGAGCGCACAACATGCAAATACAGACAGGATCATTGAACAAGTTGCGTTACGTTGTTATGTCACGTCTTCTTTGAAGTAACGCGCGCACAAGTGAACAAGACATGAGAAAATGGCTACGAAACGTATGGGAAGAGGTCGCCCGACCGCTTTTCCTGCGCCCCCAACGGGTGCAGTTTGCAGCTCTGTGCGTGCGCAATTCAGAACGCGGCGAAGAGGTTTTGCTGATTACCAGCCGCGACACCGGGCGTTGGATCATCCCCAAAGGCTGGCCTATGGACAACACCGATGGCGCGGAAACCGCGCGGCTAGAAGCGTGGGAAGAGGCTGGCGTTCACGCAGATCATCTGAACCGCAAGCCTGTGGGATTTTTCACTTATGACAAGATGCTCGATGACGGGTCCGCCATGCCGGTGCGCACCAGCGTATTCCGTATCGACGTGAAAGAACTTGCCGACACCTACCCCGAGGTCGGGCAACGCGAGCGGCATTGGTTTTTGCCGAAAGACGCGGCAAAACAGGTTCGGGAACCTGAGTTACGTGACTTACTGCTCCAAATGTAACAGATTTACGAAATTTTGATGACAGAGCGGTTGCCCGTTAGGTGCAAACCGGATAGCGGCGGGCGTCAAATCCATGAACCCTGTGTAATCTGATGTCTGACTTGAACACCAAAAACCGCTGGCAAGCGCTCGACAGCGATCTGCACCGCATTTCGCGGCTTGAAAACGCAAATGTCCACGTGGCACGCCCCCTGCTTGCACCCGGAATAGCGCTGGCGTTTATCGTGCTGGCCGGGTTGTCTGCCGCGATCTTCTTTGGGCGGGCGGATGGTGGGCTGATCGTTGCCGCAGCAGCAGCCTTTGGTGCCTATATGGCGGTCAACATCGGCGCCAATGACGTAGCCAACAACATGGGCCCGGCCGTTGGGGCCAACGCGCTGACCATGGGCGGGGCCATCGTCATTGCCGCCATCGCCGAAAGCGCAGGGGCATTGCTGGCGGGTGGCGATGTGGTGTCGACCATATCCAAAGGGATCATCGACCCCGCTTCGGTCCAGAACAGCAACGTGTTTATCTGGGCGATGATGGCGGCGCTGATTTCCTCAGCGATGTGGGTCAACCTGGCCACATGGGTCGGTGCACCGGTATCCACGACGCATTCAGTCGTTGGGGGCGTAATGGGCGCGGGCATCGCCGCGGCAGGGCTGAGCGCCGTCAGCTGGGGCACGATGAGCGCAATTGCCGCCAGTTGGGTCATCTCGCCCTTCTTGGGCGGCGTGATCGCCGCCGGGTTTTTGGCGCTGATCAAACACAAAATCCAGTATCAGGACGACAAAATTGCCGCCGCACGGCACTGGGTTCCGATCCTTGTTGCCGTAATGGCAGGTGCGTTTGCGACGTATCTTTCTGTTAAGGGACTGAAGCGGATCGTAAAGATTGATCTAGAGATAGCTCTGTTGATCGGCCTGGCATCGGGTCTGCTAGTCTGGTCCGCGACGGTGCCCTGGGTTCGTCGCAAGTCCGAAGGGCTTGAGAACCGCACCAAATCACTGAAAACACTATTCGGCCTGCCTCTGGTCATTTCCGCGACATTCCTCAGCTTTGCCCATGGCGCCAATGACGTGGCCAATGCGGTTGGTCCGCTGGCGGCAATTGTGCATGCGGCCGAGTTTGGTGACTTCGCCTCAAAAGTGTCGATCCCGACCTGGGTCATGGTGATCGGAGCCTTTGGGATTTCCTTTGGACTGTTCCTTTTCGGGCCAAAGTTGATCCGAATGGTGGGCAGCCAGATCACCAAACTGAACCCGATGCGCGCGTTCTGCGTGGCGCTTTCTGCGGCGATTACAGTGATTGTCGCAAGCTGGCTGGGCCTTCCGGTCAGTTCGACCCACATAGCAGTGGGCGCCGTCTTTGGCGTAGGATTTTACCGTGAGTGGCACTCGGACCGCCGTTGGAAACAGTCAAACCGTCAACGCCCCGCTGAACGCCGCCTGCCCCGCGAAGAGCGTCAGCGGCGCAAATTGGTGCGCCGGTCGCATTTCATGACGATCGTAGCGGCCTGGATCATAACGGTCCCTGCTGCTGCCACTATGTCAGCGGTGATTTTCTGGATTTTGACGGCTTTTCAGTAGGCCGCCGCAGCCTGATCTTGGCTGGCGATAGGGCAGTTTTGGGGGCCTTATCTACCAGTGCAAGAACCCTGGCACATATCGGCGTCGGCACGCCGGCCTGTGCTCCCAATCGAATGATCTCGCCCTGCAGGCTGTCGATCTCGGTCGGACGGCCCGCCATCAGATCATAGGCCATCGACGTACGGGCGCTTGGATCAATGGTCAGCATCCGTGCCGCTATCCTGGTAAACAAAGGCGTCGGCAGGCGCAGGATATGCGGCGTCATCCAGGCAGGCAGCGGCGTGGTTGAGGCAGCAGAATGTCCGGCCGCCTTCAAAACGGTCAGAGCCTCATCCATCTGATCGGCCATCAGGTGGCGCCAATCGCGGTTCAGCAACTGATCTTTCAGCGTCAGGCCCGACAGCGCATTCAACGCGTTGTTGAGGTTGATCACCAACTTGCCCCATTGAACGGCGTCCATGTCATCGCTTTCAACAACAGGCAAGTCAGAGCTGCTGAGGCGTTGGCCCAGCGCACCGGGCCCGCCCTGAATGACAACTTCTCCGGACGTGGCGCGGTGAAAAGCGGCCGGTTCCGAGGGCACTACGTTAAACGGCACCATTCCCGCCCGAACGTCGTGATCCGACAATGCGGCACGCAGAATTCGGGCGTTCTCCATACCGTTCTGCCACGAAAGCACCGGGACGGAAGATGGCGCAAATTGGGCGATGGCGTCTGCCATATCTCGTGTTGCGCCCGACTTGACGGTTACGATGACCAGTTCGGCTTGGCTCAGGCAAGCAGGGTCCTCGGCCAGCGTCAAAGCGTCCGCCGAAACGTGGCGGTGAAGGCCTGAAAAATCAGTGGCCGTCAGCCCCTGCGCGCGGACCGGATCCAGGACGCGCGCACGACCCAGCAGGGTTACATCATGCCCTGCATCCGCCAGCAAAGCGCCGCAATAACACCCGATACTGCCTGCACCTGCGATCACGATCTTCATGGCATCTCCCTTGCGACCAAAGGATTGCCGGGATCGGGGGCACAGGCAAGGTCCCGTGACGCTTGGTCAGCGGGCTCGTCTGGGGCGGGTGCGCTCTAACTCTTCCGAGATCGGGATGAATTCCTGATCGTCCCCCGGAGGTAAATGGAAGGCTCCGTTGGCCCAATCTGCGGTTTTCCACTCCCGCGTGGCAG
Source organism: Ruegeria meonggei (assembly GCF_042768335.1). Lineage (NCBI taxonomy): Bacteria > Pseudomonadati > Pseudomonadota > Alphaproteobacteria > Rhodobacterales > Roseobacteraceae > Ruegeria > Ruegeria meonggei. The sequence continues at coordinate 79,516 of NZ_JAXHBT010000001.1, read as the reverse complement.
CTTCAATCTTTTCTTTCGAAGACGACACAAAGTTCCACCAGATAAAGCGATCTTCGTTCAGCGTCGCGCCGCCCAGCAGCATCAGTCGCGCGCCCAATGGTCCCGCTGTCACCGAAAGTCGGTCTCTGGGGCGAAACACCATCATGCGCCCCTCTTGGAATGTATCCCCCGCAATCTCAACCTGGCCTTGCGTGACGTAAACGCCACGATCTTCATGATCGTCAGGCAGTGGGAAAGATGCGCCGGGGTCAAGCTGAACATCCAGATAAAAGGTCTCTGACAACAGCGTCACCGGGCTGGTCTCGCCATAGGCCGAACCGAGGATCAGGCGGGCACTGACGCCTGCATCCTGAATATGCGGCAGCGCGCCCTGCTTGTGGTGTTCGAAATCCGGCGCCATGTCTTCATGCGCTTCAGGCAGTGCTATCCAGGTCTGAATGCCGAACAGGCTGTGTTTGGTGCCGCGCGTATCTGCGCTAGTCCGTTCGGAATGGGTCACGCCGCGCCCAGCAACCATCCAGTTCACCTCGCCGGGATAAATCATCTGATGGGTGCCCAGACTGTCGCGGTGCTCGAACTCTCCCTGGTACAGATAGGTCACGGTGCCAAGACCGATATGGGGGTGGGGTCGGACGTCAATGCCGCCATCGGTGATAAACTCGGCCGGGCCCATCTGATCGAAAAAGATGAACGGCCCAACAAGCTGACGCTTGACCGAGGGCAGCGCCCGGCGCACCTCAAACCCACCCAGATCCCGGGCGCGCGGGATGATCAATGTCTCTAGCGCCGAGCTTTCGGAAACGCATTCCGGGTTGTGAGTGGGGTTCCAGCTCATTTCCGCTCTCCTGCAATCTGACGACTAACGTTTACTTTTGCAGGATATAGGCCAATTCCAAGCAATTCCATTTGCGTCGCCACACACAATATGTGCGAGCTCTGCGTTATACTGCCTCATTATCGTTGCCCTGCAACATCCTTGCGCGGCCACAGCCGAGGGAAAAACGCGCCGTCCAATCGGTCGCCTTCACAATAGCCTTCGGCTTCAAATTGCGCCCGCTCATCCTTGGCCCAGTCCCCGCGATACTGGATAACCCCATCCGGCGCGGTCATCCTAAGTGTAAAGCGGCGCACGGTTTCGGTCGGCGTGGTGGACGACAATCCGCCATGCAGGGTCCGCATATCGAAAAAGATGCAGTCCCCCAGCTCCATATCCCATTGTAGCAACTCATAGGCATCGGGATCGGCGTTGATGTCAGGTGGCGGATGATAGGTTTGGCCTGCAACCTCGGTCGGTTCGAAACTTGGATGCCCGTCGGCAAAGCGCACACGCATGAACAGCTTGTCCCATAGGTGAGAGCCCTTGACGAAAGCGATGCCGTTATCCTTGCTGATTGGTTCCAGTGGCAGCCAGAGCACGCACATCGTTCCTTCGAAATCAAAGTAAGACAGGTCCTGATGAAACGGTGGACGAGAGGTCGATCCGGCCTCACGCAGGAACCAGTTATCCATGACCAGATTGATCGATGGCGCACCCAGCAGCCCCGCGGCCAGAGGCGCGCACGGTGAGTTGTGGACGAAATCAGTGAATTGAGGGATTTTGCTCCACGCCCAGAAATCCTCAAAATAGGCGGGGGCGCTTGGGTCTGTTGTGTGACGGGTGAAATTGTCCGTCGGGTTGGCAAGATCGGTATCGATACCGTCGCGCAACTTGGTCAGCCAATCGGAAGAAAACTTGGACCGAAGAACAACCGCTCCGTCCCGTTTGAACGCAGCGATTTCATCCGCTGAGACGCTATCTGCCTGATCCATGTATCACCTCTCAGATGGGTCGCCCGAGGATGGCACCCCACCTGGCGCAGCGTCAAAGAAATTCGCACGCCCCAACGCTTAGCCTGTTGCTCACAGCTCTGTGAGGGGCGTATTTCTGTGCCCGTACCTCCTCGGAATCAATCAAAACCGTGCTATCTTTGCGTCGAGGCCGCCGCACCGCGGCCTGTGTGGATTGCGCTTTGCAGGAGGTCGTTGCATGACAAAAGCACCCTTCACCCGTCGTTCCCTGATGGCAACTGGTGGGGCATTTATGGCCGCCGGAGCCTCTGGCCTGATGGTACCAGCGCGCGCGGCCGGGCTTGCGCCGACGCCTTCGATGCGCGGTGGGTCCAACAATTATCGCCCCGGCGCGGCCATTGTCGACCGCATTGGTGGTGGCGGGTTCTGGATGACCGGTACTGTGCGGCGCGCAGGTGACGGTGCCCCCCTGCCCGGTCAGCGCATCCAGATATGGGCCCACACGACCGAAGGCCACGAACGCGATCCCCAAAGCCACGGCGCCACGCTGACCGATGCCAACGGAGAGTTCCGGTTGGAGATGCCACAAATCGTGCCCGCCTTTGGTCAACCGCACGGCCATCTGGCCTATGACAGTGGCGCGTTTGAAACTGTGTTTCTGCGCCCGATCATGTCACGCTCCAGCGACAAAACGCTGACGGCGCATTTCGTACTGCAACCCGTCTGACACCCGTGATCCGATCGATTTTCATTTGGGCGGCACTGATCGCCGCCCTGCTGGTGCCCATCATCGCAGCGGCAGCAAGCCCGCTATTGGCCTGGCGCCAGCCGGTATACATCGCAGCAGGCTTTGCGGGCGTGGTCGGCATGTGCCTGTTGTTGATGCAACCGCTATTGGCAGGGCGTTGGCTGCCGGGGATGTCACCGATGGCAAGCCGTCTCTGGCACCGCTGGTGCGGGATGGCCTTGATCGGGGCTGTACTTATCCACGTGGTAGGCTTGTGGATCACCAGCCCGCCGGATGTTGTCGACGCATTGTTATTCATGTCCCCCACGCCCTTTTCAGCCTGGGGCGTGGTTGCGATGTGGGCTGTGTTTGCAGCTGCCGTTCTGGGCCTGCTGCGGCACCGCCTTGCGCTGAGGTTTCGTGTGTGGCGATTGGGGCATGTCACACTGGCGCTTGTGACGATCCTGGGCAGCGTGGTTCATGCGATGCTGATCGAAGGCACGATGGAAATCATGACCAAAACCGCGCTGTGCATGTCGGTCTTATTGGCGAGCGCCGGGACGCTCGCCAAATTGCGGGTATGGGATGTTCGGCGTCGCGCTTAGGCGCCCAGACACCAGCGCATCACTGCTTTTTGTGCATGCAGGCGGTTCTCGGCCTCGTCAAAAATGACCGAGTTTGGCCCGTCCATCACGTCCGATGTCGCTTCCTCCTCGCGGTGTGCGGGCAGGCAGTGCATGAACAGCGCGTCCGGTTTAGCGTGTGACATCAGCTCGGGGTTGACCTGATAGGGACGCAGCAGATTGTGTCGCCGTTCCTTTGCTGACTGGGAATCGTGCATCGAGACCCAGGTATCCGCAACCACAAGATCCGCCCCTTCGACAGCCTTATACGGATCACGCTCAACTACGATTTTTGATCCCTTTTTCCGGGCAAACCCCATGAACTCTTCTTCGGGGTCGAACTGAGCTGGTCCCGTGAAGGTCAGATCAAATCCGAACTGGCCCGCGGAGTGCAGGAATGAGGCACAGACATTGTTGCCGTCACCGGTCCAGACCACCTTTTTGCCAGCAATAGGTCCGCGATGTTCTTCAAAGGTCAGGACGTCGGCCATGATCTGGCAGGGATGGGTGCGATCGGTCAGACCGTTGATGACAGGTACGTCCGAGTACTCGGCCATCTCGGTCAGGATGGTTTCATCAAATGTCCGGATCATGATCATGTCGACATAGCGCGACAGAACGCGCGCGGTGTCGGCAATGGTCTCACCATGGCCCAGCTGCATGTCCTTGCCCGACAACACCATGGTCTGCCCGCCCATTTGGCGCACGCCCACGTCAAAGGACACACGCGTCCGGGTCGAAGGTTTTTCAAAGATCAGCGCGACCATGCGCCCCGCCAGTGCCTGATCTTCGTCAAGCGCTGCCTTGGGGCGGCCCATCCGGGCCTGTTTCATCGCGCTGGCTTGGTCGATCATGGTCCGCAGCTCGGCCGCGTCGGTTTTGTGGATATCAAGGAAGTGGTTCATTTTGTTTCACTTTTGGCTATTCGGGGCATCTGCAGCACCCCGGGGAATAGATCAGGCCGTGGCCAGAGTGCTTTCAACCTGGGCCGCAGCCTTATCGAGGCGGATAACAGCTTGCGTAATATCGTCCTCGGTCAGGGTCAGGGGCGGTAACAGGCGGATGACATTGTCGGCGGCGGGTACGGTGATGACTTCGTTATCATACCCTGCGTTGACCACGTCGATGTTGGGCGCCTTGCATTTCAAACCCAACATCAGGCCGGACCCGCGCACCTTTTCAAAGACCTCGGGATGCTCGGCGATCAACCCTTCAAGCTTTTGGCGCAACAGGCCTGCCTTACGGTTGACGCTTTCCAGAAAAGCCGGCGTCGCCACCTGGTCGATCACCGCACGGCCTACGGCACAACCCAGCGGATTGCCCCCATAGGTGGACCCGTGCGTGCCTGTCGTCATGCCCGAGGCTGCGTTTTCGGTGGCAAGCACGGCACCCAGCGGGAAGCCCCCACCGATGCCTTTGGCGACCATCATGATATCCGGCGTAATGCCTGCCCATTCATGGGCAAACAGCTTTCCGGTCCGGCCAACACCGCATTGCACCTCGTCCAGGATCAACAGCAAACCATGCTCGTCGCAGATCTGGCGCAATGCCTTAAGTTCGGCATCTGGAACCGGGCGGATACCGCCCTCACCCTGAACTGGTTCGATTAGAATAGCGGCGGTCTTGTCGGTGATGGCATTGGTGACCCCGTCGAGATCTCCGAAGGTTAAATGCACGAAACCGGGCAGCAAAGGGCCAAAGCCTTTGGTCATCTTCTCGGACCCGGCAGCCGCGATGCCCGCCGAGGAGCGCCCGTGAAACGATCCGTCAAAGGTGATGATCTCGACCCGCTCGGGTTGATCTTTGTCATAGAAATACTTGCGTGCCATTTTCACGGCCAGCTCGCAGGCTTCCGTGCCCGAGTTCGTAAAGAAAACCGTATCGGCAAAGGTGTGCTCGACCAGCTTATCAGCCAGCGCCTGCTGTTGCGGGATGTGGTACAGGTTCGAGACATGCCACAGCGCATGCGCCTGCTCCGTCAGCGCCGCCACCAGTGCAGGATGCGCATGGCCCAGCGCGTTCACCGCGATGCCTGCGCCCAGATCCAGAAAACGTCGGCCATCCGCCTCGGTCAGCCATGCGCCTTCACCTTTTACAAAGGTAAGGGGCGCGCGATTGTAGGTCGGCAGAACGGACGGGATCATCGGATCATCCTTTTCAGATAGGTTGAGCCCCGTGAGTGATACACTAGGGCCATGTTCGTCAACTGATTTACGGGGGGATTGCGCAGATTTGGACAGCGCAATTGGATCAAACGGCGGGTTACGCGATAAAGCGTCGGCGTCGGAGACGCAGGATATGTGCAGGTTTGATCATGCGAGGCCGTATAGCGGGGCGCGAACGCCCTGAAAACCCTGAAAATCACAATCCGGAAAAATTCACCCTGAAACGATGCATTTGCCGCTTGCCATTTGCCGCGCGCAGGCGCACCGCTGGCTCATGACACCTGCACGCCAGAACCCACCCCTTGCGGCACTACTTATTGTCGCCGCCAGCGCATTTATCGCCGGCACCACGCTGCTGGCCAAAGCGTTGGGAACCGATACCCTGGGCCCAGCGCTGCATCCGATGCAGATCAGCCACGGGCGGTTTCTGTTTGCGTTTCTGGTGATCGCCAGTGCGGTGGGCATTATGCGCCCAAAGCTGCGCCGCCCGCACTGGGGGCTACATATCGGGCGAACAAGCTTTGGCTGGGTCGGAATTACGCTGATGTTCGCCTCGGTGGCTTTTATCCCTATTGCGGATGCCACGGCGATTTCATTCCTGAACCCGGTTTTTGCTATGGTTCTGGCGATACCGCTGCTGAAAGAGGGCGTTGGCCCGTGGCGCTGGTTGGCTGCAGGTGTGGCGTTGATTGGGGCCTTGATTCTGCTGCGACCAACACCCGAAAGCTTTCAGCCCGCAGCGTTGCTGGCCTTGACCGCAGCCGCCATGATCGGGATGGAGCTGATTTTCATAAAGAAACTCTCGGGTCGTGAAATTCCGATCCAGATCCTGCTGATCAACAACGCGATGGGTCTGACCATCGCCTCGGTCGCGGTCAGCTTTGTGTTTCAGATGCCAACACCCCAGCAATGGGCGGCACTGGCCGGGATCGGAATGTTGATGGCCTGCGCTCAAGCCTGTTTCGTCAATGGTATGGCGCGGGCTGATGCGTCGTTCGTTGCCCCGATCAGTTATGCCACGCTGATCTTTGCTGCCATTTACGACTTTGCCGTTTTCGACGTGACACCGGACGTCATCAGCCAGATCGGATCAGCGATCATTCTGATGGGCGGATTGATCCTTGTCTGGCGCGAGGCACTGCACCGTCAGGCCTTGAGGCGATAGCCGGTCCGCAGCATCTGCCAGGCCCCGGTGCCAACCAGCAAGGTTGCTCCGCTGCAAACCACCATTCCCAACCAGGGCGAGCTATCCGACACTCCGATCATGCCATAGCGCAATCCGTCGATCAGGTAGAATACAGGGTTCACATGGCTCAGGTAATTCAGCGCAGGCGGCAGCGCCTCGACCGAATAGAAAGTTCCTGACAGAAAGGCCAGCGGCGTCACGATGAAATTGGTGATCGCCGCCATCTGGTCAAACTTGTTGGCATAAATCCCTGCAAACAACCCCAATGCGCCCATGAATGCGCCCCCTAGGATGACAAAGATCAGCGCGATCAGCGGGTTTTGCGGCACGATCCCCAGCACGATCGCCAGCGCCGTTGCCACGACGAAAGCGATCAGGACACCACGCGCAACACCTCCGGCCAGATACCCCAGCAGAATTTCCAGCGCAGACAACGGCGGCATAAGCGTATCGACGATATTGCCCTGAACCTTTGCGATGATGATCGAAGACGAGGTATTTGCAAACGCGTTCTGGATCACCGTCATCATCATTATGCCTGGCGCCAGAAAGGTCAGAAACGAAACGCCCATCACATCAGACCGACTTGGACCGATGGCGATGTTGAAGATCAACAGGAACAATCCCGCTGTGACCAGAGGGGCCAGCAGGGTCTGTGTCCAGACCACCATAAACCGAAGGGTTTCGCGTTGGGCCAGCGTATATAGGCCCATCCAATTGACCGCACCGAAACGGCGCGCACCCTGATCCATAAGATTCTGCATCCCTGCCTCTTACCTGATTCGAAGACCGCTTGTAACTCGGCCCGCAGTGATTAGAATAGGGCGCTGAAACGAATTCCCAAGGCGGCCCGAATCCGGGGCCGCTTTCCGCTTTTGAAAGGCAAATCATGTCCTGGACTGACGAGCGCGTAGAACTGCTGAAGAAAATGTGGGGCGAAGGCCAGTCGGCCAGCCAGATCGCCAAAGAGCTGGGCGGCGTGACCCGCAACGCGGTGATCGGCAAGGTGCACCGTCTGGGCCTGTCGAACCGGGCAACCGGCGCATCCCCGGCAAAATCAGAACCCAAGGAAAAACCGGCCCCCGCGCCCAAGGCTGAGGCCAAGCCAAAGCCAGCGCCCAAGACCGAACCGGCACGCCCAACCCCTGCCCCTACGGCCGAGGCCAAGCCCGCTATTCCCGCACGCCGCCAGATCATCCCGGCTGGCCAACCGCTGCCACCGCAGCCTTCGGCCAATGAAATCAGCCCCGAGGCGCTGGCCAAGGTCAACGAGATCGAAAAGAAGGCCAAGAAGCTGTCTTTGATGGAGCTGACCGAGAAAACCTGTAAATGGCCTGTTGGCGACCCCGCGACCGAGGATTTCTGGTTCTGCGGCCTGCCGGTCGAAGCAGGCAAGCCCTATTGCGAGGCGCATGTAGGTGTCGCGTTCCAACCGATGAGCTCGCGCCGCGACCGTCGCCGGTAAGAGCGATGCGCCAGGATCCGACCGCACAGGAGGATATCTGGCTGGCTCGGATAAAACGACTGCTGGCCCTGTCCGAGACGGGCCAGCATTTTACCAAAGATCCGTTTGATCTCGAACGCTATGACGAAATCGCTGAGATAGCGCGCGCCATGTTGGCCGATCTGGGCGGCGTACCTGTATCGCAGATCCAAGGGCTGTTTCATGACCATCAGGGTGGTTACGCCACACCCAGCCTTGACATTCGCGGGGCTGTTTTCCGGGATGGTCGCATTCTGCTGGTGCGTGAACGCAGCGACGGGTTTTGGGCAATGCCCGGCGGATTTGCTGATATTGGCAGCTCACCCGCAGAAAACATCGAACGCGAGGTGTTGGAAGAAGCCGGCCTGAACGTCCGCGCCGAACGGCTGTTTGCTGTGCGCCACAAAGCGCGCCACCCTTACCCGCAGGACCCCAAAGATTTTTACAAACTGTTCTTCCTGTGCAGACAGATCGACAACGCGGACCCCACAAGTGGGTTAGAAACGAGCGACGCCGGTTTTTTCCCTTCAGACGATCTGCCGGAGCTATCACCCAGTCGCATCATCCTGCAGGACATCCTTGAGGCGTTCAAAGCACACAACGCGGATCAGGATTACACGGTTTTTGACTAGTATCTGAAATTCTACTGCGCTGGATGTGACGGCAATCCTGGCAGGGGTACCCAGCCCGGCAGGTCATCCGGCGACACAGATACATGCAGGCGCTCGGACCGGTCGCGTCCGATCTTGCGATGCTTGCGCAGCAGAAAGATCTTGCCCCACCCCCGCCACGTCCCAACCGAGCGCGCCGAGGTGCTTGTGGGAAACCGATCGCGCCAGCCCTCGGGCAACGGCAGACCGTGCATTTCGGCCTTATCCAACATCCAGATCAAAGAGATATTGCTGAGCGGTCGCGCCTCCTCGAACCCATTCAACTGACCGCCAACATCTCCGTGGGTTCCACGGAACCAAACCTGCTCGACATGGCCATTGAAGTCAGGGGTACAGGTCCACAGCACCGGGTCATACACTTCGCGGGTCTCATCCAGCGCCATGGCATGATAGCCGTGGCGGGTAGCCGGGCCAAGCTGGTGGTTGTGGAAGGCGTGCCGCTCTTCGGCCCAGCGCCACAGCAGTGGCAATCGCAGGCCCAGCGCCTTGACCGTGTCCCAGACGCCGACCATCTCAATCGCGACGCCCTCATGGCAAAACTGGCTGCGAAAGGCGGCGGCGGCGGCACCATTGGCGTTGCACTCATAATGGCGATAGGCCTGTTTGATGTTGCGGACTGTGGCATGCTCGGCCTTGAGCAAACCGATCATGTCGATCACACCCGCCAGGCTGCGCACGCCGTAAGCGCCGCGTGAATAGCCGATAAAGTAAATCCGGTCGCCTGGCTTGTAGCGGGACGCCAAATACCCATAGGCCCGACGGATTTGCCGATTGATGCCGCGCCCCATCATCACATCCAGCGACGACTTCCAGCTTTCCCACTGTACTCCGGATTCGTAAAAGACCGAGACCTTACTGCCCATTTCATTGCACAGTCGCAGAGTTTTACCTGCATGGGTTTCCAGGCCCGGTTCCAGCGTCGACATGGTCCCGTCCAGGATAATGACATGGCTGATGGGTTCGCGGTGGCGCGACTCGGCGGAATGCTCGGACCGCAAAGGCCGCCCGAGCCATCCCAGAACCTTTCTACTTAGCCGCGACAGGCCCATCGTTCAACAATTCCCATACTTTATGGGGTGTGAAAGGCATATCTGCCTGCCGCACCCCGTGATCCCAGAGCGCATCCTGAACCGCATTTGCCACAGCAGCCAGCGCGCCCACGGTGCCTGCCTCGCCACATCCTTTCATCCCCATCGGGTTGGAGGTTGACGGGACCGGAACCGAGGTAAACTTAATCATGGGTATCTCAGCCGCACGGGGCAAGGCGTAGTCCATCAACGAAGCCGTGAGCAGTTGCCCCTGCGCATCATGCACAACCCGCTCGGACAGGGCCTGACCAATGCCCTGCACTACGCCGCCATGTACCTGCCCTTCGGCCAGCATAGGGTTGATAAGGTTGCCGAAATCATCAACGACGGTATAGCGGTCTACCCATGTTTCGCCGGTGTAATAATCGATAACGACTTCGGCAACATGTGCGCCGTTGGGATAGCTACGGGCATCCAGGTTGGCACGTGCCTCATGCTGCAACAAATCCGTGCGCCCATCAGCGCGCGCCATATCGGCGGCCTCGGTCAGGGTCGGTGTCAGGTTCGATCCGGACGCGCGAAAGGTTTCATGGTCAAATGTCACATCGTTTTCCTCGACCCCCATCTTATCGGCCAGATAGGGCGTGAATGCGGCGATCATGACATCAATCGTTGCCAAAGTTGCCGTGCTTTGCACCGTGACCGACCGAGATCCGCCGGTTCCGCCGCCATGGGGCAGTTGATCGCTGTCGCCCTGAACGATATTGATCCGGTCCATCGGAACCCCGGTCTGATCCGACAGGAACTGGGCATACACCGTCTCATGGCCTTGTCCGTTCGATTGGGTGCCGACATAGAGCGTCACTGTGCCATCCTCGCTGAACGTAACCTTTGCGTTCTCGGAAGGGTCACCCAAAATACTTTCGATATAGTAACACAGCCCCTGCCCCCGGATCAGACCACGTTCCGCATCTGCGGCTTTGCGGGCGGTAAATCCGTTGGCTTGCTCGCCTGCACGGGACAGGACCATATCGAAATCGCCCACGTCATAGGTTTCATCAGTGGCGGTTTGATAGGGGAAGTTCTGGGGCCGGATGAAGTTGTTGCGCCGCAGCTCCCACGGATCGATACCCAGTTCGCGTGCGGCGCGGTCAATGACGCGTTCCAGAACATAGATCGCCTCGGGCCGACCTGCGCCGCGATAGGCGTCAACCTGTGTGGTGTTGGTATAGAACCCCTCAACCCGCAAATAGGTGGTCTGCACATCATAGACGCCCATCAACACCTTGCTGAACAGGTCTGTCTGAATCGCCTGCCCAAAATGGCTGTTATAGGCCCCAAGGTTCACCTTGCTATGGACGCGATAGGCGGTGATCTTGTGATTGGCGTCAAAAGCCAGTTCAGCCAGCGAGGTCAAATCGCGGCCATGATGATCCGACAACATCGCCTCCGACCGGTCAGACATCCAGTGCACCGGCTGGCCCAGTTTCATCGCAGCAACGGCCGCACAAAAATACTCAGGGTACGGCATCACCTTCATGCCAAACCCACCCCCCACATCCGGTGTTGTGACGCGAATGGTTTCAGGCTCCAACTTCAGCTTTTGGGCCAGTTGTGCCCGCATCGCCCAAACCCCCTGCCCGCCATAGGCAAAGTGCAGCCGCCCGTCGTTCCAACTGGCCTGACAGCCACGCGGCTCGATCGAGGCGATGATCACCCGATTGTCGTGCACATTCAACGAGACGGTATGTGCGGCACATTGAAACGCCGCTTCGGTCGCGGCCTCATCGCCCAACCCCCAGTCAAAGGCGCGATTGTCCGGGGCCTCGGGGTGCAGCACCTCTCCGCCCGCATCAACACTCATCTTGGCGGGCAAGTCGTCGATCTCCATCCAGATCAGTTCGACCGCGTCGCGGGCCTGAGTCAGGCTTTCTGCTATCACCACGGCCACCGGCTCACCCACAAAGCGCACCCGGTCCTTCGCCAGCATATGCCGGTCCGGCGCGGCTGCTTGCGAGCCATCCCGGTTCGACACCGTGGCCGCATTCAACACCGTGTCGATCCCAGCGTTGGCCAGATCGTCCAACGCTATGACCAAGCGCACGCCGTCGGCCTCGCGCGCGGCGTCCAGATCCAGCGCGGTAATCCGCCCGTGCGCGACAGAACTGCGGAAAAAGGCAGCAAAAAGCGCGTTGTCGGGAATATTATCATCCATGTACCGCCCATGCCCGGTCAAAAAGCGCTGATCCTCGGTCCGCTTGACCGGCTGGCTTTTTCCAAACTTTTCCATTCTTTGCCCCTGTCTGTGCCTTAGGGGCGACATTAGGCTGCGTCCGTTCATTGTCCAGAGCCCGTCTGCGGCCCCTTGGCCCTTCCCCTTCCCTCATCCATTCGCTATTGCAGGCGCTGACCCAGAATTGATGACGCAGGACGCACCCATGGCGATGGAAAAGACATTCAACGCGGCTGAGGCCGAGGCCCGCATTTACGAGGCCTGGGAACAGGCCGGAGCCTTCAAGGCGGGCGCGAACAGATCGCGCGATGAAAGCTTTACCATCATGATCCCGCCGCCCAACGTGACGGGGGCGCTGCATGTGGGACATGCGTTCAACAACACGCTGCAGGATATCCTGACCCGCTGGCACCGGATGCGCGGGTTCGACACGCTTTGGCAACCCGGTCAGGACCACGCGGGCATCGCCACGCAGATGCAGGTTGAAAAGATGCTGGCGGCGCAGCGCAACGAAGGGCGGCGTGAACTGGGGCGTGAAAAGTTTCTGGAAAAGGTCTGGGAATGGAAAGGCGAATACGGCGGCACGATCATTGAACAGCTCAAGCGTTTGGGCTCCAGCTGCGATTGGTCGCGCAACGCGTTTACCATGGCCGGTGCACCGGGTGACCCGCGCACAGGGCATGAGAATTCTGCAAATTTCCACGATGCCGTCATCAAGGTCTTCGTAGAAATGTACGAAAAGGGCCTGATCTATCGCGGCAAGCGTCTGGTCAACTGGGACCCGCATTTTGAGACCGCAATCTCGGATCTTGAGGTCGAGAATATCGAAGTCGCGGGCCATATGTGGCACTTCAAGTACCGGCTGGCGGGTGGTGAGACCTATACGTACGTCGAAAAGGATGAGGACGGGAATATCGTGCTTGAAGAACAGCGCGACTATATCTCAATCGCCACGACACGGCCCGAAACAATGCTGGGCGACGGCGCGGTTGCGGTTCACTCATCAGATGAACGTTACGCGCCAATCATCGGGAAACTCTGTGAAATTCCGGTTGGTCCAAAAGAGCACCGCCGCCAGATCCCGATTATCACCGACGATTACCCCGATCCCGATTTCGGCTCCGGCGCGGTGAAGATCACCGGCGCGCATGATTTCAACGACAACATGGTGGCCAAGCGCGGCGGCATCCCGATGTACCGCTTGATGGACACGCGCGGCGCGATGCGGGCCGATGGTGCGCCCTATGCCGAAGAGGCCGGCAAGGCGCAGGAATACGCACGCGGCAAAGACTTCACCGAGAATGAGATCGACGCAATCAACTTGATCCCCGACCACCTGCGCGGGCTCGACCGGTTTGAGGCGCGGGCGAAAGTGGTCGAAGAGATCACCGCTGACGGTCTGGCTGTGATGACCCGCGCCGACAACCCGGTCCTGGGCACGAAGCTGGGTAAGGATGACGACCCGGCGGCTCTGGTGCCGCTGGTCGAGAGCAAACCGATCATGCAGCCCTTTGGCGACCGCTCGAAAGTTGTGATCGAGCCGATGTTCACCGACCAGTGGTTCGTGGACGCCGAAAAGATCGTCGGCCCCGCGCTGGACGCAGTCAAGGACGGCACGGTCAAGATCATCCCCGAGTTGGGCGAGAAGACCTATTACCACTGGCTGGAAAACATCGAGCCCTGGTGCATCTCGCGCCAACTGTGGTGGGGTCACCAGATTCCGGTTTGGTATGGTCTTGATCTGTCGGCTGAAGACTTCAAGGGCGACGAGAATGAGGGCGCGCTTGATCTGGTCGAACTCGGTCGCTTGCTTAATGAAGGTGGGATGCTGCACCGTGGCAACGTCATGGAGTGCGCGGCAAGCCTTGAGGTGGTCACCGAGAAATTCCTCGACGACAACGCCAATATTCCCAGCCCGTTGAGCCATGCCACCGTTATTGAAGTTGCCGACAAGCAAGAAGCAATCCACCAGTTTGCTGAGGGTCTAGCCCAGTATGCGGTTGAGCAGGACCCGACCAAACTGGTCTATCCGGTTTGGCGCGACCCCGACGTCCTCGACACCTGGTTCTCCTCCGGCCTTTGGCCCATCGGTACACTGGGCTGGCCCGAGCAGACCGAAGAGCTGGAGCGCTACTTCCCCACGGACATTCTTATCACCGGCGCGGATATCCTGTTCTTCTGGGTCGCCCGGATGATGATGATGCAACTGGCCGTGGTGAACGAAATCCCGTTCCACACCGTCTACCTGCACAGCCTCGTCCGCGACGAGAAGGGCAAGAAGATGTCCAAGACCACCGGCAATGTCATCGACCCGCTGGAGATCGTGGACGAGTTTGGCGCCGACGCGCTGCGCTTTACCAATGCCTCAATGGCGGCGATTGGCGGCGTGCTGAAACTGTCGCGCGAGCGCATCACCGGCTATCGCAATTTCGGCACCAAGCTGTGGAACGCCGTCCGCTTTGCCGAGATGAACGAGGTCTTCACCGACGCCGTGCCACAACTGGACGTTGCTGACCTGAAACCCAGGGCCGCCGTCAACCGCTGGATCATCGGCGAAACCGCCCGTGTGCGGGTCGAAGTTGATGCCGCGCTGGAAAGCTATCGCTTCAACGATGCGGCCAACGGGCTTTATACCTTTGTCTGGGGCAAGGTCTGCGACTGGTACGTGGAACTGTCGAAACCCCTGCTGCAGGGCGACGACGCAGAGGCGCAAGCCGAGACCCGCGCCACCATGCGCTGGGTTCTGGATCAATGCATGGTGCTGCTGCACCCGATCATGCCGTTCATCACCGAAGAGCTGTGGGGCCTGACTGGCACCCGCGCCAAAATGGTCGTCCACGCCGACTGGCCGACATACGGCATCGAATTGGTCGATGCGGATGCAGATCGTGAGATGAACTGGGTGATCTCGGTGGTCGAAAACACCCGTTCGGCCCGGGCGCAGATGCGGGTACCTGCGGGCCTCTATGTGCCGATGCTGGTGACCGAGATCGACGCCCACGGCCAGGCCGCCTGGGATCGCAATGAGGCGCTGATCAAACGTCTGGCGCGGATCGACAGCCTGACCCCTGCGGATGCGCTGCCCAAGGGCACCATCTCAATCGCCGCCCCCGGTGCCACCTTTGGCCTGCCGCTGGCGGATATCATTGATATCGGTGCCGAAAAAGAACGGCTTGAGAAAGCCAAGGGCAAGCTGGCCAAGGAACTGGGCGGGCTACGTGGACGCCTGAACAACCCCAAATTCGTGGCCTCAGCCCCGGAAGAGGTTGTCGCAGAGGCCAAAGCCAATCTTGCGGCCCGTGAAGAGGAAGACGCCAAACTGGACGAGGCTCTGGCCCGGCTGGCCGAGATCGCCTGATCGTCATCTGTTAACAGATACTCAGATCCCGAACCCCGCCGCGCTGACACCGGCGGGGTTTTTCGTTGCGCGCTGGAATTTTCTATTGTCGGCAGGGCCTTGCGGTTGCTAGCACTTGCGGGTGGCAATCCCCGAGGACGCAATGGCGCAGAGCTTTCCCCCGATGCAAACCGTATCAACCGGACTGGTGGTCGCGGTTGTGGGCTTTTTCAGCTCTTTTCCGATTGTCTTGCAGGGGTTGCACGCAATGGGCGCGTCGCCTGCACAGGCGGCCTCGGGGTTGATGAGCGCGGCGATTGCCATGGGGCTGGCGGCGATTGTCCTCAGCCTGCGGTACAGATTGCCCATAAGCGTCGCCTGGTCCACGCCGGGCGTGGCGCTTTTGGCCGTATCGGCGGCGCCAGCGGGCGGATTTGCCGAGGCGGTGGGCGCCTTCCTCTGCGCAGGCGCGCTGACGGTTCTGGCCGGGGCCTGGCGCCCGTTGGGACGGTTGGCGGCGGCGATCCCGACGTCATTAGCGCAGGCGATGTTGGGCGGGGTGCTTTTGCCGCTGTGCATCGTGCCGTTCAAGGCCGCCGTGGACCTGCCATGGCAGGCGCTGCCGGTGATCCTGACATGGTTTGTCGCAGGGCGGATCAACCGCCTGATCGCAGTCCCAGCAGCGGTTCTGGCCGCAGCGATTGTTGTGATATTGAATGCCGGTGACAACACGGTTCTGCCCGACAGGCTGATGGCCGCGCCGGTTTGGATCACACCCGAGTTCTCGCTGGCCTCGGTCGTTGGAATCGGCATCCCGCTGTTCATCGTGACCATGGCCACCCAGAACATCCCGGGCATCGCGGTGATGCGGAGCTTTGGGTTTTCGCCCGATGCAGGACGGCTGTTCTCCTGGGTTGGTGGCGCCAGTATCCTGTCTTCGCCGCTTGGCGCGCCAGCCACCTGTCTGGCCGCAATTACCGCCGCGATGTGTTCAAACGAGGACAGCCACCCAGACCCGGATCAGCGCTATTGGTCCGCCATCATGGGCGGCCTATTCTATTGCCTGTTCGGAGTTTTTGCCGTGGCCATCACCGGGTTTGCCGCCCACGCGGACCCGTTGCTGATGGGAACGCTGGCCGGGGTTGCCCTGATCGGCGTGCTGGCAAACGCCACATCGGCTGCGTTGGAAAACCAGACTGAGCGAGAAGCTGCCATCCTGACATTTGCCATCACCGCATCCGGCATCACGGTCTTTGGGTTGGGCGCGGCGGTCTGGGGGCTGCTGGCCGGCGGGATTGCCTATCTGGCGACAAACAGGGTGCGATAGCAGCATCTTCGCCGATCCCGAGATGCAATTAAGGACGACCCGCGTACTTGGCGGGTGTTTCTGGGCTATGAGCAATCAGCAAACGCTCGGCTTGAAACGGAAATCGAGTTTTTTGAGGGGTCTTTCGCGTTTGCGAATACATACCCGTCAACCTTGTGGATAGGCCCGAATTTCAATCCCTGCTGTCGAGCATGATCGCAAAATCCGGCAACATCGACAACGTCAAAGACAAGTTTGACCGCCGCTTGACCCTCGCGGGCGGCCTTGCCTGCCGGATGCAACAAAAGATGCGCGCCGCCCGATACTGGAACAAGTTCGACGATCCGGTCTGCCTCCGCGCGACGCACCGAAAAACCGAAATGCGTTTCGTGTATAGGATCAGCCGCGTGACCGTGGGTCCGGTCATTTGAATTCAGGTTTGCGGCCCTGCATCTGTGCGGTGACGACTTCTATCTGATCCCGCTTGCCGATCAGTTCAAGCTGTTCGGCGGATTCGGCCAGCAGAACTTCGGCGCGGGGCTGGGTCTCGGCCACTTCGATCAGCCGTTTGGCGGTGCGGATGGCCGACGGGCTTTGTGCCGCAATGTTTTCAGCGATGGCCAGTGCTTCGGTTAGCGGGTCGTCGGACAGTTTCGTCACCAGACCCCAATCAGCCGCCTGCTGGGCCCCGATCGGACGGCCGGTATAGGTCAGCAGCCGCAGGACGTCCGAGCGCACCAGCTTGGGCAACAGAACCATCCCGCCCATATCGGGGATAATACCCCACTTCATTTCCATCACGGCCAGCTTGCTTTCAGGATGGGCGATGCGGATATCCGCGCCCAGTGCAATTTGTAGACCACCGCCAAATGCCACGCCCTGAATGGCGCAGATCACCGGCACCGGAACACGCCGCCAGACCAGCGCAAGTTCTTGCATTTCATTGGCATCTTCATGGCTGCGACCCATCAGCCATTCCGTGGCGTCCATTTGCGCCATTTTGGCAAAGCTGGCCATATCCAGCCCGGCGCAGAAGCTTTTCCCCTCGCCCGACAAAACCACGGCGCGCGCATCCGAGGCCGCGACCTCTTGCCCGGCGGACAGGATCGCCTTGACCATCGCATCGTCCAGCGCGTTCATCTTGTCGCCGCGCGTCAGTGTGACATGGGCAATGTGATCTTTGTATTCAACGGATACGCGTGACATGCGAGCCTCCTCATCCAAATTTCGTGAACCATGCCCGGAAGGGTGGCCAAGTTCCACCTCAACGTTAGCGCAAATCCGCTGTTTTCATGCGCCCAAACCAGGGCGAATCCAGTGTCATCACGTAAAACTGGTCTCCAACGACCTTACCTCCGGTGGTAACACCGAGGCGTCCGTCCGGATCCTGCAGCGTGCGCAGGATAGTGCCGTCCCCATCGAACTGAACCATCATGCCGCGGTGGATCGGGGCGGGTCGTACCATCGGACCCAGCCGCCAGATGACTTTACGCAAAAATGGATACGGCATCAGGGCTTCGGTCGGAACCCGCGGGCTGGCAAACGCCATCCAGTAGGTGCCATCCCCCTGCGCCTCGATATTGTCGGGATAGCCGGGCAGGTTTTCCAAAAGAATTTCGCGCTGTCCGGCGTTTGGACCTGTCAGCCAGAGTTTGTGCACCCGAGCGCGGCCGGTTTCGGCAATCAACAGGTAATCCTCATCCGGCGACAGCGCGACGCCATTGGTGAAAACGAACCCTTCGGCCACTTTCTGGGTCATGCCATCCGGAGTGCGACGGGCAACATATCCGGTGTCCGATTGCTCCCAGATGGTCAGGATCGAAGTGGGTTTGGTGCCGCCCATCGTTTCCGGGTCGAACCGGTCAGAGGAATTGGAGAAATAAACCGTACCATCCTGCCCGACGTCCAGCTGATTGGCATAAACCACCGGCTCTCCGTCGATCTCGGACACCAGTGTTTCCAGTGTCCCTGGCCCGGTCCATCGCATTAAACCCCAAAAGCTGTCAGCAATATACAGCGCCCCGTCCGGACCCGTCCTGAGGCCCAGCGGACGACCGCCCAATTCATCGATTTTAACCGGGCCGTCCCCGTCGATGCGATAAAGAGCGCCTGACAAAGAGGTCGTATAAACAGACCCGTCCGGGGACACGGCGATATCTTCGGGGCCTTCCTCACCTGCTGGAAAAGCAACCAGGTCAATAGCGGCCAAAGCGTCGTTCTCGGAAAAATCACCCGTGAAACCAGGGGAGTCCGGCGGCGTCCAGGCAACCGGCTCGACCTCGACCGGCCAGAATACAAGATAAGCGAGCCCGATGATTATCAGTCCAAGTACGATGCGCATTGGCGCTCCTTTGCGTGTTTTCGCGCAGCCTGCTCGGCAATCTTGTGCAAAGCAAGGTTGCCTGCGTTGTGACCTTGCGTTTATCTGCCCGCATGACTGACCCACGCTATACCCCGCTTGCCCTGTCCCTGCCCGCAACCGTGCCGTTTGTTGGCCCTGAAACGCAGGAACGCCTACGCGGTGCGCCGTTTGTGGCGCGGCTGGGCGCGAATGAGAGTGTCTTCGGCCCCTCGCCCCACGCGCTTCAGGCGATGCGCGCGGCTGCCGGAGAAATCTGGATGTATGGCGACCCCGAAAACCATCACTTGCGCCGTACGCTGGCCCATCACCACGGTGTGGGGGTTGAAAACATCGTGGTCGGCGAAGGGATCGACGGTCTGTTGGGGTATCTTGTGCGGCTCTTGATCGGGCTCGGAGATGCCGTTGTGACCTCGGACGGAGCCTATCCGACCTTCAATTACCACGTCGCAGGATTTGGGGGCGCGTTACATAAGGTCCCGTATCGGAATGACCATGAAGATCCTGCGGCCTTGTTTGCCAAAGCCGCCGAGGTGGGTGCAAAGCTGGTCTATCTGGCGAACCCCGACAACCCGATGGGCAGCTGGCATTCAGGTGCGGACATCATGGCGGCAATGGAGGCCCTGCCCGCTGGGTGTTTACTGGTTCTGGATGAAGCCTATGTAGAATGCGCACCCGAGAGGACCGCTGCACTGGTGGCCGCTGACGACCCGCGCATCATCCGGATGAGGACCTTTTCCAAGGTCTATGGCATGGCGGGCGCGCGGGTTGGCTATGCAATCGCTGCGCCGGGGTTGATCTTGGCCTTCAACAAAGTGCGCAATCACTTTGGGATGAACCGGGCCGCACAGGCCGGGGCACTGGCGGCACTGAGGGATGCCGATTGGTTAGCCCAGGTCCAGGCGCAAATTGCTGAGGCAAGAGAACGGATTGGTCAGATCGCCCGGGACAATGGGTTGGAGCCTTTGCCATCGGCCACCAATTTCGTGGCCATTGACTGCGGCAGGGATGGCGAGTTTGCCAAGGCTGTTCTGGATGCACTGGTCGCACAGGGTATCTTTGTGCGCATGCCCTTCGCGGCGCCGCAGAACCGGTGCATTCGTGTCAGCTGTGGCACGGCATCTGATCTGCAGGCCTTTGCCGCGGCATTGCCCAAAGCGCTGGCGGACGCGGCATCTAGCTTGGCCTGAGAGGCGTTTGCCTGAGCAGGGTCAGGGGGCTGTCTGCCCCCTCTTGGCCCGATGGGCCAATTCGCCCCCGAGTATATTTTAGCCAGATGAAGCGCGGATTTTGGATTGGGTGATCGTCCTGGCCGCCAGAGCGGCAGCGGCGGCGTCCAAGGCCCCTTGTCCGCGAGGAATATCCAAAGCAGCCATTGCAGTTTCTACCCCGCCCAGCATTGCCATCACCATCTGGCCATTGACGTGGCCCATATGACCCAGACGGAAACAGCCGTCCCAGTCCTCCATCCCCAACCCGATGCCCAGTGTCAGACCCAGCTGGCTTTCGGTGAAACTGCGGAGTGGGGTGCCGCGCCCATCGGTCAGGCGCAGGGCAGTGACGGCATGGCTGCGGTGCGCACGATCGGCCACGTTCAGATGGAGCGCGCCACCTTCTGCCCAGATCTCGCAGGCCGCCCAGATGGCAGTGGCAAGACGTTCGTGTCGGGCCCAGACGTGGTCCAACCCCTCGGCGTGGATCATGTCCAGCGCGGCGCGCAGGCCGTACAGGTGGTGCGTCGGTGCGGTTCCGTTGAAGTACTGATAAAACAGCTCGGGGTTCGTGCGCTTCTGCCAATCCCAATACTGCGAGACACGGGGCATTGCAGCCCGTTTTTCCTGTGCCTTGTCGTTAAAGAAGACAAACCCCATGCCAGCTGGTGTCATCAGCCCCTTCTGACAGGCCGAGACAGTGACGTCGACACCCCAGGCGTCCATCTCGAACCTGTCGCAGCCCAGTGAGGCGATGCAGTCAGCCATCAGCAAGGCCGGGTGACCCAGATCGTCCAGCAGCGCCCGAAGCGCCGGGATATCGTTACGGATCGAGCTGGAGGTGTCTACGTGGACGGCCAACACGGCCTTGATCTGACGCGCTGTATCCGCGCGCAGCGCATCAGCGATGCGGTCCAATTCCCAGGCTTTGGATGATCCGAAATCGATCAATTGCGCCGTGGCCCCTATCCCTTCGGCCATTTCCGCCCACCCGTGGGTGAACCGACCCGAGGCCGGGGCCAGAACAACCTCGCCCGGGGCGATGACGTTGGAGAGCGCGGCCTCCCACGTGCCGTGGCCGTTGGCGATATAGATCGCCATATTGTGCTTGGTTCGGGCCACGCGGCACAGGCCGCGGGTCAAAGCGGGCATCATCTCAATCAGCTCGCCGTCATAGATATTGGGCGACGGGCGGTGCATTGCCTGCAGAACCGCATCAGGCATTACAGATGGGCCCGGTATGGCCAGATACTCGCGCCCCTGCGCGAGAGAAATGTGGTTTGTCATGGGGTCAACCTGTCTCAATTGACGCCCACCCTAGCGCAGCTTTTGGCCGCGTCAATCCATCAGCTTTGACGCCTCACGCGCCAGGGATTCGATCCCCGCCCAATCGCCGCCCAAGACCATATTCTTGGGCGCGACCCAGCTGCCGCCTGCGCATACCACGTTGGTCAAGAACAGGTAATCACGTGCGTTCGAGGGTGAGACACCGCCAGTTGGGCAGAAGGTGATCTGCGGCAAAGGCGCGCCAATTGCTTTAAGTGCAGGCGCGCCACCTGAGGCTTCGGCGGGAAAGAATTTCAACATGTCATATCCCTGCTCCAGCAAGCGCATTGCCTCGCTGGCAGTGGCAGCGCCTGGCAACAGCGGCAGGCCCTCGGCCTCGCAGGCAGCGATCAGTGCATCGGTTGCACCGGGTGAGACGCCAAATTGCGCGCCCGCTTCTTTCGCGGCACGAACGTCTTCGGGGGTGACCAGCGTGCCAGCACCGACGACACCGCCCGGCACCGCAGCCATTGCGCGAATAGCATCCAGCGCTGCGGGCGTACGCAACGTGACTTCAAGCGCTGGCAGCCCGCCTGCGACCAGAGCCTCAGCCAGCGGTCGAGCCTGAGCGGCGTCATCAATAACGAGTACAGGCACGATGGGGGCCAAGGCACAGATTTCGCGGGTGCGTTGGGTTTTTACTGACATGGGTTAAGCTCCGAAAATGCTGGCACCGGTGTCGGCCGAACCGACTGCGTTGCGAAAGACCCCGAACAGGTCGCGCCCAACGCCGTGCTGGTTGGCGGACAAATCGGCGGTGACCGGTGCGCGTCCCAGCACGCCTGGGGTCAGGATTTCAAGCTCTCCATTCACCGCGTCGACCCGCAGGATATCGCCGTCTTGCAGGTATGCGATCGGGCCCTGGTCCAGCGCTTCGGGGCAAACATGGATTGCGGCGGGCACTTTGCCGGACGCTCCGGACATACGGCCATCGGTGACCAGAGCCACCTTTTGACCGCGCCCCTGAAGGATCGACAGCATGGGCGTCAGCGAATGCAATTCCGGCATGCCATTGGCCTTGGGGCCCTGAAAGCGGACGACAACGATGACGTCCACTGTGAATTCACCGGCCTTGAACGCGGCTTTTACGTCGTCCTGCGTGTGGAACACGCGGACCGGGGCCTGGACCACCTGATGTTCGGGGGCAACAGCCGAAACCTTCATGACGGCAGTGCCGAGGTTGCCAGTCAGGCGGGAAAGACCGCCGGTGGGTTGAAACGGGTCCTGTGCCGGGCGGACGATCTTTTCGTTGAGACTGTGGCCCGCACCGTCCTCCCAGACCAGATCGTCGTCGATCAACTTGGGTTCCTTGGTGTAGTTGTGCAGACCCTGCCCCGCCACGGTCAGCGTATCGGGGTGCAGCAATCCGCTCTCAAGCAGCGTGCCGATCGTGTACCCTAGCCCGCCCGCGGCATGGAAGTGATTCACGTCAGCCAGACCGTTGGGATAGACCCTAGCGACCAGCGGAACCACGGCTGAAATGTCAGAGAAATCTTGCCAGTCCAGCACGATACCGCCTGCCCGCGCCATAGCGATCAGGTGAATCAGCAGGTTGGTCGATCCGCCAGTAGCCATCAGCCCGACGATGCCGTTCACAAAGGCGCGTTCGTCCAGTACCTGATAGACCGGGGTATAGTGATTGCCCAAAGCGCTCAGCGACAAGGCCCGACGCGCACCTTCTTCGGTCAACGCGTCGCGCAGGGGCGTGTTCGGATTGACAAAGCTGGAGCCCGGCAGATGCAGCCCCATGAACTCCATCAGCATCTGGTTGGTGTTGGCAGTGCCATAGAAGGTACAGGTTCCGGGACCATGGTAGGCCGCCATTTCAGCCGCCATCAATGCGTCACGCCCGACTTCGCCGGCGGCAAATTGTTGGCGGATCTTGGCTTTTTCATCATTCGGCAGGCCACTAGTCATGGGACCGGCAGGCAAAAACACGGCGGGCAGATGACCAAAAGTCTGCGCGCCGATGACCAACCCCGGGACGATCTTGTCACAGACGCCAAGGAACACTGCTGCGTCATAAGTGTTGTGGCTGAGCGCCACACCCGTCGCCAATGCAATCACGTCGCGCGAGAACAGGGACAGCTCCATCCCCGCCTCACCTTGTGTAACGCCATCGCACATCGCAGGCACGCCGCCCGCAACCTGTGCGGTGCCGCCAGCGGCGCGAACCGCATCGCGGATCAGGGTGGGATAACGCTCGAACGGCTGATGCGCCGACAGCATGTCGTTATAGGCGGTCACTATGCCTAGATTTCCGGCTGTACCGGTGACCATCGACTGCTGATCTTCCCCCGCACCGGCATAGGCATGGGCCTGACCGCTGCAGGACAAATGCGCCCGGGCGGGACCTTTGGATCGGGCCTGCTCCATCCGTTCCAGATGTGGGCCGCGCAGATCGGCGCTGCGGTCGATGATCCGCTGTGTGACATCCGTGATGACTGCGTGAACCATGGTTATCCTCCGATCTGACGCCAGCGGCGTCCGTCGCGATGCATTAGCATAAGCGCTTCTTCAGGCCCCGAGCTGCCCTGATCATAGCGGGCGGGGCGGTCGCCACGCTCTTCCCAACCCTTCACAATGGGGTCGACCCAAGCCCAGGCGGCCTCGGCTTCGTCGCCGCGCATGAACAAGGTCTGGTCGCCACGAATGACATCCATCACGAGGCGCTCATATGCGTCCGGTGATTGAGATTCGTCACCCAACGCGTCAGCAAAGCTCATATCCAGGGCTACGTCGGACAGGCGAAACCCTCCCTGCCCCGGTTCTTTGATGGTGGTCCGCAGGGTGATGCCTTCGTCAGGCTGCAGGCGGATCACCAACACGTTGCCGTGCAACGGGCCGACATTGGGGAAAATCGTGTGCGGCGGATCACGGAAGAATACCGCGATCTCGGATTCCCGCGCCCTCAGGCGTTTGCCCGTGCGCAAGTAAAACGGCACCCCGGCCCAGCGCCAGTTGCCAATATGAGCCTTGAGCGCAATGAAACTCTCGGTACGGCTGGCAGGATTTTCGACATGATCGAGATAGCCGTCGCCACCCTTGTCAGTGCGATACTGACCGCGCGCGATATCGGCCTGTGCCACGGGTTCAAGTGCTTCGATCACTTTGACCTTTTCATCCCGCACAGCGTTTGGCGAAAATTTCGACGGAGGCTCCATCGCCGTCAGGCACAGCAATTGCACCAAGTGGTTCTGAATCATGTCCCGCATCGCGCCGGATTGGTCGTAATAGGCCCCCCGGCCCCCGACGCCCACGGTTTCCGCCACTGTAATCTGAACATGATCGACATGGGTCGAGTTCCACAGCGGCTCGAACAGTGAATTGGCAAAGCGCAGCGCCATCAGGTTCTGCACCGTTTCTTTGCCCAGGTAATGGTCGATCCGGTAGATCTGGTGTTCTTCAAAACAGGCGCGCAACCCTTCGTTCAAAGCCTTGGCCGAGGCCAGATCGTGGCCAAAAGGTTTTTCCACCACGATGCGGCTGTCCGGCGTTGCCAGGCCGTGATCGTTCAGCCGTTGCGCAATGCCCGAGAACAGGTTGGGACCCACCGACAGGTAAAACGCGCGCACCACGTCCGGGCGCAGGATCTTGGCCAGTTCGGCCCAGCCCGCCTTGCCCAGCGCATCGACCGGGACATATTCGACGCGGCTCAGGAACTGGTCCAGCAAGTCCTTTTTGAAGGCAGGTGCAAATTCGTTCATCGAAGCGCGGATCTGGTCGCGGAAACCGTCGCTGTCCATATCCGAGCGGGCGGTGCCGATGATCCTGGCGTCTTCGGGCATCTGACCAACTTCGAACCGATGATAAAGCCCGGGCAATATCTTGCGCTGAGCAAGATCACCGGTCGCACCAAACAGCACCAGATCGAACGGGTTAACCGGAATTACGCGTGAAACCATCGACGGGCTCCTTCAAATCTCACCCGCGCCACTCTAGCACCCTTTGGGGAACATACGGTGCGCATGATGTTATCGCTAACATTCGTGCACTGGATAGGGAACCCGACCCGGGAAATCAACCCTGATTTCGCAACCACTCCATAACAGCAGGTCGCACGGATTGCTCACCGCGGTGCCGCGCGTCAGCTATGATCTTGCGCAGCGATTGCAGATCGGCACGCAACAGCACGCTTTTGACTGGCCCGATCGAGGCCGGTCGCATCGACAAAGACCGGATGCCCATTGCGGCCAGGCATAACGCCTCAACCGGTCGTCCGGCATCTTCACCACAAAAGCTGAGTGGTGTGTTCGAGATGTTGCAGCGTTCGACAATCCGCTCAATGAACGTAAGGAAACTGACATTCAGCGTATCATAACGCCGGCGCACCAGTTCGTTTTCGCGGTCGGCGGCAAAGAAGAACTGTTTCAGGTCATTGCCACCGATCGAGATGAAATCGACCTCGTCAAAGAACTTTTGCGGTGCAAAGGCCAGCGAAGGCGTTTCCAGCATGGCGCCGACTTCGATCGTCTCGGGCAGCACGTGACCCAAACGCTTTTCACGCTCGATGGTTTTGTTCACCTCCCACCGGGCCTCGCGGTATTCCTCTGCCTGCGCCACGAAGGGGAACATCAACGTCAGTGGGCGGCCATTGGCAGCCCGCATCAGCGCCTGCAACTGCATCCGCATCACACCGCGCTTGTCCAAACCAACACGGATCGCACGCCAACCCAGCGCCGGGTTGGGTTCAGCCACATGTTTCATATAGGGCAGAACTTTGTCTGACCCGATATCCAGTGTGCGGAACACCACGCGCTTGCCTTCGGCTGCATCCATAACACGCTGATATTGCGTTACAAGTTCAGACCGTTTCGGCATTTTACTACGGATTAGAAATTGCAGCTCGGTCCGGAACAACCCCACACCTTCGGCACCCGAGTTGTTCAACGAAGGCAGGTCCGCCATCAGACCCGCATTCATCACCAGATCAATCCGCTCACCATCCCGCGTGACGGTCGGGGTTTCCCGGATCGAGGCATAGCGCTCCTGCGCCTTGGCCTGCATGGCGATCTTGTCGCGGAAGGCACTTACGACCTGATCTTCGGGGCGCAAATGGACCAGCCCCTGATCACCGTCGACAAGAATATGATCGCCGTTCAGCGCTTCGGTTGTGATCCGCCCCACATGCACGACCAATGGGATAGCCAGCGCCCGGGCCACGATTGTTGCGTGACTGCCAACCGAGCCCTCTTCGAGTACGATCCCTTTCAACGACCGGCCATATTCCAACAGATCGCCAGGGCCGATATTGCGTGCAACAAGGATGGGATCAGGGGGCAGATCCGCCCCGTTGGTGTTGCCCTGTCCGGTTAGAATACGCAGCAGCCGGTTGCTGAGGTCATCCAGATCAGCCAGACGTTCACGCAAATACGGGTCGGTCACCTGCCCCATCCGTGCGCGGGCCTGCGATTGTTCTTTCTCAACCGCCGCTTCAGCGCTCAGACCAAGGGCAATGTCCTCTTCCATCCGGCGCATCCAGCCCTTGGAATTGGCAAACATCCGATAGGCTTCCAAAACCTGTAGCTGTTCTTTGTCACCGCCCTGCGAAATCTCAAGCATCTTGTCGACGCCAACGCGCAATTCCTCGACGGCTTCGGCCAAACGCTCGCGTTCACGGTGCGGGTCATCGGCAATCGGGTTGGTGACGACAACGCGCGGCTCGTGCAGCCAGACGTGACCTTCAGCCGACCCTTCCTGCGCGGGCCCGCCTGTCAGCTGAACAGATTGCTGGTGTCTGGGCGACAGGGCTGCGCCTTCACCCACGAAAGCGCCAAGTTCGGCCATTTCAGCCAGAACCATCGCAACCACTTCCAACGCATAGACTTCGTCCGCGGAAAACTCGCGTGCATCACGGGACTGGACGACCAGAACGCCCAGCTTTTCGCCCAGCCGCTGAACCGGAACACCCAGAAAGGACGAGAACCGTTCTTCACCCGTCTCAGGCATATACCGAAAGCCTTTGGCCGAAGGGGCATCAGCCGCATTGACCACCTCGCCGGATTTGGCGACCCGGCCCACCAACCCTTCGCCCATGCGCATACGGGTCTTGTGAACCGCTTCGGGCGACAAGCCTTCTGTTGCGCAAAGCTCCAGGGTTTCTTCGTCGCGGAAAAGATAGACCGAGCACACCTCGGCACGGATGCTATCGGCAATCAGATGCGTGATCCGGTCAAGACGTTCCTGACCGGCAGCCTCGCTCGCCATCTCTTCTCGCAGCCGCCCCAGCAGCTTGCGGGATTCTGTTTCGGTACCGTCCGCCATGGCCCACCTAAATTAGTGCGTCAAGCAAGACCTTTGGCTGAAATGCTCAGGCCGCCTTGTCCAGTTCAAACGCATCATGCAGTGCCTGAACCGCAAGTTCCATGTATTTCCGATCAACAAGAACGGAAATTTTTATCTCAGAGGTTGTAATGACCTTGATGTTGATCCCCTCATCCGAGAGTACCTTGAACATTTTCGCCGCTACACCGGATTGCGAGCGCATTCCGATGCCCACAACCGAGACCTTGCAGACATCTTCGTCAGCAACCAGTTCGGCATAGTTCAGCTCACCCTTTTCCTTGATCGCCAGCAGCGCCTGTTCGGCGCGCGCCACCTGATCGGTGGGGCAGGAAAAGGTCATATCCGTGCGCCCTTCGTCCGAGATGTTCTGCACGATCATGTCGACATTGACGCCCTCATCGCTGAGAGCTGAGAAGATCGTCGTGGCGATACCGGGGCGGTCAGCCACGGAAACCACAGTCATCTTCGCTTCGTCGCGGGAATAGGCCACACCGGCCACAACATTGGATTCCATGATATCCTCCTCGTCGCAGACCAGTGTACCGGCCTCATCGGATTGCTCTTCAAAACTTGAAAGTACGCGCAGCTTCACCTTGTAGCGCATCGCCAGCTCGACCGAGCGGGTTTGCAGCACCTTGGCCCCAAGCGAGGCCAGTTCGAGCATTTCCTCGAACGAGATCTTGTCCAGTTTTCGCGCCTTTTCGCAGATTCGCGGATCGGTGGTATAGACGCCATCCACATCCGTATAGATGTCGCAGCGTTCAGCCCCAAAGGCGGCCGCAAAAGCCACGGCTGTCGTGTCCGATCCACCCCGGCCCAGCGTAGTGATGCGACCCTCGGGGCTGAGGCCCTGAAACCCGGCGACCACAGCGACTTTCATACCTTCGCCAAACTTCTGGGTCAGATTCTCGGTGGGGATTTCCTCGATCCGGGCCTGGCTATGGGCGCTTGTGGTCAGCAGCGGCACTTGCCAGCCCTGCCAACTGCGCGCCGGAACGTCCATTTCCTGCAGGGTCAGCGCCATCAAACCAGCCGTAATATTCTCACCCGAGGACACAACCGCATCATACTCTCGGGCATCGAACAACGGCGAAGTTTCGTTGACCCAGCCCACCAGTTCGTTGGTCTTGCCGGACATGGCTGAAACGATGACGATCACGTCATAGCCTTTGGCCACTTCGACGCCGATGCGCTTGGCTGCGCGGCGGATGCGGTCAAGATTGGCAACCGAAGTGCCACCGAATTTCATAACAAGTACGGGCATGGGGGTGGGGTCTCCGCGCCTTGGAATTCAGATCCCGTGCGTCTTATGCGAGGGGGGGCGCAAGAGCAAGGGTTCAAAACCACCACCGCCACGGCATTGGGCTGCTTTACAACGGTTGGCGAGGGTGTCAGCCTACAGCCATCGAATTTTCCATGAGGTTTTCCATGCTCCGCCTGGCCATCGCAATCGCCCTGCTGTCTTCACCCGCGCTTGCGCAAACATCCACACTGGCCGGAACCGACGGCACCAACTCGTTAGGCACGGTGCCCTGTGCCGCCAATGCCGGGGATCCGCTGCAAAGCTGCAATGCCGAGCTGCGCCATCACGACGACGGCACGACCACATTGGCCGTAGCATTGGGCGGCGGTGAGGTGCGCAGCATCTATTTCAACGATGGCATCCCAAGTTCGAGCAGCTCTCCGGCCAAAATCACCTATGAGACACGCGGCGACCTTACGGTGATTTTCATCGACCCGGGCGAGGTCTATGAAATCCCCACGGCGGCCCTGATCCGTCAATAAGCGTGGGGCTGTCCGTCCCAGGTCTCAAAACAGCCCGTATTGCCCAATGACAGGGCATCAAACCGATCAAGCAGGCCCACTGCGGCCTGCTCGACGCTGATCTCAGCCGCGTGCCCGCCCATATCCGTCTGCACCCAACCGGGGTGATAGATTCCGACGGCTATGCCATCGCCCTGCAGGTCTGTCGCCAAGTTTCGCCCAAGGTTCAGTACTGCGGCCTTGGAGGCGCGGTAGATGTAACTGCCCCCCGGAGCCCGGGTATGAGACGCCATTTGCGAGGACAAGATCGCAATCCTGCCCTGCGCAGCACGCAGGTTGGGCAGCAATGCCTGTATGGTCAGGAACACGCCGGTTACATTTGTCGAAAAGCTCTGCGCCCACATCTGGGCGGGATAGCCATCCATGCCCTGGCCTTTGTCCAGATACACACCGGCGTTGCAGATCAGCAGGTCGATCGGTTGGTCCTTTAGCGCTGCGGCCATATCCGCCTGTTGCGCCGGGTCCGTCACATCCAAAACCACCTGTGCGCTATCATCGCGCGCCGTGCCGATGACTGCATCGCCCCGATCCCTGCAGCGATCAGCCAGGGTTTTCCCAATCCCACGATTGGCCCCGGTGATCAAAACATGCATGGCTCAGTTCGTTTTTCTGTTAGGAATAAACGGCAAAGGCGCAACCGGTACACCATCATCGATCAGCGCTTTGGCATCTTCGGGCTTGGCCTCGCCATAAATGGCGCGTTCGGGGGCGTCACCCAGATAGATTTTTCGCGCTTCGGCAGCGAAGTCCTTGCCCACATAGTCTGAATTCTCTTCGACTTTGCGTCTCAATTCGGCCAGGACCTTTTCAACCCCGGCTGGCGGGGTTGCGACATTGATCGTGTCCGCCGCAGGCAACGGCACCGTTGTTCGGGCATCGGCCTTGCGGGCAGGACGTACTCGGGGCGTCATGATTGCTTTTTCGGCACATGCATCGCCACATACGGCGCATGTCACCATGCCCGCATTTGCCAGTTTGTCGTAAGCGGCGGCCGATTGAAACCAACTGTCAAATGTATGGCCGTTGCTGCATTTCAATGCGTACTGAATCATGTTCCGTCCAAATGTCGGTAACCAAATAGATACCGAGAGCGATGGCAATATCAAGCCCTTACGTCGGCCATTTAATGAGGTAATAGCCCAACCTTACGTAACAATAAAGCGAGATCACCGGAATTGACGCGCCCCGCCGCCCTTTCAGGTGTGAACCATTTCCTTTGGCGCTGCGCACGTTCCGGGAACCGCGATACCGTCGATTGAACAAACAGCGGATAAACGTCCACCAAACATTGCACAGACCCTTTTTTCGAACGGTGCTTGTAGTAGGAAAAACACCCCACACTTAGCTGCTGACACTGGCCCAGAACCCCGGCTTCCTCCCAGGCCTCCTGGCGTGCGGTCTCGGACGGTGAAAGCCCGTTTATCAGCCACCCTTTGGGAATAATCCAACGCCCGGACTTGCGCGTGGTGATCAATAAAACTTCGGGCTGGCCTTGTTTCACACGGTAACACAAAGCAGCTGATTGCTGCAGCACCGGAAGCTGCCCGGCTTTACGCGATATGCGGGGCGAAAGCCTTGCGTTGAACACGCGTTGCCGCCTTTCATACGAGAGTCATGCCTGTTTCAAGACCCGCATATCTTGTTTGTTTTTCGCGGGTCTTCTGGCCAAAACTACCACATAAAGCGTTTTTCACCAAGTCCTTGCACAAAGCCTACATACGTGTCGTTAGTCTGCGCACCAGATCGTCATGGGGGATATCGGCGTCAATGGCCAGGCGTCTGAGGCCAAAATGCACACGCGCTATCTGCTGGTAATACCGCGTATAAACATAGTTCGTACCGCCACCGGCGATCGCCCCCAGCACCGGAACGGACTGCGCCGCAAGTTTCTGGCCCAGCACCACGGACAAGCGCGGGGCCACGGCGGCGACTACGCGTTGCATGGCCGGTCCTGTCAGTGTCAGGCGCACTGAAAAGAACCCAAGATCGGCCCCGTCATCATTCGCCATTGGTCCCGCAGCAGACAAAACCTGAATGCAATCGAATTTCACACCGTCCTCGGAAGGATCAAAACCTTCCCGAGCCGCCGCCCCCTGGATCGAACGCAAGAGCATTGCGGTTGTGGCAGGCAATTCCATCAGGGCGGTGGACATGCCGCCCAGCCCTCCAGCCGCACCCATGGCGGTGGTCAAAGCCGTGTTGACCCATGGCTGTTGGTCGGGAACAGCGCGGCGCGATCCTTCGGCTGCGTGCATTGCAAACCATAAGGCCTGCTCGGTCGCGCCCGTCAAACCCTGCCTGACCGGGTCAGGCAGTTGATCCAACAGCGTTTCTGCAGATCCGCCCAAACTGTTCAACAGTTTGACACCCGGACCTCCGGCAGACCTGTAATACTTGGCCAGCCGGTCAAGTTCAGCCTCTACATCCAGTTTTTCGACAAGAACCACGTCCTGCATAAAAATCCTCCTGTCTGTAAGACATCGGGATTAAATGTGGCGGTTTCAATAGATCAGCGGCTCCAGCGGCGCACCAATCCCCGGACGCCGTCCCAAACACCGGGGGCCAGTTCTAGGCCCAGAACCCGGTCCGGATTGGTGGGGGGTGGCATTTCGATGCCTTGCAGAAGGGAAAAGCCAAACCGGGAATAGTACGGTGCATCACCCACCAGCATAACCCGATCCCAGCCTTTCACCCGTCCCGTCTCAATGCCCTCATAGATCAGAACGCCGCCCAGCCCTTCACCCTGATGAGTGGGGTGTACGGCGACCGGCCCCAGCAACAATGCATCATGGTCCCCCACATGCACCGGCCAGAACCGGATCGCACCGGCCAGAATCCCCTGTCCGTCGCGCGCAACAAGCGACAGGCCTGCAACTGGAGGAATATCATCACGCAGACGATAAGACGACAGCGCCTCGCGCCCTGGCGCAAAGCACAGATCGTATAATGCCTCGACCTCCCACCAATCATCCGGCTCTTCCGGCCTGATCCCGAACTGCTGCACCCTGCCCTCTTTTCCTTACTGGCAATCGCCCTAGCACTTCGGTACGCCTTGGGCAAACGCTTGGAGATCAGATGTTCTATCGCCCCGAAGACGGCCACGGCCTGCCGCATAATCCGTTCAACGCCATTATCACGCCGCGCCCGATTGGCTGGATCTCCACCCGCAGCGCGGATGGGATCAACAATCTTGCGCCCTACTCATTTTTTAACGGGGTGGCCTATACGCCGCCGCAGGTGATGTTTGCGTCGACCGGAACCAAGCAGGATCAGGACGGCGGCAAAGATAGCCTCGCCAACATCGCTGCAACCGGTGTGTTCTGCGTCAACGTCGTGGCCCACGCCCACAAAGACGCGATGAACGCCAGCTCAGCTAACTTGCCAAAACATGTGGATGAGTTCGGTCATGCCGGCCTGACACCGGTGAACTGTGAAACCATCCCCTGCGCCAGGGTCGAGGGCGCCCCGGCCAGCCTGGAATGCAAGCTCACTCAAATCGTGACCCTGCCGGGTGAGGCCAATCGGGTTGTGTTTGGTGAAGTCACCGGCGTGCATCTTCTCGATGATTGCCTGCGCGATGGAATATTCGATGTGACCACGTTTCAACCTTTGGCGCGGCTAGGATATCGGGACTATTCGGTCGTTACCGATCTGTTCTCGCTGAATTGCCCTGACGACTGAACGACCAAAGGGGGCGCTGCCCCCGCCGCCCTGCGGGCGACTCCCCCGGGATATTTTTAGCCAGATGAAGCTGGGATCCTTTATTCATCTGGCCCCAAACATCCCGGAGCGCGAGGCAGAGCCTCGCAAAAAAAATCAGTGGCCGCCCAGAATGCCAGTGCGTACCGAATAATCCACGGCAATTTCATAATCCGGGTCATCGTCGCTATCGACCATCAGGTGTCCGGCCTTGTTCAGCAGCTTGTGGCAATCACGGCTCAGGTGGCGCAGCATGACGCGCTTGCCTGCTGTCTCATATTTGGCAGCGATGTTTTCGATGGCTTGCAGCGCCGATTGATCGACAACGCGGCTTTCGGCAAAGTCCACAATCACGGTTTCAGGGTCATTCGGGACATCGAACAGTTCGATAAACCCGTCCGAGGATCCAAAGAACAACGGGCCATTGATCTCATATACTTTCGCGCCCTTTTCCGTCTCGGACTCGCGGGTGATCGCGTGGATACGCTTGGCATTGTTCCACGCATAGGCCAGCGCAGAGACTATGACGCCTACAACCACGGCTACGGCGAGGTCCTCCATCACGGTCACAACCGTCACCAGGACGATGACGAATGCATCCATCAGTGGCACTTTGCGCATGATGTTGAATGAATTCCAGGCGAAGGTCCCGATCACCACCATGAACATCACCCCAACCAGAGCGGCCAGCGGGATCTGCTCAATCAGGGGTGAAGCAAACAGGATGAACACCAGCAGGAACAGAGCCGCCGCGATCGCCGCGATACGGGTGCGGCCGCCGGATTTCACGTTGATCATCGACTGACCGATCATCGCGCATCCGCCCATACCGCCAAAGAAACCGGTGGCTACGTTCGACACGCCCTGCGCAATACACTCTTGCGAAGCGCCTCCGCGTTTGCCGGTGATCTCACCAACAAGGTTCAGCGTCAGCAGGGATTCGATCAGGCCGATGGCGGCCAGAATGACTGCGTAGGGCAGAATAATCTCAAAAGTCTCCCAGTTCAGCGGCACCATGGGAATATGGAAGGCTGGCAGCCCGCCCTCAATCGAAGCCAGATCGCCCACGCGGGGCACGTCCAGTCCAAAGCCAATCACCAGCGCAGCCACAACGGCAATCCCGGCCAGCGGTGCGGGAACAACGCGTGTAATGCGCGGCATCACCCAGATCACGGCCATTGTCAGCGCAACAAGGCCCAGCATCAGATACATCGGCATGCCTGTCAGCCACTCGCCTCCGCTCATGCCATGACCGGTGTTTTCCATGGAACCAGGTACTTTGAATTGTCCCATTTGGGCCAGAAAGATCACGATGGCCAGACCGTTCACAAAGCCCAGCATCACCGGATGCGGCACCAGGCGGATAAACCGACCCCAGTGCATCGCACCAGCAATCACCTGCAGAATGCCCATCAAAACCACAGTCGCAAACAGGTATTCGACGCCGTGTTCTGCCACCAGCGCCACCATCACCACTGCCAAAGCACCGGTTGCGCCCGAGATCATGCCCGGCCGGCCACCGATCAGCGCCGTGATCAAGCCCACCATGAATGCCGCGTACAAACCGACCAGCGGGTGAACACCGGCTACAAAAGCAAAGGCAACCGCTTCGGGCACCAAAGCCAGTGCAACAGTCAGTCCAGACAGCAGCTCGATCCGCAGACGCGAGACAGTCAGCCCTTCATCCGGCATCCAACGGAGATCGGGTTTGGCTATGCGATTGGCAAAGCTTGCCAGCGTGGCTCGGGGCATGAGGCATCCTGTGGATTGATATGATCGCGCGAAAGGGGTCTTCTACCTGTCATCCCGCCCGTAAGCCACCGCACCAGCCGGGAGGCTGATATGCGCATGGCGCATACCTGTAGCCTCGCAACTTCGTGAATTGAAGACGAGCAGCCGGATGGGCACCATTGCATCATGCGATGGTTACTCTTTCTTCTGATGGCCCCGATATCCGCATTTGCGCAGGATTTACAGGGCAATGACACCGCCGGAAACTGGCGGGTGACGCATTACGAGGCCTTCGGCATCTGGAACTCGATCTGTGATGAGCGCCCGGAAAACGGCGCGTTGCGACAGCGCTGCTATATTCGCCGCGCCGAGGTTTTCTCCTACCGTCCAAAGTTCGCCGCACAGTTTGTCTTTATCACGCCTGATCCGCAGGGGTATGAAATCGAGTTCGGAATGGAGCCCGGCACGCTATTCTCGCCCTCAGGGTTTCGCATTGACGGAGCGGATGGCGTTCACTGGCGCACACGGAGCCCCGGATGCCTGACAGGGCTGAGCTGCACATTCAACGGCACCCGCGCGCAAGAGATTGTGGATGCGATGTTGACGGGTCAGAGCTTTCGCTTTGTCTTTCGGGATCGCCATGGTCAGGCACAGGATCTGACGTGGTCGTTGCAGGGCTTCGATGCAGCCTGGGACGATTTCCACGAACAGTCAGGCGCGCGCAATCTGTTGTCGCGATCACGCTAGTCTTTGCCCCTTGTCAAACACGCGATGGCGTCGCAGAACTTCCTGACCACGCATTTCATTCGGAGAATACAAGTGACCCAGACCAGGATTGCCGTCATCGGCGGATCAGGCATTTACGACATTGACGGCCTGGAGCATGCCGAATGGGTCACTGTTGAGACACCGTGGGGCGATCCCTCGGATCAGATCCTGACCGGATCGCTGAACGGGGTGGACATGGCATTCCTGCCCCGCCACGGGCGCGGTCACGTACATTCGCCGACCGAGGTGCCCTATCGCGCCAATATTGACGCGCTGAAGCGGCTGGGTGTGACGGATGTGATCTCGGTTTCGGCTTGCGGGTCGTTCCGCGAACATATGGCGCCGGGAGATTTCGTAATCGTTGATCAGTTCATCGACCGAACCTTTGCACGGGACAAGAGCTTTTTCGGCACCGGCTGCGTTGCCCATGTCAGCGTCGCCCACCCAACCTGCCCGCGCCTGTCTGACGCGTGTGAAACCGCGGGCAAGGCCGCAGGCATCACCATCCATCGCGGCGGGACCTATCTGGCGATGGAGGGGCCGCAGTTTTCGACTTTGGCCGAGTCAAAGATGTACCGTGAACACTGGGGCTGCGACGTGATCGGCATGACGAACATGCCCGAAGCCAAGCTCGCCCGCGAGGCCGAGCTGTGCTATGCCTCGATCGCGATGGTCACGGATTATGATAGCTGGCATCCTGATCACGGAGAGGTCGACGTCACCGCCATCATCGCCACCTTGACCGGCAATGCCGAAAAAGGCCGTGCTCTGGTAAAGGGTCTACCAACACTGCTGGGCGCAGATCGCGCGCCCTGCCCGCATGGCTGCGACCGCGCATTGGAGTTTGCAATTCTGACCACACCAGAAAAACGCGACCCTGCCCTGCTGGCCAAGCTGGATGCCGTTGCGGGCCGTATTCTCTGACTTTGCCTGCCTCAGGTCTGAGGCAGTGATTTTTGCACCTCATCCCACAACCCGTGTGTCCACAGATCATTGTGGCCGGCGTCTGGCAGAACAAACAGCTGCGCCCTGTCGCCCGACATCGCCGCCAAGGCCTGACCATGGTGCAACGGAACAGTTTCATCCTCGGTCCCGTGAAAGATCAGGGTCGGGACAGAGAGGTTCTGCATCAGGTCTCGCGTTGCGAACTGATCTTTCATCAGGGCATGAACTGGCAGCCAGGGATACCTTTCCGCCGCCACGTCCACCGTCGCGGTAAACGGAGCCTCAAGCAGCAGCAACTGCGCATTGGGGCGCTGTTCAGCCACAGCGGCGGCGATAGCCGTGCCCAGACTTTGGCCGTGCAGGACTATGTTTGCTCCAGCGCTGTCCAACCGGTCGTACATCTGAACACCGTCGGTAATCAGAGCCAGTTCAGACGGCTCTCCCCCGCTGCCCGGATAACCGCGATAGCTTGGCGCAAGCAAACCGTACCCGCTGTTCAGAATTTCCCGCAGGCGATCCGCCCGGTCACCCAGATTGCCACCCTGGCCGTGAAAGAACAAAACTGTTGGCGCACCCTTGACCGCGGGCGGCGCAGACCATGCCGTCAAAACCGCGCCATCGGCCATGGTCAGCGAAATTGCGTCTACATCCGCCAGCCCGACTGCTTTGGGCTCAGGCAATTCTCCTTCGGGCTTGTAAAGCAGAGATTGTTGATTGACATACATGTAGCCCACAGCACCAGCGTAAAGCGTGCAACCGATCAGGATCAGCAGGATCATCGCCCCTTTCACAAGGACGAATTTTGACTGGATGGCTTCATAAAACGCGCCCGTACTGCGATGGTGTATTTGCGTCATCATCCTCTCCCGGTTCTTGGTCACAGTTCTCATTTTGTGATTTCAGACGGGCGCTTCAAGGTACACACCCAAGACTTAACTCAATCTTTAAGCCACGGCTGCTCCTGGCAACGCCGGGCCTTTTTTTGCACAGCCTTGAAATCTCGACCCAGTCCTCGCAGTTTGTTTAGCATACACAGGCTGTTACACCCAGCTTGCGCCACTAGGGTCCGCCAGAACACCGCCTGAATAGAGGAACGATATGAAACGACTTGAGGCTTTGGACGCCGCTCGCTTTTTGGCTTTTTGCGGGATGGTCCTGGTGAATTTCCGCATTGCCGCCGAGGTCGCGCCCGGCACCGATTGGGCCAACACGCTGATCACAGCGCTCGAAGGCCGGGCCGCGGCATTGTTCGTCATTCTGGCCGGTATCGGCGTTGGGCTTTCGCGCATAACCGCGGGTGTTTTGTTGCGGCGTGCTGCGTTTCTGTTCGTGCTAGGCCTGTTCAACATGATGATCTTCGAGGCTGATATTCTGCACTTCTACGCGTTGTACTTCGTCGTGGGTGCTGCCTTTCTGACCGCTTCGCCGCGCGGGCTTTGGCTGGGTGTGATTGCGGTAGTTGCCTTGGCTGTACTGGCCAATCTGGTCTTTGACTACGATCGTGGCTGGGACTGGACCACCCTCACCTATGCGGACCTGTGGACCCTGCCGGGCTTTCTGCGCAACACGCTGTTCAATGGCTGGCACCCGGTTCTGCCCTGGGCCGCATTCCTTCTGATCGGGATGGCCACAGGCAGGTCGCAACTGGAAACAACCTGCATGCAACACCGTCTGATCATGTGGGGGTTTGGCGCGGTCGTCCTGGCAATATTTCCGCAGATGCTGGCCTCGGACCCGGACCTTGTGGCCTATCTGGGCACCAAATCCATCCCGCCGGGGCCGTTTTACATTCTGGCCGGAGCAGGCACGTCTTGCTTGGTGATCGGGCTGATGCTCAAGTTGTGGCCCAGGATCGAAAAGCTGCGTCTCGGCCCAGTTCTGACGGCACCGGGACGGCAAGCCCTGACGCTGTATATGGCGCATATCCTGATCGGAATGGGTGTTCTGGAAGAAGCGGGACTGCTGGACGGGTCCTTAACCGCGCCACAGATCATTGCTTATGCGCTGGGCTTCTGTGCTGCGAGCTCGGTCTATTCTCTGCTTTGGTTCCGCCGCTTCAAACGCGGCACGCTTGAGGCGCTGATGCGCCGTATGACCGAGCCGCGAAGGGCTTGACCTTACCGTAAGACCGGGGCTTTGTGTGGAAAACGCAATGACAAGGATGCCCCATGTCCCTTGATCTTTGGCTAACCTTTGTGGCCGCCTCGACCGCCTTGCTGCTGATCCCCGGCCCGACTGTGTTGCTGGTGCTCAGCTATGCCCTATCCAAAGGGCGCAGCGTTGCCGTGGCCTCGGCCACCGGGGTGGCGGTGGGGGACTTGGTTGCCATGACGGCCTCGTTGTTGGGGCTAGGCGCGCTGGTGCTGGCCTCTGCCACGTTGTTTTCCGTGTTGAAATGGGTCGGGGCCGCCTATCTGATCTGGTTGGGCATAAAACTGCTACGCAGCGCGCCTACGGACGGCCTTGAGACTGTGAAAACCGGGAAAGATATCACCGCCCGGAATGTGTTCGGCCATGCCGCAGCAGTCACCGCGCTAAACCCTAAGTCCATCGCATTCTTCATTGCGTTTGTGCCGCAGTTTCTGCGCCCGGCTGAGCCATTGGGCCCGCAATTCGCCATCCTGATCGCAACCTTCGTCGGACTGGCCTGGCTGAACGCGCTGGCCTATGCGCTGTTAGCCGATCGCCTGCGCCGGATGATCGGGCGCGCCGGCGTCATCACCGCTTTGACCCGCTTCGGAGGGTTGACCCTGATTGGTATGGGCGTGGCAACAGCCGTGCTGCGCCGCCCGACCTGAAGGCTATTCTTCGACGTTCTCTTTCATGAACCCGCGAATAAATCGCCGAATTTCGCGCGCGGCAGACGTGTCCAATTCCTTGCAAAGTTCAACAAAAGCGTCGCGCTCATCCTTGTCCAGGCGCAAGACCAGCTGACTGTTTTTCTTGGTAGAAGCCTTACCGTCTTTCTTTCCCACGCGCCTTGATCCCGTCGTACGATTGATTCTTTTCGCGATACGTTGTATATACATCGCATAGTAGTTGTAGATATCGAGCAATTAACAATAAAAAAAGGAATATGACAATGAACCTTCATGCCGCACAGGCATTTCTTTTGCGAGATCAACGCAATTGGCGCAAACCACACCTGTCTTGGCTGCCCGGTACGTTGTACCGCTACTACGGATTGCCGAACACAATTCGGGGCCGTCGCAAGTAAAGCGACGGCAATCTTTTCTTGCATGACTGACCCCGATGGGCCAAACACGCCCGCGAGTTTTGACACCAGAGGGGTTGGACATGTCCAGAAACAAGTCAGTCAAGGATTACATCCGAACCATCGTGGACTTCCCGCATGAAGGGATCATGTTCCGGGATGTCACCACTCTTTTCGCGGACCCGCGCGGGTTCCGGATGGCAATTGACCAAATGCTCCACCCCTACGCGGGCGAACAGATCGACAAGGTCGTGGGCCTTGAGGCGCGCGGATTCATCCTGGGCGGTGCCATCGCGCATCAACTGAGCGTTGGCTTCGTGCCGATCCGCAAAAAGGGCAAGCTGCCCGGAACCACCATCAGTCAGGATTACAAGTTGGAATACGGCGAAGCCATCGTCGAAATTCACGACGATGCGATTCAGCCGGGTGAGAAAATTCTGGTGGTCGATGACCTGCTGGCCACGGGCGGCACGGCTGCAGCCGGGATAAAACTGATCGAACGGCTGGGCGGAGAGATCGTCTCGTGCTCGTTCATCATCGACCTGCCTGAGCTAGGTGGTCGCAAAGTACTGGAAGAGATGGACATGGATGTGCATGTCCTGTGTGAATTCGACGGGCTTTAGGCGCGCCTGAGATCACATAATCGTGAGTGGAAATCGGAAACCGCCCTAGCTTAGCGCGGCCGGCTGTACCGTCAAGACAAACTTATCAACATGTTCAGTGATCTTGGTGCGGTGATTGCCCGTATCCCTGTTGATGCCGCGACAGGCATTCCAACAAGGAAATTACTACCATGTTTCGCAAACTCGCTTTTGCCGGTTTGGCAAGCTTTATCGTTGGCACATCCGCTTTTGCTGATGGCCATTCCAAAGACATCGTCGACACCGCAGTCAACGCGGGCAGCTTTGAAACCCTCGTCGCCGCCGTTCAGGCCGCCGAGCTGGTGGGCACTCTGAAGGGCGAAGGTCCCTTCACTGTTTTCGCTCCAACGGACGAAGCCTTTGCTGCCTTGCCTGAGGGCACGGTCGAGACATTGCTCAAGCCGGAAAACAAGGATCAATTGGTTGCGATTCTGACCTATCACGTGGTTCCGGGCAAAGTGATGTCGGGTGATTTGTCTGACGACATGACGGCTGCCACTGTTCAGGGCGGTGACGTTACCATTGATCTGGACAACGGCGTGATGGTGAACGACGCCAATGTGGTGCAAGCGGATATCGAAACCTCGAACGGCGTCATCCACGTCATCGATAAGGTTATTCTGCCGCAGTAACTTAAATGGCGCAGCGCAGGTTCTTTCGGGCCGCGTCAATCACTTCAAAACCGCGCCCGGATTCATAATCCCCCGTGGATCCAGCGCGGTTTTGATTGAGCGTATTGCGGTCAGTTTTGCCGGATCGCCATAGCGTTCAAGATCATCCGCCTTCAGACGCCCAACCCCATGTTCCGCGCTGACCGACCCGTCAAACGTATGCACAAGGTCATGCACAGCGCGTTTGATATGGTGCCGCTGCGCCTCAAACGCAGACCGATTGGCCCCTATAGGGGGGAACACATTGTAATGCAGGTTCCCGTCCCCAAGATGCCCAAAACAATTGATCCGAAACGGCCCGAACCCGACCACGATGTCTGCCCCACGGCGAATGAACTCGGGAATCCGTGAAATCGGGATCGAAATGTCGTGACTTGAAACCGACCCGATCAGCCGGTTGGCCTCGGGGATGTTTTCACGCACGGCCCACAAATCCTGACGCTGCGCTTCGTTCTGGGCAATGACCGCCTCGCCGACAAGGCCGTGGTTTTCAGCCGCCTCGTACAGTGCTGCCAGTTTTGATGACGGATCTGACCCTACAGGCAACCCCAATTCGATCAGGACGCACCATTCCGGCTGCGTTGAAAAGGGCTGCCGGACATCGGGTAGAACCTCAGTCAAAAACGCCAGCCCTTGTTGGTGGATCAACTCAAATGCACTGACACCCTCACCCACCTGATCCCGCGCCAGCGCCAAAAGCGCTATTGCTGCCTCGGGCGAGGACACCTGCACCATCGCCGTCCCGATTGAAGACGGTTGCGGATACAGTTTCAGCGCCGCCGCAGTAATGATCCCTAACGTTCCTTCCGCGCCGATCAGCAAATTGCGCAGGTCATAGCCCGTGTTGTCTTTGCGCAACCGGTTGAGCCCATGCCAGATGTCTCCGCTGGGCAGAACCGCCTCAAGCCCCAGACACAAGTCGCGCGCATTGCCATATCGCAGCACATTGACCCCACCCGCATTGGTTGCAAGGTTTCCACCAATCTGACAAGACCCTTGCGCAGCCAGCGACAAAGGGAACAGTCGGTTCGCGCTTTCTGCTGCGGTTTGAACATCGGCCAGAATTGCGCCAGCCTCGGCAATCAGCACGTTCTCATCAGGGTAAACCGCCCGAATGGCTGTCATCCGCTCTAACGAAATCAACAGTGGCGCAGGGCCGTCTGGCATGACCTGCCCGCCCACCAGACCAGTTCCGCCGCCATAAGGCACCACCGGTACCGCCGCGTCAGAGGCCAGCCGTACCAAGGTGGATACATCCGCAGCACTGCGCGGCAACGCCAGCAGGCCGATATGCCCTGAAAACCGACGGCGCGGCTCTTCGACATAGCGTTCGGCCACAGGGCGCAACACATCATTACCCAGGGAATTTCGGATTGATTGCGCCAGGGCGTCGTCGGCAGGGTTCAGTCTCATACATATTCCTTGCCCAAGCCGAGGCGGGCCGACAAGCCCTATTCCAGTTCGATCAGGTATTGCGGCTCTAACACCACGACGGTCGGCCGGTCGGGAAGCGAGCGCAGGGAAACGGTGATTTCCGACACGCCGTCGCGTTCAACCGGAAATTCACCCCTTATGTCCACCAGAAACCGGTCCAGCGAAAACCCCGAGAACCAATGCATCGGAATGATGACCGAGCTTTTCAGCCGTTTCAGGACGGAAATCATCTCGGGCAGCGGCATGGTTGTACCGCCATCGACGGCCGCCATGACCACATCCAGGCGCCCCAGGGCTGCAAATTGCTCATCCGACGGGACGTGGTGCAGATGACCCAGATGGCCGATGCACAGCCCGGCAGCCTCAAACACAAAGATCGAATTGCCGCGCGTCTCAACACCGCCATAAGCCGAGCGGATATCGGTCGAGACATTGCGCACCAGCATCTCACCCAGATCCAGATGATGGTCGATCCCCTGACCGAACTCACCCCAGCCCGGCAACACATTCGGAATGGCCGGATCGGGAAATTTGGTCCAATGTGTGCTGTGGGCGTGGTTCATTGTCACCACATCGGGGATCAGCGCCGCACCACCGATGAAACCGGTGAAATCTGTGACCGCGTTTAGCCCACCCTGCGTCTGGATCAGAAAGGACGCATGGGCGATATAGCTGATCCGCACCGAGAATTCAGGCACCGGATCCTGCCATGCTGCTTTATGCAGATATTCGATTCCCGGTGCCGCATCCGCAATGGCGATACAGTGACTGGGCCGCCGCTCTTGCGCCGCCACCCCACCCGAGATCACCAACAATGCCGCAAGAATCCACCGCATAGGATGAGTGTAGCGCAGAGCACGGTTGAGTCACGCCTGCAAAATAAAATTGAACTTTCTGCAGGTTGAAACGCTTCAAACCACGATGCACTTACGGAGCTTGAACGGGCGTGAGACCTTCGCGGCACGCAACGCCTGTGCCAATGCATCGCTTACAAAAAAAGCGTCGCGCAATTGTGTGTCCATCCAGATGTCCGGCCCATCCAACGCAGATACGGTCACGGCGATATCCTTGTCTTGCATTGCGCCGGGCGGCTGCCAGATATCATGATTTGGGTAAGGCTTTGTGATGCGCGGGGATTGATCTGTCAGGACAGCGGTCTTTTGCGCCCCAAAGTTCAAGCAGAAATACTCGCCCTCAACCGGTGCGATGCGATCGTGTTGAAACAGTTTGACTGGATAGAGATTTCCGTCACCAAGGTCGAATTGGCGTAGAACAGCGGCGCATGCTGCAGAAACCGTCCAAGTTCCGCCCGCATTGAACAGGTCGGGTTTTTTCCTTTTTGTCTTTGTATTCCGCGTACATTTCTTTGGGAAAGCGATTTTCCGGCAAGGGCTCCCCAACGTTGTTCCGCTTCATTGCATCGACAGAAAGTTCGTTGTCTTTGAGATAGTTATCTTGATCAAACCCTTTGATGCTAGAGGTGCTTACCATCGCGTCACTGATCCAAATCATTGGCTGTTTCGCCCGCGCCATGGTCCTACCCAGCGTCCGTCTTCCCGCGCCGGTCCGACCGCAAACTCGCGTACAACACATGTGTCCGCCACCGCCCGTTGATCTGCAGGTATGACTGCGCCACACCCTCGTATTTAAACCCGGAACTTTCCAGCAATCCACGCGACGGTTTGTTTTCGGGCAGGCAGGCGGCCTCGATCCGGCTCAGGTCCAGACGGGTAAAGGCGTGATGCACCACGGCACCGATGGCCTCGCGCATATAGCCGTTGCGGGCAAAGGACTGCCCGGTCCAATACCCCAGGGTTCCTGCCTGCGCAGGGCCTCGACGGACATTGTCCAAGGTGATCGCACCCATCAGTACATTATCAGACCGACGGAACAGAAACAGCGGAATGGCCGTGCCGCTGGCGACCGAGCGCTGCGCCCAATAGACCCGGTTGGTAAAGGATTTACGGGTCAGGTGATCCTTTGCCCAGATCGGCTCCCACGGGGTCAGGTACTCCCTGGACGAACGCCGCAGCGCCACCCAGTCATTGAAGTCAGAGTGAACGGGCGGGCGCAGGCTCAGGCGCTCGGTTTCGAGTTTCAGCTTGCGTCTGCCCAACAGCATCACGCCGCACGCCTCTCCTGCAATTGGGCCAATGTTGGTGCGTCTGTGACCGGACCGTACAGCGCCAGTGCCGCAGGGGCCTGTATGGCCATGTTTTCTGC
The DNA here is from genome assembly GCF_042768335.1 of Ruegeria meonggei. Lineage (NCBI taxonomy): Bacteria > Pseudomonadati > Pseudomonadota > Alphaproteobacteria > Rhodobacterales > Roseobacteraceae > Ruegeria > Ruegeria meonggei. The sequence goes on along the minus strand of NZ_JAXHBT010000001.1, from coordinate 34,638 downwards.
AAAGAGGCGCACGTCCTCGGTACTGACCGCGTTGATCTTGGCGACCGTATCCTCAAGCGAGGGCACATTTCCCCAGATTTGTACCAGCCGCGCCAGACGTTCGGCCCGGTTGGACGGGCTTTCCAGCCCCATCAGCATCCCGGCTTTCATCTGCGCACGGGCACGGGCGACCTCTTCGGCGCTCATGTCTTCGGCGGCGCGCTTCATCTCATCAATGGTGATCGTGGCCAGTTCACCTATCTGATCGGCAGATGTTCCCGCATAGATCGTGGTTGTGCCGGTATCAGCATAAGCCCCGGTCTGAGCGAAGATCGTATAACAAAGCCCACGCGTTTCGCGCACTTCCTGAAACAGCCGCGAGGACATGCCGCCGCCCAAAGCTGTGGAATAGATCTGCGCCGTATAGATCGCATCATCCCGGTAACCGGGGCTTTCCAGCGCCAGCGCAAAATGAGCTTGCTCAAGGTCTTTTTCCTGCCGGGCCTCACCGCCGGTAAAGCGGGCAGTTTCAGGGATCAGGCCCTGGCGCGGTTGCAGGTGACCAAACATTTCTTCAGCCGTTTTCATCAGCGCAACGTGATCCACGGCACCGGCCGCAGACAGGATCATCTGCTCGGGCCCATAATGCTCGGCCACAAAGCCGGACAGGTCCTCGCGCGAGAACGCGCTGACCCGTTCGGTCGGCCCCAGAATGGTCCGGCCCAAGGGCTGATCGTGATAGCTTTGCTCTTGCAGCCAGTCAAAGATCACATCGTCGGGCGTGTCATAGGCCTGCCCGATTTCCTGCAGGATCACGCCACGCTCGACCTCGATCTCGCGCGGGTCAAAGATGGGGTTCAGAACAATATCGCCGATGACATCCATCGCCAGCGCCACGTCGTCTTTGAGAACGCGCGCGTAATAGGCCGTCACCTCGCGCGAGGTGTATGCGTTGATATACCCGCCCACATCCTCGATCGCCTCGGCAATTTGCAGCGCAGATCGGCGCTTGGTTCCCTTGAACGCCATATGCTCAAGGAAATGGGCGATACCGTTCTGTTCGATCCGCTCATTGCGCGCACCAGCGGTTACCCAGATGCCGATGGCCGCGGATTGCAGCCCCGGCATATGTTCACTGACGATCCGAAATCCGTTCTTCAGTTGGTCTTGTCTGACAGTCACTCAGCGATATGCCTTTTGATATGATCCTCAAGGGTCCCCAGATCATTGGCGATGCGGGTCACCCGTTCCGGACGTTCATACAGATCAGACATGCGGGATGGAAGGGGCGGATGCACGTTGCTTGCCTTCTCAACGGCCGCCGGAAATTTCGCCGGATGCGCGGTGGCCAGCGTAATCATCGGCACATCCTGGCTTTGGTGCTTTTCTGCGACCTTGATGCCCACAGCGGTATGCGGGCAAACCAGCTCGGCGCTGTGGGCCAGCGTGGATGTGATCGTCGCCAGTGTTTCTTCTTCGGACACGCGGCCTGAATCGAAGGCCTCGCGCAGGGTTTCCATCGCGCCCTGGCTGACGTTGAACCCGCCCTGCTTCAGCTCATCCATCAGCTGTGCGACCGCATTGCCATCCTCGCCATAGGCATAAAACAGCGCACGTTCGAAATTCGAACTGACCTGAATATCCATCGACGGGCTGATCGACGGGATGGTTTCGCCCTTGAAATACCCCTCTCCGGACAGGCTCCGATGCAGGATATCGTTCTGGTTGGTCGCCACTACTAATCGATCAATCGGCAGGCCCATGCGTTTAGCCAGATAGCCCGCAAAGATGTCTCCGAAATTGCCCGTAGGCACGGTAAAGCTAACCTTGCGATGTGGCGCGCCAAGGCTGACCGCCGCCGAAAAGTAATACACAATCTGCGCAAGCACGCGGGCAAAGTTGATCGAGTTCACGCCAGCCAGCTTGACGCCGTCACGGAAATCGAAATCGTTGAACATGTCCTTCAGCGCGGCCTGACAATCGTCGAAATCACCATCTACCGCCAGCGCATGTACGTTGCTGTCCGCTGGCGTTGTCATCTGGCGGCGCTGCACCTCGGACACGCGGCCATGCGGGTAGAGGATGAACACATCCACCGCGTCCAAGCCCCGGAACGCCTCAATCGCGGCCGAGCCGGTATCGCCGCTGGTCGCCCCCACGATGGTTACCCGATCATTGCGCCGTTTCAGTGCCACCTGGAACAGCTGACCGATCAGCTGCATGGCGAAATCCTTGAAGGCCAGCGTCGGCCCGTGGAACAGCTCCAGCAGGAAATGGTTCTCGTTCAACTGCTTCAACGGTGCGCGGGCGTCATGGCCGAACCCCTGATAGGCGCGGGCGATGATCTCTTTGAACTCATCTTCCCCAAAAGAGCCGCTGACATAGGGCCACATCACGCGAAAGGCGATCTCTTCGTATGGAAGCCCGGCCAAGGCGGCGATGTCATCGTGGCTCATCACTGGGATTTCCGCAGGCAGATACAACCCCCCATCACGGGCAAGTCCAGTCAGCATCGCCTCTTCAAAGGTCAGTTCGGGCGCCTGCCCACGGGTCGAGATATATTTCATAGCGCGTCACTCTCAGATGGGGCGCGGCTGCGCCACAGGAAGTATCCGGTCATCGCAGCCCAAACCAGAGCCAGGCCAAACCAGGTGATTGCATATTGCAGATGGTCGTTCGGGATGCCTACCGTTCCAACCGGCAATGGGGTCACACCGGGGTCGGTTTCCGATCGGGCGATCAACAGAACCGGGTCGGTGCGCAGAGCAGCGGCAAGACTTGGAACATCCCGGGCAAACCAGATATTGTCGTCAATGTCTGGATCGGGCGTATAGCTGTCGATCTCATCCGGCCAGTGCAGATTGCCGGTTATGTCCATCGGTCCGGTAATACGCATGGCCTGTTTGGCAGTGGTCGGCACAAAGCCCCGGTCCACCAAAATAATCCGATCCCCAGTGCGAAACGGCTGGATGACACGATACCCTGCCCCCACCTGCTTGACCGAGACCAACACGTGGACTTCGCCCGGCAGCATTGCGCCCGAAACCCTAACCGGTAAATACTTGTCAGCGCCCTCGGAAACCTGCGACGGCAAGGCGACGGGATCTGCGGTGATCCGGCTGTCGATGGCGGCCAACACATCGTGTTTCCAAGCCATCCGCTGAACCTGCCAGACCCCCAGCGAGATCAGCACGCCCAAACCCGCGAGGCCGAAGATCAACAAAAAGAGAATGCGGCGCATTTAGAGACCATGTTTCAAAGCCGGAACCGGCGTCTTGTTAAGGGGTGCGCAGGCGCAAATGCAACCGCGCAATTGTATCGGGCGCAATGTTGCGCTGGGAATAGAGAAAAAGCCGCCCCAGGGGGCGGCTTTTGCAATCTAACAGCCTGTTCGGCGTTACATCAGCGGGGCCTGGCCCCAGATGTAGACGGCGAAGAACAGGAACAGCCAGACAACGTCAACGAAGTGCCAGTACCAGGCTGCGGCCTCAAACCCGACGTGCTTTTCCGGGGTAAAGTCGCCGCGCAAGGCGCGGATCAGACAGACCGACAGGAAGATAGTGCCGATAATCACGTGGAAGCCATGAAAACCAGTGGCCATGAAGAAGTTCGAATAGAACTGATCGTCGCCGAATTTCCAGCCTTCATGGGCCAGCAGTTCGTAGTATTCAAAGCCCTGAAGCGCGGTAAACGCGACGCCCAGAACGATACCAATGGCCAGACCGTTGATCAGCGCCTTGCGGTCATTGTCGTGAACCAGCGCGTGGTGCGCCCAGGTGATCGCACAGCCCGACAGCAGCAGAACAAGCGTGTTGATCAGCGGCAGATGGAACGGGTCAACCGCGTGAATATCCGGCTGGATGTACTCGGTCCCAGCATAGTCATACATCGGGTACATGCGATGTTTGAAGAACGACCAGAACCAGGCAAAGAAAAACATCACCTCGGACATGACAAACAGGATGAACCCATAGCGCAGGCCAATGCGAACAACCGGCGTGTGATCCCCGGCGCGGCTTTCGGCCACGACTTCGGACCACCAGGCGAACATGGTGTAGAGAACGGCAATCAGGCCGGCCCAGAACATCCACGGGGTGATCCCATGCATCCAAAGGACAGCTCCGAACAGCATTACAAAGCCACCGACCGCGCCGATCAGCGGCCAGATCGATGGGCTCAGAATGTGGTAATCATGGTTTTTTGCGTGTGCCATCAGCGTCCCTCACCTACAGGCGTTAGTTCGTGTTTGTATCAGCCTGCGTCTCTAGGGCGGCATAGCCCTCGGGCAGGTCAATTTCGTAGAATGTATACGACAGAGTGATCGTATGCACATACTTGGCTTCAAGATCGTCGACCATTTCCGGGTCGACGAAGAAGGTCACGGGCATCTGGACCCGCTCACCAGGTTCCAAAACTTGTTCTTCAAAGCAGAAACAGGCGATCTTCTGGAAATACCCGCCGGCCGAATAGGGCGCCACATTGTAAGACGCCTGCCCGGCAATCGGACGATCGGTCGGGTTATAGGCTTCATAAAAGGCTAAACCGGTTTCGCCGATGCGCACTTCCATCTCGCGCTCGACCGGCTTGAATTCCCAAGCCATATCCTTGGCTTTTGAGGCATCAAACCGAACTGTGACAGTACGATCCAGAATGTCCTCGGGCGCGGTTTCGGCCACACCGGTGGTGCCGCCAAATCCGGTGACGCGGCAGAACCAGTCATAAAATGGCACGGACGCCCAGGCCAAACCGCCCATCAGGACGACGACGCCCACGGTCTGAGCAACTGTCTTCTGAGGTCCCGACAGCGGCATCAGTTCTGCACCTCTTGCGTCGCCATTCCGAAATCCGTGCCAGCGACCTTAACGATCGTCAGGCCAAAGATTATGACGATAAAGGCCGCCAGCGTTAGGCCAACCCCAAGGTTGCGGCTAAAGCGGCGCTGGTGCAGCTCGTGGCTTTTGCGCAAACTCATGACCAGCCTCCCAGCCCGTAGGGTTTTAGCAGCGCCTCAACCAAAACCGCACCGAAATGCAGGAAGAGATAGAGAAGCGACAGCTTGAAGAAAGAGCGCTCGACCTTAAAATTATCGGCTTCTGCATCATCTTCGGTCCGGCGCGAAATCTGCCAAGCGCCGCGCAGGAACAATGCGTTCATCACCACAGCTACCATCAGGTAAATTGGACCGCCGATGCCCGAGAAAGATGTGCCTACGGCCAGCATTGCCAGCAAGGCGGTGTAGATCAGAATGTGCCAACGTGTGGCGCGACGCCCATGGGTCACAGTCAGCATAGGCACGCCAGCATCGTCGTAATCCGAGCGCATGAACAACGCCAGCGCCCAGAAATGCGGTGGTGTCCACATGAACGTAAGGGCGAACATCAACCACGGCTCGATCGACATCGAACCCGTCGCAGCAACCCAGCCGATCACTGGCGGAAAGGCCCCTGCCGCGCCGCCGATAACGATGTTCTGCGGGGTCAGACGTTTCAGCCACATGGTGTAGATGACGACGTAGAAAAAGATCGTGAAGGCCAGGAAAGCACCGGCGAACCAGTTTGTCGCCAGACCCAGCATGATCACGGACAGGCCTGACAGCGCCAGGCCCAACGCCAACGCTTCGCCTTCTTCGACCTTACCGGACGGAATCGGGCGGCCTTTGGTGCGTTTCATCACCTTGTCGATATCCGCATCCCACCACATGTTCAGCGCACCCGAGGCACCGCCGCCGATGGCAATGAACAGGATGGCACAGAAACCAACAATGGGGTGCACAGACACCGGTGCCGCCAGCAGACCAACCAGAGCGGTAAAAACCACCAGCGACATCACACGCGGCTTCAGCAGGGCGAAGTAATCGCCAAAGCTGGCCTCGTCCGCGCGGGGCTGCGCGGCTACGGTGCTGGCATTGAAGCTTGCGTCGCTCATTTCTGGTCCTTTTGGGGCGAAAGCTGCGCGAAACTCGCGCAGCCTGCATCATGTATCAATCAGGCCGCGTACCCGTTTTAGTTTGCGGCAATCTGAAAGTTTGCGGGCTGACCAGCATATTCTTCTAGGGCACCTTGCAGCCACTGCTCATACGCCTCTTCGCTGACCACTTTGACAGTGATTGGCATATAGGCGTGATCCTTGCCGCACAGCTCTGAGCACTGACCGAAGTAGATGCCTTCTTTGTCGGCCTCGAACCACAGTTCAGCCAACCGACCCGGCACACCATCCTGCTTTACGCCGAAAGACGGGATGGTCCAGGAATGGATCACGTCGGATGCGGTCACCTGCATGACGATGACTTTGCCAATAGGAACAACAACGGCGGTGTCGGTGGCCAGCAGCCACTCATCATCGCTGTAACCGGAATCAGCCAGCTTGGCGCGCATCGCGTCATCCAGAACAAACGGGGTTACATCAGCGTCTGCCGGGCGCACGCCCTCGTCCAATGTCGCGGGATGACCCAGCAGATAGCTGTCGAATGCAAAGTCGTGATCCACATATTCATAGGTCCAGTACCACTGGTTGCCGACCACCTTGATCACCACATCGCCTTCTGGGATTTCCTGCTGCTTGAACAGAACCGGCAGCGAATAAGCACCGATAAAGACCAGAATTAGAATCGGCCCAAGCGTCCATGCGATTTCGACCGGGGTATAGTGCGAGAACTGGGCAGGTTTTGGGTTCACACGCGAGTTGTAGCGCACGATGCAATAGAGCAGCAGGCCCGCAACAAACACACAGATCGCAGTGATGATTACCAGAATCATACCGTCCAACCGGTGAATCCCGGCGGCCAGATTGGTGGCCGCAGGCTGGAAGTTCAAACCGCCATCAACCGGCTTGCCAATAATCTCAAGCTCCTGAGCCATGGCGGGTAGGCTGGAGAGGGCCGTTGCAAGCCCCGAAAGCATCAAAGCATTCTTCATATTCTGTCCTGATCGTTTGATCTTTGCGTCCCTGGCGAAAAGGTGTAAATCGGTCACACCTCACCCGTTGTCTTTGGCCGCGTTAAAAACCATATTCCTGCGGGTAGATAAAGCAAAATGCTTGCGTCAAACAGACGCTATTTTTGATCTGGATCAAACTCGAAAGGTCCCATCCGATGTCCAACGACCCATTTCGCCCCTTTGAAAGCGCTCTCCCACTGGACGAAGCGCTTGCGGTTTTGCGATCTGCCACCGCCGGGGCCGAGGATGGAGAACTGTTCGTCGAGCGGCGAAAATCCGAGTCTCTGGTCTTTGATGATGGTCGTTTGCGCACAGCATCCTATGACGCGTCCGAGGGATTCGGGCTGCGCGCGGTGCAAAAAGAGGTCGCCGGGTACGCACATTCCACGGATGTTTCGATTCCGGCCCTGAAGCGCGCGGCCGAAACCGCGCGTCTGGCCGTAGGTGATGGCGGCGGTACGCTGGCGCGGGCACCCCGGGCGACCAACACACGGCTGTATACGGATGAAGACCCGATCGAATCCGCCAGCTTTCCGGTGAAAATCGAGACTCTGCGCGAGATCGACGCTTTTTCCCGCGATCTGGACCCGCGTGTTGTGCAGGTCAGCGCCTCTATCGCTGCCACGGTGCAAGAGATCGAAATCCTGCGACCCGATGGTGTTCAGGTGCGCGACGTGCGCCCAATGACGCGGCTGAACATCTCGGTCATTGTCGAACAGAGTGGACACCGTGAAAGCGGATCGGCCGGAGGCGGTGGTCGCGTAGGTCTGGATGGCCTGATTGACCCGGCCGATTGGCAGGATAAAGCCCGCGAGGCGTTGCGGATTGCGCTAGTCAACCTGGATGCTGTGCCTGCCCCAGCAGGTGTTATGGAAGTCGCCCTTGGGCCCGGCTGGCCTGGTATTTTGCTGCACGAGGCCATCGGCCACGGGCTTGAGGGTGATTTCAACCGCAAGGGCAGCTCAGCCTTTGCCGGGCTGATGGGACAGCAGATTGCGTCCAAGGGCGTGACTGTGGTTGATGATGGCACCATCGCTGACCGGCGCGGATCGATTACTGTGGATGATGAAGGCACACCCAGTTCGCGCACAGTATTGATCGAAGATGGTATCCTGACCGGTTACATGCAGGACCGCCAGAATGCACGCCTGATGGGTGTTGCACCTACGGGCAACGGTCGGCGCCAGAGCTATGCTCACAAACCCATGCCCCGGATGACCAACACGGTGATGCTCAGCGGCAACGCCGATCCGGCGGCGCTTGTGGCCGATATCAAAGACGGCATCTGGGCCGTGGGTTTTGGCGGAGGTCAGGTGGATATCACCAATGGCAAGTTCGTATTTTCGTGCACCGAGGCGTATCGGGTGGAAAATGGCAAGATCGGCGCGCCGGTCAAAGGGGCCACTTTGATCGGCGACGGGCCTTCGGCGCTGAAACGCATTCGGGGGCTGGGCAACGACATGGCGCTGGATCCCGGCATGGGCACCTGCGGCAAGGATGGTCAATGGGTGCCGGTGGGCGTCGGCCAGCCCACCGTTTTGCTGGATGGTCTGACGGTCGGCGGCTCGGCCACCTGACAGAGAATCGGCCTGCAAGTTGGGAAGCAGGGTTAACGCCCCGCCTTGCCCGTTGAGGGCGCGCGGTCTTTCCAGCGCGCCCAGTCTAAATTGGGCTTGGATTTTAATTCATACTTTTCAAAGATCTAAGTGAACCAGAAAGGTGACTCACGAAAATTTTCCGGAAAATTTGATGGGATTCACAAGCTGTTAACCCCGACAGCCGTAAACCAGTTCTGCAACTAGGCGGAGCGACGGATGACCGAAGAGCAGCTTTCTTCCAATCACCCCACACTCCCACCCACCACGGAAGAGGACAGGTTTTCCTGGCTTCGCCTGTTGCGCTCTCGCAAGGTAGGTCCGGCGACGTTTCGTCGACTGTTGCGGGAACATGGTTCAGCGCAGAACGCGCTGACCGCGCTGCCGGAAGTGGCACGCGCTGCCGGAATTGAAGGGTATGAAACGTGCCCACCCGGCGTGATTGAGGCGGAACTCAAGGCCGCAGAAGCCGCAAATGCGCGGCTTTTGTGCCTTGGGTCCGCTGATTTCCCCGACGCATTGAACGACCTCTCCGATGCTCCTCCGATGTTGTGGGCGATTGGGGACCTTTCTCCGTTACAGCGCAAGTCGATCGGGATGGTCGGCGCACGAAACTGTTCCTCGCTAGGTGCGCGAATGGCACGCGGACTGGCGGCAGATTTGGGTAAGGAAGGATACACCATAGTGTCCGGCCTGGCCCGCGGGATTGATACCGCGGCGCATATGGCCGCGCTGAAAACCGGAACCGTTGCAGTGATGGCTGGCGGTGTAGACGTGGTTTATCCGGCGGAAAACACCGATCTGGCAGGCGATATCGCAAAATCCGGGCTGCGGGTTTCTGAACAACCGATGGGCGTGACGCCGCAAGCGCGCTACTTTCCACGCCGCAACCGCATTATCTCAGGCCTGTCCCAGGCGGTTGTCGTGGTTGAGGCTGCCGCCAAATCCGGCAGTCTGATTACGGCGCGGGACGCCTTGGACCAAGGCCGTGAAGTTCTGGCTGTCCCCGGCCATCCATTTGATGCCCGCGCCGCCGGGTGCAACATGTTGATCCGTGATGGTGCGTCGCTGGTGCGATCTGCCGAGGACGTGATCGAAGCGTTGCCACAGCGGCAACCCGAAACGCTTGAGCCGATGTCTGACCCGCAACCTGACGTCCAGCAGGCCTCTGTCCCATCGCAGGCGTCCCTACATAGTGAGATCCTAGCAAGGCTGGGACCCTCCCCGATTGCCGAAGACCAACTGATCCGCGACATCGCGGCCACGGCCGGGGAAATCGGCCCGGCGCTGGTCGATCTGGAACTGGACCGGCGAATCCTGCGTCAGCCCGGCGGATTGTTGTCACTGCAGGCTTGAGCCTCAATTCTCAAAACTCAGACCGAAAAAGCGGCGGCTCTTTTGTGACATATCAGGCTGATATCCCCGTCAATTTCGCATGTTCAAAGGAACGCATTGACAATTCGCTCTTGCCCTACACATTTTGCACGGTCATAGAAGGCGCCCTATTCGTCGAGCGAGGTTTTCCCTTAAATGCCTGTAGTTGTTGTAGAATCCCCTGCCAAAGCCAAAACGATCAATAAATACCTTGGCCCTGACTACACGGTTCTGGCGTCTTATGGGCATGTTCGGGACCTGCCGCCCAAGGACGGATCGGTCGATACCGAGGATGCGTTTTCCATGAAATGGGAGGTCGGCAACGACAGCCGTAAACACGTCAAAGCCATCGCCGACGCGCTGAAAGAAGACAACGCCCTGATCCTTGCCACTGACCCCGATCGCGAGGGCGAGGCGATCAGCTGGCACCTGCAAGAGGCGCTGACCAAACGCCGTTCGATCAAGAAGGACACGCCGGTCAGCCGCGTGACCTTCAACGCCATTACCAAAGACGCCGTGACCGAAGCGATGCAAAACCCCCGTCAGGTCGACATGCCGCTGGTTGAGGCCTATCTGGCCCGCCGCGCGCTGGACTATCTGGTGGGGTTCAATCTGTCTCCGGTGCTGTGGCGAAAATTGCCGGGTGCCAAATCCGCGGGCCGGGTGCAATCGGTCTGCCTGCGTCTGATCGTTGAACGCGAGATGGAGATCGAGGCGTTCAAACCAGTGGAATACTGGTCGGTCCGGGCCCTGTTTGAAACCCCTCGGGGCCAGACATTTGAGGCCCGTCTGGTCACGCTGGCCGGCAAAAAGCTGGACAAACATGATCTGGCAAACGCCCCGCAAGCCGAGCTGGCGGTACAGGCAATCACCAGCCGCGCCCTTAGCGTCACGTCGGTTGAGGCCAAACCCGCAGCACGCAACCCCAGCGCGCCGTTCATGACCTCGACCCTGCAACAAGAAGCCAGCCGCAAGTTTGGCATGGGCGCGCGGCACGCGATGCAGGTCGCGCAACGACTGTATGAGGCCGGATACATTACTTATATGCGGACCGATGGTATCGACATGGCCCCCGAGGCTGTGACCGCAACCCGCGAGACGATTGCCGACCGCTATGGCGCGGAATACGTGCCGGACAGCCCCCGTATCTATAAGAACAAGGCCAAGAACGCGCAGGAAGCCCACGAATGTATCCGCCCGACGGATATGGCGCGGGACACCAAAGCGCTGAAAGTCACGGATGAAGATCAGCGCAAGCTCTATGACCTGATATGGAAACGCACCATCGCCTGTCAGATGGCCGCCGCCCGACTGGAACGTACGACGGTCGAAATCGGCAGTGATGATGGCCAGGTCGGCCTGCGCGCCACCGGTCAGGTGGTGATGTTTGACGGTTTCATGCGCGTCTATGAAGAAGGCCGTGATGATGTGGCCGACGAGGATGACAAGCGCTTGCCCCAGATCATGCAGGGCGACCCGGCGCGATTTGCCAAAACCTCGCTGCGGGATCAGTTCGCCAAAGCGACCAGTGAGGGCACGGATCGGGCCGCGAAAGAAGCCATTCTGTCTGAAAACGAAGCGGTTCTTGCGCTGCAGCACCACACCCAGCCGCCACCACGCTATACCGAGGCCACGCTGGTCAAACGCATGGAGGAATTGGGGATTGGGCGGCCATCGACCTATGCCTCGATCGTGACCACGATTCAGGACCGCGAATATGTGCGCAAGGACAAGAACAGGCTGATCCCCGAGGAAAAGGGCCGGATCGTCACGATCTTTCTGCTGAACTTCTTCCGCCAGTACGTTGGCTATGAGTTCACCGCAAATCTGGAAGGTGAGCTTGACGATGTCAGCGCCGGTGAGCGTGACTATAAGGACCTGCTGGGCAAATTCTGGCACGACTTCTCTGCGGCGATTGGCGAGACATCCGAATTGCGGATATCCGAAGTGCTGGACAAACTGGACGAAGCGCTTGCACCGCAGCTCTATCCGCCACGCGAAGACGGGTCCGACCCGCGTATCTGCCCGAAATGCGGCGCGGGTCAGCTGCACCTGAAAACTTCACGCACCGGCGGGTTCGTGGGCTGCGGCAACTACCCGGAATGCACTTACACGCGCCCCATCGCCGGAGAAGGCGCGCAGGGTGAAGAACGCCTGTTGGGTGAGGATGCGGGCGACGAGATCTGGCTGAAATCCGGCCGATTTGGGCCGTATGTTCAGCGGGGTGAGCCAACGCCTGAGAATAAGAAACCTCCCCGCGCCTCGCTGCCGCGCGGGTGGAGCAAGGACGATCTGGATCTGGAAAAGGCGCTAACGCTGTTGTCCCTGCCCCGCCAGATTGGCGAACATCCCGAAGGCGGCATGATCAGCTCGAATTTCGGGCGGTTCGGCCCCTACATCATGCATCAGATGCCGGAAGACGCCAAACCGGTCTACGCCAATCTCAAGGACCCCAACGATGTGTTCGAGATCGGTATGAACCGGGCGGTCGAGTTGTTGGCCGAAAAGCGTGCCAATCCCGGTCGGCGCGGCCAAGCGGCGGCCAAACCGCTGAAAGTACTGGGTGAACACCCCGATGGCGGCGCGATGCAGGTGCTGGACGGGCGCTATGGGCCATATGTGAAGTGGGAAAAGGTCAACGCGACCATCCCCAAAGACATCAAACCCGAGGACGTATCGCAGGAAATGGCTATTGAGTTGGTCAACGAGCGTGCAGCCAAGAAGGGCTCCAAAAAGAAAGCGGCCCCCAAGAAAAAGCCCGCCGCGAAGAAAGCCACCAAGAAGGCGGCGAGTAAGTAGAAATACCATCACCCCCTTGGTTTCGTTGACTTCCCGGTGACGTGGCGGCACAACCTGCCCACCACCATGTCATTGGGAGAGTTTTTTTCATGAAGAAAGTCTATGCCAACGCAGCCGAGGCGCTCGACGGGCTGCTGCATGACGGCATGTTCATCGCAGCCGGAGGCTTTGGCCTGTGCGGTATTCCGGAATTGTTGCTTGAAGCAATCAAGGAAGCCGGCACACAGGACCTGACCTTCGCGTCCAACAACGCCGGGGTGGATGATTTCGGCATCGGCATCCTGCTGCAGACCAAGCAGGTCAAAAAGATGATCAGCTCTTATGTCGGCGAAAACGCGGAATTCATGCGTCAGTACCTGAGCGGCGAGCTTGAGCTTGAGTTTAACCCGCAAGGGACCCTGGCCGAGCGGATGCGGGCCGGTGGGGCCGGTATCCCGGGCTTTTACACCAAAACAGGCGTGGGCACGGTCATCGCTGAAGGCAAGGAGCACAAGGACTTCAACGGCGAGACATATATAATGGAGGAAGGCATGTTTGCCGACCTGGCCATTGTCAAAGCCTGGAAAGCCGATGACACTGGCAATCTGGTGTTCCGCAAGACCGCCCGTAATTTCAATGTGCCTGCTGCCACCTGTGGCAAAATCTGTGTGGCAGAAGTGGAAGAGATCGTTCCGCGCGGCTCGTTGGATCCGGACGCTATCCACCTGCCTGGCATTTATGTGAATCGCATCATTCAGGGCACGCATGAAAAGCGCATCGAACAGCGCACGACTCGCAAGACGGAGGACGCATAATGCCCTGGGACCGCAATCAGATGGCCGCCCGCGCGGCGCAAGAGCTGGAAGACGGCATGTATGTGAACCTCGGCATCGGCATCCCGACGCTGGTGGCGAATTACGTCGGCGACAAGGACATCACCCTCCAATCGGAAAACGGAATGCTGGGCATGGGCCCCTTCCCGTTTGAAGGCGAAGAGGACCCGGACCTGATCAATGCAGGCAAGCAGACGATCACCGAATTGTCCCGCACCGCCTATTTTGACAGCGCGACGTCCTTTGCCATGATCCGGGGCGGCAAAATCGCCGCCGCTGTTCTGGGCGCTATGGAGGTCGACGAAGAAGGTGATCTGGCCAACTGGATGATTCCCGGTGTTCTGGTCAAAGGCATGGGCGGCGCGATGGATCTTGTGGCCGGTGTTGGCCGCGTCATCGTGGTGATGGACCACACCAACAAGCACGGCAAGTCCAAGCTGCTGACGAAATGCACCCTGCCCTTGACCGGCAAGAAAGTGGTGAACCGCATCATCACCAATCTGGGCGTTCTTGATGTAGTCGATGGCGGCCTCAAGATCGTCGAGACCGCCGAAGGTGTGACCGAGGACGAAATTCGCGACGCGACCGAAGCGACAGTCGTCAACTAACCGCACATAAAGAACAGGTCCACCGGATCAGGTGGGCCTTTTTTAGTTCAGAGTTTGGAATACACACCCGTCTGATATCAGCTGCGGTGGCGTGGAACACAAAGCTCGGGCAATCTGGAACGCCGCCAGCACTTTTGGCACATAATCCCGCGTCTCGGAATACGGCGGCACGCCCTTGTGTTTACGCACGGATCCTTCACCCGCATTGTAACCCGCCAGCACCAGGATCGGGTCATTGCCGAACTCTGCCATCAACCAGTTCAGATATTTCACTCCGCCTGAGATATTCTGGGCGGGATGCATACTGTCCTGAACGCCAAATCGCGCGGCCGTGGCGGGCATCAATTGCATCAGCCCTTGCGCGCCTGCTGAGCTGACGGCATCCGAGCGTCCCGCCAACTCGACAGATATCACCGCCAGAACCAGCGCGGGCGAGACACTTGTGCCCACGGTTGACCGCAAAATCTCGATCCCCTGCTGTTCGGCGATGTTCTGAAGGGTCTGCAGACGCGGCGAGGCCACGTTGATCGCCGCAAGCGCTTTTATTGCATCATCCAACCGCCCAGACCCGGATTCTGCCAGCGCAGGTGATACCCTTTCCCAGAACGCCTTGTAGGAACCGACCGGCTTGTTCCCTGCCGTGCCTTGCGGCAGGTTTGGGGGCGTAACCTTGGTGCGTGCGATGATTTCCGGAACTATGATCTCGTCCCCGGTGCTGGGCGCAAACGGGGCTGCGGCATGTTCCTCGGGGGAGATTTGTACGGTCACCTTTGGGCGCGCACCCGGTTTTGGCGCCTTCACTCTCTTATATACGCCTCTGGGTTCAATCTCATTTGCGACGGCGGATACAGGTCCCGTCATCATCAACGCCAAAACGCCGGCGCAGGTTATTGCGTCCCGGAGATTCATATTGCCTGCCTCTTAGTTTTATCTTTTCGGCAGTTTGAACCTTGAATCCTGTCATAAGGCTAGAAAAACACAGCGAATTGGGGCGATTTTGCCTCATTTGGCGCAATTTTGCATCGCCGGCACACTGCGACATCATTCATGCCAAATTTTTTATTGTTTAATTTCAGCTTATTACGAGAAAAACTACCAAATAGTTAAGTTGTGGCGGAAAAAAATGGTGTTTGGCCCAATTCCTGCCACGCCTACCCGTCAAACATAATGCCATACCGAGACGATCGGGAGCGGACTGAGAGACGAAGCTCTGGAAGACGCCGAGGTTTAACAGACTTTTAGATCCTTTAGGAGGGACACAACATGATCAAATTTATCAAGAACTTCCGCAAAGACGAAGACGGCGCCGTAACAGTTGACTGGGTCGTTCTGACCGCAGCCGTAGTTGGCCTGGCCGCCGTTGCCTACACTCAGGTTGGCAGTGGTACCGACGCCCTGGCCGGTAAAGTCGACACCGCTCTGTCGGGTGTGACTGTATCTGCGCCTGACGTGTCCGTTGGCGGCGGCAGCACTACTACTTCTACTACGGGCGGCTAATAAGCTCTGATAGATTTCTGAA
This sequence comes from Ruegeria meonggei, assembly GCF_042768335.1. Lineage (NCBI taxonomy): Bacteria > Pseudomonadati > Pseudomonadota > Alphaproteobacteria > Rhodobacterales > Roseobacteraceae > Ruegeria > Ruegeria meonggei. The sequence goes on along the minus strand of NZ_JAXHBT010000001.1, from coordinate 19,017 downwards.
GGGGGCCGCGATCATAAGAACGCGACCCCCTTTTTTTTCCTTTTTTTCAGGAAACCCGCGATGAGAAAATTTCAAGACTTCATATCAAGGGAAGACGGCGCCGTAACTGTCGATTGGGTAGTGCTAACATCGCTTGTCATTGGCTTCGGCATAATTGTCATGTTGAACTTCGCCGACCCGATCCAACACGTGGACTCCGAAACCGGCAACGCATTGTCCGGTGTGAGCATTGCCGACCTCAATTTGGGTATAACACCATAGTCCCTGCCAATACCGTTGAGGTGTCTCCGTTGGCACGGACTTAAAAAAAATTGTAGATTGTCCCCCTTTTCGACACAATTCCTCCATACCAAAGGGGCTGTCTAAGTCGTATCCGTTACGGCAAGTAAATCACAGTAGTATAAGAAGAGGGGACGCGAATGCGTGCAGTATTTGGACTTGTACTGATTGTCGGAGTGGCCTTGGCTGGCGGTGCCGTCTATATGGCCCGCGATTACATCTCACAGTATCAAGCCCAACTTGCCAAAGAACGGCAAGCGGCCCAAGATGCGTTGGCGAATGCGAGTTCAATTGCAACCGTCGAAGTCATCGTGTCGACCCGGGCCATGAAATATGGTGAGCGCATAACCAACGAAGACGTGAGGATAGTGAACTGGCCCGAGGATGCGATTCCCGAAGACACATTCCTGGACATGGCAGTTTTGTTTCCAGAAAATGCCAAGGGTGACAGATATGTCCTGAGGGCCATGGAAAAAGACGAAGCCTTGATGGCTGTAAAAGTCACCAATCCGGGTGAAGCCGTCGGCCTGACCTCGCGCATTAAAAAAGGTAAGCGCGCCTTTGCAATCAGTGTCGATGTAGCATCAGGTGTTTCGGGCTTTCTTCGCCCTGGGGATAGCGTCGATGTTTATTGGACCGGATCTTTGCGAGGCGTCGTTGAAGGCAATAACAGTGAGATCACCCGCCTGATCCAGACCAATGTTGAATTGGTCGCGGTGGATCAGACTGCGGGGAGTGATTTGGCTGGTGCTACGATCGCACGAACGGTCACAGTCGCTGCATCACCTGAACAGATTGCGGCGCTCGCGCAGGCGCAAAACACCGGTCGCCTGTCGTTGGCTTTGGTGGGCGTACAGGATGACACTGTCGCCAGCGCGGTCGAAGTAGACCAGCGAAAACTGTTAGGGATCAAGGAAGCAGTTCCTGTTCCGGTCAAGGCAAAGGAACAGGTGTGCACAGTGAAAGCACGCAAGGGCGGCGAAATCGTCGACACAGGAATAAAAACAGCCTGCACAAATTAACGACAAATCAGTGCGTTACAAGACAGGGGCCGTGCGGATCGCACGGCCCCTGTCTGTTGGCATGTTGCGAATTGTCCACATAAGGAAAATTCCGGAAACCATTGATTATTGCAATAAAATCGTAATTCGCGCAGTGTTATCGCACATAAGGCAAAAAGCCGCATAAACGAGGCGTGATCGGAGAGGCAGGTCACATGAAAATACGTTCCTGGATTGGCGCAACCCTTGTTGGGTTAGCGCTTGTAGTTGGTCCGGTCGGAAGCACGGCCTGGGCTGAAACTCTTCGCGTGGTGAAGAATGGCACAGCGGAAACGCTGGATGTTCCAATGAACCGCGCAATTGTAGTAGAAAGTGAAGAGCCGTTCGCGGAACTCAGCATTGCCAATGCCGGCATCGCTGACATTTCGTCGCTCTCGGATCGCACGATCTATGTGTTGGGTAAGGCTCCTGGCCTGACCACACTGACCCTTTTCGACGGCGCGGGTAACTTACTTGCAAACGTTCGGGTCCGTGTTTCACCGGATGTGTCCGAGTTTAAGGAAAGGCTGCGGCAGATTCTGCCGGGTGAGCCTATTGAAGTTCGTACTGCCAATGACGGTATCGTGCTTTCCGGCACCATTTCAAGCGCGGCCAAGCTGGCGCGGGCTTTGGAACTCGCGGAACGGTACGCACCTGAACGTGTTTCCAACCTGATGTCGGTCGGCGGGGTTCAGCAAGTTATGCTGAAAGTCCGCTTTGCAGAGATGAACCGGTCTGTGGCCAAAAGCCTGACTGCATCGCTCGGCTTTGCTGGCGGCGACGTAACCGGTGGTTTGAACACCTTGAACAACGCGGGTGCTCTGGCAAACGCCTTGAATAACAATATTCCCGCCGTCCAAACAAACACCGGTGCAATCCTGTTTGGTTTTGGCGCGGGATCCACTCAAGTCCGTTTGTTGTTGGAAGCACTGGAATCGAAGGGTCTCGCACGCAGTCTGGCAGAGCCCAATCTGTCCGCCCTTTCCGGCCAGGAAGCTACGTTCCTTGCAGGCGGCGAAGTTCCCATCCCAGTGCCGCAGGATGATGGCGTAATTGCCATTGAATACAAAGCCTTCGGTGTAGAAATCGACTTTATCCCGCGTGTTGTGGATGGCGATTTGATCAACCTTGAACTGGCGGCGGCTGTATCGGCCATCGACAACAGTTCTGACTTTACTATTCAGGGTGACAACGTCCCCAGTTTCATCACGCGTCAAACCAGCACAACTATTGAACTTCGCGATGGTGAAAGCTTTGCGATTGCGGGTCTGATTCAAGATGACTTCAGCGACTTGAACAGCCAGATCCCTTGGATCGGCGATGTTCCGGTACTGGGCGCCCTGTTCCGCAGTGCCGAATATCAGCGCCAGCAAAGCGAACTGGTGATCATCATCACAGCGCATCTGGTATCACCGACACGCGGTGAAGCTCTGGCATTGCCAACGGATCGCGTAAAACCGCCCAGCGAGTTTGATCTTTTCTTGAATGGCAAAACCGCACGGACGACACGAGCAGGTGCTGGTGCCGCGTCTGAGGTCGCAAAACAGGATTTCGGTAGCTCTTACGGCTACGTCCTGGATTGATAGGAGGATAGGACCAATGCAGAAGTGGATAATCACACTGGGTCTTTCGGTCGCTGTCGCCGCATGTACGCGTGAGGCCGGATACGAAGCAGACCAGGGTGCCTTTGGCAACGCAACGCTGAACAACATCCAGGTCATGAATGGTGAATTGACCTATGCCCAGATCCTGGGACAGCGATTCGCAGCCGAAGTTCCGACACAGATCAACTTTGCCTTCAACAGCGCACAGTTGGACGAAACGGCGCAACGGGTTCTGTTGCGCCAGGCGGCGTGGATAAAACAGTTCCCCGAGGCACGGTTCCGCGTCTACGGACATACGGATGCTGTTGGATCAACAGCTTACAACAAAAGTCTGGGTCAGAGGCGAGCCAACGCAGCCGTGGCCTTCCTGACCCGGCAGGGCATCTCACGCTCACGGCTGGAAGCTGCTGTATCCTTTGGCAAATCGCGCCCGTTGATCGACACCCCGAACCGGGATCGTCGTAATCGTCGGACTGTGACGGAAGTATCGGGCTTTGATGACCGCAATCCTCTGGTGTTGGATGGTAAATACGCTCTGATCGTGTATCGCGAATATGTGGGCAGTGCTCAGTACGAGAGCCAACTGCGTCGCCAGACTGCGATTGGCGACACTTCAAAACAACAATAAACTGTGATTGGGCGACATCGTCGCCCAATTCCCTACAATTGGTTCTTTTGCGCCCAAATCTTGCCTAAGTTCCAAGCCACATTTTCAACAATTAGGTGACCTGCGCCCAAAATTGGCCGCAACGGGGCAAAAGCAAACCAGATCGAGCCATGCCGGCTCACTGTGTTTGACGGCCCTGACGACGAGGATTGTGTTAATGACCAGCGCTACGCCACAAGACGAAAATACTGCCATTCTGGCCTGCACGATCAGTCGTGACGTACAGAATTTCGATCTGCTGATCGAAGATATGGAAGCCGCCCTGGGTGAGCGGTGGGGCGACCTCGGATTTGCCGAAGCCCTGGCCTTTTTCAGTCAACCTGACGCAGATTCTCTGCAATTTGTTGCACTTGCGATCGATGGTGAGGACGAAGACAATCTTACAATGATGGGTGAGATCATCACCCGAGCCAAAGAAAAGAACGTTAAGATCGTCCTGATCGCCGAAGATGTAACGCCGGCTGCACTACATCAGTTGCTGCGCAAGGGTGCTGATGAATTTGTGCCCTACCCTCTTCCCGAAGGAGAGCTGCAGGAAGCAATCGAACGGATGAACAAGCCCGATCCGGTTGCCGTTTCACAAGCCGCAGCGCCTCTGGCAACCGGCGAATCAAAGGAAGGCGCCCTTTTTGTCGTCCACGGCCTCGCTGGTGGCGTTGGATCCACCACTATGGCGGTGAATCTGGCCTGGGAGCTTGCAACGGTATCCCCGAAAGAAGCGCCTACAGTCTGTCTGATCGACCTTGATCTGCAATTCGGAACCGTCTCGACCTATTTGGACCTTCCACGTCGCGAAACCGTCTTTGAGATGCTGTCGGATACCGCAGCGATGGATGACGAAGTTTTCGCGCAAGCACTTCAGACATATGAAGAAAAACTGCAGGTCCTGACGGCACCATCGGACATGGTTCCGCTGGACTTGATCACCCCGGAAGATATCGATCGTGTGATCAACACCGCGCGCAAACACTTTGACTATGTGATCGTGGACATGCCGTCGACACTGGTTCATTGGTCGGAAACTGTCCTGCAAGCCGCGCATGTGTATTTCGCCATGATCGAGTTGGATATGCGGTCAGCGCAGAACGCTCTGCGCCTTAAACGTGCCCTGCAGGCAGAAGAATTGCCTTTCAACAAACTGCGCTTCGCCCTGAATCGCGCGCCGAAGTTCACCGATTTGAATGGCAAAGGCCGGGTCAAACGCATGGGCGAAAGCCTGGGCATTTCAATCGACCTGCAACTTCCCGACGGCGGCAAGCCGGTCATGCAAAGCGGTGATCACGGTCTGCCGCTGGCCAATGCGGCAGCCAAAAACCCGCTGCGCCGGGAAATCGCCAAATTGGCCAAATCGCTTCACAGCCTTGGCAGCAGCGACGCCGAAGCCGCGTAAACCAGCCCCAAAGGGAGAACCGCCTTGTTTTCTAGATATAAAAAACAGCCCGAGGGGCAGCCGGTTCAGACACCTGCAGAGGCCCAGACCAAGTCACCTGCGCCAAAACCTGCGGCGGATCCGGTGTCTGGCGCAAATGCGGTCGCCCGACGACCCTCTCAGAAGAAGTCAGCAGAACCAGTCGGCAATGACCGTGATCGGAAACGCAAGGAACGGCTGGGCGAGATCAAAATCGAACTGCACCGGGAGTTGCTTGAAAACCTGAACCTCGCAGCGCTAGAAAAGGCCGGCGAATCCGAATTGCGCGCAGAAATCAGCGCAATTGCCAGCGAAATCCTTGAGACCCGCAACATTGTTCTGAACCGCGAGGATCGCTCGCAACTGAACAAAGAACTCTATGACGAAGTAACCGGGCTGGGTCCGCTTGAGACCTTGCTGCAGGACGATACAGTCAACGATATTCTGGTGAACGGTCCGCAACAGATTTTCGTGGAACGGGATGGTAAGCTGGAAATCAGCGAAATCACTTTCAAGGACGAAAAGCACCTGATGCGGATCATCGACAAGATCGTATCCGCCGTGGGTCGTCGCGTTGATGAATCTAACCCTTACGTTGACGCCCGTCTGGCTGATGGTTCGCGTTTTAACGCAATGGTGCCCCCGATTGCGGTCGATGGATCGCTGGTGTCCATTCGTAAGTTTAAGAAAGACAAGCTGGGCATCGACGATCTTGTGAATTTTGGCGCCTTCACTGAAGAAATGGCCGCCTACCTGCAAGCTGCGGTGTCGACCCGCCTGAATATCATCGTCTCAGGCGGTACCGGTTCCGGTAAAACAACAACGCTGAACGCGCTGTCCAGCTTTATCGACGACGCCGAGCGCATTCTGACCATCGAGGATACAGCGGAACTTCAGCTGCAACAAACTCATGTCGGCCGGATGGAAAGCCGCCCGCCCAACGTCGAAGGCAAAGGTGAAGTCAGCCCGCGCGACTGTTTGAAAAACGCGCTGCGTATGCGTCCTGACCGCATCATCGTGGGTGAGACACGGGGCGCCGAGGTGATCGACATGCTGCAGGCCATGAATACCGGCCACGATGGCTCGATGACCACAATCCACGCCAACTCGGCCCGGGATGGTATTTCGCGTCTGGAAAACATGATCGCCATGGCCGGGATAGAAATGCCGATCAAGGCTGTGCGCAGCCAGATTTCAAGCGCTGTGAACCTGATCGTGCAGGCCAGTCGTCTGCAGGATGGTTCACGCCGCATGACCTCGATCACCGAAATCACCGGTATGGAAGGCGATGTGATATCAATGCAGGAAATCTTTCGTTTCCAACGCGTTGGCCTAACACCGGATAATAAGATCATCGGCCATTTCACGGCCACCGGCGTCCGCAGCCACTATTCGGAACGCTTCCGTCTGTGGGGCTTTGATCTGCCCGCTTCCATCTATGAACCAACGACAGTGTAGGAGATCCTGATATGCAACTGCCCGTGGAGGCACTCATATACGTCGTGATCTTTGTCGCGGTTCTATGTCTGGTTGAAGGTATTTATCTGGTGGCGTTCGGCAAGTCCATCAGCCTGAACAGTCGCGTCAACCGAAGGCTGGACATGCTCGAAAAAGGTGTTGGTCGCGAACAGGTTCTGGAACAGCTGCGCAAGGAAATGCAGCAGCATATGAAAACCCAGAGCATCCCGCTCTATTCCTTGCTTGCTGACAAAGCTCAGAAGGCCGCAATCGCCTTCACGCCGCGACAACTCATCCTGATTATGGTCCTTGTGTCCGCCTTTGCATTTGTGGGGCTGAGTATCGGTACAGCGACCGATATGGCCCTGAGAGTGGCGCTTTCCGCCGCAATCGGTGTCGGTGGCGTCTACGCTTGGGTCAACAACAAGGCCAAGAAAAGGATGGGATTGCTGGAAGAACAGCTGCCTGACGCAGTGGAACTGATGGTTCGTTCGCTGCGCGTGGGTAACCCGTTTGTGTCGTCCATCCAGATCGTCGCAAGTGAAGTACAGGACCCGCTGGGCACCGAGTTTGGTGTGATCGCTGATGAATGCGCCTATGGCCGAGACATAGGTGAAGCGCTAAAGGACCTCGCTGAACGGCTTGATATGCAGGACCTTCGATTTTTGGCGGTTGCCGTTGGTATCCAGCAGCAATCGGGTGGCAACCTGGCCGAAATTCTGGCCGGTCTGGCACAGGTGATCCGGGCGCGTTTTCGCCTGTTCCGCCGCGTAAAAGCAATTACCGCCGAAGCGCAGTGGTCCGGTAAGTTCCTGTCCGGCTTCCCGCTGTTCTGCCTCATTTTCATCCTGGTTAAAGACCCGGGATATTATGACGAAGTGCTGGACCACGAATATTTCATTCCAGCCTGTTTCTTTGTTGGCATCATGCTGACACTGAACATTTTCGTCATGAAAGTTCTAACAAACATTAAGGTCTAAGGGGACTGCAATGGAAATCCTGACGCAACTCAACGACCTGTTAAAACAGCACCTGGGTGAGTTCGGCCCTCTCATCGTGGTCGGTGTTCTAGGGCTGTTCATGATCTTGGTCACGATCCCTTTGATGCTGAACCAGCCTGAGGATCCCCTGAAAAAGTTGCAGCGGTCCAACGCTGCGCCCAAAAATGACAAGAATCCCAAAAAGGACAAGCTGCGTACCGCAGGTCGCAACGAGAAGTTGGAGAAATTCTCTAACTTCCTGGAACCTCAGGACAAAGAAGAATTGTCTGCCATGCAGCTTAAGCTGCGCCAAGCCGGGTATCACTCCAAAGATGCCGTTAGGTTCTTTCACTTTGCGCAGTTTGCACTTGGCATCGTAGGTATTATGGTCGGCATAGCGCTGGTGACTGTGCTGTCTGGAGGTCAGGAGTTTACACCTGCACAAATGGCCCTCCGTGTCATCCTTCCTGCCGCAGGGTTTTACTTTCTTCCGCGCTACTGGATCACTCGCCGTGTAGCGGAACGGAATGAGGCGATCACCGCTGGGTTCCCAGACACGCTCGATCTGATGTTAGTTTGTGTTGAAGCAGGACAATCTCTGGATCAGGCCATCGTGCGCGTCTCCGGAGAGATGAAGTCCTCTTATCCCGATATCGCACAAGAATTTGAAGTTGTCGCCTACGAGTTGAAGGCCGGTAAAGAGCGCGATTCGGTTCTTCGCGACTTTGGAACCCGATGTGGTGTACAGGACGTCAGCTCATTCGTTACGGTTATGATCCAATCGGCGACATTCGGTACATCAATCGCCGAAGCTTTGCGGGTCTACGCCAGTGAAATGCGTGACAAACGCGTGATGCGTGCCGAAGAGGCCGCCAACAAGTTGCCAACAAAAATGACGCTTGCCACAATGATGCTTACGGTGCCGCCGTTGCTGGTCATTCTGGTTGGCCCCTCGGCAAAAGGTATCGCTGATTTGTCCAACGCCGGGGGCTAAAACCCAATGATCTCAACACTCAGGTGCATCCGTACCGGGATACGCCGCGCAATTCAGGCCACCATGGTGATCATCATGGTGGCTTCTTGTACGGAAACGGGACAGTCAGGCGACCTAGAGGCTCCAGGGCTTGATCCAAAGGGCTCTGCAGCCAATGAGATCGAGGTGGGCAACCGTTTGATGCAGGCCGGCGAGTATGAGCTGGCGCTGAAGTCATTTGCACGCGCAGCGCTTGACCAGGGGATGACACCGCAAATCCTGACTTCGATGGGCACGGCAAATCTGGGCCTGCGGCGTCTTGGTCAGGCCGAAGACTTGTTGCGGCGTGCGGTCAAAGACGATCCTAACTGGCCTGCCCCATGGAACAATCTGGGCGTCCTTCTGGTTGAAATCGGCGAATACCCCGAGGCAGCGCAGGTCTTTAAACGGGCCTATGCGCTGGACAATGGCGAAAGTGACGCAATCCGGGACAATCTACGCTTAGCACTCGCAAAAATGGATAATCCTGTTAATATCCCACCGGAAGAACAAGAAGAATACGAGCTGGAGCAGCTGGGCGACGGGCAATTTAGGCTCCGCAAGCTCCCGTAGCAAAGAGTCAGAGCAGTAAGGGACGCAAAAATGCGCCAACAATTCTTGATTCCGTCAATCGTGATGTGCGGGCTGATCCTGTCTGCCTGCGAAAAAGAGACCGAAGAAGAAAAGATCGAAAAAACCTTTCAGGAAGTGAACGTCATTGACGAAACAAACCTGAACGAGGTTCTGCTGACCGCCGCCGATCCGAACGAGGCCGTGACCTATTTCCAGGGCGCCGCTGCCAAAAACCCCGGTCGGATCGATCTACAGCGGGGTCTGGCGATTTCCCTGTCACGCGCGAAACGCACAACCGAAGCGGCCACCGCCTGGAAAAAAGTGACTGGCATGAAAGGCGCGACGAACATCGATCGAGTCGAATATGCAGACGCTTTGGTACGCTCAGGAAATTGGGGTCAAGCCAAGGCAGTCCTAGACGCAATCCCCCCCACCTATGAGACATTCAGGCGCTACCGGCTTGAAGCAGTTGTCGCCGATTCCCGAAAGGATTGGAAACGGGCCGACCAGTTTTATGAAACTGCAGTGGGCCTGACCACGCGCCCGGGTGGGGTGATGAACAATTGGGGCTATTCCAAACTGACACGCGGTCAATATGACGAGGCCGAGCGTTTGTTCACCGAAGCAATCCGTCAGGACAAATCATTGTTTACGGCAAAGAACAATTTGGTTCTGGCGCGGGCTGCCCAGGGAAACTATAGCATGCCAGTTGTGCCAATGACGCAGATCGAGCGCGCCATGCTGTTGAACACAATGGGTATTTCTGCGGTCAAACAGGGCGACGTGACAACTGCCAAAAACCTGTTCCGAGAAGCGATTGCGACGCATCCACAGCATTATGACGAAGCAGTTCGCTCACTCCGCGCGCTCGAGGAAGCCTGATCCATGACCATCCCGGTGGTAGCTGCAGCTTGGTTTCTGCCATTCGTTCTGCCGATCTGCATTTACGTGGCATTCACGGATATGCGGGACATGTTGATCAAGAACCACGCGGTGGTCGCCCTGGCTGTGGTTTTTGTTGTTGTCGGGCTTTTCCTGTTGCCGCCTTGGTCGATGGACTGGACCGCAAGCCAGATTGGGCCGTTGACGGTTTCTTTGCCGCCATACATCTGGCATTTGCTACATATCGTTGTCGTGCTGATCGTGGGCGTCATCTTGAACGCTGCCGGCGTGATGGGAGCGGGCGACGCCAAGTTTCTGGCAGCGGCAGCGCCATTTATCTGGCCCGGCGATTACATGTTGATAATGTTCATCCTGATTTCAACAACCGTTGCAGCTTTTGCCACCCACAGGTTGGCTAAAAACACGGCTCTCAGAAGCATTGCGCCGGATTGGGAAAGCTGGAACCGAAGCCACCAATTTCCCATGGGCTTTTCGCTGGGCGGCAGCCTGGCCATCTACCTGATTTTGGGAACTGTTTACGGCTCGTAAACTATCATCAGTCCGCCTTGTCCCTGCCTTGGTACTGACACAAATCGGGGCCAAATTTTCTGCAAGAGGCCCTTTGGCAGGGCTATTGGCGTGAATACTGGATAGACGGGCAACGCTCATGAATATGCAGACCACTTCGGTAATGGCCCCCCCTACCCCAAAGGGCCTGGGCGAGATGAAATTGCCCATCGTGATGATGCGGGACATTCTACTCAAAACGATTTTCCGCAAGAATGTGGATACAGTCAGTGAGGTCGCACAAGCGATCTGTTTGCCTGGATCAGTGACGCAGGAACTGATCGACATATCGCGCGAACAGAAACTGCTTGAGGCCACCGGGACCCTAAGCGCAAACAGCGGTAACGAGATGGGGTATCAGCTGACCGATGCCGGTAAAGCCCGCGCGTTGGACGCCCTTAGCCAGTCCGAGTATTTTGGGGCCATGCCAATTCCGCTGGATGTCTATCGCGAACAGGTCAAGCGCCAGTCAATCCGCAACATTCAGGTCACGCGTGACCAACTGGTTGGCGCCATGGGGCATCTGGTTTTGCCTGATAGCCTGCTGGACCATCTGGGCCCTGCAGTCAGCGCCGGCCGGTCGGTTCTGATGTATGGTCCTCCGGGCAACGGTAAATCCTCGATCTCGAACGGGATCAGGGACGCTTTGGGCGACAATGTCTATGTGCCCTATGCTATCGAGTATGCTGGGCAGGTGATCACGGTTTATGACCCCATCGTCCACACCGCCGTCGAGCAAGAGGCCGACGACCCTAACAGCCTGCGTCGTCGCAAACGGTTCGACTCGCGCTATGTGCAATGCGAACGCCCAACGGTTGTGACCGGTGGTGAACTGTCACTCAGTATGCTGGACCTGGTCTACAACCCCACTGCGCGGACCTATCAGGCGCCGCTTCAGCTAAAGTCGACCGGTGGCATCTTTATCGTGGACGACCTTGGTCGTCAGCAGGAACCACCGCAAGCTCTGATCAACCGCTGGATTGTTCCGCTAGAGGAAAACAAGGATATTCTGGGTCTGCAGTCGGGTGAGAAATTCGAGGTGCCGTTTGACACGCTTGTAATCTTCTCGACCAACTTCCACCCGAATGAGATTTTTGACCAAGCGGCTCTGCGCCGGATCTTCTTTAAGATCAAGATCGACGGACCAGACCAGGAAAACTACCTGAAGATCTTCGCCATGGTCGCCCGCAAGCGCGGCATGCCCTTGGACGAAACGGCATTGGTGCATCTGCTGAAGGTCAAATACCCGACCATCAACAATGTCTATGCCAACTACCAGCCGATCTTCCTGATCGACCAGATGATCTCGATCTGTGAATTCGAGGGCATCCCCTATCAGATGAGCCCCGATCTGATCGATCGCGCCTGGGCAAATATGTTCGTCAAAGACGAGAAGATCGTCAATTAACGCCATGCCAATTTGTTAACGGACGGGTAATCTGCTCGCATGACGCAGATTCCCGTTCGGATCACAGATTGGTTTGCCGCCAAGGGCTGGTCCGTCCACCCACATCAGCAAGACATGTTCGACCGGGCCTCTGACCCGGCGACATTGCTGATTGCACCGACCGGCGGCGGCAAGACCATGGCTGGGTTTCTGCCCACGCTGGCTGAGCTGGCCGCGCAAGAGCACATCGGTCTGCACACGATCTATGTCTCGCCCTTAAAGGCGCTGGCCGCCGACATACGTCGCAATCTGCGCGGCCCGGCGGATGAGATCGGCCTGCCCATCCGGATCGAAGATCGAACCGGCGATACCTCGGCCACGCAGAAGAAACGCCAACGCGTCGACCCGCCGCACATATTGTTGACCACGCCGGAAAGCCTGGCCTTGCTGACCTCGTACGAGGACGCGCCACGGATGTTTGCAGGCGTGCAACGGGTGATCATCGACGAAATCCACGCTTTGGCCGAAAGCAAGCGCGGGGATCAGTTGATGCTGGCCCTGGCCCGGTTGCAAAGCCTGTGCCCCGATTTGCGACGGGTCGGCTTGTCGGCCACCGTCGAAGACCCCGAAGCGATTGCGCGTTTCCTGGCCCGCCATCCCGACCCTTGCCGGATCATCCAGGCCGATCCTGGCCCCGATCCGGATATCCGAATGCTACAGACACAGGAAATGCCGCCCTGGTCAGGCGGCGGCGCAGCCTATTCCATCTCGGCGGTGTTGGAGCAGATCAAACAGCACAAGACGACGTTGATCTTCCACAACACTCGCGCACAGGCCGAGATCTTCTTTCACAACCTATGGCTGGCCAACGAAGACAGCCTGCCCATTGGAATCCACCATGGCAGCCTTGACCGGCAACAGCGCGAACGGGTTGAGGCCGCGATGGTGCGCGGTGATTTGCGGGCCATTGTCTGCACTGGCAGTCTGGATCTGGGCATCGATTGGGGGGATGTGGATCTGGTGATCCAGATCGGTGCGCCCAAAAACGTCAAACGGTTGGTGCAACGGATCGGGCGCGCGAACCATCGCTATAACGCGCCTTCCAAAGCATTGCTGGTGCCAGCCAACCGGTTTGAGGTTGTTGAATGTGTCGCCGCTCTCGAGGCCGCAAAAGCGCATGATCTGGACGGAGACCCACGCGGGGCAGGCCCACGGGACGTATTGTGCCAGCACATCCTGATCGCCGCAGCGGCAGGGCCGTTTTATCCGAATGCACTGTTCACACAGATGACCTCGGCGGGACCCTATGCGCAGCTTGGGCGCGCAGAGTTCGACGCCTGCCTCGAGTTTTGCGCCACTGGCGGCTATGCCCTACGCGCCTATGACCGTTGGCAGCGGCTGCAACAGCGCCCGGACGGCCAATGGCAATTGCGCGACCCAAGGGCGGCCCAGCGTATCCGGATGAACCTTGGTACCATTCAGGACACCGACACACTGAAAGTCCGCCTGAAACGCAATCGGGGCGGCAAGCCGCTGGGTGAGGTCGAAGAAGCGTTTGCCGCCTCTCTGACCCCTGGTGACACTTTTCTGATCGGCGGTCAGATCGTGCGCTACGAAGGTCTGCGCGAGATGGTGGTCGAGGTCAGTCGCCGGGCGGATCGAAAACCCAAGATCGCTACGTTTTCAGGCACTAAATTCGCGACGTCAACACAGCTGAGCGACCGGATCCTGCGTATGTTTGCCCAACAGGACTGGCCAAAGTTGCCGCAACACACAGCGGACTGGCTTGCGCTGCAGCGCGACATCTCGCGCCTGCCACAGCGCGATCGCCTGCTGATCGAGAGCTTTCCGAATGATGGGCGAGAAAACCTGTGTGTGTACGGTTTCGCCGGGCGCAACGCGCAGCAGACACTGGGGCTGCTGCTGACCAAACGCATGGAGGAAACAGGGCTGGCACCGCTAGGGTTTGTCTCCACTGACTATGCGACGCTGATCTGGGGCCTGGACGCAGTAACGGACCCGCGCCCGCTATTCCAGTTGGGCGCGCTGCGCGATGGGCTTGAGACCTGGCTGGCTGGGAATGCAGTGATGAAGCGAACCTTTCGCGCTTCGGCCACCATCGCCGGGCTGATTGAACGCAACACAGGCGGGCAGCGTAAAAGCGGGCGACAGGCGACTTTTTCGTCGGATATCCTCTATGACACGCTGCTGAAATACGACCCCGACCATCTGCTGATGCAAATCACCCGCGAAGAGGCGATGCGCGGTCTGGTCGATTTCGGACGGGTCGAAGCTTTGATTGCGCGGATTGGCGACCGAATAGACTTATTGCGGCTCGATCGCGTCTCGCCGCTTGCCGCCCCGCTGTTTCTTGAGGTTGGGAAAGTGCCGGTCAAAGGCACGGCCGAGGAACGCCTGCTGTCCGAAGAAAGCGCCCGGCTGCTGCAAGGCGCCGGTCTGCGACCCGGCTGAAACTGCTTGCGTGAAAGTTCCAAACGCGTAAAGAACGTACCATGAACGAAGTTTCATTTTCTTTTGCAGATCGGACCCTGTTCGCTCTGGGGTCCGGGGCCCTATGGTGGCCGGATCAAAGCCTGCTATGCGTGTCGGATCTGCATCTTGGAAAATCTGAACGCATGGCCCGTCGCGGCGGCCCCGCTTTGCCGCCCTATGACAGTCAGGACACGCTGAATCGGCTGGCCAGTGACCTTGATCGAACCAATGCAGAGATGGTCATCTGCCTGGGCGACAGCTTTGACGATCTGGATGCACTGTCAGCACTCGGAACGAACGAAAAGCTGCGGATCACAGCCCTTCAGGCTGGTCGGCGTTGGATCTGGATCGAGGGCAACCACGACCCCGGTCCGATTGACCTGGGGGGCGCGCATCTATCGGAAAGCGTGATCGACACTCTGACCTTCCGTCACATCGCACAAGCGGGAGGTCAGGCCGAGATCTCGGGCCATTACCACCCCAAGGCGCGCATCCGGACACGAGGACGTTCTATCACACGCCCGTCTTTTCTGGTTGATGATGCGCGGTTGATCCTGCCTGCCTATGGCACCTATACGGGTGGTCTGCAGAGTTCCGATCAGGTCCTGAACACGCTGATGAGCGACAATGCCCTGGCTATTTTGACCGGGCCAAACCCTCAGATCATTCCGATGCCGCGATAAGGCGTTCAGATCACCCCATGTTGCTCTAGCATCGGTTTGTATTTGCGGCTGACCGGGACGAGGTCATCGTTTTTCAACCGCAGAAATGTTTTTCCATCGGTCTTTTCGACGCCGGCAATGGCGTCATCGGTCACCCAATGGGACCGATGTGTACAATGGCCGGTAATCGGCTCCATCTCGTCAATCGCATCGGTAAATCGCGAACGGATTGTGAAAACCCCCTGAGACGTGACTACGTCAACAAAGTGATCCCGCACCGTCAGACGATAGACCTGCCCACTAAAAGTGTCCGGCAATCGCTTTGCCAGGCGTGGCAAACTGGGCTCAGGTTCTTGTTCCAGCATTTCCCCCTGCATGTGTCCCCGGACCAAAACCAGGCCCGTGGCAAAAAGCGCCCCATAAGGTACGACCGACAGCAAACCCGGGGCCTGCTGCCCGCCCGCCTTCAACAACAGCCAGGACATCAACCAAAGCGAGGGCACAAACAGCGCCAGAACCACCAGAACCAGGATCACGTCACGGGACGAGAAATGCGCCTCGGACAAGTACTTCTGTGTCAGTCTCCTTGCGATCCACGTCACGCATAAGGCCAGAGCAGTGACACCGACCCAGAACAAAAACCGCATCGGAAAGGACAGAAACATATTAGGAAAGGGTTGGAACGCAAAGGCCAGCAGCGGCAGGAATACCATAGCAGCCAGCGCTCTGCTTGGCGTGAACTCGGCCAGGATTGAGGTCAGTTTTCGCGACATACAAGCTCAACATCAGTCAATGGATCCCAACCAAGCCCCTTTGACCTTAACATTCACAACGTAACTGGCTGGAAACACGGGTTTATCATCGAACTGGTATTATTCAAACCCGTCATTTCAAACTTAATTTTACGTTTTTGAAACACTTGGGCCGAAGAATGTCTCCACTCTTCGGCCCAAACATCAATTGCGTCGCAGTTAGACCCTCTTTCTTATGCGGTCAGGCCTTTTGGTTCTGGGAGTTTGTTTGCGCGGCAGCATGCGGTGAGGGTGTTGGCGAGGAGGCAGGCGATGGTCATGGGGCCGACGCCGCCGGGGACCGGGGTGATGGCGCCGGCGGTTTGGGCGGCGCTGGCGTAATCGACGTCTCCGACCAGGCGGGTTTTGACGCTGCCGTCCTCGTTGGTGCCTTTTTCCGGCGCGTCGATGCGGTTGATGCCCACGTCGATGACCGTGGCGCCCGGCTTGATCCAGTCTCCGGGCACCATTTCGGGACGGCCGACGGCGGCGATGACGATGTCGGCGCGGCGCACCACGTCAGGCAGGTCCTTGGTGCGGCTATGCGCGATGGTCACCGTGCAGCTGTCGCCCAGCAGCAGCTGCGCCATCGGCTTGCCGACAATGTTCGAGCGGCCAATCACCACCGCATCCATCCCCGACAGCGACCCATGGTGGTCGCGCAGCATCATCAGACAGCCCAGCGGCGTGCAGGGCACCATCGATTTCTGACCGGTGCCCAGCAGGCCGACATTCGAGATATGGAACCCGTCGACATCCTTGGCCGGGTCGATCGCGTTGATCACCAGATCTTCGTTCAGATGTTTGGGCAGCGGCAGTTGCACCAGAATGCCATGCACCGCCGGATCGGCGTTCAGCTGGTCGATCAGCGCCAGCAGGTCCGCCTGGGACGTGTCGACCTCCAGCTTGTGCTCGTATGAGCTCATGCCGACCTCAACGGTCTGCTTGCCCTTGGAGCGCACATAGACCTGGCTGGCCGGGTCTTCGCCCACCAGAACCACCGCCAGACCGGGGGTGATGCCGCTTTGCTCTTTCAGCTTTGCAACCTGATCGGCCACCTGCGCGCGTACTTTGGCGGCAAAAGCCTTACCGTCGATAACCTGGGCTACCATCCTGTGATCCCTTCTTTCAAAAACCGGCCCTCTGTCAAAACCGGAATAGGCGCATCAGCGCCCAGCCACTCAGTCAGGGCCAAGCACGCGTTCTTCACGCGCGATCGACCAGTCAATCAATATGCGCCACAGCTGTTCGGCAAGATCCGGGTCCATGCCCAGCTCGTCCGAGCCCGCCCTCACGCGCTGCACCACCTCTTCGACGCGATCCGGAATGCGGGCGGGCAGCCCTTCGGCCGGTTTCAGCTGCGCCGCGCGGTCGATATAGCCTGCGCGGGTCACCAGCATCGCGATCAGCTGGCGGTCCAGCCTGTCGATCTGAACCCGCAACTCCTGCATCGAAAGACAGTCTTGCGGCGGTGTCAGAGTGGGCATGTTCGTCTCCTCATGGCCCGGGGATCCCCCGGACCACGAGATGTCTTATCTGGCGGCTTAGAACAAGCCTTCGATCTCACCTGCGTCATTGAGGCAGATGCTTTCCGCCGCAGGTTTGCGCGGCAGGCCCGGCATGGTCATGATCTCACCGCAGACCACAACGATAAAGCCAGCGCCCGCGCTCAGGCGTACCTCGCGCACCGGAACCGAGTGGCCGGTGGGCGCACCGCGCAGGGTCGGATCGGTCGAGAAAGAATACTGCGTCTTGGCCATGCAGACCGGCAGGTTGCCATATCCGGCCTCTTCCCATTCCTTCAACTGGTTGCGGATCTTGGTGTCGGCCAGCACCTCATCGGCGCGATAAATACGCTTGGCGATGGTCTCGATCTTTTCGAACAGCGGCATGTCATCGGGGTAGATCGGCGCAAAGTTGGCAGAGCCACCCTCGACGATCTCCACAACCTTCTCGGCCAGCGGTGCCGAGCCTTCGGACCCCAGCTCCCAGTGGCGCGACAGCACCGCCTCGACCCCGTGATCGGAACAGTAATCCCGGACCGCCTGTACTTCGGCCTCGGTGTCGGTGACAAAGTGGTTGATCGCAACCACAACCGGCACACCAAAGGATTTGACGTTCTCGATATGGCGGCCCAGGTTGGCGCAGCCGTTTTTGACCGCGTCGGTATTTTCCGCGCCCAGATCAGCCTTGGCCACACCCCCGTTCATCTTCATCGCCCGCACCGTGGCCACCAGCACCACAGCCGAGGGCGCAATGCCCGCCTTGCGGCACTTGATGTTCATGAACTTTTCAGCGCCCAGATCGGCGCCAAAGCCGGCCTCGGTCACCACATAATCAGCCACTTTCAGCGCCGTTTTGGTGGCAATCACCGAGTTGCAGCCATGCGCGATATTGGCAAACGGCCCGCCATGGACAAAGGCCGGGTTGTTCTCCAGCGTCTGCACCAGGTTCGGCTGCATCGCATCCTTCAACAGCACGGTCATCGCGCCTTCGGCCTTGATATCGCGGCAGTAAACAGCAGTCTTGTCGCGGCGATAGGCCACGATGATGTCGCCCAGGCGTTTTTCCAGGTCCTTCAGATCGTTGGCCAGACACAGGATCGCCATCACCTCGGACGCCACGGTGATGTCAAAGCCGGTTTCACGTGGGAAGCCGTTGCTGACACCGCCCAGAGACGCCGTGATCTGGCGCAGCGCCCGGTCGTTCATGTCAACCACCCGGCGCCAGGCGACGCGGCGGATGTCGATCTCGGATTCATTGCCCCAGTAGATATGGTTGTCGATCATCGCCGACAGCAGCGAATGGGCGGATGTGATGGCGTGAAAATCCCCGGTGAAGTGCAGGTTCATGTCCTCCATCGGAACAACCTGCGCATAGCCACCCCCCGCAGCGCCGCCCTTCATGCCGAAGTTCGGGCCCAGCGAGGCCTCGCGAATACAGATCATCGCGTTCTTGCCGATCCGGTTCAGACCGTCGCCCAGACCTACGGTGGTGGTGGTCTTGCCCTCACCCGCAGGCGTCGGGTTGATCGCCGTCACCAAAACCAGCTTGCCATCCTCACGACCCTGAACCGAGTTGATAAACTCCTGGCTCACCTTCGCCTTGTCGTGGCCATAAGGCAGCAAATCATCACTGGAGATGCCAATCCTGGCCCCAATCTCCTGAATAGGCTTCTCGATGCGCTCGCGCGCAATCTCAATGTCCGATTTAC